>NZ_LRUF01000025.1:112354-210645 GCF_001550155.1 Pseudoalteromonas arabiensis
GCTATCAACGAGGTTTTATTGCCTCAAAATAGACCACTTAATTAAGCGAATTGGTATAAAAAGATATATTTTTAGCGCACACATGTAAGCTAAAAGCTATTGCAGAGGCACTTTTCACGTTATAATGCGCGCTGATTTACCCGAGGAGAATCCGTTTGTTAGCTGTTTTTCGTATTATTATCATGGCTTTATTTATCGTGTTTAGCTGCCTTTTTGGCTTAGTCTTATGCATCATTAAGCCATTTCATACCAATAACGTACATATTATTTCTGGCTGGTTTAGCAAAGTGGCTAACTTGCTGGGAGTAAAACTTGAATTACGTTACCATGCGGATGCAAAAACAGTTGGCCCTGCAGTGTATGTGGCTAATCATCAGAATAACTACGATTTATTTACCTTGCCTGCAATGGTGCCTGAAAATTGTGTGAGTCTTGGAAAGAAAAGCCTGAAATGGATCCCATTCTTTGGGCAGCTATATTGGTTATCAGGTAATATTTTAATTGATCGCGCTAATCGTTCAAAAGCCGCAGGCACGATTTCAAAATCAGCCGAAAAAATTAAGCAAAAAGGTTTGTCGGTTTGGATGTTCCCTGAGGGCACGCGAAGCTATGGGCGTGGCTTGTTACCTTTTAAAACAGGGGCTTTTCATACAGCAATGAGTGCTGATGTACCTGTTGTGCCAGTTTGCATGAGCACAACGCATAAAACTATTAAGCTAAATCGCTGGGATAATGGTACAATTTACCTCGAAATGTTAGCGCCAATTTATCTTGATAAAGACGTATCTGCTCGTGATCATGCATCGCATGTTCATCAGATTATGGCTGCTAAAATAACTGAATTAGATGCTCAAGTGAGAAATAAATAATGGAAAATTGGCGCGAAATTACTGAAGACATCGTTACTTCATTACTTGAAGATGGCTCAGATCCTGAAGTACTGTACGAAGTAGAACACCACTTTGTTAGCGAAAATTTTGAACAGTTAGAGCAAGCCGCTTTAGCTGCTTTTAAACTCGGTTACGATGTTGAAGAGCCTGCTGAACTTGAGCTAGAGGATGGCGAAAAAGTATGGAGCTTTGATGTAGTCGTTGAGTGTGAGCTTGACGTCGAAGCCATTATGGAAGATGTCGATAAGCTTGAAGCGCTCGCTCAACAATCGAACGTTGAATACGATGGTTGGGGAACTTACTTTCAAGAGTAATTTTGTAGGCGTGAAATTTATTTTGTGCGCGATTTAAAGTCGCGCCTATGATCTGAAGCCTTTTTATCTCACACTAATTTCGTATTTACCCTCCTTGCTATAGACATTTTTAACCAATTGGCGATAATAAAAAACTCGATGTTTTTATAAACTAAGCTCACATATGCTTGTAACCTTACCCATTGCCGAACTAGTACCAGGGATGTTTGTTGACAGTGTCAGTAAGCAGCACGAGCACATTAATAGCGTTAAAATTAAAACCCGTGGATTAGTTAGAGATAGAAGTATTATTCAACGTCTGGTGTCTGAAGGTGTTGAAGAACTCCTCATTGACTTCACTCAAAGTGATGTTGCGCTTCCGGCTAAATACCAGCCCAAACCCGTAGAAAAACCCAAGCCAAAAAAAGAAAAAAAAGTTGCTGAAAAAGGCATATCGGTCGAACAAGAGTTCGTGAAAGCGAGTGTTAACTACGAACAGCATAGTCGTAAGTTGCAAGTTTTATATTCAGATATCACATCAGGTTTGAAAATGAATATGACACTGCTTGATGAAGTCGTGGTTGATATCGTTAGTTCTGTATTTCGTAATCACAACGCCATGACGATTCTTACTCGTCTTAGAGACAAGCATATTTATAACTGGCGACATATGATCAATACGGCCATTCTGGTGAGTGTATTCGCTAAATATCTTGGGTATAAAGAGCAAACTGTTAAAGAATTGGCAATGGGGGCGCTACTGCACGATATTGGGCAAGCTAAAATGCCACAGGGCGTGCTGTCTAAGCCAAGTCAGCTTAATGACAATGAAATGCAGGTTGTGAAAAAACACGTTGCACAGAGTCTAGGCTTAGTTAAAGGTGAAAAGGGCATTACACCGTTAATGCTTGATATGATTGTTAATCATCATGAACGATTAGACGGAAGTGGTTACCCTAGGGGCATTACAGCCGAAAAGCTAAGTCGTCCTGCCAGAATAATGGCAATTGTCGATGTTTATGATGCAATAACTGCTGATAGACCTCACCAAATGGGAGAGGAGCCAATTTCGGCACTGCGTTATTTATTAGCGAATAAACAGTTATTTGACTCAGAACTCGTACAGCGATTTATAAAGTGTTTGGGTGTGCATCCTGTCGGATCAATTGTGAAGTTAAACAATGAACGCTTAGCGTTAGTCATGGAAGGCAACCAGGACAACCCGATAAAGCCAAAAGTGAAAATCTTTTATAATGCGAAGCACAAACACCACATTACAGCGAAAGATGTTCACTTAAGTGAAGAGCATGAGCTAAAAATAATATCGAGTATTAAGCCCCTTGATTATCAACTTAATTTGGCTCGTTTGTTAAAAGAGCATCTTCTTGTTTAGACTTTACACAGCGCTTTTTAGCGTTTCGTTTTGCAGAAATAAATGCACCACTAAAACAACTCGTCATTAATACTAGCCACAGCAATGTGCCTTTCTCTACGTGCAGTGCCACACAGCATAACACCAGCGATAATACTGAGCTGAACATGGCACCTAACCAGTAGTGGTTAACAGGGTTATCACAGTCACCGGCCTTAGTGCATGCGCAATAATTTGCCTTACAGAAATAGTGCACGCTTAAACCACATAGAATTAATGCTGCGATTATCAATGCAATAACCATCACTTTTGCCCAAATAATTTCAATTGCGTTTAGTTTAAGGGGCATAAAACAACATGTCAATCTAAATGATAATTACTATCGTTTGGTGTTTTTGTAACTAGACATCGGACGAGTTTTAAAAAGTTGTTATCTTGTTGTTAAAATGTGGTTTTTTTACCTCTTTCTAACGAAAAGTTACAGTTTTTTGATCTTAATTAAGGTAATGTTCGAAAGTTTGTAATTATTAGAATAATACATCTAATACCAACGCACAGCATTGACCTTTATGCTTAAATTATAGGTTGCCTCTGTGTTTGTTGGGTTAGCTAACATACAAGTTTGCAAGAGGACACAGATTATGAAATTCACTAGAACATTGATTGCAGCATCACTTGCTGTTGTTTCTGCTGACAGCTTTGCTGCAGCTTTCCAATTAGCAGAACAAAACGTATCAGGCTTAGGCCGTGCCTATGCTGGTGAAGCAGCGGTTGCTGATGATGCGTCAGTAGTAGCGCGTAACCCTGCGCTTATGTCTTTATTTAAAACTAAGCAAATCTCAGTTGCGGGTATTGCTGTTATTCCTGATGTAAGTTTAGAAGGTGAATCTGCTGCATATGGTTTAGATGAGAATGTACTTGATGATAGTAGCATTGCTCCTTCTGCATTTATCCCAGCAGGTTACTTCACAATGCCATTAAACGACAAAGTATCGTTAGGTTTTGGTGCATTTTCTAACTTCGGTCTTTCAACTGAATTTAATGATAACTACGCGGCAGGCTCAATTGCTGGTGAAACTGAAATCGTTACAGTTAACATGAATGCAAGTGCATCATATAAGTTCAACGAACAGTTCAGCTTAGGCCTTGGCTTAAACTATGTATATGCCGATGCGAAAGTAGTGCGTAATGCAGGTGTTAATCCACTTGGTGTACCAGTAGAGACTGAAATTGTTCACCTTGAAGGCGATGATTACGGCTTTGGTTGGAACATTGGTGCCATGTATCAGTTAGACGAAAACAACCGTTTTGGTTTTAACTACCGTAGCGAAACAGACATCGACTTTGAAGGTGAGTACGCAAATGGCTTACCTGCTGCATTTGGTGGCACTGCGGGGGTTAAAGTACCAGGCGCACTTGAGTTAACGCTTCCAGCTATTGCTGAGTTTTCTGGTTCACACCAGTTAGATAAAAAACTAGGCGTACACTACAGCATTCAATGGACGGGTTGGGATAGCTTCCAAAAATTAGAAGCCTATGTACCAGGTAACGAAGCACCAGTATTTAGAAAAGAAGAGAATTTCTCTGATGCAATGCGTTACTCTATCGGTACTGACTATCAGTACAGCGATGCATTACTTCTTCGTGCCGGTATTGCTTACGATGAGTCACCAGTTGATCAATCTCACTTATCAATCTCTATTCCTGATACAGATCGTTTCTGGTTCTCATTTGGTGGTAACTACGCATTTAGTGAAAACTCAAACGTTGACTTAGGTGTGAGTATCCTTCGCGGTAAAACACAGAACTTTACAGAAGAAGATAGCTTTGCAAAAGCATTAGGCCAAGAAGTATCATGGGACTTTGAATCGAAAGGTCATGCAGTGCTCATTGGTGCTCAGTATAACTACACGTTTTAATAGTGACGCGACGTAAAGTCGCTGCTACAGAGCATTAAAAAGCCGCGCTATAACATTGTTATAGCGCGGCTTTTTTGTAAGCGCGAATAAATCGCGCTTTATATATACTTTTATAGACTTTCGATTTTCGCTTTTTGCGCTAATAGTTTGTCTTTTGCATCTGTAAACTCAGCCAGTTTAGCATGCTCTTTAGCAAGCACAGCTTCTGGTGCGTTGTTTACAAACTTCTCGTTAGCCAACTTGTTTTGAACCTGTGCTAAGCCTTTTTCTGCTTTTTCAAGCTGCTTCGCGATACGAGCTAATTCAGCTTCAACATCGATTAAGCCTGCCATTGGGATCATGATCTCAAGGTTACCAACATACGATGTTGCACACGCTGGCGCATCGTCTTTGTTATCAAGTAAGGTAAATTCTTCAAGCTTAGCAAGCGACGCTAAGAAGGCTTCGTTTTCAGTTAAACGTCGCTTGTCCTCATCAGACGCATTTGCAAGTAACACAGATAGTGGCTTACTTGGGCTGATATCCATTTCACCACGGATGTTACGGATCGCAAGAATGAATTGTTTAACCCATTCAAGGTCGTCCATCGCTTGACTATCAACATTTGCTTCATCGTATACAGGGAAGCCTTGTACCATGATGCTGGTGTTGGCTGTTTCGATGCCCGCAAGCGGTGCAACACGTTGCCAAATCGTTTCTGTGATATAAGGCATCATTGGGTGCATTAAGCGTAGTAAGCTTTCTAGTACTGTGATCAAGGTATGACGCGTACCACGTTGCTGTGCTTCGTTACCTTTAAACAATACTGGTTTAGTAAGTTCTAAGTACCAGTCACAAAATTGGTTCCAAGTGAACTCATAAATGGTGTTTGCTGCTAGGTCAAAACGGTAGTTTTCTAGGTGCTCAGTATAGGTTTTAACGGTTGCTTCAAATTGGCCTAAAATCCAACGATCAGCGAGTGAGTACTGTTTTTCAGCATCTGTATTGAAGCCACAATCTTGTTCTTCTGTGTTCATTAATACGTAACGGCTGGCGTTCCATAGTTTGTTACAGAAGTTACGGTAACCTTCAAGGCGGTTCATATCCCAATTGATATCACGACCCGTTGACGCCATTGCCGCAAGGGTGAAACGCAGTGCATCTGTACCGTGTGCTTCGATGCCGTTTTCGAATGTTTTACGCGTGTTCTTCTCAATCTTCTTCGCTAGTTGTGGCTGCATCATGTTACCAGTGCGCTTTTCAACTAGGCTCTCAAGGTCGATACCGTCAATCATGTCGATAGGATCAAGTACGTTACCTTTCGATTTAGACATCTTATCGCCATTTTCATCGCGGATAAGGCCAGTTACGTAAACGGTTTTGAATGGTACTTGTGGCTTGCCGTTATCATCTTTGATGAAGTGCATGGTCATCATGATCATACGTGCAACCCAGAAGAAGATGATGTCGAAACCTGTTACCAATACATCAGACGGGTGGAAAGTTTTTAAATCATCAGTGTTTGCAGGCCAGCCTTGCGTTGAGAAAGTCCAAAGCGCAGATGAGAACCAGGTATCTAAAACGTCTTCGTCTTGCTTAAGTGCAACATCATCAGCAAGGTTATTATCGCGGCGTACTTCAGCTTCGTCACGACCAACGTATACGTTACCTTCGTTGTCGTACCAAGCAGGGATGCGGTGACCCCACCAAAGCTGACGTGAAATACACCAATCTTGTACGTCGTTCATCCACGAGAAGTACATGTTCTCGTATTGTTGAGGTACAAATTTAATGTCGCCATTTTTAACCGCTTCTTTCGCAGGTTCTGCTAGAGGTGCTACGCGCACGTACCACTGATCAGTAAGAAGAGGCTCAATCACTACGCCAGAACGGTCACCGTAAGGTACAGTTAGGCTGTGATCTTCGATTTTTTCTAGTAGGCCAAGTTCTTCAAATTCGCTCACAATCGCTTTACGTGCATCAAAGCGGTCAAGGCCGTGTAGACGCTCAGGAATTGGCGCATCTAATTTAAGCTCTTTACCGTCGAATGTGTAGCTTTCACCTTCGCTTAATACCGCAGCATCTTTATTGAAGATGTTGATCATAGGTAGTTGATGACGTTTACCCACTTCGTTATCGTTAAAGTCATGGGCAGGCGTGATTTTCACACAACCCGTGCCTTTTTCCATGTCTGCATGTTCATCAGCAACAATTGGAATGCGACGGTTAACGATAGGGAGTAAAATGTCTTTACCGATCAGGTCTTGGTAACGTTTATCATCAGGGTTAACTGCAACACCTGTATCACCTAGCATTGTTTCAGGACGTGTTGTGGCAACAATGATGTAGTCTTTGCCCTCTTTGGTTTTTACGCCATCAGCAAGTGGGTAACGTAAGTTCCACATGTGACCTTGTTTGTCTTTGTTTTCAACTTCAAGATCAGAAATCGCCGTGTGAAGTTTAGGGTCCCAGTTAACTAGGCGCTTACCACGGTAGATTAAATCTTCTTTGTGAAGACGTACGAATACTTCTTTAACCGCTTCAGAAAGACCTTCATCCATGGTGAAACGCTCACGGTCCCAATCTACTGACGCACCTAAGCGACGTAATTGTTTGGTGATAGTGCCACCAGAGTGGTTTTTCCACTTCCATATTTTTTCGATAAATGCATCACGGCCTAAGTCGTGACGTGTTTTACCTTCTTCAGCTGCAAGCTTACGCTCAACCAGCATTTGCGTTGCGATACCCGCGTGATCAGTACCTACTTGCCATAAAGTGTTATTACCTTGCATACGCTTTAAGCGTGTTAGCGTATCCATAATGGTATCTTGGAACGCATGGCCCATGTGTAAGCTACCTGTGACGTTTGGTGGCGGAATCATGATTGAGTAAGCGTCACCTTGGCCAGACGGTTTAAAGTAGCCTTTTTCTTCCCAGTCTTGATATAAAGACTGTTCAATATCTTGCGGATTGTAGGTTTTATCCATTACACAGAACCTTAAATAAATGCTTAAATGTCAATTTCTTGCGTTGCAATATGGGCGCCCAGTTGGCGAAGCTTTTTAAACCGCTCACGGGCGGCTTGTTTAGCGTTAGGCTCAACGGGGACAAAATCAAAAACCTGCTGAAAACGGCGAATAAAATCCGGTAGGTGTTCAGCTAAGTTGATTAATATTTTTCTGTTGCCGACAGGTGGAGTCATACCAATTTCAACCGGAGCGCCCCCTTTGGGGCCTTCACCTTGTAGGTTGTGTGGTATAAAGCTATCTGGCTCAAATGACCAGATGATGTCGTCGATTGTGTGGGCCGTGTCAGTGTTATCGGCGTAAATAAATACGCGATGACCAAGACGATACTGATCTGCTGCTATTTTTGCGGCAAGATCAAAACATGCTTTATCAGCTTGCTGGCTGTTACCATCTTGTTTTAGAACGTAAAATTGTGCGTTCATGCTCATTGTGACTTTCGTCCCCACAGATACACAGATCAAAGCAGAGATTTTGACATAGAACGCGTGTTGCTTCAATTAATAAGGCGCCATTTGGCGCCTTATTTAGGGTTAGTTTTAAGCTTGCGGTAAGGCTTAATCGTGACTCGCTTCGCTCACACCTGCGCGGTTTAGTAAATACTGAGTTAACATAGGCACTGGACGACCCGTTGCACCTTTGTTTTTACCACCACTGCGCCATGCTGTACCAGCGATATCTAAATGCGCCCAATTGTATTTTTTGGTGAATTTAGATAAGAAGCATGCTGCCGTAATTGTTCCTGCTGCGCGGCCACCTAAGTTGGTGAAATCTGCAAATGGGCTTTCAAGTTGCTCTTGATAGTCATCCCAAAGCGGTAGCTGCCATGCACGATCGCCACTTTGCTCAGACGCTTTAAGTAGGTCATGAGCAAGTGGGTTATGGTTTGAGAGTAAACCCGTTGCATGTGAACCCAGCGCAATAATACACGCGCCAGTTAGTGTTGCTACGTCAACTACGGTATCTGGTTCAAAGCGCTCAACATAAGTGAGCGCATCACACAGTACTAAACGACCTTCGGCATCGGTATTTAACACTTCAACAGTTTGACCCGACATGGTTGTTAAAATATCACCTGGGCGATAAGCGTTTGAGCCTGGCATATTTTCACACCCCGCTAAAACACCGACAACGTTAATAGGTAACTGCATTTGCACTAATGCGCGCATCGTACCAATAACACCCGCTGCACCACCCATATCGTATTTCATTTCATCCATGGCTTCGCCTGGCTTGATTGAAATACCGCCTGAGTCAAAGGTTAAGCCCTTACCCACTAACACGATTGGCGCTTGATCTTTGTCGCCACCTTGATAGTTGATCACCGACATAACCGATTCATTCGCGCTGCCACGGCCAACTGCTAGGTATGAATTCATGCCCAGCTCTGCCATTTTTTCTTCGCCGATAATATCAACCGTTACATTATCGAAGTTATCAGCAATTTCTTGTGCTTGTTCACCTAAATACGCTGGATTACAGATATTTGGTGGCATATTGGCAACGTCTTTACATAATTTGCTACCCGCAGCGATGGCTAGGCCATGCTCAATGGCACTTTCGCCAATCGTTAACTCGCGACGTGTTGGTACGTTAAAAACGATTTTACGTAGTGGGCGACGAGGGTCGCTTTTTTTACTTTTCAGTTGATTGAAGGTGTATAAGCAGTCTTGTGTTGTCTCAACTGCTTGGCGCACTTTCCAATAGGTGTCACGACTTTTAACATGTTGCTCTGTTAAAAAGCATACCGCTTCCATCGAACCGGTTTCGTTTAGTGTATTAATTGTTTTAGAGATGATCTGTTTATATTGCTTGTCATCTAACTCACGTTCTTTACCACAGCCAACCAGCAATACACGCTCGCTCAGTACATTAGGTACATGATGTAGTAATAATACTTGCCCTGGCTTTCCTTCAAGATCACCGCGGCGAAGTAAGTTAGAGATATAACCATCGCTAATTTTATCTAGCTGCTCACCAATGGGGGATAAACGACGTGGCTCATAAACGCCAACTACAATACATGCGCTACGTTGCTTTTCTGGACTACCACTTTTTACGCTAAATTCCATTGTCACTCCTAGTGTTGAGTCATTTAACCTTAAAAAATAAGGGCAAGAAATTCATTTTTTAGTCCTTTCTTACATTTTTTAGTTTATTAATACTAATATTAGCTCATAAACTATGACTCTATTTACGTGTTTTTGAACTTTATCTTATTGTGAATATCAATATCACATAATTGAGGCCATCTGTACCATTTATGCAAGATTATATGTTCTTGCTAGGTATGATATTTCACTATGATGGCATATAATAAAGTGAGTAAAATAACTAGTTTACTCAAAATTTCTTACTATTCCAGTGAAACACGATGTTTAACAGGGGCGAGCATTGCTAATTTTTCGTTATTTGACCACTGAAGTCTTAAAGTCGCAGGTCGCCGTATTTCTAACTTTGATGACCATTTTTGTGTCACAAAAGTTTGTTGTTATTTTAGGGGATGCCTCCGAAGGGGGACTTCCTGCAAAACTTGTACTATCCATGATCGCGCTAAAGCTCCCTCAGCTTGCCTCGCTTATTCTACCTCTTAGTATTTTCTTGGGGATTATATTAGCCTATAGCCGCATTTATGCTGACAGTGAAATGACCGTGCTTAAGGCGTGTGGAGTGAGTGAGTGGTATGTGGTACGTGTAACACTTATTTCAAGCGTGGTTCTTGCCATATTAGCGGGTGTACTAACCTTATATGTCGCTCCGTGGGCAAGCGAACAAGAATACCAGTTAAAAGAGCAGGCAAAAGCGGATGCCGGTTTATCAGCTCTAAGGGCTGGACGTTTTCAACAAACGGGTAACGAAAAAGCAGTCGTGTTTATTCATAATATTGAAAACAGCGGGAAAGAGTTACATAAAGTGTTTGTTGCCCAGCTGCCTGAGCGTGAAAAAGGTGATTTAGCACGTTTAGTTTATGCAGAGCGTGGTGTTGTTATTGAGCAAGAAAATGGTGAACAACAGCTGGTACTTAATGATGGTAAGCGCTATGAAACAGATGGCGAGTCAGCTGCTTTAAACCTAACAGAGTTTGATGGTTACAGTGTGCAAATTCAAGATCAAGAAATTGAGCACCAACGCCGTAAGCTAGAAGCGGTTCCTACTTTTGATTTATTTAAAATGAAAACCTCCGAGGCAATAGCGCAATGGCAATGGCGCCTAGCGATCCCTCTTTCGATCCCATTGTTAACCCTATTGGCAGTGCCTTTAAGTGTTGTTAATCCGCGCCAAGGTAAATTTGCTAAACTAGTGCCTGCGATCAGCTTATATTTGGGTTACTTCATTTTATTAAATGCGGCTAAGTTTGCAGTTGAAGATGGCAAAATCCCTCCTTCAATAGGTCTTTGGTGGATTCATTTATCAGCATTATTCATAGGTGGATTATTGATTATTAAAGGTCGCCCGCTAGGCGCTTGGTTAAAGGCTGTTGTGACTAAGCGGGAGTTAAGCGCATGATGAAAACACTCGATTGGTACTTGGGCCGCAGCATTATTCAAACAACAGGTTTTGCATTAATGGTGCTGGTTGGTATCAGTACGTTAATAAAGTTTATTGAGCAGCTTAAATCGGTTGGTCGTGGTAGTTACGATATTGCGACTGCACTTATCTACACCTTGTATAGCATGCCGGGTGATTTAGTTATATTTTTTCCAATGGCTGCGCTCATTGGTGGTTTAACAGGACTGGGTGCACTGGCATCAAATAGTGAGTTAGTTGTTATGCAGGCCGCGGGAATGTCGCGCTTGCAAATTATTGCTTCTGTAATGAAAACCGCAATGTTCATGGCTATTTGTATGATGGCCCTAGGTGAGTGGGGTGCGCCAGAAGCGCAGTTAAAAGCCAAAGAGATACGTAACCATGCTATTTACGGTGGTGATGTATTTAGTGCTCAGCAAGGTGTATGGGCAAAAGATGGTAGCAATTTTATTAATATAGAAGACGTTGATCAGCAAGGTATTTTACGTGGTGTTCATATGTATCACTTCGATAAATCTTTGCAATTAACGCAAATCACTAAAGCTGAAGAAGCCGTTAACCGTCAAGATGGTTGGCTACTTCGCGATGTAAATAAAGTGAAGATCACGCCAGAAAAAATCACCACAGAACAGCAAGATGAAGAGTTTTATGACTCACAGCTGACGGCCGAAAAGTTGGGGGTAGTATCTGTAAAACCAGAGTCACTTTCATTTACAGGGCTTTGGTCTTATTTAAGTTATTTACAACAAAATGAGCAAGACACGAGTACATATGAGCTTGCGTTGTGGCGTAAGTTTATGCAGCCGATATCTATCGCAGTGATGTTATTAGTGGCTTTATCGTTTATTTTTGGCCCGCTACGCACAGTAACTATGGGCGCACGCATCATCATGGGTGTTATAACGGGGATTACTTTTCACCTAACAAACGAAATTTTTGGCCCTGTTGTCATGGTTTATCAAATACCTGCCGTAATAGGCGCTGTGTTGCCAAGTATCTTGTTTATTGGTTTTGCAACCTATTTATTGAACAAACGAGTGTAACACTCAGCACAAAAAAAGCGTGGTTTTGAAGCCACGCTTTTTTGTGCTTGTATGTAGCTTAATCTAATGAGCGATAAATGCGCTTGTTTTCTTCTTTTGTAAGCGTGATCACTTCTGTTTTAGCTACATAATCTTGCAGTGCCCGCTTATTTTTAAAATCAATTAATACCACTAAATTACCCAACCCCAGTAGTGCGCTAATTGCTCTAAGAGCGCCCTGAGACCAGCTTATTAGATTACCATCGAGTGTTTGTACTTTTAAACGCCATGCGCGCATACCAATCGTTTGACCACTTTTAGCCCAAAAATAGCTAAAGAAAGCGACGCTCACTAATACCAATAAAGCGCTGCGAATCCCATAAAGAAGCGGTGAGTTTTGAATATAAGCTGAGACATCTTCTGCATCTCCAATAGTTAATATGTCTAGCGAAATTAAAGCTTGAATAGCAAGTAGATAAAGCACAGTTGTCAGCATCGCAAAAGCAATGACAACTAATGTATCGTAGATTAAAGAAGCAAAACGGCGCCAAAAACCGGCACGTGGAAACTCAGCTGACATAGACAATCTCATCCAATTAAATTGCTCAGTAGTTTAGCAAAGTACTCACTAAACAAGAAATACTTAGCGATTGTTTAGTAATTCGACAAGCAGGTCTGACCTGCTATAGTTGAGAAAATAATAAAAAGAGCACACACAATGTCTATTTCAAAAAGTGAAACTCATCATGTTTTTAATCAGCCTCAACCATTAGAAAACTATAATGTTTATCAAGCCGATGATGTTTTGAAATATTGGCAAAAGCAATTTTCAGGTCAGTGGGGAACTGCGCATTTAGCGGCCTTTGGGGAGCAAGTGGGTGGTGCACTACTGCAAGCTGGATTCTTAGCAAACAAGCACTTACCTGAATTAACGACTCACAGTCGGTTTGGCGAACGCATAGATCAAGTTGATTATCACCCGAGTTACCACCAATTAATGCAGCATGCTATTGAACAAGGGCATTGCGCTTTGCCTTGGCAACAAAAAAAGCCTGGCAGTCATGTAGTAAGAGCTGTAATGGCGGTGCTGCACAATCATGCAGATCCAGGCTCAGGTTGCCCCCTCACCATGACATTTGCCAGTGTGCCAGCAATTGCCAGCCAAGCCAATGTGGCACAAAAGTGGCTGCCAAAAATACTTTCAAAGCATTACGATGGCGGCAATAAACCTTGGTTTGAAAAACAAGGGGTTACCATTGGTATGGCAATGACCGAAAAACAAGGTGGTTCTGATGTGCGTGCAAATACTACAAAAGCTGCACCATTAACGACTGCAGGAGCAGGTGAGCTTTATAGCTTAGAGGGACATAAGTGGTTTTGCTCAGCGCCTATGAGTGACGCATTCTTAGTGCTTGCAAATACGGATGAAAAACAACTCTCATGCTTTTTAGTACCTAGGTGGCTCGAAAATGGCGAAAAAAATGCCATGTATATTCAGCGCTTAAAAAATAAGTTAGGTAATCAATCGAACGCCAGTTCAGAAATAGAGTTCAGGGGTGCGCATGGTTGGCTTTTAGGTGAACCGGGGCGAGGTATTGCTACTATTATTCAAATGGTAGCACTCACTCGTTACGATTGTATGTTAGGCTCGAGCTCGTTAATGCTTCAAGCTGTAAAAGAAGCGATATGGCATACTGCAGGGCGAAGTGTATTTGGTAAAAATTTACACCAACAACCTCTGATGTTAAATGTACTGGCTGATTTAGCAATCGAGGCTGAAGCTGCTTTGGCAATCTCTATGCGTATAGCTCATGCCCTTGATAATCAAAATGATAACAGCGAAGTATTATTGGTTCGAAGTGCCACCGCGATTGGCAAATATTGGATTTGCAAGCGTGCTATTCAACATACCTATGAGGCGATGGAGTGTATTGGGGGCGTGGGTTATGTGCAGGATAATGTCACTAGTCGTCTTTATAAAGAAGCACCGGTTAACTCTATTTGGGAAGGTTCAGGTAATGTACAGTGCTTAGACTTATTACGCGTTTTCAAGCGTGAACCTGAGTCGTTAAAAGCACTTATAAATGAACTTGAGAAAGCGCGAGCACTTAACGAGGAGTTTGCGATTAAACTTGATGAATTAAAGCTTATGCTCAATGAAGCTAAACACATGGAAATGCATGCTCGGCGTATAATGGAGCACCTAGCACAGCTTTGGCAAGCCGCAACCTTGCTACAGTTCGGCGAGCCAATTATCGCTGATGCGTTTGTTAAAAGCCGCTTAAAAGGAACAGGGTTTTCGCAGTATGGTTGTTTGAGCCATGAGATTGATTGTGAGGCTATCGTCCTGCGAATGATGCCAAAACATCAAAGTTAATCATTTGTATATTAATTGTTCGGTTGAAAGGGCGAGACGAATAAAACGCTTGCTGCCATACCCATTCTTTGTATAATGCTTGGCATAGAGACAAAGGCAGTAAATAAGTTTTTGCTCTAAAGTGGTTTTTCTTTATCTTCTCGTGTTTAGAAGGTGAAAGAAAAATGAAGCCAGTATGATGGAATTGGTAGACATGACGGATTCAAAATCCGTTGCCTTCGGGCGTGGCGGTTCAAGTCCGCCTACTGGTACCACTTTTATGACCTCAGCAGTTTTGCTGGGGTTTTTTTATGCCTGAAAAAGTAGCTTGCGGACTCAAGCGCCACGCGGGGCGAGGCACTAAAGCAAGTAAAAGTCCGCCTACTGGTACCACTTTTATGACCTCAGCAGTTTTGCTGGGGTTTTTTTATGCCTGAAAAAGTAGCTTGCGGACTCAAGCGCCACGCGGGGCGAGGCACTAAAGCAAGTAAAAGTCCGCCTACTGGTACCACTTTTGAATCCTAGCCAATTGGTTAGGGTTTTTTTATGCCTTTACAAAAGTATTACGGACTTAAGCGCCACGCGGGGCGAGGCACTAAAGCAAGTAAAAGTCCGTCTGCTTATACCACTTTTGAACCCTAGCCAATTGGTTAGGGTTTTTATGCCTGCAAGACACTATGGTGCAAGCCTATTTGTGCCTTTCAGATACCTTCAGAGCCTACCAGCTAATTATTTGAGCTCCTTTTGTTCTATTTATAAACGAATAAATGTAAACGGTGCTTGGTATTTAAATAACCTTAAAATAAGTGTGTTTATTTGTATGCAAAGTAATCGTTTTAGACTAGGGTAGCATGGTGTTTATACTCATCTTATATTACAATTTGCAGCCTGAAGTTTAAGTGAAGTCAATCACTTAGTGCACAAAGTCGATAGGGTGGCAAAGCGTGGGAGCATACGATTTAAAACGTATCGTAGAAAGTATATCTAACCTTAAAAGTGAGAACTTTTATAATGCAATATGCCTGTCACTGTCGGAAGTACTTGGTGCATCTCATGTTTTTTTAGCCCAAGTTGATGAATCGACAATGCATGCATCAACAATTGCATTGGCTGCGTATGACGAAATAGTGGATAACATTAGCTATGATATTCGCTGTACTCCATGTAATGATGTTATGTGTGGCGGCATCTCAAGCTACAGCTCAGGTGTGCAAGCACTGTTTCCAGATGATCGCCTACTTGCAGATATGGGAATTGAAGCCTATGTTGGTGTGCCATTACAAAGTCTATCAGGTAAAACCGACACGATTTTAGTGGCTCTTTTTCAGCATGAGATAGGTGATGCGCTTCAGGTTGAGTCCTTTTTCTCTTTATTCACAGGTTTAATTCAACGTGAAATAGATAAAGATCGCTTTATTGCTAAGTTAGATTTTGCAAATCAACTTATAGAACAAAGCCATGAAGCAATCTTTATTTGCAATAAAAATGTCGAGATCACTTACGTAAATACTGCCTTTACAAAAATGACAGGGTATCCCCCTGACGAAGTACTAGGGCAAAACCCGAAAATATTAAGCTCTAACCAACATGATCAGCATTTTTATCGCGCTATGTGGCATCAAATAGATAAAAAAGGTAAGTGGTCAGGGGAGATAACAAACAAAACGAAGCAGGGCACTCTTTACACTCAGTTTTTATCAATCACTCAAATGCAAACGAATGGTGAAATTTGTTATGTCGCATTTATTCTCGACATTACCGAGAAGAAAGAAGCTGAACAAAAAATCTATTTTCATGCTAACCATGATCAGTTAACCGGCCTAACAAATCGCTTCTATTTCAAAGAGCGTATATCCGAGTTAGTTTCTTCGCTGTCTTATCAAGATGAAGAGAGTACTAATTTAGCGGTTATTTATTTTGATGTAGATAAGTTTCAAGATATTAATACGGTTTATGGCTTGAGCTTTGGTGATAAGGTGTTGTGTCAGCTAGCCGAGCGATTGGAAAGCAGCTTTAAAGAATGTGCTTTTTCACGTATTGATGGTGATAGTTTTGCCGTACTGCAAACTTATCAGCAAGTAAGTGAGTTAGAGCTTGTATGCAAGCAGGTTTCAGCCTTGTTAGTGGAGCCTTTTTTAATCGGTGGGATTAGCCAACAAGTTTCGGTGACGCTGGGAGTGAGTACATATCAGCAAGCAAAATCAATATCATCACAAGACAGAGTTGAAAAAATCGCTCGCCGGTTAGTGAGGCAGGCAGAGTTGGCCACGTTAAACGCCAAGCAAGTTGGTGCGCCGTTCTTGCACTTTTGCAAGGAAATGGATGATAAAGTAAAAAAGCACAACTTACTGGTGGAGCAATTAACTCAAGCTGTTAAGAATGATGAGTTAGAAGTCCACTTTCAACCTATTATCGATGTTCAAAGCAACACGGTTGCAAAGTTTGAAAGTCTAGTTCGCTGGCGCAATCATGGGCAGTGGGTATCACCCGCCGTGTTTATCCCATTAGCTGAAGAGTCTCGTGTGATCATTGAGTTGGGTGAGCTTGTTCTTCGAAAAACGTGCCAACAAATAAAATACCTAGAAGCACAAGGCTATAATCAATTTGTATTCAACGTAAATCGCTCGTTGTTTGAGTTTACTGAGTTTAATCCGCACCGTAACGCATGGCTTGAGATCATTACTGAACAGAACGTCAATCCGTCACAAATTTCTTTTGAATTAACTGAAAGCGTGCTTGCTCCAGAAAACACAAACCACCTTGAAGTATTAACTCAGCTTAAATCTGCTGGCTGTTTAATCTCTTTGGATGACTTTGGGACAGGTTACTCGTCGTTGAGTTATTTACGTCGTTTTCCTGTTGATGTGTTAAAGCTTGATAAATCATTCATTGACGAAATACATACTAACTCAGGTGATGAAGCATTGGTTAAGTCGATAATACAAATGAGCCAAGTACTTGGTATTAAAGTGGTTGCTGAAGGTGTTGAATTGCAACAACAGTTGGCAGTTTTGAAAGAGGCAGGGTGTGACTTTATTCAAGGTTATTATTTTTCAAAGCCTCTTCCAGGCGATGAAATACAAGCATTTTTAACACAATTAGCTAGAGAGCATTGATGATTCGCGGTATGATTTTGCCATTACGAAAAGAGCACATTGATGTATGTCAAAATTAACCGCAAAGCAAAACATTCAAGCGATTGTTGCTGCTATAAAAGTTGAAGAGCAGCAACTTAGAGCACGGTATCCAGTGTTGCAAAAGCAAAATGGCATTGCGCTAGGTATTTTATTTTTATCATTATCTGCTCTAGTTGGTGTTGCGCTACTTTATTATTACGCATTCATCCCCGCTTGGTTATGCATTATTTTAGCTGCTTTTATCACCTCAATATCCCATGAACTTGAGCACGATCTCATTCACAAGCAATACTTTAGCAAACAGCCGCTTATACATAATTTTATGATGTTAACAGTGTGGCTAATGCGCCCAAATACAGTAAATCCTTGGTATCGGCGTAAAATTCACTTACACCATCACAAAGTTTCAGGAACCGAGCAAGATTTAGAAGAGCGTCTTGTTGGCAATGGTATCAAAAACCCCTTTTTAAGAGCGGTTGTGATCAGTGACGGGCTACTTGGTTTGCTAATTAATAGTCAACGCTTTAGTAAAGAAATTAGAGGCTTTAAGTTTTTTCGAGTATTTAATGCTGGGTTTCCGATCGCGACAGCATACTTTGCTATTTTATATGGTTTGGTTGGTTATTATTGTGTGCAGTTTTTTAGCCCTTTTGCCTTACCAACATGGGGCGCTCACTTGCTTGCTGGTGCTGAATTTCTCATGGTTGTTCTTATATTGCCAAATATCATTCGCTCGATATCACTTAACCTTGTTACCTCTTCTATGCATTACTATGGTGGAGTTAATAATGTACTTGAGCAAACACATGTTATAAGTAGCCGTTGGTTTTTACCATTTCAATTGTTTTGCTTTGACTTTGGGCGCACTCACACTATTCATCATTTTGTGCCCAATCAACCCTTTTATATTCGCCAGTTAATTAGTAAAAAAATACGTCCTGTTATGAAACAGTACGGAGTACGCTTTAATGATTTAAATAGCATCAAGCTGGCTAATCGATACCCAGTAAATAAAGAGGGAGTTTAATATGCACATAACCGGTCGTTGTCATTGCGGTGAAGTTACATACCGTGCTGAAGTTGATGAAAATAAAGTGATAAACTGTCACTGCACTGACTGTCAAATTATCTCGGGTGCGCCTTTTCGTACTGTGGTTGTCTCTAAACCTGATGCGGTGACTTTCACCGCAGCTGCACCAAAAGAATATATAAAAATTGCTGAAAGTGGCAATCAGCGAGCACAAGGGTTTTGTGCTAACTGTGGTACGGCCTTGTACGCTACTTCCGTGGGCGAAGGCGAACGTGTTTATGGCTTACGACTCGGTGCAGTAGAGCAAGCTGATGAGCTTATTCCAAAAGCCCATATTTGGTATCGCTCACACAAGCCTTGGCTAGATAACCTTAGTAATATAAGCGCCTTTAAAACCACACCTAAATAGCTGCGGTTTCATTTTTACTGTTGGCCGATAGTGATATTTCGGCCACTTAAGTAACCAAACAAAGCACACAGCAGGCTTGATGCAATACATAGCCAAAGTGCGCCGGCCCAACTATTAAAGTAGCTATGTAGCGCGCCTGCAACAATAGGCCCTGTTGCTGCTAATAAATAACCGATACATTGTGCCATCCCAGAGAGTGCCGCTGCTTGTAGTGCATTATGTGTACGCAAGCTGACAAACGATAAACCCAAAATAAAACAGGCACCTGAACAAAAGCCTAAAGTAATAGACCAAAGCAAGGCAAAGCTAGGTGCAGTGAGTAACCCGAGTGAGCAAAGTGCGCCTAATAGGGCAAGGCTTAGCGTAAGGACGCGTTGATCTTTTAACTTTGCAAGTAATGGAATAAGTACAACACCTGGCAGCGCAGAAGCGGCTTGGAAAGCCCCTTGTAGTGCGCCTGCATGTTGCGCACTATGGCCACCTTCAACCAAAATACTCGGTAACCAGCCAAGCATGATATAAGTGAAAAACGAGTTAAAGCCGAGTAAAAGCGTTATCTGCCATGCCAATGATGAATGCCAGACTCTATTTTGTGTCGCGTTCGATATTGATGTTTCTTTGGGCATGGTGTGCTGTCTAAGTTGCGGTAACCAAGCTAGCACAGCAAGTAAAACTAACAGCGCGTAACTTGCCAGTGCTATCTGCCAGCCTAGTTCTTTATACTCTGCAAGTGGAATGATAAGTGTTGAGTAGCTGCCCCCAAATATGCCCATTGCCAACACGTAGCTTGATGTCATCACTGCAACTTTATGCGGAAAGTCACGTTTAATCAGGCTTGGCAACAAAACATTACCAATTGCAATACCGACCCCAATGACTGCAGTGCCTATAAACAAAATATTGGCAGAATCTACGATGCGTGACATCACGCCTGCGCCTATCAAGAGCAGGGCAATAAACAACGACAGCTCAAGGCCACATTTTTTTGCAAGCCCAGCAGCCATCGGAGAAGCAATCGCAAAGGCGATGAGTGGTAATGTAGTCAGCATACCCGCTTGAGAAGCCGTTAAGTGAAACTGCTCAATAATTTGTTCGAGTACGGGAGCAATGCCAGTAATCGGCGCGCGTAGGCAAGCCGCAATCAGAAAAATGCCTAGTACTAATAGCGCTTTGTTAATTAGGTTTTGAGAGGATGACACGCTGTTCAGTCGATTAGGTAAAAGTTATTACTATCATACCTAATTACTAAACAGCGTGTGCCAACTATGAGACAGCTAACAAAATAATGCGGTTACTTAAAACTGGTAACTTGCTGATAACATTGCATTGCGTGGCCGACCTGGAAAGTAACGGTCGCCGCTAAAGGTTGTGTAGTCAGCGCGCTCTGCATAATGCTCATCAGTAAGGTTATTAATTCGCGCAGTCACCGTAAGCTTAGGAGTGAGTTGCCATGCGGCTCTTAAATTAACAAGAGAGTGGCCTTCATAGCTGTGCTGGTTTTCGGGGTCTGTAAAGTAGCTGCTAGTGGTATGCAGCTCAAGCCCAATATGTGTCATGTCGTTTGCTTGCCAAAGTAGCTGCAAGTTTGCGATGTTACGTGGTGCGGTATCAATAAGATTGCCATTGATATTAATCCCGCCGAGCACTTGATTGTAACTGTAAGTATGCTTGGCATGGCTCGCGGCAAACTGCATCGATAGGCTTGATGTGATGGCATAGGCAAGCTCAAGCTCAATTCCACGATGTTGAGTTTGACCATCATTGACATAATAAAAATCACTGTCGCGGAAAATTGTGTTCTTTTTGTTCATAGCGTAAATGCTAAATACATAATGCAGCTTTGCTTGTTGGCCTTTTAAACCAAGCTCTAAGTTTTTAGCTATTTCAGACTTAAGATCTGCCACATTTTGTTCGCGTTGCAACTGATAAAGCTCTGCCGCTTGCGGAGCTCGGTAACCTTCAGAAGCATTGGCGTAGAAAAACTGGTTATCAGCATATTGATAGCTTAAGCCAAGCTTCGGCGAAAAGTTAGTAAAGCGATTAACACCACTTGCAGGGCGAGAGTAGCGACACCCGCCCATTGTGCACTTTGTTCCGTCTTCTTTAGTGCGTCCAGCGAGCATGTGATTTTGATAATCATAGCGCATACGTTCGTATCTACCGCCAAGGCTAATGAGTAAGTCATTCAATTGCCAGTCAAGGTTAATGAAGGGCGCCAATAAGGTACTTGTTACTTGATAATCGTAATGTTTTCCTTGAGGGACTGTAGCAACTAAGAATGCTGAGCCTTTAGTTGGGCTATCTTGATATTGTAAAAAATCAGCATCAGTAAGCTCACCATCAAAACCCATAGTTAAATGACTTGAATCACTTAACTTATGTTGCCAACTTGATTGCAAACCAACACCTTGCTGGGCATTTTCTTCAAGCGGTGTACCTGGTAAAAAGTGTTTAAAAAAGGTCATGCTTTGGTCACGAATATAAGGTGTAAACGTAAAGGTATTATTCTCATCCCTAGACCAATTTATTTTTGACCATATACGTAAAGAACGTGCTTTACGAAAGGCATCAGGGTTTGGGTTTGATTGCGCCATATCCTCATCCTTATAGCTTTCAAAGCCCTCAATATAACCTGCTGTGTGTTGATCTAAGTGGGTGTACGTCAAGCCACTATTAACTGTTAAGTTTGCACCATCGAAACGGTGGCGTAATGATATTTTTTCTTGGTCAACCCCTTCGTCATCTCGATAGCCGGTATCGCGAGTAATACTGGCATTGATGCCAAAACCTTGTTGACCAAAATCATGGCCAGAACCTAGTTTATAACGAGTGTAGCCAAACGAGCCGTAATCAAAACCAAATCGGTTATGATCGTAGGTCGAATCAGGAGTGATCACGTTGATCACCCCATGCACTGCATTTGAGCCATAAAGTGCAGAACCTGGGCCTTTTAATACCTCAATACGCTCGGCCATTTCTGTGTGTGCTTCAAATAACTCGTTAATGTTACAAAAGCCTGCAGCACGCAGCGGTATGCCATCTTCAGCCGTAAGTAAGCCACCGCATGCACCGGCACCAGAAAAAACAGGCGAACGTAAAGCGGGTAAATACTCTTGGCCATTGCCGTGTTGAAGATTTGCACCAGCAACTTGCTTAAGGGCTTGTTCAATATGGGTTGGCGCAATGAGTGCTAATTGCTGTTTTGAAATATTACTCACAACAACGGGCAGAGGATCGGCAAGCACTTCTGTGCGAGAGGCAGTTGTCGTAATATGCTCAAGTTCAGTTGTCGCTGCATATGACTGTAAACTTAAAAGTTGTAAGCCAGTGAGTGCTGGGAGGAGTAATAATTTCATGAACGCCTTTAGGTTAATTACAACAAAAAATAGAGGGTAACTGCTTTTTGAAGTAGGTAAAAGTATTCGAGGTCAATGGCTTTACTTAAGTAATCTTCCTGCGATTGGCATGAAAGAGGTATTTGATTCAAAAAGAGCAATAATAAGTATCAGAGCGCACTTTAAGTTTAAAGAAGTGTAAATGTTGGTTTTTTAACTTTTTGATATGTAAGTAATAAGGTTTTTTAATTGTAATCCTTCATCTATGATTCAGTCGCAAACGTTAGGCTTTTGTAACAAGAGCAAACGTAGAGGGTCTCTATTATGAACAAAATAATTACTATCTCTTTAGCTGTGTTAGGTTTGAGTTTAATACCTGCAGAAGCAAGTGCTAGGCATGATCGTGATCATGATAGATATGAGCACAAACACGAACGTAAAAAGCATCATAAACATAAAAAACACTATAAATATAAAAAACATCATAAGCATCATGAACATTACGATAAATATGATCGCTATAGTTATCGTGACTTACCGCCAGGTCTTTATAAGAAAGTAGGGCATGGTGGTCGTTTACCGCCGGGTTGGTATAAACGCTACCATCATGGTGATATTTTAGACCGTGATATTTATCGTCATGGGCGAGTAATCAAACGCCGTAATAGAAATGGCATCATTGCGATAGAAATTGACGATCGCCTTATTCATCTTGTTCACGATACGCGTGAAATTCTATCCATTGTTTCGCGCTACCGTTAATCATGTTTAAAGCCGCTCACTTCACTCATGCGGCTTTATTTATGAAATTTCACTGCGTGTTCAGCATTCATTGCTAGGCTTAAAAAGGTTTACTAAAAGGAGCATTCATATGAGAACGCTATTAATGGTTTTTGCTGTGGGCTTAGCTGTTATCGCCACTGGTGTGCAGGCTAAAGACAAGAATAAAGAGAAAAATAAGGGAAAGAGCTTACCACCAGGCTTGGAAAAGAAAGTTGCTAGCGGTGGAGAACTCCCACCAGGCTGGCAGAAAAAATACCGTAAAGGAGATATCCTAGATCGTGATATTTATCGCCATGGTAAGGTCATTAAGTCTCGCGACAGAGATGGTCTTATTTCTATCCAAGTGGATGGGACAGTGGTACGCTTAGTTGAAGATACGCGAGAAATCATTTCTATTTTGAGCAGATAACTAAACGTGGGAGCAATATGATTTATGTTTTAACCGGTGTATTGACGCTATTACTTATCATCACCTTATTACCTATGTCATATTGCCAGCATTATTTGGTGCGTAGCTGTGACTTTGTTAGGTTACAAGTGTTTTACTTGGCAGGATTTTGTTGTGCGGTTTCAAGCTACCTTGCTGTATCCCAATGGTCGTTTCTAACACTTAGCTGTGTCATTTTAAGTATTATTATTTTATTACTGCAAGGAAAGTGGATTTACCCTTATACACCACTTGCTAAGCAAGAGGTGTTAGCCAGTTCCAAGGATGCTGAACACAGCATTCGTATTATGTCGGCTAATGTACTGATGTCGAATGATCGCTATGAAAAGCTCATTTCATTAGTTAATAAGCACCAACCCGATCTATTTATCACGCTCGAATCTGACATCACTTGGCAGCAGCAGTTAAAAGGACTTGAGGGCGATTACCCACACCGAATATATTGTCCTAAAGATAATCGCTACGGAATGCATCTATACAGTAAGTATAAAATAAAACGCTATCAAATTTGTGAGTTGATTGAAGATGATATTCCTTCAATTCATATTTTATTTGAAGACGCTGATGGCGTTGAAATGCAGGGGCACTTTATTCATCCTGCACCACCTAGTCCAACTGAAGAAGACAGCTCTCGCACGCGCGATACGGAACTTATTATTCTTGCTAAAGCACTGAAAAAGTTACGCCGTCCTTGCATTGTCGCCGGTGATTTAAATGATGTGGCATGGTCTCGTACAACACGATTATTTATGAAGATTTCTGGCTTTTTAGATCCACGTAAAGGTCGCGGTTTCTTTAATACTTTTCATGCTGAGTATTTCTTTATGCGCTGGCCGCTCGACCATTTATTTCACAGTAATGACTTTACGGTAAAACGCATTGAGCGGTTGGCTAAGTATGGCTCAGATCACTTTGCTTTACTTACTGAGCTGGTTTATAAGCCCAATGCGTGTAATCAAAAACAAACCGAGCAAATAGATGAAGATGTGGCAGTTGAGGAATTAAAAATGCCCAGTGCATCGAAGCACCAAGTTCCCATGTTCGATGATTAAAGCAATACTAATAGTAAGTAAAAGAAAAGGGCTCAATTGAGCCCTTGTTGCTATTCATTGACCATAACGGTTTTTATATTCACAAATTCGCGTAATCCAAAACCGCCATGCTCACGGCCATAACCGCTATCTTTTACGCCTCCGAAAGGCAGATTTGGTTGCGCCAAGCCATAGCCATTGATATTGACCATGCCTGTATCAAAGTGGTGTTTGGCAAGCTCAATAGCCTGCTTTTCATTTTTCGAGAAAATACCACCGCCTAGACCGTAGCGGGAGTCGTTTGCAATGCGCATAGCATCGTCGTTATCTTTGGCTTTGATAAGAGATGCAACAGGGCCAAACAGTTCGTCATCATACGCTGGCATGCCAGGTTTAATATTTTCAAGTAAGGTTGCAGGGTAATAAAAACCTTCACGTTCGGGGATTTCGCCTCCCACCACAGCCTCTGCACCTGCTTCAATAGACTCTTTGACTTGCTGATGTAGCTTGTCGCGTAAGTCTTCACGAGCCATTGGACCTAAATCGCTATCTTTCTCATTAGGGTCACCCACTTTTGTATTTTCAAATTGCTTTTTGATCATTGCTTTAAAATCACTATAAAGCGCATCGACAACCACAAAGCGTTTTGCAGACACACAGGTTTGCCCATTATTTATCAAACGACCTTGCGTACATGCGCTAATGGCAGTTTCAAGGTCAGCATCATCCAGTACAACGTAGGCATCGTTACTACCAAGTTCGAGGACGGTTTTCTTCACATATTTTCCTGCACGTTCAGCAACCTTTTTACCAGTGCCATCACTGCCTGTGAACGTAACGCCACGAATCGCTTTATGCTCGATTAATTCGCTGGCCGTTTTGCCATCTATTAAAAGGTTTTTAAAGCAATAGTCAGGGAAGTCAGCTTGTGCAAAGAGCTGCTCTATCTTTTCAGCCATGCCAAATACATTGCCAGCATGCTTTAATACAGTCGTATTACCCGCCATAATATTTGCACAGGCATAACGAATAACTTGGTAAAGCGGGAAGTTCCAAGGTTGAATACCCAAAATAACCCCTATTGGCTGATAGGTAACGATTGCATGGCCGCCTTGCATGTCACGTTTTTCATCCGCTAGTACTTTTGGGCCCTGTTCAGCTGTATAGCGACAGATAGCAGCGCATAGCTCAACTTCTTGTAAACCTTGCTGATAAAGCTTGCCCATTTCATCTGTCATAAGCTGTGCAATATCTTGCTTATTTGATTCGATAACACTTGCGAGCTTATTGAGATGCTCAGCCCGTTTGGTTAATGATGTTTTGCGCCAGCTCTCAAAGGCTTCATGGCATTTGTCTACTTCTGCTTGCGCCTTCTCTAAAGACAAGAGAGTATATGTTTCGAGCGCTTGCTCTGTAGTCGGATTGATTGTGGTTACAGTGTCAGTCATCATTATCTCCTTACAAAAAATGTAAAGGGGTACGTGCAAGGTGAACACCACTTTTATATTTATTTATCTGTTTGTTTTTTATAGCTAATTTTTATCTTTATTTGAATGCTCATGAGCAGGTTCTGTAAAAACTGCAAACAGATGCAAAACTTACAAGGAGAGGCAATGAAAAAATCATATTTCGATACAGAGTTGGCGATTATTCAAGCCCCTATGGCTGGAGTGCAAAATGCAAAGTTAGCAGAGGCAGTGTGTCGAGCAGGTGGGCTAGGATCTTTACCTTGTGCAATGCTATCAAAAGAGCAATTAATAAGTGAGCTTGAGTATTTAAGTAATGCCACTGACAAGCCTTATAATTTAAACTTTTTTTGCCACCATACACCAGCTTATACGAAACAGCAGCAAGCTGCTTGGCATAACTTACTTTCTCCTTACCTAGAGGAATTTCATGTTGATGTATCAGCACTTTCGACGGTGGCCTCACGTCAGCCAATTAATCAAGAGGTTATTGATGTAATAGCACCTTATAAGCCGCCTGTGATCAGCTTTCATTTTGGCTTACCTGAAGCGGCAATCATTTCGCAAATTAAAGAATGGGGTGGCACGGTGCTTTCATCAGCAACTACACTCGCAGAAGCCAAGTGGTTGGTTGCAAACGGTGCCGATGCTGTAATAGCTCAAGGACTACAAGCTGGTGGCCATCGAGGTCACTTTTTATCGATGGATTTATCATTACAGCTGACTACTCAAGAGTTGGTTGGTGCGTGTATCGAACTTGATATTCCAACAATTGCAGCGGGGGGCATTGCAACACCAGAGGATGTGAGTTTGTATCAAAAGTTAGGCGTGATTGCAGTGCAAGTGGGGAGTGCTTATTTATTGACTGAAGAGGCAACAACAAGTTCGTTACACCGCCAAGCATTAATCTCTCAGCAAGCAGGCAGTACTGCACTTACGACCTTATTCTCAGGCCGTGCAGCACGAGGGATAACGAATAGAGTGATGAAAGAGTTAGGCGCAACTCCTCAACATGTGCCTCCTTTTCCTTATGCATCTATCGCAATTACGGCATTACGAACTCATGCAGAAGCAAACAATGATAGTGGTTTTTCGCCCCTTTGGTGCGGAGAAAAATTTATTAACCGTGATGGGCTGAGCGCAGCAAAGATCACTCAGTTGCTAATGCAAGGATGGCAAGATTGACGGATACGCAGTTACTTGAACTAGGGGATAGCTACCAGCAACTTGCAGAGCAATTAAAGCAACAATTAGCGGGGAGCTATCCAACAAAACGTTATGCGCGTGATGACGTGCTTTTAAGGCAAGGAGCGCTGCAAACTCATGGCTATCTTATTTTATCGGGTGTACTCGGGGCACTCCACGCCAGTGAAAATGGTGGGCAAAAGTGCAAAGAGTTTTACTTTCAAGACGAATTTGCATTGCTTTATGGTAATTGGTTAACACACACGCCAGCTCTTTATCAGCTTAAAGTCATTCGTGACGCTAAAGTAATAAAAGTACCGCTAGCATTACTTGAGCAGCCTTTGAATCAAATGATGAAGCAGCAACTTGTTACCCAGCAGTTGTTATTCAAAGAAGCAAAAGAAGCCTTTTTATTACTCAATTCCCCACAGCAGCGTTATGAATACTTACTTGCTAAAAAGCCCCATTGGTTGGCTCAGTTGAGCCTAACAGAAGTGGCAATGTATATTGGTATTTCAGCTATTTCATTATCACGAATTCGTAAGCGTCTTAACTTAAGTTAAGGCGCGATAGAGTGCGGCGCATTACACTGCTGTTTTTTCAGGAGTCGTCATGTTTATTTTGTCGCAATGTTTGGTTGCTGTTGCTACTTTGCTCGATTTAGCCTCGTTCCAGTTTAAATCTCGGCAAATTATTTTAATGTGTTTGTTTAGCTCGGTTTTGCTAACGTCGATACATTTTTTGTTACTCAATAATTTAAGTGCATCGGCACTGATGCTGATAGCTGCTCTACGCTACGGCTACTGCATTTTTGCTCGAAAGCAGTGGGTAATGTACGGCTTTATGGCTTTAAGTGTTTTTGCAGTGCTTATTACATGGCAAAGTTGGTTCAGTTTTATTGCACTGACTGCGACTATAGTTCAAACATATGCCTCATTTCAGAGCAAAGATCTATTACTTCGTTGCTTGATGGTGTTGGGTACTCTTTGTTGGATCACGCACAACTTACTTATTTTTTCGCCTGTTGCGGTGGTCATGGAAACCGTTTTCCTGTTGAGTAATCTTCTGGGTTTATGGCGTTTTTATGTTAATCCAAGAACAGTAACGCCATAATTTAATGGGATTATTTTTATATAGTTTTAGCGATGAGTTTGAGTAGAAAAGTTTCTCGCTGAATCGACAAACCTTGCTTCTCGCTCATTGCCATTGTGGTTTCGTTGTGAGCAATTGCACTATGGAGATTTACCCATTTGGGTTGCATGCCATTTTGTATTTCGTAGTGCTCCATTTTTGGCAGAGCCAACTGCTCATCGATATCGCAATAGTAGCAGTAGGATTTAATGTGTATACACTCAAAGTCATCTTTATACCAAGGCCTTAATTCTTCATAGAGACCAAGTGGCTTTTTTATCTTAATATTTTGTGCTCCCGTTTCTTCTTGTAGTTCGCGTATTAATCCTTCTTCAATACTTTCACCTGTGTCAATTCCGCCACCAGGTAAGCTATAGTCATCATAGCGAGCTGTGTAAAGCAGGAGGATTTTTTCACCTTTTAAAACGACCGCACGGGCGGTTTCACGGGTGAACTGACTTTTGTTTTCGTCATTAATACTAGGGTGGGTAACTTTTCTTAATAGTTTCATAGTATACAGCTTGGCTTAATCTATAGAACTGCATCATACAGGGTTATAAAAGTTTAATTAAACTTACCCTAAAGTGGTACTTGTAGGGTAATATAGTTTAAAAGTATTGGTTTGTAGTTCGACGCAGGTAGTTTTCATTTTCAAATAATTGCGTAGAATGGTTGAAAAAGCTTAGGGAATTAATATGTTAAACGTACTTTTAGTTGATGATGATAGCGAGTTTAGTGAAGTTGTATGTCACATTGTAGAGTTCCTAGGTCATAATATAAACACAGCCGCAAATCTTGCAGAAGCAGAGCAGTGGTTTGAGAACAATACATTTGATCATGTCTTTTTAGACTTTATGCTACCAGATGGCAGCGGCTTACACTTGCTTGAGCACCTGAAACTAATTGGTCAATCGCCTCGTGTTACTTTAATTTCGGGTCATCCGTCAGTGAAAGGTAAGCTCGCAGAAATGTGTGAGCCAAATGTAGGGCACCTTGTAAAACCACTGCAACGTGAAGATATAGAACGGGTTTTAAATCCTAAAAAAGCCAGTGGTAAGAAAAAAGCAACACCAAGTATTAAGCGTCATTTTGGCACCCTAATTGGTGAGTCAGAGGTTATGCAAAAGCTTTATACGATGATTGAGCGGGTTGCGGCAACATCGGCTAACGTTATGCTAATGGGTGAAAGTGGGGCTGGTAAGGAAGTGGTTGCACAAGCAATTCACAACGCCACGCAGTGCGATGGTCCTTTGGTTGCGACTAACTGTGGTGCATTCTCGAAAGAACTGATTGGTAGTGAATTATTCGGTCACGAAAAAGGCGCATTTACGGGAGCTGTAGCTCGTAAAGAAGGGGTGTTTGAGCAAGCGGCAGGGGGCACGTTATTTTTAGATGAAGTAACAGAAATGCCTATTGATATGCAGCCAAACTTATTACGTGTACTTGAAAGCAAAAGAGTCACACGTGTTGGTGGTACCAAAGAGCAGGCTGTAAATTGTCGTGTTATTTCAGCAACCAATAGAACGTTAACCGACCTTGCACAAAATAACGTGATCCGCGAAGATATTTATTTTCGTTTGGCGGTTTTTCCAATTGATATTCCCCCACTGCGCGAGCGAAAAGAAGATATTCCATTGCTCGCAGAGGCATTTTTAGATCAACTAAATGACGAAAATGGAACCAGCTTTAAATGGCAAGCAAGTCAGATAAAGGTACTTGAAGGGCATGACTGGCCTGGTAATGTACGCGAATTGCGCCATGCTATCCACCGTGCATTTATTATGAGTGATCCAAAAGGAAGCACTATTACCTTGCCTGACTCACTAGAGTCACCATTTTCACGGGTAAATAAAAAAGCCGAAGCAAACAATCAAGTGCTGGCAGGGCAAACGATTGAAGAAGTTGAAAAAGAGTTGATCCATGCGACTTTAGATAAAGTACAAGGTAACAAGACAATTGCGGCCCAAATGTTAGGGATCAGCACAAAAACACTGTATAACCGTTTGAATGCTTATGGAGGCATTGGCGAATATAAATAACAAAGGAATACTATGAATAATAACGAGTCTTTACGTCAGTTGGTGCACGATGCGCGTGCTCCCTTAAACCGTATTTCGATGAATGCAGAGTTAGTTAAGCTCGTATTAGAAAATGATATGCCGAAAGATAAAGCACTTGCAGCCCTTGATAAAATAATTATTAATTGCCAGCAATGTAGCGAGCAACTACAAAAAATAAGTGACACTCATTCCGGTGAGTAAGCAGCATAGAAACTAGGAAAAAAATGCATAAGCAAAAGGGTAAAATAACAGTTAGCTGGGCAGGGTTTATCAGTGTTGTTTTGTGTATCGTTGTGGCGAATGCATTCTTAGCAATTAATAGCATACGCTCTTTGAGCGACACACAGAGTAGCCTTGATAACACAAATTCATTAAACACAGCTATTGAGCAATTACACTTGTCAGTTGTACAGGCTGAGTCTGGGCAGCGGGGCTATTTGCTGACAGACCGTGAGGACTATTTAGTACCATACACGGATGCAATGGCTACGATGCAAGCGCAAATTATGCTTGTTAAGAGCTTACACTCAGAAATACCTGGGCAGGCTGATCGTATTGCACGCCTTATCCATTTAGTAAACGACAAAGTGGCAGTTATGGCTAAAACAACCGATTTTGCCCTCGAAAATAAAGACGTGAAAGCGCGTCGGTTATTACTTACAGATAAAGGCCGTGATCTGTATAAAGCCATTCGTGCCGCGGTTAATGAAATTCAAATGCGCGAACTTAATTTTAAAATAGAAAAGTTTGCTATCCTTTCTGAGATTAAAAATGAAGCTAAGATCACTTTTGCTATCACGGCAGTGACCAGCTCTTTACTGTTAATCGGTATGTTTATTTTAGCGCGAACTAACCTGCAAAATGCTGCTAAATACCGCTTAGAATTAGAAAAACAAAATGAAAGCTTAGCCGCTAAAGTTGATGAACGTACTCAAGAACTGACGATTTATGCTGATGAGCTTAGCCGCTCTAACAGAGAGCTTGAAGAGTTTGCTTTTGTAGCCAGCCATGATTTGCAAGAGCCGCTTCGAAAAATTCAAGCATTTAGCGATCGCCTTGAGAGTATGTTTAAGAATGAACTTGGTGAAAAAGGCATTGATTATATCAGCCGAATGAAAAATGCCGCTCAGCGTATGTCTAACCTTATAAATGATTTACTTGAGTTCTCACGCGTGACTACGCGGGGTAAAGATTTCACAGACACAGACTTAAATAGCATTGTCGATGAAGTGCTGGATGATTTAGAAATCGCTATTAAAGAAGCTGGCGCTGAAGTCAATGTAATGACTCTGCCGCATATTCAGGCTGACCCAAGTCAAATGATACAGCTATTCTTAAATATTTTGTCCAATGCAGTGAAGTTTAGACGTGAAAATGTCGCCCCGCTTATTAGCATTGATTATGAGCGTATTGAAGAGTTTAGTCCGAACCACAATAGTAATGTTGAATGGGAAGTCATCACCATATCAGATAACGGTATTGGCTTTTCGGAAGAATATCTCGAAAAAATATTTGTACCATTTCAGCGATTACATGGCCGCTCGCAATACAAAGGCACAGGTATCGGCTTGTCTGTGTGTCGCCGTATTGTTGAGCGTCATGGTGGAGAAATTATAGCGAGTAGTCGCGTTGGTGAAGGGGCAACCTTCATTCTTAAATTACCCGTGGAAGCTTCGCTTTTCACATTACAAGGAGAGGCTTAGATGCCACTTAACAAAGTTAAACCTATTACCATTTTAATGGCTGATGACGATGAAGACGATCGTTTATTAACTCAAGATGCGCTTGCAGAAAGCCGCGTTCTTAATGAGTTATTTTTTGTCGAAGATGGTGTTGAATTACTTGAATACTTAGAGCGAAAGGGGAAGTTTAGTGATAAGCAGAACTCTCCTCGGCCTGGGCTTATTCTGCTTGATTTAAATATGCCGCGGATGGATGGGCGAGAGGCATTAGAAGCGATTAAATCAAACCCTAACTTAAAAGGTATTCCAGTTGTTATTTTAACTACGTCAAAGCAAGAAGAAGATATGGTTAAAGGTTACGACTTAGGCGCCGCTTCTTACATCACAAAGCCTGTGACCTTCGATGGTTTGGTCGATTTGATGAAAACACTCGGTAAGTATTGGGTTGAGTTTGTTGAATTACCCACCCCTCTAAACGACTAAAAAGGACAACAAATGTTAGATAAGGTAACCCGACTACTCTTAGTTGAAGATGATGAAGATGATTATATTCTAACTTGTGATTACTTAGAGCAATTGGGTTCCCATACATTCGATGTTGAATGGCTTAGCTGCCCTGAAGAAGCCGTTAACGTATTGAGTGAAAATAAACACGATATTTGTTTATTGGATTATAGACTTGGTGCTTCTGATGGACTTGAAGTCTTAAAAAGTGCGGTTGCTAATGGGTTCCGTGGCCCTATCATTATGCTCACGGGTCAATCGGATGACACCTTAGACTCTGCAGCACTTGATGCAGGCGCTGTTGACTACTTAGTTAAGAACGAAATGAGTTCAAGTCGGTTTGCCCGTGCAATTCGTTATGCATTAGCCAGACGGGATGTAGAAGATGAGCGTGTTGAACGTTTGAAAGCTGAAGCTGAAAATCGCTCGAAAGATCGCTTCTTAGCGCATTTAAGTCATGAGTTACGCACGCCTTTATCGTCAATATTAGGTTATACCGAACTGTTGATGCAAAGCGAAAAAAACCAGCACGCGCATAATGAACTTGGGGTCATTTACCGAAATGGTAAGCACCTATTGAGCTTACTTAATGATGTACTCGATTTATCGAAAATTGCGGCAGATAAGTTAGAGCTCAACTGCTGTGATGTAAACCTCGATAGCTTAATGGCTGACGTATATACTTTAATGCGAGTGTCAGCTGTAGATAAGGGCTTATCGCTTAGGTTTGAGTCACAACAGGCACTGCCTTTAATTATTAATTCTGATGCTACTCGTCTTCGCCAAATCCTCATTAATATTATTAATAATGCAATTAAGTTCACTAACCAAGGTGAGATCGTTGTGCGTGCATGGACTGCATGGGTTAATGAGCGCGAAATGCTGTTCTTCAGTATCAAAGATACAGGGCTTGGCATTGCACCCGAAAAGCAGGCTCTGATTTTTAAGCCATTCGAACAAATTGCTGATGTTGAATCACGTGATGTTGGTGGTGCAGGACTAGGCCTTGCTATTTGCTCTGAATTGCTCACACGTATGCAAGGTTCAATAGAGCTTGAGTCCACTCAAGGGGTCGGCTCTGAATTTACTTTATCTATTTATCCTGGCAACATTCGTGATGTTGAGCGTCAATTGCTGACGTTTGATTCTAACCCCGACTGCCATCAAAAGTTAACAACACTTTCAACCAGTGGGCGCGTACTTGTCGTCGATGACCTTAAAGATTTGCGTATTTTGGTAGGACACATGATCGCAAGCACTGGGGCTGATGTTGAATACGCTGAAAATGGTAAACATGCGATTGAAAAGGTTGCTGCTGCTGAACAAGCTGGTAAAGCTTTCGATATTATATTTATCGACCTTCACATGCCTGTTATGGGTGGTAAAGAGGCGACAATTGAGCTTCGTAAAATGGGGTATAAAGAACCAATTATTGCACTGACAGCTGCAACCATGAAAGGGGTTAAAAGTGAGCTGTCGGCGCTTGGTTTTAATGACATGATCGCCAAGCCAGTGGATTCAGGGCTGCTTTATCAGGTGCTGAATCATTATATTTGCCAAGGTAAAACAGAGCCTGTCATTGAGCATGATGACAGTCCGGCGATGACTCAAAAAAGTACCCGTTATTTATTAGTTGAAGATGACACAGATGCAGCGCAAATCACTCAGCTTTTATTAGAAAGCCTTGGGGTTGAAACGGTAATCGCTGCCAGCTGTGAAGCGTGTTTAAATACGCTAAGTGAAGACGCTGAGTTTGATAAAGTGCTGCTTGATATGCACCTGCCTGACGGCAGCGGTTTGGATTTAGCAAAACAGCTCAAACAACTATACCCCAACTTAACCTTAGTTATTGTCAGTGGGGCAGAACCTGAGCCAGAGAAAATAGAACCGCTAGATATTGAACAAGTTCTGTTAAAGCCAATTAACCTAGGTCTACTGACAGATCTTATTGAGGGCAGTGCCTAATTGATTGTCGAGCAACAAGGCTTGGCTCAAACATAGTTTGCAGAGGCTCAGTTTGCTTTTGATAAACGTGCTTAAGAATCCAGTTTGCAGCCATTTGCCCCATCTCATTGATTGGATAGTTAATTGTACTTAGGGGCGGATAAATGTGGCGAGTAAAAAATACATTATCATAGCCCATCACTGATAGCTGCTCTGGAAGCGCTAAGCCAAGTTCTCTGGCGCTGGCGATGGCGCCAGTCGCCATTTCATCATTGGCACAAATAACTGCACTAAATGACAACCCTTGTTGATAGATTGTTTTTAATCCCTCAAAGCCACTGGTTTCCATAAAGTCACCTTGATAAAGCAGTTGTTCATTAAATGATAAATTAAATTCAGCAAGTGCTTGTTTGTGACCAGCTAGACGATCTTGAGCATCTTTTTTCCAAAGTGGGCCACTGATATAGGCTATGTTCTTGTGGCCTTGTTCTAAAACATGTTTGGCTGCGAGATAGCCACCTTTGATGTTATTTAAAATAATACAACGGTCGCTTAATTCTGGAATAAAACGGTTAATGAGCACAAATGGTACACGGCCCTTACTCAGCTTGATTAAGTAATCGTCGCTGACAGCTTCAACATGCAAAATAAGGCCATCACAGTTACGGCTTATTAGGAATTCAATGCCTTGCTGTTCTCGCTCTTCGTCGCTGTGGCCGGCAGCAATGATTACATGTTTACCTTGGTTTCTAAAAATATTCTCAATACCACTCATCATAGGGCCATAAAACGGGCCTTGTAATTCAGAAACAAGTAGACCTACACTGTTCGAGCAATTCGACGCTAATGACTGCGCAATAGAGTTTGGTCTATAGCCAAGCTCACTCATTGCCGCAGTGACTTTTTTACGAGTAGCATCACTGACATTCGCATTGTTATTCATTACTCGCGAAACAGTTGCCAAAGACACTCCAGCTAGTTTCGACACCTCGTAAATGGTGGCCATATTATTCCTTTGTAAAACCCAATTATGGATGACGTTTTAATGATAAGTCGGCACTGATTTGCTCAACGGTTTGATTATCAAGAATATACCTCTTCATGATTAAAGCGACAAGCACGCTGCCAATTGCTGGATAAAGCGTAAATGAAATTAAAATGCCTGACAGCGTATGTTCACTGAGCTCTGTATTCGCTTCGTAACCGTAAAATGCGAGTAACCAACCAGCGATAGCACCACCAAGGGCAAGACCGAGCTTAATAAAAAATACTACGCTCGCGTAGACAAGCCCTGTTAGTCGTTCGCCGGTTTTCCACTGGCCATAATCAATCGTGTCGGCCATTTTCGCCCACAGTAGTGGTGTTGCCATTTGTGTGAAAAAACACCATAAAAAGTACACAATAAAAGCAAGAATCAGTTGTTCGCTTGGTAACCAAAATGCCACACAGCTAATTGCCGCAGAGATATATTGCAAAAAAATATAAGCAGTTTTCTTATCAACGCGTTTACTTAACGGGTTTGCACACGCACAGCCTAGAATATTACCTATCATACCGAGAGTGACAAAGTAAGTGACCAGCTCTGCTTCACCAAGTACGTATTTTACATAGTAAATTGCAAGCGTTGTGCGCAATACCATACTAGTTAACAGCATAAGTGCAGCTAAGCACAGCACCTTAAATGGGCCATTTTGCCAAAGCGTGTCGATGCGGTTTTTCCAACTCAATGATGAGCTGTTATGGGTTGTAACGCGCTCTTTAGTGAAGCGAAAACAAATCAAGAATAAGATGACGCCTAAGCCACTCATCAAGGCCATAGTGAGTTGATAGCCTGTGGCGTTATCACCTTTTCCTAACCAGTTTACTAACGGTAAGGTACAGGCACTAACTATTAGGCCGCCCAGCATGCCGAACACAAAACGATAAGATTGAATCGATACGCGCTCTTTAGGATCGCCACTTAACACTCCCCCCAATGCTGAATATGGAATATTAATGGCGGTGTAAACCAGCATTAGCAAAGTATAAGTGATAAAGGCGTAAATTACTTTACCAGATTCAGGTAACTCTGGCGTGGTGAAGGTGATCATACTGATCACCCCAAATGGTAGGGCTAGCCAGAGTAAATATGGGCGATAACTTCCCCATTTAGTCCGTGTTGCATCGGTTAATGCGCCCATTAATGGGTCGGTAATTGCATCAACAATCCTCACCACCAAAAACAAGGTGCCGACAATAGCAGGTGAAATGCCAAAGATATCCGTATAGAAAAAAGTTAAAAATAACATCACTGTTTGAAAGATAATGTTACTTGCGGTATCACCTAATCCGTAGGCTACTTTCTCTTTTGTTGTCAGCATGTGTGTTCTCGTTTATTGTTATTTTTTTCGCTGTTTTAGCAGCGCACGGTATTGTTTTGCGCTTTCTTTTAAAATGCGCTGCTGGCTTTGGTAATCAATGTAAACTAATCCAAAGCGTTTTTCATAGCCATATGCCCATTCAAAGTTGTCCATTAAACTCCACGCAAAGTAGCCTTGAATGTCGACGCATTGTCGAATGGCATCACAGACCGCATTTAAGTGGGTGTGATAATAATCAACGCGTTCAATGTCTTTAACTTCACCGTTTTCTAGGGTATCGGCCATGGCTGCGCCGTTTTCAGTGATATACAGCTTTGGCAAATCATATTGCTGATCTAGTGATACAAGCAATTCAGTTAAACCTTGTGGGTAAACTTCCCAGCCCATATCGGTAACATGAACATCCGTTAGGCATGCTTCTTCAAACCAACCATCAGCGGTATGTTTGTAGTGTATGCGGGTATAGTAGTTAACACCAATAAAGTCGACGGCTTGACTAATAATGGTCATATCGTCAGCAAGGATAGTCGGTTTAACCTTTGCAGCCAACTCATCAAATAAAGAAGGGTATGTGCCTTCTAAAATCGCTTTGATATACCATTGGTTATGGTATTGATCGGCAAGTTCTGCGGCTTTTTTATCATCCGCAGTTAAAGGGTAAGCAGGGCTGAAGTTTAACACGATACCTGCTTCTGTTTCTGGGCAGTTTTTACGTAATACTTGCATGGCAAGGCCATGGGCAAGTAGTAAATGGTGAGCCGCCTGTCGGCCTGCTTGTTGCGATTTTATCCCCGGTGCATGCACACCCACCTCATAACCTAAGTAGGCACTACAGAAGGGCTCATTCAAGGTTGCAAAGGAGTCGACTAAGTGGCCAAGATGTTGAGTAACAAGTTCGGCATATTCTTTGAATTTATAGGCTGTATCACGATTTAACCAACCTCCGTTATCTTCAAGGTATTGTGGTAAATCCCAGTGGTATAGGGTGACGTAGGTTTTAATATTACGCGCTTTTAACGCCGTTAATAACTGAACATAAAACGCCATACCTTGTTTGTTTATCGTGCCATCTTGATTCATGACCCGTGGCCAAGAAATTGATAAACGGTAAGCATCTACGGCTAAGTCAGCAATCATGTCTACATCTTGTTGCCAACGCGCAACATGGTCACATGCGACATCGCCATGACTTTGATCGGCAATTGCATCAGGCTTTTCACAAAACGTATCCCAGATACAATCGAGACGCTGTTCACGTGCGCCTTCAATTTGAAACGACGCAGTCGCAACACCAAAAGTAAATTCAGGTTTGAGTAAAAATGAGTCAGGCAAAAGAGAAATTGATTTATACACAGTTATGAGTCGTCCTTCGCATTGTTTTTGTAAGACAAACCAAAATGCAGAGTTACAATTTGTGAAAGCGCTTACAATTTTATTGCAAATAAATTGCTATATATGATTAATATGTTATAAATGTAAGCGCTTACATTTTATGTTGCAATAGTTTTTTGCTTTTTTATTCTTCATTACTTAGCACTATAACTAATGTAACAAACTGAAAAATATAAATAACTAGAGAATAAAATTATGGCCCATGTTTCAACGCCTGTTTCAGGTAACGCGAGTCAAGGGGCAATGCCAAAGCAACACTTTGCACTGGCATCCTTGACCACATTATTTTTTATGTGGGGGTTTATCACTTGTTTGAATGACATTTTGATCCCTTACCTAAAAGGAATGTTTTCGCTTAATTATACGCAAGCCATGCTTATACAGTTTTGCTTTTTTGGTGCGTATTTTGTGATGTCGATCCCTGCTGGCAAGTTGGTAAGTCGTATTGGTTATCAGTTTGGTATTGTCGTTGGGTTAGTGGTAGCAGCAATCGGTTGTGCGCTGTTTTATCCCGCCGCTGTTGCCCATGTGTACGAATTATTTTTACTGGCTTTGTTTGTACTAGCCTCTGGTATCACTATTTTACAAGTATCAGCAAATCCCTATGTGAGTGTACTTGGCCCGCAAAAAACAGCCTCGTCACGTTTGACTATGACACAAGCATTTAACTCATTAGGCACCACAGTCGCGCCGATTTTTGGCGGTTGGTTAATTTTAACTGAAGTAAGTCAAGCCACTGCGGAGCAAGTAAAATTTCCCTATTTAATGTTATCTGCCAGCTTATTAGTACTTGCTGTAATTTTTGCATTTCTAAAGCTGCCTAAATTAGGTAAAGAAAGCGATAGTGAAGCAGCACAACAAGATTTAGAAGACTTTGTTGATTTAGGTAGTGTTTGGCGTTATCGCCACCTGATTTTAGGTGCCATCGGTATCTTTGTATATGTGGGCGCAGAAGTGGCGATTGGTAGCTTTTTGGTGGGCTTTCTGACCTTAGATAACATTGCTGGCCTCGCAGAAAAAGAAGCGGCTCATTATATTAGTTATTACTTCGCAGGTGCCATGGTGGGTCGCTTTATTGGAGCTGCTGTGATGCAAAAATTTAATGCAGGTAAGGTGTTGGCATGTCATGGCTTACTTGCCGTACTACTTGTTGCAATTGCTATGACAGGTGAGGGGAGCCTTGCTATGTGGGCTATTTTACTGGTTGGCTTATGTAACTCGATTATGTTCCCAACAATTTTCAGCCTAGCATTACATGGCCTTGGCAAATACACCTCAAAAGGCTCAGGTATTTTATGCTTAGCAATTGTGGGGGGGGCAATTATTCCATTATTGCAAGGCGTATTAGCCGATTCTGTTGGCGTGCAAATGGCGTTGTTTTTACCTATCGCCTGTTACTTATATATAACTTACTTTGCGTTAGTTGGCTCAAAAGTATCAACTCAGACTTCATAGGTGCAAAAATGAAATTGAAAGAAACAGTCACTCTTTGTTCGTTAGTGATGGCAAGCGTCAGCATGCTAGGTTGTACTGGGCAAGACAAGGTGGCAAACGTGAGCACTGAGCAAGAAATTTGGCCAAATATCGAAACAGGCATTGCTGCAAACCCAGAGATGGAAGCAAAAATAGCAAAAATGCTGGCAAATATGACCCTTGAGCAAAAAATTGCGCAAATGATCCAGCCAGAAATTCGTGATATTAGCGTTGAAGATATGCGTAAATACGGTTTTGGCTCTTACCTCAATGGCGGTGGTGCATTCCCAAATAATGATAAACACGCCAGTGCCGCAGATTGGATTGAGCTTGCTGAAAAAATGTACCAAGCCTCAATTGATGACTCCCTTGATGGCAGCTCAATCCCGACTATGTGGGGCACCGATGCCGTGCATGGCCACAACAACGTGATTGGTGCGACGTTATTCCCGCATAACATTGGTTTGGGTGCAACAAACAACCCTGAGTTAATTGAAAAAATTGCAGCCGCTACCGCGCAAGAAGTAATGGTAACAGGTATTGACTGGGTGTTCGCACCAACAGTCGCAGTTGTTCGTGACGACCGTTGGGGTCGTACTTATGAAGGCTATTCTGAAGACCCTGAAATTGTGAAAGCATACTCAGCAGCCATTGTTAAAGGCTTGCAAGGTGCGGTTGATGATGACTTCTTATCAGATAAGCGTGTGATCAGTACGGTTAAACACTTTTTAGGTGATGGCGGTACCGAAGGCGGTGATGACCAAGGCAATAACACGGCATCTGAGCAAGAATTATTTGATATTCATGCGCAAGGTTATGTTGGCGGTTTAGGTGCGGGTGCACAAACCGTAATGGCGTCATTCAACAGCTGGAATGGTGAAAAAATTCACGGTAGTAAATACTTACTTACCGACGTACTAAAAGGCAAAATGGGTTTTGATGGTTTTGTTGTTGGTGACTGGAACGGCCACGGTCAAATTCCGAGTTGTACTAATGGCAACTGTGCGCAAGCAGCAAATGCCGGTCTTGATGTGTACATGGTACCGACAGATGCATGGAAACCACTTTACGAAAACCTTATCAAGCAAGTTAAAAGTGGCGAAATTGCACAAAGCCGCATCGATGATGCAGTAACGCGTATCTTACGTGTAAAAATGCGCGCAGGTTTGTTTGATAAGCCAAGCCCTGCTAAGCGTCCGCTTTCTGGTAAAACAGAGATCATTGGCAGTGCAGAACATCGTGCAGTTGCAAAACAAGCGGTCCGTGAATCACTGGTTCTTCTGAAAAATAAACAGCAGTTGCTACCGCTATCAGCAAATGCAAATGTATTAGTTGCCGGTCAAGGCGCAGATAACATTGGCATGCAGTCAGGTGGTTGGACAATCACATGGCAGGGTACAGGTAATGAGAATAGCGACTTCCCAGGCGGGACTTCTATTTTGGATGGGATCAAACAAACGGTTGAGCATGCGGGCGGGCAAGTTAGTTATGACTTAAACGGTGAGTTTGATTCCCGTCCAGATGTTGCCATTGTGGTGTTTGGCGAGCAACCATACGCAGAAGGCAATGGTGATTTAGATAACCTTGAATACCAACGCGGTAATAAAACTGATTTAGCCCTGCTTAAAAAGCTAAAAGATGCCGGCATTCCTGTGGTGTCGCTATTTATTAGTGGTCGTCCAATGTGGGTGAATGCTGAGCTTAATGCCAGCGATGCATTTGTCGCAACTTGGTTACCTGGGAGTGAAGGTGATGCAATCAGCGATGTTATTTTTAAAAAACAAGATGGCACTATTAATCATGACTTTAAAGGTAAGTTATCGTTCTCATGGCCAAATAACCCGGTAGGTAACGAAAACCGTGGCGATAAAGATTACGCGCCACTATTGCCTTATGGCTTTGGCTTAACGTATCAAGATAAAAATACATTAGCGGATGACCTAAGCGAAAAATCACAAGTTTCTGCTAAATTAGAAGACTTAGTATTATTTGAACGTGCCGTAAAAGCACCGTGGTCACTGCAACTACAAAGTGGCTCTGAGCGACAAGCCATGACCAGTAGTCGTGCAGCACTTAACGCTGTTAGCGTAAAAACTTTTGATAAAGACGTACAAGAAGATGCGCGCGCAATCAGCTTTAATGGTAAAGAAGCGGCTGCGGTTCGTTTAATGGCGGCGTTCCCATCGGATTTACGTTCATACGTTGAAAAAGCGGGTCAACTGCAAATGCAAATTAAGGTAGACCAAGCTGCTGATGCGCCGCTAATGCTAGGTATGCAATGTGGTGAAAACTGTAGCGGTCAATTTGATATTAGCAAACACCTTAAAGCAGCACATGATTGGCAAACGCTAACTGTAGATTTGAGCTGCTTTGCTGAGCAAGGTGTGCAGCTTGGGCAAGTATTCTCGCCTTGGCAATTAGCCACTGAAGGTGCATGGCAAGTCTCAATTGCTAAACTATCAGTAACGAGCGCACACACTGAGGATGCAACGCTCTCATGTCAGTAAAATCGTATGCTGTTATTTTGCTAACAGGTGCGCTTAGTGCCTGTCAGCAAACCCCTGCGCCTGTTAAAGCCAGCCTAGGAGAAGGCTGGCAGTTAGTTTGGCAAGATGAATTTTCGCAAAATGATCTCGACCTAACTAAGTGGCAACACGAAGTAAATTGTCGAGGTGGCGGTAATGATGAGCAGCAATGTTATACCGCGCGTAGCGAAAACAGTTTTGTTAAAGATGGCATATTGCATATTGTTGCTCGCCAAGAGCAATACACTGGGCCTTTACATAATAGCGATGAAGTGAGCAGCGATGCTGAGCGAGAAAAACAAGCAACTCAGCCGTTTACTTCTGCACGCTTACGCACAAAAAACTTAGCAGATTGGCGATACGGCCGGTTTGAAATTCGCGCTAAATTGCCAGCAGGGCAAGGTGCGTGGCCAGCAATTTGGATGTTACCGACAGACTGGCATTATGGTCGCTGGGCATCATCAGGCGAAATAGACATCATGGAAGCAGTTAATTTAAAGACGCTTACTGATGACAAAACAGCGCCAGCAGGCAGCCTTGAGACACGCGTACACGGCACCTTGCATTACGGTGGTCCTGCACCCAAAAATGTTTACAGTGGTACGCCGTACCGCTTCAGTGAAGCAGATAACCCAGCTGATAACTTTCATGTTTATGCCCTTGAATGGCAGCAAGATGAAATTCGTTGGTATGTTGATGATGTTCACTATGCAACGTTTCGTCACGACCAGTGGTATTCAACATCACAACAACAAGACGGCTCGTTTATAGAAAATACCGGCTTTGCTCCGTTTGATCAGCGTTTTCATTTACTTCTTAACTTTGCAGTAGGCGGAAACTGGCCAGCCAATGTGAATGACAAAGGCGTTGATTCTACAGGTTACCCTAAGCAAATGCTGGTGGATTACGTACGTGTTTTTCAATGTAGTAAAAATAGTGAAACAGGTATTGGCTGCGCAACAACACAGCCATCAGCAGTACAAATAAAGGGTAATACCATTGCGCAATAACAGAGCACTTAATTAAGCGGATTGGTATAAGTGAATTATGAACCAAGAGCCTGCAGATGCTTCGCCGAACTCGTTGCATCCGCTGGCTTTTGGTTCATTCTATCGGTTGAGCTTTTGTAGTAATAGCTGTCTTATTCTTCTGGCCGTTAGTTCGTCGATATCCGCTAATATCCCTTGCGCAGGCTCAGCAACGTGGCTTGCTAAATCCACACCATCAGCAAACACATAATGATTAAATAGTTGCTGCCATTTCTGCTTATGCTCGTTTGGTAAGTCTTTAATTGCCAGCATACTGTGCAGCATGGCATCAAATGGATTTGCTAAATACTCTGGGGCTTGTCGCCACCAATAGTTTACTAATACATTAAACGGACTGGTTGCGCTCACCTGATGCCACCAAAGTGCTGGAATATAAATAGCATCGCCAGGGCCAAGGGTGGCTGATTGCGCCTTTGCTACAGCCTCTTTAAAGCGCGGAAAGCGGCTGAAATCAGGATTATTAAAATCAACCAAGCTAATCGCTTGCCCAGCGGGTGTAAATTCGAGTGGGCCAACGTAAAGGTTATTGACCTGATCAGTTGGCAATAGAGTAAACGTACGCTCACCCGCAGCAACACAGGCTAGGTTATCAGCATTGTCATAGTGAGCCGCAATCTGGCTATGATTTCCCACCCAGAGACTTGTTAGGCAGTTATAATCGGTCACTGTTAATGGGTTCTTAAGGCTAAAGCTAGGAGCACAATACTCCACAGCAGTAGAGCCCATATATAGAGAATCACAGTCGGTTTGCGACAGTTTTAGTGCTAGTTTTTGTAGCACAGAAAGTAGATTATCGGCCTGCTGTGAAAAATTAAGCCCCGAGAAATCAGTGTTATAAAAATAACGACCTTGATGAATAGCGTCGCTGCTAAAACTACGTACTGGGGCGTGATTGGCAAGGCCTAAAAGGTAGTCCAAGGCGTTTTTAGAGCCTTGTTTAGCCGCGATGACTTGTGGCCAATCAGCACAGAGATCTCTTATTACCAGTGGCTCAGTTTGCTCAGCTAAAAACAGTTTAAGATCAGCAATGCTGGAAGCATGGCATTCTTTTATTGGCGCAGCCACAAACATTACTGCTTAGCCCACTTTTTATCAAGCAAATGAGGAATTTGCTCCATTGATGCCAGCACCATATAAATAGCCTGCAAGTCACCTTGTTGTTGTAACTGCTTGAGTTGTTCTGCAGTTAAGTTATTTAGTGCCTGCTGGTTAATGGTATAGAAACCAGTTACAGTGACCTTTTCACCATTTTTTTGAGCATATTCAATGCTAAACGCTTCGAGTAAATCAACGCTTAGTAAACGTTCAAAAAACTGATTAATTGTTTGGTGTTCTTGATGTAACGCGTTAAGTACTTGAGCAATATGATTTAAGTAATCGCTATTCCCACCATGTTCAAGGAAAATGGCTTCACCATCGCGTGTGCTTATACGTGGGCTGTCTAAATCAATATGTACCACCAGTGATTGCTCAGGAATGCCATTGTTATACTGGGTTTGTTGACCAATTAAAAATGGCTGGCGCTGCATACTCAGTGGTAAGTAACTCAGTTGTAATTCGGCTTGTTCGTTAAGCAACAAGTTCTCGCCATTTTCAAAACCAAATAAAGCGAGGGCTTCAAATTGGCCTGTTTGCGGGTGCTTACGAAATACGATGGGTTGATTTGCTTGAACTTTAGCAAACTCGCTTGGGAATACGGTAGCACAGCTAATATTATCGCCCCAGTTAGCACCGCGTGTAGTGATCACTTTTAGGTCTTTATGGCTGATGTTATCAAGTAATACATGATTGGCCATTGGGCCTCCTAATGCTGAGATTAAATAGGTTGAATGCCAAATTGCTGAATATGATTTAACAGCTCGCGGTTCGTTGGTAGTTGTTGTAATCCGCGTTTGGCTTGTTGTTGGTTAGCACTAAAGTGTTCAACAATCGCTGAAGGCATTGTTAGAGCTGGAAATTGCGGTAGTTGTTTCATGCCATAAAGTACATACTGGTAACTAGCCGCAGAGAAAACTTCTTGAGCGCGGTCAAAGTCGTTTAGCCATGGACTTTGATATTGCCACAGTGCTAAATTTTCTTGTAACTGCTCTGGGATTGAGTTTGCTTCTTTATGGGCTTGCCAATAGGGGCTAGTGCGTTTTGACAACACGTAATGCAGCTTTAAAAATTCAATAATACGCTGCCAGCGATAATGGCACTGCTCATCAAAACGCTTGGCTAGTGTCGGCATTGCAGCACGATGTGTTGGGAAATTAGCAAGTAAGTTATTCAGGCCAAGCTCCACCATGACTAACGCTGAGGCTTCAAGTGGCTCAATAAAGCCTGCAGACATACCAATAGCTAAACAGTTTTTATACCAAAAACGGCGTCTAAAGCCCGGGGTAAAGCTGATTTCACGAAAGGTTAGTTCACTTTGGTTTGTATCGGGTTGGGATTTTGCAATGTATTGGCTAAGCGCTTGTTTAGCATCTTCACTGCTGGCAAAGCGGCTTGAGTATACCATACCCAGACCATGGCGGCTTTGTAAGCCGATATCCCAAATCCAACCAGCATCTTGCGCAGTGGCTTTGGTATAAGACAGGATCTCTTGCTGCGGGTTTAAATAAGGCACCTGTACGGCCACAGCACGATCGTTAAATAGTACATCTTGTTGCTCGATTAGTTCGATACCGTAATGTTGATGTAACAGCTTTGCGTGGGTGCCTGAGCAATCAATAAATAAATCACCCGTAATAGCGCCATGATCGCGGGTTTGCAATGAACTAATATAGCCATCTTCATCACTATTAATGCGTTCAACATGACTGACAATATGCTCAACGTTTAGTTTTGTTGTGCAGTGCTGTTGTAGCAGCATGGCAAACTTACCGGCATCTAAATGATAGCCATAGTTTGCTTCACCTTGATAGGCGCTATGTAAGTGGTTTTTCGGTGCTTTATGGTGATCGCACAAGTAGGTTTGGCTTGCCACTGCGTGGCTGAAACTCACCGCATCTTTGTTAGCAAACCAGTAAGGTGCAATATTTAATTGCTGATACGCAACAGGTAAGCTGAACGGGTGGTAATAATGTGTGTTACCTTCATCTTCGCACCAGCCATCAAAGCGTGAACCTTGTTTAAAAGACGCATCACAGCGTTGAATAAATTCACTTTCGCTAATGCCGATGGTTTTTAAGGTTTGTCGCATAGTCGGCCAAGTACCTTCACCGACACCAATGGTGGCAATATCTGGCGACTCAATCAGGGTGATCTGTGCGTTGTGAGTTAAATGGGGTTGGGCAGCAATTAACCCTGCAGATAACCAACCTGCAGTACCACCACCTAAAATGACGACTTTTTTTACTTCTTTGTGTTGCATATTCAAGGCTACCTCAAATGCTATATAGACAAACTAGCATAATTGTGAAAAAAAAAGCCGCTGTTGAGCGGCTTTTTTGACAACAAAATGCTAGAACGAGTAGCGGAAGCCGATGTTGTAGCGCGCACCGTATTGGTTTGCACGTAACAGCTGCTCAGAGTAACGAACGTAGGTACGCTGCGTTTCATCTGTTAGGTTTAGACCTTCAACAAACACCGTTAGGTTCTCGTTTACTGCATAGTTCACGTTGATATCCCACTGGCCGTAAGACTCAGTGAAGATTGGTGAAGCATGTTGGTCAAAGCCTGTTAAGAATTCATCACGCCAGTTATAAGAAACACGAGCTGATAAACCGTCTAAATCATAAATAGCAGAGAAGTTAGCTGAATCACTTAAGCCAGGCAGAGCAAATTGATAGCCGATCGCATCTCGGTCTGCTTCAACATCACCGAATACGAAAGTCGCGTTGGCGGCAATACCAAAGCCCGAATCACCAAACATATGTTGTGCTGCCAGCTCCCAACCCCAAAGGTTACCTGTTTCCACATTGGTGTCGCGAGACACATCAAAGATTGTTAGTGGATCAGTGCCAATGCCTGTAATACCTGTTCCTTGCTCAGTTCCTTGATTTTCATTGATTTTATCGTGAATAGCTTGGTCAGAAGGTGTTACTCCTTCTGCAGCTAAGTCTTCACGCGCTTGATCAGCACGCTCGCCAAGGAATGGGTCACGAATATCTCCCATGGTCTCTTGGGTTGTAATGTTAACAATGAAATTCTCAACTTGTTTACGATAGTAACCTGCAGATAGGTAACTGCCTTCGCCATAATAATATTCAAGTGATAAATCTATGTTGTCAGCGACGAATGGTTTCAAGTCAGGGTTACCCACAGCCACTTTACGTTGACCTACTTTTGGGTTACCTAAGAATGAGGTTGTTGAACGCAGTGAATCAACCGGAGGGCGAGCGAGTGTTCGGCTATACGAAAAGCGAGCCATTACATCTTCTGTCACTTCAACATTAATATCTAAGTTTGGTAAAAATTCACTGGTGCTACCTTCACCACTTGCGAAAGCCTGCTCACCAAAGTTATATGACCACTCATTACCATTAACCCAGGTAATACCTGTTGCAGGTTTTTCTAGGCTTTGCGAACTAACATCTGTTTTTTCATAGCGTAAACCGACTGCCATGGTGACATACATATTGTTAAACTCAGTTTCAAAGTTTGCTTGAGTGTAGAATGATAGGGTCTTTTCGCTTACTCGATGATCATTATCAATCGGCCCAGCTTGCACCATACCATTTAATTCAGCAGGCCAGCTACATGCGCCAATGCCGCCATCTGGGTGGTCACAGTCAATGCTTTGGGCAATCGCGACTATCTCATCAAAGTCAGCATCGTAGTAGTAGTTTAATAGCTTATCGTTACCGCCGCCTGAGAAGCCGTCTAATAAACCTGAACTATCAACACGAGTAAACAGGTCATCATTGTACCAATCAGCTGAGTTTAACCACCAACCAGCAGCAAGTTGCTCTGAATAAGCTTGTGTGGTTCTAAAGTCAATTTTGGTATGTGAAACACCAAAATTGATACTTGTAAGGGCGCTATTATTTTCGTTTAACCAAGTCCCTTTTAACTGGTACTGATCAAGATCATTTGTGTTCGTATCTTTATTAACCCCAGCAAATAGCGTTCCCATATCACTTGGCAGAAGCTCTGCTTGGCCATTGGTTAATGTCATATCAATTAGCGGTATTTCGCCTTGGCTAAAATCAGCCATTTTTTCATCGATATTAACAGTCGGGTTTTCACACCATGAACATGAGGTATTACCAATGATCATAAAGGCATCATGACCTAAACCAACCCCCGCGGTTTCTGCTGATGAGTTATGAGCATCAAACTCAATATTTAAAGTATCGGTTACTTGCCAATCAATATTTAAACCAAGTGATTTATTTTCGTTGGTTGTTGCACCCCGGTTGAGGTTCGTTGAGTAATCTCCACCGAACTCGCTAACCTTAGTATACGTCCCATTTTCGTTAATCGTTGCAGAACTAACATTACCCCCGTTGTTAAACCATACACCAAAACTACGGCCGTCTTTTTCAAATTCTAGTTTTGAATAAGTGTAATCAAGGGTTGTCGTTACGCGATCACTCGGTGCGTATTGCAGTACAAGTTGGCCATTGGTACGTTTACGCGAGTTATCGGAGAAAGCGTAGCCCGCATTTTGCGGGTACCAAGTTGTACCGTCTGCACGTTGATTGTTGTCTGTTACACTTAAGTTTGGTGAAGTAGAGAGATCGACATTTGGGATCCAGTTATCAACCGCCATTGATTGCTCGCGGTTATCGCGTTCTTGTACTGAACCTGAGATTAAAATACCAAATTTGTCATCATTAAACGTATTACTGTAAATGCCTGATAATTCTGGTGTTATATCATCACCAGTTTCATTTGATGTATCGTGAACGGCTTTTGCACCGATAGAAGCATGTAAACCAGGATTTGAAAGTGGCTTTGCAGTCGTGATATTAACCGTTGCGCCAATGCCGCCGCTTGGGATGTCGGCACGCGCTGTTTTATACACTTCAACACCGCTTACACTTTCTGTTGCGATGTCACCAAAATCGAATGAACGTCCGCCGGTTGTTGGCATTTGGCGATTGTTTAAGGTCACTAGATTAAACTCAGGACCAAAACCACGCACGGTAATTTTGCTACCTTCACCGTTACTTCGGTCGATAGAGACACCGGTGATACGTTGCAGTGACTCGGCTAGGTTCGTGTCTGGGAACTTACCAATGTCTTCTGAAGTGATTGCATCAACAACACCCGTAGATTGGCGTTTGATGTCCATTGATTTTACAAGGCTACCGCGAATCCCCGATACTTGTATAACTTCAATATCACTTGCTTTGTCGGATTGTTCTTCGGCGACAGCTGAGTGAGGAACTAGCGCGCTTAAACCCATTGCCACAGACAGGCTAATGGCAAGCTGCTTTCTCTTGAATTGTGTGTGGTTCATGCAAATCTCCAGATTTGGTTTTATTTTTGTGTTTGTTGTCTAATGTAAGCGCTTACATTTTGTTGCAAAAAAAATCGCCGAACCCGATTTTTATAAATGTAACCGCTTACAATAAGTTATTAGAAAGTAAAACAATCGTCAATAAAAATAACTTTTATGAACGCAATTAATATGTATGTTCATGTTATTATAGATATTATTTTAGCTATAATTTTATTGTTGTAGTATGAAATGTATCTATTTTTAGCAATAATTGAAAAGGTTGCTCACCGAAAAGCACAATCTAGGAGACCATCATGCGAGCAGTTAAATTTGTAAATGAGTTAGTCACACCAAGTAAAGTGGTTTGTGTTGGCCGAAATTATGCCGCTCATATCGCAGAGCTTAATAATGAAACGCCAACGAGTATGGTGTTATTTATTAAACCCAATAGTGCTTTGTCAGATACGCTTCATGCTACTCATGGTGCTGAACAGTTACATTATGAAACGGAGTTGTGCTTTTTAGTTAAAGATAAACAGCTTGCAGGTGTAGGACTTGGGCTTGACCTAACAAAGCGCCGTTTACAATCCACTTTAAAAGGAAAGGGGCTACCTTGGGAGCGCGCCAAGGCATTTAATGGTGCCGCTCTTTTTAGTGACTTCGTACCATGTAATGATACCAAGCATTATCAGTTTAGTTTACTGATAGATGGTGAGCCTGCTCAGTATGGTGACACACAATTAATGCTCCATAATGCCGAGAAAATCTTATCTGAAATCAGTGAATTTCTGGATCTCGAAGACGGCGATATCATTATGACCGGCACCCCTGAAGGAGTTGGGGAGGTTGAATCTGGTTCAACTTTCCAAGTGGTGCTTATGGACGAACAGAGTGAGGTGTTGTCTCACCAGTGGCTGGCTGTTTGATTGGGTTTAATATCAAGCGCTCATATTGTGACGAAAAATCTGCAAAGTTTTGCTCTAACCATACTCGTTGACTCTGTTGGTAGCGCTCACTGGGTAATACTTTCGTTTTTAATGCATGATTGATTTCAGCGAGTACTTTTTCGGCGTAATTATTTGGAGCACTTGTTGAGCAACCAATCGCGCCAAGCATAATACTTTGCTTTGGATTACTAATGGTTAGCTTTTCTATATATTGTTGATTTTTTTGATTGTAGTAATCAGCAACAAACGGATAATCAATTGTGTAATCAATATAACCATGCTGAAGTTGCGAAAGAATAGCGTAACTCGGATGACTACCTGTGCTACTAAGCGCTGCACTTTCATATAGCTTGGTATTTTTAGCTATTTTTTCAAATTTGCTCCCGAATTTACGAGCATCGTTTTGCCCAAACATAAATCTTGAGTCAGTCAGTAATGAAATTAAAGATACGGGATTACCATGAATTTGAGTTATCTTTTTTGCTTGCTCATGAGTACTCAGTATTGTGAAAGGAGGGTAAACCGTGGTGGGGATTGAGTAAGTCGCACGCTTAGTTTTTTGTTCCCGATGAATCATGCAAGAGTAACACGCCATATGACCTTCATCGAGGTACTTCCCAGCTCTTTTTTGCGGTAGTAATACTTTACTGTGATTAATGTTAGGCAGTGCTTCGATGAGCATATCTGTAATTTCATTACACAGACCACCGTATTGGTTTTTGTCGTTTTTTTCTAGATAAAACGGCTTGCTGTCATTTTCCAGCCAAGTAATTGATAAGGTTTCAGAGGCGTGAGTCAACGGAGCTAAAAATAAGCTTAAAACAGTATAAATTTTTAACTTCATATGCTTACTCATTGAGTACCCGTTTTCAAAATTACTTATGTTAACTATACACTAAAGTATTGAAAATATAACGGGTTGTTAAGTAAATTACTGAATAAGTATTAATTTTTAGGTGTTAATACTTATTCAGTCAGAAGCTTTAAATATCAGAAAGGTTGCGGGTATTGTTTAAACACATTATTGATATCAGTGATAGCTTGTTCTGATAACTCAATTGAAAAAGCAGCTATATTGTCTTGTAGTTGACTCATCGAGGTTGCCCCAATAATCGTTGAACAGACCCCATCAACTTGATTACACCACGCAAGGGCAAGCTGTGCGGGTGTTACACTGTAGGTTTTTGCAATATCCACATAATTTGCAATCGCTTGCTGTGATTGCACTGTGTCTCTGAATAGTCCATTACGTTGTACCAAGGTCCAACGACTTCCTTCTGGGCGATTACCATTTAAGTATTTACCGCTTAGCATACCGCCACCTAGTGGTGACCAAGGCAGGTAAGCAACATCTTCGTGAATACATTGCTCTATTAAATAAGGCCAATCTTTGGCATGCAGTAGGCTAAACTCATTTTGAATAGAAACCATGCGCGGTAGATTATGCTGCTCACTTAAACGCAGGTATTGGCTGATGCCCCAAGGCGTGTCGTCTGATAAACCACAGTGTTTAATTTTACCGGCTTTTACACAGTCATTCAGACCTTCAAGAATATCGAGCATACCCGCTATATTTTGCTCGGTGTCGGCATCTGAAAAACGGACTATACCAGGCCATTGCTTGCCAAAATGTGGCGAAGTACGATTTGGCCAGTGAAGTTGGTATAAATCGATAACATCAGTTTGTAAGCGTTTCAATGACGCATCAACAGCGTCAATCACAGCTTGACGAGTAATGTCGCCGCCATCACGCACCCAAGATAATCCATTGCCTGCAATCTTAGTTGCGATAACAAGGTTATCACGCTTGTTTTTGTTACGAGCTAGCCAATTACCAATAATTTCTTCTGTTTTTCCGTATGTGTCGAGTGAGGGGGGGACGGCATACATTTCTGCTGTATCGATAAAGTTAACCCCTTTATCTAGCGCGTAAGCAATTTGTTCGTCGGCATCAGCTTGGTTATTTTGCATGCCCCATGTCATGCTACCTAGGCAGACACGAGAAACATCAATACCACTTCGGCCAAGTGGACTATAAAGCATATTAGTTCCTTGTTAATCGTGAGAATGGGCTTTGAGTGCAGTTAATAGCTCATCGCTTAACTGGGCTTTTTTACCCGTTTTAAAATTAAACATAACGACTTGTGATGAGCCAATGGTGGTGACAGCGTCTTGGCTTTCACTAAATACAGTGTAATGCATCATAAAACGATCGTGTTCAATGTCACTAATCTTTACGCCAACATGAACTGTATCAGGAAATGTCACTGGGCGTTTATAGCGGGCGTTGTTTTCGCTGATCACAGGGCCTACACCTGTTACTTGTAAATCTTTAAGAAAACCTAGTTGGGTAAAAAAGTCGATCCGAGCTGTTTCGAAATAACGAAAATAGACCACATTATTGACATGTTGCAGGGCATCCATTTCACCCCAAGCGACATTAATTTTTGTTCTGATAGGATGTTGTTCTATAAACGATTGCATAGTAAATCTTCATTAATTGGAGAAAACTTAGGTTAGCAATATGCTGCTTTTAGCTCAAGGAAATTAGAAATTTCAGCAAATTGTGCTACTTTTAATAGTTCACGCTTACGTAAAGTGTGGCTCATATAGAAGACACAATAAAGGATTTTATTATGCAGCAAACAACAGTGAGGATAATAAAGTGGATAGCCTTGTTCATCGTACTAGCGCTTGCTTTACTCTGCTATAGTATGGGCACAATGTCAGGTTTTATCGCTATAATTGTGGTCGGTTTTTTACTTGAAGGCGCATTTTGGTTATTTGGCTATCGATTATTTAACCGTAAAAAAGCGTCTGAGCACTCAAGTCAAACCTCATAACTTGCACAATTAGGCAGATTACATAATAATGACTGTATAAATAAACAGTTGTTATATGCCTGATGAAAAAATTCATTCACATTGATATGGATTGCTTTTATGCAGCCGTTGAGATGCGTGATAACCCCGCTTTGGCAAGTGTGCCGTTAGCAATTGGCGGTAATAGTCGTCGTGGGGTGCTTTCTACAGCTAACTATATTGCTCGCCAGTATGGTGTGCGTTCGGCAATGTCTAACTACCATGCCAAACAATTATGCCCTGATCTGGTCATTGTGCCTGGGCGAATGCATGTTTACAAAGAAATCTCCACACAGATACGCGCTATTTTTGCTAAATATACCGACCTAATTGAGCCCTTATCACTTGATGAAGCTTATCTTGATGTAACTGACAGCACCGCTTGTAAAGGCAGTGCTACGCTTATGGCACAGCAAATCCGTCAAGAAATCTATGATACGACAGGCCTGACTGCATCAGCTGGCGTTGCGCCAATTAAGTTTATTGCCAAAATCGCCAGCGATGAAAACAAGCCTAATGGCCAGTTTGTCGTGTTACCTGAGCAAGTCGATGACTTTTTGGCACAATTGCCGCTGGGTAAAATCCCAGGTGTGGGCAAGGTGACTTTAGAAAAGCTGCAACTTAAGGGGCTCTATACTGGGGCTGATGTGTGTGCTAAGGGTGTTAACTGGATGCAGCAGCATGTTGGAAATTTTGGCGTTTCTCTATATCAAAAATGTGCGGGTGAATACATTGGTAAGGTATCCACAGAGCGAGTGCGTAAATCACTGAGTGTTGAGCATACCTATGAGTACAATAAAACTAATTTGGATGAATGTTTAAGCCAATTACCCTCCTTAATGGATGAATTAACGCGCCGCCTTGATAAACAACAATTAAATAACCGTATCAACAAATTATCGGTGAAGGTGAAGTTTGCGAACTTTGTAGTAACCAGTGCTGATCAAAGTCATCACCAATTAGATAAAAGCATATTTTCAGAACTTTTAAGTAAAGCGTATGAGCGAGGCAAAGACCAACCAGTGCGTTTATTGGGAATAGGGGTTGGAATAAAGAGTCAATCTCATGAGCATTTTCAGCTTAGTATATTAGACTAAAGGTTAACACCTTGGTGGTTGAAATTTTGATAGTGTTTGGTGGGGTGCTGAATCTTTCTATACACCTCCTTAAGACAACATTATAACTAAATAAGAGAGATGACTATGCAATCGGTCGTGATCGTGCTGCTCGGAATAATCGGTATGTTGTTCGGATGGTTTTTCTATTCGAAATTCATCGCCGAGAAGATTTTCAAAATGGATGATAATTTTGTCACACCCGCTCATGAACTTGAAGATGGTGTTGACTATGTGCCTACAAACAAGGTTGTGTTGTGGGGCCATCATTTTACTTCAGTGGCAGGTGCTGCGCCGATAGTCGGCCCAGCGATTGCTGTATACTGGGGCTGGGTACCTGCTGTACTTTGGGTTGTATTTGGTACTATTTTCTTCGCTGGTGTGCATGACATGGGCGCTTTGTGGGCCAGTGCCCGCAATAAAGGCAAGTCGATGGGGGCACTGTCTGAGACGGTAATAGGCAAACGCACCCGTGCGTTATTTATGATTGTGGTATTTTTAGTACTGCTAATGGTCAACGCTGTATTTGGCGTTGTTATTGCCAAGTCATTTGTATCACAACCAAATGCTGTTTTTCCTGCTTGGGCTGCCATTGTTGTTGCTTTAGTTATTGGTCAGTTATTAAGACGTAAAGTGTCTTTAATCCCACTTTGCTTTGTTGGTGTGGGGATACTTTATTACACCATTTATCTAGGAAGCGGAATGCCAATTGCTTTACCTGACGAAATGTTTGGTTTAAGCGCAAATGCGAACTGGATTATTATTTTATTCATTTATGCTGCTATCGCTTCACTTCTACCTGTATGGATGCTGCTGCAACCACGCGACTTTATTAATGGTATGCAATTACTGGTTGGTTTAGTCCTGCTATATGGTGCGGTATTTATTTCTATGCCAGATATCACAGCACCTGCTTTTAATACCCAAACTGCGGTGGATACGCCAAGTATTATTCCGTTGCTATTTGTTACTATTGCCTGTGGTGCGGTGTCTGGTTTCCACGGTATCGTGTCATCGGGTACCAGCTCTAAACAGCTAAATAAAGAGACCGATGGCCGTTTTGTTGGTTATTTAGGTGCCGTGGGCGAAGGCATGCTAGCGTTGATTACCCTAGTTGCGGTAAGTGGTGTTGCGCTTGCTGTTTCGCCTGAAGAGTGGCATGAAATTTACAGTCATTTAGGGGCTGGTAGTGTCAGTGCATTTATTAATGGCGGTGCTAACTTAATTGAAAGCGGCTGGGGCTTGTCAAACGAGATAGCTTCAACATTACTTGCCGTGATGGTTGTGTTATTCGCTGGTACAACGATGGATTCGGGTGTGCGTCTGCAGCGTTATATTATCCAAGAATGGGGTGATATTTATAACATCAGTATTATTCGCAATGGTGTGATTGCAACTTTAATTGCTGTGCTGTGTTGCTTACTGCTAGCTTTTGGTGCTGGTGGTGCTGATGGCAGTGGCGGTATGATTATTTGGCCTCTATTTGGTTCTACTAACCAGATCCTTGCAAGCTTAACGTTACTGGTTATTTCGGTGATGTTAATTAAAGCGAACCGTCCTGCAAAATATACACTGATCCCGATGAGCTTTGTGCTAGTGATGGCGTTTTTTGCTGGCGTAATCAAACTGGGTGAATACTATCAGCAAGGTAACTGGCTGTTAGTTACTCTTGATGTTTTAGTGCTTGTAATTAGCGTTTTGGTGATGTTAGAAGCGTGGTCTGTGATCGTTAAGCATCGTAACGATAATAAGCAAGTTACAGAGCAGTAAACTTAGCTTGCCAGCCATAAAGCAGCTTAATTTGCTTGGCTGGCAATAGCTGACCAAATCAATGATAATACGGTCCTATGTTTCTAACAGCAGGACCTTTTTTATGGCATACCCTCATGCAATTTCAGCACCTCAGATTGCTGATGCAGATCACGATGCATTAATTATTATCAGTGATGACTTTTCTTCTTTAGCTGATCAAAATTTAAGTCAAGCAATTACTACACATCAAGCTGTTGATGCACGTATTGGTAAGCAAGTTACGTTACTTGTGATTGATTCTAAACGTGTAATTTTAGCACCGACAGGTCCACTTAATCGCGACTATGACGATGTACGTCGTTATTTTGATGCTGCAAAGCAAGGTATATTAGAAGCCAAAACATCAGGTAGCACTAAACCAGCTTTGTACTTACCACAAGCAAGCCAAGATGGGCGTTATCAACATGCACTTGAAGTGGCTTTTTTAGGTGCATGTCAGGCATTGTGGCAACCGCTTGAAGCGCGAGAATTTCATGGGCAATCCATTGAGCCTATTAGTCAAATTAGTCTTATTGGCGCAAATGAGCAAACAACGAAAGCTGTGAATGCGATTGCAGCGGGTCAATACGCTGCGCGTGATTTATGTGGTACGGAGCCTGAGCGCATGGCACCACCACGTTTTGCAGATTACTGTGTTGAGTTATTTGCAGGCAGCAAGGTATCTGTTGAGGTGATTTCAGATATCAACACTATCGATAAAGATTACCCAATGATGAGCACGGTAGCACGTGCTTCTTACGCTGTTGAGCGCCATCACCCACGCGTTGTGAAACTAGAATATGTACCTGAAGGCGACGTTGAGCGTACCTTGATGTTTGTTGGTAAAGGTTTAGTTTACGATACCGGTGGTGCAGACCTTAAAGTTGGTGGCTTTATGGCAGGTATGAGCCGCGATAAAGGCGGTGCTGCTTCGGTAGCTGGCTTTATGAAGTCAGTGGCAGACTATGCTCCAAAAGGGGTAAAAGTGATTGCTTATTTAGCCGTGGTTCGTAATTCGATTGGTTCTGATTGCTTTGTTCCAGATGAAATCATTACAAGTCGTGAAGGTGTGCGTGTGCGTATTGGCAATACGGATGCAGAGGGGCGTTTAGCAATGGGTGACTTACTAAGTGAAATGAAAGACCGCGCATTAAACGAAGTAAACCCTGAGCTATTCACTGTGGCAACTCTAACTGGTCACGCAGCACGAGCCATGGGTCCTTACAGCGCTTATGTTGAAAATGGCCCCGCACGTCAGGCTAATATTTCACGTAAACTTGCTGATTTAGGCGACTTATGGGCCGATGCTGCAGAGGTTTCTCGTAGCCGCCGTGAAGATTATGACTTTATTAAGCCGCGCACGTTAGCTGATGATGTATTATCAAGTAATAATGCAGCTTCTGCAGTGACTGCACGTGGTCACCAATTTCCAATGGCGTTCTTGGCGATTGTTGGTGGCTTAGATAAGCATGGCACTGAATCAGCGCAACCATTACCGTATGTGCACATGGATATTGCGGGCAGTGGTGTAGAAGGCGGTGACTGGCAACACGGCAAGCCAACCGCTGCAACAGTTAGCAGCTTATTTGCACGTTATTGTTTGTAAGTTATTAGATTAAGAAAAAACCCGCATCATGCGGGTTTTTTTGTCGTTAGTCGAGCTTGAAGCGGTTTACAACATCATTTAATGCTTGGGAGCTTTGCTTTAAGTTTTCACTGTCACTTGATAATCCTTGAGTATTTGATAAGGATTGCTCGGTGGACTGTGAAAGTTCATTGATTCGTAAATTTACCTCATCTGCTGCGCTTGTTTGTTGCTCTGTGGCGCGTGCTATCTGGCTATTCATGTCTTTAATTACACTCACTAAGCGCTCAATTTCTGTCAACGATGCGTTCGCTTCACTCGCTTGTAGTACGGTATCGCTTGAAAGCTGTTGACTTGCTGATACTGCATCAACAGCGGCTTGAGCACCGATTTGTAATTTACTGATCATAGCTTGAATTTCATCAGTGCTCTTGCCGGTGCGGCTAGCAAGGGTGCGCACTTCATCAGCGACAACCGCAAAGCCGCGGCCTTGTTCACCAGCTCGAGCTGCTTCTATAGCTGCGTTCAACGCCAGTAGATTAGTTTGCTCGGCGATACTGCGTATCACATCAAGTACAGAGCCTATATTGTTACTTTCGGCTGCAAGGTCTGCGGTCGCTTGACTGACTTGCTCAATATTATGCGACAGTGTTTCTATAGCTGTGATGGTTTTATTTAACACTTGCTTGCCATTTTCAGCGTTATGGGATGCTTCATTGGCTGCATGTTCAGCTTGTTCGGCATTTTGACTGACATCGTGGATTTGGTGTGTCATTTGCTCCATTGCTGTAGCCACTTGAGTTGAACTGTCATTTTGAAGTTCTATAAATGACAGGTTGGTTTTACTGGCATCATCGACATTGTGAGCGAATTGGTTCACCTGTTGTGCATTATGTGCAACATGCTTGAGCGATTCACGCATTTTAGCGGTGTAAAGATTGAAGTAGCGCGATAACCGTGACACTTCATCATTGCCATTTTCATCAAGTTGCTGAGTTAAGTCGCCTTCTCCTTGGGAAATATCTTTCATCATGTTAGCGGCAAGCTGCGTTGGTCGTAAAATGCTATTTGCAATGAGATAACTGAGCGCAGTTAACAGGGCGATAATGATCACGGCAGTGATAATGACGTGGTTTCGCAGTGAAGCAAATGCCTCTTCAATGGTATCGATATAGACACCTGAGCCAACAATCCACTGCCACTTAGCAAAGCCTTTAACATAGGCAATTTTATCGACGGGCTGATCTTTCCCAGGCTTTGGCCACTTGTAAGGGATAAATCCTTCACCTTGCTTTTTGACAATATTGACCATATCGACAAATAACAGTACGCCATCAGGATCTTTACTGCCCGCAAGTGATTTACCATTTAGTTCTGGTTTAAATGGATGCATCACCATGACGGGTTGGTAGTCATTTATCCAAAAATAATTGTTATTGTCGTACCGTAGTGCAGAAATAGTTTGTAAGGCAGCTTGTTTTGCTTGCTCTTCGCTGAGCTTTCCTTCTTTAAAAAGTGCATAGTTATGTTCAATAATACTATGAGCTGATTCAACTAAGTTTTGGGTTTTGATGTATTGTTCTTGTTCTAAAGATTCATATTGTTGCGTTAAGCTTGATATGCTTAAAAAGATAAGACCAATCACTACTACGCTCACCAACATGGCAAGACGTTGTAAAATAGTAAAGCGGCGTAAATAATTCATGTATATTCCTTCGTCATGCTCATAGGAGCAATGTATTAAGCGTAGCTAAAATAGGTCGAAAATCTAGTTAACTAGTAGAATATATTGAGACAAAAAAAAGGCTGATTTTACAATCAGCCTTTAGTCTAAGTTATCGAAATTAAACTAGATTACTCAACGTTAAAGTGTCGGTTGAAGAAACTTGTGATAGTTTGGTGTAAGTGCGTTTGTACGCTCTTGCCACGTAAACTGTGTTTTGAGCCAGGGTAAGTCATCATTTCGAACTGCTTTTCTTGATCTTGCAGTTGTTTGAACAACTTAGTGGCGTGAGTGAATAACACGTTGTCATCGGCCATACCGTGGTAAATCATCAACGGGCCTTTTAAGCCTTCAGCATAGGGGAATACGGCACTTGCTTCGTAGCCTTTTGCGTTGCTAGCAGGGTGACCGACATAACGCTCAGTGTAGTGCGTATCGTACAGTGCCCAATCAGTTACTGGCGCACCAGAAACACCGGCTTTGAAGTAGTCGCCCGCTTTAAACATCGTCATAAGCGCCATGTAACCACCGTAGCTGTGGCCATAAATACCAATACGCTCAGGGTCAACGTAATCAAGAGTACGTAAGAACTCGACACCTTTGATTTGGTCTGCAACTTCAGCAACACCTAAGTGCTTATAAATCACGTCTTCAAACTTTTTACCACGGTTGTATGAACCACGGTTGTCAAGTTGGAAAATAACATAGCCTTGTTGCGCCATATACTGGAAGTACAAGTTTTTGCTGCGCCAGCTATTAGTGACACGTTGCGCGTGAGGACCCCCATATACATTTACAATGACAGGGTGTTTTTTACCATCTTGATAATTTGTTGGCTTGAACAAACGATAATGCATAGTCTGTCCATCTTCAGCCGTTAATGTACCGTATTCTGGGGTGATTAAATCAGCGAGATAAGGCGTTAATGGGTGTGACTTATCTAACTTGTTTTCTTCAAGCCAGGTGATGAAATCACCATTGATTTTACGTAACGCAGCAGAGCCTGGTTTGTTAACTGATGAGCTGTTATCGATAAAAGTTTTGTTATCTTTTGCAATGACCACATTGTGGTATGCACCAAGTTCAGTTACGCGCTTAATTTCGCCTTTTTTGAATAGCGGTACGCTGTAAAGGTGGCTTTCAAGTGCTGTGTCTTTACGGCCAGCAAAATAAACGATGCCTTTTTTCTCATCAATCCCTTTTAAGCTATCAACAACCCAATCACCTTGTGTGATTTGGCGGATCATTTCACCGTTTGTGCGATATAAATATAGGTGTTTAAAGCCATCACGTTCAGATGCCCATACAAAGTGCTTTTTATCATTTAAGAACTCAAGATCAAAGTGTAGGTTTATCCACGTTTTGCTTGTTTCTGTTAATGCGACTTTTTGTTTTTTACTATCGCTATTATAAAAACGCAGCTCTAAATTGTGTTGTGAACGGTCTTGCCACTGATATGACAAAGTTTTGTTGTCTTTTAACCACTTAGCTCGCGCGATGTAGATGTCTTTATCTTCACCTAAATCAATCCAGTCAGTTTTTTGATTGTTGATATTTACTACGCCAAGTTTTATTTCAACATTATCAGTGCCAGTGAACGGATAGCGTTGATTAAAAAGCTTTACTTCATCTGCGTAAATTTCGTTACGAATGGCTTCTTTTACAGGGCTTTCATCAACACGGGTATAGGCAATTTTTGCTTCATCACCTGACCACCAGTAGCCCGTCATTCGGCCCATTTCTTCTTGTGCAACAAATTCAGCCATGCCGTTTTTAATTACGCCACCGCCATCGTTACTTAATTGAATTTCTTTACCTGTTTTTAAATTAAGTGCGTAAAGATTTTGCTCACGGATAAAAGATACATAATGCCCTTTTGGTGAGAAACGTGCATCGGTTTCAAATGCGTCAGTGTCCGTTAACTTGCGGCTTTTAGCTGAGGCAAGTTCGTAGTAGTAAAGATCACCATTAAGTGGAAAAAGGAGTGCCTTTCCATCTTTTGACCATTTGTATTCTAAAATGCCTTTACCAAAAATACGCTGACGCTCACGACGTGCTTTTTCTTCATCAGATAAATTTTCTGGGCCTGAAAATAATGCTGCGGAGTCAACCAGTAGACGATTTTTGTTATCTTTTAGATTGTATTCCCATAAATCGTAGCGGTTATAGTCATCTGTTTTACCTTGTAGGTAAGTAACTCGACTTCCATCAGGTGAAAACTTTAACTGTACCGGCGCTTTACCTGCTAGGCTTGGATCATCAAAAATACGTTCTAGGGTGAGTTGTTCTGCGTTTACATTAAATACCGTTGCAACCATTGGCAGGGCAAGTGAGAGATGTTTAATTTTTTTTAGCACAAGGGTACCTTTGCTCGAATAAAAACTGCCACGATGTTAATGGTAAGCTTAGGCAACTGCAACTAAATGCTATAAAGTAGCAGGGGTACAACTTAGATTTAAGGATTTTTGATGGAAAATACCTACTCGCCGTTTTCGCTGGCCAAAGAACTACAACGCGACTGTATCGAACTTGCTGATTGGCCACTGTGTAAAGTATTGCTGATGAATGACAGCCAATATCCATGGTTTATTTTAGTGCCTAGAGAGGCGGGTGTTAAAGAGATCATTGACCTGTCTGAACAGCAACAAATTATGTTACTTCAAGAATCTGCTAAGTTAAGCAAGCTGCTTCAACAGGTATTTAGTCCTGATAAGCTGAATGTTGCTGCACTGGGTAACATGGTACCGCAATTACATATTCATCATATTGCGCGTTTTAAAAGCGATGCCGCATGGCCCGCACCTGTATGGGGAAAGTTACCTGCTATACCTTATAGCGATGAGCAAATTTCAGCACTTAAAGCGCATTTTTAATATTCGTGCTAGAGTAAAATTTATTTTTCAGAATGCCAAAAGGAGGGAGTAAGAAGTGAAGAGATTAATGCTTTCAGTACTTTTTATTTTTAGCTCCTTTTCGTGTTTTGCTAAAAGTTATTACTTTGTAGGGAGCCATTTCCCCGCAATTTTGGAGCCTAATCCCCAAGGAGATGCTACCGGACTGGGTGCTGATATTGTTCATGAAATATGTCGGCGTTTAGGGCATACCGTAATTATCGATGTGATGCCATTGAAGCGAGCGTTGAAAATGGTTGAGCAAGGGAAGGCTGATGCGATTATTGGACCCTACAAGTCGCTGCTTCGCGAGCAATATATTCTGTACAGTGAACTGCCTTTCTATGAGGATCCTATTGTATTTTATACTAAACCGAGTAACTCAGTTACCTGGCTTGGCAACTTCGCTAGTTTAAAAAAAGACGTAATAGGTGTAATTCGAGGTTGGGATTACGGTCAAGAGTTTAAGCGTTATGAATCGAGTTTGTCACTCTCTGAGGTGGCGAGTGTGCAAGCAAGCTTTTTACAGTTAATGTACGATAGAGTTGATCTGCTTCTGGCTCATCCACGTGCGGCAAAGCCTGTAATAGAAAGATTAGGGATTGCTGAGGACGTTATTATGCTTTCGCCCTTGCTAACTGTTAATCAAGGCTATTTTGGTTTTTCTAAACAACGAGAGTTAGGTCGTTTTATTGATGAGTTTAACCGAGAGTTTCATAACATGTTGATAAGTGGCGATATCGTAAAGTTAAACAACAAGTATGGACTCAGTTTTGTTGCTCATTAATAAGCTTCAAATAATAAAAAACGCTGCCACTGGCAGCGTTTTTAACTTCAAAAATAACTGGTTTAGTTTAAACCTAATACGTCTTTACCTTGCTTGAAGGTTACATCAACAGGGATGTTTGCTTGGCTTAGCTTTTCTAAATCTTTAGCAAGCTCAGCTTTAATCTCACCATGGGTTGCGATTAACTGATCAACTTTTTGGTAATCACCGTCACCTTGAATCGTTAAGATTAAGCGCGAAAGTTTTTCCATTGCTTGACTCATTTTCTCCATGTTAACGCGGTATAAGCCGTCCGCATTTTTAGAAAACGCACCTTCTTCAGCAAAGAAGTTAAAGCGGATCATATTTGCTTTACCATGGGCACTTGATGCACCAAAACGCACCGAGCGGAAGATACCAGCCATAAAGGTGATGTAATAATCTTCTAATGTACCGTCAGTGATTTCGCCTTTTTTAAGTAGTTGTTCAACCATGTAAAGCCCTAGGATATCTGCTTTACCTTCTTCAAGGGCACTGGCATGCTCTTGTAGTGATTGGCGAACAGTCCCTTTACCTGTAAGGGTGTTTTTAATGCCTAAACCATGGGCTACTTCGTGGAACATGGTGTTAGCAAAAAATGCATCAAAGGTGATGTGCTTACGTTGCTCAGGAACGATTAACTGCTCTGAAATTGGCACTAAGATTTTATCGAACTTAGCGCGCATTGCATTTTTCAGCTGTAAGCGACGTGTGCCTTTTTCTAATTGAACTTGCTCGTCATTTGGCAGGTTGATGGCAATTGTTTTACTGCCCGCATTTGAGTGGCCAGCATAGTACACAACATCATAAGCATTTAGGTCTGCATCTGAGCCGGGTACTTCTTGCTTATACTTGTCTGCAACAGGTAAGCCTTTTTGCAACTCAGGTAGGAAAGCAGCAAACTTAGCTAAGCGCTCGCTCCAAGCAAGGTCTTTAATAAGTACATAAGATTCATAGGCGGCGCGATAACCAAATAGCTGATCTTCGTAAGTTTCGATAGGACCAATAACAACATCAATTGGGTTATTTTTCATATCCATCCACGCAAAGTCAGATGGTTGGAAATCATCACTTACTAGCGCATCAGCACGCATACTTAAGTAGTTTGCAAATTCTTTGTCGTCAGCAAGTTTACTTGCTTCACGTAATAAGTTCGCTGCTTTTTCAAGCTCTTGTGCATATTCTACAGAGTATGCAACGCTATAAAGTTTGCCATTTTCATCACGCTTAATTACAGAATAAAGGCCTGTTTTGTCTTCAACATTTGCGCTATTTAATTCTTCTTTAGTGATATCGCTTGGATAAAAACCTGCGCCAAGTGGCTTTTCTTCGTAGCCAGATAAAAATACTTTATCGCCATTTAAACGATCCCAAGGGCCGTAGTTGATATCTGCAAATTTCTGAACTTTTTCATCATTTATTTTTGCTAAAAATGCGTCTTTGTTTTCACCAAATGCTTGATGCCAAAATAGTTGATCCATGATTTTTGATGCATCAATTAGCTTACCAACCATTTGTTTTTGATTGTCACTTAAGTGGCTTAAGTCTGATGTAAGTGTAAAGTCTGTATAAATATCTAAACGACTCTTGTCAGCATTGATAAGTTGAGGATTATTTTCTTCAGTAATTTGCTTTGTTTGTTGTGCTGTAGGCTTAGTTTGAGAAGTGGTTGCTTGCTCATTAGAGCATGCGCCAAGAAAAACAGCACCTGATAAGATAAGTGCTTGGCTAATTTTATTTAATGTCATTTTTTTGCCCGTTAGAAAGAGAGAATCATTACGTTTAAAACAGAACGTCTTCGCATTAAAGCAAATCTGACATATATATGGCAAGTTTACTGCGCTAGAAGCAATATTTATTTATCAGGTAGTGACTTAAAAATAAAAAAATATAATTTCTGTGTTTTTCTTAACTTTAGCGCTAACTTAGATAATACTAAAACTATAATTAATCTAAGAATGTCAGTCATTAGTTTGCGTTATTTGCAAGTGGCTAATTCAAGAGGATGGCACGTATATGTCAACAGAGAATGCTTTACTGACCATTTTGGTCGACAGAATAAATAATGACACGTTAGTGTTACCTACCTTACCGGAAGTTGCTGTCAAAGTGAGACAAGCGGCGGACGATCCGAATGTAAATTTAATGCAGATGGCGGATGTCATTGCACATGATCCAGCTTTATCGGCAAGAATGATTAAAGTGGCCAACAGTGCATTTATGGGACGCTCAGTGAAGGTCACAAATTTACATCAAGCGGTAACTCGTATTGGTTTAAGGCAAATTAAGAATATTGCTACGGCAATGGCCATGGAGCAGCTTTTTGTTTCACATAATGAGTTAATTAAGGGTTATATGGATAAAGCATGGCAAAAGACGCTTAAAGTTGCCTGCCATTCAATTACCTTAATGGATTTCTTTTTACATATGAATAAGCACACTTCATTGAACCGAGATACCATTACACTCGCTTCATTGGTTTATAACATTGGCGTGCTACCCATTCTTACTGAAGCTGAAAAACACCCCGAAGTATTTGCAAATCCTAGCTTTCTTGCCCATGCCATTCAAAAGCTAGGGGGGAAGGTTGGCGGTGCTATCATGCGAGCATGGGGTTTCACTGATGAATTTGTTGAAGTTGCTGAAAGCTGGGCAAATCCTAATTACCGCCCTGAGCATATTTGTTATGTGGATTTTATCCGTATAGGTGCGATTCTGGAGGGAATTTTACAAGTTTCAGATAAGTCGGCCGCGTTGCAAATGTATGTTGATAAAGGGGTCATTGAGTCTCTTGATATGTTCAATACTGATGAGTACCACAATATGCTCAATGAGGTTAAGGCCGTTTTTACTGACTAATACCATACAGGGTATAATCTTTATCTACGCAGTATGAAATAACAAAAAAGTGCGATGTTTATCGCACTTTTTTGTGTCACGCACTGTTATAAATCGTCAGCGTCACCAAGCCCTTGTGTTAGCTCTTCTAACATTTGTTTGATCTCTTCTGATGCGAGGATAAAGTCTGCATCGAGCTTGACTGCCATATCTTCTTTAGGAATGTCAGCGTTTTCTTCTTTTAATGTTTCTGAGTAGTTCATGCGTTTGATTGAACCATCATTTTGCAGCATAAACTTAACGCGCTCTTGCCAATCTAGCGCCAGCTTAGTTACACGCTTGCCATTTTCTAGATGCGATTTTACTTCATCACATGAAAGGTCATGACCTTTTAGTTTTACCTGAGCTCCGCTGTCATCAGCTTCTTCAAGCTCGGCATCATTGCCGATAGCAAACCCGTCAGGTGCACTGAACTTAGTGAGCCAATCTGTTAAAAATACATCAAGGTCATAATTCGCAAATGCAGGAACAACAGGCAGTGTGCCAAGTGATTTACGAAGTAGGGCTAGTAGCTCTTCTGCTTTATTAAAGCTTGCGCTGTTTACGATTACCCAGCCATTTTTTTGATCGATAAAGGCAAACTGTAGGCTCGATTTTTTAAATGCTTGAGGAAGTAGCGTATGTAGAATATTTTCTTTTAATTCGTCTTTTTCTTTTTTCTTAACAGGGCGATTTTCTTCGGCTTCAATTTGTTCTACTTTTTCAATTACAAGTTCGTTGATTACGGCCGCCGGTAGTACTTTTTCTTCACGCTTAGCGCACACTAAAATACTGTCTTGAGAAAAATGAGAAAGTGTTTGGCCATGTTTGCCAAATGCTTTTGTCCAACCAAACGTTGATAGCTCTTGGCCTGTACATGAACGAAATAGGTCTTGCTCTAGGGCTTTGTCGAAATCTTCTTGGTTATATGAGACGTCTTGTTTAAAGCGGTAACAGATAAGGTTACTAAACCACATAATTAGGCTAATCCTTTCAATAAATTTGCCCAATCATAACAATAAAAAAGTGATGCCGAAATGAATGATTTCGGCATCATGGCGTTTTGCTTACGAGTTGAACATTGAAAGCGGTTTCGGCATGTTTTTTGGAAAGCTTATGTGGTAGTGCAAGCCTTTACCAGGTTCACTATTGACTTCAATATCACCACTAAGCGTTTGTTTCACTAGATTAAAGGTGATATGTGTGCCTAAGCCGCTGCCGCCTTGGTCGCGTTTGGTGGTAAAAAATGGGTCAAAAAGTTTTTCTAACTGCTCTTTGGTAACGCCATTACCGTTATCTTTAAAGTCGATGATCACTTCATCTTCTTCGTCTTTAATAATGATATCAATAAGGCCATTTTCGATGCCCTCGAAGCCGTGGATCAGCGAGTTCATAATAAGGTTGGTGAAAATTTGACTAATAGCGCCAGCCGGTAAGTTAAGGGTTAAATCTTCAGGACAATCAAGGTTAATATGATGCGATGTTTTCTTTAACTTAGGGTGTAACGAGCGAATAACTTCCCCTAAATATTCTTTAAAGTTAATGGTTCGCACCGCTTCGCTAGCTTGGTCTACTGCAATTTGTTTAAAACTTGCAACCAACTCTGAAGCGCGGTCAAGGTTACTGGTGAGTAAGCTTGTACTTTGTTTCGCATCATTAATAAACTCTTCAAGTGCTTTTGGCGACAGGGTTTTGTCTTTGTAAGCGGCTTCTATTTGGTCCAACCGCTCCTGTAAAAATGAGGTTGCAGTTACACCAATACCAATCGGTGTGTTTACATCATGCGTAATACCCGCGACTAAGCCACCTAGTGCAGCCATTTTCTCTGAGCCGACAAGGCGCTCTTGTGCCATGTTTAGCTCATCAAGGTAACGTTGTAATTCTGTTTGCTTGGTAATTAATTCTTGTTCGGTTTGTTTACGTAAATCGATTTCTTCTGTAAGGGTTAGTTTTTGTTTTTCTAACTCATATTTTTGCTGTTGCAAGTCCATCATAGCTTGGCTGAGGTTGGATGTTTTACGTGCGACTTCTTGCTCTAATTGCAGATTTTGTTGGTCGAGTTTTTCGTTGCTTATGAGCAGTTCTTTTTGGGTATGTTCGAGCTCTTCTCTGTACAACACCACTTTATCTATTAAGCGATTGAATGACTCTTCCATCACTTTTAACTCGTTATGCTCACTCGTTTCGATTTCGATGTGACGACCTTCTAAGTCATTGAGCTCAAGGTCTTCAATTTGTTCGGTGAGTTGTGCAAGTGGCTCGGTAAGTTGTTTTCTAAAGGCTATTAAAAATAAAATGATCAAAAACGTGGTTTTGATCATCGCATTACCAATCAAGAAATAAATTGAAATCATAATACGGCTAAAGACAACTTCGCGGCTTGAAAATAGGGTGACATCACCGACTTGGGTTGCTCTGCCTGAAAACTCAAAAATAAGCGGGAAAGTATAACCAAATAAGCCCGAAGGGGTGTCCTCGATAATGGCTTCTTCTTGCACTAGTTGTTGACTGTATAATTCGTGTATATCTAGAGAGCGCCCAAGTTGGGATAATATTTCACCGCTATCATCACGAACAATAATACCTTCAATCATTGGAATGGCGAGTAATCCCTCGGCCGTGGTAATTGTTTGTTTGGTGTTTAACTCCCAAATGGCGCGGGTTAAGCTTCGGCTAAATGTTTTTTGTAAGGTGGTTAATTCGTCACGTATATAGTCTTTAGTATTAACGTATTCAGCAATGACCTGCCCACACGTAACTACAAACGTTAATAAAAAGTAGACCGAGAGTACGCTGGTTAATAATTTTTTTGACAGGCTTTTTTGTAGCATGGAATATCCATAGCTCCTTGGTGACAATTGTAATACATTCAGCTAGTTCTAAAGTTAGCTAATAAATGATTAAAAATAAATAAATATATCCTTTTTTGAAGAAACATTTATAAATTGTTACTAAATATTGAAAAAACTTAGCCTTACTGCACTTTAAAAAGTGTGTTATAAATTTACTTCATCTTTTACTTTAGCCTTTTTGAATGTTGTATTTGCTACAGCAAAGATTTTTATCTCATGAATAGTTCTAATTTCACAGTACTTGTCTGCGATGACTCAAACGTTGCTAGGAAACAAGTTGTTAGGTGCTTAGGTGATTGCATCAGTGCTGATATTCATCAAGCCAAGAATGGCAAAGAAGCACTTACTTTTTTACGAGAGCAGAGCTTTGATTTGCTGTGCTTGGATTTAACTATGCCAGAAGTCGATGGCGTAACTGTACTCGAAACCATCAAAGCTGAAAAAATAGAGTGTTTTGTATTAGTTATTTCGGCTGATATTCAAGTTGAAATGAAACAACGAGTTGCAAAACTAGGTGCTATCGACTTTATCGACAAGCCGATAGATATTGCCCGCTTAAAAGCGACCTTGCATAAATTTGGTATTCATTAGTGTTTCTTATAACCTAAATGCATAATTTATCTTCAAGTAAAGGGTTGACAGCCTAGCTAGTAATAGGGCAGTCTAAAGGCTATGAAAACATTTAATCACGCAACGACCATTATTATTACAACCATCATCCTTACGGGATAGTGGCATAGGTCGGTGCAACAAATATAAAGGCCTGTGTTCACTAGAACACAGGCCTTTTTTCGTTTATGGGATGAGGAAACATAAATAATGCGAGTATTAAAATTTGGCGGGTCGTCCTTGGCTGACTTCGCGTGTTTGCAACAGGTAGCTCAGTTAGTCAAAGAAGAATTACGTGATGAAATGTTGTTAGTGCTATCAGCACCAGGTGGTATGACAGATTCTCTGGTAGCGTTAGCAAGTGCAGCAGAACATGGGCAAGATTTTAGTGAGTTATGGCAAGCACTGGTTGAACGCTGTGAACAATTAAAAGCTGCTGTTGAAGCTGATTTTGGTCAGGTAGCAAATTGGCCAGACTTGAACGAGCTTAAGAATAAACTAGATGGTGTTGCACTTTTAAAATGCTGCCCAGACCAAGTACGTGCTTATGTAATCAGTTTTGGTGAGCGCGTTAGTGTTGCCTTGATGGAATGTATGCTTAAAGAGAGCAATGCTCGCTACCTCGAAGCAACGGCGTGTATAGCTTCTGTAGGTGGTTACATTGATGCTGAAGCTGACTTAGCAGCAAGTAAACTACGTTTTCAAGAAGCATTGAAAGCGGCGCCAAGTACTATTTATATCATGCCAGGTTTCACAGCATCTAATGAGCAAGGGGAGCTTACAACACTTGGCCGTAATGGTTCAGATTACTCAGCTGCGATTGCAGCAGCGTGTTTAGAAGCTGATGTGTGTCAAATCTGGACTGATGTAGACGGTGTGTACAATGCTGACCCGCGCTATATCAAAAAAGCCTCTAAGGTTGATTCGCTTTCATATAAAGAAGCGATGGAACTATCGTATTTTGGTGCGAAAGTGTTGCACCCAAAAACGATTTTACCTTGTGCTAAAGCAGGTGTGCCGTGCGAGATTAAAAATACTCATAACCCACGTGCAGAAGGTTCTGTGATCAGTAACGACAGTGTGTCGAGCGATCCTGTTAAAGCGCTATCAAGTTTACAAAACCTCGCTATGTTAACGGTGTCAGGCCCAGGTATGAAAGGCAAAGTGGGCATGGCGTCAAAAGTATTTAATGCACTGGCTCATGACAATGTTTCAATTGTGTTAATCACTCAATCTTCATGTGAATTTAGCATCAGTTTCTGTGTGCATGAGAGTGACCTATCACTTGCCCTTGAAGCATTACAAACAGCTTTCGAATTAGAATCACAAGCTGGTTTAATTGAGCCAGTACAAGTACAGCGTAATCTTGCTATTGTCACTTTAGTGGGTGACAACATGCGTGCTCATAAAGGTTTAGCTGCTAAGTTTTTTGCTTCATTGGCACAAGCGCAGGTTAACATTGTTGCTATTGCACAAGACTCAACAGAAAGCGCCATTTCAGCCGTTATCGATGGTGAGCTATGCAACGACGCAGTAAAAGTGTGCCATGAGAACTTCTTTACGCATATTCCTTCAATCGATGTGTTTCTACTTGGCTGTGGCTTAGTTGGTCAAGAGCTTATTCAGCAGTTAGAGCGCCAACAAGCATGGCTTGAAAAACGCAACATTAAGCTGAACCTATACGGTGTTGCTAACTCAAGACAGCTATATCTAGATAGCGAAGGCATTGCTTTTGATGGCTGGCAAGAAAAACTAGCGAGCTCAGAGCAAGCATTTGATTTAAATCTGGTTGAGCAATTTGTTAAACAAAATCACTTAATCAACCCTGTGATCGTAGATTGTAGCTCAGCCGATAAACTTGCTGCGCAATATGTTGATTTCTTAAATGCAGGCTTCCATGTCGTTGCGGCGAATAAAAAAGCCAATACTAGCTCGTATGCTTACTACCAAGATTTAGTGGCAGCAACACAAAAGAATAATCGTAAGTTTTTATATGAAACAAACGTAGGTGCAGGCCTACCGGTTCTTGATAATCTGAAATCGCTATTTGGTGCGGGTGATGAGCTTATTAAGTTCAGCGGTATCTTATCGGGTTCATTATCGTATATGTTTGGTGCGCTACAAGATGGTTTATCACTTAGCGAAGCAACGTTAAAAGCAAAAGAAAGTGGATTTACAGAGCCAGATCCGCGTGATGATTTATCAGGCACTGATGTTGCCCGAAAACTACTGATTATTGCTCGTGAATCAGGTCTTGAGTTAGAACTAAGCGATATTGAAGTAGAATCTGTTTTACCAAAAGGGTTTGCAGAAGATGATTCTGTAGCCGATTTTATGGCAAAACTACCATCACTTGATGCGCAGTTTAACGACCGCATTCAAAGTGCAGCAAGTGAAGGTAAAGTACTTCGTTATGTGGGCACTATTGAAAACGGTCAATGTAAAGTAGGCATTGAAGCCGTAGATAGTAGCCATGCTTTATACGATATCCGTGACGGTGAAAATGCACTGGCAATCTTAAGTCAATATTATCAACCACGCCCGTTTGTGATTCGTGGTTATGGCGCAGGTGCTGAAGTAACGGCCGCAGGCGTATTTGCTGATATCTTAAAAACGTTAACGCGCTAGGAGCAGGTTATGATCCGTGTATATGCACCCGCTTCAATCGGGAATTTTGCTGTTGGCTTTGATGCACTCGGTGCTGCGCTGGCGCCTATCGATGGCACCTTATTAGGTGATGTTGTAGAGGTGAGTGCCGCTGAGCAAGATACCTTTGTCTGCTCTGGCGACTATGCTCATAAATTGCCTGCTAATGCTGAAGAAAACTTGGCTTATCAGTGTTTAATTCACTTTAAAGAACACGTTGCGCCGGCTATGCCAGCGGTAAAACTGGAGCTTAAAAAGAACTTACCAATTGGCTCAGGTTTAGGTTCAAGTGCGTGTTCTGTGGTGGCTGCGTTTGCAGCCCTTGATAAGTTTGCCGAAACGAACTTATCACAAGAGCAACTTATCGAGTTGATGGCTGATTTTGAAGCCATTGTTAGTGGCGGCCGTCATTACGATAACATCACGCCATGTTATTTAGGTGGTTTGCAATTAACTGGTGAACTTATTCCGAACAAGTCAATTTCGTTACCAGTTGATAACCAATGGTATTACGTAGCGGCTTTTCCAGGTTTTTCACTGAATACCGCAAAAGCGCGATCAGTACTGCCAAAGCAATTATCAATGCACGATAGTGTTGAGTTTGCACAGCGACTTTCTGCATTTAGTAGCTTATTGCTAACTGGTCGCTTTGATGCAGCGCTATCCATTATGAGTGATGAAATAGCCGAGCCACATCGTGCTCCACTCATACAAGGCTTTGCAGAAGCTAAAAGTGCCTTACCAGAGCTTGGCGCAGAGATTGTCAGTATTTCGGGGGCGGGTCCAACATTATTTACCGTGTGTAAGAGCTTTGCAGCTGCACAAAAGTGTGCAGCGTGGCTGAATGATAATTACATCAATGAGCAGGGCTTTTGCCACATCTGTCAACTTGATCAGCTTGGCACACGACAGCTTTAAAGAATTTAAGGAATAAACATGCAATTACATAATTTAAAAGATGAAACACAACAGGTGTCGTTTGTTGAAGCGGTAAAAACGGGTTTAGGGCGTAACCAAGGGGTGTTCTTCCCAGAAAGCCTAACGCCAATTCAAGACATTGATGCGTTATTAGATTTGGACTTTGTTAGCCGTAGCAGCAAGATTTTATCGCACCTAATTGGTGATGAATTACCTGCCGATACCGTTGCTCAGATGGTGCAAAATGCGTTTAACTTTGATGTGAAGTTGGTAGAAGTTGAAAAAGACATTTATTGCTTAGAGCTATTTCATGGTCCAACGCTTGCGTTTAAAGACTTTGGTGGCCGTTTTATGGCTGAATGTCTTGCGCAATTTAACCAAGGCGAAAAAGTCACGATTTTAACGGCTACATCAGGCGACACTGGGGCTGCGGTTGCTCATGCATTTTATAATAAGCCTAATATTGATGTCGTGATCTTATACCCGAAAGGTAAAATATCACTGGCGCAGCAAAAGCTATTCACAACGTTAGGCAATAACATTCACTGTTACGCCGTTGATGGTAGCTTTGATGATTGCCAAAGCATGGTAAAGCAAGCGTTTTTAGACGATGAAGTTAAACAAAAGCTTGGTCTAAACTCAGCAAACTCAATCAATATCAGTCGTTTAGTTGCACAGGTATGCTATTACTTTGAAGCCATTGCCCAATTACCAAAAGAGCAGCGCAGTAAAGCGCATATCTCAGTACCAAGTGGTAACTTTGGTAATGTGTGCGCTGCAATGATTGGAGCAGTGCTTGGTATGCCGGTTGCTAAATTAAGTGCCACAACGAATCAAAACGACACGGTGCCACGTTTTTTACAAAACAAAGAGTGGGCACCGAATGACACACTTGAGTCTTTATCGAACGCAATGGATGTGAGTAAACCGAATAACTGGCCACGTGTTCAGTTTATGTTGGATAACAAATGGTTTAGCTATGATGATTTTTACTCAAGCTGTGTAGGTGAAGAAGAAACAAAAGAGGTGATGAAAAAAATTCATCAAACGGGTTACATTGCAGAGCCTCATACTGCAATTGCTTATCAAGGCTTGAAAGAAAATCTAGCAGACGGCAGCGCAGGCATCTTTTTAGCGACAGCACACCCAGCTAAATTTAAAGAAAGTGTTGAAGAAATTTTAGACATCGAATTGCCTATGCCGAAACCACTTGCTGATGCATTAGCAAAGCAATGTTTAGCTGAAGATATCAAGTTTGATTATCAATTGCTTCGCACTGAGCTACTAAGTAAACTCGCGTAATATCCATAAAAAAGAGCGGCTTAGCCGCTCTTTTTTATATTGCTTATTTTAATGAAGTAGTGAATGGCTATGACGGTTTAAAACTCGCATAATGAGAATTACCAAAGAGGCGATACACAGTAACACACTGATAATTGAGATTATTTCGTTTTGTGTCCACTGAATTAAAGTGAACGCTGAAATGAATAAAATAAATGGTTTAAATTCATAGTAATAGTGAGATTTCGTTTGTTTTATTCTTTGGCTTGAGTGATCAGTTCTTCTGGCCTCAGAGCGCATACGCCACACATTAGCGCCCATTAAAAACAGTATTATACCGATTAAAGTTGGCACACTATCTTTGGCTAACGTAATACAACTCACCCCGAGAAAGAAGTACACATAAGGGACAACTTCGTAAATTGGTTTGGCTAACATGTCTCGCTATCATCCTTGATACTAACTAATACTATAAGATTAGTTGGTGTAAGCGGAAATACAAGTGTCAGCGGCCGCTTTTTTAATTTAGTGACATTTTAAAAATATATGTAATATTTTAAATTTATAAATTTTTGTTATGTATCAATAAAAAAATATCATTATTAAAACACTGTGAAATAAATTCAATCCCTGTTTAAATATGTTCATCTTTACACGATAGGCAAAAGTGCGTTTTAAGCGTACAATATAGCCTTCAAAAAAACACCATACACGTTGCCTTAGGAGACCCCATGTTAGAACGTAGCATGAATATTTCGGATTTCGATCCAGAGTTATTTGCAGCCATCAATAAAGAGACGGCTCGTCAAGAAGAGCACATCGAACTGATCGCGTCTGAAAACTACTGTAGCCCACGCGTGCTTGAAGCACAGGGCTCTCAGCTAACGAACAAATATGCTGAAGGCTACCCAGGCAAACGTTACTATGGCGGTTGTGAGCACGTTGACGTTGTTGAGCAACTGGCTATTGACCGTGCAAACGAATTATTCGGTACTGACTACGCTAACGTTCAACCTCACGCAGGTTCACAAGCAAACGCAGCTGTTTTCCAAGCGCTTCTTCAGCCGCACGATACAGTACTAGGTATGAGCTTAGCTCATGGTGGCCACTTAACTCACGGCTCACACGTTAACTTTTCTGGTAAAACGTACAATGCAATTCAATACGGCCTAAATGAAGAGACAGGCGAAATTGATTATGCTCAAGTTGAAGCACTTGCATTAGAGCACAAGCCAAAAATGATCATCGCTGGTTTCTCTGCATACTCTGGCGTTGTTGATTGGGCTAAATTCCGTGAAATCGCTGACAAAGTAGGTGCATACTTATTCGTAGATATGGCTCACGTTGCTGGTCTTATCGCGGCAGGTGTATACCCAAGCCCAATCCCTCACGCACACGTTGTTACTACAACAACTCACAAAACATTAGCGGGTCCTCGTGGCGGTCTAATCGTTTCTGCATGTGGTGATGAAGAGATTTACAAAAAGCTAAACAGCGCTGTATTCCCTGGTGGTCAAGGTGGTCCTTTATGTCACATCATCGCTGCTAAAGCGGTTGCTTTCAAAGAAGCATTACAACCAGAGTTTAAAACGTACCAAGCACAAGTTGTTAAGAACGCTCAAGCTATGGTTGAAGTTCTTCAAGAGCGTGGCTACAAAGTTGTTTCTGGTAAAACAGACAACCACTTATTCCTTCTTGACCTAATTGATAAAGATATCACAGGTAAAGATGCTGACGCTGCACTAGGTAATGCAAACATCACAGTTAACAAAAACTCAGTACCAAACGACCCACGTTCACCGTTCGTAACGTCTGGTCTTCGTATTGGTTCTCCGGCTATTACTCGCCGTGGCTTCAAAGAAGCTGAGTCAAAAGAGCTTGCGGGCTGGATCTGTGACGTACTAGACAACATCAACGATGAGTCTGTACAAGCAGAAGTAAAAGAGAAAGTGAAAGCTATCTGTAAAAAATTACCAGTTTACGCTTAATTACTGGTTAAACCGTAATTAAGATAACAATAGCGTTGTTTTTTGCTATTATAAGGGCCGCTTACTAAGCGGCCTTTTTTTGTTTTTTATAAACGGAAGTTGAACCCTATGCATTGCCCTTTTTGCACCGCAAAAGATACCAAAGTAATTGATTCTCGACTTGTTGGCGGTGGTCACCAAGTGAGACGTCGACGTGAATGTAACGAATGCCATGAGCGCTTTACCACCTTTGAAGGCGCTGAGCTTGTGATGCCAAGAGTCATCAAGCAAGACGGTAGCCGCGAACCATTCAATGAAGACAAGTTACTCAATGGCTTGCATCGCGCTTTAGAGAAACGCCCTGTTAGCACTGAGCAGGTCGATGAAGTCGTTAACATCATTAAATCTCAACTTCGTGCCACGGGTGAACGTGAGATCTCTAGTCATTTAATTGGCGAGTGCATCATGGAGTCACTAAAGAAACTCGACAAAGTAGCCTATGTGCGCTTTGCATCGGTTTATCGTTCATTTGAAGATATTCGCGAGTTTGGTGAAGAAATCGCTCGTTTAGGTGATTAATCATGTCGTTTACAGAGCTTGATACAGCTTATATGGCGCGTGCCATTGAGCTTGCTAAACAAGGTCGTTTTACTACGACGCCAAACCCGAATGTTGGCTGTGTTTTGGTTAAAGATGGCGAAATAGTCGGTGAAGGGTTTCATCAATTAGCAGGGCAGGGCCATGCTGAAGTGAATGCCTTGGCTGTAGCTGGCGACAACGCGAAAGGCGCCACTGCCTATGTGACTTTAGAGCCTTGTAGTCATTATGGACGCACTCCACCTTGTGCCGAAGGTTTAAAAGCAGCGGGTGTTAGCAAGGTGATTGCCGCTATGGTCGACCCAAACCCTGCGGTGAGTGGTCGCGGCCTACAAATTTTAGCCGACGCCGGTATTAGCGTTGCATCTGGTTTACTTGAACAACAAGCACGCGATTTAAATAAAGGTTTTTTAAAGCGTATGGAATCAGGATTGCCATATGTGACTTGTAAAATGGCATGTAGTTTAGATGGTAAAACTGCGCTAAATAACGGCCAAAGTAAATGGATAACAGGCTCTAAAGCACGCCAAGACGTGCAAGCGTTTCGTGCCCAAAGTTGCGCGATACTCACTGGCGCAGATACGGTTTTGACCGATAATGCAAAACTGAATGTTCGCATTGAAGAGCTTCCATTTACCATGCCTACATCCTTGCCTTTACGCCAGCCGACCCGAGTCATTATTGATTCACAAAATAGGTTAACGCCTGAGCTTGCGTTATTCAGCATCGAGAGCCCAGTGATTATTTTTACCACGTCGCTTGATAATCAGCATCAATGGCCTCATTTTGTTAAGCACGAAGTGGTGCCAGCAGTTAACAATAAAGTTGATTTATCGGCCCTTTTAAAGCGTCTTACTGAGCTACAATTTAATCATATTTGGCTCGAAGCGGGGGCGACCCTTGCTGGGGTGTTCGCAGAGCAAGATTTAATTGACGAATACATTGTTTATATTGCTCCTAAGTTAATAGGTGATATGGGCAAAAGCTTACTAAACTTTGCAGAAGTCACCATGATGAGTGATATCACTGAACTGACCTTTACTGATACAGTGATGATTGGTGACGACATCCGCTTAACAGCGACAAAAGCAAAGCAAGCCACAGACATTGAAAATAAAGAGTAGCACTATGTTTACTGGAATAATTGAAGCAACAGGTAAAATTGTTGAACTAACACAAAAACAAGGTGATCTAGCTATTCGTATCCAAAGCAATAATTTGGATATGAAAGACGTCAAGCTCGGTGACAGTATTGCCACCAACGGTGTGTGTTTAACGGTTGTCGCTAAACATAGCGATGGTTTTAGTGCTGACTTATCAAACGAAACAATCAGCTTAACTGGATTTGCGCATTATAAAAAAGGTCAAACAGTTAACCTCGAAAAAGCCATGCAACCACTTTCTCGTTTAGGCGGGCACTTGGTATCAGGGCATGTTGATGGTATTGCGACGGTAGAAAGTATTAGCCCTAATGCTCGTGCAACAGAGTATTGGCTAAGTACCAACAGCGATTTAATGAAATACATTCCCTACAAAGGTTCGGTATGTATTGATGGTATTAGTTTAACGGTCAACGAAGTCGAGCAAAATCGCTTTAAGTTGACGATTGTTCCACATACCGCTGAGCAAACAACGATTGCAGAATTTCAGGTGGGTACTCAGGTGAACTTAGAAGTTGACCAGATTGCTCGCTATTTAGAGCGCCTAATAAAAGGGGCTGAACAACCTTCCCGTTCAGACATATCAATGAGCTTGCTAGCACAAGCTGGCTTTATTAAATAAGCACGGATAGGTCAAATTAATCATACTCTCATGGGCACATTATGAATTTACACAGCGCGCAAGAAATTATCGATGACATTAAAGCCGGTAAAATGGTTATTTTAATGGACGATGAAGACAGAGAAAATGAAGGCGATTTAATCATCGCAGCAGAACATATTAGTGCTGATGCCATCAACTTTATGGCAACACACGGCCGTGGTTTAATTTGTCTAACCATGACACAAGAGCGTTGTCAGCAGTTAGAATTACCACTTATGGTCAAAAACAACGGTGCTGCCTTTTCAACTAATTTCACTATGTCGATTGAAGCGGCTAAAGGCGTAACAACGGGTATTTCTGCGGCCGACCGCGCACGCACAGTGCAAGCGGCTATTGCTAAAGGTGCCGTGCCGAGCGATATTGTACAACCAGGGCATATTTTTCCAATTATGGCGCAGCCAGGTGGCGTGTTAACACGTGCCGGTCATACTGAAGCGGGTTGTGATTTAGCGCGTTTAGCGGGTCTTGAGCCTTCATCAGTGATTGTTGAAATTTTAAATGCAGATGGCACCATGGCACGTCGCCCAGATCTTGAAGTATTTGCGAAAGAGCATGACTTAAAAATTGGCACCATTGCGGATTTAATCGAGTACAGAAACCTAAACGAAACCACCATTGAGCGCGTTGCTAAATGTAAACTGCCAACCGAGCATGGTGACTTTGATTTAGTGACCTACAAAGACACTATTGATGGTCAGCTTCATTATGTTTTACAAAAAGGTGACGTATCAAAAGATGAGCCAACGTTAGTACGTGTTCACTTACAAAGTACGTTTAATGATATTTTGCTCTCAGATCGCAATGCAGACCGTAGTTGGGGGTTATCTGATGCAATGGCTTATATTGCTAAACATGATGGTGTGTTAGTAATTTTAGGTAAACAAGAGTCAACCGAAGAGCTTGAAGCAACGGTAAAAGCATTTGCCGCTGAAGATGCGGGTGAAAATGTTAGTCATCGTAAATTCCAAGGTACATCGCGTACCGTGGGGGTCGGCTCTCAGATCCTAGCTGATTTAGGTATTGAAAAGATGCGTTTAATGAGCCGTCCGAAAAAGTACCATGCGTTATCTGGTTTCCACTTAGAGGTGGTTGATTACGTTGAGCCGCAGTCTTAATTAACTAGGCTACTTTTATATTTTTGTGGTATTATGCGCCGTAATTTTTGCGCAATCGCAACCGCTTAAACTTATTTTTTAGGGTTATTAAATGAAAATTATTGAAGGTAACAAATACGCACCAGGCAAAAAATTTGCCATTGTCATTTCTCGCTTTAATGACTTTATTGGTAGCAGCCTATTAGCAGGTGCTGTTGATGAGCTTAAGCGCACAGGTGGCGTATCTGACGACGACATTACCGTTGTTTACGTACCAGGTGCCGTTGAATTACCTTTAGCAGCGAAACGCGTTGCAGCAAAGAAAGAACACGATGCAATCATCGCTTTAGGCGTAGTGATCAGAGGTGGTACGCCACACTTTGATTTAGTCGCTGGCGAATCAAACAAAGGTCTTGCACAAGTATCTCTTGAGTATGATATCCCGGTTGCATTTGGCGTATTAACCACTGAAAGCATTGAGCAAGCAATTGAGCGCGCAGGTACCAAAATGGGTAATAAAGGCGGCGAAGCTGCTTTAGGTGCGCTTGAAATGGTTAATGTGTTAGACAAAATTTAAGTTTAAGGAATCTCTGTGAAACCAGCAGCAAGACGTAAAGCACGTATCTTAGCACTTCAAGCCGTATACTCTTGGCAGTTAAGCGGTAACCCAATTGCTGACATTGAACAGCAAATGTTAATTGAAAATGATGTGACTAAAATCGACGTCGAATATTTCAAAGACCTAGCACGCGGTGTTGTTGTTAACTGTAAGCAATTAGATGAAATCGTTGCACCACATTTAGCACGCCCAGCTGATGAGTTAGACATGGTCGAAAAAGCAATTTTACGTCTGTCTGGCTACGAGCTGAAATTCCGTGAAGACGTACCTTATAAAGTAGCAATCAATGAAGGCATTGAGCTTGCGAAGATGTTTGGTGCTGAAGATAGTCATAAATTTGTTAACGGTGTACTTGATAAAGCAGTGAAAGAGCTGCGCAAGTAATCAACCCCGTAAAGGAGAGCCGGCTTGGGCCGGCTTTTTTGTGTATGAAGGAATTTGAATTAATCAATCGTTACTTTAAAGGTCGCGGCATTATTCGTCGTGATGTAAACCTTGGAATTGGTGACGATTGTGCGTTAGTAACCGTGCCTGAAAACTGCCAACTGGCAGTAACAACAGATACCTTAGTCGCGGGTGTACACTTTTTTGATGATATATCACCGCGTGCCCTAGGACATCGTGCTTTAGCCGTTAATTTAAGTGACTTGGCTGCAATGGGCGCTGAACCTACGTGGGTTTCGGTTGGTTTAACATTGCCAGATGCTAATATAGAGTGGCTTGAACAGTTCACCGAAGGCATGCATGAGATTGCAGAGTACTTCAATGTGCAGATCATTGGCGGTGACACAACACAAGGGCCTTTAACGATTACCATTTGTGCTAAAGGCATCGTACCTCAAGGTAAAGCGTTGCGTCGTAGTGGTGCCAAAGTGGGCGATTGGATTTATGTAACTGGTCCACTGGGGGATGCTGGTGTAGCAATAGAAGCACGTAAGCAAGGCCTTGATATTGCCCCAGAACATTTAAGCTATTTAAATAATCGCTTCGATTACCCGACGCCTCGAGTGGCTGCAGGGCAAGTTTTACGCGGTGCAGCCTCATCAGCCATTGATATTTCTGATGGTTTACTGGCAGATTTAGGCCATATTTTAGCGCTATCGCAAGTTAGTGCTGTGATTAATGTTGATAAAGTGCCTGTGTCAGATGCCTTAAATTCTTCAATTCCACGTAAAGAGCAGTTTGATTACATTCTAAATTACGGTGACGACTACGAGTTGTTGTTTACTGTGCCTGAAAGTAATAAAAGCATGGTAGATATGAAACTACGCCAGTACGGTGTTGAAGCGAGTTGTGTTGGGCAAATTCAAAGTGGCGAAGGCGAGATTGAGCTATTACTTGATGGTGAAAAATTTAACTATCAAGGTAAGGGCTTTCAGCATTTTACGAAGGAGCCGGTTTGAGCAGTAACCGTTTATTCAATTTAAAACGCCCACACCAGTTTTTTGGTTTGGGTTTTGGTTTAGGTCTTGCGCCTAAAGCACCAGGTACCTTCGGTACATTTGCTGCCTTACCATTTATTTTTATAACTATGTACTTTCCATTGTGGTTACAGGTGGTGTTCGCCATCGTGATCAGTGTGTTTGGTATTTGGGCCTGTGGTAAAACAGCCGATGACTTAGGAGTACATGATCATCCAGCCATTGTTTGGGATGAAGTTGCTGGTTATTATATCACCATGATAGGTGCCGTATTAAGTTGGCAGTCATTATTGGTTGGTTTTTTATTGTTCCGCTTTTTTGATATTGCTAAACCAGGTCCTATCCGAATTTTAGATAGACGTTTACACGGTGGCTTGGGCATCATGGCTGATGATATTTTAGCAGGTATATTTTCATTAATTTGTGTTCAAGCCTTGTTTAAAGCAGGCTATTTACCTTTTTAAACGATGAGTTAGGTGTTACTTGGTGGCAAGTATATGATGCGATTTATAATTCTCTGTTTGTTGATGCTTTGCAGCACGTCTGCATTTGCGTCTATTACCGACTACGTCGTTAAACAGTGGAATATCCAAAATGGCTTGCCCTCACAATCTTTAAAAAGTATTGCTCAAGATGAGCAAGGCTATATGTGGCTAGGCACACAGTTTGGCCTAAGTCGCTTTGATGGAAATACCTTTACTAACTTCAATACACAAAATAGCGATTTTCTACCTAGTAATGGTATTAATAAGCTATTGGTAGATAGCACCGGGTTACTTTGGGTTGGTACCAAAAATGGTTTGGTAACACTTGATCCTAAAACTATGATGTCGCAAACCTTTAACGTAAAAGGGCCTGTTCGCGATATTCTTGAAGACTCAAAAGGCAGTATTTGGATTGCGGCCAATGGCCTTTATTTCGTAGCACGTAATCAGGTTACATTAAATCAAAATTCAGCCTTGGTCGTGCCTGTATCCAATGCCACACCAATTACGCAAATTGTCGGTTCAGTCAGCCAAATGGCGCTATCACCAGAAGGTATATGGTTGGTCAATGAGCGTCACCTGTTGCGTTTAACAAATACCTCATCTGACTTTGCAAAGCTACGTTTAGAACTTACCGCAAAAGTGTCATTGCCTGAGCGCCTAGCGCAGACCATTATTCATGATATGGCTTGGCTTGAGGGTAACTTATATTTAGCATCGGAGCTGGGTGCATACTTTCTTGATTTAGATGATGAGCTGCGTCCATTCCCACTCCCTAACGCGAGCAACTCAGCTGTTTATAAGTTTATGAGCGATTCAGATGGTGCGCTGTGGATTTCCACCTATGGTCGTTTATTATTTAGAGATAACTCAGGTGACTGGCAGTGGGTTGAGCCTAGTCAGTTAGATCAGAGCATCTGGTTTGCTGACATCTTTCGTGATAATCAAAATAATATTTGGCTGGCAAGCTTTAGTGAAGGTTTATGGCTTGCCCACGAAGGGCGAATAGAGCGCCATTCTGCTATTTCAAATATGACCGAAGCGGTGATGGCGATTAGCCAAGCGCCTGATGGTAAGTTATGGGTTGCTAACCGTAGTGGTGTTGGTTACTTCGATTACAATAAAAACTTTGTAAATCAAATACCCAGCAATCAATTTGGTCGCGCTGCGGTGCATGACTTACAATTTGATGGCGACCGCCTCTATATTGCCACTGGTCGAGGCGTTTTTTATTATGAAAACCAGCGTTTGTATACGGTACCTGGTAGAGCTCTTCGTGATAACCCCGTATTTGCAATTAGCAGTTCAAACAAAGGCGGTTTCTGGCTTGGCACGGGTCGGGGCATGTATCGGTTAAGTTATGGGGGGTTAACGCCATTTGCTTACAACGCCTTTTTGAGCAGTAAATTTATAACCTACGTACTGGATGAGCAAAATTTTGGCTTAATTGGCACGAGTAAAGGTGCTTACTACTTTACCGACCGCGGTATTGAGAAAATTGGCGATCAGACCAGTTTAGAGAGTGCGTATGTGACCAGTATTTTAAATATCGACGGTGTGGGTATTTTAATTGGCTCTTTGAATGATGGCTTATTTTATCGAAGCACACAAGGGCAGTGGCGTCAGTTAGATGCTACAGACGGTTTACCCTATGGCTCTATTTTCAGTCTTGTCTATGACAAACAGCTAAAGCGTATTTGGGTCAGTACCATGAAAGGCGTATACCGTATGCCGGTTGAGCAGTTTAGTACCGACATTGAGAGCTTGAAAGTTGAGCAGGTTATTTCGTCATTTGACCGCCAGCTTGATGGTAAGGCTAGCCAATGTTGTGCGGGTCTTGGTCATGATGCGGTGGCGGACACTGGTAATTCAATTTGGTATCCAAGTTTACAAGGGGTCGTTGAAATACCTAAAAGTGTTGAACTATTTGGTGTTAAAGCACTTAAGCCACGTATTGAAAACATTACCACACCACTTCGCCAAATGAGTACGGCTTCGCTTGGCGCTAAACCAGAATTACAAATTGATGAGCGAGATGTCACCATTAAGTACACCGCTATCGATTATTATGCTCCTTCAAGTATTGAGTTCCGTTACCGATTAAGTGGGTTAGATAGTCACTGGCGCTATGCAAACACACGTCGCGAAGCAATCTACACTAACTTACCACCGGGCTCTTTTTTATTTCATCTAGAAGCTAAACGCCGTGGTGAAGACTGGCAGAAAGCGCGCAGAACAGACTATGCGTTTGTTGTGCCGCAACGATTTGATGAAACTATTTATTTTAGATTGCTCATCACAAGCAGCTTTATTTTATTATTTTATCTGGTCTTTTGGGTGTTTAGAGCGCAAGAAAAACGCAAGCAGTTAGCCCTTGAAAGCTTAGTAACAGAACGCACCGTAGAGCTTCGTGAAGCGAACGATAAGCTTAACCAAGTGAACTCACAGCTTAAATTAGTTAGTCACTCAGATGAGCTGACGGGGCTTCGTAGTCGCCGCTTCTTATTTGATCAACTTCCTAAGGATATTGAGCACTTCCAGCGTAACTCGCAATCACTGCAAGCGCAGGGTAAATGCTTAGTATTGATGATTATTAACTTTGATAACTTTAGCCGTATCAATGACGCCTATGGACCGCTGGCTGGTGATAGTTGCTTACAGCAAATGGCTACACTGTTGAATAGTCGTACCCAAGGCTCTGATTATGTTGCACGTTGGAGTGGTGATGAGTTCTTACTTTTACTGCGTGATTTTAAACGTTCTGGTATAGATAGTTATGCAGCTGAACTGTGTGAGGCTATTGCGGGTAATGCATTTAGACTTCCAAATGGAGAGTCAACAACCATTACTGCTTCTCTTGGATGGTCTTTTTATCCGCTTCCTTTGCTAGGTGGGCAAGTTATTGGTTGGGAAACATCAGTGAACCTTGCAGATATCGCACTACATCAAGTTAAAAAGCGTGGTGGCGACGGGGTTGCTAATATAACGTTTGATGAGCAACTTGACGCATTTGAGTTTGAACAAACTCAAAATGTTGATCAGCAACTCAGTGCTCTTCAGGCTAATGGTCTAGCAGATATTAAAATCTGGATGCGCTAAATAAAAATGCCTTATCTAGGGCTAGATAAGGCATTGGAGGCCAACCAAGACGCTTGTTACCTAAACGCCTATTGATGGTTTAGTGGTTAAGCCAAGCAGGTAAAATAGCCACCGACTCAGGCGCTGTAAATGAATAGCTAACATCTGCAGCGATATCGCCTCCAGGGCTATTTAAAATATTGTCGAAACGCATTACTAGACCGTTTGATTTCTCAGCCACATAGAGATGGCTGCCTGTGTACATGATATCTACAGGGTTACCAAGCTGACTAGCGGGACCAGCGATGTTAACGCTAACATTGGTTAAACCACTTGCCATTGATGCATTATTTATCACGTAAATTTTACCGTCTGTTGCATCCGCAGCACTGCCTACATCAGAGATAATTAACGAGTCACTGGTTGGGTCGTAGTCTATGCCATGAATGTTGGTTGGCGCCGCAAATGCAGTACCACCCGATGCAGGAGTAATTAAGCGATCTTCACCTGAAATAGTTGTCATGCCAGCTAGCCATTTGCTTTTAACTTCATCGAATACTGCAACCGTGCCATTGGTCAGTGCAACAAACGCTTTATCTGTTACAGGGTCATAGTCAACATCCCAAGGGCGCGCACTAGCACTAGGAGTCAGTGTCATGAGTGGGCTTACATCACCTGTTGCGCAGCTTGAAAATATCAAAACCCCAGGTGTAGTTGGATTGAATTCTGCAACAAATAGCATGCCAGCATCAGATGCTACATCAAGCCCCTTCGGTGAAATAATACCGGTATTTGCGCCAGTAATTAATCTGTCTTGGGCCATTGAAAAGCTTTCGCCATCACGAGAAGTCGCCACTTTAGTTGAAATTGCAACGCCGCCAATTGACGTGCTTGCATTATCAAATGTGGCATAGCTAGTGCCTGATTTGTCGAATGCAACACTCTCAATGGTTTGGCTTGCATTATAAGTCGCAAGCTCAGCTGTTAAAGGAGCATTTAAACGACTAATTTGCCCCGTAGTAGGGCCTACGGCTCCTGGGTTACTGCTGACTGCAACACCAAGTAGCGGCATATTCACCATGATACTATCAGAACTATCTTGCATATCGTTATGCATGATGGTTTCTGTAATTGATTCTGGTTTTGTAGTCGCAGTGACTAAGTCTGGCGAAATATCACCGCTTGGGCCTGCAAATATGTTACTAAATACCAGAACTGCGTCATTTGATTTTTCAGCGACTCTTAAGTCACTCCCTGTGAGGCTTATATCAACTGGGTTACCTAGCATAGACATAGGCCCTGCAATATGACGATCTACCGTGACCATGCCACTGGCTTGTGATGCATCAGAAATAACAAAAATTGCACCATCTGTTGTATCTGATGCACTGCCTACATCAGAGAGTACTAAGGTGTTAGTTTGCATATCAAGCGCGATGCCATGAATGTTGACTGAAACTTTAGCACCGCTGTCATCGCTAGGTGTAATTGTTCGGGCTGGTGTCGCTACAAAGCCACCACTGACGTAATTATCATAAACTGCTACATCACCATTGGTTAGCGCAACGTATAAACGATCGTTGTCATCATCGTAGGTTAAGTCCCATGGTTTTGCAGCTGTGGTGGTTGTTGCAAGTGGGGCCACATCACCTGCGGCTTCTTTACCGAATACAGTGACTTGCATCGCATTAAAATCAGCAATCAGCACCAAGCCATGCTTATGAGATACATGAATACCTTTGGGATTGACAAGGGTTGTGTTAGTACCGCTTATCATACGATCGATACTGCTGTTATAGCTGCCATCGCCACGACTAAGCACCTGACATACGGTACTTAACGAGCCATTAGCAGAATCTGCTGCTTGCACTAAGTTACCTAAGCTATCGAATGCAACACCTTCGTTGGCACCACTATTAAACGTACTTAACTTAGCCGCATTTTGGTCAATCAAGTTGACTGTGCCTGCGTTATCAGCGCCATTGTTAGCTAGAATAAAGGTGGCTGCCGCAAAGCCTGGCGCCCCATTTTGCCCATCCATTCCATCCGAACCATCTTGTCCTGCAACACCTTGTTGACCTGCTGCACCGTCTTTACCATCATCGCCACTACAGCCTGCAATACCAATCGTAACAGCGAGCGCTAAGGCCGAAAATGTTAACTTCATAAGTTTAGACTGAGTGTCAATTTGTTCTACTGCTAGGTTGTTTTTAAACGCTTTCATTTGTTCATACCTTCTTTAATATTCCATCAAATGTGAACAGACATCTGTTTTGCTTAGCACAGCTTAAAAGCATTACTTGCTCACAGGTTAACCTCAGTGAATAAACGAAGAAGGGATAATGTTGGATGCAAAAAAATTAATTATTTTTCAATTTTTTTAGATGTGATTGTTCTATAAATAAAAAAGGAGCTCTATGCTCCTTTTTGTAAATTAATGTCAGGCTATGAATGCGTTGATATTGGTTACTATTCCTTGGGTATCTAATCCCATTTCTGCATGCATCTCTTGCTGAGTGCCATGCTTAATGAATTCATCAGGAATACCTAAGTTCAATATTTTTACACTTGCCTTAGCGGCTGCTAAATACTCATTAACTGCCGAGCCAGCACCACCAGCTATGGCGTTGTCTTCTAATGTCACAAGTACATCGTGCTCTGCGAGTAAGTCATCAATAGCTTGTGTATCAAGCGGCTTAATAAAACGCATATCAAGTAAGCTGGCGTTGAGTTCCTTTGCCGCCAGTTCAGCGTTTTCTAGTAATGTACCAAACGATAAAATCGCCACTTTACTGCCTTTGCGTATAGTGCGTGCACGGCCTATTTCAATTGCGCTCATTTGCGTTTCAACGTCACAATTGCCCGCACTACCACGTGGGTAGCGAACTGCTACTGGTTGATTACATTGGTAACCAGTGTAAAGCATTTGTCGGCACTCATTGGTGTCGCTTGGTGCCATGATGATCATGTTTGGTATGCAGCGCATAAAGCTTAAGTCGTAGGCACCTTGGTGAGTTTCACCGTCTGCGCCAACAATACCTGCACGGTCAATGGCAAATAAAACAGGAAGGTTTTGTAGTGCCACATCATGAATGAGCTGATCATATGCACGTTGTAAAAAGCTTGAGTAAATGGCAACAACTGGTTTTAAGCCTTCGCATGCTAAACCTGCCGCCAGTGTTACTGCATGTTGTTCCGCAATAGCAACGTCAAAGTATTGCTCGGGGTATTCTTTCGAAAAGCGTACCATGCCTGAGCCTTCACGCATTGCTGGGGTAATTGCCATCAGCTTGTCGTCTTGTGCTGCCATATCACAAAGCCAGTCACCAAACACATTAGAGAATGTAGCGGCTCCTGGTTTTGATTTGGGTAGTTTTGACATGCTTGGATCGAATTTTGGTACACCGTGGTAGCCAATAGGGTCCGCTTCAGCAGGTTTATAACCTTTCCCTTTTTGCGTTTTTATGTGCAGTAATTGTGGGCCTTTAAGATTACGCATATTGCGTAAGGTATCAACCAACATGTTTACATCGTGCCCATCAATCGGGCCGATATAATTTAAACCTAGCTCTTCAAAGAAAGTGCCAGGGATGACCATACCTTTTAAGTGCTCTTCCATGCGACTTGCCAGCTCTTTTACTGGAGGCAAACCTGATAGCAGCTTTTTGCTGCCTTCACGGATGTTGGTATAAAAGCTACCTGATAAGATTCGTGCAAAATGGTTGTTTAGTGCACCCACGTTTTCAGAAATCGACATTTCATTATCATTTAAGATAATTAATACGTTAGGGTTTACATCACCCATGTGGTTCATCGCTTCGAATGCCATACCTGCAGTAATCGCACCATCACCAATAACAGCCACTGTTTTTCGATCTTTACCTTCTTTTTCAGCGGCAATGGCCATTCCTAGTGCGGCTGAAATTGATGTACTTGAGTGACCTACACTAAATGTGTCGTACTGGCTTTCTTCGCGAAATGGGAAAGGGTGTAAACCGTCTTTTTGGCGAATAGTATGCATTTGGTCACGGCGACCCGTTAAAATTTTATGTGGGTAGGCTTGATGGCCTACATCCCAAACGAGTCGATCAGAGGGCGTGTTATAGACATAATGCAGAGCGACAGTTAATTCAACTGTGCCTAACCCTGAGGCTAAATGACCACTACTTTGCGAGACTGAGTTAAGCAGGTACTCGCGTAACTCTTTACTAAACGCAGGTAATTTATCTTGCGCTAAATCACGCAGCTGTGCTGGCTCGTCAACCAAACTTAATAATGGATACTTGCTACTATCAAGTGTCATGATTTTATATACATCCTTCGCTAACCAGAGTGCATTATAGCTTATTGTGACTCTGATTTTTTAGTTATTTTGTCGTTGTTTTACGCATCAATATTTGCGTTCAACAATATAGTTGGCAAGCCTTGCCAGTTCACTCGTATCGAAATTAATCGCCTCTAAAGCTTGATGTGCCTGTGCGAGTAAATCTTGCGCTTTTTGCTTTGCGCCATCCAGTCCTAAAAGAGCGGGGTAGGTTGCTTTATTCGCTGCAATATCTGACCCTTGTGGTTTGCCAAGTGTTTCTGTATCTGCTTCGACATCTAGGATATCGTCTTGTACCTGAAAAGCCAGACCTATCGCTTGTCCAAACAAATTAAGCTGTTTTAATGTGTACTCGTCACATTGATTGGCACACAATGCACCTAGGGTTATTGCACAATTAAGCAGTGCCCCTGTCTTTAGTTGATGAATACGCTCTAATTGTTCGACACTGATTTCATTATTCGTCGCACTAATGTCAAGCGCTTGACCACCTACCATACCTTCAATACCTGAGGCTTTGCTTAATGAGGCGATCATTTTTATTTGCTGCGCTGGCGGTACAGAAAAAGGATGATTGGCAATTAAGTCAAAGGCAAGTGTTTGTAGTGCATCACCTGCAAGAATAGCGTTTGCTTCACCATACACTATATGGCAAGTAGGGCGGCCACGTCGCAGATCGTCATCATCCATTGCTGGTAAGTCATCATGAACTAGTGAATAGCTATGGATACACTCAATGGCTGCTGCAAGAATATCGAGGTCTTTTTTCTGTGCCCCCATCATCCTACCTGTTGCATAAACAAGGTATGGACGTAATCGTTTGCCGCCATTTAACACGCCATAATGAGTGGCTTCTTTTATTGTTTGTTCGGTATCTAAAGGCTGATCAAAATAGTGATTAAGTGTTGCTTCAACATCATTGCGCGCATCTTGCAGTTGGTCTATTAATTGCACTGAAATTAGTCCAAATTTGAATCGAAATTGCTCAGTGGAGCTTGGCTATCGTTACCCATAAGTATGGCAACTTTTTGTTCTGCTTGTTGTAGTTTACCTGATGAGGCATTAGCTAATGCAATACCACGTTCAAACTGCTTAAGAGATTGCTCTAATGACAAGTCACCCTGTTCCATTTGTACAACAATATTAGATAATTCATCCAAGGCTTCTTCAAAGCTCAAGTTTTCTGGTTTCTTCGCTGCCATAGTGGCCTCACTAGCTGATAGAAAGTGAGGCCAATTTTAGGGGGAATGCTAAACTAGGTCAAAGAATGATGTGTTTTTTTACGCATAAAGCAACGCCAATATGTTATTTTTACGCTTTTAGACACAAGATAAACTTGTAGCTTGAGAAACTTACATTAAAATAAAATTAATTCATTTAATGATTTAAGTATTTCAATTGCTTGCCGATAAGCAGTTAATAATAAAAATTTGATGCCTTAGGGTATCGTGCAATTGTTCCTCTGGAGGGGTATGTGGATTTAGCAACCATAATAGGTATTCTTGGTGCCATAGGCTTAATTGCTATGTCGATGGTGTTAAGTAGTGATGGCCAAGTTGCAATGTTTTATAACACCCCTTCGGTGGTCATTGTATTTGGCGGCTCTATTTTCATTGTGTTGTCAAACTTTACTATGGGTCAGTTTTTGGGCATAGGTAAAGTTGCCGCGAAAGCTTTCATGTTCAAGATAGAATCTCCAGAAGAGCTAATAGAGAAAGCTGTAGAGTTAGCAGACTCAGCCCGTAAAGGTGGTTTTTTAGCACTCGAAGAAGCTGAAATTCCTAATGGCTTTATGCGCAAGGGCGTTGATATGCTCGTCGATGGTCATGACGCCGATGTGGTTCGTGCTACCTTGCAAAAAGATATCGCACTTACTGCCACTCGTCACGAGCATGGCGCGGGACTATTTAAATCGTTAGCCGACATAGCTCCTGCAATGGGTATGATAGGCACGCTAATTGGTCTTGTTGCCATGTTATCAAATATGGACGATCCTAAAGCTATCGGTCCTGCGATGGCCGTTGCACTATTAACGACATTATATGGCGCGTTCTTAGCGAATGTGGTTGCTATTCCAATTCAGGTAAAACTAGAGCTACGCAAAGACGAAGAGGCTCTTAACCAACGCTTAATTCTCGACGCGGTACTGGGTATTCAAGATGGTCAAAACCCGAAAGTAATAGAAGGTATCTTGAAAAACTACTTAGCAGAGTCTAAACGAAAAGTGGATACTGAGGAGTAAGCATGTCTGATCAAGAGTGCAAATGTCCACCTCCGGGTTTACCAGCTTGGATGGGAACCTTCGCAGATTTAATGTCACTGTTAATGTGCTTCTTTGTACTCTTGCTTGCCTTTTCTGAAATGGATGTCCTTAAATTTAAGCAAATTGCCGGCTCAATGAAGTTTGCTTTTGGTGTACAAAACAAAATTGAAGTAAAAGACATCCCAAAAGGAACTTCAGTAATAGCCATGGAGTTTACGCCGGGTAAACCCGAGCCTACGCCTATCGAAACAATTCAACAACAAACGGTTGAAATGACCCAGCAGATGTTGGAATTCCAAGCCGGTGATGAAAGCTCAGCAGGTGGACGTCAAGAGCAGCGTGGTAATAAGCGTGGCGGTGAGTCTCAAAGTACAGCGCAAGAACAAGCGATGGATCAATCTATTTCCGCTGCGAATCAAGAACAAACCAACGAGCTTGTGAAGAAAATTGCGCAACAACTTGAACAACAGATTATTGATGGGGCGATTGAACTAGAGTCTTTAGGCCAGCAAATTATTATTCGTATTCGGGAAAATGGCTCATTTCCTTCAGGGAGTGCGTTCTTACAGCCTAAATTTAAACCAATTATTCGAGATATTGCAACCTTGCTAAAAGACGTGCCTGGCGAAATAACGGTATCTGGTCACACTGATGATTTTCAGGTTTCCAATGAGTTATATACCAATAATTGGGATTTATCTTCAAAGCGTGCAGTTGCAGTTGCAAGTGAAATGGAAAAAGCCCCAGGTTTCGATAAATCGAGAATGGTCGTAGTGGGCCATGCTGAAACGAGGCCACTTGTTCCCAATGTTACCGATGAAGATAGAAGGCGTAACCGTCGCGTCGAAATCTCAATTATGCAAGGCAAGGCGCAAGAGTCGGATCCTATTGATGTAAGACCCTAAATCAGTTACAGTTACAATTAGTTAAAGAATGTAATGGGTATAAGAATGAAAAAGCTCGATAAATATTGCTACCTGCCAGGTAACGGTGATGGTAACGATGGTAAAACAGAAAACTGATTAAGGTCGTTACTCGTGCCTGATTGGTTCAACTCTTTTATTGTTATATTAAGTAATAGCTGGGTGTTCATTCTGAGCCCAGCTATTTTTGTTTTTTATATCAGAAATGATTGGCTCGCCTTCAGGTTTTCTGTAATAACCGCTAGTTTTTTTCTATATGGCACTCTTATCCATTCAAGCCTGAGTGAGTTTGATGACATCTTTGTTTGGCGTTACGTTGTATGGGCATTTAATGACATAGCATGGATGGCCATCATTGCTTATCTTGGTATAAAAGATAAGGTTTATCTTTGGCAGAGCGTACTAGGGCAGTTAGTTGTTGTAATGGCACCCATATTACAACTATTTCGCGTAATTGATATTCACTTATGGGATTTATCGTATAGCACATATATGTATAAAACCTTACTCCCTGTTATTAATATAGGCACCGTAGTTGTATGTTATTTGCCTATGATTTATTTATTTACCCGTCGCAATAGGCTCGCCGAGACCATTCCTAAGTAAAAAATGCTGTGTTAGACTACTGTTTATAAAAACAGTATTTAGTGTTGCGTTATGAAACTTTACATTGCCGAAAAGCCGTCCCTTGCACGAGCCATTGCTGATGCACTACCAAAACCACAAAAAAAGCAGGAAGGTTATATTGAGCTTGCTAATGGTGATTGTGTTTCTTGGTGTATTGGTCATTTGCTTGAACAAGCTGAGCCTGACGATTACGATGCAAGTTTTAAAAAGTGGCGATTTGAGCACTTACCTATCGTGCCTGAACAATGGCAGTTAAAACCTAAAGCAAAAACACGCAAACAACTCACCGTATTAAAAAAGCTGATTAAGCAAGCGAGTATAATCATCCATGCTGGTGACCCTGACCGTGAAGGCCAGTTATTGGTAGATGAAGTAATTGAACAGGTAAAACTAAGCCAAGCTAAAAAACAGCAAATCCAGCGGCTCTTAATAAGCGACTTAAACTTAAGTGCAGTTAAAAAAGCGCTGAATAATTTAAAGTCGAATCGCGATTTTATTCCTTTGAGCGTATCAGCCTTAGCTCGCTCACGTGCCGATTGGTTATTTGGCATGAATTTAACGCGAGCTTATACGCTTGCTGGGCAAAAAGCAGGGTTTGGTAATGTGTTGTCTGTAGGTCGTGTTCAAACACCTATTTTAGGGCTAGTTGTAAATCGCGATAATGAAATAGCTAACTTTGTAGCAAAACCTTTCTACGAAGTTTTGGCTCATCTCGAAACAGAGCAGCAGCAAACATTTTCTGCTAAGTGGCAACCAAGTAAAGCATGCGAGCCCTATCAAGATGAAGAAGGTAGAGTATTACATAGAGGACTTGCTGAAAATGTTGTGTCACGAATTACTAATCAACCAGCTAAGGTGGTTGAGCTTGAGCAAAAACAAAAAAAACAACAAGCGCCGTTACCTTATAACTTGTCGGCTTTACAAATTGATGCGGCAAAAGCGTTTTCTATGCCAGCACAAAAGGTGCTAGATACCTGTCAAAGCTTGTATGAGCGTCATAAGTTAATTACGTATCCTCGTTCAGATAATCGCTATTTACCAAAAGAGCATCATAAAGATGCAGCGAGTATTATTGCCGCTATCGCCAATAATGAAGGTCAAGCAAGTGAAGCTTGCAAGCAAGCTGATACCAGTAAGCGGAGTAAATGTTTTAATGACAACAAGGTTGCAGCTCACCACGCTATTGTTCCTACCGAAAAACAGCTACGCTCAGCATCATTAAATAGCGAAGAACAAAAAATCTATCGATTGATCTGTCGTCATTATTTAATTCAGTTTTATCCAGACTATGTGTTTAACGAAACCAAAGTAACGGTTGAAATTGCGGGTGGGCTTTTTAAAGCTGCTGCTAAGCAAGATATTAGCTTAGGCTTTAAAACATTAATGGGTAAAACAAAGTTAAAAGATGAGCAAACCTTACCTGCACTTGAAAAAGGTCAGCCGCTACATTGCAATCAAGGTGAAGTGGTAGACAAAATGACGACACCGCCAGCGCATTTTACTGATGCTACCTTATTGAGTGCTATGACAGGCATCAGCCGCTATGTGAAAGACCCAGAAATTAAAAAGATCCTTAAAGAAACTGATGGCTTAGGCACTGAGGCTACACGGGCTGGTATTCTTGAGCTTTTATTTAAACGCCGCTTTTTAGAGCGTCAAGGTAAAAACATTCTAGCTACCGCAACAGGCAAAGCTCTCATAAGTACATTACCAGAGCAGCTTGCTAGCCCTGACTTAACAGCTAAGTGGGAAGCATCGTTAGGGAATATAGCTGAGCAACATATGAGTTATCAGCAATTTTTAACGCCATTACTGACTGAGTTACATGCTTTAGTTGAGCAAGCTAAGCAGTGCGACAGCCAAGTCTTTGCCCAGTTACCAAAAACGCCGCAAAAGCGACGTTTTAAAAGAAAAGCTAAGCCCAGAACTAAGTCAGCCTAAACTACTGTTTGTTGAATAGGGCAACCGCGGCATTACTCATCGCTGTAATCCCAGTAGGGAGCGCCTTTTTGTAATCAGGTGCAAACTTACTTGAGTGTAAAGAAGGTAATGTTGCACCAGATTGCATCGCCGCATCATACTGACTAGGCTCAACACCCCCTAACCAAAATAAAGTAATTGGAATATTCTTATCTGTACGTCCGTATAAACCAAAGTCTTCGCCGGCCATGACTGCTTCTGTTTCAAGTACATTGTCTGCACCAATCGCATTAGCAATTGCTGAACGCACTAAGTTGGTTTGCTCAGGGTTATTATAAGTAGATGGAATAGATTCATCTTCATGCACATACACTTCGGGCGCTAAGCTTTCATCAAGTCCTGCACTTAATGCAATCCCTTTAGAGATACGTTTAATTGCTGCGATTTGTTGTAATCGCACTTCAGGGTTATAACTACGAAGCGTTAATTGCAGTTTAACTTCATCTGAAATGACATTGTGTTTAGAGCCACCGTGAATTGAGCCAACAGTGATCACTGATGGCTCTAATGGTGACAATTCTCGGCTAGTAATCGTTTGTAGTGCTAACACAATCCGCGAAGCAATCACAACAGGGTCAATGGTTGTGTGTGGGTAAGCACCGTGACCACCTTTTCCTTTTACAGTAATATCAACTGAGTCAACACTTGCCATTGTGTACTCATTTTTCATGCTGATTTTACCAGCTGGAACACTGGCACTGACATGTAAAGCAATTACGTGGTCAGGCGTAGGGTACTTGGTAAAAAGTCCTTCTTTAAGCATTGCTTTTGCACCACCGCCTACTTCTTCAGCGGGTTGTGCGACCATCATTAATGTACCTTGCCACTGATCTTTGTGTGTCATTAACTGTTGGGCTGTGCCAATAAACGAACTCATGTGAATATCATGACCACAGCCATGCATTACACCGACAGTTGAGCCTTCGTCGTTTGTAACCGTTACTTTTGAAGCGTACGGTTTACCAGTTTGTTCAACAATGGGTAAGCCATCTGTATCGGTACGGATCATCACAGTTGGTCCAGTACCATTTTTGTAAATACCAACTACGCCATAGCCACCTACATTATCAGTAACCTCAAAGCCAAGTTTAGTAAGTCGTTTTGCTAATTTCTTACCTGTTTGTTTTTCATGATAAGAAAGCTCTGGAGATTGATGTAAATCTAAGTAAAGCTTTTCAATCTCTGGCATGGTTTTCTGAAGATTTAAATCTAAGCTTGTTGCTTGTGTTATGGGAGTAAGAAATAATAACGCAGCAGATATAACTGATAATTTCATAATGACCTCGACTGAATGGGCTTGTAATTGTTATGTTTGTCACCATATAAAAACCTAAATACTTATATAGTGCAATTGATCAAATGAATAATATGGTAAATGTTACTCCACAGAATTTACAGCAAGTACTGGGTGAGACCTCAGCCGAAAAATTAGTTTTACTAACTTTCTACTCTGCGCAAAACCCAGAGTGTCATCAGCAAGCTGTTATTTTAGAAAAAATCGCACATGAATACGGTGAGCATTTATTAGTAGCGACATTAGACTGTGACGTTGAGCAAGCTCTTGCAGCGCAACTTGCACAGCAAATTGGTTTGCAAGCATTACCAACGCTTGTGATGTTAAAAGATTCTGCGCCTGTAGATATGTTACCGGGTGCTCAAACAGAACAGCAAATTCGTGATGCGCTAGCAAAGCATTTACCAGCCCAGCACGAGTTATTACTTGAACAAGCTAAGCAAGCGTTAATTAATCAAGATTTAAATAATGCGTTTAATTATGCAAAGCAGGCTTATGAGCTTGATCCGAGCCATACGCGTGTAAAATTAGTATTAGCTGATATTTGTATTCAAATTCATAAATTAGAAGATGCACAAGCATTACTAGATTCAGTGGCAGAGAATGAACGTGATGCGTATTTCACAAATATTCAAGCAAAGTGTGAACAAGCATTAGCTGCAACAGACTCTCCAGAAATAAAAGCACTGCAAGCTAAAGTTGAAAAATACCCAAATGATTTAGAGATAAAAGTAGAGTTAAGCAATGCGCTTAATAATGCGGGTCGCAAAGAAGAAGCGTTAGAGGTGTTATTTAATGTGCTTAAAAAAGATCTTAACTACGCAGATGCAAAACCAAGCTATCTAGAAATCATTGCCTCTTTACCTGATGGCGATGCATTGGCGTCTAAGTATCGCCGTAAACTATATAGTATCTTGTACTAATCCATCATTGATTGATAAAAGCGCCATTAAAAATAGTGGCGCTTTTTTATTTAAAAACTTGCGTATTACCTAATATCGATAATACTTAAGATCCTCTCGAGAAAAGTTGGCTGTATTTTGTACAGTAAACTGTGTTTTTTACTGCCTTTAGCTTGTTTTTTGCGCGAAAGGTGAGTTTTTAGTGTTTTTCTATAAAAAGTGCTTGCGTTAAAAATCCATCTCCCTATAATGCGCATCCACTGACACGGCGGGCAGCAACGAAAGAC
>NZ_LRUF01000026.1:0-142409 GCF_001550155.1 Pseudoalteromonas arabiensis
CTTGGTGACAATAGCGTTTTGGACCCACCTGACCCCATGCCGAACTCAGTAGTGAAACGAAACAGCGCCGATGATAGTGTGGCATTTGCCATGTGAAAGTAGGACATCGCCAGGCTCCTAATTAGAGAAACCCGATTCGAAAGAGTCGGGTTTTTTGTTGCCTGTAGAAAAATAAAACACCCAACCAAGACCCTACTACTTCTATCCTTGTAGGCATAGTGTGGCATTTGCCATGTGAAAGTAGGACATCCTACTGCGTAGCGCACCATGGCTCCTAATTAGAGAAACCCGTTGCAGTAATGCAACGGGTTTTTTCGTGTGTGGCGCGCTTTTACATCGCGCGCCACCCGCGAATAGACACCCCATGACACGGAATAAACCCGCTGCTACGCGATAAGCTCGCCCCAACACGTGTGTCGTCGCGATTTTACATCGCGTGATAGACTTTTAGCCGCAGGCTATCAGCCGAAACACAGAGACATTAAGTGTCAGCTGACCTGTGTGGGTGTTAGGTGCTGAGTCTCTCAGCACTTGCCCTGCTCATTCTTCACACCTCCACTTGCTTCAGTTACGTTGTTATGCGATAAAGCGTTTATATTTGTAATACAATTTAGGTTTGCTGTGTCTCGTAAGAAAACTACTAAGTCAAAAGGCTCCTCAGGTTTAAACCGTAAAAATAGTGAAGCATTCATCGTTAAGTTCTCATCTCATCCAGATACGCATCAGTGCCCATCGGGTTTAATGTATAAAGTGATTGATGATGTTGAGGGGGAGCGCATAACGGAGTTTGATACTGTGGTGATTAATCAGCGCATTATGCTTGCTGATGGCAGTGTGATTGCCGATAGTTACAAAGCGGGTATGCCAGAGGTGTTCGCTTTATCTGAAGCAATTGAAGGATTAAAAGAAGGCTTGTTGCTAATGAATATTGGTTCTCGCTATGAATTTGTGGTCCCCCCAGAGCTTGCTTGGGGTAAAAAAGGTAACGGTGGCAAGATTGGCGCAAACGCAGTGCTGCATTTTGATGTTCGATTAATGCGTTTAGCTTAACTCTCTTCGCATGAGTTCCTTAGCATAAGTCGACAGTGTATTTAAAACGCGTTAACGTTGACTATTGGTTACTGAGGAATATTATGGACGCATTTACTTCACGAGTTTACTTTCTTCGCCATGGCGAGATAGCTACGCTAGGCATTCTTGCTGGGCAAATCGATATTGTTTTATCTGAGCAAGGCCTTGAACAAATGCGCCAAGCCTCTGCTGAGCTTATAAATTTAAATGCCATATATAGCTCACCGCTAAAACGTTGCTCAGTCCATGCAGATTATTTAGCCAACCAACATAACTTGAATGTACAGTACAATAACGCGCTGAAAGAGTTTAATTTCGGTGATTGGGACGGCCAAGACTATCAGCAACTTTGGCAGCAAACTAGTAAACCTCATATCGGTGATTTTTGGCAGCATCCTTGGCAAGTAAAAGTACCTAATGGTGAGTCTATGGCAGACTTTTATGCACGAGTAGAGGCATGGTGGCAAACGTTTTTACAATCATTGTGCGAATCTAAGCATGAACAGTCATTGGTAATTAGTCACGCAGGTGTGATTAAACAAATCCTTGCTATTGTTTGCCTGATGCCAAAACAATCAGCTACGCATTTAAATGTTTTCCATCTCCCTTATGCAGGGCTAATTACACTCGATGTATATATAGATGAACAAGGGCAAGCTTGGCCAAAAATTGTTTTTTAGCCATCTAGAGCGATATTCATTGAATTATTTACTTAGCCCGCCATAATACTCATATGCTATGGAATGGAGTGAAATTCTCCAGCTGTTCCCGCAACTGTAATCCATATAAATATATGGTCAGCCAGATACTTAGTACTAACAATTAATCATCGAGCGGGTCAACTCACGTCATTTTCTGGTACTTAGCAGTACTTTCTTGTGCGTTGTGCTTACTCGCCAAGAGAGAAAAAGCTTGCAACAAAATAGCCTTAGCGCTGCGCCATTGATATCAGTGTCTGATTTAAGTTGGGGTACTGCGAATAAAACCATACTTGAATCAATTAACCTTGAGTTAAAGGCAGGGCAGTTTATAGGTTTACTCGGCCCTAATGGGGCTGGTAAATCAAGCCTGCTGCGTTGTCTTTATCGTTACTTGAAACCTCAGCAAGGAGCTGTGCTGCTAAGCGGTCAAGATATCTGGCAAATCAGTGCTGATGAGTATGCAAAGCAGGTTGCTGTGGTTTTACAAGAATCACCATCGCAGTTTAATTTGTCTTTATTCGATGTGGTGAGTTTAGGCTTAACACCTCATAAGCGACTTTTTAGCGGTACGTCTGCCAATGATAAGCAACGAATATATCAAGCGATAGAGCAGGTTGGTTTATCTCATCATAGTGAACAAGCATTTGATTCGCTTTCAGGCGGCGAAAAGCAAAGAGCGCTCATTGCACGCTCTATTGTACAGCAGCCTAAGTTGCTCATCATGGATGAGCCAACTAGCCATCTTGATGTTAAATACCAAATTCAAATTATGGAATTAGCGAAGTCCCTCGATGTAACTGTGCTTGCCTCTTTCCATGATCTAAATCTCGCAGCGAGTTTATGTGATGAGCTACTGGTGATTGATGAAGGTCGCTTGGTTTGTCAGGGGCAACCAAAAGCGGTGCTAACAGAGCAGCTGTTGAGCGATGTATTTGACGTCTGTGCAGCGGTATCTGCTCATCCGCAATCAAGCACTGAAAAGTTTATTCCGCATATAACTTATTTCTATGGTTATCAGACACAGGAGCATCAACATGACTGATACAATGCGTTTAAGTATATGTGTTGTCGTTGGAGTTATTAGTTGCTTTTTAGCACTGAGCTTTGGTGCTGCAAATACACCGCTGAGTGAGGTTTTCAATGGCTTGTTTAGCCAAGGTAGCGATGAATTTGTGCAGCGCATTATTTGGCAGTTGCGTATGCCAAGAACAGTGCTGGCATTTTTAGCGGGATCTGGACTTGCTCTCGCGGGATTAATTTTGCAGACCGTAACCCGAAACCCACTTGCTGATCCTTACTTGTTTGGTATTTCTTCCGGGGCTTCATTTGGTGTGGTGTGCTTTATAGCCCTAACAGGTGTGAGTTTTGGCTTTAGTATGTCAGTTGCAGCATTTGCCGGAAGCTTACTTTCTATGCTGTTGCTTATTGCTATTGCAGGGCGTCGCCATGTTGGCCAAGTTGAAGCCATGTTACTTGCTGGTGTTGCTCTATCTTTTTTATTTAGTGCTCTGACTAGTCTGCTGCTTTATTTTAGCGATCCTCAAGCCATAACCGCTATTTTGTTTTGGACTATGGGCAGTTTTTCTCGTGCCCAGTGGGACACTCTTTGGTTGCCATTTGCCGTTATTATTGCCTGCATGACGCTGATGATTGCATTTCGTCGTCAGCTCAATGCAATGCTGCTTGGTGATGAAAGTGCTGCGACCTTGGGGATTCATGTACAGCGCTTTCGAATCATGATGCTGCTGCTAAGCTCATTAATTACAGCAGTGCTTGTTGCCATGTGTGGGGGCGTTGGTTTTGTCGGCCTGATGATCCCACATATTGTGCGCTACTTTTCACCGCAAGGCAGCAGCCATAACTTAGTTATGACATCCTTGGTCGGTGGTATTTTTATGGTGTGGGTAGATGTGTTATGCCGAACCCTATTGAATACCCAAGAACTACCCGTTGGTGTGATCACCGCAGCTATCGGTAGCGTGTTCTTTTTATTTTTACTTTACTTTCGTAAACAGAGCAGGTAGCTGATGTTTAATATCATGCCAATTAACCAACAATTTTCAGCTGTTATTCAACAAAAAATAGACCTTAAAACAAAGCCGCTTGGTGCCTTAGGTCAGCTTGAGAATTGTGCTAAACAATTAACGCTTATTTTTTCAAAGCAGCTTGATAGTGAGCAGGCACTAGTTGCCTTTAAACCGGTTATTTCAACCCCCTCTTTGGTTGTATTTGCAGGCGACCATGGTGTGGCAAGCCAAGGGGTGTCAATTGCTCCTAGCAGTGTTACATCACAAATGGTGGCAAACTTTGCAGCAGGAGGTGCAGCGATCAATGTTTTTTGTCGCCAGCTTGGCTGGCAGCTAGAAGTTGTTGATGCTGGAACACTCACTACGGCACACGATAAAAGTGTGCATAACCAGCGTTTAGGTGAAATCACTGCACCACTGCATACTGAAATGGCTATGTCACTTAATCAGGTTGAAAAAGGGTTTGAATTAGCCAAGCAGCGAGTTCATTCACTCTATGAGCAAGGCTGCAATACCATCGCCTTTGGTGAGATGGGCATTGGCAATACCACAAGTGCTGCAGCACTAATGGCTGCTTTGTTGTCTTTACCTGCCAGCCAATGTGTTGGTAAAGGCACTGGTGTGAGTGACGAGGTTATTGCTAAAAAAATCAAGGTTGTTGAGCTAGCCCTTCAATTACATCAAGCCCATTTTGACGACCCTTTAATGACGCTAGCGGCATTAGGTGGGTTTGAAATTGTACAGATCACCGGTGCCATTTTAGCTGCTGCTGAGCTTGGTATGGCTGTGATCGTTGATGGCTTTATTTGTACCGCAGGGGCGCTTGTTGCAACTCGTATTAATGCAAACGCTCGTGATTACATGTTATTTGCCCATGTCTCTGATGAGCAAGGACACAAAATAATGCTCAATGCCTTGCATGCATCACCTTTATTACAGCTCGATTTACGTTTAGGAGAGGGCACTGGGGCTGCGCTTGCCTTACCTTTACTGCAAGCATCTTTGGCGTTTTACAATGACATGGCAAGTTTTGCCGATGCTAATGTTAAGCAAGTAGTTTGATATGAGCGTTGAACATCACACTTCAAACACGACCCCAAGCCAGCTTCAGTTATTTTTGCTGGCGCTTAGTTTTCTAACGCGTATCCCCGTTAAATTAAACTTTGAGGTATCGAGCACGGCACTCAATCAGGCCAGCCGTTATTTTGCATTAGTTGGAGTGTTATTAGGTGTACTTTTAGCGCTGAGCTTTTTACTGCTAAGTTGGTTATTCCCTGTAGCCATTGCAGTCGCGTTAGTTATGGCGTTTAGCTTGGTAATCACAGGGGCCTTTCATGAAGATGGTCTAGCTGATGTGTGGGATGGCTTTGGTGGCGGTTGGCAAGTTGCAGATAAGCTGAGCATTATGAAAGATAGTCGCTTAGGTACCTATGGTGCTGCGGCGTTAATGATGGCCTTATTAATTAAGTACCAAACACTCGTCGCACTTAGTGAAGTAACCAGTACTCTGATTATTGCACTTGTTTTAGGGCAAAGCTTAAGCCGTGTTGTCGCAACAAGTTTAATTGCAGACATGGACTATGTAAGTCAGGACGCCACATCTAAAGTAAAACCAATAGCGATGCATTTAAGCACGCAAAGTTATCAAATACTGCTAGCAACGGGCGGTGCGGTGTTAGCAATTGCATGGTTGTTTTTTGGCTACACCCTAGGGCAAATATTAATACTCGTCAGTGTGCTTTTTGTTACTCGTTTACTATTAAAGCGCTGGTTTGAAAAACAGTTATCTGGCTATACCGGTGATTGCTTAGGAGCAGCCCAGCAAGTGTCAGAGCTTGCTACCTACCTTTACTTGGTGAGTTTATTATGAGCCAACAACATACTTTAATTTTAGGTGGTGCGCGCAGCGGTAAAAGCCGTTTTGCTGAGCAGCAGGCAATAAATTCAAACAAGCCGCTTATCTACATTGCCACAGCAAATGCAGGTGATGAAGAAATGACAGCCCGAATTAATAGGCATCAAGCAGAGCGTGCTAAGCATTGGCAACTTGTTGAAGAGCCTTTGTATTTAGCCAAAGCATTACAACAGTATAGCCAAGCTGAAAACTGTATTTTAGTGGACTGTTTAACCCTGTGGTTGAGTAATTGCTTATGCCAGCATGGTGAAACATTTTGGCTTGAGCAAAAAGCGGCCTTACTTGATGTGCAAGCAAAATTGCTTGGTGAAGTGATTTTTGTTAGTAACGAAGTAGGTCATGGTATTGTGCCGCTCGGTGAATTAAGTCGTCAGTTTGTTGATCATTCTGGCTGGTTGCATCAAGCCTTAGCACAGCAAGTTACACGTGTTGAGTTTGTGATTGCAGGCCTTGCACAAACCTTAAAAAGTGAAAAATCATGAAAACAATAATGGTGCAAGGCACGACCTCAGATGCAGGTAAAAGTACTCTTGTCGCAGCACTTTGCCGAATCTTTGCTGAGCGAGGCGTTAAGGTTGCGCCCCTTAAGCCACAAAATATGGCATTAAATAGCGCTGTAACCGCCGATGGTGGCGAGATAGGTCGAGCACAAGCTCTACAAGCTATAGCAGCAAAAGTGCCCGCAGAAGTCGATTTTAACCCTATCTTATTAAAACCTAACAGCGATACCGGGGCGCAGGTCATTGTTCATGGTAAAGCGCTGTCGAATATGGAAGCGGGCAGTTATCATGACTACAAAAAAGTGGCGATGGATGCGGTTCTTACTTCGCAGCAGCGCTTAAGTGAGCGTTTTGAATTACTTATTGTTGAAGGAGCAGGGAGCCCTGCAGAAATTAATCTGCGTGAAAATGATATTGCCAATATGGGCTACGCCGAGGCGGTAGATTGCCCAGTGATCATTATTGCCGATATCGACAAAGGTGGTGTGTTTGCCCATTTAGTCGGTACATTAGCGTTATTATCAGAATCAGAGCAAGCGCGAGTAAAAGGCTTTGTGATTAATCGTTTTCGGGGTGATATTGCGTTATTGCAAGGTGGCCTTGATTGGTTAGAGCAATACACCAATAAGCCAGTGCTTGGGGTGTTACCTTATTTACATGACTTAGCACTAGATGCTGAAGATGCCGTTGCTATAACTAATCAGGTCGATAAACCGCAATTACGCATAGCAGTGCCGTTACTCCCTCATATTAGTAATCACACAGATTTTGATGCTTTGCGATTACAACCCGAAATCGATTTACAGTATGTACGTCATACTCAGGCTATTCCAAGTGTTGATCTGATTATTATTCCGGGTAGTAAAAATGTACTTAGCGACTTAGCGTTTTTAAAAAATGAAGGTTGGCATAAACAAATAACACGTCATCTACGCTATGGTGGCAAAGTGCTCGGAGTATGTGGTGGGCTGCAGATGTTAGGTAACTACCTTGCTGATCCACATGCTGTTGAATCTAATTTAGGTAGCGCAGAAGGACTAAGGCTTGCTGACTTTGAAACCCAATTAGGGCAACAAAAAGTACTAAGCCAAGTCTCTGGCACTCTTCATTTAAACAATAGCAATAAAGCAATTTCAGGTTATGAAATTCACGCAGGGATAAGCCAAGGGCCGGCATTTGAAAAGCCATTTTTGAGTTTTAATAATCACCCAAGTGGATTCAAAGTAGATGGCTTTATTAGTAATGATAACCAAATAGCAGGTACTTACTTACATGGCTTGTTCGATACCCCTGAGGGCGTATCTGAGCTAATAACTTGGCTTGCACCAAATAGCCAAATAAATCCCATTGATATTAATTTAAACCGTGAACAGCAGTTAAGCCGTTTAGCAAACGTGGTAGCAGAGAATCTCGATATTGAACAAATCATCAATATTTATGAGAATTTCAATTTAGAGGCATAAGGAACAATAATGAGCGAACAGAATCAAGATAAGCACCAACAACGCCAGCAAAAAGTTAAAGAAAAAGTCGACGAACGGATTGCTGCTGCACAAAAAGAACAGGGTATTTTTCAGGTTATAACTGGCAATGGCAAGGGTAAATCGACTTCTGGGTTTGGTACTGTTGCACGTGCGGTTGGTCACGGAATGAAAGCGGCTGTGTGTCAGTTTATTAAAGGGACTTGGGAGTGCGGTGAGCGTAACCTATTGGAAAAAGCAGGGGTTGAATTTGTTATTATGAACACCGGTTTTACTTGGGAAACACAAAACAAAGAGTCAGATACCGCTGCTGCGCAGGTGACATGGCAAGAAGCAAAAAGAATGCTGAAGGATGACTCGATTAACCTCGTTATGCTAGACGAAATAACCTACATGATCACCTACGGCTATATTGATTTAGATGAAGTGCTAGAGGCAATTGGCTCTCGCCCTGCTATGCAATCGGTGATTATTACTGGGCGTGGAGCGCACCGAAAATTGACCGACTTAGCTGATACAGTCAGTGAAGTCAAAAATGTAAAACACGCTTTTGATGCAGGAATAAAAGCGCAAAAAGGGTTCGATTATTAACATGAAGGCCATCAAGTTTGCACTCTTAGGTGTTTTATTTTATTTACCAGCATTGGCTCAGGCTCATGAAATAAAACAGCCTCAGCGTATTGTTGCTTTAGCACCGCATATCGTTGAAAACCTATTTGCGATTGGTGCAGGAGAGCGCATTGTTGGTACCGTTGATTATGCAGACTTCCCTCAGCAAGCGAATGATATCGAACGGGTAGGCGGTTATTACGGCATCAACATGGAAAAACTGTTGTCGTTAAAACCAGACCTTGTTTTGGCTTGGAAAACGGGCAACAAAGCCGACGATCTTGCTTACATTGAAAAATTAGGCATTCCGGTAGCGTACAGCAACCCAAATCAGGTTGATAATGTTGCTGATGAACTACGTAAACTAGGCACGCTTACGCATTTGCAAACAAAGGCAAATAAAGTGGCTAAAGAGTTTGAAGCTAAGCTGAGTGCTATTCGTGCAGCCCAAGAGGGTAAAACGACCGTTTCGGTGTTTTATCAATTATGGCCAGAGCCGATGATGACAGTTGGCGGAAATACTTGGATCAATCAGCTATTAACCATTTGTCATGCGGATAATGTGTTTGCTAATAGCGATACAGACTACCCGCGCATTAGTATTGAAAATGTATTGGTAGCAGAGCCAGAAGTCATCATTATCCCAGATGAAAAATCGAAAAAGCCTCAGCCTAAAATTGATTGGCGACAATGGGCAGAAATGCCAGCGGTGCAGCATAACCAGTTTATTAGTGTGAATGCAGATTTATTGCACCGCTTTACAACCCGCATGCTTGATGGTTTGACTGATATGTGTGGTAAAATAGACGTTTCTCGTCAGCAAATACAGGCTTCAAAATGAACGATTGGCAAACACTTCTAGATACCGAGCTTGCTAAACCCTACATGCAAGAAACCTTGCAATATGTGGCAGATAGACGTGCAGCAGGCGTTAGCGTTTATCCAAAAGATGAACAGGTATTTTCAGCTTTTGATGCCACACCATTAAGTGAAATCAAAGTGGTTATTTTAGGGCAAGATCCTTACCACGGAGAAGGCCAAGCCCATGGTTTGTGCTTTTCTGTATTGCCTGAAGTTAAAAAGTTACCTCCCTCTTTGAAAAATATGTATAAAGAGTTGGCAACCGATATTGATGGTTTTGAAGTACCTCACCATGGCTATTTGCAAAGTTGGGCCGAGCAAGGTGTGTTTTTACTTAACACCGTACTGACGGTCGAGCAAGGGCAGGCTCATTCTCATAAGCACCTTGGCTGGGAGCAATTTACCGATGCAGTGATTGCGTTTATCAATCAGCATTGTGAGGGGGTGGTGTTTATATTATGGGGCGCACATGCTCAGAAAAAAGGTAAACATATTGATACCTCGCGTCATCATGTGATTCAAGGTCCGCATCCATCACCGCTTTCTGCTCACCGTGGCTTTTTTGGTTGTCAGCACTTTTCAAAAGCAAACCAGCTACTTAGCGATCAAAATAAAACGCCAGTAAATTGGTCTTTACCACAAATTCTATAACAGAAATGCAAAAGGCCCAATTGGGCCTTTGAATTTACAAAAAGTCTAGCTCATCAATAGCAATACTGTCTGTAAAGTAGTCTAACTCCTGTAGTTCTTTGCGTAATCTATGCTTATCTTTTAACGCTTCGATTTCACGCCATTTTCTCTTTTTATTTTTTGTAGAGGTCTTTCTTGTTTTATTAGGACCTTCTAATATTTCTAAAATATCGTCTAGGCTATCCATGAACTTCTCCTATTGATTTTTTGAACCTCGGAAATACCTATACCACAGGCTGCTTAAAAATAGAATAAAAAAGTGACAATACTGTTACAGAACTGTGATTGATAGATGAATAGATCAATGATTTAGTTATTTTAGAAACAAAAACGCCACCGAGCGGTGGCGTTTCAAAAAAATGCTGTTGTGCAAATTACATCGCTTTAAAGCGAGCTTCTAATTCAATTTGAGCTTGAGCGAACGAGCGGATACCTTCAGCTAGTTTCTCTGTTGCCATAGCATCTTGGTTGTGTAACCAACGGAACTGGCTTTCAGTTAGCGGTGCTGGTTTTTCTTCAACAGTAAAGTCGCTCTCTAGTAAGTACTCTTGTGCATCAGTTAATTGGCCTAACTCTTCTAAAAGAGCAGGGCTAATCGTTAACTTATCACAGCCTGTAAGCGCGATGATCTCGCCTGTGTTACGGAAGCTTGCGCCCATAACAACCGTTTTGTAACCGTGGCGTTTGTAGAATTCGTAAATACTACGTACTGATTGCACACCAGGATCGTTTAGCGGATCAGTTGGTTTTTCCATGCCATTAGCAACGTGCCAATCTAGAATACGGCCAACGAATGGTGAAATTAAAAATACATTTGCATCGGCACATGCGCGGGCTTGTGCTTCAGAGAATAACAGCGTTAAGTTACACTTAGTGCCTTCTTTTTCAAGCTGTTCTGCGGCTTTGATACCTTCCCACGTTGATGCAACTTTGATTAGAATTTTATCTTTGCTCACGCCTTCTTTTTCGTAAAGGCTCAGTAAAGTGTGAGCTTTGTCGATAGTCGCTTGGGTATCAAATGATAAACGAGCGTCTACTTCTGTTGAGATATAGCCCGGTACGATTTCGCTAATTTCTTTACCGATTAATACAGCGAAGTAATCACATGCTAACTCAAGTTGTTTAGCTGCATCTTGCTCGGTCTCTTTAGCGTATTGCCACGCTTTATCTAAATAAGGCTTATACGCTTCAATTTCACTGGCTTTTAAAAGTAAAGATGGGTTTGTTGTTGCATCTTCTGGTTGGTGCTTTTTGATAGCTTCGATATCACCTGTATCTGCAACAATAGATGAATGCTGTTTAAGCCTTTGTAGTGCTGAAGTCATTTGCTTTCCTCATTCCAAGCAAGTTAAAAGAAAATCCATTATAGCGGCCTTAATACTGCAACACTATGACAGTGTTTAATAGGTTATATGTCCTTAATTTAGAAAACCAAGGCATTAGGTGTAAAAATGCAGTGTATCAAGGCAGGATGAAACAAAACGTGCATTTTGATTCAATTAATGTTGAAATTGACATCAAACAAATTACAAGTCAATAGCTAACTATGATCACTGTTATTTCACCAGCAAAAAATTTAGATTACGAAACACCAGCCACGACCGATAAATTCACTCAACCTGAATTACTCGAGCACAGCGAAGAGTTAATGTCAGTTTGCCGTGATTTAACACCTGCGCAAATTGGTAGCTTGATGAAAATCAGCGATAAACTAGCTGGTTTAAACGCAGCACGATTCGCAGAGTGGTCACAGCCCTTTACTACCGATAACGCAAAACAAGCGGTGCTGGCTTTTAATGGTGATGTGTATGGTGGTTTAGATGCAGCAACATTGACGAGTTCAGAGCTAGATTATGCACAATCTCACTTACGTATTTTGTCTGGTCTTTACGGTGTGCTGAAGCCACTTGATTTAATGCAAGCTTATCGCCTTGAGATGGGCACCAAGCTTGAAAATCCACGTGGTAAAAACCTCTATGAATTTTGGGGCAGCGTGATTGCCGAAAAGCTTAATACTGTGCTTGCTGAGCAAGATAGCAAGTATTTAGTTAATCTTGCTTCTAATGAGTATTTTAAAGCGGTTGATAAAAAAGCCTTAAATGCACAAATTATCACGCCACACTTTAAGGACTGTAAAAACGGCCAATATAAAGTGATCAGCTTTTATGCGAAAAAGGCCCGCGGCATGATGGCGCGTTACATCATTGAAAATAAAGTTACCCAATTGAGTGATTTAAAAGATTTCACCGTTGCAGGTTATTACTTCAGCAGCGATGCAACAGCAAAAGAATTAGAGCCCGTTTTCTTACGCGAAGAGCAGAACTAATTTTTAGTAAAATGAATTAGAAGAGCCGTGCTAAGCACGGCTTTTTTATGGTTTTAATATACTAAATTAGAAATGGCGTTCATTTTGCTAAATACTTTGTTGAGCAATTAATTCAACAAGGTATAAAAATGTTAAAAATTCCGTCAGTAAGTGAAGCTGAAAAGCTGATAGAAGAAAAACTCGGTGGCTGGGTTGATATCATCATAAGCCATATTCCAAACTTTATTGTCGCAGTAATAATCACTATCGTGTTTTCATTGCTGGCGCGTATTGTTGGTTCAATGCTCAGAAAGCTATTACGCCGCTCGCTAGAGTCTTCGCAAATAGCCGATTTAATGTCGTCGATAGTAAAAGTCATCGTGTTATGTGTAGGCTTATTTGTAGCCCTTGATTTCTTGGGGCTTAGAGGTACTGTCACCTCATTACTCGCGGGTGCTGGTATAGTTGGCCTTGCCATTGGTTTTGCCTTTCAGGATATGACAGAGAACCTTATAGCAGGTATTGCTATGGGTATTCGCAAACCATTTAAAACAGGTGATGTAATTCGCACCGAAAGTGTGTTTGGTACCGTCAAGGCGATTAACCTTAGAAACACTCTTATCGAAAACTTTTATGGGCAACTTATCTTGGTGCCTAATAAGATTCTGTTTAGAAATATACTCAGCAATTACAGTACATTAGGTGTGCGTCGTATTGAAGTGCCTGTGGGTATTTCGTATGCTGACGACCCAGAGCAAGCGGCAGAAGTTATAGTTAAAAAAATCAATGAGTTTGATTTTGTCATTAAACAAGAAGAAACCGCTGTGTACGCCGAAAGTTTTGGTGATAGCAGCGTTAACTTATTGGTTTGGTTTTGGATTAAATACCCAGGCGAAGCAGATTTCATGACCGTTCGTCACAAGGCAGTTGTGGCAGTCAGAAGCGCGCTGAGCGAAGCTGACATGACCATCCCATTCCCAATCCGCACGTTAGATTTTGGTATCAAAGGCGGCGAGAAATTAAACGCCATGATAAGCGAAAAGCACCAAGATAAAGACGCTGAGGCACCGCAAACCGATGAGTAAAATTTACTGACTCACCGGCGTGATTTACACAGGGAAGTGTGTTTGAGTGGCTAGGGCGTTGCATGGTATTTGTTTCTAGTTTATTTTCGCCTAGATAAAATGAATCGCTTTTGCCTTTAGGAGGTGTTAACGTAAATGCTCTTAAGTTCTGCTTTAAGCGATCAAGAGATGGTCGTCAAACAGAACGTGTATTAAAATCTATATAGCAGATGTTCGCTAATATGAATCTAAAACAATGGTTAATTTTACTTGAACGCTATAGTTTTAATTATATTTCAAAAATGATTTCCAATATTTGAGTAAGTCTAGATTCATTATCTTCATCAAGTGGAATAAAGTATTTACCAGTGCTTTTTAAGTACTCAACATGAATATCCTCAAGACTCTTTTGATAACCAATATCATCGACTCGTATCTCATCTTCTTGAATGACGTATTTATCAGATCTCTTAGAAAGAAAAATATAATCAAAGTTTTCTAAGCTAACTTTACCTAAATCCTCTAGTTTTTTATAGAATAGAAGGTCATTGTTATCATTTTTTAACACTATCTTGGTATGGGCTATGATATCTGGTAATCCCCTATCATAAATGATGAAATCAAAATTTTCATTTGCATATTTTAGCTCATTTTCCATTTGTCTCATGATTAGCCACGACGTAGAAAAAGCGTTTTGTTCATGGTTCAATTTAAAAGGACATTCTCGAGCTACTTCGCTGATAGTTTTTACATTTTTATTAAGTGTTTTCAGTCGCTTTTCAACCATATTTATTAGGGTGGTTTTCCCCGTCCCAAAGACGCCGGTTACCAGTATTTTTTTCATTCTTAAACCTAATTAAATTGGTGATACTGTCTTGTCGTCATTCCATATATCTTCGAAATACTTCTTGTAATATTCATATCCAATACCACCTTGTTTATATTGATATGACATTGTTAGCTGGCTCTTCTTTTTTACCATAAAGGGACCTGTGAATAAGTTACTATCAATTCTCATTATGGAGTCTATAGGTAAGCAAGAATATTCTCTTATTTGAATTGTAGAATCTGATAGGTTCAGTTCTTTCTGGGTGCTTTCAACCCATTCAACTAAATCTGAAATAGCTTTTTTTATAGAACCTTCTTGAGCCATTTCATCTATTTCTCTTTGAACTATAAAGTTAGACTCTTTGTTTGGAATAAGAAATCTTATTTTTAATCCTTTTTTTAATCTTTCCTTCAATATATCTCCTTGATAATTAATAAAGCCACTTGCTCCTAATGCTGCGATGTCTAACTCTTCTGATTTCAACAATAATTTATTGGTTACTGTATTCATTTCCTGTCTCGTTTTGAATATTGAAACCAATTTCCAAGAGTTAATTACTTTCATGAAATTAACTTCTGGTAGTGTTATGTGATACTCTACAAAATTAATAATAACGACTGCTAATATTGAGCAACCAATACTTAGTAGTACTGTGTTAATGCTAATTTTCTCTATATTATCAATAGAAGAATTTGTGGGGTAAAAATTAGCAAATAGAATAAGGATTATACTGAGGAGCAGTATTAGTAATTGAACAATGTTTTCTCTTTTCATTTATATCGCCTTATTTGATAGGGGGTAATTTTATTAATGTTATATATCCACTTTTATTGGCAGTGTGGTTTTCAAAAATATAGTATACTCCTTGAGTATAGGTGTTTACACAACAAAAGTTTGCTTTACTCTCGGACTTGAGTGAACTAAATTTGAAAATTACGTTTAAGAACAGCCATATTCACTCACCAGCCTATTAGTCTATGCCAAAAAAAGCTATAAAACCACTAACCGGCACCATTACAATAACTTTCTGTTTTAACGTAGCTCGATTGCATTGAGAATTGACAAAGAAGTGCTCAAAAAGTGTAACTAATCTAATACGTGTCGTGTGAAGTAGCCACTTGGAGTCTTGTCAACTTGTGCGTCATGGTTAGGGTATTAAGCAAGCCGAAATGTCTCGGTATACTATATTTTTAAATCAATTGGTTACAGTTATTTAAAAGCGAATGTGGTAGTTTATCTTAAAGAAAATTGAACAATAGGAGATAGTTTCAAGAACTCATTTTAGTGATGTCGAACTGTGGAAGTTATCCTAACTAAGTGGTGAGAAACTTTAAATTTCTTTCAAGGAATGCAGAACTTACGGAAATCAAGTATCATCTCGAGAATACGTAACAAAAACTGATACTATAGGATAGCGAAACTGTGTATGTCTATGGATCCAAAAACAGATTATTCATAAACACGACATTAGGTTGCAGATCAAGATGTTCGTACTGTTATCTGCCATCACTTGATTATGAGCTGGGTGCATCAAATCTTATGATTAAGAACAGTGATTATGTAATTGGAATGGTTGAAGCTAGAACTGATTTTATTAAAGGTAAGAAAGGTACTATCATCTCTCTGGGGTGCTACTCAGAGTGTTGGGATGAGCCTGTTCGTGAATCGACTTTAGCATTGATAAAGTACTTTCTCCGAAAGGGTAACCCGGTTCAGTTCGCAACGAAGCGTTACGTAGCTTGTGAGGATATAGAACAAGTGAGCAAGCTAATATCTTGGAGAGGACAACTGAGCATTTTCATATCTTCAACTACTCTTACTAAGTGGAATTCGATAGAAAGGGGAACTGATTCTCCTGAAATTAGGTTTGGAAGCTTCGATTTGACAAAAAAAACTGGAGTGCCTGTGTATTTGTATATTAAGCCAATAATAAAATCCGTAACTATATCTGATTTGAATAAATATGTAGATATTGTAAAAAATAAAGATGTATCAGGTGTGATAGTTGGCAGTAAGTTTATTATGAATAATGATAATAATAGCAAGTTAGCTCCTATAAGTAATGGAAAGTTGAAATATAATGAAAAGAGCCTAGAAGAAGAGTACATGTATGTGACACTTTCCCAAGAGGTGCAGACTTTTACTGAAAGTGTTCAAGCTATAGATTATTGGAGAAATCATGCATAAGGAAAAATAGACGAGTTAAGTGAGCTATTGAATTCCAATGGTTTCTTGTCAACAACTCTTGTTGATACATTGGATATGAATCTGTCTAAAGAAATTATTAAAGATCTAGTTTTTGTTGTTGGATATAACTATATAGAACTAAATGAACAAGGTACTGGAGATATTATTATAACAGCGGGAGTAGTACCAGAAGATTTACGAGAAGTACTAACTATTCGAAATAAAAAGCTTAATGGTAAATTATCAAAAAGGGTTGAAACCACCTTCAACACTTTATTAGATATTAAAAGGCAATCAAATATTCTAGAACTTTATCCTAGAGAGATGAGGAAGAGCATTAATGAAAAAATTATGAATAATAATATTGATACTTTTTTCTTTAACCAAATCAAGTCAAGAATTATTTGTTGAAAAATTTTAAAAAAATCATGGTTTTTAACATGGTTTTATTGTTTGTAACTAAGTTGAGAATATAAAGAATGATTATCGCTATTGAAGGCATCGATGGGAGTGGTAAAAATACTCAGGCTAAGCTTTTGGCAAAAAAACTATCGGAAATCGGCCACGATGTCGTACTTTTTGGGTTTCCGTGTTACTCGGAAACTTTTTTTGGTGAAGAAGTAGGCCACTACTTAAATGGTGAGTTTGGAGGATTGGATGAGGTTCCACCTAAACTTGCCTCGATGCTCTATGCTGGTGATAGATTCGAAAAGAAAGGGGATATTCTGAAAGCCCTGAATAATGGTACAGTGATTATCATTGATAGATATGTATCTTCAAATATCGCACATCAGTCGGCAAAATTAGTAGGGGCTGAGAGAGTGAAGCTCCAGCACTGGATAGAAAAACTTGAATATGATGTATATGGATTACCAAAAGCCAATATCAATATCTTACTAAATCTAGATGCAGTGAATTCATCTAAGTTAGTTCAACTTAAAGACACTCGTGATTACACTGCGAAAAGTCATGACTTGCATGAGGAAAACTCTAGTTATTTAGAAGAGGTTGCAGTAGTTTATTACTCCATTGCAAAAAATGCTGGTGATTGGAAAGTTATTAATTGTTTAGAAGGGAATTCACTGAGATCTATCGAAGATATATCAAATGATGTTTTTTCAACAGTTTTGGAAACGTTAGATTAGTGCTAATTACATTCTCATTTTGTCTTTGATAGAGTCTTACTGTGTCAGAGATATCTAACTCTAAAAGAAATACAATATATACAACCCGTTAAGAAGATATTCAGTATTCTACCCCAGTTAGGGGTAGACCGCCTAATACATATGTCTTGTTTGAAGCGAATATACTGTACGGTTGTTAGTAGAGTGGCTAGGGTAAATTTTGTTGATTTCGTATTTCTGACCTCTTGATGTTTTTAACCTTATGCCTGAAATTATCCGTACTTTTCTAATCTACATAATTAATCTAAGAAGATTTTGTCTAAAAATCAGCTTACTCTCACGTCTGCTGTTTACTAAAAACAATGGTGTTGTGCTTTTAGATAACTTCTTCGTGCGTTCACGCGAAATAAATTTCACGCCTACGGTGAGGTATTTTTGACTTAGCGATCAAGCTTGATGCTGGTGGCTTTCGCTTTGCTTAGAGCAACCTACAAAGTTACAACAAAAAAGCGCAAGCAGTTTAACTGGTTGCGCTTTTTGATTATTTGATATGCCAATGATTAGTGGAGGATACGTGCTCTGATTGTACCTTCAACGGCACTTAGTTCTTTAAGGGCTACTTCAGAGTGATCGGTATCTACATCGATGACCACGTAACCAATCGCTTCGTCAGTTTGTAAGTACTGGGCAGCGATATTAATACCGTGCTGTGCAAACGCTTGGTTAATTTGCGTTAGAACACCTGGGCGGTTGTGGTGTACGTGTAATAGGCGGCTACGGTTTGCAAGCTCAGGTAGTGATACTTCAGGGAAGTTAACCGCAGTAATGGTTGAACCATTATCAGAGTATTTAGCGAGTTTACCTGCTACTTCAATACCGATATTTTCTTGTGCTTCTTGTGTTGAACCACCAATATGTGGAGTCAAAATTACGTTATCGAACTCGCGCAGTGGTGATACAAATTCTTCATCATTTGATTTTGGTTCGACAGGGAACACGTCGATTGCTGCGCCGCTTAGCTTTTTATCACGTAGTGATTCTGCTAGTGCATCGATATCAACAACCGTACCGCGAGACGCATTGATCAAGATGGCGCCTTGCTTCATTACTTCAAGCTCAGCCATACCAATTAGGTTCTTCGTTTGCGGTGTTTCTGGTACGTGTAAGCTAATAACGTCAGCACGTTGTAGTAACTGAGTAAGGTTATGAACTTGTGTTGCATTACCCAGTGTTAGCTTGTCTTCAATATCGTAAAACTCAACGTTCATACCGATATTTTCAGCCATGATCCCTAGCTGTGTACCGATGTGGCCGTAACCAATAATACCTAACGTTTTACCACGCGCTTCAAATGAACCGTTGGCAGATTTTAACCAACCGCCACGGTGCGCGAGAGCATTACGCGCTGGAATACCACGAAGTAATAATAAGATTTCACCAAGTACTAATTCTGCTACAGAGCGGGTGTTCGAGAATGGTGCGTTAAATACCGCAATACCACGTTCACGAGCACCTTGCAGGTCGACTTGGTTAGTACCGATACAGAAGCAGCCGATTGCGACTAGCTTTTCAGCTGCTTCTAATACCGCTTCATTAATATGAGTGCGAGAACGAAGGCCTACAAAGTGCACATCTTTAATGCGCTCAATGAGCTCGTCTTCAGGTAAGGATGTTTTTACGTAATCAATATTACTGTAGCCATTACGCTTAAGCGTTTCTACAGCACTTTGGTGCACGCCTTCCAGCAAGAGAATTTTAATTTTGTCTTTTGCTAACGATACCTTACTCATATCCTCATTCCTATTTACTTGATTTGCGGCCCATTTTTGGTGCCGATAATGACTTTATCTGCACCGCGATGGGCAAATAAGCCGTTTGTTACTACACCCACAATCTGGTTGATTGTTAGTTCTAATTCTTTGGCATTGCTGATATCTAAATTGTGTACGTCTAAAATAACGTTACCGTTATCTGTTACAACACCTTCACGGTAAACGGGGTCACCACCTAGTTTTACGAGTTCACGAGCTACATAGCTGCGTGCCATCGGGATCACTTCAACCGGCAGTGGAAAAGCCCCTAATGTTGCAACTTCTTTAGATTCGTCAACAATACAAACAAATTGTTTTGCGACTGCTGAAACGATTTTTTCACGTGTCAGCGCTGCACCACCGCCTTTGATCATTTCGTTGTGTGGGTTGATTTCGTCTGCACCATCAACATACACATCAAGACTTGATACCTCGTTAAGCTCGAATACTTCAATACCCAGTGCTTTTAGCTTTTCAGTTGAAGCCTCAGAGCTTGAAACCGCACCAACAAGGGTGTCTTTTACGGTACCCAGTGCATCAATAAAATGATTGACTGTTGAGCCTGTACCTACACCCACTATGGTGTTTTCATTTACAAACTCGAGTGCTGCCCAGGCAGCGGCTTTTTTTAATTCATCTTGCGTCATAATTATGTGCTCAGTTAGCTGTCAGAGAGGGCCCATAGTATACAAATAGTTTGCTTACCATTGGTAGATTTTCTCTGGGGTTATAATATGTTTTAACGGTACATCCCACGATTCAATCGGCAATGCTGAAACATGCTGACATTGATGGGCAAGGCCTATCAAAATCGGTTTTTGCCAGTTTTCTTGGTAATACCGTGCCAACGTTTTGTCATAAAACCCACCGCCCATTCCTAAACGGTTACCTTGATCATCAAATGCCACTAATGGCATAAGTAAAATATCAAGCTTGTCTAAAGGACATATTTGACTGCAATTCAACTTGGGCTCCAAGATACCATAGCGGTTTGCTGTCATGGGTGAATTTTCTTCATACCTCTGAAAGTACAAAGTTGTACCATTGAAGGGGTGAATTATAGGCAGGTATAAATGCTGTTCTTGCATCCATAATTCTTTAATTAACAATGAGGTGTCTAATTCGCCATCATTACTGAAATAAATACCGATGTGGGCGTTTTTAGTGGTTTTTAGTGATTTTAAGTGTTGAGTAAAATTCACTTTCAGCGCAATTGCTGCATTTTTTTGTTGCTCAACAGTCAGTGAATTGCGCTTTTTTCGAATGGATTGTCTAATTTCTGCTCGCGTGTTGCTCATGTCAATATAGGTGTTAACTTTCTAAAAAAGAGAAAAACTCAGGAAAAAGCTCTACAACGCCAAGAATAGCTAGTAACAAAATCACCATGGCGATGAGTGAATAAAGTAATGTATTAGAGCGTTTTTTAACGGGCTCTGTTAACTCTTCTTCCAGCAGTAAGTCATCTTCTTGCCAGCTATCTTCGTTATCTTGTGGATTGGTACTCTCACTTTCAGGCAAACGCTGTTCTAGATCATCAAGCTTTTCTTCAAGGCGAATGAGGCTACTTGTAATGTAATCTAAGGCATCAAAAATGCGTTCATCACGTTGTTTAGCCTCAAGACTTGCATTCGTTTGTTGATTAACTTGGTTTTGATTTACTGGCTGGAGCTTAGCTTTAATCCCCACGCTTGCCAACAGCTTTGCTTGCTTTAATGCTTTTTCTTGTTCGCTAGGTGCAAAGAGTGGTTTATGTTCAAAAAGAGTGGCTACTTTATCTGTATTTGTTTTTAATTTTGCTGCAAGTTGCTCAGTAGCGTGTGCTTGATCAACACCGGCTTCTAGCCCTGCAAACATCACACGAAATTTTTCAGCCATGTTGTGATTATCCAATTCCTTAAATCAATGACTTGAGTATATACCCAAATAGATTAGTGGATAAACAAAAGCCCGTATAAAACGGGCTTTTTCTTTATAAATGAGTCATCGTCTAGTTAGTACTTAGCTGCTTTGCCTTCAGCTGGTAGTGATTTAAGGATAAACTCACGTAAATCATTATTTGATGATTCAAGATCAGCATGACGTAAATACATCATGTGGCCACTGCGGTAGCCTTTAAAGCTTAGGCGGTCTTTCATTTTGCCGCTTGGGTCTAATTGCCACATTGTGTATTTAGCATCAAAGTAATTGGTTGCACCATCGTAGTAACCTGATTGGATCATCACGTTTAAGTATGGGTTTTGCGCCATCGCTAAACGTAAATTTTCACCTGTGTTATTACCAGTACGATCCCAAGGGTGAACATTACCAAATAGGTTGTATTTGATATCTGTTTTGTAGTTAAGCTCTTCACGTAGGTAATAGTTAATTGCTGGCGTGAATGAATGTAACCATGAGGTAAGCTCTGCCCAGTAATCAGGTGACTCACCTGCATCACGTTTATCAATACCTAAATAACGAGAATCCAAGCGACCCACTGTTTGACCGCGCTCGCGTAATAGTTCTTTCCAGAAGAAATTAGTAGGAATATCAAGGTTGTTTTGTTCAACAAACTTTTCAGATAAGCCTGCGTATTTTGCTGCTTGCTTGATGATTGCGCGTTTTTCATCGGCAGCTAAGAAGCCACCTTTAGCTATCGCTGGTAAGAACTTATTAACGGTAAACTCTTCAACTTCAGGCAGTAACTCATCTAAGTCTTTTGCTTGTAAGTCTGCACTGAGGGCTTTGTGGTACCAAGCCGTTGCGGCAAAGTAAGGTAGGCGATTTGCTGCTTCTACCGGGCCTTCGCGTTTAATACCAATTTCAGTTGGTGATACTAAAATAACACCGTTGATATACATCCACTGGCGGTTTTGTAATTCGTGAGCAAGGCCTGAAACGCGAGTTGTACCATAGCTTTCACCAATTAAGAACTTAGGTGAGCGCCAACGCTCGTTGCGCGACACAAAGGTATTTAACCACTCAGCCAAATATTTGATGTCGGCGTTTACACCAAAAAACATTTTTTGTTGGTCAGCTTTACTTGGTAACTCTCCTTTATCGTTTTCAAGAACGCGAGAGTAACCCGTGTTTACTGGATTGATGTAAACAATATCAGCCACGTCTAAAATTGAATATGGATTATCTTTTACGCCATAGGGCTGAATTGGGTAGCCTTCGTCATCAATTTTTAATACACGTGGTCCAGTATAAGCAAGGTGCATCCACACTGACGCAGAGCCAGGGCCGCCATTAAACGAAAAAACCAGTGGACGTTTTGTTCTATCGTCTACTTTATCGCGGGTATAATAAGTATATTGCAGCGTTGCAACCGCATTACCTTGCTCATCCCAAACTGGTTGGGTACCTGTTGTTGCAGTATAAGAGAAGCGCTCACCGTTAATACGTGCTTTATGTTCTGTAACAACACTGCTGTCAACGTCTATGCGTCGTTCATTATCAGCAAAGCTGGGGGTGCTGAAGGTCAGTGTTAGGGCTGTTACTGACAAGCCAATAAAACTAACTAGTTTCATGTTGATTCCTTATTATTCGAGTTGCTGCTATTAAAGAGAAAAGCTCGCTTGAAGACAAACTATTGAGACTAGTGACCAATAATAGCTGTTAAATAGGAAGATTCTCTAAACTGCGTGGTTAATTACTAAAAAGTACTTTTTAATAAAGATATTTTGCTTAATCATTTAGCTAGATTAAAAAATAACGTATATTTGGCATGTTGGTAATTTGTGTACATCTGCATAGAAAAGAGAAGTTGCAATGCAAAGAGTGTTAGTTGTTGAAGACAGTAAAGTAGTACAGCAAGTGTTACGCCACTTATCTGCCCACTATTTAGATGTGGATGTCGACTTTGCTTGGTCTTTGCAAGAGGGCATAGATTTAATCGCTGAGCATGACTACACCCTCGCTTTAGTCGACTTAACACTGCCCGATGCGATGAACGGTGAAGTGGCTAAATACACCTTATCAAAGAATATTCCTACCGTTGTGTTAACGTCTAAAATTGATGAATACATTCGTCAACAAATGCTAGAACTTGGTGTGGTTGATTATGTTGTTAAAGATAATCGTGACTCATACCACTATGCTATTAAGCTTGTTGCACAACTACTTAGAAACCATGGTTCAAAGGCACTTGTTGCCGATGATTCGGTATTAAGTCGCACCTTGATGAAGCAAATGTTAGAAAAGCAGCTTTTTAATGTAAGTGATGCCCACGATGGTGAGCAAGCATTGCAAATGCTCAAAGATGACCCTGAAATTAAGCTTCTACTCACTGACTATGCAATGCCAACGATGGATGGCTTTGAGCTTGTTAAAGCGGTGCGTAATTTTCGAGGCCGTGATGACTTAGCTATTATAGGTTTATCAGGTGCAGGTAAGCACGGTTTGTCGGCACGTTTTATCAAGTACGGCGCTAATGACTTTTTGACTAAGCCATTTATGAATGAAGAGTTTCATTGCCGTGTAATGCAGACGATGGAACAGCTTGCCCTAATCGCAGACATTAAAGAAAGCGCATACCGGGATCACTTAACCGGGCTTCATAATCGCCGTTATTTTTATCAATACGCTGAGAAAATCCTAAAGAAAACAGAACAAAAGAATGTACTGGCATTACTCGATATTGATTTTTTCAAAACGATTAATGATCAGTTTGGTCACGAAGCGGGTGATCATGCATTAAAGCAAGTAACCACCTTTTTAAAAACCAAGTTCGACGACTTCACAATTGCTCGCATTGGTGGGGAAGAATTTGCAGTTGTGTTAGACAACATGGACCTTGAAAAAGCAGAAGCAAGGTTAAATAGTTTCAGGGAACAACTTGCGGAGCACCAGTTTTCAATTAATGGCGAACCTTATTCACTCACCATGAGTATTGGCATGACCGCATTTCAACATGTCTCACTCACAGCCGCAATGCGCTTAGCTGATAAAGCTTTATATCAAGCTAAACAGCAACAACGTAACTGCGTGGTCCGTTTATAGTATCAATACGCAATAATACTTAATTATTTAAGGGATTAAAGCTGTTGCTAGCCGATTGAAAAATAATTGCTTTACGACTTCATGGATGCAAAGCAATAACCAAGTATAACTAAGTAACGAGATTTTTGCTTTGCTATAATCAAGGTTTAATTGCTTGAATTGCACCAGTGCTGGTTAATTGTTAAAAAAATGCACCCTTGTGGTGCATTTTTTTTGTTTGTAAGTGACTAATTGTATTTAACCAGTTGAAAATAAATAATAAAAAATAGTGGCACAAAGGTTGGATTGTTAAAGCCAACAGGATAACAATAAGCGTCCGAAGGGGGCCACTATGAAAATGATTAGTGCAATAATAAAGCCATTCAAACTTGATGATGTGCGTGAAGCACTGGCTGATTTAGGCATTGAGGGGATGACAGTTGTCGACGTTAAAGGCTTTGGCCGCCAACGTGGTCATACTGAGCTATACCGTGGAGCTGAATACCAAGTCGATTTTATTCCTAAAATTAAACTTGAAATTGCAACTCGTAGCGAAAATTGTCAACGCGTTGTTGAAACCATCACGAAAATTGCTTCAACAGGCAAAATTGGTGACGGCAAAATTTTTGTTTACGACCTAGACCAAATCGTCCGTATTCGTACCGGCGAACTTGATGAAGAAGCAATTTAAGGGGGATTTATGGAAAACACGATTGTAGAGTTGAAGTTCTCACTCGACACTTTTTACTTTTTGATGTCGGGTGTTTTAGTCATGTGGATGGCTGCCGGTTTTGCGATGCTAGAGGCGGGTTTAGTTCGTGCAAAAAATACAACAGAAATACTGACTAAAAACGTAGCACTTTTCTCGATCGCCTGCACCATGTTCTTACTTGTGGGTTATAACATCATGTATGTTGATAACGCTGAAGGCGGTTTTGTTCCTTCTTTTGGTGCTTTAATTGGTACACAAGCAGCTGATGCAAATCACTCATTAGAGTCTGATTTCTTCTTCCAAGTTGTATTTGTAGCTACGGCTATGTCTATTGTATCTGGTGCTGTTGCTGAGCGTATGAAGTTATGGGCATTTTTGATCTTTACTGTTGTTATGACAGGTTTCATTTACCCGATTGAAGGCTATTGGACTTGGGGCGCAGGCTTTTTATCTGAAATGGGCTTTGTTGACTTTGCAGGTTCTGCAATTGTTCACGGGGCAGGTGCTGCGGCAGCGCTAGCAGGTGTACTTTTCCTTGGTGCTCGTAAAGGTAAATACGGTAAAAACGGTGAAATTTACCCAATTCCTGGTTCTAACTTACCACTTGCCACACTAGGCACATTAATCCTTTGGATGGGGTGGTTTGGCTTTAACGGTGGTTCCCAGCTGCTTGTTTCTGACGCTGAAAATGCAACAGCAGTGGGTAAAATCTTCTTAAACACTAACGCAGCAGCGGCATGTGGTGCTATTGCAGCACTGTTCGTATGTAAAGTGCTTTGGGGGAAAGCTGATTTAACTATGGTACTAAACGGTGCATTAGCAGGCCTTGTCACTATTACGGCTGAGCCAGCATCACCCACACCATTACTTGCTTGTCTATTAGGTCTACTCGGCGGTTCACTGGTTGTATTTAGTATTGTTGCACTTGATAAAGCAAAAATCGATGACCCTGTCGGTGCGATTTCTGTACACGGTGTGTGTGGTGCATTAGGCATTATGCTAGTACCACTTTCAAACTCAGATGCAACCTTCGTTAATCAATTAATTGGCTTAGTGTGTATCTTAGGATTTGTGTTTATCGCGTCATCAATTGTATGGGCAATTCTGAAAAATACCATGGGTATCCGTGTTACCGAAGAAGAAGAATTAAACGGTATGGATCAACATGACTGTGGTATTGATGCTTACCCTGAGTTTGTATCAGTTCGCAGTAACTAATTTTAGTGCGTGCTTCAGCACGCACATACAATAATCATTGTGTGTTCAAATCAAAGCTCTACTCAGGTAGGGCTTTTTTGCATTCAAAATAAGTGTTTTCTTATAGGCGATTTCAACAATATTGACTATGCTCAAATAACTTAATCAACAAGGGAATACTATGGATAACAAACTGTTATTAATTATTTTGTCATTGTTTTTACCACCTGTGGCTGTGTTTTTAAAAGCCGGTGTTGGTAAAGATTTGGTTATTAATATTATTTTATGCTTTATATTTTTTATACCTGCGGTTATTCACTCGCTTTGGTTATGTACCCGCTAATCGAGTTTAAGTGACTGTTAATTTTACAGGTGATAGAATTGCGGCTGATTACACCTGTAAAATTAACTGACCAATAGCGAACTCAATGGCTAATAAAAAAACTCCTGCTAAAAAAACGCCAGCAAAGAAAACGGCGTCCACGAAACGAACCACTAAAAAACGCAAAACCTCTTCGAATACGACAGTAAAGTCGCGTATTTTTCGTAAAACGTGGTCAATTTTTTGGAAGTTATCCTTAGCTGTTGTGATTGCGATGGTGCTGTATCTTATTTATTTAGATGCAAAAATAACGCGTCAATTTGAGGGCAATAAGTGGCAGTTACCTGCGCAGGTATACGCGCGAGCAATGAGCTTTTACCCTGGGCAGTTTTTATCACAACAAGAAGTTCTTTGGGAGCTTAACAGATTAAACTACTCTTCAGTTAATAAGCTTAGTCGTACAGGGCAGTATGTTAAGTCATCTAACAGTATTAAAGTGTATCGCCGCGAATTTGAATTTTACGATGGGCTCGAAGATGCTCGTGTTATTGAGCTTCGTTTTTCAGGGAAAAAATTAGCAACTATTAAGGATAAATTCGGTCGACGCTTAAATTCTGCGCGTTTGGAGCCTGTGCAAATTGCGCGAATTGGTAATGATTCGAATCAAGATCGTGAGTTTGTGCCGCTTGATAAGTTTCCTGCAATGTTAAAAGACACCTTGCTGGTGGTTGAAGACAGAGATTTTTATCAGCACCACGGTGTGTCGGTATGGTCTATTATGCGTGCCCTATACAGCAATATTAAAGCGGGAAGAACAGTGCAGGGTGGAAGTACCTTAACACAACAGCTCGCTAAAAATATTTATTTAACACGTGAACGCTCTCTTGTACGTAAGTTTAATGAAGCACTTATCGCATTGATATTAGACTACCGCTATAGCAAAGATGAAATTTTAGAAGCCTACTTAAATGAAGTATACCTAGGGCAATCATACAATCAGGGTGTTCACGGTATGGGGCTTGCCGCTGAATTCTACTTTTCTAAACCTGTGGACGAGCTAGAGTATGACCAAATTGCGTTACTGGTTGCTATGGTTAAAGGCCCATCGTACTACAACCCACGCCGTTACAGTGAACGTGCGATGGAGCGTCGCGATTTAGTACTGCGCTTAATGGTCGAAAATAACTTAATAAATACACGTGAGTATCGCGCATCGTTAAAGCGTCCAATTGATATTTCACCTATGAAAGATAGCCTACAGAAGTCGTATCCTGGTTATTTAGAGTTAGTTAATCGCGAATTAAAGCGTTTGTTACCTGACCAGCAAGTATTGGATGCTGGTGTGCGTGTCTTTACTTATTTCGACTTACAAAAACAAACTGCAATGGAAAAATCGGTTGAGGCAAGCTTACCTTACCTTGAAAGACGTCCTAAAACCGAAGAATTAGAAGCCGCTATGATCTCGGTTAACGTTGAAAAAGGTGGCGTCTCAGCCTTAGTTGCCGGTCGTGATGTTCGCTATTTTGGTTTTAATCGAGTATTAGATACCAAGCGTAATATAGGCTCATTAGTAAAACCGGCTGTTTATTTGAGTGCCTTTGAAAGCGGCAAGTTTAACCTTGCATCTTTGGTTGATGACTCTCCTCTAAGAGTAACGAATGAGCAAGGAAAAATATGGCAGCCAGAGAATTTTGATAGGCAATTTAGAGGCATGATGCCGCTTTATAAAGCATTTAGTAATAGTATCAATATACCTGCGGTAAATACTGGGTTAGATGTAGGGGTCGACACTGTCGCAACGACCTTGAAGCGATTAGGAGTTGAAGGAAGCATCGATGAATACCCATCACTGCTACTTGGGGCATTGGAGTTGTCTAGCTTTGAGGTCGCTCAACTTTATACAACACTTGCTGCTGACGGACAGTATCGTGAACTAACATCAATTTCTGCACTGACTGATTCAGTAGGTAAAGTACTTTATAAGCATAATGTTGAGTCACAAAAGCGATTCGATGAAGCATCAGTTTATATGACTAAATATGCGATGAAGCGAGTAACTAAAGATGGCACAGCAAAACGTTTAAATGCCCACTTTCCATCGATTCAGTTAGCGGGTAAAACGGGCACAAGTAATGACTTACGAGATAGCTGGTTTGCAGGTTTTGACCAAAATACAGTTACCGTTGCTTGGATTGGTCGAGACGATAATAAAAATACCGGCCTAACGGGGAGTGTTGGTGCGTTAGAAACCTATATTCGTTATCTAAAACCGCTTAACCCTGAAGCCATTGCAGATACTCGCCCAGCTTCTATTCGCTGGGCGTTCATAAATGAAGAAACAGGTCTGCAAGCACCACCTGGCTGCGGCAAAGTGGTGCAACTGCCTATTCGAGCTAGTGAGTTTGAGCCTCGTCCGAGTTGTCGACGCTAAATGCTTTCATTGCATCGTTAAGTTGCTCAGCAAGCGCGGTTAAATCGTGTGCGCTTGCTGAGGCATTTTTTGATGATTTAAGCGTCTCTTCGGCTAAACAGCTTACCCGCTTGGCATCATTTAAAGCATCTTGTGTTGCACTCGTTTGCTCAGCAACTAACTGCGCGATTTGTTCACCATGTTGACTGATTTCATCCATCGTATTTACGGCTTCAACTAAACTTGCTTTTGTTTGGTTAGCGGATGCTGCCCCTTGCTCCATTTTTTCGACACTTTGCTGCATTTTCTGCTGTGTTAACTGCAATGCATTTTGTAATGAAGCGATAATATCGTGTATTTCCTTTGTTTGTAGCTGAGTTCGCCCTGCCAATGTTCTAACCTCATCAGCGACAACAGCAAACCCTCGTCCTTGCTCGCCGGCTCTTGCAGCTTCGATTGCAGCATTTAAGGCTAAAAGATTTGTTTGTTCAGCTATGTCGCTAATTCCTTTGCTTACTTGGCTAATATTTGAGGTGTCTTGCGCTAATGAATCCAGCGCTTTTAACCCTTGGTTAAACTCTTGTTGTAACTGTGCGATATGTTGCGCTAACTCCTCACTATTTTTTGCGCTGTTTTGGACCTGTTTGGCGGCACTATTAGCGAGAAAAACAGCATGCGAGGCTGTTTTTTCAACATGCTCTGCCGATTGGCTCATGTTATCTAGCGAGTCATTAATAGCGCTAATGCTTTGTTGCTGCTCAGTAACATCATTGGTTGTTTTATTGCGGCTTTCAAATACGTGCTGAGTGGTACTTCTTACTGAGTGAGTGGTTTTTTGAGCATTTTTGATAAGCGTCGTAAACGATTTTAGTAAATCATTGAATAGTAGGCTTATTGAGTTGAGCTCGTCTTTGCCTTTTAAATCTAATCGCACGCCTAAATTACCTGTTGCAGCCTCTGTTGCTGCGTTAGAAAACTGCTTTAAAGTATCAACTAATGAGCGGTAAAACCCCATCATCAAATAACTTGCTATAAATAGACTGATTAAAGCGGCAATGATGACCACAACACGGGTCATACGTTGCTGTTTTAATTGCGTTAAGATCATCAATGATAAAGCTGGCTCACTGTTGCTAATAAAGTGATTAATCTTACTGTTAATATTTATTTTTAAATTTGCAAGCTGCTGCTGTGTAAGCGCAATTTCATCTGGCTCGAGTAGATCTTGGTTTAATGCTAGAAAAAGCGCATTAATACTGCTTGAAAGTTGCGTTGCGGGTTCTGTTAGGGTGTTTTTAAGTTTCTCGTTTGCAGTTAAAGATGTATTCAAACTCATTAAAAACTGTGACTCTAACTGCGGCAGAGCTTTAACTTGGTTTGATAAAGTAATAAATGTACTCGGTGAAAACTGCCCGCTAGATAAAACGGTTTCTGCACTTTGTATGGTTTTATTTAAATGTGTGATAAGAGGCGGTAGAGCGGTCACTAATGTGCGATTTAAGTAGCTACTACTGAGCTCGTTTACAATAGCAAGCTGTGACTCAATCGAGACTATCTCTAAAATGTTGTCGTCATCAGTGGCTGTATTCGCAAAACCCGCTTGTTGGGCAATACTGATATTATCAGCTTGATTTGCAGTGAGTAAATTAGCGAGTAATTGAGGATATATTTGGACCCCTTGATTTTGTTTTTGTGATATTTCAATTCCTTTACTTAGAACGCTTAGTAAAAAAAATAAACTTAAACAAAGAGGAAAAATTAAAATGCCAAACATTAGCGACATTTTTGCTTTGTAACTTAATTGTCTCATTAAGAAAACAGCAGGTTTAATTAGATTATTCACAGATACACCCAGTTAGAAATTATATTAGGAGTAGACCTGTGGTTACGTTGTTTTTATTCATAAAAAAAGCCCTTACGGGCTTTTTTTTCTAATTATATTTTATAGCTTCGCAAAGGCGCGTTCTGCCGCTGCTATGGTGTCGCTAATTTCTTGCTCTGAATGCTCTGCACATACAAAGCCTGCTTCGAATGCTGAAGGAGCAAGGTAAACACCTTCTTCAAGCATTAAGTGGAAGAACTTTTTGAAGCGCTCTAAATCACACTCAGTGGCTTGTTGGTAGCTAGTTACTTTTTCTTTGTCAGTAAAGAAGAAGCCGTACATACCACCTGCGTAGTTTGTTGTAAGTGCAATGCCAGCTTTTTTCGCAGCGGCTTCAAAGCCTTCACAAATTGCTTTGCTCTTTGCTTCTAATTGATCGTGTAAGCCTTCAGCACTTAAAAGCTCTAAAGATTTTAAGCCTGCAGCCATGGCAATAGGGTTACCTGATAATGTGCCCGCTTGGTAAACCGGCCCGACTGGTGCGATGTAATCCATGATTTCTTTTTTACCACCAAACGCACCCACAGGCATACCGCCACCGATTACTTTACCCAAACACGTTAGGTCTGGTTTGATGTTGTAGTACGCTTGCGCGCCGCCTAAAGCAACACGGAAACCTGTCATTACTTCATCAAAAATAAGCACTGATTTGTATTCATCACACACTTCACGCAAACCTTCTAAGAAGCCAGGTACAGGTGGAATACAGTTCATGTTGCCAGCAACTGGCTCAACGATAATACAAGCAATGTCGTCAGCGTATTTGGCAAAAATGGCTTTTACTTCATCAAGGTTGTTAAATGACACAGTTAATGTGTGTTTAGCAAAATCTTCAGGAATACCTGGTGAGTTCGGTACGCCCATAGTCAGCGCACCTGAGCCTGCTTTAACTAGGAGTGAATCTGCATGGCCGTGGTAACAGCCTTCAAATTTTAAGATTTTGTCACGGCCAGTGAAGCCACGCGCTAAGCGAATTGCACTCATTGTCGCTTCAGTACCTGAGCTTACCATACGTACTTTTTCGATTGATGGTACCAGTTCTTTTACTTTTTCGGCCATGAGGATTTCAGTTTCAGTTGGCGCACCATAGCTTAGGCCATTTTCAACGGCTTCTAAGACTGCTTGTTTAATAGCAGGGTGGTTATGCCCCATGATCATGGGTCCCCATGAACCAACGTAATCAATGTAGCGGTTGCCATCAGCATCAAAGGTAAAAGGACCTTCTGCTTTAGTGATGAATAAAGGAGTACCGCCAACGCCATTGAAGGCACGAACTGGTGAGTTAACACCGCCTGGGATTGATTCTTGCGCGCGATTAAAAAGGTCTTGGCTAATTGTCATGAATAGTCCTATTGGGTTGTCACGTTAAATGAGTTGGTTTGCAAGGGCTCAAAGAGCCCAAAATGAAGCGTATTAGCTATTACGCTTACGGCTAAACCAAGGCACGTCGACTTCATATTGCTCAACTTTGTCGGCAACATCTAAGGTTAGAGCAAACAACGCCATGCGAATTAACACACCGTTTTGTACTTGGCGGAAAATGGCTAGGTTGTCGTTGCTATTTAAATCGTTATCTAGCTCGTTTGCTTCTAAACGGCTGTCACGAGGCAGTGGGTGCATCAGTACTGAGTTTGGCTTACAGTGTGCATTGTAAATTGCTTGGCTGATACGAAAACCACCGCGATATTTGTTAGCTTCTTCTTGTGAAGGGAAGCGCTCTTCCTGGATACGGGTTTGATAAACAATATCTGCCGCTAAGTTGCCTTCCATTTTATTCACTACTTGAATTTTATGACCTGCGTTATCAACAGCATCTAAAATGTAGTCCGGCATCTGTAAACCATCTGGTGCCACCATAGAGAACTTAACGTCTTTATAATGACACAGTAATTTAGATAAAGAGTGCACAGTACGGCCATATTTTAAATCGCCCACTAGGGCAATATGCATACCGTCGATACCTTGGTTGAAGCGAGAAAGTTCACGTTCAATGGTTAGTAAGTCAAGTAAGGCTTGGGTTGGGTGTTCATTTGCGCCGTCACCACCATTGATGACAGGTACATCACAACCGGTTGCAAACTCTGCAACTGATCCTGAATCAGGATGACGCATTGCAACGGCATCAGCATACGCTGAGATAACGCGTGCGGTGTCATAAAGAGATTCGCCTTTGGCTAAAGCTGAGCTTTGCATGCCTGTTGTTTCGCGAACTAAACCACCCAGTAAGTTAAATGCTGTACCAAAGCTTACGCGAGTACGTGTACTTGGTTCAAAGAATAAGTTTGCTAAAATTGCGCCTTCTAATACATTGGTGCGCTTTTGCTTTTTAGCATAAGGCTCCATTTTTTTAGCAACTGCAAAAATACGTTCAATACAATCGCGGTCAAGTTGATTAACCGACAGAATATTTTCACCTTGGAAACTTAACATGGGGTTGTTCCTAATTACATTTATTAAGGCGCCGGCTCTCTGTATAGGAGGCCGCATAAATTTGCGCCGTACTATAGCAAATTTTTAGCGTACACAGCAGCAAATTATAAGCTAGGTTTAATAATAGCGAGTGCAACTATTGCTAATAGAATAAGTACTGGGACTTCATTAAAAATACGATAAAAACGATCACTGCGAGTATTACGATCATGTTTAAAGTCAGCCAGTAATTTGAAACAGTAGCCATGATAGATATAAAGAATAATCACTAACACGAGTTTGTAGTGCAGCCACATGCTGTATCTAAACCAATCTCGACCATATTCAAAAATGGTCAGTACGCCAAACACGAGTGTTAAAACGGCAAACGGCGTCACAAAAAACAGTAAACGGCGTTCCATTACTTTTAGCATCGAGTTGCAGGCTTTTTCTTCACTCATTGCGTGGTATACAAACAAGCGAGGAAGATAAAAAATCCCCGCAAACCAAGCAATCATAAAAAATACATGAAAGGTTTTGTATACTAATAGCGCGCTCATTGTTGTGTCCATTTTTAGTTGTTATAGCAAGCTGTTACGTATGGTAAGGATATGCCTGATTTGATCCCAACGCAAAAGCCCCATAATTTGCTGGTTATCCAGTAGGTTATAAATATATACAGCACCACTTCGTTTATCTTTTAATAGATCAAATGCATCGGCAAGTGTTGCTTGGCTACTTAAACCATTCAAACTGACATACTTTATATTACTACTTTGGTCAGACATTAGGCTTAAGTCATACTCTGCAAGGCGATAGCCATTTTCATCATCATGAACAATCAATGGCGTTTGACTATCTAAAGCGTCTAATGACTCTTTTATTTGTTCTTTATCGTCGCTGTATAGCAGTTTAAATTGTTCATCCATTTCTTCCATCACTCCAACCTTCTGTAATGCTTCGGTTGCAGGGGATATTTGATATTCAAGCCCTTGAAAGTCTAGTTGCTGCATAAAGATAGAACGATTGCCAAAAAATTGCAGAGCAGTAACATACGCAGAAGAAATAACTAACATGGCAGGAACAATAATTTCAGGACTGGATGTTAGCTCCATTACCGTTGTTAGTGCTGCAAGAGGGGCGTGCAGGGTGGCCGCTAATAAGCCTGCCATGCCAAGCATGCTATAGGTGCCCGCAATATCTGTTCCTGGGCTAATAAATTGAGCAAAAAATGCCATTAAGGTACCCATTAATACGCCCAAACCAATCACGGGGCCAATAATACCGCCGGGGATCCCTAGACCAATAGCAAAGAGTGTGGCAAGTAATTTAGCGATTAAAATCGTTGTTAAAAATTGCACATCATCAGGGGATTCAATGGCAATGGTGATGGCACTCATACCAGAGCCCATTGCATGAGGCACCATATAGGCAATTAGCCCTGCAATTAAGCCTGCGAGTAATAAGCGAGGAAACATACTTAGCGGTTTAAAGGTACGAATAATCAACATTAAATTTTGATTAAATGCATAAGCGACTGCGCCTAGCGCCATGCCAAAAATAATTAAAAAAGGATAGTGCCAGCCACTTAGAGGGTTCATAGTGATAAGTGCAAGTTCAGATGCGTCACCAAAGACAAATTGAGTGGCTAAGGCGCCTGTAACCGCTGCGAGCATAATAGGCACAAAAATATGTACTTTGTATTCTCTCAGTACTACTTCCATTACAAAAATAACGGCAGCAAGCGGGGTATTAAACGAGGCGGCAATGCCTGCAGCCACACCACAACCGCTGAGTGTGCGCATGGCATTATGGGGTAAATGTAGTTTATCTGCTAACAAGCTTGCACCGGTTGCGCCCATATGCACAGAAGGACCTTCTCGGCCAACAGAAAAACCACTGATTAAAGCGAGCGCACCACCAACAAATTGATTGACCGTGTTATACAGTGGCATATGACCATAATGCTTTTTTATCCGATGGATAACGAAAGGAATACCTAAACGGTAATGCTTAAAACCTGTTAGTGCTGCAAATAAAGCGATGACTAAGGCAGCACCAATCGGGAGAAGTACACGCTCTAGCGTGTCTAAGGTAGAGAAGTCATCGGGCTTTTCCAAAAAAAGACTTTGAAAAAACATAATTGTGAGGCGGAATAATATAATCAGTACTGCCGCAATTAATCCTGCGCAAACTCCTAGTAAGCACAATTGCACAGATGTTTTAGGCTTTGCTAGACGACGCCTCAGCGTTTCAAGCCACATGCATTTTTCCTCACAGCACTTTAGAGACGCAAGTTTAGCAAATCAAATTCACTAAGTCCTTGTGATTTTGCAAAATTATCTGCTTTAAACAAGTGCACAGAGTCACTGGGTTTTTATTCTTGTTGTTTTAAGCGAGCAATCTCGTTTTTGCTTATACATTTGCTCGTCGGCTTTTTTAAGAAGTTCGTCGAGAGACTTAGCATTATCAGGATAGACTGCATAACCCACACTTGCACTTATGTTTAACATACCCACTTCACTGATTATCGGCGCTTCTATCGCATTAATTAACCGCGTTAGAGCACGCTTTATATGTTCTTTATTTTCAACATCCGTTATCACAACAACAAATTCATCACCACCGATACGCGCCGTACAATCTGTTTTTCGTGCGGTTTCTTGCAATCGTTTTGCGATTTCTACAAGCACAAAGTCACCCATCAAATGGCCATAGGTATCGTTAATGGGTTTAAATTTATCAAGGTCAAAGTATAAGCAAGCTACTTTTGTTCCTGTTCGCTCTACACGAGCAAACTCATGCTTAAGGAATTTACTTAGTGCACTGCGGTTAGCTAAACCTGTGAGGTGATCTGTTTGGGCAAGCTGTCTGATCTTTTGCTCTGCTAAAACCCGTTTGGTGATATCAAAATTAACACCAATCATCCTATTTCCGTAGATTCTACCATCGGCATTTATGAAGCGTACTTGCCCGCTGGGGAGAACAATTTGAAATTCGGCATGAAAATCCTCGTTATTGAGAACTGCTAGTTTGAGTTTGTTTGTCACGGCTTCGTATTCATCAGGATGAAGCGTATTAGCCCATGCGGCATAATTACCATTAAACTGAGATTTGGGGATCTCAAATAAGGTATGCATCCAATCATCCCAAATAAGTTCGTTGCTTTCAAAGTTCCACTCCCAAATTCCTATTTGGGCTGCATCGGCGGCCATTGACATTCTTTGATGTAAATTATCAAGCTCTGTTTTGGCTTGCTTAAGCTCTGTTATATCCTCTGAAACATCGAGCAGGTACTGTGCTTTACCATGGCTATCTTTAATAGGGAGTTTACGGGTACGAAGGTAGTGAGTTCGGCCGTCAATTGTAATAGGCTTTTCATCCAGTGTCAGAATATCGTTACTTGCAAGCACATCACGGTCTGTTTGCGCATAACCAAGCGCATCTTCATCATTAAAAATGTCAAAGTCGTTAAGGCCGATCAGTTGTTCTTTAGTTTTCCCTAATAGTTGCTCGCCGGCCTTATTTACGTGGCTAAATGTTAAGTGCTCAGCTTCTTTTACAAACAACATAATAGGTAGGTTATCGAATATGGTTTGAGTAAATGCTTCTTGATTGTGGATATCACTCAAATCTTTAATCGTGGCAACGTATGGGCCTATCTCCTTGTTACCTATTGAGCTGATTGTCATGGTAATTGGAAATGAGTTTTGGTTCGCTCTATGAGCATTTAATAACTTGCTTTTACAAAAGCAACTTGATTGCTGGGATGTCGTTGATGAGGTATTTAAGATTAGCTCAAGTTCGGTTGATTTATCAGGGATGAGCGTATAGATATGCTTACCGATTACTTCATTAGGCTTATAGCCAAAAACAGGCAAAACAGCAGGGTTAGCAAACTCGATGATACCCGTGTTATCAAAACTAATAACGACATCTTGCACAGTATTCAGTACGGCTTTTAGTTTAGCGGAAAGTAAGCTTCTTGCTCTAAGCTCTACTACACTCAGTACTAAAAGACTTAACGCCAGTAGTACAGAAATGACAAGCTGAGCCAGCGTTGAGCTATCGTGACTCGTAGTATAAACGGTTTGCTCGGTTGCATAGACCGACATAGCAATCATACCGATGTAATGCATACCTGAAATAGCACTACCCATCACAATAGCCACTAACATATTCATGCGTACTTGATGTATTTTTTGGGCTTGTCGGAGGTCATTTATTTTTAGGGCAATGCCAGAAAGAATGATTGCCACAAAAATTGATAATGAAAACAGCTTTGGCTCATAAGCCATATGAGCGGGCATCATCATTGCCATCATACCGACAAAGTGCATACTGCCAATTCCTGCTCCCATTAGAACGCTTCGAAAAATAAGCCCTTTTATATGGCTGAGTGAAGTTGAAAGTACAATATAACTGGCAAACACACTTGGCAGTACAGATACTAAGGTTATTGTGGTGTTGTACTCTACATTTATCGGTAATGTATAAGCAAGCATACCGATAAAGTGCATACCCCAAATACCGATACCCAAAAAGCAGGCTGCCATTACAGTCCATACCAAGCTTTCATTTTTAAGGTGAGAACTTTTGATTCGTGCCGATAGTAAAAAAGAAATATAAGAGGCGAATACGGCGGTAAGTACTGAGGCTATGACAAGCAAAGTATCATATTGTGCGGGGATTATTTGCGCACTATTTAAGTCAGAGCTAATAAAATGAAGCCTCAAATGGTCAAACACTGTGATACTCTCTCACCGCTTACTTTAATTAATTAAAAAGTTGTATAAATTAAACTTAGTTCAATGCAAATGACTTGGCTAATACGTACTTGCAAATACTTATGAGTCTATGTCGATACTTGATTAAAATACTCGGGTATTAGATAATTACAGCATTATAGATTTTGAGGGGTTTGGTATGTCTGAAGAGTTGCCAATTAAGTTCAGTGATGCAGCTGCTGTTCGCGTTAAACAGTTAATTGAAGAAGAAGAGAATCCAGATCTAAAACTACGTGTTTATGTGACAGGTGGTGGATGTTCGGGTTTTCAATATGGTTTTACCTTTGATGAAAAGGCCAACCCTGGCGATTTAGAAATTGTAAAAAATGGCGTTACCTTAGTGATTGACCCTATGAGTATTCAATACCTCGTTGATGGAACGGTCGATTACACCGAAGGACTCGAAGGGGCACGCTTTTTTGTAAACAACCCCAACGCTACCACAACCTGTGGTTGCGGAGCTAGCTTCAGCGTTTAACGGATTTTATGAAAAGCCATGTGATATGGCTTTTTTATTGCTTTAATTTCTACATCATCCTGCCTTTATTCTTAGTGCTGATCTTAGCAATGGCTTTTCGCTTAGAAAAAATTTTGAAAATGAAAACAGCGTTAATAGAAACGCTTGCCTTTCGTATATGATTATACCGCGAAGCTGAGCTTCGTTAATAAGTACCATTCACCAAGTAGTTATTATAAATGTTAGCGCTACTAGCTTTGGGTAACCTGAATCATTAACAGGAAAAACCCTAATACCAGTGCTGAGGCGATTAAAATATAGATAAATCCTCGTTTGCCTTGCTTAATAGGTATACGATTTTGCTTTAGAAATAGGTACCAGATGACACACAGTACAATTGGCAACAAAAATAATATTCGAAACATTTTCTAGCCTTTTTCAGTATTTACGTACACTTTAAGCATAAGTATGCAATTTTAAAAGCTATATTTATAGTTAACACGGTTCCAATTGATCGATTTTTTGGTACAGTTAAGCAACTAATAATAGAGCATCTGCTTTAATTTTAGCTTTAAAACTAGACTTGCTAAGCAAAGCAGTCTATACCTGAAACGTGGACATTTGTATAATTATTAATTCACAGAAAAAATTATTAGTATATAATGTATCCAAGAGTGAGACGGGCAAAATTTCACTCTTAATTAATTAACTTAAATCATCTAGTAGGAGATGTATTTTTATGATGGGTAAAACAGTTTCTTCTGAAGAAAACTCAAAACTAACGAAATGGCTTAAAACAAAACGCCATGAGAAAGGCCATACAATGCGCAGCCTTGCTCAAGTTTTAGGAACGCCACATTCATTCATTGGTAAAATTGAAAACCAAGAACGTCGTTTAGACGTTATTGAATTTATGCGTTACTGTGATGCTTTGGAAGTAGACCCATACGAAGGTCTTAATCTATTAAAAGACGCTTAATTTGCTGTTACTAATACATTTTTAGTAATACAATTAGTGCATGGATGCACTAAACAGTCATCCTCACTTTTCTGTCTATTTCAATTACATCTTTATATTTTTTGTTAATTATCTCGGTGATAATTGTTCTCTAACGCATAAAGTTTGTGGCGGATTAAGAATAAAAATACCAGCGAAGGGATAACCATGAGTGCTGTTAGTACAAAAAACAGTGCCCAGTTACCTAAAAGCCAATCATCTATCACAACACCACTGTAGCTGGACAAGAGTGTTCTGCCTAAGTTTCCAAGTGACGCTAAAAGTGCATAATGAGTTGCGCTAAAGGCGCGATCACATAGCATAGAAATAAAGGCGACCATTGCCACCAGTGACCAAGCCTGTGTAAAGCCGTCAATGATAATTGCAAAAGCATAGAGGCTTAATTTAGGGCCTGCAATCGCAATCCAAGCAAATGCAAGGTTAGATGCTGCCATAGCAATGCCGCTAATGAATAAGCCTTTTACGATACCGTAGCGTTGATTGAATAGGCTCCCGACGAAAGTAAAAGCGATGGTAAGAATCGCAGTGCCTACTTTTGAGAAGGTGGCAATATCACTGTTGCTAAAGCCCACTTCTTTATAAAACACAATCGACATTCGCCCAAGAAAGGCTTCGCCAATTTTAAATAGGAAGATAAACGCTAAAAGTGCGAGCGCTGTTTTTACACCATTGCGTGCAAAAAAGGTTCTAAATGGATCAAACACGGTGACCGCTAACCAAGCAATTACTTTTGCAAATCGCGTTTGTTCTACACCGACAAGTTTTTGCTGATAGGTAGACTCAAGTTCAGCCTGAATAACTTCACGATTAGATTCGGGCTCTTTTGCCCAAAGTACACTACCCATTAATAGCAACATGATAACGGATAAGAAAAAGTAAACTTGAGGCCAATCAATAGAGGGGATATCAGCCATGTAGAAGGGGAGTGCCCCTAGCAAAGCATAACCACTCCACCAACCTGATGTTGCCATGGCTGCAGCCGCCGTGGCTTTATGGCTTTCATTTTCACTTAAAGTATCGATACGAAACGCATCAATGGCGATGTCTTGAGTCGCAGAGGCAACCGCAATGACTAAGCACAGCGCGGCGGCAAACCAAAGGTTCGCTTTGATATCGAGCCCTGCAAGTGAAAAGGTGCCTATAAAAATTATTGATTGGCATAGTAAAATCCAGCTGCGGCGCTGACCAAGCCAGTTAAATAAAATTGGCAGTTTTACGCGGTCAACCAAAGGTGACCATAAAAAGTTAATACTGTACGCCCCAAATACAATGCCAAATAGGCCGATCATACTTCGGCTGAGGCCTTCATCTTTTAGCCACGCAGACATGACAGAACCAATGAGTACCCACGGAAAGCCACTGCTGATCCCAAACAGAAAAATATTGATTAAGCGTTTGTCTTTAAAGTACGAAAAATACTCTGAAACAGAAAGCGTCTTTGTCATAGTACTGCCATATGAGTGGGGCGATGAGCTCGCTTGTTATTTTTATAGTGCAGTGGGTTCAATCATTTTTACATTTAAGATAACCACAGGCGTTTTGGGTACGAAGCTGTAACCTATTTTTTCGTTATAAGCCGTTTCCACACGCATAATTTTATCCAGTGTTTCATAGCCATCCATAACCATGCCAAATACAGCAAATCCCCAGTCACGACCGGGGTTTAAATGATCATTGTCATCCATATTAAAAAAGAATTGGCGTGTCCCTGAGTGTGGTTGTCTGTCTTGATAAGCCATGGCGATACTATACATATCATTTTTTAAACCATTCCCGCTCTCATTAAAAATAGGATCGTACTCGTGTAGGCCATCGTAATCTTTATCGTAGCCACCGCCTTGAATAACGAAATCTCGTTCGTTGTCTTCATCACGTTCTACACGATGAAATACACTCCCTTTGTAGCTACCATCAGCGACATAAGTTAAGAAGTTGTTGACTGTGATAGGGGCGCGAGAACGGTCCATTTCTACTATGATGCTACCGAGTGTGGTGACAATTTCGACACGAGGAAACATGTTGTCTTTTTGGATGAACTTACCCTCAGTTGCACTGAAGGTGTTCTGGCTGAACAGTAAGATAAAACTAAGTATAAAAATGCGCTTCATAGTTAACCTTCCAAATAAGCGATTAATTCTGGGTCAGATACAATGCGGGTAATTAGTTGTTCAGTCAACTTATTAAGCTGACTCTCAATTTTTGCTCTATCGTGTCTTAATGGCCCTTCAAGGTTTGCATTACCACGGTAAACTTTACTAAAGTTACTGTTACTTCTTATTACGCGAATACCCAGCTCAATATTGGCATGACTCGTGTGTGTCATCATTTTTTCGGTGACGATCGCTTGTAATGCATGAATATCTAATTCAAATCGTGTTGTCGCAAGGTTAGAGATACTGGCACCATTTCGGCTAAGGGCGCTATCAAGAGTGCTTTTTACCGATTCAGTCAGGCCTGGACTTGCCAATGTTTTTACTTTATCTGATTCAATAATTTTTAGGGTTACATTATCACCACGCAAATCAATGACGCTAGTACTGATATTTGCATTGATGGATGCAACCTTACCGCCTTTATAAACAGGGTTTAAGATCAGTTGGTTAGGTTGGTTACTACACGCTGTTAGCGCAACTAACATGCTTAAAAGAAGTATTTTTTTCATTTATATTGCTCCATTAAGTTGTCTTTTTTGCACTTAAAACAACAAACTTTTTATTTGAACCCAATAGTTTACAGTTGCCGAACATGCGTTTTAGTTTTTCATGATAATCGAGGTGACGATTACCTATTATTCTTAATTCACCACCTTGTTTAAGTGCCTGCTTAGCTTGTTTAAACATCTGCCAAGCAATGTGATCGGTCACAGCTTGCGCTTGATGAAAAGGGGGGTTGCACAAAACAAGATCTGCACTTTGCGGCTCAAAATCTGTTAAACAATCATTTTGAATAAATTCACAGTTAGCTAATTGCTCAGGTAAATTACTTTGTATATTTAGGCGTGCAGATTCAACTGCCATGTATGATTCATCAACAAAGGTGACATGTGCTTTGGGGCAGCGTTTGAGTGTCATCAGTCCAATCACGCCATTGCCACAGCCCAAATCAATGATGTGGCGTGCTTTACTGGTTTGTGGCAAGTAGTTAAAGAAAAAGCGAGCGCCAATATCTAAAGAATCACGAGAGAAAACATTGGCGTGATTTTGAATCTCAAACTCACTGCCTTCAAGTGGCCAGCTTACAGGAAATGCAGCTTGTTTATTGAGTTGGCTCGTTTTACTGATGATTAAGCGAGATTTCTTAACGGCTAAACTTGTTGATGTTTCGCCAATGAATTGGCTAAACGCTTTAATTGTCGAGTTATGAATGTCTTTGGTTTTGCCTGCTGCAATTATGTCAACATCTTTAGGTAGCGCGGCACTGATTGCAGCAAGTTGATGTTGTAAATAGCCTAAATTTCGTGGCACTTTTAAGATCACTAAATCAACCTTGTTTGGTAATGCCTCTAAAGAGTTTAATTGCGTCAATGAGCTTGTTTCTAAGCCATTTGCTTGTAAATTGTAATATGTTGCTTGATGACTAATATACGAATCATTAACTGAATAAGTGGTTAATTGATTAAACGCACAAGCCAATGCACCAAAGCTGTCATTTAAAATCAGGATTGAATTTGCCTGCGCATGATGCTCCCGTACATAAGTGACAAGGTACTCATCGGCAGAGTCCCAAGCTTGTAGGCTGCGATTTTTTTGATCTAATGGAAAACGTTCTAGGGTATAGGTATTATCGCCGAGTTGTACTTGGGTGGTCATCATGGTTTTAGGGTAAGTATTTAAGTATGGGTAAATTCTAACATGCAACAGCCAAACGCCAAGCCTAATCATTTACCTGAAGGGTTTTATTATCAACAGAAAGCGTTGAGTGCTCAAAAAAGTCTCGATTTGTTTTATTTTTTACAGCAACATTTAAATTGGCAACAGCCCAATATCACTGTTTTTGGTAAAACCCATCCTATTCCTCGTTTGCAGTGCTTTATCGCTGATGAGCAGATTAACTATGCTTATTCAGGCACACAGCTTGTGGTTGAACCTTGGCCTGAGGTGCTTGATGCAATGCGAAAGCGCTTATCCCAACAATTACGCATTCCATTTAATGCGTTGTTGGTAAATTTATATCGTGACGGTCAAGATTGTATGGGATGGCATAGTGATGATGAAAAAGAGCTTGGTGAGCAGCCGACTATTGCGTCTATTTCACTGGGGGCTGAGCGGATATTTAAAATTAAGCACAAACACAGTAATGAAAAACAGAGTATCGTGCTGCAAAGTGGTAGCTGCTTAATAATGAATGGCTTTAGTCAACGTGACTATCAACACAGCTTGCCAAAGCAGCAAAAGCTAATGCATCCCCGTATTAATTTAACCTTTCGCTCGATAATATAAAATTATTGGTAAAATGAGTCATCCCCTTGATATAGTGACGACCAATTATTTTGCTATTAAAGGTCTATGACACATGTCAATGCAACAACAAATTGAGGAAAAGCTCGCAGCGGGTATTGAATGTAAGCACCTAAATGTTGTTAATGAAAGCCATATGCATAGTCGTGGCACAGAATCACACTTTAAGGTAATTGTGGTGAGCGAAGAGTTCGCTGGTAAGCGTTTACTTGCACGCCACCGTCAAATTAATGAATTATTACAAGATGAATTAGCTAATCATATACATGCATTGGCGATTCATACTTTTACGCCCGATGAGTTTTCTGCACAGCAAGGGCAGGCTCCTGAATCACCAACATGTTTGGGTGGTTCAAAGTTCGATTAATCGTATGGTTTGATTAGTAATTTATACTTATATTACTGATCAGACCTGTATTTTAACTATTAGCCTTTAAACTAGCGCTAATTTTTATTGTGATAGATATAGGATGATCAATGGTCATTAAGCCTAAAATTCGTGGATTTATCTGCACTAACGCGCATCCAGTAGGGTGTGCTGAGCATGTACAAGAACAAATTAATTATGTGAAAGCACAGGGGCCACTGAGCAATGCGCCTAAAAATGTATTAGTGATTGGTGCCTCTACTGGTTATGGTTTGGCATCGCGTATTACAGCTGCATTCGGTGGTGGCGCTAAGACTTTAGGCATCTTCTTTGAAAAAGAAGGTAGCGAGCGTAAAACAGGCTCAGCAGGTTGGTATAATACTGCGGCATTCCAAGCAGCTGCTGAAGAAGCGGGTTTATGGTCTAAAAATATCAATGGCGATGCGTTTTCTAATGAAATCAAGCAAAAAGCAATTGATACGATTAAAGCTGACTTAGGTAAAATTGATTTAGTTATCTACAGCTTAGCGTCTCCTCGTCGTACTGACCCAAATACAGGTGAGACATACTCATCAACGCTTAAGCCAATTGGCTCAGATATCACAACGAAAAACTTAAATACGTCTAAGCGTGTGATTGATGAAGTAACAGTTGAAGCGGCAAGCCAAGAAGACATCGACAATACAATTAAAGTAATGGGCGGTGAAGATTGGGAAATGTGGATTGATGCATTAAAAGCAGCCGATGTCCTTGCTGATAACTTCAAAACGACGGCTTATACCTACATTGGTAAAGAGTTAACATGGCCAATTTACGGTCACGCAACGATTGGTAAAGCAAAAGAAGACCTTGATCGCGCAACACAAGCAATCAAAGAATCTACAAAAGGCTTAAATGGTGAAGCGTATGTTTCTTCATTAAATGCAGTTGTGACACAGGCAAGTTCAGCAATTCCTATCATGCCTTTATATATCTCTGCGTTATTCAAAGTAATGAAAGCAGACGGTACATATGAAGGTACGATTGAACAAATCCATGCGCTATTCACTGAAAACCTTTACGGCGAAACGCCACGTTTCGATGACGGCGGTCATTTATTCCAAAACTACAAAGAGTTAGAAGACGATGTTCAAGCTCGTGTTCAAAAAGTGTGGGATACGGTAGACACAGACACCATTGACGAATTAACGGATTATGTGGGTTACCACAATGAGTTTTTACGTTTATTCGGTTTTGGTATTGATAGCGTAGATTACGAGCAAGATGTGAATCCTAATGTGGCGATTTCACAGCTGATTGACTAGTGATTAAATAACGCTGGTTTTGGAAAAGTCGCTTTTTTAAGCGGCTTTTTTGTTTTTAAGAGAAAATAAAACGGCATCAATAGCACTTTGGTCTATATTGAAATTAATTCAAATGGTTTTTTGTAGTCTAAATAACCACATCAGTCGTATAAATTTCATATTTGCTCTCGCATAGTCACCCTGATTGATGTTAAAATTCGGGCAATATATGTGAGGAGTTTACTGCGTTGCTTGTTTGGGTGTGAAACAAGCTGTTTTTAGACACTAAGAACTTAACTTGAGCATATCAAGAAGCGACGTGGTTGGTACGATTTTTCAGTTTCTTTCCGTTAATGTAATGCAAGTGCGTATGATCAACATAAAAAAAGGTCTGGATTTACCCATAGAGGGCGCACCTCAGCAAGTTATTCATGATGGTTCTGCCGTCAAACGTGTAGCTGTGCTAGGTGAAGAATTTATTGGTATGCGTCCAACCATGCATGTTCGTGTGGATGACCAAGTCAAAAAAGGCCAGGTACTTTTTGAAGACAAAAAGAACCCAGGCGTCTTATTTACTGCACCAGCTTCTGGGGTAGTTAAAGAAATTAATCGTGGTGCTAAACGTGTGCTGCAATCTGTTGTTATTGAAGTTAATGGCAGTGAGCAAATCACCTTTGACTCTTTCAAGGCCGACGAGCTTTCAAGCTTAGACCGTGAAAAAGTGAAAGAAGTACTAGTTCAGTCAGGTCAATGGACAGCACTACGTGCTCGCCCATTCAGCAGAGTAGCTGCTTTGGATGCAAATCCTAGCTCTATCTTTGTAACGGCTATCGACACTAACCCGCTAGCTGCAGATCCTGCAGTCATCATTGCTGAAAACACTCCAGCATTTGAAGCCGGTTTAGCTGTGGTATCTCGTTTAACTGACGGCAAAGTATTTGTTTGTAAACAAGCTGGTAGTCAAGTGCCTAGTTCATCAATCCCTCAAGTAGAAGTACATGAGTTTGGTGGCAAACACCCGGCTGGCCTTGTTGGTACACACATTCATCATTTAGACCCAGTTTCTGCTAGCAAACAGGTTTGGCACTTAGGCTACCAAGACGTTATTGCGTTTGGTAACTTATTCCTGACAGGTGAAATCTTCACAGACCGTGTTGTTTCGCTTGCTGGTCCGCGTGTTAAAAACCCACGCTTAGTGAAAACTCAATTAGGTGCATCATTAGATGATTTAGTTGCTGGCGAATTAGAAGACGGTGATAACCGTGTAATTTCTGGTTCTGTGCTGTCAGGCGCTACTTCACAAGGTCCACATGCTTTCTTAGGTCGTTACCATGTTCAAGTATCTGTATTACTTGAAGGTCGCGAAAAAGAATTCTTTGGTTGGATTGCGCCTGGTGCTAATAAGTTCTCTGTAACACGTACCTTCTTATCTCACCTGACTCCGAGCCGTCTATTTAACATGACGACTTCTACAGGTGGTTCGAACCGTGCCATGGTACCAATTGGTAGCTATGAGCGTGTTATGCCTTTAGACATCTTACCTACACTATTATTACGTGATTTAATCGCACGTGATCTTGATGGTGCAATTTCGTTAGGTGCGCTAGAGCTTGATGAAGAAGATTTAGCGTTATGTACTTTCGTTTGTCCAGGTAAATACGAGTACGGTTCAATCCTGCGCGATTGCTTGACTACGATCGAGAAGGAAGGCTAGAGAGATGGGTTTAAAGAAATTTCTAGAAGATATTGAGCCGCATTTTGAACCGGGTGGTAAACATGAAAAGTGGTATGCGCTTTACGAAGCTGCTGCGACTATTTTCTACACGCCTGGTTATGTAAATAAAGGCAAAACACACGTTCGCGATAACATCGACCTAAAACGTATGATGATTTTAGTGTGGATGGCGACGTTCCCTGCAATGTTCTTTGGTATGTTCAACATCGGTCATCAGGCCGCGGGTGCATTAGCACAAGGTTTTGAATTAGCAAACACATGGCAAGTTGGTCTGTTCCAATTATTTGGCGGTGAATTAACTGCTGACTCTGGTTGGGGCGCGAAAATGTTTTACGGGGCCTGCTTCTTCCTACCAATATACGCAGTAACGTTTGCTGTGGGTGGTTTCTGGGAAGTACTATTCGCTTCTGTGCGTAAGCACGAAGTAAATGAAGGTTTCTTCGTAACATCTGTACTATTCGCACTCATTCTGCCGGCAACAATTCCTTTATGGCAAGTTGCATTAGGTATTACGTTTGGTGTTGTAATCGCTAAAGAAATCTTTGGTGGTACAGGTCGTAACTTCCTTAACCCTGCGCTTGCTGGTCGTGCGTTCTTATTCTTCGCATACCCTGCGCAAATTTCAGGTGACACAGTATGGACTGCGGTAGATTCATTCTCTGGCGCAACTATGCTAGGCCAAGCATTCGTTGGTTCACTTGATTACAGCAACATGGAACTATGGTGGAATGCGTTTTACGGTTTCATTCAAGGTTCTGTAGGTGAAACGTCAACATTAGCATTATTAATCGGTGGTTTATTCCTGATTTATGTGCGTATTGCTTCATGGCGTATCGTGCTAGGTGTATTCCTAGGTATGGTTGCAACGGCATTCTTACTAAATACAGTTGGTTCTGAAACTAACGCAGTATTTGCGATGCCTTGGCACTGGCACTTAGTGCTTGGTGGTTTTGCATTTGGTATGTTCTTTATGGCAACAGACCCAGTATCTGCATCATTCACTGACAAAGGTAAGTTCGCTTACGGTGCGTTAATCGGCTTTATGGTTGTAATGATCCGTGTTGTTAACCCGGCATTCCCAGAAGGTATGATGCTAGCAATCTTATTTGCTAACTTATTTGCACCATTATTCGATCACTTTGTAGTGCAAGCTAATATCAAGCGGAGGTTGGCACGTAATGTCTAGTAATAACGAATCAATCGGCAAAACGCTAACCGTTGTTGTTGCACTATGTTTAGTGTGTGCAGTCATCGTATCGTTTGCTTCAGTTCAGCTTCGTCCTTTACAGCAAGCTAACAAAACTCAAGATATTCAACGTAATATCCTAGCGGCAGCTGACATTGACGTTGAAGGCTCTGTATCAGAGACTTTCAATGGCAAAATTGAAGCGCGCGTTGTAGATATGGATACTGGTGAATTTGTTGAAGGCGCAGATCCTAACTCATTTGATTTCGAGAAAACTAAATTCGACCAAGCGCGTAGCTTTGCGTTGAAAGAAGAGGGAATTAAAGACATCGCGGGTATTCAACGCATGACTAAGAATTCACCTGTTTATATCTCGAAAAAAGCAGATGGTTCTACTGATGCAATCATTCTACCTATCCAAGGTTATGGCCTTTGGGGTGTAATGTATGGCTTCTTAGCGCTTGAGAGTGATGGTGAAACTGTTAAGAACATCAATTTCTTCAAGCACAACGAAACGCCAGGTCTAGGTGGTGAAATTCAAAATCCACAGTGGACTGCTAAATGGCAAGGTAAAGAGTTACCAATCAACATCGTGAAAAGTGGTGCAAGCAATGAACATCAAATCGATGGTCTTTCTGGCGCAACATTAACTTCAAATGGTGTTGATCATACAGTTGACTTCTGGACTGGCGAAAACGGCTTTGGTCCTTTCCTTGCGAAAGTACGTGAAGGAGCGTTGAAATAATGGCTGATACTAAAGAAATGAAGTCGGTCCTATTTGGTCCGGTATTCGCAAATAACCCAATCGCACTACAAGTACTTGGTATTTGTTCTGCGCTAGCGGTAACATCAAGCTTAAAAAATGCACTTATCATGTCAATCGCATTGACACTTGTAACAGCATTCTCAAGCTTGTTTATTTCGTCAATTCGTAACCACATCCCATCATCTGTGCGTATTATCGTGCAAATGACGATTATTGCATCATTAGTAATCGTGGTTGACCAAGTATTGCAAGCATTCTCTTATGCAACGGCAAAAGAGCTTTCAGTATTCGTTGGTCTAATCATTACTAACTGTATCGTAATGGGTCGTGCTGAAGCATACGCAATGAAGTCACCACCGTTAATGTCTTTCTTAGACGGTATCGGTAACGGTTTAGGCTACTCAGTAGTACTACTAACTGTTGGTTTCATCCGTGAGTTATTCGGTAAAGGTTCACTATTCGGTGTTGATATTATCCCACTTGTACAAAACGGTGGCTGGTATCAACCAATGGGTCTATTGATTTTACCACCGAGTGCATTCTTCATTATTGGTTTGTTCATCTGGGTACTTCGTACCTTCAAGAAAGACCAAGTAGAAGCAAAAGCGTAAGGGGCGAGCAGTGGAACATTATATTAGTTTATTTGTAAAAGCAGTTTTCATTGAAAACTTAGCTTTAGCCTTCTTCCTAGGTATGTGTACTTTCCTTGCGGTATCAAAGAAAGTAACAACATCAATCGGCCTAGGTGTGGCAGTTATCGTGGTACTAGGTATCTCTGTACCTGTAAATAACTTGGTTTATCACGCTGTTCTTGCACCAGGTGCATTAGAGTGGCTTGGCTACCCAGAAGCAGACCTTAGCTTCTTACGCTTCTTGACATTCATCGGTGTTATTGCAGCACTGGTACAAATTCTTGAAATGGCATTAGATAAGTTCTTCCCTGCACTATACAACGCGTTAGGTATCTTCTTACCACTGATCACAGTTAACTGTGCAATCTTCGGTGCGGTATCTTTCATGGTTGAGCGTAACTATAACTTCGGCGAGTCTGTTGTTTATGGTATCGGTTCAGGTGTGGGCTGGGCGCTAGCAATTACTTTACTTGCTGGTATCCGTGAGAAAATGAAGTATTCAGACGTTCCTGATGGCTTACGTGGTTTAGGTATTACTTTCATCACTGTTGGTCTTATGGGTCTTGGCTTTATGTCATTCTCTGGTATTTCACTTTAATAGGTAGCGAGGATAAATCATGAATGAGATTTTCTTAGGCGTTGGTGTTTTCATCGCTATCGTTGTTATTTTAGTTTTAGTTATCATTGGTGCTAAATCTAAATTAGTAGCAAGCGGCGATATCATCATCGGAATTAATGGCGACCCAGATAAAGCTATTAAAACATCAGCAGGTAGCAAGCTATTAGGTGCCCTAGCTGATTCAGGTATCTTCGTTTCATCTGCATGTGGTGGCGGTGGCTCTTGTGGTCAGTGTCGTGTACACATCAAAGAAGGTGGCGGCGATATCTTACCAACAGAACTTGATCACATCTCTAAAGGTGAAGCGCGTGAAGGCTGCCGTTTAGCGTGTCAGGTAAATGTTAAAAACGACATGGAAATTGAACTTGAAGAGTCAATTTTCGGTGTTAAGAAGTGGGACTGTACAGTTATCTCTAACGATAACAAGGCAACTTTCATCAAGGAACTTAAATTACAAATTCCTGATGGCGAGTCAGTACCGTTCCGTGCCGGTGGTTATATTCAAATTGAAGCACCAGCTCACCACGTTAAATACGCTGATTTCGATATTCCAGAAGAGTATCGTGGCGACTGGAACCACTTCGGTTTCTTCGATCTGGAGTCTAAAGTGGATGACGAAACAATTCGTGCATACTCAATGGCTAACTATCCAGAAGAAGAAGGCATTATCATGCTTAACGTGCGTATCGCTACGCCGCCGCCAAGAGACCTAAGCCTTCCATGTGGTAAAATGTCTTCGTACATTTGGTCACTAAAAGAAGGTGATAAAGTGACTATTTCTGGCCCATTCGGTGAGTTCTTCGCGAAAGACACTGATGCAGAAATGGTATTCGTAGGTGGTGGTGCAGGTATGGCACCAATGCGTTCACATATCTTTGACCAACTTAAGCGTTTAAATTCTAAGCGTAAGATGAGCTTCTGGTATGGTGCGCGTTCTAAGCGTGAAATGTTCTACGTAGAAGATTTCGACGGCTTAGCTGCAGAAAACGATAACTTTGTATGGCACACAGCACTGTCTGATCCACAACCAGAAGATAACTGGGAAGGTTATACAGGCTTCATCCATAACGTACTTTATGAAAACTACTTGAAAGATCATGAAGCGCCGGAAGATTGTGAGTTCTACATGTGTGGTCCTCCAATGATGAACGCGGCTGTTATCAACATGCTTAAAGATCTTGGTGTAGAAGACGAAAACATCTTATTAGATGACTTCGGTGGCTAACACCATACACAAAACAATAAGTTTTGGTTAGAATACAAGCCTCGTAGCACAATGTGTTACGAGGCTTTTTTATTTTTATATCAACGTCACGGTATCCTAAAGGTGAGTGCTATGAATAGAGTGTTTTATCGCCAAGGCTTGATGGCCTTTTTTCTACTAACTATTACTTTACTCATGGCAGGTTGTAGCCAAGCAGATAAAGCTGAGGAGCATTATTTCGAAGGCAAAACCATGGGAACGACTTATCACATCAAGGTATTTGCTGAACCTTCTAAACTAGAAGGGGCTGATTTACATTCTGAAATTAAGCAAGCACTCAAAGATGTAAACCAATCTATGTCGACTTACATTGCTGATTCAGAAATTAACCAGTTCAACCAGTTACCAGCAGGGCAGGTTATGCCGATTAGTGATGATTTCCGTAAGGTTGTGGCTGAGTCAATTCGCCTTGGTGAATCAACAAAAACCCTTGATGTGACAATGGGGCCACTTATTGACTTATGGGGCTTTGGCCCAGATAAAAAGCCGACTAAACGCCCGACTGATGAAGCCTTAGCGGCGATGATTGAAAAGATTGGTGTTGATAAGATTGAATTAACAGATTCAGGCCTTATGAAAACGATAGACGGTTTAGAACTGTCGTTTTCGGCTACGGCAAAAGGCTACGGCATAGATAAAGTTGCAGAGGTTATTGAAAGCCACGGCTTAACAAATTATATGGTTGAGATAGGTGGTGAGCTACGTGTATCGGGTATTAAGCCAGACAACATCACGTGGAAAATTGCAATTGAGCAGCCAGATGCAGAGCCTGGCGTGCGCAAAGTACATAAAGTAATTGAACCAGGTACCAATGGTATTGCCACATCAGGTGACTACAGAATTTTTTATGAAATGGATGGTGTGACATATAGTCACTTAATTGATCCTGTAACAGGCATGCCAAGTCGTCATGACTTAGTGTCGGTCACAGTATTGCATCCTTCAGCAATGACGGCTGATGGCTTAGCAACAGCATTGACAGTTATGGGAATGAAGCGTGCGCAAAAATATGCTGAAGAACATAATCTGCCGGTATATTTAATTGGTAAGTCAGACAATGGCTTAGTCACTTATTCAAGCCCTGCTTTTAAACCTTATTTGTAGCAGGGCAAGAAGCAGTTTATAATGCATACAGCCCAACAGGTTGGGCTCAATTTTATTGCTGAACAATAGGGGCAAAGCAATGTCACTTTTTCTTCTTACATTTGGTCTACTTATTTTAATTGTGGCAGCGATGGCTGTTGGTATGATTGTGCAAAAGAAATCTATGGCCAGTAGTTGTGGCGGCCTAGGTGCTGTTGGTATCGACAAAGCCTGCGACTGCGACGACCCGTGTGACAAGCGCAAAAAGCGCATGGCAAAAGAACAAGTCTGGAAAGAGAATCAAATTCTTTAACCACAAAAAAAGCGCCTTTAGGCGCTTTTTTAATGTTTATTAATTGAGTTTTATGAGTTCTGAACCTAGTACTGCGTATTTTATGGTTTGTCCTTGGTAAAGTAAGAATGCCGCTGAGGCGTGCAATTTAGGTTGTGAATCAAATGCGCCTTGGCACCGGTAAACTGGCCAGTGTGAACGGTTATCTAGTTTCGCGAAATCCCCTGAAAAGCAGCTATAACCTTGCTTTAATAGCTCTTTATAATGCCTCTTATTAAGCTTAATTGGTTCTGTTAAAGAAAAACCTTTACCTGGGTTATAAACGAGCTTGTTGGCATCTATTTGAGTGTAGCCACGGCGAATGCTACTTATATCTCCCAGCTCTTTGATACGTGGTGCATTGCCTTTGTTATTAATGGCTATATCTATTTTGTAATCACCGTAATGGCTCTGTACATTCACATCATCAATAAGTAGATCGACCCAGTTATTACTAGCATTAAAAGGAATTGCATTGTATTGGTTAATGCTGGCTGCTTTCCACGTGCCATTTTGTAGTGTATCGATTATCTCTTTATAAAGTACACGATTTACTTTTCGCGCAACTTGGCGATGAGGGTCGTTCGGATAAGCACCTGATTCAATTAATATAGTGCGAATACCCATTTCGGAAAATGTATCACCAAAGCTTCGATACGAGTAACTGTCGTTATACTTTGCTAGGTGCCCTGGGATCATTGTCTCAATTGTTTTAGCTAAGTGAGCGATAAGCTGCATGGCTTCGCCACGGCTAGTATTAATCTCTCTTGCATCATTATAGGCAGGGGCGAGTACAGAAATAGTAGCTTGATTCCCTTTTTTTCCTGCACCGTAATACGCGTTCTGATCATGCAAGTTAAAGCCAAAGTCAGGTTTAAACTCCTTAGCGGCACGCATGAGTGTTTGCCCCTCTGGGGTCCTCAATGCTTTTGCATCACGGTTTAGATCAATACCTTGTGCATTGTGACGCGTTTGAGCTTTGGCACCGTCAGGATTAATCATGGGAATAATCCTGAGCGTTAGTTTGTCTTGCCAGCTTTGTAGCCAGTTAGCGTTTTCGGGCAAAGTTATAAAATCAAGAAAATCCATAAGTGCAGCGGTTGCCGTGTTTTCATCACCATGCATTTGACTCCACATCATCACTTTTGTGGTGCCAGAGCCTATATCAAGAGCGTAAATGGGTTGACTGTGGTACGATCTACCGAGTTGCTGTAGTGTAATTGCAGGATGCTTGGCTATGCGGTTTAAAACAGGTTTTATATCTGTGAGATTAATCGCTGCTTTATCAAAACCATCAACCTCGTTATTTTCAATTTCAGTGGCAATTATTGGTGTACTGATTAGCAAAGTCATGGCAAGTATACAGCCCCGCATAAGATATCCTTTATTCCTTTTTTTTTTAATGCTAAGAATATTATATTTACATTCGTTTGGCTAACTTTTGTTCACTATTCAAGCTTAAGATAATACTAATTTTGTATACTCTTAAATCAATTTTTTATACTGTTTTCTTTTTGTTTACTTATTTTTGTAATATAAAATCCCCTAATTTTTTAGGTGGTTATCTAAGTTAGCGTTGGGTGTTTACATTTTTTTATAGCTTAATTAAATACTGGTTAACTGAGCACTGTTAATTTTTTCTTGTATGATAAGTTGACTTTGTTATACTCCACATCGAAATTTCAGTAATTACTGAAACTTTATTGATGAAGATCATGTTACCGCATTAAAAAATAGGGTAGAGCAACTACCTTAAATGTGGTGAAAGTTTTAAAAGGCGTGAGTTTTGCGAGCAATTAATCAGTCACAAGGTGTCAAACAGTCTAGTTTAGCTAGATTGCAATTGGCTGCGCGTGCGTTTTTTGCTGGTAAAGAACTAATGTCAGTTTTAGCCTTATTGCTGATTAATTCAGCCATGCTAATCAACGGTACATTAGAAGATGCTCACGGGCTAAGAAGTTTATTAAGCGAAGGTGCTTTATACGAAACACCATTACTTAATGTGTTGAGTTTTTTAGCTTACCCAGTGGTGTCTTGCCAATTACTTATTGGTTTATGCTGGTTGGTCTTCCATTTCTTCCCTGCGCGTCGTGCAGGTGTCATTTTACGTAAAGCGGCCTTCGCAGCGCGTGAAACGATAAAGTCTTTAGTAGTACACAGCGCTCATGGCTGTCGTGCTCCTCCTCGTGTAAATGGTTGTCTGTAAATAAGCTTTGTTGCTTAAGTTCAGCCATTTTAGTCATTTGCTAAGTTGTCTTTACTAAGCACCAAGTGGGCCTTCTGCGTCCAAATTTCAGTCAGCTAACCTAATTATTCCCACATTTTAGCGTGCCGATTTTCTGTGCTCGTTACTTGGCTGGGGATGTCTGTGGCCGTTTTTTGCTACAGAAAAGCGTCGTGTACTTATCGGCAAGTGTTAACTTTTAGGTTGTAGGATATTCCTTTGTCAATTCGTAACCTTTGTAATATTGCTCTAGCGTCTTTAGTGCTGGCTTTGTCTGGCTGTAAAGGCGGGGTACTTGATCCAAAAGGTCAAATTGGGGCTGACGAAAAGTATTTAATTATCGTAGCGACGGTATTAATGCTGATTGTTGTAATCCCAGTTATTGCCATGACAATTTATTTTGCATGGAAATACCGTGATGGACGAGACCAAGAAATTTATGCTCCTAAGTGGGCTCACTCAAACAAGATTGAAGCGGTTGTATGGACCATTCCGATTATTATCGTGGTTATTTTAGGGGTGATCACTTGGCAATCAACGCAAGAGCTTGACCCTTATAAACCACTTGAAGGGAAGGGTGAGCACCTTACTGTAGAAGTGGTGTCTTTAAACTGGAAATGGTTATTTATTTACCCAGAGCAAGGCATAGCAACAGTGAATGAGTTGGTTTTTCCGGCTAACGTGCCTGTTCAATACAAGATCACCTCAGAAAGCACCATGAATTCGTTTTTCATACCTCAGCTTGGTAGCCAAATTTACTCAATGGCAGGCATGGAAACCAAACTTCACTTGATAGCTGATGAACCAGGAACTTTTAAAGGTTTCTCTGCAAATTACAGTGGTGCTGGTTTCACGGGTATGAAGTTTAATGCCATTGCTACCCCAACCCAAGCTGATTTCGATGCATGGGTAAATAAGGTTAAAAATACAGGCTCTGCGCTTACTAAACAGACCTATGTTGAACTTGCTAAGCCAAGTGAGTACGACCCAGTTAAATACTACGCCAGTGTTGATAAAGATATGTTCCATTCAATCGTAATGAAATATATGCAAGCGCATGGCTCACACGGTGCAATGCAACACGCAATGCCAGAGCACTCAGCTCATAAAGGGCATAGCGAGGACGAGGAATAATCATGTCGTTGTTAGGTAAATTAACATTAGACGCAATCCCGTTTCATGAACCAATTATCATGGTTACCATGACGGTGGTCGCTGTCTTAGGCTTGCTAGTGGCAGGCTTAGTAACAAAATATAAAAAATGGGGCGTGCTTTGGCACGACTGGATCACCTCAATTGATCACAAGCGCTTAGGTGTGATGTACATCATTCTTGCGCTTATCATGCTTTTTCGTGGTTTCGCGGATGCCATTATGATGCGTCTACAATTAGCAATGGCTACTGGCGGTGCAAGTGGTTACTTACCACCTGAACATTACGACCAAATTTTTACGGCGCACGGGGTGATTATGATCATCTTTATGGCGATGCCGTTCATGATTGGTTTAATGAACATCATTTTACCGCTGCAAATTGGTGCCCGTGATGTTGCATTCCCATTCTTGAATAATCTAAGTTTTTGGTTAACTGCTGGTGGTGCGATACTCATTAATATTTCACTGTTTTTCGGTGAATTTGCTAAAACGGGTTGGGTTGCTTATCCGCCATTATCTGAGCTGTCGTTTAGTCCGGGTGTGGGGGTCGATTATTATATCTGGGCCTTGCAAATATCCGGTTTGGGTACTTTGTTAACGTCAGTTAACTTCTTAGCGACTGTATTCAAAATGCGTGCTCCTGGCATGACATTAATGAAAATGCCTATTTTTACGTGGGCTTGTACGTGGGCAAATATCTTAATTGCAGCATCGTTCCCAATTTTAACGGCTGTACTGGCAATGCTAACGCTTGATCGTTATCTTGATTTCCACTTCTTCACGAATGAATTAGGTGGTAATGCGATGATGTACATCAACTTATTCTGGGCATGGGGTCACCCTGAAGTTTACATTCTGATCTTACCTGCGTTTGGTATTTTCTCAGAAGTTATCTCAACGTTTGCTGGTAAACGCCTGTTTGGTTATAAGTCGATGGTTTACGCAAGCGGTGCGATTTCTATTTTAGGGTTCATCGTTTGGCTTCACCACTTCTTTACTATGGGCTCAAGCGCTAATGTGAATGCCTTCTTTGGTGTGATGACCATGGTCATTGCAGTACCGACGGGTGTGAAACTCTTCAACTGGTTATTCACTATGTATCGTGGTCGTTTACGTATTACGGTGCCAGTTCTTTGGACTTTAGGTTTCATGGTGACTTTCACTATCGGCGGTATGACCGGTGTGTTACTTGCCATTCCTGGTGCTGACTACGTATTACACAATAGCTTATTCTTAATCGCTCACTTCCATAACACCATTATTGGTGGCGCAGTGTTTGGCTATTTAGCTGGTTTTGCATTTTGGTTCCCTAAAGCAATGGGCTTCAAACTTGATGAAAGCTGGGGCAGAAGATCTTTCTGGTGTTGGTTAATTGGTTTCTTCGTGGCATTTATGCCGTTATACGTGCTTGGTTTCTTAGGTATGACACGTCGCTTAAACCACACAAACAACCCTGATTGGAACATTTGGTTATACATTGCAGCTGGTGGTGCGGTGATCATTATGTTCGGTATCTTGTTCCAAGTAGTGCAACTGGTAGTGAGCTTCAAAAACCGCGAGCAACTCGATGATACAACGGGCGATCCGTGGAACGGTCATACCCTAGAGTGGGCATCTGCATCACCTCCGCAGTACTACAACTTTGCAAAAATCCCCCATGTTGATGACATTGATGCATGGACTGACATGAAAGAAAAAGGCCTAGCTTACAAGCAAGAAGCCTCTTATAGCCCAATTCACATGCCAAAAAATACATCGGCAGGTGTATTAATGAGCGCAGCTTTAACAACTTCCTGTTTTGCCATGATTTGGCATATTTGGTGGCTTGCAGCCTTTGGTTTACTGGGCGCTATCGCGGTATTTATCAAACGTTGTTATACGGCGGATGTTGATTACTACGTGCAACCAGATGAAATTGTTGAACTTGAAACGGCGCACAATACCGCCGCGACTAAAGGGGTGAATGCATGAGTTCTATCACTGCTGATTTAAACACCTTAGATAATACTCATGATCATGTTGATGCACATGACCATGAGCATCACGATACGGGTGGCAACACGGTTTTCGGTTTTTGGTTGTACTTAATGACCGACTGCTTATTGTTTGCTTCTTTCTTTGCAACCTATGCCGTACTGTTTATGAACACAGCCGGTGGCGTGTCTGGCAAAGATATTTTTGAACTTGATTTTGTTGCGGTTGAAACCGCGGCACTCCTACTTAGTAGTATTACCTTTGGTTTTGCGATGATCTCTGCGCATTCGCAGAAGAAGGCCGCTACGTTAACTTGGTTGCTGGTTACCTTTGCCTTTGGTGCCGTGTTTATTGGTATGGAAGTATATGAATTCCATCACCTAATTGCGCATGGTAATGGCCCACAACAAAGTGCCTTTTTAACCTCGTTTTTCTCTTTAGTGGGCTTACACGGTCTGCATGTGACGGCAGGTTTGATTTGGATGACAATCATGATGATCGAAGTTTTACGTCGTGGTTTAAACCCGCAAACAGTGACACGCCTAAGTTGTTTAAGCTTATTCTGGCATTTCTTAGATGTGGTGTGGATCTGTGTATTTACCGTTGTTTATTTAATGGGAGCAATGTAATGAGTCACAGTGAATCACATGTCATTAATAATCTAGAAGTACACGCACATAACGCGCAATCACATAGCAGTATCAAAGACTATTTAGTTGGCTTTCTACTGTCAGTGGTTTTAACGGCTATTCCATTTTGGGCTGTAATTAGTGGGTCGCTTTCAAAACCAGCCACCGTATGGTGCATTGTAACGATGGCTGTTGTGCAAATTTGGGTGCATTTAAAGTACTTCTTGCATTTAAGTTTTAAAACTGAAGACGGCAAGGCCAGCTCATTGTCATTTATCTTCAGCGCTATCATTATCGTAATGGTGGTTGGTTTGTCGGTGTGGATCATCTACGAATCGAACGCCATGATGATGTACTAATAACAATTACTTTGTAATTGATTAAAGAGTTTACGAAAGGAGCTGGTTAGTTTGAGGTTGTGTCTCCAGTTCTTACAGTCTGTTACTAGCTAGTTTCTTTCGTAATTTTGCGTTTGTGCGAAATATTAGAGGAGTCGAGGAAGTGTTTCGACGTTATTTAAATGTCACTAAACCTGGCATTATCATGGGCAACTTAATCTCCGTCGCGGGAGGATTCTTGCTAGCCTCTCGTGGTGATGTTGACCCATGGTTAATGATCGCGACCTTGCTAGGGTTATCTTTAGTCGTAGCATCTGGATGCGCAATCAATAATGTCATTGATCGTGATATTGATGTTGCTATGGCGCGCACTCGCAAACGCGTCACAGTCACTGGCGAAATGTCAGCAAAGGCGGCTATGACACATGGCATCGTGCTTGGTGTTTTTGGTTTCACATTATTAGCAGTGTATACCAACGTAGTGGCACTCTTATTTGCTACGTTTGGTTACGTCATTTATGTTGGTGTATACAGCTTATATATGAAACGTCGTTCTGTGTACGGCACCTTTGTAGGGAGTTTATCGGGCGCAGTTCCACCTGTGGTGGGCTATTGTGCGGTAACTGGGCAGTTTGATGCTGGTGCTGTGATTTTATTGGTAATGTTCAGTTTATGGCAAATGCCTCATTCATATGCAATTGCAATCTTTCGTTATAACGACTACCAAGCGGCCAGAATTCCTGTGCTACCTGTAGCGCAAGGGATTGAGAAGGCAAAGCATCACATTGTTTTATATATCGCCGTGTATGCGTTGGTTGTGATGTTATTAACCATTAGTGGTTATACAGGTTTAGCTTTTATGGCTGTGGCTTGTACAACGAGTTTTTGGTGGTTGCTAATGGCGCTCCGTGGCTATCGTCGCAATATTGATGTAAGCGGCTGGGCGCGCCAAGTGTTTGCTTTTTCAATTGTAAACATCACGGTTTTGAGTATAGCGATGGCTTTAGATTACCATTCGGTAGCTCCACAGCTACTTGTTTTAACTTAGAAAAAAGTTGCTAACATATCCCAATGTTACAGTAGCAAAGGCCCGGTTCTTTTCTCCACCGGGCCTTTTTTCGTTATTGTAACCCTAATAATTGATTAACTTCAGCATACTGAGCTTCCCCACCAACCTTAAGCTTTTTATAGCAATGCGTATTTTTTCAGGTTTATTTTGACTCAGCTTTCAACTGTGTATCGGCCGTCTTTTTGACACACTTGTAAGTATAACTAATCACCTAGGTAATTACCTAATTATATGATAAATCAATTAGCAGTAACGAATTGGACGAAAAGAGGGAGGTGCTTTTTATAGCATATAACTTATAGCATATAACAAAACCTGTAAAAATGCTTTGAGGCTACAGGTTGTTATACCTTATTAAAGATACGAGCTGTAGGCGATCTAATTGATAAAACAGAACTCTGCGGTGATATTCGGTGAATTACGTAAAGCAGCTTAATTTAGCAAGTGGTGCACTTCGAACTTGAATTCGCGTATAGTAAATAATTTAGAACAAAAATATGGAAGCAGATTATAAATGAAATATGTTAATTAATTGCTTTTACTGATTCCAATGAGTTATTTTTTATGGATAATGTATAAAAAATAACACATAGAAATAATAACATGAATGGATTCAAGCTTTTTTTTCTTTTAGCTTTACTTTTTATTTGTCCTTTAAGTTTCGCTGCAGCTGAAAAACCAGCCGTTTATGAAGATAATGATGGCAATATCTACTTCCAATCTGATAAGCACACGATAATAATAGCTAGCAAAATTAATATTCCTTTGCACATTTATCCCAACAATGGATTGATAAAACTCAGCTATATTAATGGTAAGTGGCAAGCAATATCGATTGCCGAGAGCGAATGGTTAAAAATCAAAAATAGCTTACATTTGGCTTCTGATTTATATGAAAGGTTACGATGGCAGGATCTTGATGGTGATGGGATCAAGGATATTACACTTTTCACCGATAGCTATGGCGCAACTCCTTCAAGTATAGTGTCAATTAATAGGAAAGCTCTAAAAACATCTTCACTAAATATTCCTACGAACTCTAATATTGAAAATAACTATACGTTAAGTGATATCAATAATGATGGTTATTTTGATATTAGTTCGAATGATAACGTATATTTAGGAAATAGAAATGGAACATTCATTTATGCAGCAGCCCAGCAAGATGAGAGTCCGTCATATGTATCCCTAACAGCGGGGCAATTTAATGTTGATGAAACTGGGCAGGCAACTTATCAAATCCCTATAAATTTACCTAAAGGGCCTGGTGGAGTTAAGCCCAATATTGTTATTGGCTACAGCTCGGCAGCCGGTCAAGGTAATGCTGGTTATGGTTGGAATGTATCAGCTACATCAGCAATAACACGTTGTAATAAAAATATAGCGACAGACTTTGCACAACAAGCGGTTAGGTTTGAAAAAAGTGATGGGTACTGCATTGATGGACAAAGATTGTTACTTACATCAGGAGAATACGGCAAAAGTGGTAGTAAATATCACACTGAATTGGCTGACTTCAGAGTAATCGAAGCGGTAGGGCAAGATGCTTCAAATACGGGACCTAAAGGCTTTATTGTTTACAGTAAAGATGGTGATATTAAACATTATGGTGATACTAACCTAAGTGCTGATAGTGATGCCTATATTACTCCTGCTCCTTATAAGCGCCTAGGTGCGCACTCGTGGATGTTGAAGCAAGTTTCTGATATTCATGGAAATAAAATAAAATATCACTATATAAATAATATATTAAATGGCGAAAACTTATTAAATAAAATAACTTATGGACAAGTAAGTATATCTCTTGATTACACCAAGAGTAATTCTCAGCACTTTGGTTTTCAATTTGGTGGCATCGTTGCAAGCACAAAGCGGATAAAAGGCATTGAAGTTACGCGTGGTGGTGAAGCATTACGTTATTATGCGGTGAATAGCGATGGCTCAAAGAAAGATTATATAGATACAATTCAAGAGTGTACTTCAAGTGCGGCTGATAAATCATGTAAACCATCTACTAAATTTTCATATCATAAAAATACAAGTGATGTATCGTTTGTAAATGGAGACAATGTTTCAAGTAAGTTAAGAACAACTACTTTGTTTGCAGATTTTAATGGTGATGGAAAATCTGATGTTGTATATACAGACAAACTAGGAAAAGTATTAACGGTTAAAATTACTGGGGGCGACTCAGATATAATAACTAGTTCGCTTACAAATGCATCTGCTTTTAAGCTTACTGATTTTAACGGTGATGGATATACAGATATTCTCTATGCGCAGGACAATAAATGGTACGCCAAAGCTTATCAGCCAGCTAAAGTTTCTCGGGAAGAACTCGATTGTGAAGATCTTTATCAATATAGATCAAGAGAGTTAAGATATAGAGAACCATGTACACCAATAGAGTATACAGAAACACTTTCGTTCAGTAATCGATTGGATCTTGGCATTACCTATAGCCCCAAGAAAACTCCTCTAGCTGATGCAAATGGCGATGGGCTAAGCGATTGGATCTTCTTTCAAGGTTTTGGAGTTAAGTTTAAAGCGAATATAGAAGCTGATAATAGTATTGGTCGAGCTTTTTCATCAAACAATGAAATATTGTATACATTTGCAAAAAGTGATTTCCCCGCAGATATACCAGTATGCACATCTAATCAAAAGACTTTAGAAGGTTTTAGTACACAAAGTGCAGATATAAATGGTGATGGTGTCTCTGATTTTATTTTAAAATTAATTAATACTCCTAGGCATTATACAAACAATCATCCGGCATGCGGACCAAAAGAATACCGTTACAAATTGCTTTTAAGTAAAGGCTCAGCAGATTATCAACAATACGATGTTGAAATGGATGGTGTTAATGACTTGCGTTTTATCGATTTAAATGCCGATGGGTTAAATGATCTCGTTTATATTAAAGCAAATAAATGGAAGTACCGTTTATCAACAGGTGATCCTACGAATCCATTACTGGGCGAGCTAGATGTACCTAATATACCCTCAAGCCTTGCGGAAGCTGACTTTAGAGGTAATGTACATTTTACCGACCTAAATAATGACAATATTACTGATATTGTTGCTTTTCAGAAGGTGTCTGTTCAAATAAGGGCTGGGTTTTGTCGTAAAATACGAGGTGATGGTCAAGAGCCTTATTTTGGTGCTAATCAAACATCACAAAACGCAGGACAATGTAGGTTTGATGAAGTATGGGTTGAACCTCTGACCGTGGCCGGCGCTCAATTAAAGTATTGGCTTGGTAATCGCACTTCTGCAACTGAGTTATCCTATACTGAAGTTGCTCTAGAAGAAAGTGGACGTATCGGTATTGACCATTCCATCAAAGTTGCAGACATTAATGGTGATGGCCTAGTCGATATACTTACAAGCAGCTCAAAGCTTGATGTTAATGCTGTTTGGAATACATATAAAAACACACTCAACAATAACAATCTTGCTGTCAATAAATTACACACAGTCGAAAATGGTTTTGGTGTGAAAACCAATATTTCATACAAACCACTACATGACGCTACTGTCTATAAACATTTACCTGCATTTAATACTTTAGGTAAAGTGAATGCTGATTTCTATTCACCAAAATCAGGTATGTGGTTGGTTAATAAAGTTGAAACAGATAGCAATGTGGAGAATGGAATCACTGAAAAAGTCGCAGTTGAGTATTTATATGCGGGAATGAAAATCCACAAGCAAGGCAGAGGACCACAAGGGTTTTATCAAGTTACTTCCAAAGATTTACAAACAGACATAACCACGACTACTCAATATCACCAAGCATGGCCACTAACAGGGCGACCTGAGTGGACTAAAGCTTATGTAGGAGATGAGTTAATAACTGAAGCTGAAAGTACTTGGCAAGTAACTGAAACCGAGCAGGGAAATATACATGTTTTCCTTGAATCAAATACTGAACAAGGTTGGCAAATTGGTAGTGACGGTGTTAGACGTTTTACGGGTCGCAAAGTCACAGAAAACCAATATGATACAGGCATCGCATCTAAGTGGGGGAATTTGACCCAAACTGAGCTGAAAACTTACTCTACTATGAGTGGCTCAAGTAGTGGCTTAGTGCATAAAACAGTAAATGTAAATACATACTTTAATGATGAAGATTCATTACGTTATGGTAGGTTAAAATCAAGCACTGTTGAGCAAATTCAATATGCTGTTGCAAATGAGCAACAAGCATCTACCGTGAAGCGAAAAACTGAATTTACATACTTAGCTAACCTTATGCTAGATACAGAAACTGTTGCGGGAGACTGTATTACCTCAGTTAATTTTGCTACGAGAGCAGCCACAAATCACTGTGATGTTAGTAATCAATACGTCAAACAATATTCTTATGATGCGTTTGGTAATACAACAAGAGTAAGTGTTACATCTGGTGGTGAAACACGAACTACTAAAACTGAATATGACGCCACAGGAGAATTTGTAATATCAAAAAGTAACGCCTTAGGGGACACTGAGCATTACTTATACAACGGCCAACAGTCACCTTGGGGAGTTATTTATAGCACAACTGTTACGGGCCCAAATGGTCTTGCAACAACGACTCGATTTAACCGCTGGGGTGAGTCATACCAGACTCTGTACGCTGATGGAAACGAAAAAAACACATTCACAAGTTTATGTGGTTCATCTACGTTATGCGCCGGTGTAAAAGGATATTACTATAACTCACTCTCTGAGTCAGGTATGCCAACCACCTACAGTGTTTATGATAAATTTGGACGAAATGTTAGAAATACCAGTGTCTTAGTTGATGGTAGTACGGTATATGAAGATATAGTTTATGATAAGCAGAACAATCCGATTAAAAAGTCTCTGCCGTATAAAGTTGGTGACACGGTACAATACACTGAGTTTCAATACGATACTTTTAGCCGCCTGAAAAAAAGTATTCTAGCGCACGGTAAAACGACTTCTGTCTCCTATAGAGGCCGTGTAACTACAACAGCCGATCATGGTGGCACCTATAGTGGCGTGTACAGAAGTACATTCTATCGTGATGAAAAGCTGGATTGGCTAGGACGAACACTATACACAACTGATCCCTATAAATCGCAAAATAGTAACACTAACCGTGTTGTGTTTTCATACAATGCTTTTGGTGATGTAGTGAAAACGACCAATAAGGTTTATAACACTGCTCGAAACTCATTTGAAGAAACAGCGACACACACATATTACGACCGTTATGGCCGAAAAATAAAAGTATCAGATCCTACAAAAGGGACATGGAAAACTTATTATAACGGCTTTAATGAAGTGATCCGCGAGTTAAATGCGCGAGGAGAGATAAAGTATAATCAATATGATGTTTTGGGCCGATTAATTCGCTCTCAACAACGTGATAAAGCGAGTAATGGCGCACTAGTGCATTGCAATGTCTATGGGACGAGTAAAAATGAAAGGAACATAGGGAAGCTCACCAACACATATCAATTTAGAGTAGCGACTAATAATGCGAGTCAATCTTGTCATAGTTTAATCACTCAAAATAATGCCAGTGTAAGTAAAACATTTAGCTTTGATGACTTAGGCCGTCCTGAACAACAAAGCATAAAAAATGCAGGTGGTACGTTTAAGACTGTGACGGCTTATAATAATTTTGGGCAACCAAGCTCTGTAGCACTACCTAATGGTATGATGGTTAATACTCATTATCGTTATGGTCAAGCCTATAGCACTTATAACAGTTTAACTGGCATGTTGCTAAGCCGAATAGATGCTGTCAATGCGCAAGGGCAAGTTACCAAGCAAACATTAGCGGGCAATGTTACTCGCGATCAATCATTTGATGATAGCACTGGCTTTATCACGAGTATTAGCGTTAAAAATACCCAACAAACCTTATACAGTGTTAGCTATAAGCACGATATTCGCGGTACTACATCACAACGCGATAGTCATTATTATGAACCAGGCTATACAAATGATTCAATCCAATTCTTGGAAGAGTTTAGCTATGAAGATAATGGCTTGCAAAGGCTTACTGGCCGTGCAGTAACAAATACTGTAACACGCTACAACACAGCTGTACGGCTAGATAACCAAACTTATACATATGATGCTTACGGTAATATTAAAACAAATAGCAACACAGGGACTTATAACTATACCAATGCCGCCAATCCTTACCAACTAACGGGTATTTCAGGGAGAAATGGCAAGCGTAATTATACAATGAGTTATGATGACCATGGGAATATTTATAACGATGGTCAGCGTCGGTTTGACTACACACAATTTGATAAACCTTATAAAATTACTAAAAGTTCAACAACGTATACCGAGTTTAAATATGACGAGCAAGGCAGTCGTTATTATCGTAAAGATGTACGTAATATCAATGGTGCACAACAAACTAAACAGACTTATTATGTAGGTAAAGCTTATGAGTTAACTCGCCGCTCCGGTGGTAAAGACTCACAGGGATCACAATTGCCAGATCAAATAGAACATCGTTGGTATGTCGGTGGTGTAGTACTGAGTCAAATTGAAGGACAAGCACAAAAAGTACAAGTAGCTCATACAGATATGCTTGGTTCTACAGTACTTATTACAGATCATCAAGGTAAAGGTATTGGTCAGTATATTTATGATCCGTGGGGCAAACAGCAACAAGTTTATACAAGTCAAGCGCTAACTAATAGTGCTATGTTATTGTCGCAAATGCGCAGTTTTACTGGCCACGAACAAATGGATGAGCTGGAAGTCATCCATATGAATGGGCGAATTTACGATGCCAACATAGGCCGTTTTTTACAAGCAGATCCATTTTTACAGTTCCCTAATTTAACGCAAAGCCATAACCGCTATAGTTATGTGTTAAATAACCCTCTGACTTATAACGACCCCAGCGGCTATTTCCTGAAAAAGTTGCTGAAAGTAACAGGGCTTTCTTCAATACTTAAAGCCATTGCCAGTATTCCTATATTAGATGCAGCCGTAAGTATAGTGATAGGGGTTTATGCACCTTGGGCATTACCGTTATATCAAAGTTTAAAAACCTATGCAGTTACAGGTAGCTTTGGTGCAGCGTTGAAATCTTATGTAATTTCATATGCGACGGTAGGGGTGTCTCAATATATCGGTGCCAGCTTAGATTTTTCAGCTGGGGGCCTGGATGCTGTTGCGAATGTAGCTGCTCACTCTGCTGTAGGGGGAGTCACTTCAGTGCTTCAAGGTGGCAAATTTGGGCATGGGTTTGTTAGTTCTTTAGTTACCACGAGTATGAAAGGGTTTATGAATCCAAAAACAGGTACTTATGCAGACGCAGTTAGAAGAACTGCGATTGCAGGGGTTGTTGGTGGCACGGTATCAAAACTGACGGGTGGCAAGTTTGCCAATGGTGCAGTCACCTCAGCAATGCAATGGTGGTATAATGCAGAAGGAGCCGCTGAATTTGCAAAGAGAAACCATGGTTCAATTAATGCTATAAAAGATGAGTTACAGAATATAGGACGTTTAAATAGAAGCGCAGTAACAAGAGATGAAGCGAGATTAAGGTTGGCAACTTTGGAAGAAATACTTAACGGAAGAGAGTATTCTGGTAAAGAGCTTTCAGTTAAAATGAGTAGAAATCGATCTAGAATAAATTTCGCAGTAACAGAAATTCAAAGTGGAGTTAACCAAGGTTTTCTTTCTACTGCACTCGAAACTACCTCCGGTCTTGTAGTTAACAAGCACACTGATTTTTTTGGTGCTATAGGTAAAACAGTAAGTGGAATGATAATCGGTAATACACAAGCTGTTATAGGTGTCGTATCTTTATCTGGCACTGGGAATAATAGTAATCAATTTAAAGCTAGTTTTAATGAGGCGATGTCAAGCAATACTGCACAACTTATTTCTTATGAGCTAAATAGAAGAGTTTCAAATTAAATGATGGAGATACAATGAAAAATATTATTTTTATTTTTTTATTCCAAAGTAGCGTATGTATGTCGATGCAACCTATCTCTGAATATTGTGAAGACTCTAACTTGTTAAGCAGCTTTGCTGGTGATACCTTTGCAGCAACAAATTGCTTGGCTTATGGGTTTAATGCGGAGAATGCGTACTTTTCTAAAAGTCGTAATACAAGTATTAGATTTGATAAAATCAAGCCTGCAATTGATACATTTGTCAAAATTGTCAATACCGCTGGAGGGTCATCCTTTGACAAACAAGAAGCTTTTTATAAATACGTTGGGGAAATAGATAGTTTCTCAGTGCCTCTATTTGCGAGCTATGATGAATTCGAAGATGCTAAAGCTTCATTAGTATTTTCGGTTAACTATACAACAAGTTGTAACATATCAGTGTTAGATTACAGTGGAGGTGATAAATTTATGATTGGGTATAAACTTAATCGAATGACTGATGAAGGTAAGTATAACTATGATTATTTGCATATAGAGCTCCCTGAAGAAGCAAAAATAAATAAAGCAGACAGTGACGGTTTAATCGATGCTTTTTGTCATAATGATCTAAGTTTCAAAAGGAAATAATAATTGGCATGATTTTATATATGTTAAAGTAATTGATGATGTTTTTATAATGATAAGAAAAGTGACTCCATTAGAAAATGCAGGGTAAGTATGGAGCTCTATTTTATCGGTTTTTAAGCTGAAAACCGAATGTTATCACTTTTAAGCTTAATTTAAATATGGCTGCCCGTGTAGTAATGATGTTGATTAGTGGAATAAAACGAACAGCTCGAGTTTTACTTATTACCATTTTTAAATAAAGCTAAAGGTTGGCGTGGTAACTTGTATTATCTTTACTTCAAAATATGTTAGGTATTGACCTGATTTTATAAGGATATTTTAATGAAAATTTTATTATTATGTTTAGTGCTTTTATTGACAGTAAAATAAACAGAAGCAAAGTACATTACGGAATTAAACGGTAAGGGCGTTTTAATAGAAAGAGTATTTGTACATGAAAGTGGCGCAATATCAATTTACATTGCTGGAGACTTGAAAAATTTAGATAATTGTACAGCTACTTTTAGGGTATATATACCACCTACAGCGACTGCAAAAGATGAAATGCTATCACTCGCTTTATTTGCATATGCCTCTGGGAAACCTGTTGGATTTCATGGTTCTGGGTGTAGTACTACATCATTTTTGGGGGGGGACTCAAGATGTTCCTGTAGTCAATAATATGTGGGTTCATTAAATCAACAGCATTTAAAATCGGAGAAGTATAATTATACTTCTCCGCATAAAGATTAAATCAATTTAATCCATTCCCGATTGACATTATCTTCACTCGAGATGGTATTGAAATAAAAGGATTCCATGCCTTTGAAACTTCATCAACAATCTCCTCATAGCCCGAAAACACTCTATTGGATAAACAGTGTTGTCGTATCCAGCTCCATACTTGCTCTATTGGGTTTAGCTCTGGTGAATAAGGGGGGAGCTTTATTAGCGTTAGGTTCTTAAATTCTGCAGCAGTATCATCTGTATGCCAGCCTGCACCATCTACTATCACGACAGCATGCCTTCCAACTGATGTGGCTTGTGATATCTGATGCATGTGCTGCGTCATCGCTTCTTTATTTACGAATGGGCTAACTAACGCCTCTGTTTGGCCTGTGGCTGGACATACTGCACCAAATAAATAGCCATACTCAAATTGCTGCTGTTTTACAATGCGTGGTCGAGTGCCTGTTTCAGCCCAAATGCGCGTCGTCGGATTTTGCTGGCCAAAGCGTGCTTCGTCCTGAAACCATACGTCGATACGGTCAAGAGGAAGATGACCTGGTGTGTGAAGGATCGTTTCCAGTTGGAAGTTTTTTAAAAGCGTTTTGGCGCTGTAATGATTGTTTTGGGTGTTTAGAGCGACTTGTGATCCAACTAAAGCCAAGTTGCTTTAGTATTTTATAGACATGATTTAAGTGGTAATGAACACCAAATTCAGTGTGAATGTAATGCACAATGTCTTCACCGGTAAGACGGCCACCACGACGTTCTGTGTTCGTGCGCTTTATAAATTCAGAGAGTTGCTCAAGCTGTCGCTGTTGCAATCTTGATGGACGTCCCTGAATAGGCTTATTTTCTAAACCATCCAGCCCATATTCTAGGTAACTAGAAACCCATTTATTAACACTACTTCGTGCTGTGTTAAGACGTTTTGCAATATCGGTTCTGCTATTACCCTCATAAAATAATGACACTGCGAGCAATCGCATGCGCTTTCGTGCGTTTGGTTCTTTTCGAGAAAGCGTTAGAAGCTGTTCAGATAAGTTTGAATTCAATGTTATTAACCAGTGGTTTTATATAGCCTATATTAGATCAGATATTTAAGCGGAATGTTATTACAGGTAGCTTTGGTGCAGCGTTAAAATCTTATGTAATTTCATATGCGACGGTAGGGGGTCTCAATATATTGGTGCCGAGTTAAATTTTGATCTTGGTGGGTGGACTGCTGTTCAAAATGTTGCAGCCCATGCTGCTGTAGGGGGAGTTACTTCAGTGCTTCAAGGTGGCAAATTTGGGCATGGGTTTGTTAGTTCTTTAGTTACCACGAGTATGAAAGGGTTTATGAATCCAAAAACAGGTACTTATGCAGACGCAGTTAGAAGAACTGCGATTGCAGGGGTTGTTGGTGGCACGGTATCAAAACTGACGGGTGGCAAGTTTGCCAATGGTGCAGTCATCTCAGCAATGCAATGGTGGTATAATGCAGAGCAAGGTGGTGAGGTTGAGAAAAGGAAACGAGTTATGAAGCAGTTAGGTTCACTAAGGGATAAACTAAGAAGTATTAACCCTAATAGTGATCTTGGTCGAGTTGAAATAGCAGTAGTAAAGAAAATGACTTTTGGAATCATTAGTCAAAAAGAGTTTAACAATATTGTTAATAGCCGCTCAATTGCGCAAGTTACAAGGTGGGAATTAGATAATTTTTTGACAGGAGCACTTGTTAGTGACTCTTTTCCTAAAGCGTTAGGTGCTGCAGATCCGACAAGTGCTCTTGCACAAGTCGGCTTGGTTTCAGATATTGTTTCGAGCGCTACTTCATCTTTTCCAATAGCCTACGGGACAGCTACACTTGGGGCTGTTATACAAATAAATACGATGTGGGATATTCAGTCAGTTCAAAGTTTTTATTGGTCTGAACCTACAAAATTTGAACAAAGCTTCTCAGATAATAGGTTTTTATTGATTAACTCGCATTACTCAGGAAAGTAAATATGAAATGGTTTAAAGTTTTAATACTAAGTTTTGGCTTTATAGCACCAGATATAGCTGCTAAAAGTTTTCAAGAATTGAATGAATGCAAAGATGAATTGAAAACCAATTTGGGTACAATGCATATGGACTGTTTGGGGTTCGAAGTTTTTTCCGAAAAGCTCTTTGACTCTGATTTAAGCTTTGAATCTGCAGTAGCACAATTGAAAATTATAAAAAATGGTCCTAGAGAGACTGATATCTCTACAGATGATAGAGTATTAATCAGCTTTTATTCTATTCATGGTATAGAAGGTATAAAAAGTTTTTTTTTACTAAATGATAGTATTGTGTTGTTCTTTGATGATGGTATTCAATTATACTTTTTTCAAGGAAAAAATTGGAAAGTTTTAACGTTGTCTAATTAGTTCAGAGTTATCAAAAATGATAGGTTTATTAGTGCATACTGTGATTACTAAAGTTTATTGTTAAGGAATAAATAGAATAATTTTGGCTGTTGCAGTTATATCAAGCTTTAAAAGCCTGTCGTTTACAAGCATACTGATTTTTTTGCTGCTATCGGTAAAACTATAGTTGGTAATGCACAATCTTTGACAGGTGTTGTATCTTTTTTATAAAGCTAGTTTTAATGAGGCGATGTCAAGCAATACTACACAACTTATTTCTTACGAGCTAAATAGAAGAGTTTCAAATTAAATGATGGAGATACAATGAAAAAAATTATTTTTATTTTTTTTATTCCAAAGTAGCGTATGTATGGCGGTGCAGCCTATCTCTGAATACTGTGAAGACTTTTACTTGGCAAGCCGTATTGGTGGTGATACTTTTGCAGCAAACAAATGCTTAGTTTATGGTTATCCAACTGAAGATATGACTTTTTCTAGGGATGGCAATACAAGTATTGCATTTGATGGCGTTAAGCCTGCGATAGAAAAGTTTATCAATATTCTTAATGCTGATGGAGGCTCATTTTTAGATAAGCAAAAAGTTTTCTATGAATATGCAGGAGAGATAGATAGTTTCTCAGTGCCATTATTTTCGAGCTATGATGAATTCGAAGATGTTAAAGCTTCATTAGTATTTTCGATTAACTATACAACAGGTTGTAATATATCAGTGTTAGATTACATTGGAGGTGAAAAGTTTTTTCTTGGGTATAAGCTCAATCGAATAACTGATGAGGGGAAGTATAATTATAATTACTTGTTTATAGTGCTCCCTAAAGAAGCAAAAATAAATAAAGCAGACAGTGACGGTTTAATCGATGCTTTTTGCCATAATGAGCTAAGTTTTAAAAAAGAGGTTAATTAATTTCACTTTATTATGATTAAAGTCATCGTTAATATCTTTTTATAGTGTACTTAAAACTGCGCTGCTTGCTCAACTACAATGCCATGACGCGCGGCAAGACGACGGTGATCTTTGTCATAGCCACCACCAATTACCGTTGCGACAGGTACATTCCGCTCTATGCAACGCTTAAGGACTAAATGATCGCGTTGCTCAATGCCTTGCCAGCTTATATCAAGTTTTCCTAAGCCATCCTCTCGCCATACATCAACACCTGCATCATAAAGCACTAAATCTGGGTTAAGGGTGTTTAATAAATAACTCAGCGTATCGTCAACAACGCCTAGGTATTCACTATCCGCCACATTGGGTGCTAATCCTATGTCTAAATCGCTGGCTGATTTGCGAAACGGAAAATTCTTTTCGCAGTGGATAGAGCAGGTATAGGCATAGGGCTGATGCGCGAGCATTGCTGCGGTACCATCACCTTGGTGAACGTCTAAATCAAAAATAAGTATATTGGTGACTTCACCACTTTTTATTAGGGTTTCGCTGGTAAACGCTAAGTCGTTTACCATGCAGTAGCCGGATCCAAAGTCAGTATGAGCATGGTGGGTGCCTCCTGCTAGATGGCAAGCTATACCATGCTTCAAGGCAAGACGCGCCGTTTGCAAGGTGCCAAGTGGGGCGGTAAAAGTACGCGCCATGAGTTGCTCAGACCACGGCAGGCCGATACGGCGCATTGCTTTTTCGTCAAGGCGGTTATGCCAAAGGTCATAAATATAATTATCGCAATGTACTAGCTCGAGAGGTTCTGGCGTGCCTAACTTTGGTTGGACTAAATTACTATTAATAAGACCAAGGCTTTTTACATGTTCATATAAGTATGCAAATTTGCTCATTACAAAGCGATGCTTCGGATCGAAGTTAAATGAGTAATTAGGATGATAGACGATAGGTAAATGTGGATTTAAATTCATTGAATACAGCACAGCCAGTTTTTAACTATGGTAATAAAGTTACCTTTAATAGTCTATTCGGGTGTATGTATTAGCATAGTTAGCTCTCGGTGTAATAGGTCATCGTCTCCTAGGTTTAGCTCTACTAACCGCTTTAAGTGAGTGATGCTATCAATATCGATATGGACACAGTGTAAGCCTAAATGAAACGGCTCAATATGCCTGATTTCAACAGACATATTAATAGTGATTTGGCTTTCTGGCAGCGAGAAAGTAAGTTCTGCCAGCGCATTTTTATCAGCCAAGAGCTTATCAGGAAGGCTTATCAGTGCCCCATTTAAAGATATATCGAGTAATTCACAATTGTATGTGTGTTCATTCATAACCAATGTTGCTGGTGTAGAAAACAAGATACGCGAATACTTACGGCGATTTTTCATAATAACCCTTAGCGATGCTTAAGCTTAGAGTATAGTCAATCACTCACGAGTTTGGCGGCATTGTCATGAAGTTTTTTATCGTCAGGGTCTGATGTGGTGGTTAGCCAAATAACTTGGCCTTGTTTATTGATAAAAAGCGTTGTGGGTGTTCCTTTTACGCCAAGTTGTTGCGCAATCAGATCTGCCTTTATTGCTGTTTTAAAATGATGCCCTCTGTTTATTAAAGATTGTTGAGGTGTTGCATCATCGTCTTCACGAAAGCTAACACCTATCACGCGAAGGCCGTGACGTTTATATTGTTGATGAATTTTCTCAAGTCCAGGTTGAAGCTTTTTACAGTATGGGCACCACGTTGCCCAAAAGTGAAGAATATAAGGCGTGCCAAGTAATTCAGCCGTTTTAAGCTGGCTCCCATCAGCCATTTCAAGCGTGAGAGGAGGAAGTTGTATGGGGTTTTCAAGTTCAGATGCAAAGGTGCTATTTATAAAGCATGAGAAGAGTAGAATAAGTGCTAGCAGGTGTTTCATGAGATTAGTTCTTTTTTAAAGTTGGTACTTTAATAAGAACTAAATGCAAACATTTTTCTTTCAAAATAAAAAGCCCTGCGTGTGCAGGGCTCTGATAATGATAGCTTAAGTATCAATTAACCTATTTTTTTGTATTTAATACGCTTAGGTTGCGCCGCTTCTGCGCCTAGCGTTTTCTTCAACCACTCTTCATATTCTGTGTAGTTACCATCGAAGAAGTTAATTTGGCCTTCGTCACGGTAATCAAGAATATGTGTAGCAATACGGTCAAGGAACCAACGGTCATGCGAGATACACATCACACAGCCAGGGAACTCTAAAATAGCGTTCTCAAGTGCACGAAGTGTTTCAACGTCTAGGTCATTGGTTGGCTCATCCAGTAGTAATACGTTACCACCTGCTTTTAATAGCTTAGCTAGGTGTAAGCGGTTGCGCTCACCACCTGATAAGTCTTTCACGAATTTTTGTTGGTCGTTACCTTTGAAGTTAAAGCGGCCAACATAGGCACGGCTTGGGAATTCAAAGTTACCAATTTTTAATACGTCTTGGCCGTTAGAGATTTCTTGGAAAACCGTGTTGCTCTCGTCCATGTCGCCGCGGAACTGATCAACCGTTGCAAGCTCAACCGTGTCACCCACAAGGATCTCGCCGCTATCTGGCGTTTCTTCACCGCTTAGCATTTTGAATAGGGTTGATTTACCCGCACCATTGGCACCGATGATACCTACGATAGCGCCTTTAGGCATTGCAAAGTTTAAGTCATCGATTAATACGCGATCGCCAAAGCTCTTCTTCAGGCCTTTCACTTCGATAACTTGGTCACCTAAGCGTGGACCCGGTGGAATGAATAGTTCATTCGTTTCGTTACGCTTTTGGTAATCGTTTTGCTGAAGCTCAGAGAACTGTGCCATACGTGCTTTAGACTTAGCTTGACGGCCTTTCGGGTTTGAACGAACCCATTCAAGTTCTTGTGCGATTGATTTTTGACGTGCTTTTTCAGATTTCTGTTCTTGTTGTAAACGTAAATCTTTTTGCTCAAGCCACGATGAGTAGTTACCTTCCCAAGGAATACCTTCACCACGGTCAAGCTCTAAAATCCAACCTGCTACGTTATCTAAGAAGTAACGGTCGTGGGTTACAGCAACCACGGTACCTTCGTAGTCGTGTAAGAAGCGCTCTAACCAAGCAACTGACTCAGCGTCTAAGTGGTTGGTCGGTTCGTCAAGAATAAGCATATCTGGTTTTTCAAGTAGTAAACGACAGATCGCAACACGGCGACGCTCACCACCCGAAAGGTGTTCAATTTTTGCATCCCAAGGTGGTAGGCGTAATGCATCAGCTGCACGCTCTAACACGTTGTCGATATTGTGACCGTCGTGCGCTTGGATGATAGCTTCTAGTTCGCCTTGCTCTTTAGCAAGTGCATCGAAGTCAGCACCGTCTATTGCATACTCGTTGTATACTTCATCAAGGCGGTTTAGTGCATTTTTAACTTCGCTTACAGCTTCTTCTACTGTTTCGCGAACTGTTTTGCTTTCGTCAAGCACTGGCTCTTGCGGTAAGTAACCGATTTTAGTGCCTGGTTGAGGGCGTGCTTCACCTTCAAAGTCTTGGTCAACACCAGCCATAATGCGAAGTAACGTTGATTTACCTGCACCGTTAAGACCTAGCACACCAATTTTTGCGCCTGGGAAAAAGTGTAAAGAAATATCTTTTAAGATAGTGCGCTTAGGTGGCACAACCTTAGAAACTCGACTCATCGAGAATATAAACTTATCTGGTAACACCATGAAAGGAGCCTTCAATTTATAAGAAAAATTAACAGCCACCATTGTATACCCAAACCACCTCAAAATACAGAATTCAGCGTTTATCAGGGGCTTAATATTATGGCACTCCTTTGCAAAAATATCGCACGCATTTAAGGGGCATAAATGCAGAGTAAGCTCCTTAAATGCATTGTACAAAGGCTTAAAAGTCATTAAACACGACTGTCATTCGCAGAGGCGCTGCTTTTGGCAATTTAAGGGCCTGCGCATCAACAAAACTGGCTTCCCAAGAGGTTGCTTTAGCACAAATAAAAAATTCATTTGGACATCTAAACATCTAGAGGTTGAAATTTCTAACTATCCGTTCATAATTAGCAATCAGATAAGTATGCTCGGAGCCAGCTATGCCCATTACAGTAAAAGATGAATTGCCTGCTATTGCAAAGTTACGTCAAGAAAACGTGTTTGTAATGCCAAAAAGTCGCGCGAAAACGCAAGAAATACGCCCAATGCGTTTGGCCATCTTAAACTTAATGCCAAACAAAGTTGAAACCGAAGTGCAGTTTATTCGTTTGCTCGCTAACTCACCGCTGCAAGTTAATGTTGAGCTGTTGCGCTTAGATACCCATCGCACGAGTAGTAACTCTGAACAGCACATGGATACGTTTTATCGTTATTTTTCAGAAGTGAAAGATAATAACTACGATGCCATGATCATAACAGGCGCGCCGCTTGCTCATTTAGAGTATGACGAAGTTGCTTACTGGGATGAACTAAAAGTTATTTTAGATTGGGCTGAGCAGCATGTTACGTCGACGTTGTTTTCGTGTTGGGCGGCCCATGCGGGGCTTTATCATCACTATGGCCTTAAGCGTGAACTTAAACCAAATAAACTGAGCGGGGTATTTACCCATAAAAGTTATTTTGACCACGCAGCACTCACTCGTGGCTTTGATGATACCTTTTTAGTGCCACATTCTCGTTATGGTCATATTGATATCGATAAGATCACTGCCTGTGATGAGCTCGTAGTGTTAGCTGGATCTGAGCGAGTAGGTGCCTACTTAATTAAAAATAAATCGGGCAGCCAAGTGTATATTACTGGTCATCCAGAGTACGATGCGCATACCTTAAAAGGGGAGTATTTGCGTGACCAAGAAAAATCAGCGGATGCGCCTAAGCCAGAAAACTACTTCCCAGACGAAAACCCAGACAACGAACCGTCGAAAACGTGGCAAAGTCATGCCTTTTTATTGTTTTCGAATTGGTTAAACTATTATGTGTACCAAACTACACCGTATGATATTAACTTAGTTAGCCAAGACGTAAGGACTAACAACTATGCCGAGTAATGCAGTGAATAAACGCGAACAATTAACCGAGGCGCTAAAACAGCGAATTTTAATCCTCGATGGCGCGATGGGCACCATGATCCAAGAACATAAATTAGAAGAACAGGATTATCGCGGTGAGCGCTTTAAAGACTGGCATGTCCTTATTAAAGGCAATAACGATTTATTAAGTCTAACTCAGCCAAAAATCATTGCTGATATTCACCGTGCTTACTTAGAAGCCGGTGCCGATATCATCGAAACGAATACCTTTAATGCCACGACTATTTCGATGGAAGATTACGATATGGCGAGTCTTAGCCGCGAAATCAACCTCGAGTCAGCGAAACTTGCACGCGGTGTGTGTGATGAGTTTGAAGCAAACGACCCAAGTAAGCCGCGTTATGTAGCCGGTGTGCTTGGGCCAACATCAAAAACCTGCTCTATTTCACCAGATGTAAATGACCCTGGTTATCGTAATATCAACTTTGATAAGCTGGTGGCTGCGTATGTTGAGTCAACACTGGCATTAATGGAAGGTGGTGCTGACCTTATTTTAATAGAAACCATCTTTGATACGCTTAATGCAAAAGCGGCTTCGTTTGCCGTTGAGGAAGCATTCGAGCAAGCTGGCCGTAGTTTGCCTGTGATGATCTCAGGCACCATTACCGATGCCTCTGGTCGTACTTTATCAGGACAAACAACCGAAGCATTTTATAACTCAATTCGCCATATTAAACCGCTCTCAATCGGCCTTAACTGCGCCCTTGGCCCTGACTTACTGCGTCAATATGTTGAAGAGTTATCCCGTGTTTGTGAAACCTTTACCTCGGTGCATCCCAATGCAGGTTTACCGAATGAGTTTGGTGAATATGATTTAGAAGCCCCTGAGATGGCCAAAGAAATTATCGATTGGGGCAAGTCTGGCTTTATCAATATTGTAGGTGGTTGTTGTGGCACCACACCGGCTCATATTAAGGCGTTTGCGAAAGGCCTTGAGGGTGTTAAACCTCGCCAATTACCTGAGCTTGAAGTGCGTATGCGCTTATCGGGCCTTGAAGCGTGTAACTTAAACTAGGAAACCGACATGACTGACCAAATTGCTGTATTTACTAACGTCGGTGAGCGTACCAATGTAACAGGCTCGGCTAAGTTTAAGCGCTTGATCATGGAAGAAGATTACGAGACCGCTCTCGATGTTGCCCGTGAACAAGTTGAAAATGGCGCGCAAGTGATTGATATCAACATGGATGAAGCCATGTTGGACTCAAAAGCGGCGATGGTAAAGTTTTTAAACTTAATTGCCTCAGAGCCTGATATCTCAAAAGTACCTATCATGGTCGACTCATCTAAATGGGAGGTGATTGAAGCGGGCTTAAAATGTATTCAAGGCAAAGCCATTGTTAACTCAATTTCACTTAAAGAAGGTGAAGAGCCATTTATTCGCCAAGCTAAGCTAATTAAGCGCTTTGGTGCTGCTGCGGTGGTTATGGCGTTTGATGAAACCGGGCAAGCTGAAACCGCTGATCGTAAGTTCGAGATTTGTCAGCGTAGCTACAAAATTCTTGTTGAAGATATTGGCTTTCCGCCAGAAGACATTATTTTTGACCCGAACATTTTTGCTGTTGCAACGGGCATTGAAGAGCACGATAACTACGCGGTTGAGTTTATCGAAGGTACGCGTCGAATTAAGCAAGGCTTACCGCACTGTAAAGTGTCGGGCGGTGTATCGAATGTGTCGTTCTCGTTCCGTGGTAATAACCCAGTACGTGAAGCGATTCACTCAGTGTTTTTATATCACGCGATTAAAGCGGGTATGGATATGGGCATTGTAAATGCTGGCCAATTAGCGGTTTACGACGATATCCCCGAAGAGCTGCGCAAAGCAGTGGAAGATGTAATCCTCAATACCGACCCAGGTGCTGGTGAGCGACTTGTTGAACTTGCACCAAAATACTCAGGTATGGCGCAAGCAGAAAAAGTTGAAGATTTAGAGTGGCGTACTTGGCCTGTTGAAAAGCGCCTTGAACATGCGTTAGTAAAAGGCATTACCGAGTATATTGACGAAGATACTGAAGAGTGCCGTAAGAGCAAAGCTAAGCCTATCGAAGTGATCGAAGGCCCGCTTATGGACGGCATGAACGTAGTAGGCGACTTATTCGGCGCGGGTAAAATGTTCTTACCGCAGGTTGTTAAATCTGCTCGTGTAATGAAGCGCGCCGTTGCCTATCTTGACCCTTTCATTGAAGCCGAAAAAGAAGAGGGCGCAACCAACGGTAAAGTGGTTATGGCAACCGTTAAGGGCGACGTACACGACATTGGTAAGAATATCGTAGGCGTTGTACTGCAGTGTAATAACTACGAGGTTATCGACCTTGGTGTTATGGTGCCGGCAGAGAAAATCTTGCAAACCGCCATTGACGAAAAAGCCGACATTATTGGTTTATCAGGGCTGATTACCCCATCGCTTGATGAAATGGTGCATGTGGCGAAAGAAATGACCCGTCGTGGTTTTGAATTACCGCTACTGATTGGCGGTGCAACAACCTCTAAAGCGCATACCGCGGTTAAAATTGAGCCTCAGTATGATAAAGGTGTGGTTTACGTCAATAACGCCAGCCGCGCAGTGGGTGTGGTTTCTAATTTATTGTCGAAAGAGTTAAAACCGGCATTTTTAGAGAAAACCAAGGCTGAGTATGAAAAAGTACGTGAACAACAAGCACGTAAAAAGCCTCGCTCAAAACCCGTTACTTTACAGCGTGCTCGCGACAACGCAGTCAAACTTGATTGGGACAACTACACGCCACCTGTGCCGAAAAAGCTGGGTGTCACTGAGTTTAAAGATGTTTCGATTGCGACGTTAAGACAGTACATCGACTGGACACCTTATTTCATGACGTGGTCAATCGCTGGTAAGTACCCACGTATTCTTGAAGATGAAATTGTTGGTGAACAAGCTAAAAGCTTATTCGCTGATGCTAATGCAATGCTTGATGAGCTAGAGCAATCAGGTGCGTTACAACCACTTGGTGTCATTGGTTTATTCCCTGCAAACCGTGTAGGGGATGACATTGAGATTTACACCGATGAGTCGCGTACAACGCTTTTAACTACATCGTGTCATTTACGCCAGCAAACTGAAAAAACCGACTTTGCTAACTACTGTTTAGCTGATTATATCGCGCCTAAAGGCACCCCTGATTACTTTGGTGCGTTTGCGGTTACCGGTGGTCTTGAAGAAGATGACCTTGCCGATGCCTTTGATGCTAAGCAAGATGACTACAATAAGATTATGGTTAAAGCCGTAGCAGACCGTTTAGCTGAAGCATTTGCAGAGTACTTACATGAGCAAGTGCGTAAAGAGTATTGGGGCTATGCGGTAGATGAAAATCTATCGAACGATGAGCTTATTCGTGAAAACTACCAAGGTATTCGTCCAGCGCCAGGTTATCCTGCTTGTCCTGAGCATACAGAGAAGAAGAAAATCTGGCAGTTACTAGATACCGAGCAGCGTATTGGCATGAAACTAACCAGTTCATACGCAATGTGGCCTGGGGCGGCGGTATCAGGTTGGTATTTCTCTCATCCTGAAGCTAAGTACTATGCGGTGGCACAAATTCAACAAGATCAGGTTGAAGATTACGCTAAGCGCACCAACATGACTCTTGCCGAAGCTGAGCGTTGGCTATCACCGAACTTAGGCTACGAGCCAGAATAGTAAACAGCCGAGTATGTAAATACTCGGCTTTTTTTATTGTGCTTAGATTTGCATGATAAAGTCTTAATTTGAGAGAGTGGTGCTAGAAGCCACTTACTATATAAAAACTGCACTACACCATAGCGCGATTACAATAGGTCGCTTTCTCAAAATCACTGATGTTCATTGCAATGTTGGGAACATCTGGAAACAAATTAACAAGCTTACTAACAATTAACTTTGATAAGTTTGCCTTTTGCTCTGTTGTTCTTCCTTGCATTATATGCGCAAATACGTGAATAAAATCCTCTCGCTTATTTCCGACCGAATGAACGTTAAATGGATTCACTCTCACTTTTATATCACTTTCATCGAATAAGCCTGTAGAGTTAGCTTGATGATGGATCTGTTCGATAAGATATTCTTCGTTGTTGGTTTTTAGAACCATCGCTGAACAATCTATTATAAAGTGTGGTATATGCATCTCCTTATGATGATCTGTATTACTGACGTTTGTTGAATTCCAGCTTAGCGATAATATGCAAATTTTTTATATTTATCGTAATAACGGCCAAAAGTAATTAGATCTCACTCTACCACGAAAACCTTTAGGAGCTTTTAATTAACTTTTCTGGCTCTTTAGCAAACCACATTATAAAACTGCACTTTTTACATGATAACAAGGAAGCTGTGCTGTTAGCCCAATCTAAATTTAGAAAAGTCATGCCAGCTGTGTTTAATTGAGCGTCACCTAACTCAAACCGATTATGGCTGCAATGAATACATGTCACTTTTACACCGTTCACTTGATACTCATCAGAATTGACTGCGTTAATTGCTCCCTTGAGGCCTTTACCTAATTTAGAAATGAATGACATTTTAAATCTCCATATAAGTATAGTGAGTCTTAAAGCTACTCGTTTAGTTGTGTATTTAATAATACTAGCAAGATAAATTAATCACTGATTTAATTCAATTTATACTAAATAACAATATAAATAAGAGTGGTATTGTTGCTAAAACAAGTAGAAGCCAACCCTTTCTTACTATCAAATCCCGTAGGGAGACAATTGATAGTTATATTCTAGTGCGTTGCTTCTAATCGCTTGATTATCCCAACTTAACTATACGTAAAATAGAAAGCACCACACCAATGAACTGATGTGATGCTAGGGGAGGCATAAAAATTAAAAAGGTGATTCAGGGTAAGCGGTTTTGCTTTGTGTGCCTGTTAGTCTGTGCAGTAACTGTTTTTGTCGGGCTAATAATAAACCTGAACGTTCGTTAAGTGCCTGACAATGCTTTGATTTAATGACTAACTGCTGCATTAATGTTTGTGTTGTTTGTTTAATTTCTTTTGGCAACTTTTCAACTAACATCATTAAGCCTTCTTTACCTTGTGCAAGCCCTAAACTTTGTAAATAGCTTTCACGGCTTAGATGGTTTTTATCTAAAGACTGTAAAACAGCAGACATCTTGGCGTTGTGCTGTTGTAATGTTGTATCTCGTTCGCTTAGAAGCACATACTGTTGTTCAAGTGCACTAATGAGTGAATCAAGCTTGCGTACATCGTGTTGTAGGCTTTCAATAAACTGCTTAATGCTGTTTATGGTCATTTTTTATGAAACTCTAGTAGGGCATTGATTAATGTATCTTGGTCAAGCGACAGCTCACCATTAGCAATAGCGGCTTTTACTTTTGCTACTTTTTCAAGGTCAACATCAGGCTTTGACGCTAAGTCTTCAAAGGTATTATCGATTGTTTTACTAAGCGAACTAATTTGTTCTGCGCTTGCTTGCTTGTTCGCCGCTGTGTGAGATTTTTTACTGATATCTTGATTGCCCGCATCAATAAAGTTGTTCACTTTTGCAGCTTGCTCAACATGACTACTGCTACCTTTGTTGTTTATGTTCATTATCAATCCCCAATTAATTTTCTACTAATTTTGTAAAGCGACCCAATTTATCGATTTCTTAAATTTATTTTTAAATTTATAAAAGTGTTGCTTTTACAACCCCTTTATCAATCACTTGGCCTTCAACAATTTTACCAGAACTGAGGTTTTTTACTTTGATCATTTGGCCTTTAATCCCTTCCTCAAGTGCAATTGCTTTTACGCTTGCAGTAAAGGAGCTTGTGCTGATGAGAAGTTTTATATGCTGCTCTTTATTGACTAGGTAGTTATTTTCGAGCTGTCTGCGAGTGATTAAATCGCCTTGCTTGATGTTTCTTTTAACTGTCATTCCAATCAATTCATTTGTGCTCGTTTCCATACCGTAAACGTGTTTTGCAATATTAATCGAATCATAGTTTAGTAACTCATTACTTAACACTTCGCCGCGTTGTAAGTCGCGTTTAGCAACGACTAAATTGAGCCACAGATCCACTTTTGCGGTGGCTCTAAATTGCCAAATAGGATCTGCACAGCTGACGGTCAGACGAATTCTGCCTGCGGGAATGGAATTGGGTTTTACTCTGTTTATTGATAACTGATCACAGCTAAGCTCTTTTGCTGCAGCTGGTATGTATAACGCAATTTTTTTTTGCTGACTTTGCTTGTTTATGCTGCCCAAGTAATGAGTTATTTCGTTATTTATATACCGTTTAATCTCTTTTTTAAAGTTGCTTGCTAAGACATTGGCTGAAAATAACAAGGAAATAATTCCAAAAAAGAGGAAAAAAGCACCATTCCGTATCGGAAGTATTGCTTCCGCTTTGGCGTGCCTTAGATTGAATTTATTACAGTAACTCATTGAAAAATATGTCTTATAAAATTTGGCACAAAGGTTGTTAATAGCCTTATACCGAATTCAAAATGTGCAAACGAGCATACAAGACGTAGTCAGTTGAGGCAACAATGGCATTATTTGATAAAGCGTTAGGCGTACACCCATTTGCTATGCAGTTGAGAATAGACAGAGCTGAGGTGATCGCAAGTAACCTAGCAAATGTTGATACCCCAAATTTTAAAGCCAGAGATGTGGATTACCAGCAAATTTTGGGCGATGTCGCAGCGAGTATGGAGCATAACAATGATGTAGGCTTTGCGGGAATCACTGCCAATGAGCTGATGTATCGTGTGCCGTATCAAGCATCCAGTGATGGTAATACCGTAGAGCTCAATGTCGAGCAGGCAAAATTCTCTAACAACAGCATGGATTTTCAGACCAGTATGACCTTTCTAAACATGAAAATCAGTGGCCTGCATAAAGTAATCAAAGGAAATTAATAATGTCTTTTAATTCTATTTATGACATTAGCGGCAGTGCAATGCGTGCTCAAGTGATGCGCTTAGATACCATTGCTTCTAACCTTGCTAATGCTGACACAGCGGCGTCTACCGAAGAGGGCGCATATAAGGCGCTTAAACCGGTTTTTTCTGCCATGTATAAAGACTCTTTTGATCAGCAAAATGTTGCGGCTGCTGTTAATACCATGGGTGTGACAGAGTCTAATCGTACTGTTGAGCAACGTTATGAGCCTAACAACCCACTTGCCAATGATGATGGCTATGTCTTCTATTCAAACGTCAATGTACTTGAAGAAATGGCAGACATGATGTCAGCAAGTCGTAGTTATCAAACATCCGTTGATGTTATGTCGCGTGTTAACAGCATGCAGCAAAGCATTCTTAAATTAGGACAGTAGCACCATGGATATCGCAAATACCACACATAGCAATAATAATGCTGCCAATGTAAGCTCAAGTATTTCAGGGAATGTTAACTCGGCAGAAGAAATGTCGACCATGTTTTTAGAGTTGCTAGTGGCACAGATCAGTAATCAGAACCCGTTACAACCTATGGACGGAACCGAATATGTTAGCCAACTAGCTGAATTCTCAAATGTTGAATCATTACAAAGTATAAAAAATAACACCAGTGCGAGTTTAGATAACAGTAGCAGCATGTTAGTCCTTGAAGCGACCAACTTAGTTGGTGAAACAGTGACAGTGCCAGCGGATGTGGTGGCTTTAGAAAAAGAGGGCAAAGTGTCGGGTCTTGTTAACTTATCAACACCTGCTGATTCAGTCACTGTGCAACTTTATGACAGTAATGGCCAGTTAGTTGAAGAAAAACAGTTGGCATACAGTGGTGTGGGTTCTTTGAATTTCGAATTTGATGAACAAGATGCGGGTGGCTATTCGATTAATGCTTTTTCGACTACCAATGGTGTTTCACAACGCCTAACACCTTGGCTAAATGGTGAAGTAGAACGCGTTTCTGTGGGTAGCAGCAGCGACGATATTTTATTGCAAGTTGATGGCTTAGGTAATTTTGCCTTAACCGATATTAATCAAGTTGCTTAGACTGAAGAGGAATAATTATGTCTATGTTTAATATAGGTTTAAGCGGCCTTAAAAGCACTCAAACAGGGTTAGAAGTAACAAGTAATAATATCGCTAACTCATCAACTTCTGGTTATAAAACAGGTAATACAGAATTTGCCGCGGTTTACAATGGTGGTAGTCGTGGTGGTGTACGTGTTTCAGATATCAAAGAAGACTTTGTAACCGGTGGTGATATTGTTAGAACAGGTAACGCACTTGATATTGCAATTGATGGTCAAGGTTTCTTTGCTATCTCTGAAGGTAACCGTATTGCTTATACGCAAGCAGGGCAATTTACCCTAGATAATGAGCTTAATATTGTTAATGCAAATGGGGCAAAGCTGCAAGGTTATGGCGTGAGTGATGCTGATGCGGCTGGCGAAGCTGAGATCATCCCAGGTGTGTTAACGGATCTTAAAGTACAAGGCGCGAACATCCCAGCTGTCGCAACTGATGCAATCGATTTTCATGGCAACTTAAGCTCTGCCAGCGACATTATTTCTTATCCTGTAGCACCGAATAACTTTGATCCTACCGATGGCACACAGTATAACTTTTCGCAGCTAACAGAAGTATTCGATTCGCAAGGTAACAGCCATGTATTGACTCAATACTTCAATCACACAGCTGATAACCAATGGCAAGTAATGTACTTTATGGATGGTTCACCACTACCAGCAAGTGCACTTGGTACCCCCGCAGGGGCTGTGACTGATACTCAGGATGTTGTTGTTGATGGCAATGTTGTCACAGCAGGTGTTGTTAATATTACCTTTGATGCCGACGGTCAAATGCAACCGCTTGATCCTGGCTTTACGCCTCCTGCGCCGCCAGCACAAGAAGATGACAACGTACTTGACCCTTACAATCAACGTGAAATTACCATGTCTTTCCCTGTTGGGGGCGGTGCTGCGCCAATGTCTTTAACGCTGGATATGGCAAAAACAACGCAGTTTGGTACTAATTTTAATATTCTTGAAAATGATGCTAGTGGCTATTCAGCAGGCACTTTCTCAGGTTTATCAGTCGAAGAAGATGGCAAAATTTTCGCCACATTCACTAACGGAGAATCTAAGCTTCAAGGGCAGGTTGTACTTGCTTCGTTTGCAAACACAAATGGTTTAGAAGCGGGTGATAATACGGTTTGGTATGAAACCCGTGACTCTGGTGGTGCCTCATACAGTGAGCCAGACAGCGGCACAGTTGGCGGATTAATCGCAGGTGCGTATGTCGGCTCTAATGTTGATATCAGTGAGCAGTTAGTCGGCTTAATGTCGTTCCAACAGAACTACCAAGCAAATGCGAAAACCATCAGCAGTGCTGATGAAATGATGCAAATTTTATTTAGTAATACTTAAGGTTTCATCTTATGGAAAAGTTAATTTATACCGCTGTCTCAGGGGCTGAACTAAACAATACAGCCTTAAAAGTAACAGCCAATAACTTAGCCAATGTAAGCACTGCAGGTTTTAAGGCTGATTTAGAGCAAGCGCAATCAATGCAAGTTACAGGCAGTGGGTTTCGCACTCGTTATCACGCACAAATGTTGCCTGTCACTACCGATTTATCAGCGGGTCCTATGATGGACACTGGCAGAAAACTGGATGTTGCTCTTAGCGATGGTGGTTTTTTAGAAGTGATTGATGACAATGGCGAACCTGCTTATACGCGCTCTGGTAACCTTGAAATTGATGCGGATGGTTTCTTAACCGTAAATAATCGCCGTGTGCAAAGCAATATCGGTGATATTCAGCTAGGGGATTTTGCAGAGTTAGAAATTGCCCCTGACGGTATCATTAATGTGGTTCCGCTCGGTGGTGGTGTTATCGCTGAAGAAGCACAAATTAAACTTGCTAGTACCGGTGATGAAGGTGCGGTGATGGTTAAAGGGCGTGATGGTTTATTTCGTGCTGAGAACCTTGAGCCGCTAGACATGGACGAAGCTATTCGTTTGCGTACAGGTGTACTGGAAGGGTCGAATGTGAATGCGGTTCAAGAAATGATTAAAACAATGAATATCAGCCGCCAATTTGAAATGAATATCAACATGATGAAAGCAGCTGATGAACTGGCAAACAGTGGCAATAAGCTGGTTAGCGGTCGCGGTTAGGATGTGGAGTGAATAATGAATTCAGCATTATGGGTAAGTAAAACAGGGTTAGCAGCGCAAGATTTGCGTATGACCACAATTTCAAACAACTTAGCGAATGTGAGCACGGCCGGTTTCAAAAAAGACCGTGCCGTATTTGAAGATCTATTCTACCAAGTACAGAAGCAACCAGGCGCACAAGCAGATGACTTGAATCAGTTACCGTCGGGTATTCAGGTGGGAACAGGGGTGCGTATTAATGGTACGCAAAAGCAATTTACTGAAGGAAGCTTTGAGACAAGTAGCAATCAATTAGATGTTGCGATTGCAGGGCAAGGCTTTTTTCAAATTGAAAGCCCAGATGGTGAGTTACTATACACACGTAATGGTCAATTCCAATTAAATTCAGAGTCTTTATTGGTGAATGGTAACGGCTTACCGCTTGCGCAAAATATCGCTCTACCAGAGGGGACAACTAAAGTCACCATCGGTCGCGATGGTACAGTGAGTGCGGTTGTTGATAATGGCGTTGAGCCAATTGAGTTGGGTCAGTTACTAACGGTTAATTTTGCGAACCCTGCTGGTTTAGAGAGCTTAGGTGGTAACCTTTACCGTGAAACAGCAGCCTCAGGTGAAGCTATTGAAGGTGTGCCAGGTGAAGAAGCATTTGGTGAATTACAGCAATTTACCATTGAAGGTTCGAATGTCAGTGTTGTTGATGAAATGGTAAGTATGATTGCGGTACAGCGCGCGTACGAAATGAACGCTAAGGTCGTATCTGCAGCTGACGAAATGTTGCGTTTCATTAATCAGAATGTGTGATTGCTATGATTAAGTTAAGTGCTACTGTTTTATTGGTTATGCTGCTAGCAGGATGCAGCACTACCGATCATGAACAATATGTGCAATGTAAAGTTGTTCATGGTGAACCCAAGTGCCCGATTCAAAAACAATCTAGAGCACGCGAAGACTATGAAGTCGCTAAAGATGCGTATCAAGTAGGCTTAAATTATGAAAACGGTAGCCTTTACAGTGACAGCTATATGTTTTCTCTGTATTCCGATAAACGTGCTTATCGAGTGGGTGACATTTTAACGGTTGTTTTAAATGAGCGTACACAGTCGAGCAAAAGTGCTGATAGTAACTTAGAAAAAAATACTGATGTTGATGTGTCGGTGCCTTTTGCGGGTAACTTGAATGTCGCTGATTTTAATTTAGGAATTGGTTCAAGCACTGAATTTGATGGTGGTAGTAGCGCAAGTCAGCAAAACTTTTTAAGCGGTGCAATCACAGTCCGCGTTATTCATGTGCTGTCAAATGGCACATTAGTGATTAAAGGGCGCAAACAAATTCAGCTAAATCAAGGTGATGAATACATTGAAATGGAAGGTCTCGTTCGCCCAGATGATATTGACGTAGCTAACCGCATTTCATCATTAAGAGTTGCCGAAGCACAAATTAGCTATACAGGTAGCGGCACACTAGCCGATGCATCAAGCCCAGGTTGGTTTACTTCTTTATTTAGCCGTTATTTAAATCCATTTTAGAGCGTAGATATGAAACAGATACTTTTACTATTGCTTGTTCTTAGTAGTTGCTTTACGCCAGTGCAAGCAGAGCCGTCTTCACGCCAGCTTCTTGAGCTGGTTGATGTCTTAGGAGTAAGAGACAATCAGCTTGTAGGTTACGGCTTAGTGGTTGGTCTAGCTGGTTCAGGCGATAAGGCACAAGTAAAGTTTTCTGCGCAATCTTTGAATAATATGCTTAAACAGTTCGGCGTCACAATGGATGAAAGCCGTCTGCCGAAATCAAAGAATATTGCTGCGGTTGCTGTGCATGCAACACTTCCTCCTATGGCCAACCCTGGCCAAGCAATTGATGTAACGGTCAACTCTTTAGGTGATGCCAAAAGCCTTCATGGGGGAAGTTTAATGCTTACTCCTTTAAAGGGCATTGATGGCAAAGTGTATGCGCTGGCACAAGGTAATCTTGTTGTAGGTGGTACTAATGCCAGTGGCCGTAATGGTTCATCTGTCACAGTAAACGTACCCACGTCGGGGATTATTCCTGACGGTGCGATTATTGAACGTAATACGGCTGATATGTTCAAGTTGCAACCTGATGTCATTTTGAATTTAAAAGAACCCAATTACCAAACCGCTCGAAACATTGTTAAAGCGATCAATAAAGTTTTTGGGCCATCGGTTGCAAGTGCTGAAAACTGGGGGCGTTTAAAAGTCAGTGCGCCAATCGACCCTGATAGCCGCAACACTTTTATGTCAATGCTTCAAGATATTCGTGTTGAACAGGGCTCTAAACAGCCTCGTGTTATTTTTAATAGTCGTACTGGTACGGTCGTGATGAACGAGTTGGTAAAAGTGAATCAAGCTGCGGTAAGTCATGGCAACTTGACCATTACGATTACTGAAATGGAAGGGGCTTCACAGCCTAACGCATTTTCGAATGGCAGAACGATGCCATTGCAATCGAGTAATATCGATGTGCAGGAGCAACACAATGGCATGTTACTGATGCCGGCAGGGACTTCGCTGGATGAAATTGTAAAAGCAATTAATGCGCTTGGTGCTACACCGAGTGAGTTAATGTCAATTCTAATTGCGCTCGATAAGGCTGGCGCCTTAGAAGCTGAACTACTCGTGATTTAATAAGGGGTCAATATAGTGACTATTGAGTTAACCAAGCCGGATTTTAATACCTTACAATCGCTTGCTATCGATCCTGGTCAAGTTCAGCAGCTTATAGCTAATAATACGCAAGAGGAAGGAATTCAAAAGGCCGCGGAGCAATTTGAAGCTATTTTCTTACAGTTAGTATTGAAAAACATGCATGCAGCAACCGAGGCCGTGTCATCACAAAATGGCTTTTTTGCAAGTAAAGAGCAACAGCAATTTCGTGATATGTATGATGCCCAAACAGCTCAGGAGCTAGCTGCAAATAACCAGTTAGGTTTAGCTGAGGCTATTGTCCGTCAATTTAGCGAAAAGTTTACACCGGTTGAAAATAAATTTAAGGAAATGGCACAGGTTGTCGCTGAACATAGTAAAGAGGTGAATGAAATTGAGGCAGCGCCTGCGCCTGTTGAGCGTTTAAGTGGCCCTGCATTCGCTCAATCACTTAATATTATTCCGATTAGGTAATTGCTATGTCAATGATAAGTAACGCCATGAGTGGCTTAAATGCGGCTAATGTCGCTATGACGGTTGCAGGTCAAAATGTTGCAAATGCAGCGGTTGATGGCTACTCACGTCAAGCTGCAAGTTTTGCTACGAGCAACTCGCCGTTAGGCGGTGTTTATGTTAATTCAGTCGATCGTATTGTCGATGCATTTTTAAATGATGATATTTGGCGCACGCAGTCTGACTTGTCTTATTATCAAAGCAAGCAAACATATTTAGGTTATGTAGAAGAAATTGTTGGTACAGACTCGTTAAATTTTAATGATGCTGTTGGACAGATAACAAATGCCTTTAATGCTGCGGCAAGTAGCCCTGATTCAAACGCATATAGACAGCAAATTATTTCTTCATCGGAAGGATTGATACAAGATTTAGCACAAATGAATGGTGCGCTTTCGGCACAAATAGATAAGTTGAGCCTAGAGATGACGAACCTAGCAAGTAACACAAGTTCAACAGCTCAACAGATCGCGGACGTGAATCAGAGTATAGTGCAAGCTATAGCAAACAAGCAGCCTACCGCAGAACTCAAAGACAAGCGCGAACAATTAATAACAGAACTATCATCGCAGATAGGCATTGCCATCACTGAACGTGATGATGGCAGCCTTGATATTAGTACCCTAAGTGGCGCGCCTTTAGTTATTGGGACTTCTGCTGCAACAGTGTCAGTTGCGGGAACTGAGGTTAGCACGTCATTAAAGGGGCAATCATTTACACTTAATGACCAAGTCGGTGGTAAGTTTGGTGGCTTAATTAGTGCTGACTCACAGGTTATTCAACCAACACTTGAAAAGCTAAGTGATTTGGTCAAGGACTTTGCCGATGATGTGAATACTGCTTTATCTGAAGGATTTGACTTAAATGGTGATGCTGGTATTCCTTTATTTACTTACAACGTTGCAAATCCTCTATCGTCAATTGAAATTAATCCTGCAATTGCCCCAGAAAAAATAGCGTTAATAGGGGGGGAGTTTGACGCAGGAGGAAATTGGGTTGCAGCAGGCGGGCGTGGCGATAATGCCAATGTCGCCAATATTATTGCGGCAATTCAAAGTAATGATGATGATTTCTCTGTATTGGTTGGGGATTTGGGAATTGCAAGTAAACAAAATCAAAACAGTGCGACAACCTCTGAAGTGTTAAATAGCAATGCGGTACTTGCTCGAGATAGCCGAAGCGGCGTTAATTTAGATGAAGAAGCTGCTAATTTGCTGCATTTTCAACAAATGTACAGCGCTAATGCCAAAGTGATTACTACGGCTGATCAAGTATTCAATACTTTACTAACCATGTTTTAGGAGTGAGTCATGCGTATTAGTAGTCACCAATTTCATCTTAATTCAATTAAAAATATCCAACATAACACTGCAGAATTTAATAAAGCATCGGTTCAATTGTCGACCAATGATCGTATTTCGAAACCATCGGATGACCCTTTAGGTGCTGTAATGCTGCTAAAGCTTGAGAGTGAAATCGAGTCTTTATCGCAATATCAAAGCAACATGGATGCAGTCAATTACGCTTTAGGTCAGCAAGAAGTACAGCTAACAGGCATTGTAAATCAGAGCTACTCATTACAAGAGCTCATTACGACTGCAGCAGATGGTTCAATGGGCACTGAGCAATTAAAAGCACTTGGACAAGAAATGCGGGTGATTTTTCAAGGAATGCTCGATTTAATGAATGCTCAGGATGGCGAAGGGCGTTATTTATTTTCTGGTAGCGAAACTAATAATAAGCCTTTTATTCAAGATGCAGCGGGAGATTACATTTATAACGGTGATGAACGTATTCGCGAAGTGGCAGTGTCACCAGACTCTAACGTATTAACAAATATTATCGGTAGTGATTTAGACCCTAATGCTGATTTTTTAAACGCTATGAAAGATTATTTGGATTTAATTGACAACCCACCTGCTGCGGGTGTTGGTAATGAATCGCGCACCATGATTAATAATTTATCTGATTATTTAGGGCATATTACCGGCGAAATAACAGTGATCGGTGGCACGATGGCATCAATGGATTCGTTGGCAACCAGCAACCAAGACATCAATACGTTTACGACTAACCTGCGTGATGATATTAGTGCAGTTGACTACCCTGAAGCCTATATTCGCATGAACGAATCAATGGCCGCTTATGAGTCTTCGATGCAAGTGTATGCAAATGTTACACAGCTATCATTGTTTTCATATATTAAGTAGTTATTGTTTAAGGAATAATTAATCATGCTTGTTCAAGGTAGCGAGAAGCCAACGCAGATTGAATCAGTTAAGTCGAGCAAAGCATCTGTTGTTGAGCAGCAGAGCCCGGTGTCGGCGAGTGATGTAAAGCAATCAGCTAAACATACAGCTCCTGAACAAGGCCAAGTTGCCGTATTATCTCGATGGGCTAAAAAGGGCCAGTTGAGCCAAGCTATGGCGCAAGTTGAACATCGTGAAATGACCATAAAACAGTTATATTCAGGTCTTGAAAAACTCGCGCAACAGTTAAAATCAATGCCTAGTAGTGCACCGGTTTCTGCTTTACAAAGCCACAGTATGACGCAGCAAATTACTCAACTGCAGCAACAAGCAAGCGCACAAAGTTCAGGTCTAAATTCGCAACTTAAAGTGCAGCAGCCAAATGCTCAAGTTGTGCGTCAGTTAAATAGTAAAGTCGATTTGATATCACAACGTCCGCACGATGAAAGTATTCATTTGCTGCTAGGACGAAGCGGTAAAGCTGTACATTTACAGCTACCGGCTAATCAAAGTGAAGCTGAAAACTTAAATACGATTGCTGAAGCATTCGCCAAGCAGCAAATAAATGTTGAGGTTAACCGCGATAACCGTCTACTGTTCACTACATCCCCTGAGCACAGTGATGCACTTAAAGAAAATTGGGTCATTACCGGCCAGGGAGTACGGGTGGCAGCGGGTAACCCTATTTCACTTCAACTTTCAGAGCTCGCCAGTCCGCTTGATCAACTAGAAGAGTCGGTAAAAAAACAGCAAGATGTTAGCGCACATTTAGATTTTATAAATCGTGCTCAGCGTCAGCTAAAGGCTAATTTATTACAAATCCAAGCCCAGCACCGTGAGCTTACAGCCCAATTACAGCAAATAGAAAAAAGTGCAGATGTCTCTGGTGAGCAAATGACGCAACTTAGCCAATCATTAAAATCAAAAATGCTTACGCCAAATGTTGATAACATTGCTGTGATAACAGCACAAGCAAACATGACCCGTAGCATGGTGAAATACGCTTTAGCTTAAAAGATAAATTAGTTTTTAAATTCGTACAGCGTGCCTTGAAGCACGCTGTTGCGTTTTTAATAACAGGCAGTTTTGAACAGATTTAAAAATAAATGAAAAAAATAGAAAAAAAATTTTAGTTTTTACAATAGGTGGTCGCTCTTAATAAATGAAAGTTAAATAAATAGAATTCACAGGAGAATTTAAAAATGGCTTTATCAATTCAATCAAACATGGCGTCACTTTCTATTCAAAACCAACTTAACCGCAGCAACAACGATCTTTCTGTTGCACTTGAGCGTTTAGGTTCTGGTTTTAAAATTAACTCAGCAAAAGATGATGCTGCGGGTCTGCAAATCGCAACACGTCTTAATGCTCAGGTTCGTGGTCAAGAAGCTGGTCTTTATAACGGTAACAATGCAATGTCTATGATGCAAACAGCTGAAGGCGCGTTTGAAGAAATGACCAATATTGCATACCGCATGAAAGAACTTGCAACGCAAGGTGCAAGTGACACAAATGGTGCAGGTGAGTGGACAGCACAAAGTGCAGAGTACACAGCTCTTGCAGCAGAGCTAACTAACATCATGGATAACACGTCGTTTGGTGACGGTACAACACTACTTGATGCAGCGGGTAAATTTGGTGCTGGTCAAGTTGATTTCCAAGTAGGTGCAAGTGCAGCAGAAACACTCGGTGTGGATATCTCAACTGAGCTTGGCAACGTAACTACTGCAATTGGTAACGCAGCAGCGTTTACTGATGTTGCAACAGCTCAAGCTCAAATCGCATTTGTTGACACTATCATTGATGAGATTGGTACAGCGCGTTCTGGTTTAGGTGCAACAATGAACCGCCTTGAGCACACAATGAACAACGTTACAAACATGAAAGAGAACACGCAAGCTTCTGCGGGTCAATTAATGGATGCTGATTTTGCACAAGAAACGTCAAACATGACTAAGCAACAGCTACTTATGAATTCTGGTATTTCAGTACTAAGTACAGCAAACAGCACAACACAAATGATTGGTTCACTATTACGTTAATCTAATCATTATAATAAGCACCGCCAATTAAGCGGTGCTTTGCAATAACGAAAGCGCTTTTTTGTAAAGTGCTTTCGTTATCGTTAATTGGAGAGCCAATATGACATCAGCGCTAAGCATTGATCCCGCTAATTTAGCGAGTCAATACACGCAAATTGAGCGACAAGCAAAAGATCAGATTTTATCTACGCAATATGCAAAATATAATAATCAAATTAAAGCATTTACTCAGCTTAAGAATGATTTATCAGATTTTTTTGATGCATTAGAAGATTACCAAGACCCTGATACAGGTTTGCTTACTAATACAGCGTCTGTTAGTAGCGAAACAAATATGAATGTGACAGCCTCAGCTGATGCAGTCAGCGGTGACTACGATATTTTTGTTGAGCAGTTAGCACAAGCACACCAGATAGCATTAAGTTTTGATCCAAGCCAACCCTTATCGACCGATGGCGAATTGGCTGTTAGCCTTGGCACGGACAGCTTCTCTGTTGACTTAGCGGGTTTGCCTGCGGGGGCAACGCTTACTGACTTGGCCAGTGCAATCAACAATCATGCTGACAATAGTGGCGTAAAAGCGACGTTGATGCGCTCAGGGAGTGAAACATTTTTAGTGCTGACCAGTGAAGAGTCTGGTGTTGCAAATACTGTATCAACAACATTTACACCCGGTGCAGACGCAAATGGTGCAAATATTAGTAATGCCATTGCATCACAGCAAGAACTAACCAGTGCGCAAGATGCTATTGTAAAGCTAGGTGCAAATTCAAATATTACGGTGACCTCAACCAGTAACCAACTAGATAATGTTATTGATGGTGTGAGTATTAACCTTACTCAAGCCCAGCAGGCTGGAGAGACACCCATTAAAGTGTCTGTTGCACAAGATAATGAGAAAAGCGTTGAGAATATTCAGCAATTTGTTGATAAATTCAATACATTATTAAGCTCAATAAACGATAACGATGCATTAAAAAGAGATGTTATGGCATCGGGAATAGGGCGTTCATTACGCAATGACTTTCAAGGTGAATTTGCAGGGAAAACCTTATTTTCCATTGGTATTGAATTTGACCGTTATGGCAAGCTATCTATTGATAAAGGTAAGTTAGAAGATGCAATTGCCACTCAACCTGAGCAACTAACACACATGTTAACAGGTGCTGATGGTTTGATGGCGAAACTCGAGCAGCGTGTTGAGCCATACACAAAAAGCTATGGCTTAATTAATGATAAGAAAAATACTCTGCAAGCGAGTTTAAACCTAGTGACAGATAAACAACAGCGCCATGAATATTCTATGGAGCAGGTTTACAACCGCTACTTATCACAATTTACGCAAATGCAAATAACGATTTCTAAATTAGAGTCATCAATGGGACAATTTTAAGGGGATTAATTATGTATGATTTAAATGATGGCTTTTCAGCTTATAAAAATACTTCAGTAGAAAGCCGTGCGGCTGGCGCTGATATTCATAAGTTAGTTTTAATGTTATTCGATGGGTTTTTAGATGAACTTGAGCGGGTAGCTGGTCATATACAGCAAAAGCGTTTTGATAAAAAAGCTCAGGGCATCGAAAAAATGATGCGTATTCTTGGTGGTTTAGATGCCTCTTTAGATACAGAAAAAGGCGGCGAAGTCGTTGTTAATATGCAGCAGCTTTATGAGTACTGTGGTGGTGCTTTAATGACTGCAAGTCTTCAAAATGATTTATCTGCATTGTCATCTGTACGTGAAGTTATGCAAAACCTACAGCAGGGCTGGGCAGGATTAGGCTCTCAAGCTGCTTAATCACACCTTATTTATAAGTAATGTTATTTGTTCTGAATCCAAAGCCAGCACTTTTAGCTGGCTTTTTTTGTAACTCAACAAACGCTTAAGTTCCTCTTTACTTCCTACCTTTCCGATAAGCGGAAATTAAACTTCCGTTCAGCATTTTGTAAATTAATTTTTCCTTTATATATCAATACCTTGTGTTTTGGAATGCTTTTTGCTCGTTAAGCTGGTGTTAATGCAGCTCTGAATTGTTTACGGCTGCTCGCTTTAATTGAAATGATCATGATGAATAAACAGCAAACAGACCAGAAAATTCAAACCCTATTGCAAGCTATGGCGAAAGCGATAGAAGAGCAGCAGTGGCAACATATTCGTCATTTTGATCAGCAATTAATGCAGATCCTTAATGAGGCGAAGTTAGCACCTTGGTATCCAAGTTGGCAGTCTAGAGTGAGTGAGTTGAAAGGTGAATATTCACACTTTCTAGCATTAATTAATGCGCAAAAAAACGAATTACAAACACGTATGCAGCAACATCAAAAAGATCGCGACGGCATTATTGCATACAAACAATTTACTGATGGTGCGCGTTAATGAAAGAATTAATCATACACCCACATGTTTCAGGGAATAGAGCCGGTGCTGAAAAGGTGCAAGCAAACTTTACTGACCCTGAAACAAGCCAATTCGATTTAACCGAACATGAAGAACACGCGCAATCTACTAGTGAGCTTCGCTCTGAGCTTGAGCAAGTAGAGACAGAAAAGCAATTTGAGCTACCGTCTCAATGGCGCTCAGGTGTATATACACAGTTTAAAGCTGAAAATGAGTCAAGCATGTTAGCGCCAGGTATAACTGCATTATCTGAAACATCGCTGCAACAAGGTGCTGAAGCGACAGTTCAAGAACAAATCAATATGGAGCAAGTTGATTCAGCCCTGCCTATTCAACCCGCTTCTCAGGGAGTTACAGAACCACAAGCTTTGGGCTCGCTTCCTGTGCAGGATAGCCTTACTTTAGCTATGCAGACTGCTGCTGAAAATGAAGCTATATCAGAAAAAATACGCGTGAATGAGCAAAGCCCTACTACACAGGGTGAATCAGCCTCGAAAACCTTGCTTGGTGGTTTATCTACTCAGTCGATAGCAAATGCTACAGAGCAGGAACAGTTACAAGTAACGAGTGCTTCGAACGCTAAAGAGTTATTACAGGCTAGCCCTAATAGCGCTCAAGCTATACCGGCAGCTAATCAATTATTAAACAATGAAACTGTTGAGTTAACTAAAAAGCAAGTACCTTTATTTAATGCATCAAGTTTGAATACGGCTATTGTATCACCGAGTAAAGAATACCCACTTAGCAGCCAACAACAGCACATGCCCCCAGTGGCTGAGTTGGAAACGTTGCGCTCAAGTGAAACTAAAGTAGGACCGGCTTTAATGGTGGAAACAAGCCCTACACAGCCCACTAAGGTTAAGACAGCGCTTGAGCAGCCCAATTTTGCGACGACAGAATTAAGTCGTTCATTTTCTTTTTCTTCTGCTGCTAGTTCAGAGCAAGCCACACAGGTGCAGCAGTGGCGGACTGAGTCGTTACCGACAAATAGTAGTGAATGGGGCCAACGCTTACTGAATGTGCTGCATGACAAGGTGCAGTTGCAAATAGGCCAACAGGTTCAACGCGCGCAAATCCGCCTTGATCCTCCCCAGTTAGGCAGTATTGACATAAGTATTAGTGTTGAGGGAGAAAAAACCACAGTACACATTGTTGCGAGTAATCCACAAATACGTGAAGCCATGCAACAAACGCTTGAGCAACTTCGCCAATCACTCACTCATGCCGAGCAAAGTACTGTTGATGTTGATATTAGCGATAAACATCAACAGCACAAACAAACACACGAATTTACACAAGAGCAAGATATTGCAGCTAATCAGTTAAATGATTTGCCTACCTCCGTTGAGCCTAGGCAAGCGCAGCAACAAGATTGGTTGAATAGACTGATATAGAAATGGGAGCGGAACTTTGAAAAAAATACAATTAGCAGTACTTGCTGTCGGATTATTAGCACTTGGTTTTTTTGGTGCAAGCTATTTTCAAGAATCAAAAACAGAGCAAGCCCCAGTGGCCTCTGTTGATAAACCAGACGTTAAATATATGGCAATGGATCGCTTTATTATCAGTGTTGCTGACGATGAATATGCTCGCTATTTAGTGCTTGATTTGAGCCTTGGTTTTGCACCAACCTTACAAAACGAAACAGATGCAGAAACCTTTATGCCAGTACTACGCAATGTGCTTGTAAAAAACTTTGCGAATATGGAGCACGCTACTGTGCGAAGCACATTTACTGATGTAGAGAAAGTTCAAACAGACCTACTTAGTCAGTTTAATAAGGTGTTGGCTAATAAGTCATCGCTTGAATTGGCTGATGTATTAATAACCAATGTTTTCATTCAGTAGAGAACGCGTATGTTAGTTGAACAACAATGGCCATCTTCGGATGAGCAGCAAGCAGGTTTAATGAGTACACATACCGAGGGGGAACTACTCGAACGGTATGCATACTTAGTGAAGCGTGCAGCTTCCCACATGCGAACGCAATTGGGTGTTGTTGTCGACATGGACGATATTCAGCAAATAGGTTTAGTGGCACTGCTTTCGTCAATTCGTCGTTATGGTCGAAATGTCGACGAACAATTTTCGGCATTTGCTTTTAAGCGTATTCGGGGCGCGATGCTAGATGAGTTTCGTCGAATAGATTGGCGAGGACGACAACTAAGACAACAGTCGCATCAATTGCGTGATGCTTCGCGCAAGTTATTGAAGCAACTAGGCAGAGAGCCAAGTGATAGTGAGCTATGCCAAGCATTGGATATTGATTTAGACCAGCTGTTGAAACTGCATTATGCAAGTCAAGCTGAAGCAATTGATAGCCTCGAAGCATTGCTCGGTCACGATGATTCGTTTACTGATGCAGGCAGCCAGTTATCACATACAGAAACGGCTTTAATGCTACAAAAAGCACTCGCCAGCCTACCAGAAAGAAACAAGTTGTTACTGCATCTTTACTACAGCCATGAAATGAACATGAAAGAAATAGCCCTTGCCCTTGATTTAACCGAAGCACGGGTCTGCCAACTACATAAATTGGCAATAGAATCTTTAACAAGAAAACTTCAACAAAGTGAATAACCAACCGGGAAAACAATTATGCAAAGAATATTAGGTTTAGTCGTTGTGCTGGCCGCCGTACTAGGTGGCTTTGCTATTGCTGGTGGTAACTTAGCGAGTATGTGGCAGCCTGCAGAGTTTGTAATCATTTTTGGTGCGGGCTTAGGAGCACTTATTGTTGGTAATTCACGTCATGTTTTAACTGAAATGTTAAGTCAGTTAAAATATCAATTCTTTGGCAATAAAAATCAAAATAACAAAGACTTGTATCATGACTTGCTCATGGTGGTATACACCTTACTTGAACTGGCTCGCCTAAAAGGGATTAAAGAGTTAGATGATCATGTAGAAAACCCTGATACTAGCTCAATTTTTTTAGCCTACCCACAGGTCACAGCCTTTCCTGAGTTAGTAACATTTATTTGTGACAACCTACGCTTATACAGCATGGGAAAAATTAGCCCACATGATTTCGATGCTATGTTAGAGCAAGAGATCTTTTCCATTGAAGAGCAAAAAATGAAGCCGTCAAATGCGTTAGGCGACATTGCCGAAGCAATGCCCGGTTTCGGTATTTTAGCTGCGGTAGGTGGCATTATTATCACGATGCAGCACTTAGATGGACCATTGAGCGAAATTGGCTATCACGTTGCGGCAGCACTGGTGGGAACCTTTGTTGGTATTTTTGGTTGTTACTGCCTATTAGCACCTCTGTCATCGGCTATGCAGCAGTATGTAAAGAAACAAATGACTATGCTTGAGTGTGTTCGAGCTATGTTGGTTGCCCACGCAAAAGGCCATGTAGCTATTGTGGCGACTGACTCTGGTCGAAAACTGATAACACAAGAAAGTAAACCTTCTTTTACCACGATGGAACAGTGGATCAATAACCGAGCAGCTTAAATGAATAATTCTAACCCAGTAATTATTAAACGTGGTCGCCGCTCAGCAAAGAGTGGCAAGCATGGTGGTGCTTGGAAAGTCGCCTTTGCTGATTTCACATTAGCGATGATGGCGTTCTTCATGGTGCTATGGATCATGGCTATTACCAATGAGCAAGAGCGAAAAGATATTGCTCATTATATGCGTACACATTCAATCTTTGATGGTAGCCCCGCATTATTTGAACCAGGCAATAGCCCTTTTCCTGTCGATTTAGGGGGGTCACCTTCCGTTGTTGATCATAAAGCATCAAATCGCTTGCCACCTGATAATCCTCGCCCAGGCATGAGTGAATATTTAAAAGTACCTAAAGGCGATCATGCGCCTTTAGCGGGTAAAGGCGATAAGCTTAATTCAGTGATTGACAGTGAATTTGCAGCATCAAGTGAGCTGAGTTTATTACTAAGTAGCTTTCAAGATTTAGCCAAAGAAGAGCTATTACAGAACAATCTGCAGGTTGAGAAAGTCAGTTCTGGGCTCAGAGTAATTATTCAAGATGACAAAAATCATCAAATGTTTGCGCGTTCAGAGCAAACTATGTCGCCATTTTTTGAAGACTTATTTTTACACTTAGGTGGCCTGTTCAGAAGTATTGAAAACAAAATCATTATTTCGGGTCACAGTGATGCCAGTGCATTCAAAGGAACTCAGTCGAATAACTGGGACTTATCAGGTGCACGTGCATTTCAAGCAAGAAAAATCATGGCAGCAGGTGGGATGCCAACAAACCAAGTTATGCAAGTTAATGCTTTTTCTTCTAATAGACCGATTAATCAAAAAGATAGATTTGCGAGTGAAAATAGACGTGTCGAGATCCTGATTCTGACCAAAAAGGCAGAATCAGAGTTAGAGGCGTTATTCGCTGAGGATAACATCAATAATCCTGTTAAAAAGGCCGCTAGTGCTGCAACAGCAAATCAGCCAGTATTACGCTCGCAGGAGTTATATGAATAAGTCAGAAGAGTCGAAACGAACTCACCCTCGCTGGCCGCTTTGTGAGCAAGATACTCAACTTCCTGCGGCAATGCAACAAGGTGGCATTGCCGTTAAGCTGCATCATTCATGGTTGTTTAACTACTTTATATGCCGTGCTGTGGTTAAAGATATTAGCGTAGGTGGGGCTGGAATGTTGGTGCCTAATGAGCATAAGTTACCGGGCAAGGTCCGTGTAGCATTTAATGATAGTAATGCTTTTATTGGCACAATTCGTTATACGTATCCCGTTACAGAAAAACTGAACTTTGTTGGTATTGAATGGCAAAAGAAAGATGAATTAAGGCGTATAGAGTTAGTTGCTGAGTTACAAAAGCAGGCTAATTACACAACGACTTTATAGCCACACTTTTGGATATTGGAAAATTTTATGAAGCAATTTGTTAAGCCAAAAATAAAGCTCTTCAAGGCTGAACAAGGTAAAGAGTTTAGGCCGTATGCGATCACACAGCAACAACGTCAATACGAAATTGCCCATCAGCGAGCGGGTGAGTTTAGTTTGCATAAAGCCATCGAGTTTGAGTTAGGACAGCTATTTAATGATAGTCAGTTTGCTGTTGATATTAACTTATGTTCACACAGCACCTTGCAAAGCTGGCTGGCTGAAGCGAAACGCGTTTTCTTTAAAAGTTCTGTTTTTGAGCCAATAGACGCTGATGCTTATATCGCATTGGATTACACAAGTGCTCACAGAATGGCTGATTTATGCCTAGGTGGTGATTTAAGCCAAGCTAATAAGGCTGTAGCAGAAGAGCCGCCAGCAGAGTTAACACGCACAGAAAGCCGCATTTGTGCACGGTTATTACAAAAACAAGTTCAGGGTATTCAAGAGCTTATTTTTAAAGAGCGGGCATGCTTACTCGCTGAGCCATGTAGCACTAACAACTTACCGAGCGCGGTCAATTACCTTGCATTTAAAGTACGGTTAATTCTTGATAACGATGTGATCAGCTGGTTCATTTGGTTGCCAGTGGCTTTCTTTAGTCAACCGCAAAGCGAGCATGACGAACAACAAACACACTTATTAAATATGGAAAAAAGCAGCCAATTTTTAGTGAGAGGACATGTTGAAATGGCGCGCAAAAAAGTCACGTTAAGGCAGTTAAAAGCGGCATTAAATGGTGAGGTATTGCCTATTCAACTTAGTGAGCCTGCTTCTTTCAAGTTAGGTAATAAAACCTTCTTTACAGGTCAAATTGTACAACAAGATGCCAGTTTGACTTTCCAAATTACAGATAACACAAATAAAGAGTAAATGAATTATGACTGACAACCTTGATGATGCATTAGCAGGTTTAGAGCTTGATGGCTTAGACAACTTAAGCGCTGAGCCAAGCAATGAGAATGATATGTCTGTATTTGCTGATGTGCCGTTAACTATTACGCTAGAAGTCGCGAGCACAGAATTAACGTTAGGTGAGTTATCACAAGCCAAACACGGCGATGTTTTACGCTTAGACAAAGCCGCAGGTGAGCCGATGGATGTGAAAGTGAACGGTGTATACTTTGCGAAAGCTGAAGTTGTACTGGTTGATGGCCAATATGGCATTAAGTTTATCAGCCAAGATGAGCAAGAAAAGGCGGATAGTTAAGTAATGAATTTACGCAGTGCATTCAACGTCGGGTTTGGTTTACTTATCCTTCTTTTACCAACTTGGTTAAACGCGCAAGAATTAACATTGTTCTCGTTGCAAGACACAGAGCAAGGGCAAGACTATAACGTCAAGCTACAAATTTTGTTAATGATGACGGTGTTGAGTTTAATACCAGCGTTGTTAATGGTACTGACTTCCTTTACTCGGATCATTGTTGTGCTCGCGATTTTGCGCCAAGCAATGGGGCTACAGCAAAGTCCCCCAAATCGTGTCTTAATTGGTATTGCATTGATGCTCACCATGCTTATTATGCGTCCGGTTTGGCAAGATATATATCAAAATGCGTATAAGCCTTTTCAAGCAGAAGAGATGGGATTAGAGCAAGCACTTGCTCGAGCTGAACAGCCTCTACGTGCATTTATGCTTAAGCAAACACGTGAAAGCGAGCTACATCAAGTGCTTTTAATTGCTAATGAGCCCACCAACTTAAAAGCGGATGAAATTCCATTTGAAGTACTTATGCCTGCTTTTGTGCTTAGTGAGCTGACAACCGCTTTTCAAATCGGTTTTATGCTCTTTATTCCCTTCTTGATTATTGATTTAGTGGTTGCCAGCGTATTGATGTCGATGGGTATGATGATGCTATCCCCTTTGATTATCAGCTTACCATTTAAGCTGATGGTGTTCGTACTCGCTGATGGTTGGTCAATGGTGGCAGGAACGCTGGCTGCAACATTCGGAGGGCCAATATGAGTCCTGAGGTGGCCACGCAACTGATTGCCGATGCAGTCTATACCATTATAGAGATGATTTTGGTACTGATAGTACCAGGGCTTATCTTGGGTATTGTGGTGGCAGTTATACAAGGCGCCACCTCTATTCAAGAGCAAACGTTAACCTTTCTACCTCGTATGTTGCTAACACTGTTAATGGTGGTGTTTGCAGGGCATTGGTTAGTGCGCACCTTATTGACGTGGTTTGAAGACCTTAAGTTTATGATCCCAGGGGTTTTTGGTTGAACTCCTTAATTGCTTTAACCAGTAACGACATTGTTAGCTGGATGGGCACCATGTGGTGGCCATTTGTTCGGTTTTCGGCTTTGCTGTGGGCAATGCCAGTATTTGAAAACCCCGCAGTGACTCCACGCGCCCGAATCGCTGTGGCTATGATGCTGGCCTTTTTAGTGGCAGGGCAATTGCCACTCGCTCCAGCGGTTGATATTTTTTCGTTAGATGCTGTCGTGCTGACTGTTGAGCAGATCATTTTTGGTGTCTTAATGGGGCTTGCCTTGCGGTTGTTGTTTGAAGTGATGTCTCTGGTTGGTCTTGTGTTGTCGATGCAAATGGGTTTATCGATGGCTTTGGTAATGGACCCTGGCAGTGGTAATCAGGTTGCATTATTAGGGCAGTTATTCTGGATAATGGCTGCGCTTTTGTTTTTTGCCGCTGACGGTCATTTAATTACGTTGCACGTTATGGTCGAGAGTTTTACTGTTTGGCCTATAGGCAGCAGTATTTATAACTTGGACATTATGGCTGTCGTTAATTTATTTGCTTGGTTATTAGCCTCTACTCTACTACTTGCACTACCTGGCGTGATTGCCATGATGTTAGTCAATCTAACGTTTGGCGTAGCAAGTCGCGCAGCTCCTTCTTTGAATATCTTTGTTTTAGGCTTTCCGATGGCCTTAATAATGGGTTTCTTTTGTGTATTTATGACACTTAGTTACACAGGCAATGCATTTGCTAAATTGACCTACCATGTTTTAACCGTATTTAAAACGGCGATGGGAGGGTGAATGTCAGATAACAGTGCACAAGAAAAAACAGAACAGCCCAGTGAAAAGCGCCTCAAAAAAGCACGTGAAGATGGGCAGGTAGCCCGTTCTAAAGAACTTAATACGGCTATTTTATTGATGGTGAGTGTGGCAGGGCTATTGTTTTTCGCTAATTTATTTTATGACCTATTTATTGGCTTGATGCGCACAAGTATGCAACTGGATCATCGTATTATCGATAATACGAAACTCATGCCAAATGCCATTGCTCAAGCAATACTCGATATGCTGGCAACTTTAGTGCCGTTTTTATTGCTCGCGTTTTGCGCTATGTGGATCACGGGTGTGTTACCTGGTGGGTTTATTTTCTCAAAAAAATTACTCGCACCTAAGTTAAGTAAGCTAAATCCTCTTTCGGGTTTAGGAAGAATGTTTGGTAAACAGGTTTTGACTGAGCTGTTAAAGTCGATGATTAAAATTGCCTTGTTGGCTATTTGCTTATTTAGCTTTTTGACTCAGTTATGGCAGCAGTTAGTAGCCTTACAAAATCAAGACTTGCTGGTGGCTCTAAATCAAGGTATTAGCCTGCTATTTTTAGCTATGATGATCACTGTAACTTTGCTGTTATTTGTAGCTGTGATTGATGTGCCTATTCAGCAAAAACAAATTCTAGATAAAATTAAAATGACCCATCAAGAAGTCAAGGAAGAGCGCAAATCATCCGATGGTAACCCCGAGATCAAAAGCAAAATTAAGCAAATTCAATATCAGCAAGCAAATAGGCGTATCGAAGAGCGGATCCCCACAGCAGACGTGATTGTTACAAATCCAACACACTATGCGGTTGCGATTCGCTATAACGAAGAAAAAGCCAAAGCACCTTATGTTGTCGCTAAAGGCATGGATGAAATGGCACTTAGGATCAGAACATTAGGGCGTCAGCACAATAAAGAAGTTATTGAGTTACCTGCTTTAGCGCGGGCTATCTATTTTTCGACACGCATCGACCAAGAAGTACCTAATGGACTTTATAAAGCGGTTGCTTATGTACTTACTTATGTAATGCAGCTAAAGGCTTACAAGCAAGGGCGAGGTCAAGCGCCAGCGCCATTGCCTGAACTTGAAATTCCAAAAAATTTACAAAAACCATAATGGTGGAGAATGACTTTGAATTGGCGTAGTTTAACCCGACCTTATACTGCTATACCGGTATTGCTGTTAGCTGTTTTATCTATGGTTATTTTGCCATTACCCGCATGGCTACTGGATACCTTATTCACCTTTAATATTGTACTTTCTGTGATCGTGTTATTGGTTGCTGTTTCAAGTTCGAAACCACTCGATTTTTCTGTTTTCCCAACCATTCTGTTGGTTGCAACCTTAATGCGCCTTACCCTAAATATTGCATCGACTAGGGTTGTTTTACTACATGGTCATGAAGGCTCTGATGTGGCAGGGCGAGTCATTCAAGCATTTGGTGAGGTGGTGATTGGTGGCAACTATGTTGTTGGTATCGTCGTATTCATTATTCTGATGGTGATTAACTTTGTCGTAATCACCAAAGGTGGCGAGCGTATCTCTGAAGTTGCAGCACGTTTTACTCTTGATGCAATGCCAGGCAAGCAAATGGCAATTGATGCCGACTTAAATGCGGGACTAATTGGCCCAGAACAAGCTAAAGAACGACGTACTACCGTGGCACAAGAAGCTGATTTCTATGGTTCAATGGATGGTGCTTCTAAATTTGTACGCGGTGATGCAATAGCCGGTCTGATCATCTTAGTGATCAACTTACTGGGTGGTGTCAGCATTGGGGTATTTCAGCATGACTTGAGCATGGCTGAAGCATTTCAACGTTTCGCTCTTTTAACAATTGGTGACGGCTTAGTTGCACAAGTCCCTTCATTATTACTGGCTGTTGCTGCGGCAATTATTGTTACCAGAATGAACGATGAAGGTGACATGAGTGAAGCGGTGGGAAGCCAGTTACTTGCCTCACCAAGAGTGATTCTAACAGCCGCATTAGTCATGCTGGTGTTAGGTATTGTGCCAGGCATGCCAAGCCTTGCGTTTATTGGCTTTGCACTGCCTCTTTTGTATGTTGCTTGGCGACTTTACAAAAAGACACCACAAGGGCAGTTAGAAGAAGCGCAAAGTATTACAGATACAATTGCCCAAGAACAAGCAGCTCTGAGCTGGCAAGATATTCCGCATGTCGATACTTTAAGCGTTGAGCTTGGTTTTCGTTTAGTTTATTTGGCCGATAAGGAAAAAGGTGAGGAGCTAGCAAAAACAATACGTGGTATGCGTAAAAGCTTATCTGAACAACTTGGTTTCTTGTTACCTGAAATCAGAGTTAAAGATAATCTCAATCTTAATCCTCAAGAATATAAAATCAAACTAGCAGGAGTGGCCGTTGCGTCTGCTCAACTGAATGCCAAGCAGCTACTAGCTTTAAACACCGGCGATACTTACGGCCAGTTAGATGGTGAACTAACGACGGACCCAGCTTATGGTTTGGAAGCTGTGTGGGTTGATGAGCAAAATAAAGCCAAGGCACTGAATATGGGTTATTCAGTTGTCGACTTAGCCACGGTAATCGCAACGCATATGGGCAAAGTGATAAAAGAGCATTTAGATGAGCTGTTTAGTTATGAAGATATTCAAAACTTACACGAGAGATTAAAGACTGTATCACCTAGTTTGGCTGATGCGCTTGAAAAGTCTTTACCAATTAACCTGCAACTAAAAGTGATGAGAATGCTACTTAAGGAGCATGTCGCGATTGGTGATATCGTGACTATTGCAGGCACTTTAGTTGACAGTATCGAAGTCACAAAAGACCCTATTCTACTTGCTGCCGATGTACGCTGTGCACTAAAACGTGTGTTAGTAAAACAAGTGATGGGCAATCGTGACGAATTAGCTGCTTATAGCTTAGATGAAAAACTAGAGCAAACGATGCAAAGTTCGTTAGAACAAGCCATGCAAGCAGGGAAGGTAGCATTAGATAGTTTTGCTGTAGATCCTAATTTACTTGGCCAGTTCCAACGAGCCATGCCTGTGATTACTGATGAAATGAAATCTCAAGGTGTTAACCCTGTGTTGATTGTTATTCCGCAGCTAAGACCTTTACTGGCGCGCTATGCACGTTCATTTACGAAGGGAGGTTTATCAGTGCTTTCTTATAATGAAGTGCCTGATAATATTAAAGTTAGTATCGTTGGCTCTTTAGGATAGTGTAAGCGGTATGAATTTAATATGAATAAATACCCATAATGTTGCTTTTTGGTTTTTTTTATCTATAATCATTAAGAATTAGGTACTTGTTAACTGTTTTATAATAACAGTTACTTAGTTGGAAACACTAAGACAATTAAATGGCAAACTACACCGAAAGGGTAGGACGCAAAGCTTCCAGTCTAAAACCGCAAGGTCATGATAGTGGGGTTACATTAACTTAGCGGCACGTCTATTCGCCTCTTCAGGCAATTTGTTCCGCTTATTATATACGTTAAAGCCCTTAATTGGGCTGTTTATGATAATTGGAATACGAATGAACAACTCATATCAGCTTGTTAAGGCAACTTTTTTAATTGTTGTAGGCATTATAACTGCTTCTGCATTGCCTGTGAAAGCTGAACGCGTAATTACCCAAAATTATGAGCAGGCAACATGGTATGTCAGTGGCGATGCTTTTTATTGCCAACTTAGCCAAAAATTAGATAGTTATGCGCAATTATCGATTATTAGCGAGCCTGCAGAGCCACAGCACCTAGATTTTAAGTGGTTGTTAACCGAACGTGATATCACGGATGTACAAGTATTTGCCCGTACAGCGGATTGGCAAAACAAGCAAGCAATCGCCCCTTCTATACAATTCTTTTCAGCCAATATTGAGCAGCAACAGGTTACGTTTAAACAAGGTGTTGCACCTCTTTTAAGCGCCATTAAGCAAGGCTACTGGTTAGATACAATCGTCGGGTTTGGCGATGAGCAACTGAGACTGACCTTTCCTACAACTCATAGTGATAACGCGATTGATAAATACCAGCAATGCCGTGAAAAATTAGCACCTTTATCTTGGCGACAAGCGAGAGATTATGAAATTAATTTTGACTCAGGAGAGCGTGTTGTTAAACGTGCCGCAGACCTGAGTTATTTAGAGAAACTAGTTCGTTATATTCAACTCGATCCTAAAGTTAAGAAAGTCATGATTGATGGACATACAGATAATGTAGGTTCTCCACTTGCCAATCGTTTGTTATCGAAAGAAAGAGCCGATGATGTGGCATCCCGACTTATTGAGTACGGGATCGATGCAAAGTTAATTGAGATCAGGGCTCACGGAGGACGCTATCCCGTGGCAAGCAATTCAGATTCGAACGGTCAGTCTTCAAATAGGCGCGTCTTAATTCGTCTATTTCGTCAAAAAAGCTAAGGTGTGAGAAGGAATATGGATCAGAAACATCTACTATGGCTTGCGCCAGAACAACCATCACGTGAAATTGAATTGGCGATCAATGATGAGCAGTATCAACTTCTGTACACAGATTCGATCCCCGATGCTATTGGTTATTGTTTGAGTTATCAGCCTGAACTGGTATTAATTGATGCTCACCAAGCACAAATGAACTTGGTTGACTTGGTAAAACTAGTTAAAAGAACTCATCAAGGTGGACAAATTATCACGCTTGTGGAATCGAACCAAGGTGAGCTTGCTTCACAGTCACTCAATAATGGTGCTGTCGACTTTTTACTTAAACCGTTTTTTGCTGATCAACTCAAACTAACTATCCGTAACGCTGATTCTATGAAGCATGGTGTGAGTGACTTAATTGCTGTGTCACTGAAATCACAGCAAGTGCTGAGACTTGCCAATCGTGCAGCACAGACATCTGCAAGCGTACTCATTATGGGTGAGTCGGGTACAGGTAAAGAAAAGCTCGCTAACTTCATTCATCAATCTTCTCCACGTGCAGATAAGCCATTTATTGCGGTTAACTGCGCAGCTATTCCAGAAAATATGCTGGAGTCTATGTTATTTGGTTATAACAAAGGTGCATTTACGGGGGCGGTAGCACAGCAAGCGGGTAAGTTTGAGCTTGCAAATGGCGGCACTATTTTACTGGATGAGATAACTGAACTGCCTTTAGAGCTGCAAGCTAAATTACTTCGTGTCCTACAGGAGCGAGAGGTTGAGCGATTAGGCAGTCATCAACGCATTAAACTCGACATTCGTGTGATTGCAGCATGCAATAAGCCACTGCGTGAGCAAGTAGAGAAAGGCCTTTTTCGTGAAGACTTATTTTACCGCTTAGATGTATTGCCGTTAATGTGGCCAGCATTACGTGACCGAAGTGACGATATTTTACCATTAGCGAAGTATTTTATTGCTAAATACGGAGATGAGAAGTTTCACTTTAGTCAACAGGCAGAGCAGTTGATGCATAGCTATCACTGGCCAGGTAATGTTCGTGAGCTGGAAAATGTAGTGCAAAGGGCATTAGTGATGGCTCGCGGTGTCGAAATTCAAGCGGCAGATCTAAACCTACCCGAAAACGTTAAAGCACTCACGACAACCAGTGCGTCACAGTTAAAACATAGCAAGAAACAAGCTGAATTTGATTATATTTATGATTTACTTAGCCGTTTCAAAGGACACAGAACCCAAACCGCAGAGGCACTCGGTGTGAGTACCCGAGCTCTTCGATACAAAATAGCCGCCATGCGTGAGTATGGCATGGATATAGACGCAATCGCTTAATTTAAGGAACAGAGTAATGTCACCTATTGAAAGTCAACGCCTTCTGCTTGGAAAAATGACTGATATGCAGCAACTAGCTGCGGCAGAGAGCATTGCGCCTGCAGCAAGTAAATATCAAGACGCAGCAATTAGTACTGAATTCAAAACAGTTGTTCGCGCTGTTAATGAGCAACAAAATATCTCATCGCAAATGATGCATGCGGTAGATACGGGGCAAACGGATGATGTTGTGGGGGCAATGGTTGCAAGTCAAAAAGCCAGCCTAAGCTTCTCAATGTTAATGGAAGTACGCAATAAACTACTTAATGGCATTGATGATGTCATGCGTATGTCACTGTAGAGGTTGTTATGAAAGGCGAATTAACTAAAGCTGTACCGCCGATGTCTGGGGAGACAAACCTACGTGAAAAAGTCGTAAACTTCTCAAATAAAATAAACTTTTCAAATAAAAGCCATGATAGAAATGTCGCGACAATCGCTTTATTGGCGACGTTAGTAGCTGCAACTATCGTTGTTATTTTGTGGACATCAGCAAAGAACTACGTGCCACTCTACGGCAACCAAGAAAGTTATGATAAAGCCAATATTTTAGAAATATTGGATAAAGAACAAATTGTGTTTCGTATCGATAACGACACAGGCAATATTTTAGTTCCTCAAGAAAAATTAGCAGACGCACGAATCACTCTAGCTGCACGTGGTATTAAAGCTTCAATGCCTGAGGGCGTTGATAACCTAAGTGCTAAAGTGTCGATGGGCACAAGCCAGTTTATGGAATCGATGCAATATCAACATGCTTTGGAGGGAGAACTTGCTCGCACCATTATTAATATGCAAGGTGTTCGCAATGCGCGAGTACATTTAGCAATACCAAAGCGTAGCTTATTTATAGGCAGAGAAGAGCAAAAATCAGCTGCATCTGTAATGGTTGATTTAGCGCCAGGGCATGAGCTAAAAGCTGAACAAGTGGAAGCTATTATTTCACTCATCATTGGCTCGGTACCAGGTTTAAACCCGCGAGATGTATCAGTAGTCGATCAACGCGGTAAGTTACTGTCGGGTGATTTATTTGATACCACTCCCGTTGGTAAAGAAAGTGATAAGAAGCTCGCATTTATCGAAAAGGTTGAACGTAACATAGAACAACGCGCTGAAATTATGTTACTGCCTATTTTAGGCGAAGGAAATTTTCGAATTCAGGTCTCAACAGATGTTGATTTTAGCGTTGTTGAAGAAACACGTGAAGCGGTAGACCCACAAGGGGTGTTAAAGCAAGAATTGGTTAAATCAGATTCTCGACAAGACCAATTTGCCGGTGGTATTCCAGGTTCACTGGCTAATCAACCTCCATTGCCAGATCAAGAAGGTGAAGAGGCTGAAAATGAACGAGTGTCTGAACGCAGTGAAAGTAGCCGTGAATATGAAAATGGCCGCTCTGTTACCCATACTCGTTTTGAAGTTGGACGCTTAAGCTCAATGAGCGTATCGGTACTTGTTAATGAACAAGCCGCAGCCACAGCTGAAGGTTGGAGCCAAGAAGGCCTAAACTCTTTAGGCGAAATGGTTAAAACAGCCACCGGTTTTAATGAGCAGCGTGGCGATCAGTTCAATATCACCAGTTTTACATTTGTTGAAGCAAAACCTTTTGTACCGTCTGACGGATTACAATGGTGGCAAATGCCTGAAATTCGAGAGTATGCTCGTTACATTTTCGGTACTTTTATTAGCTTAATGCTTATTTTCTTTGCGGTAAGACCGCTGGTAAATCATTTGATTAAAGGCAAAACAACAGCTTCAACACCAAGTGAAAATGAGCAAGAAAAATTAGCCGCCGCTAAAAGCGATGCCTATGAAAGACAAAGTACACCTCTGGATGGCGCACTTGAGCGAGATAGCAAAAATGAGCAGCCTGAGCAGGAAGGTGAAAATATTTCGTTGCCTAAGATAGGCAGTGATTTTGAAGAGCAAATTGCACATATGCAGTTATTAGCAAGCCGAGAAACCGAGCGTGTAACTTCTGTTATTAAATATTGGGTAGAGCAAGGAGTTGAAGTTGAGTCAAGTAAATCAAGATAATGTGACAATGTCAGCACCTGCTCGTGCGTCACTCGATAGAGCTGCTATTTTACTGCTCAGTATGGGCGAAGAAAATGCAGCAAGTGTGATCCGTAAACTCGGTCGCCGTGAGGTACAGGCAATCTCAGAGCGAATGGCCAGTATTTCTAACATTACAAAAAATGATGTAGCTGACACGCTCACCAGTTTTTTCGATTGTTACCGTAACGAAAGTGGGGTTAATGGTGCATCAAGGCTGTATCTTGAAAGAGCACTTGATAAAGCCGTTGGACGTAAGCTTGCCCGTGGCATGTTAGATGATATTTATGGTGGCGCGATGAGTGACGATCTGCGTCGTTTAGAGTGGATCCCACCTGAGCTAATTGTCCGTTTCTTAGAGCATGAACATGTGCAAATGCAAGCGCTGTTTTTAGCGTTTTTACCAGCGGATCAAGCCGCTGCTGTCATTGCATTGTTTCCTCAAGCAAAGCATGAAGACCTATTATACCGTATTGCCAGCTTACGAGAAGTCAGTGAGCATGTGATGGATGATATTCGATTAACCATTGAAGCCTGTATTGAGTTTGTCGGCAAGCAAGTCGGCTCTCAGGTAAATGGTGTTGATAAAGTCGCTGATATTATGAGCCGTTATAACGGCAATAAAAGCCAAATTATTGAAGTTATTAAAAAGCATGATTTACAAGTGGCAGATGCAGTACAAGAGCGTATGTATGACTTTGCCAGTTTATTACTGCAAAGTGATGAGACCCTTTCTCAATTAATGAACGACGTACCTGACGAGCTTTGGTTGATGGCATTAAAAGGCGCAGATGAAAAAATTGTGGCGCGCCTTTTGGGGGCATTACCAAAACGCTTAGCGCAAGTGTATCAACAGCAGTTAGAAGCAACAACATCACAGCCGGTGAGTAAAGTGGATGCTGCACGTCGTGAAATCATGAGCATTGTACGTGATATGAGCAAGCGAGAAGAAATTACTTATCAGCTATACGAAGAAGAGACCGCGGGTTAAGTGCTATGCAAGCTTATCAATTTCCAACGTTAACAAAAGAACAACAGCACCAGAGTGTTCAACAGCGTATCGAGGCAGCTGAGCAGGCTGCTTGGCAAAAGGGTTATGATGAGGGATTAAAGCAAGGTCAAGCGGCGCTACAAGCTGATATAGAAAAGCGCGTCTCGCAGCAAGCTGAACTATTACTACAAGAGCGTGAACTAGAATTAAAGCAGCAAATGCTGGCACAATTCGATGTGCTAACACAGCAAACAAAGCAACAACTTAATCTGCTGTCTAATGAGGTACTAAAAGATCTTAGTGTGTTAGTTGCAAAGGTCGCGGAGCAGGTAATTGCCTGTGAGTTAACTTTGCAGCCTAATTGCTTAATTGATTTAGTCGAACAGGCCCTCAATTTATTAGCAGGGCGAGATGATGTTAACGAAATTGTTTTTTCTAGCGCTGATGCGGCCCTTTTTGACGATTCAAGCTTTGATAAAATACCCCTAACAGTGAGTTTTGAGCCTCAACTTGCAAGCGGCAGTGTAAAGCTTATTTCTAGTGAGCAAAGCCATAGCTTGTCTCTTTCAGAGCGTTTAGATGCTGTACTTGCTGATATAACGCCAGCCCTTCTAAACGGTCAAGTTATTCATGAGTAATACCGTGTTATCTCATGTTCTTAATACTGCTACAAAACAGCTGACAGCCCCGCCTTTAATCCAAAGTTACGGTCGTCTTGTAAGAGTCAATGGTATGACATTAACAGCTGTCGGCGGGCAGTTTTTAATGGCAAAAAAATACCAAGTCGAGAGCATTGATGGCACGTGGAATGACGCTCAAGTGATTGGTTTTGATGATACCAAAGCGTTCTTGATGCTACTAAATAAAGCAGATGGTTTATACGCAGGTGCGAGAGTCAGAGCTGTTGCTGATACACAAGCGATAAAGGTTGATATGTCTTTACTCGGAAGAGTAATTGATGCACAAATGCAACCGATAGATGATTTAGGTAACTTAAGTCGTGTTGATTTAGGAGCTGATTGCGTTCTAAAAAAACAACCCTCTTTAAATCCATTGCAGCGTAAAGGGGTGAGCGAACCCTTGGATGTAGGAGTCCGTTCAATAAACGGTCTTTTTACCGTTGGAAAAGGGCAGCGTTTAGGGCTTTTTGCAGGCTCAGGTGTCGGTAAAAGTAAGCTACTGGCCATGATGACTCGCTTTACCAGTGCAGACGTTGTAATCGTGTCTCTAGTTGGTGAGCGTGGCTGGGAAGTGAAAGAATTTATAGAACAAAGTCTTGGTCCAGAAGGGCTCAAAAAGGCCATCGTAATTGCTTCCCCTGCTGATGATTCACCGCTTCTGCGAGCAAAAGCGGCGGAGTTAAGTCATCAACTGGCTGCTTTTTATCGTGACCAAGATTTAAATGTTCTGTTATTGATGGACTCTTTGACTCGCTATGCGCAAGCACAGCGAGAAATAGGCCTTGCGGTTGGCGAGTTGCCTGTCGCTAAGGGGTATCCGCCATCGGTATTTAGTAAGCTAACTCAGTTAGTTGAAAGCTCTGGAAACAGTGAAAAAAGTAAAGGTTCAATGACTGCGATCTACACGGTATTAGCAGAAGGGGACGACCAGCAAGACCCAATTGCGGACAATGCGCGGGCTATTTTAGATGGCCACATTGTATTGGACCGAACGCTTGCAGAAAAAGGTCATTATCCAGCTATTAATATTGGCGCATCTATAAGCCGTGTTATGCCTAACATTGTCTCCTCTGAGCAGCTTGCCTTTTGTTATAAGCTTAAAAAGCTCTACAGTCGATACCTACAAGTACATGAATTAATACCGCTTGGTGCCTACCAAGCAGGGAAAGATGCTGAATTGGATTTAGCTGTACACTTGTATCCACAAATAGAAGCATTCTTATGCCAATCATTAAATGAAAAAGCAGACTTTGCGACTACAAATCAACAGCTTTCGCAGTTAATAGGAAAACATGATGCTAGATAAGTTTAAAGACATGCAACAAGAGAAGCTTGATAACATGCTCTCTGAGCAGGCAGTTCTAAAACAACAAACCGAAGTAGAGCAACAGCGACTAGCCCAACTAAAGCAATTTATCGACGAAATGCAAACAAACAACCAGATGGGTAATGCAATTGGTTTGCAAAATTTAGCAGGCATGAAACACATTCTGCATGGGCTATCGCAGCAGCAGGCCGAACGAGTAACGCAGCTACAAGGCGATCAATCACGTCAACAACATGCTTGTATCCAACAACTTTCATTCACGAAGGGGTTAGAGGGCGTAATTGCTAAAAAGGCACATCAGACAAAGCAAAAACAGGCTCGTCAGCATCAGAATCAACTTGATGAGCTAGTCGCGCATGCAGCCGTTCGTCGTAGTTAAAATAATCTGCCATATAAACATGGCTAACCTCTTACTCGCCTAGCTCTCAGTTTTGATAGTGCTATAAGTAGTTAATTTATAGAAACTTTGCTCCTGTTTAAGGTAAAAATAACCTAGCCTTAATGAACAAAAAGGCCGGTATTTTTAATACTTTATTCTTTTTGTTAAGCATTTAGCATGTGAAAAGCTGTATTACGCCTTCATTATTAGATATTTGTGTTAAAGTTATTTAGGAATAAGCAATAATAAACGCAAGGCAAAAGTGTGATCGATACAGTCAATGCAAGTCAGCAAGATAAAGCACGGTTTTTACGTGTATTTGCATTCATTGGGGCTGTTACCTCTTTTTTTATGTCTATTACTAGTTACTTAGATGGCTACACCCTTCTTAGTGCTATGCTAGTAGTTGCTGTGGGTGTATTTGCCAGTCCGTTTATAATCAAAAATCGTGACCATACAATTGCTATTCTGATGCTTTACACCTTGTATGCGATTATGTGCTTTTTGATAGTGTCTGGCGGTAATCATGGTACAGGTCCTTTATGGTTATTTATTGCCTCGCCTGTGACCTTTTTTATTCGTGGCTTAAAGCGTGGAGCGATAGACTTAATCGTGCTTGCTTGTGTGATTTCAACTCTCTTTTATTACACGGATAAGCTGGGTTATTACAGTTATCCAAGTCATTACTTTCCTACACGAGTTATGCTGTGCTTTTCAATTTTATGTATACTTGGCGCGTTCTATGAGTATTACCGAAATAAGTACAGTCGTGAGCTCATAGCACAGCTTAAAATAAACAAAAAGCTGGCCCGCACCGACGCCATGACCGGTTTATCAAACCGACGTTATGCGACAGAGTGTATGCAAAGTCGTTGCTTTGCAGAGGGCGCCGTGTTTCTTTTAATTGATGTTGATAACTTTAAACAAGTGAATGACACCTATGGTCACCAAGTGGGTGACGAAGTGCTTATCTTTATTGCCGATATCTTTAAGAAAGTGTGTACCGATGAAGACATAAATTCGCGTTGGGGTGGTGAAGAGTTTTTAATTGTAATCCCAAAAGGGCATGAACTTCGCGCACGAAACGTTGCTGATGAAATACACACACAACTCGCAAATAATACATTTAAAAGTGGTAAGCATTCCTTCAATGTGAGTTTAAGTATTGGTTTGTATCAGCGAACTCTAGTGGACAGTATTGATCAATGCTTAAATATTGCTGATAAGCGACTATACAAAGCAAAATCTCAAGGTAAAAACCAAACAGTTGCAGAGCCTGATTTGGCCAAACACGAGCCAGCCTAATAAGCCTTGCCGACTCAATTATTTTTACTGATGCTACTTTTTATCACTAAGTTGTGTATTATGTGCTCATTATTTACAAGGGCATGTGAATAGTGAGTGAAGATAAGGAATATCATCAACATCTTCTTCCCGTTAAGTTCACAGCCTGTTTTGAGGCTCATTTTTAATGTCACTCTTAGAATCATTTAAGAAGTTGGGTAACTATTTTGGTGCATACAAGGTACACCTATGCCCCGAAGTTAAAGGCCAAGTGAGTGAAAATGGCCAACCTTTAATTAACGCAAAAATAGAAAGGTTACTTTGTTTCTCTGACGGTAAATATGTAGAGAACTATGTATTTACCGATGACAAAGGCGGCTTTTCTTTTCCAGAAGCCAATATTCGCTCTAGCCAACCCGCAGTGCCATTTGCAGAGCTTTTTACATCTCAAATCATAACGCTTTTTTATGAAGGCACTAAATATATCTTATGGACATCGAGATTGTCAGGTACAAGGTATCGCAATGAATATGCTAAAAAATTAAGTTGTTTGAAAGCAGATATATCTGATGAAGAAGTATCTTTCTTTTTCAGAAATGATGAAGTCGAAGGTTATAAACTAAGTGCTGGTGGTATAGCTCGTTGGGATGAGGACTTTGAAGTTATAGATCTTGACTCATACTATGGATTATCGGAAATTGAATCTGATGATGAAGACAATTAATTCTAATACAGGGAAATAAATGCTTCTGTAGCTTTTATCGACTTAGAAAAAAGCACTGTGATACCTTATTGATGGAACAAAAATATTTCTTTTATCGTCTTAAAGCTACTTTAATACTTTAAGTTTGCTAAGCTTACGTTTTTCCTCAGCTTTTTCCATTACCTCATTCTCAGCATCAATTTCAACATCAGATTGATATAGAAAACTCCAAGAACCACATAAAAAATTAGTATTTTCATCCAGTTCAGGGAGCTCTCTACTTTCATCAAATATAAAATTAGAGAATTGTTTTGCACGCTCATCTAACCAATCAGCGAGTTCTGGGCTACCTTCAGGTGGGCGAACATTCTTCCTATTGTTGTATACAAGTTTTACTTTATTTGTCATTACTACCACCTCGTTTATAAATAATTATAGCACCATCCAAAGATGTTCAGGGTTGCTGCCATTACTTTCTTGGTAAATAAAGCCACGACTACGATAAAAACTAATTAACTTATCGTTTAATGGACGCATAATTTTTATTCTCCGAGCACCAAGCAAATCGGCATATGCTCGAAAGGCAACAATATTAAGATCAAAAATACGCTTATCTAGTATACTTACTTCACAGGGATTTTTCTCGATTACATCAAGTCGCATTGATTCACCTGTTTTAGTAGGGAAACCTATTGCTAGACTGCATAAAGTTTCACCTAACCAAATCGATAAATCGAGTCTATCTGGGTGTCTAAAAGCCCACCTCTTGTATCCTTGAGAAAAAGACCAAGGAAGATCTTTTCTCTGAGGGTGAGACTCCCACATTTGAACCATTAACAGAGCTTCTTTATCGATCCCCCTGAAATCAATATTATCTTTCAAATATTTGGGTAGAAAACTCTTAGCTCTAGCTAAAGCTTCCGTTCTAAATTTTTGATACTTATTCTCTGCTTGTAAATGCGTCGCTTTCATAAAAACATCCTTGATTAAGATTTCCATGTTCCCATATTTATACGTCTTGTGCAAATAATGAACAGAATGGAAAGGTTAATTCAAGAAGAAGTCAGGCTTGATTATGATAAGCGATTAGAGTGCAGCCGTACTTCAAGATGGGCAAGAAAAATAGGCGCTGCATTAATCACATATTTACGTGATACAGGTAAGTTATATGCGATACAAAACCACTACACGAATACGCTTACCGTCTATGATCAAATTGCTAAAGCATTAACCGACAGCATCGATCTCTCTAAAAATTATACAAGTGATGTGAAGGGAATTTTAGGTTACATGCTGGCTTTTTGTGGCTATCCATTCAAAGCAATCTCGTTTACGTATGCATCTATCAGGCATATTTTAAAGTTAATGCTTAAAAATGTGTTTTCTCTTGCAGGCCAAGCAATTGCACTAACAAAATAAGTACAAAAGCCGCCGATGGCGGCTTTTGTTAGGCTGCAAAATTAATGGCTTTTCTCAAAGTCATTAACTTCACGCTCTGCTTCTTCTTTCGATTTGCCGTATTTTTGCTGGATTTTACCAACAAGCTCTGTACGGCTACCTTCGATTCTATCTAAATCATCATTGGTAAGGTCACCCCATTTACGTTGCACTTTACCTTTTAACTCTTTCCAATTGCCTTCTAAACGATCGCTGTTCATCATTATCTCCTTACTTTGTTAAACATTCATTTTAATAAAAGCAATTGATATGCCATACCGTTAAATTGTTTAACCTGTTGAAATTATTGTAAATAATTGTTTTTATCTATAAGGCGTTTATTTTTTACTGCAATTTGTTCTTAGTTATTTATAAAACCCTGTAATTTTTTCTTGCAAGGGAGAGTCATTGTCGTCGGCTGTTTTTTGTTACAATAGCTAAAAATAAAGTAAGAGAAAGAAACGTGCTGCCCGTACAAGATATTTACCAATCATTGTTAACGACGATACAAAATAACCCTATGGCTTTGCTGCAAGCGCCACCAGGGGCAGGTAAATCAACATGGCTGCCATTAACGCTGATGCAAGCAGGCCACTTCAAGCGGATTGTTATGCTTGAACCTAGGCGTTTGGCTGCACGTAACATTGCTCAATACTTGGCGTCTTTACAAAATGAGGGCGTTGGCGAAAGTGTTGGTTTGCGCATTAGGGGTGAATCAAAAACTAGTAATGCAACCAAGCTGGAAATTGTGACAGAAGGGATGCTGACACGGATGCTACAAAATGACCCTGAGTTAAGCGGTGTCGATTTACTTATTTTTGATGAATTTCATGAGCGCTCGATTGCCGCAGACACAGCCCTCGCTTTTGCGCTTGAAACGCAAGCGGCCCTTAGAGACGATTTAAAAATCTTACTCATGTCGGCCACCTTAGACGGTGAGCGGTACAGTGAGTTTTTTGATTGCCCAATAATATCATCTGAAGGGCGAAGTTACCCAATTGATGAAATTTATGTTCCACTTAAAGATGAAAGCCGATGGTTAGAGGATATTCCTGCGGTTATTAAGCAAGCACTCAATGAGCAAACTGGTAGTGCTTTGGTGTTTTTACCCGGTCAGCGAGAAATTCTACGTGTAAAACAGGCATTGAACGATCTTGCTGATGATTGCGAAGTGTTTACTTTATTTGGTGAACAAAGCAAAGGAGAGCAACAAGCAGCCATAGCTCCTGCACAACAAGGTAAGCGAAAAGTCGTGCTGACAACAAATGTAGCCGAAACTAGCTTAACGATTGAAGGGATCCGTATTGTTGTCGATAGCGGTAAGCGCCGCGCAGCCAGCTTCAACTTAAAAACTGGCGTAACTGAACTTGTAACCCAAAGCATCTCTCGTTCCTCTGCGGTACAACGTGCAGGCCGTGCAGGGCGTTTAGAAGCTGGTGTGGTATATCGCCTAGGTAGTAAACAAACGTTTGAACGTCGTAACAGCCATGACGCCCCAGAAATTCTAACAAGTGATATTAGCCAACTACTGCTTGAAACTAAGCAGTGGGGCGCAGCTATTACTGAACTAAACCTTCTTGATGCACCAAGCCCACAGCAAATTAAACACGCCACAGCACTTTTAAAAATGCTTGAAGCGCTTGATGAAAATGAAAAGCTAACAAAACTTGGTAGCCAAATGCTTAGTTTTGGGGCGGATATTCGTTTATCACATATGCTTATTAAGGCTAAGCAACTTCAAGCAAGTATGCCGAGAATTTATGAACTCGCTGCATACTTAGTGGCGCTACTTGAGAGTCGTGTGAGTATACCTGCTGATCTTAAGCTTGCACTTCACAGCATGCATACAAAGCCTCATCCACTGTTTAAGCAACAATTAAATTATTGGCTATCACGTTTAAACTTGAAGGCAGTGCGTGAGTTAAATATGCAGCACCTTGCTTTGCTGGTGGCTTTTGCATTTCCAGATCGCTTAGCGAAAAAGCGTGGCAACGGCTATTTGCTCGCCAATGGCGCGGGGGCCGACTTAAGTGATGAGTTTTGGCATAACGATGACTATCTTGCTATTGCCAGTATGGGCGGCCACAAAGGAAGTCGAATATTTGCGGCAGTCGCATTTTTACCAGATGAACTTGAAGATCAGTTAGGGCATTTATTTTCAGAGCAAACTCGCTGTGAATACGATGAAAAATCTGGACGTTTTATTCATCAAGAGGAACTAAAGCTAGGGGCGATTACAGTAGCAAGCCAGCCAAGTAAACAGCCTCTTGATAAAGCCGAGCGCACTAAAGCATGGCTAAATTTGTTCAATAAAAAAGGTTTTTCACTATTTAATGAGCAAAGTGAAAGTGAGCAATTACTAATTAGAATGAGCTTAGCGAGCAAATTATTGCCGCAGTCATTTCCAGTTATTAGTCGTGACGAATTGACGACTAATAATCAGTGGCTTGCACCTTTCCTTGATGAGATAAAAAACGTAGAGCAATTAAAAAAGCTTAATTACAGTGAAGCTTTAAAAAATTGTTTTGATTGGCACCAGCAGAGTTTATTAAATGAGTTGTTGCCGCTGCGTTTAACCGTCCCCAGTGGCTCAAATGTGAGAATTACATACCAGCTTGATGGACCTGCAAAGCTGAGTGTACGCATGCAAGAAGTTTATGGCATGACTAGCACACCCTTGCTTGCACAGGGCAAGTTACCCCTTCTAATGGAGCTATTGTCGCCAGCAAGGCGGCCACTACAACTCACTCAAGATTTAGAGAATTTCTGGCAAACTAGTTATAAAGAAGTACAGAAAGAGATGAAAGGTCGTTACCCCAAACATTTCTGGCCAGATAACCCAGCTTTAAGTCAGGCAACTAACAAAGTAAAAAGCAAGATGTAATCTAACTCGCACTATGTGTTAATTCAGAGGAACAGTGTGGTTATAAAGCAAAACCCCAGTAACTTAGTTACTGGGGTTTTTAATTATTCAACTTTAGCGATTACTTGTTAAGTGCCAGTTGTAGCTCACGATTGCGTTCAAGCTGCGCTAAGAAGTTGTCGGCAATTGGTTTAAACTTAGCTAACTCATCGCGTGGTAGTGGCTCTGACTTAGGCAGTTTAACTGTTTTAGGATTGCGGTGAACGCCATTTACTAAAAATTCATAATGTAAATGAGGGCCTGTAACACGACCTGTAGCACCAACGGTACCAATCTTTTGACCTTGTTTTACTTTTTGACCTGTTTTAACAAGCTTTTTGTTCAAGTGTAAGTATTTAGTCACGTATTGAGTGCCGTGGCTAATAAATACATAGTTACCGTTATACTTACTGTAGCCAGCTTTAACCACTTTACCATTACCAGCAGAAACCACCGGTGTCCCCGTACGAGCAGCGTAGTCAATACCATTATGCGGCTTAACAGTCTTCGTTACTGGATGTAAGCGACGCGGATTAAAGCTTGAGCTGATATATTTAAAGTTAACAGGGGCACGTAAGAATGCTTTTTTCATACTGCGGCCTTCCGGTGTGTAGAAGTTTCCATCAGTATGACGAATTGCAGAATAGCGTTCGCCTTGGTTGATAAATTCAGCGGCAATTATTTTGCCGTCGCCTATGTACTCGCCATCAACATAATGCGCTTCGTAAATAAGACCAAACTGGTCGCCTTTACGAATGTCGTTAGCAAAGTCAACATCCCAACCAAAGATGTCAGCAAAATTCATTATTTGGCGTTCACTTAACCCAGCGGCGATACCTGAGGTCCAAAAGCTATTGCTGATTTCGCCACCGGCCGACTTACTTAAGGTTTCGATTTCTTTACTATCGATTGCCGTGTCGTAGTTACCTTCATCATTTAAAGTAACGTACAGAGTATCGGTTTTTGAAATTACATAACGAAGCTGTGCAAGAGAACCGTCTTCAGCTGTAGCAAAACTCAAAATTTCACCAGGGTGAATTTTGGTTAATTTACGCGTTTCGGCATTTGTGTTGATTAGTTTATGTAATGTTTGCGCTGAAAAGCCCGCGCGTTTGAAAATAAGTGCTAGATTATCGCCGTTACGTACTTGATGATCGACAAGGTCGTATTCTGGTAATTTAGCAGCTGCTTGCTCTGAATTTAGTTCAGTTAGTTTTTCGTTATCATCAACTTTAACTTGTAATTCGTAGCGTTTGCCAATTTCAAGTGCGTCGGCACTGTTATCCTTTGAAGCGGTGGCTTTTTCTGACGGTAATAATGCTAAGCCGATAATAGCAGAAACCAAACCGAGAATAAGCAGTTTGTGTTTTTTGGGGAGTTTATGCACTACGTGAACCATAACGTGCCTTTTTCTGCTGTCAAGAAAATTAATTACTAATATTGCAGGATATACCTAAAATAGAGCAAATACCAGTGTTTTGTAGATTTAAACTAGCGCTATTTTACGCTAGAATTGCTCAGCGTGTTAATCTTTTTTGGTTAAATTTGCAGCATATGTCTGATGTTAAGCTAAATATGCATTAGTTAACTAAAGTACCTTCATAAAAATGCAATAACGCGGTATAAAGAACAATCACGCGCGCTGCTCCACTAAGCTGATGCTTAAAATACTTAAGTTGGCTTGCTCTTGGTGCAGCTTTTCTGGAGCTAACTTGCTAAATTTAATCATTTTTAGCTCTATTTTTAACCCTGATAGGCCACCACGCCCGGTAAGCTGAATTTTTGGAGTAATACACAGTGGATTTACAAACCGCTCTAGCTGAGATAAAACGCGGTGCAGAAGAGATATTAATTGAAGACGAATTAGTTGAAAAACTAAAGTCTGGTAAAAAGCTTAAAATTAAAGCGGGTTTCGATCCAACGGCGCCTGATCTGCATTTAGGTCATACAGTTTTAATTAATAAAATGAAAACCTTTCAAGACTTAGGTCATGAGGTTATTTTCCTTATTGGTGACTTTACTGGCATGATCGGCGACCCAACGGGTAAAAATGTGACGCGTAAGCCGTTAACTCGTGAAGATGTACTTGCTAATGCAGAAACATATAAAGAGCAAGTATTTAAGATTCTAGATCCTGCAAAAACAACGGTTGCATTTAATTCTACTTGGATGGAAAACTTAGGTGCAGCAGGTATGATCAAACTGGCTGCGCGTCAAACAGTAGCACGTATGCTAGAACGTGATGACTTCAAAAAGCGTTATGCCGGTGGTCAATCAATTGCTATCCACGAATTTTTATACCCACTGGTACAAGGGTGGGATTCAGTTGCATTAGAAGCAGATGTTGAGCTTGGCGGTACAGATCAACGTTTCAACCTACTCATGGGCCGAGAGCTACAAAAAGATGAAGGTCAAAAACCACAAACAGTGCTAATGATGCCACTGCTTGAAGGTACTGACGGCGTTCAGAAAATGTCTAAGTCATTAGGTAACTACATTGGTATTACTGATGAGCCAAACGATATGTTTGGTAAAGTGATGTCTATTAGCGATGAGCTAATGTGGCGCTACTATGACTTATTAAGCGCATTATCAATCGAAGAAATTGCAGCTCTTAAACAGCGTGTTGCTGACGGTGCAAACCCGCGCGACATTAAGATTGAATTAGCAAAAGAAATGATTGCTCGTTTCCACAGTGAAGAAGCGGCAGAAGGTGCTCATCAAGATTTTATTAAGCGTTTTCAAAAAAATGCATTACCAGATGAGATCCCAGAAGTAACAGTAACAATTGCTGAAGACACTGTATTTATCACTAATTTATTAAAAGAAGCTAATCTTGTTGCAAGTACGTCTGAGGCTATGCGTATGATCAAACAAGGTGCTGTAAAAATTAATGGTGAAGAAAAAGTAACAGATACTAAGCTTGAAGTTGCTAAAGGCAGTACTGAAATTTACCAAGTAGGTAAACGTAAGTTTGCTAAAATCACCGTCGCTTAAGCGTTAATAGGGCGTATTATAAAAACCAGCCTCGGCTGGTTTTTTTGTATTTGTTAAGCAAAAGCTAGAAATGTGATTATCTCAATACAGATGATAAATAGTAGCCAAAATGCTTTAGCCTGATTTAGTCGGCTTATAAGAATTGGAATGTCATCTGCACTGGGTAATCGCTCCGTACCTACACGCATTTTATTAAAGCGCACACCTTTGTATAAAGCGGGCCCCCCTAGTTGCACACCCAGTGATGCCGCACTTACGCTGAGTAGCCAGCCAGTATTAGTTTGGTAAAAATGGCGTCCATAATGTTTAATGTAATGCAGGCTTTGTTTACTCGCATTTGTTGCTGCAAGTGTAATGGCTAGGAGTCGAATAGGTATCCACTCAAGTACAAATAACAGTTTAGCAATGGGTAGTAAAAAAGGGCTGTCAGGTAATTGTTTTTCACGCCATGCTTGGTGAATAAGGGTTAATAAACGGTAAGTCAGGCATATTATTGCGCCGCCGACTAAGTAAAAAAAGATCACGGCAAAATACTGCCGTGCGCTTTGTAGCAGCAAAGACTCCATGCATGCCTTACAAATCCCAGGAGCTGATAGACGAGATACATCTCGTGCAACTAAACCTGAGAGTAATTCTCTGGCAGCCGCTTTCTGATTTTTTTTAACTAAGCGCGCAATTCGAAGTGACTTCTTTTCTTGTCCGCGGCTATTGAGTAATAAGTAAAGAATTAGCCCGCTGAGCAGCTCAGGATAAAAGGCAAACTCTAAAAACAACATGACCAGTACGACAATCAGCAAAGTTGTAAGCGTAAATGCAAGTATCGACGATAAATACTGATAGCTTCTTGGGTTATGTTGATCGTAAAGGCGATCGCCAAGTGAAGAAAAAATAACACTCAGCAATGTATTGGGGTGATACCAGCTTACTAAAGGGAAAAAGCGCTCAGCAAGGAGCGCTATAAAAAATACAATAATGTCCAAATGGGTTTGAACAAAACTTGCAATCACCTTATAAACTCACCGACGTTAGTTTCTCTAGTAGAGCAACAACCATTTTAGATGAGTTAATAGAGGCAGTTTCGATGTACTCTTCAAATGATTGTGGAGACTCTTTACCAGCAATATCAGACATAGAGCGGATAACCACAAAAGGAGTGTCTAGTGAGTAACAGGCTTGAGCAATTGCTGCGCCTTCCATTTCAACTGCAAGCATGGTTGGGAAGTCTGCACGTGCTTTATCGATTCGCACCGGATCACACATAAATGAATCGCCTGTACAGATTAGACCAATCATGGTTTTTACATCGCTGATTTGGCTTACGCTTTGCTCAGCAGCTTCAATTAATTTAGGATGTGCAGCAAAACCTGCTGGCATTTGTGGTACTTGGCCAATTTCGTAACCAAAGGCTGTTACATCAACATCGTGGTGACGAATTTCAGATGAAATAACGACATCACCCACGTTAAGAGAAGCCTCAAAGCCGCCAGCTGAACCTGTGTTAATCACACAATCTGGAGTGAAGTTGTCAATTAAAAGCGTAGTAGCAACTGCAGAAGCAACCTTACCAATGCCTGATTGTACAAGTGTAACAGTATGGCCTGCTAACTCACCTGTATAAAATGTGAATCCAGCTTTTGTCATGACACTTGGGTTAACCATGGTTTCGCGTAAAATTTTTACTTCAGGCTCCATCGCGCCAATAATACCAACATGCATAATATTTGTTTCCTTAGATTGAATAGGGTGATTATATACCCAACCTTGAGTAGTTACGAGAATTCAGCAAGTGTAAAAACAAAAAAGCAGACTTAAAGTCTGCTTTTGCCAAAATTATGACACGCTATATTTCTGCCAATGCTGTTGAGTGAGCTTTTGCCTGAGAAGGCGACAACACGGCTGGTTTTGTTACGCGGTTGCGAGTGGGCCTTAGTGGCGCTGCGCTAGGTTTACCAAGTTTAAACATAATCGCATCACGTACTTCTTTAGGTTGGTAACCCGCTTTTACTTTCATGCGGATATGTGGAATACCTGCTGCTTCAAGCGCACCACTTACAAACCAATCACGCTGCGCTTTGTGCCCATCCTTGTTGGTGTTATTAACAAGATCAACTGCGGCAACAATGGTGAGCTTATCTTTATCAATTAAGACATAGTCTAATTGCTTGTTTTTGGCTTTAGTAATAGCAGCACGTTTAGCTTTCGGCGAAAGCCCTTGTTTGCAGTCAATTAAGTCGATGAGTTTAACACGACTTACAATCTTATATTGATCGCCAACTGCACGTTCAAGAAGGTGTAAAAACGCACTCTCTACTTGTGTAAATACACTTTGTTTACGAGTGAAAGGGTATGGGTTTCCGCCATCATCTGTATACTTTGACGCAACAACAGAAGCCCCTACGACTAAAACTAAAATTGATAATAAAGCGAATTCCATCTGGTAACTCCACAACAACAAATTGACACTGAATTGTATTAGCAATTTATGTGCCTAAGTTGTGAGGAGTTACTGAATTAAGCGGTATATCCGTTGGCAACACCTTTTACCGCAATGGCAACGGCGTCATGTGCATGCAAAGATTCATAGTGATTGATTTGCAACCAATAATCAGCGTAGCTTTGTGCCTCAAGCAGGGCTTTAATTTTACGGGCAGCGTCTTCACAAAACATCAGGTTTTGACCATTTAAGCGAGCAAATTCTTGCTCATCTTCACGTTTTACCGCCGCTTGTACTGGTGTTTTCAGTTCGCTTTCAATGGCATCTATTAAACCAACAACATCAAAGCTCTCAATCTTGCTATCAAGCTTCACTTTTACATTGGCAATCGAACGTTGTGAGTGTGGTGTTGCTACTATTCCCTCTGTGCTGCCAAGCCACTCATGGACAGCTTGTTTATCAAGTTGACTGTCAGTAAATTTTTCAGCAAAGGCATTTTGAATTAACTGACGAGCAAGGGCCGCTGAGCATGGGCAAGTTGATGAGTAAGTAACATCAACCATTAATTCAAAGCTTAAGGTGCCTTGGTTTATTTTTGATATAAGATGAATAGGGTAGTTTTTCCAGCCAACTTTGCCACTTAACAGTGATTTACGACGCAGCGGCAGTTCAAACTTAAACTCAATTTGTGCTCGGTCGCTCAAATCATCATGGCTAGTAATAAAAGCATCGAGTGCTTGTGCTAATGTCTGCGGGTTAACGTGTTGCTCAGTCGATAAGGTATCAAGCGCCAAAAATAATCGCGACATATGGATGCCTTTGGCATCTTCTTTGTATAAGTTTACAAAAGCACGTGCCTTGGCAATCACATTTATAGGGGCAATATTGTGAGATTCAAAAATAAAAGGGAGCTCAATTTCACCCATGCCAACCCAGTCTAATTTACCAGTTTGTAAAGCAGGTGCTGTATCAGCAATGTCAGGCATTGTGGTTTGCATGGTTATACTCATTTCTTTGCAGTTATTAAAGCGCGGTAGTTTACATGAAAAAATATAAAAAATCGGCGTTGATGAAAAAATTCTGTGTTTATCGCACAATATGAATATTTCTAAAGGAATAGTGGTAAAATTAACTATGCTGTTTTTTTTCAATTATGTGCCTAAGCTTTATCTATGATTGATTCGTCTTTGAGTCCGTGGGCTCGCACACTCTCAAGCTTGATCTCTAAATATGGTGAGTTTAAAACTGCCGCAGTTTGTTATGCCTTATTGTTAGTCATGTCATTAATTTTGTCATGTATGTTTTATTACGTGGCAGTGGGCACTGTTACCTTGGTTGATGTTCTTGCGGTGATGTTTTTTACCGCTGTCGTATCGCCACTTTTAATTTCTGTATTATTAAACTCAATTCGTCAGTTAGAAGCCTCTTACAGTTATTTAGATAGTGCAACTAAGCAAGAAAAGCTGTTAAACCAAACGCTAAAAGACAATATCAGTCGTTTAAATGAAGAGATTGATGAACGTAAAATGGCTTTTCATGCAAAGCACAGAGCAATTGAAGAGCTAAGGCGTGAAATCGCAGAGCGTAAAAAAACACAGCAAGAGCTGGCACAGCAAGGGATGTTACTGCGCTCAATCGTCGACTCCTCACCCGATTTATTTTATTACCGCGACAACAATGGTGTTTTTGCAGGCTGTAATAAAATGTTTGAACAAGTGATGGGTAAAAGTAGTGAAGAGTTAATAGGGAAGAGCGTTGAAGAAATCTACCCTAGTGATTACCTTCCTGAAGTATTGTGTACAGATAAAAAGGTAGCACAAACTCACCAAGCACTTACCTTGGATGTTGAATACCCTGTTGATGGTGAAAAACGGTGGTTTGAGATGCGTAAGTTACCGTTTATCAATGAAAAGGGTGAGTACATTGGTTTGCTCGCTTTCGGCCGTGATATTACTAGCCGTAAAGAGGCTGCTCAAGCACTTGAAGCGGCATATAAAGATAAAGGGAAATTTATTGCTACCTTAAGTCATGAGCTAAGAACTCCCTTGAACGGTATCGTTGGTTTAACCCGTATGTTACTCGATACTGAGCTCGATAAGCAGCAGCGTAGCTGGTGTAATACTGTTTTTTCTAGTGCCGAAACGCTTGGTAATATCTTTAATGACATTATTGACTTAGACAAAATTGATCGTGAGCAATTAGATATTGTCACGGATTCTGTGAATGTCGCTGACTTTATCAACGATGTAGTGAATTTTGCAGGTCTTATTGCTGAGCAAAAAGGGCTTGAGTTTAATATTAAACGTAAAGGCACGCTGGATGTTTATGCGTCGCTCGACCCAACTCGCTTACGCCAAGTTGTTTGGAATTTAATTAATAATGCGGTGAAGTTTACCCAGCAAGGTCATGTTGAGCTTGAGTGCCGCCGAGAAAACCGTCCTGATGGTCCGTGGCTTGTTATGCGAGTCACTGATACTGGGCAAGGGATCCCACGAGAGCAACTACATCGTATTTTTGATATGTATTATAAAGCGCCAGATGTGAATGGTACCAATGCAATCGGCTCGGGCATTGGTCTAGCGGTAACAAAAGCACTTGTAACTGCAATGAAAGGCGAAATCCACGTGAGTAGTACAGAGGGCGAGGGAAGCGTATTTGTGGTGGAAATACCGCTTAAGCTTTGTATTGCACCGACAGAGAAAAGCTATGCCGTGCGTAGTTTAAATATCTTGTTGGTTGAGGATGTTCCTCTTAATGCTGAAATTGCTACGAACTTACTTGAGCAACGAGGTCATGAGGTTATTTGGGCGGAAACCGGTGAAGATGCATTGTCGTTCGTTTATACCGAAGATGATTTAGATCTCGTGTTACTTGATATGCAGTTACCTGATATTAATGGCGATGAAGTAGCTCGCCAAATTCGTGATGATGAACATTTTGATAGCCTACCTATAGTCGCGTTGACCGCAAACGTTCGTAGTGCTGAAGAAGAGCTTGCTGGTATTAACATTCAAGGAGCACTTGCTAAGCCGATTAATACCACGAAACTTGATAAAATGCTCGGTGAGCTATTTGATATCAAGCAGCAACAAAACTGTCAGCCTGAGCTAATCAAAACCGTGACTAAAAAAGACTTATCGGGTATTCGTGTTGAATTACTCGATATAGAAACGATTGAGGACTTTGTTGGTTCAATGGGCTTAGTTATCTTTAATCGTAGCTGTGAGTTATTCAATAAGTTGAACCCGCAGTATCAAACAGAGCTTGCAGATGCTTTGGCATCAGATGATAGAGAAGAATATAAGTCTGTTGCGCATAAACTAAAAGGTGCGGCTGGCTCTGTGGGCTTAAATGATGTGCAGTTACACGCGAAGAAGATGGAACACGGCGCGCTTGAACAAAGTAGTGAAGAGTTACAACAGTGGCTGGATGTTTTAGCAGTTAAAATAAATGAAGGGCGTGACGCCCTCCAATCATTTTTACAACAGTTAGAAAGCTAATTCTAATTAGCTGTCGATTTTACCAATGAAGCGATAGCCTTCACCATGGATGGTGCTAATCAGCTCAGATGTGCTGTTATCGCTTTCAAAGTGTTTTCTGATACGACGAATAGTAACGTCTACAGTACGGTCATTAGCACGCAGCTCACGACCTGTCATGTGCTTAATAAGTTGCTCACGGCTGAAGATACGACCAGGAGAGTCAAGCATTAGACGCAGTGCACGGTATTCACCTTTAGGTAAACGTTTAGCATCACCACTTGGCGATGTTAAACAACGGCTGTTTTCATCAAGTTCCCAACCGTTAAATGTAATCACACCATTTGTTTCAAGGTTAGTTTCTTCACCACCAAGCGCTGTACGTGTAATAAGGTTACGCGCACGAATTGTTAATTCGCGTGGGTTGAATGGTTTTGTGATGTAATCATCAGCACCAATCTCAAGACCTAAGATGCGGTCAACGTCGTTGTCACGACCTGTTAAGAAAATTAGACCAACGTTGCGTTTTTGGCGTAGCTCACGTGCTAGAATTAGCCCGTTTTTACCTGGCAGATTGATGTCCATAACTACAAGGTTCACATCATCATTATTTGTAAGCTTGTCATGCATATCATCGCCATCAATGGCTTCAATAACTTTGTAACCTTCAGCTTCAAATAAACTAACGAGGTTTAGTCGAGTTACGTCTTCATCCTCTACGATCAGAATGACTGGCGTTTGCATTGTATATTAACCTTTTCGGAAATTTTATTTACAAAAATTCGGTATTACCAAGCAAAACCGAATACTAGAGATTATAGGATTAGATCCAATTGTTAACAAGTAAAATCAATTTGGATAAAACTTAGCCATAGCTAACAATCGAGATTGCACTTTAAAGTTTTGCTGCAATACGTGCTGCTTATTGATATACAGTCGGATTTTATTTCCTTCTTGAACCAGAGAGGCTATACCGCCGTTTTCTAAAAAACTGATACTTTCACCTATGGTTAAAGTATCCAATGAAATTGTATCGGTCCAAAGTGGAAGTATATCATTTTCTAATGTTTCATCAACGTATGTGATATCACAAACCTGAGAAAGTTCAGAAATTTGCTGACTTTTTTTCACTAAAATAACCTTGATTGGTTTTTTGTTAATTTGCAGTTCATTTCTATCTTTTAGGAACGCACCTGGTCCGTACTCTAAGTCATAAAAACAAAATGAAATAGGGCGGGTTATATCATCGTGGGTAAACTCGACAAACTTTGCAATCTGAAACAAAAAAGCAGATTTAACTTGATCAGGAGATTTAGCCAAAACCGACCACGATGAAAGCAACAGCAATATAAAAACAATACTTCTCATCGTATGTCACCTTCTTTCTTTGGTAAGGTGATAATGAAGTGTGCCCCATCTTGCGCTAACTCGTCATACACAATACTGCCACCAAGCGCTTGAGTGACTAAATTGTAAACTAAATGCATGCCTAAACCACTGCCACCTTCACCACGCTTAGTGGTAACAAATGGATCGAAAATACGTTTTTTTACGGACTTCTCAACACCGATGCCATTATCAAAATAATGAATAGTGAAGTTTGATTCATTATTTTGTACGTTGAAGGTGATTTCGTTGTCTTTATCATCATTAAATGCGTGGATCACCGAGTTACTTAGGAGTTGCTGTAAAACTTGCTGTAAGGGCCCTGATTTGGTTTCAATATTAAGTTCTTTATCACAGTTTATTGTGATTTTAGGGTTGCGGTATTGTATTTCTGAACGCATGGAAAGTACCACATCACTTAATAAGTTATTAAGATTAACTTGTGAGGTGCTTTCACTATCTTGATTCACAGCGACCTTTTTAAAACTTGAAACGAGCTCGGCTGCTCGATTAAGGTTTCGATAAATGAGATCGAGGTTTTCAATGCCATCGTCAATAAAACGCTTTAAGTGAGTCGAGGTTAAGGTTTTTTGCTCAAACTCTGTACAAATTTCTGCAAGCTTATCGCGTAATAGGGTGGAACCAGTTATACCCAGTCCAATAGGGGTATTTACTTCATGGGCAACACCCGCAACCATTTGCCCAAGCGAAGCCATTTTTTCATTTTCAACAATTTGGTTTTGATACTGGTGCATCCTTTCAAGGGTATTAAGAAGCTCTTGATTTGCCTCGCGTAGGGCTATTGTTCGTTGGTTAACTTTTTCTTCAAGACTTTGGTTGAGCTGTTTTATTTCTTGCTTATCTTTTTCATGACGTTCAATTTGCTTTTGTGTGCGAGCAAGCATGATATTCAAACTAGCAGCAAGTTGGTTTATTTCATCGATATTTGTCTTTTTCGCCCGTGTTTCGTAATTATGGTTTTTTGACACATCTTGCAACAACACACTGAGCTCATCAATTGGGTTTGCAATACGCCTTTGAATTTGACGCGCGACAAAATACACCAACACTAAGACAAAAAGTATCAGAAAAATATCAATAATGATTTTTCTGTTGATGTATTGGTTTAATCTGTCTAATCCACCTCGCACATACACGTAGCCTATGGTGTTGCCTTCGTAAACGATGGGGGTAATGAGCTCAATGACCTTATCTTTTATATGAGGCTCTAATAGCTCATTTATGCTGCCGACTTTAATGGGCACTGGCGGCGTTTTGCTGGCATTAAAGCTACTAAAGAAGACGGGCTCGTTAGATAACTCATCAATAGAGTAAATATGAATATTTTTGATTAATGGCACAGATTCAAATGACTTTAAGCGTTCAGTTTCTGTGTCATTATCGTCGAATAGCACAGTCACTTGGGCATTATAAGAGACAATCTTCGAGAGGATCGTTATTTTATCAATAATAAGGCTTTTTTGTTCTTTGACATCAAGATAAGTCGAAATTGAGATCGACAATGACAAGCATAATGCTGTGACTAACATAACAGCATTAGTCAATGCTTTGCGAATACTTGTTTGTCTTTTGAATATTGACATATGCCTTATTAAGCCAAGCTTTTTTTATATTATTAGTAACTGTTTAGTCTAGCAAAGACAATAGAAAGTAACTAAATATTAGGAAAAATATTTAGTCACGGAATAGGCTATTAGGCGTTTTTGCTATTTAGCAGAGTAAACGGCAAATTTGGTATTCTTAAAATCTGTGTTGAAACTAGCAAACTGCGCCTCGAGGATGGGCGGGTATTTTAAAAAGCTATTAGCAACAATCGTTAATGAACCTTGCTTGGTTAGGTGGTGTTTAGCATTAGCTAAAAACGCTTCAGCAATACTGTAATCTGTGGCGATACCTGTGTGGAATGGCGGGTTGCTGATGATTAAATCAAATTTGCCCCTAATATTTTCAAGGCCATCACTCAATAAAGCTTCACCTTTGAGGTTATTTAGCGCAAGCGTTTGCTCAGTGGCATAAGTTGCCAGCGCACTTACATCGCTACACACAAATTCAAGTTCAGGCTGCTTGAGTCCTAAGTAAGTAGCAATAACACCTGCACCACACGCGAAGTCGAGCACTTTACCCTTGTTAATACGAGGTGCATTATTAAGAAGTACCGCCGTACCAACATCAAGCGCACCGTGGTTAAATACCCCAGGCACACTAATAGCTGTAAATTCTAGATCGTTTATTTTGACTTGGAATTGTTTGTGATAACGGCTGATATCAAAGCTATTGTTTAGCGTAAGCTCAGAAAATAGATACAAAATGCAGTGTTTGGCACTGTCGATTTTGTTACTAAAGCCAGAGTAGTCTTTTAATTGCTTTTCTGCTGATTTAACGCCGCTTTTATTTTCACCTACCACAAACAACTGGGCATCTTGGTGACATACAGCACGAATGTTATCAAGGCACATTAGTGCTTCAGGCTTCGCTTTTGGATAGTAGTAGATAACTAAATCATAGTTACCATTGGGAATGGTGTGATCAACCACAGCATGTACACCGGCAATTTTGCTGGCATACATAGCGTTAGCGTGGTTATAACTGAACGCGGTAATTTTTGCGTCAGGGTTTAGCGCTGTAAGCTCGCGTAAAAAGCCATCTTGCTCAAAGTTAACCACTAAAATGGACTTTCCAACAAGCTCGTCTTCATTTCGAAGCAATAATAAACTTGGGTTGGTTAACTTACTCATGCTGCTTTTACCTTATTATTACTTAGTGCGCTCAAACATTAGATCCCATACGCCGTGGCCTAAACGGTGCCCGCGTTGCTCAAACTTCGTCAACGGACGAGAATCTGGACGAGGAACATAATCATTCGTGTTTGATTGGTTTTTGTAACCTTCAGCGACCTGCATTACTTCAAGCATGTGCTCGGCATAGTTTTCCCAGTCAGTAGCCATATGAAAAACACCACCAATTTTTAATTTGCTACGTAATTTTTGTGCAAATTCAGCCTGTACGATACGACGCTTGTGGTGACGTTTTTTGTGCCATGGATCAGGGAAGAATAACTGCAACTTAGCTAAGCTTTCATCAGCAATACAATCGGCTAATACTTCAACTGCATCGTGCTCGAATACGCGTAAGTTAGTAACTCCGGCTTCGTCGGCATCCATTAAACAAGCGCCAACACCTGGACGGTGTACTTCAATACCTATGAAGTTAAGCTCTGGAGCGTTTTTAGCCATTTCAACCAGTGACTTACCCATACCAAAGCCGATTTCTAGTACGACGTCGTTATCGTTACCAAATACATCTTTAAAGTCGAGCATGCCATTTTTGTGCTCAAGGCCCATTGTTGGCCAACACTTTTCGATGGCGGCTGCTTGGCCTTTTGTTAGGCGACCTTCGCGCTTAACGAAACTACGAATTGTGCGGATATATTTACCCTCTTGCTTTGCTTGCTCGAGGTTTGGGTTACTTGAGTCATTCATATAATTTGGCCTGATAAAAACACTGACTATAGAAAAAGGTTGCGTATTATCCCTGACCTGCGCCTTGAGTACAAGCTTTTAGCTTGCTTGGCCTAACTAACTGCAATAGACTGAGCCGCAATGAGCTTCAGCAAGTAAAGATGTTATTTTGAATTTAAGCAATAAGGAGTCAACTTGGTTCGCGAGCCAAGTCGTTGACTGGTATCACCTTCACGGCCGTAAAACTCTTCCATGGCAGTTAAATAAAACCCCTTATAAAGTGTGGATCTCTGAGGTTATGCTTCAGCAAACTCAGGTCGTCACTGTCATTCCGTATTTTGAAAAGTTCATGCAGAGTTTTCCTGATATTATTGCGCTGGCCGATGCCGATGAAGATCAAGTGCTGCATCACTGGACGGGCCTTGGTTACTACGCTCGCGCACGTAACTTACATAAAACGGCAAAAATAGTCCGTGATAAATACCAAGGTGAGTTTCCAACCACGCTTGAAGAAGTGATGGATTTGCCTGGCATCGGTCGTTCAACTGCGGGGGCTATCTTATCGTTATCGCTTGGTCAGCATCACCCAATTTTGGACGGTAACGTTAAACGTGTACTCGCGCGCTTTTTTATGATCGAAGGCTGGTATGGGGTTAAAAAAGTTGAAAACCAACTTTGGTCACTATCATCACAATTAACGCCTAAAGAGTCCGTTACTGAGTTTAACCAAGCAATGATGGATTTGGGGGCAAGTCTGTGTTCACGCAGCAAGTTTGACTGTGAGCCTTGTCCTTTAAACAGTAAGTGCCTTGCTTTTAATGAAGGTAAAGTTAAAGAGTTTCCGCATTCAAAGCCTAAAAAGGCGGTACCGAAAAAGTCATGTCATCAGCTTATTTTAGCTTGTGGTGATAAAGTACTTATGGAAAAACGGCCTAATTCAGGAATTTGGGGAGGCTTATTTGGCTTTTTCGAGTTTAGTGAGTTAAGCGAGCTAAAAACATTTTTAGTCCAGCATGGTTTAACGGCTAATACACAGGAACTTGAAGTGTTTACTCATGTGTTTTCGCATTTTGAGCTGACCATTAATCCGCATGTTTTAACATTGCCAAGCATTCCAGATCTCATTAATGAGCGTCAATTGGTTTGGTATCCGCTTGATGAGTCTATTGAAGTCGGCCTTGCAGCCCCTACGAAAAAGCTGGTTAAACAATTACGCACAATAGATTACAATAACATCACGCAATAAGAGTAGAGAGCAATTATGGCACGTACAGTATTTTGTCAAAAGTTACAAAAAGAAGCTGAAGGCTTAGGCTTCCAACTATATCCAGGTGAGCTTGGTGAAAAGATTTTCAACAACATCAGTAAAGAGGCGTGGGGCCAATGGCAACACAAACAAACGATGCTGATCAACGAAAAGCATCTAAACATGATGGACCCAGAACATCGCACTTTTTTAGAAGAGCAGATGGTTGGTTTTTTATTTGAAGGTAAAGACGTTGAAATTGAAGGTTATCGTCCACCTGAAAAATAAGCACAGAAATTAAAAAGGGCCGATTGGCCCTTTTTAATTTTCACTTTCTTGTTCGGCTTTTTTGATTTGTTCTTTTAAGAACTGTGCTACTTTAGAGTACTCGATTTCGAACTCGTCGCGCAGCTCAATTAGATCGTCACTTGTTAGCTCTTCTTCTTTACAGCGTTGTTCAAATGCTGATGCCAGTTCGGCAATTTTCACTGCTCCAATTGTTTTGGAAATTGACTTTAATTGGTGGCATGCCGAAATGATGGTTTCTAAATCATGATCGATCACCCCTGCATTTACCTCTTTAGTTAGTTGATTACTTTGTTCAAGGTACATTTTAAAGAAACGCAGTTTTTTAGCTTCATCGTTATTTATGTATTTACCAAGCATGTTCATATCAATTGGCATGGCAGGTTGTTTTATTTCAAGAGGTGTTCGCTCAGGGTCGACTTTATGCGACCACTTTAGCAATGTTGCCTCAAGTACGTTGAGTTCGACAGGTTTTGTAATATAGTCGTTCATGCCAATACTTAAACATCGCTCTTTCTCCCCTTTGAGTGCATTAGCGGTAATAGCAACAATGTAGGGTTGGGCATTGATGTCAGGAAGTAAAGAGGCTTCGCTGCGAATTTTTTCAACCATGTCATAGCCTGACATTTTTGGCATGTGTAAGTCGGTCAAAATGATCGAGTAGTGGTTTTCACGCCACATCTCTAATCCTTGCTCACCGTTTTCGGCTAACTCGACACCATAACCTAATAAATGTAATTGATCTGTCAGCACTTGCTGATTAAGAACATTGTCTTCAACCAAAAGAATTAATTTATTTTCTTCACGGGCTTGATCCACGCTCAAATAGTTATTGAGTGTTTTTGCAGAGGAAATTTGTTTTGGCTGATGAAGGCCAGCAGCAACTAATAACGACACCATAAAGTTAGACTTACATAGTGGTGCTGCATTTAAATAAAAAATATTTTTATGATTAACAGCGGCTTCATCTAGCTTACTTAATACAATCACTTGTTGATGGTTGTCTTCTAAGGTGTAAAGCAAACGGCGCAGTATGTAGTTAATATCCTCCATGCTTTCGATGCCATCGAGAATCCAAATTATGTCTTTTTTATCTTGCTCAGCTTCTATTTTTTCATTGCTATTGGCAATGATTGTCGTTGCGCCCATAAATGAAAGATAACGAGTTAATAAGCTGTGTCTGCCTTCGTGCTGGGTTACAACAACCACTCGCTGGTTTTTCATCACCTGTTTGTGAGCAAAGTTAACTTTTCCTTGCGTGCTAAACGGCAGCTCAACGATAAATTCACTACCGATCCCCAAATCACTGTTTACAGTAATCGTACCTAGCATCAACTCGGTAAGGCTCTTACAGATCGAAAGCCCAAGACCTGTGCCTCCATACTCGCGTGTAATAGAGCTTTCGGCTTGAATAAATGGGTTAAATATTTCGCGAAGCTGTGCCTGGGTCATGCCTTTACCGTTGTCGGAAACGCTAAAACGCAAGGTGTAATGATCGGTTGTGTTTTGCGCGACTTCGACAGATATTTTTACATGACCTTTTCGGTTATCGTCTGTGGTTGTAAATTTAATCGCATTACTACATAGGTTATAAAGCACTTGGCGTACGCGCACTGTATCGCCAATTAAGTTAGTCGGAATATCGGGTGCTATGGCAAGTTCTAGATCTAAGTTACGCTTTTTAGCGACAGAAGACAGCACACGGGCAACTTCTTCGATAGTATCTGAGACCGAAAAAGGAATGTTATCGATATTGAGTTTTCCTGCTTCGATTTTAGAGAAGTCGAGAATGTCGTCTAAAATGCCAAGCAATGAAAAGGCAGAATCACGAATTATTGTACTGAGTCTATGTTGTGCACCATCGAGCTCTGTTTGGCGCAGCAAATCAATAGTCCCAATCACCCCATTCATTGGTGTTCTTATTTCGTGACTCATTGTTGCTAAGAAGGTTGTTTTAGTTTCGTTGGCTTGCTCTGCTTTTAATGTTGCTTGTTCAAGTGCCAGTGTTCTGTTTTGTACTTCAGTTTCAAGGCTACTTTGTAGTTTTTGTAGGTCTTGTTGTGCTGCTTTATTTTCAGTAATTGCAGACTGAACTTTACTAAGTAAATGGTTAATGTTTTTAGCTACAATATCTAAACCAAAGTCAAGAGTTTCAGTAACATGAGTGTGGTAATTTTGGTTTTCTGTAATAGCTAATAGTTCATCGCTAAGTAGTTCACTACTTTTCATAAAACGTTTATTAATATACACATTTAATAATACAGACAGAAAAATAAGTGCAATCAGAGCGACAGCAGCTAATACATATGACATTACAGCTGATTCAACAATTGGCTGTTCTTGTGAATGCTGCTTTACGATTAACTCGCCAACGGGTTGGTCGTTAAATTCAAGCACTTTGTGAATTATACTGGCTTGTTCTAATTGCTGATTTACTTTCGTTACAGCGATGAGTTCTTCTTTATTGTTTGCAAATACCAAAGACACATCACCATTCACTTCGTACCTATATAAGTAGTAATCAAACCCAGCATTGAGTAAAAGGCTAAGATCCAGTACTTCTTTGACCTTATCTTGGCCCGGCATTGTGAGTGCACTTACTAAGGGCGGTGATAATTGTTCGACTACTTGCGCAGCATTTAGGCTTGGGTGTGTAACTTGAGTTTTAGAATTCTTTGTTGGGTAAAAAGAGTAAGCTACAACTGCGAGAAGTGTAATAACAAGATTCGTTATAATGAATAACGGTAATAGCCCTTTTACAGGAGATGTAGATTTACTCGACATGGCTTTTATCCAACAATTTTACAGCAGTAAGAAGTAGTTACTTGATTGATTAACATAATCCTACCATCAACGAAGAAAAATTCACCACGTTTTTACTTTAGCAAAGCAATAATCGTTGGAGGAAACTATCAGAATAGGAGTTTTTGCTGCATAAGTAACCGTAAAAGTACGAAAAATAGCAATCTTGATTGAAAACTGTTCAAACAGTCAGAATCCTTAAAAAAAAGTTGACTTGAGAGGGCAAAACCCGTTTAATACGCCGCACGCCCAGACAGCGACAACTAGATTTGTTGCTTAAAATGCGTTTAAAAGTTAGTGCCCAGATAGCTCAGTTGTAGAGCTGTTAGGAGTTGCATTGAAAATCCTTGTGGATATTCTGCATAAAACTAAATATTGCCCAGATAGCTCAGTCGGTAGAGCAATTTGGAGTTGCATTGAAAATCCTCTTTGGATGTTCAGCACAAAAACCGAATATTGCCCAGATAGCTCAGTCGGTAGAGCAGAGGATTGAAAATCCTCGTGTCGGTGGTTCGATTCCGCCTCTGGGCACCATTATTTGATATATTGGTGTTATCTCTAATAGTGAGAACATCAGTATTGTGCAAAGCACACAAATTTAGTGTGCCGACTTAGCTCAGTTGGTAGAGCAACTGACTTGTAATCAGTAGGTCATCCGTTCAACTCGGATAGTCGGCACCATTTATTTAAACATCAAGCTTCTAGCTTTTTGTTATGCCCAGATAGCTCAGTTAGTAGAGCCATTGGGAGTTGCATTGAAAATCCTCTTCGGATGTTCAGCACAAAAATAGAATATTGCCCAGATAGCTCAGTCGGTAGAGCAGAGGATTGAAAATCCTCGTGTCGGTGGTTCGATTCCGCCTCTGGGCACCATT
>NZ_LRUF01000026.1:142462-534373 GCF_001550155.1 Pseudoalteromonas arabiensis
GTGCCGACTTAGCTCAGTTGGTAGAGCAACTGACTTGTAATCAGTAGGTCATCCGTTCAACTCGGATAGTCGGCACCATTTATTATCCTAGGCAGCAAATTGCAGTCAGGAACTTAGCCCAGATAGCTCAGTCGGTAGAGCCATTGGGAGTTGCATTGAAAATCCTCTTTGGATGTTCAGCACAAAAACCGAATATTGCCCAGATAGCTCAGTTAGTAGAGCCATTTGGAGTTGCATTGAAAATCCTCTTTGGATATTCAGCACAAAAACCGAATATTGCCCAGATAGCTCAGTCGGTAGAGCAGAGGATTGAAAATCCTCGTGTCGGTGGTTCGATTCCGCCTCTGGGCACCATTGTTTGATAATCTCTTTTAAAGTGATTATAGTACACAGCGCACGCAAATTTAGTGTGCCGACTTAGCTCAGTTGGTAGAGCAACTGACTTGTAATCAGTAGGTCATCCGTTCAACTCGGATAGTCGGCACCATTTATTTTTAAACGAAAGTTTAGAATGCCCAGATAGCTCAGTCGGTAGAGCCATTGGGAATTGCATTGAAAATCCTCTTTGGATATTCAGCATAAAAACCGAATATTGCCCAGATAGCTCAGTCGGTAGAGCCATCGGGAATTGCATTGAAAATCCTCTTTGGATGTTCAGCACAAAAACCGAATATTGCCCAGATAGCTCAGTCGGTAGAGCAGAGGATTGAAAATCCTCGTGTCGGTGGTTCGATTCCGCCTCTGGGCACCATTGATTCAAAGCCTCGCAATCGCGAGGCTTTTTTGTTTCTAGCTTTTACATATTCAAAGTCATTCCTTTTGCTATAAGAGCGTAGCGAAATCCAGTTTTTTGAGAGCTTTACTGCAGATAGCAAAAATAAAGTGCTTAAACGTAGGCGTGAAATTTTTTTCGCGCAAAAAATCATAGTAAAGTCAAAAAGAAAGATCGGATCCCAATCTGCCTAGCCTATGTAGGAAGTATATTTATTCCTCGCTGAACGGCATGATTTTTAGATGATGCTAATACTATTAAACAGCGCTTGAAGGAACTGAAAAAGTAAACTCTAAGTAGCACTACTAGTTAAAAAATCTAGCAAGAATCATTCTACGAAAGGGGAGGCAGTTGCCCCCTTAAAAATATTTTAGGTTTAAATAAACAGCTATAACCAAAAGAAAAATGTGAAGTTTTACTCTCTATAAGTACACTTAATGGATTACTTGCGTTTATATGAGTATAAATAGTCAGAATCTAATAAGGAGGTTTAGTGAAACAAGAAGAATCAACTATCAACAATGAGGTATACGAAAGATTAGATACAAAGTTTATTGTTGATGAAAGTGTAATGTACTCATGTGGTCATTTAGTATCACCATTACTGAATGATGCCAAACAGAAAGAAGATGAACAGTTAGTTAAAATATATGAGTTACTTAAAAAAGTCTGTGATCTAAAGTTAGATCCTTCGGAACCGTTAAATCCATACAAGCCTAGCTTTGGGGGAAGTGACGGCTGGGAATATACCCAAAATGAGCTTGACGTTTTAAGTGAGCTTCAAGCTCATATCAATAGTACTGCTTTCGTTGCTCGTATTAATGATTTGTGTTGGCTTTATTCTAAACCTAAATCTAAATCGTTCAGTAATGCTTTAAAGGCAATAGACCTCTATTCAAGCTATGCAATAGATGGAGATAGTTGGATCACACTAGGTGTATCTCATTATTACCGAAGGGCATTGCGGCTAGCATGTCAGCTAGGTAAAGGTGCATATGAAAAGGTCACATATATCAAAGGAAAGTTATTCAATGCGATATTTGATAGCTATCCAAATAGTAAGTTTATGAAGGTATGGCTTGCAGAGTTATTGGATGACTATAACTTAATAGGGCAAACTGAGTTTGAACGTATAGAGGAAGAATTTTGCTTATTAATCAAAGGTTTTCTACGCCATGATGAGTTTTACGAAGCAAGGTTTTACCTTGAGTTTTTATCAAAAAAGTACTACCAGCTTAAACGCAATGATGATTGGGTCAAAGCTTTAATTGCAATAGCTAAGACCTGGGAAGATGAAGCGTCGATTAGAGAACAAGCGCTTGCGAAAGCCTCACTTTATGAGAACGCAATACAAGCATATAGGAAAGTACCTAATAGTGTCAAAAGTGAGTTCGATATTCATGCAAAGCTATCCGAACTTAAAGTTTTGCATCGTGGGGCAGGCAAGCAAACTTTGGCTGAAATGGTAACAACAAAGGTTAATGTTCCATTTCCGGAGCGTGACCAGTGGACAGCGTCAGCTATAGAGCATGTCTCAGGGAAAGACAGTGCTGAAACAGCGATCCTTTATTTTGCAGGTTTATTTCATGGTTTTGATAAATTACGCCTAATGGAACTCGAAAAGGAGGACGCACCAAGAAGCTTCACAAATCAGCTATTTAATACAATTCGTCTTTCACATGATGGTAGAAAGATTGCGGTTGATAGGTTGTCTGATGATGCCGAGTTATATAGAGACGATGATAGGCTTTGGTCTAAAGCAGTAGAGGCCGCTGTGCTAGAGGCTGACATCCTAGTGTGTGATTGTTTTTTACCTGCTCTCGATGAGTTGAACCTTCAATATAATATAAGCCTTTCAATGTTTGAAAGTTTGTGCTCGGTGAGTCCCGTGATTCCTTCACAGCGTTCGAAACTATTTGCCAAGGGGTTATATTTCGGTTTCCAACGAGATTTTACAACAGCAATTCATCTATTGGCTCCTCAATGGGAGCACTTAGTAAGAGATATACTCAACGAAAGTGGCGTCTCAACAACTACTATGGATAACAAGGATGGAATTACCACTGAGTGCGGGTTGTCCACTTTGTTGAGTAAGCCTGAGTCAGAAGATATTTTTGATGATAACTTATTATTTGAAATGAAAGCATTTCTTACAGATTCACGAGGCCCTAACATAAGAAACAATATTGCTCATGGTCTTTTTGATGATGATTATTCAAGTAGTGCTTCTTGTGTTTATTGGTGGTGGCGCACTTTGAAGTTTGTTCTTACATCATTACTCCTGAGTTCGCATTCTGAAAATAAAAACTAGGCAAGCACGTATTAGAATCTGCATCGAGTATATAGCAAGTTAAAAAGGGAGGAAGACATGTTAAAAATCGGTAATTTAGACTTATATGTTGGGACTAAAGAAGAATACTCTGTTGCAAAGTCACAAGGAATGAGAATTGTGTGTGCATTAAATCGTGCTGGAGGTTTTGTTACTCATCAGTCGGTAGTGGGATGGACTGGTAGAGGTTGTGATCCAAATCATCCAAACTACTTATTTAAAGAAACAGGAGACGCAATTTATTTAAATATGATTGATGGTGAAGATTCAAAATATGTTAACGATGCGATGATAGATCCAGCCTTAAATTTCATAAAAAGCAACTTGGATCAAGGGGACTCTGTATTTGTATACTGTAGCTTAGGAGAATCTCGAAGTCCTTCGATAGCTCTCATGTATATGCTTGAAAATAATTTGATCAGTAAAGACAATGCTGTTGAAGAGTTTAAGAAACAATATTACCCAGCTTACTCTCCAAAGTTTGGTAATTTGGGTTACATCCAACGACGGTGGTTATAAATATAGACACAATTGCAGTATCTATTAATGAGTTATTTGCTTCTAAAGTTTAAGCTGCCAAGTTTGTTAGTCACAAGCAAGTTGAGCAATTGAATTCTATGTTTATTATTTCGCTATTAATGTCTTTGAGTGGTCCAAAAATAGGCTTTAAGTCACAAAGATAGGGTTGTACGCTGATTATAGCTGTCAAATTAGACGTGGACGGACTGTTATTATGATGGCCGCTACTCAACCATTGATAATATAATAGTGTTGGTGTAGAATTTAAAAGCAAGCGTAACGGAAGTATCAGGGTCTATACGATGAGAGTTGAAAAGAAAAAAGTAACTAATGCTATGATTCTACGTTCTGTTGCAAGCTCAACAGCAATTGAGACAGGTAAGCCTGTAAAGTCCATAGAACGTAAGTTAAAAGCAAATAGACTTAAGTACGAATCTTTGTCATTAGCTGTCTAAAATATCACTTATAAGTCGCTCCATATGCTGATAATCACGGCTAACGCCAGCTTGTATAGAGCGAATATAAAATTCTTTATGCGCATCCCATAAAGAATAATCTAATAGCCCATATCCTGCCTCCTGACTCATATAGTCCATAAGAAGTCTGCTAATTCTTCCATTGCCTTCACGAAAAGGATGAATCAATATAAACTCCACATGACTTCTAGCAAGAAAAGAGACTAGCTCCTCCTTAGTGAAGTTCTCTAGTTTTTCTTGTTTTGATAGGTAATCAGCTTCAAATATACATATTTGGCGTTCAATATGAAGCGGTGCGGTAAACTCAAAATGATCTTTCGACATTCTGACATTTCTTATGTTTCCAGCCCAAGGATATATGTTGCCGAGCCATTGGCGATGCCAGTCTATAATTGTTTGAAAGCTTAACTTAATAGTTGGGTTACTATATGAAAATGTCTTTTCATATAGTTTAACCAAAAGTATTGCCTCTACCTCATTGATATCATTAACATCAGTAATGTTTAGCTTATTTAAAAGGACCCGACTATTAGAGCCTGGTTGATATTGAGTTTCGGCTGTATCAACGTCATACTTGGACATAAAAAATGCTAAAGAAAGAGTTTTGTATAGTGTAAAAGTATATAATTAACTGTTCAAGAGGGAGTTGTAATACGTTATATTTTCGTTATGCGTTGTTATTTACTCACTTTAATAGCGCGATATAAAATCGCTGCTACAATTTTGTAAACTTGCAACTTATCGCCACTTTCCAGCAGCTCATCGTCGTCAAATGTCAGACAGTGTAATTTTATGTAAAGTCAGTTGAGCAAAGCTTAACGTGGTGCTTGAATAACATTCATAAATTGATGTTTTTCAGGTTTTTAGAATGAATTGGCAATATAAGCCGAGTTTATTGGCTTTAAGTGTAATTTTGCTAAGTGCATGTGCGAGCCAGCCGACTCACCATGAGCGAGTCGTTGAGCTTGAGACTGTGCCAAGTGCATGGCAGCAACTTCCTTCGGGTGACAAGGTGCTTGCTGTTGAAGATAATTGGCTACAGCAATTACACGATCCTCAAGTTTTTACTTTAGTTGAGCAAGCATTAGCTTATAACCAAGCAATTTTACAAGCGGGTTACGATGTAGCGATTAAAGAGCAGCAGCTTATTGCTGCAGGGGCAGATTTATGGCCCAGTCTTGATTTATCAACACGTGCTAGCCGTAGTAAAGATAATCGCCCTGTTAATTATAACAACGCCAGCTCAGCATCATTAGAATTAAGCTACGAAGTTGATTTATGGGGTAAATTATCGTCCTCAGAACGACAAGCAAACCTTGAATACCTAGCTGAAAAAGCCACATTTTCGCAAAGCAAACAACAATTAGTAGCTGATGTAGTATCTGGTTGGTTTGATGTAATCACAAATCAAAAACTGCTCGAACTTTATAAACAGCGCGAACAAAATGCCGAACAGAATTTATCGATCATTGAATCTGGTTATCGCCAAGGTTTAAATGAAGCGCTTGATGTCTACCTTGCGCGTAATGAGCTAAATACAGAGCGCTCGAACATTGCCGCGCAGCAAGCAACGTTAACTAAATCTATTCGTGATTTAGAGCGTTTAACAGGCCAATACCCAACTGGCGCGTTAAGCGTTAGCGCAGACTTGCCATTACTTGAGAATACTATACCACTGGGCTTGCCTTCAGAGCTCATCACCCGCAAACCCGAGTTAATGGCAAGTTGGTATCAATTACTTAGCACCGATGCTGGGCTTGCTTATGCGCATAAACAGCGTTTTCCAAGCTTAAATCTTTCAGCATCGATCAGTGATAGCACGGATAGAATGAGCGACTTATTTTCACCTTCAAGCTTAGCGTGGTCGTTGATTGGTAGTATTTCGATGCCGCTTTTTGAAGGAGGCCGCTTAAAAGCCAATGAAGAACAAGCAAGGCTCAATGTTAAGCGCCAAGAGCAGGCGTATCTTGCCACACTTTATGATGCCTTTAACGATGTTGAAACAGCGATCAGCCAAGAACAAGCGCTTAAAGTACGCTACGAAAAAACCTTAGAAGCGCAAGAAAACGCTATAGCTGCAGAGCGTTTGTCTTTTGAACAATATCAAAGTGGTTTGGTTACCTATACCACGGTACTTGATGCGCAAGACCGTTCGTTCAATGCGCAAAGTTCGGTCATTGAACTAAAAAACCAGCTTATTAAAAATCGAATTAACTTACACATTGCCCTTGGTGGTGACTTTAGTGCAGCAAATAGCGAAGTAGAAGAGCAATAATCATGAATAGCAAGACACGTAAAATATTAATCCCACTTGTAGTGATAGCTGTGACGGTACTGCTCGTCATGTTTATTAAAGGCAACCCACCACAAGCAAACCGCTTTTCTTCACCACCGAAAGCGAAAGTAAATGTTGCTGTTAAAACGCTGACGCCAGAATCCTATCAAGTGATGATAGATAGTTTTGGAACGGTTAAGCCGCGTACGCAAAGTTTGCTAGTTGCTCAGGCCTCAGGGCAAATTATCGAAATTAGTGAGCAATTCCGTGAAGGTGGCTTTTTTGAAAAAGGCGATGTGTTGTTGCAGCTAGACGATAGAGATCACCGCGCCGAAGTGAAATCAGCCCAGGCGGCTTTATTAACCGCTGAACAAGGCTTACTTGAAGAACAAGCCCGCGGTCGCCAAGCTGAAACCGATTGGCAGCGCTTAGGTAAGGGCGATGAAGCTAGTAGCTTAGTGCTGCGTAAACCACAATTAGCTGCAGCTGAAGCAAGTGTATTGTCGGCTCAAGCCGCCCTTGAAAAAGCCAAGCTCGATTTAGAGCGTACAAAAGTCACGGCACCATACGCGGGTCGTGTTTTAAGTCGTAGCGTAGACTTAGGTCAAGTGGTGACTAATAACATGGAACTTGCCAGCATTTATGCAATTGACCGTGTTGAAATACGCTTACCAATCAAAAATAAAGACTTACCGTTCATTAACTTACCAGAGCAATTTCGTGATGGTGCTAAAAATAGCGCGGGCTCATTAGTTAAATTTAGCTCAGATCTCGTTGGCAAGCAGCATTGGCAAGGTCAAGTTATTCGTACCGAAGGGGCTATTGACGAAAATGCGCAGCAGCTTTATGTGGTTGCACAAATTAATGACCCTTATAAAGCAACATCTATAAATCAATACCCAATCAAAATTGGTCAATATATCAAAGCGCAGATTACCGGTAAGACGATTGATAATGCCATTGTGATCCCAAATAGCGCGATTTACCAAGGCACTTATGTTTATGTTGAAGAGCAAGGTGTGTTACGTCGTAAAAATATTTCACTTGCTTGGCAAAATGCTAATCAAGCTGTTGTTGCTGAAGGTTTGTCTGCAGGCGATAACTTAGTGATTACACCACTTGGTCAAGTGAGCTCAGGTACGCAAGTGACGGTAATGGGAAGCGAAGAGTATCAAGCTACGAGGGGGAAAGCTAAGCGTCTCAATAATCAAGAGCAACCTAAAGAGCAGGGAGCGCAATAATGATTGCTTGGTTTACAAAGAATCATGTTGCAGCAAACTTATTGCTGATCAGCATTTTATTAGCGGGGCTATTTAGCGTTTCGACACAAATCCCGCTTGAGGTATTTCCATCGTTTGAGTCTGATCGCATTAGTGTCAGTGTATCACTTCGTGGCTCGACGCCTGAGGATGTAGAAAAAGGGGTCTCTATTCGCATTGAGGAAGCTGTTCAAGATCTTGAAGGGGTAAAGCGGATCACGAGTCGTTCATCAGAAGGCTCTTCATCAGTAAGTATTGAGGTCGAGACAGGGTATGATCCAAGGGAGCTATTGGCTGATATTAAAAGTCGAGTAGATGCGATTAACACCTTTCCGGTTGATGCGGAAAAGCCGATAGTTTCGCTTGCCGAATGGAAGCGCGAAGTTATCGCAGTATCTGTTTCAAGTATTTATGGTGAAAAAGAAACACTTGAATACGCAGAAACTGTACGTGATGAGCTTTTGCGTTTGCCAAGTGTAACTCAAGTTGAGTTAAGCGGAGTTCGTAATTACGAAATCGCCATAGAGGTGAGTCAAGATACTTTGCGACAATATGATTTGAGTTTAGCGGATATTTCTTCAGCTATTAAAAACTCAAGCACAGACGTTTCTGCTGGTAATTTAAAAACAGAGGGGGGGGATGTACTTATTCGCTCTAAAGGGCAAGCATATCGTAAGGATGAGTTTGCTAATATAGTGGTTAAGAACCAAGCCGATGGCACTATTATCCGTTTAGGTGATATTGCCCGTATTAGTGATGATTTTGAAGAAACGCCAGTGCGTACTCGTTTCAATGGTAAACAGGCTGCTTTTATTGATGTGTATCGTATTGGCCCGCAAAGTGCGATTGAAGTTGCAGATGCGGTAAAAAATTATATTACTGAGCATCAAAGCCAACTACCGGAAGGGTTTGAGTTAAGTTATTGGGATGATGACTCAGAAGTTGTAAAAAGCCGCATAGCAACGCTTACTAGTAACGCAATTCAGGGCGGAATTTTAGTCCTTGCGCTACTTACCTTATTTTTGCGTCCTGCCATTGCATTTTGGGTATTTATTGGCATACCTGTATCGTTTATGGGCGCATTTTTGATAATGCCTATCTTTGGTATAACACTCAATGTAATCAGCTTATTTGGTTTTATTTTAGTGCTCGGTATTGTTGTAGATGATGCCATTGTTACTGGTGAAAACGTTTATACACACTTAAAAACGGCAGAAAGTGGTGAGCAAGCCGCTATTCGTGGAACGCAAGAAGTGGCAACCCCAGTAACATTTGGTGTACTCACGACAGTTGCGGCATTTTTACCTCTTGCTTTTATTGAAGGTGCCCGGGGCGCTATTTTTGCACAAATTCCTGTCGTGGTTATTCCGGTTTTACTGTTTTCTTTGATTGAGTCTAAGTTTGTATTACCAGCTCACTTAAAATACTTAAAGTTACGTCATGAAAAGGGCGAACCATCGAAATTAGAGCGTCTTCAACAGCGCTTTGCTGATGGCTTTGAACACGCAATAATGAAGTATTACCAACCACTACTGAATCTAGCCTTGAAGAATAAAATGGCTACGGTTAGTTTATTTGTCGGTATTTTTGTAATTATTGTTACTTTGATAACAAGTGGTTGGACTAAATTTACGTTTTTCCCGCGTATTCCAAGTGAAACTGTGCGTGCATCCGTTACTTTTCCTGCCGGAACACCGTTTGAAGTGACCAATAAATACGTCATTAAAATGTCAGACAAGGCAAAAGAATTACAAGATAAATACCGTGATGAAGACGGCCAAAGTGTGATTCTAAATATTTTGGCAACCACAGGTGGTCGAGGTGGTTCGTCAAATACGGGGAGTGTTAGATTTGAGATCATGCCAGCTGAAAAGCGTGAATCAGATATTGGCTCCCGAGAGCTTGCCAGCGAATGGCGTGAGCTTATCGGTATTATTCCTGGCGCTGAAAGTGTCACTTTCCGTGCTGAGTTTGGCCGAACATCGAGCCCGATTGATGTACAGCTAAGCGGCAGCTCAATTGAAATGCTTGAAGCAGTAGCTGAAAAAGTGAAAGAACGGTTATCGACCTATCCAACTGTATACGAAATTGCTGATAGCATGTCAGATGGTAAAGAAGAGCTGCAAATTGAGCTGACAGAACAAGGTTTAGCGCTTGGTTTAAACCGTGTTGATGTATCGCAGCAAGTGCGTAACTCGTTCTTTGGTGCGCAGGTGCAGCGCATTCAACGTGGGCGCGACGATGTGCGGGTAATGGTGCGTTTACCGATTGAAGAGCGCCGCTCGGTTGCAGATTTAAAAGACATTCTTATTAAAACACCTGCTGGTGGTACTGTGCCGCTTTCGCACGTGGCGACTTTAGTGCCGGGGCAAAGCCCATCGTCTATTTATCGTATTGATCGCTATCGCACACTGAATGTAACGGCCGATGTTGAAAAATCAAATACTAACATGACGGTACTGCAAGCAGACTTAAAAGCCTACTTAGATGAGCTCATGGTGCAATACCCAGGTGTTGATTACACACTCGAAGGTGAAGCCAAAGAGCAGCGTGAATCATTTGGTTCACTGGCCTGGGGCCTCGTGTTTGTATTCTTTATTATTTATGCGCTATTAGCGATACCGTTTAAATCCTATATGCAGCCATTAATAGTGATGAGTGTTATACCATTTGGCATGATAGGTGCGGTAATGGGTCACTGGATAATGGGTATGGAGTTAACCATTATGAGCTTACTTGGCATGTTAGCCCTGATAGGCGTGGTAGTGAATGACTCACTGGTGCTGGTTGATTTCATTAATAAAAAGCGTGAAGAAGGCGGTGATTTACTCGAAACTGTGAAAATGGCAGGTGCAGCACGTTTTCGCCCCGTTATGCTAACCAGTTTAACCACCTTTATTGGTTTAATGCCGCTGTTATTTGAAAAAGCAACGCAAGCACAATTCCTTATTCCGATGGCAGTAAGCCTTGGCTTTGGAATCATCTTCGCAACCCTTATCACCTTGCTTTTAGTGCCAGTTAATTACCTATTAATGGAGCGCTTTCAGGGATGGTTTAAATAAGGCGTGAAGATAAAAATTGGCGCTTGGTTGAGACTAGGTGCTAGGAGCTAGGACGCGGGATAAATCTGCTGCTACGGGTAACGATGTGGTGGCGGATTTATCCCACGTTTTAACGCCGAAAAATATAAGAGTTATTAGATATCAGTCGCCAGAAGTTAAATTAGATTGTGTCTACACATCGTTAAAGTGAAATGCTCACCCGTAGGCGTGAAATTTATTTCGCGCGAATAAGTCAGTTATTGTAAAAGCGAAAAACTACAGAGAAGATTTCGATATCTGATAGATAAAAAAGAAAAGGTGTTCCCCAAGTATGCGGTGCCCGGTGTCAGTCCTGAAACCTTGAGGTTTCAGGGCGGGAATCTGCGGTTTACCGTAGGCTTCTCGGTACATGCCGAGCTTGCACAATAGTAGACGAACAGAAACCCTAACATAAAATTTATCGGCTCAGGGACTTAACCAAGCTCCTGCACCCTAGGGAACACCTTTAGTATATAAGACAAGTTTCGATCCTTAAACCATAGAAGTAAAAAAAGCGGATCGTTCGGGTAGTTTTTCCCCACCTTTAACTGCTTATTTACTTTTCAGATTGCTTTTTGACCTCAATCATACAATTAATTGGAGTTGCGATTTATCGAGTGGTAGCATGGCGTTACTTAGCCGAACAAAGAAAAAGTTATGAGCACGTTACCTGATTACCAACAAGCCCAATTGTTATTAGAAAAAAATGAAATTTTTGTCGCACCAGCCGAAGCCCATGGTGTGATCAGTGGTTTATTAGCCTGTGGCATCAATATTGAAGCCGACGAATACTTAGGTTTATTAAGCGATGTATTCAACGATGGCTTAGCCTTCAATAAAGATTTAAAAGCATTTTTTGCTGATGTGTATTCTCAGGTTGTTGCCAGCTTTAGCGATGAAGAATTTCAATTTGACCTATTCTTACCAAGCGACGACGAAACACTGATCGATTTAGCCAATGGCTTAGTATCTTGGGTATCGGGTTTTATGCTTGGTTTTGGTTTAAAACAAAAAGATTACGGCAAGTTATCAGCGGATGTGAAAGAAGTGATCAGCGACTTTAGTGAAATTACCCGCCTAGACACCCTATTTGAAGAGACTGAAGAAGACAGCCAAGCTCTGCACGAAGTGATCGAGTATGTGCGTGTTTCTGCGCTGTTATGTTTTGCTGAGCTAGGTAAAGAGCCCGCAGACAAAAACCCTAAGAAGACCCTTCACTAATCAAATCACAGAGGTTTAGTATGTCGTCTATTGCAATCGATAAAGCTGAATTTAAAGCCCGTCGTGAGCGCTTGCTTGCGATGATGGATAAAAACAGCGTGGCTATTATTCCTGCGGCAGGAGAAGTAACACGTAGTCGTGATACTGAGTATGCATTTCGCCAAGACAGTGATTTTTTCTACCTAACAGGGTTTAACGAACCGGATGCGGTTTTAGTACTGTGTCCTTCGAGCAATACGCCAAGTACCCTAATTTGCCGTAACAAAGACAAGCTGGCTGAAATATGGCATGGTCGCAGAATAGGCTTCGAAAAGGCTAAATCTGAGTACTTATTCGACGCAACTTGTCCACTTACTGAACTAGATGAACAATTATTAGATTTGGTGAACGGCCAGCAGATTTTATTTTATGCACAAGGCACTTATGCAAACTTTGATGCAAAGGTTTGGGATATATTAAGCACACTTCGCGGCGCACCTAAAAAAGGTTACAAAGCTCCGCATACCATCAAAGATATTCGCGGTTTAGTGCACGAAATGCGTTTGTTTAAATCTGACGCAGAATTAAACATTATGCGCGCAGCGTGCGAAATTAGTGCACAAGGTCATATTCGCGCTATGCAATTTGCCAAACCTGGCGCAACTGAATACCAATTAGAAGCAGAGCTTCATCATCATTACGCAATGAATGGTGCTCGTCATCCTGCTTATGGCACGATTGTCGGCAGTGGCGACAACGCCAATATTTTGCACTACACACAAAATGACGCTGAGCTAAAAGATGGTGATTTAGTGTTAATCGATTCTGGCTGTGAACTTGAAGGTTATGCGGCAGATATCACACGCACTTTCCCAATCAATGGCAAATTTAGCGATCCACAAGCGGCGCTTTACAATATTGTATTAGCAGCTCAAGAGGCGGCATTTAGCCAAGTAAAACCGGGTGGTAGCTTATCTAAAGCGAATGAATTGGCTTCGACGGTACTGACGCAAGGGCTCATTGATTTAGGCATTCTAACGGGCGAGCTTGATGAGCTAATGGCAAACCAAGCGTGCAAAGCGTTTTACATGCATGGCCTTGGCCACTGGTTAGGGTTAGATGTTCACGATGTTGGCGAATATAAGCTTGATGAAAAAGAGCGTGTATTTGAGCCAGGCATGGTGCTCACTATCGAGCCGGGTTTATATATTAGCGAAGATGCAAAAGCACCGGAGCAATATAAAGGCATTGGTATTCGTATTGAAGATAACTTACTTGTCACTCAAGATGGCCATGAAAATCTGACCATTTCGGTTCCTAAAACCATTCGTGACATTGAAGCAGTGATGCAAGCAAATAAAGGCTAGGAGCAAGCGTGGCAAAGCAGTTTGATGTTGTCATTATCGGCGGTGGAATGGCGGGTGCAAGTTGTGCACTGGGCCTAAAACAGAGCAATAAGCAGTTATCAATCGCTGTAATTGAAGCAAATGAAGTAAGCGCAGACTATCACCCAAGCTTTGATGATAGAAGCATTGCGCTGGCTCAGCAGTCGGTGCAGTACTTAAAATCAATCAATGCCTTTGATTGCCAAGCGCCATTTGCGGCAGCGATTGAAAAAGTAACCGTATCTGATCGTGGTCATTTTGGTAAAACACATATTGATTGCCAAGAATACGGCCATGATGCCCTTGGCTATGTGGTTGAAGTGAATCCATTTGGGCGTAGTCTTCATCAGCAACTCATAGGTACTGACGTCAGTTTATTTTGCCCTGATACAGTCGCCAAACTTGAATACCAAAGCGACTGTGTCAACATCACGCTAAGCTCCGATGAGCAGTTAAGCGCAAAGCTTGTGGTGATTGCCGATGGCGCTCATTCGCAAAGCCGTAAGCTGGCTAATATTGAGTTTAATACTCGCGCGTATCAGCAAGCGGCGATTATTGCCAACATCGAGGTGGCTGGTGGTCATCATCATCATGCCTTTGAGCGTTTTACTGAGCACGGCCCAATGGCCCTGTTGCCAATGAGTAATAACCGATACTCGTTGGTGTGGTGCATGGAGCCTGAGCAAATTGAGCACACTATGGCGCTTGAAGACGATGCCTTTTTAGCTGCGTTACAAAAAGCATTTGGTTACTGCGGCGGTTCATTTAGCAAAGTGGGTATGCGTGCAAGCTACCCGCTTGTGTACGGTAAAGCAGAATCACTGAGCAGCCACCGCACAGTATTAATTGGTAATGCAGGCCACGCTATTCACCCAATTGCCGGGCAGGGCTTTAATTTAGGCCTGCGTGATGTGCAATTATTGTGTGATATGGCTAATAGAAGCGACCTTGGTGATTACGCCTTTACCCGTTATTACAGTCAAACTCGCAGTAAAGATATTACTACCGTGATGACACTCACAGACAGCCTAGTGCGTTTGTTCTCAAACTCATCACGATTGCTCGCGCTTGGTCGCAGCATTGGCCTTTTCTCAATGGATTTATTCTCCTCGTTAAAAACCCCGCTGGCAAAACAGCTTATGGGTCAGGTTAAGCAAGGTAAACGGATATGAAACAAGCACAAGTTTGTATTGTCGGTGGTGGCTGTGTTGGCCTTACGCTAGCACTAGGTTTAGCAAAAGCAGATATCAGCGTTGTGGTGATTGACGCGAGTAAAAATCAAACCTTACCGGGTGATGATTACGCACTTCGCGTGAGCGCGTTAAGCCTAGCTAGTCAGGGCTTACTCGAGTCTTTAAATGTTTGGCCAGAGATCATTAAACACCGTGCTACACCGTATACGTCGATGGATGTACGTGATCAAGACAGCTTTGGTAAAATTCATTTTGATCATAACGATCTCGACTTACCACAGCTAGGTCATATCGTTGAAAACGACATTATTCGCTATGCTTTAATTAGCGAACTTGAAAAGCAAAGTAATGCCACTTTACTGTTCGAAACCCGTTATCAGCAAATTCATCAAACTGACTCTGATGTGTTTATTACCCTTGAAAGTGGCGAGCCTGTGATTGCTAAATTATTAGTGGCGGCTGATGGTGCTAACTCGGCTATTCGCAAGCAGTTCAACATGCCAATTACCTTTAAAGATTATGACCATCACGCCATTGTCGCCACGGTGAAAACTGCTGATGAGCATAACAACACGGCACGCCAAGTGTTTTTGCCAACAGGGCCGCTGGCGTTCTTACCCTTGCCAGATAAACACACTCACTCAATTGTCTGGTCAACAAGCCCAGAGCATTGCGACACACTTTTAGCGCTTGATGATAGCAACTTTAATAAAGCGGTTATGGCAGCCCTCGATGGCCAATGCGGTTTATGTGAAGTGCAAAGTGAGCGCATAGCGTTTCCGCTTAAGATGCGTTATGCCCAGCAGTGGGTGTCGGGCAACGTGGTATTAATGGGCGATGCAGCACATACCATTCACCCATTAGCTGGTTTAGGTATGAACCTTGGCCTAAAAGACGCCGCTTATTTAATTACCCTTTTAAGTAATGAGCAAGGCGAGTTTGCAAGTGCACGCACGCTGCGTGATTATGAACGTACTCGTAAGCTTGATGCACAAAAGCACATTGCTATGATGCAAGGCTTAAAAGAGCTATTTGCAGGGGCTAACCCACTGAAAAAACTCGTCCGTGGCGTTGGTTTAAGCCTTGTAGACAACCTTGGGCCAATTAAGCACTTATTTGCCAAAGAGGCCATTGGCAAATAACTATATTAGCGATTTTTGTTTCAAACGTTTTCTAAATTGGCTCGGTGTCGAGCCTTTTAATGTTAAAAACCGTCGATTAAAGTTTGATGCGTTTTTAAATCCGCACTGATCGCTAATTGCTGTGATAGAACGATTAGTATTAATAAGTAACTTGCATGCCTTACCAATTCTAAGCTGATTAATAAACTCAGTGAGCGTTCGCTCCATTCGTTTTTTAAAAAAACGATGAAAATGATTTGTACTCATATGTGCCATTTTAGCGAGTTGATCTGCGTATAATGGCTCTGTGTAGTATTGGTAGATATACTCAATTACTTTATCAAACTTATCTTTGCTAGGATCTGTTCTGTCGGTATATCGAAACCCAGAGCTTGATAACGACAAGGCACTGTTATCTTGGCTCATAAGTCTTAGTAATTTTAATAGTCCTAAATATTGCTCAAACGGCTCACTGAGTTCAATTTCTTCAAAGTATGATTTAGCGTGTCGAGCACATGCTTTTGAAAATTTTAATCCTTGATAAGAGTCTAGGAGTAATCCTTCTAGGGAGTGTAGCTCAGGGTGGCTATCAATCAGTTGAAATAACCATTGCTTGGGGATTTGTGCAACATGAACAATTTGGTTGCTCTGATCCTGATTGGGTGTTGATTGCCATGTGTGGGGTAAATCAGGGCCGAGTAAAACTAAATCTAACTCGTCATAAGGCGCAATATAATCACCAATATGACATACACCTTGGCTATTCAGTGTTAAACAGACTTCAAATTCCGGATGGTAATGCCAATTAAATGGAATGTAATCAAGCTGATATTTACAGTATCGCCACGATGAGTTTGTATTGGGGATCACTTTTTCGCACATTGCACGCATTGAATCAGCCTATTATTATTTTTAATTTCCTTATTTGAGCAAATGTTAAGATTGATAGTGATACTATTCTATTACCTTTTGGTATTAACCTACTCCAAGCTTATTCTTATTTATTATCATGGTTTAAATTTTCGTCATAAATAGGCATTAATTGATAGAAAAATACTAGAACAGGTAAGAATTGTACCTCTTAACGTAAGGTTAACGGGATAACCTAGTGCCGCTTTTATAACAATAAATAGGGACTAGGAATGAAGATTAAACACACCAAAGCACCATTTCGACTAAGCATATTGGCAATATGTACTTCAACATTATTTAGCGCACCAACAACAAGTTATGCTCAAGAGATTGATGCTAAAGACGACATCGAAACCATCGAAGTAAGAGGCATTCGCCGCTCATTAGAAGCATCCATGAATACCAAACGATTTGCCGACGGTGTTGTCGATGCTATCACCGCAGAAGATATTGGTAAGTTTCCTGATAAAAATATTGGTGATGCACTGCAACGTATTTCAGGGGTAACTGTTGACCGTCAATACGGCGAAGTAAGTGGTGTGACAATCCGTGGTACAGCACCTGAGCAGTCACGTGTGTTATTAAATGGACAAACAGTGGCAAGTACATCTTGGTATGACTTAGGCCCTGCCACACGTACTTTCAATATGGAGCTATTATCGGCTGAGCAAGTATCTGCTGTTGAAGTGTTTAAAACGCCTGAAGCAAATATTGAAGAAGGTGCACTAGGCGGCACGGTTAACTTAACAACGCGTAAGCCTTTAGACCTTGATACAAATACGCTCATGGTGTCGGCTGAGCTGGCAAGAAGCTCGCTGTATGATGAAACGGATCCTGGCGGTTCTGTGCTATTCAGTTGGAAAGACGATAACGAAAAATTTGGTGTGCTAGCAGCCTATTCATATGAACAGTTAACATCTGGTCGTCATGTATTAGAGTCCATAGGTGGCTACTACGAGTACTTCGCAGAAGATCAAAGTGCAAATCAACAATCAACGGTAGGTGCGTGGAGTATTGGCTCGCAAGCATTTAAAGCAGAGCGTGAGAGAACAAGTGCGCAACTTACAGCACAGTTTACACCAACCGATAATACAGAGTTTGTCGTTGATTATTTTCGTTTTGAATTCGATAACCCGCATGTAAACCATAACTTTTTAACAGTCAGTGCGCGTGGTATGGGCTCATCTAATGTTGTTAATAATTCATTAGGGGGAACAGAGCAGGCAACAATCGAGCCTGGGTATGCATCTATTATATACAACCCTGTGGTGCGTAATGCCGTTAACATGAAGGCTGATGTATTAAACCTATCGGGTAAATATGTAGGCGATAGCTTTACTTTATCAGGGGTTATTGGTCAGTCGACATCCGATGGTGGTACTCAGTTTGGTGCATCTTCTTGGTGGATCCCTGCAACAGATGAAGGCGATAAAATTGGCGATCCGGCATTTCCTGATGGACAAAATAGTACCGATGGGGGGTTTACCTATGATGCAACAGGACCCTACCAAGTATGGTTAACATCACTTGATGCGACAGATGCTTCGCAGCTTAAGCATGCACAAGAAGCTAACTATGAAACCACAGTTCAAGAGCATGAAGTGAGCTATGCGCAATTAGATCTTGAATTTATCCTAGACGGCCAATTTTTTACTGCGCTTGAAACCGGTATTAAATTTAATCGTAGTGAGTTTTCTCGGGTCGCGTTTAATCGTAATCCCGATGAAATAATTGGTTTTGTGCCAGACGGTAATTTTGCAAACTGGAGTGGCGGTGTTTTTACAGGCCTACACTCACAATCTTCAGGCCACACACTTGATTCATATGCCTATCTTGATACCGACAAATGGTGGGGGTTTATTTCAGATAAGTATGAAGCCGGTGCGCTCACTGAAGTTGCAAATCTAGGTAATACCTTCTCGGTTGATGAAGATATGATTGCTGTGTACGTAAAAGCCGATTTCAGTGGTGAAAACTATCGCGGTAATATGGGTGTGCGCTATGTTGAAACAGAGCAAACATCACAAGGTTTTGCAGCAGGTCAGCAGTTTGAAGAAACCATCGATTACGATAACTTCTTACCAAGCATTAACTTTGCCTATGATTTAACAGATAACATTATTATTCGTGCGGCAGCATCGCAGGTAATGGCACGTACCAACTACAGTGATTTAAAACCTGGTTTAGCTATTAATGAAAACTTTGGTAATGCAACAGGGGGTAATCCAGATTTAAAACCGTATGAGGCAGATCAAGCTGATTTAGGCATAGAGTATTACTTCACAGACGCATCAATGTTTTCAGCAGCGTTATTTACTAAACAGATTGAGAATGTTGTTTTCTCAACAGAAGCCGTTGAAACCGTTGATGGCTGTGGTGCGAGCTCAGATCTTTATGATAAATGCCGTGTGACCAGACCGCGTAGTAATGGTGACGGTGAAGTAACAGGTTTAGAGTTACAGCTTCAGCATAGCTTTGATAATGGGATTGGCTTTATAACCAATTACACTTACGTTGATAGCGAAACCAATACCCCTGATAACACCAAAGAAATGGTGCCAGGGGTGTCGGAAAATAGCTTCAATGCATCATTGTTTTATGAAAATGCTTACATCAGCACTCGACTTGCGTACAACTGGCGCAGCGAGTGGATTGGTGTTGGTGCGGCCCAAGCTGTGAAAAACGATGATTACCAGCAAATTGATGCTTCAATCATTTGGCATGCGATGGAAAACCTTGATGTCAGCCTTGAAGGTGTAAACCTGACCAACGAGGTTATCCAATCATACGACACCAACTATGGTCTTACACAAAATACCATTGAATTTGGTTCTCGTTACTATCTAAGTGTTAGCTATAAATTTTAATGGAGTTAGGCCGTGTAATACGGCCTAAACACCCTATGAAAGAAATTAAAAAGTTAGCAATTTTAGGGGGTGGTACAGCCGGTTGGATGTGTGCTGCTTACCTAAGCAAATTCCATACTGATCTGGATATTACCCTGATTGAGTCGAGTAAAATCGGCGCTATTGGCGTAGGAGAAGGATCTACACCTCATTTAAAACAGTTTATGCAACAGTTGGGGATTGCTGAGCAGCAGTGGATGCCTTATTGCGATGCGACATTTAAAGCGGGTATTTACTTTAAAAATTGGAATGGTGATCACCGTGCTTATTTTCATCCCTTTTATAGTGAGATGGATATCAACACCGCGGAGGTATTTTTTGTAAATGCCAATGCAAGACGTCGCGGTCATGAGCAGTGGTGTGGCCCCGATAGTTATTTTTTAACAGGACATCTTGCAAAAAACGCGTTAAGCCCGAAAGCCAAGAGCCCGATGGTGCGTGAGCAGCACTATGGTTATCACTTCGATGCCAAAAAGTTAGCTCATATTCTAAAGGGCTATGCAATCGAGCGTGATGTTACACATATTGATGATGAATTTGTTGCAGCAACAACAAATGCTCAAGGTGAAATAAGCAACCTAAAACTAAAACGCTCAGCACCGGTTAATGCTGATTTTTATATTGATGCAAGTGGTTTTAACGCGCTCTTAATTGGTGAAACACTCGGCTGTAGGTTTCAACCTTTTACAGAACAGCTATTAAATGACAGCGCTGTAACTATAGCGTGCCCACAAAATATGAATCAGCCGCTACCAGCTGCGACACATTCAACTGCGTTGAGTGCAGGTTGGCTTTGGCAAATTCCTTTAACCTCACGCATTGGCACAGGCTATGTTTATAGCTCGGCTTTTCTCTCAAAACAGCAGGCAGAGCAAGAGCTTGCAGCAACGCTTAATATTTCAGTGAATGACGTTGAGTTCAGACATGTGTCCATGAAAGTAGGGGCACGCTCTTCTGCATGGCAAAAAAATGTCATGGCAATAGGCTTAGCGCAGAGCTTTATCGAACCTCTTGAGGCGACATCACTGATGGTTACCCAGCAATCTATTTTGTGGCTGAGTGAGGCTATATCAAAAATTCAAACAAGTCCTACACAAACTGAAAAGCTAAGACTACATACCAATCAGCAACTCCATTATTTAGTGAATGGGATTAAAGATTATATTTGTGCACATTATGCGACATCCAAGCGTCGGGATAGCACTTATTGGCGTGCTGTAACACAGGCTACCGAGATACCAACTAGGTTAGAGCCATTGTTAGCGGCATGGCGAAACGGCGATGATTTTGATGCTTATTTATATCATCAATACCCAGAAAGCGCTTACTCAAGACCGAGTTGGTATAGCTTACTGGCAGGTATGGACTATAGAGATAACGCGTTAAATGCCCCTACTGAAAGCGCTCAACAAGAGATCGATTTAGCCGCTCATGCCTATTTAGAGTCGTTATGTAGCAAGCACTTCGAACCACACATAATGCAGCTTAAGGCAATGCAGCAAAACAACTTTGAATAGTATTAGTAATCGCTTGATAAATGTCACATGGCTTTAATTTTTTAAGCACACTAAGAATTAAGAGTGGTGATTACCACCCCTTGGATCATTTTGTTTGTCCGCCCACAAGCAAATGCAATCACCACTCTGCTTAATTTAGGTATATAACAATGAAAATTAATTACTTATTAGTAACTTTGTTACTTTTTACATTTTTTACTATCTCTTTTATCACTAACTTGCTGGCACCTTTGTTTCCGGCATTAATCGAAAGCTATGACATAGGCTTGGCACTAGCAGGTTTCTTTGCATTTGCTTTTTTTATTGCATACGGCGTGATGTCAATTCCCGCGGGCTTGTTGGTGCAGCAATTTGGTGAAAAGAAAATCATGCAGCTAGCGTTTTTATTAGCGCTGATTGGCAGTGTTATTTTTGTAACTATGCCGACCTTTTTTGTTGCTATGCTCGCGCTATTTTTGATTGGTTGTGCAATGGCGATGCTGCAAGTTGCTATTAACCCGTTACTCAGAGCCAGTGGCGGTGCACATAACTTTGCGGTGTTATCGGTTGCCGCTCAATTAATGTTTGGCTTCGCTGCGAGCATTTCTCCATTAGTGTATAGCCACATAGCGGGCTCTGCCAACAGAGGTGAGAAGAGTTGGTTACTACAGTGGGTGCCAGAGAATATGAGTTGGCTCAGTATGTATTTAATCTTTGCTTTGGTATGTGCCGTGATGTTAGTTGCTGTATCACTTGTACCTATGGCGAAAAAGGCCGACAAAAACAGCGAAACGTTACATCTCAAAGACAGCTTAGCGCTTTTAAAAGACCGCACTGTGATTAAGTTCTTTTTTGCTATTGCTGCTTATGTGGCTGTTGAACAAGGCGTTGCGAATTCAATTTCAGTTTTTCTAGAAAGATATCATCAAATCGATCCACAAACTCAAGGCGCACAAGTCGTCAGCCATTTTTGGTTAGCACTCACATTAGGCTGTCTATTGGGGATTGTATTATTGAAACTGTTCAACGCTAAGCGTGTATTACAAGGTTTTAGTGTTGCTGCCAGTGCCTGCTTTATTGCTGCAATATTCGGTAGTAAAGAGGTTGCAGTGATGGCTTTTCCTGCGGTTGGATTTTTCTTATCTATTATGTGGTCCGTAATATTTTCTCTTGCCCTGAACTCAGTGTTATATGGGCATGGAGCTGTATCAGGCGTTTTATGTACAGGGATTATCGGTGGAGCGCTTGCATCGCCAACCATCGGTTTGATTAGCGACCTGACTAATAGCTTGCAGTTGGCTCTATTGATTGTGCTTATTCCACTGGTTTACTTATTCAGTGTGGGAATATGGGCCAAGCCACTTGTTAATAATCACACCATTAATATTTTTAAGCGTAACGCGCAAACGTCGATTTAAATAAATTTAGAGTAGAGGCTGAGATGTCAGACACCATTTTATGCGTAGATTTAGGCGGAACTAAAGCACTGGTTGCTCAAGTTGATGAGCAAGGGGTTAAGGAAAAGCATTACTTTGACGTTGATAGCCATTTAACTAAGCAGCAGATGAATCAATTTTTGTATCGCATTATTGATCACGTGATAGAAAAACATTGCAAAGGCATCGTTGTCGGCGTGCCAAGCATGGTGTTACAGCCGACAGGTGTGGTTATTGAAACGATCAATATTCCCCATTGGTATGATGTTCCTTTAAAAACATTATTAGAGAATCGTTTTAACTTACCGGTTCTGATCCATAACGATGCAAATTGCTTTGCGATGGGGGAGTATAAATATTCTCAGGTAAACCCAGACGATAATCTTGTTGGTGTCTGCATTGGCACTGGGTTGGGGGCAGGACTTATTTTAAATGAGCAACTATACACAGGAAAGCATTCTGCGGCAGGCGAGTTTGGTAGTTTTCCCTATTTAGATGGCATTATCGAAGACTACACATCTGGGCAGTTTTTTAAAAATCAACAAACCACAGGTCGTGCAGCTTACAACCACGCACTTAACGGCGACACCCAATCATTGCGTTTATTTACGCAGCTAGGGCAGCACCTTGCACATGCTATTAATCAGGTAATACTTGCCTTTAACCCAGATAAAGTTGTGTTGGGTGGGTCTGTTGCTCAATCCCACGCGCTATTTATGCCTGCGCTTAAATCGGAACTCGCCTTACTGGTGCAGCCCATTATTATGCAGTCGCTGCAAATTACCATTAGTGAGCTTGGGGACAATGCGCCATTACTCGGTGGTTATGAGTTATTTCAACTTGCTGCATCTGAAACGAATTTATTGGAACAAGCATCATGAACAAGGTTATTTTATCGGTTATAGCAGGGTTGCTATTGCTGACTCATTCAGCCCAAAGTGCGACTCAAGCAGAGTTAAATCATTTAGCAGAGAGTCTACAAGTAAATTATCAGTTGATAGATGCAAACCCCGTCAACTGCCCAGCTCCACATGAAAAGCAGTGTTATTTGTCAGCGCTTACATTTACCTCTAACACTGATATTGACCCACAACAGTGGCACATTTACTTTAGCCAATTAATGCCTGTTTATAAGGTCGATTCGAAGTGGTTTGATATTGAACATATCAATGGTGATATTCATCGTATTTCGGCTAAACAAGCATTTAAAGATATGCCGGCAAATACCGCATTTGCAGTACAGTTTTATAGCCAAGAGTCGCAAATTACTCGTTCAGAATTTTTACCTAACTTTATACTCGCTGCACCAGGGCTTGATAGTAAGGTTATTGCCAGTACTAAAACATCTGTCGATAATGAAACACAACTTGAGCTACAGCCGTACTTGCAACCATTTACCACTCACGCACAACTACAAGTGAGCGATGACGATGAAACGCCTTGGATGGGCGCAAGTTATCTTTATGATAGCTACACAAAACCGACATTTAAAACAGCTCCGTTAGGGTTAATCCCTTCACCTATAAAACTTGAACAGCTTTCAAGCTCGCGTATTGATTTGAGCAAAGGCATAAAGGTCGTAGCTAAAAAGTCGCATTATATTGCTCTCATACCGGCATTAGAGCGATTAGCCAAGTTAGGAGTACCACAATCGAAAGAGGGGGTTGTGATTAATGTATCGCAGCAATTAACGTCTCAGTTACCTGATGCGTATGAACTTACCTTACGTAATAACGCTATAACTATAAATGCAAACAATACAAGTGGTGCTTTTTATGCCTTACAAAGTCTTGCAGCCTTAATAAGCTTAGATGATTTAACCTTACCTGAATTGAGAATTACAGACGGCGCTAGGTATGAATACAGAGGCATGCATATCGATGTGGCCCGTAATTTTAGATCAAAGGCATTTATTTTAAATACGATAGAGCAAATGGCTGCGTATAAATTAAATAAGCTTCATTTACACTTAGCTGATGACGAAGGCTGGCGTTTGCAGATTGCGGGTCTTCCTGAACTAACTTCTGTAGGAGCAAATAGGTGTTTTGATTTAACAGAGCAAACTTGCCTGCTACCTCAGCTTGGTGCAGGCATAAATGCTAACTCTGGCATAAATGGCTATTTTAGTCGCGCTGACTATATTGAAATTTTACAGCATGCTAAAAAACATTTTGTTGAGGTGATCCCCTCATTTGATATGCCAGGGCACTCTCGAGCAGCAGTTGTTGCAATGGAGGCACGTTTTAATCATTTTATGGCATTAAATAAACCAGCCCTTGCAAAGCAATATCGACTTACCGAGCCTGAAGACACTACTGCATATAGCTCTATCCAACATTACAAAGACAACACGCTGAATGTATGCCTTGATACAACCTATGACTTTATCGATAAAATCTTAGACGAGGTTATTACACTTCATAAAGAAGCGGGTGTGCCTTTAAACACATACCATATTGGTGCCGATGAAACAGCTGGAGCTTGGTTACAATCACCGAGCTGTATCGCATTACAGCAAAAAACCAAGATACACTCGTTTAATGGTTACTTTATTGAAAGAATAGCTAAGCTCGTTGCTGATAAAGGCTTAAATGTGGCGGGGTGGAGCGATGGTTTAAGTGATGTGAATGTAAATAATATGCCCAGTAATGTGTATTCCTACGCGTGGGCAACATTAAGTGACGAAGGTCACAAAGTCGCGCATAACCACATAAACAATGGTTGGAAAGTCGTTGTGACCAGCCCTGATGTTACCTATTTTGATTTTCCTTATCAGTCACACCCACAAGAAAGAGGAAATCATTGGGCAAGTCGTGCCATAGACAGTAAAAAAGTCTTCTCTTTTATGCCGGATAACTTACCAGCACACGCGCAAATTTGGCGCTCTGTAAAGCATCAAACCTACGTCGCCGATGATAGCCAATCAGCAAGAACGGCGGATGCATACGGTATTCAAGGACATTTATGGTCTGAACTATTACGAAGCGATCAACAAGCTGAATACATGATGTACCCTCGCTTGTTTGCGCTTGCCGAGCGAGCATGGCACAAAGCTGAGTGGGAACTTGATTATAAAAACGAAGGCGCTATTTATAGCCATAAAACTCAACAGTTCACTCTAGCCATGCAGCAACAAAAAGAGCAAGACTGGCAACACTTTGCAGCTCTTGTCGGGTTTAAAGAGCTTGCCAAGCTTGAGCAAGCAGGGCGCTTTTATCGTATTCCCACAGTGGCAGCCAAAAAGACGGACAGTGGCATTGATGCGTTTGTTCCCTATCCAAATATTGCTGTCGAGTATCAAGATAAGTTAGGAAATTGGCATCGTTACGATAGCCATAATAAACCTTTGCAAGCTGTCAAAGTAAGAGCGAAGAGTATCAATAATGAAAGGGCAGGTCGTGCTTTAAAACTAACTAATTAAATCAAAGCACTGTCGATTTTTAAAGCCGCAATTAGCCTGCTGATTGCGGCTTTTTCATGTTGTACACACAGCAAAATGATAGCGCTGTCATTTTTGTTAGTGTATGATTAAATTTTTGTGATTGGTATGGAAATTAAACGGCAGAAAGCTGCTATTATGACCCGCCAAATAAAAATAATTAACCAAGAGAACAATTATGGAAGCAACGGTTGAGTGTGACAACAACACAAAACAAAGCATCTGGCTGCCAATGGTATTGGCCGGCTCGATGTTTTTTATTCTAGGGTGTATAACCTGGCTTAATGGCGCAATTACACCATTTTTACAACAAATGCTTGAGCTATCGCCGTTACAAGCTTCGTTTATTATCTCCTCATTTTATATTGCTGTAACCGTTGCTGGTATTCCATCTGCAATGCTTATAAAACGAGTCGGCTATAAAAACGGTATGGCGATTGGTTGCGCTATTATGGCTTTGTCGGCGTTAATGTATATTCCGGCCGCTAAACTGCAAATGATCGAAATCTTTTTGTTTGCTCAGTTAATGATTGGTGTTGGGCAAACTGTTTTACAAACTGCTGTTAACCCGTATGTGGTTAAAATGGGCTCTGAAAAGTCAGCCGCAGTGCGTGTTTGTATTATGGGCTTATTAAATAAGTTTGCAGGTGTTATCGTGCCTGTTATTTTTGCTGCTGTGGTTGTAAGTGGTGTAGTGGATGGTGCGGGCAAATTATCGCAAGAACAAAAAGACATCATGGCAAATAGCCTTATCATGCCTTATGTACTGATTGCTGGTTTAATCATGCTTTTTGCGGCATTTGCTAAATTTGCCCCATTACCTGATTTAGTGTTTGATGAAGATCAATCATCAAATGGCAAAGGCGAAATTAAAGAAACTCTTGCACACCCTCACTTAGTTTTAGGTGTTGTTGGTATTGCGCTATACGTTGCTGTTGAAGTGATTGCCGCAGATACTATTGGCTCGTACGCGTTGCAAATTGGTGTAGCTGACTATTCAGTGATGACCTCATACACCATGGCGTGTATGTTAATTGGTTATGCAATTGGTATTTTAACTATTCCACGCTTTATGAGTCAGCAAACTGCGCTATTAATGTCGGGTATTGCCGGTATTATCACAGTCTTGTTAGTGGTTATGGGTAGCAACGACTCATTCATTATCTCAAACTTTTTATTAGTGCCATTTGGTGGCCCAGAGCTTCCAGATCCTCTGTTATGTATTGCTTTACTCGGTTTTGCTAATGCTATGGTGTGGCCAGCAATTTGGCCTTTAGCGCTTGCAGGCTTGGGCCGTTTAACTGGCACAGCCTCAGGGTTATTGATCATGGGTATTGCTGGTGGTGCATTAGGTCCTTTATTAATTGGCCTTGGGAACGTGGCAGGCCTTGGTGCACAAGGCGCGTACATTGTGATGATCCCAAGCTATGTATTTATCTTATTCTATGCCTTAAAAGGTCATAAGATGAGAAGTTGGAAATAACTTGGTGTAATAATTCAAGTTAGGCAAAGCCGCGGTACGCCCATCACCGCGGCTTTTTTTATTTCGTATAGGTTATCTTAATGGTTATGCTTTAATAAACGCGCCATGCAAGCATAACGCCTACACAATTATATAAGCGCCGCCGTAGGCGTGAAATTCATTTCGCGCGAATTTGTTTCCACAAAAAAGCCGTGGGATTTTCATCACACGGCTTTTAAACTTTCGTTAAGTCATTTTATTAGAACGAGTAGCTGTAACCTAGTTGTAGGGTACGTGGTTTACCAGTTTGGATACCACCATGAGCGCGGTTTGCAACGTAAGTCTTATCAAACAAGTTATCTACAGTTAGATATACTTTTTGTTTGTCGTCGATAAGGTATTTAGCTGCTAAATCCCATACTACACGGCTGTCGATTGCATTGCGGCCTGAGTCTGATAGGTCTGCATGCGCATCTGAAACATAGCGCATTTGCGTATCGAATACGAAGCTTGAGAACGCAGCACCAACAGAAAGGGCTAGCTGGTTTTCAGGCACGTATGGCATTTCATCACCACTTGTTACACTTCCCCATAGGTCAGATTCAAAATCGTTTTCGAACTCAGAGTCAGTGTATGTGTATGTTAAGCGAACAGGGAATGATGCGGCATTGCTTGTAAATACTTTACCCGCGCTTAGCTCAAAACCAGATACTGATACTTCACCATAGTTGTATTGGTCGCCAATGTTGTCATCACTACAACCTACAGCTGCAGTACAGTTACCATGCATGTTGCTGTAGTCAGAGTTAAAGTAAATGACTTCACCAGTGATTCCAGCGTAATCATAACGACCACCAAGCTCAATATTTACACTCTCTTCTTCTTCTTGGTCAGCGTTACCTGGCGCTGCTGGAGCATAACCTTTTTGGATACCTGCAAGCAGCGTAAGGTTGTCGTTTAATGTATAAGTTGCGCCAAGTGAAGGCACTAAAATATCGCTGTCGTTGCTGATATCTTTTGTTAGGCCATTAGAGCGTGTTGGATCAGACTTAGACCACTCTTCACGTGTAATCGTAATATCTTCGTAGCGTAGGCCAGCATTAATGATTAATGCGTCAAGAGTCCATTGATCTTGGATAAAGAATGTTGTCGCCTCAGCGCTATCTACGCGGTTACTATCAGAACCACGTACGCCTCTTTCAGTTAGCGTCATTGAAAGGTCTTGATTTAGCGTGTATGTGTCTTGCCACTGAAAGCGGTCCATCTCGTCTTCATGGTAACGAGCACCAACAGTAATGTAGTGGTTACCTGCTGGAATGTGGAACTCAGTTTGTAAGCCTTTTGCTTGGTAGTCACGGTTATTCGCTTTTACGCCAATGCCTTCGATACCTTCGCTTGTTGGGTTTGCTTCAAACTCGCTGTATTGCTCAAGGTAGCTTGTACCCACTTTACTTGCTTTATACCAGTTACGGTGAAAGTCGTTTACATAAGCCGTAGCCAGTAGTTCGTAACCGTCACCAAAACGATATGCATAGTTTAGCTGATACGCATTGTGGCGTGTATTCATTTCATCGTTTTGTGATGCTGCATAACGACGGTATGGGCTTTCTTTGTAATCTGCATCTGTTAAGCCCATATATGTTTCATCAGAGCGCTCATCAGAATACTTTAGTTTCATTTCTAGGCTATGGGCTTCGTTATCGCCAAAATCAAAACCAAATTTTAAGAGTAAGTCATTTTTCTCAAACCCAGTGTTGTCACTGCCAACAGGTAGATCTTTAAAGCCATCAGCACCATAAGAGAATACTTCAACTAAGCCAGCTGCATTGTTTTTCTTTTTACCGTAGTAAGCATGGCCTTTATAGAAGCCATCACTACCAAGCTCGGCATTAAACAATCCTTTAGAGCCTTCTGTTGGTAAACTACGAGAAACTAAGTTTAAAACACCGCCTGTTGTACGAGGACCATATTTAACAGAGGCTGCACCTTTTAGTACTTCGATAGACTCCATACGACCCATAGTAGGGAAGTAATAAGCAGAAGGGGCAGAATATGGAGCAGGGGCTACAAGTACGCCGTCTTCCATTACAGATATTTTATCATTACGAGAAGTGCCCGTGCCGCGCATGCCGATATTTGGGCGAAGGCCATAGCCATCTTCCTCTTGTACATAAACGCCAGGTACTGAGCTCAATACACGTGAGATATCTGTGTATTCAAACTTTTCTAGCTCTTGCTCGCTAATAAACGTTGCTGAACCTGGAATATCATTAATAGCTGCAGCTGAGCCAATTACAGTAATTTGTTCAAAGCTTTTTTCTTCTTTTGTTGCATCTTTTGCAAGTGCATTAGCGCTTAAAGATAACGCGATTGCAGTCGAAAGTGTTGAAACAATAAACTTAGGTGTCATTGTGTGTCCTGTCTGTGCTTGGTTTTGAAACGGTGTAATTTAAACATGGAAAATAATACGAATCAATCCTATTTGTACTAAAACAGGTACTAATGATTAAGTTTTTGATATAAAAGAGTAAAATTACCTTGTGGTAGTATTGTAATACTATACTTTATCTAGTGTTTTAGGGTTGATTTTAAGATGATTGCTAGGTGTTTTGTTTAGGAAAATGCAATAACTTAATGATTGATATCAATATGCTGTTTTAACTATGCACGATGTTTTGGCTTACATTCGTGTCGTAAACACTGCTTTTATAGTGATTCAACCTTAGGTTAAGCGCAAGGCGATAAACTCAGCGAGTTTATCTACTGCGTTACCAGCTTCATCAGCGCGTTTTATTAAACTAATGCCAATTTGACCCAGTTCAGGGAGATCTTTAGTTTGTAGCTGGTAGTTAAGCTCATTGGGTACGGTACTTTTTGCGAGCACCGTAATGCCTAAGCCTTCTTTTAAGGCGGCAGTCAGGCCCGTTAAGTCGGCATTACTGTAAGCAATACGGTATTTAATACCTGCACTTTGTAATGCTTCAATTGCACGGCGGCGATAAATACACCCTTCTGGAGCGGTTACAAGTGTTACCACATCGTTTTGCGCAAGGCTTAAATCGCCTACCCAAACTAGTTGGTCTTGCATAAAAATAGGGAACTTGGCTGATTCGAGCTCTTCGTTTAATGCCAGTACTAAATCGAATTGATCTTGGCGTGAAACCGACAATAAATGTTTACTCAAACGAGAGCGTACTTCGAGCGATACATCAGGGTAGAGGGCAACGAAATCACCAATGATCGAAGGTAAAATACGTGCGGCAAATTCACTTGGGATCCCCAAACGCACTTTACCGGTGACGTTTTCGCTGGTGAACTGCTGCAAAATAGCGTCGTTTTGTTGCAGCATTTGCTTCGCTAATGGCATGAGCAACTCACCATACTGGTTAAGCACTTGGCGCTGTCCTTGCTTTTTAAACAGCTTGTGGCCAAGCATGTCTTCTAGGCGCTTTATTTGTAAGCTCACAGCCGGTTGCGATAGCCCCAATAACTCACCCGCTTTGGCAAAGCCGCCTACTTCAACAACGGTGACTAGGGTGCGTAAACTGTCGGTAGAAATATTTTTCATAAAAAAAATCTATTTATAGGGCTATATATATAAGCATTATTTATCAATTGATAAATAATTACAATTTGTTGTTGCCTGCACGGCGCAATATACTTCAAGCATTAACGATTGATAGGTGTCACATATGACTTTTACGCCAATAATGTTTGCTCGCCACAGCCAAGCTGAGACACCAGCAGACAACGTGCTACAAGCAAATAACGATACTGCCATTATGGACTTTAGTGGCACTGAAGCAATCCCATTTTTAACGGCTATTTTAGGTCTTGATATTAATAAGCTAACCGCCAGCGGTTTAGGCTTACGTAGTTCATTAGACGATGACCTAACAAGCAGCTACGCTTATGCCCTGTACTACTTTAATGAAACCGCATTTCGTTTTGTGCTAGGTAAAGATGCCAGCGTGCAATTACAGTCGCTTATTAATGAGCAACAACTACGTTACGACATTGATTATGTAATGCGGGACGATTTAAGCGCGCTAACCCTAAGTGGTGAGCAAGCGTTTGATGCCTTGGTGGACAGCTTTAAACTAACGCCAGGGCTGCGTTTATCAGACATGCGCAGCTGCTATGGTGCACAAAGTGGTGAAGTGTTTATAACCGCTATAGACAACCAAGCAACACAGCAATTTCAGCTGGTGGCGCGCCAAGCAGAGCTTGATAAATGGCAAACGCACTTACAGCAGCTCGGTTTTGATTTAGCCTTAGCCAACGTTGCTTAAAATAGAAAGTTTTTAAAACAGCTATACACTTGGGTGTTTAGCTGTTTTTAGTTACAAAATCGCAATTTGGGTGTGACAACTGTGCAACTAATGTATAATCGCCGCCCATGTTATTCCCCCTCATTAAATTGAGGCCACGCCCCACAACTAGTGGGTTAATTTAAAAGTGAAGGAATATTATGACTTCTAAAACAGTTTTACATGCTAAGCACCTAGAAGCTGGCGCAAAAATGGTTGATTTCCACGGCTGGGAAATGCCAATCAACTACGGCTCACAAATCGAAGAGCATAATGCGGTTCGCACAGATGCAGGTATGTTTGACGTATCTCACATGACAATTGTTGATGTTCAAGGCGAACAAGCACAAGCATTCTTACGTAAGCTTGTTGCAAACGATGTTGCTAAGTTAACTGTACCAGGTAAAGCACTTTACACAGGTATGCTTAACGAAGAAGGCGGCGTAATCGACGACCTGATCATCTACTTCTTTTCAGACACTGACTATCGTTTAGTTGTTAACTCAGCAACACGTGAAAAAGATTTAGCACATTTAGCTAAAGTGTCGGCTGATTTTGCCGTAACAGTGACTGAGCGTCCTGAGTTTGCAATGATTGCCGTTCAAGGCCCTAACGCACGTGCTAAAACAGCAACAGTACTTAACGCAGAGCAACAAGCTGCTGTTGAAGGTATGAAGCCTTTCTTTGGTGTGCAAGCAGGTGATTTATTTATTGCGACAACAGGCTATACTGGCGAAGATGGTTATGAAATCGTAGTACCTAACGATCAAGCTGCTGATTTATGGCAACAACTTCTAGACGCAGGCGTAGCGCCAGCAGGTCTAGGTGCGCGCGATACGTTACGTCTTGAAGCGGGTATGAACCTTTACGGCTTAGATATGGACGAAAGTGTTTCTCCACTTGCTGCAAACATGGCGTGGACAATCGCATGGGAGCCAGAAGATCGTAAGTTTATCGGTCGTGAAGTATTAGAGCAGCAACGCGCTGACAAGAGCACAGATAAACTAGTTGGCTTAGTGCTTGAAGAAAAAGGCGTATTGCGTAGCGGTTTAAAAGTCATCGTTGAAGGTGGTGAAGGGGTGATTACCTCTGGTACATTCTCACCAACGCTTGGTCACAGTGTTGCGCTAGCACGCGTTCCGCGTTCAACTGGCGAAACAGCCCAAGTAGAGATGCGTAAAAAACTGGTTAACGTTAAGGTTGTTAAACCTTGCTTTGTACGTAACGGTAAATCAGTTATCTAAACTATAAAAAATTTGGTGTTATCACCTAATAATGCCAATCATGTTGAGTTGTTAGCATGATTGGTATCAGAACCAAAGGAACAAAAAGATGAGCAATATCCCAAGCGAATTAAAATATGCTACTTCACACGAGTGGGTTCGCGACGAAGGTGACGGTACGTTTACTGTAGGTATCACTGAGCACGCACAAGAACTTCTTGGCGACATGGTATTCGTTGAATTACCAGAAGTTGGTGATGAAGTTGACGCGGGTGAAGACTGCGCAGTAGCTGAGTCTGTAAAAGCAGCATCAGACATCTACGCACCTATCGGCGGTGAAATCGTTGCAATCAACGAAGATCTTGAAGATTCGCCTGAAACAGTAAATAACGACCCGTACACTGACGGTTGGTTATTCCGTATCAAAGCATCTGACACATCAGAGCTTGATAACCTGTTAGACGCTGAAGGCTACGCTAACACAATCGACGAAGACTAATTAATTAGTCACGCCGACTAAAAGCCCCGTCTAGATACCTAGCTAATCAACTACCTAGCTTGGGTTTCACTGGGGCTTTTATGATTTTATAGCTTACGTTTCCATACGCTGTAAGTTACTAAATCAACACGTTTTTAAGTTATTGCCAGTTACCCATTGGCAGTAACCACTTTTTTTTGGATCATAGGAATCTGGACAAATGTCAAACGCCAAATCTCTTGAACAATTAGAGCAAAAGCAAGATTTTATTCGCCGTCACATTGGGCCAAGCCCAGCGCAAGTAAGCGACATGCTGAGCGCTCTTGGAGTATCGAGTGTTGAAGAGCTGATCGGTCAAACGGTACCTGCAAGCATTCGCTTAGAGCAAGGTTTATCAATTGGCGAAAGCCGCACTGAAGTTGAAACACTAAGCTACTTAAAATCTGTAGCAAGCAAAAATAAAGTGTTCAAATCATACATCGGTCAAGGCTACCACCCAACTCACGTACCACACGTTATTTTACGTAACGTACTTGAGAACCCAGGCTGGTACACTGCGTATACACCATACCAACCAGAGATTGCACAAGGTCGTTTAGAATCATTATTAAACTTCCAGACTATGACCCTAGACCTAACGGGTCTTGACTTAGCAAGCGCGTCATTACTTGACGAGTCAACGGCTGCGGCAGAAGCTATGGGCCTTGCAAAGCGTGTTGCAAAGTCTAAAGCGAATGCATTCTTCATTGCTGATGACGTACACACACAAACAATCGACGTTGTTGCAACACGTGCAGAGCAGTTCGGTTTTGACGTTATCGTTGGTAAAGCAGATGAAGCACTAGACCACGACATTTTTGGTGCGTTATTCCAATACCCATCAACAACCGGTGAAATCACCGACGTAACCGATTTAATCGCTGGCGTACAAAGCAAAAAAGCGATTGCCTGTGTTGCTGCAGACATCATGAGCTTATTACTGCTTAAAGCACCAGGTAAACTAGGTGCAGACGTAGTGCTTGGTTCAGCACAGCGTTTTGGTGTACCTATGGGTTACGGTGGTCCACACGCTGCATTCTTCGCGACACGCGACAAGTACAAGCGTTCACTACCAGGTCGTATTATCGGTGTTTCTAAAGACCGTTTAGGTAACGACGCACTGCGTATGGCAATGCAAACACGTGAACAACACATTCGTCGTGAAAAAGCCAACTCAAACATTTGTACAGCGCAAGTACTACTCGCGAACATGGCAGCGTTCTACGCGGTCTACCACGGTCCACAAGGCCTTAAAACGATTGCTGAGCGTATCCACCGTTTTGCAGACATCTTAGCGGCAGGCTTAAAAGCGAAAGGTGTAAACCTTAAGCACGACACATGGTTCGATACACTGACTGTTGTTGCAGATAACAAAGACGAAATCGTTGCACGTGCAGTAGAGCACGGCGTTAACTTTGCCTCTAACCGCGCAGGTGAATACTCAATTTCTGTATCAGAAACAACAACGCGTGCAGACGTAGCTGAGCTATTCGACATCATCTTAGGTGAAGACCACGGCCTGAGCGTTGACGCACTAGCAAACGAAATCGAAGTAAACGGCAGCAACTCTATTCCTGCCAGCCTAGTACGCGATGACGAAATTTTAACGCACCCTAACTTCAACTCGTACCACAGCGAGACTGAAATGCTGCGTTACATCAAGCGTCTAGAAAACAAAGATTTAGCGCTTAACCACTCAATGATCTCATTAGGTTCATGTACGATGAAACTTAATGCGACAGCTGAGATGATCCCAATCACTTGGCCTGAGTTTGCAAACTTACACCCATTCTGCCCACTTGATCAGGCAGCGGGTTACCAAATCATGATGACTGAGTTACATGATTGGTTAGTAAACATCACAGGTTACGATGCAGTTTCACTACAACCTAACTCAGGTGCACAAGGTGAATACGCAGGCTTAATCGCGATTCGTAAATACCATGAGTCACGCGGTGAAGGTCACCGTAACGTATGTTTGATCCCAAGTTCAGCGCACGGTACAAACCCAGCGTCTGCACAAATGGCAAGCATGAAAATCGTGGTTGTTGACTGTGATAAAAACGGTAACGTTGATATGGCAGACCTTAAAGCGAAAGCCGAAGAGGTATCTGAAAACCTATCGTGTATCATGATCACTTACCCATCTACACACGGTGTTTACGAAGAAACAATTCGTGAAATCTGTGACATCGTACACCAGCACGGCGGTCAAGTGTACATGGACGGCGCAAACATGAACGCACAAGTAGGTGTTACAAGCCCAGGCTCAATCGGCTCTGACGTATCGCACCTTAACCTACACAAAACATTCTGTATTCCACACGGTGGTGGTGGTCCAGGTGTTGGCCCTATCGGTGTTAAATCTCACCTAGCGCCATTTATGCCTAACCACAGCGTTATTAATGTTGCTGGCACAAATATCGGTAACGGTGCGGTTTCTGCTGCCCCTTACGGCTCAGCAGCTATTTTACCAATTTCGTGGGCATACATTGCCATGATGGGCTCTGAAGGCTTAAAACAAGCAACAGAAATGGCTATCGTGAACGCTAACTACTTATCTGAGAAGCTAAGCGAGCACTACCCAATTTTATACCGTGGCCGTAATAACCGCGTTGCGCACGAGTGTATTGTTGACCTACGCCCACTTAAAGAGCAAACAGGCATCTCTGAAATGGATGTAGCTAAACGCCTACAAGACTACGGCTTCCATTCACCAACTATGTCATTCCCAGTAGCTGGCACACTCATGATTGAGCCAACTGAGTCTGAGTCTAAAGTTGAGATCGACCGTTTCATCGAAGCCATGGTGTCAATCAAGTCAGAAATCGACCGTATCGCATCTGGCGAATGGTCAATTGAAAACAACCCGCTCGTGTTTGCACCGCACACACAAGCAGACGTACTAGGCAATGAGTGGGACCGTGCATACGACCGTTTCTACGCAGCATTCCCTGTACCAAGCGTAGCAAAAGACAAATTCTGGCCTACAGTAACCCGTATCGACGACGTATACGGGGACCGTAACCTAGTTTGTTCATGCCCAGCGGTTGAGACATACCGTGACTAAGGTTTGATTGTCGATCTCGAATAAAGAATGCAACTATCGGAATTAAGTTTGCAACTTAAATAAAGTTTGCAACCGGTAGTTGAATTTTGAGGTCAGTAAAATGAAAAAGCGAACCAGTTGGTTCGCTTTTTTGTTATTAGAAAGTAATTCTTACTGGATAGCCTAACGCTCTCAACGCTTTATTTGTTCTTCCGTTTCGGGGAGGAATTGTTTCTGGCTGAGCCCAACCAACCACTTCTGCAATCGAGTTTATACCATAATGTGGTAACCATAGTTCCTCTGTTTTACTCGCATGGTAAATACGTTCCCAAATATTTTCTGGTTTACCTGAGTAAAGAACATCGTAAAGTACACTTCGAATGTCTTGCCCTTTTGGATTTCTTTGCTTCATAAACCATTCTGTAAATAATGGAACACGCTCCGCAAGTGTTAATGATGTAGCATCAGCTCGTCCCAAGGTTGTAGCTTTCATCTTTATAATGTGATCTTTTGTGGCGTGGGTACACCAAAAAACCTGTTCCATGTCACTTATAGTCAGCGAGAGAAGTCTATCTTTTGCAAGTAGCTCGCGTAATTTTGGAGCGCTGTAATTAAAAGTATCGTCTTCATTTGACGGTGCGCTATCTTGGCTTTTCCACCAAGCTAGAGCATTCAATAATGCCGATTGCGGGTCACTCTGATGCTTATTGTAATATTCTTCAAAAGGGTAAGTGTTATCTGATTGTTTTACCTGATTGTAGTAATAAGCATGTAAAAATTGATCAACTTGCCAGTAGGCAGGAGTTTCAGGCATTACCCAAATCGGACGAAAATCATTAATCTGCGAAGCAATATTGTTAAGTGTGGCTATAGTTGCCTGCCATTCCTTACGGAAAGAGTCTTTTCTCTTATCAACAGTTTTTGTCTTGGTGTAATCACTCACCCCCTGAAAAACGGGAATTTTTCGATTTAACTTTGACTTAGTTTCAATTTGATCACTACCTAAACTTTTGCGTAGTGCCAGAATTTCTTTTTGCTCATTGATAATATCTTGAGTTAGTGGGGTAGCCTCTTGTAGCTCGCTGATATTAAGAAAGAATGTTTCGAGTTGAGGGATTAAATTATTAGCAATCAGCTCTTCCTCGGTAAAAAAAACTCCTGTTTCTATATTTGACCACCAAGCCCGGTTGGTTAAGTTTGCTGAGCCAATATAAGCGCCATAGCCTTGCCACCAGATAATTTTTGAATGCAGTGCATCAGGGATAAGCTGGCAAAAAATATTATTTTTTAAGTTATCTAAAAGTTGTGAGAGCAACCTTGGTTGCACTGGAACTGTATGGTCATAACGCATCCATATGTCCAGTCTGTATTTATTTTTCAAACAATTTTTAAGGATCGTATCTGTATCATCACCATATGCAATAGCTGCCAATACACCATCGACCTCATTGTCAGGTTTGGGCATAAAAGAGGCTAAAAACTGTTTGTTTAGTCCATTTGCAATAAGCTTCACTTCAAAGGTCCTTTTATTTCTGGAATACCGCTGCGATCAAAGGTTCAGGTGCTTTTTTACGTATACAGGCCTCTGCAATTGATGAAAACTCAGCGTCATATTTCACTTTGTTTTTTAGCTCTGCAATCGCCATTTCTTTCATTAGCCATATCAAGGCTTGTGCGCCATGCGCTCTAGCACCTTGATAGTCTTGGATATGCTTTAGGCAGTCGTCCCATTTTTTACCGCGCTTTTGGTTTAAGCGGTCGATCCTGTTTAATCCCAGAATCTCAATCGTTTTCTCTGCCTTAAATTTTTCCAAATTGTCGATGCCACCGGCTAAAACAGCAATGCAGCCATCGTCGTCGCGGTCGTAAGAGATCAATCGAGTTTGATCGGTTAGCGGGTCAATGAGAACAGCGCCTTCTAACCTCAATTGCATTTCTAGGCAATTCACTGCGGCACGGCGCTCTCCCTCCATCAATGGAAAAAGGTCGCTCTTTTTTGAGTTGATCAAGTGGCCGGCAATGACATAGTTTTTCCAGTCGAAAGTTAACCACCAATAACCATCTTCGTAACTGCCATCGAGATTTTTTACCCGGCCTTTGGGGCGGAAGTGGTCGACGTGAATGGGGGAAATCGTTTCTTCCGCTTCGGTGTACCAGCATTTATTGGCGAACTGCCCCATAAGCCAATCGCGAATGCGGGCATCTCGCCAGAAACCTTCATGCCTATCAAGTATCACTTGACGAGCGGCGTCATCAGCGGCTGCTTGTAATTGTGCAGTAATGGCATCGGCTTCGGCAACCCAATCGGCGGGTGGTGTGCCTGTAATGATGACTTTGCGCATGCTTACCCCTTTAACTTCTCTGCCAATTCTTGCGCAAGCGACGACAAATCCTCTTTGCGTTGAGCCTTTACAAGTTGTTCCATGATTTTTTCTGCTAAAGCATTTTGTTCTTGAAGCTCGTCCTCGTTAAGTAGCTCATCTAGGGGCTTACTCCGAACTTTATACATTTGCTCGATGAACAACTGATACATAGGATCTCGGTACTCTCTTGCAAAACCTAAGTCGTCTAGCCGTACTAATAAACAATCAAGCTCTTCCTGTTCATTTAGGTCCAACCCTTCATGCTTGCGCTTGGCGAGTAGGTCATTGCGACGTTGCAATGTGTTTAATGTATGACGGTCTAATGTGGATGGTAATCCAAACATTTCACTTTTCAGCAAGCCCGATACCCCCATACCCTGGGGGTGTTCGTCTGGCTGCTCGACTAGGGTATTGCCGTCGCTTTTGCGAATAATATGAACTTGCTCTTTTCTCAGTGAACCCACCATCATTGGGTCGTGAGTGGTGATGAGTATCTGCGATTCACTTTGTGACTTAGAGTCATTTTCAGTAGTTAGCACGCCTTCAATGTCGTCGAAATAACGAAGTTTCCAAATTGGATTTAAATGCGTATCTGGTTCATCAAGCAAAAATAAACATTGGTCTTCTCGGGTTATACGCATAAGGCCAAGAACTGTCAGCATCTGAAGCTCACCCTCAGACAGTTGTGTAAAACTCACTTTTCCACCGTGTTCATCGCGTTTCTTTACGGTAATCCTTACTTCATCAATCAAATCACCAATGTAAGCACCTTCGGCATAACGGAAAAAGCTATCTGGGCCGCCGACCAATTCACCGAGCTTTCTAAGTTTTTCTTTGTTGGGTACATACAAATAAAGCTGTTTTTGCTTTTCTGTACGACCACGAAAATCAATTTGCTTAGTTGCCTCTTGTTCAATCGGTGCCCATGAGACTTGCCAAAGTTTATCAAGGAACTCACTGACCACATTGCCTCGGGCGTACCAGAAGCGCGGATCTCCTTCGTTGATTTCCATTTCATCGAATTTGCCGCTGCGGCGTTTTTCACGCAGGCGTTGAGGCTCTTTGAGTACAAACAGCGCTGATTCCAATGATTCGATATGCAGGTTGTTCAGTACCTTTTTAAATACCGGGTCATCCGAGAGTAAACAGGCAAGCAACACTAATTGGCTGTGACCGCCACGACAATAAAACAGGCGGCGCAGACGGTCGTCACCTGCTTGTTTTAATCTGGACTCGCGGCGGCGTTTGGCGTCTTCTATTGCGCGAATATCAGCTTCAGAGGCTGTGAAGTTGTCCAGCAGGTCTTCAGACAAAACTTCGTCGGTGGTGATTTCCTGACGTTTGTTAAATCGGCGCTGATGTTCCTGAAATAACTGTTCGATGCGCTCATTGCGGCCAGAGTAATAGGCAAAAATGTGTGTTGGTAACAACCGTGGACCGCGACGCTTATCTTGCGGGACTTTGTCCGGTGGGTCATTTTTAATCAGATACTCTTGGCTAACACGATCACCATCTACCCAAACGTAAGGGCGCTTCTGTTTGGCAGTATCTGCCTGAATACGCACTATGTGACCACGAATTTCGTATTCCAATGTGTAATCAAAAGACGCTACTCGGTCGAGATCGACATCGCGAAACAGGGTAATCAGTGCTTCGATTAAATTGGATTTGCCGGTGCCATTCTGGCCAATCAGCGCATGACTGCGAATGCGTTTTGCAGGTGTATTGCTTGCTGGAACGGCGGGTGTGCTCGAAACCGGCTCCAACTCGCTGGCAAAATTCACTTCAAGATTACGAAGGTTACGAAATGCTTGAATCTTTAATTTTTTTAATTGCATTCCACTATATTCCTGAGGTTTCCTGAAGTGCTCTAGCCTCAGCTGCTGAGCGTTTTATAATCCAACCGTTTTTCATCTCTAGTTTTAGCTGTTTTTCGAAAGTCCCTCGCTCTAGGTCTGATTGGTTAAATAAATCATCCTCATAAACCAGACCACCGAGTTTTTTTATGATCTGAATTAGCTTGGCTCCATCTTCATCGATGGTTTTTTCTACATCTAAACCATCTTTGAGAATTAGCACTGAGGGCTCTAAAAGCCAGCCGTGGGCGACTTCGGTTTTTAACTGCGCGTAAAAGGCATCTATCTCACCACTAAAGCGCTGCCATAAATCTTTGGCGCTCATCTCGCCACTATGGCGAGCCAGAATAGTGGCTAGTGGGGCTTGGGCTTTGATATCAGGCGGCGTGCCTAAACGCACTGGTGCCACCAGTTTTGTTTGTGGGGCTTTCATAGGTTCCTCTTCTTGTTCGATGGCGATTCCGGTGATAGAAGCGACTGAGGCAGCCGCGAGCGACGTTGCAACCTTACCTGCATTATTTAATGACTTCTCTAAGTCATCACAAATGGTCATCAACTGCTCTATCCGGTCGACGATACGTTGCTGCTCTGGGATTGGTGGAATTGGCAGTAGAAGCTGCTTCAGCTTTGCTGCCTTGATGCCTTTTGCGGTCATCCCAGTAGAGTTTTTCTCAAGCAGGTTTTGATATGTTGGCGACATCATGAAGTACATTGCACATTTTGTGTTTAGATCGGCGAACGGTTGAAAATCAATCACACGTTGTGCCAAAGCAAAGCTCGGCTCTTGTTCAATTAATGCAACATTTCCAAGAGGCGCTTCAGTCGTAAAAAGTAAGTCTCCTGTTTTCGGGAACCCGCGAGTCATCCACTCTTTGTATGATTTCTCTGAAATGTATTCGACCGGCTCCTTATTCAATCGCCGAGGTCGCACGTTTTTAGCAGTAACTAGAACAACTCCGCTTTCTGTTTTTGGCGGTGTTTTTCCGCGGTAGTCGATAAACTGAAATAAATCTTCAAGGGCGACCTTTGTCCAATGGTCTGCGATCTCTAGTTCTAGTTGGTGAACGTCAGTGGCTGAAGCTTTCTTCCGCTTCATTTCACCTGAACTTAACCGTTCTTGCTTACCACGATTATTGCGTTCTAAGAAGGCATCAACAGCCTCATCGGCAGGTGATGCTTCGCTAAGGTAACCGGTAATCGCAAGATCTAGAACAGCTGACCTTAGCGCTTCCACATCCTCCGGCGCGGAAAACAGTCGGTCGAAATTGGCTTGTAGGCGTAGCCAGCTGTCTTGCAGTTCGTGCGGGCTTTGGCTGGCGGCGACTGCTTGCAAGATAGCTTGGCGTAAGTTGTTTTGCAAAGTGCGACGTTTTTTTTGCTGCGCTTCTAACTGGTCGCATAAAGTCATCAGTTCATCAACTTTGGCGACAATGCGGGATTGTTCTTCGAATGGAACTACTGGATATATGGCGAGATAAATGTCTTCTCTCGAAAATCCAGGAATCATACTTTTTGACTTTTCAATCAATTGACTAACAAATCCATCTAGCCAGATTTTCAAGAAATCTGAATTATGCTTCCCTGAGAAGTCACGTATCGCCATAATCTGTCTGGCAATGTGTATGTTGCCCAATCGGTTGAATGCTGTTTTTCCAATAGTTCCTTTACAGGTGATAAGCAAGTCGCCATCATAGGAAATCACAACAGGCTCCGGAGTCCAACGGGTTACATTAATTACACCATTATCGAAATTGCTCGCGCCGGTAATATATGGAATTCCATGTTCTGAGTCATTGTATTGGCTTGATTTTAGGTCTCGGCCAGAAAGCAATTGCCACAATTCGCCGAATCTCACCCACCCCCAATGTTCTGGCCTTTCGCTTGGAACTTCTTTTTCTGAAATTTTTGGAAATGGCTTATCACGAGGGAGTTTCTTGTCTGCAATTAGTGAAGCCTTAATGGATTTAATGTCATCTACTAAGGCTTTTGTACTGCTAAATTCCCCTGAGCTTGAAATTAACTTTCCTTGTATAGCTAATTGCAGGATTAATTCCCGCAATCGAGCTATGCCCCCAGGCGCATTGGCAATATGGCCAAACTCGGCCAAAAATTGATTCGCGTCCATTAGGCTTCCTTATCGCTAAAGTGGTGAGAAAGCGCGGCGGCCAGTTCGCTTTTAAGTTGGTTTTCGGTTTCTTCAATTTCACCTAACAACTTTTTGAATTTAATCAGCAGTTCGTCTGGGTCGTGGCTTTCTTCTTCCGGTGCATTGGGGTTTTTTAAATCCAAGTTATAAATCGGCCAGTAAAGGCGATCGCCAGCGGCTTGTGCATCACGGGCTTTTAAACGTAGTCCTTCACTTTCTGTTTTTAAAACTTCGATGTCATCTTCTACGCTTTGGCGCTGACTTTTGTCGCTGACGCCTTTAATAGAATCACGCAAATCACGGATACGATTATCCAGAGCGCTTGCTTGGTTATTTAAGCTTTCGGCATTCGCCCAATGAGGTGCAGCGGCGGCTTCGGCTTGTTCACGTTTGCTTTTGAAATCAACTTTCCAGGCGAACTCGTTTTCTTCACGGCTAGCAAAGTCATCACTTTCGTCGCCCCACCAATCCTGCTCAGGTTTAAATTCTTCCAAGCGGATAGGTTTGGTTTTGCTGTAGCTTTTGTAGCCCGGTGGGTAAGGGTGTTCGTAAAACCAGATGGAGTCGGTGTGAAAATGTTCGCTGCCGTCGTCTACCCGCGCGCCTTTGGTAAAAAACAACAGGTTGGTTTTAATGGTTGTGTAAGGGGCGAACACGCCTTTGGGCAGACGAATGATGGTGTGTAGTTTACACTCTTGCAGCAGTAGCTTTTTAAGGGTGCCTTTAATGCCATCGCCAAATAAAAAGCCATCGGGTAGCACCACAGCGGCGCGGCCATTCTCATTTAATAGCTTTTTGATGATCAACGCCATAAACATATCGGCGGTTTCGCGGGTTTTTAAATCCGCTGGGTAGTCGCTGCCTACACCGTCGTCTTCATAGCCACCAAATGGTGGGTTGGTGATGATGCAATCGACCTTTTGGTTTGCGCTCCATTCGTTCCAGCCGATGCCAAGCGTGTTTTTGTGTTCGATCTGACTGGGTATATCTATGCCATGAAGCAGCATATTGGTGGTGCACAGTAGGTGCGGCAGTTGTTTTTTCTCTATGCCGCGAATGAGGTCTTCAATAGCGCGCTTGTCTTCGGCACTTGATTTAGTGGTTATTTGGTTGCGCAGGTGATCAATAGCGGCAGTTAAGAAGCCGCCGGTTCCGCAAGCTGGGTCCATTACTGTTTCACGTTTATCCAACCGAGGGTTAATACGGTCGGCCATAAAGGCGGTGATGGCGCGCGGGGTGTAAAATTCACCGGCGTTACCTGCACCGCGTAGATCGTTAAGCAGTTGTTCGTATACATCGCCGATATTGGCACGGGTTTTAAAGTCATGAAAATTAATGGCTTCTTCGAGCTTTTCGATTACCGCCAATAATTGGGTGCCAGATTTCATGTAGTTGTTGGCGTCTTCAAAGACACCGCGAATCACTTTGTGGAGGGCAACCGAAGTTGCATTATCTTTATCTGCATCGAACACAGGTATTTCCAGCTCTTTTAATGCAGGGAACAGTTGGTTGTTCACAAAGCCAATGATGTCGCTAGCGGCTTTTTGTGGGGCTTTTTTACCGTCTACACCTGGAACATAAGCTGCCCAGTTTCGCCAGCGGAGCGCCTCTGGTAAAGGCGATTTATAGCTTGTGTCATCGTCTTCCCATTCTTCTTCGCGTTGATCGAATACTTTTAAAAACAGCATCCAAGTTAATTGGCCGAGTCGCTGTGCATCGCCATCAACACCATCATCTTTTCGCATGATGTCTTGAATACTTTTAATTGTGCTACTTAAGTTCATTTATTTTCTAATCTCAATCTTTATATGATGACTATGCAGTTAAATCATCTTTATATAATTCGGTTTCTAATTCTTTAATAGCGTTTTGATATTGGTCTACACCGCCAAAAATACCGCGTCGAATCTGGGTTTTACTACCTAACTGATCAAAAGGTGGCAGCTCTAATACTTTAGGGTTTTCAATGTCTTGAACGCCATGTTCAGCAAACTTTTCAACCAACCCTTCAAGTACAGCTTTGGCTTGTTCGCCATATTTCCCAAATACATCACGTTTTTTAACGTTGTTTGCTCGTTCTTTGCGGGTTAAAGGCTTCTGGTTAAACGCTACATGTGCTACTAAGTCGAATACATCTAGCTCTTCACCGTTAGGAATAGCTTGTTGAAGTAATTCTAACTTGATACCTTGCTCTGCCAATTCATCGATTATGGCTTGTTTTTTATCGCTTTCGTTCCAGCGTTTTAAAAAAACATTAAGTGTACCAAAACTCTCTTTTAATGACTGTTCAATTTGGTTTTTTAACAAGACTCTATAATCTTCAGTGATGAGTTTACCATCCGCGTCAAGATACTGAGAGCGCTCTGCGGCTAGGTCAACATCCACATCATCTAAATAAAATTTCTTTTTGGGTTCTCGGATTTCAGAAGTATCTTCTGGCTGTGGCGGCGAAGTGTCATCTAGGAGCGTTGAATCATGAGGCTCAATACCTTCTTCAGTTTCTTCTGGCGGAACTATTGGATCATCTTCATCAGGTTCATAAATAATGACGGGTTCGCCATCAAAGTCAGGATCTGAAAATAGGCGAGTAGCACCCTTGAAGTCCATAATGGTGAAGTAGAGTTTGTTATAGTCTTCTCTTAATCGAGTTCCTCTGCCGATGATCTGCTTGAACTCAGTCATTGAGTTTATGTTTTGGTCTAGAACAATCAGTTTACAGGTTTTAGCGTCAACACCAGTTGTTAGTAACTTTGAGGTAGTTGCTATAACTGGGAAAGGTTCGTCGTTATCAATAAAGTAAGATAATTGAGCCTTTCCTTCGTTATCATCGCCAGTAATCCTCATAACGTAGCGGCGATTATTTGCAGCGGCAGGTATAAGTTTGACCAACTCTTGGCGCATTCTTTCAGCGTGATCTTGTTCGTCACAAAACACGATAGTTTTTGCCATTGGATCGGTATTTTCTAAGTATTCCCATACTTTTTTCGCGACGAAACGCGTGCGGTTTTCTAGAATCAGATATCGGTCGAAGTCTTTAGTATTGTATTGGCGTTGCTCCACTTCTTGGCCGTATTTATCCGTTTTTCCCTTTTCAGGGGTGTAACCTAGAGCATCAACGTTCGTTGCTATACGAACAACTTTATAAGGTGCTAGAAAGCCATCTTCTATTCCTTGCTTTAGTGAATAGGTGTAAATGGGGTCGCCAAAATACTTAATGTTAAATTCAGGGTTTATAATTTCGCCATTAACTGGCTTTTTCTCTTTTGGTGTAGCCGTCAGGCCTATGTGCGTAGCGCTTTCGAAATATTTAAGAATGTCGTGCCACGCAGAGTCTTCTTTTGCACTGCCACGATGACATTCATCAATCACAACTAAATCGAAAAAGTCAGCAGGGAATTGACGATAAATCTGCTTCCATTCTTCTTTACCGGTAACAGCTTGGTAAAGAGCAAGGTATATTTCGTAATTCTTCTTTGCTTCTCGATTGGTAACTTTATGCATCACCTCGCCGAATGGGGCAAAGTCTTGTTGCATTGTCTGGTCAACCAAGATGTTGCGATCTGCCAAGAATAAGATTCGTTTCTTCGTTTTTGATTTCCATAGTCGCCAAATAATTTGAAACGCGGTATATGTTTTACCTGTTCCGGTCGCCATAACAAGAAGGATTCTATTTTGTCCTTTGGCAATCGCTTCTATTGTTCTGTTGATGGCAACACGCTGATAGTACCTAGGTTCTTTTCCACTCCCATCACTGTAATAGGGTTGAGAAACTATCGATTCAGATGACTCTGTTGTTAAGCCTTTCCACTGTTGATAAATTGGCCATAACGAATGTAACTTTGGAAATTCGTCGGGACTTAACTCTCTTTCTACAGGTGATGTAAGACCTGTTCTGTCATGGAAGAGAAATCCATCACCATTGCTGCTTATAGCGAATGGAATATCTAGCATCTCCGCATAGCTAAGAGCTTGTTGCATCCCATCTCCAATGGATAGTGTATTCTTTTTTGCTTCAATCACGGCGATTGGAATATTAGGCTTTGCATATAGGATGTAATCAGCTCTCTTAGGACCACCTTTTTTGTCAGGGTTTTTAACGCGGGCCGCCAGTCGACCTTTAACCATCACGCGACCATCAGTAAGTTTTACTTCTTCTCGAAATTGATTTTGTTTCCAATCCGCCTTTTCAATTGCAGGTGTTATATATTTGGTACAAATATCTCTTTCTGATAGTGCTTTTTTATCCATGATGGCGCCTCAATCCTTTATCCTTCGAAGAATTCTTCGTCTATTTTTTTCAGGTGCAATACCTGTTCGTCACGACTGCCAATGTTATATCGCAGCATGAGCTTCGCTAATTCATTGCCGTTGATAAGTACAATGCGAGTACCTAAGTTTTGTGCAGTTTCTCTGGCTGATGCGGTGAAATCTGAGGTGGTAATAAAAATACCTTTTTGCGCACGCTTAAGATTGAGTGCTCCAAAGAAATCTCTGATGTCTCCTGCACTTACGTTATTGCTTTCGGCATAACGTTTGGCTTGAATGTATATTTGATCAACGCCTAGTGGGTCTTGGTCAATAACACCATCTACGCCATTGTCGCCTGTTTTACCAAGTGCGTGAGCTGCCCCTTCACCTGTACCGCCATATCCCATGGCGACGAGTAACTCAATTAATAGGTCTTCAAAAAAAGCTGGGGAGACTTTACGGGTTCTATCGAGGATATCTTGCGCTAAAGCATCGTTAATCTTTTTGTAAGCCGCTCTAAGTGCTTCATCAGGGGTGATGTCTTTGTCTGACTCTGCGTCAACGCTAGGCGTATCAGATTCATTTGTCTTTTGCTTAAATGCTACAAATTCGTCAAATTGCTTTAGATAGTCATTGTCAATTTTAACACTGGGATCTTGCAAAGCGGATATACCACGAGCGGTGATCACAAAATGTGCTCGTCGTGTGGTTTCAAGCAAGCCTGCTTTGGTTAGGTAAGTCCTAGCCCAACCAACACGGTTATCAAGAATAGATTGTCTGCCGCTTGGCAGCGTCTCTTCACGTTCAGCTTCAGATAGACAGAACTTATCAGCTAACTGATTTATCACATCGCGTAACCTAACTTCTTTGCCATCAGCTTGATGAGCAATTTCGAGAAAGGGGCGCATGAATTCTTGATAACTTGGGATCATATAACGTCCTTATTTATTCTTTTGGTTGAGGACTCTTTTGTTCTTCAATCCACTTTTCCAAATCTACGCGCTTAAATCGCCAACTTCCACCCACCTTGAACCCAGGTAATTTGCCTTCACTTGCAAGACGATAAGCCGTCTTTTCATTTAGCTTTAAGTAGGTGGCGACCTCTTGAATGGTCAAAATATCATCGGCCATGTTTAATCTCTGTATGTGAACAAATTGATAGTATGAGAAAATTGAGGAATTAGCAATTGATCGCAAGCGATCTTGATTGTCTTTTTTGCTGCTTTTATGAGCGATTAAAAAATATTTTAAAAAAATTTTCAGCCAATTTTGACTATGTCTTAAAAATAGGGATGTAACTTGCGTTGAAATATTTCAATTTTTAAAGCCCCAAAATACCTCACAACTAAATCATTGTTTCCATTTTCATATCAAAAACTTATTTTTCGCCAAAAATATTCTATTGATTTAATTCAATGTTTACTCGCTAAATTTTGATGTTTCTCAAGTCTCGAAAACACAACAAAACTGTTGTTTTATCAGTTTTTTATGTGGTTTTTGGCTGGTTGATCAAAGTTTGATCTATGTGCAAAAATATTAAGATCCAAATGATCAATTGCAGGATGCATATGAAATTAAGAGAGGTCATTGCTACACCAAAAACAATTGAAAAGTTAAATCGGTGGAAGCGTGATATTCAGAATTTAACAGCAGGAAGTTATCGACCTTATTTAACTGTTTGGACTTCCCAGAGTTTGCTAGACACCAGATTAACAACAAAAGCTAGCGAGTTAGAAAAGGGGAAATCATTTTTTATAATTATTCCTATTTTTTAATGGTTTTACGTATAATTTATTTTTAGTATCTTTATAAGGACAATCAGGAATGGTCACGGGAGTTAGGCGCGTCGTCAGTGTTTTTTTCTTTTTAATGTTATTAGTCAATTGTTATGCTGGTTTCGCGCATAGTAATAGTGTTAACCAAATCAGCATCACACAATTAGCAGATGGTGTGTGGCTGCATACAACTTATTATACCTACCCAGATGGTACTCGATTCCCTTCAAATGGCTTAATTGTGAAAGAAGGGGATAGTTTAACTCTTATCGATACAGCGTGGGGTGAATTACTCACCATAGAGCTACTTGAGGCTATTAACTCAGAAATAAAATTGCCAGTAAGTAAAGCATTTGTCACCCATGCCCATGGCGATAGAGCTGCTGGAGTAGATGTGCTTGAGTCGAAGGGAATAAAGGTTTTTGCCCATCCTTTAACTGTTCAGCTAACGACAGAGCAAGGGGCAGCGGTTCCAAACAATATCATCAGTGAACTTGAAGAAGCGGGCTCAGTTGTTAAATTTGGCTCACTTGAGCTATTTTTTCCAGGGGCAGGGCATGCAATGGACAATGTTATGGCATGGTTACCTGATAAAAGAATTTTATTTGGTGGCTGCGCTGTTCGAGCACTTCAATCATCGTCTGTTGGTAATGTAGTACATGGCGATGTACATTCTTGGCTTAAAATAACAAAGCAATTAAAAAGGAAATTTAAAAGTGCAGCGATTGTTGTACCCGGTCATGGTCGCGTTGGCGGGTATGACTTGCTCTCACATACGGAAAAGTTAATAACAGAACGTCTAAAATAGCCAGTCATTATTACGATTGCGGCTTTAGATTTACTCAGCACATTCTAAGGTCGCTTGCGCCTAAAAGTTTTTAGCACTGAACTCAAAAGCAGCTTAAATTCGCTTTGTATTATTTGAAACTCGTCTTGCCGAATTTGACTAGCAATGAAAAATGAACCTGCAGATACTGTTAAATTAAAGTAAATACTTTTAAATTTGAACACACATCTAAAGGTTGAATATGCACACAATAAATAAAAAGGCATTAGCAGTTGCTGTCGCTTTAGCTTGCTCATTCCCTGTATATGCACAAAACGAAAATCAGCAGGATACTGATAGCAAAACAGCAAAAGAACCGCAAAGTGGCTTAGAGATCATTTCTGTTACGGCAACAAAACGTAAAACTAAATTAATGGAAACTCCCGTAGCGATTACGGCTCTAACAGAAGCTGAGCTTAAAAAAAATGGGGTTAATAATATTAAGGATATTGCTAACCTTGTTCCTAGTCTTGATATTTCAACAGCAACAGACCAGTCTGCACCTGTTATTTCAATGCGTGGTGTACGCTCTACCAATCTCACAGAGCTTGGTGACCCTGCGGTTGGTGTGCATTTAGACGGTGTGTATTCACCTAGAATGCAAGGTGCGCTTGCACTTATGTACGATATTGACCGTGTTGAAGCATTACGTGGTCCGCAAGGGACTTTATTTGGCCGAAACTCCACGGTCGGTAGTATCAACGTTATATCTGCAAAGCCGCAATTTGAAAACGTCTTTGGTAACGTCAATGTTGAAGCTGGTAAGTACAACAGTAAAAACATTGATGGCATGATTAATATTCCTATTAATGAGGAATTTGCAGTTCGTTTTGCCGCTAAAGGTTTAAAACGTGATTCCTATTTAGAAGGCTACTATGACCCTAACCAATACGATACTCGCAGACTCTCTGATGATGTATTGAATGCCCCTGTAATATCTGAAGACTCTTATCAAGGTGTGGGCCAAACGGTTACTCAAAGAGAAAACTGGTGGATTGACGGCGCGGGTACAGACCCTGAAGCACAAAAAGTTCGTGCGTTAACACCTGCAGATAAAAGTGATTTTTATAATAATGCCGATGAGTATTCATTTCGTATCAGTACACTTTGGGAGCCATTAAATGGTAATTTCTCAAACCATACGGTTTTCCAAAAATACGTAAACAACAGCAGCAATAATCTTGATTTAGTTAATTGTGATAAGTTAAGAGGACGCCCAGTTGAAATGGGAGGCGATTGCGCAAACTTCTTGCCAAGTGATAACACTTATCAGGCGGTTGTGAATGTTCCTGGACAATTAGATTTGGACATCACATATCTTCGCAACACGTTAAATTATAACCTAAATGATAAATACAATATTGTGTGGTTGATGGGTTATGAAGACATGGAAAGAGAGTCAGCACAAGACAGTGAAGTGGGCCTTGATCCTTGGGATGGTGCTACTTACTTCCTAGACGGCACAGGGGCTGAATCGTTTTCAACAGAGCTTCAACTTCAATCCGATGAGTACGGTGACTTTATATGGATTGTAGGTGCTAATTACTTCCACGAAAAAACCACAACGGTGGGTTATTACGATAACCCGATGGATGATAAAGCATTTTGGGATCAACCCGATCGCTCAACGGATGCATTTGCCATCTTTGGCCAAGGAACTTATAAATTAACAGAAAAATTGCATGCAACTTTGGGCTATCGTTTTAGTGATGAAACAAAGCAAGATAAAGGCGGTAGAACTTATCGCTGCTCAAATGCAGATGGCTGTACTGTTGGTTGGTTAAATAGAACAGAGTTAAATAACCTTCCAGTCGACTATTATGAAGATCCATCTATATATGCGTCTTATTTTGAAAACGACAATAAAGGAAGCTGGCAGCACCATGATTTCCGTGTTGGTTTAGACTATGACATTTCATCAGAAACCATGCTCTATGCATACTTAGCGAGTGGCTTTAAAGCGGGTGGTATTGGTGATGTGTACGAAGTGGTTAACGATAGAACCGGTGATGTTACACGATTCGAAACGAAGTTTGACCCAGAAGAAGTACTGACTTGGGAGCTAGGTGCTAAATCAAGCTTTTTTGATAACTCGCTGAACTTAAAAGCTGCTTTTTTCTACACAGACTATACCGATATGCAGTATGCATCAGTTGGTTCGATTGGTAATGTTGAACGCTTATCAGTTGTGGAAGATGACAACGGAACACCGATTTTAGATGATAATGGTGACCCTATTCTTGATTATCAAAATCAACCCGTTATAGCGTATTACACGCAGAACGTTCCCGCGTCGACGATTAAAGGTATTGAATTCGAGTTTGATTGGAAGCCATATCCAAATGGTCGTATTACAGGTTACGTAACTTGGACTGATGCTAAAATTACGGAAGATTGGAATACCAAGTGGGACTATGACTCAGAATATTTATTCGATATCTCTTATGAAGAATCAAAAGACCCAGAAAACACGTTGTTAGCCACTAACCTCAAGGGTAACAATCTAGCAATGACACCTAAATACACTGCGAATATTAGTTATACGCATACGTTCAATTTAGGTGAATATGGCTTTATTCATGGCTGGTTTAACGCAAGTTGGAAAGACAAATCCTATTCAACGGTATGGAACTTAGATAAGCATTTAGATGATATGGATTTTGCCGTTTCTGATGAAGCGACAAAGTATATCGATGACAGCCGAGATGCCTTCGCGGTATATAATGCTTCTTTGAAGTATGAGCCGCAAAGTCAAAAATGGTATGCGGAGCTGTTCATTAATAACGCTTCTGATGAGACCATTCAATACTGGAACAACACAAGTAAAGGTGTACCAAAAGGAAGTTTTGGCATGCCAAGATACTATGGTGTTAGAGCCGGTTTCTCATTTTAACCCTACCACTAGATGCCCTCATTTTGCTTAGCAATTTGGGGGCGAACCAGATATGAGGCAAAAAAATGAAAAAAAATTGGCTACATATATCAATTTTCTGTATTGCATTTTTATCCCCTAGTTTAAGTGCTAACTACTTTAAAGATAACTTCGCTTGGGGTTATAACACTAGTATTTGGACGGCACGACAAGGGGATAATGGCACGCCATTTGGGTGTACTTTTCAGCCTAATATGCTAAGCCCCAGTGAAAATGGTTTAACACTGTCGTTATCGCAGGGCAGATGCTCAGAGTTACAAAGTAATCAGTTTTATAGTTATGGCAAAGTACAAGGACGTTTAAAGTCAGGAAATATTGCGGGTACGGTTTCATCTATATTCACTTATACATCATGGTGGGATAGCCCAGGCCGAGCATGGCAAGAAATCGATATTGAGCTGCTCCCCTCACTTGGTAATGTTGTGCATACAAATATTATCTATCAGCCGCAAGGCGGAGTATATCAGAGCTGGGAAAAGGACATCGATTTAAGTCAATATGGTCTCGATTACCGTGAAAACCTGCTCATGATAGGCTTTGATTGGTCTAGCAGTGTTATTCGTTGGTATCTTTATGATGCCAATGGCCAAGAGCAAACTATTCGTACCGTGTATAAAGATAATGGTGATGGTGTGCTCACACATAATGAGATACCTGCGTACGCTTGGCCTGTTGATAACACCAAAATCATGATTAATCACTGGCACGGCGATAATTCACAAGAAGCCAATTACTTTCCTGGGCAATATTATGGTGCTTCATCTTGGGTATATTATGATTTTATTGAATACATACCTAACTAACTATTTATTTTTCAACGTGTTGTATTATAGGTTTTAAATGTCTAGATTTAAATTTTCAGCGTTATTATTAAGCCCATTCGTTCTTGTTGGGCTTGTCTATAGTCATCTTTCACATGCCATCGGCAGTGAACAGGTAAACTGGCCCGATGTAAATACTAAACTCAAGCAAGACCCTGCTGTTGAAACGCAAATTGATGAGCTCATTGAAACAATGACAATTGAGCAAAAAGTAGCGCAAATGATTCAACCTGAAATAGGCTATTTAAGTGTCGAACAGATGCGCAAGTATGGCTTTGGATCGTACTTGAATGGTGGTAATACCGCGCCTTATGGTAATAAACGAGCCTCGATGAAACAGTGGCTTCAATACGCAGACGAAATGTATCAGGCGTCTGTAGATGCATCATTAGATGGGGCTGCAATCCCGACTATTTGGGGCACAGATGCGATGCATGGACACAGCAATGTGTATGGAGCTACGTTATTTCCACATAATATCGGTTTAGGTGCAACCAGAGATAAAGAGCTCATTAAACGCATCGGTCAAGCGACAGCAAAAGAAGTTGCTGCAACCGGAATAGAATGGAGTTTTGCGCCTACTGTCGCAGTAGTCAGGGACGATCGGTGGGGTAGAACATATGAAAGCTACTCTGAGAACCCTGATTTAGTTAAAGATTACGCAGGCGAAATGGTTGTGGGTATTCAGGGAAACATCAACAATGATTTCTTAACAGGAACAAATCGGATTGCAACAGCAAAGCACTTTGTTGGTGATGGTGGAACTGAGCGTGGTATAGACCGTGGTAACACCATTATTGATGAAAAGGGATTGAGAGACATTCATAGCCCTGGCTATTTTTCAGCGATCAATGAAGGGGTTCAGTCAGTTATGGCGTCCTTTAATAGTTGGAATGGTCAACGTGTGCACGGTGATAAGTATTTACTGACCGAGGTACTTAAAAAGCAAATGGGCTTTGATGGTTTTGTTGTCAGTGACTGGAATGCCCATAAATTCGTTGAAGGCTGTGACTTAGAGCAATGTGCCGCTGCTATTAATGCCGGTGTCGATGTTATTATGGTCCCAGAGCACTTTGAGGCCTTTTATCATAGTACGGTTGCACAAGTGAAAGAGGGGATTATCTCTGAAGAAAGAATTAATGATGCTGTTCGACGCTTTTTGAGAGCGAAAATTCGATGGGGAGCTTTCTCAAGAGGTAAACCATCAAGCCGATCTGAATCTCAGCATCCTGAATGGTTAGGTGCTGCTGAGCACCGTGAGCTCGCTAGAGAAGCGGTTCGTAAATCATTAGTGTTACTAAAAAATAATGACCAAATACTCCCTATTAAAGCAACAAGCAAGATATTGGTTGCTGGCGAGGGTGCCGATAATATTGCAAAGCAAGCGGGTGGTTGGAGCGTTTCATGGCAAGGTACAGACAATACCAATGATGATTTCCCTAATGCGACGTCAATTTTTGCTGGCTTAAAGAAGCAAGTTGAAAAAGCTGGTGGGCAAATTGAACTAAATGAAGCCGGAAACTACTCGGTCAAACCTGATGTAGCGATTGTAGTTATAGGTGAAGAGCCTTATGCAGAGTGGTTTGGTGATATCGAATATCTTGAATATCAGCATAAAACAAAAGCAGATCTAGCATTATTGAAAAAATTAAAAGCTGATGGTATTGCGGTTGTTACTGTATTTTTGAGCGGTAGGCCACTTTGGATAAATAAAGAACTCAATGCATCTGATGCATTTGTTGCTGCATGGTTACCCGGCTCTGAAGGTGAGGGCGTGGCAGATGTTTTATTGACAGATGCGAAGGGGAACACTCAGTTCGATTTCTCTGGTAAATTAAGCTTTTCATGGCCAAAGTATGATACGCAATACACATTAAACCTAGGTGACAAAACGTATGATCCATTGTTTGCTTATGGTTATGGATTAACTTATCAAGACACGGTTAATGTGCCTTTATTAAGTGAAGATACAGCACCTAAAAAGGTGGCGAGTGATGACGCTAAGCCTTTATTTGTAAGAGGACTTTCAGAGTACTTAGTGTGGGAACTTAAAGATGCAAAAACAGCAGCCACTGAAACCACAGGCTCTTCTGCAACCAGTGGTGATGGTGCTAGTTTGTTAATGCAATCAGTTAACTTGTCTTATCAGGAAGATGCAAGGCAGTTCATTTGGCGAGCAGGAGCGAAGAAAGCCACTTTGAGCTTAAGCTATCAGCAGCCTGAAGTGCTCAGTGATGCAAGTAAGTCAGCTATTCTTGAACTAAAAATGAGAATTAACACTGCGCCAAGTAATCAGGCTCAATTGCAAGTAATGTGTAATGAAGGAGATTGCTTGCGCAACATTAAGTTTGCATCAATAGAAGCCTTGATGAATGATAAGAAATGGCATACGTTAGCGATACCGTTAAATTGTCCATCTGCGTTAAATAATATAACCAAGGTGACTGAGGTGTTAAATGTCTCAGCAAAGGCTGCCAGTTTAGCTGTTGCGGATATAGCACTGACTAGTAAACCAAATGCAGATGCTTATTTACTCTCATGCTCTGACTAAATCTTAGTAAAGCTGATGGGCAAGTAATGCTTATCAGCTTTACCTTATGGATTGAATAATTTGAATACTAGTAACCCCCGCGGCCACTTATTTTGGCTGTTTCAGATATGTGGTTGGGTTGTTTACGCAATGCTAACCGAGTTAATGATTAAAGTACCAAGTGATGAGCCTTGGACTATCCATATCCCGCATTTGATTATTGACACAGTTTGCGGGTTTCTAATTACCCTTATCCTTAGAAAACTATTCGCCTCTATCAATTTTATTGAGCTAAAGCTGAAGATTGCGCTTCATATTTTCGTTGTCATAATCGCGACGTTAATTTGGACGCAAATAAAGTGGATAACACTTCAGTGGTTTTATGGAAACTTATGGCAACCAATGACATGGTTTGATTTTGGCACATGGACATCGGCGTCATTAACGGTTCTTTCAACGTGGACCGCGTTTTATTATGGGATTAAGATTTATTTAGATAATTTAGAGCAAACGCAAAAAGCAGCAGAAGCCACACATTTAGCTAAAGAGTCACAATTAAAAATGCTGCGCTACCAGCTAAACCCCCATTTCATGTTCAATAGTATCAATGCAATTTGTACATTGATTTTGAAGAAAGAAAGTTTAGAGGCTGTAAAAATGCTTGAAAAACTGTGTGACCTTTTACGGCACAGTTTATATACAGATCCACTGGAAAAAGTAACAATTAAAGAAGAAATCGGCATTCTTAGCAATTATCTAGACATAGAAAAGTGCCGGTTTACAGACAAGCTGGTTGTTGATATTTCTGTGGCAGATGATTGTAACGAGTTGCTAATCCCATCTATGTTGATTCAACCTCTTGTAGAAAATGCATTAAAACATGGCATGCGTTCAAACCAGTCAATGTGTATCACCATTGCGATAGAAAAAACAAAGAGTTATTTAAATATAAAAGTGTCTGATACTGGCAAGGGATTTGGTGATGAAAGCACTAACAAAAGAGGGATTGGATTAGCAAATTGTGAGCAACGTCTAAAGTTAATGTATGGAAAGTCACACCGATTAGAAAAGGGCAACTTAAGCGAAGGTGGTGCTTGGGTATGTATAACCTTACCAATAAGTGGTCACAATAAATGATAAAACTAAACACGATACTGGTTGATGATGAATACAGTGCTGTCGAAGGGTTACGTATTCGGCTCGAACAATTTCCTGAAATCAATATTGTTGGGAGTGCATGCAGTGTTGACGATGCTATTGAACTCATAAACAATAATGAAATTGACTTAATTTTTTTAGACATCGAAATGCCCACTAAATCAGGCTTTGAATTGATAAAGTATTTTCAACCCGAAGCATGTCCAGCGGTCATCTTTGTCACTGCTTTTCACCAACATGCAGTACAAGCTTTTGAAGTTAGAGCTATTGATTATTTATTAAAACCAGTGAAACTAGACAGGCTTGCAGAAGCTATAGAAAGAGTGGTCAGTAACGTAAAGCTATTTCAAAAAAGTGAGTTGATAGCGCTCGAGCAAGCAGTGAGTAACAAGGCTGAGCATCACAAACATTCTGTCAATCAGTCAGAGTATAATTTTGATAGTGATCACTTGGTGATCCGAGACGCTAAAAATCCGATTCAAATAATTTCATTCACCGATATTCTTTGGATTGATGCAGCCGGTGACTATATGTGTGTGCATACTGCAACCGAAACCCATGTTATGAGAGCAAGGTTGAAAGAGCTTGAAAGCAATATGCTACCAGAGGCATTTTTGCGGATCCATAAGTCGACCATCGTCAATTTAACTTACGTAAGACAGCTTGAGCCACTTCGTAACTCTGAATATATGGCAACGTTAACAACAGGTAAAACATTAAAAGTAAGCCGAACTTATAGTAAGCAATTAAAAAAGCTCATATAAGGAGACGGGTGCTGCTTTACAAAGGGTTATAAACAGCACCTTACGGTGGCTAATTTTAGTATTACTGTTTAGACCAAACTGATTTTAAAATGTTAAACCCTATGGCACCGAGTAAGACACCCGTTACTTTATCAATATAAAATGCCGCTCTAATGAACTTTTGTCTGATAGTATTTTTTGACAGCATATAAATAATTGCCACATCCCATAAGAAGACCACTAAGGTCATCCACACGCCTAAAAGCACTTTAAAGCTAATACTGACCTCAGGTGTCAGTGCAACAGTGAATAGGCTCAAATAAAATAATAAGTTTTTAGGGTTTAATATGCCTGAAAGAAACCCAGTCACAAATTCCTTGCAAAAGCATGACAACGAAAACTCAGTTGATGTCTTCGTGTTTGTGGAGAAATTAGCATAGGCATTTTTAGGTGCTTTTAATGCGTGATAGGCTATATACATCAAAAATAAGCCACCAATAACTTTGAGTGTCATCATCAAGCCAATAGATGCAGATAATATGGCACCAACGCCAATAAGGCACAGGGCAATATACACTGCGTTAGCTGTTGCTATACCAAGTGCTACGCCTATGGCGTTCTTTTGATTGCCTTTTAATGCACTTTTTACAACCAAGACAAAATCAGGTCCAGGACTAAGTAATGCAAGAAAATGTGCAGCTGCAACTGAGACAAATATACTGATTAAGCTAATATCCATAAATTCCCCTGAGAATGGTGAAACGCGAAGAATGGCTCATTTTAAAGGTGCTTCCTCGCTTTAATTGAAAAAATAAGAGGGACTTGATGCCCTCTATGAAGTAATTGATACCCCTTATCAGACACGTACTCTAAGCCTTCAAAACAGTCATATGGGCTAAATGGGTACTCGTTGAATGACTCTATCGTTAAACCTGCCTGAATGAGCGCGTTTATAATGTCACTAATTGAGTGGCTCCATGTCACTGTTTTCGACAGAGTGCCGTCACAATTCTCGGTATAGGTGCCTTCTTCTTCAATCGTTGGGGCAGTGTCATGAAAATAAGAATAACCATTTAATAATTCATTGAAAGAATGAAATTCTATTAGGTAAAACTCTCCACCTTTTTGTAAAGAGTTAGCAATTACGTTAGCCCACTTACTTAAATTGGGTAACCAGTTTAGGACACCATAAGAGGTATAAACAATATCAAACAGATGCGTGTTGATAGTGCTAAAACTATATACATCACTTGCTATGAATGTTGCTTCTATATTTAAGCTTTGTTTGAGCTTATTTGCGTACTCAATTGCTGTAGGCGATAAATCAACGCCGGTTACACGTGCGCCAAGTCGCGCCCAAGAGAGCGTGTCTTGACCAAAATGGCATTGTAAATGTAGGAGTGATTTATTTTTCACATCAGCGAGTAGGGCCAGTTCAATCGGGTTAAGAGAGTTTGTTCCACTTTTAAACATGGGTAGGTTGTAAAAAGTAGATTGGGTATGAAGGGCAGTTCTTTTATTCCACGTATCTCTATTTACTTTAATATAATCCATTTGCTCGCTATCCAATCAATTTTCTATTTGGCATATCCTTAGAGCCGCAGCAATGCCTAATAGAAATAATAATATATTATATTTTAAGCAACCATAAGCCTTTAGTCATACTGAGAACTAAGCTGACTAACGCCCTTCTGGTGCATCGAAATCACCCTATTAGAAAGTATGGTTTGTAGTTTCGTCATGGCGGTTTAAAAATGAAGAGCTTTGTTTTAGCACGTAATTGCAAGTTTAAAGCCTGCCCTTAACGGGAGAGTCAATCATTACCTGAAGAACAGTTTGGTATAATTTTTATACTTTATTAGGTCTGTGACCCACAAACAAAACTGGTTAGTTTTAGTTTAGCTGTTAGCGAGCCAGCGAAAAGACTTACGTAAAAACTCAACGGCTTGGTGTTTAATCAATTCACCATGAGCCATAACTAACATCTCAGGCTCCCAAGCCAGTATTTTTCTGAAGTGCTGTCTGGCTTGGGACTTTTTAAACATGAAACTTAAACGCCAATCTATCGGTGTTTGTCCTACGGGAGCTAAGATCCCGGCACCTTTTGCTAGCCATTTCTGCCAACTGTTAAAGTCATCACCAGAAAAGTTCTCGACCAAATCCGTCACGATCAATGTTTTTGAACGTTTATGAAAAAACAGGCATTCTTCCATCAAGGGCGAGCCTGTAAATAACTCTTGAGAAATATCGGCATGCCACTGCCACGCTAAATCGTCATTGAGGGACGCATCAAATGAGATATCGCTACGCTTTTTGATGACTTCATCTGTGCCATAGGTTTTAGCATCTGGATATGCTGTAATCCATTGAGGTAAAAATAAGTGATGTAAGTGATTAGGTGCGATGAGGTGTTTAACTGGACCTAAGCGGTCTATTTGGTTCTTTAGAGCATCGTTCAGATAGATAGGGCTGTGTACCCATAGGTCGCCATTAGCGAGTTTAATGACTGTCATCCTCGTTGTAAAAGGTAAAAAGAAAAAATTTACTGTTTTACCATCAACAACCCAAATCTCGTTTGCCAACTTTTCCATATTACTCCCGAATAAGAATCAAAGTTATCAGAAAGGCTTAATTTTTTGAAATTATTATAATTAAACACAATGTACGTGCTATGACGTTTGACTATTTTAATAATCTTCAACGATTATAAACCTTCCACTAAGGGGGAGAGTCAACTAACGAGTTAGCGTTAATAATCGCAACACATGAATCGATTTTGGTGATTTTCTGTTTTGTTTGCTCAATCTGATCTTGCAAACGGCTTTTTAAGTGCAATAGAAACTCACTTATCTCAGCCCAGTTAGCTTCTCCGTTTTCATATTTTATGAACCCTTTCAGTTCAGCTAATGTAACACCCAACAGTTTCGCTTCTTTGATTAACCTCAATACTTCTATGTGCTCATCGGTGTAAACACGGTACTTTCCTTGACGTTTTGGTGGGGTAATGAGCTCTTTCTCTTCGTAAAACCGAATAGCTTTAACAGATAAATTGGTTTTTTTTGCTACTTCACCGATAAACACCTGTTACTCCATTAGTAAATCGATATTATTCGTTATATAAAATAAGCGGTTAGTGTCGCCTTTGTTAAGCTTAAACTAAATGCGTTGTCGAATCGCGTACCAGTAGATCAGGTGTAAAAATATGCTCTATATTAGAGCGATTTTGTTTATACACTTGTTTTAACACAAGGTTGGCAGCCATAATGCCCATTTTTTCAACTGGGTTATCAATCGTCGTCAAAGTTGGGTACAAGTAATTTGTAAAATGAACATTGTCAAAGCCGACAATTGCTAAGTCTTTTGGAAGGTCAAGTTTATGCTCTCTTGCACATTTCATTACACCGGAAGCCATTTCATCATTTGCACAAACAACAGCGGTAAATTTTCTTTTTTTGCTAAAGAAATACTCTAAGCCGTTATACCCGCCGGTTTCTTTAAAGTCACCGACAAATAGAGTTTGCTCATCAAAAGCAATACCATGTTCTTTTAAGGCTTTTTTGTGACCTTCTAATCGATCGAATGCATCGGGTTTAAATAACGGACCCGCAATGTATGTTATGTCTGTATGGCCTTGATTAAGTAAGTGTTTGGTTGCTAAGTAGCCTCCCATCACGTTATCAAGGCTAATGCAGTTTTCTTTCATTTTATCTACATAGCGGCTGATCAAATAAATAGGGGTTTTACCTTTGTTTAACTTTACTAGATACTCATCACTAACAGCTTCAACATGGGCAATGATTGCATCACAATTACGTGAAATTAAAAATTCTAAGCCATTTTTTTCTTTGTCTTCTTCACTGTGTCCGGGAGTAATAATGACATGTTTCCCAGCGGCCCTTAATTGCGCTTCAATAGCAGACATCATCTCACCAAAAAACGCGCCATCTAATTCAGAGACTAAAATACCCACACTATTAGTGCAATTTGAAGCAAGGGAGCGAGCTATCGAGTTTGGTGTATAACCAAGCTGCTCCATTGCATCGAGTACTTTTTGTTTCGTTTTTTTACTGACGTAGTCATTCTCATTCAAAACGCGAGAAACGGTCGATAAAGAAACGCCTGCGAGCTCTGATACTTGATAAATAGTTGCCATAATTATTATTAAATATAAACCTTAGCTTTTTAATTTACAGACTTGCGCGTCTAATTGCCAAGTCTTCTGTAATTTTTTCCGTCATGTCAGATGTTAATGGATAAAAGGCCATCAGTGCCGCGGCGATAAGAGCAAAAGCGGCTGGTAGCCAGCTCATTAGTAGAATCATGCCATCGAGTGAGTGTGCAACGGTCGTTTCGTCCATTCCATCATAGCCATAGCTTGCAAGTACAACGAGCACTAAGGCTCCTGCAAAGCCTCCACCTGTTTTTTGCACAAAAGTCCCTGCTGAATATATAAGGCCGGTCGCTCGGCGTTTATTTTTCCATTCAGAATAGTCAGCACTATCTCCTAACATAGTAAAAAATAGGGTAGGCATCATGGCGGCGAAGAATTCGGAAAGACAGCCCATTACAAAAATCAGGCCGAGGTTATCATTAGGCAGCCAAAAGAAACAAATGGTAAAGAGGGCACTTAATAATAAGGAAGCAATAAACAACGTGCGTTTGCCGAGTATTTCCGCTAACTTCCCTGTACTAAGCGCACCGAAAATTGAGACAACTAATAAAGCAATAAAGTACTGGCCTGTTAAAAGCTCGTTACCAACATAGTATTTAAAGTAGTAGGCAATGACAGCATATTTAATGCCATTAAACATCATTGTTAAAAAGCCCATACCTAACAATATCAGCCATGGTTTATTTGTAAGTAAATCAACCATATCTCGTTGTGAGCCACTCAGTTTACTGTGATCACTTGCCAGTAAGCGACGGATAAGGACTGTCATAAATATCATTGTCGCCGCAAAAAATAAGCCTGAGTAGAGCTCGCGATAATAGAAAAATAATGTGATTGCTAATAAGGGAAGGATGATAAAAGGTAAGCTTGAACTTAAATCCGCTAACTCTGTTTTTAGTGAGATTTGCTTATTTGTAGCAGGTTGAACACGCTCCTTGGTACTTGCAAACGTGACTAACATGAGTACGGTGAGTAAGGCGGCAAATACATACATGGTGTATTGGTAACCTTGCGCACTATCCCCTTGCCCAAAGTAAGCGACTAGATCTGGTAAAAAGCCCATTACTAATAAACCGCCTGCAAACGCCCCAGCAAAACGGAAACCTGATAACTTAGTTCGTTCTAGATCATCACCTGTCATAACCCCCATTAATGCAGAGTAGGGCACATTACTTACGGTATACGCTAAAGTGAGACCAATATAGGTGAAGTAGGCATAAATTAGTTTTGCCGTTGGGCTAATATCAGGTGTCGTAAAGCACAGCACCATGAAGAGTGCCAAAAATGGCGTTGACCATAATATCCATGGGCGAAACTTACCTAACCGTGTTTGCGTCCGATCTGCAATCATGCCCATTATTATATCAGTGACCCCATCTGATAGGCGTACGACTAAAAAAAGTAAAGCGGCAGCGGCGGCAGAAATACCAAAAGTATCAGTATAAAATACGGCTAAGTAAGCTAAAGCTCCACGCCAAACTAAATTAGCACCGGCATCGCCCATCGCGTAGCCAATTTTTTCGTAGATGGGAAGAGTGTGTTTTATCATTGTTGTTGTCTTTTTTATCGGCGAGTAATTAACTGGCTATATGCTTTACCACTTAGCTTTACTGTTCGTATTTGTGTGTTGTAATCAACATGAACAATACCAAAGCGTTTTGAATAACCTTCAGCCCACTCAAAATTATCCATTAAGCTCCATGCGAAGTAGCCAGCTACATTAACACCTTGTAATATGGCATCATTCACTGCATTTAAATGGGCATTATAATAGGCGATACGATCTTGATCGTTCACCTCACCATCCACCATTTTGTCGGCCATAGCAGCGCCATTCTCTGTAATATAAATTGGCGGCAAATCATATTTTTGATGCAAAGAAACTAATAATTCTGTTAATGCAGATGGATAAATTTCCCACCCAATATCTGTCATTGGCGCTTGGTGAGGCAGTTCATGGTAATAATCTGTATCACTTGCTTCATAGCGCAGCCTGGTATAGAAATTTACGCCTAAGAAATCTAATGGTTGGCAAATAATATCCATATCGCCAGCTAGAATGTCAGGTCTGTGAGCGGGTGGCAACTGTTCTATGATGTCAGGATATGCTCCTTGCATCACAGGTTTCATATACCATTGGTTTATATAGTCATCTGCAAAAGCTGTTGCTGCAGTGTCTGCTTCGCTCGATGATACAGAATAACAAGGAGTAAAGTTGAGCACGATACCGTTTAATGACTCAGGGCTATTTTTAGTTAGCACTTTCATCGCTAAACCATGGGCAAGTAATAAATGATGAGCGGCTTTTCTGCCAAATTCACGGCCTTTGATACCCGGTGCGTGAACGCCTATTTCATAGCCCAAATACGAGCTGCAGAAAGGTTCATTCAACGTTGCATATGAATATACTTTTCCTGATAGTGCTTTACTTACTAGATCTACATAGCGAGCAAACTCATACGCTGTTTCGCGATTTAACCAGCCTCCTTTATCCTCTAAATGCTGTGGTAAATCCCAGTGATATAAGGTAACAAATGCTTTAATATTTCGACGCATTAGTTCGTCTAAAATAGTAATGTAAAAGTTAATACCTTCTTGATTTAAAGTACCGTCTAACTTTATGACTCTTGGCCAAGAAATTGATAGGCGATAGGCATCTACACCTAAAGAGTCGATTAGTTCAACATCGTCTTGCCAATTTTTTACATGCTCACAGGCGGAATCGCCGTTTGAGTTATCAGCTATTTTTCCAGGCGTCGCGCAGAAAGTATCCCAAATACAAGGGAGACGCTGATCGGCTGCTCCTTCTATTTGAAATGAGGCTGTTGCAACGCCATAGATAAAATCTTTGCTAAGCATTGTTGAGTTTTTTGGTAACGTGAGCTGAGTCATGTAAAGAAACCTTTGGTAAACAAATGCAAGTAAATCTTGCGACTAAATTTAAATTGTTATGGTAGCGCTTCCATTTTTTTGTGTTTCACTTGAGTCGAAGTTATTGGGTTGTTTATGGTAGCGCTTCCATATTTAGGTTAGAGGCTATTGTCCGAACGGTCAACCGTTTATTTAATTTAGTCTTAAAACAACGTAATTAATTCACTTTATTATTTAATAATTAATGAGTTAGATGCAGGTTGTTTTTGGGGTTTTTAGTAATAAATCAAGAGTGAATAGGTGAATGATTCAGTTATTTTCTATGTTGAGTCATGGTTTTATTTTTTAGCAATCGTACGCTAAGTAGTTTTAGTTACCACTCATACTTAATACTTAAAACTCTCATTAAGAAAGATGTAATTTAGTGTATTGTTACTGTAAAGCGAGCGCTTAGAAGTGGCTTTACAGTAAATTTTATTATCAATGTTTTAACAATAATCGTATCGACTTTACTGTGGGCTTAATCATCTATCCGATAGTACTCGTTAATAAACTCTTTATGAGTTGGTAATTGCGCTAACCTATGGGCAATTTGTTGTTTAATGCCTTGCATAAAGCGACTTAACTCTTGATTATTCATTAAAGAAGCGACATGGTGATATTGCGCTGGTTTAACACCTTGTCCAAGCATGACTTGAACCCAAGAGTCGACACGAAAAATATCGCCGTCATCTAAGAAAACCCGCCCAGTTTCTTTAAATAATGCGATTTTATGAGCAAGGGGGTCAGGTATTTCCATAGCTTGGCAATGGCGCCAAAATTCACTGTCTTGTCTATCCGTAACCTTATAATGCAAAACAATAAAGTCACGAATACTTTCGAGCTCTGACTGTAATTGCTTATTGTATTCATCGATAGCTTGTGGCGTTACACCTGTAAAAGGAAACAGTCGCATAAAACGAATGATACCAGTCATAATTAAGTGGATACTCGTTGATTCAAGAGGTTCTAAAAAGCCACTGGCAAGGCCTAGTGCAAGACAATTTTTATTCCAGCCTTTACGTCGTCGACCAGTTTTAAATTTAATAATTTTTGGTTCGGTTAGGGTGTCACTAACAAGGTTACTCAATAGTAACTCAGTTGCATCATGGTCATTTAAATAGCGGCTGCAATAAACTAAGCCATTGCCAACTCTGTTTTGCAAAGGAATCTGCCACTGCCATCCTGATTGATGCGCAATAGAGCGGGTGTAAGGGAGAGGGTCTGGTGTTCCTTTTGTTTGTACCGCAACGGCACTGTCGCAAGGTAATAAATGAGACCAATCTTCAAACCCTGTATGTAAGGCTTGCTCGATAAGTATGCCTTTGAAACCAGTGCAATCAATAAAAAAATCACCCGCTATTTCAGTGTTATTATCCAGCGATAAGCTTTTAATAAAGCCATTATCAACATGTTTATTTACCCGTTCAATTTTACCCTCTACACGTTTTACACCGAGGTTTTCTGAAAATGCTCGTAAAAATGCAGCATAACGACTGGCATCCATATGAAATGCGTAATTAATTGGGTTTTGAGGGCTAAACCCAAATTTACCTTGCTTAGCTGCCTGTAGTTCATAGCAGTAATCTGCGAAATCATCGGTATTGCCCATTTTTTGCCAATGCAACCAAAAATGGTGGAACTCTCCAGCCCAGCATTCTTTACCTGTCATACCGAAAGAGTGAATGTAATCACTGTTTGGCTGATGCCAATTCTCAAAGCGAATTCCCAGTTTGAATGTTGCTTGTGTTGACCTCATAAATTCTTGCTCATCGATACCTAGCAATTTATGAAAGGTACGAATAGGTGGAATGGTTGCTTCGCCAACACCGACAGTGCCGATATCGTCTGATTCAATTAAGCAGATTTCAATATCTTTATTTAGTAATTTAGCTAACGCGGCTGCGGCCATCCAGCCTGCGGTACCACCGCCAGCTATGACTACCTGTTTAATTTGTTGTAGTTTCATGTTGCCACCTTATTCCTTTTGTAATTGCTTTAATAACAGTCGATTAGTGGGTAGTTTTTGTAAGTATTGCGCAATCTTCTTGCGATTGAGTTGGTAGAGTTGTTGTGCCATCTGGTATGTATGGTTATCAAGTTTTGTTGTTTGTTTGGTTTTGAAGCCCATGCCATACAGCACGTATTGATAACTTGGAGAAGAAAAAATCTCTTCATTTTCTATAAAATCGAATCGACTGGGAGCCTGATATTGCCACAATGTTAGTAAGTTCTGTAATTCAATTGGAATACTTTTAGGGTGGTGGTTATCGCACCAATAGCTATTATCATCACGACTACTCAATACATAATGCAGTTTTAGAAAATTGATGACTTGCTCCCAGCGGTACCTAAAACGTTTATTAAACCGATCACTCAACAGCTGCATGTGCACTTGGTTTACTGGCATTTGCTCACTTAGCATACTGATGCTTAATTCAACCATGGCTAACGCTGAAGCCTCTAGTGGCTCTATAAACCCTTGCGACATTCCGATCGCAACACAGTTTTTATGCCAAAATACTTCTCTGTAACCAGGCGTAAAACGTAGTGTTCGTGTTTCAATCTTGCTAGCTTGTTGAATGCCAACAGATTGTGCAGCATAGCTTTTTAGTGTTTCAATAGCCGTTGTAACGTCACAATATTTATCACTAAATGTATAGCCAATACCGCGTCTAGTTGGTAATCCTATATCCCAAATCCAGCCAGCGGATTGTGCGGTGGATAAAGTCGCTGATGCAATATTCTGAGATGGGCTTTCGTAGGGCAAGTGTGCGGCCACAGCAGTATTATTAAAAAGAATGTGACTTTGATCTAAAAACGGGATCCGGTAGTGCTTGGCGATTAACAGCCCCTGGCTACCAGAACAATCAATAAACAAATCACCGTAAATCTCACCATTATTCTGTGTAGTGACACTTTCAATGTAGCCTTGAGCATTATTATTGGCGTGAAGAACATTATCGGTGATGTGTTTTACGTTAAGCGTATTTACACAATGTCTTGCTAGAAATTGTGCGAATTTATGGGCATCTAGGTGGTAACCGTAATTCGTAACACCTGCATATTCAGGTGTATTAAGTTGTTTGGGGGCAAGAGCTGCTTGGCAAATAAAGCTTTGCATATTCATAGCATCGGCGTATTTTTGTTCAGGGAATAATTGCTGCCATGCAGTATGAACATCATATTTATAGTAGCCTTCAGGTATCATGAAAGGGTGATAATAGTTATCTGCCTGTTCTTTTCCCCGCCAGTTTATGAACTTTGAACCTTGCTTAAAAGAGGCGTCACATTGCTGTAAAAAGTCACTTTCTTTTACTCCAATCCGCTGCAATGTGTTGCGCATTGATGGCCACGTGCCTTCACCAACACCCGAAATACCAATATCAGCAGACTCAATTAAGGTGATACTTTTATCTGGGTGTTCTTTGGCTAGTAACCCAGCTGTAAGCCAACCAGCCGCGCCACCGCCAATGATCACAATATTATTTATTTTTTTGCTCATATACTTACTTTAAATAGTAAAGCCGCTTCAATTAAGAAGCGGCTTTGTAGCAATTTACATTAACCGTGAGCCTTTTAGAGAATATAGCGTGATACTATTTGCGTTAAAAATGTCTAATTTAGAACAACTAAATAACAACGTCGTTTAACCCTTACAAGCTCACTTCATTAAGTAAATAGGTATCAAACTGTATACATTTTTACAGCTATCGTTTAGAAGTTATAACGCAAGCCTAAATTGTAGCGAGCCCCATTTTTGTCTAAGTTCCACAACTGTGCTTTATATCGACCATGTTGGCGATTGTCTTGCTCAGTAATGTTAATTCCTTCTAAGAAGAAAGACAGTTGTTCACTGTAGTTATAAGCCACATTAAAATCGATTTGATAATACTCTTCTGTAAATGCGGGCTCGTTTACATAGCGAGCAGCATTATTTAAGAATTTATCACGCCAGTTATACGCTACACGCGCTTGAAATTTATCATTCTCATACATCGCAATGAAGTTAGCTGTGTCACTTAAACCAACTAATGCAAACTGTGTTGTCGTTGGATCTGCGGCAACATTAAAGTCAACATCGCCATTTACGATCGTGTAGTTTGCTTGAATACCAAAGCCTGAGTCACCAAAGAAATGCTGAATAGCAAACTCATAGCCATCAATTTTTGCATTTTTGTTATTGGTTGGAACTTGAGCTGTGAACTCCATCAAAGGGTCATCGCTGTTAGGTAAGATATCGTAAGCGGCTTCAAACTCTTCGTAAGTCATTGAATCAAAAGCCACCCCATTTTCCATGGCAGCAACCATTTGGAATAGGTTTGAGTCAGTGATTGCCAGACCTCTTGCTTCTAGTTCAGCTTTTGCTGCTTGGGCACGAGGGCCTGCAGAAACATCTCGTAAGTCATAGTAATTTTGAGTCATCGGTGTTAGGCCAATAAAGTTATCAACTTTTTTATTGTAATAACCGACAGAAACATAGCTAACATCGCTGTAATACCACTCAGCGGAAACATCGATATTATCTGATTCGAGTGGTACTAAACCAGGATTACCCGTCGATGCAGGCGCATTGGTTGTGCCTGGAATTAAACTAGGTCCAGTGGGTACCCCAACTGTTGCTGCAGAGCTTAAATTATCATAAGTAGGCCGTGCGATTGTTGTACTATATGAAGCACGAAGTTTTACATCATCGACCACATTAATGTCAAAATCTACGCTAGGCAGAAAGTGATCATAGTCAGCGCTTAGCGAGTAATCTTGTTTGTCAGTGCCATATCGCACATTAAAATCGTTGTTACCTTCCCAAGCTACTGCATTTGGTAAATCAATATTTGCTGTTGAGGTGATATCTGTGGTTTCGTATCGAGCCCCAACTAGTAGGTTAAATGGCATATCGCTAATTTCACCTTGATAGTTATATTGCACAAATGCAGCTTGAATCTCTTCTTTAATGGTGCGGTTTGTTGCAAATGCACCATCAGCAGCAAAATTAAAGCCGTACTGGTTTGCAGCCCAATAACCAATTTCAGATGCGCTACCTGTAAAACCTTGAGCAAACGAACCAGAGGTGTTGTAGCCATCTAATTCACTTAAGAAGTTTGTAGGATCAAGGTAACCGTCTGGCAACTCTCCAGGGTTTTCAATCCCCCAGTTGCCCATTGTATTACGTGTAAGGGATTGTAATGAATGGCTTTCCATAGAGCGTGACTCAATACCAAAATCAATTACACCTGACTCTATTTCATATTTGCCAAGTAATCGGAATTCATCAACGGTTGACTCTTGGCGCGCAAAGTTAGAATCGAGAATAGAAGTACCTACGTCATCTTGGTCTAATACGCCATTACAGTTTAGATTAGCTCGGCTGCAATCATCAAAACCAATTACCATTGAGGGTAACTTGCGACTAAAATCGACTTCTTGAGAGGCGACGATATTTGCTCCTAACCCCGCATTCACCCAACTGCCATAAGGTGCATCTGGTTCACTCGTTGCTTTTGAGCTATGTGCATCAAATACAAATCTAAGTCGATCATTTACAAAGTATTCAAGGTTAAGACCGATAGAGTCATTTTTATTAAGCTGATTTAGTTCTTGTAACGCGAGGCCTAGATCACGCGTTGATAGATCTCTACGCTCTTCTTTGTAGTAAATGGGGGTTTTAACGGTATTGTCATCAAAAATTAAATGGGTTTTATAGTTATCCATCCAGATTGACTGTTCAGCCCGCGACTCAAATAACTCTTGCTGCGAGTATGTATAATCAAGTGTTGCTGTTAGTGACTCTACGGGGCTATATTGTAGAGTTAATTGCGCATTTGTTCGAGTTCGTTCGCGATCTGCGATAGTATAACGAAGATCAGAAGGCATCGAATAATATTGCCCCATTGCAGGTGCATTTTCGATAATGATGTCATCCGCAGATTGAGGAATTGTGCCATCGTAAGCGGTCGTTCTCCATTCGTTAACAAAAGCCCCTGCAGCAGAACTATCGCGCTCTTGAACACTTGCAGTAAGTGATACACCAAATTTAGCGTCTTCGTCCGTCCAACTAAAAATGCCCGAAATTTCAGGTGTGATATCATCGCCTACACGGTTTGTTGTGTCGTGCATGGCTTTAACACCGATATTAGTAATTAAACCAGGATTGTCTAAAGGGCGAGCTGTATTAATATTGATTGTGGCGCCAATACCCCCTGATGCGATATTTGCTTTTCCTGTTTTATAAACTTCGACAGATTTAACACTTTCTGATGCCAAATTAGCAAAATCATAGGCACGAGAATTTGGCGATCCTCCGCCTGCAGGAAGCGAAGCTGCTGGCATGGTACGGCCATTTAAAGTCACCATATTATAATCTGGACCAAACCCACGTACAGTTACTTTTGAGCCTTCACCATTACTGCGGTCTATCGATACACCTGTAATGCGTTGTAAAGATTCTGCTAGGTTTGTATCGGGGAATTTACCTATATCTTCTGATGAAATAGCATCAACAACACCTGAAGAGTAGCGTTTTAGTTGGGTTGATTCTTTAATACTGCCTTTAAACCCGGTTACTTGAATAACTTCAATGTTGTCGTTGTGTTCAGATTGCTCTGCGTAAGCAGATAAGCAGGTGCTAGCACCCAAAAGCAAAGATAAGCTGGAAGCTAACTTTGTTCTTTTAAAGTTATGGCTTGGCATCAGGTTTCCCTCGTTTTTATCATTGTTATTCATGCTGTTAGAGCATGATATTGTTGTCAAAATAGATTTTATATCATATCTGGAAGCGCTACCATAAAGAGGTTGAAAACCGCCCTTATGAAAGCGCTTCCAGAAAAGAGTAGTGTGATTTGCAGTTTACGTCAACAGCTACATCAATAAATTGTTATAAAAGTTACGCTAAAATTGAATGGATGTTGCTTCGTTTTTTCATGGTTTAATTCACTGTTGGGAAGATGGTTTATTAATTACTTTTATGCGGTATCAAGATAAGAAACAAGCTATCTTGGGTGAACAAAGTGACTGTGCTGTATAGTCAAAAAGAGAGAACTGGCCTTTTAATTTGGCAAATTATGGGGGTATTACGGAGTGTTTTTCTGGTAAAAAAGTAGATTAGTTTGTGTAATCATTTTCCCTGACTGTTATGAAACTGGCTAGCTTAAATATCGTACTATGCTACTATTTTATCTGACTTTGTTTAACAGTTAGGATGTTAGTATGGATAGTCGTTTTTTTTCAATCAAACCAATCGAATCACTCCTTTTTTGTTTATCGCTTCTTTGTCTTTCGTCTACTTCACAGGCTGAAGAATTAAACTTAAGTTTAAAGTGTAAAGGTTCTGGCACGGTGAGTGATACGGAGACAACATTTAAGAATAGTCGCAATAAAAGTGAGCATTCGAAAGAGTTTGGTACTGAGCAAGCCATGATAAAACGACCTTTTGAAGGGGTTATGCTTGTTGAAATTCACTCAGATAAAGGCCAAGTAAAAATACCTGTTGGTATGCTACCTCCTTTTCAAAAAGATGAAGCCTCAGATTGGTTTCCTATTCGTGAATATAAAATCACGAATACTGAGGTAACGGGTGAGGTCAAAATCAATTTTTTAAATAAACCAAACCTTCGGATTGATCGGACAACAGGTACAATTGTTTTTGCAAGTGGGCTCAATGAATTTTCTGGTGAGTGTGAAAAAGTTGACCCTAACGCAAAACCACTCTTTTAACCCACAGCTAATATTAAAACGGAATTGTGATGAAAAAACGGTTACTTCTATTAGGTTTGTCTTTCTATACGTCTGTATCAATAGCGAACGCTGATGGACCTGATTTTTTTCGCGTATCGAGTGAAAACTCAATACAAATGTTTGAAAAAATGCAAGCCAACAGCAAGTTGGTTTTACTTGTTCCTCCAGATACAAATGGTATTAAAAATTTAGGCTGCACAGGGGGCACTTCATTACAAGCATGGCAAAAAATGACAGAGCAACAAAGAGAGACGTCTAAAAATAATGCATGGTGTAATGTGGGTGTGCAAGGTAAAACTGGCTGGGTACTTAGTAAGTATTTATCCGAAGGCAACCGTATAGAAGAAACCCCTTCTTTTAATTGTAATGCGGCTCACCCCCATGAGATTGAGATATTAATCTGCGGCAATACTGAACTTATTTTATTAGATAATGAGTTAGCGTCTGTTTACCAGAATGCAATTTCAAAGGCCAAAGCAATGACTAAAGGCTCAGAAAATGTGCTCAGTGATTTAAAGCAAAAACAAATTGGGTGGATTAAAGAGCGAAATGAGTGCTGGAAAGAAATTGGCGCAAAACTTACTTGCTCAATAAGTAAATATAAAGAACGGATTGAAGCTCTTCAAAACTATAAAAATAAATATTAGTTGAAACAAGCACTAAAGTTGAAAAAACAGGGTGATTTACGACTCAGAAATGTAGTTGTCGTGGTGCGTGTTTAAACCATCAGTTTAGATTAATTTAGAACAAGGACTATTTATGCGTTTATTGTTGACTCTATTTATGGCGCTCCTAACTGGTTGCGTGGCAATGCAAGAAAGTAAGCCGCCTCCTCAACATACGATACAAAAGTTCTCAATAAGTGAGGAACTTCCAACTTTACCCTCGGGTTCACGGTTGATCCCTGGCACTCATTTTTCAGTCATATTTGCTGACAGCGCTGCAACGTTACTAGTTCCAGTTCCTTTTGTTGGTGAGGCTGTTACAGGGGCCATAAACTCAAGTAAAAGTGAGTCTTATAAAGAGCATTATGTTGGTATTGATATTTTAAAATTTGCTAAAGAGGCTTTTAGTCGTAGTGAATTTTATAGTGAACAGCCACAAGCAACTAAGCTTTTTCCAGTTGCTTATGTTCAGGAATGCTTCGATGATGTATTTAGAATATCTTTAGCAATAGAAGTTGACTCAGATAATTGGGTGGGTCGATATTTATATCATATTCCAACTCATATTCCAGTCAGTGATGTTAAAAACCCAACTCAATTAGAAGTTGAAACGCTTAGCTTCGAGCTAAATGAGGGCATGCAAAAGCTTACTGAATTAATTGAGCGAGATATAAGGGGGCAGCTTAATTCGACGAATAAAAGTGTAGATTTTGGTAGCTACTATATTTATGGCAGTAATTTGGGTGGTTTAATTACTCCGTCTGTAATGCATCTATCAGATGGTCAGTTAATTGAAGAGGGGAATGATTATGTCATATTTAGACATAGTGGAGACCCTAGTGTCGCCGGAAATGCAGGTGCTCTACTTTTTGGTGTTCATTACTTTAGAAAAGAGCAACTACACACATTCGAAGTGATAGAGTAGCCAAATTTATACTTCGAGAGTTTGACTAATATTAGATCTAGATACAGGAACGGAAGGCTTGTTTTGTTTGTCACCCCCAAATGTCAATAACTCTGGATATAATTAAATTCAAATACCCAAGAAGCTGTCCTAGTAATGCAACAGCTTTTTTGAATAAACAAAAGTAACAAGGTGCGAAAATGGATTCGAAGTCTAGGACGCATTTTAACGCCATAGAGTGCGTAGTGGTTTCATCCTATATTATAGTTATTTCTGCAACTGTTTCTTAATATACTGTAATTGCTTTTTGTGTCGTCTTTTATGCCTTTTTATAACAAGCGCACTTGTTTTAAGTTGCTTACTAAAAAATAACACCGCTAGTAATAAATTAAACAAAAGAAAAAAGCTTGATACTTTCAAGCCATTAATAGATTGGGCATAAATGTCAGTGAATGAAATCATAAATAATGTATAAAGTGAGATTGAGATTGCTGTAATAACCAGCGCTTTAAAAACTTTTATGACTCATGTTTTGCCGATAGATAAAAGTACACCCAGTGTTATACATGCTAAGTGACTTTTATACATTAAAAGATGAAAGATCCTATGTGTCAATTTAGAGATATGGATTAATAAGATTTATAAATAAAAGTTAATTCTGAGGGCTTTCGCCTAATGATTAGCTTTAAAACCTACCAAGCAGGCAAGTCTCTCATATTCATTTGGCAGTTTTTACCAATGAAAAACCTAATAATTTGTACTTAAAAAACACATTAAAGTTAAATTTATGTAAATATTTTCTTGCTTTCGTACCTGTTTGGTCTATGTTTTTGGTCGGAGGTCACTCCTCCAACCTGATAGATAAAATTACAATCAACAGGAACACACATGAAAATAAAAACACTCTCACTAGTGCCAGCTTTAGTGTTGGCAGCGGGTATCAGCCACAGTGCTTTTGCTGCGCAAGGAGTCGCGTTTGTGCACGGTACAGGCCAGCAAAGCGATGCGTATAATGACTATTGGACTGGTAGCTTTGTCGACACGGTTCGTCAAGGTTTACCCAATAGCAGTAATTACACCGTCATTAATTGTGATTTTGAGCAGTATATGTGGGCAGATGCGGCATCTGGTTGTTTAGCGGGGCAGCTTACTACATTTATCAATAATAAAAACATCACCGATTTAACCCTGATCACTCATTCTAACGGCGGTAATGTGGTGCGTTGGATTTTATCTAACCCAACATGGGATAGCCGTTATCCAAATATTATTAGCAAAGTCACGCGTACTATTGCCCTGGCTCCTTCAAGTGGTGGTACGCCTTTGGCTGATGCGGTTATTGCAGGTAATTCGTTTGAGCAAAGCTTGGGTTGGCTGTTAGGTTATGGCAACGATGCGGTTAAGCAACAACAGGTGTCTTGGATGGCGTCGTATAACGCACAGTGGCTATACGGCACACCGAACCGCCCGAGCTTACCGTCTCGATTTGAAACTGTGGTAGGTAGTGACGTTGAATCAGCTGTATGGGACAGCGACAGTTATTGTGGCGGCTATCAAAATCAAGTGGGTCTTGAAGTAACACAAAACTGGTTAGACAGCTGCTCAGATGGTTTTTTAAATTGCAGTTCTCAGTCGTTAGCTGGGGTGGTGTGGTTTACCGATAAATCACGAACTCAAGGTAGCGAACCTTTGAGCCATCAGCAAAGTCGTCGCAATTGTTTTGGCTTACCAAACATACTTAAAAATCGAATTTAGGAGCTAAGCCATGATTAATAAGTTAACCACACTTTGTGCTGCAATGATGCTTGTAAGCACGGCGACGTATGCTAATGAGCAAACGGTTTATCAATTTCCTCAGGTGCAATCTTCATCTGCGGTGCAGTTACACATGCTTGAAAAAGATAGTGTTGAGTATTGGCAGAAGGTTTCGGGCAAAGAGCTTAAGCGCGGTGTGCCACTGTATGTAAACCAAGTAGATAATTTTATTCGTATCGCGCCAAAAGCACGTTTTGATAGTGGTGAAGTGTTTAAGCCTGATGATTTACAGCTCGATAAGTTATCAATCAGAGATGCAAACTCGCAGCTGTTATCAGTACAAGCTGCTGCGTCACAACAAAAAATGCAAAATGCTGGATTTAATGATGGTAGTGTAGGGCTTAGGCTTGGTCAGGTAGGTGCTAAGGCAATGTTGAAAACAAGCCAAGCCCTAAACGACAGCGATACTTATTTAGTACATGTAATTGAAAAAGGCTCACGTAATGCCTTACATGCTAAAACACAGTTTAAAGTGGAAGATCAGCAGCAACGTTTAGGCATACAGTTAAGTATGGGTCAAAAGCGCTTTAAAGATAAGCAGGTAAAACTAAGTTTATACAGCCCTAAAGGCGAGCAGCTTGATGTGCGTTATGAAAATGGTGAAGCGGTGCTTAAATACCCACTTGAAACCCTAGGTGCCGTAAATGGTTACTATGAACTTGAGGCAAGTGTTAAAGCGGTGGTAAATGGGCAAATAGTTAAACGCTCTATAAAAATGCCGTTTGTGCACAGTTCGCAAACCATCACTATGGATAACGCGAAAGTGACAGCTCTTGGTAATAACCAATACCAAGCTCAGGTACCTGTGCAAGTAACCGATGCTGGCCGCTACGCGATTCGTGCAACGTTAACAGGCATGGGCGATAAAGGTAAACGTGTAAAGCTTGCAACGGTTGAGGTCGCAAAGCAGATTAATGGTCAAGATAACTTTATGATGCCGTTTTCTGTGACTAAAGCTGCCAAAGCACCATTTGAGTTGGTGGATATTGAACTTACCGATCAAACACGAATGTTAAAGTTTGCAGGAGAATAAAGGTCAAGCAATATGCAATGGGTTGGAGGTTGTAGTGCAACCTCCGACTTTTTAGGGATTATTGATAGCCGCTTTAGGGAATTATTTAGCGAGTATGAATACGCTGGTAATGGATTTATTCGTTATTCGCCAAAACGGGTATTTCTGTCATTGTGGTTACTATTTTTTCAATACATGCGTGTTTGTCTACAATCCACAGTCCGTAACTTATGGGTAGCATTTCAATGCCAGCACGTTTGAATCGTTTGTAGGTGTTTAGCTCAAAAAAAGTGGCCCAAGGGCCAGGAAAACCAATCAGATCAACTGCTAAGTAGCGGCCATTGTAACGACATAAAATATCAACTTCTGTGCCAGCAATTGTGTAACCTGGCCATGTTTCAATAGCTCGTTTATTCAGTTCATTGATTACCTCATGCTGAAATTGATCAAGTTGGTTATGAACAGAGTGTTTAGCTTCAAATTCACTGATGCTTGTAAGGTACTTTTGTAATAGGTTTTGTTTGGGAAGTTGGGTTGCATCAACCGATAAAAATAGCACTTGTAGTTGGCGTGCTCGGGTGATTGTGACGTTAAAAACATCCGCTTTATTTAAATAGGCTGCGGCTCGTTTAGATTCATTGTCGAGTGAAAAAGAGATCAACATTATATCTCTTTCTTCGCCCTGAAAGCCAAACGGGGTAGCGGCACGTATTTTATGTTTTGTTATCTCCGATTCACTAAAGGTTGTGGCTATTTCTTTAGCTATGTCGTCGGCTTGTTGCCTAAACGGTGAAATTACCCCTATGCTATGGTTAACCCCCGTTTTTTCATCTTCCTGTATTTGTGTTTTTATAAACTCTATAACACTCAAGGTTTCTCGATGATTTACCCCTGTTTTATTTCTTATACCGTTAATGCGTTTTACATGTAAATAGCCACTGCTGGTACAGGGCTTATGTTGCATTACATTTAATTTATTTTGATAAAAGTGCTGGTTACTAAAGTGAATAAGCTCTGGCTTACTTCTAAAGTGTTCATCAAGAAATGCAATGTCTGCTTGGCTATTAATTGAGTTCAGTGCTAAATCTAAAATTGAGTTATCACGATAACTTACTACACCTTGGCTATTATGGGATAAGTTATGTTGTGTTTTAAAATGTGCTTCTTTATGTTTTGCCAAAAAAGAGTAGTGTCTTAATTGTTTAGTATCGCCTACGATGAGTGCTCTTTTTGCGCGATAAAGGGCAGGAACACAACTACTAATATTACATTGAGTTGCTTCATCAATAATAACAAGATCAAACATTTCTGCTTTTAGTGGCAGAACACGGTGTAAGGTATTTAAGCTCACTAACCACACTGGAAATGCAGACAAAAGCGCACTGTACTCAATATTATCAAATAACTCGAACTGTCGTTTTGATGTGCGGCTACGTATTGCTTTATTAAAGGCTTGCAGAGACTGGCGCTGTGTTTCTACAAGTGTTTTAAGGTTTTTGAGTTTCAGTGCATTTAAATAGTTACTCGCGAGTAACTCTCTTTGCATATGTTGCGTGTTTATTTTATCTAAGGCTGACCACTGCTTTGTTAGTTGTTGAATTTTGCTTTTCACTAAAGTTAAGTAAAGGCGCTTTAGCCATTGAGGCGATTTGTCTTCAATATTTTTTAACCGTTGTCCTCTAATAATCGCTTTTTCACAAAACTTTAGGAAGCGTAGCTCTAGCGTATTTAATTGGCTGTTGAGCTGTGTAAGCTCTTGCTCACATTCATTGGGCTCTTTATTTAATTCATTTGAAAAATAGCCTGCTAGTAAAGATTCTAAATAATCTTTTAGCTTCGATAAAAATGCGTTTTGACCCGCTCTTATAGAGATATCACTTAAGTTGAAGTTTTCATCGAGTTTACTGGCAATGACGTCTAAAGCCGCATCATTATTTGCGACAACAAGCACTGACTGACCCCTTGCTATGTGCTCAGCAGCAACAGCGGCTATAGTGTAGCTTTTACCTGTTCCTGGCGGGCCAGATACACACCCTAATGAGCTATTAGCAGCAATTTCAATCACCTTTTTCTGCGAAGAGGAGAGCAATCCTGGCAAGTAATTAAATTTTAGTTGTGCTGCGTTACCAGTTGTATTTGTATGGCTAAACAGACTAGCCAGTGGGGCAGGCAATGTGTTTGAAGCTGTAATTTCTTCTAACTCATGGAGTATACCGCGAGAGCTTCTTGAGCGCTCAACAAAGGTAAGCATAGATACCGGTAATAACGAGGCTGTTTTTCTTTTTAGAGCACGCAGAATGGCGCCTGCATCTGTAAGCTCGGGATAGTTAAGTAACTCAAGTAGGTTAAGCTCAACAGGGCTGCCTTTGAGTCGTGAAGTCCAATAATGAGGTGATTGAATATCTACAGAGTTTGTAATGTGATGAACTGAGTCTTCCTCAGGCATCAGTAGTTGAATCAACGGTTCATTGACTTCAGGTACTGGGTTATTAGTTGAAAAGTAATAATCTTCACCGTCTTTTTCTATGCTTGCTTCGTTGAATAAAATAGGGGAAACAACCGATTTCATTTCACCTTTTATGTCTAATTTACCAACGAGAATAAACCTGACATAAAGCAAAACCCGCTCGCGTTGATATATTTCAACACGTTTAACCATTTGCTCGGCAAATTCGCTAGGCAATGGAAGCCGAGGTAAAAAGCCTGAGCCCAGCTCATCTTTTCCTTCGAGAACGAAACTATCTTCCTTTTTTAACTTATTGAGATTCCATAAATTAAGGTCCGCGCTATCTTCTTTATAGCAATCTCGGTAATAAGAAAGGATGTTTTGAAGGTTCAAGATTAAATTCCATTTTTAAAAGTCAGTTTGCTGGTAATTTATAACATAAAACTTGGCGTTAATAGTGAGATTAACAGTAGATATCGGCATAGATCATACAAGTTTTGCTTGTAAAAAGTGTTACATCCGCTTTGGCAGATACTTGAAAGAAGTCACTGTAGTGGTTAACCATTTTTGGCCACCTCGTTATAAGTATTTCCAATACTGTTTTTTAGTATTGGCATCGTTTTAACGTAGGCCTTTTGAGTAATTTCAAATAGGTGAGTTCTCAGTGTTTAAAATTTACAGAACAAGATTACCTTACATTTTCACAAATTGGCTACTGAGCCTAGCGCTAGATAACCACAATTAAAGCGCTCTACAAGAGCTTTTTCATTGGGGATGAATACCCATTAGTACGATCATAATAGTGCAAGATTTTTCAATCGACATCTAGCTCTTTTATTTCTATTTATTTATAATATTACAAATGATAATAATTTTTGTTAACGATTGAGTTTTCACCTTGCCAGTAGAAGGGAGTTATGTGAGTGAAAACTTAATCGATTAAGTTTTGCTTAAGAGTTAAAATGAATAAATCAAACCTATTTAACGTGTCAGTTCTTTCGCTTGCTATTAGTGCACTTTTTTCACCACCGGTAGTCGCTGTAACATCATCAGATATAGAGAAGATATCTGTATCTGGAGTAAGACAGGCTTTTCGCGGTGATGTACCTATGAATCAGCAGCCTCAAAGTATTGAATTTATTTCAGCCAATAGTCTTGAATTTGCTGGTGTAACTGAGCTAAACGACATTTTTGATCTAACGCCAAGTATCACAGAGCAAAATGATTTTGGTGGTCTATGGGAGAGTTTCGCGATTCGTGGCTTAGTGGGTGATGAGAATATTCCATCGGGCTTTTTAATTAATGGCTATTCATCGGGCAGAAGCTTTAGTGGTATCCGCGATGCAAGCAATATTGATTATGTTGAAGTTATGAAGGGGCCAGGTTCTGCACTTTATGGGCGCTCAGAACCTGGTGGAACGATTAACATCATGACGAAAAAACCACAGTTTGAAGAGCAAGGCTATGTAAAAGTAACTGCGGGGAGCTGGCAAAACTACCGTGCTGAGGGAGATTACACCAATGCACTTTCAGAGCAGATTGCTTTTAGAGTTAATGGGGCGGTGGAAGATAGTGAAAGTTTTAGAGATTATCATGAAGCTCAAAAAACAGTTGTAACCCCTTCAATTCTTTGGCTTATTTCAGAACGCACGAAGTTAAATTATGAACTTGAATATGTTGATCAAAGCACAACCTTTGACCGCGGTATTGTTGCAATTGATGGTGATATTGATGCATTACCTATTGAATCATTTTTAGGTGAGCCAAACGATAAGCCGACAGAAGTTGATACGATTTCTCATCAGCTTACATTTGAGCATCAACTTGGGCAGTGGTCACTTTTAAATGGTTTTAGTTATAGTGATTCGAAGTTTATTAGTGAGTCGAGCGATGCCGAACTAGCACCTGCTAGGCAAATCTATTTTATGGATGGTGTAACATTAAGCAGACAACATAACCAACGTGACTTTCAAACCAAGTACTTCTCTACTCGACTAGAGCTCAGTGGTAGCATTGATACTGTGGGTTTCACTCATCATTTACTAATAGGTGCTGATGCCAGTAAATTTGATTTTGATAAACTTTGGCACCGATACCGTCCAACGATTGATGACACTCGATATGCAATCAATATGTACGAACCTGAGTATGGAAAAACAGCCCCAGAGGGAGCTCTGTTATTTGACAGTTCGGAGGTTCAGCATAGTTATGGGGTTTACATTCAAGATCAAATTGATCTGACTGAACAATGGAAAGTGCAGGTAGGTGGTCGATTTGATTGGTTTGATCAACAAATAGATAATCACATAAACAAACAAAGCTTAAAGAGCGACCAAACTACGTTCAGTCCTCGTGTGGGTATTGTGTACGCATACTCTGATGAGATTCAATATTATACTAGTTACTCTGAAGGCTTTAGACCAAATAGCGGCTACGATAAAAATGGTGATGCATTTGAACCTGAAGAAACAAGCTCTTTCGAAGTGGGTGTTAAATTCAGTTCAAATAGTGTCAATGGTAGCGTCACAGTATTTAGTGCAAAAAAGACTAATATGCTGACTACTGATTTGCAAGCAGGTATATCAACGGCGCTTGGAGAGGTAAGCAGTGAAGGGGTCGAGCTTGATTTACATGGTTACATCTCAGATAGTACATCTTTTGATTTTGCCTATACTTATACAGATGCAAAAACAGCCAATGATACAGTTAATACTGATTGGTGGGTCAAGTTACCCCAAGGCAGTCCTTTGTTGAATATCCCTAAACATAGCGCTAATGCTCAAATCAAAAGAGACTTAAACGACTTAGTGGACTTCGATGCAACAGTTGGCGTTGCGGTGCAGTATGTTGGTGAGCGTTTAGGCGAAACGATAGATCTAGACTATTACTTACCTTCTTACACCTTGGTAAACTTGTTTGCAAATTACGCTGTTAATAATGATGTCACTATACAGTTTAATGTAAATAACTTACTAAATAAAACTTACTACGCTAATTCTTATTCTGCAATTTGGACACAACCAGGTGAGCCGGTTAATTATAAGTTGAGCTTAAAATATAGCTTCTGACAATCTTAATCCAGTAATAGAGGAAAGGGGGCACCTTTCCTCCTAAAGTACGCTTTGCTCTGTTTTTTATTAACAGCCAATTTCTATTACAATCTATAAAACGACTTAATTTAGAGTATGTGTTGAACTACTTAGCTCACCTTTATTTTGCAAAACCGACAGCTGATTCACATTTTGGTAATTTGCTAGGGGATTTTGGCGGGCGTAGGCATGTAAACGGCTTGCCTATTACAGTCAAAAATGCGCTTGAGAATCACTATTTAGTAGACCGATTTACCGATGCACATCTTTTAGTAAAAGAAGCTAAACACTTCTTTTCTCCACAGCGTAAGCGTTTTGCCAGTGTTGCAATTGATGTGGTATTTGATCACTTCTTAATTCAGCATTGGCATCGTTTTAACGACCAGCCATTAGCAGATTTTAAACACCAAAGTTATGGGCTGTTAAATACACGCCAAGCCTTGATGCCCTCACGTATGCAACAAGTTGTCACGAGTATGACCAATAATGACTGGTTCAAAGAATATGAAACAGTGGCTGGAGTAGGGCTTGCGCTTGATAATATCGCAAGGCGTATTCGTTTTAGTAATAACTTTTCAGGGGCTGCTGAGGATATTACCCGTCACTACCATGAGTTAGATGCCGTTTTTTTAGCATTTTTTCCAGAGCTAGTTGAGCACGTGAAGATACACAATCTTGAAAGATGATAGGTTGTACTAAACAGTGTTATGTCTTTACTGTTTAACTAAGCAAGTATTGGTAGTTTATTTATAAAAATAGAATAATTAATGCGCTGTGTTTTTCTTTGTACTATTTATAGTATATTTTTAGTTAAGTTTATTTTTTTTACTTATTTTATTCTTTCGTTCGGTTTTGTGTTTGATAATTATTTGATTCTATATATTTTATGTGCGATTCAAATTAATACAGTTGAAGCCTTAAGTCTTATTTAGTATTGTTTTTTTGTAATATATTTAACAAGGAATTTTATTTCTAAGCTAGTTTTAACTAGCTGATGTTGTAATAAAAAGGGTTTAACACTGTTGATAAATGAAATGACGTATTAAAAATAAAATTTTATCAACTGGTGTGGTTAAATCGTTTATTTAAAGGTGTGAACTTTACTTAAGTTCACACCTTTTTAATTTTAGGCTCAAGTTATACCATTTATGGTATTAAAACCGCTACTTGTCGATAGACAAAGTTAATCATCAGGGCCTTTTAAGGTAAACACTAAGTGCCTGCGCATGTCTTTTAGAATCACGCCTTTTTTCAGCATTGCTGCACTCAAGCGTTTCTGCCATTTCAACAGCTCAGGGTTTGCTGCATCTAATGTTTGCTGGTTTTCAAACTGAAAGCACAAAAGTAAAGAGCCTGGGAATAAGTGATATTCAACATCAAACCAGCATTGCAGCATACCTTCGAGCTCAGCGCGGCCTTGCTCTTCAAGGGCGTCGGCAACGTTAAGAACCAGTGCCTGTTGCTTTTGTTGTACTTTCGAGAGTGTTTTCATTGGGTGCCTTGTATTCATCAACAAAATTTAAATCATTAAAAGTAGCCACTTCTAATGATTGCGTGCAATTTACCATAGATTTTTTATTTGATGGCATTTTAGTTTTGAGCGAGGTTCGTTTTATATTTACTCATGGTGCTGGTTCAGGTATAAAATCTTTAAATAGCAATAAGTTACTTATTACAAATTTTAATATAAAAAGGAATTTTTATGGGGTCGATGGCCAAGCATTCACTTGAATTAGATTTAAATGACAAGAACTGGTTTCGATACGCCGCTTTTAAAGGGAAGTCGTCATTAACCGAGGATTCAATAACTGAGTTAGAGACATTACCAGGCCTTGCGGTTTTATCTGGTAAGGCAGAAGTTCTGTTTGCATTTATGGTATTCGCTATTTCTCTTTCGGCCTTTTATTTAAAAGATGCAGTGCTCCCTTGGTTGGCTTTTTTGATTTGTCTTGGCAGTTTTTTAGCTGTGTTTATCACAAAACGCATCATGACTTACAAAAAGTATGGCTTTGGCTTTAAATGGGCAATGAGCATAAGTAAGAATGAGCTTAAAATTGATAAATTGACGTTTAAAAAGCACACAAATCGTACAGTTACAATTGCTAGAGACGACATTGCAGAGGTGATATTTAATTATACAATGGATCTTAAGTACAGGCGGAAGTTTGGTGAAGCACATAGGAGGCTACCAAGTTTGCATGTTTGTGAAGTCCACTTAAAAAATGGCGATACGCTTGAAATTGACGGGATGCGGGTAGGGCTATTTAACGTTTTATACTTAATGGTATTCCATGATTACCCGCTGAGTTTTAGAGGGACTCTAGCCGGTGGGGCAGGCAATGTTTCAATTTTACTGCTTCGCATGTTTGCTCTTTCGGCAATTGCGAGTTCACTTAGTATGCTTTTTTTTAATTTGAAATAGGGTGTATGTTAAAGCTCACATTACAGACGTTCTGTGAGCTTTAATAATCGTATTAGTTTGTTAATTGGCAAGCATCATTAGCAAGTTTCCAAACGCCCCATTGGTCTGAGGTAGTCGGTTGTTCACCTTTAGTCCACCAACCGGCTCTATAAATATTTCCTTCATAGTTTACTAGTTGGTTTGCTAGATAGACTTTGTCTTTATCCCATTGGCTTGCACATAGTGTGCTGTCTGAAATTGTAATAGTTCTAACCACTGTTGAGGTTTGTGAAGCACTGTCAGATACTGAATAGGTTAGGGTGTATTGACCAACTCTTGAGTTATCAACACGACCTGAAACCGAGACGTTAGCTGTTAAATCACCGTCCTCAGTGTCATTTGCAGTGACACCTGCCATTGGTTCAAAAGTACTACCTAGGGCAAGCTTCACGTTATTAACCCCGCTGAATAAAGGCTTATCACTAAACACCTCGACTTTGCGGCTTTCTTTACTTTCGTTACCAGCAGAGTCTTTAACAGTATAAACGAGAATATATTGTCCGAGAGTTGATGTATCGACACGGCCCGTGACGACAATACTACTGGTGAGGTTATTGTCTTCTTTATCGATGGCGCTTACATTTGCTAGCTCGTCAAATGAGGCTCCTTGGCGAACTCTTGCGTCAGTTATACCACTTAGTACAGGTGCATTTTTTGGAGGTTCAATAATTTGACCATGAATAAAGGGACCATAGTTTTTTATAAACGTGTTGTTATACATTGCACCTGCGGCATTCGTCCCCATGTCCCAATTGATAGACCAAGTCATCACGCCTTTAAGAGGCTGTCCTTGCTGAGTTAATTGATTAAAGGCACTGTAAAGCGTTTCAGGATTTTGAATAAACCCAGATGCAGCTGCATCCATATTGGCAGGAATACCAAACACGAGTTTATCATTCGGGATTTTATGAAAGCCGCGAGTACCATTTGCTAAAGAGTCAGCCATATAGTAGATGAACTCCTGCTTTAGAGATTCATTTGTTTGGGCAACCCAACCTACACCATCAACAAAAACACCGTCACCACCCTGATTATAAAACTGCGGGTTTATCCAATCATAATACCCTGCAAGTGCGGTAATATAAGGAATGTACTTACCACCTTGTCTAAGGTAAGGAAATTCTGGAGCCATGGTAATTAAAAAGTTTTTACCTTGCGCTTTGTAATGATCTTTTACCAAACGAAGTGCGGCAGGTATCACGGTTTGATTATCAGCTGCTGTCACGGCTGCTTGTTCAAGATCAATATCGAGTCCGTCAAAGCCAAATTTATCGGTAAGGCGAATTATTTCGTCGGCAAAAGCGTGTTCATCGCCCTGTTGTAACTCTATATGGGCATCGGCACCCCCTAAAGCGAGTAATACGCTACGCCCTTGGCGGTTTAGTTCACTAATTTCGTTGATAAACGCTTGTTCTGATAAACCTATGTTTGGATCTAAGCGAAAAGTGGGAATGCGGCCTTCTGCTACATCAAATACTTTCATAAATGAGACATTAACCACGTTATATTGGCTATTAACTTGTTTTAAACTAACACAAGGTGCCTTCCCGCCTTTATAGCCTGCACCATCACACCAATTATGCCAGTAGCCTACAATAACGCCACTTTGTTGATTGACCATTAGGTTACCATCATTTGCATTTGCTGGAAGTATTGAGAGTACAGATACGCTTATTGCAGTCATTGTAAACAGGTTTTGGGTTATTCTAATCATGTTGTTTAATTCCTTTCATAAAAAGTTACTTTCCTACTAAAAGCATACGTGCGTTTAGTTGATTAAACTGAACTTTGAACCATTATTAGGTACGAAGTTCGGCGTTAAGTTATATGTGTTGATGTGAATTTAATGTGAATGGTAAGCGGCTTGAAAAGCGTTTAATTAACTTTTTATGTTTGGAGTTAAAGTCACTATTTTTGGCGCCCATATAAATACAGGCGCATTATTGTGTTTAGTTTGAGGTTTAATTAGGCAATAAAATCTAATGTGAGTAGTAAGCGCTTTTCCCCAGTTGCAACCTGTGGTGAGCGATGTACAAGGCCTAAACCTTCATTGCCTTGCCATGTTTCTCCTTTTAATAAGGCAACATCACCGACAGTTAATGACTGCACTTTAGTGTGTGGGGCAATTAAACCAGATTCCTGATCACTTAAACCTTGGTTTCCTGCACCCAGTTTATTGCGGTCGAGTCCGCTATTCTGTAGCCATTCAGAGCCACTACCGCTATAGGTGCTCACTAATCGACAAGGAACACGATCAACATGAAAGCGTGGGCACATAGCCCGCTCAAGTACTTTTAGTCTTAAACCCACACGCTTAAGCTCAAATAAATAGCAAAACATATCAACAAGCTGAGCAAGATCGGCTTTAAGCGCTTTTGCTTGAGGTCGTTTTTCGAGTGCTTTATCAATGTCTGCCGCAATCGCGTTTTGATTGATCACAGCGTTAATACTGAGATCTGCAAAGGCTGCAACAGTCTCGGTTACTTCAGTTTGCAGCTGCTCTGATAAGCTACGCTGCCAAATTGCGATGTTATGCTCGGGTTTATAGATTTGTGAAAATACCACTGGGCTTAATGCTATTGCTGCCTCTGCTGGTAGGTTATCAGTATCATGTTCAAATGCGTGGGCTGTCATTTATGCTTCCTCCCAAATTGGAAATGGATCGGGTAGTGTTTGCCAAAGCTCTTTTCCTGCTAGCAGTTCATCATCGCTAAGTAAGCAGTTGTCGAGTGCGCGTGTGATTTCTGCTTGATTGAGGTTTTGACCAATAAAAACCAGCTCTTGACGCATATCGCCAAAGGGTTCTTGCCAAACTTGGTTAATTGAATTTAAGTAATCGTTATCGGTTGGCCACTGATCTTTTGGTAAGGCCTTCCAAAATATCCCGCCAAAACCATAACGTGCAATACCGCCAGCTTGGTTCCATTGACAAGCAAACTGTGGTCGAGAGGCTAGCCAGAAATAGCCTTTTGAGCGGAGTAGTTTGCCTTCGCGTTGATTATTATGGATAAAGTTATAAAATTTCTCGGGGTGAAAAGGACGCCTAGCCTCATAGGTAAAGCTACTAATACCGTATTCTTCGGTTTCTGGGATATGCTCACCGCGCAGCTCTTTTAACCAGCCTGGTGCTTGTTGCGCTTTTTCAAAGTTAAACAAGCCTGTGCCTAAAATTTTATTGATATCAATTTGACCATTTTCAATGGCAATAAGCTCTGCGGAGGTATTTAATGAGCTTAAAATGGCTTTTAAACTTTCAAGCTCATCTGCGTTAATTAAATCGGTTTTACTAATTAAAATCACATCAGCAAATTCAACTTGATCGATCAGTAAGTCGGCAACGCTGCGCTCATCTTCGTCACCTAAGTGTTCACCGGTTTCTTGCAAAAACTTGGCTTCGTTAAAGTCTTTTAGAAAGTTTACAGCATCAACTACTGTGACCATGGTATCAAGCCTAGCAACATCTGAAAGTGATACGCCGTCTTCATCGGCAAAGGTAAATGTTTCGGCGACCGGAAGGGGTTCTGAAATACCGGTTGACTCGATAACCAGATAATCAAATTGCCCCGTCTCTGCTAAAGCGCGTACTTCTATGAGTAGGTCTTCACGCAGAGTGCAACAGATGCAGCCATTACTCATTTCAACCAGTTTTTCTTCGCCGCGATTAAGTGACACATCGTTTTTAACTGTCGCCGCATCGATGTTTATTTCGCTCATATCATTGACGATGACAGCTACTTTTTTGTATTGACGGTTATTCAAAATATGGCTGAGTACGGTGGTTTTACCTGCACCCAAAAAACCAGAGAGCACGGTGACGGGGAGTTTGCTCATGTTAGTGACCCTTAAGTAGATTAAATAAAATAACACTAAATGTTTTGTTATAATATATCAACTTTGTGTCATTTAGAAATAGCTATACCTGATCTCGTTAGACTATTTGGCAGTGTACTTATAGGTACAGCTCACTTAAGCTTTATAATCGACTGCTTAATAAGGATTTGTATGCGCTTAACCAAACTGTTTTTACCGCTTTTTATTACTTGTTTGCCTTACACTTTATCGGCAAGTGAGGAGTTCGCACCTGAGCTTCCTGAGGCTATACAAGAAATTTACCCCACAGTAATGAATAAGCAAATTTGGGTTGCTGGCGGTATCTCTACTGAGCTGCCAGCATCAACGGGTAAAATGACGGAAAAAGTGCACTTTTGGTCACCTGATTATGCAACTTGGCAATCAGCTCCAAGCTTGCCTGAAGGACGCCACCACACCTATTTAATTGCAGTAGAAAACAAATTATTTGCCTTTGGTGGTTTTGTTAATACCCAAGGTCAGTGGACCAATAGCCGTGATGTATTAATGCTAGGTAAGGGCGCCAAAGCATGGCAAAAGGTGGCGCGTTTACCTTTTGCGTTAAGTGAAACAGTAGGTGCAGTGCTTAATGGAAAGGTGCATTTAGTGGGTGGCCGCAGTCCAAGTAATGAACAAAATGGGCAGTGGCAACATAGTTTAGATAAAGCAGAACACCTTGTGTTCAACCCAAATAACTATGAGTTTGCTAAAGCAGCACCGTTACCCTTTGCACGTAATAGTGCGGCAAGTGTGCAGGTGAATGGCCGCTGGTTTGTGCTTGGCGGCAGAACCGTTGGTGGCGAACCTTTAAAAGATGTACTTGAATACGTGCCAGAGCAAGATCAGTGGCTAACTCATCCGGCCCTGCCAAAAGGTAGGGCAGGGCACGCTGCGGCAGCAATCGACAACATGATCTACATTTTTGGAGGGGAGCATAATCAAGCTGTCGATAGTGAAATCTTTAAATATGATGTACTTAAAAAGCAATGGCATAAAGTGACCACGTGGTTAGCCCCTCGCCATGGATTGGGTGCTGTTACTTTAAATAATCAAATTTGGCTAATAGGCGGCGCAAAGGCAGTCGGATTATCACAAACAACCAATGAACTAACATCTGCGCATGAGCTATTAAATAAGCACTAATACAAAAATGTAAGATTCTGATTTGGTTTTAACACATTAAAACCAAATCAGAAAAGATTACAAACGTTATGTAACCTATTTACTTTATGTTGTAACGCTTTTTATTAACTTATTGTTTGTAAGGCTATTTTTTATTGGTCTCTTTTTTGCTCACTAGTTTTTCACGTGTATTACGCGATGTTATATAAACCAGTAAATAAGAAAGGGAAACTCATGGCAGAGTCATTTAAATATTCAGGTCAAAAAGGGCATGGTGGCGAGCTTCACCAAACTGCGAACAATCAACATCCTACCATGACAACAGCACAAGGTTGTCCTGTTAGTGATAATCAAAACTCCTTAACAGCAGGCAAGCGCGGCCCAACATTAATGGAAGATCACGTCTTTCGTGAAAAGATGTTTCATTTTGATCATGAACGTATTCCAGAGCGAGTTGTGCACGCAAGAGGCTATGGTGCACATGGTTACTTTGAAACATACGATACACTTGAGGATCTTACGTGCGCGGATATTTTTCAGCGCAAGGGAGAGAAAACACCTGTTTTCACACGTTTTTCGACTGTGGCAGGTAGCAAAGGTTCACCCGATTTAGCACGAGATGTGCGTGGATTTGCAGTAAAATTTTATACCAAAGAAGGTAATTGGGATTTAGTCGGCAATAATATCCCTGTTTTTTTTATTCAAGACGCAATGAAATTTCCAGATTTGATCCACAGCGCCAAAGCCGAGCCTGATCGTGGTTTTCCGCAAGCACAAACGGCGCATGATAACTTTTGGGATTTTATTAGTTTATCGCCTGAGTCTATGCACATGGTTATGTGGGCAATGTCAGACAGAGCCATTCCACGGTCATTACGTTTTATGGAAGGCTTTGGTGTGCATACATTTAAGTTTGTTAATGCAAAGGGTGAGCAGAAGTACGTTAAATTTCACTGGAAGCCAAAAGCAGGAATGCAGTCTGTGGTGTGGAATGAAGCATTGAAACTTAATGGTGCAGATCCTGATTTTCATCGTCGCGATATGTGGGAATCAATTCAAAATGGCGACTTTCCAGAATGGGAGCTCGGTGTACAAGTATTTGACCAAGCTTTTGCAGATGAGTTTGAATTTGATGTTTTTGATGCTACAAAACTTATACCTGAAGAACAGGTGCCAGTAAAAATTATTGGCCGCATGGTGCTCGATAGAGTTGTCGATAACTTTTTTGCAGAGACAGAGCAAGTTGCTTTTTGTACTCAAAACATAGTGCCAGGCATTGATTTTACCCCTGATCCACTATTGCAAGGTCGTAACTTTTCCTACTTGGATACGCAAACTAAACGGTTAGGCGGGCCAAACTTTACTCATATTCCTGTTAATGCACCTAAATGCCCAATGCACCACTTTCATCAAGATGGTCATATGGCGATGCATAATCCTAAAGGGCGAGTAAATTACGAACCCAACTCGTGGCAAGGTGATGAAAACAACCCTCGCGCATGCCCTGCACATGGTTTCAAAAGTACAGACGAAGACACACAAGGTGGCAAGCTGAGATACCGCTCAGAAACCTTTAGCGACCATTACAGTCAAGCAAGGCAGTTTTATTTAAGCCAAACTCAAGTAGAACAATCACATATTCAAGATGCGCTGGTTTTTGAGCTTTCAAAAGTTGAGCATTTAGCGATAAGGGAGCGTGTCGTGTCTCATTTACTTAATATTGATAGCGAATTAGCTAAATTAGTGGCCTCTGGTTTGGGCTTACAAACAATGCCAGAACCTGCCGAAGCTGCACTCGAAACACGCCAAGACCTTCCAGTGTCTGATGCCCTGAGCATTCAAAAGAGTGCGCTAAATACATTCAAAGGCCGTAAGCTGGGTATTCTTGTGAGTGATGGCTTTGATGCTCAGCTATTTGATTCATTGCGTTGTGCGCTTAAAGAGCAAGGTGCAAATTTTGAAGTTATTGCTGCTCAAGTGGGTGGCGCGAAAAGCTCGACTGGTGAGCATCTAAGTGCCGATCAAGTTATTAATGGTGGCCCTTCGGTTTTATATGATGCGGTGGCGCTACTGACAACAAAAGAAGGGGCCGAAAAACTGAGTCATATTCCTGAGGCAAAAGACTTTGTTTCAGATGCGTTTTCGCATAACAAATTTATTGGTTATAGCAAGGATTCAGTTGAGCTGCTAAAAGCGGTTGGGCTTGCTGAAAACCAAGATGATGGCGTCATTGATTTAGGCACCTGTCAGGTAGATGAGTTTTTGAATAGATTAAAAAATCTTCGCTATTGGAAACGATAGAAGCACACCTCAAGGCGGGCTTAGCTCGCCTCGAAAGGCTGTATTACTTAAGGTAGTGAGGAAATGTAATGAAACTGATTTATGTTGATGATAATTTGCCAGGAATTACTCGAAAACGACATTCAAAATGCTGGCTTTACTACGACCCCGCTGGCAAACGAATTACAGCAAAAAAAGAAATTAAGCGTTTAAATGCGCTGGCATTCCCCCCTGCATACAAAGATGTTTGGCTTTGTCCTGAAGAAAATGGGCATATTTTAGCAACAGGGTATGATACAAAAGGCAGAAAACAATATCTTTATCATCCAGATTTTAGAGAGCAGCAGGAGCTAAAAAAGTTCGAGGCCTGTGAGCTTTTTGGCACCAAACTTCCTTTATTGCGAGCTAAATTATCTGAATACTTACAAGGTAATGAGCTGGATTATCAACGAACATTAGCTGCGGTTGTCCGGTTAATGGACTTAGGTTCATTACGTGTAGGCTCTAAACGAAACGCGAAAAAAAATAACAGTTTTGGTGCAACAACGTTACGTAATCGCCACGCCAAATTAACGGGTAAAAATATTCGCTTAGAATATAAAGCTAAATCTGGCAAAGTGAGAGAGGTTAATCTTACAGATCGTGTTTTAAGCAGCATTATTAAAGAGTTGCAAGATTTACCAGGGCAAAATCTATTTCAATATAAAGAGGGTGGTGAATGTATTCCCGTGACCTCCCGTGAGGTTAATCAGTTTATTCAGCAAGTGATGGGAGAGGAGTTTAGCGCTAAACACTTTAGAACGTGGCGCGCTAGTGTTTTAGCATTCGAAGCTTTTTATAATGCTAAGAAAAAGCTCCCTTTGTGCGATATGCTAGAAACGGTATCGAGCCATTTGGGTAACACACCAACGATAGCCCGTAATTCTTATGTTCATTCTGCGCTGATTGATTTATGTAAAGAAAGTGAAGCCACACAGGTACGTACAAGACAACAACTTAAGTTACCGCGTAAAACAAAATACTTGAGCCGATATGAACGTGGCTTACTACTTTTTTTAGCACAGTAACAGCTGTCTAATTGATGACGATTAGATCAACCACTCGATTTACATTTATGCTCACTGTCTGATAAAAATGATGTTATATTTGTGTTCTTGGCTAAAAGTAATAAAATAATACAAATTAAATTTACGACCAGGTTTAAACATGACATTACAAACAAACAGCCCGTTAGTCGAACAGCGGGCCGACCCGTTTGTGCATAAGCACAGCGATGGTTTTTATTATTTTACAGGTTCTGTACCAACGTATGATCGCATTGAACTGCGTAAATCTGCGACATTAGAAGGCTTAAAAGACGCTGAGACCTTTGATATTTGGTTTAAGCATGACAATGGCCCAATGAGTCGCCATATTTGGGCACCTGAAATTCATTATCTGGATGGTAAATGGTACATCTACTTTGCAGCCAGCCAAGAAGACGATATATGGGCATTACGCCCGTATGTATTGGAATGTAAAGGCCAAGATCCATTAAATGATGAATGGGTTGAGCTGGGTATGATGCAAGCGGCTGAGGGTGATGAAAAGTCGTTCACAGACTTCTCACTGGATGCGACGATTTTTGAGAACAATGGCAAACGTTATTTCTGTTGGGCAGAGAAAACCGGCGGCCAATTTGCTGCATCAAACCTGTATTTAGCTGAGATGGAATCACCAATTAAGTTAAAAACAGCACAATTTATGCTAACTACGCCTGATTACGATTGGGAGCGTGTGGACTTTTGGGTAAACGAAGGCCCTGCGGTACTTAAAAATAACGGCAAAATCTTTATCGCTTTTTCTGCCAGCGCAACAGGTGCATGTTACTGCATGGGCTATATGGAAGCAGATGAAAACAGCGATTTACTTGATCGAAATTCGTGGACTAAAACACGCATGCCAGTGCTTGAAACAAGTGTTGAAAAGAAAATTTTCGGCCCTGGTCATAACTGTTTTACCGTTGCTGAAGATGGCGAAACACCATTATGTATTTACCATGCCCGTGACTATGAGCATGCCGTCGGTGAGCCAAGTGTGGTGCCAAAAACGGATACACGTCCACTTGAGGAAATTGTAAAAGATCCGCTTTACGATCCAAACCGACATGCCCGCATAATGGAAGTAAAATATGACGAAAATGGCCGACCATTATTCGAATTGTATTAATTAATGTTAGCTTCAATTCAGGCCACCTCTAGGTGGCTTTTTTATTTCTGTATCCTGTTTTGTTTTCTTAAAGTTAAATTTATTTACATAAAATAAACAAAACACTTTATTTTGGGAACGAATGGTTTAGACTTGATTTCTTAAGTATTTTTATATTACAAATTTGAGAGGGATAGTTTTGAAAACAATAAACGTCATTAAACAAATTGGCTTGGCTAGTCTATTTCTGAGCTGTTTACCAGTACAAGCGGAAAATTGCACTGCAATGCCTGAATCAGGTCAGTTGTATTCTGTTATTAACCTTGGGTCTGGCTTAGCGTTAGATATCAATACAAGTGATACAAGTGCAGCACCTAATGTCATAACTTATGACTATTGGGGAGGAAATAATCAAAAGTTTCAGTTTATTAAAGAAAGCGATGGATATTGGATTATCCGATCTAAGTACAATAATAAGGTGTTAGATGTACTTGATTCATCGCAGTCAAATGGTGCTAATATTATCGTTTATGATGATTGGCAAGGAGCCAATCAACGTTGGCAACTTAAAGCATCGTCATCAGGTGGTTTTAATATAACGAATAAGTTAACCAATAAATCATTGACTGTTGCAGGCTCAAACAATGCGGCTAATGTGTATCAAAATGATGACGCAGGTATAAGCTCTCAAAGGTGGTTTATAAACCCTGTCGATACAACGTGTGGTAGTGACGGAGGCACTCAGCCAACACCAAGTGATTTAGTTGGTTTTGCTGCACAACCAGGTCAAGATGGCCTAACGACAACAATCGGTGGCGGTAATGCAACACCTGTTAGGGTTACAAGCTGCAGTGCTTTAAGTGACGCTTTAAGCTCGCCTTCTGCTAAAGTGATCCACATACCTGATAATACGACGATTAACTGTCTCACTAACAATAGAACGGTGCAAGCATGTCCTTTAGATTGTGGCCAATGGAATGATTACGGTAAAACATGGTACCGAGTGCCTGTAGGGAATCAAAGCTGTAGTGAGCTGGGCAGCTCTTCCAATTCACCAGTTAATGTAACACGTAATGAGCGCCGTATTATTGTAAAGTCCAACAAAACGTTACTAGGCTTAGGTAAAAACTCAAAAATTGTTGGTGCTAGCTTAGTTATTAGCAAGCAACGTAATATTATTATTAAAAATGTCATGCTGGAAAATATTAACCCTGCACTCGTCGAAGCGGGCGATGGCATTTCAATTGATGATAGTAGCCATATTTGGGTCGATCATATGGCCTTTAATAAGATAAGTGACGGTTATATCGATATTGATAATAGTCAGAATGTGACCCTCAGTTGGAATCGTTTCTATGGTTATAACACCCAAGTTTGCGCTAATCAGCATTGGTACACGCATTTATTCAGAAACTCGCAAGTAACAGCACATCATAACTTTTGGGATACTGCAGCAGGGCGTAATCCAAAAATAGATGGTTACAACTCACGGGTTCATATGTTTAATAATTACTGGAAAAACATTACTTATTTTGCAATTAGTGCCAGTGATGGTGCAGAAGTATTAGTCGAGAATAACTATTTTGAAAACTCAGCAAAGCCACATTGGAATCAAGGCTCGGGTTACTTCAGTGCATCAGGAAACATTTACACAGGGCGCTCAGCGACAGATCAATACCGTGATAATGGCGCAACAGTGTTTAGTGATGTGCAGCTTTACCCATATAGATTAGAGAGTGCAAATACTTTGGGGGGCCAAGTAGATGGAGGAACGGGCCCGCAATAGGTTGTAGGTTTTATTGCTCAGCGAATGCATTAAACACTCGCTGAGCTAGCTAACTAGAGTGCTACAAGGCTGTGTTCGAGCATAGCTTTGATTTGTTTAACGATTTTTGCTTCTGTCTCTGGCTCAAATTGCGCAATACGAGGGGTATGAATATGCCCTGTTGGAATATCTGAGTTAAGTTCATCACGCAGGCGAATACTACGGTACGAAATTTCGTTTGATAAGTAACCACCGCCACCACCTTTTACTGCGATGGCACCTTCAAGTTCTTTGAGTGATATTGGCTCAAAAGCCTTTTCAAGTGTAACGACCTTGTGATTATCGTTAATTGGGAAGGGGCCTTTCGCTTTTTGCATTTGCTCTACGGGTAGGCTAAACGTCACAAACTCATTACCTGGTAAGGGACGGTTATGCAAGCTTGATATTTTTGGGTTAGTTTCTGTTCCACCATAAACAATATTGGCGTTATCGGGTGCCGTTACGCTGCGACGTTTACCAGGGAAGCGTTCTAAGTCAAAGTCTTTACTACCCATACTGATGGTAGCAATCATATCTACGTTGTTTAGTGCATAATACGGTGCAAGTAATGATTCAATAATACCTTGATCAAAGTCTTCATAGCGCACAGGCACCATCACTGTGTTGATCTCCGCAGTAATACCCTGATAGCTAATTACTTGCCCGTCGAGTAATAATGCGGCCACGCCAGATGGATTACTTTGGTTGATATTTCTATCAAGTAAAAAAGGATCAAAGCCGGTAATTAATATACGTTTGTCGGTTTTTTTACTGAAGTCAAGGTCGGTACGACCACGGCTACCATTTTCTAGCATGGTTAACAGCGCAGCTTGCTCGCTGTCAGTGATTGCAAACTGGGGCTTGCTGGTACGAATAACTTTACTTGAAAGTAAGCGTGCCCAATAAAGTTCACGGTCGTCGTAGCTGTTGGTTTTTTTGATCCGTGCTTTTGCATCACGCCATAATTGTTTTGAGTAGTCATCAATAAGATCACTTGCTTGCTGGTAGCTTGTGGTTGCTTGCCAAGCATTTTTAAAATGACTTATGTCATCACTGTAAGCGTTTAAGACCTTTGGCATTGCCTTTGTCGCTTTTTCAATACGCAGTTCTTCAACGGTTAAATTGGCTGCAAATGCCGTAAATGAGAAAGCGATTAAGCTGGTGGCAAGTAAAACTTTTTTCATGATTATCCTATTTTGTAACAGCAAGTTTTTAGGCTTTTGTTAACTATCCTATGGATAAAAGCTGATCGCAAATAAAATCGCCCGTTGGCAAGTAAGTTCATGCTATTTAAGTGAGTTTGATAATCGATATAGAACTTTTATTTGATGAATTTAATATACCGATTTCAACGCATAATGAGTTTGGTTTTTTTAGTATGCGTGTTATTCAATAGTTTCCGGTATCTTGCTGGTGTAATATGCATTATCGCTTTGAATTCTTTAATGAAATGCGGCTGGTCAGTAAAGCCACACTGTTGAGCAATATCTGCAAAGCCCATCGTCGGGTTATCTTTTATTGTTTGTTTGGCCATTTTTACGCGGTAAATTCGTTCAAAATACTTAGGTGTAACGCCACACTGGCTTTTTATTTGCCGTTCAAGCTGCCTCTTACTTAATGGAGCCAGTTGATAAGCGGTTTGCAGTGGCGTTAACTCAATCAGTTTACTAATTAATTGCTTTGCATATGTGTGACCAATACTAGGTTGGTAGTTGTAATGCGTGCTTATGAGCGCCTCAAAAGCCTGCAGATTGGCGTTTTTTTGAAGGCCTTTGGCAATAGCCATTAATGATTGCTCACAAATAAGTGGGTGGTTGTGGTGTTTGAACTCAGCTAAAACAGTTGGGTTAAAGCGAATACCACAAAATTGTGCATTTTCTGAAAATGTGATCTTTGCTGCGTGAGTAGATGTTTCTTGAAATGCATAAGGTGGAGAAAGCGCTTTATCATCAAGTAAAAGCGCCCCTGCAAGAGGAAAAATAACCCCAGTCGCACCATCGCAAGCAAGCCATTGCTCACCGTGTGAATGCGCCGTCGCATACCAGATAGCTTGAATATAATTAGCGATGTCACCCTTAGGTGTTTTTAGTTCTAAAGTTAAATGGTTACTCATTAAACTCAACGTCAGGTTTAAACATTTTCACAATGCGATTCCAGCTGTTGATTGCGTTAATAGCAATCGTCAGTGCAACTAACCCCTGTTCAGAAAATGTATCACTAAGAGATTGATAGAAAGTATCATCAATAGGTTGGGCAAGTGTCAACTTTTCACATAATTTTAAAGCCAGACATTCTTGTTTTGTATAAATTGGCATGTCTTGCCATGCACTTAAACCAATAATACGGTTGGTCGTTTCACCGTATTCTCTTGCTTGTTTGGTATGCATTGCAATGCAAAAAGCACATTGATTTATTTGTGATGCTCTTAGTTTGATCAGCTCCCATATTGTTAGACCAAAACTTGTTTCAACCGCTTTTTTAATTAATTGCTCTTGCTCAACAAGGTGTTTGATTAATGCAGGTTGAAGGTTGTAATAGTCACCACGTTTCATCGTAAATTAGCCTTTTAAAATTAAATGAGTATTCACTTTAGGCCGATTGCAAAGTCGAGGATTGCAAAAAAACGACGTTTATATGGGGAAATTCGGTTTACCTAGTTCGCACCAAAATTTCAATCCTGTTATGCTAGGCCGATTAGCAATCACTGAGTATTTAAGATGATTAACGATAACGATGTAATCGAAACTTTAGACGAATTAGAAACGTTTTTACGCCTTGTTGAACATGGTGGCTTGGGGCTAGAAAATGTTGCGGGTGTTGCGCTTGCTACAAATAACAGTGATGGTCGTCCATTTGTCGCTGTGCTGGATGATAATCATCAGCTTTTATTGGGACGTTATGTGAGTAATGACGTTTATGAAAATGGTAAAGATATGGTGAGATACGGCACTAAAAAACCGCATTAAGTAATATTTTGTACCTAAAAAATTTTATTTTAGGGCTGCAATATAATAGTATGTTCTTAATAAACACTGAATCAATATAAAAAAAGGGAAGTCTATGAAATTTTTAAGTGTTATTTTATTAGCCGTTTTAATGAGTGGCTGTGCAAGTTCAAGCGACGAGCAAGCAAGCAATGATGGCTTAATTTGTAAAAGGGAAAAACCAACCGGCAGTAATATACCAACACGTGTATGCCGTACTCCTGAGCAAATTGCTGCGATGGAAAAGGAAAGTAAAGAAGGTATTCGTGGTATCCAGCGAAACAGTACAAATACAGTAAGAATGAATTAGTACAAGTACTAAACGACTTTACATTATAAAAATGGCCGCACTCATTAAAAGTGCGGCTGTTTTGTTTATATCTTTGCGTGGATACTCATCGCAATACTGCGCCTTAGTTTAGGCTTGTTGTGTGGCTAATCAACTGACGCTTTAAAGTTGTCAAATTGCCAATGCACTGCTGTGCCATCGTTGTCGGTTGGTGTGTGAGCAATACTGCCGACTTCGAGTTGATGGAGAGTACCTGGCTATTTTAGGATTGCTTAGCGTGCTCCAGTTACTAAGGAGCACAGTAGATTGTCAAAGCCTTACTGAGAGAGTTGTTGGTGGATGTTATCAACCAGTTCATTTGGAATACATAACTGATTTGCTAACGCTTCTAAATAATGTTTAGAGATACTCTGGTTTAAGTCGATGGCACTGGCACTTGCAACATACACTTCAATACCCATTTGAGCGTTAGGTACAGCATTAATAAGCGCTGATAGTTGCATGGGTTTTCTTAGCTCATCGAATAACATCGCTTTTTCTTGTGCACTCAGTTCTAGGGTATCGACTTGTGCAAAAATCTTTTGTCTCTCTGTGTCGTCAATATGGCCATCTGCATAGGCGGCAGCGATCATTGCTCGCATTAATAAGAGTTGCCCGTCGGTGTGGTTATCATCAATGACTTCATTAAATGACTGCTCTGGCATTGCTGCTGGAGTAAAGTCAAAAGTTCGAGAAGAAGTAGCTTGAGCTGTTGTTGGTTTTTGCTCTGAATATTGCTTATATGCTTTCCAAGCAAGGCCACCAATGGCAGCAAGCGCACCATACTTTACTACTTTTTTCCCCGTTTTCTTGCTTTTGCTTCCCATTAAGCTTGTCAGTCCACTACCAGCCACACCACCTAGCAAGCCACTGAGCGCACCCGATTTATTTAAATTACCTACTAGTTTTTGCAAGTCTTTCATTATTATCTCCTTATCATCTACTACTGAGAGTAGAGTTTTTAGAAACAAAATTAAATAAGTATTATGTTACCAAGCATGATAGAGCGCATTTTGTTGGCATTTTCCGATCTAGCCAATTCAAATAAAAGTAAGCCTGTGGTTAGTTTTGTGCCTTTATAAACTTCTGCTAGGTTTGTAGTTGGTATTAGAAAGGTTAAACAGTACTTCTCGTTTTTTGGTGAGTTGAATAAGTGCAATTCGTACTGCTGATGGTTATCAAGCTTTGGAGAAAGAGCAATGCATTTATTTTGCTAAAAAGGTGTATTTAGCTTGATAGTTGCTGGTACTATTTTGTCACTTAGGTAAAAAAGAGTGGGGCATATGTTAAGATTTTTTTCAATTGACCAAGGTGTAATAACACAAATCGAACCAGCCCCCGACACGCCATTAGCCACATCCATTAAAAATGCCCATTGGATTGACACGATTAACCCAACAGGCGAAGAGCGTCGCGCCCTCGCGAGTACCCTAAATATTACTTTGCCTGCGGCTGATGATGTTGAAGAAATTGAAGCGTCGTCGCGTTGCTTTATTGATCATGAAGGGCTTCATGTACATGCTCTGTTTATGTCGCCAAATGAAGGACGCTTTAATACGGTGACAGTTGCGTGTTTACTGCAAGATAATTGTTTATTGACGATTCGTGATGATGAATTAGCTGATTTTCGTTTATTAAGACTCCGTGCTCGTAAAGGGCAGGTGGCGTGTGATAACCCTAAACAATTACTCGTAACTTTATTTGATCAAAAGGTCGAAAATCATGCGGATATGCTTGAAGACATGCACCATCAGCTAGAAAATCTCAGTGCTTATGTACTTGAAGAGGATGGCTCAGACTTAGAGCAAGCGGTAAGTCGGATTGCACGGCTTGAGGACAACAACGGTAAAGTACGCTTATGCTTGATGGATACTCGCCGCAATATTTCGTTTTTACTGCGTTACCTTGGCGCACCTACTGAAGACCGTGAGTCACTTCGCGAGATTGTACTTGATATCGATACCCTGATGTCTCACTGTACTTTTTTGTTTGATAAAGTTAATTTCTTGATGGATTCAACTCAGGGTTTTATCAATATTGAGCAAAACCAAATCATTAAAACTTTCTCGATTGCATCGGTGGTTTTTTTGCCTCCCACAGTGGTTGCAAGTATTTACGGTATGAATTTTAATAGCATGCCAGAGCTTGAGTGGGCTTGGGGCTACCCATTTGCTATTGTCATTATGCTACTGTCCGGCTTCGCGCCTTATTTATTCTTTAAACATAAAGGTTGGCTGTAAAGGCATAAAAAAGCCCAGCGCTAGCTGGGCAAGGGGTCTTCGGATAGAAGTGTTAACCTTTTAATTCGCCTGTAGACGATTCGATATGTGCACGAACAAACCACTGGAACTGTTCAAGCTCTGCAAGTTGGCCTGTGATCATATCCTCAGAAACAGGGTCTAATTCAGCAAGTTGCTCAAGCGCCTTACGGTGATCTTTATTGACGCCGTTATAAACTTTATCGAGAGCAGTTAAGTGATCAGATACTAGCCCTTTGCCTAGTGAGTAATCTTTCCACTCGCGGCGATCAACGATTGACTGTGGTGTGCCAACAGGAACACCGCCCATAGTTGCAATACGCTCGGCAATAGTGTCGGTCATTTCTTGAACGGCACTTACTTGTGGATCAAGCATTTCATGCACACCGATAAAGTTTGGACCGACAACATTCCAGTGGATATGCTTAAGAGTAAGGTGTAAATCGATTAAAGCGACCATGCGCTTGTCTAAAATAGCAATTGTATCGGCTGCTGATTCGTTATTAACGCCTGGGGCCGTGAATTCAGCGACTTTTGATGATGTATTACTCATTACTCCTCCGAGATTCTCTAAAATTGTATTTCCATAAAGCTTTTAAGTTACTTAGTCGTTACTTAAAAAGCGAAGTTATTAGAGTAGAAGCAATCGTTATGCCGATATCTGAAATTTTTTAAGCTGATGATTTTTAATGTTTTATTTTTATTTTTATTTTGAGGGTGCTCAACAAGATACTGAATGAATATGAAAAGTCTGCACACTCTATGTAAAAAATTCAGTGTGCAGAAGCTAGGAACATAAATCGTTAAGAGAGCAGGGCCGCTGCTAAGCGAACAAAGTCAGAAGAGGTTAAAATGCCAACTAAGTTATTATCATCATCGACAACGGGCATACAGCCGTGACGGTTTTCAACAAAAAACTTTGCTACTTCATGCAATGGTTGATTAGGTGAAATACTTGTGAAATCAGTGGCCATAATATCTTGCACTTTAGTTTGCTTTTCTTTGCGTTCAAGTGCACTGGCACTGAAGTTCGCCATAATACTCATTACTTGAGCGATCATGATCTTTTGAGTCAGCATGCCAACTAAACCACCATGCTCATTAATGACAGGAATGTGTCGAATATTTTTTTCTTTCATTAAGTTATGAGCATCATGCAATGAGTTTGCTGCGGTGATAGCCAGCGGATCGGGCGTCATCAAGTCTGAAACAAGGTGTGTCATGGTAAAGTCCTAGTAATTTAATCATGTTGGTATCAGTGTAGCCTGAATATGATTGAGTGCACTTCACCTAGATCAAAGTTTATGATTAATTACTTAATTTTTTTAATGATAAGGAATTAAAATTAAACTGTTCAAATGATTAAAATGTGGTTTCAATTCGGTTGCGACCATTGTTTTTAGCCGAATAGAGGGCTTTATCTGCTCGGTTAATTAAGTCGTCAAATGTGTCTGCTTGTTGCCAATGAGTAAGGCCAAAGCTGGCTGTGAGTGAAATGATTTGTTGTTTATATTCAATTTGACTTGTTTCTATGGTCTGGCGAAGCTTTTCAAGTTTTTGGTAGGCTTGCTCTGGGGATTTTTCGATACTGAGAATGAGAAATTCCTCGCCCCCTAAACGGCAGCATAGATCTTCTCGGTGTAGGTGACGTTGTAAAAGCTCTGCTAACACTTCCAGCACTAGGTCTCCTGCTTCATGCCCGTAGTTATCATTTATGCTTTTAAAAAAGTCGATGTCTAAAGCGCTTGCATAAAGGAAAGTCGCATGCTGATTAGTCAATAACTGCCGTTTGTCTAAAACATACTGAAGACCTCGACGGTTATATAAATTTGTGAGTGGATCCTTGAGTGATAGTTCAGCATAGCGCCGTTTTTCATCGATTAGAAGGGTGGTGATAAGCCCAAGCCCTGTCATGACAAATACCGTGGCATGAGCAACCACGGTTAATGAGTAAAGTGTCAGTAGGTTATGTGAATGAGTGATAATAGTTAACTGAGTAATAGGCACTAAAAGTAAAATACATTGTGCTGCTAAGAGCACAGTATTACCTATATTGCTCTTGTATAGTGCTCGGGTAAAAGTAAAGTAAATAAGGGCAGGTAACACGGTTAGAGTAAAACATGCCTCTACTAAAGCAAGTTGGTTAATACTGTTTGTGAATAATACGCAAACTGAAAAAATAGCACCGTGGCCAATCATTAATCGATTAAAGCGGCACTTTTCATCGTGGTTATAAATCGAGAGCTGAAGTAGTACCATTGACAGAATATAAATAATAACACTGGGCCGAAAATCACTGGGAAGCCCGAAAATATTTTGTATCCACAGCCAAGCAAAGCCAGCAACACCTAGATAGAAAAATAAGTTAAAGAAGACAATTGACTTACTTTTAAAACGGCTAATCATTAATCCGGTTGCAATGACCGAGCAGGTTATTACAGTGATCAGCAAAAAAACAAAGAAGCCGTGATAAAAATAACTTTCGAGGTTTATAGCCATAACTCACATAGAAAAACGAGCAATAGTTAAAAGCTTAGCATAGAAAGATTTTTACACTAAAATCTACTCTGTTGTTGTGCTGGCCTTTTTGTGCTGCGACAAGTTCAAAATAAGCTAAACAATACAGAAACGATTAATAGCCCTGCCATAATGTAATTAAATCCTTTTAATCGTACTGGATTTCTGAGGTAGTGTTGAAGCTTTTGTCCGAGCAAGGTCCAAGAGCACACGCATGGTAAGTTAACGACGCCAAAAACGATACTAACAATAAAAACAGAGAGTAGATTTTTATCAGGTGCGTAAAGACCAATAGCACTTAGTGCCATTGCCCACGCTTTTGGATTAACCCATTGAAATAATGCAGCTTGGGTAAAAGTAAAGGGCTCACTCTTGTTATTAGAGGCTTGTTGCCCATTGCTAGTGGCAATCTTAAACGCAAGATAGAACAGGTAAGCAACACAAAATACTTTGAGAATCAGGTAGCTTGATGGAAATAAGTCAAACACTTGCATAACACCTAGTCCAACAAGTATTAGCATTAACATGAATCCAAGTGTTACGCCAAGTAAGTGTGGCATTGTTCTACGAAAACCAAAATTCGCGCCAGAGCTCATTAACATCAAATTATTAGGACCAGGTGTAATTGATGAAACTAAGGCAAATAGCGCCAGTGCAGTAAGGATCTCAAAAGTCATTATCACTTCTCCATATTTTTAGAAATGCAATGATAGCTTGATGTTGATGCAATTTTATCGCTTAATGTTGTTTACATGGTTAATTTAAAGCAATAACGAATGAAAAAAGACAATATAAATAACAGAATATTGCGTGAGCTAAAACGCAATGGCCGTATGGCTAATGCTGAGCTTGCAGAGAAAGTTGGATTATCACCATCAGCCTGCCTACGCAGAGTACAGGAACTTGAACGCTCAGGCGTTATTTCAGGTTATCGAGCTGTTATTAATAACCAAGCAGTGGGTCTAGGGTTTATAGCCTATGTGGGGGTTGGCCTGAATGAGCACTCAACACGATCGCAGCTAGCATTTGAGCAAGCCCTTGAATTTATTGCTGAGGTTAAAGAGTGCCATAACGTGACGGGTTCGTACGAATATTTGCTAAGAGTCGAAACAACAGACCTTAAAGCCTATAAATCGTTTCACGCTGATGTACTGGGCTCAATCCCTCAGGTGAGAACAATTACTTCACATGTGGTTATGGATTCGCCAAAAGATGAACGAGCTTAATAGGTTAAAATGATTACTATTGTTATTTTATAAAGTTATTTAGTTTTAGTTTTTTCATATAAATAAAAAATGAATCTCAAATTAATATAAATAACAGAAATACAAATAATAACATTACCTCTGTTAAGCTAAAGTTAATTCTTGTGTTGACAGAATGTCCCGATTAAAGACGTATACCATTAAATATAATAATATTTATGGTGCTTATGTTCTGATGTTGGTAGTTGGACTAATAATTTTTGTTGGTTTATTATCCACGCCTAAAATTTCACATGCAGGGACAATAATAAGAATGGATCTTCACACATTGCTCATTTGCACCGCCCTAGTAAGCTTTATTATGATGCTTACAATGGCAGCGCTTTTCATCGTTAGTCGTAATGAAAAATACTTGCTTGATTGGCTTGTTTGTGGAGTGTTATTTTTTGTATCTAACTTAGTCGGAATTGTTGCGACTCAAGTTTCTCTTTCCTGGATTTTCCATCCTTCTTTTGCTAATGCTTGTTACCTTGGTGCACATGCAGCCTTATTTAGTGGTGTATCACGTTGCTTATATGGTCGCTCCACTTGGGGGTTGGTCGTTATAGTATTTGTGGGTATTTACTTGCTTAATCTGGTTCCTCCTTTGGTTGAGTCTGTTGAGTTAAGAATCGTAGCCTTGTATCCAGTAATTGCGGCGCTTGATATTTCAGCAACTATGGCACTTTGGAAACACCGCAAAGAAGAAGTCGGCAGGGGATATTATTTATTAATAGGTATTTTATTTATATTCGCTGCTCAACTTTTAATACGAGGTTATTTTTTATTGGCGGGTGTAGAAAATTATCCGTGGTTAGATAAAGGTCTTTTATTAGATATTGGTAGTTTGGCTGTTATCGCATTTGTATTTTTATTAACCATTTCATTTTCAGTCGTCGTAACATGGCGAAAAGAGCTAGCCCTTAGAGAATACTCTTTTACTGACCATTTAACAGGTTGGTATAACCGAAAAGCGCTTGAAAAGGTCGCTAGTAATGAAATTAAACGCTGCTCTAGAAATAATTTTCGCCTCGCATTCATCGTGTTTGATATTGATTATTTTAAATCAGTGAATGATAGGTTTGGTCATATACAAGGTGATAAAGCCTTGAAACATGTCACCAAGATAGCAAAGCAACAGTTAAGGGGGTATGATCATAATTTTCGCTTAGGCGGCGAAGAGTTTGCTGTTTTGGTCAGCCACTTAAAGCCTCAAGATGTTGAATTGCTTGCACAACGTATTCGTAAAAAAGTCGCAAGAACACCTTTAAATATTGAAGGTGAAGCAGTGCACTTAACCATTAGTGTGGGTGTTGCGATATCAAAAAATCAAGAAACCTCTTGGGAGGATGTTTTAAAGCGTGCGGATGATGCCCTTTACCGCTCTAAGCATGATGGCCGTAATTTAGTAACGAGCTATGGTGATTTGGCCGAGGCTTAGCACTGGGTAACTCGCTTTAAATTAAACCTAAATCAATCGCTTTTAGAGCGGCTCGTGTTCTATCGCGCACATCTAGCTTTCGTAAAATAAACGATACTTGATTACGTATTGTACCTTCTGATTTATATAATGCTTGGGCTATTTCTGAATTTGAGTAGCCCGCAGCAATTAAATTAAGTACCCTCAGCTCACTTTTACTTAACTTATCAGGCAATAAGGTTGGCTCACTGTGAGACTTAATTGGATTGTTAAGTATTCTCTGCGTAATTGCCGGTGAAAGTGCAGAGCCGCCACTAGCCAGTGTTTCGATGGCAGACACTAGTCGTTCTAAATTAATATCCTTTAATGCATAACCTTTTGCACCATAGCGAATACATTCAAGTACTTGCTCACTATCATCAAAAGTTGTAAGCACTAATACTGGGTGAGTGAATCCCTGTTTCTGCATTGTTTTGAGTACGCCAATACCATCTAAAATAGGCATGCGAATATCTAAAAGCACAACATCCACAGCACATCGATTAAGTATTTCTAAAGCAGTGCGACCATTATCTGCTTCAGCGACAACGTGGATGTTGTCTTTTAACGCCAATAAGCTTTTGAGCCCTTCTCTTAGTAAAGTTTGGTCATCAACTAATAGCACATTAATCATAATGTTACGCCAATGTATGTGGGTTAAGTTTATGGGGAAGGGTTGCATTAATAGCAAAGCCGTTATCACAGTGCTTGAACTCAATGGCTCCTTTGACTAGAGCCAGTCGCTCTTGCATACCTTTTAAACCGTTACCTAAATTAAGTTCAGTACTTTTATTGCCATTATCTTTTATATGTAATTGCACAGTTTGATTTTCGAGCCGTAAAGTAACGTTAAGCTCATCGGCATCACTGTGCTTTATACTATTTGTTATCGCTTCTTGAATTGCATGAAATAGGGTTTGTGCTAAGAGTGCATCGCTTATTTTGATCGCCGGATCATATTCAAGCATAACATTTAAGCCTGCAACATCACTGCATAAAGAGTGCAGTGATGCGTATAAGTCGATAGTTTGGTTTTCACGCATAGATGACACTGAATCACGCACATCACTGAGTAATAAGCGCGTTATCTGCTGGGCTTTAGCAATATGCTTAGGTGCTTGGACGCTTGCGCAGTGACTCGCTACTTCTAAATGAATACTCAGCCCTGTTAAATGGTGACCAAGGGTGTCATGTAAATCACGGGCTATGCGAATACGCTCATCGCGAGTGGCAGTGTCGTTTAAAAGTGATTGCGTTGCTTTTAATTCACGTAATAAATGCGCAGCTTGCTCTTTTGCTTTGCGTTCAGAAATAAGCCGTGTTGCAAAACGATATGCAAAGCTATTGTACAAGGTAAATGCTAGGCCATTTAACAAAACAAACTCTCTATTGAAACCATAATGAAGAACTAACGCCATACAAAAGGGCAAGCATATAAGGAGATAAAGTATTGATTTTCTTGGCTCGTAATCACTGAACTTAACTAAAAAAATGATCAATAAAATAGCGACAAAGCCAATATTAAATAACCACATTAATAGTAATACATTGGTGACAGTGACGTTTAAAATAACAGTTTGATAAACCTTAAAGTGGCGTCTAAAAAACTCAAAGTAAATTAAAAATGCGAAAAAGCTAGTAAATAAACAGCTGATCAATACAACATGCATCGGTGTGTAATCAAGTGGTGGAGGCGTGCTGAGCGACCATGCATGCAAGGTGTAAATAAACACAAATAGCCAAGTGACTGCTGAAAGCAGAAAGTCGCTGCGCTGTACAAAAAGACGTAAAAATTTGTTCATGTCTTTATTCTAATCCGCATTTATCTGTTTATGTATATGACAAATGTCACGTTTAAAGTTGTGACATTTGCAGCATGTTTGCCCATCAGATGAGCGTTATATTGTTATTAAACATCAATATAGGGACATTATCATGACCAAACATGAAATTCTGCGAAATAGTCTATTTTCTTATCCGTTCATCCTTGCTTATTGCTTTGCATCATTATTTATCAATGGTGCTCAAGCAAAAGAGCAAACAGATAAATGGCAAATGGATGTGGGAGCAGGGCAGCTTGCAATCGATACTCCTTGGCATGGCTACGATATACAAACGATGTCGCTTCCATACTTTAATGCGCGTAAAGGTGCGTGGCGTATTGGTCCTAAATACGGCTTAGTGCAATATGCTTTTTTATATGGTGCAGAATTTGAAGCTACCATGGGGCTTAGTTTTCGTGATGAGACCTATGATAGTAGCTTAATTTTTAGTGATGAGTTGTCAGACGATGAGGTATTTACAAATTATAAAGATGGCAAGGGCGAGCTTACTTTTAGAACTCAGTTACAGTACAAACAGTTGTTTTTACGTTTAGCGCAAGATGTTTCCAACCACTCACAGGGACTTACCTTACTTGCGCAGTATCGTCTACCTATTTACGGTAAAGGTTTGGGTTTACAGCTTAGTGCTGATCTTGGTCTCTACTGGCAAGATGAAAAGTACACCCAATACCTCTATGGCATCTCTAAGAAGAACATTGCCCCAGAATACGGTCGATATGCTTATCAAACTCGCTCTGCTATTAATCCATTTACTGCCTTGAATCTTGCTTATATTTATAACGAACATTGGTCCATCCAAGCGACTTACCGAATTGAAACGTTAGACTCAACAATTAAAAAAAGCCCATTAGTTGCAGACAGTGCTAAGCAGCAGTTGGCCGTTTTTGTAAATTATCGTTTTGAAAAGTAAGGGATATAAATGAAACTGTTAAGTACAATTCTTATCTTTTGTTTGCTTGCTGGCTGTAATAGCGCAGAGGATGAGGTATTCAATGAAGATGATTTATATGAGCCTTTTTTCTCGAGTGATTATTATGTGTATAACTTCAGCGAGTACCCAATTGATTTTTATATGATGAATCTAAGAAATAGCACCTCAGCTGACGCAATTTATAAACAGCATAATTATCAACAATCTGTGGATGCATATAATGGTTTTACCAAGCTCAGCTTTAAACGCTCAACCCTTGGTAATGTTGGTTTTGCAGCTTTTTATGATGATGAAATCAAAGTGCAAAGACAGAAATGGATTGCCAATGATACAGAAAATTATTTAATAGTATATGAGGCAAATTCACAGCTAAAACTTGGCTTTTTAGCCCGAACGAACGCTATTGATATTACCGGTGATCCCATGGTTCGACTTGTAAGCTTTGCAGGTGATATGAATTATACCTACAAGCGTGGTACGAGCTTACTCTTAGAGGAAATTGCTACGAGCTACTTGCCTATTACTGATTGTGGCACTGATTTGCAAATTATTGGGTATGAGTATGACTTTTGCAGTTTAGAGAGTCGTGGTTATTTAGTTTTAGTCCTTCCCAATCAGTCGCTTGCGATTATTGAAGAGTAGCTACGACAGTGGTTCATGACATTTTTGTGAATATTGTGATAATGTAACTTTTTGCTGCTTTATTGCTTTATAATGCTTTTTTATTTGTATGATAAAGCTGCTTTCAGCTTGGAGTTAACATGGTTTCACGTCGAGAATTTTTAGTCGGGGCAGGTACTTTAGCTTTTTTAGGGTTGTCTAAAAGTGCCATGGGGAATGTTTCATTCAGTGATCTTAAAGCAACAATTAGTGGTTTTGGTCCATTACTTCCAGATCCTAACAAATTATTAGATTTACCCGCAGGGTTCAGTTATCAAGTTATTTCAAGCCTAGGTGAAAAAATGTCTGATGGATTTACGGTCCCTGATAAAGCCGATGGTATGGGCTGCATCGCACTTGGTAATGACCACGTTGCTTTAGTGCGTAATCATGAGCTAAAGCCAAAAGATTTAGCAAAAGCTGAAGTAAGTATTGCAAACCATAAAACCCCCCTCGCATTCGATACCAACAGTGACGGTGTTGCATTACCAGGTGGAACTAGCCACATCATTTATAACTTAAAAACACACCAAAAAGAGCAAGAGTATTTGTCGTTAGTGGGAACTATTCGGAATTGTTCTGGAGGAATTACCCCATGGGGCACATGGCTAACCTGCGAAGAAACCACCGATACTAAAGCTGATGGATTCAATCAAGATCATGGTTATATTTTTGAAGTACCAGCAAATAGTAAAGGCCTAATTAAACCAGAGCCATTAACAGCAATGGGGCGATTCAACCATGAAGCTGCCGCGGTTGACCCGCGTACGGGCATTGTTTATTTAACGGAAGACAAAGGCGACAGTGTATTTTATCGTTTTATTCCGAATGAATATGGCAAGCTGCATAAAGGCGGGCAATTACAAGCCATGGTTGTGAAGAATAAACCACAATTCGATAGCCGTAATTGGAATAAAAAAGCCATGGGGTTACATCAAGAATTTGAGGTTGAGTGGGTAAATCTGGATAACCCTGAAAGCCCAAAAGACGACTTACGCCTGCGTGGATATAAACAAGGAGCAGCATTATTTGCCCGTGGTGAAGGTATTCATTGGGGCGATAAAGAGCTGTACTTTTGTTGTACCAACGGCGGTAAAAAACAACTGGGTCAGGTTATGAAATATCAGCCATCAGAGTTTGAAGGCACGGATAAAGAAGGTGAGCGACCTGGTAAAATCTCCTTGTTTGTCGAAAGTAGCAGCAAAACCCTTTATAACTTTGGCGATAACTTAACTGTGTCACCTAATGGCCATTTAATTGTGTGTGAAGACCAATATACCGATGTGGTTGATAATCACTTGCGTGGTGTAACACCACAAGGTCAAGTTTATAATTTTGCCCGCTTAGTTGCACAAACAGAGCTTGCTGGTGCCTGTTTTTCACCAGATGGTAGTACTTTGTTTGTGAATGTTTACTCACCTTCAAAAACACTCGCTATTAGAGGTCCTTGGCATCAATTTAGTGCTTAAGTTATTCGCTCTCATAGTCATTTTTTAAAGTGGCTATGGGCATGCTTTGCTTTAGGTATACTTTTTTGTGACGCTTTATAGGCGTGTTTGCTAATCCATTTGGTTATCTTTTTCATTAAAGCAGGCGGAAAATCGTGACCCATACCGGGCACGACTCTTAATTTGCTGCGCTTTATTAACAGTGCGGTGTTGATACCCGCAGACAGTGGCATAACAGGATCTGCACTGCCATGGATCACTAAAGTAGGGGCTTTAATTTTCTTTAAAAGTTGCTCCCGATACGGCGTTGCGGCAATGGCCGCAAGCTGACGTTTAAACCCCTTTTGGTTATTGGCAGCGCGTGTAATATAGCGTTCGGCGTTGGCATACAAAATGTGTTCATCTTGCGGGTAAGCAGGGCTGCCAATGAGTTGATTTAGACGAACATTATATTCAATAGCGGCTTGTTTATTGCTGCTGCGAGGTCTTATTTTGGCAAGCTTTACTAGTAGGTTGATATTGGAACTTGAAAACGACAAAGGCGAGCTGCTCGACATAATAGAGGTTAAGCTCAGCACGCGTTTTTTATATTTTGCCGCAGCTATTTGTGCAATCATACCACCCATAGAAGCCCCCACTAAATGGGCTTTTTTTATGCCTAAAGCGTTCATGAATTGTTTTACATCGCGAGCCATGTCATCTAACGAGTAAGGTAAATTAGCGCGAATAGGAAAGCGTCGACTTAGCCAATGTTTTAGCAAGCTCGGGTTACCAAACTCATCTAGTTTTGATGACAACCCCGCATCACGATTATCAAAACGGATGACCCTAAAACCTTTTTCAACGAGTCCATAATAAAGACTGTCTGGCCACACCGTGTATTGCGCCCCTAAACCAATGATCAAGATAATAACAGGCGCATGTTTATTGCCTTCATCTTGATAACTAATAGATATGCCGCTGGCTGTAAGGATATGTTCCATAGACTGACAAATAAGCTTACGCAGGTATCATTAGCTTAGTGTGTGAAGTTGGCAGTTTAGTGACAGTAATAAGAATAGAGTCAGTAAGAGAAATAGACAGCACATGACTGCATGCTGTCTATTTTCAGAGAGTTAAAACTTAGAAGTAAGCGGTAACGCCAATCCAGAAGTTACGACCTTTATCTTTCACGTTGTAGTCGTCTGTGAATATTACTTCACTAACTACACCGCGACCTGTTAGGTACTCATATTCACCATCACCATTTAAGTCGGTATAGCTTGTGCTATAAGACGTGAAGTCTTCGTCTAATAGGTTGTTTACACGGGCATTAATTTGCACGTACTCATTTACATAGAACTGCGCACCTAAGTTAAGTAGATTGTAGTTTTTATAGTAAAGAGCTTTGTTGTGTACGTTATCCCAACCGCGGTAACGATCTGAACGATATACACCTTGAAGGTACAGGTTCATAAAGTCAGTGGCTTCCCAGTTTAGGGTAAGGTTTGCCATGTGCTCAGCTGAGTTAGTTAATGGCTGACCTTCTTCTGGACCGCTCTTTTGTTCGCTATCAGTCCACGTATAGTTACCGTTAATCGATACCGTTTTAGTGATAGTATATTGGCCTGCAATTTCAACACCTTGTAGGTCTACTTCATCGATATTGATTTTTTGGCTGTAGCTATCGTAGCCAAGTTGATCGTACTGACCTAAGTTCACACAAGGGCGAACATTGTTCGTTTGCTCACAGCTTAAAATAGTATCGCCGCGGGCTATTTTGTCTTCAAACTTGGTGTTGTAGTAAGTCACATTGATATTGTGATCGCCGTCTAAAGAGTTCCAGTAAAGTGCGATTTCTGAGTTCACACTGGTTTCTGGCTCTAGGTCTGGGTTACCCGCAAATGGGCTTGTACCCTGGCCACCAAACCCGGTGATACCGTCGTAAAGATCGGTTGTTTGTGGTGTTTTATAACCTGTACTCACACCCCCTTTTAACGTCCAAGTATCTGATAAGTTGTACACACCGTAAACGCGAGGTGATACTTGGCTGCCAAATACATCATGGTCATCGTAACGAGCACCTAATGTGAAGGTAAAGTTGTCTGTTGCCATCCAGTTATCTTCGGCAAATACCGAGTACATGTTTTGCTCTTGTACTTGACCTGCTTGGTCACTTTCAAGGCCAAATACGCCGTCTTTTAACTCGCCGTCGATAAGTTGGCCACCCATTGCTAGGTTATGGCTACCAAAGCTACCTGTGATAGGAATATCTAAACGTAAGTCATAGGTGTATTGACTGCTTTCCAGTGGACGGGCAGGGCGTGGTAAGAAGGTTTCTTCTGCTAAGTCTTTACGTGCCTGCTCATCTAACCCTTCGTATTCGCCAGTACCATCGTACATAGCTTGCAGCTCTAAACGCTCGCTTACACTAAGTGGTAAAGTACGGCCGTTATTTTGTGTATCAACATAAGAAACAGAGGCCTTAACGGTCGCCCATTCAAGCTCGCCATCGTAACTGAGTGACCACCATTCACGGTCAAACTCTTGATCAGCTGCATAACCAGCGCGCGGGTTAACTTGACCACGGCGGTCTTGCCAAATTGATTCAATATTGTCTTTTGTGCCAAGTGGGTAAGTAATCGTGCCCGATTCAATGTCGTAGCTAGGCGTGTTGTCATACACTTGGCTTGAGTTATCATAATCAAAACGTAGATGATGAGACTCAAACGGGGTATAAGTTAAAGTAAAACCATACTGCTCGTTTGTGTTATCGACTGTACGACCACCACTACCAAAGCCAAGTGAGCGAACATGTACAACACCATTCGGATCCGTTGCTGGTTCGAATGTTGGCGATGATGCTTGTTGTTCATATACACTGCCGCGCACACCTAAGCTTAATACATCTTTGATAAGCGGACCCATCACACTAAAGTCAGTGGTAATGTCATCACCAAAATCATCGTTTTGCTGTAATGAACGGCTAAATGAAACAGCACCGCTCCAGCTATCAGTGTGCTTTTTAGTGATGATATTAATTACACCGCCAAGTGCATCAGCACCATAAAGCGTTGATGCAGGACCGCGAATAACTTCAACACGTTCAATGGCATCGACCGGTGGTACGTGGTTAAACGCGTTGCCACCAAAATTGTTTGGGTAAATATCACCATGGTTATTTTGGCGTTTACCATCAATCAATAACAGGGTGTACTCGCCTGTTAAACCACGCATACTCACACTGCCTTGGCCCGTTTTATCTCGTGTCGTGCCAATGTCGATACCTTCTAAGTACTGCACAGCATCTAGCACTGATGTAAATGCATGAGATTTTATATCTTCGTTAGTGATGATAGAGATACTTGCGGGCGCTTCAGTTACTTTCTGTTCGAAGCCCGTTGCAGTGATGACTAAGTGTTCCATATCTTGCTTAGGCTTAGCATCGTCAGCAAACGCTGAAAACTGAGCTGCAATAGCCAGTGTTAATAAGCTTGGTTTGATTGATTTCATTGTAGGTTCCAGTTCTTTTTATAAGTTATCCATTTATTGGACGTGCGTATGGTACAGAAATGGCGAATACAATCAATAATAATTTCTATTTAGATTAGTCTTTTTCAAGTTCACTTAACGGTATTCTCAATAAAGTTGCGTTAGTTTTTAGCTAATTAATACGCTGTTACAAACAAGTTTAGATTAAATTCCCAAGGCTGATTCAGTTCCTGTATAGTGTTTAATCATCATCATAAAAATTAAAATAATGAATTCAGATATTTCTTTAGCGCGCTTTAAGCAGTTTCCTGTGCTTATGTGGATCTTCTTATTTGGCTCGTTCATTACCCGTGGCAGCTATTACATGGTGTGGCCATTTCTTGCGGTGATCTTGTACGAAAAGTTTGCTTTAACAGCAACAGAAGTTGGTTTGGTGCTCACCAGTGCTGCCGTGATTTCGGTGTTTACCAGTTTTATTGGCAGCAGCCTGTCAGATAAAGTGGGCCGGCATACATTGATGTACATCACAGGTGTGTTGTACATCGTTTCTTTCTCGCTGTTGGCTGAGGTTGAAACCGTGGCAGGTTATGTAATTGTGATGACCATGTGCTCGATTGCTACTGCGCTTTGGCGACCGTTAACCAGTGCGGCGATTGGCGATATTATTGACGATGCGCAAACTCGCGAGCTGGCCATGCAGTCGCTCTATTTTATTGTTAATGTAGGCTGTGCTGTTGGCCCATTAGCAGGCGTATGGTTAGGTTTAACTGGTGAGCAGTCGAGCTTTTATGTTACCGCAGGGGCATTTGCTATCTTATTGGTGCTACTTGTTTGGGGTTTCAATTTTAGTCATAAAGCAGCAAAAAATACTGCCGCAGTCGATGAACTTGAAGAGAAAAAACCAGCAGAGCAGGGTCAACAAATTCTGCGTATTTTATTGGCTGATAAGCTGCTGCAATGTTTAATTTTAGCCAATATTTTGTGCATGTTTATTTATGCGCAAATGGATAGTTCACTCATACAATACCTAACTCGTGCAGAGGCTCCTGACTTATTAGCACTGATTTCTGCATTGATATTTACCAATGCATTGGTGATCATCTCAAGTCAATTTCTGCTGTTAAAAATGATGGCGCGATTTAGCCTAACGGTGCGAATTCAAATTGGCTTGGTGCTACTAATGGTGTCGCAACTTTGGCTAGCACTTAACCCAATAGATTTATTTTGGGGCTGGATTGGTGCGATAGTTGTGATGAGTTTGGCCGAAACCATTTTATTTCCGACGATGAACGTTCACCTTGATAGGCTTGCACCTTCTCATCTTCGTGGTGCGTACTTTGGTGCCGCTTCGTTTTATGATTTAGGGTTTGCTTTAGCGCCGCTCGGTGGTGGTTTAATTTTAGATTATTACAGTGGTCCAACTTTGTTCTTTGTAGCGGGAGGGCTTTGTCTTGTAGTGATTTATTTATACGCCATACTCGAAAAGCTACCTAGGCCCAATTTTGCAAAGCCATTAGCAAAGTAAATTTATAACGTGAAATTGCACAACAGCTGCTACCTTTATAAGTCACACATTTAACGTTGAGGTGTAATATGGCTGTTTCTGCAATTCCTAAAGGTTTCCATGCGGTAACCCCGTATCTGGTTATAGACGGTGCCACTAAGGCGATAGAGTTTTACAAACAAGCATTTGATGCCGAACTTATAATGCAAATGCCTTTACCAGATGGCGGAGTCGCTCACGGCGAAATAAAAATTGCTGATTCTCATATCATGCTATCTGATAACTGCCCTGATATAGAATTTAAGTCTCCACAGCAATTAGGGGGCTCTCCAGTGAGTCTTATGCTGTATGTTGAAGATGTTGATGCGGTATTCGCAAAAGCCTTGTCGCTAGGCGCAAAAGAGCTGCGCCCTGTGCACGACCAATTCTATGGCGACAGATCAGGGACGTTAGAAGACCCGTTCGGTCATATTTGGACTATAGGCACACACAAAGAAGATCTTACTGAGCAAGAGCTTATGCAACGCATGAGTGAGTTGATGAGTAAAGAGCAAGATGCTTAAACTTTCTGGCAGATAAAACTAAATAGCTCATTTACGCGTATCATTATTAAAATAATGTGAGCGAAACCATGAAAGAGCGTGTTTTATACTGGCTACAAAATGATTTACGGCTGATTGATAATGTCATCTTGTCTGACTTAGCGGCGTTTCAAGGCGAACTTGATTTAGTGTTTGTTGTCGAGCCGCGTTGGTTCAAGCAGAGTAATTATCAATTAAAACCCTATGGCGAGCAAAAGTATCGGTTTTTACTTGAGAGTCTGCATGCTTTTGCGGATGCACTGGAAACAATAGGGCAAACCTTACATGTTATTACTGGTGAGCCAGAAACCATTATTAGTCAGCGGTTAAAACAATACGCTATCAGCAAATTAGTTTGTACAGAGCAAGTCGGTTACTACGAGCAAAAGCAGCTAAGTAAAATCAGCGAGTTATGCCCAGATGTTACCGTAAAAACCTATCAGCAAGATACCTTATTTACAGAACGAGACTTACCATTTCAGCTTCATAATTTGCCTAAAAACTTTACCGCCTTTCGCAAAAAAGTAGAGTCTGAGCCAACATTCGTTGCGGCTCCGCTTGAGGCAATATCTCAACTGCCACATCCTGTACAGCTATGTCCAGAAGATGTGATCCCTGAAAGTTCAGCTCAATCGGGGCGTTTTGATGGTGGTTTAGTTGCAGCCCAGCAGCATTGCAATGACTACTTCTCATCTAAAGCACCCAGTAGTTATAAAGAAACACGTAACGAGTTAGACGGCTTTAGTAATAGTACAAAATTCAGTGTTTGGCTTGCCAGCGGTACAATAAGTGTTAAGCAACTTTACCACGAGGTTGCCAAATACGAACAAGAAAATGGTGCTAATGAGTCAACCTATTGGATTAAGTTTGAGCTACTTTGGCGTGAGTATTTTAAATGGTATGCGAAGTTGTTTGGTGCAAAGCTGTTTCGTTTTAAAGGGCAAAAAAAGTCACCTCCCTTACATACATTTAACAGTCACCGATTTTTAGCTTGGTGCCAAGGCAGGACGCCATTTCCACTAGTGAATGCAATCATGAACGAACTCAATGCAACAGGCTATATTTCTAATCGTGCACGGCAAATCGCTGCAAGTTGTTTAGTCAACGAATTTGCAGTGGATTGGCGATATGGGGCAGCTTATTTTGAGCAACAGCTTATTGATTACGATGTGGCTGCGAATTGGGGGAATTGGCAATATATTGCAGGTGTGGGTGTTGACCCTCGGGGCGGTCGCCATTTCCACATAAATAAGCAAACAGCCTTATATGACCCGACGGGACGTTACATTCGTAAATGGGACGGAGAAAGGCAAACTACACCGACTATTGATAATACCGATGTGGTTGATTGGCCTATTTAACCCTTGATTTGCGCTAAATCAAACATTCAATTTTCATTTTTAGAGTTTTTAACCTTTGTTATCTAAAATAATAAATAAGGCTTGCTTTTTCGTGCTAGCCAGATAACAAGGCATGCTATGACATTCAGTGATGATTATGAAAAAATAAAGTTACTTACGGCGGTTTTTTCGACCACGAGTCGGGGTATTTTAATTACCACTCCCGCGCCTAAAATTGTTGATGTAAACCCTGCATTTGAGCGTATAACGGGTTATAAAAAAGAAGATGTTATTGGTAAAAGCCCCGCAATTCTTTCAGCAAAACAACAACCCGCAGAGTTTTATGCAGCTATGTGGAAAGAGTTGCTGTTGTCAGGCCGTTGGCAAGGAGAAGTATGGAACAAGCGTAAATCGGGCGAGGTGTTTCCTGAAATGTTGTCGATTGATGCTCTTTACGATGAAGCGGGCTGTGTTAGTCATTATATTGGTGCGTTTGATGATATTTCTTCGGTCGTCGAAAAACGTCAGTTTTTGACAGAACTTGTAAATCAAGATCCACTGACAAAATTGTTGAACCGGCGAGGCTTAGATATTCAGTTACATGCTTTTATGCAAGATAAGCAAGGCACACAGCACTTTGCGATTATCTATATTGATTTGGATAATTTTAAACTGATTAATGATACGTATGGTCACGAACAAGGCGACAACTTACTAATTACAATTAGTGAGCAGCTATTACTTCAGCTGCGAGAACAGGATATTTTAGCCCGTATTGGCGGAGATGAGTTTGTGGTTTTACTGCCATCACTCTCATCTTTGAAGCCATGTAATGAAGTCGCTATGCGCTGCACAGAGGCCGTTAAACGCGCAGCTAAAAAATATCACACGTCTTACCCTGTGAGTGTAAGTTATGGTATTTCGCTATATCCAATTAATGGTAATAGTATTAAAACTTTGCTTCAGCATGCAGATACGATGATGTATAAAATGAAACAGCAACATAAAGTATAATATGTTTAGAATAGCACAAGGAAGAAAGGCCTTTCACAACAAGGCCTTTGGGTAACATTACAAAAGCAAATCAGCGATTGTGTAGTTGTTGGTTGATTTCATCAAAAATGCTTGCGTCATCGATGGTTGAGGGAATTTGCAACTCTTCACCATCGACCAATTGGCGCAAGTTCTTTCTAAGTATTTTACCTGAGCGGGTTTTCGGTAGGCGTTCAACGTGCAAAATATTCTTTAAACAAGCAATCGCTCCTATTTGATGCCTAACCGAATGAATAAGCGCTTGCTCCACCTCTTTACTGTCGCCAAGGTAGTCATCTTTTAGCACAATCATTGCCATTGGCAGTTGGCCTTTTAATGTATCGTTAACGCCAAAAACGGCACACTCAGCTACAGCAGGGTGAGCTGCAACAATCTCTTCCATTTCGCCGGTGGATAAGCGATGTCCTGCCACGTTAATAACATCGTCTGTGCGTCCCATAATGAATAAGTAACCGTCATCATCAATGTAGCCGCCATCACCAGATAAGTAAAAGCCTGGGTACTCACTTAAATAACCCGCTTTAAAGCGCTCATTATTTTGCCAAATAGTGGGTAAGCAACCTGGCGGCAAAGGCAGTTTCACTACCACAGCCCCGTTTTCGTTTGGTGCACAACGCTCGCCATTCATATCTAAAATTTGTACATCAAAGCCTGGGGTAGGCACCGTCGAGCTCCCAGGCTTTGTAGTAAGCTGTTCTATACCAATAGGGTTGCAAGCAATAGCCCAGCCCGTTTCAGTTTGCCACCAGTGATCAAGTACTGGTAATCCGGTGTGTTCTTGAAGCCATTCGTAGGTGGGTGGATCTAGCCGTTCACCCGCTAGAAATAAACGCTTCAATGACGACGTGTCGTACTTTTTAAAGCCTTCTGCGTTAGGATCTTCTTTTTTTATTGCTCTAAATGCTGTTGGGGCACTAAAAAGTGCTGTGACATTATATTCGGCAACAACTCGCCAAAAGGCACTGGCGTCAGGTGTTCTAATGGGTTTACCTTCGTACAACACGGTTGTACAGCGATAAATTAATGGGGCATAGACTATATATGAATGACCGACTACCCAGCCGATATCTGATGCAGCCCAAAAAACCTCACCAGGCTTCATGCCATACACAGTTTCCATGCTGTAATGCATAGCTACCGCATGACCGCCATTTTCTCTAACAACGCCTTTGGGTGTACCTGTTGTGCCAGAGGTATAAAGAATATAAAGGGGATCGTCCCCATTCACTGCAACAGGCTGCGCTTGTGGTGCATTTTCACTTGCCGATTGCCAATCAATATCACGGCCATCTTGCATTGTCGCAATAGCTTGTTCACGTTGAAACACAATGCAGTGTTCGACTGGGTGTTTTGCATTGTCTAATGCTTCATCGAGCAGAGGTTTGTATTCAATAACGTGATTAATTTCAACGCCGCAAGAGGCAGTCAGCACCAGCTTTGGCTTCGCGTCGTCAATACGTACAGCAAGTTCATGTGGAGCAAAGCCGCCAAACACCACAGAATGTATTGCACCAAGGCGTGCACACGCTAGCATACCAATCACTGCCTGTGGGATCATGGGCATATAAATAACGACTCGATCGCCTTTTGTCACACCAAGGGATTGCATGAGCCCCGCAAATTGAGCCACTTGAGTTTGTAGCTCGCCATAACTGTATTGTTGTTTAGTGTTGGTAACTGGGGAGTCGTAAATAAGCGCAGTTTGCTCAGCAAATCCTGCCTCGACGTGCTGGTCTAGGGCTAAGTAGCAGGTATTCAACTTGCCATCGGCAAACCAGTGATAAAAATCGTTTTTGTCATATTGATACGGTTCAGTGGGTGCATTAAACCATGGGATCCGTTTACTTTGCTCAAGCCAAAACTGACCTGGGTCGCGCTGAAATTGTGTATAGTGTTGTTTATATTCGCCCGCCATGATGAGGCTCCTATATTTTTAGTGAGAGATGTTTACAACATGTTAAAAATATAGGGCGCTTTTTGATTAAATAATATGCGACCTTGGTCGGCAGTCATTTAGTGTCGGGTATTAAACACTACTCTTTCGCTGAGGCTTTGCTGCGCGGTGCGCCAAGTAAAATTCCAATGTGACAAATACATACGGACAAAAATGCACTTAACCCTAATGCGCCGCCATAGCCATTTAATAGCGGCACTAAATACTCAAATAATATTGAAAAAAGCAATGCCGAGATAGCGAGTGTAAAAATTCCAAAGCGTTTTGGGGCACTCATACCAATAAACGTACCGCCAAAAAAGGCAACGCTGTACAGCTCAACATCTGGCGTAATAAAGTACAGTACACAATATGCAATAATTGATAATGATGCAGACGCTCTAATACCGTCAAAGCGATTATGATGAGCTAACAAGTAGGTTGCAAATGCTGCCAGCACAACAAGTGATATGATGACTGAGTTCATGCAACAACCCCTTTAGCTAACATGTAAAGTGCAACACTGGCAAACGCGATACTGCCTAATCGCCCACCAAAGCCAGCAAATAGGTTCATGGTTAAAATGTATAAGCATGCACCTAAAAATGAAATAAGCCCAAGCTCCCAATAATTCGCAATTAAGCTTGAAGAGCACATACCCGCGAAACTACCCGCATAAATAGCTGAGTAAGGGTGTGACTTAAAATACCTTGGAAAAGGAATAAAGGTACCTAGTAAACCAGTCCCCGCCGCTGCAACAACAATCGGTACGTTAAACTTGTCGTGCAATATAAAGCTTAAAAAGCAGCCACAAAAGAAACAAATATACTTAACTAAAAAAAAACTAAAATGAGAGGACAGGGTATGAATATAAAGTTTAGAGGAATGTCGAAAGTGCGGCTTGAGCGGTTTCATACTTACTTTTAGGTAGTTATAAAGGAGCTAATTTTCACATTTTCTACTCATAAAGTACAATGCGAAAAAGCGCAGTCGATTGGCAGCGTTCAACTTGCGCTTAGTCGTAATTATTTTTAAGCAGGCGCGAGAGCAACGCGCCTGCTCTTAAAAAATTACTTCTGATACTGCTTGAACCACGCAAGTGTGTATTCAATTTTTGAGATCATACGTGAAGGGCGACCTGCAATCCCGTGAGGTGAACCAGGTACACGAATAAGCACGGTATCTACTTTTTGCAGTTTTAGTGCTTGATAGAATTGCTCTGATTCTGAAATAGGCGTACGGCGGTCTTCTTCACCTGTCATAATAAGTGATGGCGTGGTCACGTTACCCACTAATGAAAGCGGTGAACGTTTCCAATAGTGCTCAACATTGTCCCAAGGCATACCCGGAAATTGGTTACGAATTTGGCCAATATAGCTGTCGGCTGTCAGGGTTTTACTTAACCAGTTGATCACCGGTTTAGTAATCGCCGCAGCATTAAAGCGGTTTGTTAAACCAACTGCATAAGCCGTTGCAATACCACCCGCTGAACCACCAGCAATAAACAGGTTATTTTTATCAATAAAGCCCTTTTCAATCATCGCATCAACCGCTGAGTTATGATCGGCAAAATCTTCCTCTGAGCTGTATTTACCATCAAGTAATAGCGCAAAGTCTTTACCATAACTTGTTGAGCCACGGTAATTTACATACACAACTACGTAACCTTCTGCGGCATAGCGTTGTAACTCAGCGGTAAAACTTGGGCCATACGCAAGGTGCGGGCCGCCGTGAATTTCAACCATCAGTGGGTATTGTTTGTTTTCATCAAAATCAGGAGGGGTGATATACCAACCTTGGATTGCTTGGCCATCGAACTGAGACTTCACATTCAGCTCGTGTACTTTACCAAGCTTTTTATGGCCTAATACATCTTCATTTAATGACGTAAGAGTTTTGCTTTTACCTTTGTAAAGATAACCTAGATCAGCAGGGCGGTATTCACTGCCTGTTGTAAAAGCAATGGCCCCATTATTTGCCATACTAAAACTACCACTAATATACGGGCGGCCAATTGATGTACCCGAGAGTGTGTCTGTTAAGTCAGTGACTTTGCCACGACTTGAGACCTTAGCCAGTTTACGCTTACCAAAGTCATCATACTGAATGATAAAATCGCCATCTCCAGACCACTTATAGTCTGCAACTGAGCGGTCTAGCTCCTTGGTTATATGGTTGACTGACTTATCGTCTAAATCAAGCATTGAAAGGGTTGAATTAATGTAAGGCACAGGGGCATTGTCGCGAGCGATAAATGCAAGCTCGTCGCCATCTTCACTATAATGAGGATTGGTTTCTCGCCCTGGTTGGTCGGTTAGCTGAGTTAGTTCCGCTGTGTTGATATTAATTTCGTAAAGATCAGACTCGGTCGTACGGTATTCCCATTCACTATTTCGATCTGCTGAAAACGCGAGTTTTGTATTATCAGGGCTCCATGCGAGTGGACCACGATGTTGATAGTCGCCCGTGGTTAGTTGACGAGGTGTGCCACCTGATACAGGAATAACAAATACATGTCGGTAGGCAGGTTCAAGCATACCCGCACCATCCGCTTGATAACGTGCTTTCTCGATTACTTTTACAGGTTTTGACCAGTCTGCGCCTTTTGGTTTTTTAGGGAGTTTGACCGATTTAGCAAAGGCTGTTTTGCCTTCTGGGATATTCATTGTAAAGGCGATTTGCTCTGAGTCATGAGACCAAGTTAAATTGCCAACTGATTTTGGAAGCTGAGTTAAGAGGGCTTGTTTGTCTTGCGCTAACCAATAAACATGTAATTGATTAGAACCACTTACATTACTGGTAAAAGCAATTTTTTTGCTATCCGGTGACCAAGTCGGTTGGCTGTAACTGTGTTCATCAGCGAAAAGAGGAGTGTGCTGACCTGATTTTAGATCGTATAGCCAAAAGCTACGTTTATTACCATCTTTCATGATGTCGTAGCCGCTGCGTACGTAGACAATTTTTTTCCCATCAGGACTAATTTGTGGGTCGCCAGCGTACTCTAATTGAAAGATATCCTCAGAAACAAACTTGTCGTTTGCATAAACAGGGGCCGTATTTGCAGCACATAGCAAGCTGGCCCCGATTATCATTGTTTTTTTAAATTGCATGGTATGGTCTTTTTTATTTGGAAAATTTCATCCTAGAAGTAGACTTTTATTCACGCAAGCTCAATGAGATAAAGTAGCATTAACCAAAGGTGAAAAATCCATCCCAGCGCGCATCTAAACGTTGCTTTGCTGTTTTTAAATCAACCGCTTGATATAAACCTTGGGTTTCTTCAACAAGGTTGAGCTTGACGAGTTTGCTAAGTGCATCGTCAATTTCAAAGTCGAGTTGGCATTGCTGAGTGCTGTAAAACCATGCTTCAATGCGCTGATCTAATTGGACTGAGCTAATTGCTTCATCTGCTTTGAGTAAAAACGTATAAGCGAGCAGAGCTTCTTTTACATCTTCCTCTTCGGCTGCATCTACTAAGGTATGAAAAACGCCCGCATTGTTGTCGAGATTTTTAAAATATAAGTTATCTGCCAAGGCTTTCATAAAGCGAATTTTACGGTTTTTAAACTTGCTCCATTCCTTAAAAATAAAGCTGCCAAATACACCCATACCAATGGCAAAAGTAATAAAGTGCTGTTGGCTCATGTGCACTTCTTCGCTGCGCCAGCCTCCCCAAAAAGCAATCATGGCAATTAACAGTAAAATAGATGCACCTAATTTAGTAACCAATACCACAGTTCCGCCTACCAAAGCTGAAGAGCCAATAATAAGTTTATCGATAGGGCGCATTTTCACTTCGCTATTCGGAAATAGCATTTCCAAGTCAGCTTTTGGAACATTCTGAAATAGCTTAACAATGGTTGAGCTAGGCTCAAAACCCATAGGCTTTTTGCCCTTCTCTAAAAAATATTGTTCATCTTTGAAGCGAATGAATATGGCAACGCGATCGTAATTAGTAAACTGAACTTGCTTTTTTCTTAAGCCCCACCAAGTACGTAGCGTTTCTGTTTTTTGAGATTCTCCACGGCGATAGAACACCACTTCGGCAAAGTCAGCAAACTCCACAGCTAAACGTACTTTAAAAAGCGATTCTTCATTAAGTGCTTCTTGTAAGTCCTGATTGGTGATGGTTTCATAATTTGCTGCGTTAAGCACAGTGGCAAACTGTTGCGCGAATTTAGCTTGGTGCGCTTTACGTGTTTTATCGTCAATCGGGTTTAACAAACGTGTGTCTGCATTGGGATCAAACGGGGCATAGTTATTTTTTAATGACTCTAATAAGTCATGGTATTGGTAATGAATAACACTTTGCAAAATAGTCGAAAATTCAGCGAATGACTGATGATCCTCTTCATTTAGGTAGGCTTGGCACAGGGTGATGATGTCGTATTTACGAAAAGGAATAAAGCGAGCGTTCGTCATTACTAAATAGCGTGTTATTAAATATGCTTGGCATCATAAAAAAATAATCACGTAAATGCGATATTTTAAACTGAATAAGGCTTAACTTGGGCTGTTGGAGTCTGAAAGCTAGGTATGTGCTGTGAGTTACAATAACTATAGACTATCTATAATTATGTTAAAAAAAATGCTTAAAATTGTTTTTACAGGTGTTTTTCACTTAGTGACGTTTGCGGTAAAGTGGTGAACTAACCGCAAACCAGAGTAAAGCGAAAAATGTCCTGATGATAAACATTTAAGCTCTACTTATTTCGCTTCACAACAGACGGGATTGCCCAAAAAAGTAAACAAATTAAAATAAAAAGTGAAATTGCTAAGTATATATTTTCAAAAGATACCCAACATAGGAATGCAATTATAGCCGCAATATAAAATACAAATTGCTCTACAAATGCGTAAAACACTTTTAATGTATTTTGAAAAAAAACCTTCATTTACAAAGCCCCTTTAGATCAATGTTTTCAGGACGAAGACAAAACTCTGATACAGGCACTGGTGCGGGGGAAAGATCTGTTAACGCATTCATTTCTATTAGTGAATTTTCTGCTTTTTTAGTAGCTCCAACTCCTCCTTTGATAGTTTATAGCCTGCTATACTTGGATATGGTGTTGGTCCATTCGGTCGCCCAGTGAGAATTGACTGGATTACGTGCTCTATTTTTTTGTGACCCGTGACCACTGATTTTATAGCAGCTCCATAACTCGCCAATGTAAAATTCGATAAGCTGATTACTCGGTTTGCATTTTTAGGTAACTTTTTATTACCAATTCGCCCTCCTGTACTTGCATAGTTAGTAAAAGTACCGCCAGCAAAACGACCTAATATATCCGCTTTGCGATTTTTCAGGTTATAAACCAATACGTCATAAAGAATGTCTTTGCTTACACTATCTTTTGCTAGGTTTAGTATTTGAGCTAGTTGATTTGCCGCTATTTGTGCTTGCACTTTTCTAGAATGGCCCAATATACCCAATTGCATTTGGATTTGTAACAATCCAATCCACCAAGTGATTGGGTGATTATAGGCGCCTTTGATAAATCTATGCCAAGCTAGCTCATTTCCATACTTGTACGAGTTAATTAATCTCTCAACCTCTTTTGGGTCAGCCTTTTGTAGATTCTCAACAAATATTTGCGCATCTCTTTTTCCCTGAGCATCCAATCTAATATTGGTCATTTTCTTTCCTTTTTTAATGATTGATGACTAGCCTTAAAACTGCTGTACTTTTATGTGTCCTATCGATTTTGTTAGTTGACAAACGTTCTCGGTGTGCTCGTTATAGATCTAGTTTTTGCTTGTTTTGTAATTTTGCTAAATCTTGCACACGTCGATACACCGAGATGAGTATTTAAAACAGCAAGTATTAGCACTCACTTAAACAAATTAGCAGTATTGTTTATCAATAACAATGAGATTATGTTCGTTAGAAATCGAGCATGCAAGACAGCTGTGCCATAAGCAATATCTACAAGCGCTAAGCAGATCCCTTTAAGCTTATTGGTTCTACTTTAGGTAATTTAAATCATCCTGAAGGATTGCTTTTAGATTAATTACTCCATTCCAAATACTGTTTTTATCTGAAGATTATTGCAATTTTCTGTACTTATTTTTGCTCTTTGTTACTGTTTTACTCACTTGTCGTCATGGTGGTTGTGCTTGATGAAAAAAACAATGATACCAGTAGAGGGCGGTGTTAATTCACCACCGGCTTCAAAACGATTAAAACAATGCTTTATTAGCCTATTCATTATTACTCTGTTGGGTATTGTTGTTGGTTATTTGTCGATTTACCATCACCTCGAAGCAGACATTTACATAAATGGTGTACTCTCTGATGTTATCAACTTACTAATTCTGATTTTTATCTTTTCGTTTGTGCAAACCTCGGCAGTTGTCAAAGTCAGTTATCTATTTCTCAGTAGTGGTATATTTCTATGGAGTATCGGCTTAACGTTTGATTTTTTAGATGAGTTTGTTTATCAGCCTAAGTGGATAGGTATTTACGTTGAAGACATGTTTAGAACAATCGGTATGCTTATTACGGGAGCAGGGCTTTTTTTGGCGCTATCAGATCTCTCTAAAGCATATAAAAAGTTAGCTGACGAACTCAAAACAGATGTACTAACCAAGGCTTATAACCGCCGCTATTTCTATCATTTCATGCAGCAAAACCAAATAAAAAAGCATAGTCTGGCAATAGTGGACATTGACCACTTTAAAGCAATCAACGATCAATATGGGCATGACGTGGGCGATCAAGTGTTAATTGATTTTGTTGATAGATGCCAGCAGAAGCTAGACCCTGCGATTTTATTTGCCCGAATCGGAGGTGAGGAGTTTGCCCTTTTTATACCTACAGATGATGTGTTACAGCTAAAGCAAATATGTGAACAATTAGTGTGCTTAGCAAATAATGTAATGGTTACGTCTAATAAAGTATTAAGCGTGAGTGTAGGCTCCGCGACAAAGCGTCATGCAGAGACTTTTGGCTGTACGATGAAGCGTGCCGACCAAGCGTTGTATAAGGCTAAAAATGCAGGGCGAGGACGCTATAGCCACTCTTTGTAAGGGACGGTTAAGGATTTTTGCTGTACGCTAAAACGAACACGACTCTTAAGGATAGATGATGGCAATAGGAAAAAAGCTTAAGCAAAAAACACGGCAGTTTGTTGATTCTAAACATATGCTTAAATCGATTACGGTGGCATCCTTTTTAGAGTCAACCATAGTGCCCATCCCGTTAGAAGCGGTGCTTGTTCCTTTAATGCAAGCGCGCCGTGAAAAACTCTGGCTTATTGCGCTAATGGCGACTGTTGGTTGTATTATTGGTGCAGTATTTGGCTATGCCTTGGGTTATTATTTGTTTGATATTGTTGGCGATTGGGTCATAAATACCTTTTCGAATCCAGAGCAGTTCGAACAAGTGAAGCAAAAAATGCAGTCACAAGGTTTTTGGTTTGTTTTAACGTTAGGTATTGTGCCCATTCCGTTTCAGATTGCGATGCTCGCTGCTGGCGCCACGAAATACTCCATTGTATTGTTTTTATTAGCGACGGTTATTGCCCGCTCAATACGGTATTTTGCTTTAGCTGTCGTAGTATATTATGCGGGTAATCAAGCTGAACGTATTATTCAAAAGCATAAAACCAAAGCGTTGGTAGGTATCTCTATTCTGGTCTTGTTGCTTTGGTGGTTAAGTACACTGATTTAATCCCTACCGCTTGATTTGCTGTAAATTATAGAAATAAAAAAGGTGCTGAGTTACCTCAGCACCTTCCTAAGTTCTGCAACTTCATTATTTAAGTGCTTTTTTTACTTCACGCCAGTCAATAATTTTAAAGTTTTGCGGCGCTTGTGGCATTCGGTTATACCCATCTTGCACTATGAGTACACCTTCAGGGTAACCAGGTAAAGAGGCAGATGTAACGGTTAAGCCATCAGTTTCTGATACACCGTCAATGGCTTGTTCAAGGTTATTGCTTATTGCAAATTTACCTGAAAATTCAAGGCTTGGTGTATTGCCATCAATTATTTTATAAAGCACATATGTATAGTCGCCTTGGCTAGAAACCACTAAATAACGTGCATCTTTAGCGTGGTAAATTTCCATTCCTTCGATATCATCCACCAGCATATCGTTCACAGTTTGTAGCATGACAGGTTTATTTCCTGCTGTTGGCTCAGCACCAATAAACCAAATACCTTCGTCTTCTTCGCCTAAAAATAACTGTGCGGTTTTATCATCAGCACTACAACCCTCAGGTTGGCTTGGAACACTAAATTCACGTACTAGTTGTGCTGATACACCCTCATTATTACCAGTTAGTTTATATTGTTGAAAAAGCCCCGATTTATCATTCATAAACACATAGTTGCCTGTGTTTGATGAATACATACACATACCGTAGATTTCAGTGAGTGAGGTAGGCAGTTCAGCAAGGTGTTGCACCCGATTGTTGGTATCGACGGTATACACACTAATGCTGTTATAAGTACGATTACTGCCTGCTATCCACGTATTTGTAGAGTTATCAATACTTGAATGTTGGCGTACATCTACATTATTTAATCGGCCTGTTTCCAATGCTTGTAGTTCTTTGCCTGCAAGGTCGTATACCATCAAGCCACGACGTTTATCGGTGCCTAAGATCAGGCTTTTTTCTGCATTATTAGGGTTAACCCAAATTGCAGGATCATCGGCGGCATCACCAAAAGCACGCACTGCATCGGTTTGTGCCTGTGCATGAATATAACTAATAGCCGTTGTTTTAGCCTTATTTTGCTGCTCAGGCAGGGCGTCGATTTGCCCTTTAAGGTAATGACCAGATTCATCATCGTAAAGCACGATATCGGCTTGATTGCTGTTAAAGCGTATTGCAGCAGATTCGATTGCAAATTCATCTGCAAATTGCCAACTGTTAAAGCGCTTTGTTTTGCTCTCAAGACGGTGCAATTGGTTATTTTCTGAGGTCGTGAACCATAAGCTACCGTCACTTGTTGTTGTTAAACCGCCGACCTCTGGGGCTAAAGTGCCAAATGGTGCCATCATAGCAAGGGGTTTTTTATCGGCACGAGATTCGGCATCAGCGTTAATTTGCCAAATACCTACTTCGCCTTCACTTACATAAAGGGTTTTACTGTTATCATTAACTGCACAGCCTGATGTTTCACTAACCCCTGCAAATTCGCGCAATTCAATATTTAATGAGCGCTTATTTTCAATATCAAACACTAAGGTTTCGCGAATAAGTCCGCGAGCATCTGCTACAAACGCCGACACAGCTTGAGTCGTTGGGTTTGCAAATAAGCACACTGCCTCTGGTTTTGCTTTTGGTGGTGTAATACGGCTAATTTCAGTTAACTGCCATTTCGGTGTTTTTTGTAAGCTAAAAATAACCGCTTGGTCGGCTTCGTTATCAATACTTGCAACGAGGTAGTTATTATTATTGATTGATTTAACAGATAAGGCTTCAAAATTCCCTTTTTTAAGAATATGCGTAGCGCCTTTCGCATCTATCAGTTGTAAGCCTTGGCTTTGTGAACTTAATAGCCAAGCGTCATCAGCAAGGGCTGCTGCTTGTGAGCCTTGCATATTTTCGGTTGCGCCAAAGGCAGTTAATTGGTTTTTACTTGGTGCCTCGGTTGCTGTTGTTTGGCTACAGGCTGCGAGGGTGCTTAGTAATATTGCACTGGCAACAAGGTTTAGTGGTTTTGTAAAATTCATGGGATCCCCAACTATAAAATAAGGCAGCAGTGAGCTGCCTTAATCACTCTTTGTGTATTAAAACGCGTAGCGCAGCATTAACTGAATGACTGGGCCTGCTTCTTCAGATTCCAGTTCGTATTCGTCAAAGTCGCGGTTGATTTGATCATCAACAGTGTCGAACTTGTTAAAGCTCTCGTCTTTACTTGCATCTAGTAGGTTTGAGCCTACTAAACGAAGCGTGACGTCTTGCCAGCGTTTTTCTACGAATACTTCAAGGTCTGCACCGTAGTGTGTAGTCACTTCTTCACCCACGATACGGCCATAAGCATCTCCTTGTTTACGGTAAGTTGCACCGAATGAAGCGCCTAAATCAGGTAGGTCTTGAATAAAACCAACGTTAAAAACATAGTCAGATTGGTCGTTAAATTTACGGCTACCAAAGGCGTCATCTACTTCTGAATCAAGCCATGAGTAGTTAAAAAACACCCCTGTGTTTGGCATGCTAAGGGCCGAAAGAGGCGTTGATAAGTCAAGTTCAACCCCTTTCACAGTACCATCACCTGTGTTACGTGGTTGCAATATATAGGTGCCTTCGCCTTCTGAGCCTTCTACGCCAGTATTAGCAATTTCAATCAGGTCAGAAACATCACGGTAGAATACATTGAGTCCTACTACGCCGCTTTTGCCTAAGCGATACTCATAACCAAGGTCCATACCCCACGATGATTCTGGCTGAAGGTCTGGGTTACCTAAAAAGTCGTTATCACCTAATTCTTTTTCAAGTAGAGCAGGGGTGATGTAATCAAAATCTGGGCGGCGAAGGCTGCGTGCAACTGAGGCACTTACACGGCCGTTTTCAGAAACGTTGTAGCGTAAATGGGCTGACGGTAAGAAAAAGTCGTAGTCATTGTCTGCTGTTACACCTTCAGTTTTATCGGTAATGTTTGAGTCGGTTGACTCATAACGCACACCCATTTCCCACGAGAAATCTTGATCTTCGTGTTTTACCAGTGCAAACACATCTAAGCGGTCTTCTTCAAGTGTATTTACACCGCCAGCCGCTGCTTCAAACTCGTTGTTAAAGCCTGCCAGCGACAGTGGGGTTTTGCTGAACTGATCCCAGCTTGCAAAGTTTTGTTCGCTTTCCCCTTCGGCTTGATAAACCGCCGTATCACGTTCTTTACCTTGTAAAAACGCACCAAATTGAATGGTTTTATTTTCACCCGCAAATAGGCTGTGTTGCCATTGCAATGACCACTCTTTATCGTCGATATCAACGGTTTCTTCCTCTTCTTCGAATACCATAGGAAGTTTAGAGGTATCAATTTCTACTTCTTGTTCGTACACAGACTCTTCAAAGCGTGCAAACCCTAATTTGAATTTACTGGTGCCACCAAAAAGTGGTAGCTCATAGCCTGAGTTAATGTTGTAGTTGGTTTGATCAATGTAAGATACATTGGCATTGTCGGTTTCAAGATTCCCCCCTTCAACAATCGAATTGCTGGTGGCGGTTGGGTCGTCGTATTCAAATGAACGTTCATCTTCTGTTCGGTCTGTATCAACCCAAATAGCGCTTATATCGAATTTACTGCCATTATCAAAGGCGATTTCGTAGCTGGCATTGAGTGAGGTATCGTCACCGTCGCGGGTGTCGGTTTGATCTTCGCGGTTATCAAACTCTTCCGTTTGATAATTGGCGTTATTTTCAGGGCTGTCGCCATAGCGTCGGCTTGATTTTTGTTTTGGGTTATAACGGCCTTGTAAGTTTGCGCCAAGTAATAAGCGACCACCTGCAAATTCAGTACCGTAAACGCCTGCAAAGCTTTCTTTTAATTCGCCATCATCATAACGTAGGCCACCCGCACGCAAATAACCACCATCTAAACTGTAGCCATCACGAAGAACGATGTTTAGTGTACCTGCAATGGCATCGGCTGAGCGGTTTGCACTTGATGCACGAATAATTTCTACACGCTCAATGAGCTCTGCAGGAATGCGGTCAACAAAAAATGAGCGGTCTGCACCTGCGCCTGGCACTTCTTCGCCATTAATAAGCACCTTAGTATAAGCAGGGCTCAAGCCTCGCATACGTGCTCCATCTGATTCTAAAACGTCAGACAAAAACGTCACACTTGGTACACGCTTCAATGCGTCACCTGCGGTAAGTGGCTCAAAACGCTGGAAGTATTCTTGCGAATACTCAAGTGTGGGGGCAAGTTCTTGTGAACGGTTGCGATAACCAATTTCACCATACACAACAAGCTCTTCTGAGACTTTTACTTTTTTTTCATCTGCCGTTTGTGCATCTTGTGCATAGGCACCGAATTGGCATAAGGCGAGAGCGCTGACTAACGCCTTCGTTTTAAATTGTTTCATGGGGTTGCTCCTGATTGTCCTTGGTTTGGAGAGCAAACTACCCAGCTTAAATGACGCAAATGTGACAAAAAACCGCTAACAACCAGTAAAAACAAGCAATTAAAGGTGTTTTGAAAGCATTTTGAGCTGCAATCACCCCATTCAATTAAAGTAAATACAACGCTGAAAGGGGTTAAAAAGGGAGCATTGTCGTTTTGCTGTCACATCATTGAGCTAATATGACCCTGCTGCTTTAAATGCTAACGGGTTAGCATGGCAGTGTGATTTATTGTTAGGTATAGAAAATGCGATTTAACCCTTTTACTCATCATCGATTGTTAACCAATGTTGTGATTGCCCTGTTTGTAATTGCATTTTTGCTAAGCGCACAAGCAGGGGAGTTAAAACCACTTGCCGACATTGCATGGTTAGATATTTTAGGTGAAGGTGGCATTGTGTTGATGACACTGACATGGATTGCAGCACTGCTTATTTCAAGGCCTCCCAGTAAAGTCACCAGTTTTTTAGTTTTGGGGCTTGGGCTTTTTATGTTTTCAGCTTCTCTCGATTTATTTGATGAATGGCTGCATCAGCCCACTAATACTTGGCTTACTTGGATCGAATCTTTACCTGCCCCTGTAGGGATGATTTTTACAAGCATTGGTCTCTATCAATGGCACAAAGAGCAATATGTATTAAATCGCCAACTAAAACGTCGTGAAGCAATGCATCGCGAGCATGAGTTAGTGTGCTCGATAACAGGGCTTTACAAAGCCAATTATTTGCAAAGCGTTCTGAAAGATCAATTAACCGTGCCACAACCCTTGCAGTTGGCGGCAATTGATATTCGAGACTTTTCAAACTTTAACGCTGAATTTGGCTTTATGGAAGGCGATCGCTTATTGAGCGAAGTAAGCGAGCTGGTGTTAATGAACTGTCGCTTGAGTGATGTTGTGTGTCGCTATGCAGGTGACTGTTTTATGGTGTTGATGCCAAATACAACTGAACAGCAAGGCAAAGAGTTGGTAACGCAAATAATCGCCGCGCTGACACATTGTGCTTTTAAAGTTGAAGGCGCTAAACAGGCTAAGTTTCAACATGTTTCGTCTGCTTTAGTGAGCCGAAAACAAGATGATTCAGCGCACAGTTTGAGCGCTCGCTTACATACCCAGTTACAACAACAAAAACAACAAAGAGTGAGTCATAGTGAAGCCGTATCTTAATCAAGATGACAAATACCTCACTGCACAGGGGCTTATTACCACGCTAGTAGAGCTTGCTTTGAGTCGTGGAGTGGAGCTTCATAAATTGCTTAGAGGCACAGGGGTGTTTGAGCAAGACTTAATGAGCGTGCAACATCAGTTTAGTATTTCACAGCAAGTACGTTTACTGGCTCAATTTAAGGTGTTGATGAAATCCGCTGACAGTGGGTTTTTGCTTGGCAGCCAGCTTGCTAACGATACCTCCGTTGCCGCCCAAGGCGTACTGCAAAGCCAAAGTATTGGTCAGGCACTTAAGCAATTACACACATTGCGTATGCAATTGGCTCCGTTGTTGTTTAGTTATAGTTATCTACACAATGAGCAATATCATATTGTGCTGCAAAACGCTGTCGGCCTTGATGATGAAATGAGCCAATATGTTATGGAAATTTACAGTGCAGCGTTTTATCAAACCCTTAAAAAAGTAGCGGGCGAGCGCATTCATTGCCAATTTGACTTTGCTTATAAACGTGCCAGACATAGCCAAGAATACGAGCAACATCTAGGCTTAAAAGTCGCTTTTGAAAAGTCAATAACGCAATGGATATTAAATAAAGAAGTATTGCGAATGGAAAATCCTGCTTTTAGTAGTTTTCGTTTTTCGCAAATTAACTCACAGCTTGCAGCATACAATTATGCCAATAAAACGTTTGTCGAGGCTGTAGGGCGATTAATTTATCAAAATCCTGCTCTTAACTTAGATCAAGTGGCTCATGTTTTTGCCATGAGCTCTGCAACCTTTAAACGTAAACTTAAAGCGCATAATGTGCGTTTTTCAACATTGTATGATGAGCAAAGTAAGCGTAAAGCGATTTACCTGCTTGCCATGCGTAAGCAATGTAATGAGCAAGTGGCTATGCGCTTATCGTTTTACGATATAGCAAACTTTAGGCGTGCGTTTAAACGCTGGACAGGGATCACCCCAAGCCAATTAAAAATTTAGTTTAAAAATAAATTTATTGAGTAGCAGTTATTTTTATAAAGCTAGGTTAGACTGTTGTTATTGATGTATTTAACCGAGTTTGCAGATGATTGAATACCCTGTTGACCAACTTCCGCAGCTCATTGATGAGCTACTACAGTGTGATACCACCACCCGTAAAAACAAGTTACTTGCTGATGCCAAAGAAAAACTCTCTACAGAGCATCTTTCGCTTTTATTTGAAGCCTTACCAAAAGAACAGCGTTTAGAGATATGGCAGCTACTTGATGAAGATACACAACACGAAATTTTCATTAATTTAGGTGGCGATAGTTGTCGTTGGCTATTACAAAGCTTAGATGAAGCTGAGGGGTTTAAGTTACTTGATGAAGTCAGTGTTGAAGAGTTACTTGAACTGGAAGAAATCATTCCTGAGCGGTTTGTTGATTATGCCCGTCGCCAACTCGATGAAGTTCAAACAAAACAATATGAGTTAGCACAACAATATAATCCAGAGCAATTAGGTCACTGGTTAGATTTTGATGCCTTAAAAGTGTCGGAAAAGCTTACCGTGGCAGGTGCCCGTAAGATTTTTCAAAAAGGGTTACCGCAATATACCGAAGTAATTTATTTAGTGAGTCGCAAAGGCACATTGATAGGTGAAGTGGCAATCAATGCTCTATTTAAAGCCAACGATAACGACAGCTTACTTGATTATGCGAACCTTGATGTGTCGGCTTTGCATGCTGATGATGACCTATATGAAGCTGCTGAAGTGGTTATTCATAGCGAAAAAATGGCCATGCCGGTGGTGAATGCCGACAACAAACTGCTAGGCCGCTTATCAGTGTCATCGGCGTATGAATTACGCCAAGAAGTAACCGACGAAGCCGCTGCTAAAGCGGGTGGTCTTCGTGAAGACGAAGACCTGTTCTCAAGCGTAACAAAGTCTGCAAAAAACCGCGGTATTTGGCTAGGTATTAACTTGGCTACTGCGTTTTTAGCCTCTTGGTTTATCGGCTTATTTGGTGCGACCATTGAACAGGTTGTAGCACTTGCGGTACTGATGCCTGTGGTTGCGTCGATGGGCGGAATTGCAGGAAGCCAAACGTTAACGGTTATTGTGCGCGGTTTAGCACTAGGTCAGGTGACAGACTCTAACCGCAGAGCACTATTGAAAAAAGAACTTAGGGTTGGTGCATTAAATGGATGTGTATGGGCGTTTGTAATTGGTGTGCTCACTTACTTCTGGTTTAACGACGGAATGCTGAGTTTAACCATTACGATTGCCATACTATTAAACTTAGTTGCTGCATCACTATCAGGTGTGGTGATCCCATCTATTTTGGATAAGCTTAAGATAGATCCTGCACTTTCGGGCTCCGTTATTTTGACTACAGTCACTGATATTGTCGGCTTTGTAACGTTCCTTGGTTTGGGTAGTTTACTGCTACTTTAGCGTCAAAAATAAACAAGAAGCCTTTATAAAGGCTTCTTGTTTAATTACATTTGTAACAATAAATTAAAAATATACTGTCAAAATTCATTCTTTTTTGTTACTTTTTATATGTGTACTCACTGAGAAAGTAGTGAATGAAAAATAGATTAATGCTGTTATTACTCGGTTTGTTGTCTTTTCAGAGCAGTGCTTCTGAAAACTTCAGTGACCATGAGGTTTATTGTGCGCAGCGAAAGCAATTAAGTTGCCTAGACTATATAAACCTACAGCTTAAAAACAGTGAGTTTCATTCAGACCGTTGGTATGAAATTAAGTCTTATCAGTTTGATTATTATTATGATCAAATGGACTTTCTTCCTTTAAAAGAACATACCGAACCTTTCATTCAAACTCCCGAACTACCTGAAGTATTTCAAGTTCAGGTGTACTTTTATTACGCTAAATCAATGCATTACCTCGGGGAGCACGAACTAGCTCAAAAATATGCAACGAAAGCGTTTGAAAAGCTACAGGCTATTTTTGACTCGTTTGGTAACCCAATGCGCATGGTTGAATTGGCAAATTTACAGCATGTATTTGGTAATAAAGAAACGGCTTTACAAATTCTTGATAAAGCCGAGCGTCGATTTGGTAAGAGCAAAGACCCTATTTTTCATTTTGAGTTGTCATCAAACAAAGCCCATGTATTTCATTCTTTGGGTGATTTAGAGAGTGCTTTGATCAGTAGAGAGGCCGCAGTTGACTGGATTTTAAAGACCAGTCATGCCCGTAAAATAACCCTTGCACTAGGGAACCTGGCACGGACTCATCAATTATTGGGGCATTACTCAAAAGCAGAACGCTATTATCAACAAGCACTTGAGTATATGAGTGAATCAGCTGATCAACTTATTTTTGCTATCTATAAGTTACGTTTAGCCGAGCTAAACTGGCAAGCAGGTAAACATGAGCAAGCTGTTAAGTGGTTTAAGCAAGTGCATAAAGAGGATATTCGTCAAACGCATACCGCTCTTTATACACAGCTTAAAAGCGCGCTTTAGATAGAGTAAAAACAGCCTGATTTTTCAGCTTCGCCTGGCGCTAAAATTTGCAAATGAGTCGATTCACCCTGCTGCATCATAGGTTTCATAGCCTCATCAAATAACTTAGCCGCTTTTTCCATTTGTTTAGCTTGCTCATTTAACGCTTTAAAGTCGGCATCATGAGAAGCAATGAGCGAATCAAGTTTATGAGTTAATTCATCTTGCTCTTTTAATAAATCTTTGTTGATTCTTAAGTGGTCTTCGTCTTCTACCACGGCCTTTTCTGTAATTGCTTCTATTTGCTGTGAATATTCTGTGACTTGCTGCTCCATATCAGTTAAGGGCAACTCCAGTGATTCAAGTTTTTCTTGCTCACGCTTTAATTGTTGATAAGCGGCGATTTGCTCATTGTTTAACGTGCCTTCATGCACTTTTTTACAGTCCTTAAAGGTGATAACACGGTAGTTGTTATCGTCAATTGTTGCGCTTGCGTTAGAAAGACCAATACAGGCAGTGGTGGCTGCGGCTAATAGAGCTGATGCTGTGATGCGTACTAAATTCATAATGCTGTCCTTAATGGGTTACGTTATTAAGTTAGTCGCAGCAAGTGTGAAAAAAGTTGGTTAAACGAGTTATATTTTTATAAGGAAGCGGTGCTAGCCTAAGCCAGCACCGATTATTTTTAGAAGTTATAAGTGATGTTACCGTAGATGAAACGGCCATCTAAACTATAAGGTGTAAACGCACTATAAGTGAAAATTTGATTAAAGTCGCTGTAACCTATGTTGCTTACAGTATCTTGTGGGTACTGATCAAATAAGTTGTTTGCGCCAACAGCAAATTTCCATTGTGCAGATGGGCGGTATGCCACCTCTAAATCAGTGATCCATTTTGCATCAATGACTTCATCACCTTCTGGTGTGCTTGATGTATCCACCACTTCGCCGTAACGCGTGGCGCGAAGTGTTGTTTGGAAGTTTTCAACGTCCCATGTTGCAGACAAGTTCCACTTATTTGCTGGCGTGCCTTCTTCAAAGCGGGTAATTTCACGACGCGCAAAGTATTCGTAGCTATCACCAAGGGCTTCAAGCTCAGCAGGGTTTTCTTTAACATGAGTAACTTCGGTGTCATTAAAGTTAACAGCTGCACTTAAGCGTAAGTCACCGTAGTTTTCTAAACCTAATGAATAGGTTGCAACAATATCAACACCTTGCGTACGTGAATCAATGGCATTGGTGAAGTAGCGAACACGTTGAGTATTTTGCTCACCGGCCTCGGCTAAAATAGCCTCGACGGCAGGGCCACTTAAGTTCTCAGACAACACAATACGGTCATCAATGTCGATGCGATATGCATCAAGCGTTAAACTAAAGTTACCTTGCGTAAAGATAAAGCCCGCAGTCATGTTAACTGATTCTTCTGCATCAAGGTCACGAGCACCCAATGCGCGCGCCGCAGGTTCATCAACAGGGAACAAACCAACTTCACTTGGAATACCATTTTCAAATACCGTACTTACCGATTTGTAAGACGTTTGTGCAAGTGACGGCGCTCTAAATCCAGTACTAATTGCACCACGTAGAGACAATGATTCATTTACGCTGTAACGCGAAGCCAGTTTTGATGTAAAAGTACTACCAAAGTCACTGTAATCTTCAAAGCGGCCAGCAAGAACTACATTCCAGTCGCTTGTAAGGTAGGTATCAAACTCAGCAAATACAGCGACATTATGGCGGCTTTCATCAGTTGCACTGTCAGGTGAAAAGCCTGCTAAAACTTGTGCACCACCGGCAGCAACAGGGTTGCCTGCATCATCAAGTACCGTGATATAAGAAGCTGTTTCACCTGCTTTAATTTGGTAGTTTTCGTGGCGATACTCTGCACCAATGGTAACAAACACATCGTCAGGTAAGCCTAAATCAAGCGTGTTGCTGGCATCCATGTTAACTAGGTATTGCTCGTACACAAGCGCACCGTTATCAAACTCTGTTGGGCTATTTACGCCCATTGACGTGTTTAAACTGTTGCTAACACCTAAACCAAAGTCATTACGACCATAGTTGCTGCTTAGATCCCATGTCCACTCATTGGTTTCGCCGTTCAGGCCAATAGCAAATGAGTAGTCATCTACGTCGGTATCAATTTGTGGCAAGAAACCGTCAGGATATACTTCAGGTAAATTACGCGAGTCTTTCGCACGGCGGTAAAAACCAGCCGAATTGCCTTTACGGTTTGAGTAACTAGCAAATGAATAAAGCGATAATGTGTCGTTAAATTCATAACCTAGGTTATAGAATAGGGCGATATCTTCAATATCGGCTTTACCAAAACGGTGATTGTAGCGGTCAAAGTCGAACTCACGTGGGTCTAGGTTACCGTTTACATCGCGGCTATATTGTTCACGCTGGTCAATACCTGAGCGGTTAGTTGGCTCGTTATTACGCGATTCAATTGAAATATTAATAAAGCCATTATCTGCAAATGAGAAACCCGCATTAGCGCTTGCGGTGCGCGAAATACCATCGTTTAACTTGCGGTCAGCGCCTTTTGCAAAGCTTAAGTTGCCTTCGCTATCTGCGCTTGTGCCTAATAACTGTGGCGAGCCTGCCATTTGTGTGTCGTACTCACCATAGGTGTAGCTTACACTACCGCCTTCGTCGGCATCTTTTAGTACAATGTTAATTACCCCAGCAATGGCGTCAGAACCATATTGCGCGGCAGCGCCATCACGCAGTACTTCTACGCGTTTAATTGCTGAGGTAGGAATATTATTTAAATCAACCGCCGTTGAACCACGACCTACGGTACCACCTAAGTTTAATAGTGCACCCGCGTGGCGGCGTTTACCGTTGACTAATACCAGTGTGTGATCCGGTGCAAGGCCACGTAATACAGCAGGTTTTGCGTGGTCAGTGCCATCGGCAAGGGTCGCACTTGGGTAGTTAAAACTCGGTAACTGAGAGGCAAGTACTTGGCTAATTTCAAGCTGACCTGTGCTTGCTAAGTCGCGGCTTGTTAATAAATCAACCGGAACAGTACTTTCTGACAGGCTACGTAAACTACGGCGTGTGCCCGTCACTGAAATAACTTCAATATCTTTTGCTGTATTTTCAGCAGGTTGCTCAGCAGCGATTGCAGTCACTGATGCAGCAAGCGTACTTGCGATTGCAAGTTGCAAAGGTAATTTGTTGAATAATGCCATTTTTGATTCCCATCTGACTTATCTATTTTAGCGCAGTGTAAAACGCATAATGGGAACAAACAAATAACATAAAAGTATAGTATATGTGTAACTAACGCGACTTGTTAATTAGTTTTTTACGTTGTTAATTATGTGTTTACGCGCTAATACTGATCTTGTTGCGTCCCTCTGTTTTGGCACGGTACAACGCGGTATCGGCTGCGCAAATTAACGCCTCTGATGTACGGTATTGGTTATTAAATTCACACGCAATGCCTTGGCTTACACTTATTCTAAAATCACTGGGTAAACCTATATCTGTAAATGACATTGTATTGATTTTAATTTGAATATGTTTTGCAATTGCTGCGGCTGTGTCTTTTTGACACCTTGGTAATATAACGGCAAATTCTTCACCACCATAACGCGCTGCTAAACAGTCATGAGAGGGTAGTGACTCTGCAATTATACTCGCTACTTTTTGTAAGCACTTATCACCTTTAACATGACCGAATCGATCGTTAAATAGTTTAAAATAATCAATATCAATTAATATAGTGCTAATAGCTTGATTTGTTTGCACACTTTCTTGCCAATGTTTTTTTAATGACTCTTCTAATGTAAGGCGGTTTGCAAGACCTGTTAAGTGATCAGTTGTGGCTTGTTTTATTAAGCGGTTATATTGCTCTTTATGTGATGATAAATCATGTAAAACGCAAATAAATAAATTATCTGCAATAGCAATATTTTTAGGTAAGCTTGATATACATAAATCAGCATCAAGGGTTTTACTATCGGCGCGGTTTATTTTAACTTCGTTTGGCCCTAAACTAATTGGCGAGTCTTTATGGTCTAACCAACTGAGTAGGGTATACATGTATTTATCGCGGTCGGTATCGTGCAGGTAATGTAATAGATTTTGACCAATTAACGCCTCTTGGTTATCACCAAAAAGTTGCGCAGCCATCGGGTTGGCAAATTCAAACGTGCCTTGACCATTGATGATAAAAACACCCTCAGCCATATGTTGAAACATCTGTGCGATTAACGCGAGCTGATCTGAGTTTATAGAATCAGGTAACGCCCCCCCTGCGTGGTTTGTAATTTTGCTTGTTTGTTTATTTTTGTTGTTGGAAATAGACACTCTCGTTCCTTTTTGCCAATGCAAACGTTTTTGGTGTCTATAAAGTTACTTAAAAAAGTGCAAATAAACCTTCTGGTAACCTTCTGGTTTTAACTTGTTGTTTTTAAAGGCTCCAAAAGTGGAGCCTAAACTAATTTTCCGTATGGAATTTAAAGTTCTTTTTTATTTTCTACTTGTGGATCTTCGCTTTTGTATTCTTTTCCACCCAACGTCGCAGTGAATAGCATACAAACAGTACCATCGTTTTCATCATTATCTGAAATATGGATAGATTGGCCACCGTCAGAAAGTTTGTAATTGAAGTCTTTGACACAGTCACCTTTGAGATTGTTAAATGTGGCACCAGTAAATAAAAAGCCTTTAGTTAGCGTTTCTTCATTCAAGGTGTAAATACCAAGACTGTTTCTCTCTGTAACAGTGCCACCTCCTGATACTTGTTGACCATTTTGAAAATAAGTGAATACAGCATTTTCGTTGCTATCTAGTTCAATATTAACCGTGAAATTATAAACTTTGTTTTCGCTCATGTTATTTCCTTTATTTATAAAGTATAGTTGTTTATACCAATCATCTTGAAGCTTTCTATTTTATCTAAAACTTCAGTTTCTCTATTTAAGCAAGTGTATGCTTGTATTATTGGGTGTATTTTCTTTACGCTGTTTGTTATTTTTAATGTTTTATTGTTATCTTCTATAATTTCTTTACATATTAATTTTCTTTTGACTTCGTCTTTCTCTAACCTAGCTTTTATAATTTTTATTCTTGCTATCAATGTTTTAATATCTGAATTGATTGTGCCTTTTTTATACCTTTCTTTTATAGATTCAAATGTTTCTTCTAAAAGTTTTTTGGCCTTTCTCTCTTCTTTTAAGCCTATGTAGTATTTTATTAGGCTCATTTTCATACTTAATGTGGTTATGTCATAAATATTATACTCTGCGATGAAGTTTAAAACACTTTGCTCTTCTTTATCTTTAGGCGCATTACTTGATAATGCTAATTTGAATGCCAAAGAACGATAATAAGGCCACTGAAACTGCCTATTTTTAGGATCTTGTATTAAAACTTTATAGTTAGTATCGATTGCAAGTTGTACTTTGTAGAGCGCTTTTTCTTTATTAGGTAGGTAGCTTAGTAGATAGCTTTGTTGAATATATGTATAAGCGAGGTTGCTCAAAATACTTGCATCATTAGGAAAACTTTTAAGCATTCTTTCGAGTTCATCTGAAGCGTTACTATACATAGCTAATGCTTCGTTGAAATTACCTAAATGTTCTTCAATATTAGCCAACCAGCTAATTGTATCAGCTTTGTCTCGTAGTAGGTTTTTATCATTAGGCTTTAGCTCTAGTGCTCTGTTTTTAAGTTCAAGAGATTGGGTAAAACTTTGTTTAGCTTGTGTATAGTTAAATTGATTTAAATACAATGAGCCTAACGAGTTGTAAGAATAAGATAACTCCATAATTGAGTTAAAGTCATTGGGTGCTAACGTGTACATTTGCTCGCTGTATTCTTGATACCGTTTAAACCAAGGTTCGGTCGCATTGTAGTCGCTGTTGTCATAATGTAATTGCCCAAGCCAAAAAGCATTGGCACCTGCGAGCATTAGTAAATCAAGATTATTGGGTTGAATTTTTAGTAAAGACTCTAGTCGAACACGGGCATTTTCAAAGGCGGTGAAGGCTTCGTCGGTTTTGCCGCGCGAGTAGGCGACTTCGCCCATGGCCTCTAAGGTTTGAGCGTATTGAAAACGGTTATTAAACTGAGCTTGTTTATCGCTAAAGTCAAATAATGATGCTGCTTCTTCATCTTGATTGGAAAAATACTCAAGAGCTTTATTGCTAATACCATCCAGTAAATCCATGCGCTTAACGCTTCTGAGTTTGTCGGCAAATTCACCGACCATAAAACCCAGTAAACTCTCAGCTTCTTGGCGTTTTTGTTTTGCTACTTGCTCAGCGTGGTAGCTACGCACGCTCATAAATGTAGCAATAAAGGTTAAGCACACAAGTGTTGCTGCCGTGATTTGTAACACACGCTTTTTACGTTTTGCTTTTTTATTAGAGGCTTTTATTAAAGCAAGTTCATCGTTCGACAAGCTAAACATAGGGTTACTCACAAGGCTATGTGCTTCTTGTAAGGGTTTACCTTGCGCTAGTAGGAAGTCGGTGTGTTTGTGTTCAAGCAGCCATCGCTCGGTGGCAAGTTGCACACGGCTTTTTATCGCTAAGCTTTGTTGATGCACAGCTACCCAGTCGATAGCGCGCTGCCAATGACGCAACAGCGCTTCGTGGGCAAGGCTAAAACAGGCTTGTTCATTTTTAAGGTGCGATACAAACAAACGGCTGTCGACCATGGCTTGCACAAGCTTAGTCTGTGCGGGGTTTGTAAGCTCGCTCCAACGTGCAGCGCGGCTGGTGAGTGTTTCGCCGTCTGGGTTTAGCGTGATCAGCCTTGAAAGCACAACGGCAAGTTCTGCTTGTTGCTCATTGGGTAATTGGCAGAATACCTGCTCGGCTTTTTGGCCAATCGCTCCTTCAATGGTGCCTAGGGCTTGGTATTCTGAAAATAGCAGTTCGCTGTCTGGGCTGCGCTGCAAATACAGCTGCTGCAAGGTGTATTGCAGCATAGGCAGTGCATCAGGGTTATTGGCGGTGTCATTACACAGCTGCTCATCAAGGGGGGTGTGATGTTCTGGGTGTGTTTGCCAACTTAAACCCGCTGCAAGTGCAGGCAAGCGGATCATTTGCTTTAGCTCTGAGCGTGTGGGCGCTAATAAATCAAAATGTGCGCCATTGGCTTTACCTGCCATTAAACTTGGTTGACTCACCACTTGCGGGTAAAAGTCATTACGACAAGCGCTAAAAATGATTATACAGTCACTGGTTGCTAAGCATTCTATGAGTTTTAAAAACTGACTGCGTTCGTCATTTGTGAATAAAGGTGACGATAATAAGACTTCTAAGCGGTCAATAAATAAAAATAAGTAGGGTTTGGTGTGTTCATTATTAAGCTCAGCCAGTGCAGCTTTGCAGCGACTAATAATATGTTCTGGCTGTGAGGTTAATAACTCGCACAGTGTTTCAGCACTCATATCACTGAGCACTGGGGCATCGTTTATTTCTAAATCGAGCAGGGTAGAGGCTAAATCTAGCAATAAGCGGTCTTTATTTACATCGGCAAAGTCTAATTGGCAGTAACTATGAACACGTATGCCATCATAGCCACTGGTATTCATTAAGGCAGGTAATACACCCGCGTTTACAAGGGATGACTTTCCTGAACCACTCGAACCTAAAATTAAACAAAAGGCACGGCCAAATTGAATCTGTGCAGATACCCGCTGTAATAAGGTTTCTATTTGCTTGTTGCGACCAAAAAACACCCCTGCTTGATCAGGCGAAAAAGCACTTAACCCAACAAAAGGCGAGTCACCTTGCCAAGCTGTTTGGCTGGCTTTTTGCTCTTCATCAAGGGGGAAGTTTATATTGGCAATTACGCGGTAACCACGCTTACGAATGGTTTCGATGTACTGCGGGTTACTGGCTTTGTCGTCGAATGCTTTACGAAGCTGCGTAATTACCTTGTGTAGCGGGTTATCGCCAAGCGCTACATGTGGCCAGCAGTGGCTGATAATTTCTTCGCTGGTTAACAGTTCACCCTGTTTTTCGCACAACAGCAATAATACATCCATCGCTTTTGGTTCAAGATGTTTGACTTGTTCGCCACGTCGTATTGAATTTGTGCTTGGGGTAACTTGCCATTCGCCAACAAAAAACAGCGCCGTACTCATAGTTTATCTTCTTTTTATTATTATCGGATGGACAGATTCAGATTCTGTTCAGGTAATTCTAGATTAATACAATATTATGAGTTTAACAGCAAGTCTGTTGTCTTTTTTGAAACTAAAAAAATCTTTACATGTCGTGTTTATAAAACTTTTTGTAAAGTTTATTTGACTTTTTGTTTTTGTAGGTTAATCTTTAGTCAAGTTAACTTTACTTTTAAGGTGAGAATAATGAATCAAACAGGATTAACATTTAAACAGCGCAATAAACAAAATACTTTAAACCTTGCTAAGTGGACGGTAGCGTGGTTGCTAACGCTTGCTATTGCCTCGTTTGGGCCGCATTTTTTATGGCAAGATCAAACGGTGATAACTGTTGCCGCAATCGTTATAAATATACTTGTTGGCGTGATGATGATTTTAGCAAACAAGCGACAGCTTCAGGGCATGGATGAATTACAGCAACGGGTACAACTCAATGCCATGGGGATCACACTAGGTGCAAGCTTGGTATTTGGGTTAGCCTATTCGTTGTTACAATCGAGCGGATTAGTGCTTTTTAACGAAGATATCTCACATTTAGTTTTGTTTATGGGCGTGACCTATTTAGTGTGCATTTTAGTTATGAATAAGCAGTTAAATGACGAGGATGAAGCATGAAAAACCGCTTGAAAGTGCTGCGTGCTGAGCATAACTACACCCAAGCAAAATTAGCCGAATTACTCGATGTATCAAGGCAAACAGTGAATGCCATCGAAAAAGGTAAATTTGACCCAAGTTTGCCACTGGCATTTAAAGCCGCACGTTTGTTTAACTTAAGTATCGAAGAGATATTTCAGGATGAATAAAGGTGTTGCAAGCAGTAGGTGGCGTTTAACAGCGAATGTTAAAGCATTCTTGTTAAACGCCATTTCTCTGGACGATATAAAATCGCAGCTACATTTTTTGCTAACTTTCGACTCGTAGCTTTTTCATTTGTATCGCGCTTAATGACCACATTAAAAAGCCACCCAAAAAGAGCGCCGCAGATACATAGCCTGTTTGGCTTGGCAGTGCGCCTTCGGCAATGGCCATACCGCCAAGCCAAGGACCAATGGCATTGGCTGTATTAAACGCACATTGCACGAGTGCGCCTATCATTGCATGGCCTTGTGGTGATACATCCATTAACAGCGATTGGATCACAGTACCTAAACCAACGCTAAAGCCAATAAAGAAAATAACCGCATATAACAGCCAAATATTGTGGCTGGCGCTCACATAACTGGCTGCAAATACAACAGCACCAATTAGCGCTGCCCCAGTGGTTTTTAATGGCGAGCGGTCAGCGGCTTTACCCAGTATATAGTTCCCTAAAGTACAGCCAATTCCAAACATAATCATGGCAATAGAAATCGTGTAAGCTGGTGTGTGAGTCACCACTAAAATAGTGTCGGCTATGTAGGTGTAAACACAAAATACGCCACCAAAACCAATAATAATGATACCCAAAATCGTCCACACCAGCTTATTTTTAAGCACACTGAGTTCATCTAAAATCGACGTGGGTGTCGTATTTTTTACGTTGGGTACGTACTTAACAATGAGTGCCAAAGCCACTAAAGCGAGTAAGGCAGTACCTGCTAGGCAATAACGCCAACTAAAGTTTTGCCCAACGAGGGTAACCATAGGCACACCGACAATTGTTGCAATGGTTAAGCCCATAAATACTTTTGACATAAAGCTTGCGCGTTTGTCGGCAGGGGCAATGTCGGCGGCGAGTAAAATAGCCGCGGCAAAGTATGCACCATGTGGTAAACCGCTCAAAAAACGAAATAAAATCAGCTGTTCGAGTGAGTTGGCAAAAGCGCTTAAGCCATTGAATAAAAACATCATACTGACAAACATTAAGAGCGCATTACGTTTGCGCATATTTGCTGTGGTGATCATAAAAAGTGGTGCACCCACAACGACACCAATTGCATAGGCACTAATGGCATAACCGCTTTGTGCGGGCGTTGATGAAAATGTTTCGCTGATCAGGGGCAGCATTGGCATCATAGAAAATTCAGACAAGCCTAAAATAAACGTGCCCAAAGCCAGTACTATCAAAATGGTAAACGTGCTTACGTTGCCTTGATTATTGGCTACGGTAGTCATGGAGATCCTTTAAAAATTGATTTTGAAAACGCCAGCAACAGTAGGCTGTTCTGGTATGAGATGTGTGCCCATTGCTATTGTAATACAAATTAACGATACTGATATAGTATTTTTTGGAACGTTCTACATTTGTTTGTTATAAGAAATTAAGCTGAACTTCTTAAGTCTTTGCTGTTCAAAATAAATACATATAAAAAGCCGACTATACTTGGTTTTACTGGCTTGGTTTTGAAGGAGAGCATAATGAAAAAGATATTTGCTTGTATCGATGGTTCATGTATGACCAATGCAGTGACAGAAGCTGCTATTTGGATAGCCAAGCGTACTGATTACCCAGTTAACTTCTTACATGCTTTAGAGCCCCCTTTGCCACAAGGCCGTGATGATCTAACCGCGATTATTGGCTTAGGGTCGCAAACGTCCTTACTTAAGCAATTGACAAAACTGGAAGTTGAACGCAACAAAATGGCTTCTGAGCATGGCAAGCTGCTGCTTGAAGAAGCGGTAAAAAAAGCACAACATGCAGGAATGACTGCGGTTGAGCATCAGCAGTTTTCTATGAGTTTAGTGGACGCTTTACTTGATAATGAAGACGATGCAAGGGTGATGATTATTGGCCGTTCTGGCAAGGGCCACTATGATGACTTTAAAGTATTAGGCTCACATATCGAAACTTTAATTCGCCAAGTGCATACACCCGTTGCGATAGTGCCGCCACACTTCCATGAGCCAACTAATTTTATGCTTGCCTATGATGGTAGCGAACATACAGACAAAGCAATAACACAGATTATTAACGGGGGGATTTTAACAGGATTAGATTGCCATTTAGTGATGGTTGATAAACAAGACGGTCAATGCCAAGACAAGCTAGATACAGCCTCGGCAAGGCTGGTTGAGCATGGTTTTAATGTTAGAACCCGAATGCTTGATGGTGATGTATACGAGGCGTTATGGCGTTATAAAAGTGATCACGCCGTTGATTTAATGGTGATGGGGGCATTTGGTCACTCTAAATGGCGACAATTCTTTTTAGGCAGCACGACACTAAAAATGCTTGAAGATAGCCGTATTCCTTTGGTTGTGCTGCGCTAATATTTTGACCCCTGCGCACTGGGTGCGACAATATGTCGCGTGTTCAGACTAATTAATGAGTTTTATAATCCACTTATTAATTAACTATCTTATTTTTAAAGATTTATGAACACGCAACTCTTTCGTCCTGGTTTTTCATTTTCTAAAATTGTAGCTGCACTTAGCTGTGTTTTAAGTATTTCGGTTTTTGCTGACGATTCGATTGAAGTAATCGAAGTACAAGGTCATGCCCAAAATAATCATCAACTCGTTGGCTCTGCCGATTCATTGTTATCTGATTTAGGCGTTGATTTTTCAGCGGCAGGTGGGGTGTCTAACTTACCTGTTATGAATGGCATGATGGGCGATAGAGTTAAAGTACTCGTTGATGGTGCTGATGTCACTGCGGCGTGTGCTAATCAAATGAACCCGCCATTATCTTACGTGTCGGCGAATCAAATTTCGTCTTACAGCGTGGTTGCAGGTGTATCGCCGGTGAGCAGTGGTGGCGATAATATTGCTGGTGTTATTAGGGTAAACACGATTGCCCCCGAGTTTAGCGATACAGACTCACTTAATTGGCGTGCAGGTTATGTTACCGCTCAGTACAAAAGTGTTAACGACAGCCAAGCGTATGGCCTAGGTGCAAGCCTTACAAGTAAACAGTTTAGCCTGTCTTATCAAGGCAGCTTTGAAGATGCCAATAGCTATGATGATGGTCATGGTGACCGCGTACTCGATACTTTATATCGTGTGCAAAATCATGCCCTAACGGGTGCTGTTCGTGACAATAAACAGCAACTTGTCGTTAAATTAAGCCATCAAAGAATTCCCTACCAAGGCTTTCCCAATCAATACATGGATATGACCGATAACACCAGTTACGGATTAGTTGCTCAGTATCAGCGCGAACTTGCAGACAGTAATTTACATGTGCAAGTGAACTATCATGATGTGAAGCACGAAATGGGTTTTTTTAGTGCAGAAAAAACAGGCATGATGCCAATGAATACAGATGCTAAAGACTACAGTTATCAAATACATTGGCGCACTGACTTAACAAAGCAATCATCATTGATGCTAGGACAAGAGTATTATAATTATCGTATTGATGATTGGTGGCCTGCGGTTGCAGGGTCAGTGATGATGGGCCCGAACGAATACATTAATATCAATGAAGGAAAACGCGATCGTCTTGGGGCATTTGCTGAGTACCAAAATCAAGTCAACCAAGCTTGGTGGTTATCGGCAGGTGTGCGTGTTGAGCAAGTAACAACCAATACAGGTGATGTACAGGCTTATAACGAAGGCGGCATGGGTCATATGGGCTCGATGATGCATATGTCGAAAACCGATGCGCAAGCGGCGATGGAATTTAACCAATTAGACCGTAAACGTGACGACACCTTGGTTGATATGAGCCTCCTTGCGCGCTACCAATTAACTAACAACGATGAGCTGCAATTTGGCCTTGCACGCAAAAACCGTGCGCCCAATTTATATGAGCGTTATAGCTGGGGTGTTGGTACGATGGCAACCACCATGATCGGTTGGTTTGGTGATGGTAACGGCTATATTGGTAACCCAGATTTAGAGGCCGAAACGGCTCATACTTTGAGCGCTAGCTACACTAAGCTTGCTAAAGACGATAGTTGGCAAATAACAGCAAACATCTGGTACACGCAAGTAAGTGATTACATTGATGCTGAGGTAACTAAAAGCTTTAACCGCACCGACATGGCGCATACAGAACGCAATATTCTGACGTTTACGAATCTAGATGCCACACTTTATGGCGCTAAACTTGCTGGATTAGTTGAGCTTCATAATTCAAAGCAAGCAGGAAAGTGGCAATTAAAAGGCTCATTAACCAGTAGTCATGGCGAACGTGATGATAGTAATGAAGACTTATATCAAATCATGCCACTAAACACTAAGCTGAGTGTGGAGCACGAATACAAAGGTTGGCAAAACGCATTGAACTGGCAGTGGGTTGATAGTAAAACCAATGTTGATGAGCGTCGTTTAGAAAATAAAACCGACAGCCATCAGTTATTGGCTATCTCAAGTCAGAAAACATGGCAAAATTTAACCTTTAAGTTGGCAATTACTAACTTACTTGATGAATACTACCAACAGCCACTCGGTGGGGTGAGTATTGCTAATTACAAGCAAGATATGAGTAAGGGTTTTGAGCAGCTTGCAGGGCAAGGCCGCTCGTATAATGCCAGCATTAGTTATCGGTTTTAGGGAAGGGATTTTATATTTGTAGGCGTGAAATTTATTGCGCGTGTTGCGCGATGTAAAATCGCGCCTACAACTTGCTTACACGCCTCGTGTTACTTAATCGGCAAATAAATATCTGTTTGCAAGTCGCACTCATCAACTTCATGGATGAGGTTGAGGTAATGAAAGAAACACGGGAAATCACGAACCTCTTCACCACTTTGCACTAGCCACTCACGATACAAGTAGTAAACCGTATCGCTAATAGTATCGTGAGAACCATTGTGGCGCACTACTGCGCAGCGACCTGCTGGAATTTCACCATTTCGCACACCTTGCGAATTTTCTGTTATAGGACGTGTGATACTACCTGCAAAGTCAAAACGAAATGCATGATCTTCAGTCGTGGCAGGGTCGCTATACGGGATCCCATAAGTGCGACTGGTTTTAACGGGTGAAAAACCAGATTCTTTACGCCACTCAATAAATTTTGCGGCGGTATTCATAAGTGTATTTGCAGAACCTTGGTGAGTAAGTAACGCCACCGGCTGTGCTTTAAAATCAACAATGTTTACATTCATAGGGCAAACCTTTTTGTCAGGTAATGAAAATTCAAACTGTGTGTGCCAATTAGGCCAGTTTGGTTTGCTTCTGAACTCGCTAGGCGACTGCGTAAAAGTACGCTTAAAAGCACGGCTAAATGCTTCAGGGCTATCGAATTGTGCCTCTAGAGCGATGTCGATAATTTTTATTTGCTGCTCAAACGCGAGCCGAAATGAGGCGCGTTTTAAGCGAGCAAGTTGCGTATACTTTGTGATGCTTATACCTACACCAGCAACAAATAAACGATGAAAATGATATTTTGAGCAACACGCCACCTCACTTAATTTTTCCAGTGATAGGGGCTCATCGAGATGTTGGCTTATGTAATCACAGGCCAGCTCAATACGTTGTTGTTGCTTTGTTTTCATGGTTACTCGTTAATGCTTTTCAGAAGTGAGGCCAGTGTGCCATCACTTAAAAGTACCTACCTGATTGAAATTGCGCATTTTGTTTAACATTCACCAATTGTAAGCGTGAAATTTATTTCGCGCGAAGGTTTATGTTTTGCGTGGCTTTTAAAACGCGCCAAGCAAGCGTGACGCCTACGGATAATATGGGGAATTTCGCATATTGCGCGATGTAAAATCGCGCCGACGATAACTTTTTAACTTTCTTGTTCAGCTTCTTGCTGTGCTCGCTTTTCGCGCTCTGCTTTTGACACATAAGCAGGTTTGTTGCTTTTATGCAGTTTCTCATTGGCGCGTTTATCTTTTTGTTTAAGTTTAGTGAAGATCTTTTTTCTACGATTCATGGGGTCAACAAACAATAAAATGGGGTGAGTCGACATTGTACCTTGTAATTAATTTTAAGCCGACACTTTTTGCTTAAATAAGAGATTTCATGTCAGAGCTATAACCGTTACAATTAAAACGTACTCTCTAAAAACCTTTAAAACTCTGGAGCTTATCTTGAAACATTCATTACTTGCTGCACTTTTATTAAGTGCATTTTCTAGTCAGGCAGCTGTGTCTGAGCAAAGTGAAAAGCTGGCAAATTATGCGGTAGAACAGTATCAACAAGCGCAAATACATACCCTTGGAAATTTAGTCTCTTACCCTACGGTAAACAAAGAAGGCCTTGCAACACCAGATAACCCAGACTTTATTGGTTTTAAGTCGTTTTTAAAAATGAAAGCGGCGCAGTTTGGTTTTGACTATCAAGATTTAGGTTACACCGTCCTGATTGGTATGGGTGATCAAAACGACAAAGTAACGATTGTCACTCATGGAGATGTACAACCTGCAGATGCCAGTAAATGGCAGCAAAGTCCATTTAAAATGGACAAAACCTCAGAGCCTGGCAAGCTCATCGCCCGCGGTACCGAAGACGATAAAGGAGCGATTGCGACTGCGCTTCACGCGATGAAGGCGATTAAAGATAACGGTATTACTTTAAATAACCGTATTGAGCTTATGGTTTACCTTGCAGAAGAGTCTGACTGGGCACCATTACAAGAGTTTATGAAAACTTACCAGCAGCCAAAATATGCTGTAACCATTGATGCGTCATACCCAGTGGTTGTAGCTGAAAAAGGCTGGAGCTTAATTGCGCCGACTTTCTCAGCGACCTCAGCGCAAACAGGTTTATATGTGAGTGATTTAAAAGGGGGGGCCTTTGTTAGTCAAATCCCTGAAGATGCGAGTGTACTCGTACATAATGCAGACGCGGCAACAGTGGCTAAATTACACGACAATGTAGCGAAACTTAAAAACGTCAAAGTAGCGATTAAAGAGCAAACTGACGGTTTATTAGTGCAAGTTAAGGGTACCTCTGCACATTCCTCTGAGCCTGAGTCAGGTGAAAATGCCATTGCACACTTAGCTGAGGTATTTAAAGGGATTGATCTTGAGAATAACAGTGATGGTCAAGCAATTGAGTTTATTAACCAGTTGATTGGCCTTGATTTATATGGCGCACAATTTGGTGATATTGGTTACGAGCATGATTTTATGGGGCCAATGACAGTGTCGCCAACAGTGCTTACTCGCCAAGGTAATGATATTAAATTGTCTGTTAATATGCGTCGCCCCGTTGGTAAAGAAGAAGCTGTGCTCAAGCAGCAAATTAATGAAGCATTGAGTAAATGGCAGTCACGTAATGAGGTGACTTTAAAAGACACGGATATCGTGATTGGCACACCAATGTTGTTAGATGGCGCTCCGCATGCACAAGCACTCCTAGATATCTTCAAGCACTTTAGCGGTGACCAAGACGCAGGGTTTGTGTCAATCGGTGGCGGCACAAATGCAAAGCTATTTGATAATGCGGTTTCGTTTGGCCCATCAATGCCTGGTAAAAAATACACTGGCCACTCAGAGCATGAGTTTATCACCGAAGAGCAGCTTGCGCTTAACTTAAAAATGTATACAGCGATGATGATGCAGCTTGGTAATATGTAATCGCAATGTTTAAAACGTAAAACGCCACTTTTTTAAGTGGCGTTTTCATTTAGAGTTTTGACTAGAACTGAGCAACAAACCTAAGATTATAAAGCTCTCCAGAGCCTCTTTCAGTGTAATTAGCAGTTACATAGTATTGGTCGTTAAAAAAGTACTTACCTTGTAAAACTAACTCAGAATCATCTATACCTGCACCTATGGCATAGTGATTACCAAAATAGTAGCTTAACATGGCATTGCTTGCAGAGTCATAAACACTGTCTTGGTGACCGACATCAACAGTAATGTATTGACTGCCGCTTAAATGATTAAAGTATCTGGCAGAGATGTTCCAATAGTCGAGTTCATCATCTGTTTCAGCTGTAAAGCCTAGGTAATCTTTCTCATTGATTTGGTGGTTATACTGGGCTTTCAGACGCCAATAATCATCACCATACTCACGCTCATTTTTATTTACAGAGACTTTTAATGCATCGGCAAATAAGTAGCCTACACCTACTGTATAGTTATCCGCATCATCAATATCGTAAATTTCACCTGTAACAAACCAGTTTTTGTAATACCCCTCACCAAACATGCCAAGATAATCAGTGCTATCAGTATTAAAGTAATTTACTCGGATGTTTGAGTCTGTATCGAGGTAGCCATAATCATCGAGTACTCCAGAGTTTTGCTGCTCCTCAAAGTAGTAATGGCTTACTAATTGGTAGCCGTCAGAGTTATAATCGTCATGCTCGAGGTAAGTGTAATCAATACTGTTGAACCACTGCTTACCCACTTGTTGCTCTGTTGCTATTGAGCAGTTTGAATAGGCGAGTGTTGCAAGTGCAATGGGGGCTAGTTGTTTAAACATACATATCCTTGTTGTATTTTGATTTTCAGGTACTTTGATTTTCAGGTACTTTGACTTTCAGGTACATAGTACAACAAGTTGGTTAATGCATTGTAATAAAGTGTTAGAAGTATACGAATAGAGTTAATTTCGAAAGAGATATAAAAAAAACACAACAAATCGTAGTCGAGGTTTTATGAAGTGTTTTATTAACAAAAGCCACCTTGCTTAGAAGGTGGCTATTTCATTTTAGTTAAGCTTTATTTTAGTTAAGCTGAGTTGTTAGCGATATTTCTGCATTCATTAGTTTAGAAATAGGGCAACCTTGTTTGGTTTGCTGGCACAACTGGTTAAATTTTTCCTCTGAGATACCTTTAATTTTGGCACTAACATCAAGTGCAATGTGGCTTACTTCAAAGCCATCATCTACTTCGTCAAGGCTAACAGTTGCTTTGGTTGTAATATCATCAGCTACAAAATCAGCGTCGGTTAACGCCAGTGATAATGCCATGCTAAAGCAACTGCTATGTGCCGCAGCAATGAGTTCTTCGGGGTTGGTGCCAGGCTTGTCTTCAAAGCGAGTGTTGAAACCAAAAGGTTGGTTATCTAACGCGCCACTTTGTGTACTGATTTTACCCTTGCCTGATTTGATATCGCCAGACCAACTTGTGTGAGCCGTTTTTTTAATCGTCATCGTCATCTCCTTTGTAAATAATTTCGGCTAGTGTGAAATGATTTCAGAGTATTAGGCCGAAAAGTATGATTTGCTAAAGAAGTTGCAACTTAAACGCCAATTTTTCGCTTAGCTTCACGCTTGCAGCGCTCTGAACAATATTTTACATTTTCCCAATCTCGCTGCCATTTTTTACGCCATATAAAAGGCCGCTTACAGACAGGGCAAATTTTGCTCGGTAAATTAAGCTTTTTATGAGCCATGGCGTTGCCTTTTAAGACTTTTAACATGTTTTTGAAGCACAACTTTTGTACCCTGTTTCACATCATCGCGTTCTCTAAAAGACCATAATCGGTCCCGAGCTTGTTTTGCTGCTTGCTCTAAATCGACCATGGGCTCTGGGTAGTCTTCGCCGAGTTTAAAGTCATTAAAGAGGGCTTCCATCGGTGGTTGTAGCCATGGCTGATGAAGATCTTCTATGGGTAAGTCTTTAAGTTCAGGACACCAGGTTTTAATAAACATCCCCTCTGCGTCTTTGTCTTCAGATTGCTTTATTGGATTATATAAGCGAATGGTGTTGGTCCCTGTAACTGACGCCTGCATTTGGATTTGTGGGTAATGAATTCCAGGTTCAAAGTCTAAAAAATAACGCGATAGAATTAAACTGACAGGGTGCCAATGAATGTTCATATGATGGGTCATAAAACTCACTAACATGGCACGCATTCGAAAGTTTATATAGCCAGTTGCTGCCAAGCAGCGCATACATGCATCGATAATAGGGATACCAGTTTGACCTTGTTCAAAGCGTTTTAAGTGCTCTGTAATAAGTTCATCATCTCGATAAGGATAATGCAGGTAAGCAGGGTTTTGAGGTAAAAACTCCATACTGCACTGGCTTTCAAACTTTTGCATAAAGTGGCAATGCCAATGCAATCTTGATTCAAACGCATGTAATGAGCGACGCCAGCTTAGGGGCTGCTTTGCTAAATAGTACTTTAGGGTTTGATAAACTTGCCGAAGGCTTAGGTTTCCCCAAGCTAAATAGGGTGAAAGCCGAGAGCAAGTCTCTCTACTTTTTGATGGGCTTGAGATACCGCTTTGATAGCCCTTAGCACGCTGTTCAATAAAGCTTTGTAAACAGGCTCTGGCAGCATGAGGGCCGCCATATTGAAACTGTTTATCCTGCTCTGATAAGCACTCAGTGTATTTAGCAACTTGATAATTTTCAGGTAGAACGGCTTTAAAGTTATGCCAATCTGGCGTTACAAGCGGTTGATTCATCACGCTGTGCCAATGAGCTTGCCAATCAAATTGCTTTGGCCGCGCTCTTATAACAGCACCAAGCGGGGTTTCATGCCATGGAATAGATTTAGTGAAAAGCCAATTTTTTATTGCTTTATCACGCTCGAAGGTATTTTTAAGGCCGATTTCTTGGTGGCTAAGAACGGCTCTAATATCAAACTCTTTTTCTAGCGATTCAAACACAGAGAGCATATCTTGATTATAAATCGCAATTTCAGCATCTTGTTTTTTTAACTGTGCATTTAGGTCACAAAGCGATTGATAAACAAATCGCCAATGACGATGACTGTAATGAGGGTCATTTAGTAATAAAGGTTCGAAATTAAATAATAACAGACACGGAATAGATGAAGCAGCAGCTTCTGCCAGAGGCTGATGATCTGAAAGTCGCAAATCTCGTTTGAACCAAACAATATTGATTGCTTGTTTTACTGCGTTAAGCATTGCTATCTGTCTGTGTTAATTATGTATGCAGCAATACGAAGAGAGTAGAGGTTTAGATTACTTTATATCTGAGGTGTTTTATGTAAAAAGAAGCGGCCAGAATGACCGCTCTAATCGTTGCGTTTTATAACGCCGCAACGAATTTTTTAATATTCTCTTGTGCAGCTTCTAAGCTTTGTTCTGCGCCTGGCATTGCTAAGCCTTCTGCATAAATAAAGTCAACATCAGTCATACCAACAAAACCAAGCACATCTTTTAAGTATTTAGTTTGAGTGTCGATATCACTACCTTGGTACACACCACCGCGGGCAGCCAGTACCACAACTTTTTTGTTTTCAAGCAAACCTACTGCGCCTTGTTCAGTGTATTTAAACGTAATACCAGCACGTGCAATACGGTCAATCCATGTTTTAAACGTTGATGGAATACCAAAGTTATACATTGGCATACCGATAACGATAAGATCGTTGTCGTTAAGTTCGCCAATTAACTCGTCAGAGATTGCTGCAAGTGCTCTTTGCTCATCGCTGCGCTCGTTTACATCAGTCATCCATGCAGCCATTTCTGTTTGCGTAAGGTGATCAATAGCGTCGCTGCTTAAGTCGCGCACGGTGATCGCTACTTGGTCTTGTTCAGTCAGTTGACTTACAAATGTGTTTGTTAATTTAGTTGAGTTACCGTTTTCACCATTGAGTGAAGAATTTAAAACAAGTACTTTTTTCATCATTACACCTGCAAATTAGGAAGTTGTTCTCAGTATAAAAAAGTATAAAAAAAAATAATAATGCTATTAATCGAGCCGTTTGTTCGTTTTTAGCGAATGTTTTTCTGTGAGCGAAGGGATGATTATGAATGTTATGTTGAACAAGTAAATGCATAAAGAAAGGGCGACCTAAGTCGCCTTTTTTATTGATATGCTAATTCAGCATCAATATTACGCATCAAGTTTGTTACCCAGTTGATGTATTGACGGTGAATCTTCTTACCATCGTAATCTAGGTTGATAGAGTCTTTGTAATCAATAGAATATTCTTTTTCATTAAAGCTAATTTCAACTCGTAATTGGTGCTTTCGAATATCTAATGTGCCTAAAACCTTACCTTCTTGATTTGCACGACATGTCCATCCAAGCTTCATACATGCCTTGAGTATATCGTTCTCGATACTTTTAAGGTCATGGCTTTTATTGGCAACTGTAGGTACGGGGTTAGAGTCAAAGTTACGAATAGGTACACTCGTGCTACATGCGGACAAAGTCAGTAGTGTAAAAAGTGCAAATACTCTCTTTTTCATGGTAAGTCCTTTTTGGAATTAAATCAGTGTGATTATGCGCTTTTTTAATAATTTGGTCTAGGTATCTTTTAAAAACCAAGCACTTACTGCACCAGCAAATCCAAGCACACTATAAAATAAGATCAGCTCAGCGGTGCTTAAATAGCTATTTAGCAAGCCTACACTGCCCAATAGCAACAGTATTAGCCCTATCACAGTATTACTAACTGACACATAATCAGTACGTTTATTCCCTTCAGCCATATCAACTAAGTAGGTTTTTCGGCCGAGCCGAACGCCCTGATGGGCAACTGTGAGTAAAAAATAACACAGCGGTAGTAACCAAAACTCATTAAGTGTTGCGGGACTAAAATACGCAACTAAATACACGGCTAAACCGTTAAGTGTGACAAGTATCGCTGCGAAAACGAGCACTCGGCGACTCGATAAGTCGCTTAATCTCCCCCAAATTGGCGCTGAAACGAGACTAGCAAGGCCAGAAAGAGCCATAAACGTGGCTAGTAGTGAAAAATCAAAGGCTTGTTCACTGGCAAGTACAATATAAAAGGGGGCGCTTAAAGCTGAGCAAAGTAACAATGCACGGGTAATAATAAAGTGGGTAAATTGTTTATCTTGATAGAGAAGTTTTAACTTTTTTAGAGCATGCAATAAGCCGTTTTCAGCGCCTTCAGTTGCCCCTTTATATTCTTTTATTCGGCTGTAACTCAGTGCTGCAAAAAGCCACATGAGCGCAGCTAATATGAGAGCAACATAAACGCCATTGTCATAACCCAAATGCTGTAAATACCATAATCCAAGGCCAAAGGTGAGCGTTGCAAAGCCTGCAAAACTGGCTGCAAGACCACTAATGCTTCCACGTTGCTGTTTCGGAATAACCTTACCCAACACATCTTTTGCTGCAATTGAATTAAAACCGCGGGCAAGGCTAAAGATAATCAAAATACCTATAATCGCAAAGCCTGCACTCGTACCTTGTAAGGTGAGGGCACAAATAAGGATAGCGATAATACACACTGCTTGAATGATAGCCCCAACCACCCACACCCATTTTCTAACCGCAAGCTGGCGAATTAAGTGAGCAATAGCAAGCTGCGGTAGCATAGAACCCGACTCACGTATTGGCACAAGCCATGCTATAAAGCTACTAGGTACATTAATGCTTTGTAATAACCAAGGAAGCGTCACTTTAGGATTTAAAAGAGCATCGGCAAACTTGCTAAATAACTGGCTCACTAAAAGGGTGATAAAGTTACCTGGCACGACCTTGCAGGCCGCTTCATCTATGGCTTTACATGCGCGCGCATCTTCGGTGTTACTAAGGCGTTGGTAGATGTCTTCTTTACTGAGCTTTTTCATGTTTTATAGTTCAGGAGAGGATCCGTTATTGCAATGGGCTGCATGGCAGCCCGATGGTTAAAAGTCGTTTTTGCTGTGTCGCTCGGCAAGTTGCTCTGCTTCATCACCCCAAATACGATTAACACGGCGACCACGTTGCACTGCAGGGCGGCGTTCAACTTGTTTTGCCCAGCGCACAACATGGGTATAAGACTCAACATCTAAAAACTCTGCTGCGTCATATAAATAGCCAAGTACAAGGCTTCCGTACCAAGGCCAAATTGCAATGTCAGCAATTGAATACTCACTGCCTGCCATGTAGTCATGATCGCTTAAATGGCGGTTGAGTACGTCGAGTTGGCGTTTAACTTCCATAGTAAAGCGGTCTATTGGATACTGCATTTTAAACGGTGCATAACTATAAAAGTGGCCAAAACCACCACCTAAATAGGGCGCAGACCCCATTTGCCAAAATAGCCAGTTGCGACACTCGGTTTTACTTGTGTGGTCGCTTGGAATGAGTGCATCAAATTTTTCGGCCAAGTACTGTAAAATCGCACCCGATTCAAAAACACGGGTAACAGGCTTGGTGCTGTGATCCATTAATGCGGGGATCTTTGAGTTAGGGTTTACGCTCACAAACCCCGACGAGAACTGGTCACCATCAGCAATTTTGATCAAAAACGCATCATAGTCAGCGTCATTGATGCCAAGCTCAAGTAGCTCTTCAAGCATAATAGTGACTTTTTGACCGTTTGGTGTAGCAAGTGAATAGAGTTGTAATGCATGCTCACCCACAGGTAGATCCTGCTGGTGGGTAGCACCTGAAATTGGGCGATTTGTCTTAGCCCATTCGCCACCATTTTCGGCATCCCACTGCCACACTTTAGGCGGCGTATAACTGTCGTTATTACTCATTGAAACTCCTTTATTTGTGCTTTTGTGAATGTCACTACGAGACTACCATCCTAGTTGATCAACGTGAGCAAGGGAAGTAGAGTAATCAAATTATAAATATTAAGGAGGATGGTATGAAAAAACACGGTTTAGCAATTGGTTTAGAGCGCGTTGGCAGTACGTTTTATTTAACTTTTAAAGTCGTTGGAAAACTCACTCATGATGACTATACAAAACTCACTCCCTTAATTGAAAATGCACTAGCGTCAGTTCCTCACGCAAAAATCAGAGCTTATGTTGATATTACAGAGTTAGAGGGGTGGGAGCTTCAAGCAGCATGGGATGATTTAAAGCTGGGGCTTAAGCATAACAAGGCGTTTTGCCGCATTGCTTTATTAGGAAATGCGAAATGGCAACAAGTGGCTAGCAAGGTGGGTAATTGGTTTACCAGTGGTGAAGTGAAGTATTTTGAGGATGCGAGCATTGCACGTGAATGGTTACATGAATAAGGTGGCCTGTGATAAAGCATAATCAAATAAAGGTGGCGACATTTAACCTTTATAATTATTTAGCGCCACCGAATGCATTTTATGATTTCCAGCGTATTTATAGTGCACAGCAATGGGCAAAAAAACAGCGCTGGTTAGCCGATTATCTTGAAAACCAACAGCCTGATATCATTGGTTTCCAAGAAGTGTTTAGTATTGATGCTCTAAAACAGCAAGTAAGCGAACAAGGTTATCCTTATTTTGCTGTCGTTGATGAACCCACTATTATTGATGAGTTTATATATCGTGATCCTGTTGTTGCGATTGCTTCACGCTTTAAAATAGTGGCTGTTGCCAAGGTGGAGTATGACACAGATTACGCAGCGCAAATGGGGCTTAAAGGGTTTTGTTTTAGTCGTGATATTGTTCGCGCTACGATAGATGTGCCACATATTGGCATTGTTGATTGCTATGTACTGCACTTTAAATCAAAGCGTAGCATGATTGATAACGAATACGATGACACCAGCACTGAGCAACAAAACTTACTTAAGCAGTTAAAAGATCAGGTAGCAGGGCGCTGGGCATCAAGCATACAGCGTGGCAGTGAAGCTGCACTATTTTTGATAGAAGTCATCAATCGCAGAGCGCAAACAAATAACCCTGTTATTGTGATGGGGGATTTTAATAATGAGTTGCATGACGGTGTACTCAATCATTTAATTGCCGATAATTCACGGCTTACTGAAAATCGTCAAAATAGTGTGTATCGCTCACATTTTACCTTACAGGATAGTTGGCAGCTTTATCAGCGTCATGTAGTGACCGAAAGCGACAGAGAGGCAACCCATTACTTTGGCAGTAGTAGTTCAGTGTTTGACTATATTTTGCTTTCAAGGGAATTTGATGCAGGGTTTCACAGCAGTTTTTTTGAAGTCGTTGATTATCACACCTATGATCAGCACTTGATCAACCCACAGTTTGCTTATGATGACCAAAGCACCGACCATGGTGTTGTGATGATCACCATGGCACTTAGGAGTTAATTGTTTTTGATCCAGCCAATACTAAGTAGATATCGGTTACCAGAAATGACTTTAGTGACTTGATGTTCACAGACATCGGGCCGAAATAATTTGATGCGAGCACTTTCGTAAATTGGTTGTGCACGAATAAACTCGCCACCAGTTCGCGCTTTTTTGAGCACAATGTTAAGCCGAAAGTGTTTACCCGCCGCTACCTTATCAGTGTGCGCAGGCACTTCGCTACCTTCAGGAAAGCGCAATATATAAACATCAAATTTAATTGGCCACAATAGCATTTTGTCGTAGCCCGAAAGTTGCCGACCTTTTTCAAAGCGAAAGCGCTTTTTAATCATAGGTTATTGTATTTTTTATCACGCTTTGCCATCAGATAACCTATAAACGCGCCACTTATGGCACCAAATAAATGGCTCTCAAAAGAGATATGAATACGCTGCGGGAATACCCCCCAAATCAAGCCGCTGTAAAGTACAACGACGGCAATGCTGATTAAAATTGCTTTGAATGAGCGGTGCATGATGCCATAGCAGATTAGATAACCCCATAAACCATAAATTACGCCACTCAAACCTACATGAATATTACTACGGCCGAATAACCAAACGAGTAGCCCACCAAGCAGTGCAGTGCCAGTAAAGACTAGCCAAAAACGTTTTACGCTGTATTGGCATACCAGCCACGCAAGAATAGCAAAAGGCACTAAATTACTGACTAGATGCGCCCAGCCGCCATGTAAAAAGGGGGCAAAGAACACGCCAGACACACCAGATATTTGACGAGGTAATATGCCAAAACCGTTAAGGTTTACACCAGGGAGTGAGTTGGCAATTTGCAGCACCACACAAAGTAACATGATGCCCAAAATAGCAAACCGTTTGCTACTGATAGGGGGAAGTTTGGCTGCTGATTTTTCAGTCATGGTTGAAGGCTCTTAAATCAATTCGACCGAATCAGTATAACTTATTAATAGTGAAGGTAAACACCTTGACGTACAAGGTGTTTACTGAATAATGAATTGTGATTTTTAACCTAGTTTTGTTAGCAGTTTTTTCGCTGCAAGCTCTGAACTTGCAGGGTTTTGTCCTGTGATTAATAAACCGTCTTCAATGGCAAGTACGCCCCAGTCATCGGTTTTTTGATAGTGACCGCCTTGTTTGATTAGCTGATCTTCTACGAGCAACGGTACCACATTGGTAAGCTGTACAGCATCTTCTTCAGAGTTACTAAAGCCAGTAACTTTTTTATCAAACACGACTGATTTACCTGCTGCATTTTTCGCATTGAGTAATACAGCACTTGCATGACATACCGCGCCAACAGGCTTGTTTGAATTTAAAAATTGTTCAATCAAACTAATAGAGTCCTGATTATCAACTAAGTCCCACAATGGACCATGGCCGCCTGGGTAAAATACAGCGTCAAATTCCTCTGCATTTATCTCGCTCAATGGTTTCGTGTTTGCCATCAAGGTTTTTGCTGCGCTGTCTTCTTCAAAACGTTTGGTTGCATCTGTGGCAGCGTCAGGTGCCGCGCTATTTGGATCGACTGGAGGTTGGCCGCCTTTTACTGATGCAAGGGTTACATCTGCACCAGCATCAACAAAGGCGTAGTAGGGGGCTGCAAACTCTTCTACCCAAAAACCTGTTTTATGACCTGTATCACCCAATTCATCGTGTGAAGTAAGTACCATTAAAATTTTCTTAGCTGACATAGTGAATCCTTTTGTGAGTTTTAAACATCGTTGATAACACTATAGGGATGAAAACTAAGTTAAACAACGCAGATAAACTTGACTTCATTGGTTTAATAATTGATACAATTATTCAGGTCATATTAGGAATCCATATGAAAGTATCGTTCGAGCAACTAAAAAGTATGGTGGTGTTTGCCCATATTGTGCAGCAAGGTAGCTTAACCAAAGCGGCTCAGCAACTAGGCTTGTCGCGAGCTGTGGTGAGTTATCACTTAAAAAAGCTAGAGCAGCAATTGCAACTCACCTTATTAAATCGTTCAACCCGCACTATGACACTAACAGAGGCGGGTATGGCTTATTACGAACGTTGTCAGGCCATTACAGAGCACGCAGAGGCAGCTAATCTGCATCTTGAGAGCTTAAAAAGTGAGCCCGTTGGGGTAATTAAACTGAGTTGTCCGGTGAATGTCGGCTTACAACTTGTAGTGCCTGCGCTGGCTCAGTTTAAACGTTTGTATCCTAAAATCGACATAGACTTACAACTGAGTGATGATGTGGTTGACGTTATCAAAGAAGGCTATGATTTGGCTATTCGAGGGGTTGCGCTTGAGAGTTCAAACTTACAAGCGACTAAGCTGGCAAGTATGGCAACATGCTTATGTGGTTCAGTTGATTACTTTACAAAACACCCTATACCAAAGAGTATTGCTGATTTAGCAGTGCATACTTGGGTCGTGTACCAGCCAAGCAGCGCTATTGTGACTCTTGAAAAAGACAAGCGTCGTTTTGATATAGCAGTCAGTGGTGGCATAAGTACTAACAATGCCGCAGCACGCACTGCTTTTGTTGAAGCGGGACATGGCTTAGCTAAAATCCCTGTTTATGATGCACTTCCTAGGATTAAGGCTGGCTTATTGCGAACAGTATTAGAGGATTACAAAACCGCAGATATTGAGCTTTATGGTGTGTTCCCGCCAGGGGCAGCGGGAAGCAAAAAATTGCGTGTTTTACTTGATTACCTAAAGGACTATTTCGCTAATCAAGTGGCAACGCTGGCGATTTAAACAAGCGTTCGATTAAATAAAGCAACGGCTTGTTGATACATGCTGATGGCAAGGGCAGGGTCGTAACGCTCGCCTTCATCGCGCATGAAGGCGTGTTGGGCATTAACTTCTTGCCACTGGTAATTAATTCCTGTTGCCACCGCTTGTTGGTAAATTTTAAGGCGGCCTTCTTTTGGTACATGTGGGTCTTGCTTACCCCAGACAAAGTGAATTTCACCTTTGATATCAGCCATGCGTTCGAACGAGTTATTACCTGCTTGCGCCACTAAGGTATCGCTGTGTATATCTGTTGCATATAAACAAAATGCGGCTTTAATATTAGAGTTTAACGCTGCGCGATATGCAAGGTGACCACCAATACAGACACCCATCGCACCGATGTGGCCTGTGCAGTAATCTTGAGTGCGTGCAAATGCAATTAAGGCTTCAGTATCACTGTCGTGGCTCTCAAGTGGTTTAGCCCACTTGTCGGCATTGCCTTTATCCTTACCCGCATCATCGTAGGCAAGTACAGTACCTATAGGGTTTAACTCATGAAACACTTCGGGCACTAATACCACAAAACCATGACCTGCCAGTATTGCAGCAGAGCGTGCGATTGGCGCAGTTTCTTGAAAAATCTCTGAATAGAAAATAATACAAGGGAACTTCCCTTCATCTACTGGGCGATAAACGCTGGTGCGCATTGACCCTGTTGGGGTGGCTATATCGTGGCTATGGTGTTGAATGATCATAAAATGCTCGGCTAAATAAAACTCTATGTTAACCGAGCACGATAAAATAAACGACTGTAGCCGTAAAACTTTTAAATACTGGCCGGCATGTTATTACAACTCGCGTAATAACTAACCGTTGCAGGCCAATCAGAGAAGATACCTATGACACCAACATCTTTGGCTAATACATCAAGCACGGTCATCATATCGCCATCGTTATCAATAACATCGGCAACTGATTGATAATAATAGCCGCCACCATTATTTAACGGGCCTGAGCGTTCGAAACTCCATGCTATGATTTTAAGGCCCGCCGTTTTGGCATCGACAGCGTATTGTGAAGGCACTATGTTATTGTCGTTATCGATGGTTAATAGCATCCAGATTGGTGGTGCAATAATCTTAACACCGTCACTGTAAAGTGCAGCCATACTGGGTTGCCAAGTGTCAGGATTATTAGGATCAAAGCCTGCATCACTATCACGGCCATCCAAGTAAACACTTTGAGCAGCAAAGTCTGGATTGTTATTTATCCAATATTTTACATCATCTAAGTTAAATGACTGTGGAAAAACATGATTAGCGGGCACGTCCATTTGTATGTACTCATCGAGCATTTTTTGTGCGTACTGCTCTTGGCTCATACCATCAAAAGGCATGCTAACTGCTGGCGATTTAAGTTCAGGAGTCATTTTTACACCTAACTCTTTAAACAATGCAATACTTTGTTTATGTGTCATTAGGGTGCCTGTATTTGCATATAAATCAGTGCGCCAGCTAGGCGTTCCTTTCATATAGTCAGCCACATTAGTTGCGTTGGTGTTTGCACCATCCATTTTGCCTTCAAGGGTTAAAAACTCTGCGAGGCTGATATCGCTAGTACAACATTTAGCAGAGGCAGGCGTACCACTGTTAGGATCTGCTGGAGTAAAAGGTTCACTGCATTTTGCAGCTAACTCTGGAATAGCTAAAATATTCGTGGTGGTATGTAAGTCACACTGCGAATGGCGACATACTAACTCTTTATCGTTTGTAAAGGTGACATCACACTCGACAATGCCAGCCCCCATGCGAGCCGAAGCTATGTAAGACTCTTTAGTGTGTTCAGGGTATTGCATAGGCGCTCCTCGATGACCGATTGAAAAATCAGTACGGTAAAAGGGGCCTTCTTTACACGATTCTAGTTTTGTTTTTAGTGTACTGTCTGCCATGTCATCAATGAGGTAGTCTGGGCGAGTGCCAAGCTGAATATTGGTGCCTTGCGCCACTTCTACGATAACGGGGGTTGGAACTTCAACAACTTGAACATCAGTATTTGTGACAACAACTTCTTTTTCGACAACTTCTACATCATCATCACAACCAGCAAGAACGCCTATTAATAAGCAACTAGTCAGTAAGGGTATGTGTTTCACTATTTTCGCATCCTTTAAAATAAATGAGTGCATCACCTTAATCATCATTAATGACAATAAAACGACAGTAAGCTTAATTTATTTTTTCACAATGGCTTGGTTCACAATTAAAGCTAACAGTATAACGGCTGCGCCAATACTTAATCTGAGAATGTCGGCATCACGGTTCCAAATAACAATATTGACAATAATCCCCGCAGGGATCAGTAGGTTATTCATTACTGCGAGCGCACCCACATTGACAATAGTCGCGCCTTTATTCCATGCAAAATAACCAAGTCCAGAGGCAATTGTTCCGAGGTAAATCAGGACACCCCATTGTGTGGTTGTGGTAGGGAGCTTACTGGTATCACCAAATAAACCATAGCAAACTAATGCGACGATGAGTGCACCAATGAAAAACCATGCGAACACACGAGAATGCGCAATGTGTTCGTGTTGCATTAATCGTTTATAGGTCACTTGTCCTGTTGCAAAGCAAATATTGGCAGCCTGCACAAGTAGCATTCCAAGCAGGTAGTTTTCATCAATGCCTTCGTAACGAATAGCGACTGCTCCGACAATGGCCAGCATGGCGGCAAGCAAGAATTTAGCATTGAAGCGTTTTTCAAGAATATCGTTTAATAAGGTGATATAAAGCGGTGTCATAACCGTGAATAATAGCACTTCAGGCACACTGAGGTACAAAAACGAATGGTAATAAAAGCTGTACATCACACCCAGCTGCACCGCCCCTATTGCCATCAGTTTAAGTGCTAAAGCTTTAGGGGTTTTACGCCAGTGCAGAAAAGGTAAAAATACGCAGGTGGCTAAGCCAATACGCATCAACACACTGAACCATGCATCGACTTGTCCTGCTAAATAAACACCAATAAGACTAAACGAAAAGGCCCAAAGCAGGGTAACAGCAAATAAGTAGGTCATGTTTTATGGTAATTGATTCTAAAATTGCACTATAACAAAAAGCCCGCAATAATTGCGGGCTTTCATCACTTAGCGAATAATTTAACTATTACTCAACTAAACCACGACGCTTTAATAGTGCGTCTGTTGTTGGTTTTTGACCACGGAATTCAATGTAGCTTTGCATTAAGTCGCGGCTGTTACCTTTTGATAACACTTCTTTACGGAAGTTATCACCATTTTCACGGGTTAAGCCACCTTCTTCTGTCATGTGTGCAAACGCATCTGCTGCGAATACTTCAGTCCAAAGGTACGCATAATAACCTGCTGAGTAACCACCAGCGAATGTGTGGCTGAAGTAGCAAGACTTATAACGAGGCGGTACTGGGTAGTAGGCAATACCGTGCTTGTCTAATGCATCATGTTCAAACTTTTGCACATCTGTAATATCAGCATCAACACCAAATGAATGCCATTCCATATCAAGCAGTGCCGCGGCTAAGTACTCAGTTGTATCAAAACCTTGATTGAACTTTTGTGATTCGAGTACTTTTGCAAGTAATGCTTTTGGAATTGGCTCACCTGTTTTGTAATGCTTGGCATAGTTTGCCAGTACAGTCGGTTCGATGTTCCAGTCTTCATTTGCTTGTGAAGGGAATTCAACAAAATCACGTGCTGTGGCAGTACCGGCGAGGCTAGGGTACTTCACATCAGAGAATAAACCATGAACAGCGTGACCAAATTCATGGAACATGGTTGTTACTTCAGAGAAGGTCATGAGTGTAGGTTGGCCGTCAGCTGGCTTAGGAATGTTCTGTGCGTTGTAGATTACCGGCATGGTGTCTTTTAGACCGCTTTGGCTGACATAAGAGCTCATCCATGCACCGCCGCGTTTGCCTTCACGTGCATATGGATCCATGTAGAATAGGCCGATAGCGCTGCCATCTTCGTTAAATACTTCAAATACCATTACGTCTTCATGATAAACAGATAAGTCTGTACGTTCTTTAAAGGTAATGCCGTACAGTTTATTCATCGCAAAGAATAGGCCGTCGTGGATCACTGATTGCATTTCAAAGTAAGGCTTAACTAACGCAGGGTCTAAGTCGTACTTTTCTTGGCGTACTTTTTCAGCATAGAATGCCCAATCCCACGGTTGTAAGGCAAAGTTTTTGCCAGACTTTTTAATTACTTGCTGGATTTGTTCTGCTTCAGCTTCTGCTTTGGCAACCGCTTTCGGTGCTAAGTCATCAAGAATGCCGTAAACGTTTTCTGTTGTTTGCGCCATACGTGTTGTCATCACATACGAAGCCCAGTCTTGGTAACCCAGTAATGCTGCTTTTTCTGCGCGTAGCTTAGTCTCTTTAAGAATGATTGGGCCATTAGTTGCTTGTGCGCGAGTTGCAGAAGTGGTCCACACTTTTTCACGTAGCTTACGATTTTCAAGGCTTTGTAAGATAGGCTGGCGAGTCGTGTTGACAAGCGTGATCATGTAACCTTCTTTACCTGCCTTTTGTGCCGCAGCCGCAAGGCTTGCAATTTCAGCCTCAGACAATCCAGCCAGCTCGCTTTTATCTGTTACTAAAATCACATCTTCTTTGAATGATTTTAAGATATTTTGTGAAAACTCTGTTGAAAGTTTGGCAAGTTCCGCGTTGATTTCACGCATTTTTGCTTTTTCAGTTTCGTTAAGCTTTGCACCCGCGTTAACAAACTTTTTATAGTAAAAATCGACAAGGCGTTGATCTTCAGCATTTAAAGATGATTTGTCATCGTAGATACTTTGCACGCGAGCGAATAAGGCTTTGTTTAGGTAAATATCATCAGTATGAGCAGACATAATAGGCGCCATTTTAGCGGCGATACGTTGATACTCACTGTCAGAGATCAAACCTGATAAATTAAAAAATGCCGCAGAAGTGCGGTCTAATAGCTCACCAGATAGTTCCATTGCAACAAGGGTATTTTCAAATGTTGCAGGCTCAGGGTTGTTTGCAATCTTTGCAATTTCAGCTTTTTGCTGTGCAATACCCGCTTCAAATGCTGGCTCGTAGTCTTTGGTTGAAATTTTATCAAACTCAGGAGCCATGTATTGTAAAGGGCTTGGCTTGAAAAGAACGTTGGTAACATTAGCTGTTTGTGTTTCAGCAGCAGTTTCAACTTGAGTTTGCGTGTCAGCTTGCTGTGAACTACAAGCTGAAAGTAAAAGTGCACTAGCAATCGTTGTTGCTATCAGGGTCTTATGCATGAGAACTCCAATTTAAAAATGTGCTTGGTACATTCATTATTCGAGAGAATACACCAATGATGAGAGCTTTTTTAAATTACCAAATTTTAGACTAGAAACAATTAAATCTATCGGTTTATTAGGATGGTTGAGCGCAAAACGGGAATAAAGTGTTTCAAAAATGCACAAAAAAGCCGTCTTACTATAAATCGGACGGCTTTATTATCTAGTAATGTAATAATAAGAAAAATTAATGTGATTTATACATCGACGGTTATGCATGAATCAATTATAACCGAGTACAAACTTTTTCTCCGAGCCGAAGTTTTCAGGCATCGCATTTCCGAACTCTTTGTTGATCAGTGCTAACGTGTTTTCTTGTTCTGCAAGCAAGTTTAAAATGCGGTTTCTGTAATCTAAGCTCGACTCAAACAAGTTTAAATCAACCATTGGCTGGAGTGTTGCTAGTTTCTGTGTAAGTGTCATTTGTGACATTGTGCTCTCCTCATGCTACTTATAGCTCTCACTGTTTATATAGCATCTGTGTTCAAAAATAGTTAATAATTAGCGCATTTCGTGCATAAAGAACTTAGTATTTACCAAGTTTTCACTTATTATGCCGTGCTAAACTTAGTCACAACTGAACCAAATTCATTTTTTCTAGGAATGTTAATTTATGACCCTTGCTGATCTGCAATCTGCATTATCGTTTGTATTGTTTACTTACAACGATGTGCAAATTACTGTGCTAAAAATTATTCAAGTGCCTTTGGTGCTTTTTTTAATGTGGTTTGTGGTCACGTGGATAGGTCGATTAATTAAAAAAGCATTACTTGCAAAAAACCTAGGCCCTGATGCTGTTCATTTATTCACCCGTATATATCTTGTCGTTACGATAGCGGTGCTTGTGTTTACCTCACTTGAGGTACTCAATATTCCATTAACAGCGTTTGCTTTTGTCTCTGGTGCAATTGCTATTGGTGTCGGTTTTGGTGCACAAAACATTATTAATAACTTTATTAGCGGTTGGATACTCATGTGGGAGCGACCAATACGTATTGGTGACTTTCTAGAAGTAGGGACGGCGAAAGGGGTTGTTGAAACAATTAACACACGCTCTACACGCATTCGTCGTAACGATGGTGTGCATATGTTAGTGCCTAATAGCCAACTGCTTGAAAATACCGTAACTAACTGGACTCTGATTGATCGTAATGCGCGCTCATCCGTTAATGTCGGTGTTGCTTATGGTTCAGATGTGGTGTTGGTTGAAAAGTTGATTAAGCAAATTTTGGATGAGCATCCGGCTATTTTAAAAACACCCGCCTCATCAGTCTTATTTGATGACTTTGCAGATAGTTCATTAACGTTTAGTGCTATCTTTTGGGTATGTGCGGAATCAGAAGCGCCACTTCGACAGGTACGAAGTGAGCTACGTTTCAGTATATATAAAGTGTTTGCTGAGCACGATGTTACCATCGCATTCCCGCAGCGCGACATTCATATTGATGGCGAAATTGCCTTAAAACGTCGAAGTACACAAAAATAAAAAAAGCGGCTTAGCCGCTTTTTTTACGCTTGTTCATTGAGCTTTTTAAGCTTAAATGCGAGCAGTACCATCATGGTACCAAACACAATGGCGTAAGTGGCTACTAACCAAAGTAAGGTTAGGACACCTGCGCCAGGGTTAAACATTAAATAAGCACCAAAAATGATGGATATGACACCACTGGCAATTAAAATCCACTCATTATTGATTTCTTTGCGAAGCTTACTGGCGATAATGATTTCAATTACCCCCATTGCGATAGCCCATGCCGCAATAAAATATAACATTAAAATAGCGGTAACATTGGGCGCAAACAAAGTGACTAATGCCGCAGCAATTGAGATAAGGCCGCCAATAAGTAGCATCCACCACAATGGGTTGTCTTTTTTAGAAGCAAAAGCCAGCCATGCGCGAATTGCGCCATCTACAAAAAAATAAGCAGCAAAAATAAACATCAACACAGCAAGTGATGCCTCGGGTGCAAGCCAGCCACAAAGCCCGAAGATTATCGCAATCACGCCATGAATAAATAGTGATGACCAATGTGGAATCAACGAATTTGAAATATGCATAAAAAGTTCCTTTGCCTAGGTTAGAGGGGCTAACAGGTTTTAATAGATCTAACATTTAAGCTACTTAAAGCAAAGGAATTTAATTAATATTTGTACAGTTAAAAAAGCATGCTCTAATCTAATATTATGAATTTGAGTCTATTCATTATCTTGCTACAAGGATGAGAGAGTGAAAAATTTAGCCACTACTTTTTTGTGCGTCATGTGTTACCTATTGGTTATCTGTATGGCCGCAGTAGGGAGTAAGGCATACGCTATGAGTACGCCAGAGGTCACTGTAAAGTCACTTATTGATAAAGATGATAAAGAAAAAACTGATGAAGAAAAAGAAGTGACAAGTGCAGAGGCAGGGAGCTCACTTACTAGTCAGCAAGCTGATGAGGCTTTATTTTTCGATGAATTCAATCGAATTACTCCGCGAAATACAATGTATGGTTTTTTAACCGCTGCACGGGCACGCGACTTTGAATTAGCTAGTCACTACCTCGATTATCGTAACTTACCGCAAGATGCTGCTGCCATTGGTCAGATGAAGCTGGCTGAAAATCTATCTTTAATATTAGATAGAACTTTATGGGTTGATATTGATAACCTGAGTAATAAGCCTGACGGCAAAAAAAATGAAGCGGTACCAAGTTATCGCGATCTTGTCGGTGAAATTTCCACTTCACAAGGGAAAGTGCAAATCTTATTACAGCGTGTTCCAAATAAACAAGGGACGCAAACGATTTGGAAAATTTCCAATGCGACAGTGAGCAAAATCCCCCTATTAATCAAAGAGTATGGGTATAACCGCATAGGAGAGTGGCTATATCAGTCTTTACCAAGTTTTGAATTTTTAGGTGTAATGCTGTGGCAATGGGTCTACTTTGCATGTTCTTTTATTTTCTTTGTACTCGTCGCAATTGTGTTAACACGACTCGTTTCTTTTGTTTTAGTGCACTTAAAGTTTCCCATACAGCAAGACATTGTTGATTTTATCAATGGACCAATCTGTTTATTAATAGCAGTAATAATGTCGCGTTCGTTAAGTGATGAATCTAATGTAACCATTGCTTTTTTGGCCGTAATTCATGGCGCCACGGTTTTGCTTTTAGCATGGACTTGGGTGTTTTTACGTATTGTTGATATTACGAAACATCGCTTGAGCCAGCGTTTTATTCGCCAAGATAAACCTCATGCTGTTTTCTTGCTTAGGCCTGTGAGTAACGTCATAAAAACCAGTATCGTGATTATTATGTTATTTGTCTGGTTCGAGAATTTGGGCTTTAACGCGACGACCTTACTTGCTGGTCTGGGTATCGGTGGGCTTGCTATCGCACTTGCTGCACAAAAAACGGTTGAAAATATCATTGCAGCAATCACGCTTTATACATCAGCACCTGTACGAATTGGTAATTTGTGTAAGTTTGACAATCACCTCGGAACAATTGAAGAGATAGGCCTGAGGGCAACACGTATACGCACACTTGATCGCTCGGTAATTTATGTAGCGAATGCTAAGTTTGTGGATATGCAGCTTGAAAATATTTCTGAGCGAGAACGCATTTCATATCGACCTAAGTTAATGCTCAGCGCAAAAACAGAGCAGCAAAACTTACATGCTTTTATGGCGTCTGTTCGTGCACTACTTAAAGAGCATGAACATATTGCCGATGAGCCTTGTCGAGTACGATTTAAAGGTTTTACGCCTTGGGCTTTACAAATCGATGTACTAAGCTACGTAGAGACAGTCGATTTTGCGTTTTACATGGAAATAATTGAAGAGTTAAATATGGCGATGTTAGGTTTGCTGAACGAGCATAATTGTGAATTAGCCAACCCAGAATTTGCTCGTGTAGTAGGTTCGTAATGAAAATTATCGCAAATGAAAGTAGTTCTCAGTTGTATACATTCTCTACACATTGTTGTTATGCAATGAACAGGACATATGTCCGCTAAAGTGTAAAATAGTTGCATAATTTCTTCTAAATGCTTTGATGTTGCCGCTAATTGTTGTAAAAAAATTGTATATTTATAATTTTTAATGCAGTAAAAGTGTCATAAAGTGTTATAATCGTCAGCGTTCGTTCAGCCTCTTTACCTCGTTTTGCACTCTCGATTTAGAGGTCCGCGCAGCTTATTATAAGGCGCGAAAAATTGGCCGAGCCCGTCAAATGATTTGACGCAACATCATCACCGTTGAATAAGAGTGCATAAAAAAGGTTAAAACCCGACATGAAAGCAATGAAAAGATCTACGTTAGCAACACTTATCAATGCAACGTTGTTCTCTGCCGTAGCAGGTACTTCATTTTCAACTCTTGCTGCAGACGAAGCACCAGCAGCAAAAAACAACCAATTAGAAGTTATCCAAATCACTGCTCGTAAGCGTGTGGAAAATGCTCAGGAAGTACCTGTTGCAGTATCTGCGCTGCAAGGTGATAACTTAGATGCTTACAGCTCAGCTGGTATGGATATTCGCTTTATGAATGCGAAAATCCCAAGTTTATCAATCGAATCTTCGTTTGGTCGTTCATTCCCACGCTTTTATGTTCGTGGTCTAGGTAACACAGACTTTGATTTGAATGCTTCTCAACCTGTTTCTTTAGTGGTTGATGAAGTCGTTCAAGAAAACGCAATCTTAAAAGGTTTCCCTGTATTTGACGTTGCTCGCGTAGAAGTATTACGCGGCCCACAAGGTACATTATTCGGTCGTAACACGCCGGCTGGCCTTGTTAAATTTGATACAGTTAAACCATCACAAGAATTTGAAGGCTATGGTTCAGTATCTTACGGTAGCCGTGGCGCAGTTGATTTTGAAGGTGCTGTTGGCGGTGGCCTAACAGACCGTTTATCAACACGTGTTTCTGTACTTTGGCAAGAAAAAGACGATTACATTGATAATCGCGCACCAGGGTTTGAGCAAGATGACGTATTAGGTGGTTACACTGAAAAAGCGGCTCGTGTTCAATTCTTATATGAAGGTGATGATTTCACAGGTTTATTCAACTACCACACGCGTGATATGGACGGTAAGCCAATTGCATTCCGTGGTAACGCAATCAAAGCGGGTACAAACGATTTAGTTGATGGCTTTGAACACGATGTGGTTTTCCACGATGCAGCTTCACGTGCGACACAGCAAGTTGAATCACAAGGCGCAAGCTTAAAGCTTGAGTGGGACATCAACGATTTAACACTTACGTCAATCTCTGCATGGGAAAGTGCTGAAATCTATTCTCGCGCTGACATCGACGGTGGTTACGGTTTTTTTAATGCAGACGACCCGACAGCACCTATGGGCCCAGGTTTTATTCCGTTCACTTCTGAAAGTGCTGACGGTATTCCTGATCAAGACCAATACACGCAAGAACTTCGTTTATCAAGTAACTATGCTGGTGACGTAAATTTCCAAGTCGGTGTATTCTACTTTGACGAAGCGCTAACAATCGAAAACTTCAGCTACGACACATATGGTGCAACACCGGGTGAGTTAAACGGTTATGTTATCCAGCAGCAAGATACCAAGGCATGGGCGGTATTCGGTTCATTAGACTACACAATCACTGATGACTTAAAAGTAACAGCGGGTCTTCGTTACTCTGATGACGAGAAAGAGTTCTCAGCAAACCGTACTTTAAGCCCTGCTGGTGGCGGTGCGTTATTCTTAACAGAAAACCCAAGTGACGATCACGTTAGCTGGGATTTATCTGCTAACTACAAGATCAACGACGAGGTAAACTGGTACGCGCGTGTTGCTAATAGCTTCCGTGCCCCAAGTATTCAGGGCCGTATCTTATTCGGTGATGAAGTAACTGTTGCAGAGTCTGAAACTGTAACATCTTTTGAAACAGGTATTAAATCAGACGTACTTGATGGCCGTGGTCGTGTAAATGCGACTGTGTTCTACTACACAATGGATGACCAACAATTAACAGCTGTGGGTGGTGGTGCAAACTTCAACCGTCTAGTTAATGCTGATAAGACAACTGGTTATGGTTTTGAGTTAGACACTGAGTGGGTATTAACTGATAACCTAAATGCGACGTTTAACTTAAGCTACAACAACACTGAGCTTAAAGATAAAGATTTAGCCGTTGCTGTTTGTGCACAATGTACAGTGACAGATCCAACATTCCAAGTACCGGGCGCATTTGGTCCTGAAGACCGTGCTATCTTAGATGGTAACAGCCTACCGCACGCACCTGAGTGGATCTCTAACGTCACATTACGTTATAGCCGTGAAGTTGCTGACGGTGAATTCTTCACTTACGCTGACGTGTCTTACCGTAGCGAAATCAACTACTTCTTATACGAGTCAGTTGAGTTTGAAGGCAAGCCATTAACAGAAGTGGGTTTACGTGCAGGTTATGCTTGGGCTGAAGGCGACAACGAATATGAAGTATCAGCATTCGTTCGTAACATGTTCGACGAGCAACAATCAATCGGTGCTATCGACTTCAATAACAACACAGCAATGGTGAACGAAGAGCGTTACATCGGTGCTGAGTTCAAAGTAAGCTTCTTCTAAGCTGAAATAATAAGTCCTATTAAAACCCGCTGTATAGCGGGTTTTTTCGTTTATAATCGCGTTGGTAACTGCTAAAGTGGCAGGATTAATTTAAGAGAAAGAGAATAGCTATGGCTGGATTTTGGAACTACCGTGTGATTTTTTGTGAAGCAACAAAAGATGAAGCGGCACAATATCAAATTCATGAAGTTGAATATAACTTAAATGGTAAAGTGACTAACTGGTCAGAAACTGGAGCAGCGCCTTTTGGCAATACAGTTGAAGAGCTAGAAGCTGACGCTGATCGTTTAAAAACGGCGTTTTCTAAGCCAGTTTTAAAAGTGGTTAGAAAGCAACGTGGCTACGAGCTAGTTGATGTCGAAACAGGCGAAGACGCCTTTGCGGAGCCACCTGCGGGCTTAACTGAATAATCACGCTGAATTAATTAAAGGTGCCAATGGCACCTTTTTACTTTAACTTTGAAGGAATGAGGATGACTTTAAAAGCAGTATTATTTGATATGGATGGCACGCTGGTTGATTCTGAAAGTGTGCATTTTAATATTTGGAATGATTTACTCGCGCCTTTTGGCGTGCAATATGATGAGGCTACATTTTGCCAACGCTTTTCAGGCAGACCGACCCTTGAAGCCGCAAAAGAAGTGGTTGAAAAATATCAGCTTACGATTAGCCCTGAACAATTAACAAATGATAAGTATGCTGCATTTGGTCGCTTCGTAAGCTCGAATTTGCCAGCGTTTATGCCTTACGCAAAAGAAGTATTAGAAGAAATTAAAGCGAGCGGTTTAAAAATGGCGTTAGTAACAGGCAGTGCTAAAGATGAAGCTTATCCTATTTTAAAAGGCTATGGCATTTTTGATTGGTTTGATTGTGTAGTCACGAAAGATGATGTGATAAATCCCAAGCCTGCAGGCGATCCATATCAACTCGCTCTTGATACCTTACAGATTAAGGCAGATGAAGCAATTGCAGTTGAAGATACATTCACAGGTGTAAGCGCTGCAAGTAACGCAAACGTGCCTGTGTTTGCTGTACCAAACCACTTCACATTAGAGCATGATTTTAGTAAAGCGGCAGGAAAGTTCGAGAATCTAAAAGATCTTCTAAAATGGGTACAAAATAAGCTATAGTTTAGAAAATGATTCTTTGCAGGGATGCATTTATGAGCTTTCTATTTCGCAGACTCGTTACTTTACTGTGCTGTAGCCTATTTACAGCAATCGCTGTGGCAACACCAAAAGTTCAACTCGCTAAAGTATATGACGCTGATAGTGTTGTTGTCAGTGATTACCTCGTGAGTGAAAAGTACGATGGTGTACGTGCAATCTGGACTGGCACTCAATTCCTAACCCGCGCAGGAAATACGATTAATGCGCCTGCTTGGTTTACAGCTCCTTTACCTAAGGTTTGGCTAGATGGCGAACTTTGGAGCAAACGGCAAGACTTCGCTAACCTGAGTGGCATTATTCGAACACAGCTTCCCATTGATAATGACTGGCAGAATGTAAGTTATATGGTCTTTGATATGCCAGACTCTAGCCTCCCTTTTAGCGAGCGTTATAAAAATTATCTAGGGTTGGTAGCGCAGTTAAACGTTAAGCACATAATCGCAGTAGAACAAAAACACTTTGAAAATAATCATCAACTTAGTATGTACATGGATGATTTAATAGCAAAGGGTGCTGAAGGAGTGATGCTACATTTAGCGTCTGCGGTGCATCGCTCTGGGCGCAGTGACGCTTTATTAAAGCTTAAACCCTATCTTGATGCCGAGGCGATTGTTATTGCGCATTTGCCAGGAAAAGGTAAGTATAAGAATATGTTAGGTGCACTTAAGGTACGTAGCGCTGAAGGAGTAGAGTTTAAAATTGGCTCGGGGTTTTCAGACCATCAGCGGCAATTTCCTCCGGCAATAGGCAGTACCGTTACCTACAAATACCATGGTTTTACCAAACATGGACTACCACGTTTCGCCAGCTTTTTACGTGAGCGAAGTGCCTTATAAGTTTAAACATTCAAAAACAGCTGTAATTATGGTAAATTTCGCGGCCTTTTTATTGATGTATAGGTAAGACGATGTTTGCAGGCTTTGATTATGGTAGCTCTAATTGCGCAATCGGTGTAATGAATAATGAGCAACAAGTCTCTTTAGTGCCACTTGAGCAAGGCAAACACTATTTACCTTCAACACTTTATACTCATCACAGCGCGTTGGTTGTTGATTTTGTAGCAAAGCACTTAGCTGGGAGCCAATTTGAGCACGACTTTAGAACTCAGCGTCAAGCGCTCCTTAATACTTTACCTCGCGTTAAATCCGACTTAGATATCCAAGCAGGCGATGAGACCTTATTTATTGGTCGTGAAGCCATTAGTGAATATGTGCAGTTTCCTGAGGAAGGTTATTTTGTTAAATCACCTAAGTCATTTTTTGGCGCGGTTGGCTTGAAACAAGGACAAATTAACTTTTTTGAAGACATTGCAACGGCGATGATTTTAAAAATTAAACAGCGCGCCGAGCAATCACTGCAAGAGTCATTAACAGAAACGGTCATTGGACGACCGGTAAACTTTCAATCAGTCGGTGGTGAAGAATCTAATCAACAAGCACTAGGAATTTTGGAGCGAGCAGCAAAGCGTGCTGGATTCAAAGAGGTGTCGTTTTTATATGAGCCGCTAGCGGCAGGGATTGATTATGAAACTTCATTGCAGGAAGACCAAAAAGTATTGGTTGTAGATATTGGCGGGGGTACCAGCGATTGTTCATTTGTACAAATGGGGCCGAGCTTTCGACAAAGTGAGTGTCGTGATAACGACTTTTTAGCTCACAGCGGGAAACGTGTTGGCGGTAATGACTTAGATATCGCGCTGAGCTTTCACGGTTTAATGCCGTTGCTTGGTTTAGGCACTGAGTTTAAATCGGGTCTTCCACTGCCTAATCAGCCGTTTTGGCAAGCCTGTAAAATCAATGATGTTAATCTACAAAGCTTGTTTTACAGTGATGCACACCATCGAGACCTTGTTACACAACTACGTGAAGTGCAACAGCCTGAGTTATTTAAGCGCTTAATTCATTTGCAACAAAATAAGCAAGGCCACCAATTAGTACAGCAGGGTGAGGCGGCAAAAATTGCACTCTCGTCAAGCAACGAATTTACCACTGATTTAGGGTTTTTAGACCCAGAGTTAAGTCAGTGCTTGACGTTAAATGATCTATCTTTAGCGGTAGATGACTCTATAAGCCAGATAGTAACGCTAGCTAAACAAGCCATAGCGGATGCTGGTACAACACCTGACGTTATTTATTTAACTGGAGGCAGTGCTCAGTCGCCATTGATTAAAGCGGCGTTAAAAGCTCACTTAGGTGGAATTAAGATGCTCAATGGGGATCACTTTGGCAGTGTCACTGCTGGCTTGACTAAATGGGCACATAAGCTATATCGCTAAATGTGCTCATTTATAAAGACTACAACGTAACTTGGCGTGTTGCTAAGTATTTCTCGTAATCAGGTAGCGTGCGATTAAGCTCGCTCTCCATCATGGGTGAGCTTAAAAGCATATCGGCACTGACCTCATTACAGGCGACAGGAATATTCCACACAGCGGCTAAACGTAGGAGTGCTTTTACATCTGGATCATGCGGCTGTGATGCGAGTGGATCCCAGAAAAAGACCAACATATGCACTTCATGCTCAGCAATTTTAGCACCTAACTGCTGATCGCCACCCATTGGACCACTTAATAATTTAATGACTTCAAGCCCTGTTGTGCGCTCGATTAAATGGCCTGTTGTACCTGTACCATACAGTGTGTGCTTGCTTAAAATACCTTGATGCTTTTCACACCACGCTTGCAGTGCCGCTTTTTTACCATCGTGGGCAACAAGGGCGATATTTTTCTTGGCAGGTAAGGCTTGTTGTTTTTGTTCCATAAGTGCTCTTAAATTAGTAGGTTAATTGCTAAGGCTATAAAGACCAGCCCGGTGATCCTATCAATCCAAATTTGGGTTTGTGGATGCTCACGAAAGTAACTGGCAATTTTATCGCCGAAATAAATATACGTGCAGTCGATTGGAAAAGCAAAAAGTGGGTAGAGTAGGCCAAAAAATGCGAGTTGAAATGTCGTTGATGATAAACTCGGATCGACGAATTGTGGAATAAAGGCAATGAAAAACAAAGCTACTTTAGGGTTGAGTACTTCGGTCATCATGGCTTGAAACATCACATTTTGCTTTTTACTGGTACTGACATGAGGTTTTTCGTCGCAATGTGGTTCAGGCTGATTAAAAGTACTTTTTAAGGTCATTAACCCTAAATAGCAAAGGTATGCAGCACCTAAGTATTGTACTGTGGTATAAGCGACTGCAGATGCCTTTAATATGGCTGTTAACCCAATGACGGCAAAAAAGGTGTGCACAACGCCGCCAAGTGCAAATCCGAATGCGCTTTGCAGGCCCGCTGCTCTACCATTGGCAAAGGTTTGTGCCATTAAAAATGCGTTAGAAGGCCCAGGAGCTACGGCAATCAAAAAACTGGCGCCGAGAAACGAGAGCAAAAATTCGGGATTAATCATTGGCATAAGATAAAAAAGATGGATAGCTGATTCTAACAAGCTTACAGAAAAAGAAAAAGCGGGCATCATGGCCCGCTTATCTCGTAGGGTAGGAAATTAGAAATTAGCAGTGCTGTTATTTGAACAAATAGTTGTACTTTGCGCTTCACATACTTGGTAAGTGTAAGAGCCACCGCCTTTAGTTGTAATGGTATCTGTGTAGCTATTGGTGTTTGCCATAGAGCCCAGTTTGCTGCCATTACGATAGATATCAACAGTACTTGTTGCTGCACCATGCCAGCTTAAATCAATATAGGCAGTACCTTTTGATTTATAACCTGATGTTGAAAGATTGATAGCATCGCTGCCAGGTGTTGTGCCGCCACCATCATTGCCGCCAGCACAACCATTTGCTGTGAGATATGCATCTGCTGCAGCCGCTTTAACGATACCGTGACCAAAGTACACATCGTGACCTGCAGCACCTTGATCCTCTGCTGTTGCTTTAAGGGCATCACGGATTTCTGTACCAGTACACTCCGTGTGATTAGACCAAACGAGTGCTGCAATACCTGAAACAGCAGGTGTTGCCATTGATGTACCGCTCATGAAACCATAATCACTGGTACCAATTGCGATATCAATCGTTGTGCTTGAAAGAAGCGCTGAACGGTCTTCAAGTGCAGCACCTACAGCTGGAATGCTGGTATCATTTGTATCGCCTAATGTAGCGTATAACATACCCGCTTCGTTATTGATGATAACAGCACCGATACCACCTGAGTTCTCGCAGTTATTTACCTTGTCATAGAACGAGATATTACCGCGGTCAATCATACAAATTTTGCCCGCTGCGCCCGCATCAATACTTTCAGCAGTACCCATGTAATAAGCCGTGCCTGATGCATTCCCTGAGTTTTCCATTGATGAAGTAGCAAAGCCTGCGCCATCAGCTGCTAAGCTAGCTGACGTTGCCATACCTGCAGGGTAAGTAGAAAGTGTATCAACCCCACCTGCAGTTACTTCGACACAGATTGTTTCGTCTGTTGTTGCACGTTTTCCACGGCCTGAAGTACAGCTAGGGAACTGTGAAAAGTCGGCAATTTGATTGTTTGCATCATTGGCACCCACCATCATCACTGAAGGGTAACCAGCAGGGTATGAACGGACACTATTGCCATCGTTACCAGCAGCAGCAACAACTAAGCCGCCAGCATTTGTGAAATTAGCAAACGCGTTAGATTCGGTGCTATTTGAACCACCGCCACCTAAGCTCATGCTGATGATATTCGCACCTGCTTGAGAGCATAAATCCGCTGCGTGCGCTAAATCTGATGAGTAACCCCAACCTTCAGCATTGAATACTTTAATGATATGCATTGCTACACCCGGTGCCATACCGACAACACCAATATTGTTATCTGCAGCACCAATAGTACCCGCTACGTGAGTACCGTGCGGGCCGCCATTATCGAACCAGTTACCAGTACCACTGTCGTTATCACCTGTAATGTTGCCCCAAATGAAGTCTGGATTGGTTGCATCTAGGCCAGAGTCAATTACACACACTTTCATGCCCGCATTCGCATCAAACGTCACCTGATCAGCCTGTGATTGATAAACCGCGTAAGGTGTTAACTGCTGCTGCATAGGATTACCAGCATCGTCATTGTATACTGCCATAGGTATACGCTTTTGATCTTCTTCAATTAGTTTAATGTGAGGGTTGTTAAGCAAGCCTTTTATACTTGCTAGGTCGTGACCGGAGAATTGTGCTGCAATAAAACCATTACCATCAACTTTGATATCACCGCCCAGTTTTTTTGCGAGTGCTTTCACAACGCCTTTTTTGTTATTGTCTACTTGGATGATGTAACGATCATCTGCTGCGTTGGCTGTTCCTGCTGCACACAATCCGCTGATGATTAACGCTAAAGCTAGTTTATTCTTTTTCATATTTTGTATCCCAAACGTGTATTAAGGTTAACATTTTGTTAACTTGGGTAAACAATAATTTAATAACTACGCAGGTACAAGTTTAATTATACTAAAAATCGGAATAAAATGTTCTAGAAACAGTTCTTTAATAGCATTTAGTTATAACGGGAAGGCTAAACGGGTAAATAGAGTATAATAATTCTTATTTACCCATCTTGTTATGATAATTGTTTGTATTTAAAAAGTAAGTAGGCAAATGGAATGAGCATTAGAAAGTGCACGCTAATCAATACTGGCGTTGTTAGCTCCAGTAACTGGGTTAAAAATACTAAAAAGCTTGCTCCACTCATTTGCATAAGACCCACTAGTGCAGAGGCTGTTCCAGCTTGTTTTGGGAATAAACTTAGCGCTCGCCCTGCAGATGAGCCGAGTGTTAGCGCATAGCCAAAGGCGGCAATAAACATAGGAAACATTAAAGCTAAGGCTGAGCGTTGTTGGCTAAGAGCAAGCATAATACACCCAGATAACACTAATAATAAAAGTCCAGCTTTTAAAGCACGTTTGGGCTGTCTTTTGATATAAATGGGCATAATAAAGCTGGCAAGAATGCTCAAAGCAGCATTACAGGTAAACCAAAAAGTGAAGTCAGCCACACTGCCATCAAGCTCAGTGATTAGCCAGCCTGGCGCGAGGGTCACAAAGACTAAAATAGCCGACATCGTGACTAAACAAATTAAGCTATGAAATAAAAACAGCGGTGTAGAAATAATCGGTATAAAGCGTCTTAGGTCGAGAATATGGCCTCTGTAAACACTATCTGTTGGGCGTGTTTCTTTGAAGAGTAATAAAACAATACACAAGCTGACAAGCGCAAATCCAGCCATAAATAAAAAGTTCATTCGCCAACCAAATTGCACGGTTAACCAAGCGCCTAGAATAGGGGCGAGGGCAGGAATAAAGCAAACGATACCATTTAAGTAAGTAATGATCTGACCGCTACGTTCGCTACCAAATTTATCTCTGACTATTGCAAAAGCGACGACAAAAGTTGCGCATGCTCCCAAGCCCTGTAATGCCCTTGCGATCATCAACGTGGTAAAGTCTGGAGCCAAATAGGCCCCGAATGCCGCTAGACCATAAATCGTAACACCGGTAATAGCCACAGGCTTACGGCCAAACTTATCGGCAAGTGGTCCCGCAATTAGCTGACCAAGACCCACTGTTAGCATAAAAATAGCCACTGTTTGCTGAAGTTGCTTTTCTGATGCATTGAGTTGTTCAGCAATGGTAGGGAATGCTGGAAGATAAATATCAATACCTAGAGGGCAAAAAATGACCAATAGGCCAAGGATGAATAATAAACTCAGATTTCTGTGCTGTGACTGCATTAGCTCTCCTTTAAAGCAATATTTTATGTGCCCGTTAAAGAAAAGAAAAGCGTTGATATCTATTTATCTGAGGTACATACGTAGTCATTAAGGAAAAGAAGGTTTGCTAACATAAAATTTCCATTTCGCTATCTGGTCTGATGTGTTAGTTTTTTCACTTAGATAATAAAAATAATGGATACACTGTCGTGAGTTCACAATCATCATTATTAAAAATTTGGTCTAGATGTCAGTCATTGCCAAAAGGTAACTGGCTGTTTAGTAAGGCTGTGTGTTTTAAAGCTCCTTATTTTGGCTCAATAAAGCCATTAATCACAGATTTAACAGCAGGGTATTGCAGTGCAACCGTCAAAAATCGCCGGGCAATCCATAATCACATAGGGACTATCCATGCAATCGCACAGTGTAATGTGGCTGAGCTATGCGCTGGCTTGATGGTCGATGCAACCGTACCTGCAAAAACGCATCGCTGGATACCAAAAGGGATGACGGTTAATTATTTAGCAAAAATTGACACCGATATGCGTGCTATCGCAAAGATAGATGTGCCAAGAGAATGGCTAGAAAAGCAAGATTTGATTGTACCGGTGAAGGTCTACAATAACCACGATGAATTAGTATTCACCGCGGATATCACTATGTATGTAACAGCTAAGAAGGGCTAGGATTTATCGGCGGCCTGTTTATTCACAAATGAGAGATCATTGTCATCATCTGCAAGGATTGAAGAGGGAGAGCCCTCTTCGCTTTCTGGCTTGATAGGCGCAATGTTATCTTCTTCGTGACGGTGCTTAAGGCTACCTTCAATAATTGCACCTGCTTCGATGCTCAATGTGTCGTGAAACACATCACCATGGACCTCAGCAGTACTTTCTATAACGACCTTATTTGCGATTAATGAGCCGATAATTTTACCTTTAACAACGACACTATCAGCTTCAACAACACCTTCAACCATACCTGAGCTGCCTATTACAAGATGCTTAACGCGCAGATCACCATCAATGCGACCATCAAGTTGTACTTCACCTTGGCTGGTGATAGAGCCAGTTAGACGCATGTCTTCTGCGATAATTGAGGGGGTAAGGTTTGTTCTTTTTAACGATGAGTTTGTTGAGCTAGTTGTTGTTTGTTTTTTTTTACCGAACACGAGTAAGCGCCTTTGTTATTTTTACAGGGTTGACATGTTTGCCATTAACTAGAACTTCGTAATGTAGATGCGTACTTGTGCTGCGACCAGTACTTCCCATCAAACCAATCACATCATCTTTAGTAACGGCTTGCCCCTTTTTTACTTTAATTTTATTTAAATGACCAAAGCGGGTTACGAAACCATTTTTATGTTGTAATTCAATAAAGTTACCGTAACCACCATTGCGGCCTGCACGAAGTACAGTACCATCTGCAGGGGCGAAAATCTCCGTTTTATGCCAGCCTGCTAAGTCGACACCTTTATGGAATGCACGACGACCGTTCATCGGGTCTTTACGAAGCCCGAAACTACTTGAAATATAGTAATCTGCTGCCGGAAGCGTTTGTGGTAACTCACTTAACAGGTTTTCTAGGTTATTTAGAGTGAGGAGTTTATCTGCAACGGCTAAAAACTCAGCGGGAATTTTTGATTCATCAAATAAATCGAGTGGTCCACCTTGTGCTGTATCTGCTTGCTCATGTAGCGCTTCTGAAGCAAACGTTTCGTTTAAACCAGCTCCTTCTAACATGGCAATAATTGCCGCATGGCGTTGTGTTATCTGTTCATCGAGTAAGGCAAAGCTGCGGTTGTAGTTAGCATCAAGACGCGCAAAGCGCTCTGCAACAGCGTTAAAACGATTGGCTTGATTTGGCTCATCTTCCAATGGTGCATGAAATTCTTCAGTATGCTGCTTGGTTGGCAATATAGGCGATGCTGAGTCATCCGTTGTTGTATCTGTGCTCATCGATTCAGGCAAAGATTCAAGCATACTTTGCAGTAAAGCTTGTTTTTGTTCAAGTACCGCTAGCTGCTCAAGCTGCTTAGTGTATTCGTTTTGTTGTTGTTGATGCTGTTTTTGCCATGCTTGCTGTTCGCTAAGCTGGCTTTGTTTTATATCTGTAATTTTATCGGCTTGGGAGATAATTTGCAGAGTAGAAACACTTAACCACGTCACAGCTGTTAATAAAGCAAGTAATGCAGTTAGTTGAACCCAAGGTGCTAATACTAGGTGTTTTACTTCGCCATTTTGACGGATCAGCAGCTGTCTAGCTGGAAAAAACGTACGATAAAAGGACTTAATATTAACAAACATGGCGTGCAAAAATTGGATAAATACCGAGCTAAGATAACAATCTGAACTAAAAAAGCCAGAAAAAAATTGTAACTCAAGAAAAAAAGCAGCAAAAAAGGGCACAAGTGGCCCTTAACTATGCTGTTATACCGTTATTTTGCAGGCAGTACTGTTCCTTCAACAGAACCAAAACCGATGCGTGCAAAGCCTTCTTTCTCACACCAGCCACGCATAATTACGTTGTCGCCGTCTTCTAAGAAAGCACGTTGCTCGCCATTAGCAAGAGTGATTTTTTCTTTGCCGCCGCGCGATAGCTCTAGTAATGAACCTGCTTCTTCATGCTCAGGGCCTGATTGCGTACCCGAACCTAACATGTCGCCTGGTTGGAAGTTACAGCCGTTTACTGTGTGGTGAGTGACCATTTGCGCCACTGTCCAGTATGAATGTTTAAAGCTAGATTTAGATACCTGTGTTGGTGCTTCGCCAGCTGCACGCATCTTTTCAGTTTCTAGTTGCACATCCATTTTGATATCGAATGCACCAAACTCACGGTTATGCGCTGACTCTAAATAGTCCATTGGTTGTGGATCATTTTCGTCACGTGTCCAGTTTGTTCTAAATGGTGCCAGCGCTTCTGTCGTAACAATCCAAGGTGATACAGTTGATGCGAAGTTTTTCGCAAGGAATGGGCCAAGGGGCTGATATTCCCACGCTTGTAAGTCACGTGCAGACCAGTCATTAAATACACAGAAACCAAATACATGGTTTTCTGCATTTTCAATAGCAATTGCATCGCCTAATTCATTACCTTTACCAAGGTAAATACCTAACTCAAGTTCGTAGTCTAGGCGTTTACAAGGGCCGAATGATGGTACTTCTGCATCTGGCGCTTTGGTTTGACCGTTAGGGCGGTGGAACGTTTGACCTGAAACATCAATTGATGATGAACGACCGTGATAACCAATTGGTACCCATTTGTAGTTAGGCAAAAGTGGGTTATCAGGACGGAATAAACTACCTACCGCTGTTGCGTGGTAAATAGAGGTATAGAAATCAGTGTAATCACCAATACGGCACGGCAGCGCAAATTCGATGTCTGCTTGAGCGATAAGTGCTTCGCTTAATTGTGCTTGCTCACTAGCACCTTCACGAAGTGCTTTTGATAGCGCAAGACGAAGTGCAGACCAATACTGCTGACCAAGACCCATAAATTCATTTAATGTAGCTTGGCTTGCTGCTTTAACGGCAACTTGTGCATCACCAGAGAATAAACCAAGTTCGTTTACTTTTGCTAAATCGATAACTTGGTCACCAATTGCTACAGCGCCACGGAACACTTCGTCTGAATTTTTACGACGTACTTCTGCAAAAGGAAGGTTTTGAATTGGGAAGTCACAGTTCGCTTCGTTAGCAGATGCAACCCAGCTTTTTAGATTAATATCGTGGGTTTCGTTAATTAGGCTCATACTCTTTCCTTATTTGTTCGCGCTGATTTATTAGTTATCTATATGGAGGCAATCAACGCAATTTAAACAGTTAGTTTAAAACAGAATTTAAAACGACAAAAAGCAGCGTGTGAATATACCCAAACCACACGCTGCTTTTTAGACATCAGGGTGCGTTAGATTACACCACGACGCTCTTGATCACGTTCGATTGATTCGAAAAGTGCTTGGAAGTTACCTTCACCGAAACCGCCGTCATCTACACGTTGAATCATCTCGATAAAGATAGGACCAAATAGGTTCTTCGAGAAGATTTGCAGTAAGTAACAGTTTTCGCTTTGGCTATCTACCAAGATTTGGTGCTTACGGATCTTCTCTTTGTCTTCTTTAACCCAAGGCACACGGTCAAAAATGGTGTCATAGTACTCAGGGATGATATCAAGCGTTGCAATCGTTGATTGGTCAAGCTTATCAAGTGAGCTTACTAAGTCGTTAGTAAGGAATGCTAAATGCTGTACACCCGGACCATTGTACTCATTTAAGTACTCATCGATTTGGTTGTTGTTGTTATCTTTACCTTCATTGATTGGAATCGAGAAAGTACCGCACGGAGATTTAAGTGCGTAAGATAATAACGCTGTTTTTTGACCTTTAATGTCGAAGTAACGAACTTCTGTAAAACCAAATACGTCTTTATAGAAGTTAGCCCATGTTTCCATCGTGCCTTTATATACGTTATTGGTTAAATGGTCGATACGGATGAAGCCTTTGTCTTCAACAATGTTTTGCTCGCTTAAGTCTTCGAAATCTGACTCATAGATAGAGCCTTTATCACCAAACTGTTCGATGAAGTAGATTAAGCTGTCGCCGATACCGTAGATAGCAGGGTATGGTAAATTTTTATGTGTTGAGTCTGTCGCAGGTTTTGCACCGCGCTCAACAGCAACCTCGAATGCTTTTTGTGCATTCTCTACACGCCAACCCATAGAACAGATTGCTGGGCCGTGGCTTTTAGCAAATTCAGCAGAAAAACCTTCACGCTCATTGTTTAGTAAGAAATGAATGTCATGCTGGTTGTAGTAAACAATGTCTTTACCCTTGAATTTTTTTAGCTTAGAAAAGCCAAAATCAGTAAACACTTTGTCCATGTAATCTGCATCAGGTGTTGCATATTCAGTGAATTCAATGCCCATTAGGCCTAACGGATTATTTACTTCGCTCATTGTCATTACTCCCGCAATTATAAGCACTGCGCTAAAAAAGAATTATTGTTCTGTAATGAGCGGATGATTAACCAGAAAACCGATAAGGGGAAGATCTCGGCGTTATTTAGCTAACGCCCCCTTTGTAAATTAAATGGGACAATGATTTTAATTTTAGCTATTGCACTATCTGAGGCGGTGAATGGGTCACCATTTAGGCAAGTGTTTGGTATGTTGTTTTTAATTTATCTATATGTATTTAAAGGTAAAGTAATAGATTTTTCAGGCGTAAAAAAAGGCCTTGGACGGCCTTTTTTATTAAGTTGAATGTATAGATTAGTTTACAGTTTGGCGTGCTTTGTTAAAAAACTTACTGCGCTGTTGTAACCAAGGGTTATTCATAATTTGAGGTGCAGCTTGATAATGTCGCTCAACTACTTGGTTTAAGGTGCGAGTAGACTGCGTGAAGTTGAGTTGCTGCTGCGCACTACCCATGTTTGCAATTTCGGCGTCTGTCATAGCGCGACCTGCAAAGAGGAGTGCATTTAAATACCCTGGTTTAGTTTCGTAGTCATTATCGGTTAAAAGTAACGCTGCACTGTTGATTGCCCAGCGCTCATTGACTTCGCCTTCGTCTTTAATACCAATGAGCTCGCCATCAAGGTAAATTTTTAGTGCGCCATTGTTTGGGGCAGCATAAAACACAAAGGCAATACGGTGCCAGCTGTTTGCCAAAAGCTCGCCAAAATAACCGCTGTCACGCGTGGCGATACCGATGGCATTATCTCGGTTAACGTAAAGGTCTGCATCATTGCTATTAGTGAGATCTGTTTGTAGTAATGCACGCCATTCATTGGTGCTTTGCTCTGGCCAAAGCACATCCATCACCAGCGTGTAATCTGAAATAAACCCGTCAGTTTGGTAGTCACCATTTGCAGGGCTATTGGCTGTAAGTGTTAAGCCTTGGCTTGGGCTGTGGCGAGAAAACGCCAATACACCTGAGGCACCACTTGGTAAATCAGCAACTGCAAGCTCAGTAGTGGTTGCAAATTGGCTATTCTCTGGCCCCCAATTTTTTTCTTCAGGGTCATAAAAGCTAAGTGTTGCAGGGCCAAAGTCACTGCTAAAACCTTGCTCAGGATTATTAAAATTCCATACAGTGACTGCATCGTCAGTTTTGCAGGCGTTAAGTGTGTTATCAGTGTCGATGTATAAACATTGGCTAGTGCGTGTCCGTGCGTAGTTATCAAGCAGCCACCAACTTTCAGCGACTAATTGCGCGTCTAAGTTTGGCAGAGCAGGGAAGAACAACTCGCTATTAAGCGCAGGGCCTTTAAATAGAGCAACTTGGTATGTGGTTGCATCACTGATGTTATCAGGCGTTAAAGCGACCCATTCAGGCTGGCTTTCAAGCATGGTTTTTAATTGGCTGCCAGTCACCGCGACTCGATACATTGAATTAAAGCCTGGGGTATTCGATGGCTGGCGTTCAACCTTAAACGCCGCATGAAAGTCTTCTTGAGTTAAGGTGCCTGGAAGCCAGCGATCTTGCACTTGGCTTGCATCTAGCAGTGCGGCATCAATAGCAGGGAATTGCTGCATCGTGGCTTTGGCTGTAATAGTAATGAGTTCTTCTGCACTTGGGTAATTTTCTGAAACGGCAATTTCGGTATTTGCATCAGGGGCGTAGCGGCCCATGATTTCATCGATGGCGGCTTTCGTGCGCTCATCTAAATTGGTAATGCTGGTTGTTGGTACGGTATTGTAATCAACATCAGCGAGCGTATTGTCTTCAAGGTTAAAGGTTAACGTGAGATCAGTTAGGCCTTGTGCAAAAAAGTTTGGCTGAATAACAATACTGCCATTATCTAAGGTTTGATAGCTTTCACCACCATGGGTGTGGCCACCCAGTACTAAATCAATTCCCGCCACGTTTTGCGCAATGCGAGTGTCTGTGCCTTCACCTAAATGACTCACCATGACCATGTAATCAACATCTTGGCGGTACTGGTTAACAATTTGCTCAGCCACTTCTTGCCATTGCCAATTCATTTTGAAATTAGCGATAAAATCAGGAATTGGCTCGTCTTCAATAGGTTCATCAAGTTCATTCCAAGGCACGGAAGTCATGCCAAAAAAACCGATGCGAAGGCAACCTACTTGCACAACTGAAAAATCGACACCGGCAAACGGCGTATCACTGTTACCCTCATAGTCAGTATTGCTTGAAAGCACGATGGCATTATCGTCATCAGCAAAATCAAGTAATTGCTCTGGTCCCCATGCATAGTCGTGGTTACCAATCACGCGTACGTCAAAGGCCATGGCTTTTATTGCCTCGACCGTGGCTAAGCCTTGTGAAGTTTGCTCGGCTACGGTGCCTTTTTCATAATCATCGCCACCATTGGAGAACAAAGTGTTTGGGTTTTCCAGTTTGGCATTATCGTAGTAACTACGAATACGGCTGAATAAGTGCTCTTTAAAGCCAAAGCGCGCGTGTAAATCAGCAACATGAATAAAGCGCACTGTTTGTGAACTTGCTGTATCAACACATTGTTCGCCAATTGTTTTACTGATTGCAGGAATGCTGCGCGACATTAATGCGTAGGTACCAAAGCTGGTAATTTCACTTTCCGCAAAGCCCTCTTCGTTGAAATTGGTTGGCAGAGGTTGCCACTGCTCATCTTGTAGCATAACAATACTAAATGCGAGGTTGGTTTGTTGCTGGGGGAGTTTTATAGAAAGGGTTAATGATTTAGAGAATACTAAATTATTCGGTCTGAAAGTATGTCTTGCAGAGACAATGTTTTGCTCAATATCTGCTGTGGTTGCTGCTGTTTCAGTATAGGTAAAAGTCGTATCGGTAGAGACGGTATTACTATCTGCATTCAGGCGTACACTACCATTAGCAAATTGTTCGGAAAAACCTGAACTGACTGAAATAATTAAACCAGACTGGCTTGGGGTGGTGGCAACCTCTTTCGTTGTTTTATCGCCGCCACAGGCTACAAGCAGTAATGTGGTAAAAAAAATGATTAAGAGTTGATTGAAAAAGCGCACTGTATCACTTCCAAACCTATACAAACTATTATCAAATTATAGTATCAGTATTGCGGACAGCGATATAGCATTAATAAAGAAAAACCCCACAGCGGGCGCTGTGGGGGAATATTTTTTACTGCTTTTCGGCAGTTACTTCTAGCTCTTCAGCTAGAATGTGTTCAGTTGTTTGCGGCTCATGATGGCCTTCGGCACCATGCATCCACTTAACTAGCTTGTCGCTCAGTAAGTACATAATGACAGCAGATAGGATTGCTGTAGCACCTAAGCCGATGAAAATACCCATTGCATTATCAACAGCTTCTTCGCCTTCACCTAAGAATGAACCTACGAAACCTGCAATCTTGTTAGCAACAGCTGTACATAAGAACCAAATACCCATAAGCATTGATGCTAAACGTAATGGCGCAAGTTTACTCACCATTGATAAACCAATGGGTGATAAACATAACTCACCTAAGGTATGGAAAAGGTAGAAAAGAACCAGCCACATCATGCTAATTTGCAGGTTGTCACCCTGACCTTGTGTCATTAGAGCAAAAATCATTGTGATGAAACCAAGTGCTAAGAAAATAAGTGCAATAGCGAACTTAACAGGTGAGTTAGGCTCACGCTTATCTAGCTTCAACCAAACGATAGCAACTAACGGTGCAAAAACGATGATGAAAATTGAGTTTAATGATTGGAACCATGAAGCAGGTACTTCAAAGCCTAATAGCATACGGTCAGTGTAATCGTTAGCGAACAGGTTCATTAAACCACCTGCTTGCTCAAAGCCCATCCAGAAAATGATACTGAATACACTCATGGTGAAAATAACTTTAATGCGGTCAGTTTCAACTTTAGTAAGTGGCTCTTTAGTGTTTGATTCAGACTGAGCTTGTGAAAGCTTAGCTGATGGAACAACACCAATATCGCCTAAGTATTTGTTACTTAATGCAAGTTGCATAAGTACAGAGATCACCATACCGATACCGGCTACGATGAAGCCCCATTGCCAACCCATTGCTGCGGCAGCATAGCCCGCAATAAGTGGGCCTAATGCACCACCTAGGTTGATACCCATGTAGAAGATAGTGAATGCGCCATCACGACGTTGATCACCCTCTTTATATAAGTCACCCACCATAGTAGAGATATTTGGCTTAAATAAACCATTACCTAAACAAAGTAAGGTTAAGCCAATATAAAAAACGTTCTCTTCTTGGCCTGCAAGGTAACCGTGTGGAATACCCATTGTGAAATGGCCGGCAGCCATTAGTAAACCACCAAGGATAATAGCTTTACGTTGTCCTAAAACGTTATCTGCTAACCAACCACCCAATAGTGGTGTGATATAAACAGCCATTGTAAAAGTACCGTAAAGACTCAAAGCATCAGCATTTGACCAGCCGAAACCACCTTCTTGAACAAGTGCAACTAAGTACAATACTAGAATAGCGCGCATGCCATAATAACCGAATCGTTCCCACATTTCTGTGCCGAACAACAGGAACAGCCCTTTAGGATGCCCTAAAAAGTCACCTGCTTTAGGTAATGAACTCATATTTACTTCCTAACTCTAAGTTTTTATTGAGGCCTTATTATTTTTGCTTTGGTCGTTCTAGTTTTTATTAAATGAACGGGTGGCCATGTTTTAGATGCAGCTAAGATAATGGTTTGTTGCTCAAGTTTTGAACTTGAAAGTAAGGGACACACCCTTATCCTAGCTACAAGTGCGCTACAGTATACATAGACCTTCTAGTCAGGGGAAGTGCTTGCGGTAGGTACAGGCCGGAGGTCTTGTATTTAGTAGCTTGCATAAGGTATGACAGGTTTTCCAGGGAAGATTAGCTCACTATAAACAGGCTTAAAGTAGTATCTAAAATAAAGTTGTGCATAATTTGGTTCGTAGAAATCAGCTCTATCAAGATTTAAATAGCCACCAAAAAACCAATGTGGCGTAAAACGATACTCAAAGCTGGCTCCTAGATTGTAAGAAATACCACGACTAGTGTCTTCTTCAAAATAAGGTACAACCCCCGTTATAGCTGTTTGTGCTTCAGCTTGTGCTTGCAAAACAGGATCATTAGGGAAAAATTCAATTTCATCGGTGGTTGTAGTTGACCAAGATACGCCGCCACGTAAACGATAAACAAAATTATGGCCAATGCGTTGATCATAAATGACTGGCAGTGAAGCGCCTAAATAGCTTTGCGGGCTGTAATAGCCACCATGTCCCCAGGTTTCTTCACTTAAATTGTGTTTATATGACCAATGTAATAGGTTTAAACCAATGCTCAGCTCTTTATTTCTTTGTCGAATATACCGATAGTAACTGCCACCCATTAAACTGTAGCTTTGATTATCTTTGACGTTTTTACCGGTTAAAAGCTGGTAGTTGGTGCTTCCCCAAAAGCCCCAATCTAGCCCTAGATCATGAGATAAGCTCAGTTGCAATTGTGTTGCTCGAACGCCGCCCCACACTTGATTAGTAAAGACATCTTCAAGTCCTGCATAAGATAAAACAGAGCTAGTAATAGGGCGTTTATTGAAGGTGACTCCATAACCGAAATCGCCAAAGCTTCCTTTGTAACTCACACCCCACACGATATCTTCGACTAGAAAGCCAAGTGGAGTCGTGCCGACATCAAAGCGCCATTGCTCGTTCTGCCAAGCAAAGCCAATATCCATGCCTTGCTGTTCGGGTTCAATGCTTAACAGTGGACAGTCAAAGATACAGAGTGCCCCTTGACCATAGCGGCTGCCCGCAAAGGTTTCATCAAAACGGGTTTCTTGACTCGATATTGTCATCGGGTCTAATTTTATAATCCCAGTGCCACCCCAAAGAGGAAAACCTGCTTCGATAGGTGTTGCACCTGCTCCTAAGGTTGACTCATTTTGTGTGCTAGTTTGGCTACTTAAGTTGATAGCGGCTGTAATATACGCTTGTTCTTGTTGTTCAATACGCTGTAATTGGCGTTTCGCATTATTGACATACCATGGGGCGTCATCATCAAGTGTATACAGGCTGTAATACTGCTCATTAGCTAAACGACTATTGATGGTGTTTGCTGCGATTGCCGCTTGATACCAGTTTTTTGCAAGCTGTGTTTGTTGCTTAGTCTCTGCTACAGCTGCAGCCTGATAGTAAAGCTCTTGATTATTATTAGATTTTGCTAACAACTGTTTGGCTAGGTTAAGAGCCGTTGTTTGATCTTCAAATTGGCTAAGTGCCGCCATTAGCTGCTGTTGTCGATAGCTTTCCTGATACGTTACTTGGTTGATTTGCTCTGCAACAATACGATCAGCCAAGGTGTTATTTTGCATCTCACGGCTAAGTGCTGCAATCGTCAGTGCAGTATCGGTGGTGACTGTGTGTCCCATTGCGGTGTGTTGCTGGTAGCGAGAAATAGCGAAACGAGTCTCACCTTGCTCTATATAGGCATTAATCAGTGCTTCATTAAGTTGTGGGTTTTCACTGTACTGATTATCAAGCGCTGTTAATTTTGTTATTCGCGTTTGGCCTTGGTAAAAACGATTAATGTAGTTTATTTGTAGCGCAAGCCATTGCGATTGTTCTGAGTTTGTTGCATTGCTGGGCAGTTGGTAATGACTAAACCACGTATCTACACCTGCTTGATCATCGTTATTAATAAGCAGATCAGCATACGTCATATGCCAATATGGGCTAAGGCTAGAGTCGCGTTTAAGCGCTTTTTTAAGTTGCCTCATTGCGTACTGTTGCTCATTAATTTGGAGCCATTGAGTGGCAAGCTCTGCTTGCATTAATGGTGTTAACGGTTGGGCTTCTAACTCTGTGAGTTTATAAATAATAGTTGCTTTATTGGTGGCAGTATTATTTTCTGCAAGCTTCTCGAGCTTGGTGTTAATACTCAGTTGCTCAGCAAGAACGTTAATTTCATCTGTGCGTGCGTTAGTTGGAATGTAATCCAGTGTCGCCAGCGCGCCTTGATAATCATTGAGCGAACGTAAAAATAACGCATGACTGTATCTGAGTTCTGCATCCAGTGGAAATTGCCACAAGGTTTTCTTATAGAGCGCTTTTGCGTGCTCAACCAACCCCTGTTGTTGGTATACATTAGCGAGATCATAATATAACCAGCTTTGGCGAGGGCTTTGTTTTATTGCCATAAGTAGCATATCTACAGCTTCATCCAGCTTGCCTTTCGCTGTTAAATCATCCGCATTTGTCCGTAATTGCTGGGTTTCTAAAAGCGTATAGTCAGCGGCAATCAGCGCTTGTTGCTGTTTACTTAAGCCATTATAAAATTGATGGCTACGAGCATAGTTACCATCTGCAGCGCTTAAAATAAGCATGGCTCTTAGGGTTGATTGCTGTAATGGATCACTTTTTAGCACATGTTTGTAAAGCTTCATGGCCGTTTGGTAATCGCCGGTAGCTTCGGCAAGTTGCGCACGGTAAAACATGACCGTGTTCGGATTCTCATTGAGGGTATCAGCTAAATCGAGCTTTAATGTTGTACGTTTAAACTCTTTCATAGACATCGCTGATTTTGCTTCGTCTATGTATTGCCAAAAACGCGCCGTATTTGCTAGGCCTTTGAGTACTGTGATGCGATTTGTATCAATACTGTATTTTTCAGCTTTTTTAAAAAAATGATAGGCTTGAGCATTATTGCCTTGTCTAAGATTGAGTAGTCCTAAACTGTTGTATATTTCAGGATCAGTGGGTCGGCCTTTTAGGGCTTTATTGAACAATGCTTCAGCTTTTACAAAACGGCGTTTTTCAAGCTCTACATTGCCTTTTAGCCATGTCTGGTAAGCAGGATCAGCCAGCTTTTCACGTTCAGCTTTATATGCTTTTTTAAAGTCGCTAAATTGCACGTGCCCTTTGCTGCTTTTAGGGTAAGCAGCAAAATAACGTTCATAAGCATGTTCGGTACTTTTGTTCAGAGGCATATCTTCAAGTGCATTTAACCATGCAAATTCAGCCTCAACACTGTATTGATTACTATGAGCATAATGGCTCAAAAGTGTCAGTGCTTCTTTATTTGCAGGATTTTGTTTTAACAGATGACGAGCATAAGCAAGCTCAAAACGACCGCTGTTTGGGTAGCGGTTCATTAATGAGTGGTATCCTCGTAAGGCCTGTTGGTATTGGTTTTCGTCTTGGGCAAGCCAGTTTATATGTTCAAGTTCAAACTCAATATTAGGGTAGTTTGATTTGAACAAGCGATTGTAAATTTTTACAGCATCATTGTATTGCCCTGCGCGTGCGCGTAAACGGGCCTGTGCAATCGTTGCTTTTTCTTCATTACTGACTTTTTCCAGCATTGTTAAGCTCTCCACACAAGGGTGTGCTTTTTGAGTTAGCTTTGCCAATAAGTTACGTGCTTGTTCAGTTTCTTTTCGTGCATACAAAACACGCACCTGTGCACACTGAACTTGGGTGTTTTGGGGGGCGATACTTAACAGTTTTTCTAAGCTGTCAGACATCAGCTGTGTATCTTGCTCAATTTCGCCTAATTGTACTTGGCTAATTAACCAATCAATCGACTGAGTATCAATATCGTTACTTGAAAGCGCAAAGACACTAGGGCTTGCGATAATGACAGCAAGGAGCCACTTTATTGGCATTCAGCGCTCCAATTCGTTATCAAGTTTCCTTCTTTATCAATCTTAAAGCGTTCGTTTAGACTGCTGGTGCCAAACAAGTACAGTACACTGTCATAGTAGCGAGTTGTTGTGAAACGGGTATCCATCATTAATTGCTGTTGCAGTGTGGTTATTAATTGTGATGCTTGCATGGTTTTGAGCATAGGGAGTAAAGCCCCAGTAAAACCACTCGGACCTGTGCCTGATGTTTTCCCTGAAAGAGCATCTGCTTCTAACGGTACTTTCCCCGATTCGATAATATATTCGGCCATAGGCGCGAATTGCTGGATAAGTTCTTTTTTGTAAGTGGCACCATCGGCCATCATACTTACCCAAAGATACACACGAATAGCATTGAAACTGCCTACAGCTGGGCTTCGTTTGTCATGGTAAAAGCCTTTTTCAACACTGTAATTGACCCAATCGGGGCTAAAGCCTTTTGGTGCTGTATTAATCAGCATTTTAGCTGAGTTATCATGTAGCTGTTGCCAAGGTGAATGCGGATAAAGCTCAGCAAACTGCTTTAAAATAAATAACGGCGCATAGCTTGGGTTTAGTTTCCATGAACCTTGCTTCTTAAAGCCACTAGGTCCTGGCAGAAGTGTTAAGCCTAAGTTAGGTATACGGGCAGTTTCTTCGCGAATAATTCGCTCCGCAAGTACTGAGCTTAAAACTGCATAGCGTCTTTCTTGCCATAGTTTTGCGGCTTGCGACAAGGTGTAAGCTATCCATAAATCGGAGTCAGCGGCAGGGTTAGAGTCTAATATTTTGCCTTCCCCTTTTTCAACCCCCCATTGCCATGCAGGTAGACGAGTGCTTAGATCGCCTTCAGAGAGGTGAATTTCTGTCCAATCTAACAGTGAGTCAAAGGTGCTTTTATCATTGGCGACTAAGGAAAAAAATAACGCATATGACTGACCTTCAGAGGTGGTGATATCGAACTGGCTGCCTAAATCAATAACGCGCCCCTGTGGTGAAATAAAGTGTGTTTTAAACGTATTCCATTGTGGCCACGCTGCACACGTTTGCGCTGCAAAAGCTTTACTTATTAGTAAGATACTAATCGCTAAATAAGCCATAAATTTCATTATGCTTTATCTCCTTCAGACAAACGCTTTTGTGTCAGTAACAGAAGTAGTCGCCACAACATGTACGAAATCAGCAGTAATGTAATAATCGATAATATGGCGAGTAAAATGGGTTGATCAGAAAAGTGAAACCAAATCAGCGTATGAATAGGGATATGGCCAACAAAGTATTGCTCATCAGTTTTTATGGTTTTGATTCCCTGACGGTTTATTATGGCTGAGCTACCCATTATTTGAGCTGTTTTCTCTGCGTTCATAAGTACGTCGCTCAATAAACTATATGCACTATTGTCTGAGACGATCATAGAAACGACTGAGCGTTCTGAGTCCAATGGAGATTGGAAACCAGAAATTATTGCTAAGCGGCCTAGACTACTGATATTTAGTTTAATTTTTTCAGAGTTTTCAGTGTCATATGCACCGTTATAGATGGCTTGATTAACAATACGCTGATTGTTATTGATCACAGCACTTAAAGAGCTGTTCTGTGAAAGCTCAGCTAAAAGTGAATCAGGCTTGCCAATGATGATAATGTCTTTATCGGTAAGTTCGTTTTTTGAATTAGGAAATTGAATATCTAAACGGTGGGCTGGATAGCCTGTCATTGCGCCCAAACGGCCTGCAAAGTTGAGTAATAAGCTAATTGCCTCAACAGGGGCGTTGCTTTGCATTATTAACACGCTTTGATGAAGATCTGCGTATTTGGTATAAGGGAAACCGCTATTGGCAAAAGCACGTAAATTAGGCAATGAAATGTAATGATGAAAACCACTCACATCAATGCTAGAGCTGCCATCAATAACACCGAACTCACCGCCTGCTGGAATCGCACTGCACTCTCCTGTTTTAACTAAGGCAAAGTTAAAGTCATAAGTCAGTTGGTTGTTAGTTGTTAAATCAAGCCCCGTTAATTCGAAGTCTTGGTGCGTTTGACTTGGTGTACTTGTTGAAATTAGCGGTAATAGAGTCTGTGTGGTTACATTCTCATTGTGTTTATTATTAAGCGTGAAACCGTCAACAAATTTGCCATTGATAAGCATGTTTAGACGCGACAGCATGCCCTGTTCTACAGGAGTATTGCGGTAATTTAACGTTAATGGGATGCCATTTTCACGCCACGTGAATAAATCGGGTGCAAAGCGAAGATCTAAATTAACAGGTTGACCTCGATAACCTGCTGATTGAAGCTGTGTCGGGTATTCAATAAATTCATCAAATGTAACAGCACGGTCAGAACGGACCCACAATGGCGCATCGTATGCTTTTCGAAGCGGTAAACTATCAATGGCATCAATGGTTGCACTACGTCCTGTCATCACTTTGTGGCCAAACATTAAACCGACCACAGCTTCTTTTAGTTGTGCAGCGTCTTTGCCTAGAATTAGTAACACTTTGGCGTATCTATGTGTTGGACTACTGATAATCTCAACCGTTGGTTTTTCAACATTAGGGTAATTTAATAAGAAGTCTGGTTTGTTTGTATTGGTTGCAAACACTACACTGTGCTCAACAGGCGTTGCATTTATTTGCACTGGAAATCCAGCATAACGCCACTTGGCTTGGGCACCAAAAAAGCTTGAAAGTGCAACGGCTGCCTCAAGCGTCTCTTCATTTGGCTGGGAGGCAAAAATAAAGGGTAAATTAAGCTGAGTGTAATCTCGTTTATCAAAAAAAGGTGCGGGAAAATATTCAAGTAAGCTTTCGAGTGCAAGTGATTGGCGGCCCAGTGTGATGGAACTGCTTTTATCTAATTCAGCCCAAATAGCTTTACTGAAATCATCTTGACATGCCAAGTCATAGTAACCAACTAGCTCAAAACGAATTTGATTAAAATCTTTAATCAGTTTTGGGTTGAGCGGCACGCTATGTTCGGTTTTTACCTTAATTGGATTAGTTTTATCATCAATGGGTAATACGGTTACGAGGTTTTCATTGAAGAAAACTTTTAAATGTGACACGCGGCTAATCAATGAAGGGGAGGGCGTGTATGAAAAGTTAAGCATCAACTGTTTACCCAGCTTGTCTAGTCGGTTTGTAAAGTCGATGCGAGTGCTTTGGCTAACACCGTCTAGCTTAAACTTTTTTAAGCCTAAACGTTCAAAACTTAAGGTTAGGCTCTCTACAGGTGCTTGTTCAGGGTAACCATCATCAAAAATAGCTTTATTAGACAGCGGCTCAGCACCCATAGCCCAGTGTGGCAGGCTCAGTGATATTGCAGCGAGTAATAGTGTTAGTAGTGGTTTCATCATGATGGTGTAAATACTTTTGTTGGTTTTTTAGGTAATAAAGACACGACAAAGTGTAGTACCTTCGTTATAAAATTAATCAAGGGTCTCAACTCACTTGGTGCGTGGAAAATCAAATTCTTAAAGCCTCTGAGGCTAGTATAAAACACTTTCGAAAAACTGTATGAAGGTTTATCGTGTTTAAAGTTTTCTTGCCAATCAAGCCAAGCATCTGCGCGTGAGAATGTGCATTGAATAAATGCTTTTTGTTTTTCTAAATTTAAATCTCTAAGCGTTAAGCCAATCTGCTTATCACGGGTGTTACAGATGTAGGTCGCAAATGAAAACTGCTTAAAGCCACGGCTCATAAGGAGTTCAACTTTATCGTTGACCCGACATAAGTGGCTGTGTTCGGTTTCTAAACCGACTCCGTTGTCTGAATAATCTGTTATTTTAACTTTGATGGTGCGTCCGTTCGCAAGGCGAATTGCGGCAGGGAAGTTAGCTTTTATTCTATGCGAGCTACGTACTTGCTTTGCTTCGGCTGCTACCGCGACTGCTGCGCCTAAGATCACTATATTGTAGCTGGCCCACAACATACTAATTAGCAATACGCCTATATGAGACGTATCACCGAATAATAATCTGATGATGCCATACGCCATACCGATAACGTTTACTAATAACAGTATTATATAGGGCTTTGAAATCATCCAGTCATAGTGGTCAGTACTATTTAATCCGCCTTTTTCAGTGACATTAAACTTACCTTTATTGGGGTTTATAAGTGCAACTGTGGTGGGCTTTAAAATGTACCAGGCTAAAACTGATTCATATACTTCACCCCAGAATGAGTAACGGTATTTCCCTTGAACTCGTGAATTGGTTATTTTCACTTGCAGCAAGGTGGGTACAATATATAAGAAAATAGCGATAAAAGGAGCGTAAATAATTTGTGCGTTCAGGTAGATCAGCGCCAAAGGTGCGGTTAAAAATACAATACGTGGTATTCCCGATAAAAAGTGCAGCATGGCATTGAGATAGCATAATCGTTGGGCAATATTTAAGCCTTTGCCGAGTAATGGATTATCTAAACGAAAAATTTGTGCCATCCCTCGAGCCCAACGGATCCGTTGACCAACATGAGCCGATAAACTGTCAGTGGCAAGGCCGGCAGCTTGTGGAATATTAATATAGGTGGTTTTATATCCGGCACGCTGCATTCTCAGTGCTGTGTGCGCATCTTCGGTGACAGTTTCTACCGCAAACCCGCCAATTTCTTCAAGGGCACTGCGCTTTAATACTGCACAAGAGCCACAGAAAAAGGTGGCATCCCACATGTCATTACCGTCTTGGATCAGACCATAAAATAGCATGTTTTCGTTAGGAATTTTACGATGGTTTTTTAAATTACGTTCAAAGGGATCCGCAGAAAAAAAGTGGTGTGGTGTTTGTACTAAGCACACTTTGCTGTCATTAATAAATTGCCCCATGGTCATTTGTAAAAACGACCGCGCAGGAATATGGTCACAATCAAAAATCGCGATATATTGGCCATTTGTCACTTGCATAGCATGGTTCATATTGCCAGCTTTGGCGTGATTATTATCTGGCCGAGTTAAATAGCCAACGCCAATTTTTTCTGCAAACTCAGCAAACTCGGGGCGTTTACCGTCATCTAGAATATAGATGTTAAGTTTGTCAGCTGGCCAGTCAATACTTTGTGCAGCAATGGTTGTTGGTTTAACCACATTCAACGGTTCATTGTAGGTTGGAATATAGATATCAACAGTTGGCCATGTTGATGTATCTTCACTAAGTGGAATGGGTTTTCTACTTAATGGGTTAATTGTTTGAAAGAAGCCTAAAATTAGTACCAGCCAAGCGTAAGTTTCTGCTAATAAAAGTCCAAACCCTAATGCTAATGCAAGTGGATCTCCCCAGTTGAGTGTTTCTGTGTAACGCCACCATAAATAGCGAGTAGAGGTGGTGACAGACAGGGTGATCATTGCAATTGTTGCCATGTGTCCTTCAACACGACGCAAAGAGTAGGCAACCAACAAAATAAGACTAATAAACACGGCTTGTGCTTCTACACTAAAAGGCACAGTGACAAAAATGGCGACAGCGAATATTAAGAGTGTGAAAAATGTCACTTTTAAGGTGCTATTTTTCCACAGACTTGAAGTGCTTATTTGTTGATACACTTTTGATTTCTGCTGCTTCTTCGTTATAAGCCAAGCTCGCCTAAAAAAGCGCACTAGCTTACTGTCTATCACGCGAACGATACGTGCTGAGCGTATTATCTTACGCCATGTTTTACGCTGCTCTTGGGCAATGTGGGCCTGAGAAGTGGTGGTTGTGTTAAATAAAACCAAGTAACAGCTTTGTAGCACGATTCTAACGCAATTTGATGGCGTTAAAATTGGCTGTGTAACATGGGGATAGAAATATTTTATCGTCTTTTTTATGTTGTTTTTACGGTTTTTATCAAGCCTAAAAAATAGGGATAAAAATAACACTATAAAGGGCATCATGAATGCCCCAAGCAAACTCATCTTATGTTGATTGAAATAACCATGAAATTTAAAAAATACAAAGCGAACAATTCTCTTTGTAAAAATAAGTCCTAAGCATAATTTCATAATACGCTCAGTGTTACTTACCCGAACCTTATTAGTCATTATTACTCGCTCGACTTACCAACCAGCCCGCTAATGTTTCAAAGTCGTCATTGGCAACACTGTAAGGAGCACAATTAATGGCGACATTACGAAATGCTGTTGCTTCTTTTATCACTTCATCTTGGTTGATATACAATGGCGCGAGTAAAGGAAGTTCTGACTGCCATAATTGCAGCAGATCAGATTCAAGCTCAGAGGCAGAGTTAAATCGATTTATTAAAAAGTAATGTTGCCAACGGGAAGTAGCGTGTTTAAGTGCATTTAAGCGCTTATAGATAAAACTGTGACAAATAGCATCGCAGTTTACAATTTCTAGGAAAATATCTTCTTTTCTTGTGGGGTAATCAACCACATCAATATGAGCAGGGCAGTCAAATAAAAACCAGGCGTTTTCAGATTCTTTTAATTGCTCGCAGCTTTCTATGATTGAGGTAAAGTTTAAATTACTGAGGCTAGCACTGCCATAAGGTAAAAATTTAATACCATCATCATCTTGATGGAATTGGCAGCCGGCAGCACGAAAGCTTGAATAATCACTCCAACCTAATTGGTGTTCCCACGATAGACCTAGATGCAAGCCAATATCGCCTTTGGGATCAAGGTCAATAACGTATACGTTTTCGTTAGATTTTCTTAAGGCGCAAGCAAGATTAGCGACAACGGATGTTGTACCTGTTCCACCTTTAATACCTTTTACAAAAACTCTTTTCATTATTTAGTATGTACTTTTGTTAATATTTTTAACTTGTTGTGTATCTTTAACGGATAAAGCGATATCTTTAATTAAAGGATATTTTTCGATTGTTTGGCGATTTTTTTCTACATCAACTATTTCTATATATGTTTGGTTTTTTCCACCAAATTGATGGAGCAAATTGTCAATGTCATATTGAGTTAAAATAGTTGATTTTTTTACTGCATAATCATTCATTTAAAGTATCCGCTACGACAAAACTAGATTTGAAGTGTTTATAAAGCGTGGACATGGGCTGCATTATATATAGAATAGCGGCCAAAACTAGTACTAAAGTATCTTTTTCAAGGGTTTATTGGTGCCTTATTTAAATATTACAGGGTTAATGACAGCCTATTCGGTGTTAAAAAGCAGTGCAAATTATGCACTACTGGCACCTTTAGACAATCAGTTATTAGAGTTAGCTAGGCATATTCTTGCTAATAACAAAGGCTCTGTATTCTTGCTTTCTGAACACGTCGATATGTTCTTTAATAGTGAGCAAGGTGATGTTTTTTATCAGTTATTTGAGCAGGGTCGCTTATATCCATTTTGTTTACACTATGATCCAATTTTAGCAAAAAAATTACATTTTTCACGCCGAGTGATTAATGAGCTAAAACACTATGACGAACTTAAAGGTAGTACAGTTATTGTGCATTTACATAGTGAACGAATTTCAATGCTCAACGAAGCGCAGTTAATAAAAAAGGTAAGTTGTTATCGTGAACTGGCCATATCTCAAAGTGCAACTGTCATCTTTTTAATTTCGGGTGCTGATGTAAGTAGTGTGCGACGACAGTTTTTAGGTATGAATACACTTTTTGATGGCATGATTTTTATGAGTCAAGAAGCCTCAATTCGTACCTTAGAATATGATTTTTGGAGTCACAGCGAAGGGGTTATTGCAGCTAAAAGTGTTAATTTACAGTTGCTTAATAAGCAATTATCGGTGTTTGAGAGTGATGTAGATGCACACGCTGATAAGCGTTCAATGCACCAGGAGCTCGATGAAGATGAAGTATGGGTAGTACGAAGTGCGGTACCACAAGGCACTAAGCTTCCTGCTCTTTACAAAGTTGTTGAAGATAACGACGCACTATATAAAACAGCGCTGACTCGAAAAGCTGCCACGCTGGTTTTTTCAGTAACACGCTACACTGATTTATCTGCTTTAGCACAAGAGTGTTTTTTGCTTCGTAAACAATGCGGGCGTAAATTAAAATTAGTTATTCAGAATGTGGATGGCATTATTCGCCATCAAGATGAGTGTTTGTTTTTAGCCTTGGGTGTAAACCTGATTTTGTATAGCTTTTCGGAGCCATCTAGACTGTTATCACAAATTCAGTCTATACAGGGGTTTCAATTCTCAAGGCCCTTACCCGATTCAATTGATGATGTATTAAAATATAGTGAAAGTGCATTAAGCAAAGGGTATTTACCTATTCTGCGTTTTGCAGAGCAAGTGTCAAAACACAGTGACTCAGCAGCTAACTTAGGTGTTAGTGGGGTGTTGGTCATGTTGCAGCTTTTACCGCGCATTGAAGCGATTCACCCCTTGCATTTATTCCACGTAAAACGAGAGGGGGATCTATTTAGTTATGCCGATGGCTATATCTATTTATATTTGCATGCGTGCCGTGAGCATGATGTCGAAAGTGCAATTAAACACTTGTTTAAATTACAAGTGAGTGATTTCTTTACATCGAAAAATATTATTGCTGATCATTTTTACATACAGCAAGAGTGTCGACGAATTCAACGTGACTACAATCAACAGGAAGTACCAGACTACACAGAGCAATTGAAAGAAAATGTTAGCTATATTTTTGATGCCAAAGTAGCTGATATTACTAATTTAAATACTGAAACCCCTGAATTTAAAAAAGTCATTAGACCGCTATCAACACCTGTTTCAGTTGAATTTAAAAGTGATAAAACATGAGCTTAAACCAGTTTTTAATTACCTTTGTAATCGCGCTAATACTCGGTGTTTTACTCAGTAATGTAGGCAAGGTATTACTAAAAAAAATAGTGCATGTTTATCGAAAACTAACATTCAGGCATGTACTACTGACCCCGTATACTCCCAAAAAGCAGAAAAAGGATACCCAGTGAGGCTCTCAGGTTTAGGTGTTTGGAACTTATATTTCCTTATAAAGTTTTTTCTATATAGTCGTTCAGATATCTCATTTGACTTTTTAGCTAACTTAGCTTTCTTTGCTTTTTTGGCTGTATCTTTTCAGCAGCAATGGTTGACGCGTATTAAGCACATTGTAGGTGTTATCGTGGGCATCGCACTGTTTTATCATGATTCATGGCTGCCCCCGATATCACGATTAACCAAGCAAGCTGGGAATGTTCAAGATTTTAGTTTAGGTTACTTTTTTGAAATAGTCTCACGGGTGGTCAATATTGAGCTAGTTTTGGCATTATTTGTGCTGTGTATAGTGTACTGGTATAGCGCTAAGTGGCTCAGGTACACGAGCTTGTCTGTGCTTGGGTTTGCGTACGCTTATTGGCTGAGTATGTCAGTGCCTAGTGAAGGCTTAAGTACACCGATAGTTGTACAAAACCAGTCCCCTTTACTTGGAGAAAAGACAGCCGCATCAGATGCATCAATAGTTGAAACGCCAGATCAACAATTACAGGCTTTTTATCAGCAGCAAGCACAGTTAAAAACTCAGTTTCCAGCATCTTTCAATGGCCGTCCTTTTGATGTCGTGGTGCTTAATATATGCTCCCTCGCTACGGCTGATTTAAATGCTATTGGTGTTGAGCCGCGTAATCTCTTTAATGATTTTGATATATTGTTCAACGATTTCAATTCAGCTACGTCATACAGTGGCCCTGCTGCTATTCGGCTTTTACGAGCCAGTTGTGGCCAAACCAGCCAAGATAAGCTATTTGAACCTGTTGATAAACAATGTAAGTTGTTCAGTAATCTCGCTGAGTTAGGGTTTAAGACCTCTGTCGCTTTAAACCACGATGGTCATTTTGATGATTTTATTGGCTTAATTAGACAGTATGGGGGGGTCTCAGTTCCTAAACTCGATTTTAGTCAGTTTAGTCCCGCTCAGTATGGGTTTGATGGTAAGCCTATTTACTCTGATGGTGAGGTTTTGTCTGCTTGGTTAAATGAACAAGCAGCAGAACAGTCGCAGCCAAGAGCACTCTATTATAATTCGATTAGTTTACATGATGGTAATCAGTTAGCTGGACGTTCACGCATGAATAGTCTTGAAAGTTATCCTGCTAGGCAGCAAAGGTTGTTCTCAGATATTGCACAGTTTATTTCACGGCTTGAACGTGAAGGTCGAAATGTAATGTTAGTTGTTGTACCAGAGCATGGTGCGGCACTAAAAGGAGATAAGTTACAGTTTGCAGGGCTTCGAGAAATACCCAGCCCAGCGATTGTATCTGTACCGGCTGCTGTTAAGTTTATTGGCCCTGATATAAAGCACAGTGAATTACATGAAGTAGATAAAACAGTGAGTTACTTTGCGTTGTCTGAATTAATTAGTAATGCGATGAAATGGGATGTTTTTTCAGGTGTGGTGAGTGTTCAACGTTTAATTGCCAGCCTACCGAGCGCAGCCAAAGTTGCAGAGAATCAAGACACAGTAATGATGTATATCAAAGGGCAACCTTACATACAATTAGATGGTGCCGAGTGGACTAAATACCCAAACAACTAATGCGTTTGGGTATATTTGTCCAAAAATCTTTACAATAGACTACCCTCGCATGGGGAGTTAGCGTATTATTCGCTTACTATAGGTTCCCGTTCTTTGAGGATGTATGCGTTTAGATATTCACTGTGCCGACCGAATTGGTATCGCCCAAGAGATTCTCAATATTTTGGTTAGTTATCAGGTTGATTTAAAAGGTATCGAAGTAGATTCGGTTAATTGCCGAATGTATGTCAGTTTCCCGCCAATAGAGTTTGAGCAATTTCAAAAGATTATGCCATCAATTCGATTAATTGATGGTGTGAAGGATGTCCGAACAACCGCATTTTTACCTTCTGAGCGTGAGCATAATGAGCTAAATACATTATTAAGAGCCCTGCCAGATGGCGTCATTTCGATTGATGCGAAAGGGTGGGTGCGTTTATGTAATGATGCTGCGTGTCGCGACTTACAGTTGTCTGAAAATGAAGTGATTGGCGCAAACATCAATAATTTATTGAAAGGATTTAACTTTACGCGTTGGCTTGAGGGCAAAGAAGTACTTGGCCAAACAACCCGTGTAGAAGTGGCAGGTGAAGATTTCATTGCTGACATACTACCTATTTCTGTTCCACAAGGAGCTGAGGGAGATGTACTCGCCGGTGCGGTTATAAATATTAAATCACAAAGTCGCTTAGGCCAGCAAGTGAGCGCGTTTCGACGTTATGGTCAAGAAAGTTTCGCGACTATTCATAACTTTAGTACTGCTATGCGTCGTGTGGTTAGAGAAGCGCGCAAGATGGCACAACTTGAAGCGCCGATATTAATTACCGGTGAAACAGGCACCGGTAAAGAGTTGCTGGCACGTGCTTGTCACTATGCATCTAATCGCTCGGTTAAACCTTTTATTGCTTTATCGTGTGCATCTTTACCGGATGACGTCGCTGAATCTGAGCTGTTTGGTTACGCTGGCTATGAAGAAAATGCCGCCCCTAAACGTGGTGTTTTAGAGCAGGCTGATGGCGGTACGGTATTCTTAGATGAAGTTGGCGAGATGTCGACGCAACTACAAACGAAATTACTGCGCTTTTTACAAGACGGTACTTTTCGCAAGGTTGGAGATGAAAACGAAGTAAAAGTGAACGTGCGTATTATTGCAGCGACACAAAAAGATTTACCAGCCATGGTGCAAGAGGGCACATTTAGAGAAGATCTTTATTATCGAATCAATGTACTAACCCTTGAGATAGCACCACTTCGTGATAGAAAGGCGGATGTAGGCCCACTGGCAGAGCACTTTATCCAAAAATATGCACAGCAGAATGGCCACTCAGTGCCTGTTTTATCGGATGATTGTTTAAGCTTTTTGCAAGACTATCCATGGCCTGGCAATGTGCGTCAGTTAGAAAATGCGATTTACCGTGCCGTCTCATTGTTAGATGACAACGAACTTAGAATTGAGCACTTGCAGCTGCCTACATTCACTCATGATCTAGGTTATCTGGAGTCAGACTTTGAAGGAACGTTAGATCAAGCGGTTAAACGCTTTGAGGCCACATTATTGCGAAAATTGTACCCTGCTTATCCAAGCTCCCGACAGTTGGCTAAACGTTTAGGTCTAAGTCATACTGCGGTTGCTAATAAGCTAAGAGATTACGGTATAAATCGTAAAACCGTAAAGGTCTAATACCAATTTCAATATTATCTAATAAACTGGTATATAGAGAAAATCAGCAAGCTGCATTTATTGCGGCTTGCTTTTAAGCCTTATTGTTTTGTGCCCATATCCTTGGTTACACCATCAAGAACAAGGTTACTGATGCCATTATCGTCAAATTTAATGACAATGCTGATGTTATTACGGGCGAAGAAATAATCGCGGTTGTCTAAACTAATAACATAGTTTCCTTTCACTGAATCAGTAAAGTCACGTTTTTTAAGTGTCAGTATGTGTTCACCAATTTGCCAATTAAACCCTTCAAAAAAGCCGTTATTAAACTCTTGAACCCATATCTGTTTTTCATCTTTACTTAATGTAATCGCTACCGAGTAAGATTCAGGGAGTGGCATATCATAAGTTTTGTTGCCAATAGTGAACTTTTCAGCATCTTGTTGCCATGCAAAGCCAAATTCAAACGCTTTTTCTACGCCGGTTGGATAGCTTAATGCGCCTTGCCCTTGGTAGCTAAAATCTGCAAAAGCTGAGTGAGAGAATAAGCTTGCCGCCATTAGGAACACTAAATTTAACAATTTCATTAGATTATTCTTTTTTTATACTGATTTATGCACAGATTAGAGCAGAATATTCGCCTTAGCAATATGCTGTGATACACTTTGGTTATTATCAACTGGTTAGACCTTTACCGTGAATCTCTACTTTCGACTTATCTTATTATTTTTTAAAATTAAACGTAATCGTGATTATCAACAGTTACTCGATACAATTGATATTGATTTCAAAGCCTTACCGAGCGATTGTGATATCAATTTTCACCTAACTAATTCACGTTATTTGGCAATGATGGATATAGCTCGCACTTGGATGACCGAGCGTGTGGGTTTATTAAAACACATAATGAAACGCCGTTGGTTCCCGATCGTTAATGCCACCGCTATCACATACATTCGTGATATCAAGCCAATGCAAAAATACACTGTAAGTACTCGCTTAGTTGGCTGGGATCACAAATACTTTTATATTGAACAAAAGTTTCATTCGGATAGAGGTTTGCACGCAATTGCTTATGTACGCGGCGTTTTTAAACGAAAAAAAGGTGTTGTCAGTGTTGAAGAAATGCTTGAAGTTGCTGGCTTTAAAGGGGTTGCACCTATTTTGCCTGCCGAGGTTATGCACTGGAAAGAAATGCTAGAACAGAAAAAATTAACCAATAAATAAAAAAAGGCCGTAAAGGCCTTTTTGTGCGTATGGGCTTTCACTAAGTGAAAGAAGTTAGAATTTATATTTAACGCCAAACATAGCTACAACAGGGTCGATTTCGACAGTTGATGTAAGTGCTTTTGTGCCATTAGCGTAAACAGTTGCATCTGTATCAATATCAATTAATGCAACCATGCCGTGTAGACCCCAGTTCTCGTTCATCATGTAGTTGAAGCCCGCTTGCGCTGCAAAACCAAATGAGTCGTCTAGTTTCACTTCAACATCATCAGTACCTAGCGTTGCTTTTAAAGCTGCTGATGGTTGCTCATCAAAGAAAGTCGTATAGTTAATACCTACGCCAATAAATGGGCGGAACTTATAAGTTGAGTCTAAAAAGTGGTACTGCGCAATTAAAGAAGGTGGTAGCTGCTTGATGTCTGCAATTTTGTTACCAGCAAGACCGCCAGTACCTTGGATGTCGTGACTAAATGGTGTCGCAGCAACTAATTCAAGTACCCAATTATCATCAAATGCATAGTCGATGGTAAGACCTAATTGTGTATTATCATCGCCACGTAAACCTAATGTCGGTGCTTCGTTTATTTTTGAGCTGTCGTTATCTGGGTTTACATTAATCGCACCCACGTTAACGCTTAAATTTGCGTTTGCAACAGGAGAGAGTGCTAATAATGAAGTCAGTAATGCAATGCTTAATTTAGTTTTCATGCTGTTCTCCACGAACTACTTGTCTTGTTTGGTTGAGGCTATTATTACCGAGCTTGCTAAGACAAAACCTGTTCTAGATCAAAGTTTCAAAAATGTTTGAATAAAGTGAAGCTATTTTTTGATTTAGATTAAGTTTTTAATTAGGTACATAGAAAAAAGGTTGACTCGAGTTCACTTTAAACTCAGGCAGGTCTGATACAATAAGCTGCTTTTAAAATTTTAGGTGTGTTTAATGACAGATACTCAACATTTATTTCTTCATGGTTCAATAGCAAAAGCACTGTTGAAATTGGGTATCCCGATCATCTTAATCAATATTTTGCAATCTGCTTATCAGCTTACTGATGCCTTTTGGGTTGGCCGACTTGGCGCCGATCAAGTCGCTGCTGTGTCTGTGAGCATGCCTGTCACATTTTTAGTGATAGCCATCGGTTCAGGTCTTGCAATGGCAGGGGCTATTTTATCCGCTCAGTATATGGGAGCAGGCTTACAGGATAAGGTGAACCACGTTGCTGCACAAACAATGTTGATGGTCACAGTCACTGCAACAGTGTTAGGTTTGATTGGTTATTTTCTGTCCCCATATTTTTTAGTTTTACTTGGTGTTGAACAGGCTGTTTATGGCGACGCTTTGAAGTTTATGCATGTCTCTTTTATAGGGGTTGTTTTTGTATTCATTTACGCAATGTTTCAAGCGTTAATGCGCGGAATTGGCCAAACTAAAATTCCGCTTATTATTGTTAGTGGCACTGTATTACTTAATTTTGCCCTTGACCCATTGTTGATTTTTGGCTGGGGCCGTTTTTCAGGATTTGGGGTGATGGGGGCTGCATTAGCAACACTTATTACTCAGAGTCTTGCGGCACTAATTGGCGTATGGGTCTTTTTGCGGGGCCGTCATGGTATTCAATTAAAACTGTCGAGCTTTAAGCCTGACTGGCAATATATGAAACAAGCCTTCTTGTTAGGAGCACCAGGCTCCGTTGAGTTATCAGCACGGGCATTTGGGCTGATAATCATGTCATTTTTGGTTGCCAGCTTTGGCACCTACACATTGGCCTCTTATGGGGTAGGTTCGAATATTTTGCAAATGGTGATGATCCCTGCAATGGGGTTGTCGATGGCGGTGTCTACTTTGGTAGGTCAAAACATGGGAGCTGGAAATCCAAAGCGAGCAGCACAAATAACACGACTTGCTTGTATATGGGGCTTAACTGGGTTGTCGCTGGTGGGAGGAATTGCTTATTTATTTGCTGAATATTTAGTTGCCTTTTTCATTCCTGATGATCCGTCTGTCATTAAATGTGGTGCTGAGTTCATTCGTAAAATGTGTTTAACTTGGGGCGGGATCGGTGTGCAACTTTGTGTTGTTGCAACCTTTAGAGCATCAGGAAATATGCTCAATGCAATGATAGTTTCTTTGTTAGCGCAGTGTGTTATTCAGTTCCCAGCTGCGTATATTTTATCAAAACATACGGCGCTTGGTCCGCAAGGGATCTGGTACTCGTTTGCTCTAACGAATGTACTTGTGGCACTCATAACCTATGCATGGTTCTCAACAGGACGTTGGCAACGTACAAAATTAACGGAAGAAGACAAAGATATTGCTAAAGTGACGCAAGAGACCTTAATAGAAGAAGGAAATCATTAATTTAATCTTCACACAGCAGTCATAATTTCGAGTTGTAATAACCCTACATAGTGAAAAAACTGGGGTTATTATGAGTACAGAACTCGCGCCAAAGTTACAGCCACACAGCGATGTGGTTAAAGCATTACAAACATTAATCCAATTTAAGTCAGTCACTCCCCAACAGGCGGGGGCGATTGATTGGCTTGCGACAAAGCTGACTCAACTTGGGTTCGAGTGTGAGGTGTTTACTTTCAACCAAGTCACTAACTTAATTGCTAAAGTTTCATTTGGTAGCGGCCCTGTGGTGGCGTTTTCTGGGCATATTGATGTGGTGCCCGCAGCCGAAGGGGATTGGCGAGTTGATCCTTTTTCTGGTCACGTTGTTGATGGTGCTGTGTATGGTCGTGGCGCTGCTGATATGAAAGGCGGTGTGGCGGCTATGTTATGCGCTACAGAAAAGCTTGTTACTCAAAGCGAGGATAAGCAAGGAACTTTCTATTGGCTAATTACTTCGGATGAAGAAGGGGAAGCTGAATATGGATCGTTGCTTATCGCTGAGCGATTAGCAAAACAAGGCATTGTGCTCGATGGTTGCTTAGTGGGTGAGCCAACAAGCCACCTTCATGTTGGGGATACGATTAAGAACGGTCGTCGTGGTGCTTTATCGGCACGTTTATCAATCCAAGGTAAAGCAGGGCATGTCGCTTACCCAGATAATACAGTCAATGCTGCACACTTAAGCGCAGAAGTCGTCAAACGATTAACTGCAATATGCTGGCACAAAGATGAAGCTAGCTCAGCGACTACTCTCCAAGTCACCGGTATCAATATTGCGAACGTAGTCGATAATTTAGTTCCCGCCAGATGCGAGTTGACTTTTAATGTACGCTATAGTCATGGCTATAAAAGCACTGATGTGAAAAAAGAAATTCAATTTGCACTTACAGATCTTGCCGATACGATAAAAATTCAATGGGAACGTCCTTGTGAGTCTTATTACACTGCTTATCAATCACAAGATTGCTTGTTGAATAAACTGGAACAAGCTGTGCTTGAAGTGACAGGTAACTTTCCATTACTCAGTACCAGTGGGGGGACTTCGGATGGGCGATTTTTTGTCAATGAGCACACCCAAGTTATAGAGTGTGGGGTTTGTAACAACACGATCCACCAAGTCAATGAACATGTTCCCATCACTGATTTACTGTGTATTGAAAAAATTTATTACGCAGCACTTCGCAATATTTTTAGCTGAAGACTCATTTTTAAAACAAAGAAGCCGGCAATAAATGCCGACTTCTTTGTTTTTATAATATGGTAGGAATTATTTTTAGCGTGACTGACCTAAGTATCGCTTGGCCTTACTCGGTTTAACTTTATCTAAATCAACAAGCACTAAACCATCAATACAATTGTTAAATTCAGGGTCGATACTAAAGCTTAAAAACTGCACACCACCTGGCTCACAAAGCTCGGTGTATTGTTTGAACAAGGTCGGGACTTGTGCGCCAATATTGGCGAGTACATGTTTTAACTCAACAAAGTCCTCTTTAATATCATTATCCATAAATAGCTGAGCACATTGCTCTTTTTGTTGTTCGGTATGACGAAATTCATTATTAGGAATCGCCAATAGTTGCTCTGCCCCATAATAATGTTGGTAATAATGAACCAGTAGCGACTTTGCTTGCTCGGGGAGTGCGTTTGACACACTCACTGCACCAAATAAATAACGGTATTGTGGGTAGCGATTCACAAATGCACCAATGCCGAACCATAAATAATCAAGGCTCTTTCTACCCCAGTATTTTGGTTGCACGAAGCTACGGCCAAGTTCAATGCCTTTTTCAAAATAAGGTGCCATGTCATCGCTGTAGTTAAATAGGCTGTCAGTGTATAGACCTTTGCGGCCATGTTTCTCAATGATGTCTTGTGCACAGGCGAGTCTATATGCACCCACTAATTCAAGCTGCTTTGCATCCCATAAAACAAGATGCTGATAATCCATGTCGTATTTATCTATATCTCGACGTTTACCACTGCCTTCCCCGACTGCTCGAAACGCAATTTCGCGCAGTCGTCCTAGCTCACGGAAAATCGGCGAGCTACCACAGTATTGATATAAGTAAATTTTCATACCATCTGATGTTTCACCCAATAATTCACACTCTTCGATGGCCTTTTTTAGATCTTTAGTTGCTTCTGGGCTTGCTATAGGTGTTTGAGTTTTCAAAGGCAGCGGTTTTTTAGTGACAAGTCGATATAATTGCTTTCTTATTAGCTGCGCGATTTCTTTATCTTTTAAATTTTCAATTAAGTATGATTCAGGTGGAATGGACGCACCAATTTCAAACTCTAATGATTTTTGACGTTGTTTGAACATTTCTTTTACTAACAACAAACTCGCTAACGGTTTATAAATCATGGAAGTGCCGTAAAACAAAGGACTATTTTTCGCTTTAATGTAAATCGGCAAAATAGGGGCGTTGGCTTTTTTGGCCATGCGTAAGAAGCCACTGTTCCACTTACAGTCCTTAATTCCTGTGGGGCTTAAGCGAGATACTTCGCCTGCTGGGAAAATTAATAGCGCACCATCCGACTTTAAATGCTGTTGGATATTAGCCAGTTCTTTCTTTTTACTGGTGCCAGAAAGGTTATCAACAGGGAGTAGTAAAGAGTGCATAGGGGTGATAGACATCAGCATGCGGTTGGCAACCACTTTTAAATCTGGTCGCACGCTTGATAAAACCTTAACTAATGCTAATGCGTCGAGTGAGCCAATAGGGTGATTTGCCACAATAACGACGTTACCTTCACTGGGAATGTGTTCTATTTGCTTTGGCTTGTAGCGTGTGTCAAAGTCTAGCTCATCAAGAACCTGCTCAACAAATTCAAGCCCTTGTAAATGTGGGTATGCATCACCAAAGGCAACAAATTCCTGCTCGTGTAGCAAGTAACCGAGGCCTTTTTTAACTAAGCCTTTTACTTTTGGTGAATTTTCTAACTGTGGTAAATTTGCTTCTATTACTTTATCGACACTGATCATACAAACCTCAACATAAACGCATTCAGCGATGAGGTTAGAGTAAGAGTTCGCTGTGACAGTTAGGTTGCAGTTGTGTGACTTTTTAAAGAGCGCTTTGAGAGCGGTTCAAAATATGGAGAATACAATGATTTTACTTGTAGCTGTAACAGGTCGAGATTGCAGCCAATTAATTGCTCGATTACAAGCGTTATTACCTGAGGTTGACGTGCAGCTTTGGTCTGAGTGTTCCAACTATGAAGCAGTAGAGTTTGTGCTTGCCTGGAATGCACCGGCTGATTTATGGCCTAAGCTGGTAAATTTAAAAGCCGTGTCTTCATTTGGGGCTGGTGTCGATAGCATCGATTTGTCAGCGATAGCAGCGCATGTTCCCGTTGTTAGAATTGTTGATGATAATCTTGCAAATGATATGGCAGAGTATGTGTTGACCCATGTATTGGCACACAAGCTTAGGCTCAAAGAATATTATTTAAAACAATCAGCCAGCACTTGGAAGCCAAAGCGCGCGTATGCACATCAACATGTGGGTATTTTAGGCTTCGGCGAGCTAGGCAAGGCGGCAGCGATGAAGTTAGTAGCAAATGGCTTTAAAGTGAGTGCATGGTCAAACAGTGAAAAGCAGCATCCAGAGGTTAGCTGCTATCACACACAGCAAGGGCTTAATGAGATGCTTCCTTTGGTTGACTATCTAGTATGTTTATTACCATTGAATCAGCATACAGCGGGTATTATTAATGAAGATCTATTAGCGATGTTGCCTCCTCATGCGGTTGTCATTAATGTGGCAAGAGGTAAGCATGTTATTGATACAGATTTAATTTCGGCGCTAGATAGTAATAAAATACGTGCAGCCACATTGGATGTATTCACTCAGGAGCCTCTAGATAAAAAGCATCCATACTGGTCTCATGACAAGATTACGTTAACGCCCCATTGCGCTGCTTTATCTGATATTAACAGTGTAGTTAAACAAACCGCGACTAATGTTAAAAGATTAATTTGCGGGGAAGAGCTAATTAATAAGGTTGATAGAGCAAAAGGTTATTGACAAAGTGTGAATTAATTTATCAAACGTCTTGTTAACATCTGTAACTTTGTTATGCTGGGTAAGTACAATAAACAATAATAAGAAGAGGCGTTATGAAATCTAACCAAAATGGGGCGAAATTTAGTCTAGTCATTGTGTCTGTCATCGTTTTAGGTGTCTCTGCATGGTTTAATCAAGCGAATGCAAGTGAAACGCATGTTCAACCAGTAGTAAGTAACCAAAAATAATCGTGTTATTGGTGCACAAAGTGGATGTGCACCAACTGCCTAGCTTCTTTTAGAGTGGATCTCTCTGTTTTCGTGCTTTTTTTCATCCGACTTTTTCAGCAACACATAAGTTGCGCCATTCCCTCCATGGTGTTTGAGTGCGCTATGAAAGGCGAGTACAGATGGAATTTCTTGTAGCCATTTATTTGTGTAACTTTTTAATATTCCTGGTTTAAATTTGTTTTTAATGCCAATACCATGGCGAACTAACACTACCCGTATGTTGCGTTTATGACAGTCATCAATAAATGTAAGAAGCGTCGTTCTTGCGCGTTGAAGAGGTTGGCCATGTAAATCTAGAGTCGCATCTAGCTGGTATTTAGCTAATCGCAGGTTTTTAAAAACTTGTGCTTGCACACCTTCATTTTTAAAGCTTAAAACGGCATGGGGGTCTAATAGCTCCACATACTCGCTCTGTAGATAATTCTCATCTACAGATAAATCGCACTCAGCAGCTTTGCGTTTTTCTTGCTGAGCAAGTGACGGGCCTTGCTTAGTGCTTTTGAGTTTTACTGTGTCGTGTTTAAGAGGTTTAACATCTTCCATTGACATAAGAAATAAGTCGAAGTCGTCTAATGACATAAGGCACCCCTAAATTACTTATATACGCTGCATATGGTATATCAGTTCAGCTATTTTGTAAGTAAAAAAAAGCCCAAACAGATGGCTGTTTGGGCATAAACAATGATAGGTAGGATAACCTGTTCTATCAATTTATCTTAGGAGAAGTTTAACCTTGGTTGATATTCAATTGGCCAAATGTGTAAACCTTGAATAAATAAAATGTGTTGATCAACACTAAGCTCATATTTGAGATCACACTCGATGACATCAGATCTAGACTAAACGATAAAAATAATAAACTACACGCGCTAATCGCTGCAAAACGCAGTAAATTTAACTGATTAATAAAGAAAGCACCTAATCCTAGTGCAAGTAACGTTAAGTTTAAAAGCCAATCTAGCTCGTTTAGCATGGTCGTATCTAATAGTGTCTGTGTTGAAAAAGGAGCGCCATTATGGTGATCTTTTGCACAGTTTTCAACCAAGTAATTTTATTGTTTTCGGATTAGATTTTTTAATCCATGGCTAGCTTTTTTATTACAGCAAAAAAGCCACTTTGATCGGTAATGCGGTATTTCTGACAGCTGTTAGGGTCGCGTTTGTCTTGGCACAAATAAATAGTATTACGGCTAAGGTCTGCACGTGGGATTAGTGTAGAGTCAAACACGTTGGCTCCGTAGCCAAATATGCCAGGCCAGAAGACACTTTGCGATACCATGCCTAGTTTCTCGTAGGTGATAAGAATTGGTTTAGGAGTGATAAGCAAAATTAATAATACGACTGCTAAAATGTACCAACGGGCCGGACTTTTCTTTACAGTAGGCTCTGCTACGGTTTGTTGTATTGGCTGCGTGGGTGTCTGAGGCTTGCTTATTGTTTTTGGTCGTTTGCTAGGGACTGGTTTCTTGCGAGCGGGTTGCTGCCCAAGTAAAGATTGTTTTTTTACATTTTTAGACATAAAGCTTATCTGGCCTTTTATTTATAGGTCTCTATAATGAGATTATAACGAAGTTTTTGATATAATAGTTAAATTCAGATCATATAACATTGATTGTCCTAATTTGCGTAAAAGGTGCATTTCAACATGCAATTAGTGTTTATCTTTAAATATTAAGAGGAATAGTATGGATACGCAGCTTTCAATTTTAATTGTGGACGATGTGGGGACTGTCCGCAGTTTTTTAAGTCAAACGCTAATGCACTTAGGTATTGATAATGTGCGAGAGGCTTCAACGGCTGCACAGTGCTTAAGTGTATGTAGAGAAAAAGAGTTCAATATTATTTTCTTAGATATAGAGCTACCCGATGGTGATGGTAAGGAGATTATTTCACAAATTAATGAAATATCGCCAGAGGCGAATGTGGTGATGGTGTCAGCTCACTCTACGGTTGAAAATGTAAAAGAAGCAATTGAAAAAGGCGCTAAGGGTTTTGTTGTTAAGCCATTTACACCTAAAAAGATTGCGGCTATGTTGAAAAAATTCTACCCAGATTTAGAGATCGTTTAGCCGAGGAACACTTCTACTTAGGCTATTAAAAGTAAGGTAAAAAAAAACCGGCATAGGCCGGTTTTTTATATTCATCAAAAACAAATTATAGCGCTTTGATTTTAGCTGCTAAACGGCTCTTATGACGAGCTGCTTTGTTCTTGTGGATTAGACCTTTAGTTGCGTAACGGTCTAGGATAGGTGTTGCAACAGCGAATGCCGCTTGTGCAGCTTCTTTGTCGCCCGCTTCAATTGCAGCAACTACTTTTTTGAAGTAAGTGCGCATCATTGAACGACGGCTTGCGTTATGTTGACGATTTTTTTCGCTCGTAATAGCGCGTTTTTTTGCAGACTTGATGTTAGCCAAGGTTTGCTCCTAACAATCTTAAAATAAGCTTAATTTAAAGGCCGTGGAATATGCCTGTTTTTATCATGAATGTCAACGAAATTTTGACATCTCAAGAAAAACTGCTCCTTATAACGAACATCAATTTGCCGCTTTAGCAGTTAATATCGCCATTGTAACAAAGGGTCGAGTTCGAGCCTAGTGCTTTAAAGATATTTTAGGCATAATCGCCCATCTTAGAAGTTTTTATTCGTAGGTTTAGGGTGGCAAAAGGATTATTTCGTTCTGGGATGATTGTCAGTGCAATGACGATGATCTCGCGTATTTTAGGACTAGTACGTGATGCAGTTGTAGCCAATTTATTGGGGGCAAGTGCAGCTGCTGATGTGTTTTTATTTGCTAACCGAATTCCTAACTTTTTGCGCCGTTTATTTGCTGAAGGGGCGTTTGCACAAGCGTTTGTACCTGTTTTGTCTGATATTAAAGAGCAGCAAGGTGACGATAAAGTAAGATTATTTGTCGCTCAAGCTGCTGGCACCCTAGGGACAATTTTGCTCGTTGTAACTTTATTTGGTGTGATTGCCTCGCCAGTGATTGCCGCACTGTTTGGCACCGGTTGGTTTATAGATTGGTGGCAAGGAGGAGAAGATGCTGGAAAGTTCGAGCTGGCAAGCGCGCTTTTAAAACTCACTTTTCCGTATTTATTTTTTGTTAGTTTAGTTGCTTTAAGCGGTGCTGTGATGAATGTATACAATCGTTTTGCAGTGGCGGCGTTTACCCCAGTACTTTTAAATATATCCATTATCACTTGCGCTATTTTTCTGCATGATCAGTTTTCAGTGGGTGCATATGCACTTGCGATAGGCGTGTTTGTTGGTGGTTTAGTGCAGCTACTGTTTCAGTTACCGTTTTTGTATCGTGCCCGTATGTTGAGCCGTCCTCAATGGGCTTGGCAAGATGAAAACGTTAAAAAAGTACGAAAACTAATGCTGCCAGCGTTATTTGGCGTCTCTATTAGTCAAATAAACTTGTTGCTCGATACCATGATAGCTTCAATGTTAATGACGGGTTCTATTGCGTGGCTCTACTATTCTGACAGGTTGATTGAGTTTCCTCTTGGTCTATTCGGCATTGGTATTGCGACGGTGATTTTACCCGCACTATCTAAACTTCATAGCACGAAAAGCACACGTGATTTTCAGCACACGCTAGATTGGGGAGTGCGCTTTGTAATCTTTTTAGGCTTACCTGCCATGTTTGGCTTGATGGTGATAAGCCCTTTAATCATCACCGTACTTTTCGATCATGGGGCTTTTCAAAATGGAGAGATAGATCATGTTCAAGCGGTAAGTTATGGCGTAATGGCTTATTCGGTTGGCTTAGTTAGTTTCATGCTGATTAAGGTGTTAGCACCTGGTTTCTATTCCCGTCAGGACACGAAAACGCCTGTTAAAATTGGCATTAAAACGTTAGTGCTTAATATGCTTTTTAATATTATGCTAGCCCCGTTTATTGGTTATTTAGGGTTGGCGCTGGCCACGTCTATGTCGGCAAGCTGTAACGCGTATTTGCTGTATCGCCAGTTGCACAAAGAAGGGGTTTATCAGTTTTCAGGTATGAGCCTTAGATTTAGTTTTAAGTGTTTGTTTTCTAGTGTATTTATGGCGGCTGTAGTATGGTATGTCGGGCAGCGCTTTGCTTGGCAGACTTGGCACTTTATGGAGCAAGTTTCGTTACTTGCAGGGTTACTCGTGTTAGCCGCATTGGTGTACTTTTCTTCTCTGTTTGTAATGGGAATTCGACTAAATACGATAAAAAGTGTTGCAACTACTGAATCAAACTAAAAAAAAGATTATAATCGGCGTTTCACGCCCGATACCTGTGTTTGGGCTCGCTGATAAAGGCAAAAAGGTGGCATGGAGTTAATTAGAGGTATTCACAATATACGCGCGCAGCATTACGGCTGTGTGTTGACCATTGGTAACTTTGATGGTGTGCATTTAGGTCATGCAGAAGTGATAAAAGGCTTGCTACAAGACGCACAGAAACATCAACTACCAAGTACTGTGATGTTATTTGAGCCTCAGCCGCAAGAGTTTTTTGCCAAGGATAATGCGCCAGCGCGTTTAACCCGACTTCGTGATAAGCTAAGTTTACTTGCAAAGTTAGGTGTTGAGCGAGTGATTTGCATTAGTTTTAATCAGCAGTTTGCAAATATGGAAGCGGAACAGTTTGTAAGCCAAGTTTTGGTTGAAAAGTTGGGTGTCAAAGCACTGACCGTGGGCGATGATTTTTGTTTTGGTAAGCGTCGCCGCGGCGACTTTTCACTACTAAAAAGCATGGGCACTGAGTTAAATATGGATGTGAAAAGTACCGCCAGTTTTCGCAGACTCAATGATAGAGTAAGCAGTACCCTTATTCGCCAAGCACTTGCTGCAGGGCAATTAGAAGATGCAAAAACCATGTTAGGTCATGGCTATGCGATATCTGGACGTGTTATTCATGGCTGGGCAAAAGGCCGTGAACTAGGGTTTAGAACAGCAAACATTGCTTTAAAACGCCAAGTATGTCCTGTAAATGGCGTGTTTGCGGTACGAACAACTGTTGGCAATAAAGAGCTATTTGGGGTTGCAAATATTGGCAACAAACCCACATTTAATGGAACACGCGCATTGTTAGAAGTACACCTTTTTGACTTTGCGCAAGATATTTACGGACAATTTATGCACGTGGAGCTGATTAAGAAGCTTCGCGATGAGAAAAAATTCGAGACATTAACACAACTGACGGCGCAGATTGCAGATGATGTAACCGCCGCGAAGCAGTGTTTTGGTTTAAATTAGGTAGCCGATACGGAAAGTAGGATTAATGAGCGACTACAAACATACTTTGAATTTACCGGAAACAGCGTTTCCAATGCGCGGCAATTTGGCACAACGTGAACCAAAAATGCTTAAGACATGGTATGAAGACGATCTTTATGGTCAAATTCGCAGCGCTAAAAAAGGTAAAAAAACCTTCATTTTGCATGACGGCCCTCCGTATGCAAACGGTGATATCCATTTAGGCCACTCGGTAAACAAAATTCTTAAAGATATTATTGTTAAGTCAAAAACCTTGTCTGACTTTGATGCGCCTTATGTGCCAGGTTGGGATTGTCACGGTTTACCAATTGAATTAATGGTTGAAAAGAAAGTAGGCAAGCCAGGCGTGAAAGTGTCGGCTGCTGAGTTCCGTGAAAAATGTCGCGAATATGCTAAAAAGCAAGTTGAAGGTCAAAAAACAGACTTTAAACGCTTAGGTGTATTTGGTGATTGGGATAAGCCTTACTTAACAATGAATTTCGACTTTGAAGCGAATGCAATTCGTGTACTTGGTCGCATTATTAAAAATGGTCACTTACACAAAGGTGCTAAGCCTGTTCACTGGTGTACAGATTGTGGTTCAGCGCTTGCTGAAGCAGAGGTTGAATACCAAGATAAACAGTCGCCAGCAATTGATGTACGTTTTGAATTTGCTGACCAAGATGCTGTTATTAACGCATTTGAACTAGCAGATGGCCATAAAGGCACGGGTACTGTTAGCACCGCAATCTGGACTACAACACCATGGACATTACCTGCTAACCGTGCAGTAGCTGTTCATGAAAAACTTGAGTATGCCCTTGTTCAAATTGACGATGAAGGTGCACAGCAGCGTCTAATTTTAGGTTCTGAGCTAGTTAAAGATGCTATGGATCGTTATGGCTTTAAGCATTATCACGTACTAGGTTATGTAAAAGGTGCTGCACTTGAGAATTTACAGGTTGCTCACCCATTCTATGACTTCACAGTGCCAGTTATTGTTGCTGATCACGTAACGACTGATTCTGGTACCGGTGTTGTTCATACTGCGCCTGGCCACGGTCAAGAAGATTTCGCAGCGGGTCTTGCTTATGGTTTAGAAGTAGCTAACCCTGTTGGTGCTAACGGTGTTTACTTACCTGACACACCAATGTTTGCTGGTCAGCACGTATTTAAAGCAAATGCGAGCGTCATTGACGTATTAACTGAAAACAATGCGCTATTACACCACCATGCATTAACACATAGCTACCCACATTGCTGGCGTCATAAAACGCCAATCATCTTCCGTGCTACGCCGCAGTGGTTCGTCAGTATGGATCAAGCTAACCTTCGTCAAGATTCATTAAACGAAATCAAAAAGACTGAGTGGTTACCGGAGTGGGGCGAAAGCCGCATTGCCAACATGGTTGAAGGACGTCCTGATTGGTGTATTTCACGTCAACGTACATGGGGTGTGCCAATTGCACTATTCGTTGATAAAGACACCGGTGCGCTTCACCCAAATACCCAAGAGTTAATCGAAGAAGCGGCAAAACTGGTTGAAAAATCAGGTATTCAAGCTTGGTATGATTTAGACCCTGCAACATTACTTGGCGATGACGCTGAGCAGTACATGAAAGTACAAGATACGCTAGATGTATGGTTTGATTCAGGTGTGACTCATGCCTGTGTGGTTGATGCGCGTGATGATTTAACAGGTCCTGCTGATCTTTACTTAGAAGGTTCTGATCAACACCGTGGTTGGTTTATGTCGTCTATGATGACATCGGTTGCTATCAATGGCCATGCGCCGTATAAGCAAGTCTTAACACATGGTTTCACGGTTGATGAAAACGGCCGTAAGATGTCCAAGTCATTAGGGAACGTTATTTCACCACAAAACGTGATGAACAAACTAGGCGCTGACATCTTACGTTTATGGGTTGCCTCAACTGACTTTACAGCAGAAATGACTGTATCTGACGAAATTTTTAAACGTTCAGCTGACCGTTACCGTCGTATCCGTAACACCAGCCGTTACTTACTTGCCAATCTAAATGGCTTTGATCCAAAAACCGATCAAGTTGCCATTGAAGACATGGTTGAGCTTGACCGTTGGATTGTTGGCCGTGCAGCCGAGCTTCAAGATGAAATCTTAGCAGCTTACGACAAGTACCAAATGCTGCTGGTAACGCAAAAGCTTATGAACTTCTGTACTGGTGAGCTTGGTTCGTTCTACCTAGATGTAATCAAAGACCGTCAGTACACAGCGAAAAGCGATAGCCATGCACGTCGTTCATGTCAAACAGCGCTTTACCATATTGCTGAAGCAATGACGCGTTGGATGGCACCAATCTTAAGCTTCACAGCACAAGAAATTTGGGAAGCATTGCCAGGCGAGCGTGATAACTTTGTGTTCACTTCGGTGTGGTACGATGGCTTAAAAGCCTCTTCGCAAGGTAAGTTCAGCAACGACGATTGGTTAACAATTTTAAATGTGCGTGATGAAGTAAACCGTGTACTAGAAGCGGCTCGTAAAGAAGACGTTATTGGTGCAACTTTACAAGCAAACGTAAGCATCTACGCAAGTGAAGAGCTAAGCGCGAAACTAGCTGCGTTAGGTGATGAACTACGCTTTGTATTATTAACGTCAGGCGTCACCGTTGAAACTGTAACAGCGCAGCCTGAAGGTACTCAGGCGACTGAGATTGATGGCCTATTCATTAAAGTCGCTGCAACAACCGCTGAAAAATGTGAGCGTTGTTGGCATTACTGTGATGATGTAGGTGCTAACCCTGCTCATCCTGAAATCTGTGGCCGTTGTGTAAGCAATGTTGACGGCGATGGTGAACAGCGTCAGTTCGCATAGGAGTTGTTTGTGAGCAAACTAGCCGGAAAAAGTGGCTTGGTTTGGTTATGGCTGAGTCTACTACTTTTAGTAGTAGACCATGCGACAAAAACACTTGTCGTTAATACCATGGCCTACAAAGAGTCAATCGATATTCTGCCTTTTTTTAATTTCACTTATGTACATAACTATGGTGCCGCTTTTAGCTTTTTAAGTGACTCTGGAGGTTGGCAACGCTGGTTTTTTAGTCTGATTGCTGTGTCGATCAGTGTACTTTTAGTATGGTGGCTTAAACGCTTACCAGCAACAAACAAGGTACTGTGCTCAGCATATGCATTAGTGTTAGCAGGGGCTATTGGCAATTTATACGACCGTATTGCTTATGGTTATGTCATTGACTTCTTGCACGTCTATTATGAAAACTGGCACTTCCCTGTCTTTAATATTGCCGATTGTGCCATTTGTATTGGTGCCGCATTACTTTTATTTGATGCCTTCACAGGCGAAAGTCCTAAGGAGCAAAAAGCATGAGCCAAGCAGTAATTGGTAATAACTCTGAAGTGATCTTTCATTTCTCGATTAAGTTAGAAGATGGCTCAGCAGCCGATTCTACTAAAGTTCATAATAAACCAGCTAAATTGCGAATGGGTGACGGAAGCCTAACAGAGAACTTTGAAAAATGTTTGTTAGGTTTAGCGGCAGGTGACAATAAATCTTTTGAACTTGAGCCAGAGGATGCATTTGGTCAACCTAATCCTGATAACATTTATTATGTTGACCGCAGCAAGTTTGGTGCCGATACCCCAGCTGAAGTTGGCAATATAATCGCGTTTACTCAACCAGACGGTACTGAATTACCTGGTCTTGTTCGTGAAGTACAAGGTGAGTCTGTAACGATTGATTTTAACCATCCTTTGGCAGGTCAACGTTTGACTTTTGAAGTTGAGATTTTAGAGGTAGCGGGCTGATGGATATTTTATTAGCCAATCCGCGTGGTTTTTGTGCCGGAGTGGATCGTGCAATTAGTATTGTTGAGCGCGCACTCGATATCTTCGAAAAGCCTATCTATGTTCGCCATGAAGTTGTGCATAATCGTTATGTGGTTGATGGTTTAAAAAATCGTGGTGCTGTTTTTGTTGAAGAGCTTGACCAAGTGCCTGACGATAGCATTGTTATTTTTAGTGCCCATGGTGTATCGCAAGCTGTTCGTAACGAAGCAAAACGCCGTGAATTAAAAGTGTTTGATGCAACCTGTCCGCTGGTCACTAAAGTTCATATGGAAGTAACGCGTGCGAGTAAAAAAGGCATAGAGTGTGTGTTGATTGGCCACCACGGGCATCCTGAAGTTGAAGGCACCATGGGTCAGTACGACAACGAAGCGGGTGGTATTTACTTAGTAGAAACCCCTGAAGATGTCGAAAAGCTGAGCGTTAAAAACCCTGAAAACCTATTCTACTGTAGCCAAACGACATTATCAGTGGATGATACGGCAGATGTGATTGATGCACTACGTGCTAAGTTTCCAGCCATTGATGGCCCACGCAAAGATGATATTTGTTACGCAACGCAAAACCGTCAAGACGCAGTCCGTGATCTAGCGGATAAAGTGGATGTATTACTTGTTGTGGGAGCAAAAAATAGCTCTAACTCAAATCGTCTACGCGAGCTTGCTGATAAAATGGGCACTAAGGCGCATTTGATTGATGATGCAAGTAACGTTGAAGCGGATTGGTTCAACAATGTAAATGCGGTGGGTGTTACTGCCGGCGCATCTGCACCCGAGGTTTTGGTTCAGCAAGTTATTGCGCGCCTGAAAGAATTAGGCGGTAATCAAGTTGTTGAAAACCCTGGTGAAGAAGAAAATATAGTATTTGCCGTTCCTGTTGAGCTACGCTAATCTAAGCGGATAACTGTGAACAAAAAATAGGAGAGCCCATGAGCAAACAGCCAACTAAAAACGGTTTGCTGATTGAGGCTCTTTTTCAATCCAGAGGGGTACTCGCAACCCTCGTCGTCAGTCAAACCATTGCTGTTTTATTGGCTTTTTCGCCTGCAAGCTATGGTGATGTGTGGCTTCGCCTAGCTGTTTTTAGTTTCTTTTTACACCTTGTTTTTCTGACTAGCGTTGCCGTGCTTTATGTTTCTAGAGAGCCGCTTGCTAGATTATCAAATACATGGCAAGTCATTGCCTTAAGTTCCTTACTTCTTTTATTAACATGCTTGTACAGCTTTTTTGTGCTCAGTCTTTTTGATGAACTTTATCAGGTTGACTCCCTAACTCATTTTTTAGCAAGCAATATGCTGATTATCTTTTTAGTGACAGTGCTTTTTGTACAGTTTATTTCTATTCATAATCAAAAAGAGCAGCAGACAAAAGCGTTAATCCAAGCAGAGCTGGATGCTTTACAAGCACGTATTAGACCGCATTTTTTATTTAACAGTTTAAATACCGCAGCAGAACTGACTCACCATGATGCTAATGCGGCTGAGCAGGCTATTTTAGCTTTAGCCGCTTTGTCGCAGGCAGCAATGAGAAGCGGTAAGGCAATTAGTTTAAGTGATGAAATAAGCTTATGTCAGCAATATATTAGCTTAGAAAAATGGCGTTATGGTGAGCGCTTAGTGGTGTGTTGGCAATTACCTGATGACATACCAGAATTAGATATTCCCTGTTTAACAATTCAGCCACTGATTGAAAATGCTGTTTGTTATGGTGTCGAGCCGGCAGATAAGGGAGCGAGGATTAATATTTCTATGCATGTTTCAGATAAAAGTTACACGTTTATAATTACTAATCCGCTTTACAAAAATAAGGGTGCTTCGCCAAGTGGTAACGGCATGGCGCTTGAAAATATTCGCCAGCGTTTAGAGCTTTTTTATAACTATAAAGCCCAGTTACTGACCACTCAAAGAGAGGGGGAGTTTAGAGTGAAACTTGTGCTACCAAGGCTAAAAATACAATGATAAGTACATTAATTGTTGATGATGAACCGCTAGCACGGGCCCGTATAAAACGCTTACTCGCAGCGCACCCTCAATATGAGGTGATAGCCGATGCTGAGGATGGCGAGTTGGCAGTTAAGTTATGCCAACAGTTACAACCTGATTTAGTCCTTTTAGATATTAACATGCCAAAGTGCTCAGGGATGGACGTTGCAGCCGTGTTGAAACAGCTGACTATTCCACCTGCCGTAGTGTTTTTAACAGCACACCCAGAGCACGCGCTCGAAGCTTTTGAGCTTGCTGTTGACGGTTATTTAGTTAAACCCGTTACAGCGGATGCATTATCGAAAACGCTGTCTCAACTGAGAAGATTAAATCGTGCTCAAGTGAGTAAAAGTGATGACCTTTATATTAGCTATCAACTTGCAGGGGTCATTAAGCGAGTGCATATTGAAGATATAATTTGTTGTACAGCTGAGCAAAAATATACGCGTTTAATCTTTGACGGTGGCGAAGCTTTAGTCGAGCAAAGTTTAAAACAGCTTGAACATCAGTACCCAGCGCAATTAATGCGCATTCACCGTAATACATTGGTTAATAAAAACCGAATTTATAGTATGACCCATGATGATGGTGTGCACTCGTTGATGTTAGATGGTGTGTCGACAAAATTTGTTATAAGTCGACGAGAAGTAAAGTCTGTTAAGGCTATTATGGGTAAATAGCGTGGCTTAATGTACCGTTTATCAATAAAAATGACCGCTCATCCATTCTTATATTGCTATTTATTGACCCCACCTTATGCTTAATCTATGGAAAAGTATCAATTGAATTCATTATGTTAAACAAATCACAAGTCCAAGGCTTTACGCTAATCGAAGTGCTTATAGCTTTTGTGATCTTAAGCTTTGGCTTGCTCGGTGCTGTGGCACTTCAAGCAAAGGCAAAGCAAGCGAGTTTTGACTCAATGCAGCGTGCAGCGGCTATTGCTTTGGGTAACGATATTATCCAGCGAATGCGTGCGAATGACACGGCAGGGTTTGCAGGTCGTTATAACGGAACATTAACCAGTGACACACCATTAAATACAAATTTACAGTGCTTTAATAACGCTTGCTCTGCAGAGCAAGTGGCGGCACTTGATAAACAGCAGTGGGTGAGAGCTATTCAAGCGCGTGAGAATACGGGGGCTTTAGATGATGCAACCGTGTGTATAAATGCAGCGTCGCTGGGCACAGCAAATGAATTTAATATTGAAGTGGTTATCAGTTGGCAAGGCCGTCAAAAGATTAAAGCAAACAGTGATACAGCAGCAGTTGATTGCGGCGCATCAAATGATAAACGACGCTTAATTGTACTCGAAAGTTATATATATCTAAGGTCTTGATATGAAAAAGCATATTGGCTTTACATTAGTCGAAATGATGGTTGCACTGTTTATAGGTGGCCTGGTGTTGGGCGGAGTCATGTTCACTTATTTGAGTATGAAAGTCACAACCCGAGACACGATGACAATAGGCGAGCTTCAAGAAACGGGCCGACTTGCAATGAATATAATGCAGCGTGACATTGAGCAAATAGGTTTTTGGGGAACATATTACGAAAAATCAATGACATCTGAAAATACGGATACTTTAACCAATCCTGGTAACGATTGTTTTGGGGGACTCAATAACGGCAGTTTCCCTGACGCGGCATCCGTTACTAACTTTCGCTCTGTTTATGCGGTAAATACAACCGATAATACCGCACTAAGCTGTATTAATAATGTAAAAAAAGATACCGATGTTCTGCAAGTAAAGTTTTTAGAGGGCTTAGAGATAGCACCTGCTGAAACAAACAATAATTTTTACTATTTTATCGCTGAACAAGATAGGGGAGAGTTTCGCAGGGGTCCTGTTGATGCAGCCAGCATAAGTGGCAATGCGACTGTATGGCGTTATCGTCATCATGTTTACTATATTTCTGAGCAAACATTCACTATTAATGAGCAACAAATTTCTGTACCTGTACTGATGCGCAAACGACTAAGACCAGGCTCTGGTATGGTGACCGAAACCATTATGGAAGGGGTCGAAGACATACGCTTTGTATTTGGCCTAGATACAACAAATAACAGCCGTGTTGATACCTATAAAAGTATTGAAAATATGACTAACTCTGATTGGGAAAATCGTCAAAGTATTTTAACTGTTCAAGTCTTTTTACTCACAAGGTCGTTAATGCCTGATGCAAATCTGAAGTTGCAAAATCAAACCTACACGTTGGGTGAAGATGCAAATAAGCGAGAGCTTACATTTAATGATAACTTCAGGCGTGCGTTGTTCACTACGACTATCCGCTTAAATAATGTAGGAGCAAACCTATGGCGCATTTAGTATCGATAAAAAAACAGCAAGGTGTTGTGCTGATAGTCGCCTTGATTATGGTTGTGGCTGTAACTGGAATAGCGGTTACCTTAATGAGTAGCAGTAGCATTGATATAAAAATTACGAATGCGGCTCAAGAGCGGGATGCCGCCGAGAACAAACTAATCGGTATTGTTCAAGAGGTCATTGCAAAAGAAGCACTCGAAGACGGTAAAAGTGCATTTTTATTGAAACCCGCAAAAATACCTGCTGAGGGTTTTAAAATGAACAAAGTTGATAATGAGACAAGCACACTTAAAAATATGAACAAAGGGCCATCAGCATTACTTTGCCCACGCAAGTTTGATCCGACCCCAGGTATTGTTTGTAATATGGTGCAAATTGACTCAAGCCTTACTTATGGTTCTAAGAGTAAGCACACATTAACCGTTGTCACAGGTGTTGCCCAAGAGATGGCAAACGTGAATTCGGGGAGTTAACTGGAGATTTATGATGAAAATTAAACGCTTAACTCGCAGTATACTGCTCGGTTTTATAACGCTAGCTGGTATGTCAGTGCAAGCAGAAGATATAGAGCTTTATGTTAATCACAATGTCGATTTAGATGAGAGGCCGCGTGTTCTAATTGTGTTCGATACCTCAGGAAGTATGGCGTTTTCAACAGCAACAGGTAACAGTTGTGGCTATAACTATTATACCGGCTACGTTGTATGTCCGGACAGTCGTTTGGGGGTTGCACAGGGTGCAATTACCAGCTTGGTTGATGACAATGACGATATTGATTTTGGCCTGATGAGGTTTAATGGTACAGAAGGGGGTTATGTACTTGCAGGTATTGGCTCATCGACATCACTTTTAAAGCAAACTCTTTCAGCTCTCCCTGCTGATGGTGGTACGCCTTTAACGGAAACATTATGGGAAGCGTATCTCTATATTACAGGGCAAAGCGTATTTTATGGACAGAATGTTAGTGAAGCCCAGCGTGACACATCAATAGAAACGAGGGTTCAATCAGGACCGTGGTGGCGACCTAGATATAGCTATACTTATAACTCACCTTTTGATACTACAGAAGAAGCCAAACGTTGTGATAACTCAATTAACGTTATTTATATGACTGATGGGGATCCTTCTGCTGACCAAGATGGCGAGCAAAATAGCAATATTAGCTCATTGTATAACACTCATTTTAATCAATATCTATCTAGCACAGACAAAATAGCCGGTGTATACCTACACAAGCTTGCTCAGATAATTCACGGCACTGAGGATGTTGACGTGGATTTATTCCCTTCGACACCGGATATTCATGAAACAGGGCGAGTATACACAATCGGCTTTGGTAGCGGTATGAGTAATAATGGTAAACGCTTACTATCGGAAACGGCTAAGCTAGGTGGCGGCCAATACCTCCACGCGAATACCTCTGAGCAATTATCGCAGGCACTTAAAAATACCATTACTCAAATCCGTGAAGTAAACGATAGTTTTACCTCACCGTCCATCGCGAGTAATAACGTTGATCAAACCCGTAGTCGTGAAGATATTTACTATGCAATGTTTTATCCAGAAACAGGTGCTCGTTGGCGAGGTAATCTAAAAAAACTAAAAGTGTCTGGTGAACAAATTGTTGATTCGACAGGTAAACCAGCTTTAAATGAAGATGGGCTTATATCAAACAAAGCGCGTACATATTGGTTACCAGATAACGAGGAAGCTGATGGTAATACAGTGCAACGCGGCGGTGTGAACCTGCTGTTGAGTAGCCTTGCAAGTCGAAAACTTTATACTGATGCAGGCTCGTCAGCTTTAATCAGCTTTACGAAAAGTAATGTATCTAATGCGCTTGGCGGAGATGATAAAGCGGCAGCTGCGTTTGGAGTGGACAAGTCTCAATTACAAAAAACGATTGATTGGGCAAGGGGAATCGATGTTGATAATGAGGATGAAGATGCATCTTCAATTGATCAACGCCAAGATATTTTCGGTGATCCGTTGCACTCAAAGCCTGTGACAATAGATTATGGTAATGACGATATACGTATTCTAATTGGCACCAATGCGGGTTTTTTGCATCTTTTTCAAGATAAAAATGACGTGCTAAAAGAAAGCTGGGCATTTATGCCAAGTAGCTTATATAAAATAGTGAAACCGTTAAGAGACAATCAGTCCAACACAAAGGTGTACGGCGTCGATGGTCCTATTTCAGTGTTCTTTGATGATAAGAACGGTGACGGGATTGTTAACGGTAGTGACCGCGTGTGGGCTTTCTTTGGCTTTAGACGTGGCGGTAGTTACTATTATGGTCTTGATATTACTAACCCTGATTCACCAAGCCTGATGTGGAATGGGCCTATTGTGGGGGGGTCTGCTGACTTTAAAGAGCTTGGTCAATCTTGGTCTAAACCGACGGTGACCTATATAAATCTAGAAGGGTATGAAGACCGTCCACTGCTGGTTTTTGGAGCAGGTTATGATACCAATAAAGATAATGTTATTCGTACTGCTGATAGTAAAGGGCGAGGCATTTATATTGTCGATGCACAAACGGGTAAAAAGGTATGGGCACTCACGCCAACTGAAAATGGTTTTCAAGGCAATCACAGCATAGCCTCAGACATAACAACACTGGATTCTGACTATGATGGCTACGTTGACCGTTTATACGCCACAGATACCGGCGGCAATGTTTGGCGCGTAGATATGCCTTCAAACACTCCTAACGACGCGAAGCAGCCATGGACACATTTTAAACTAGCGAGTTTAGGCAATACTCTATCGACGCAAGACCGACGTTTCTTTTATAAACCGTCGGTGGCCAGAACTGTGTTCAGCAAAGTGACAAAAACAACGGTGAATGGCCAATCGACAATTGCCCGACTAGACACACCGTATGATGCGGTATTAATTGGTAGCGGCAATCGCTCAAAGCCTACAGCCACCACGACTAACGATCAGCTTTATATGATTCGTGATATCAATACAACTACACAATCATTCCAAGGTAGTGACGTCCCCGTCGCCATTACGCAATCAGACTTAATGAATATGGATTCAGACCCATTTGGTAATGCATTAGACGATGTTGAGGAGTTTACAGAGCTTGAAGTTGAGTTATCTGAGTATTACGGTTGGTACTACAATTTACCTGCTGCTGGTGAGAAATCACTGGCTGCTAGTACGGTGATTGGTGGTGTGGCTTATTTTACAAGTTATACCCCATCTTCTGCCACTGAAACGGTAAACCAGTGTTCTTTAACTGGTGGGGCAGGTGGCCTGTATGCATTTCATTTGCATTATGGCACCAAGGTTTATGACGAATTAAAATTTACTACATCAAATGATGTACCAGATACGCCACAGTTATACTTTGGTGTTGGTGATAGTTGTGTTGACAAAAACAACAATGGTTTTTGTGATGATTTATCTGATACTGAAAACCCTGACGTAATTAAAGATACAAACATAAAAGTGGAAGAAAAAAGTCAATTTATGACCATAGGGCCGGGTCTCAAAGGGCAGCAGAATCCGTTTAAAGTTAAAAAAATAGTTGGGCCAAATCTCACTCAAGAAGATGGTAAAATTAAGCTCGTAAGCGATACTGATCCTGTTGGCTTTGGCTTTGAGACACAACAAACCTATATTTATAAGCGAGAAGTAAATGATAAAAGTCAATAAAGCGAACGCTGGCTTTACACTGATAGAGCTCATGATAACAGTGGCTATTTTGGGAATTATTGCCAGTATTGCCTTGCCTAGTTATTTTCAGCATGTCAAACGTACTGCCAGAACAGAAGCAATAACGGCATTATTAGATGCTGCCAATAAGCAGGAACAATTCTTTGTTGATAATAGAGAGTATACAACTGTGCTGGCTGATTTAGGTGTCGCAAGTAAAACAGAGAATAACTTCTATACGATATCTGTGACTGTTGATAATGATGCGGGGACATTTGAGTTTACCGCCACACCTGCATCGGGACCTGTATTACAAGATACCGAATGCACCTCTTTATCAATCTCAGATACCGGATTAAAGACATCGAAAGGCTCAGCTAATGCAAAAGAATGCTGGGGCCGATAAAAAGAGCCTATAACTGGCACTTATCAGTATCTTTTAAACGAGTACGGCCGGTAAAACTTAGCGAAATAGCAAGCCCTTTTAGGCTTGCTTTTTTGTACTCAGGGCAATAGATAAAAGTGCCGTTATTAAAGCCCATAGGGGTGCCATTAGGCCTAAAAGTAATAGCATGTCGAGGGTAGGTGAGTTGATCTAGCCTGTTAATTGCCTCTAGCTCAAGGATGACTGTATCACTACTATCAAGCACACCAATTTCATTATTGTCTACAAATACGGTGAGTGATTTGTGCCAGTAGTCCTTGTTACAGTGATTATCTTTTAGAGCACAAAATGTTATGAATGCATCGTTGGTTTGTGCATTATGACGGCTTATCCCCAGCGCACGCCTAATCTCTTGCATTTTGTTTTCTAGGCGATTTTTGGCAAGCAAAGGGGTATATTCAAACAACGCTATATTAAGAAGAATAGCTAAAACAGACAACACAACTAAGCTTTCTATAAGTGTTGTGCCTTTTAATTTCCACCAATACGTTTTTGTCTCCATCCGTGAAGATCTCATTTATTATAGTTTCTTCAACTATATTCATGTCCCTTTATTGGTGTCAAATAAGTTGCTTAATTACAGCTTTTAGTCGTATTCCCATTATATAAAGCAGTCCCAGATTTGAATACTGTAAGCTCTTTATTGTTATCTCCGTCTGCTTTTGAAGGGCAATAGATAAAAGCGCCAGCAGTTGTTGTGATCATCCCGCTTGTATCAAAGATTAATGAACTGCCACCTGAAAATTGGAGCCTACTGCTAGTTGGAAGCTCTTTCATTACTCTGAGAATTTTATCGTTTTGAGCAGGGTTGTAGACACCGTTTTGATTAGCATCATAAAATACAAATACAGTGCCTTCCTGCCAGTTATTTGAACAAGTAACGCGACTATTATTTTCAATGTTAGTGGTACTTCCTGCGCACACAACAACTAAAGAGTCAGAGCTGGTGGCTTTGGCTCTTGCGAAACTAATATTACGTTTTAATTCTTGAAGATAGCTTTCAGCACGATCTTTTTCGAGTAGGTCAGAACTATCCCACAATGCGATGACAGCGATAATACCCACTATTGTGATAGTGACCATGAGCTCTAAAAGCGTAAAACCTTGTTGTGATGATTTCATTGTTGTCTCTATTATCAAACGCCTCATTTAATAATATCATGATTGCTGGTTTAATCACCGAAATTCATAGCTTTGTTTGCCATCAGAGTCGGTATTGTCTAAAATCGAGGCAATTAAGAAATAAAAAGTAACCCAAAAAATGAAAAAAATTGAAGCAATCATAAAACCATTTAAGCTTGATGATGTTCGTGAAGCATTATCAGAAGTGGGTATCACAGGGATGACAGTAAGCGAAGTTAAAGGCTTTGGTCGTCAGAAGGGGCATACAGAGCTTTATCGTGGTGCTGAGTACATGGTTGATTTTTTACCGAAAGTAAAACTAGATATCGTGCTCGCCGATGAAGATGTTGATAGAGCAATTGATGTTATCGTTAAAACGTCACAAACAGGTAAAATTGGCGATGGTAAAATTTTTGTTACTGACGTTGAGCGTGTAGTTCGTATTCGTACTGCTGAAGAAGATGAAGACGCGATTTAATATAAAACTCGCAAATATTAAAAAAGGCGCCAAAGGGCGCCTTTTTAGTTTTCAATCAATTTGAACGATTATTCGCTTCTCGCGTTGCTTTAGCGTGTTCACTTAGCTCAGGTAAGCCAAGTTTGTCGTAGCTTTTTACCATGATCTCAAGCGCTTGATCTAAGTAGCTACTTTGTGAGTAATGCTCGACCACATATTTACCACGGTTTGCAGCCGCAAGGTACGCCTCACGTTCATAATAGTATTGCGCTACTTTTAATTCGTAACGTGCCATTTTATTTAACAACCATACCAAACGTTTTTTAGCTTCAGGGGCATATGCGCTATCAGGGAAACGCTTTAGTAATGTTGATAAGTCAGTAAATGCAACACGCGTACGATTTGCGTCTCTGTCAGCGCGGTCTACACCAAAATATTCCTGAAATGCATTTTCATCCGCTTTAATATTAACTAAGCCACGCATGTAATACATGTAATCTAAGTCTTTGTGATTTGGATTAAGGCGAATAAAGCGGTCAATAGTTGCCAGTGCCTGCTCGGTATTACCTGATTGATAATGTGCATACACTAAGTCCATTTGCACTTGTTTTGACAAAGGGCCAAATGGATAGCGTGAATCAATTGCACTTAAAAGTTCAATTGCACGGGCATAAAGACCCGAGTCTAATGTTTCTTTTGCATCTTCGTATAAAGCTTGCGCAGATTTATTAGGAACCCGTTGTATGTCTTCTTGATCAGGTGCTGATGAACAGGCACCTAAACCAAGTAATGAAACTGAAAAAACTATGGCGAACGCACGTTTCCCTATTTTATTTATCATTTTATTTATTACCTTTGATGTCTTCGGCTAGGCCAAGTGAGGAAAACCGAGTAAACTATACGTATTAAAGCGATTCTAACCCAGTCGAGCAAAGCTTGCACTGGTAAATTGGGTAAAGTTACTAATGTCAGAGCAAATTTCTCTCCAAGCCGAGGTTCCAATAGACCTTGGCGGTAAACGTCTAGACCAAGTATTGGCACAATTGTTCCCTGATTATTCTCGTTCACGTATAAAAACGTGGATTTTAGATGATAAAATAACCGTTAACGGTGAAATATTAAACACACCGCGTGAGAAACTACTCGGTGGCGAAATGGTCAGTGTTGAAACAACCATCGAAGCTCCGCGCGAGTACGAAGCACAAAATATCAAATTAAACATCGTTTATGAAGACGATGATATTTTAGTGATTAATAAACCAATGGGTTTAGTTGTTCACCCTGGTGCAGGTAATCCTGATGGCACCGTATTGAATGCATTGTTACACCATTACCCTGATATCATTAATGTGCCTCGTGCTGGTATTGTGCACCGTTTAGATAAAGACACCACAGGTTTAATGGTGGTAGCAAAGACAATTCCTGCGCAAACACATTTGGTATCTGCTTTACAAAAGCGTGAAAACTTCACCCGTGAATATGAAGCAATTTGTAATGGTTCAATGACAGCAGGTGGCATGGTTGAAAAACCAATTGGCCGTCATGCAACTAAACGAACTCATATGGCCGTGCATGAAATGGGTAAACCCGCGGTTACTCACTATCGGGTTGCAGAAAAATTTAGAGCACATACACGCTTACGTTTACGCTTAGAAACCGGTCGTACTCACCAAATCCGTGTACACATGGCTTATTTGAATCACCCGCTAGTGGGCGATCAACTATACGGAGGCCGTCCACGTCCACCTAAAGGGGCAACACCTGAGCTATTTCAAATGCTTCGTGAGTTTAAGCGCCAAGCCTTGCATGCAGTTAAGCTGTCAATTGCTCACCCGATCACTGGCGAGATGATGACATGGCAGGCACCGATTCCTGATGATATGGCTGCGATGACAGAAGCTTTACGCGCAGACACCAAAGCAAACCCAAATATCGAGTTTTAATCGTTATGATCACACCAGCATGGACTGCCCCAATAACAATTAGCGCACTGAGTACTACTCGCAAGGGCGGTGTTTCTGTTGCACCTTTTGATAGTTTTAATGTGGGGTTACATGTTGGTGATGATGAGCAGGCCGTGCTTGCAAATCGAGAGCTGCTAACAAATCAGTTGCCAAATCCTGCTGTGTGGTTAAATCAAATTCATAGCAGTGACGTCGTGGTGATTGATGAAGACAGTGACTTAAACCAAGTCCGCTCTGCTGACGCGCTTTATACTCGTGTAGCAAAACAGCCGCTTGCGATAATGACCGCGGATTGCTTACCCGTATTACTTTGCTCAACCACCGGTGATGAAATAGCAGCAGTGCATGGTGGTTGGCGTGGTTTAGCCCAAGGTATATTGGCAAACACTATTGCACATTTTAAAGCTAAACCAAGCGATATTATTGCTTGGTTTGGTCCTGCCATTGGCCCTTCAGAATTTGAAGTAGGGCAAGAAGTAAAAGCATGCTTTTGTGAGCTAAATGCTAACCATCAACATGCATTTACGCCTAGAGGTGATAAATATTTAGCTGATATTTATTTACTTGCTCGCCAGCAATTAGCGCAATTAGGCGTGGTAAATATTTTTGGTGGCGAGCACTGTACTGTTAGTGATAAGTCACAGTTTTTCTCATATCGCCGCGATGGCGAAACAGGGCGTATGGCAAGTTTGATCTGGCGCAATTAATACCACTTTTTTGCGATTAAATTATCGTCTCTTACTTGAACAAATCATTAAGCATACCCATTAATTAAGCAATTAGATTTTTTAATAGGTAAACCCTTATGCGTTTAGATAGATTTACAAGTAAATTTCAATCTGCGCTTTCAGATGCGCAGTCATTAGCACTTGGGCGCGATCATCAATTTATTGAGCCAGTACACTTGATGTATTCTTTGCTTCAGCAAAATGGCTCGAGTGTGCGTGCGCTGTTAGCCCAAGCAGGCGTGAGTGCTGATGAATTAAACACCAAGTTATCGCAAGAAATCGAAAAACTATTTAAAGTTGAAGGCATTGGCGGCGATGTTCAACTATCAAATAACATGGTTTCGTTGATAAACCTGTGTGATAAATACGCGCAAAAACGTAAAGATAAATTTATCTCAAGTGAGCTATTTGTTCTTGCAGCATGCGAAGACAAAGGTCCTCTAGGTGATATTTTTAAAGCACTTAATATTACTTCGAGTAAGATTGAAGCAGCAATCGAGGCTATTCGTGGTGGCCAAAAAGTGGATGACCCTAATGCTGAAGAAACTCGTCAGGCATTAAAAAAATTCACAATCGATCTCACTGAGCGCGCAGAGCAAGGCAAGCTAGACCCTGTTATTGGCCGCGATGATGAGATACGCCGCACGATTCAGGTATTACAACGTCGTACCAAAAATAATCCTGTACTCATTGGTGAGCCAGGTGTGGGTAAAACTGCGATTGCCGAAGGCTTAGCGCAACGCATCATTAATGGTGAAGTGCCTGAGGGGCTAAAGAGCAAACGCGTTTTATCGCTTGATTTAGGTGGCTTGGTCGCAGGCGCTAAATACCGTGGTGAATTTGAAGAGCGTTTAAAATCAGTACTGAATGAACTTGCCAAAGAAGAAGGCCAAGTGATCCTCTTTATTGATGAAATTCATACCATGGTGGGCGCAGGTAAAACAGATGGTGCCATGGATGCAGGTAACATGTTAAAACCTGCTCTTGCACGTGGTGAGCTTCACTGTGTGGGTGCGACGACCCTCGATGAGTATCGTCAATACATCGAAAAAGATGCAGCACTTGAGCGTCGTTTTCAAAAAGTGTTTGTTGATGAGCCATCAGTTGAAGATACCATCGCGATTTTACGTGGCTTAAAAGAGCGTTATGAGTTACATCACTCAGTTGATATTACCGATCCGGCCATCGTTGCTGCAGCGCAGTTATCACATCGTTACATTAGCGATCGCCAATTACCAGACAAGGCGATTGATTTAATTGACGAAGCGGGTTCTTCCATTCGTTTGCAAATTGACTCAAAGCCAGAATCTTTAGATAAGCTTGAGCGTCGTATTATCCAGTTGAAGTTGGAAGACAATGCCCTTGCGAAAGAAAAAGACGAAGCGAGCCAAAAACGCCGCACAGAAATGCAAGAGCTGATCACTGAACTGGAAGCGCAATACCGCGAACTAGACGAAGTGTGGAATGCCGAGAAAGCGTCGTTACAAGGCACGCAAGTGATTAAAGCTGAGCTTGAACAGGCACGTCTTGATTTAGATGTGGCACGTCGTGCTAGTGACTTACAGCGCATGTCAGAACTTCAATATGGCCGTATTCCTGAACTTGAGCGTAAACTCGACCTTGCATCGCAAGCGGAAATGCAAGAAATGAGCTTACTCAAAAACCAAGTTGGTGAAGATGAAATCGCGGAGATTTTATCGCGTTGGACAGGTATTCCTGTATCGAAAATGCTGCAAGGTGAGCGCGAAAAGCTACTGCAAATGGAAGATCAATTGCATCATAAAGTAATTGGTCAAGATGAAGCGGTTGTAGCTGTGGCGAATGCCATTCGCCGTTCTCGCGCAGGGCTTGCAGATCCAAATCGTCCAATTGGTTCATTCTTATTTTTAGGCCCAACAGGGGTGGGTAAAACTGAGCTGACTAAAGCGTTGGCTAGTTTTATGTTTGATACTGAGGATGCCATGGTGCGCATCGATATGTCAGAGTTTATGGAAAAACACTCTGTTGCACGTTTAGTGGGGGCGCCTCCAGGCTATGTAGGTTATGAAGAGGGGGGCTATTTAACCGAAGCCGTGCGCCGTCGTCCGTATTCAGTTATTTTACTGGATGAGGTTGAAAAAGCGCACCCTGATGTATTTAACATCTTACTACAAGTTCTTGATGATGGCCGCTTAACGGATGGTCAGGGTCGTACCGTTGACTTTAAAAATACAGTTATCATTATGACCTCTAACTTAGGCTCGGACATTATCCAAGAGCAAGCAGGTTCAAATGACTATGCGACCTTAAAAGAAAAAGTGATGGGCGTTTTAGTGAGTCAGTTCCGTCCAGAGTTTATTAACCGTATTGATGAAACGGTAGTATTCCATCCACTTGCCAATGAGCACATTAAAGAAATCGCTGATATTCAATTAAGTAAGCTTCGTGAGCGTTTAACTGAAAAAGGCTATCTGCTTGAAGTGACCGATGCGGCCCTAGAGGGCATTGCTGCAAGTGGCTTTGATCCGGTTTATGGGGCAAGGCCTTTAAAACGCGCTATTCAACATACTATTGAAAACCCGTTGGCGCAGCGCTTATTAGCTGGAGATTATCAGCCAGGTGCCATCATTCATATTGATGCCGATGAAAATGGATTGGTTTTTTCTAATCGCTAAATTAACCGCACGTAAAAAAGCCGCATCAATTTGATGCGGCTTTGTTTTTATCAATATATTTTATACTTTAAAAGTTAACAGCATATCGTTCACTTTACGTGAGCCCTCAACAAGGCCCGCAGCATCTTTTGCTACGTTGTAGCTTAGCTTTAAGTTTTCTTCGCTGTGTCCTTTGATGCTGTCTACATTGGTACGAATATCAACACTGACCACTTGTTGCTCTTCCGCAGCAGTTGAAATCTCTGTTGCAAGGCTAGAGATCTCATCAATTTGTGCAAAAATGCTCGCAAGCTCGGTTTGTGTATGTGTAGTCGTGCTTACACAGCTATCAGCTTGCTCTTTAGTTGATTGCATTACTTTTGACCAACTGAATAAAGTATCTTGAATTTCTTTGATTGAGCTGTGAATTTGTGACGTAGCACTTTGAGTTCGAGATGAAAGAGCTCGTACCTCATCGGCTACCACAGCAAAGCCTCGGCCATGCTCGCCAGCACGGGCCGCTTCTATCGCTGCATTAAGTGCTAATAAGTTGGTTTGCTCTGCAATACCTTCAATCTCACTCATAACTTGGCCAATTTTATCCGCCTCACTAGCAAGGGAGTTAGCTGTTGTAGCAGCTTGTTCAACTTGATTTGCAAGTGCAGACACCATACCGCTGTTATCTTCTATGTGCAGCTTAATGTCATTACAACTTTGATAAGTCGTATTAACTTTCTCTGCTGTGTGGTGTGTATTTGCAGATATTTCACCAATAGTTGCACTCATCTGCGTCATTGCTGTTGCAATATCGCCCAAGCGTTGACCTTGGGCTGCAATCCCTTGCTCAGTCAACGAAGACTGCCTATCTAAGTTTGTAGCAATATCTTTAAATGAATAGGTCGAATCTTTAATACGGCCAAGAACCGTACGCAGTTTTGCTGATAACATTTGCTGATTATAGGCTGCAACGCTAAATGGATGAGCGCCTGAATACACATAACGAGACACAGAGTCAAACTCAGCACGCTGTTTTTTAAGCTCTGTTGGGGTCACGATTAGCTCGTCATAATTAAGAGCAACAAGAAATACTGTAACCATAAAAGAGATCGCCGCAATGACTGTTGATGTCATCAAGCCAAGCGCAACAATAGCCGAAGCCGCAATAACAACAGAAATGAGTTGTCGCAATGAGATATTTTCACGAAAAGATGAAATAGATTTACCATTATTTATTTTTTCGTATAGTGCCATGGCACGTGTTTTGAGCTCTTCTGATGGTTTTGTACGCACTGATTGATAGCCAACTAATTGCCCGTGTTCATAAATAGGGGTTACAAAGGCATCAACCCAATAATATCGACCATCTTTACAGCGGTTTTTCACCATGCCTCGCCATGAGTGACCCTGTTTGAGCTTTTCCCACATCTCCTTAAATGCAGCTTTTGGCATATCTGGGTGTCTAACCATGTTGTGATTCTTACCCAGCAGCTCTTCCTCGCTATAGCCTGCTATGGTGCAAAACTCTTTGTTTACGTAGGTGATTACCCCACGTAAATCGGTTGTTGAGACAAGCTCTTGATGTTCAGAGTAGGTTACTTCCTGATTGATTGTTTCTTGACCACGACGCATTTTAGTCCTTGAAATGTACTTTTTTACTATGTGCGGATTATAGTCTCAGAAAAATGTAAGGGAAGAGTAACTATGTTAATTAAGTGAAACTTTGAATTATTTCATATAAATATTGATCTAGAACAATGTCTTGTCTGAAAACATGTGTTTGTGGCTTAACCAAAAGGTCGTAATTGAAATAAATTTTATTGGCATGAGGTCTCATTATTGATTAGCGAAACAATTTCGCATCAATGAAGTGCTATCAAAGCAATTGTATTATAGTTATCTGAATGGCAAGATGATGACTAAGTGATGGAGTTGTCAGGGTATCGACATTAATTACAGTTGCATGGATAGAGATTCTAATTTTTCTCTTGAGAATTTATATTCTGCCCCCATACACTTGGGATTAAAGCCACGTGGCTCGAGGAAGCATTTTTGATAAAACATGATTTAAACAAAACGCTACAAGCGTTATCGGCACACTATCCAACCGCAATTAATGGGATTAAACGTGGCATCGAGCGAGAAGCATTAAGGATCAAACCTAACGGTGTTATTTCAAAGAAGGGGCATCCGCAAGGAGTAGGGTGCGCACTGACCAATGATCATATAACTACAGATTTTTCAGAATCTTTATTAGAGTTTATTACGCCAGTCAGTACCTCACCTGAGCAAACATTAGCGCAGCTTAAAGATTTACAGAAGTTTACCTTGTCTCAAATGGGTGACGAATTGTTATGGCCTATTAGTATGCCATGCTTTATTGATAACCAAGATGACATTGTGCTGGCGCAATTTGGTGACTCAAATATCGGTCGCATGAAAACACTCTACCGTGAAGGGCTTAAAAATCGTTATGGTAGTATGATGCAAGCCATTGCAGGTGTGCATTTTAATATTTCCTTCCCTGACACGTTATGGCAGGGACTACATGAGCTAAGTGATAGCACAAAGGACTTAGCAGATTTTATATCTGATGGTTACTTAGGTTTAATTCGTAATTTTAAACGCGAACTTTGGTTAATTAGCTATTTATTTGGTGCCTCCCCTGCGTTATGTCACTCTTTTCTTCAAGGGCGTCAAACTGAGCTGCCATTTAAAAAGTTAGGTAAAGGTACACTTTACTTAGAGGTTGGCACCGCTTTACGTCTTGGTGATCTGGGCTATACAAACAGCGCACAATCTTCTTTACGTGTGATGTACAACTCGTTAGATGAATACGTTGCTGGTTTAAAAGAAGCCATTAATACACCATCAAATATTTATAATCATATTGATGATTACACCAGCGAAACACCAAAACAGTTGAATAAAAACATTCTCCAAATCGAAAATGAATTCTACTCACCGATTAGGCCTAAACGAAATGCTGCCAGTGGAGAAACCCCTACGGACGCTTTGCTACGAGGTGGAATTGAATACATTGAAGTACGTGCCTTAGATGTCAATCCATTTAGTGAAACGGGTATCGACTTACAACAGATCCACTTTTTAGATGTATTTTTAACTTATTGCTTATTAAGTGATTCCCCTGCGATGGACTGGCAGGAGCAAAGTCTCAGTACTAAAAACCTTGATGCCGTAGTAAACGAGGGACGTAGTCCTGATTTGCAACTGTTAAAGCAAGGTGAGTCAGTAAGCTTGACGACGTGGGCAACGTCAATATTCGATAAACTAAAGTCGGTGGCGCACTATATGGATGCTGCCTATGGCGTAAGTTATTACAATGAAACAGTGGCAACGCTTGCGGCCTGGGTTAGTGAGCCAAATAAAACATTTTCAGGACGATACATTGATATGTTAGCAAACACTAACCAAGATAATGGTGAGTTTGCATTAACACTTGCACAGCAATATAAGCAAAGTCACCTAGGCGCTGATTATCAATTTTACGATGAGGCTTTTTTAACTGAGCAAGCATCTAAGTCGGTAACAAAAGAACGCGAAGTAAAAGCAGAAGATAATGTGTCTTTCACTGCATTTTTAGATGATTACTTTGCAAAGGTGAAGTAAATTTTAGACATAAAAAAACGCAGCCTAGGGAGAGGCTGCGTCAAAGATTCTTCAGGGATGAAACAATGCTATACTGCTGCATTCATAAGTTCAGACTGACCCACTAAAAAAAAGTTCAGCGAGATACATAAAAAAATGAAAAAAAGTTTAATTATTTTATCGCTGGCCGCATCTTTGGCTGGTTGTGCTACTGCTCCACCTGAGCAACCCCATGATATTTGTAAGATTTTCGAAGAAAAGCCTGATTGGTATTATGATGCTCGCGATGCTCAAGAAAAGTGGGGATCGCCAAAACATGTATTAATGAGCATGATGTATCAGGAAAGCTCGTTTCGTCATGATGCAACACCACCTATGGAATACTTTCTGTGGATCATCCCAATTGGTCGTGTAAGCTCAGCCTATGGTTACTCACAAGCAAAAACACCAACATGGTCAGACTATATTCGTGAAACCAATAACAGTGGTGCAGATAGAGATGATTTCGATGATGCCATCGATTTTATGGCGTGGTTTGTTTATAAAACACATAAAGTAAATGGTGTTTCAAAGTGGGACGCTTACGCGCAGTACCTTAATTATCATGAAGGGTGGGGCGGTTATAAACGTGGTACGTATAAAAAGAAAAAATGGTTGATGAGTGTGGCAAATAAAGTTAAGCATCGAGCAAGTCGTTATGGTGCACAACTTAGAAAATGCGAAGATGAGTTGGATAAAAACTGGTTTGAGCGCTTGTTTAGTTAGCAGTTATTTAGTTAAAAACCCACAAAAATGTGGGTTTTTTAATGATAAATTATTTGCCAGGAAATTGGTGAATGTGTACATCCCGTTGCGGAAACGGAATAGTGATATCCGCTGCATCAAAAGCAATTTTTACTTTTTCATACAAGCCAAAATACACTGGCCAGTAATTCTCTGAGTTAACCCACGCCCATACCAGCATACCAATATGACTATCGCCATGTTGACTAACATGTACCACCGGCTTTTTCGCATCTTGATCTTTTAGTACTAATTCATAGTCATTCAACACACCCATAAGCACTTCTCGCGCCTTATGAACATCATCGCCATAACTAATACCAAACTCTATATCAACACGGCGTGTAGGCTCTGCAAATTTGTTTTTGACACAGCCATTAGATAAAGCGCCATTTGGAATGATTATTTTTTCATTATCATAAGTAAGTAGCACAGTGACAAAAATTTGAATCTCAACAACTTTCCCCATATAACCTTGTGCTTCAATAACATCACCGACTTTAAACGGTTTAAAGAATAAAATCAGAACACCACCTGCAAAATTAGCTAAACTACCTTGCAGTGCCATACCAACGGCTAAGCCTGCAGCACCTAACATAGCGATGAATGAGGTGGTTTCGATGCCGATCATAGAGGCAACAGAAATCAGCAAGAGTATTTTTAAAATGACTGAAATAAATGACACTAAAAAGTGTGTGAGCCCAGCTTCAAATTTTACTCTGTTCATTGATTTTTCGGCCATGTTGGCGATGCGGCCAATCAACCACCACCCTATAACCAAGACTAAAATAGCTAAAATAAATTTTGGCCCATATAACATGAGTAATTCGATAGCTTGGTTATATACTTTTTCGATTGAAATATCGTCCATTGTTGCTCCATGTAAATAAACTTAACCGGACACAATACTAGACGAATTAACATGAAAGTGTGTTCTTTAGCAGAAAAATGTGAAACTTCAGAGGCGCTAATATGCGTAATAAAAAAGGAGTAGCAAGCTACTCCTTTTCTTATTCTTGAATACGTTTACTGGGGATTACTTTAACCAGTTTTACCATATTTTCTTTAACTTCTAATACTTCGATAGGGTAGCCAGCAATACGCAAACTTAAGTTAGCATCTGGAATATCTTCAAGGTATTCTACAATTAAACCACTTAAAGTTTTTGGCCCATCTATAGGGAGCTCCCAGTTCATTTCTTTATTTAAGTCACGAATATTAGCGCCACCATCGACAAGTACAGAACCATCGTCTTGCTCTGTTACTTCTTCACTTGGCGTACGGGTTTGCGTTGTTGTGAAATCTCCAACCACTTCTTCTAAGATATCTTCAAGTGTCACGAGACCTTGAATATCACCATATTCATCTACAACTAGACCAATTCGCTCTTTTGATTGTTGGAATTTTAAAAGTTGTGTATTGAGTGATGTCCCTTCAGGAATAAAGTAAATCTCACGAACGGCACGTAATAGTGAAGGCTTATCAAATTGCTCTTTTGTTAACAGGCGTAGGGCATCACGCGAATGAATGAAGCCTACTGCATCGTCAATTTGGTCTCTATAAAGCAGTACACGCGTGTGTTGTGCATGTGTTAATTGGCGACTGATAAGCTTCCAATCATCATTGATATCAATTGCAACAATCTCATTTCGTGGGATCATGATATCTTCTACGGTGACTTGCTCTAAATCTAAAATAGATGTCAGCATGCTTTGATGGCGAGCAGGAAGCAGGGCCCCTGATTCATTTACCACCGTTTTTAGCTCTTCTTTGCTTAGGCTGTGCTCTTCAATTTGTGCCGTGGTAATGCCAAATAGGCGCAACATACCATTGGTCATCCAGTTAACGATAACGACAAACGGAAATAGTATTTTTAATAGCCCTTTAAGGATGATAGAGCTTGGAAAAGCGACCTTCTCAGGATAGAGCGCTGCGAGTGTTTTAGGGGTCACTTCAGCAAAAATAAGCACAACAAGCGTTAATACGCCGGTGGCAATAGCAATACCCAAGTCACCATACAGGCGAATTCCTATAATCGTAGCGACTTGAGCCGCTGCGATATTAACGAGGTTATTTCCGATTAAGATCAGACCAATTAGTCTATCAGGACGGCTTAACAGTTTACTGACGCGTTTCGCTGCACGGTGATCTTCTTTTGCTAAATGGCGCAAGCGAATACGGTTAATTGACATAATTCCAGTTTCAGAACCAGAAAAATAAGCAGAAATAAGTATCAATAATCCCAATACAATAAACAGGGTACTAGTCGATATGTCGTCCAACGATGGATCCTTTTTTTATAAACTAATGCATATTAAGCTAGAGACAGCTTGCTGAGTCAAGTTAAAACTTATTTAGTATCACTTCTTGTATGAAACGGCTGCCAAAATAAGCAAGTGATAAGATAAATGCGGCTATCATGATCGAAAATACCACAGGCTTCCCTCGCCAACCTTTACGCAGGTGACCGATAGTCACAACGGTAAAAATAACCCAAGCAAGTAAAGAGAGAATTGTTTTATGAATAAACTCACTAGCAAACATACCATCAAGGAAAATAAAGCCAGATAGCAGGGCAAAGGTGAGTAAAATCGTCCCTAAAGTAAGTAATTGATACAGCTGACGCTCAACCACCATTAAAGGGGGTAAGTGGCTGTGCACTATCGCTAAATCTTTACGCTTTAGGCGTTTATCAATAAAGTAAAACTGAATGGCATAGAGAGTCGATATAATGAGCACGCAGTAAGCTAATAAAGACAGGGAAATATGTGTAACCAGCCCTAGCTCGACATCAATTGTATGCAAAATAACGTGGTGAGGAATAAACAAGCTGGCTAAGGTAAGTATTGCCGCAAACCCATATACAACGGGGAGTAACAGTGTCGCTGGAAACTTTAAAGAAACTGCTGTGACAGAGACAACAATAACCCAACATGTCAGTAGGGCAACATTCACAATACTTAAATCTTGGCCATCTGCACGAAATACAGAGTTAACCAATAGCAGCATATGGGCAAGGATAGCAACCGTGCTTAAAATGACCGTGAGTTTCTGGCTCGGACCTTGTTTGTGAAAAAGGCGTGATAGCACGTGCGACGTTGCTAACACATAAAACAAACTAGCAATAATAGTTAAACTAATAATCATCGTGTTTTGGCCATTTAATTTATATCGATAAATCCTTGTCTCTTTGATGCCATTGTATTTTATAGTAAGGAAAAAGCATAGAGTTTGTAAAAAGAAACTCAAACAGCACACTTGAACACTGTATTGTCGACCACCATTTACGGTATACTGTTAAGAATTGAAATTTTAATTTCTCCTGTTTTGGTCTTTATATTAATCTAAGAAACAGGCGAAACACGTTTTATCGGAACCTTTACATGTTTGAGAATCTCCAAGAACGCTTAGGTAAAACCTTAAAAAATATCAGTGGTCGTGGACGCCTAACTGAAGACAATATTAAAGATACATTACGTGAAGTCCGCATGGCATTTTTGGAAGCGGATGTTGCACTGCCTGTTGTTCGTGAGTTTGTTAAGCAAGTTAAAGAACGTGCAGTGGGTGTTGAAGTCACTAAAAGCTTAAGCCCTGGCCAAGTTTTTATCAAAATTGTCCGCGAAGAGCTTGAAAAAGCCATGGGCGAAGCGAATGAAGAGCTTAGCCTTAATGCGCAGCCGCCAGCTGTTGTAATGATGGCAGGCCTGCAAGGTGCGGGTAAAACGACGAGTGTCGGTAAACTAGCTAAATTTTTAAAAGAGCGTAAAAAGAAATCGGTACTTGTTGTGAGTGCTGACGTTTATCGTCCAGCGGCAATTAAACAGCTTGAAACACTTGCAGATGAAGTGGGCGTTGAGTTCTTCCCGAGTGATATTTCGCAAAAGCCGGTTGATATCGCAAATAATGCTATCTCTCATGCGAAGAAGAAATTTATCGATGTCGTGTTAGTCGATACCGCGGGTCGTTTGCATGTTGATAACGACATGATGGATGAAATCAAAGCACTTCATAGCGCGATTAACCCAATCGAAACTTTATTTGTTGTTGATGCAATGACAGGTCAAGATGCTGCAAATACAGCAAAAGCATTTGACGAAGCGCTTCCTTTAAGTGGTGTGATCTTAACGAAAACGGATGGTGATGCTCGTGGTGGTGCTGCACTATCAATTCGTCATATCACGGGTAAGCCAATTAAGTTCATGGGTGTGGGTGAGCGTACCGATGCACTTGAACCATTCCACCCTGACCGTATTGCTTCTCGTATCCTAGGTATGGGTGATGTACTTTCATTAATCGAAGAAGTCGAAATGAAAGTTGATAAAGAGAAAGCGGCTAAAGTTGCTGAGAAAGTCTTTAAAGGTGATGGATTTACACTTGATGACTTTGCAGAGCAGCTTCGTCAGATGAAAAACATGGGCGGTATGATGTCAATGCTCGATAAATTGCCGGGTATGCAAAACTTACCTGATGCAGTTAAGGGGCAAATGGGTGATAAAACGTTTGTACAAATGGAAGCGATTATTAACTCAATGACTGCAAAAGAGCGTGCGCGCCCTGAAATCATCAAAGGCTCTCGTAAAAAACGTATTGCAGCAGGCTCTGGTACACAGGTGCAAGAAATCAATAAATTGCTTAAGCAATTTACGCAGATGCAAAAAATGATGAAGAAAATGAAAGGTAAAGGCGGCATGAAGAAAATGATGCGTGGCATGAAAGGCATGTTACCGCCAGGTATGATGGGCGGAGGCCCTAAGTTTTAATACCACCTTTATAGTGTTTATCTTAAAGAAGGAGCAAATAGCTCCTTTTTTAATGGATAAATTATGCGTAATCACTATGCAAAGTTAAGATCGCTAGCGCAGATCAGTGTTTAATCAACTAAACTTACATTTTGCATCACTTCTTACTTGCAATGTTGCAAAAAACTCGTACAATTCCCCAGCTTCCCGTATTGGGGAGTAAATCTTATTAATGAAAACAGTCAATCTATTTAGAGGACGGTATGGTAACTATTCGTTTGCAACGTGGTGGCGCTAAAAAACGCCCTTTCTATCAAATTGTGGTTGCGGATAGCCGTTTCTCGCGTGACGGTCGCTTCATCGAGAAAGTAGGTTTCTTTAACCCAATCGCTTCTGGTCAGGAAGAAAAAGTACGTTTAGATTTATCTCGTGTTGAACACTGGGTAGGTCAAGGCGCATCTCTTTCAGATCGCGTAGCTAAATTAGTTAAAGACGCTCGTAAAGCGGCTTAATAGGCGTAAGTGTAACCATGAGTCAAGAGAACACCTCGATAATCGTTGTAGGAAAGCTCGGTGCCCCCTATGGTATAAAGGGCTGGCTTAAGGTGCATTCATTTACTGATGATCCCGAAGGGATCTTCGATTTCAGCCCATGGTTGATAGGGCAACAAGGTAAATGGCAGACCTTAGAAGTGGTCGACTGGCGTCGCCACAACAAAGGCTTTATCGCTAAAGTTGCGCAAGTAAACGACCGAGATGAAGCAATGGCGTTGACCAATGTTGAAATCTCTGTAGATGCAGCGCAGCTACCAGAATTACCGCAAGGTGAATTCTATTGGCGAGATCTCATCGGCATGTCTGTTGTAACTGATAAAGGTTATAATTTAGGCACGGTTGATGACCTAATGGAGACAGGGTCAAATGATGTTTTGGTTGTGAAAGCAAACAAAAAAGATGCATTTGGCCAAGCTGAACGTTTAATTCCATTTTTAACAGACTCTGTTATTAAAGAAGTTAAACACGAGGCGAGAGAAATTACCGTAGACTGGGATCCTGGGTTTTAATGTCACAAACGAGTTCATTGTGGGTAGGGGTGATAAGCCTTTTCCCGAACATGTTTGACGCTATTACCAATGAAGGGGTAACTGGTCGCGCAGTTAAAAATGGTCTAATCGACTTTAACTGCTGGAATCCACGTGACTATGCTACTGATAAGCATAGAACTGTGGACGATCGTCCTTATGGGGGCGGTCCTGGTATGTTAATGATGGTTGAACCATTGAAACAAGCCATTCTTGACGCAAAAAAAGCGGCAGGTGATGGTGCTAAAGTAATTTATATGTCCCCGCAAGGGCGCAAATTAGATCAGCAAGGGGCGAGCGAACTCGCAAGCTCTAAAAAACTGATTTTGATTGCCGGTCGCTATGAAGGTATAGATGAGCGAATCATAGAATCATATGTTGACGAAGAATGGTCAATAGGTGATTTTATTCTGAGTGGTGGTGAGCTACCCGCCATGACATTAATTGATGCAGTCGCACGATTAGTGCCAGGGGTGCTAGGTCACAACCAATCAGCAGAGCAAGATTCATTTTCGGATGGATTGCTTGATTGCCCTCATTATACACGGCCAGAAACATTGGATGATAAACAGGTGCCTGCTGTATTACTCAGCGGAAACCACCAAGAGATAGCAAAATGGCGCTTAAAGCAGTCATTAGGTAGAACTTGGTTACGTCGTCCTGACTTGTTGCATAACCTAGCTCTGACTGAGGAGCAAGCGGCACTTCTTGCAGAATTCAAGCAAGAGTACCAACAAGCTTGTGGCTAGAAGACAGTTACACCTAGGAAAGTGAGAAATATAATGGCAAAAGTAAACCAAAATATTATTAAAGCGCTTGAAGAAGAGCAGCTTAAAACAGACGTACCAGCATTCGGCGCTGGTGATACAGTAGTTGTACAGGTACGTGTAAAAGAAGGTAACAAAGAGCGTCTACAGGCCTTTGAAGGTGTTGTAATCGCTAAGCGTAATCGTGGTCTTCACTCAGCATTCACAGTTCGTAAAATTTCGAGCGGTGAAGGTGTTGAGCGTGTATTCCAAACGCACAGCCCTCTTATCGACAGCGTAACAGTTAAGCGTCGCGGTGCAGTTCGCCGTGCTAAGCTTTACTATCTACGTGAGCGTTCTGGTAAATCTGCACGTATTAGAGAAAAACTTAACTAATACGCGCTGTTTATCAACGCAAAAAAAACGGGTTGCAGCCTTCGGGTTGCAACCCGTTTTGGTTTTTAAAAAAGCAACTCTCTATAAGCTTATCCTTTGTTTCACCCTTCTTTGCACTTTATCCTGTCATACATTGATGACTCAAGTTTCCTCTCTTTGTTAGCTCCTTAGGGCTTTGTACTTTGCAGCTTATGCTGTTACTATAATCTGTATTGTAAGCTTTACTTTTTTGTATATATATATTTACGTTTGGGGTTTGAGGTGTAGTAACGTGGCAACAGTGAATGAATTAGCTGATTTAAGAGCAGGAATAGATGAGTGTGATGCACAATTAGTGGCATTGCTAGCAAAGCGTAATAGCATTACAGAAAAAATAGGGGCAATTAAGCAACAAATCGGCGCTCCGTTACATGCCCCAGATCGTGAAGCTGATTTATTGGCAGCACGTCGCCAAGAAGCGGTTAACCAAGGTGTTAACCCAGAGTTAGTTGAAGATATTTTGCGTCGTATGATGCGTGAAGCGTACCAAAATCAACAAGGAAATTTAGCCTGCTCGGCTCCTCAATTATCACCTATAGTCATTGTTGGCGGAAAAGGAGCGATGGGGCAATTATTCGCACAGCAATTTATTCGCTCAGGTTATGAAGTGCGTATTTTAGATAAAGAGCAGCAAGCAGAGAGTGAAGCTATCTTGGCAGGGGCTAAGCTTGTACTTGTCAGTGTGCCAATCAATGCATTAGAACAGGTTGTTGCAGCTTTGCCTAAGCTTGATGAGGACTGTTTGCTTGTGGATATTACTTCAGTGAAGCAAAAACCATTAAACGCACTTATGGCGGCACATAATGGCCCTGTTGTAGGCTTACATCCGATGTTTGGCCCCGACATTTCTCACTGGGTTAAGCAGACAGTTGTTGTTTGTGAGGGACGTAATCATGAGGTTGCACAGGGCTTGTTAGCCCAGTTGCAAGTGTGGGGTTGTCAAGTTGTCGAAATGGAAGCAAAAAAACACGATGAAGCGATGCAAATCATTCAAGTCATGCGCCACTTAACAACTTTTGTCTATGGTCAATTCTTAGCGAAGCAAAGTCATACACTTGCAGAGCTTCGTAGCTGTTCTTCTCCTATTTATCAATTAGAGCTGATGATGGTAGGGCGACTTTTTGCTCAGTCACCAGAGCTTTACTCGGATATTATGTTAGCGCAATTTGATGATGTGGAAAATTTACTTGCTAATTATCAAGCGACCTTTGCCGACACGCTAGAAAAACTAAAAACGGGTAATAAAGCTGCTTTGATAGAGGGCTTTGCGGATGCCAAAGAGTATTTTAGTGATGCTACCGCACACTTCTTAACGCAAAGTCGCAGTCTGCTAAATAAAGCCAATGATGCCAAGGTACTTGATTGATCATTGCTTTAAGAGCATTAAAGAAGCGAGTCTATACTCGCTTTTTTTAATTAATTTTATGTGGCTACTCTTTATAGACGAGCAAGACTAAGCGTTTAGTGCTCCAAAGTCTTAGGTGATTAATTACAATCTTAGCTTAAAGTTAATTTATTTTTTCATTGCGAAGAGATTTTTATCCGCAGGGTACTTACTTTGCTTGTTAGTTGCTGATCATCTGGTACAATCAGTGAGTTGATCGCTTTTTGCGATAGAAGTAGGTGCTAACTCAAGTGGAAATTGAATGAGAATTTTTAAAGCGAAAAGTCCAGCAGGTTTTGCTGAAGAATACATTGTTGAATCTATTTGGAATGGTGACTTTCCGCCTGGCTCAATTCTTCCTGCTGAACGCGAACTTTCAGAACTAATTGGTGTTACCCGCACAACGCTTCGTGAAGTGCTACAACGTTTAGCACGAGATGGTTGGTTAACAATCCAGCATGGTAAACCGACTCGTGTAAATAATTTCTGGGAAACATCTGGGCTGAATATTCTTGAAACGTTAGCACGGCTTGATGAAGACAAAATGCCTGAGTTAACCGACCAATTACTGTCTGCGCGTACCAATATTAGCGCCATTTATACGCGTGCAGCGATCAAGCTTGCACCTGAACGCGTAATCGAAATTTTATCGCAAAGTGAGCAGCTTGAAGACAGTGCGCAAGCGTTTGCTGATTACGACTACAAAGTACACCATGAGTTAGCTATTGCGGGAAATAATCGCATTTATGTACTGATTTTAAATGGCTTTAAAGGCTTTTATTCAAAAATTGGTTGTCATTATTTTTCTGATTCACGTACCCGTGAATTAGCGCGTCAGTTTTATAAAGATTTAACTTTACTGGCAGAGCGTCGTGAACATGATGGTGCGATTTCTATGATGCGTAAATACGGTCATCAAACAGGTGAAATCTGGCAGCAGATCCGTGGTGATATGCCAGAAGATATAATGGATTAATATTTGTAAAGTATTAACTGTCACCTGAAAACCCAGCTTGATGCTGGGTTTCTTATTTTTAGCCAAAATATACTAAGTTATTGAAAGGATGGTTTATTTCTGTACTTTATTGAGTAGATAGAAGTTGACTTCAAGTTGCCCAGCCATCAATTTAGCCGAATCAATTTTTTCGATTGCACATATCGCTTTTTTCGATTGTTCATTTGTCTGTAACCTCTTTAAACTATCTTGCTAATTATCAGTGCTTACCCTTGGTTTTTGATTTTTCGTAACCATATACTAGTAAGTATTGCGTAGGCAATTGGAAATAAACTCAAATATTTGGAGATAAAAATGGGTGTATTAGTTGGCCGTCAGGCACCAGACTTTACTGCAGCAGCTGTTCTTGGTAACGGTGAAATCGTTGAAAACTTTAACCTAAAAGAAACTATCAAAGGTAAAAAAGCAGTTATCTTCTTTTACCCGTTAGACTTCACTTTCGTATGTCCTTCAGAGCTAATCGCTTTCGACAAACGTTTTGAAGAATTCCAAAAGCGTGGCGTTGAAGTAATCGGTGTTTCTATCGATTCACAATTCTCACACAACGCATGGCGTAACACTGCCGTTGCTGACGGTGGTATTGGTCAAGTGAAATATGCACTTGTTGCAGACGTTAAACACGAAATCTGTCAAGCATATGACGTTGAGCACCCAGAAGCCGGTGTTGCTTTCCGTGGTTCTTTCCTAATCGACGAAGAAGGTAACGTACGTCACCAAGTAGTTAACGACCTTCCACTAGGCCGTAACATCGACGAAATGATCCGTATGGTTGACGCACTCGCATTCCACAGCGAGCACGGTGAAGTATGTCCTGCTGGTTGGACTGAAGGCAAAAAAGGTATGGACGCAAGCCCTGAAGGCGTTGCTAAGTTCCTTTCTGAAAACGAAGGCGACCTATAATTTAGGCCTGAGTTAAAGAGTTAAAAAACCCGCCAGTTGGCGGGTTTTTGTTTTTAAGCCTTGATTAGTTTAATTAAAACGCATCGTTAACTTAGTGTAGAAGTAACGGCCACGTGGATTATGTACACTTGATACATAGCCATATAAGTCGCCATCACCATCACCAATTGCGAATGGTGGATCTTCATCAAATACATTATTAACGCCCACAGAGACCTTTAATTTATCTGAGAAGTTATAAGCGGTCTGTAAATCGACTAATGTTTGTGAGTCAACCATACGCGAAGTATTGCTGTCAAAATCAAGGTCACCATCGAAGTTAATGTCTGGAGTATCCTCAAACTCGCCAATGTAACTAACGTTTACATTCGTATTAAAGTCGCCCATCTCCCAGTTTGTGCTGAAAATCCAGCGATGTTCAGGGTAACGGTATTCGCCAGTGTAATCACGACCATCTTTTTTGAACTCATCTTGGTAGGCCCACTCTAGATTGAATTTCAAGAATCCATAGTCATTCATTGCATGTGTGTAGTTTGCCGATACATCTATACCTGAGACTTCTTGCGAAGAGACATTTTCAAATGTGCTGTGTACTTTTTGAATGACACCTAGGCTCAAACCATCCTGAGGCGCAAGTCGAACGCATACAGTACTGTTTTGGTCATTACAATTTTCACTGTAAATAGGGCCGAACTCTTGCTCGTCAATCTTATTATCTTGAGTGATACTCCAGATATCGACACCAAAACCAAACTCAGCTGTTGGCGCCCAAATAAAGCCGACGTTCCACGACTCAGATTCCTCAGCTTCAAGGTTTGGATTACCTGCAAATTGAATGTTGTAATCAAGCGCATCGCAATCTTGTCCAGTTGCTTGGCATCGGTAAGTATCTACAAAGAATTGGCTTTCTTCTGAAGGTCCCAAGCCTATTTGTGCAAGCGATGGCGCTCTAAATCCTTGTGCCCAAGAACCTCGAACGGTAATCGAGTCAGTTGGAGCCCAGCGAACTGCTACTTTAGGATTTGTTGTTGAACCAAAGTCACTGTAATCATCGTAACGACCAGCCAGTTGTAGCTCTAGGTTGTCGGCAAGTGGAATTGAAAACTCAATATAGGCAGCATATTGATCACGCTCAGCAGCCGCTGAAACAGATTCAGTACCAAAAATTAACCCGCGTTGGAATTGATCATCTGGAATGTCGCTAACATCTTCTTCGCGGTACTCAATACCGGCAGCCATCATCACAACATCGTCGCCAAAGCTGAATGCTTCACCAGTGATGTTTGCATCAAATGATGTCATATGTGATTCACCACGGCGCACTAGGCTTGTTGTGATACGATCAATAACATCTTGACTATTATAGGTGCCGCCGAATGGGTTGTAGTTACCCGCGTCGATTTCTTGTTGTAAAAAGTCAGTACGCACCCAGCCTTGGCTTCTGTCGCCAGTTTGCATTGATTTGCTACGGCCTTTTTGTACCGCCGCTTCCCAGCTCCAGTCACTAATTTCACCTTTGAGTCCGGCAACAAAGCGTAGTGTATCTGATTCAATGTCCCACTGACGCGCTCCAGCATCCACTGTACGGTAACGACCAATATCAATATCTTGACCAAAAGGATTATTCGGATGACTTGCTGGAACTGTCAGTCCTGCGTCTTCATCAAGTGGAGTAGGCGCCCCAGCTGCTTGTGATGAATTGTGTTGAACCGCCACTTCTAAGAAAGCTGAAATACCATTATCAAAGTTGTATTCAAATTGTGAAATAGCACCCACTCGCTCAGATGCCGGCGTAATATAACCATATGGGCCATAGTCGAATAAACAACTTCCAGTTGATGTAGCATTTTCAGGAGGACACGATGGGTCAATCGTTTTTTCGCCATCTACATAAAAGTAACCTGGAAAACCGCGTGATGAGCGAAAGTCCATACCACCATAGGGTTCTTGGTTTGCAGTACCTAATCGCCCCATTTCATCTGATGATAAAGCTGTGTTATTGAAGTAATCAATAATGATAGATGCACTACTTTTTTCAGTGCTCGTACCCCACACTAGACTGGCTGTTTTTTCTTCATAATTAGGCCCGTCTGTACCGCCATAACCTAGGTTAACTTCTAGACCATTTATATCTTTCTTTAAGATGATATTAACGACACCAGCTACAGCATCGGAGCCATAAATAGCCGATGCCCCATCTTTTAAAATATCGATTCGCTCAATAGCTGATACAGGGATTGAGTTAATATCAACAAATGAATTAGTGATGCTTTCAGCAAATGCACTAATAGACACTCGGCGGCCATTTATTAACACAAGCGTGGCATCAGAGCCTAATCCACGTAAACTCACTGCAGCAGCCCCGTTCGCTGTAGAGTCTTGGTTATTACCACGGGTAGAAAATGTACCATTACCGGCTACGGGCATACGTTCTAAAAGTTGTTGTAAGTTGTCGTAGCCCATATTATCAATGTCTGCACGACTGATAGATTGCACCGGCGAAGGGCCTTCAATATCAGAGCGTTTAATGCGAGAACCTGTTACTTCAATACGTTCGACCTTTTCAGCTCCATCTGTTTGAGCTGCAACAGACATAAAGCTTGTGCCTGCTAACGCTGCAATGGTAAATGCATAAAGTGGTCGTTGCATAAAGTGATGGGAGTTCTTCATAAAATTCAATCCTTGTTTCAATGTGAGAATATTGTGAATAAATATCACGAAAAAGATTGATACCATGTAAATGGTGTGTTTTCAAATAGCAAAAAGGTATGGGTTTTTAAGCTGATAATGGTTTTTTGGAGAGTGAAGTGTGTGTTTTCAAGGGGTACAAGCCTAACAAAAAAGTTAGGCTTTAATATTATTTTTAAGCTTTGTGCTTCATTAGGCGCTCTTTTTCACGAGCCCAATCTTTATTTTTTCCGTCTTCACGTTTGTCGTGCATCTTTTTACCTTTAGCAAGGTGGAACTCCAACTTCACCCAGCATTTTTTCCAGTACATAGCCGTTGCGATCAGTGAGTAACCTTCACGCTCTGTTGCACCGATAAGACGATCGATCTCACGCTTATTTAAAAGTAACTTACGATACCGAAGTGGATCGCAAATCACGTGTGTTGAAGCACTATTGAGAGGCTGAATTTGACTGCCAAGTAAAAATGCTTCGCCGTTTTTAATATGAATATAAGTCTCAGAGATGTTTACTTTACCTGCTCGGATACTTTTTACTTCCCAGCCTTGTAGTTCAACCCCTGCTTCAAACTTATCGTGTAAAAAATACTCATGGCGCGCTTTTTTGTTCAGCGCGATGGTATTACTTGTCGATTTAGATGATTTTTTCTTAGCCATAGTGTCCCATATTATACGTAAATACAGCGTTTTTACATCGCTTTTTTAAGGCTTTGCGTAAATTATACTAGTACGAAAATTTGGGGAAATAGCTAAAGCTTGCTAAAATTCGTCGACACAGTTGGGAGTGAATATGCCACAAATAGAAAAAAGTGCGCTGGTAATGTACAGCAGCAAAGAAATGTTTGATTTAGTCAACGATGTAGATGCTTACCCAGAGTTTTTGCCACATTGCTCAGATGCAAAAATTGTTTCAAAGCAGCCCTCTGGTATGACAGCCAGCTTAGAGATTTCTAAAGCGGGTTTAAAAAAGTGGTTCACGACTGAAAACACCTTTATAGATGATCATACTGTGTCATTACAACTAGTTGATGGCCCATTTAAATCCCTAAAAGGGAAGTGGCACTTTTTACCCTTAGATGACAAAGCCTGTAAAGTGCAACTACATCTAGAGTTTGAGTTTGCAAGTAAACTTATTGAGCTTGCATTTGGCAAGGTATTTAATGAAGTTGCGAAGAATATGGTGAATGCCTTCACTCAGCGTGCTAAAGCGGTTTATGGAGCTCGTTTATGATCAGTGTAGAAGTTGTATTTGCATTACCGACAACAGCAACCAGTTTACTCGTTGAAGTGCCAACAGGCACAACGGCTGAGCAGGCAGTTATTAAGTCTGGAATTATCGACAAGTGCCCAGAAATAGATGCAAGTAATCTGACCCTAGGTATTTGGAATCGAACGTGTAAATTGACGCAAGAAGTTAAACAAGGCGACCGAATTGAAATCTATCGTCCCTTGATTGCTGACCCTAAGGATGCCCGCAGACGCCGAGCAGAAAAAGCGAAGGAAGAGGGGCGTGCGAATAAAATAACGGGTGGACGGCCTAAATAAAAAAGGTAGCACCTAGCTACCTTTTCTTGTCTTAGAACTTATTCTTGTTCTAGAGGGGTATTGAACTCGCTTGGTTGATCGTAATCACCTGAAATTGAAACCAGCTTGTCGTTCTCAAAGTTTACAGTGAGCGATTTTCGCTGCTCATTATCACGACCGATGTTAAACACATAAAGGTAATGCCAAGTACTTTTATCAAAAGAGTCTTCTGCCACGGGTTTACCTAGGACATAAACCACTTGCTCACGAGTCATGTTTACGCGTAGCTTATCAACATCAGACTGCTCTAAAAAGTTACCTTGGGGAATGTTGATACGATAAACCCAGCTAGAACATCCTGCTGTAACAGTTAAAGCAAGGGAAAGTACGAGCCAAAAAGAAAAAGTTTTAAACGACTGCATTATTTGTTTGAATCCTTATTTTTTATACTTTGCATGATACCGATTAGTCACAGAAGGTAAAACCCTTTTCAACAATTGTTTTTGCTGAGATTGACGTTTACGAGGCACAAATTTGACCACAGACACGACAAAAAGTTTACCTGAATCAATAAAAAAGCGCGAGAGTATGGATGCTGTGTGGCATTTGTATATCGTTCAGACGCGTTTAGGGCATTGGTACACAGGAATAAGTACTGATGTTGAAAAACGTTTTGCCGCACACGAGGCTGGTAAAGGAGCTAAGAATTTAAAAGGCAAAGGGCCTTTAACGCTAGTATACCAACAAAAGGTTGGCACCCGCAGCGAGGCAAGTAAGTTAGAGGCACGTGTGAAAAAGTTAACCAAAATACAAAAAAAGCAGTTTGTATTGTGTACTCAACTCCCTGTTAAGTAAGTCACAAACTCCGCTATTTTTAAAATGGTTTGCTCATAAAGGTGAAAGTCGATATGTTCTAGCGTGTCTGTTACTTGATGATGATGTTTATCATCACCCATGCCGAAATAAATAAAAGGAATATCAGCTTTGGCAAATGCGTAGTGATCACTTGCTTTACGCCAGTTAATGTTAGTGCCAAGTAATCTATTGAGTCGTGCTGATGAACTGCTGACTATAAATGTTAATTCCTTATCAGAGAGCAAAGTTAACGCTTTTTTATACTGACTACCAGACTGCCTATCTAAATACACATAAATGCGTGGTTTGTGTTTATTAACCACTAACATATCAAGGTTTATACTTAGTTTGATATCACTTAAATTAAGTGTGGAGACAAGATATTTACTGCCGTGTAAACCGTTTTCTTCAGCATCCGTAGCGACAAAAACTAAGTTGTACTGTCGAGTTTGATGCGCTAAATGATGTGCTAAGTACAACAGCGCAGCTACGCCGCTGGCATTATCGTTCGCTCCTGGGTAATAGCGGCTTCCTGTTGGCCCTAGGTGATCATAGTGAGCGGTGAAAATGATCATTTTGCAATCAGTGCATGCTGTTTTCTGCGTGGCGATTATATTAACGCCTGAGCGTTTTTGGTTAAAAGGAACATCATACTCAAAGGGTTGTTTACGTACGTTGTAGTTTAGTTCTAAGAAGCGCTCACTAATAAACTCACCCGCATGTTTTGCACCAAGCGTATTTGTTTTCCTGCCATAAAATTGACTGGATGTAAGTGCTGTAATGTCCTTTTCGAGTGCGGTTTGTGCATTCGCATATGCATGACCAGTCAGAATAAGTAACAGACTACTAGTAGTGAGTAAGCTTAGCTGTGTGAGAGCGAATAGCTTGTAATTTGCTTTCATAGCGTTTTTTATCATGATCGAAATCAGCTTTGTTATTAGCGGATATTAAGTACTTTCTGGCAAGTTTTAAATCCCCTAATTGGTAGTAGGTTTTGGCAAGACCAAAGTCAGAATCATGAAGTTTAATGTTTAAGCTGCGTGCTTTTTTATAGTGTTTGAGTGCATCTTGATAGCGCGCTGCGGCATATGCATCGTTACCTAATGAAATATGATAGTAAGGATTGGATTGGCGCTTTTTATCTAGCCTAGTGAGAATGTCTTCTCCCTCTTTTTCACGGTTAGTGAGTTTGTAGATAAGTGCTAAGTTGCCAAGTGCGGTATGATTGTTCACATCAAGATCAATCGCATGCAGGTAAGCAGCTTCAGCCTGTTTAAAGTGATTAGTTAAACGCAACAGTACCCCTAAGTTACCCCAAGCACCTGAATATTTTGGGTCGACTTTAATCGCTCCAGTAAAATAACTGTAAGCTAAATCGTAGCTCTCATTGAGCATAGCGGCAGCGCCTTTGTTATTATAAAACATTGCAGTAATGCGCGCTTTATCAATGTAACTGGTTTTAAATGATTCTTGACGGCTATTAGGGTCAAAATCAATGACTAAAGCGCGCTCTTGCGGGTAAATGACCCTTAGATTCGTGAGCTGTTTGCCTCTTTCTTTCACTCTTAGGTTAATGTGTCCAGTGAGTAAATTAAACCCATTATTCAAAGCCCAATACTCAGGGATGTGTACTTTTTGAAATTGTCCATATAAACCCAAATGCTCAGCGAGACTATATGCGAGTATAGAAAGCGATAAACAGTTCGCATTTAAGTCGTTATAGGCTTGCGCTGCGGTAAGGGTCGCGCCTGACTGATAAGAGAGGGATTCATCGCCATTATCGAGCAAAAACTGCATCAGTCGCTTTGCACTGCGGATAGAGCGTTGACCCTCAGGAAAGCTCATGTCGAGGCGTTCTTTTATAGTGGGCGTTAATGTAAAGATATCTTTTTGGCTTTCGATCTCCAAAATGTTGAAATCTTCAATCTGGGTAAGGGCGTTGGGGGGTGAAAGAGGTTTATCAGCAGTACTATTGCACGCACTTAAAAAGCAAAGGTTTAATACAAGAATAAACGTTGTTGTTTTCATCTGACCCTCTTAAATTCACGGCCTAAATCACTTTAAGTATAGGCGGTGAATCAAAAAGGGTCAGTGTTAACTGTTACAAAACGTGTCAGCGTTTGTCAAAAGTAGCCACTAAATCATCCAGAGTTTGTGCGCTGGTTGCTAAATCTTTTATCGCTTGTTCAGTATCTATTTGTTCACGCATAACATTGTCACTAATATCGCTAATCTGTTCAATATTACGACCAACATCAGCGACGACGTTGCTTTGCTCCTCGGTGGCGGTCGCAATCAAGGTGGCCATATCATTTATTTCGTTTGCAGCATCATTAATTGCATTGAGTAACTCAACAGAGCTCTGCATCGCATCCACACTTAATTGAGCTTGTGATTTCGAGTGATTGATATGCTCAACCACTAAATCAGACGTATTCGTCAGATCGCTGATCATTGTTTGAATTTCATTAGTCGATTGTGATGTTCTGCTTGCTAGTGCTCTCACTTCATCGGCGACAACAGCGAATCCGCGACCATGTTCACCTGCCCGGGCTGATTCAATTGCCGCATTAAGCGCCAGTAAGTTCGTTTGCTCAGAAATTCCTCTGATGGCATCAACAATGTTTGCAATAGCTTGCGTTTTACCTGCCAATTCGTTCACTTGCACCGTTATATTATCTATATCAGCCGCAAGCTCAGTGATCGCTTGCTGGCTTTGTGTGACCTGAACATGGCTTTGTTCAGTATTTTGTTTACTGCTTTCAGTGAGCTTTGCTGTATTTGCTGCGCTTGATGCAATTTCTTGTACTGTTGCACCCATTTCGTTAATTGCAGCCGCAACGGAAATAGTTTGCTCTTTCTGATTATCCAATGCGTCTGAATTTTTCTGGGTTTGTTTAAATACATGACTTGCGCTTTGTCTGATCTCTCGACTTTCTTGCGCTACTTGGCCAATCGCTGTTTCGATTTTGGTCATAAATTGATTAAAGCCAGCACTCAAATTTGCAAGCTCTGGTTGCTCTGAGCTAGGTAATCGATAGGCTAAATTTGCATCACCAGAGCCTAACCGAGTAAATAACTCTGCCATTTTTGATAAAGGAGATGACAATGTTCTAGCTAGTAGTAAACCTGCAAAACTGGCAACGAATGCGATGACAATTGCAAAGCTGATAATTTGCCATGTCAATGTATCAATACTTGCAAAGACTTCACGCTTAGGCACTTGTGCAACAACAAACAGGTCTGTGTTTTTTATTGGGCTTGCAGCAACCAGCGTTTCTTCTCCCTTGATGCTGACTTCCTTAAGAGTAAACTCTTCACCAGTTAATAGTGTGCTTGTAATACCTGATTCATAAAGCGTATCAAGTTTTGCTTTGGCTACTTTACTGGCGTCTTTGTGCAGCTTTATCAAGCCATGTTTGTCAACAACAAAAACAAAACCGGTTTTCTCTATTTGAAACTTTTGCAGCATTGCTTGCATGTCATCAATACTTTTAGCAAGACCTGCCAAACCTAAGCCATTAGTTTGTTGGTGGTTCACAAACATTTTTACGTCTGTAGGTGATTCTTGGTAAATACTGATAGAAAAAGGGTTTGCTGATTGTTTAAACGCAAAAAACCAACCATCTTGCTCTTTAGTAAGTACTCTTAAAAAACCATCTTGATTCCAATATTGCGCTGTTTCACGGTTTGCCCATGAAGCTGTCGCAAGATCGTATTGTGCAACTAAGCGATTCAACTCTTTAAGTAAAATCGTATCATCAGTATCACCAGAGCGTGCCCAGTCGATAACAAACGCGTTACTTGAAAGCTGCTCAGCGGCACTGATCATTTGGTTTATATCGTGGCTAATATAATTATCAATTGCTTGTAACTTGCTTGGTAGCTCAGACTCGATCATTCGTTGTTCAATGATTTGTTTAGCACTATAAATTGCGGTTACGCCAATTAACGCAGCAACAATGAGTGCAATAGAGCTACCTAGTAGAGTGATTTTTTTAGTAATGGTAAGGTGATTTAACGCCATGAAAGTGTCTTAGGTTACAACATTAAGGTAGTTATTTTAGCATAGACTTTTCAGATGACGAATTAAACTAGGAACAAAAAAGCCCAAAGCATATGCAATTGGGCTTGGTTTCTAACAAGCGAAACTTACTTTCTAGGGTTAAACTATTTTCTTCATTGCCGACATGTAACCACGTAATTTACTGCCAACAATTTCAACAGGGTGCTCACGCAGGGCCTTGTTCACCGCGATTAAAGTTTGGTTGTCCACCTGATTTGATGAATCACCTAAACCTTTACCAATCACATCAGTGTCGATATCTTTCATAAAATCTTGTAGTAAAGGCAAACATGCGTGGTTGTATAGGTAGCAACCATATTCAGCTGTATCTGAAATTGTTCTGTTCATTTCGAAAAGCTTTTTACGCGCAATCGTGTTAGCGATCAGTGGCGTTTCGTGTAATGACTCATAGTAAGCTGATTCGTCGATAATGCCAGCAGCAGTCATGGTTTCAAACGCAAGTTCAACGCCTGCTTTAACCATAGCAACCATCAAGATACCTTGGTCGAAGAAAGTTTGCTCGTTAATTTCTTCATCGGTATTTTGCTGTTTTTCGAATGCGGTTTCAGCAGTTTCAGCACGCCATGCAAGAAGCTTTGCATCATCTTCAGCCCAATCAGCCATCATACCGCGAGAGAATTCGCCGCTGATGATATCGTCCATATGCTTATTATAAAGTGGACGCATAATTGTTTTAAGTTGTTCGCTTAATTCAAATGCTTTAACTTTTGCTGGGTTTGATAAGCGGTCAAGCATGTTAGTCACACCGCCATACTTAAGTGCTTCAGTGATCACTTCCCAACCGTATTGGATTAACTTTGACGCGTAACTTGCATCAATACCTTTTTCGACCATTTTATCAAAGCAAAGTAGTGAGCCAGTTTGTAACATGCCACATAGAATCGTTTGCTCGCCCATTAAGTCAGACTTAACTTCTGCAATGAATGATGATTTTAGTACACCAGCACGATGACCACCGGTACCAGCTGCATACGCTTTCGCTTGCGCTAGGCCATGACCTTGAGGGTCGTTTTCTGGGTGAACGGCAATGAGTGTTGGTACGCCAAAGCCACGTTTATATTCTTCACGCACTTCTGAACCAGGGCATTTAGGCGCAACCATGATAACAGTTAAGTCTTCGCGAATTTGCATGCCTTCTTCAACGATATTAAAGCCATGTGAATAGGCAAGCGTTGCACCTTGTTTCATCAGCGGCATGATGGCATTAACAACAGATGTATGTTGTTTATCAGGAGTTAGGTTTAATACTACATCAGCCGTTGGAATAAGCTCTTCATATGTGCCTACAGTGAAGCCGTTTTCAGATGCGTTTAAGAAAGATTGACGACGCTCAGCAATCGCTGACTCACGCAGTGTGTAAGAAACATCTAAACCAGAATCACGTAAATTTAAACCTTGGTTAAGGCCTTGTGCACCACAGCCGACAATAACGAGTTTTTTCCCTTTTAAAGCGTCTACGCCATCAGCAAATTCTGATGGGTCCATAAATTCACATTGCGCTAATTGCGCTAACTGCTCTCTCAAAGGAAGAGTATTAAAATAATTCGCCATTGTTAGTGTCCTATAAATACAAGTTTTTCAAAAAACAAAGAATAAAAGTGTGTGCTCTTTGTATGGCTTAACAGTATGCAATTTTATCTCTTGCGTAAAATGATATATTTGAATTAAAGTGTTTCATAAAATGAAATGGTAGTCACAATGGATCACAAACATCTTAATTACTTCTTAGCCTTAGCTAAAACGCTCCACTTTGCTAGAGCCAGTGAGCTTTGCCATATTAGCGCTCCTACTTTAAGCCGTAATATCAAGCAACTTGAAGATGAAGTAGGCGCAGTATTATTTAATCGTGATAACCGTACGGTTAAGCTAACTCAAGAGGGAAAAGCATTTTGTGATTATGCCAATGCTACGCTTGCCAGTTGGCACCGATTCAAAGCTGATATCCAAGAGCCACAGCAACATATATACGGTAATGTCAGTATTTATTGTTCTGTTACTGCCTCATATAGCTTTTTGCATCAAATTCTTGAAAAGCTTCGGATGCAGCATCCTTATATCGAAATTACACTCAATACAGGTGACCCCGCGCTCGCCATAAATCGTGTATTGGATGGCCATGAAGCCATGGCGATTGCAGCAAAACCAGTTAAATTACCAGGGCAAATAGCCTTTACCAGTATCGGGTATTCTCCTTTGGTACTTATTGGACCTAAAATAGCCTGTCCTATCAGTGAACAACTTAAAGATTTAGAAACAATTCATTGGTCTAATTTAGAATTCATTGTTGCTGAACAAGGATTATCTAGGCAGCGATTAGAGCAGTGGTGGCGAAAGAAAAATATTCATGGTCGTATTTACGCCCATGTAGCAGGTCATGAAGCCATGGTGTCGATGGTAAGTTTGGGTTTAGGTGTTGCTATGGTGCCTAAAATTGTACTTGATAATAGCCCGTTAAAAGAAAAGGTTCAGGTTATTAGTGACGCTGAAAAAGATATTCCAGGCTTTGAAATTGGCTTAGCAGTGCTTAAAAAGGAGCGGCATGATCCCGCATTAAATGCTATTTGGGAAATTGCGCAGTCGTTACTAACTTATTAAGCATGACTGGTCATCGTTTTAATAACAGGAATAAGCCGTTTTTATAGAATTGATGTGGAAACTTGACAGCGATGTCATTTTGCATCTAGTGTTAATAAAAGGTTAAAACCTATTTTAGAAACACACAATTCAAAGGAAAGACGATGAAAACCCACTCTATTAAACTGCTTGCTCTGCAAGTTGCTCTTATCGCCTCTGCTAATGCATTAACGATTGTTGATGACCCGAATAACCCAAACGGCTATTTGCTATCTCGTGCGGAACTAAATGCGGCTCGTGATGCTAAAGCATCCGATCCCATGTATCAGACTTGGGCAAAAGCGCTTGAAACGAGGGATAATAGTATTGTTGAAGCTATTACACCTAACAATGCAAGCAACCCTGAAAACGTGAAACGTGTTGAACGAGTCTTTGGTCAGCAAGAGTGGGATTTTCTGACGGGAATGGCTGCGCCAGAGTATACTTATACACGTTTTTTGCGGGCAATTGGTAAGTTCCCTGCTTTTTGTGGTGAATACACCGATGGCCGAGATTCTGATGCCATTTGTAAAAAGTCTATCATCACGGCATTTGCACACTTTGCACAAGAAACCGGTGGTCATATCGCCAAAGATAATATCTCTGATAACCCATTACAACTCGAAGAATGGCAACAGGCTTTAGTACATGTCCGCGAAATGGGGTGGTCAGAAGGGCAGGCCGGTTATACAACAGGGTGTGGTCAAAATGATTGGCAAAATCGCCGTTGGCCATGCGCAGAAGGACAAGGTTATTTCGGCCGCGGTGCGAAGCAGCTTTCGTATCATTTTAATTATGGTGCATTTTCGGAAGTGATGTTTAATGGTGATGCAACTGTGCTACTTAACAACCCAAGCTTAGTGGCAGATTCTTGGCTTAATCTTGCTTCAGCAATTTGGTTTTTCTTGACACCTCAAGCACCTAAACCGGCGATGCTACACGTTATTGATAGAACTTGGGTGCCATCACAAAAAGAGCTCAGTGCGGGGATCGGATACGGTTTTGGCACAACAATTAATGTAATAAATGGGGGAATTGAATGTGGCGAGCAAAACCGCACCAAAGGACAGCCAGTAAATCGCATTCGCTATTGGGAAGGTCTATCGAATTACTATTATATCCCGATTGAAACAGATGAAGAGAACACCTGCTGGCAGCAAACTCCTTTTGGTAGTTTAAACCTTAATGATTCGACCGATGTTCTCTACACAAACTGGGAAGCAGACTGGGCATATTACAGCGACAGACCAGGAGGCCAATCATTTGAGTGTAAGTTAGTTGGTTATCAAACTGCCTATTCAGCATTGGTCCCTGGTGATTATGAAAAGTGCGTAACAAACTTTTATCAATCTCATGTAAACTGGCCTCAAGTAACAGTCGTCGACACGCTAACACCACCAGAGGGCAATCCTCCGGTAGGTGGTGTTGCAGCATGGGATAGTACAAAGGTATATGTTAAAGACGACAAAGTAAGTTTTAACAATGTCATATATGTCGCTAAGTGGTGGACTCAAGGTGACTCGCCAGAAACAGCTAATGGACCTTGGTCAGCTGTAAACTAATTTCAAACTATTCAATAAAACCTAAGGCGGTTGATATAATTGTTATAAGCCGCCTATAAATCCCCAGTTATTTAACTTTTGGCTAAACTGACGCGGTGATTTTTCACGTCATTTTCTTAAATTAGCAGATCTCATCTTTTTTACTTAGAGTTTTTGGGTTATTTTGTTCCGCAAAAATAGCCATAAAAACAATCCTTTTGTATTGTTTTTTGTTAATGGTTTCCGTGTTTTTTGCTGGGATTTAGCGATTATTGCAGATTTTTTATTGATTTTTTTCAATGTGTTGCTAACGTAAATCAAAATAATAAAAATACTGATGGCATGGACACATGATTCTGTCAGCTCACGTTGAGCATTCGCTGAGCTATTCAAGTAGCTGTTTGAAGCGCGCTATTCCCTTAATGGTTAAATACAAAATGCCTATTACACCGCTTAATTATGCGTTGTGGTATTGCTATGTAAGTGGCAGAAATAAAGCGCTTAATGAAGAACTTGATAATATTATTCGCACATTCAGTACATGCGACCAAGAGCGAGCCAAGTATCTTTTTAATAAATATTTATCTCAAGATGATCTGTCTTTGTTCTATCAACTATCGAATGATTTTAATGGTGTTGTAAGTAATGTTCAGCAAGGCATAAACGACACGCTTGTTCACTCTATTCAGTTTAATCAAACACTCCAAGAGTGCCGAGAGCAACTCAATGATGTAAATTTAAGTGATGGAGATAGCTTTGATAATGTGTTGGACTGTGTAGAGCGACTAAGTGGTGAGTCAGCCGCTTTACAAAACCGCGCACAGGATTTTCAAAACCAGTTAGCACAAGCCTATGCAGAAATATCCGAATTAAAGCAGGAGCTTAGTCTTTCGAAAAATAAAGCAGAAAAAGATACGCTGACAGGCCTTTATAATCGAGGCAAGTTTGATGAAGACATTTCTCGATTCTGCCAAGCGGCTCATTTGGCTGGTCTTGCGGTGTTGGTGATGGTTGATATTGATCATTTTAAGCAATTTAATGATACATTCGGACACCAAAAGGGAGACCAAGTTCTGAGAGCTGTAGCGAGTAAATTACTCAAACACGTGTCAAGTGTAGGGCAGGTTTATCGCTTTGGTGGGGAAGAGTTTTGCTTTACTGCACATTTTGCAAGTGTCAGTGATATGACTAACTTTACTCAACAGCTGCGCATCGCGATATCGAAGTTACAAGTCAAGAAACCTAAATCGACTAATGTGTTAAGTAAGATAACGGCAAGTTTTGGTATTGCTATTAAGTCTAAGAATAGTCAACCAGAACAACTGATTGCTAAAGCTGACCAAGCTCTTTATCTTGCCAAAGAGCATGGAAGAAACCGTCTTGAGATTGTTGAAGAGTAACAAACTTAGCTGATATATGTATCAAAATTGTGAATACTTGTAACCTATAAAAGACAGCCTATTCACACCTTGATACCATAGACTAACTGGAAACTGCCTGTGGTCGTAACAAACATGAAAACGATAACGATCAATAATTGGGTAATGATGTGCATCTTGATTTTTATATCGATGAATCAAGTCTGTGCTGAAGACTCAACCCGCACAGAACGAGAAAGTCGTTCAGCATCTCAAGAAGTTGAAGCCAATAAGTGGTATTTGGGTGTCAATACAGGAGCTGGGGTGATCACAAACCCGCTGTATGGAGGTGATAATCTACCGCTTATACTCTTACCTGAAATTGCTTATTACGGTGAAAAGTGGTTTTTTGATAACGGTCGACTTGGTTATGCTTTTCATGAAACGTCATCTCATGTTTTTAATGTAGTGGCGGAGTTTAACCCTGAAACGCGCTTTTTTATTGATTTTCACCCTAGTAATGTTTTTGCGCTGCAAACTTCGAGTAGTTTTGTCAATTCCACAGAAAAGAATGAATTGAATGCTGAGCGTATCTCTGTGAACGATATCAGTAAGCGTCGTTGGGCATTAGATGCAGGCTTAAGTTACCATTACATTCATAATAACCATATATTCTCGCTACAAGCATTAGCAGATGTATCCAATGTATATAAAGGCACAAGAAGTGCAGTTCAGTGGCAGACACTCCAGCAAATAGGTCAGTTAGAACTGACTCCAAGTTTAGGCGTTTGGTATAAATCCGCTAAGTTAAACGATTACTTTTATGGCTTATCGGCGAAAGAAACCTTACATGGGAAAATTGGTGTTGGCAGTAGTTGGCAACCTTATGCTAAAATCGACGCCCGTTGGCCCTTGAGTGAGGGCAACTCACTTCGTTTTCATTTAGCATATTACGATTACTCGGGCGTAGATGACAGTCCGCTTTTTGAACACACGTATTCGATGACTGCTTTTATAGGATTCAATCATATTTTTTAATATGAAGTTTTTTGTTTTTAGTCTGGGTGTGTTTGTTGCTGTTTTTTGGGGATTCCCGAGCCATGCACAAGCATCTCTCTTCGATGTATCACCTAAAGTGTGTGTTGTTTTTCAACAGCACGAATTTTGCGATCTTGAACTAAAAATAAGTTGGCAGTTAACACACCCTCAAGATGTATGTTTGTATCAGAATGATCAACAAGTTCAGTGCTGGCAGAACATGCAAAAAGGCCGTTTTAGCTATAAAGCGCGGGTTCAGGTTGAAACAATATACTCCTTAGTCAATCCGCACACGGGGAGCAAAGTTGCGACAGCAAAAGTTGAAGTGCAGAGCACAGAAGCAAAAACGACAAGACGAAGATTACGCTCTCCGTGGAGCTTTTTTTAATTCAGGAGCAACCAATGACAAAGATTTTACTTGTTGAAGATGATCTCGGTTTACAACAGTTAACACGAGACTACCTTCAGCACAATGGGTTGGATGTTGCGGTCCTTGAACGCGGCGATGAAGTTTTCGAATACCTAGAAAATAACCCTGTTGATTTAATGATTCTTGATGTCATGTTACCAGGTAAAGATGGCTTTAGTGTGTGCCGTCAAGTACGCGATAAGTTTAACTTGCCAATTCTTATGTTAACCGCGAAAGGTGAAGATTTTGATCAGGTCATCGGTCTGGAGCTTGGTGCTGATGATTATGTAATTAAACCGGCAGAACCGCGTGTACTACTTGCAAGAATCAATGCGTTACTGCGCCGTGGGCATGCAACGACTAAAGCCCCTGAAGAAATCACATTTGGTGATTTATCAATTGATAAAACGAGTCGCATTGTTACACTTAAAGGCAATGAGATTACACTTACATCACATGAATTTGAATTATTGTGGCTTTTAGCTTCAAATGCAGGTGAAGTGCTAAGCCGTGAGCATGTCCATCAACATATGATTGGACGTCAATATGATGGTTTAGATCGCACTGTTGATGTTCGGGTATCAAGAATCCGTAAGAAGTTAGGTGATAACAGTGATAAACCATACCGTATTAAAACAGTTTGGGGACAGGGATACTTATTCGTATCAGATGCTTGGGAAATCTAGCTGTTAATGGGGAAGCTGTTTGCGAGTTTATATCTTTATATAATCGTTTCTCTGTTTCTTGTCAGTGGGGTCATCGAACAACTGTGGCCCTATGAAGACTCCCAACAGCAAATTGCACTCGATAAAGAATTTGGTAAATCGCTCTGGTTATTAAGCCAAACTAAAGACGGCTTATCGAAGCTACAAGATGAATTTGATAGTGAAATCATCGACAGGAATGACTTGGCACTTCCTGATGATTTAAAAGCCGATTTAGCTTCTCACCATTATTTGTACTTATTTAACCAACAACAAGAGGTTATTTGGTACATAACACTCAACGATCAGCAGTTACTTCATATTGGCCCATTGACTGTATCGAACCCAAGCTTTAGCTCTGTCTGGCCTTATTTTTTACTGTTGATGGTTGTCGGTGTTCCTGTAGGCTTATGGAGTTTTTTACTGTGGAGAGATTTTAATAAACTGACCCTTGCTTGTGAGGCTGTAGGTGGTGCGCAAGATTTTGAATTACATGATGCTTCAAAGTCTTTTTTCTTACCGATCACCGATACTTTATCTGCCATGCAAGAGCGTATTCAATACTTATTAGCAGCACAGCAGGAGCTAACCTCATCAGTTTCTCATGAATTTAGAACGCCGCTAGCGCGTTTGAAATTCGCAATAGCAATGCTTGAAGAACAAGTAGAGAATGAGCAGTCTTTTACCTATTTAGACAATATGCATGCAGATATTGTTGAACTTGAAGCGTTAGTGTCAGAAATGCTTGAGTATGCACGTTTAGAATCCCACAAGCCTAACCTTATCAACCGCTCATGTGATTTAACTGCCCTCGTTACCAGTGTGGTTAATAAACTTGAGTTTGCGACAGATATAGACGTGCAAATAAAGGCACCGCTTAGCTTAATTTATAAGTGTGATGAGCACTTTATGGCTCGCTGTATTCAAAACTTATTAGGTAATGCGCAAAAGTATGCTGCACATACAATCATTGTTTCCCTAGAAGAGCATAATAAAGAGCTTGTCATAACCGTTGAAGACGATGGACCTGGCATTGCTAAAAGTGAGTGGGAGAGTGTGTTTAAGCCATTCACGCGTTTAGATAAAAGTAGAGATAAGAAAACAGGTGGCTTTGGCTTAGGGCTGGCGATTGTTGCTAAAATTATAAGCTGGCATCGTGGTACGTATGAAGTGAGTGACTCTGAATTGGGCGGTGCAAAGTTTACCATCCGCTTATTTAATACAGAAGATTATTGAGTTTCTGATAAAGCATACTGTTTAATAGTAAAGCTGTAACGCTGATAGTGATAGGTTAAATCGTTTAAAGTAATTAACTATTTTATGACCTATTTAGACATAAAAAAAGCGCCTTGAGGCGCTTTTTTTGAGGTTAAAACCAAAAATAAACAAGTAGCAAATTAATAGACCGCCAGTCAGCAAAAAAGTTCTCAAAAATAAAATTATTTATTGTCTAAAAGGGGCATCAACATTTGCTCTAACCCGTTTAGTTTTACTTCATACATCATTGCCAGCTGAGCGCCAAGCTGACCTGCTGGAAAGCCCTGTTGCTTAAACCACACTAAATAAGGTTCAGGCAATAGTAAAAGAGGGCGTCCAGCGTACTTGCCGAATGGCATTTTCGTATTAATGGCTTGTTTAAGTTGAGCTGTATCCATCTTTATCTCAAACAATTGTTAAAGCTAAATGATACGGTAAAAAGGAGAGAGAAAATAGGCTGTGACGGGCAAGAAACAGCCTATTTAGTGAGGGAGGTAGGCCCCCACAATAGCGTAGCGTTTATTTCGTTAATGACGAAATAAAGTTAATGTAATTGGTGACGACTTTTTTTCGAAAAACCAAGTTCTTTTAATCTACTAACAATACTTGGGTCATCAATTCGAGCGGGGGTTTTACCCTCTCGAAGAAAGTGATCATGTGGCACTTGATAAACATCGAGCATTTTATTAAACAATACAGTTCTAATGTCTGTTGCGCTCATGCCATTTTGCTGTAACTCATCCAGTCGACGTTGTATGTCAATAAGTTTCCCCGAACAAGCATCATCTGCGTTTACTTTTAACGCACTGGTAAACTTATCTTTCATCTTAAACAACCTCAATTAGCTTAACAGTAATCGCACAAACGAAATCGTAAACAGGATTAATAAACTTTTTTGTGCTAAAAATAGATACTTAGCAAAGTATCATATGGCGAGTTTACTCTTTTTTTTGATTGGATGGCTAATCTGGATGTAAAGCTTTGTAAATAAGCTTGACCTTCTTTAGGTACGCCTATTGAAGTGTACTAAAAATAGCAATAGCAAGTCGCTGAATATAATGAAAATAATTCTCAGTACCAAATATAGGCCCTGAGAATTATTTTTTTACATTATGAGAAAAGTTTTTGTTTTACGTGCTCGGCAAAGCCGCTACCCGCTTCTAGATAAAAGTTATAGGTAGAATCTACACCCATATCTTCTAACTCTTTTTGCTGGTCAGGGTAATTTGCAATAGCCGTTACTTGGCCTTGGTATCCAGACGCTTTTAGCTGCTCTAGGGCAAAAATATTCTGCATGTGCTTTGGCATCGCAAGCATAACCATGCCAACATGAGAGTGATTTACCCGTTGCCAAAAGTCAGGGTCTGTGGCGTCAGCTAAAAGAACGCGGCGTCCTCGTTTAATGTGCTTATCCACCACATCAGGTTTAATATCAATGCCAGCAACGAGGTTTGGATGTGTTTGACTAATTGTTTCGTACGCCCCTGTACCAATACGGCCCATACCAAAAATAACGATTTTGGTATCGTTTAAGTTCACTGGTAACTCTTCGGTTAAGCGGCTATTACTTTCAAATTTAAGTAGCCAGTGCTCAATCTTGACATAAATTTCGTTAGAGCGTTTATTTAAAGGAGATGCCAAAATAAAAGTAATTGATACGGCAATCGCCATAACCGCGAGCCATTCGGAGGTGATCATATTACTGCTAGCAGCAACGGCACAAACGATTAAACCAAACTCACTATAGTTAGCAAGGCTAAATGCGCTAAGCAGTGAAGTACGTGCACGTAATTTGAAGGCGTTAGTTAAAACATAATAGAGCGCAACTTTAATTGGTAACACTAAGATAATCACCATCGCAACCAATATAGCATGCGCGGTAAGCTCCGCGTTTAAACCTATGTTTAGGAAGAAGCCAACAAGCAAGATATCTTTCAGATTTAGTAATGATTTTGATAGCTCACCCGCTTTTTTATGGGGAGCAAACATCATCCCTATGATAAGCGCGCCTAAATCGCCTTTGAGTCCAGCAAATTCAAAGGCTTGATAACCTAAAACCAGCGCAAAGAAAAAGCCAAATAAAGGCAGTAATTCACCATGCTTAGAGCGATTTAAAATCCAAAACATAATAGGGCGCAGAACCGGAAGCCCTATTAATAATGCTAATGCCCAAATATTAGGTGCTTTACCTGTACTAATCGCTAAGAAAATAACTGCGAATATATCCTGCATTACCAAGATACCTATTGCAATTTTGCCATGTAGACTAGACATTTCTCCGCGTTCTTCAAGGACTTTAACGGCAAACACAGTACTCGAAAAGCTAAATGCAAAACCAACCAAGAGTGCACTTTGCCAAGTCAGTTCGCTGAAAAGAGGAAGTGCGAATGCGCCAAGCAACAGCATAAAACCGCTAAAGAGGGTGCTGCTCAGTACAATATGCATTGACGCTGGTGCCCATACTTGTGGTTTTATAAGGTTAGAAACTTTTAATTTTAAACCAATACTAAACAGCAGTAAGGTTACGCCTAAGCTCGCTAGTGTGTTGAGTAATTCAGTGGTTTTATAGCCATATAAGTTGAGGGCAAACCCTGCTAATAAAAAACCAATTAAAGGAGGAAGCTTTAGCTGATAGACAGCAAAGCCGCACACGAACGCCGTAGCAAAGTATATAAGTTCCATAATTCTTCTTTTGACTTCATTTGTTAGGAGTGTAGCGAAATATTCACTAATGGAAAACAATATCGAATATAAAGAGTCTAAAAAATGAACACTTACGCACTATTTATTGATTAATGCGCTAAAAGCATCATTTTTTCGCTGACATTAGCTTTTAATTGTGGTTAAGATGCAACAACAAAGGAATTTAAGCCAACTAGAAAAGAGACGGCTTAAGGAGAAAAGATGTTTAAGAAAATCCTTGCATCAGTAGGTATTGGTGCAGCAAAGGTGGACACTGTACTGGAAACAGAGCACTTACAACCAGGCCAAAAATTTAATGCAGTTATCGTTATTAAAGGCGGCGATGTAGAGCAAGATATTACTGGCTTAGACTTAGCATTAATGACGCGTGTTAAAGTTGAAGGTGAAGATGGTGAGTATTTTACAAATCATGTGATCGAAAAATGGCGTATCACGGATGTCGGCACGATTGCAGCGGGCGAAGAGAGGCATATTCCGTTTGAAGCACGCCTACATTCAGAGACCCCAATCACGGAAATTAACGCTGGCTATAATCAATCACATGTTTGGTTAGAAACGGGTCTTGATATTGATATGGCGCTTGATCCAACGGATCGTGACTCATTACATATTTATCCGAATGATGCTGTTAGCACGTTTATGCACGCAATGGATAAATTAGGTTTTAACCTAGTCAAGGCAGATGTTGAAAAGGGTTATCTACGCGCACCTACGTTTCAATCTCACTCAGGTTGTTATCAGGAACTTGAGTATCGTCCAGATAGCCGAAGCCTTTTTGGTTTACAAGAAGTTGAGCTGTCGTTTGTGCCTGAAGCTCATAAAACGCATGTGTTAATTGAATTAGACCGTGCTTTTAGAGGGGATGGTTATGTTGATTTAACGATAGAACATGATCACGTAAACCTGTCGCAATTATGTGACCAATTAGAGCGGTTATTCGCTTAGGGCTTAATCGAATAGGTACACTTTAAACCCAGCTACGGCTGGGTTTTTTGTCTTGCAAAAAGGAATCTTATGTTTTCTGTTAAGAGTTACGCTGAACTCAGTAAAGATGAGTTATTCGCGATTTTACGAGCACGGGTTGAGGTGTTTGTTGTAGAGCAAACCTGTGCTTATCCAGAGATTGACGAGGTTGATAACCATGACCTGACTCAGCATCTCTTTGTGTTCAAAGAACAACAGCTAGCTGCCTACGCTCGGTGTTATGACAAAAATGAGCAGTTCAGTGCATTTGGTCGTGTACTTGTTGCTAAGCAATTTAGGGGACAAGGGTTGGCAAGCAAACTTGTGCAAATGGCTATAGAGACATGTCAGCAACGCTGGCCAGAGAAAGCTATTTTGATAGGCGCTCAATGTTATTTAACGGGCTTTTATCAACAGTTTGGCTTTAAAAATGTCGGTGATGATTACTTAGAAGACGGCATTCCACATCAGGATATGTGTTTGAAGTAGCCCAAAGCAAAGGGCCACTTCAAGTAAGCGCTTAGCTTAACAGCGAGTTGGCGAATACCAGTGCAATAGCCAATGGACAAATGAATTTGATATACCATGGCCACACTTTCCAGAAGAAGCTGTTTGCAGCTTCTGGGCAGCCTTGTTGAATTTCTTTTAATAAAGATGCACGGTGCCAAATCCAACCGACAAATATACAACACATTAATCCTAAAATTGGTTGGCCAATCTTAGTGGTTAGTGTGATCACAAAGCCAAACAATGTGCCTAAGTTAAAAACGATCGTAAAGCTGACAAGGGCAATAATACCGCCAATTAACCATGTCGCCTGCACGCGTTTTAGAGCAAAGCGCTCAACCGCATAAGAGACGGGTGCCTCCAGCATTGAAATAGATGAAGTTAACGCTGCAATACTCATTAAAGCAAAAAAGGCAAAGCCAACGAAAATACCCACATCACCCATGCTGGTGAAAAGTGCGGGCAGCACTTGAAACACTAACGTATCTTCAGACAGTAGTACGCCTTCAGCAGAGAAAATCTGTACGCCTTGTGCCTGTGCAACATACATCGCAGGAATAATCAATAAACCGGCTACAAAGGCAATAAACACATCGATCAAAGTAACATAAGCACCCAAGGACACGAGATTCTCTTTTTTGCTAATGTATGAACCATAGATGATCATCACACTGGTGCCCAAAGATAGCGAGAAAAATGCTTGTCCAAGGGCATTAACTAGCAGCTCTGGGTTTAAAATAGATGAAAAGTCAGGCACTAAGTAGGCTTTTAAACCTTCAACTGCGCCATCTTGGGTCATCACATAAATGATAAGCATAAACAAAATGCCTAATAGAGCAGGCATCAGGCGCTTTGACCATTTCTCAATGCCGTTTTCAACACCTTTAGAAATAATAGCAACGGTCAAAATAATAAACGCAGCAGTAAAAATTAGGTTTCTTGATAGTGACTGCTCACCTAACCAAGTAATTGCAGGCTCTTGAGCAGTTAATTGTGCTACGGGCTCTAATGTTGCACTGAGCATCCAGCCCGCTACGATGGCATAAAAGCTTAAAATTAAACCAGCACAAATAATACCGCCAAAGCCGACTACAAAAGCAAATTTTTTCTGCCATGGCTGGTTTGTAACTTTTCTAAGGGAACTGACAGCATTGGCTTGGCCATGACGGCCTATAACAAGCTCTGCCATTAATGCTGGGTAAGCTAGGCAAAATGCAAGTACTAAGTAAGCAACTAAAAATGCTGCGCCGCCATTACTTGCTGTTTGTGTAGGGAAACCCCAAATATTTCCTAAGCCAACAGCGGAGCCTGCTGCGGCCATAATAAATCCAAAGCGGGAGCTGAACTCCCCACGTGATGCGCTCATATTATTGTTACTTCTCTATTTGTGACGGCGCTGACAATCTACTTCAATTAACACTAAATAAAAAGGGTTAATAGTGGGCATTTTTACTTGTAATCGCCTCGAATCTGCTGCCAGCATATATTTCGTTCAATTAGCTAATACAATACGTAACAATTAACACAATTGAAACATATTCAAAGGCTTTTATTTTGAATACTGAGGGTAAAGCATGCGCCACCAAGAGACTGGCTTTTTGATACGCTGACAGTGCCATGATGCCAATCAGCCACTTTTGCAACAATCGCGAGGCCTAAGCCATAGCTTTCACCGTCACGATTTCGGTGACTTTGTTCTTGAAAGAACGGACTGAATATTTTCCCCCAGTTTTTTTTATGCACTCCTGGGCCATCATCTTCTACTTTAATAGTAACGAAGCCTTGGTTGTAGGAGGCTGATAAAACTATTTCGCAGCGTGCAAAGTCACATGCATTACTTAATAGGTTTACAATCGCACGTGCTAACCAATCTAAGTCGGCACATATATGTCCTTGTTTTATGTCGTGGCTGATGCGTAATGAACGTTGCTCAAGCTTAGGGTGAACTTGTTGAATCAAGCTGAGTAAGTAGCTTTCTAAGTCAGATTCGCTAAAGGTTAGTTTATTTGCTTTTTGCTCTAAGGTAGCAAAAGCAAGATAACTTTTTAGCATTGACTCCATTTGATCTAAATCTTGCTCCATTCGAGATAAGTACTCAAGACGTTTTTCCTCATTAGTACAATCTTGCGCGGCTTCTAAACCGAAGCGTAAGCACGCAACAGGGGTTCTTATATCGTGCGATAAACTCGACGCCATTAGCTTGTTTTCATCAAGTAGTTTCTCAATTTGATTCGCCATGCGATTAAAGGTGAGCTCGACATCTTTAATATAGGTAAAATGAGATGGTTTAATGCGGGTAGCTAAGTCACCTTTAGCGAAGCGTTGCGCGGCATCATTAAGGATGCTGAGACGTTTTGCAAGTGGAGCAATAATAAAGCCCATAAAAACACATAACCCAGCATAGAAGAGTAGGGTAAGGAGAACATCATTCCCTTGCTCATGTAAATGCGCTTTCTCTAGACGCATTTTAAGATGGTGTGAGCCAAGTGCCTGCTCGCTGTAGAGTAAGTAGTATCCTTGTTGATCTTCGAGTATTAAGCCTGTAGGCATTGTAATTTGCGAAAGCAGAGAGTGAGGAAGTGCTAATGCTTGAGTTGAGCGATACTCTAGTTGCACGTTGAAATCTTGCTCTAGCTGCTTGATTGCATTCTCGCGTTTATCCGCAGGCAGTACCGACAACTGTTTAGTAAACCCTTTAATCATTTGGGTTTGGCTATGAAAAGTATCTTGCGGCTGATGGGTTTGCTGACTAAATGCGTCAATTAACCAGCCCAATATGATTATTGATAGCAGTGCACTGCCCAGTAATGAAATATAAAACTTTTTCACGCGTTATATCATCTATTGCCACGCTGTCGCGACGAGCAAGTAGCCACGTCCCCAGATGGTTTTAATTTTTTCAGGGTGTTGGGGATCATCATTAAATTTTTTGCGTAGTGACGAAATAAGCACATCGACACTTCTGTCTAACCCATCATATTCTCTGCCTTTTGTTGCTTTGAACACGGCATCGCGCGACACAACCTGACCTGCATTACTGGCCAAGTAATGCAGCAATAGGTATTCCGCACTTGAAATATGCACTTCTTGATCGGCAAAAGAAACAGTGCGTGATTCGGTGTCTATAGTAAGTTTGCCAACAGTTATGTTAGGATTTTCTAAGCGCGACTCTTTGTTATCTGTATTTGCACGTAAGGCCGTTTTTATACGGGCTAAGAGTGCTCGTGGTCGTACAGGTTTCATCATGTAATCACTTGCACCGACTTCAAGGCCTATTACTTCGTCCATTTCATCGTCTCTGGCTGTGAGCATAATAATAGGCGCTTGGTAAAACTGTCTTAACTCTCGACACACACTAATACCATCTTGACCAGGCAGCATGATATCTAATAAAACTAAGTCCGGTGGTGTCGCTCTGACTTGCTCAATGACTTGGTCACCACGTTGACAAATTGTTGTTTTATAGCCTTGCTCAGTTAAGTATTCTGCGACCCACTTAGCCAGTGAAATATCATCTTCTACTAGCAGAATCGTGCCATAATGTTCCATTTTTTACTCCAAACAGTTAAAACAGTCGCCAACGGCGTTTCTTTTGGCGATTTTGGTACACCCACTGCACTTGTATTTCAGTGGTGTCAACGACCTTGCCATTGTTACTATTGACCAATTCAAAGTTGACCGTTATTGCAGAGTCAAACTGATAGCGAAAAAAGCCCGTTTTTTGCATAAGCCAACACTGCATAATATGTTTACTTTGACCATCACGTAAGCAGTAATTACCCTTTGGCTGGTGCCAAGATATTTCCACATCAGCATAGCAATTTCGTCCTTCACGAAGGGCAACACAGGTATCAGGTAGTGATACTAGGCTTGTCTCTTCTTTAGGTTGTTCTTGCGCTTTGACGCTGATTATAGGGAGCGCTAATAAAAAATAGTATTTAAAAAACATAGCGCAGGCCTACCTTGGCTTTGTGCTGATATTCTTGGGAGACAATAGGGCTGTGATGAATATCATCAGAAAACCATGTTGATAGCCAGCCAGTTAAAAATACCCAGTTTTGGTTTATTGGGTATTCAGCATGAAACTCAAAGATAAGACTGTAGGATGTGCTCGGGGTGTAAACAGGTCTGTTTGAATTAGCTTCAGAAGGAGTAATACCGAAGTAATAGTTAGTAAAATCTTCAGAATAAGCACTTAGCCCGATACCTGAGCGAAACTCCCAATTACGCCAAGGAATTATCTGACTAAAGAAGCTGTTCATTACCCAGCCATTATGGGCGCCTGAAATATCATGTAAATACTCAAAGGAGATCTGCGAATTATCAAAACGTCTTGATAAGCGAAGTCCAACATCAAAGTCATAATTTCTGCTTTTAATACCGGCAAGCTCTTCAATTACGTCTTCTTCGTAAAAAGCTAAGCCGGTTTCATCGAAGCCAGATTGAATATTTGTACCAACTAGGTCAAGTCCCCATTCGAACTTATCAATCACGCTGTAGCCAATGGTCAGCCCACCACTTAATTGGCTTTGATCATAATCAAGGTAAAAGTGTTCGTAGGAAAGGGCAAGGTGAATGTCTGGTTCAAAGCCATCATTGTAAGAGTCCATACCGACTAAATAAGAGTCTTCGATATAATAGCCAGCCCCAACTCCCCAATCCCATGCAAAACCTTGGCTGGGTTCTAACGTATTATCAGCGTAGTAACGATTACTTGCATAAGAAGATGTTGCCAATAAAGATAAGCAAAAAAATAATATGGCGCGGCTGGTTTGCAAGTGTGTTGTCCTTGTTACAAATAAGTGAAGTCATCATTATATACGCAATTAGTATATTGTTAAGGAGTTCCCAAAATCTGTAAAAAAGTGTAGTCGAGTCGTAAAGGTGTTAGGGAAGTGTAGCTTGAAGAGAGAAGTAGGTGTTTGCACTTTTGTTAAGTGCAAACACCAACCTTTTTATTGAACTTTAATTTTATCGATTAAGATACTGGTGAGATAATACTGCATCATAGGCGTAAGAGCACTGATTTCAGTACGGTTACATGGGCCTTGCTCTTTTGTTAAAGCACTCATGCGAGAAATTGTTTGATACTGAGGTATCACAATATCGGTATTATTTATACGCGACATACGCGCTTGTTCCGTATTATGTTCATTAACAAAGCTGGCAACTTCTAGTTCGTTCTTGATTAATTGCTGTTGCTCAAAGCTATAGATGAGCGGCTCACGGTGAAAGCTAGCACTGTCTATAGATGACTTCGCAAACCAGACAACATCGCCTGTTTTTTTATGGGTTAGGCGCATACTTACCTGTGCTTGAATGGTGGCACATTGTTGAGTTGGGAATTGCTCTGCTACTTGGTCAAAAAGTGGCAATGGTTTTTCAGGTATCACTAATTGGTATTCGGTATCGTCAACAAGCTCTAAATCAAGCTGGTGGATAGACAATGTGTAATCTGCTTGGCCATTTTGGACAACTTTTAATTGTTTTTCATTTAATGCTTCTGTTAATTGCGCATATAAAGTGTCTGTTACGCTTGTTTTATCAGCAACGATTGCAACGGTTTGGTTTGCATTTACTGTATGCGCAGGGAGTTGTACCGATTTAACTTTTGGGGCTGCATGTTCAGTTTTATATTCAATTTGAAAACGTTGGCTTTTAAGCGACGGTTTTTCTGGCATCGCTAATAAAGGCGCTGGCTCTGGTTTAAGGGCGCAACCAGCTGAAATAATTGTAAAAAGCAGTACTACAAGTAAGCGCATAAAGAAAAGTCTACCCATAAAAAAGTTAATATTGTGCGTATTGTACGTTAGTCGAAGCAAAAGTTCATGATATTATGTAATGAGAAACTTCCGAAACAGACTAAAACAATAACGAATGAAGTACACGCTCACTTTTATAATCTTTCTATTTTCTTCTTTTTTTCTCCTTCTTTTCAGTGGGTATGCTTCAGGCAGTGACTCAAATTGGCAGCCCTTCGTTAGCGAGTACAATAAATACCTAAGAGGAAAGTTAAGAGCCAAAGGAATTCCCGGTGGCTCTTTGGCAATTGTTAAAGTGGGTGAGGAAGACTTTGTCCAAGGCATTGGCCGAACTAAAATATCAAAAGGGCGAAAAGTAGATAAACACACACGATTTCGCTTGGCTTCAGTTTCTAAAACATTTGCAGGGTCATTGACATCAAAGCTTGCGACTCAGGGAGAGTTCAATATTGACGATCCGATCAGTAAGTTCATTCCTGAATTTAATAATACTGTCTATAAAGATGATTTAAAAATTTATCATATTCTGAGCCATTCAAGCGGTTTAGTGCCAAATGCTTACGACAATTTAATAGAATCAAGAATGAGTTACCCAGACATTGTTAAACAGCTTCTAACTGTTGAACCTATTTGCAAACCGGGTGAGTGTTATGGCTATCAAAATGTGATGTTCAGTCTCATTGATTCAATTATTTATAAAACAACTCAAATGGATTATGCCCATTGGATAGCTGAATATATTTTTGCACCATTAAAAATGACGGATGCGAGCGTAGGCTACGAAGGTATGGTGCGTGACAATAATTATGCTCATCCTCATGTAAGAGGAAGAAAGCGTTGGTACACCTCTCGCTTAAAAAAGAATTACTACAAGGTAGCAGCCGCTGCGGGGGTTAATGCCAGCGCTAGTGATATGGCTATTTGGTTAAATGCGCAGCTAGGCCAGTACCCTGATGTTTTGCCGCTGGATGCGCTTATAAAACAAACGCGACCATACACCCATACAAAAAAAGAAACACGGCGTCGGGTATGGCGAGGGCATGTAAAAGATGCCTATTACGGCCTTGGTTGGCGAGTATATGATTACGATGGAGAAGTACTTTATTACCATAGTGGTTGGGTACAAGGCTACCGCAGTGACTTAGTCGTTTTTCCACATTTAAATATTGGTTTTAGTCTAGTACTTAATGCGGAAACAGGGTTAATTAATGAGCTAACAACCGAATTTATAAATCGCACACTGAAATATGCGCGAGAAAGTGAGTCGAGCTAGTTATATATTTAGTCTAGGCATTAAAAAAGCCAGCAAGCTGGCTTTTTTATAGAATTGGCTTTCAATCTTAACCGCGAGGTAATTGAATCTTTTTCTCTTCACTTTGACGGTAAAGAACAATGGTATGGCCAATTGTTTGAAGTTTTACAGCACCGGTCTCGCGAACAATTGCATCGAAAATTAATACTTTTGTTTCACGTTCATCCGTTGGTACTTTTACTTTAATAAGCTCGTGGATATCTAGGGCGCTTTCAATTTCAACTAAAACGCCTTCGGTTAAACCGTTTGCGCCAAGTAATACCACAGGCTTTAAACTGTGTGCTTGACCTTTTAAAAACTGCTTTTGTTTGTTCGATAATTTCATGATGTTACAAATTTTGCTGAATATGGCTTGAATTAAGGGTATTCTAACGCCATCTAGAGAATATTACTAATTAGTTACGTATTAATTTTATGGCAAATAAAAAACATTCAGCTAGTTCTAAGCGATGGCTGAAAGAACATTTTGACGATCCTTATGTTCACGAAGCGCAGAAGAAAGGTTGGCGCTCTCGTGCGGTATTCAAATTAGATGAAATTCAAAATAAAGATAAATTAATTAAACCAGCCATGACCGTGGTTGATTTAGGTGCTGCTCCAGGAAGTTGGTCACAGTATCTTGCTGAAAAGGTGGGTGATAAAGGCCAAGTTGTTGCCTGTGACATCTTGCCAATGGATTCGTTAGCAGGCGTAGACTTTTTGCAAGGTGACTTTCGAGAAGAAGCGGTATTAGATGCGCTATTAACGCGCATTGATGGGAAAAATGTGGATGTTGTATTTTCTGACATGGCCCCCAATATGAGTGGTAATACATCGGTTGATCAGGCCGGAAGCATGTATCTAGTTGAGCTTGCATTAGATATGTGTCACCAAGTTTTGAAGAAAAATGGTGCTTTTTGTGTGAAAGTTTTCCAAGGTGAAGGGTTTGATCAATACTTACAGGACGTACGTAATAGCTTTAAAGCGGTCAAGATCAGAAAGCCTGATGCATCGCGTGCCCGTTCTCGGGAAGTTTATATAGTGGCGACGGGATACAAACTGTAGTACAGTTGTGCTGCGTTAAGTTGAATTTATATTAATTGGATACAAGAGGTTAACCCCTTGAGCGATATGGCGAAAAATCTAATACTCTGGCTGGTCATTGCTGTTGTGCTAATGTCAGTCTTTCAGAGCTTTAATGGTGGCGATCAAGCTGATCGCCAAACAAGTTATACCCAGTTTGTTAGCGATGCACGTAGCGGCGCTATTCAAGAGGTTTCTATTGAAAGTAGCTCAGGTACGATTACCGGCACCAAAACCAATGGTGAGCGCTTTCAAACTATCATGCCGATGTACGATAAAGATATTTTAAATGATCTTTTGAAAAGCAATGTGAATGTAAAGGGTGTAAAACCTGAAGAGCAATCTTTCCTCGCCAGCATTTTAATCTCTTGGTTCCCAATGCTGCTGCTAATTGGTGTATGGATATTCTTCATGCGTCAAATGCAAGGTGGTGGCGGTAAAGGTGCGATGTCTTTCGGTAAGAGTAAAGCGCGCCTAATGAGCGAAGACCAAGTTAAAACAACCTTTGCTGATGTTGCTGGCTGTGATGAAGCAAAAGAGGACGTTACTGAGCTTGTTGATTTCTTACGTGATCCATCTAAATTCCAAAAATTAGGTGGTAGCATTCCTAAAGGTGTGCTCATGGTAGGTCCACCAGGTACGGGTAAAACATTACTTGCCAAAGCCGTTGCAGGTGAAGCCAAAGTGCCGTTTTTCACAATCTCAGGTTCTGATTTCGTAGAAATGTTCGTTGGTGTGGGTGCATCACGTGTACGTGACATGTTCGAACAAGCTAAAAAAGCAGCACCTTGTATCATCTTTATTGATGAAATCGATGCAGTAGGTCGTAAACGTGGCGCTGGCATGGGTGGTGGTCACGATGAGCGTGAGCAAACTCTTAACCAAATGCTTGTAGAAATGGACGGCTTTGAAGGTAATGAAGGTATTATCGTTATTGCCGCAACTAACCGTCCTGATGTTCTTGACCCTGCATTATTACGTCCTGGTCGTTTTGACCGTCAAGTCGTGGTTGGGTTACCTGATATTCGTGGTCGTGAGCAAATTCTTAAAGTGCATATGCGCAAAGTACCATTGGGTGACAACGTAGAAGCAGCAGTTATTGCACGCGGTACACCGGGCTTTTCGGGGGCTGACCTTGCTAACTTAGTAAACGAAGCAGCCTTATATGCAGCGCGTGGTAACAAGCGTGTTGTCAGCATGGCTGAATTTGATGCTGCTAAAGACAAAATCATGATGGGCGCAGAACGCAAGACCATGGTGATGAGTGAGCAAGAGAAAGAAATGACTGCTTACCATGAAGCGGGTCACGCGATTGTTGGTCGTATGGTGCCTGAACACGATCCAGTCTATAAAGTGTCTATTATCCCTCGTGGTCGTGCATTGGGTGTAACAATGTACCTACCTGAGCAAGACCGTGTTAGCCACTCTAAAGAGCTTTTAGAGTCAATGATTTCGAGCTTGTATGGTGGTCGTATTGCTGAGGCACTTATATACGGTGAAGATAAAGTGACGACAGGTGCAAGTAACGACATCGAACGTGCCACGGACATCGCTCGTAAAATGGTGACGCAGTGGGGCTTGAGTGAAAAGCTTGGTCCATTACTTTACGCTGAAGACCAAAACGAAATGTACATGGGTGGTGGCGGAAGCCGCTCGATGAGCATGTCGGATGAAACAGCAAAGGTTATTGATAGTGAAGTGCGCTTGTTCTCTGATCGTAACTATGAACGCGCTGAACAAATCTTAAAAGATAATATTGATATCTTACATGCGATGAAAGATGCATTGATGAAATATGAAACCATTGATGCAGGTCAAATAGACGATCTCATGGCGCGTAAGCCAGTCCGCGAACCGCGTGATATGCATGATCGCAGACCAGAAGAGAAGAAAAGTACAGAAAAGCCGGCTGAGCCAGCCTCAGAAGAGCCGAAAAATGATGATTCAGCTAAAAAGGATGAAACAAGCCTTGATGATAAAGCGGAATAATCGTTAAAATAGTACAAGCAAAAGCCCCGAATGCCGGGGCTTTTTTGTAGACAAATTTTAAAATACCGACCCGCAATCAGACTTCATCAGCGAAGAGGTATAACTGTTTACTGAAAACATTTTTAGCCATTGCTATACATGTCGTAAAGGTGATAAATGACCGTTCTTAATTTACCCCGAGGTCGCACTTTACACCTCGATTCCCCAGTTGTGATGGGAATTTTAAATGTCACACCCGATTCATTTTCAGACGGCGGCAGCTATTGCCAATTAGACAGCGCTGTCAATCAAGCTAGCAGATTACTAGAGCACGGTGCCTTAATTATTGATATCGGTGGTGAGTCAACCCGTCCTGGCGCACCAGATGTTTCGTTAGAAGATGAATTAGCGAGAGTTATTCCGCTTGTAAAAGCGCTTCGTGAACACAGTGATTGTGTTATTTCAATTGATACCAGCAAAAGTGAAGTTATGCGCCAAGCTATTGAAGCAGGTGCAGATATTATAAATGATGTACGTGCTCTTCAAGAGCCTGGTGCCATTGAGGTGCTCGCTCAGTATCGAGATGTGGCAGTGTGCTTAATGCACATGCAAGGGCAGCCTCGCACAATGCAAGTGGCCCCGCAATACGATGACTTGTTTACTGATATAAACAGCTTTTTTGCAGCGCGTATTGAAGCGTGTGAGCAAGCGGGTATTCAGCGAGAGCGAATTATACTAGATCCAGGTTTTGGGTTTGGAAAATCATTGGCACATAACTATCAAATCCTCGACAAATTCGATGATTTTAATCAATTCAAACTACCTGTTTTAGCGGGCTTATCTCGAAAGTCTATGATAGGTAATTTACTAAATAGAGACACAGATGAACGCCTAGCAGGTAGCCTTGCTGGCGCACTTATTGCCGCACAAAATGGCGCAAAGATCATTCGTGTTCATGATGTATTAGAAACTGTAGATGCCTTAACCGTTTGGCAGGCGTGTAATAAAGGATTTTTAAATGAGTAAAACAAGAAAATATTTTGGTACGGATGGTGTTCGCGGTATGGTTGGGGAATATCCAATCACACCTGAGTTTGCCCTAAAGCTAGGTTGGGCTGCAGGGCGAGTTTTATCAAAGATTGGCACCAAAAAAGTGATCATTGGTAAAGATACGCGCATCTCAGGTTATATGTTAGAAACGTCTCTTGAGGCAGGCTTAATTGCCGCAGGTATTGATGTGGTTCTACTCGGGCCGATGCCGACTCCAGCGGTTGCATACCTTACACAAACGTTCCGTGCTGAAGCGGGTATTGTTATTAGTGCTTCTCATAACCCTTATCATGATAATGGTATTAAATTCTTTTCTAGTCGGGGTTTAAAACTCCCTGATGATGTGGAGCTAGAAATTGAAGCCATGATGGATGAGCCAATGACGTGTGTTGCATCCGATAAACTCGGAAAAGCACGCCGCTTAGAAACGGCCGATGGTCGTTATATTGAGTTCTGTAAGAGCCAATTCCCGCAAGGGTTATCACTTGAAGGTTTAAAAATAGTCCTCGATTGTGCCAACGGTGCTACCTACCACATTGCACCATCGGTGATGAGAGAACTAGGTGCAGAAGTGATTTGTCATGCATGCGAGCCGAATGGAGTAAATATTAACCTTGAATGTGGTGCCACTCATGTTGAGACACTCAAACGCAAAGTGCTTGAACACAATGCTGATGTAGGGATTGCCTATGATGGTGATGGCGACCGTGTCATGATGGTGGACCATAACGGCCGTGTATTTGACGGTGATGATATTGTTTATATTATTGCTTGCCAAGCTGCAAATGATGACATGCTAGGTGGTGGTGTTGTTGGTACTGTCATGTCTAATATGGGGCTTGAAAATGCACTTAAGTCACGCGGTATTGATTTTGCCAGAAGCAAAGTTGGTGATCGTTATGTAATGGAGCTGTTACAAGAGAAAGGGTGGAAAATAGGTGGCGAAAGTTCAGGCCATGTATTGAACCTTGATTTAATTAGTACAGGCGATGGCATTATTTCGAGCTTACAAGTGCTTGCAGCAATGGTCGCGCAAAATAAAACATTACAAGACCTAGGTGCGGGTTTCACAAAATACCCAATGAAAATGATTAATGTTCGTTACCCTCAAGGAACGGATCCTACTCAAGCTCAGGCGGTGATTGACTGTGTGGCTGAGGTTGAAGAAAAACTTGGTAACACTGGACGTGTATTACTTCGTAAGTCAGGCACTGAACCCGTTGTGCGTGTTATGGTCGAAGCTGACCAAGAGAAAATTGTACTCGATAATGCACAGAAAATCGCTCAAGTTGTCGAATCTGTGAGCAAACAAACCGAGGTATAACAATAACCTCTTGTAACTTTGGGCAAGTCGAGTTAGTATCTTGCCCGCTTTCTAATGTGGAGTGGAATTATGGCAACACGTAAGCCAATGGTTGCAGGTAATTGGAAAATGAACGGCTCATTAGAGCTCGTTGAACAGTTATCTCAGGCAATTAAAAACGTTCAATCGGATGAACTGGATATTGTGGTTTTTCCACCATTCCCATTGATGAGTAGTTTGCTACAACGTGATGTGCTTGTTGGCTCACAGACTGTATCTGAGAATCAAGCAGGTGCATTTACAGGTGAAGTCGATGCGCAGCTTATAAAAGATTTAGGCGCCACATACACATTGGTTGGTCACTCAGAACGTCGAAGCATTTACGGTGAGTCAGACCAAATTGTTGCAGAAAAATTCGCTCGTGCGCAAGAAGTAGGCTTAACACCTATATTATGTGTTGGTGAAAGTGAGCAACAACGCGAAGCAAATGAAACCGAATTAGTGGTTGCAGCACAAATTGATGCTGTAATTGATAAATTAGGTGTAGCAGCACTGAAGAATTCTGTGGTAGCATACGAGCCCGTTTGGGCCATTGGTACAGGTAAAACTGCTTCACCTGAGCAAGCTCAAGCTGTGCATAAATTTATCCGCGAAAAAGTCGCTTCACTAGATAGCGATTTAGCCGCGCAGCTAACCATCTTATATGGTGGTAGCGTGAATGAAAAAAATAGCGAATTATTATTTGCACAACCAGATATAGATGGCGGCCTTATTGGCGGCGCAAGTCTAAAAGCAGACTCATTCACTGCAATCTGTGAGAGTGCAAAAGGGACCGTATAAGATGTACGAAATTTTATTAGTAGTTTATTTAATCGTTGCTTTAGCACTTGTTGGTATGGTTTTAATCCAACAAGGTAAAGGCGCAGACATGGGCTCATCATTCGGTGCAGGCGCTTCTGCTACTGTGTTTGGTTCATCTGGTGCTGGTAACTTTATGACTAAAACAACGACAATTCTTGCCACAGTATTCTTTGTGTTAAGTATTGTTTTAGGTAACCTTACAGCCGGTCAAATTAAAAAGACTGACGAATGGGAAAACCTAGAAGCTGCGCCAGCTGTTGAAACAGTAACACCAGCACAAGATGATGTGCCTGTTACTGAAGAGAAAAGCTCTGACGTACCAAACTAATTAGCGTTGCTAAATTAGGTTAAGCAGTTACTTTCCTCAAGTAATAATAACGCTTAACAACATACAAAAATTGTATGCGGATGTGGTGGAATTGGTAGACACGCCATCTTGAGGGGGTGGTGGCTTAGGCCGTGGGGGTTCAAGTCCCCCCATCCGCACCAAATTTGAAAAGCCGTTACTTAACAGTAACGGCTTTTTTCGTTTTTTCACTCTTTCTACTCGTCTTGTGCATTTATGTGGCAAAAGCTTTTCCTGTGTTTATATTCATTGAAAAAGAAAAATTCTATTTGAACTTTCCTTTTTTGTACTCTCGGTTAGTATTTTACTGATAGGTGAATAATACCAATCCGCAATAATACTTAATCATTTTGAGGGATTAAACCTGTCGCTACCGGCGTTAAAAATTTCTGATTTAGAACAACTAAATAACGAAATTTTTGCCTTGCTATCAACGAGGTTTTATTGCCTCAAAATAGAACACTTAATTAAGCGAATTGGTATAACATGACGATAGTGATTTATTTAAGTGCGATAGAGGGATACGCAGAACAAGACCTGATCGCACGCCCTTACTTTTGGTTGCAATTACCAACGTAGATACACATTTTACCTCCCATATATTTCAACTGCTACAAAGCATTTATGCATATCAATCGTGAAGACAATACACGCTGATTAGCAAGATAATTACTTCTAGTTGTAGATGTGAGCCTAACTGAATTGGTTGAGTTCATCATAGGAGATACAAAGCGCAAATATGACACCTTATTTTAAGGTCGGTTATAGCTTGATTGTTAGTTGTCTATCCAGCCTAGTGATTTACTTACTCTTTAAGCTGTTTGCTGACATGTTTTCTCTTTTGCTAGGAAAACACAGTCAATCAGATCCAATTCAGCCTTTCACTATCATTATCTTTGTCACCTTAGCTTTTTTAGCTATTTTTGATTTTGGGAAAACTATTTTGGAGGAAGAGATCCTCATGCATAAAGCTATTTTTCGCTACAGCTCAACCAGACGAACAATCACACGGTTTATCTCAACGATTTTGATTGCAGTCTCAATAGAGGCATTACTTACTATGTTTAAGGCTGTTCTAGGACAAGTTGAGTACGTAATACCTGCGGTTCTAATGATGTTCGCAGTTGTCGGTTTATTATTAACATTGGCGGTCTATGTCTACTTAGGCGCAAAGCCAGAAGATGTATTAATGCAAGGTTCAACGCCTCAATACAAAGCAATAAGAGTGGAATTTTTGGTTGTAAACGGGCTTTAGATACAGTCATTAATTGTTATGAAGTTTATTTTTGTTTATACAAACTAACTGATTTGTCGTGGTATTTGTTTAAAGCCCATTTATAGCATTATTTCTAGTAGAAGAAGCTGAATATTACCTGAATTTTAAGCTGAATGTTAGATGAATGAGGTGTTGGGCTTAGCCTCTGTGGGTATGAAATTAGCGTTTGTTTAGCCTCTATTGATAAACAGCCTCTGTCTATTTTTTTGGAGCTCATAAATAAGCTAAGCAAATAGCAACAACCTTTCTAGAAAAACTCCTTTAGACTTCTTCCGTGTTAACAAACCTGCTCAAAGGATATGGGTGAATGATGAAAAAATGCATGTTAGTTCTTTTCATTTTCAGCACTTTTTACAGTGTAGCCTCCGATGATGTGAGTTTAACATTGGAAGGATACATAAAAGCAAAGTGCGGTTTTACAATGCAAGAAAATGATTTGCAGTTTCCACATAATGGTTTGGTTAGCACTGAGTTAGTTATTAACTGTAACTCACCAATGAGGATGTCATTGCACTCTGAGCATGGCGGATTACTTCATTTACAGGGCAGGAAAGTCAACGGGTACAGGGTAAGCTTGTCAGTTGCAGGGCTATCGCTAAGTGAATCATTTTTAGCGCGAAATCTTGTCGATTCACACACTCTGAATATTGACCAAATCTTGTTTAAGAAGACGATGAATTTACAGTTAGAGTTAACAGAGCCACTTATATATGCAGGTGAGTATAAGGATATCTTGCGTATAGAAATGACCCCAGCTGCCAGTTCTGGCGGAATTTGGTAAGTCATTAAGAAATAATGCTTAAATAACATGGATAAGGAATAAACTAATGAAAAAATTAATCACACTTTCAGCAATCGCTGTTCTTACTTCTGGTACTGCTTTAGCGGAAAACCTAAACGTTGGTGGTGCAGTTGAGTCAATTTGTGAAGTTAGCAATGTAAACACAACAACCTATTTTCCTGCATTAGCAAAAGATCAAACAAAAACAATTGGCTTTGATTTGCAGTGTAACGATGCTGACGGCGCAACAATGTCTTTAACGACAGCCGAAGGTCACTTACAAAACGCAGACCGCGAAGACCAAGGGGTAGGGTACACTGCTGAATTAAATGCGAACCCATTCGCTTTTACACTTGTTGCTGAAAATGGTCATAACGACCAAAGCGTTGAGCAAAGCCAGCCAGGCTCTTTTGCTCTAGCTGCCGGTGGTGTTGCAGGCACAATCGAGTTAACTATTACGCAAAACCCAGTTTTCTCTGGTACTTATGCTGATACGTTAATGTTAGCTATTACAGCTAACTAAACTTGATGAAAAAAGAGCAGCTAATGCTGCTCTTTTTTATGGGAGATCATATGCGCTTTTTAATCATATTTTTGACTTGTTTTTGGTCATTACATAGTTATGCATTCCAAGTTCAGCCCATGGTTGCTGAGTTAAAGCCTTCAGGTTCAAATTCACAGCAAAGAATTCGGGTTATGAATAATTCAAATGAACCATTAACTATTGAGCTCACAGCGTTTGATTTAGAAATCAACAAGGCGGGCGATGAAGAGCTGAAGCTTAACGAGGAAGATTTTTTGATTATTCCTATGACGACAATCGTTCAGCCTGGAAAAACTCAATCTGTATTGGTTCGCTATATTGGTGATCCCGCTATATCAGTATCAAAGTCGTATCGTATAGCTGTTGATCAAGTTCCTGTCGATATTAATGAAATTAAACAATCTGGTGTTGGTATGTCGGTAAGTTTTAGAACACTGTTTAATGTCGTACCAGAACAAGCAACGGCTAAGTTATTAGTTAAAGAAAAGCAGTTGCAACAAGCGGGTGTTTGGAAAATATTACTTGAAAATGAAGGTGACAAATTTATACGCCTTTCCCAAGCAAAGTGGCTTTTTAAAAATCAAGAAGAGCAGCTTTTATTAGAAGGTGAAGAGCTCAGTAAAGCCTTGAGTGGCAAGCTATTATTACCGCACTCTGAGCGTGAGGTAACTATAAAAGTGCCGGCTAAGTTTTCACCGCAAAATAGTCAGTTAGAGGTGCTATTCTAATGCGCTGGTGTTTGGTTGCTTATTTATTTATGTCGCTATCTTGTTTTGCTATAGAAGTCACCCCCATGGTGCTTACTTTAGATCCAACGATGACCTCGCAACCAGCATATAGCAGGGTAAGGAATACGTTAAACCGTGATTTAGCGTTTGAAATAGAAGTGTACGAGGTTGACTTTTCAAAGCAGCAGCCTCAATTCCATTATCTTGACGAGCCACCGATCTGGGTGTTTCCACCCACGATTTACCTTAAGAAAAATGAACAGCAACGCATTCAGTTTCGCTGGAACGGTGATACCCCTAAAACAGATAAAACATATCAAGTTACTTTGGTTGAACAAGTTGTGTCTGGGCAAACAAGCGAGGTATCGCAGTTAACAATGTTATTAAACGTGAATATGATTGTGCACGTGCATCAACAAGCGTTTGAGGCTAATTTAGTCGTTGAGAATATCGACTGTCTTGAAAAACAATGTAGTTTTGATGTTCGTAATGTTGGCGATGGGGCCTCACGTTTAAGTGAGTATGAAATCATTATTAGTTCCAAGGATAAGCCGCAACTAACTTTTGATAAACAGCAACTAAAAGCATTGGGCTACGATGTTTTCTTTGCGCCTTCTGCCATCTCTCATGTTTCTATTCCAATATTAAAAGAAGGACATGTCGATTTAACTTCTCCTACAGTCACTTTGAAAAAGTAACATGCGTGCCTATATTTGCTTTGTTTTCTTCGTTTTGGCTGCACCTATATATGGGCAGATCAACCCCACATCAGAGCCTATTGAATTAACGGTTGATACACGGATTAATAAAAACGCGATTGGCAGCATTACTTTGATTGTTACACCAAAGGATAAGTTAGTTTTGAAGTGGCCTGAGATTGAGCCACATTTTGCGCCAATGTTATTCGCGCAAAGCCAAGAAAATATTGCCAACCAAGCTAACTCACAGCAGCTTATTGATGTTGATAAGTTAGAAAAGATAGGCATTGAAGTGGCGTTCTCTATGCTCGATTTTAGTTTAGATATAACTGTGCCACTTTTAATGACAAAGCCTAAAAGTCTAAGTGTGATGTCCTATCGTCAAGGCTTAAAACCCACAAAACCAGCCTCCGTGAGCGGCTATTTAAATCTACGCTCAAGCTATTTGTATCAACTAGATAAAGAACGAGATTTAACGCAAAGGCAACTGACTGTAAGACCCGAAGGAGTTATAAACTTCCACAGTTGGGTATTAGAGAACGAAGCCGAATATGAGTCAAATGATAAAAAAAGTAACTTTAAACGTCTTGGAACACGTTTAATTCATGACTTACCTGAGCAAGGGATGCGCGTTTCTATTGGTGATAACTATAGTTCTGGAAGTTATTTTCAATCCACTACTAGAATGCTAGGGCTATCGCTTGCTCATGATTTCTCTCTCGTTTCTGACAGGCCGATTCGGCCAAGTGCATCACAAAGCTTTACGCTTGAGTCTCCCTCATCAGTTGACGTGCTTGTGGATGATCGTTTAGTACAACGTTTGAATTTAGCTGCAGGTATTTACTCATTGAACGATATCCCTCTTGACGAAGGTAATAACAATATTGTGCTGCGAATAACGGATAGCGCAGGTGTGGTTCGACTGGTTAATTTTACAGTGACCACAGGTCTAGATTTGTTTGCACAAGGGCAACTGGAATATGAGGTCCATTTAGGTTTTCCAAGCTCACTACGAGATAAATTAACTTATGCTTGGGAAAAACCACTACTGTCTTCGTATTTAGATTATGGCGTGACGCCAAGTTGGACTATAGGTATGTCGGCACAAGGTAATGAAGATGCTCAGCAAATTGGTTTAAAACAAATCTATGCCACACCACTAGGTCAATTAGCTTTTGAAAATACCTTAAGTTTAAATGATGGCTATGCCTATCGCCTAGTTTATAGCACGTTTAATGACCCATCATATAATGGCGTAGACTTTACATTGGGCTATGAATACACAAATCGAGATTATCGTAGGCAAAGTTTTTCTGGATTACAAAGTGACGGGTTAAGCCAAAGAGAGCATTTTATTCAAGCTAACCTTAATATTGTGTCCGAAATGAGAATGCAAACATCCTTGTACTCCACGTTTTCACGACGTCATGATCAAGCACAGTTTGATAAATCAGCAGGTCTTGTGCTCTCTTCAGAGCTATTTAACCATCAATGGCGTTATTCACTTGGCGGGCAGTGGGAAGATATAAATGCACAGTCGCAATGGGGGTTTAGTGCCTCTATTACTTATAAGTTTTCAAATACGCGACGAGTGAAGCTTAGCCATCAATCTAAACGTGATAAGACTCGCTTTGAGTTTAATCAAGATGGTAATCAACGATATGTAGGCGCATTGAGCGTTCGCTCTGGACTTGAAAGGAATGAGCTAAACGAAGCTATTTTTGATCTAAATACCCAATACAATGCTAACCGTTTTCTAGCAAGCTTTGATCACGGAACGTATTACAAACAGTTAAACTCGCGTACAGCCTATCATCAAAGCCGCTTAAGTGGTGCAGCAAGTCTTGCATTTGCAAATACAAGTTGGACTGTTGGAAAGCCAATTGAAGATAGTTTTGCCTTAGTATCTGCCCATAGTAGTTTATCCGGCAAAAAGATCAGTTTAGGTAGAACAGAATCGCAGTACAGAGCAAGTAATGCTGACTTTAATACAATATTACTCAGTGATATCAACGCTTACGATAATTCCACAGTAACCCTAGATGTTGATGATTTAGCACCTGGCTATGATATTGGGGCGGGTGCAATCACATTTTATCCTTCATACAAGAGCGGCCATGTTGTGACCGTTGGCACCGATGCAAATATTTCTATCATTGCAACGCTGAAAACAACTGAAAACGAGCCTTTGGCATTACAAGTGGGTACTGCAAAATGTATTGATGAAGAAGCAGCAAAGCCTCTTACATTCTTTACCAGTAAAAGCGGACGTTTTGCTTTAACAGGTCTTAAACCTTGTCAGTACCAGATTTCTTTGAAAAGCGTCACTCACAAAACGCTTTTAATCGACGTGATAAAGGGTCAACAATTACAAAGAAAAGGGGTTATTTATGTTCAGTAAAATGCGTTTAGCTAAAAAATCGATACTAATTTTCTTTCTCATGCCTTTATCCAGTTGGGCAACATGTGATGCGACAATAGAAAGTATTCAGCAAGGTGTTGATAATCTCTCTGGGTATCATTCCTTACAACGAACGGACGCAGAAAAACAGCTCACACTTTATACGACAGCCACTGATGATTGCACGCTTTATGTGGCTCTAAGTAGTGAAAATAACTTCCAATTTATCGGGCAACATCAACATATTCCTTATCATATTGCCTCTTCAAGTTCGCTATTGAGTGGTCAAGTAAGCAGATTAGCCGTTGAAGACGGTCAAGCTAGCTTTGCGCTTACTATAGCGGCTGGTACACCCGTCAAAGCAGGTCAGTATCGTGATCGGCTAACATTACAATTAATGAATGAAAATAATGAGGTGTTGGATGATTACGAACTCAACGTTGACGTGAACATACCTGCCAATGTGTCCTTATCATTGTTAGGTTTCAGTAGTTCACATAACGTTGTTAATCTTGGAGAGTTAGTTGCGAATAAAGAATATGCGATGTTACCCACACTGAAAGTGGTTACAAACGCAGATGTCGCTATAAAAGTTGATTCCGAGAATAAAGGGAAGTTAATACACACTCTCTACCAAAGTCGCTTTGCTATTGACTATTCCTTGATAATGAATGGAAGAAATATCGATCTTAAACAGCGCTCAGTAAAAACATTTTCGTTTTCGGATCAAACTGTTTTTTTATTACCTCTAAAAATAAAGTTGGCCCAATTTCAAAATCAAGCTGCAGGTCATTATTCCGATACAGTTAGGTTCCAAATTAGTCCGCTGAACTACTAAATTTACTTAAGTTCTTTTCGCACCATTGCAGGGCTTTTTGCTTATTTTTAACATTTATCTTTTGGTAGATTTTATGTAAATGAACACGCACAGTTGCTTCACTGATGAACAACGAATCTGCAATTTGTGGGGAGCTTGCACCACCCCAAAGTAAATTAAGAACTTTAATCTCTTTAAAAGTGAGGTTATTAGATTGCAAAGTCGTTTTTTCTTCAGATGCAAGTAATTCCCTCATCCACGTGTCAGACACTGTTCGTGGAAACCATAAATCCCCTTTTCCAATCGCTTCTAGGCCTTGTTTGAAAATATGTTCCTCAGTACCTTGATAAAATAAACCTTTTAATTTTGGCCACTCTTTGAGGGAGGTTACATCAGCATCGTAAGGAATATTAAAAATCACTAGATTAGTGTAACCACGTGCGTTCATAAATTGAGCTATCATTTCTTGTGTTGTAAGTATATTGAGGGAGTCAAAATTTATAAGTAATGTTTCACTTTCATCAGCAACACAATAAGATAGAGAACACACAGAGTAAGACTTGTTGTTTTTTCTATTAACGAGATTATCCATATCCACACCAGTATTATTAATTACCGTAAAAATATAGTTTTAATGAATGGTTTTCAACTATTAGATTGAGACATTGCGATAGTTAAAAAGTACTGGTGTTTAGCTGTTTTAGACATTTTTAGTAATAAAAATATAAATTTTTTTCTAAATCGAGAGGTAAAATATTCCTTTATTTCTTCAAAGACTGCCTTAAAACCTTGAACTGTTAAGCAATTACTCTATTATTAATGTTGGTGATATTTTTTCTCTACACTATTCATTAAATCTATTCATATAAGCGTTTATTTTAGTTTAGTTTTCTAATGCGTTATGTTTAGTTGCTTCATCTGAACATGAAACAAAAAGAGGTTTTTTTATACACTTTTTCATTAATTTTAAAAAAATTATACATGTTTTCACAAAACTGACATATAATATCCCTCCAAGGGAAAGATGCTTAACGCTAAGCATCTTTTTTTATGCCTAAAATTCACAGGCAAAAAACACACACGGTATCCTTTGGAGTTTAAATGAAATTACGTCATCTCTCACAAATAAGTGTCGCGATATTCGCCGCCTTATCTACATCAGCATTAGCTGAACAAGAAAAAACCACCGCTAAACAAGATGCTTTCGAAAAAATAGAAGTAACAGCGCGTAAGCGTACCGAAAGTATTTTTGAATCACCCACAGCGGTTACGTCAATAGGTGAAAACCTTATTGATAAAGCGAATATGAGTAATTTGGAAGACATTGGTAAGTATGTGCCAAATTTGAATATTACGCGTTATGGTGTCGGTAATGCAGCACATGCTTCTGTATTTATCCGTGGCATAGGTTTGCAAGATCATGTGATCACCACAGATCCTGGTGTCGGTGTTTACCTCGACGGTGTTTATTTAGGTCGTCAAATGGGCTCAAACCTGTCACTACCTAATGTTGATCGTGTTGAAGTGTTACGTGGCCCACAAGGTACGTTATATGGGCGCAACACGCTTGGTGGCGCGGTAAACATTATTACTAAGCAACCAGGTGATGAAGGTATCATTACAACAACAGCTAAAGTAGGTAGCCGTGGTCGTTTGGCAGGTGATGTTTATTTCAACAACAGCTTAACTGATACACTTAGTATGTCGGCAAGTGTGTCATATAAACAGCGTGATGGTGTTGGTGAAGCTATTAATCTTGCCAATCCAGAAAAAGAGATCGGGGAAGAGCAAGAGTTAAGTGGCCGTATGGCACTTAAGTGGCAGGCTAGCAATGACTTATCGTTAACTTTCTCTTTAGATGGGGTTGATAACAAGTCAGGCCAATCACCTTACACTATTGAGCTTACAAGCCCGCTGGATGCAAGCGATCCATTTAACGGCGATTTCCCGTTATTGACAGCAGACATGCTACCAAGCGATCCGGATGATTTGGCAACGACTGTAGCAGGTATCGAGTCAACCGCTTATTCTGGTTGGGGTACGTCACTGATTGCTGACTGGGATATCAACAATACCTATACTGCTAAGTTTATTACAAGTTATCGTACGTCAGAGTACGAAGGGGGTCTTGATGATGACGCAGTCGCGCTCAACTTATCAGAGTTCCCTGAAGAGGGGGGGGCAGATCAGTATTCATTTGAAATCCAGTTGAATGGTAGCTTCGACAATATGGACTTCGTTTCAGGGTTATATTTCTTTAATGAAGACGGCTTCACCAGCTCTGGTCCATTTGTATTTAGCCCATTTAACACGCCCAACGGGCTTTTGAATGACGGTGTTACCCCATCATTTGGCGACTATGGCTTTTTTGATATTAACCAAGAAACAAACTCGTATGCAGCGTACATCAATGCAAGCTATGATCTGACTAATGAGCTGACAGTAGGGGGGGGGCTTCGTTATTCAAAAGATAAAAAAGAGGCTGATGCACTTTTCCCTTCATTCCCATCACGTAAGTTCGTGAGCGCAGATTTTGATGCTGTAACATGGGATATCAACGCCTCGTATCAGCTGTCAAATGACATGAACTTGTATGGTCAAATTCAAAAAGGCTATCAAACAGGCGGTTTTCCTCCTCGTCCATTTGGCGGCCCAGATCAATTTGTATCATTTGATGAAACCAAAGCAATTAACTATGAAGTGGGTCTAAAAGGACAAGTACACGAAAATATCTCAATGATGCTAGCTGTATTTGTAACTGATTACACAGATTTAGCGCTACCATTTTCAGATCCAACAGCCGGTGGCGGATTTGTCACGATTGTTGAAAATGCCGGTGAGTCTAAAGCACAGGGTATTGAACTAGAAACAACCATAGCCATCACTGATGATTTTACTCTGCGCAGTGCCATTGGTTATCTTGATTCAGAGATCACAGAAGTGGATGATGGCGTAATGGGGATCGGTAAAGGTGACTCGCCAGCTTTGACTCCTCGATGGACCGTGATGCTTGCGCCTTCTTACTTCATGGATTTAAGCAATGGCGGTACATTGGCTATTAACGCGAATTACTCATATCGCAGCGATATGCAGGGTCAATCTGTGTTTAATCAAAGCGAACACATTGAGTCACGTGAACTTGTAGGTTTCAATATTTCTTACTTAAACCCATACGGTGACTTTGAAGTAACCTTGTATGGCGAAAACGTATTGAATGAAGTTTATGATGTAGGTCGATTGCAGCAATCGGGCTTTGTCGGTGTGATGCGTAGCAATGACCGTAGTGAGTTTGGTCTTAAATTCAAAAAAGACTTTGAACTATAGTCTAACCAGTAAAGTAAAAGGGTAAGCAGTTGCTTACCCTTTTCTATTAATTATTACTTTCTTGTTCACGTTTTTCACGTGCTTCTCTAAGCTCTTCAGCAAGTTCTCTTGCTTTTTGCTTAGTTTTTTCTGACAGCTCGCCAGCAGCTTCTTTGCTCTCAATCCATGCGTCGATGGCAATTTCTTTACCGTCATCATACATGTTTAAGCCCATCTTTTTACTTTCTTCCAGAAGCTCTTGTAAAGATTCATCATTAAACTCATTGGTGGTATCTTTTACTTCATCCCACGCATCGTTTAGTGCTTGTTTTACTTCTTCTTTAGCTTCGGCAGCGTCCTTTTTAGCTTCGTTGGCATCTTCGCAACCTGTCAAGGCTACACAACCTAATAAAACTAAGCTTGCTAATTTATTCATATTTTCCTCTAATGGTTCATGAACATTCAAATAAGTATAAGCAATTAAAAATGAACATAGCTAGAACAAAGCGTCTGAGTTTTAGGTTAATGGATGAAAATGATGCCCAGCTACTTTATGAGCTTGATAACGACCCTGATGTTATGAAGTACTTAACACGAGGCAAGACCTCCTCGCTGCAATCGATCAAAGACGTATTTATTCCGCGTTTGAATGCCTATCGTAATGAACAAAAAGGATGGGGGTTGTGGCAAGTGAATATCACTCAAAGTAATACGTTTATAGGGTGGGTGCTAGTGAGACCCATGGGCTTTTTTGAACAGCCTGATTATAGTGACCTAGAGATTGGTTGGCGATTTAAACAAATAAGCTGGGGCAAAGGTTACGCATCAGAAGCTGCACTTGCTGTTGCACACTCAGTAAGCCAGTTTAAAGAGGTCAAATCCCTGTCTGCAACAGCATTAAAGGATAACCTAGGTTCAATAAACGTAATGAAAAAACTGGGCCTTAGTTTTGTAAAAGAATACCAACATAGTGATGAGCACGGCGAGTTACCCGCAGTGCTTTATTCGTGCTCAAAAGAGCAATTAGCGCCTTTGAGCGCAACTCATTGATTTGCATGCTCTGGCATGTATTAATGCTTAAAATAAAATCAAAAAAGGAAGTGTCATGCCAAATTTAACTAAGTATGCGGCTGGGTTATGTGTAGCTACCGTGTTGTTTTTTCACACATCGTTGTTTGCTAAGCAAGCAGCGGCTGCCATGCCTGACAGCTACAGCAGTGATACTGCACGCGCCATTTTAGAGCAAGGGGGAAATGCCGTAGATGCCGCCATTGCTGCTCAGTTTGTACTAGCTGTTACTCTACCAGAGGCAGGAAATATTGGCGGCGGCGGTTTTATGCTGATCCAAAAAGAGGGCAAAGGGGACTTTATCGACTACCGTGAAACAGCCCCTGCTGGGGCTCATCGTGATATGTATCTTGATGAAAAAGGTAATGTGATTGATAACATGTCTGTGTATGGTATTCACGCAAGTGGCGTTCCCGGTAGTGTGGCGGGTATGTGGTTAGCACACCAGAAGCATGGCACACTAGAATGGAAAACCTTAGTTGAGCCTGCACTAAAGCTCGCTGAAGACGGGTTTATTGTTCATCCAAAGCTGGCAGGGAGTATCGAGCGCTATATTGCACGCATGGCGAAAAAATCGGTTAAGGTTAATTTTGCTGATTATTTTGCTGATGCAAAAGCCGATAAGCTTTTTAAACAACCAGAATTAGCGGCAACCTTAAAGCGCATTCGTGACCAAGGTAAAGCCGGCTTTTATGAGGGGGAAACGGCTAAAATTATTGCAAGCTTTATGAAGCAACATGGCGGGATCATTACCGAGCAAGATTTAAAAGCGTATCAAGCAAAGTCTCGCACACCTATAAAAGGCAAATGGCGTGACTTTGAAGTATTAACCTCGCCGCCACCAAGTTCTGGTGGTATTGCTATTTTGCAATGGTTGAAAATGTATGACCTTGCCAAACCTAAAGAGCCGCTTGCGCATAACTCAACCACTTATGTACACATACTTTCTGAGGTAGGTAAACGTGTGTTTGCTGACCGTGCAGAGTACTTAGGTGATCCTGACTTTTATGATGTACCAAAAACAGCTTTATTAGCCGATAGTTACCTTGCAAAACGTGCAAGTACCATTCGCCCTGATGCAATTTCCACGACCGAGAATATCAAACCAGGGCTTCATGAAAGTGAGCAAACCACGCATTTTTCTATTATGGACAAGTGGGGAAATGCGGTTGCGAATACCACGACAATAAATTTAAGTTTTGGTAGCGGTGTTGTTGTCTCAGGGGCCGGGTTTATTTTGAATGACGAAATGGACGACTTTAGCGCCAAACCTGGGGTGATGAATGTGTTTGGTGCTCTAGGCGGAGAAGCAAACGAGATCCAGCCTCATAAACGTATGCTAAGCTCAATGACACCAACAATGCTATTAAAAGATAACAAAGTTAAAATGGTCACAGGCTCTCCTGGTGGTACAACTATTATTAGTTCAGTTTACGAGTCTATTTTAAATGCTGTTGAGTTTAATATGCCCGCAGAGCAAGTCGTAAATAGCCCGCGATTCCATCATCAATTATGGCCAAAAAATGTCATTAGACATCATAGCGGTTTTGAGCCAAGTGTAGTAAAAGCGCTTGAGAAAATGGGCTATACACTCAATGAACGCCGTTTTGGTGATATGCATGTCATTATTAACAAAGAAGGTAAGCTAGATGCTGCCTCTGAAGCATCTGGTCGCGGTAAGGCCATGGTGTTTTAGCTTGTTTCATGGTTTGCAGCAAACAGTAAAAAAGCACCCTCGGGTGCTTTTTTACTTGAGCTTGACTTGCTTAACCAATAGCTGGAATAAGTCCCGCCATTTGTGCGCCTTGAGCACTGATAATCAATACACCAAATAATGCAGCTAACACTAAACCTATATTTCCGCCCTTAACTTGATAACCCGTATTAGAGTGACTGCAACGTTGTTTATAAACCATAGCAACAGGTAAAAATACGGCTAAGATCACTAATGCAATGGCGGCATAGCCTAGCGCCATAATAAAACCTTGAGGATAAAATAAGGCAAACCCCAAAGGCGGTAAAAAGGTAATTAATGCGGTTTTAATTCTATCTTTACTGCCGTCACCTTTTTTGAAGGTGTCTGCAAAAAAATCAAATAGACCTAAGCTTACCCCAAGAAAAGAGGTCGCCAGTGCTAAGTCTGCAAAAATGTTAACAGCCGTTGCTACATGAGGGCTGTGTGCGATGCTTGCAACACTACTTACAAACCCTGGCAATCCCTGACTTTGCAATAAATCGCTTTGACTCATCATTCCTTGGCTTAAAAGTTGCCAGAAAATATAAATAACAAGAGGCAGAGCAGCACCTGCAATCATTACTTTACGCAGTGTTTTAATATCTAAGCCTACGTATTTCACAATGGACGGAATAGAGCCATGAAAACCGAATGAGGTAAACACCACAGGAATGGCCGATAGAATCAGTCCTTGCTCAAGCGGCATTTCGAGTAAATGCTGACCATGAACATAAGGGGTAAGCATATAAAATAAGCTCGCTAACACACATACTTTGATGGTAAACAGCACGCGATTAAGCTTATCGACCTTACTGGTGCCAAGCGTGACAACCGTGCCAATCACAATCGCTAATACGACCGAGCCAACTTGTGGTGCTAAAGACATTGATAGACCATTGTTGAGTTTCTCTTGTAGTTGCGCACCGCCGCCTGCGATATACGCGGCACATAACGCATAAAATAAGAACATCACTGAAAAATTAGCCACCCACTGTCCTCGCTTGCCCAGCCAAGACTTTGCGAGTGTATTGAGTGTGGCGTCTCTGTCGGCATACTGATGCAACTCAAGCATAAGTAGTGCGGTGTAGGTCATTAAAGCCCATGTAATGAGTATGAGTGATAACGCTGTTGTAAAACCAAGCCCTGCGGAGGCGATGGGCAATGCCAGCATCCCTGCACCTATGGTGGTGCCAGCAACAATTAACATGCTGCCGATTGTTTTATTTTTAAGCACTTCTTGCCCCTTAAACTTCGTGAGAGGCAAGCAAGATATAACTTGTTTCATAAAACTTAAATAGTTTTGTTATAAATCAAAGAAATTAAATGTAACTTATGATTTACAAGTGCAAACCTAGTGTGAGTTAGTGGCTGAATTTTATTCGATAAAGTTTATCAACACGTATTGACAAAACCATTATTTAGTCGGATTCTTAATGTTCTTCAATTTACTTTTGATAATTATGATGCAGCCAAATAACCGACCAAATAATTGTAATACGCACCTGCTAATGTCAGTCGTGTGGTCAGTTATGCTCTGCGGTTAATAAAGTAAATATTACTAACCGCGTTCAAAGCGGTTGGTTATTCTCTCTAATTTTCTTCCGCTTTTTTCGCCTCTTAAAGGAATAAGCGTGTGCCAGTAAAAGCCTCATATTTTTTCATGGTGGTTATTTGGTCTACAACTCCATTGGGTATTGTTTGGAGTAGTGAAACTGTTGCTCCTACCTTAGCGGTTCTATTACGAATGCTGGTGGGGTTAGTGTTGGCTGCTTTCGTGGTTGCCGTGGCTAATATTCGTGTGCCTTGGCACCGTCGTGCGTTATTTTTGTATGGCTATTCGAGTATCGGTATTTTTGGGGGTATGCTACTTAGCTACATGGCAGCTAAAACTGTTCCATCTGGGTTAATTTCTTTGATGTTTGGTTTGGCGCCTATTTTATCTGGGCTACTAGCCCAAAAAATCCTTAACGAACCTAAATTCAGTAGCATAAAACTTGCCTCCTTAGGGTGTGCATTAATAGGGCTGTTTTTAGTCAGTCAGCGTCACATTCAGGGGGGCGTAGAGCAGTTAAGTGGTCTGTTATATGTATTCATGGCGGTATGCTTTTTTAGCTTAAGTGGTGTAATGATTAAGCGGGTTAAAATAGCGATTCATCCGATGGCGACAACGTTTGGTGCTTTAGTTTTTGTAACCCCTTTGTTTTTTATTACATGGTTAGTTGTTGATGGGCAGTTTAATAGCCATATGTGGAGCGCAAAATCGTTGTATTCAATTATGTATTTGGGTGTCTTTGGGTCGCTCATTGGCGCATTAGCTTATTTTCATGTATTGCAAAAGTTAAACGCTAGTACGGTGGCACTTACCACTCTCATAACGCCTAGCTTTGCAATTGCCATTGGTGGAATACTCAATAACGAAACAATAGATCACGCACTTATTGTCGGTGCAACCATTATTATGTTGAGCCTTGCTTGTTTTCAGTTTGGAGATAAGTGGCTAAAACGCATTAAGCGTGTAAAGCCAGTAGGCTTGGGTTAGGAGAGTGATAGCCGAATAACGGCTATCACATTTTTGCGATTTGAATAACTAAACGACGGTTTTTATTACGGTCTAAAATGTTGTCATTACTGGCAACATGACGTTTTTCGCCATAGCCTTCGGTATCGACTTTGCTTTCATCGATACCCAAAGCAACAATGTACTCTTTAATCGCTTTGGCACGCTTTTTAGACAGCTCAAGGTTGTTCCAACGACCGCCATAACTGTCTGTGTATGATGAAATTGAAATAGAAGCAATGCCGGTATCGTGTTTTAGGTACTCGGCAATTTTCTCTAATCGTTTTTGTGAGGCTTTAGTTAGCTTACTGGTATTTGGTTCGTAGTTCATAACCGTGAACGAAATATCTTCAAAGCTGTATGGCAACATAGAATCGCGGCATTGTAAAAACGCCCAATAAGCTTGCTTAAAGTTAACACTTGATAGGCCAACGGCAATTTTGTCGGCAGTATTTTGCCAATCTTGGTAGTAAAAGGTAGGTTGGTAGCCTTTTTCAAGCTCTGTTAGCATTTCCCATGCTGTTTTATTTCCCAGCTCGCCATCAAATTTACGCAACAGCTTCATATTTGCAATATCGCGGGCAGGCAACCCTGCTCGCCAACGAGGCGGAACTGCTTTTAAACCTGCAATACTGTAATTATCTGGGCGTACCACCATATCAAGATTAAAATTTACATCTTTATTTTTACTGGCAGCTGTGCTGAAAATGGCTTCGCCATAATAGGGAACTTCATGATTTAGTTGGCATTCAAGGCGCGACGTTTTAACCATTTGCCAGTTTGAGGTATCGGCAGTTGCTGCATACTCACGCATAGCACCAGTAGCATGCACACTGGCGAGCAAGGTTAAAAGGCTTAAATTTAAAGAAAGTAATGAAGGCTTCATCACAGGTATTCTCCAACTGATCATCAATGCCAACTATTTGGCATTTTGTTGCTTTAACACCCCAAAAGCTGACTTAATGAGGGGAATCGGTAAGTATAAAGCAAGTACTGTGCCTAAAAACGCGGTGAGAATCTGCTATTTCATCATATTTGCTCTAGCAGAGCCCCCTTGGTTTTTGACATAATAACCAGCTTACACAGGCAAACCAAGAAGACTATGGAAAATACTGAACAAACTCTTTTCGCAAAACGCTTTCGTGGCTTTTTTCCCGTTGTTATCGATGTTGAAACGGCAGGTTTTAATAAAGACACCGATGCGCTATTAGAAATCGCCGCCTCGATTTTAAAGATGGATGACGATGGCGTATTAAGTATTGACCATACCTTACACTTTCATGTTGCGCCTTTTGAAGGAGCAAATATTGAACAGGCTGCTATCGAATTTAATGGTATTGAGCCATTTTCTGCATTACGTGGTGCTGTGCCTGAAGAAGAAGCAATAAAAGAAATTTGTAAAGCTGTTCGCAAGGCGCAAAAGGCCGCGGGTTGCCAGCGTTCAGTTGTTGTTGCACATAATGCGGCTTTTGACCATGGTTTTTTAAATGCTGCGATTGAACGATGTAAAATTAAGCGCACCCCATTTCATCCATTTGTGAGCTTTGATACGACCTCATTGGCGGGGTTAGCACTGGGTCAAACTGTGTTAGCGAAAGCATGCCGCGCAGCGGGTATTGAGTTTGACAATAAACAAGCTCACTCAGCCCTTTACGATACAGAGCGTACCGCAGAGTTATTTTGTTTAATCGTCAACCGCTGGCAACAACTAGGTGGTTGGCCGTTATCAGAACAAGCCGATACGGCCGAACAAGAGACTAAAACGTCTGAGTAATTTTACCTTCTAAATAGCGCATCAAACTAGGTGGGTAAATACGTGAAAACTGTTTACTCTCCTGGGCTATTTTTAACTCGACACCTGGGTGCATAAGCTCATTGACCTTTAAACGACTTGTGGCCAGTAAGCGAGCAATTTTAAGCTTTACCAATTGTTTCTTTTTCTTTGTATTGGCCGTTTTTATTTTAATTTGTTGCTCACTTGCCGTTATTTTATTGATGTAGTGTTCGCGTTGAGCGGCATCAGGTATTTTGTTAGCTTTTTTACGAGCTTGTTGAAGGGCACTAGCCTTAGTTGCCAATAACTTTTCAAAATCACTGATTTGTTGCTGTTTTTGCTTTAAGTCATGCCAATACTGAGCGATGAAAACACGGGTTTTTGTACCCGAGGGGGCGCCCAGTTCACCTGTTTCAATACGCATAGCATCTAAAATGTTACCACCAATAATTTTACCGCGCGGGTTATTTGCCTTACCAACACGAATAAGCCTGCGAGCACTTAAATCGCAATGCAATGCTTGACGTTCGATAAACAGATCTTGAGAACTTTTTATATGACAGTATTGCGCGTAACCAATTGAAATTGTGCGTGTAGCCTCAATATTGCACGTAAAGGCTTCGTTATTTTCGCGCTTGCGACCTATTGCCCCTAACATAATAGTGATTTCGCTTTTACTCTCAATGGTGGCTGACTCCACAAAGCCCAATACGGTGATATCGCCCGTCGCTTTAACACGCATACCATCTTTAACGTCACCACTTATGATGACGCTGCCATCAAAATCAACGTGACCTGTGCTAACATCAACATGATGAAAACATAAAACATCATCGACGCGCATACCACGAGGAAGCGCAACAGGCACACCTTTAGAGTCAGCAATCAACATATTACTGTTGATAGGGTCAATACGGGTGCCTTCAAAGGGCTCAAGCGGGAAGTCTTTACCCGCAGAGGCTGGTAACACATCACCACAAACAGTGAAACCATTCTCACCAGCGGTCGCTGGGATACGCTGCATAAGCGGCGTACCAGGGTTTACTGTAATAATGGCGCCTAAATCACGCATATCGACCTTTCCACCAGACTTAGCTTGTGGGCTCAATACTCTATCTTGTGCGGTAGGGCATAGCCGAACGAATTTTGCATCGTTGCCATCTTTAGGCATACGACCATGGGCAACAATTGCACTGTAATGTGCACCTGCAGGTTGCTTAAATTGCTGCCCTAAAAAGGTATCAAGAGCACGTAGGCTTACCCCCTTTTCTACACCTGCATCGGCCAAAGCGGCTTGGGCATCGTCCATGCTGATTATTTTTCCACCTTTGGCCGTTGTTAAACTGGCTTCTGCAACCATATTCTTTTCATCAACACTAATTGATATTGACGCGTCTACCGCTTTGGCAATGACAAGTGATTGAGTGTTATGTTGGCTACTTGGTGTGAATAATTTGCCTATATTTGCGTCTATTAGCTCAAACTCAGCATAAGAAGATTGTTCGAACAGCTCTAAAAGCTGCGAACTGGTCACCGGAAAACCAGCATCACGCGGGTGCTCAAGCAAAGAGACATATCCACTTTGCTCATCGAACGTAAACATCGACATTTGGGGAGTCCTGAAAAAAGGCCTGTTATTATTATTGTTCGTTGCTACGGAATTATTTTTTATATGAGGTAACAACAGGCCTATTTGAGCACAACTTTAGTATTATGTTAAGAACTTGTATGCGTCAAATGTGAAATTTTGTATAAAAACTGACTTTTCCTGTTGGATTTTTCATCATTCAAAGCTGCCTAGCAAAAATATCCTGATTAATGCCTTGAGTATAAACAGATTACTCAGTTATACTGCACCTACACTCTGAATGAGATATCAAATTCAGGGGCTGATTAGGATTCGACGGAATTCAAGACGCCCGAGGTGCATGTCGAGGTGCGGTTGGCCTCGTAAAAAAGCCGCAATCTAAAGTAATCGCAAACGACGATAACTACGCTCTAGCGGCATAATAGCCCGCTAGCACTTCTCCGGCGCATTCTTGTGGGCCCGGTTCTGAAGTGTCACCCTACACAAGATCGCGATGGAAACCCTGGCCGGGGTTGAAGCGCTAAAACTAAGCGGCCTCGCCTTTGCAGATCGTGTTCGTCCGAGCTGTAAAGGTTAACTAAAAGACGATACTAAGCATGTAGTACCAAAGGTCGAGGCTTTTCGGACGGGGGTTCAAATCCCCCCAGCTCCACCATTAAAAACCCTTGTAATTCAATGAGTTACGAGGGTTTTCTCTTTCTGATGGATCCGTATTGGATCAATTTCATAATTTTCCAGCTCACAACATCTATTGAATTAAATGTTTGTATCCAATTTAGATGTTTCTCATTTTAAAGTGATCTCAGTTACTGCATAATCATTCTCGGAAGTCTAAAACAACAAAGGGATATATATGTCTAACTATAGTGAGAACAAACCACCTGTATTTTTATTAGCAGGACTAATCTTCATTGCTCTTTTATGTGTCGCTGGGACTTACTTATTATGGGAAAAGGGTTTGGGTGTTGGTTATGGTGGTACAACAGAAACATGGGCTCACTTTGGTAGTTTTTTTGGTGGTGTTCTGGGCCCCGTACTTTCCTTCTTTTCTTTTGTGGGGGTCATGTTCACTATTTACTTGCAATCGAAAAGTAATAAAGAGCAAGCTTTAGCTAACACGCACACTGCTGAAGCGATAAAGTCATCTGAACAATTGGCTAAAGAAAATTTAAAAGAACAAATAAAATTACACCAAGTACAAATCGAGTATGACAAACAACAACGTTTATTCGATTTATTAGTAAACTCTTTCGTCGAGTTAGAACAAGCAGGATGCGATGCAGCAAAGGAGTTAATACCTGAAAGGAATGAACCTCCTTGGGTTGGCAAGTACTTTAACCCCTATTGTTGGAGGATTCAGGCTACAGCTAATCAGGTTAAAATAAATAAAGATAAAATCAGTGATTACAATGTTGAAATTATTATCATGTTGTTAGATAAAACTATTGGGCAGATTGATATGATTCATGGGGCATTAGAAGATCGCGCAAAATTTGTAATTGAAAATGAATCAGTTCGGCAAGAATTTATTAATTCATTAATTATTGAGGAAAAAAGATGTTCTGAAGTATTAGCGTACTTGAAAGAGAAGTATAATTATTGATTAATATAAATTACCAATTACTTCAGAAGAAACCCGCTCAATTAGCGGGTTTTTTTGTGCCTAAGTATTTATGGATTAGCCGGCTTAGTTTTTCGTTGGTGACTATGGCTTGAGAATATCTTTGATACTCTCGCGGCCATGTCGGGTATTTCTTCGTTCATCCATTTACCGTAATGTTTTTCTAACATGGTGATGGATGTGTGACCCATTTGGCGAGCTATCCAACGTTCGGCTACGCCTTTGGTAAGCAGCTGGCTTGCAAATGTGTGGCGAGCTTGGTTTATAGCGCGGTAGCGAATGCCACATTTTTTTAAATGCTTTTGTAAAAATCGTTTATTAACGTTTTGGCCATCAGTATGTGGCTTTTGGTTTAGGGTATTAATAAACACAAATCTAAGCTCTGCTTTTTCATAGCTGCGGTTGTCATCTTTTAACACATCGACTTTGATTGCCGGCATTGCAAATGAGAGTGCTTTTTGACGAATTAATATGTCGTATGCCTGGTCTAGTAGGTCGATGGTTCTGTAGCTGCCGTCATTCTTTGTGTAGGCATAATCGCCTTTGGTAACACCACGCCTGATTTTTATTTGTCGTTTTACAAAATCAATGTCTTCCCATGCAAGCGCGTAGCACTCAGATGCACGTAAACCTGTCCAACAAGCAAATAAAAACCCGTTAAGTTCACTTTGATCAGCGGTTGGCTGCGATTCTATTAGTTGTAGTTCGTCTAAGGTGAACGGGTCACAATTTTCTGAGCGACTTCTTTTTAAATTAGGTAAATGGTCAAGTGGATTAAAGTCTATTAACCTATCTGCCATTGCATCTTTAAATATGCCACGTAGGGGAATAAACACATCGTTAATTGTTTTATTCGATAAAAACGTGGTGAGTGTTAAATCACGCCAGTCTCGGATCATGGTTAAGGTGACTTTGTCTAACTTTAACTCGCCAAATTGCGGGCGAATGTATAATTTGCACCTGGCTAAATTGTGCTTGTAGTTATCTGCCCGGGTGTTGGCTTTGTTTCTTTCTAGCCATTTGTCTAAAGCAGTGTTCACTGTTGGTACTGCACCTTTTCCCTCAAACAACCTTACCTTTGCTGAATCAGGAAAATGCTTAGCGTAGTTAAATTGGTTGGTTGCAATCTCATGCAGTATGGCGGTACGTTTATTCGATGCAAACTTGATATTTGACTTAGATATCAAAATGCCTTTAAGGGGCTCTATGCAACGCACACCACGGTAACTGAACATAATACGTATGTTTTTACCGTGGATAGTGACACCCTCATACTTTTTACAAAACTCAAGCACCGATGCCGTCATTATCAAAATACTCGTCTAATTTTTCATAGTTATACACAACAACACCGCGTACTTTTTTCCAGTGCACACCCTCTACGATTTTACCAGTTTGGCGCATTCTATTGAGTGCATCATCAGTAAAGCCTTTGTGCTGTTCGATGATCTTGGCTTTCACCCAACCAAGTTTTACATATGTAACGGTCATAGTTATTCTCCAGCCTGCAGTTCGTCTAAGTGGGGAAGTACTTCGAATGCTTCGTCGAGGTCTTCACACTCATATTTTACGCTACGGCCATTGGTGCGAATTTCAATAACTACGCCCTCGGCCTCTTCTAATATCGTGATTACTTTCTTTGCCATGACTACCTCCTAAAAGTTAGATATTTTAAGGCTTTCTTCGCCTTCGATTTGACGTTCAAGACTCACTTTGTTACCAGCTGCTTCACCTTTTAGGTATGAGTGCATTTCTTGAAATGATGGTTTGCGTAATGGCTTAGATTTCATTGGTTTTAATTCACCAAAATGTGCCACTATCATTGATTCTTTGAGCGGTACTAAAGCCGTACCAGATGAACTTACGAATGTCTGCTCTCGTTCTGACTTAATATCCATCGCGCGGCGGTGAATTGCTTCAGCAAACCCTATTCGGAAAAAGTTTTTTTCTGAAGCTCCTTTAACTTGTGATTGTTCACACTGCCTGTTGCAAGCTTCAATCAAGTAGTCAAATGTTAGCTTGGCTACGACTGCATCAGATTTGAAACCTTGAAATAAATACTTAACTACAGGAGCGTGGGTTACAGCCCCAACACAGTCATTTAAACTGGCCGCAGATCTTTGCAATATCAAAACCCAGCGCAAACGTTTAGGTGTAATATTGTCACCTTGTGATTCTAAGAATTGATCGCCAGTTTGTTTCTCAATATCCAGCTTTGTAAGCTGGTATTTATCCATGAGGCTTCTAGCTCTTTTAGCTGCTATTAATGCTTCATTGGGACTGGATGTATCAGCGGCCATCGCCAATAACTTTTTGATTTTATCAACCACTTTATCTAGGTCATTCATAAGTCACCTACAGTTAAAACAATAAACATTCTTGCCTTGGCTGTTTAGCCTCAGGCCTGTTATCAGCATCAACCACTTCTATAAATGATTCTTGCTGATATTGGTTACAAAGCTCTGTGATGAACACTTGGGTTTTGTGTACTTGGCATTGGCCATAGCGAGTTTAAGTTTGCTGCTGGCCGTATCTATATATGTGAGGGCAGTGTTTATCGTCTGCCTTACCAATGTGCTTATAGGCCTGACAGCTAATACAGGCCTTTGGCATGGTGATTAAATTACCCATTATGCTGCCCAAAGCTCACTGAGTTCCCGCTCAAGTCGGTAATCGTCTAAACGTTCTTCTAACTTTTCTCGTGCTGATTTTTGACGTTCGCTATAAGGAACTGCTCGCGGAGCGTCTTTCTTAGGTGAAGTTTGCTTTGCGATACTAACCGTGATTGGTTTGTTTTTTGTTTTAGGTGTAGCGCTTCGTTTTTTATAAGGCTTACGAACACAGCCACAACCAAGTACTCTGCCTAAGTTACCTTTCTTAACTGAACGCTCAGTGCCACAAATACAGCGACATAAAAAGTATTGGCCACATGCTTCCTCAGATAGCACTGTCCAATTGTTAAATACATCGCCGGCTGTTATTTGTATTTTGCTTTTGGACATGATGCCTCCTTTTGTTTCACAGTCAGGTTTTTACGTTGATAGTATTGACGTATGCGGGCCCTTTGCTGGGCCACACAGTTGCGTTTAAATTTGTGCATAACTTACTGTTTCAAATAGATTGAATGGCAATGTGATATCTGTTTGTAGATATCGCTAATGTATTTAGCCTGGTGTTTTGCATCATCTAATGCGTTGTGTGGGTTACCTTTAAATGCATTTAATTTTTTAGGGTCAATACCTAGTACTCGACGGCCAACATCAACCATGGTGCGAACATCACGATCATTGCTAAAGTGCCATGGTTTAGTCATATTGGCGGCTTTGTAGGCGTTGGTTAGAATGGTGTTGTCGAATGTGGCGCCATTACCCCACACAATGCGCTTTTTGTAGCCCTCTATTTGGTACAGCCAGTCGCTGAATTCGAACAGGGCATCTTTAAGCGGCATGGTGTCGTTTACATTAAAGACAGAGCGGGCTTCATCGCTTTTTTTCATCCACCATTTAAGTGTTGAGCCATCTACCTCGCCGTATTTCATGGCATCTTCTATATCGATGACTTGGTAAAATTCTGCACCAATATTGCCTGTAAGTGGGTTAAAGAATACGGCACCTATTGATACGATCACCGCATTCGAATGTTGGCCAATAGTTTCTAGGTCGAGCATGACATCGTTGAGTTCTGTATTCATGGTGTTTCCTGTTATGTCCAAGGGGCTAAGCCCAGTTGTTGACGTTTATCGTTCCACTTTTTAACCAGTTGGCGGGCTTCTTTTTGAAGCTTTTTGCTAGTTAGTAAGCGGCTGATCTCTTTTTGGTCTTTGGCTTTAAAGCTGACCAATGTTTCAAGCGTGGCTTGCTCAAAGCTGTTCATCTTCATTGTTTAAAGTAATTAGGTCTGTGGCTGTTAGTTCCCAGTTGTTGGCTTTAACACGGCGTAACCAGTTACCACAGAGCTCTAAGGTGTCTTTTTTAGGGTGCAAGCCACCTTTAGGGGCTTCGACTAATTCGGCTTCATCATCTTTGTTGAGGATGATTAAACCGCCACGACCGCTTTGGTGTAGGTAGAGTAGTGGGGTTTGTCTTGCGTCGCGGCCTTCGACCATGCCACCAATGTGATACGGGTAGGTTTGTACAATGTCTGTATCACCACGGTAGATTTGCACTATGTCAGCGGCAGCTAAACGATTTTTAAGTTCGCTTATTTCGGTTTTAAGCTGGGCTGTTGTTTTGCGTTCGCTTTGATAAAGGCGCTTTTGTTGCTCAGTCGCTAAGCGCTGGCTTTCTAGCTTGTCTTTATAGCTTTTTATTTTGTCGCGTAGCTTCTTAGGTGTGCCGGCAATTTCTTTATACGCAGTTAGCGTAATCGTTAAGTCTTTTACTTTAGCTAATGCTTGATCGCGTTCTCTTTGTGCTTGCGCCAGCTGTTGATCGGCACTTTTTGTATTATTAAGTACAACTGCAGCACCTTGCTCATAGTCTTTTACCAAAGCAGTAAGCTTGTCATTTTGTACTTGTAGCTGCTGTTCGTTTTCAACCATTTGGTCAAACTCAGCAACTTCTTGGTTATAGGCCGCAACTAAATTATCGATTGCATCTACGACTGAAAAAGGTTGATTACTCATGGTGTTTATCCTGGTGCTATACCCAGCTCTCTAGGTTCTGTTCAAAAATCAGCAATGCGATTAATAACGTGATGAATAGCATTGCTGACAGGGCTTTCTTAAGGGGTTTCATGCTGCCAAAACTGCTTTTGGGATGCGTGTGTTTTCAATCAGGCTTAAAAAGGCTTTCGTCATGCATAAATCACGGCGGGCGCTAGCGTTTAACGCGATTGAGCCAAGCACTATTTGGTTGTTGATATCAAATAAAATGATTAAGCAGTATTTGGTACCTGACTCGTAAATGCGCAGCTCTTCGCCTTGCATACGTTGGTTCATGAAGTTGATGCGTTGTTTTAGCTGGTTGATCACCAGTGATGTGAATACGTTTAACATAGCTTTTTCCTTTTCCTGTTGTGTTGTTTTAGTTGCTTACGGCAACCACTCGGCTGGTTTGGTTGGGCAAGTGCGTACCAGCGAACTGTGAAACCTTGTTTTAGGCCGCTTGTGGCGGTGGCTCTGGCGGCGGGTTATTAGCCGCTTTTAGCTCTGGCACCACTAATTCAAATGGGCTAATGCGCTGAGCTTGTTTTAGCTTGTGTAATAACGGGGCTGTTGCTGCGTTATTGCGTGCTGTTGGGAATATAAATACTTTGGTCATATTCACTCTCCTTGGCCTTAGGCTGCTAGTAAGTCGTTTTGCAGTTCACGCAGTCGGCGTAAACGGGTGGTGCGAACAGTTCGGGTTACTCGAATCGTTCTAAAACTACGCTCAACGTCACTGTTAGTTGCACTTAACAACACAAGTATTAGGCACATGGTGTAACGCAACACACCTTGCTTAATTGCTTGGTGTACCGTTTGGCGCATTGAATGGGTGTTAAATTTGAAGCTGAGCTCATTACAGGCTTGGCGAACTGTGGTGGGTTTTACACCCAATGATTCAGCAATAGACTTTTGTGTTAGGCCTTTTGCTACGAGCAGCAGAGTACGTGCTTGCTGTGCAGGTAAGCGAGAATGCGGCTTTGCACTTACGTGCATGTCGTCAAGCTGGTATCCAGTTTCTGTGCGTAATGGGTTCATAACTAAAAGCTCGATTAATAACTTATGTTATTAATAATGACACAAAAAGCTGCATTGTAAATAACTAAAGTTATCAAAACAAAGTTGTGAAAGTTATGCTTATGATTTTTATGGTTTAAAATTTGAAAATTAGCTTTAATTGACTAAATTAAAAAATGTATTGAATTGATAGGGACATCGATTATGCAGCTAAAAATTATAGCTATTATTCTAATAGCTCTTACCTCAAGCTATCTTTACCTTACTTATGAGCCTGAACCCACCATAGATACAAGTTCCATGAATAGTTTTGCTTCTTCAGAATTAGACGTTTATTTATCACTTTCAGAAGATGAAAAGCCATTATTTCAGAGAGCTATAAGGTTTTATAGTTATGGAGGGGTTTATAATTCTTATGATGAATTAGTTGAAAATGTTTTAGCTAAAGGTTTGAGTATGAGGGATGTGCATTTTTATAAAAATGCACAAAAAATAAATGGTATGACAGGATCGGAAGTGCTTAGGGCATATCAGAGAGACCTAGAGTCTCTTGCAAAATTGCACAGGTAGCATTATCTTCTTGCACAAGAATAGTGATAAATATAAAGGATTTCAATTGGATAAATATATTACTGAGATAACAGGTGTATTACCTAAGTCAGATAAAAAAGTTTTTATTAATAACATTGATGGAAAAAACATTATTGTTACTGGTATTAATGGGTGTGGGAAGACATCATTCTTAAAGACAGTTTCACAAAACTTAGCGACTCTATCGGATGAAGTAAAAGGGAATAGGTACCTTGGTCTCAATAGAGTCCTTGCTGAAAAGGAGAGAGAGTTAAAATCAGAAATAGGCACAAAAAAAAACTTTATTAAAAAAACAATAGATAATCTTAATTTGCAAATGCAAGAACTTATCAAACAAGACTCACAATTAAAAATAACCTTTGATAATTTTGATACAGTAGCTGAAAAGTCTTCTGAAAAAATGTTTGTTCATACTTTTTTTGATGCAACGAGACAGTATGAAAGTCACAGAAAGAAGACTAACAGTCAACTGGACACTTACTCAGATTTTATTCAGTATGGAAAAAGAACATCTTTAAGAGCAGATATATCAAATAGATTTGAAAGCTATTTAGTAACTTTTATTGAGGCCTGTTATATTGCTTATGCAATGAGGTCTGATATTAGTAGCAAAGAGAAAGCTGATGAGTGGATGTTATCTGTAGAAAATGATCTTAAACATTTATTTGAAGATTCAACACTAAAATTTACATATGAAGAAAAATCCAAGCAGTTCTTTATTACTCAACATGGTAAACAACCATACGATTTATCCGTACTTTCTTCAGGTTACTCTGCTATATTAAAAATATATGCTGAGCTAATATTAAAAGTAGAATTTAAATCTATTGAACCGAAAGAGCTAAGCGGCATAGTTTTTATAGATGAGATTGATGCACATCTACACGTTTCTCTTCAGAAAAAAATTCTTCCATTTCTATCCAATGCTTATCCTAATATACAGTTTATTGTCTCTACTCATTCCCCATTTGTTTTGCAATCAGTTGATAATGCGGTAGTTTACGATCTTACTAATAATGAGCAAATGGAAGATCTCTCTTTGTATTCCTATGAGGCCATACTAAAAGGTTTATTAGGAGTTGAAACGAATTCAGATGAGTTAATTAGGTCTGTCGACTCTCTAGCTGAAATCATTCCAGAACTTGAAAGTGGTAACATAAGACACCTCAAGAAAGCTAGAGAGCTAACAGCTAGGTTGAGAAATATTGAGTCGAAATTAGATTCTAAATCAAAAGTTGTTTTATTGATGGCTGAACAAGCTATAGATGATCTAAAAGGTTAGTCTTATGTTTAATGTAACTCGGCCAGAAGAAATACCTCAGGACTTAGGAAATGGTAAACAATACAATAAACCAGAGGTTGTTAAAGCACTAAAAAAAATGTTTTTTGGTAAATGCTACTTATGTGAGAGAGGTAATGTTGAAGACCCTGAAATTGAGCACTTTCTAGCTCAAGCAAATGGTGGTGGAAGAGTATTGTGGGAAAACTTATTCTATTCATGCAGTAGATGTAATAGCATAAAAAGTAATAAATATAATGACTTATTGGATTGCACAGACGATAATATTGATGTATCAGCTGCTATAAAATTAGTTATGACTGTAACACCAAATGATGATGTAATTGTTGAAGCGGCAATTGCAAATCCAAATGCTCAAGTAATTAATACAGTTAAGTTATTGAATGAATGTTACAATAATCAAAATACAGGATTACGAGGTGTTAGTCGGGAGTCTTTAATAGAACAAATATATGAGTATTTAATTGTATTTATTCAAACTCGTGGCTTGCTAAAAAATCCCAGTACATCTGAGGAAAGGGAAAAAGAGGCTTTAGGTGTTTTAGAGAAGATGATGAGGCCTAAACATCCTTTCAGCGCATTTTGGCGATGGCAATATTTAGGCGACTCATTTCTGGTTGATGAATATCCAGAATTACTCAATCTTTTAACTGATTAACTATATTAAAACGGAATACCAAAAAACACGACCAATTACTCTGACTGATTTCGCTTCATCAATTGATAGGTTTTCATCAGGGTACTGATCAGTATTAAAACTTCTAATTCGCAGGCCACCACCAGGTCTGCGTGTTAAAGTTTTTACAAATAATGCACCACCCCAGTCAATAGCATACATATCACCGTCTTTAATTGCTGTGTTGGCAGTATCAATACCAACAGTAGCGCCATCTGGTATAACAGGCTCCATCGAGTTTCCTGATACTTTTACACAAGCCGCACTGGTAAAGTCAATACCATGACGTCTAAGTGTTGATTTTGAAAAACGTAATTTAGGGCCTGTTGTTTCTAGTTGTATAACAGACCCATTCCCAGCTGATAACTCTACTTCCATGTAAAACGGTACTTCTACTTCATCTAAATCTAGTGGGGTTTTACTATCCCATGGCTCGATATCTATAAACTTATTAATATTTGATAATTCTCTAACATCATCGGCTTTAGTTGAAGAGCTCGATGAGTAGCTTGCTCCCGTTTCATTGATAGCTTGATCTGAGTACAAAAGCCAATCTACATTCACACCTAAAGCCCGCGCAAAATCATTAATTTTACGCGGGTTTTTTGTTTGGCCGTTTTCTATTTTCATGACTGCGACTTGAGATACTCCAACAAGGTCACCCAATTCTTTTTGGGTTAAACCTCTGTTTTCTCGCGCTTGCCTAAATTTTTCATGTAGTTTCATATGAACTAGTTTGATAACAAATGTTGTTTCAATCAAATAATTTTAGTTATATTGAAAACAACTAAAGTTGTGTTAGTATGATAACTAAAGTTATTTGTTTGAAGGTGAATAATGAGTATTAAAGCACTGCAAGAGGCTATCAAATTTAGCGGCGGTCAGGCTGCTTTAGCTGATAAGTTAGGTAAAAAGCAGGGCCATATTTCGATGTGGATTCGTCGAGGCAAGATCCCTGCGGAAATGGTTTTGAAAATCGAGAAAGTCTCTAACGTTCCAAGACATGAATTGCGTTCTGACCTTTATCCACCTGAAGAATATTGTTTCCTTTGTCGTAATGTTGGGCATAAGTAAGCTGCTTGACTGGATTGTTTTCATGGTTTGGTTCCTGTGTTGTTGAGCTTTTAGATTAGCCAATCAATAAGTGGGAATTTAGCTAAACGAATATATGTTTTTTTATACAGGTGATTTATGGCAGTTAGAAGTTTGAATGTTGAGCTATCGGTTGAAAATTCAGAATTACAACTACCGATAGCTTTGAGTGGTATTTAATTATGATTGAAATTATAGATGAGAATAAACAAATCTATATTCCATTGTCAGGCATCACCTCTAGTGTTGGCAGCATCCAAAGCTTTGACTCTGCGGATTGCCGTACCGAGTTGCTTCATAGCATTTTGAAAAGTGGCATGTATGGGCGCAATCTCTCTTTGAAAATCAAGAGGGAACTGAATACTGCTTGGGTCAAAGCTGACCCCTTTAGCAGTAGCCTTTTGACCTTGATTTCTATACCCATACTTGTAACTAAGTTCGGCCATGGCTCTTTCTGCGATGTTTTTATTCCTATATGCGGAAATAAAATCGGTGATAGCTGGCTCGTCCTTAAAGGGAAAGTGCTTAGATTGAACATAGCAAGGCTTTTCGAGGTTGATAGTGATTCTATCATCAGCAATGAAGACCGTATGGCATTTAACCGGATCGCTTTCGTACTTTGCCGTGACATCAACCAAGGTCCCGTCTGGCATCTTCCAAATAGCATGATGCATAGCTTCAATGAACCTTTTCGGCCAGTACATTATTTGCCAACCATATATAGGAACGCCTCCATGAGCTTCTATTTCTTCGGCAACATTCCAATAGCAACAGCCCTGAGGTCTCAACTTATCAGACATTTTGACTTTAATGGGTTTAGCTTTTGGAGAAATTAACGGTGCAAATTTTCGAAGTTTAGGATGATCTATTCGGATAGTTTCATAACTAGGGGTCTCATAACCATTAGACATTTAGCTTCCTTATCTTAGTTTGTTGGTTTGGTCGCTAAACATACTAATTTAGGGAAGCATTTTTTAACAGGAATTTTAATTATGCAGCAGGCAACGCTACAAGATGTACAAGATGCTTTGCAGTATCTTGACCCAAATTTAGATCGTGATACTTGGGTTAGGATTGCCATGGGCATTAAAAATGAGTTTGCTGAGGCAGGCTTTGATATTTTTGATTCGTGGAGTGCTGGCGGTGAACGTTATAAGCCAAGTGATGTTAAAAGCATGTGGCGCAGCGTAAAAGCTGGCGGCGGTGTTACGATTGGTACTGTAATTGGCATGGCTAAAGAGAAGGGGTTTACATTTACTCATGAACCTATGACGGCCGAGCAACAAGCCAAAGTAAAAGCTGATTACGCTAAACGAGCAAAAGAGCGCGAAGCGAAAGAAGCAGAGGATGAAGCCGCGCGCCAGCGTTGGCATGGGGTAATTAGCTACTTTTCCAAATATATCATTGATAACTTCACTATACCGATAAAATCAAATAAGTACTTAAGCGACAAAAAAGTGAATGCCTATGGGGTGTTAGGTTTTAAAAAGTCGTTTATTTTGATTATTCGCGATAACTTTACTACTGAGTTAGTTGAAGGTGGTAAAGAGATAAAAGCCTTCTTTGATACTTTACCTAGCGAAGATGAAGGTCGGGACTTTTCGTTTTTACATATCAAGCGTGGCAGTCTGGCCATTCCCCTCATTGATATTAATAAGCAAATTTGGAACATCCAAGTAATCAACAATACTGGTACCAAGTTATTTTTAAAGCATGGCCGTAAGTCAGGGCTGTTTCATTTTATTGGTAAAGCAAGTAGCTGCAATATTTTGGCTGTTTGTGAAGGATATGCAACGGGCGCGAGCATTCATATGGCGACTGGTTGGCCGTGTGCAGTGGCGCTTGATGCGGGTAATTTGCTACCTGTGGCTTTGGCATTTGCGGAAAAGCTAAAAGATAAGACCTTTTTGTTTTGTGCAGATAACGACGTTAATACAAAGGGTAATCCTGGCATTACTAAAGCGAATGAAGCAGCAGCTGCGGTTAATGGCCTTGTTGCTGCACCTGATTTTTCTGGTATTTTAAATAAGGAGGCTGCTTGATGGCCTCTAGTTCTTTAACAGATTGGAATGACTTACATGTAAGTGCTGGTTTAGCTGAGGTCAAAAAACAGCTATCTGCTGTTGTTGATAAGCCAAGCGCTAATGATGGTGATAACCGGCCGCCGAAAAACGCTGACGCGCGGGAGCGTTCACTGGGGGATGAGCCGTGGCAACGGCTTTTCCAAAGAACAAATGCTGGCAATCCACAAGCGAATATTAGTAATACGAAGTTGGTTTTAGAACACGATCCTGCTTTTGATGGTGTTTTAGGTTATTGCAATTTTAGCTATCGGATCATTAAACGTAAGTTGCCACCGTTTAAAATGGCAAAGCTTGGTGAATGGACTGATGCCGATACCGAGCGCTTACGTATTTACTTATCTGAAAGCTATGGTTTTACACCTAAACCCAGTGATGTACTGGGTGCTATTTTGGTTCATTCAGAAGAGCATGCCTTTCATCCCGTTCAGGACTATTTAACGTCAATAAAGTGGGATGGTAAGCCGCGAGTGGCTATGTGGTTGCATGATTACTTAGGTGTAGAGGACTCTGATTATGCGGCTATGGTTGGCACATTTTTTTTGGTTTCTGCTGTAGTTCGGGTAATGAGGCCACCTGTAAAAGTTGACTCGGTGTTGATTTTAGAGGGCTTGCAGGGGTTGGGTAAATCGACGATGTGCCACAACCTATTTGGTGATTGGTTCACTGATACTCCGATGGCTTTAGGTGAAAAAGATACGTTTCAACAAATGCAGGGGATGTGGGGAATTGAACTTGCAGAGCTTGATGCGTTTAATAAGGCAGAAAACACCAAAGCGAAGCAGTTCTTTGGTTCGCAGGTTGATAGGTATCGCCCCAGTTATGGGCGCATGGTGCAAGAGTTCCCGAGGCAATGTGTATTTATTGGTACCACAAACCAAGATAGGTATTTAAAAGACTCAACGGGTAACCGGCGCTATTGGCCTGTGATGTGTACAAAGATATGCCAAGAGGCCATAAAGCGAGATAGAGATCAGTTATGGGCCGAGGCTGTTCACCTATTAAATGAGGGTACACCTTGGTGGCCTACTGATGAATACAAGCACCTGTTTGAAGAGCAACAAGAGGATAGGTTCGACTCCGATGTATGGGAGGAGCTTATCTACAAATGGCTTATTAAAAATATGCGTTCGGATTATTCCTGTGCCGAAATTATGGAAGAAGCTCTAGGTATGGATGCTCACGCCATGCGCCCACCTGAACAAAAACGTGTTGGCCAAATTATGCACCGCCTTGGTTTTGAGAAAAAGAAAAAGCTTATAAAAGGTAAGCGGCCTGCGTTTTATTTTCCGCCAAAGGGGTTTTGGGATGCTAGATAATTATTTTAGTGTGACAGTGACATTTACCATGACCACTTGCAGCCCTTGCCATATAAGGCTTTGTCATAGTGTCACAGTGTGTCACTGTGTTTTCGCGCACACATACGCGCGCGCGTGCGAGCGGACGCATTTGATATCTATATTCTATTTAATAATGTTACTTACTAATGTATGTAAAAACACTATGACACAGTATGACAGTATGACAATACCAGTAAATACAAGGGCTGTAGCTGTCATGGTTGTGTGTCACGGTGAAAGTGAGTATGACATCAATGTTTTAAACTATTTTGCGGCGGGGATGTAGGATGCAATTAGATCTAAGAGAACAGGCAGAAAACGATTTAGCACAGTGGGGCCTGTGGGCGAGAGAGAAGAACTTACCAACGCTTAAGTCTCAGAACCTCGTTACATCGCGTTCAGTGAAGCTAGATATTAACGGTTGCCCTTTAGTGATTAAAGATGACTATGCGCAGGTGCTTGATGCCAGTATTGCGAGAATGCGGCATTTAGATCCTACTTACCCGCTTATTGCTCGCCAATACTTTAGCTTGGGTTTAAGCTGTAGAGTGATCGCACAGAGCACTAAAATTAATAAAACAAAGGTATCTTCGATAGTGGGTGAGATAGTTAGCTGGGTTGCTAGCGATCTTATCAAAGCGGCCTAGATCTTTTTTTCAAAAACTATTGCTTTTGTCCGGACAGAAACTATACTAATTCAGGTAAGCTTAGCAAAGCTACAACATAAAGCCCGAGGTTAACGCCTTGGGCTTTTTTGTTTCTGCTTTTTAGCTCACGTTCCTGTTGTTGACCCGCTTTGGCTTTGCCTGAGCGGGTTTTTTCGTTTGAGGCCCTTATGAAAGTAAACAAGCTATTAGCCGCTGGTGTTACCGGTGTACTTGCGCTTGCAGGCGTTACGATTGCACAGTTTGAAGGTGAGGTAAGAACGGGTTATGTCGATCCTGTTGGTGTGGTTACCGCTTGCTTTGGTCACACAGCGACAGCTGAGCTTGGCAAGAACTACACAGAGAACGAATGTTTAAGTTTGTTTGCTAAAGACTTAGGCGAACATAACAAGCAGCTGCTACGAGCTGTTAGCGTATCGATGTCAGCAAGCGAACATGCTGCTTACTTGTCATTTCATTACAACGTAGGTGCTGGGAACTTTCGTAGTAGCACGTTATTAAAACTTTTGAACAATGACCAACGAGTGAAAGCGTGTAATGAGTTACCGCGTTGGGTTTACGCTGATGGCCAGAAGTTACCAGGCTTAATTAAGCGCCGTGAAGCAGAGCGCCAGTTGTGCTTAAGCGAGCTTAGCAATGTTTAGTTTAAACAAAGTATTGTTTTCAGGTTTGGGAGTGATGCTTGCGATATCCGTGTTTCGATATTTGGGCGTTAGCGCTGAGCTTGATGAAGCGCGTGATAGTAACGAACAGCTACTCGGCACTATTCAAAGCTATAAGAATCAGGTTGAGATGCTTGCTAACAACTTAGTTAATGCAGAGAAGCAAAATAAGCGATTACTAAAAGAGCGCACTTTACTGGAACAAATTCGTGAAAAGCACCAAGCACAACTTACCTCTATCGAAAATAAGCTTCAAACAACTAACTCACAACTTGATGCATTAAGGCTTTCGACTAATGAAACAACTAAGAACTGGGCTAATGACTGTGTGCCTAGCGCTGTTATCAGCGTGTTCAAGTACGCCAACGCTAGAGCCTGTAATCAAAACAGTCGTACAAACTGAGTATGAGTTTGTGCAGATGCCTAATGAATTCATTAAACCCTGTGAGGTTAGTATTCAAGCTGTTGGAGACAATACATCCCACAGTCAGTACACAGTGTATTTAGAGACCGTTATTGATACCTGCAATGAGCAGCTATTAAGAGCGCGAGAGTGGAACAATGCGAATAGAAACAAGTGATATAGCTGTGCAAAAGGCCGTCAGTGTAACGACCTACAGCGCAAGCTTAGGCACTGCAGCTGGAGGGATATTTAGCTTGAATGAGTGGGCTATATTACTGGGGATTATATTCGCAGCATTAACATTCTTAGTTAATGCGTGGTTTCAACATAAGCGTGACGAACGTGAAGCGCGTAAGCATGAAGATGATAGAGAGTTCCATCGAGCAAGAATGGAAGCGCTACAGCAAAGCGACCATGCACAGCTGTTATGTCAGCCTGATTCAGATGGTCATTAATTTCTCTGCTCAATTGAAAAATATATTCACGGGTCCTTTGAGCAATACCCTGTATACGAAGCAAAACTCGCGAATTTTTAACAGCTAGAACTTCCTATTAGGGGGTTCCGGTTTTTTATTGATATTAGATAGTTAGGTTTCAAATTGAATCAAGTTGAAATTGCAGAACATCTGGATATTTCAGAGCGACAACTTCGTGATGTGCTCTCACGTTTGAAGCTAGACCACAAAGTAAATTCATTGGAAGAAATTCGTTTGGCATATATTCGCGATTTGCGCGAAAAAGCCGCTGGGCGCACGCCAACGACTCATCGTCAAAAGCTTGATGAAGCAAAAACGCGCGAAGCAATCGCTAGCGCGCAAATGAAAGAACTCGAACTTTTCAAAGAACACAAACTTGTTTTAGACCGAACTCAAGTTCGCGATGCAATGGACCAGTGGACCATTATTGCTAAGTCTGAATATGAAAACTCAGTGGATAAAATCATTGCACTTATTGAAGATCAGTATGAGGTATCGATAGACCGTGAATCTATTAATGGAATCGTTGAGTCTACCTGCCGAGTTATTGGAGATTTCCAGTTCCAATCTTGACGATCTTATCAAAGAGGTAGCTGATGGGTGGTTGCCAGTAGAGCGCTTACCAACCAAAGAGTGGTTAGAAACTTACTTTAGGCTACCAGCTGAAGACTCAGACTTTTCAGGTTTATATAACGCTGATTTTGTTCCTTACTTTTGGGGCGTAATGCATGCTTTAGATAATGAGCATGTTGAGTTCATTGGGTTAACTAAAGCCGCTCAAATTGGCTGGACCATGCTGTTGTGTGGGTGGTTATCTAAAAATATATGTGTTGAACCAAGTCGCATGTTGGGTCTGTTCCCTAAAGACTCTAAAGCAACAGACTTCATGGAAGAAAAATTTACACCTTGCGTCGAGGCTACGCCTGAGCTAGCAAAGCGTGTTGATGTATCAACAAGCCGTAAGTCGGGTAATCGAAACAATAAAAAGAACTTTCCTGGTGGTTCACTTAAGGTATTTGGTTCTAACTCTGTTTCAAACGTTAAGTCGACACCTTCGCCAGTTGTTGTCGTCGAAGAACCCGATGACACAAATGACAGTGTAGGTGATCAAGGTGATGCTATTCGCCTGGCAAGAGAAAGGAACAAGCGCTTTAGAAAACGCAAGTTTGTATTAGGTGGAACCCCTAGTGTGGCTGGCCTATCAAAAGTTGAGCACTACGTTAACTTAGGCTCACAAAGAGTATTACCGATCATATGTCATGAATGTGGCGAATCACACATTCTTGATTGGGAAAATGTGAGCTGGATCGAAAAAGAAGATGGTCCAGTTCATCCCATCTTTGGACGCCACTTACCAGAGTCTGCATTATATGCGTGTCCTCATTGTGGGTCGGCCTGGTCTGATTGGCAGCGTCAGCAGAATATATTTAACACCTGCAAAAATGCAAAAGAGGCGGGTGATGAGTTTTGTGGCTGGGTAGCCACTGTTGAAAATGACGGTGTAGTTGAAACCTTTAAAGATTTGTCTGAGCTGTACGTATGTATTCCAGGCTCATCAATAGCCAGTATTGTTCGTGATTACTTAGAAGCTGAGTACGAAGCGAGGTTAGGGGATGAGAATGGCCGTATTGTTTTTCAAAACTCAAAGCTTGGTAAGCCTTATGAGTACAAGGATAAAGACTCACTTAACCATGAAGAGTTGCAAGAAAAGGCGGAAGACTACCCTGAGTTAGTTTGCCCAAGAGGTGGGCTGATTGTTACTGCTGGTATCGATGTTCAGCATGACAGACTTGCTATTATCATCAGGGCATTTGGCAGGAATGAAGAAAGCTGGCTAATGCTTTGGCGAGAAATAGCCGGCGATACTGCAGATAAAAATGACCCTGTTTGGAAAGAGTTGGACGGGATCTTATTTAGTGGTTTTCAGCATGAGTCATTTGCAAACTTACATTTAAGCGCAGTAACTATTGATTCATCAGACGGTTCTACGAACCACTCTGTCTATCATTGGGTAAGAACCTGTAGCGCTAAACATCGCCGTATCTTAATTATGGCAGGCAAGGGCGATAGCCATGATAACGGCAAGCGAGAAATATTTCGTTTGCCACAAAAGTTAGACCATAACAATGCGCGTAAGGCTACTAAAGCTGATAAACATGGCGTGCAGGTTTATATGGTTGGTACACACAAAGCAAAGGACCTGATCTCTAAACGGCTAAATGGGACAAGTGCTTATATGCACAGCTATTCAGATGCCCGAGTCGATTATTGGGAGCAGGTTACATCGGAAATAAAAGCGCCATCAAGAAACTTACGTGGTGCTCGAATTTGGCAAGTAAAATCAGGCCGTCGAAATGAAGCGTTAGACTGCGAAGTTTATGCATTGCATGCGGCAATGGCCACAAAAGTTCACACTAAAAAACCTAAAGATTGGGACTTGTTAGAGCAACGCTTGTCTCAAATAGATTTATTTGCACCTCAGCAAGAAGAAACAGAAGTAGTTAAGAAACCAATGAAGCCCAAGCGTTCTAGTCAACGCACTGGGCGTGGTTCAGGATTCATTTCAGGTCATTAATTATGTCAGAACCAAAGAGCATCATTGCTGGTACCAAAGTTGTTTGGACAGCTCAATTTACTGGCGATGAAGGCGATGTGTCTCAATTTCAGTATGTTCTCTTATCAGAACAAAACCGAGTATCAATTGATGCAACCTTTGCCGCAGGCGAAGTAATTGTAAGCATGAGCTCAGCTGATAGCGCAGCTATTCAAGCAGGGCATTACACCTGGCATTTAATCCAAACGTTACATGGTGAGAACTATCAGTTAAATGAAGGACGCATAGAAGTTAAAGCTGATCCAACAGCAGCTCAGACAAGCACTGTATTAACTCATAACGAAAAAATGTTAGTTGCAATACGTAAGCGCTTAGAAGGGCGGGTTTTAACTGATCATGAAAACTACAGTATTGACGGTCGTAGCTTGTCGCGCATTCCATTTGAGAGTCTCAAGAAGTTTGAAAATGACTACGCCTGGAAAGTTCATAACGAAAAAGTAGCACGCGGTGAAATCACTCGCCGACGTTCAATTAGGTTTCGGTAAAGATTATGGGTTTATTGGATAAGATACTGGGGCGTGGTGATAATACTCAGCAACAAGCGCCTGAAGTTCGTGACTACGAACAACCAGAGCAAGCTTCACGAAAGTTATCACCTCAACAAATTGCGGCACAAAAACGCTATGCTGCATCTAAATCTGATCGTTTGTTTAAAAACCCTATCGGTTATGGGTTAAGTGTTGATGAAACCTTGCGAAGAGATGTGGAGCGCTTACGAGCTGCAAGTCGATCTGCAGGTGAAGACGTTGGGTATATCAAGAAGTACTTTGGCATGGTGCAAACGCATATTGTCGGGGATAAGGGCTTTCGTCTTCAATCGCAGATACGAAATGCGCAAGGAGAGCTTGATAAGGATGCGAATAAATCTGTCGAGTTAGCTTATAAAGAGTTTTGTCGTAAAGGTTTTTGCGAAATATCTGGTCGTATGAATATGACCGAAGCTGACCAATTGATAGCGAAGACCGTTAGCCAAGACGGTGATATGTTGATCAGGCATATAGACAACGCACCTAATAAGTTTGGTTATGCTTTTCAGCTTATAGAAGCTGATTTGCTCGATGTTAATCTCTATAAAGTCCTGTCTAATGGCCACGTAATTAAAATGGGGGTTGAGCAGGACGGTTTTGGTCGTCACCTTGCGTACCATATTCTTACCAATCATCCAGGTGAATATACGTGGTCTACGGGCGGTAGACGATATATTCGGGTACCTGCAGATGAGATTGTATTGCCATTCCCTATGTGGCGCCCAGGTCAAACACGAGGCGTGCCCTGGGCCCATGCGTCGCTATTAGATATGCATGACATTCGTGGTTTTCGTGAAGCAACACTTGTTAGTGCACGAGTCGGTGCAAGCAATATGCTTATTTATGAGCGGGACCCGGATCAGCCACCTCCTGAAGATGACGAAAATTGGGAGAATGGCGAGTTTATTCAGGAACTCGAACCAGGTAAAAGTAATGTGGTACCAGATGGTTTCAAAGCCAGAGAAAGCCGCTTTGACATGCCTGATGATTCAACAGGTGATTTTCAAAAAGCAATCTTGCGTGGTGCAGCAAGTGGGGTAGATGCAAATTACAATGTTCTAGCAAACGACTTTGAAGGTGTTAGTTGGTCAACCTTAAGGCAAGCTGTCATTGAAGACCGTGAGCATTGGAAACGCTTGCAAGGTTGGTATATCAGCCAAATCAAGAATGTTATTTATGAGCGCTGGCTTCGTAACGCGCTCATTAGAAATCAAATTAAAAGTTTGTATGCTTATGATCTAGAGCGTGCAAATCATTATCAATTTTATGGCCGTCGGTGGCAGTGGGTTGACCCACTCAAAGACGAACAAGCAATTTCAGAAAGCTATAAAAACTTCACTGTTAACCCAATGGAAGTTCTTCAAGACAAAGGCCTTGATCCACAAGAACTCGCTGAGGGTTGGCAAAACTTCTTAGAGCTAATGGGCGACAACATTCAATTAGCTCAATCTATCGGCCTGATCAAAGGCTCATCGGTTAAGGCCAACGAACCCCCTCCAAAAGAAGACGAGGAATAATATGAAAGTTAATCAAATTACCCGTGACATGTTGGTCGGCGGTAAGTGTCCTATTGCCTATCGTTTTGCAGAAGTTGAGCAAGGCAGCATCAATGTTGAAGAGCGCACAGTCACAATTTCATTTTCAAGTGAGTACGAAGTTGAACGCTGGGGCTGGTTTGAAACATTGGGTCATGAGGTAGATGAAGTTGATTTATCACGAATAGAACAAAATGGCCCATTTTTATGCGATCACAATTGGCAAGACCAACGAGGCGTAATCACTAAGGCTTGGGTAGAAAATGGCCGAGGCTACGCCGAAATAAAACTATCGCGAAATCCGTTAGGTGAACAATTACTGATAGATATGCAAGACAGCATACGAACCAATATCAGTGTTGGTTACCGAATTTTAGAAGCCACGCTAACCAAGCGAGAAGGTGATAACGAGCATTATCGGATCACCAAGTGGCAACCTATGGAAATATCTTCCGTTTCTGTACCAGCCGACCCCACTGTCGGGGTGGGTCGTTCAGATGAAAATAGCAATAATGTCAATATCAGAGAGGCAATCAAAATGGATGAGAACGAAATCCTAGATGACATCACCCCGGCAGAAGATGAAACTCGTCAAACTCCGGCTCCTAATCAACAAACACAACAGCGCTCACAGCAACAAGCACCATTTAGTGCCCCAGTAAATGATGCTCAGCGTATAGCACAGACCGGTTCTCAATATGGGGCTGAAACACTTGCGAACGAATGTATCCGTGATGGTAAATCGTTTGAAGAGTTTAATTCAGCCTTATTACGTGAGCTACAAAACAAGCGCAATGCACCTGATGCACAGTCAACAGTGTTTGACTTGGGGGTTGAGCAAAAGGACCTGCAGCGTTATAGCGTTCTTAAGTTATTCCGTGCGGTTGCAACTGGGAACTTTAAGCAAGCAGGCCTTGAGCGTGAACTATCAAATGCCATTGCTGAGCGCACAGGTAAAGACCCTGATGGTTGTTATGTAAGCCCGGAAGCATTGGGCTTTGGTATTCGTCAGCAGTTAGAGCGTCAGATGCTAATGCGCCAACAGGCTGCTGGAACCGCTGGTAAGGGTGCCGAGTTAATTGCTACTGAGCTACACAGTGAACTGTTTATTGAAGCTTTACGGGCAAAAGCAATGCTGGGTGGTTTAGGTGCTCGATATATGAGTGGTTTAGTAGGTAACTTAGATATTCCTAAGCATGCTGGCTCAGCGACATTTTATTGGGTGGGTGAAGATGGTGAAGCTACTGATTCAGATCTTAGCTTTACAACAGTTCAAATGTCACCGCATACAGTGGCTACTGCAGTGCCAATGACACGCCGTATGATGATCCAATCTACCCCTGATATCGAAGCGTTGGTTCGTAACGATATTATGGAAGGTTTAGCGCTTGCATTAGATAGCGCTGGTATTAAAGGTACCGGTGCTGCGAATCAGCCAACAGGTATTATCAACACTGCAGGTATTGGCGCAGTTGATTTAACCGGTGGCGTTAACTGGGCAAAAATAGTTGAGTTTGAAACTGATGTAGCAGAAGCAAATGCAGATTCAGAAAGCATGGCTTACTTAATGCGCCCAAGTATGCGTGGCACTTTAAAAACCACAGAAAAGGCAGCAGGCACGGCTAAGTTTTTGTGGGGTGATGATAACCGTGTAAATGGTTATCAAGGTGTCGTAGGTACTCAAATGGACGCAGGTTCGATCTTATTTGGTGACTTCTCACAGCTTATGTTTGGTATGTGGGGAGCGCTTGATGTGGTACCTGACCGCGCCACTAAAGTTAAATCTGGTGGTTTAGTAATGCGTCTTTTCCAAGACGTTGATGTTGCGGTTCGTCACGCCCAAGCATTCAGCTACGGCTCTTAATCTCCCTGTAATAAGGCGCTAGTTTGCGCCTTTTACTTTATTAAAAAGGTATAAATCATGGCAAAGCAAACAGTTAAAAAAGTTAATTTCCGCGTTGACCGCGGTATTCGTATCAATGGTGAAAGTATTTATCCTGGCAAAGATAAAAAGAAACCAACGATTATCTCGATTCGTGAAACTCTGGCCAAGGAACTTGTGAATGCAAGTAAAGGCGAAATTGTAAATGATAAAGTCACCACTCAGGTGAAAGAGCCTTCGTCGGAAGATGCAGATCTTGATGCTGCATTTGGTCCAGAGGGTGAAGAATAAATGAACTTTTCCGATGACCTTAATGCAGATCTGACTAATGTATTTTTTGCTGATTTTACTGATGTTAGTGTAATTGATGGCATTGAGGTTATCGGGTTTTTAGATATCAATGCATATCAATGGGCTGATGTTGATTCAAGTCAGCATATTTTTATCACTCCCCAGAGTGTCGGTTTTAATCTGCAGCGTCACGATACACTGACCATTTCAGGGAAGTTATACAAGTATGTTACGAAGCGCCAGCATGGCAACGTTACTCACCTAATAGTGGTACCAGGGTAATTATGACCATTATTAATATAAACCATAAACAGCTCACTTATGGGATGAACGAGTTAAACAGAGATTTAAAGCGCATCACCAAAGAAGGCGATCGTGCTGTTCAATCTGTTCTGAATCGCGGGCTTACCTCAATTAGAAAAGAAGCTGTTAAAGAGTCTGCTATTGCTTTAGCCGTGCCTCAGAAGGTGCTGCGAGAGCGTACATCAACACGCCGTGCAAGCCCTAAAAAATTACGGATTATCATTACTGCAAGGACTCGCGCTATTAACGCTGTCGTTGCCGGCGCAAAAGAAACCGATACCGGTTTGAGCTTAGGGCCCTATGAATGGGATGGTGGGTTTATCGTCACAAGCAAATACGGTAAGAGAGTGGGTGTTAAACGTTATGGTAAGAAAAGGTATCCACTTCAACCCACTGAAATTGGTAAAAGCTTTGTACACCGAGAAGTGAAAAGAGGGCTTGAAAATGCGCGAGCGCGCTTTGAGCGTCGATATAGCCGTGAGTTAGCTAAAGAAATAAATAAACGTTACACGCGAATATTAAGAAAATAGTTATGGCAACCAGACAACAAATTAGAGCCAGCATCAAGCAATTAATAGCTGGCTTTTTTACAGCAACGTTTGATTTCAGACCAGCCCAATTTTACAAAGAAGAGCTGCCATGCAGTGCGGTGTTTTTTGATAGCGGTGAGTCTGTAAGGGATTTTGATGATGATACTGACACCAATGCGCAGTTATCACTTGAAATAATTATAGATAGCAATGGCAAGCAGGATACAGAATTAGATGTATTTGCTAGCCAAGTTGAAGCTGCCATTCGAGCTGATAACACCTTAAATGGCTTGGTCGATGCTATTTACAGAGTCGGTTTTCAGTACGACCGAGACCCTGAATCATTAACTGCATCACTTACCTTATTTTTTAAAGTTCAATATGAAGACGAGGACTAAACAATGTTAGGCAATAAAGTAACTTTACATCGTTCAACTGATAACGGCACAGCTTATGGCGAAAAGATTGCCAATATTGTTGACCTTCAACCAGGTGCAAAAACAGCTGAGACACATGAAAACACCACATATGGCGCTGAGCATGATTACAAAGAATATGACTACGGCTTAAAGGATGGCGGTGAATACACCTTTGTTTTTAAATATGAGCCAGGCAACAGTGATATGGAAGCGATTGCTGATGCATTAGATAACGATACGAAAGAGTATTTACAGCTTCAGTTTCCTTTGCCAATTAGTAAGTCAAAGTCATTCCGATGTTTGGTTACTGAAGTCGGCGACCAAACACCTGTTGGTGAGCATGTAAAACGCTCAATCAAGGTAAAAGTAGACGGTCCTATCGCCGAATCAGCATTGGCATAATTATGATTGCATGGCTTAAAAGATGGCTTGCAGAGCGCGCAATGCCAGTTGACCCGAACTTTAAACACCGACTAGTGGCCAAGCAAAAGCTTGGTCATTTTTTTATCGTGGAGTTAGGCGCGAGTGATTATGTGATCATTCATGACATGTTAGGCCGTATCCAAGCTGAAGATACTGATGATGCAACTAAGTCTCGTGAATTAATGGGGCTTAGGTATATGGCGCTTGCCATGTCATTGAGAACGGGCAATGGACGTATGCCATTTGATTGGCAAAATGATGTTGACCTTATGTATTTGGCAACACTACCTCACTCAAAAGTCATACCTGCTTTGGACGAAATAGCGGCTATTTCAGGTATCGATTGGATAACGCCTAGTTTTATTCCTAAAGAAACTGATACCCAGCTAGAAGAAGTTGAGCAACCAACCCAAGAAGACTTAGACGCAAACCCCTCTTAGGCCAACCGAACCGTAGATTTGCCCTGCGGTTGGCACAAAAGAATGGGGCAACCAATGTTGATGACATGCTTTTAAATATGTCATCAACTCAATTTATAGAGTGGCAGCAATTTGCTCAGCTTGAGCCTTTTGGTGCACAAGTTGATGAATTTCAGTTAGCGGCGCTAAGGGCGCTAGTCACAAACTATCTCAGCTCCAATAAACAAAATATAAAATCCGTAAATAATTTCATGCTTAGCGCTGTTGAACGGCCAAAAGAGCGTGAGAAAACGGTGGAAGAAATTTACCAATTATTTGGATAAATATCATGGCCAATGAACATAAAGTCATTTTAAGTGCTGATACCCGATCGCACCGTACAGAGTTTAATAAGTCAGTAGAAGCAAATAAAAAGTTTACGCTTTCTATTCAAAATGTATCTGACCAAACAAAGCTATTTGCCGCTAAGACTCGCACCTATTCAAATATGGCAGGTAAAGCGATTGCTGGATTTGCAACAGTAAGTATTGCTGCATATGCGGCGATTTATAAGAAACAAGCTGAATTTATTGATCAACAAGCAAAAACGGCAGACCGCTTAGGTATATCAACAGAAGCCTTAATTGGTTTGCAGCATGCTGCTAATCAAACCGGTGCGAGCACAGAAAGCCTCAATATGGGGTTACAGCGAATGACCAGACGTATAGGGCAAGTTGCAGCAACGGGAAGTGGTGAAGCAGCAGTGGCGCTTGAGCAATTGGGGATCTCAATTGATGAGATAAAGGATAAAAGCCCTGATCAACAATTTGCACTCATTGCAGAAAAAATGAAAGGCATACACGAGCAAGGCCAAAAAGTATTTTTAACTCAAAAGCTATTTGATTCTGAGGGGGTGAAATTACTGAATACTCTTAACTTAGGGGCTGATGGTATTGCTGCCATGATCACTGAAGCAGAAGAGTTAGGTATTACATTTAGTCGAATTGATGCCTCAAAAGTTGAAATGGCCAATGACTCATTTGACCGAGCAGAAAAGCTTTTATCATCGTTTGGTACAAAACTAGCTACCGAAACTGCTCCTCTTGTTGGTGCTTTATCAGATCTTTTCGTTGAAACAGCAAAAGAAGCCGGTGGCTTCGGCAAACTCGCCCAGCAGGTCATAGGAAAAGTATCAACTGGTATTGGTGTAATGGCTGACGGTGTTCATGGTTTAAAAGTTCTTTTTAATGGTGCGAAAGTCGTTGCTATGGGTTTTTCGACAGCGCTATGGCAAGGGCTGGCTTTTGTAATAAACAAAGGGATTGTCCCTTTTGCTAATAGGGTGACTAATGGCATTTTATTTCCGCTCAGAAAAGTATTAGAGCTTGCTCAGCATATTCCTGGTGTAGGTGATTCTGCAAAAAAGGCATTGGCAGAGTTAAATAAACTCGGAAATGCTGAGGGCTTTAAAACGCTGGATGAAATAGGTGAAACTGCATTCGACAGCCTTATTCAAGCGAAAGAAGATCTTCATAACTCTATGATGGAGCCGCTACCCTCAGAGCGTATAAAGGGATGGATTGAGGATGTTCAAGCAAAATTTCAAGCAGCTGCTGCAGAACAAACAAGTAAAGGCGGAAAAACAGGCTTATCCAATTTAATTTCTTCTGATCAAAAAGCCCTAGTTGATGCGGCTAAAAAACAATATGAAAAGATTCATGAAGCACAATTGGCCATGGAAGGTAAAGAAATTGAACTTGAGAATCGTCGCTTTGAACGTCAACAGCAGCAAATGGAAAAAGAGTTCCAGTTGCTGCGTGATAAGAACCTACTAACCGCTGAAATTGAAGCATCTTATAAGCTGGCTAAGGAGCAGGCCGAAGCACAGCACCAACAAAACATAACTAACATTCAAAAAGAGCAGCAAGAAGCTAGAGAAAAGAAAGAAAAAGAACATAAAGAAAAGTTAGACAAAGAAGAAAAGACTCGTATGGATACGATGCAGCAATCATACGATAGCTTGTTTAACGTGATGAGCGGTTATTTTGATGGCATGGACAGTAAAAAAGCGAGTTATGCGAAATCAGCTATGAGTATTGGTGCTGCCATGCTTGATGATGAAAAGAGTAATTCAATACAAAGTATTTGGACGAATACCTATGACACTGCGATGAAAGCATATAACGCGCTTGCAGATATTCCTTATGTTGGACCTGTTCTTGGTGCTGCAGCTGCAGGTGTTGTTATTGCTGCCGGTGGTATGTATGCGGGTAAAGTAAGTGGCTTAGCTTCTTTCGATGGTGGTGGTTATACAGGTAACTTACCACGTTATGGTGGTGTTGATGGTAAAGGTGGTTTCCATGCCATTTTACACGGTAATGAAACAGTTGTTGACCACAGTAAGGGGCAATCACTAGGTGCAAATGTAACGGTGAACTTGTTTGAAGATGCGAGTAGAGCAGGTTCGACAACACGTAGTTCAGGGCCATCAGGTGAAGAAGTTATCAATATATTTGTGACGAGTATACGCCAGGGTGGTGAAGCTTCATCCGTTCTTGAAAATACCTATGGGCTACAAAGGCAGGGGTTCTAAGTATGTTAGTCCGATACCCCAAAGACCTAAAACTTCCCCTTGTTTCTACTCACCGACTTTCCCAAAACCCTAATTTATTAAGAACTGAAATGGCAAGTGGTCGAGCTCGGCAGCGCAAGCGCTTTCAATCAGTGCCAACGACAATGGCTGCAACGTGGAAACTGAAGGCTGATCAGGCCGTTATTTTAGAAGGGTTTGTGAAACACGGTACCAACGATGCGGTTAACTGGTTTGTTATGCCAATTCGCACACCCCAAGGCTTAATTGATCACGATGTACGCTTTATGCAAAGCCCCCTTGAGTCATGCAGTTTCAATGGCGGGTTTTGGAGTTATAGCGCAAATATCGAAATCAAAGAGCTGCAAGTAGTGAGTAGAGAAATTTATGATCTTACTACTCACTTTGGAATATTAGATCTCTCATTCCTTTTAGATGCTATAGAAGTAACTGTTAACCAAAATAAGTTTGAGTAAATAAATATGATATTACCTACAATAGAAGACTTCGAAAATGCTAAAGAAGACTTAGACAATTTATCTAAAATTGTTAATAGTCAAACACAAGTAGTTGTAACGAGAACTGGTGCTGCAAAAAAAACGTTGGCGGGTTTAGAAGCAAATTATTTAATGACAGCTATTAATGGTGGTCTGTGGGAGGGTGGCCAGACATTTACAGCTTATAACCAGTATATGGTCCACAATGGCATTGCATATAAGCCAAAAGCAATAACTACTTTACCTTATACAGTTTCAATAACACCAGACCATGGCAAAGTTGAAGTAACCGGCGGATTGACTAAGGAGCAATCAGATAAGCGTTATAGCTTAATATTTGAAAATGTTGCAACTTTAAAAGCATTTGAGGAATTAGCCGCTGGGATGCTGGTGAAAACACAAACGTATTATGTAGGTACAGGTGGGGGTGCTAACTATTTAATTGTTACTTCCATAAATTATGGGGCAACACCTGACGGTGATTTTGATTTTTATGTCGGTTCAGAAAATAATTTAGTTGCAGTATTGATTGTCGATGGTGTATTGAATCTTGCTCAAGGCGGCTTCATACCAGCTAAAAAAGAGGATTGGTCAGACTTCTTTGAGGCTGCGTTTGCGAAAAGTAAAACTCTTTACTCAAAATTTGTTGCTGGTAAATTTTTGATTTCTCGTCCATTAAATATTCCGCTTGATGGGAAAGTAGATTTAAACCTATGTAAGCTTGGTAAAACAGATAGTTTTATTAGCAACAATGTAAATACTATTATTCAATTTACTGGTAGCAATGGTGTTGTTGCAGGTATTGATGGTTCAGATGTTGTTGCAGCTAATGAGAAGCTCATAGGTTTCAATAAAGGTATTAAAAACTGTCGAGAGCGCAATTGTCGTGTTCCCTTGAGCCGCTTTTTGAGAAATGAAGGTGTTCTGAATGACAATGTCTCAGAAACGCTTAACTCATTAGTGCCACAATATGGTGAAAATAGCCGAAGTAGAACTAAAAAAGTAAAGATGCAAATAGATACCTCGAAAACAGGAGGTTCAGGCGATTTTAGGCGTGTACGTTATATACCGTCAATTATGCGTTTAACTCATGTTAAAGTAACAGATACTAGTGGTAGCCCTGATTTTTCATTTGAAGTAATTGCTACACAAGGAGATTTAAGAGCTATTTACTCTAAGGCTCGTGGAGGCAGTAATATTGACCAAGCTATTGATTTAGATTATATCCACGAAGATTTTGATGATGTTTTACAGTTGCGTTTAATTAGTTATGGTGCAGTTGGGACTACTTTTGATATTGAACTTACATACGAGTATGAGCAAAGGTGTAATGAGCAGGTAGCTTGGTTTTATTCATCAGAGCATGATTTTTTGAAGCCGCATAAGTCAAATGCGTTAACTCACGCTTTAGGTGTTAGGGGGGCAGAGTATCGCTGTTATATTAATGGCCTTTTGAAAGTTACAAATATTACTCCACTCAGAAAAAAGAATGCTAATCATAATTGGCCTTATGTCACAGTACCTGTTTTAGCTGGAACACGTGATGCTAGCAAAACAACAGAGCTTAAGTTTTACTTAAATTATAGTGCAGCTCAAGCATTACGAGATGGTGTCACTCATTTGAAAGTGCGTCTACAGGATGCTCCCGCTATAAAATGCACAGTCATAAATGGTTGGCTCTCTCAAGCTTACGATGACGCTCCAAACGTTCATTTATCTACATTGGGAGAGCAACCAAGTATTGAGGTTGATATATCGCAAACAAGTATAGATGAATCTCAAGGTTATATTCTCATGATACCCCTTGATAGAAAAGCTATGCAGCAAGGAGCACTTCAAATGCAAGCTAATGATTTCAACTTTTTCTATCTAACGTTTTATCAAAATTTAACAGAACATTTGCCTATAGAGTGGAATGACGAATGGAGTTTTCAGTTTGAGTTTATTCGTCAGCCGGAACTAGTTTAATGAGTAGAGTACTTCAAACCCTTTACGCAAGTGCTCCGACGAATGACTTGCCAATTCACACACTAGAGCTTAAAGCTGCCGATTTATGGGAGCTTAGGATTTGTGACGGCTTTGATGACCAAGTTGCCGGCATTGAAAGTGGCGACATGGTTACATTTAAAGCCAGCGGTATGGGTGTGTCGTTACCGCAGCGAGGTGTTAAAGGGCGGCAGGACTTACAATTTCAAATTGATAATGTTTCTGGTGAGGCACTTGCACTGATTGATCAGGCAATTGATGCGGGCGTAAAAATTGATGTAATTTATCGTGTCTATGTATCGAGTGATTTAAGTGAACCTGCTGAGCCAGCAGTTACAATGAAAGCAGCTGACGTTCAAGCTACTGCACAGAGCATCAATGTGGTTGCATCATTTAATGATTTGGTAAATAAAGCTTGGCCTAACAAGCGCTATACACCTTCCATTGCCCCAGGGCTCAAATACTTCAGTTAATTATGGTATTCACAATTAATGATTATTTAAGTGTTCCATATGTGAATGAGGGGCGAGATATGTCTGGGTTTGACTGTTGGGGTCAAACTCGGCATCGCCTCCATCACTATTATGGTCAACCATTGTTTGAATCGTTTGGCCATATTCATCCCGACGATAAAAGTTTGCTTACTGATGCGTATCAACAAATTGTTTCTAGCTTTAGGCCTTGCGAGCCATCACCAGGTGCCGTGGTGTGTGGTTTTAAGTTTGGTAGCTTAATTCATATCGGCACAGTTGAACTGATCGACGGTAAGCTTGAAATACTGCACACATCCCGCCGTAAAGGGCCATCCATTGACAGCATCGATGACTTCAAACGGTTATTTAAAGAGGTTAAATTTTATGAATACGTGGGTTGATATCAAGGTTTACCCAAACAAATTAGATCCGTCTCTAATGGAGCCCTGCATATGCAAGGTTGGTTCGACACTTCATGAATGGTTGACTGAAAATGTCCCTGCTTATTATGAGAGCGATGAACCACTTTTTACTATACTTATCAATAAGCAGATCTTATTGCCTACAAATTGGAAAACTTATCAATTTAAAGCGTCGGATGATGTAAGTATTATTGTTGAGCCAAAAGGCGGAGCAGCAATTGCGTATGCAATCGTGGCTGTTATAGCTGTCGGTTATGCCGTATATACCGCCAATCAAATCCCCGATAACTATAACTCTACGACTCCCGATGGCAGCAGCATTTATGATGTAAATACTCAGGGCAATAAGCCTAGACTTATGGGCATTATCCCTGAAGGAGCAGGGCGTCATAAGATTTACCCTGACTATTTAACAATGCCACGACGAGAATATATTGATAATGAGCAATGGCTTTATTTAATGTTAAGCGTAGGTGTTGGGCGCTATGAAATATTATCCAATGAAATGTTCATAGGTAATACTCCAACAACAAGTTATGCCGGCGATATTGATATACAGGTGTTTGAACCTAGCGAAAACGTAACAGGCCATGAAGCATTCAGAAATGTTTATACCTCAAGTGAAGTAGGTTCAACTTCAGGAAGTACCGGTATTGAATTGAAAGGGCGTGTTACATCAACAGGGGGAGACTATGGGCGTTACACATATACATTTGATGGTGACACAATAATTGCTTATTTAAATGAGTATGAACCTGAAATTGGTCAAATCAAATATAAATCACCTCTACCTTATCAAGTCGGTGAAATCATTTCTGTATCAAGTACCCTTGAAGGGCAAAATGATGGTTATTATGAGATTTTAAGTCTTAATGTTAATGGGAATCAGGTAAATAAGGTTGATGGTCAATCCCAAGATGATCCTATTTGGTCAAGTTTCATCTCAGAAATTAATTCGAATGCAACTATAGAAGTTGAAGATGGGGGCGGTGACGGCCAATTTAATGGGCCTTTTTTTGCTTGCCCTGCAGGAGAAGTTACAGACAAACTTTGGTTTGATTTTCGTTTACCTCAAGGTTTAGGTGAACTTGATGATGATGGTAATTTTTTAAGTCGTACTGTGACAGTACAAATAGAGTACCGTGCTGAAGGTGCTCAAGACTGGACAGCAGTTGATGATGAAGTATTTACCAATGCAACAAATGATGAATTAGGGCGAACGGTACCTGTTACACTACCATTTAAAATAAGACCTGAAGTAAGAGTAAAAAGAGCCACAGCAGCAACTGACGATACGCGTATTTATGACGATATATTTTGGACCGCCCTTAAGGCCGAATTAAATAGTGCAACTAGTTATGATGGTTTAACCACAATAGCAATTAAGATCCGTGGCACAAATGCCTTAGCCGGCACAGCTGAAAATAAATTTAATGTTATTGGTACCCGCATTTTGCCTGTGTATGAAAATGGCGCTTGGAGCGAACCAAGGCCAACAACTGATATAGCTCCATATTTTGCGCATGTATTGAAAAGTGCAGGGCATAGCGACGACAAAATTAATTTAGAAGCCCTAGATACATTACATCCTATTTGGCATGCTCGAGCAGATGAATTTAATGCTGTGTTTGATAGTGAGAGTACTGTTTTTGAAGTTATTAAGCGTGTTCTTGCTGTAGGTTTTGCTGAACCTACAATTGATTATGGAAAAATAACCCCAGTACGTGATCAAAAGCGAACTATCTTCCGTCACATGTATCAACCTGATAACTATATTGGCATGCTTAAGCGCTCTATTAAGTTAATGGATGATGATGAACCTGATGGTATCGAAGTCGAGTACTTCGACCCAGTTACATGGAAGTCAGAAACGATTCTTTGTTTGTTACCGGGGGATGAAGGTGCTAACCCAGAAAAAATCAGAGCCTTTGGAATAACAAACCGCGATAAAGCGTATCAGTTTGGTATGCGAAAACGTCGTATTCGTCGATATCGCCGTACTCGGTTTGAATTAAAAACTGAAATGGATGCGTTGAATTCAAAGTACCTAGACTATTGTGCAGTTGCTGATGATATACCAGGCTATGAACAAACGGGTACTGTGATAGGGCATGTTGGTCGCTCAATCTATCTTGATAACCCTGAATTGCAATGGCAAACAGGCCAAACTCATATTATTGCTTTAAGAAAACCAGACGGCACTCTATCAGGCCCTTACAATGCTACGCTCGGCAATGACTCCAATGAAGTCGTCATCGATGCTGATTTAGACTTTACACCGGTATTTGATGGTTCAATCGAGCCACCTCTTTATATGTTTGGTATCACCACACGGTGGTGTAATGGTGTGCTTATAAAAGATATTAAGCCATCATCAACAGATCAGGTTTCAGTAACCGCAGAGCTTGATGATGAACGAGTTTATCTAGATGATGATAGCCCAGCGCCAACAACTACAAGCATCACAATTCCAAATATTTATTTTTAAAAATAAGTACATTGATTTTATTACGGAACTTTTATAGTTTGAGTAAAAATTAACTAGAAAAATGAAAAATATGGATAAAACAGATATCGTGAATGCAATTTTGCAACTCAAGCAAGAAAATAATTTATTTAAAGATTACTTTTTTCCTATTTGTAGTGCCTTTTTCACTTCGTTGTTAGGGGCGTTTATTGCTTACAAAACAGTTACACATCAGGAAAAAAAACTTGAAGAAAAAAATAAGTTGCACATTTCTAATAGGTGGATCATTGATATACAGGGTATCTTGACTAGCTTGATAGCTTTAAAAGTTAATTACCATGGAAGTTTGAGTAGTGATCCATATAAAAGGGCAATGCAAGTACCTAGCTTTTTAATGACAGCCCAGCATATGGAAAAAGATATTTCAGAAATAACTTTCATTTTACCAACTAGTAAGTCTGAAAGTGGTAATGGCTGGGTGCAAATTACTAGAGTTGAAGCTTTAGTAAAAAATTACAATTTATTACTAACTATGTTAGATAAACGGAATGAATTAGACTTTTCAGTGAAACAAGAGCTAGTTAAAGCTAGTTCTGATAACTCATATGCTCAATTAAATTCAGAAGATATTAAAAAGCTCTCTTCGAAAATTGATTTAGTTAATCTAATAGATCTAACAGAGCGTAGTATTTTAATGATTGATAGTTTGATTTTAGAATGTGTGGACTTTCTAGAGGAGTTTCCTAAAGTTATCGAAAAAACAGTAAAGCTAAATAAAGTTAAGAATAGTGTTAAGTTAATAAAATTTGATTTCTCTGACCAAAAAAGCGCTGAGTTTTTAAAATTATCACCAATAGGTGACTATGAAAAAATTGCAAAACTTTTTGGCGAATCGGCAGAAGGGATAAAAAAAAGATATGGTATGCAGTTAGGTTAAAAGAATAATTATAAAAAAGAAAACAAAAACCCCTAATTAAGCGGGTTTTTATATATTGATATAGTTTTAATTTTTTAATTAGTATGATTTTTGTACATAAAACTTAAGGAGAGAGAAATATGAACGACCAACTATTTGAAGCGCTTAGATGTTGGGCTCGAAAACCAACTTGGTTTACTGGTCATCCAAGTGATGAAACTAATTTTAAGTTAGCGGTATCCAATGTAAAAAACTTACCATTTACACCCACAAAAGATGAGATTTATGAAGCAATTTTAGAACATCAAAAAGACGCTCCTGCTGTTCTAGGTACACCAAAAGACATAAGACCTCAAGCTGAAAAGTTCGCTATAAAAATAGCTAAGAAGCTTTAGCTTAAAGTGCTATTTTGGATCTATTTTGGATCATACTGATAGCAAAACAGGACTACAGTAGACCATTAAGCTACAGCAAACAATACCCCTATGTAGTCTGCTCTTATCCTATCAGGGGTTCAAATCCCCCCAGCTCCACCAAATATGAAAAAGGCTGCTCTCAGAGCGGCCTTTTTTATTACATAAAATCCTCTAAAATTAATGGTTTAGAGGCTCTACTTATAAACATCACACAACTAACTGCACAGCATCGATGATGGGTTTATTTTCAATATCAATGGTGTCGATTATTTGTTTGTGTAGGCGCTTTTTGTGCTCGGCAAAAATAGCGCGTTTTTTATCGAACTGGCTGGCAAATTCAAGGGCGGTATTAAATAAGCTGTCGCTGTCTGCGCAGGCTTGTTCGATTATATGATCTTTTGCAAGTTCGCCTGCGGTTACTCGGCGGCCTGTGAGCATCATTTCGTTAAAACGATAGTGTGGAATGGCTTTTTTAATAAAGGCTAGCATGCCTGGTAAAAACGGAATTGATAAATCTACTTCTGGAAAGCAGAAAAAACCACGGTTGCTTTGCATAAATCTAAAATCACACGCGCAGGCTAAAATAGCGCCGTTGCCAAACGCATGCCCATTGATGGCGGCAATTACTGGCATCGGAAATAGTAATAAACGCTTAAATACTGCGTCCATTGCATGCATAAAATCACTCACTTCGTCTAGCTTTTGCGCTTTTAAAGCGGGCATTAGCCAGTCTGTGTCTATGCCTAGGCTCCATGATTTTTCATCATTTGAAGTAATAACCAGTGCTTTGTGTGCAGGGTTGGCTTCAATGTCATTTAAGCAGTTTAAAAATGCCTTTGCAAAAGCAGGGTTGTGACGATTTTCACCTGCGGCCATGGTGAGTATGGCTACAGAGCCTTGTGTTTTGACGTTCATTAATTCCATGCAGGATGCTTTCTATTTTATCTTTGAGTGTGCTTAGTTATATACCATCAGCAGATGAAAATAAACCTCTAGTCCGACCAGTTGCATGCTTTTAAACTGATTACCTTTTAGTCTAAAGAGGTGTTTAAACAGTCGTTTAACTTTGCCGAGCATGTTAGTTTTGAATCAAATAACATGATAAAGCGACGTAATGGAATTAATGAGTTGGGAATTATTAGGTGGTGAGTTATTAAGTCCGATCAGCACAATTGTATTGATTGTAGTAGCCGGCTTTACATCGATGATCTCCGCTGCGTTTGGTGCGGGTGGTGGGTTAATGTTGCTAGTGATTATGGCGTCAATGCTACCTATGGGGGTGGTGATCCCTGTACATGGGTTAGTGCAGCTTGGTTCTAACGCCAATCGCTTTTTGTTTACCTTTAAGCATATTGATGCGGCGATGTTTATATACTTTTCATTAGGCGGTGTACTGGGCGCATTAGTGGCATCGTCTATTGTGACATCGATCCCGCTAGAGCTAATGAAGATTGTTGTGGCTGTGTTTGTGTTGTATTTACTTTGGGGCGTAACCCCAGAACTGAGAGAAACATCAAAACTATGGCGAGTGTTTGCAGGGCTTTGGACAAGCTTTACTTCGATGTTTGTGGGGGCAAGTGGCCCATTGGTTGGTAGCTGCTTATACGTGAATAATTACGACAAGCTTAAGTTTACAGCCACTTTTTCAAGCTGTATGACGGTTCAGCACACGCTAAAAGCGATTTTATACGGTGCAGTGGGCTTTGCATTTTGGCAATGGCTACCTTTGGTGATATTAATGATTTTAAGCGGTGCAATAGGCACATGGCTTGGCCTAAAATTATTGCACCGCATTTCATCCGACAAATTTAAAAAGATTTTTCGTTTAGTGTTAACTGTGCTTTCCCTGCAACTTGCTTGGCAAGGAATAAGCTACGCACTTAATTAAAAGCAGGTAATTCGCTTAATGGTTTATCGCCATTAAATAGCTCAAAAACCTGTGAGTTTTTAGACTCTTTCGTCGCGATATAGACTAACGCGTCGGCAACGTCTTCGCGATTAATAACAGCATCTTGACGTGTCGCTGGTCGGGTTGTTGTGAACACTCCTGTGGCCTTATCATCCAGTAACGTACCTGGTCTTATAATGGTGTGATTTAGCCCACTTTGTATGAGGTGTTGATCAGCCATATGCTTAGCTACTAAATAGGGCTTAATGCTGCTTTCGATGTTGTCTGGTGCATCTGCGCCAATTGAGCTCACCATAATAAAATGGTTCACTTTGGCATCTACTGCATAATTTATAGCTTTAACTGCGGCCCATAAATCAATGAGTAGTGTTTTGTCTGCACCCGTTGCGCCACCTGAGCCGGCGCTGAAAATCACTTGCTCTATTCCCTCAAAAGCACGACTAAAGTCGTTTTCAAGGTCTTGTTCAACAATGGTTAAATTATTGTGCTCAATACCGGCTAGCTTGTTTTTATCACGAACCAGTGCCACCACATCATTGCCTTCGCTCAGCATTTTTTGAGTGGTCATTTTACCGATTTGCCCACTTGCACCTATGATTAAGGTTTTCATTTCAAACTCCTTCTATCTATTGGGTAATTTTCGTCGTTAACTAAAGACCTTGGGGTATCTATTTATTTTTAAAGGGGGTAAATCAAACTTTGAATTAAAAAGTGAATTTTGGCATAGTCTAAACTAGGTACATGGATATTTTAAAAAGGACTCTAAGTGAAAACATTTTCAAAAGCCTTAGTATTACTAACGGCCATTTTTAGCTATTCAATCTCGGCAAAGCCCCTTATTTCACCTTACCCAAATAGTGAACTTGAAAGCTCAATTAATTTAGCAGGCGAGCAAACTAAATTGGTGAGCCAATTTGATATGACCCAAAAAGCAGCAAATCGCTTTAGTTATACTGAGCATATTGGTGATGTTAGTCATAATTTATATGAAATTAAGAATGTGGCTACCCTTAAAGTGATTGAAAACTATAAAGCAGCACTCGTAGCAGATGGCTTTAAAATAGCTTACTCATGTGAACTTGAATCATGTGGTACAAGCAGCGATTTTGCTGACACAGTGAGCTATTTCAACCCGTATAATTACCACCGTAAACCTTATTATATTTATGCAACGAAAGGTGAAGCCCCTGACTTTGCAGTGACGGTTTTTGCTGGTCGATATCAGAATAAAACCCGTGTTATGGTTTCTTCCGTGGCAGTAAAAGAGATTGAAACAGGGTTAATTAAAGCGGATGCAGCTGGCTTTGCAAAACAGCAAAATAACAACGTAGCTAAAGCAGCAAAAGATGATGAAAGAGGCTCTAAAGACCACCCATTATTAAGCCGTTACCCTGGTAGTTATATCGAATCATATGAACAGATTGACTATGAAGAGTTTTCGTTGCCAGTTGGTGCATTCGATACAAACACTAAACAATTACCTGTTGAAAAAGTGACAGGGGATATTACCCGCATTACCTATGTAATTAGGCAAGTATCAACACTTAAAATTTACCACAATTATGTATCTGCATTGATAAAAGAAGGGTTTGAAACGGTGTTTAGTTGTGAGCACCAAACCTGTGGCAAGGACAGAAAAGCAATACAAGCGCTCGGCGATCATATAGCAATAAAACAGGTGTACAACTATCACCGTCAGCCCCGTTATCAGCTAATGAAAAGTACAGTCGAGAATCAAACAACGTATGTCGGTTTTTTTGTTGGTAACTACCAAGGTAACACGCGTGTTCAACTTGTTGTTATTCGAACAGAGCCATTACAAGAGGGTCTAGTTAAAACCAACCCCGATCAGGTATTAAAACAACTAGAGCAAAAAGGGAAAGCGGCTATTTATGGTATTTTCTTTGATTACGACAAAGCAGATATCAAGCCTGAGTCAGCGGAATCATTAAAAGTGATTGCTGATGTTTTAAATAAAAATAAACGTTTAAACCTGTACGTGGTTGGCCACACCGATGATAAAGGTAGCCCTGAGTATAACTTAACGCTGTCATCCAAACGTGCCAAAGCGGTTGTTAAAGCACTTGTGGCTCAATACGGTATTAAAGAATCGCGTTTAACAGGCTACGGTGTAGGGCCCTATGCACCTGCCGCAACGAACAAAAACGACTTAGGTCGTCAGCTTAATAGGCGAGTAGAGCTTGTTGAACGATTAACGAATTAAACATGGTGGGGGCTTGTAAGCCCCTTGTTAAATTTTATTGCGAATAAGGTCACGCACTATAAAGCGGGCAGGGTGGATCGCTTGGCTCACTCGCTCGCTAAATGGTCTTGGCTCATCACTCAAGCAGGCAATTAAATGCTCGGCACATAAAGGAGCGCTACAGAGTCCTCTCGCCCCAAACCCTGTGAGTATATGCAGCCCTTGCTGAGGTTTTTCTAAGGTTAGGTATTGATAGCGTTTACCTAGCCTTAAATTAGCAAATGCGCTGGTATAGTCACTTTGCTCTGCCCATTCACCAGCCATGGGCAGATGATCGATAAAGGTACATCTTACCGCGGCTTTTGCTGCGGTTATCTCACCTAAGGAGTTGGCAAACTCGCTGTTTGGGTAAAAGCTAAGTAATTGCTCGCGGTTTGTTTGGTTGTCTTGCTGTTTTATTTCGCGGCTTTTCGAGTTTTTTTCAAATGTCGCTCCCATGCAGTGATGGCCTTGATACTCAGGTGTAAAATAACCTTTGTGACAGAGCACGGTCTTTAAGCGCTTTGAGAATGCGCTTGCTTGAACATGTGAAACTTGTCCTCGAACGCCTACAACGGGTAATGCTTGAGTTTGGCTAAATTGGTCGCTGTGCTCACCTGCACAATTAATCACATCGCTAAATGGGCCAAATGTTTGCTCTTGTGTATGTAAAAGCCAACCTGCGGCGGTTTTTTCGAGCTGTTTAATATGGCAATTAAAATGACTGCTAATCGTGCTTAGTGAGTTGGCCGCATTAAATAGTGCTGTTACCAGTGCTGGTGGGTTGACCCAGCCGCCTTTTTCAAAAAATACACCTGAATAGCCTGTGTCAACACCAGCAATTTCATCACCTTCGCAGGCGCTAACATTACGCATTAGTTCAGTTGGCCAGAGCTCTTTATTGGCAAGGTTTTGATGCTTATCGGCAAGGCCTTGTTTTACTGCATGTTGTAACACACCACACCATTGGTGAGGGTAGTCAAAGCCAGCATCAAGTAATTGCTGATAAAGGCGCATAGCATATAAAAAACTATGGGCAAACATTTCGCTATGCGGTGAGTTTTTGGCTTGTAGGTGCGGGTAAACAGCGCCCTGAACATTATGTGAAGCGCCCATGGCAAGTGCTTCATCTTGGCAAAATAATGAGGTACTAATCCCTCTTTTAGCCAGTGAATATAGTACGCTGCTACTGGCTATACCGCCGCCAATCACAGCCACATTGTTTAACTTGCTCGTCTGGTGAGAAAAATAAGCAGGAGCAGATTGTTGCTCATTTGGTTTTGCTAATTCGCCAATGAGCATTTCACGTTTTTTACCATAGCCCTTCGCTTTGCCTATAGTAAAGCCAGCCTCTATTAAACCTCGTCTTACAAATCCTGCTGCGGTGAAGGTGGCAAGGGTGGCTTTACTGCGCGAAATAGTGCGCATTTTATTAAATAGGCTCTGTTGCCACATATCGGGGTTTTTACTGGGGGCAAAGCCATCGAGGTACCAAGCATCAATGATGCCTTCACTTGTATAGCTCATAGCATCAATGCTGTCTTGTACATCGCCAAAGTAGAGATCAAGTACAACACGGCCATTAGCAAACTCGAGCCTGTGACATCCCGCTAAATTGATAGGGTAGTTTGCAATAAGTTGTTCACTATAAAGGGCTAGTGTAGGCCATGCCTTGAGTGCATCAGCAAGATCATCACGTTTAATTGGATATTTTTCAAACGAGATAAAATGTAAGCGTTTAACGGAGTTATTTAGATTAAGGTCGTGTTGATTTTGAACTTCTTGCTCTGCATGCTGCCTATCAAGGTGAGCAGCAAAATGCTGCCATGTGTTTAAAAAGTTAAGCCCTGTACCAAAGCCCGTTTCGGCAATCACAAAGTGGTTGCGGTCATGATTTTGTAATCGTTGCGAGATATTGTTTTGTTGATAAAACACATAATGCGATTCAGCTAAGCCATCGTCATTGGAGAAATAAACATCGCCAAATTCATCGGCGACGGGTGTACCAAGGTGATTAAAATGAATATTTGCGTTTTTGATCATGACTTAACTAAATAACAACGAATTTTTTTCATTATTTTACGTGTTTTCTTTGAAATAGTCTGGCGTTATTTATAAGCTACACATTCAGAGTACATGTGTACGCTAGAAAGCTGACCACTTCGAGAGTAATTTCAGCGTAAAATAGAACATAATTTAGTATATAGCTAAGGTAATTACCCATGAGAAGAGCCGTTATTACGGGCATCGGTGTTGTATCAAGCATCGGTAACAACAAAGAAGAAGTATTAGAATCATTAAAACAGGGTCGCAGTGGTATTGCGTTCAACCAAGAATTTGCTGATTACAACCTACGTAGTAACGTATCTGGCAAAATCGATATTGATGTTAAAGAATTTGTTGATCGTAAAGCAATGCGTTTTATGGGCGATGCGGCTGCATATGCCTATATCTCAATGGCACAAGCAATTGCAGATGCTGGCCTTAACGAAGAGCAAGTTTCGAACGAGCGCACAGGTTTATTAGTGGGTTCAGGTGGTGGTTCATCTAAATGGCAAGTAGAAGCCGCAGACATCCTACGTGAAAAAGGTGTAAAACGTGTAGGCCCGTACATGGTTCCACGTACAATGGCGAGCACCACCTCGGCGTGTCTGGCAACACCATTTAAAATTAAAGGTGTTAACTATTCAATTAGCTCTGCATGTGCGACATCTGCACACTGTATTGGTCATGCGGTTGAACAAATTCAACTAGGTAAGCAAGACGTTATTTTTGCAGGTGGCGGTGAAGAACTGCACTGGACACTGGCAATGGAATTCGATGCAATGGGTGCATTGTCAACGAAATACAACGAAACACCAGAAAAAGCATCGCGTACGTACGATGCAAACCGTGATGGCTTTGTTATCTCTGGCGGTGGCGGTATCGTTGTTGTTGAAGAACTTGAACATGCGCTTGCTCGTGGTGCGCACATCTATGCAGAGATCACAGGTTATGGTGCAACGTCTGATGGTTACGACATGGTAGCACCATCAGGTGAAGGTGCTGTACGTTGTATGAAGCAAGCGATGCAAGGTATCGAAGGCGGTATTGATTATTTAAATACACACGGTACTTCAACACCTGTAGGTGATGTAAAAGAGTTAGGCGCAATCCAAGAAGTATTTGGTGGTAACTCTCCAATGATCAGTGCAACCAAAGCAATGACTGGTCACGCATTAGGTGCGGCCGGTGTTCATGAAGCGATTTTCTCACTACTTATGCTTGAAAATAACTTTGTAGCACCTTCAATTAATATTGATGAGTTAGATGAACAAGCACAAGGCTTAAACATCGTGACAGAGCGTCAAGATGTAGAATTAAATACTGTTATGTCTAACAGTTTTGGTTTTGGTGGAACGAACGCCACGCTTGTTATGAGCAAATACAAAGGTTAATTTTATCTTGTTTGTATGAAAGCCGAGCTTTTGCTCGGCTTTTTTGTTTTTAAGCACGTCAGTTTTTTATAGATAACGGCAAAATCCTCAGAGCTGTTAACTATCCGAAAGCTGATTATTTAGTTACAATAGCGCCACTTTTCTGCTTCTCGGACACACAGATGAAAATTCTTGCAGATCAAAATATGCCATTGGTTGAGCAGTACTTTGCTGATTTTGGTGATGTTGAGCGATTTGATGGCCGTAACCTAAAGCCTGAGCAACTTAAAGGGGTTGATATACTTTTAACGCGTTCTGTTACAAGCGTAGATAAAGCCTTATTAACTCAAGCAGATAAATTAAAATTTGTGGGTACAGCAACCATAGGTGTTGATCATATTGATACTGAATTACTTGCTGAGCGAAATATTGCCTTTAGCAGTGCACCTGGTTGTAATGCCGTGGCGGTTGCAGAGTACGTAGTTAGTAGCCTATATGCTTTAAGCCAAGAAAATGCCAGCTCTTTGCAAGGTAAAACTCTTGGAATTGTAGGTGTTGGCAGCATTGGTAGTTGTTTACGCGATAAGCTAAGTCAGTTAGGAATGACACTTCTATTATGTGATCCGCCAAAGCACGAAGCAGGTGAACTCCCCAACCATACTGATTTAGACACTCTATTAGCTAATGCCGATATTGTTAGTTTTCATGTTCCTTTAGTGAAACACGGCCCACATAAAACGTTGCATATGCTAGATAAAGCACGCCTGAGCGCACTTAAGCCAGGTATGACCATTATTAATGCAAGCCGTGGCGATGTGATTGATAATCAAGCGTTACTTGACGTGTTTGAGCAAGGTGCAAAATTAGACTGTGTACTTGATGTATGGGAAAACGAACCCACTATATTGACCCCTCTGCTTGATCACGTGCGCTTTGCCAGCGTACACATTGCAGGGCATACACAGGAAGGAAAAGCGCGCGGTACGCAAATGCTTTACCAAAAAGTCTGTGAACTAGAAGGGGTTGCTGCACTTAAATCGTTAGAAGATTTTCTACCAGAACCTATTTGTCATGCCGTCACACTAGGCGAAACATTTTGCTTGGATGATATCGGCCGACTGGTGCATTTAATTTATGATGTGCGTCGTGATGATGGTATCTTGCGCAGCAAGCTTAGTAGTGAGGGCTTTGATAGCTTACGTAAAAATTATCCGCCACGACGTGAGTTTAATACTTTGTCGGTGGCCGCAAACAGTGCGTGTGAAGCTACATTAGCTGCACTGGGATTTAGAATTAATGAATAGAGCATTAGCTTTATTCTCATGAGGAAAACACATGTCGCAAAAATTTAATGTTGCAGTTTTAGGTGCCACAGGTTTAGTAGGTCGCCAAATTATCGATACGTTAGAAGATCGTAAGTTCCCAGTTGACCAATTATTTTTACTTGCAAGCAGCCGTAGCGCAGGTGAAGAAATTCAATTTCGCGGTGAAGCGATTGAAGTACTTGATGTAGAGGGGTTTGACTTTAGCCAAGCACACATTGGTTTATTCTCAGCTGGTGGCAGTGTCTCTGAAAAGTATGCACCAATAGCTGCAGAAGCAGGGTGTGTTGTTATCGATAACACATCGCACTTTAGAAACGATTTTGATGTACCCCTTGTTATTCCTGAAGTGAACGCATCAAGCTTAGCTGATTTTAGAAACCGTAATATTATTGCCAACCCAAATTGCTCGACCATTCAAATGCTAGTGGCATTGAAACCAATTTATGATGCCTACGGTATTGATCGTATCAATGTGTCTACCTACCAAGCCGTGTCAGGTGCAGGTAAAGAAGCGGTTGATGAGCTGGCAAAACAAACAGCAAACTTAATGAATGCACGCCCTATGGATAATGCTGTTTTTCCTAAACAGATTGCGTTTAACGTTATTCCTCAAATCGATAGTTTTGAAGACAATGGCTACACGCGTGAAGAAATGAAAATGGTAAACGAAACACAGAAAATCCTTGGTGATAGCAGTGTTGTTGTTAACCCTACGTGTGTGCGTGTGCCAGTATTTTTTGGCCACAGTGAAGCAATTAACATTGAAACGCGTATGCCGGTTGATTTAGAACATGTAAAACAGTTACTACATGATGCCGAGGGGGTTGAGCTTATTGATGATTTAGCCGATTACCCAACAGCGGTCTCTGATGCAAGCGGCAACGATACTGTTTACGTAGGTCGTCTGCGTGCAGATATTTCTCATCCGCACGGACTAAATATGTGGGTTGTGAGTGATAACACTCGTAAAGGCGCAGCCACAAATAGTGTGCAAATTGCAGAAGAGCTAATTGCAAACTATCTTTAAATCTGATGATTTAGGCTGAATTAAAAACGGAGAAAGCGGCGAGTTGCCGCTTTTTTTGTGAATTCACTGCCAAATTATTGCCGCATACGCCGTAAAAGCGTATAAACTTAACCATAACAATAAAAATATATCTCAGCCGCGATTATTTAAGCTATTTACTATCAATGTGTTGCAATAGATATTGTAGCCCAACTGGTTTATAGTTTGCAGCTGGAATAGAGTTTGCAAGAAAACATAATTAAGAATTCAATTCTGCAAGAATTACTCAATGTTTAAGCAACGACAGTTGCTGCGTTAACATTTAAAACACGAAAGGATCAGCATGCGCGGTTTAGCTACACTCTTTTTATTAGCGTCTGCATTGGTGATAACACCAACTTACTCTAATGAAGGCACCACTCTTAAAGGCCCCAAAGGTGTCGATTATGGTGCGCAGGGGCGCTCAATTGGTCCAATTAAGCCGACCGATACTTTATGGCGTATTGCGGCTAAAGTTCGCCCTGATAACTCAGTGAGTATCTATCAAGTCATGCAGGCTCTGTATGAGAAAAATCCATCATCGTTTCTTGATCAAAACCTTAATCACATGCGTGATGGCGCCTATCTTAAAATCCCTACAATTGCGGAAATGCGAGCTGTTAACGCAACGCTTGCAAAAGCACGTTCTGAGCAAGACGATGAATTATGGGAAAGAAAGAAAAATGGCACGTTAACGACAGCACAAATTAATGAATCTCAAAAGAAAGTAACGCAAGCCCGTAAAGTTGATGTTGATGAAGCTAAACAAGAGTTAAAGCAAGAAATTAACACCATTAAAGCTGAGCAGGGTACGCAACTGGTTGAGTTGCAAAAGCAATTTAAGTCCTCTGTAGAAAATGTTGAAGAGATTTTAGAAGAGAACAATAAGTTAAAAAACCAACTTACGGGTATTTCTAAAGAGCTTGAAACTGTTCGTAATCAGCTGGGCCAAGATAGCGAAATTCAAAAGCAACTTAAAGAGCTGATTGATAAGCAAAACGAAATAATTGAGCAGCAAAGAGCAAAAAAGATTGAACAGGACAGTGGGATTAACTTTTCGTCTCTTTTGAGCAACCCATTTGTTCTGGGCGCATTAATGTTTATTCCTGCATTACTGGTTATTGGCGGCGTGATTATGTTTTTGAAAAAACGCAACCGCAGTGAACCAGAGTCGACAGATGACGATGAGTTTTTGCCGCAGAGCCCAAGCTTCTCTTCCGAAGAAGAGCTAGATCCTATAATTGACTCTGATCCGCTTGTACCTGAGCCTGAGCAAGATAGCGATGATCTCAGTGTTCGTCTAGATGATGACGATTTAGAGCAAGATATGCTGCCTGATGATGACATTATTTTTGATGACAGCATAGATGATGCCTTTGATGAAGACGATGATAATGTTTTAAATCAAGACGAGCTTGAAGGACTCTTGAGTGACGATATTGTCTTTAATGATGATACGCCAGAACAAGCGATTGAAGATGATGAACTTGATTCATTCTTACAGCAAGACTTTGACCAATCTGATGATGACGGCTTAGGCGATGAAATTGATCTCGATAGCGAAGCATCAGGTGCAGACACATCTGGTGATATTTTAAGCGCCGATGATATTGATAATTTATTTGAAAACGATGACAGCCTTGATGATTCGCTTGAATCAAGCTCTTCAAATGATGAAATGGCCGCCTTAAGTGAAGAACTTGCCGAAGAAGACTTTGATATCGATAGCTTGATTGATGAGCAACAAGACGCAGCAGATGATACACAAGCAAGTATTGATAACGATGATATTGATGATCTACTCGACGAACCTTCAACTGAGCCTGATGCGGAACTGATCGATGAAGACGATTTCGATATAGATAGTTTAATCGATGAAGCACAAACAGACGACTCTGAACCAGCACCTGTTGAAGAAGGTGATCTTGTTGATGTAGATGAAGCAGAGGATGCCTTTGACCTAGATGATATTGACTCACTTATCGACGAAGCCGCAGAAGAGCAAAACGATGAACAAGCTCCAGTTGAACCAGACGCTGATGCACTCGTTGATGAAGATGAAATAGAGGACGACTTTGACCTAGATGACATTGACTCACTTATCGACGAAGCCGCACAAGATCAAAACGATGAACAAGCTCCAGTTGAGCCAGACGCTGCTGCACTCGTTGATGAAGATGAGATTGATGATGCACTCGATGTCGATGATATCGACTCTCTTATCGACGAAGCCGCAGAAGAGCAAAACGATAAACAAGCTCCAGTTGAACCAGACGCGGATGCACTCGTTGATGAAGATGATATTGAGGAAGGCTTTGATTTAGATGATATTGACTCACTTATCGACGAAGCCGCAGAAGAGCAAAACGATGAACAAGCTCCAGTTGAACCAGACGCTGATTCACTCGTTGATGAAGATGACATTGATTTAGATGATATTGACTCACTCACCGCTGAAGCTACAGAAGAGCAAGCGGATGAGCCAGCACACGTGGAGCCAGATGCGGATGCACTTGTTGATGAAGACGAGATTGATGATGCACTCGATGTCGATGATATTGACTCACTCATCGATGAAACCGCACAAGAGCAAGCGGATGAGCCAGCACACGTTGAGCTAGATGCGGATGCACTTGTTGATGAAGACGAGATTGATGATGCACTCGATGTCGATGATATTGACTCACTTATCGATGAAGCCGCAGAAGAGCAAGCAGATGAGCCTGCATACGTTGAGCCAGACGCGGATGCACTTGTTGATGAAGACGAGATTGATGACGCACTTGATGTCGATGATATTGACTCACTCACCGATGAAGCCGCAGAAGAGCAAGCGGATGAGCCAGATGCGGATGCACTTGTTGATGAAGACGAGCTTGATGTCGATGACATTGACTCACTTATCGATGAAGCCGCAGAAGAGCAAGCGGATGAGCCAGATGCGGATACATTTGTTGATGAAGACGACATTGATGATGCACTCGATGTTGAAGATATTGACTCACTTATCGACGAAGCCGCAGAAGAGCAAGCGGATGAGCCAGCACACGTTGAGCCGGATGCGGATGCACTTGTTGATGAAGACGACATTGATGATGTACTCGATGTCGATGATATTGACTCGCTTACCGATGAGGATGAATTAGATGATTCACTCAATGGTGATGACGAATTAGCACTTGATGATATTGATGAGCTAATACAAGAGGCAAATGAATTAAAGCAAGATACGCAAGCACAAATTTCAGAACTCTCTGATTCAGAGCCCTTATCTGAGCATGATGAAAATCTCACTGACTCACTCGAAGATCTTGCTGATGCAGAACAAGCAATTGATGATGCCCGCGTAGAGGAGCTTGCATCGGAGTTAAACGATGATGCAGACATTGACGAAGTTGATATTGATGAAGCTATCAATACTGACTTTAGTGAAAACAGTGATGACTTGCTAGATGATGACGATAGCTTAGATGAATATGATGATCCATCATTAAAGAGTGTTGATGAGCTTCTTAGCGAAATTGGTGAAGAGGAAGAGTATGTCGCAGCACCTGACTGGTCAATAGATGAACCAAATGAAGATTTTGAAGAAGTAGAAATCGATCTTGGCGATGATCCGCTCGCTGAAGAAGAGCCTGTCGATGACGTTGATTTAGACGCTGACGATGAGCCATTATCACAAGATATGGTTACCCCAAGCCAAGAGTTGGAAGAGTATCCAGAGCTTGAATTTGATGAATTAGAAGCAGACGAGATTGCCGACGAAACAACCAATGAAACAGAGTTAACCCCGAGTCAAGCAGAGCAAGACTTAGCAGACTCTCTTGCCACGGCGAGTGTCGATCAGCTAGACGATGACTTTGACGATGAGATTCTCATCGACAATGAGTTTACAGAAGATGACTTACTTGACTCTGATGACGAGAACACACAAGAAGATGATAACCTACTTGACTTAGGTACTGAGCACGAACAGGAGCAGACATTAGCTGATAAAGAGCCAGCTTCAACGGATGACTTCAGTGATATTTCAGATGATGATATCGACGATGATTTCATGGCTGATCTTACGCAAACAGACTTTGATGCGTTATTGAATGAACTTGCCGAACCTGATGATAGCCATGTTGCCGATGCCAGTGAATTTGATGTTGATTTTAATGCGCTTCTAAATGAAGACCTACAAATTGACGACTTAAATAATGATGAGCTAGAAGCTACAGAACCTGACAGCACTTCAACAGAGACTACGGCCAGTGATGAGTTTGTGGATATTGATTCACTGCTAGAGCAAAGTGATGATGAAGCGCTTGATTACGAGCCTTATGACGATGTGGATATGGATGTCGGCTTAAGTGACTTTAATGATTTACTAGCAGGTGATAACCCAACAGACGTTGATGCAGAGAGCGGTGGTTATTCTGCCAAGCTTGATTTAGCAAGAGCATATATTGAAATTGACGATTTTGATTCAGCTTTACAGGCTATTGAAGATGTCATCAACAACGGCCCAGATGAAGTGCAAGCAGAGGCACAGTCGCTAAAGGCGAAGCTTAACGGGTAAAGTCATTTTTGACTAGAAAACCGAGCTATTTGAAGTGACCCCCACTCGTTGGATAATCCAATTACTGGGGGTCTTTTTATATCCAAACTCATCGTGCTTCATATGCTGAAAAAATTGACTTTTGCCTAGTTCATCACTTGCTTATTACAGTATAGAATCTAATTGTCATTCATAAATAATGCTGCTAACTTGTTAAAATTAAAAAGTTAGTGCTATTTTTCGGCCTTAAGTAATTGGAAATTTGGCTTAGTGTTATGGCATAAGCTTGGTATTTATTTAATGACACCTACTGGCAGGTAAGCATTAATAATTACTGTGATTTAATGTGTGTTCAGGGAAGCAGAATGAAAAAACAAGTAGGAAAAATCAGTAACAGCCGAAGAGACTTACTAAAAAAAGCGACCGCAATGGCAACCATTGCAGTCGCTGGTACTGTTGTTGGAAATGCTCAGGCGCAAACAAATGGCACACCTGTTAATGCAAGTAAAATAGAGCCTAAATATTTACCTATACCAAAACAGGTTCCTGCAACCGAAGGTGTCTTACCTCTTTCAGGAGGAGCTGGACTTTATTATTGGGACACAGGTGGCGAGGGGCCTGTCATTATTCTTTCACACCCAGGTAGGGGGAGTGCATTAACTTGGCCTTATCAACAACCTGTTTTTGCAAAAGCTGGCTTTAGAACAGTTGCCTACTCTAGGAGAGGTTATTTTGGCTCACCCGCTGGCTCAAAAGATGATACAGGCAATTATGCTGATGATCTTAATGCATTAGTTGAGTTTTTAAGCATAGAGAAATTTCATATTCTGGGTTTGGCCGCAGGAGGCTTCGCCGTTTCGGATTATGTTGTTTCTTACCCTGAAAAACTACTCAGTATGACAATCGTTTGCAGCTTATTCGGCTTATGGGATAAAAATATAGATGAACGGTTAGACTTTATTCTGCCTAAAGCTTTTTCTGACTTGCCGCCCGAATTTAAAGAGTTAGGAGCTTCTTACCGCTGGGCCCACCCTGATGGCGTTAGAGAATGGGTTGAAATGGCCAAAAAATCGAGAGGGGATGGAGTTTGGCATGGGCAAGAAGCTAAGAGTAAAATCACATGGGAAAAAATTAGAAACGCTAATATACCTACCTTTTTTATTACAGGGGGAGCTGATTTATATCAACCGCCTTCTATGATGCGAGCAGCTGCTCGAGAAGTTCCTCATAGTGAAACGCTTATCGTCCCAGAGGCTGGGCATGCTGTTCAGTGGGAACAACCTGAATTATTTAATAATGCCGTGCTCGACTTTATAAAAAAGCATAGTTAAGCATTTTTAGCATATCGTTTGCTGAGTGATATTTAACAAACCAATTCCGGCAGGTGTTAGGCGCCGCTTCAGAGTTTAGCTAGAGGCGGAGACGCCCTGAATAAAGGAAGTTGTATTAAGGAAGATGTAATGAAATATCTAATAACTCTCGTATTATTTTTGTCGATGAACCTAAGCGCTAAAGGAGACGAGCTCTACTATAAAGCCTACGATCAAAAGGGGTTTAAGATGACGATTGAAGAAATAGAAAGAGGCTCAAATTTTTCTATTTTAGAGGTTGATATTATTGACACGGATGCTCAAGGTGCGTTCTCTATAATTGCTGCGGCAACTTCAATTGGAACAGAGCTGGAAAAAAGCCATTTCACTGTGATAAAGGAATATAAAAAGGGCAAGCTTTATTATTACAAAATGTTTTTTACTTCGGATATTAGTAAGGATCCATCGTTGGTATTTCCCAATGAGATGAGCGAAGAGCGGCTAAATACCCATAAGGAAATCGGTTATTTATCGATAGAAGATTTTAAAGCGCCCCCTGCAGGTGAAAAATTAAATGAATAAGGCAAAAAATTCGAACAATCAAATTCAATTTCATTCATCGAGTCTGATTGTTCGAGTTAGCGTCATTCAGCGAATGCTTAATTATTTCCTATCTTCTAAACGGCGAGCTTTGAAGTCAGAATCAGCTTTCCACTTTGGCCAATCACCGTTATTGGCAAGCTTGGCAGCAATATCAACAATCAGTTCAATATCTTGCTCAACGCCACCCATTGACCATTGTGGCGAATAGTCATCTGCTTCTTTATGGTATTTATGAGCAATGTAGTCTGGATCAGTATCACCTAGGCTCATAAACAACAAGCTAGGCACACCTTGTTTAGCTAAAGAGAAGTGGTCTGAGCGGAAAAACAGACCGTTTTGTGGTCTTGGGTCCATTTTGACGTGGCGGCCTTGTGCTTTGGCTGCATCAGCTAGGTAGTCTTCCATTTCAGACATGCCTTTGCCGTATTGTAAAATGTAATCAACGCCATCAAGCACATTCATGCCATCAATGTTTAGTAGTGCCACCATGTGTTTTGTAGGCACAATCTCACCGGTAGCAAACTGCTCAGAGCCAATTAAGCCTGTTTCTTCTGCGGTGAAGTTGGCGAAGATAATAGAGCGTTTAAATGGCTTTTTCTTGTGCATTTCACTAAGAATGCGAGCAATTTCAATTGTCGCTGCGCTCCCAGATGCATTATCAACAGCACCATTGTAAATCTTCAGACCATCATCAGTTTGCTTGGTACCAAAATGATCCCAATGTGCACCAATAACAATGTACTCTTCAGGGGTTTGACTACCAGTGAGTGTAGCAACCACATTATGAGATTTTGCTTGTGAAATATCACTTTTAAGCGTCAGTTCGGCCTTAGCTTTTAAATCAACGGGTCGAAAGTCTGCTTTTAATGCGTTAGCTTTTTCAGTTTGATAATCAAAACCTGCTTGCGCGAATATTTCATTGGCAGCTTGTTCATCAATCCAACCCATAACAGGAACGTCTGAGGCATTTTTATCTTGGTCGATTAAGGTATATTTACTGCCGGTATTAGAGCTTTCTACAACGCCCCAAGGGTAAGCAGCAGGGGCTGTTTCGTGGACGATGAAAACAGCTTTTGCACCTTGACGTGCGCCTTCTTCGTATTTGTAAGTCCAACGACCATAATAGGTCATCGCATTACCAGTGAATAGTGTCTCATCTTGAGTAGCAAAACCTGGATCATTAACAAGTACTATGATTGTTTTGCCTTTGACATCAATATCAGCAAAGTCATTCCAGTTGTATTCTGGCGCTTTAATACCGTAGCCAACAAACACAACATCAGAACCATCGATGTTTATCTCAGGGTTAATTTGCTGCGTACGGGCGGTAAAATCACTACCCGCATTAAAGCTTAAATCACCCACTTTCAATGTCATGTTTTGATCAGGCGTGAGTTTGGCCATAGTAACAGGTTGCAAAAACTCGCCTTTGTAGCTACCTGTAAGGCCAAGCTTTTTGTATTCATTTGCTAGGTAGTTAATTGTTAGTGTTTCGCCTTCAGTGAGTGGTCCACGACCTAAAAATTCATCAGAAGCAAGTGTTTTAATATGTGAACGTACATTATCAATGCTCACAGTTTCATTGTTTATTACGCTTTCACTGGTATTTGATGCAGGCTCTGAGCAGCCCGCTAAACCAATTGCAAAGGCTAGGCTTGCGTATTTTAAGTGGGTTATCATCATTTTGTCTGGTTTATTGAACATATCCTCACTATATTAGCAGGGAGTGAGGCTGTCCACAAAGACGCTTTCAATAACTAATTATTCAGGATAAAGGGATAGTCATGCACTTTCATCCTTTCAATTTTACTACTATTGGGCTCTGCATCAATCTTCTTTCCAGAAATGAATCGTTTTAAGATACCTCGTGTTTTCTTAAAGCGAGGTCTTTCAACTTGAGCGCTATTGTGAAACTTGCCGCCTGTTAATTGTGCTGAGTGGCGATTGCTAGCTATGTTAGAAATTTTATATTGCCACTAAAGTTACACTGTTTAGTGTCGTTTTCATGGTTTACATCAAAAGTAAACCATATAGTGCAATTTTTGTTTTTGCGTTACACTGGCTAGGTAATCGGAGGGGTCGATGAAATTATCACAAAGAAAGCGATTAGATATTTTAAATGCTGCAGAAACTCTTTTTTTTCAACAAGGGTTTGAGCATACCAGTATGGATCAGGTAGCGAGTGTAGCTGGGGTTTCGAAGCGAACGGTTTACAACCACTTTGAGAATAAGGATGTGTTGTTTCAGGCTATTTTAGTCTTTATGTTTGAAAAAGTACGTAAAGACAATGCTGTGCTCTTTAATAGCGATAAACCCGTCAATGAGCAGCTTACACAAATAGCCGAACAAGAAGTTGCTTTATTAACTTCTAAGGCGTTTTTAAAAGTAGCAAAAGTTGCCTTTATGCAGATGTTACAGCAACCTGACTTGGCCAAATCACTTGCTAACAATAGTATGGGGTGTATGCAAGATTTAGTGACGTTTTTAGAACAAGCCACGCTTGCTCAAAAACTACAAGTTGAAGATGCAGAGTTTGCAGCTAAACAGTTTGTCTACCAATTAAAGTCATTAATTTTTTATCCGTTACTTTATGGGGTTGAGCAACAAGACAGTAAAGCTAACACAGAGATCATTAGGCAAACGGTTAAAATGTTTTTAGCCCGATACCAAGTTTAAGGACTGCAAATGAAAACAGGGATTGTCGTACTCGGTGCACCTAATGACGCGGATGGCAGCTTATCGGTAATTGCAAAAAGTCGTTGTGATAAAGCATTCGAGGTGTATTTAAATAACCCAGATAGCTATATTTTATGTACTGGGGGGTACGGTAGTTTTAATCTCAGTGCTCACCCACATGGTTATTTAACGCAGCGATATTTAATGAGCTTAGGGGTTGCTGAAAAAGTTTTTTTAGATAATGCACCCAGCCGGTTTACGTTAGAAGATGCGACACTTGCAAAACCTATTTTAGAAGCAGCGGGCATTCAAAAGTTAATTTTAGTCAGTTCAGAGTTTCACATTGAGCGTGTTGGGTATGTTTTTAAGCACGTGTTTCCTTCTATGATTTTGCAGACTGTGTCGGCTATAACGCCCATCTCTGAAGCTGAACTTGTTAAACTATACGCTCATGAGCAGTCTGCAATGCTCAGAGAAGAAGAGAATATTAAGCAACTAAAAAACCGCGAATTATAAAATATCGCGGCTTTTTTAGTTTTATATATTGGCGTATTATTTTACTTCTTTACCAGCTGCTTGTTGGTCAGCATGATAGCTTGAGCGAACAAACGGGCCGCAGGCAGCATGCGTAAAGCCAATCTCATCTGCATAGTCTTTTAAGGCATCAAACTCTACTGGCGGCACGTAACGCTTTACTGCTAGGTGGTGTTTAGATGGTTGTAGGTATTGACCTACAGTTAGCATATCAACGTTATTTTCGCGAAGGTCGCGTAGCACTTCTTCAATTTCGCTAATTTCTTCACCTAAACCTACCATCAAGCCAGATTTCGTTTTCACATTAGGGTGTGCTTCTTTAAAACGGCGTAATAGCTCTAGTGACCATTTATAGTCAGCCCCTGGACGAGCAAGCTTGTATAAACGCGGTGCAGTCTCTAGGTTATGATTAAATACATCAGGGGGTGTTTCAATTAAGATATCAAGCGCACGGTCCATACGGCCACGGAAATCAGGCACAAGGATTTCAATTGTGATCGCAGGGTTATGCTTGCGAATCTCGCGGATACAATCAGCAAAGTGTTGTGCACCACCATCGCGTAAATCATCACGATCAACTGATGTGATTACAACGTAGCTTAGCTTCATATCTTTGATAGTCAGTGCCAGTTTCTCTGGCTCTGCAGCATCTGGCTTTAATGGACGGCCGTGGGCAACATCACAGAATGGACAGCGACGTGTACAAATTGCACCTAGAATCATAAAGGTCGCAGTACCGTGGTTGAAACATTCAGATAGGTTAGGGCACGATGCTTCTTCACATACTGAGTGTAAACCATGCTTACGCATAGCTTGTTTAATGCCATCAATACGTTCGGTTGATTTTGGTAAGCGAATTTTTAGCCATTCTGGCTTACGCAACATCTCGTTTTTTTCAGTTGGTAAAACTTTAACTGGGATCAGTGCCATTTTCTCTGCATCACGCAGTTTTACGCCTGGTTCCATTTTGACTGGTTTATTCATTCGTTTTCAAACCCTTCAGTGTGCTTAACCACAGTAGCATTAAGCTTTTTAATCATGTGTTTTACAAGCCCTGCACCTGCTTGCTCGAGGTTTTGTGGGCCATTTAGGTCAGTTGTTTGCACCATGTTCATACCTGCATAGCCGCATGGATTGATCCGTAAAAAAGGCGCTAAATCCATGTTTACATTCAGTGCTAAACCGTGAAAAGAGCAGCCGCGACGGACACGAAGACCAAGTGAGGCTACTTTACTATCGTTTACGTAGACACCCGGTGCATCGGCTTTGGCGTAAGCATCAATATCATAATCTTTAAGCGTATCTATAATACACTCTTCTAACCAAGTGACGAGTTCACGCACACCAATATTTAAACGACGTAAATTAAACAGCACGTACATCATTTGTTGGCCTGGTCCGTGATAGGTAACTTGGCCACCACGATCCACTTGAATAACTTCAATATCACCCGTGTTTAGCAAGTGTTCTGCTTTACCAGCTTGGCCTTGTGTAAATACTGGTTCGTGTTCTACTAACCAGATTTCATCCGCGGTATGTTCATCACGAGTATCAGTAAAAGATTGCATTTTTTGCCAAATAGGCATGTAACGCTGACGACCTAACTGACGAACGATTAATTCTCTTTCGCTCACGACTTACTCCGTAATCAGCCTATAGCATATGACGTACGTCATCGATGTTGCTGATCACGTTATAGATTTCTTCAATGTGCTCTTTGCTTGTGACCGTTGCAACAAGCGTTACTGATTCGTAATTACCTTTGCTGCTTGGCTTTACTTTAGGTGCGTAATCACCCGGTGCAATAGGTTGCAGCTTTTCTAAGACTTGATCTGTCAAGTTTACATTTGCTAAGCCCATGATTTTAAATGTAAATGGGCAAGGGAAGTCTAAATACTCATCAAACTTAGTATTTTTAACAGGTTGAACCACGACGGTGACTCCTCAAACAGTGAGTGTGCTTAATAGAGATTTTCTCGGCCATTTCTTGGCGTTAAGCAAACTAGGTTATGACGCACTCGACCCAGCGCGACTGATATGGGGCGCATTCTATCATTTTTCAGGCAAAAAAAAACGCCTTGCGATGCAAGGCGTTTATAATCTTTTATTCGTTATTACATTATTTGTAAACGTAGGTAATCATAAATTTTGCTAAAGAAGCTACCTTCTGCTACTTCCTCTAGTGTAACTAGTGGATACTGCGCGATTTCTTCACCTTCAAGCTGTAAAAATAAAGTACCTACTTTTGTCCCTTTTTCAAGCGGTGCTTCTAAGGTTTTATCAAGCTCAAAGTTTGCTTTTAAATTTTTACGTTGACCACGAGGGATCGTAATCGGTGTATCTTCTAAAATGCCCAAAGATACATTTTCTTTGTTACCCATCCAAATACGTTGCTCAGCGAAGCTATCGCCAGCTTTGTACGGTGTAATTGTTTCGAAAAAGCGAAAGCCGTAGTTAAGTAGTTTTTTACTTTCAACTTTACGTGCGCGCTCACTTTCTGCGCCCATAATTACTGCAATTAAGCGCATATCGTCTTTAGTCGCAGAGCTCACTAAACTATAACCCGCTTCTGATGTGTGGCCTGTTTTGATGCCATCAACATTCATGCTCTCATCCCATAACAATGAGTTACGGTTATATTGTTTAATGCCATTATAAGTGAATGATTTTTTAGCATACACTTCGTATTCATCAGGCACGTCACGAATAAGTGCAGCGCCCAGTGTCGCCATATCGCGTGGAGTTGTGAAATGCTCAGTTGTATCTAAACCGTGGCTGTTGATAAAGTGGCTATTAGTCATACCTAATTTTTCAGCATGAGCATTCATTAAATCAGCAAATGCACTTTCACTGCCAGCAATATGCTCGGCCATTGCCACACAGGCATCGTTACCAGATTGAATGATGATGCCATGGTTAAGGTCATCAACACTGATCTGTTTACCTACTTCGATAAACATTTTTGATGATTCAGGGAAGTTCTTTGCCCACGCTTTTTCACTCACTGTAACCATATCGGTAGGTGATATGTTACCTGCTTTAATTTCAGTACCAATTACATAACTGGTCATCATTTTGGTTAAACTTGCAGGCGCCAATTTGGTATCGGCTTCGCCTTCTGCGATCACTTTACCGGTGGTGAAATCAACCAAGAAGTAACCTTTCGCATTAACTTGAGGTGGGGCAGGGATGATTTGGGCTGTTGCAGAGAAAACGCTAGCAGTGCAAACAAGGCCACAAACGCCACTTAAGATTTTATATTTTATAGATTTCATCATACTCATTAATGGTTAAAGTTAAACATGTCGCGTTAACCTATTCTAAAGGTCTTACTCACTGTAAAGCAAGAACGCGTTCTGAAATTGGTTTTGTTTTAATTTGTTCAAGACAGTGTGTGCTTCAGCAGCATCTTTGATTGGACCGAGTCGCAAACGATAAATTCCGTCTTTTTCAACAATATTTGTTGGTACATGGTATTGCTGACGCAATTGAAACGCGAGAGCTTCGACGTTAGCAAGTGTACTGCCTGCAGCAACCTGTATGTAACTTAAACGTGGGGCAGAATCGGCAAGTGTAATTGCTTCAACCTTAACACGCGCTGTACCTTTTGTGTAATAGCCTAGCTTGTAAGCGGCTGCATAAGACAGGTCAATTAGCCTGTCATCATGAAAAGGGCCGCGGTCATTTACTCGAACGATGACAGATTTACCATTATCTAGATTAGTCACACGGGCAAAACTGGGTAAAGGCAGTGTTTTATGAGCGGCAGACATAGCAAACATATCGTATATTTCGCCGTTAGAGGTGTGATAATTATGAAATTTTCGACCGTACCAAGAGGCAATGCCTTCCTCAGAATAACCGGTTTCGTCAAGCATCGGTGTGTAGCGTTTACCAAGCACTTCATAAGGACGACCCGCACTTGCACTTTTTACAACTGGTGTGACGACGGCATCTTGCATTTCAAGCTCTGTCGGTTTACGCAGCGGAGCAGCATCATGTTCCATTGCATACCTGCCTCGTTGTGAAGAGGAGCTACATGCTGTAAGTAACACACACATTAAAACAATAAATAGAAGATTTACTCGGTTTATCATTATTTTAAAAGCATCCTTTTATCGGTAGCGATGGACATAATAATGCCAAATCCGGCCATCAGGGTTACCATCGATGTGCCACCGTAACTAATTAATGGTAAGGGAACACCCACAACAGGAAGTAAGCCCGATACCATGCCAATATTTACAAATACATAAACAAAAAAGGTTAACGTGAGTGCTCCAGCTAGAAGTTTACCAAATGCATCTTGAGCATTAACAGCAATATAGAGTCCGCGACCTATAATAAATAGGTACATGCAAAGCAGTAAGCACACGCCAAAAAGGCCAAACTCTTCACTGAGTACTGAAAAAATAAAGTCAGTGTGCCTTTCTGGTAAAAATTCGAGTTGTGATTGTGTACCTTGCAACCAACCTTTTCCTTCTATACCACCAGAACCAATGGCTATTTTTGACTGAATTATGTGGTATCCAGAACCAAGAGGGTCGCTCTCAGGATCTAAAAACGTGAGTACCCGCTGGCGTTGGTAGTCGTGCATTCCATAATGCCAAAATGGCCATGCTGCGAGCGCGATGGTTGCACTAAAAAAACCAATCAAGCGCCAACTTAAACCAGACAAAAACAACACAAAGATGCCAGAACTGGCGATTAAAATCGAGGTACCTAAGTCAGGTTGCTCTTTTATTAAGACGGTTGGTACCATCACGATTGCAAAGCCAATAATCAGGTGGATGACTCTCGGTGGCAAGTGGTTACGCCCGATATACCATGCAACCATCATAGGAACGGCTATTTTCATTAATTCAGACGGTTGAAATCGAGTTACGCCCAAATCAAGCCAACGTTGAGCTCCTTTTGAGCTAACGCCGAATAGCAAAACACCAACCAGCATCAAAAGCCCCACACAGTAAAGGGGTATAACCATGCTTTTTAATGTGTTAGGTGAAAATTGAGCAAGAATAAACATACCTAGCACAGCGCCAAACATGCGAGTTGCATGGCGAACCATCATTGCTGAATCTTGGCCACTGGCGCTGTACACAATAGCAAGACTCGCTACCATCATAGCCATTAGGGCAATGAGCAGTGGTAAATCGAGGTGAAGGCGCTGCCAAATAGAGCGCTTTTTATTTAATGGGATCATGGCGCATCACTTTGAGCTGTTTGAATAGGGTTAGCTGAGAAGTAGTAATCCATTAATTGACGGGCGATTGGTGCACCAACTGTACTACCACCACCAGTATTTTCTACGACCACAGAAACAACAATCTGCGGGTCATTATAAGGTGCAAAGCCAATATAAATCGCGTTGTCGCGTTGTCGCTCTTTTAATGATTTAGCATCATAACGTTCACCTTGTGCAATACTAACAACTTGTGCAGTTCCCGTTTTACCAGCAGGGTCATAGGTCGCCCCTTTAAATGCTTTATGGGCTGTCCCTGTGACTTTATGCACCGTGTTGTGCATCGCATCAAGTGCAATTTGCCAGTGATGTGGATTTTTAAGTACTACGGGAGGCTTTTCTTCATTATTGATTTGCGTTACTTCGTTTTCTTTTTTGGCTACTTGCACAAGGTGGGGAGGGTGGTCCAAACCACGGTTCACCAAAATGTTAGTTGCATTGGCTATTTGCATCGGAGTGGCGGTCCAATATCCTTGTCCGATACCCACTGAGATTGTATCGCCTCGCCACCACGATTCTCTGAAACGGGCTTCTTTCCATTCTTTGGATGGCATAATTGCCGTTGTTTCTTCATGAATATCAATACCAGAGAGCTCGCCAAAGCCAAACTGAGTCATAAAGTCACTGATTTTAGTGATGCCTAGTCGATAAGCTACATCGTAAAAGTAGGTATCACATGACTCTTCAATGGCTTTGTAAACATCGACATGACCATGGCCCCAACGCCTCCAGTCACGCCATTTGTGCTCAACATTAGGTATTTGAAAAAAGCCGGGATCCCAAATTTGTGTTTGCTCGGTAACCAGCCCTTCTTCCAATGCTAAAATAGCCATGTGCGGCTTCACTGTTGATGCAGGGGCATATCGGCCTTGTGTTGTACGATTTATAAGTGGTCGATCAGGGTTTAGTAATTCTTTGTAATCTTTGCTACTGATACCATGAACAAACAAGTTAGGGTCGTAGCTTGGATTTGAGTATAGCGCTAATACTCCGCCATCTTTGGCATCAAGCACAACAACCGCACCACGCATATCTTTTAAGGCATGCTGGGCAATTTGTTGTAAACCTATATCGAGGGTAAGCACTAAATCATGGCCAGGCTCTGGAGGGGTAAGGCTTAAAGTACGAATTACTCGACCACGGTTATTTACTTCAACACGTTGTGAGCCAACCATGCCATGCAGAAGTTCTTCATAATACTTTTCGATACCCAGCTTACCGATATCATGGGTGGCACGGTAGTTAGTCGCCTGATCCTCCGCTTCGAGTTTTGTAAGCTCTTTTTTATTAAGCTTAGCAACATAACCTAGGGCATGAGTTAATGTGTCACCATATGGGTAGTAGCGAGCGAGGCGAGCTTCAATACTAAACCCTGGGAATTTATGCTGATTTACCGAAAACTTTGCTACTTCGGTTTCATTTAATCGTGATTTGAGTACTTGGCTTTTAAAGCGACGGTTATGCTTTATATCATCTAAAAAGTCAGCTTTTTGTTGTTCACTGATATCGATAATCTGTTGAACAGCTGTGAGCGCTTTATCGAGGTCGTCGACATCTTCAGGGATCACCTCAAGATTGTAAACTGGTTTGTTTTCTGCCAGTAATACTCCATTTCGGTCATAGATAAGGCCACGGTTGGGCGCAATCGGAATGACTTTAATACGATTATCGTTCGAACGAGTTTGGTAATCTTGGTGATCAATGACCTGTATGTTATATAAATTTGATAATAAGACACCAATTAGCAGGGTAACAAACACAAAACCCACAAATGCTCGGCGAGCAAATAAGTTTGCTTCAGCCGAGTGGTCTCGAATCGTGGGTCTGTGTTTTCGCATTGGTTTTACTACTCGCGATGATAAGGGTGGTTGTTATTCAAGCTCCAGCCACGGTAAAGGCTTTCGGCAACAATAATACGCACTAAAGGGTGCGGTAGTGTTAGGTTTGATAGTGACCACTTTTGTTCAGAGGCTGCGATACATTCAGGTGCTAAGCCTTCAGGGCCGCCAATTAACAAGCTAACATCACGTCCATCAAGTTGCCACTTCTCCATACTCTTAGCGAGTTGATGCGTATCCATTGGTTTACCGGTTACTTCCAAAGTAACAATACGGTTACCCTTTGGAATAGCCGCCAAGGTTTTTTCACCTTCGAGTTGTAAAATACGTTTGATATCCGCATTTTTACCACGCTTTCCTGCTGGTATCTCAACAAGTTCAAGTGGCATATCACGCGGAAAACGGCGTTGATACTCTGTAAATCCGGTTTCAACCCATGCTGGCATTTTTGTGCCAACAGCAATCAATTGTATCTTCAAAATGCGTACCTATGTTCTTGCTAAGGGTTAACCCCAAAGTTTCTCTAGATCATAGAAGTCACGTGTTTGATCTTGCATTACGTGTACAACAACATCACCTAGGTCAACAAGTACCCATTCGCCTTCGTTTTGGCCTTCATAACCAAGCGGCTCTTCACCCGCATGACGCGCCTCTTTGGCAACGTGATCGGCAATTGATTGTACGTGACGCTTAGAGTTACCAGAGCACACTAACATATAGTCAGTAATATCAGATTTACCACGAACATCGAGTTGTACCACATCACGAGCTTTCATATCGTCGATTTTATCAAGGGCAAAGGCGAGTAGTTGTTTAGAATCCAAAGTGTTTTCTCAAAATTAAATTATCGTAATTTGTTATTTTATCACGCAACCGCTATTTATTCATCTGTTTGGTAAAGATGATGCTGCGCGATATATTGACCGACGCTGTGTGGTAAAAGTTCCGTGATGTCATCATCTAAAAGTAGTTTTTTTCTGATTTTACTGGATGCGGCATCAACTTGTAAGCCATTTAAAAAGAACAGCTTACCAGCAGGATTATGCGCTAGTTGGTGAAGGTCACCCGTTTCAGCATGTGTTTTATAATCAGCCAGTTCACCCATTACTTGGCAGGATTGCCCTGGGCGTTGATACACCACAATATGACATAGCTTGACAATTTCTTGCCATTTAAACCATTTATCTAAGTTATTGAATGAATCCATGCCAATTAAAAACATAATCGGTGTAGAGGGGTTTTCTGCACGCAGCTCTTGCAAGCTCAACAGTGAATAGGACGCACCTTCTCGATTAAGTTCTCGGTAATCAATGGCAAAATGTGGATTGTTTTCAATCGCGAGTTTGAGCATATTAATGCGGTGCTCATCGCTTATACCTGGCTTAGCTTTGTGGGCAGGTATTGCGCAGGGCATAAAATAAAGCGTATTTAAGCCGCATTGCTGAACACATTGCTCAGCCATATTAATATGACCTAGATGGATTGGGTCAAATGTGCCACCAAAAATAGCAATCATCAATCACCACGCTTAGTCGAATGCTGGATGGCAAGGTAGTGCCATTTCGACAGGCTGACAAAACACTAAACATATATGTGTTAATGCTTGATAAGGTGCAACTAGATTCCCTTGCTTATAAGCGGCATCAAACTGCGCTAGGTGTTTAGTGATTTGTTCAAGGGCTTTAATATTAAGGCGGTTTAGGGCTTGTTGAGTCGTTGCTTGTTGGTTTTTCCAAATATTAAACTGTTTGTATAAATCAGCCATATTGGCACCATTTAAGCGCCCGTGTTGCATTGCCAACAAACTTGCTGCTTCTTTATTAATAGCCCAAAAGATACTCATGGCTTCCGTGTTGTCATCAGCAAGTTTACTCATAATTTTAACGACTTGTTCAGACTGACCTTGTAAAAGAGCATTGCTTAAATCGAAAATATCAAACTTAGATTGATTAAGTAGTCCTTGCATCACCGCTTGTTGATCAACTAAATCACTACCATACAGTAGCGATAGTTTTTCAAGTTCTTGATGACAAGCAAGCAGGTTACCTTCAGTGGCATCAATTAAGCTTTGTTTTGCATTGTTGTGCAGATTTAGGTTTAAACTGTCGCATTGGTCATCAAGCCAGCGACTCAAGTGATTCCCTGTTAGTGGGTAGCAAGGTACAAATACACCTTGTTTATCAAGTGCTTTAAACCACGCGCTACGTTGAATGTCTTGACTGGCTTTAGCACCTTTTAACACTAAAATAGTGTCTGGATTGACAAGCTCTACGAGCTGTTTAAATATTTGGCTACCTTGCGTACCAGGTTTTTGCTCGTTTAAGTCAAACTCGATTAAAGTACGCGCACTAAATAACGACATACTTTGATATTGGGCAATGATTTCTTGCCAATCAAAGCCTGGCATTAGTGTAAATTTAATAACTTCATCAAAGCCTTGCTGTTTAGCTGCTTGACGAATTTGCATGACGCACTGTGTAATTTGATAGGGCTCTTCACCAAACACCATGTAAAAAGGCGCAAGGCCTTTTTTTAACTGGCTAGGTAGCTGGTTTGCATAGCAACGCATTACAGTTGTGACAACTCTCGTACAATTCGACGACTTGCTTGCTTACGAATTTCGCTTAATAACAAGTCAAGCTCTTTGGCCTTTGCAAGCGCATTATCAGGGTCGTCTTGGTAATTACGATACAGCTCGAAGTTTTGGTTAATAGCTGGCTGACCAGGTCGTTTAAGTGTGTAACTAACACTGTAGGCTAATTCATATTCTGCAACTTGACCATTGTCGAATAACGATAAGATCTGACGCTCTAAGCGATCTCTATGAATTGTTAGCTCCGGCAATAGTCGATCGCTATGCTGAAGTTCAACCTTACTGGCAATCAACTCTTTTTCGACTAGCTCGAATAAGGCCGATTTCTCATCATCACCCACCAGTGAAATGACGTTTAAATCGTCAGGTAAGTTTGAGGCTTTCTTTAAATGAAAACCGCAACTTGTTAGTAATACACAGACTAGCACAAGGGCTAGTCTGTTTTTAAGTGCGTGAAGCGTTGCCATCTTAGTTGGCAACCACGTTAAGCAGCTTACCAGGTACGTAAATAACCTTACGAACTGTTACGCCATCTGTGAACTTAGTTACGTTCTCTTCAGCAAATGCTAGGGCTTCAACTTGCTCTTTGGTTGCATCGGCAGGCACTGTTAACTTAGCACGTAGTTTGCCGTTCACTTGTACAATGATGAGTTTCTCATCTTCAACAAGTGCAGATTCATCAACGGTAGGCCATGCCGCGTCTAAAATGTCGCCTTCTTTGCCAAGGTCTTGCCATAATTGGTGACACATATGCGGCGTGATAGGCGCAAGCATGATAAGCAATGCCTCAAGCGCTTCGTTAGCAATTGCCACATCTTGCTTATCAGCAAGTGGTGCTTTAAGCAACTTGTTCGAGATTTCCATGATTGCGGCGATAGCTGTGTTGAATGTTTGACGACGTTCAACGTCATCAGTGACTTTCGCAATGGCTTTATGTAGTTCACGACGAAGTACTTTTTGGTCGCTATTTAATGCAGATTTATCAAGTGCTTGATAGCCCACCGTTTCTACATCAACGGCGTATTTCCAAATACGTTTTAAGAAACGCATTGCACCTTCAACACCTGAGTCAGACCATTCTAGGGTTTGCTCTGGTGGCGCAGTGAACATCATGAATAAACGCACTGTATCTGCACCGTACTGGGCAATAACTTGTTGCGGGTCGATACCGTTATTTTTCGATTTCGACATTTTGCTCATGCCTGCAGAGAATACCGGCTCGCCATCTTCTTTGTGCCACGCTTTAACAACACGACCTTTGTCGTCTGTTTCAGTTTGTACGTCTGTTGGTGAAATCCAGATATCACCGCCTTTCTCATCTTTACGATAGAACGTATCAGCTAATACCATGCCTTGACATAGTAAGCGCTCAAATGGCTCATCTGAGTTTACTAAGCCAAAGTCACGTAATAACTTGTGGAAGAAACGTGAGTAAAGTAAGTGCAAGATCGCATGCTCAATACCTCCGATGTATTGGTTTACTGGTAACCAGTAATTTGCAGCACCAGGCTCAATCATGCCTTCGTCAAAACGTGGGCTACAGTAACGCGCGTAGTACCATGATGATTCCATAAAGGTATCGAAGGTATCTGTTTCGTGGAATGCAGGCGCGCCATTTACAGTTGTTTTTGCCCACTCAGGGTCAGCTTTGATTGGTGAAGTCACACCATTCATTACCACGTCTTCAGGTAAGCGAACTGGTAGCATGTCTTCAGTTGCAGCAAGCTCATCACCATTTTCGTCGCTAAGCATTGGGATTGGAGAACCCCAGTAACGTTGACGGCTAACACCCCAGTCACGTAGACGGAAGTTAACTTTACGCTCACCTACACCTAGCGCTTCTAGTTTATCTGCAACGGCATTAAACGCCGCTTCAAACTCAAGACCATCAAACTCACCAGAGTTAACTAACACGCCTTTTTCAGTAAATGCTTGGTTGTCTAAATCAACTGTTTCTTCAGAGCCAGCTGCTGGTGCGATAACTTGGTTGATCTCAAGGCCATAAGCTGATGCGAATTCAAAGTCACGTTGGTCGTGTGCAGGAACAGCCATTACAGCGCCTGAGCCGTAATCCATTAATACAAAGTTAGCAACCCAAATAGGTACTTGCTTACCCGTTAATGGGTGAATCGCATAAAAGCCCGTTGCAATGCCTTTTTTGTCCATGGTAGCCATGTCTGCTTCAGCGATTTTCGTGTTTTTACACTCATCAACAAACATTGCTACAGCGTCACTGTTTTTAGCTGCTTCTTGTGCAATTGGGTGACCGGCTGCAACAGCAACATATGTCACACCCATAAAGGTATCAGGGCGCGTTGTATAAACACTGAATGTATCGTCGTTATCAGCACGCTTGAATTCGATTTCTAAACCTTCAGAACGACCAATCCAGTTACGCTGCATGGTTTTAACTTGCTCAGGCCAGTGCTCAAGTTTGTCTAAATCGTCTAATAGCTCTTGTGCATAATCAGTGATTTTGATGAACCATTGTGGAATTTCTTTTTGCTCAACAATGGCACCAGAACGCCAACCTCGACCATCAATTACTTGTTCGTTCGCAAGTACTGTTTGGTCAACTGGATCCCAGTTTACTGTTGACATCTTTTTGTATACTAAGCCTTTTTCGTAAAGCTTGGTGAAGAACCATTGTTCCCACTTGTAGTATTCTGGGTGGCATGTAGCGATTTCACGATCCCAATCATAACCAAAGCCCAATTGCTTTAATTGGTCACGCATGTAATCGATGTTTTCATACGTCCACTTTGCAGGTGCGGTGTTGTTTTTGATTGCTGCATTTTCAGCGGGTAGGCCAAACGCATCCCAACCCATAGGTTGCATTACGTTTTTACCTTGCAAGCGTTGGAAGCGAGATACTACGTCACCAATGGTGTAGTTACGAACGTGACCCATGTGGAGTCGGCCGCTTGGGTATGGGAACATAGATAGGCAGTAATACTTTTCTTTGCTCTCATCTTCAGTGACTTTGAATACTTGGTTTTCTTCCCAGTAGGCTTGTACTTTTGACTCTATGTCTTGCGGGTTATATTGCTCTTGCATCTACGATTCCAGACTTCTTGCAGATTAATAAAAAATTGTCGATAAGGATAACTCAAAATACACGCTAATCACAGCGGCAAATAAGGGCTTTTATGAAATTCTCACTTTCAGGGCAGGTTAACCTATACTTGACTATAGTAAGTACTGATTTTTCATCATTTTTGAAGGAGTAAACGATGGCAGATTATAAATCATGGCTTAAAGACTTAAGCGAATGGCTGAAGGATGTTAAAGACAACGAGCTAAAAGATGCGATGGATAAGTTTGTTGAATCAGAGCAAGCACTCAAAGACTTAGGACAAGAAAAGCTTCATCAATATCGTGACTATTTAAAGCGCGATATCGATCACATCAAAGAAAATGATCAACACTATGATTCTTTAGCTTGGATGGAATTAAAAGAGTCCCTTTGGTACGAGTTATCGCATATCGAAGACAAAACACAACTTGAATGGCATGCACTAAATCAAGATTTTAAACACAATGGCGTCTATCAGCAGGGAGAATGGATAGCCATGGGCACATTAGTATGTAAAAATTGCCAGCATAGTTACGATGTTTACCACGCTACGCAAATTACCCCGTGTATTGAGTGTGGTGGTATTTACTTTAGCCGTAAGGCATTACAACCTTAATCAGTGACGCAGGCTTGGGCTGGGCGTTACCTATAATGCCCAGCTAACGCTGGGAAATAAGAAGTTAGAATGACAAAAAAACTGATCCCTCTACCTGTTAGCGCATTGGCACCTGAAATTGCCGACAATCATGTAGCCACTTGCATGAAAAACCCTTATCCAGAAACACTCACGTTTATTGGTCAACAACGAGCTCAAAGTGCGCTTGATTTTTCATTAGGTATGGAGTTACCTGGTTACAATGTGTATGTGATGGGGGAAGCCGCACTTGGCCGCTTTACTCTCGTTAAAGACAAATTAACAACTCATTCTAAAGAGCGCCCAACGCCTAACGAGTGGCTGTATGTTAATAATTATGATGATCATCGCGAACCAATAGCAATGTTTATGCAAGCAGGGCAGAGCAAGCAATTAGCTGATGATATAGATTCATTTATTGATGAAGTACTTGATACTTTTCCTGCTGCATTTGACAATCCAGGTTATCAGCGCAAGAAGAAATCAATCGACCGTGAATTTACCGATACTTACGATGCCGCAATCACTGCCGTGGAAATTGCAGCCCTTGAGCAAAGTGTGGCGTTGATTGAAGAAAACGGCGTTGTTGGTTTTGCGCCTTTAGTTAATGGCAAACAGCTCAGTGATACAGAATTTTCATCCCTTGATGAACCACTTCGAGACGAGTTTTATGAGGTCATTGAAAAGCTTGAAGATGCGTTAATAGAAGCGCTAATTGAGCTACCACGCTGGAAACGTGAATCCTCAGAAAAATTACGTAACTTAAAAAAATCAACCGCAGAGCTTGCTACTAAACCCTTGATTAAAGCACTTGAGCATAAATATGCTACACATATTGGTGTTCTGCGTTACTTAAAAGACATTCGCGAAGAAATCATCGATGCTGTACTTGAGTGGCTTGACGATGATGACAACGATGAAAACAAAGAAGACTTTGACCGTAAAGGCATGCTAACTGACTTCTTTGCGCCAAACATTCTGGTGGAGTACAAAGAAGGTGATGCTGCCCCTGTGGTGTATGAACCGAATCCAACCTTTGGCAATATTTTCGGCAAAATTGAATATGCAACCTCACAAGGTTCGCTTATCACCAGTTACCGTTCAATCCAACCAGGAGCACTGCACCGTGCGAATGGTGGCTATTTGATTATGGATGCCGAGAAAGTCATGGCTAACCCACAAGTATGGGATGGGCTTAAACTGTCTTTAAAAACGCATCAAATCAAAAACGACTTGCCATATCAAGACAGCTCAGTAGGAAGTAGCTTTACGTTACGCCCGCAGCTTATTCCTCTTGATGTAAAAATAGTGCTTTTAGGCTCACGAGACCTTTATTACACCATTGGTGAGTACGACGAAGAGTTTGCTGAGCTGTTTCGTGTACTGGCTGACTTTGATTATTACTTGCCAAGTAGCGATAAACTGCAATATCAGTTCATTACCAAGGTGACTGAATACTGTCAGCAAACATTACATTGCACGACAAACGAAGCCGCTATGGCGCGTTTGCTTAAGTTTAGCTACCGCCAAGCAGAGCATCATAACAAGCTCTCTGCGCGTTTTGCTGATGTACTAGAATTAGTGGCAGAAGCAAGCTTCTATGCAAAGCAGGATGGCCAAACTGTAATAGATGCTCATCATATTGATGAGGCGATTGTTGGCAAGCAATACCGCACAGGGCAAATCTCTGAGACCATGCTAAGTGACATCAAAGAGGGGCAAATTTTAATTGCCACTGAAGGTCATGCTGTGGGTAAAGTGAATGGTTTAACTGTGCTGCACATTGGTGATACTTCATTTGGTACACCAGCACGCATTACAGCCACTGTTTATGCAGGTGCTGATGGCGTGATTGACGTTGAACGCGAAGCAGAACTGGGTAAAGCAATTCACTCCAAAGGGGTGATGCTATTAACCGGTTACTTAGGTAATAAATACGCTCAGCAATTTAGTTTGACGCTCAGTGCTAATATCGCAATCGAACAAAGTTATGGCTATATCGACGGTGATAGCGCGTCACTGGCGGAGTTGTGTGCGCTTATATCAGCAATAACGAATCTACCTATTAGCCAATCAATTGCATTAACTGGCTCTATCAACCAACACGGGGACGTGCAATCAATTGGTGGTGTAAACGAGAAAATAGAGGGCTTCTTTAAGTTATGTAAAATGCGAGGCTTAACTGGCGAGCAAGGGGTGATCATCCCTAAATCAAACCAAGTGAATTTAGTGCTTGATAATGAAGTGCTCGACGCTGTCGAAAAAGGTCGTTTTAATATTTATGCCGTTGAAACAGTAGATCAAGCGTTGAGTCTATTAATGGAAAAAGAAGCTGGCGAAATGACCGAGCAAGGCTATCCTGATGGCTCTATCAATGCATTAGCACTTGCAAGACTGGCAAATATTGCAGATATCGTTAATGGCGATAATGATGATGAGAAGGACGCAGAATGATTAATTTAATACTTTTACTGATTATTGGTATTTTTTGTTTCTTAATTTTTAAAAATAGCAAAAAGGCTAAGCTGCAAGCCCTTGAAAATGAAAAACTCGCTGCTGATTTTTTAGCAACCAATAGTCAAGCTGATGATGTACACGAAACAGCTTCAGGTTTGCAATACAAAATAGAGCAAAGTGCAGGGAATGACGAAAAACCCAATGCGATTAGCAAAGTTAAAGTGCATTACCATGGCACGCTTATGGATGGCAGCGTATTTGATAGTTCAGTAGTACGTAACTCGCCAATTAGCTTTGGTTTGAACCAAGTGATTGCCGGTTGGACTGAGGGGTTACAGTTAATGAGCGAAGGGGATAAATTCACCTTTTATATTCCGCCGCAGCTTGCTTACGGGCGTAAGCGCGTTGGTAGTATTCCAGCTGGCTCATTACTGATATTTGATGTCGAGTTGATAAAGATAGAATCTTAAAACACAAAAAAAGGCTTCATCATGAAGCCTTTTTAATGGTTACTTTTTGAATCTTACAATCACACCAGCAGCACTGAGTAATATCACCACAACCCATACTGGCAAATTGCCGTATTGGCTATAAATACTATCGCCTTTGATGAGCGTAATTGTTGCCTCGAGTACATCGGCTTTAAATTGCGGCATAGCTAATTGTGATTTAGCGATGGGGTCGTAAACAGCGCTAATACCATTATTCGTCACTCGAATCAGCGGGCGCTGTAATTCAAGGGAACGCATACGCGCTATTTGCATATGCTGATGCGGGCCATGTGAGTCACCAAACCACGCATCGTTACTAACCGTGAATAAAATATCAGATTCACTGCGGTAATTGCCACGAACTAAACTAGCAAAAGCAATCTCATAACAGATTGCAGGTAAAATATTTAAGCCATTTGCCCGTAAATTGTTTTGCACTTCATCGCCGCGGGTAAAAGATGACATAGGCAAATCAAACAATGGCGCGATTGGGCGCAGTAATTCTTGAAATGGCACAAATTCACCAATCGGCAATAACTGATGCTTTTGATAGCGGTTTTTAGCTAAATACTGATAGTGGCCTTCGCTATCTTCCAGCTCTTTTTTACCAAGCACAATTAGCGTATTAAAAATGTTACGGGTGTCGTATTGGTAATCAACGATACCTGTAATAAGTGCCGTATTGTTAAATGTGGCAGCGCTATCAAGACCTGTTAAATACTCACTGGCCAATGCTTCGAGCTCTGGGACTGCGGCTTCAGGCCAAACAATTAAATCAGCATTCCAATGCAGGCGGGTCATGTCTTGGTATTTACTCATGGTATTCCAAAATTCTGACGGCTCAAAGCGTAAGTGCTGTTTAATATTACCTTGTACGAGAACTGTTTTGATTGTTTTATCTTGATACTTTGTAGGGCTGCTATTTGCGATAAAATATAAGCCTGTAAGTATTACGACAGAAATAATTAACGGTTTAATATCTTTGTTTATCAAGCGATAAAGCGAAAAGGCAATGAATACGCAAATAAGCGTGATACCAAACTCACCAATCACGGGTGCTAAAAAATTCAGCGGGCTGTCTGTTTGGGTGTAACCAAAGCTCAGCCAAGGAAAACCGGTAAGCAAAGTACCGCGTAAATATTCTGTAATAGCAACGGTAGCAAGTAACCAACAAATAAAGCTATAGGGGCCGTTAGCAAGACGTGTAGCGAGCCAAGCGGCTAATGCAGGATACAGGGCTAAATATGCGCACAGTAAAACCATAAGCGAAATAGAGGCAATCAGTGGCATGCCGCCAAAAGTCGCTATAGAAACATGCACCCAGCTAATACCTGCACCAAACCAGCCCAAACCAAAGATAAAGCCATATTTGGCACTTTGCTTTGCTGCGGTCTTACCACTTGCAAGGGGGTTAATGCAGTAGAGAAGGGCACCGAGTGATATAAAAGCAATATACCAAAGATTAAAGGGGGCGTAGCTAAGGGTCAAAAAGAGGCCCGCAATAAGTGCGAGCCAGGCTTTTTTATCTTTTGCAAGAAGGCTTAGGTTAGTTAGCAGTTTCTTCACTGTCGTTATCATCAGCCTTAGGAATAGTTACTTGCAATTGCAAGATGCGACGATTGTCCGCATTGGTGACTTTAAACTGTAAACCATCAATATCAATGGTTTCACCACGGCTCGGCATATGGCCAAACGCATGCAATACAGTACCACCAATAGTATCTGCATCTGAGGTACTGTAACCTGTTTTAAAGTATTCGTTAAAGTCGTCGACCGGTGTCAGTGCTTGCACGGCATAAACATGCTTTGCAACTTGACGAATATCTTGTTGGTCTTCGCTTTCATCGTGCTCATCTTCAATTTCACCAACGATGATTTCGAGAATATCTTCAATAGTTACAAGACCAGATACACCGCCATATTCATCGATTACAATGGCCATGTGGTAACGCTGTTGACGAAACTCGTTAAGGAGCGTGTCAACACGTTTACTCTCTGGCACCACAACGGCTGGTCGTAAATAATCACGTAAAGAAGGTAGTTGCTCATCTTTGTTGATGATCAATGGTAATAGGTCTTTAGCTAATAAAATACCTTCAACATGGTCTTTATCTTCGCATACGACAGGAAAGCGTGAGTGCGTAGAATCGACCATCATAGGTAATAGCTGTTCTAGAGGTGTATCGACTTCTAGGGTGACCATTTGTGAGCGCGGTATCATTATATCGCGCACTTTTAGCTCTGATACACCCAGTACCCCTTCAATCATATCCTTTGTTTCAGGGTCGATAAGGTCGCGTTCTTGCGCATCGGCAATTACTTCTACCAGCTCTTCTCTATTCTGGGGTTCCCCTTGCAACATTTGGGCTATACGGCCCAACCAAGTTTTGCCAGAAGAACCCTGGCTAGTTTGCGAGTTGTCGTCGCTCATTGCGTCTAATTGCTCCGTTAATTTAAATATCGTCTCGATATGGGTCAGCGATGTTCAGATCGGCAAGTAACTGCTTTTCTATGCTTTCCATTTCAAGTGCATCTTCGTCCTTTATATGGTCAAATCCAAGTAAATGCAAGCATCCATGAATCACCATATGGGCAAAATGGTCGTGAAAGGCCTTTTCTTGTTCAATTGACTCGGCTAAAACAATCGCCGGACAAATGATTAAGTCACCGACTAAAGGTAACTCAATGCCAGGTGGTGCTTCAAACGGAAACGATAAGACATTAGTCGGCTTGTCTTTACCACGGTAGTCATTATTAAGCTGTTGACTTTGTGCCTCATCACTTATCACAATAGTCAGTTCAGCGTCTTCACGATAATTGCTAAGGGCTTTATCAGCCCAAAGCTGGAATTGTTCAAAGCTGGGTAAGTTGTCAAACTCACAGGCTATTTGTAGGTCTAATTCGGTCACGAGTTTGCTTCTTGTTGGTTTGCTTGTGATTCTTTAATGCGTTGCTTTTCAGCTCGCTTTAAACGCTCAGCTTCATCATTACGCTCGTAGGCTTCTACAATACGAGCTACGACAGGGTGACGCACAACATCATGAGATTGGAAGAAGTTAAAACTAATTGCTTCAACACCATTGAGTACCTCAATTGCATGGCGTAAGCCTGAGCGCGCACCGCGCGGTAAATCGACCTGGGTGATATCACCAGTAATTACCGCTTTCGAATTAAAACCAATACGGGTTAAGAACATTTTCATTTGTTCTGCTGTGGTGTTTTGGCTTTCATCTAGAATGATAAAGGCATCATTCAATGTACGACCACGCATATATGCAAGTGGGGCAACTTCTATGATGTTCTTTTCAATGAGCTTTTCAACGCGCTCAAAACCAAGCATTTCAAATAATGCATCGTAAAGAGGGCGCAAATAAGGGTCGATTTTTTGACTCAAATCACCTGGTAAGAAACCGAGTTTTTCACCTGCTTCAACGGCAGGGCGCGTAAGTAGAATACGACGAATTTCTTGGCGCTCAAGGGCATCAACAGCGGCTGCAACGGCGAGGTAAGTTTTACCTGTACCAGCAGGGCCAATACCAAAGGTAATGTCGTGATGCAAAATATTTGCAATGTACACGCCTTGGTTGTCGTTTCGCGGTTTAATTACGCCACGGCGAGTTTTAATAACCATGTCTTTGCCATAAACGCCTGGATTTTCATCTTGCTCGAGGGCATTTGATTCGCTAATTGCTAAATGAACCGCTTCAGGTTCTATCTCACCAATTTGACCACGTACAGGTTGAGTATCAACATAAAGGTTTTTTAAGATTTCTACACTCGCTGCAGCACAGTGAAGCTTACCAGTGACTCTGAAAAAATTATCGCGATGAGCAATTTCTACACCTAATCGGCGCTCAATTTGTTTGATATTTTCGTCAAACGGACCACATAAAGATGAAAGGCGTTTATTGTCGGCGGGTTCTAAATAAATCTCTAAAGTTTTTAATTGATTACTCAAAATAGCTTCCTATTGATGGGTGCAGGCCATGCCTGCACCAAATTTTCCCCTACGGGACGAAAGTAGCAACGCCAATTTCGTTAGGGGCTTGTGCAGCTTCAGCCTCGGCTGCCTTACTTAAAATAGATGATGGCGCCACGTCACGGCGTAAGTTCATCTCTGATTCTGTACGAATTAATTCACCACGTAAAGAATTTGGCAATGCTTCAGTAATACGTACATCAACGAATTGACCGATCACAGAGTGTGGGCCTTCAAAATTTACAACTCGGTTGTTTTCTGTACGGCCACGTAATTCCATTGGGTTCTTCTTAGAAGGACCTTCAACTAAAATACGTTGTTCGGTATCAAACATTTGGCGGCTGATTTGCTGCGCCATTTGCGTAATACGATTTTGTAACAGGTATAAACGTTCTTTTTTCTCTTGCTCTGATACATCATCTGGTAAATCAGCAGCAGGCGTACCAGGGCGAGCACTGTAGATAAAGCTAAAGCTCATATCAAAACCGATATCATTGATAAGGTTCATGGTTGCTTCAAAGTCAGCTTTACTTTCGCCTGGGAAACCAATGATGAAATCTGATGACATACTTAGATTAGGGCGAATTTTACGTAACTTACGAATCGTTGATTTGTACTCGAGTGCAGTATGGCCACGTTTCATAAGGTTTAAAATACGGTCTGAACCACTTTGCACTGGTAAGTGCAGGTGATCAACAAGTTCAGGTACATCAGCATAGGCGTCAATGATATCTGGCGTAAATTCTACAGGGTGTGAAGTGGTGTAACGAATACGGTCAATACCGTCAATCGCTGCCACATAACGTAATAGATCAGAGAAGTAACAAATTTCACCGTCGTGAGTTTCACCGCGATAGGCATTTACGTTTTGACCAAGTAGGTTCACTTCGCGAACACCTTGCTCTGCAAGTTGTGCAACTTCAAGTAATACGTCATCAAGTGGACGGCTTACTTCTTCACCTCGCGTATAAGGTACTACGCAGAATGTACAGTATTTAGAACAACCTTCCATAATAGATACAAACGCAGTAGGGCCTTCCGCTTTTGGTTCAGGTAGGCGGTCAAACTTCTCAATCTCAGGGAATGAAACATCAACTACCGAGCTGCTGTCGCCACTTTGTACTTGCTTAATCATTTCTGGTAAGCGGTGTAATGTTTGCGGGCCAAATATTACATCAACAAACGGCGCACGTTGACGAATTGAATCACCCTCTTGCGATGCAACACAGCCACCAACACCAATGATTAATTCAGGCTTATCATCTTTTAATAGTTTCCAACGGCCAAGCTGATGGAATACTTTTTCTTGTGCTTTTTCACGGATTGAACAGGTATTGAGTAAGATCACGTCAGCATCTTCAGCTTCTTCAGTTAACTGATAGCCGTTAGTCGCATCTAGTAGATCAGCCATCTTCTGAGAGTCGTACTCGTTCATCTGACAACCCCAGGTTTTAATATGCAGCTTTTTACTCATTGAAATATAGCCTCGTTTTCAATTCGGTAGTGACACAAAAATGTGTTAGAAACAGGATTAAGTGGCAAGTATGCCGACTTAAAGGACGCGTATTTTAGCTGGATACCCGCACAGATCCAAGTATAGTTTTTATCTTTGTGGTGTGAAATCAAACAAGTCACTGTTTTGAAATTCTTAAGCAGTAAATGCACTGACACTGATTATTGAATTACGTTACAATTTGCTGCGTATTTAAATAGCCAAATGAGCGAATATTAAATGAATAAAAATAAGGTAATTGTTGTCGGTGGTGGCATGGTCGGTGCTGCTATAGCGATAAAACTGGCTAAACAGGGGAGGGATGTCACCGTTATTGAAAAGCACCTTATCGATGCTGATCATATTCTTAGCTCAGATAAGGTCGATATTCGCATTTCGGCTATTAATCGTTTTTCAGAAAATTTACTCGATGACCTTGGTGCCATGCCGTTACTAAGACAAAATCGCATTGCGCCTTATCAACAACTAGAGGCCTACCAGCAACAAGGCGAAAATTTATTGTTTGATTGCCATGAGATTGGCGAAACGCATTTAGGTCATTTAATCGAAAATAATTTAATTCAAGCCAGTCTTTGGCAGCAATTCGCCAAGTACGACATCGAAGTGATAGAGCAATTATCAGCCATTACGAATATTACTCACACGGCTGATTCAATCACCTTACAGTATGGCGATACTCAATATACTGCCGATTTAGTTGTTGCAGCAGATGGTGGACAGTCACAATTGCGAACTAAAGCTGGCTTGGGTGTAACGGGTTGGCAATATGCTCAGCACTGCATGGGTGTGTTAATTAAATTAGATGCCCCGCAGCAAGTAAAAACGTGGCAACAATTTACGCCAACCGGACCCGTGGCGTTTTTACCCATGCAGGCGCCTTATGCTAATTTAATTTGTTATCACGATGCTGCGGTTTTAAAGCAGTGGCAAAAATTGTCGAATGAGCAACTTAAAGCAACGCTCATTGCGCATTTCCCTGAACTACCGGGCGACTTTGAGTTGCTTGAGCAGGCTGTTTTTCCACTTGCACGCCAACATGCCAATGATTATTCGCACGGCCGTTTAGTTTTAGTCGGTGACTCGGCGCACACAATTAACCCGCTCGCTGGACAAGGTGTGAACTTAGGCTTTCAAGATGTTGTAGCACTGGCAGATATTTTGGCAGATCAACCTGATGTTGGTCAGCAAGCGTTACTCAAACGCTACGAGAAAAAACGCCGTCATGCTAATTTGCTAATGATGAGTATGATGGATGCCTGTTACTTTGGTTTTTCAAACGAGATAAAACCACTGAGTTGGGTGCGCAGTAAGTTCTTAAAGCTTGCTAATAACACAGGACCTGCAAAGAACTGGGTTTTAAAGTATGCGATCAGCGGGACATTAAGTTAACCACATAGTGATAGAGACTAAACACGGGTTAATGAAAATTAGCCCGTTTTTTTTGTGCTAAATAAAAATGAATTAAATTTTGGAAAAATTAGAAATTAGAAATTAGAAATTAGAAATTAGAAATTAGAAATTAGAAATTAGA
>NZ_LRUF01000026.1:534423-567122 GCF_001550155.1 Pseudoalteromonas arabiensis
CAACCGAAGTTACTGGAACCTAAATCCAGCGCGTCTACCAATTCCGCCACTCCCGCACATCTTTCGCGATCGTAGTAAAGGAACCTAAATCCAGCGTCTTAATCAAGACATCGGCCAATTCCGCCACACCCGCATCATTCGTACATAAAGTACTGGTAGTTATTTTAAACTCTTCATTGAGTGCAGTTTAACTCCTGCAGAGCCATTCTAAAGAAAGAATGGTGGCTAAGACGGGATTTGAACCTGTGACCCCATCATTATGAGTGATGTGCTCTAACCAACTGAGCTACTTAGCCATTGTGGCTGGGATACCAGGATTTGAACCTGGGAATGGCAGGATCAAAACCTGCTGCCTTACCGCTTGGCGATATCCCAACAAAAGCTTGATATTTTTAGTTCATATCAAGAACATGGTGCGGAAGGAGAGACTTGAACTCTCACAACCGAAGTTACTGGAACCTAAATCCAGCGCGTCTACCAATTCCGCCACTCCCGCATACCTTCTGCGTTTGCAGTAAAAGAACCTAAATCCAGCGTCTTAATCAAGACATCGGCCAATTCCACTACTGTTGCATTATTCGTACTTAAAGTACTGGTAGTTATTTTTAACTCTTCATTGAGCAACAAAAAGAATGGTGGCTAAGACGGGATTTGAACCTGTGACCCCATCATTATGAGTGATGTGCTCTAACCAACTGAGCTACTTAGCCATCTTTTTTGTTAACACTTCATCGCTGAGTGCGGGGCGTATTATGCTGATATGACCTAAATCCGTCAACACCTTTTTTGCAAAAAAACACTTAACAGGGTTTGTTTGCATTAAAATTAAGCTAACAGGTTAAATTTTACTTAAATTGCTGTTTTTTTGTCGGTCAAAGACAACTCTAAAAGTATGTTACGTATTATTGTAAATAAAAGCTCATTTTTAATCTGTTTGATTTTCATACAAAAATTAAGTTTATAAATTTAAAAACTATTTTTTTGAGAGTTTTTCTAACTCATAAATGCATTTACAGCTATACAGAGTAGAAGAGTAGGGAGATAAAATGGCGCTATTGCAGTACTAAAAATTGCATGCGTATCGTGATGTAAACCCAGAAAATAAAAAAGGCTCGTAATAACGAGCCTTTTAAATAGAGTTGCTTAAGAACTTATACGTTAAATAAGAAGTTCATGACATCACCGTCTTTAACGATATACTCTTTACCTTCTTGACGCATTTTACCTGCTTCTTTTGCACCGCTTTCGCCTTTGAACTCAATGTAATCGTCAAAAGCGATTGTTTGAGCACGGATAAAGCCACGTTCAAAGTCTGTGTGGATTTTACCAGCAGCTTGTGGTGCCGTCGCACCTACTGGAATGGTCCATGCGCGTACTTCTTTTACACCTGCTGTAAAGTAAGTCTGTAATTTAAGTAGCTCGTAACCACCACGGATCACTAAGTTAAGGCCTGGCTCTTCTAAACCTAGGTCAGCCATAAATTCTAATTTATCTTCTTCTTCTAGTTCAGATAACTCAGATTCGATAGCAGCACAAACAGGAATAACAACCGCGTCTTCAGCTGCGGCAATTTCACGTACTTTATCTAGGTAAGGGTTATTTTCAAAACCATCTTCTGCTACATTCGCAATGTACATCGTTGGTTTGATTGTTAAAAAGTTAAGCGTTTTAATTGCCGCTTTTTCTTCTTTAGTGAGTTCTAAAGAACGTAATGTTAAACCTTCATCCAGATGCGCTTTTACTTTCTCAAGTACAGCGTTTTGCTCTTTCGCGTCTTTATCGCCGCCTTTTGCTTTCTTGGCATTACGAACAAGCGCTTTATCTGCGCTATCCATATCTGCAAGTACTAATTCGGTGTTAATAACATCAATATCGTCAGCTGGATCGATTGTACCAGCAACATGGACGATATTTTCGTCTTCAAAACAACGAACAACATGACCAATTGCATCTGTTTCACGAATATTCGCAAGGAACTGATTACCTAGACCTTCACCTTTTGAAGCGCCTTTTACAAGGCCTGCAATATCAACGAACTCCATCGTTGTTGGTAAAATGCGTTGTGGATTGACGATTTCAGCAAGCGCATTTAAGCGCGCATCAGGAACTGGCACCACACCCGTATTTGGTTCAATAGTACAGAAAGGGAAGTTAGCGGCTTCGATTCCCGCTTTAGTTAGTGCATTAAATAATGTTGATTTACCAACGTTTGGCAAGCCAACGATGCCACATTTAAAACCCATAGTAAGATACCTTGTGTAATTTCATTAAAACGGATTAAGGTTTAAATGAATGTAGTCTGTTTTGTGCTTTTAACACACCATCTTTTGCAAGAATTTCCATGCAACGAACTGCTTCGTCGATTGCGGCATCCATTTTTTCTTGATCGTCTTTCGCAGCTTTGCCTAGCACCCAACCTGTTACCATTTCTCGGTGACCAGGGTGTCCAATGCCAATACGAAGGCGCATAAAATCTTTTTGGTTTGCCATTTTCGCAATAATGTCTTTTAAACCATTGTGACCACCATGGCCGCCACCTTTTTTTAGTTTAGCAATGCCTGGTTCTAAGTCCATTTCGTCGTGAGCAACGAGAATGTTTTCAACAGGAATTTTAAAGAAATTAGCGAGACTACTCACCGACTTACCACTTAAATTCATATAAGTTGTAGGGATCAGTAGTTTAAATTCTTGGCCTTGAATAATCACTTTGCCAGTGAGGCCGTGATATTTAGGATCATGTTTGAGAGTGCAGTTGTAACGTGCAGCGAGTTCTTCGATGAACCAAGCACCTGCATTATGGCGTGTGTTTGCGTATTCGGGGCCTGGATTAGCCAGGCCCACAAGCATTTGAATAGAATTCAAGGTGTGTACACCTTAAAAATTATTCTGCAGCGTCTTCTGAAGCTTCTTCAGCAGGAGCAGCTTTGTTAGCTTTAACAGTAACAACTGACTGATCGTGATCTGCACCTTTAGCAAGCTCAACAGATGAAACACCTGAAGGAAGTTTAAGGTCAGAAAGGTGGATTGAATCACCAGCTACTAAGTCTGCAACGTTAACTTCAACGAACTCAGGAAGTGACTTAGGAAGACACGTGATTTCGATTTCAGTTAATTGGTGAACAACAGTGTTACCTGCTTTAGTTACTTTCTCTTCACCGATGAAGTGTACTGGCACTTTAGTGTGAAGTTTGTGAGAAGCATCTACACGTTGGAAGTCTAAGTGAGTGATCTTAGGCTTGAACGGGTGACGTTGAATATCTTTAAGGATAGCTTCAACTGACTCGCCACCGATGTTTAAAGTAAGGATGTGCGTGTAGAAACCTTCGTCTTCTTGCGCTTTGATCATATCTTTGTGTGCAAGAACGATAGATGCAGCTTCTTTGTCAGCACCGTAAAGGATTGCAGGAACTTTATCTTCACGGCGTAGGCGGCGGCTCGCACCAGTACCTGTTTCTGTACGTAATTCTGCATTGTATGTATAAGTTGACATAATGTCTCCAATAATTAATAGTCGTAGGGCCTTTGCGACCAAGGTCCCTAGCCAAAAGGCGCGCTATCATACCACCCCTTTTAGGGAAAATAAATAACGGCTACAAAAAAAGCACCAAATGGTGCTTTTTTCAATATCATGCGCTGTTGATTAATGCTCAAACATCGCAGAGATTGATTCTTCGTTGCTGATACGACGAATTGTTTCAGCAAGCATATCTGCAAGCGTAAGTACTTTGATATTATCAAGTGCTTTAAGCTCGTCAGTAAGTGGTATTGAGTCAGTAACAATCACTTCGTCAATAACTGATTCACGAATGTTCTGTGCTGCATTACCTGAAAGAACTGGGTGGGTTGCATAAGCAAAAACACGTTTTGCACCATGCTCTTTAAGCGCAGCTGCTGCTTTACATAATGTACCGCCTGTATCAATCATGTCATCAACGATGATGCAGTCACGACCTTCAACATCACCAATAATATGCATTACTTGTGATACGTTTGCTTGTGGGCGACGCTTATCGATGATAGCAAGGTCAGTGTCATTTAATAGCTTCGCGATTGCACGAGCACGAACAACACCACCGATATCAGGAGAAACAACCACGACGTCTTCGAAGTCGCGCTCTTTCATGTCTTCTAATAGCACAGGGCTACCGAACACGTTATCAACCGGTACGTCGAAGAAACCTTGGATTTGTTCTGCGTGTAGGTCAACAGTTAATACGCGGTCAACACCAACACTTGATAAGAAATCTGCAACTACTTTAGCTGTGATTGGTACACGAGCAGAGCGCACACGGCGGTCCTGACGCGAATAACCAAAATAAGGAATAACTGCGGTAATACGTCCAGCAGACGCACGACGTAGGGCATCAACCATAACGATAAGTTCCATCAGGTTATCGTTAGTGGGGTTACAGGTTGATTGAACAATGAAAACGTCAGAACCACGAACATTTTCATTAATTTGAACACTGATCTCACCGTCACTAAAACGGCCAACAACAGCATCGCCTAATTCAATATACAAACGTTTTGCAACTTTTTGAGCTAGCTCAGGTGTTGCGTTACCAGCGAAGAGCTTCATGTCAGGCACGGTAGGGTTCCTCAGGCACTGAATTTTGGGACTAACAGGCTATGGTAGGCACCAAAGCAGGTTAACATTTACTTGTACGTTACTTCATTTCAAAGTGAGCATTTAAAGCTGTATGAGCAGGAGAAATTGTAGCACTACTTGCAACAAAACCCGTCCATTTTTCTGGTAATTCGGCTAAAACTTGCTGTGCTTGTGCCTCGGTTGAAAACTCAGCAAAGCAGCAAGCGCCTGTACCAGTCATCTTTGACGGGGCGTATTTTAGCAACCACTGCAGGGCTTTTTCAACCTCGGGGCAGAGCTTTTTAACTAAAGGCTCACAATCATTGCGTAAATTTTCTGTTTGCCAGTCTGCTTTTAGTTTCGGTGTATCGCGTTTTAAATCGGGGTGAGTAAAAATTTTTGCGGTGCTTACATGCTCCCCAGGGTGGATCACACAATACCAACGCTTTGGTAACTCGACGTTATGAAGTTGCTCACCAATGCCGTGCGCAATGGCGGTGTGGCCATTAATAAACACAGGGACATCAGCGCCTAAGGTCACGCCTAAATTTGCTAACTCGTGTAAAGATAAATGACAGTTCCATAATTTATTAAGCGCGAGCAAAGTTGTTGCGGCATCGGAAGAGCCACCCCCAACACCGCCGCCCATTGGCAAACGTTTTAATAGCTTTATTATAGCGCCTTGTTGGCAATCACAGTGTTGTTGTAATAAACGGGCTGCTTTATATATAAGGTTATCTGCAAGCTCAATACCGTCTGTATCACCGGTTACTGTAATGTTTGGCTCGTTGTTAACAGTAAATGTTAAGTCATCACCAAACTCTAAAAAGGTAAATAAGGTTTCTAACTCATGGTAGCCGTCATCACGGCGCGCATTTATATGAAGAAATAAATTAAGTTTTGCAGGCGCTATTAACGTTAGCGGGGCGGTTGATACTTGCGTCATGATTAATTTAACTGCCAATCATTAAGTTGAATTTTTATACGGATTTTTTGGTTTTTGAGGCTTAGCTTAACAGGAAGCCAATAGCCATCTTGTTTAATGTAATCTGAATAGGTTATTTGCCACTGTTGGCCATTGTGTGCTTGCCAAATCAGATTTTTTAATCGGCCTTGCTCATCATAACTGGCTTGGTCGTTTTCGACAGTGCCTTTTAGCCACTTTGCGGCGTTATCTAATGGAATCGAAAAGCCAGTTAAACGGTATAACAACATAGCCGCATCGCGATCGGTATAAACATCACCGTCATATTCAAGTTCGGCCCCTTGGGCATTTTGTTTTAAAGACAAAATACGAGTGCCAATAAAACTGGTGAGTACCATGTCACTGTATAGCTCATCATGTTGCCAGTTTAAATTAGCAGATTGGCGCTGCTCTGTGCTAATAAATGCCATTTTTCCCTGTACTTGCCACTGAGCTTGTTGTTCTAAACGGCTTTTCCAGTCAGGATAAATGTAATCAACGGTTGACATTTTTTGCGCACAACCGCTGATAAATAAAAAAAACATGAATAAAATCAAATATTGTTTAATCAAATGACGTTCCTTACTTTCCATATTCCGCTGATTTTTGGTAAAATTAACGCCTTTACAGCTGGGCTTAGCAATATTTGGTACATATGACCATCGTAGCACTTGGTATAAATCACAAAACCGCATCCGTAGAATTACGTGAAAAAGTCGCGTTTTCACCTGAGCAAATGGCTGAGGCGTTACAGCAATTAAGCGGTCATGCGCATTTTAATGAAGCGGTTATTGTTTCGACCTGCAACAGAACCGAAATCTATTGTAGCCTTGCTGAGCGTAATTCCCAAACCTTGTTACGTTGGTTAGCAGGTTTTCATGGTTTGGATGAACATGAACTGAGCAATAATACTTATTACTACGAAGGTGATAAAGCGATTAACCATTTAATGCGAGTGTCGTGTGGTCTTGATTCTTTGGTGCTCGGTGAGCCGCAAATTCTGGGGCAAATTAAACAAGCTTACCATAACGCGAAAACACACGATGCTATTGGCGTAACCTTCGATCGTTTGTTCCAAAAAACCTTTTCGGTAGCGAAACAAGTTCGAACTGAAACGGACATTGGTGCCAGTGCAGTTTCGGTTGCCTATGCCGCTGTTAATCTAGCCAAACATATTTACGGCAAACTCGATAAAACCAATGTACTGCTTATTGGTGCGGGTGAAACTATAGAGCTTGTTGCAAAGCATTTATATCAAAATGACCCGCAAAAAATAACCGTAGCGAACCGCACCATTGAACGAGCGAAGAGCTTAGCGAGCGAAGTTAATGCAGATGTGATCGCGTTGGCTCAGCTACCGGAGCGGTTACATGATGCAGATATTGTTATAAGTTCCACCGCCAGCACGTTACCAATTATTGGTAAGGGTGTCGTGGAGCAAGCCCTAAAAATGCGCCGCCACAAACCTATGCTATTTATTGATATTGCGGTTCCACGTGACATTGAAAGCCAAGTAGGTGAGCTTGATGCCGCTTATTTATATTCAGTTGATGACTTACAAGCCATAGTAAGCGAGAATATCGCGGCTCGTGAGCAAGCTGCCGAACAGGCACAAGACATTATCAGTGCACGTACGAATGAGTTCGTTATGTGGCTGCGTTCACTGGATTCAGTGGATTTAATTCGTCATTATCGTAATGACGTCCAAGATATAAAATCTGAACTTGTTGAAAAGGCGCTTAGCCAGTTGCAAACAGGTAAAGAGGCAGAAAAAGTGATACTCGAGTTGGCAAATAAACTGACCAACCGCTTGATGCACGCACCTACCCGTGCCATTCAAGATGCAGCAAAAAATGGCGAAGCTGCTGAGTTAAGTCAATTAAAGAAAATGTTAGGTATTGATCAGGAATAGTCGTTAAATGAAAGAGTCTGTTTATAGAAAATTAGAAACCTTAGTTGAGCGTTATGAGGAAGTGCAAGCGCTACTAAGCGACCCCTCTGTGATCAGCGATCAAAATCGCTTTCGTACCTTATCTAAAGAGTATTCAGAGTTAGAAGAAATTGTTAAAGCGTTTTTAGCGTATCAGCAAGCACAGGATGATGTAGCGACAGCTGAAGAAATGCTAAAAGATTCAGACCCTGATATGCGTGAAATGGCGCAAGAAGAATATAAAGAAGCAAAAGCACAAATAACGGCATTAGAAGACGAAATCCAAATTCTGATGCTGCCAAAGGACCCTAAAGACAATAATAATGTCTACCTAGAGGTTCGTGCGGGTACCGGTGGTGACGAAGCCGCTATCTTCGCTGGTGACTTATTCCGTATGTACAGCCGCTACGCTGAAACCAAAAAGTGGAAAGTAGAAGTAGTAAGTACTAACGAAGGTGAGCATGGCGGTTATAAAGAAGTAATTGCGCATATCTCGGGTGAAGGTGTATATGGTCAGCTTAAATTTGAATCAGGTGCACACCGTGTACAACGTGTACCAGAGACTGAATCGCAAGGCCGTGTTCACACATCAGCCTGTACTGTAGCAGTCATGGCCGAGATTCCTGAAGCGGAAGCAATTGAGATTAACCCCGCGGATATTAAAGTGGATACCTTTCGTGCATCGGGTGCCGGTGGTCAGCACGTCAATAAAACTGACTCAGCAATCCGTATCACACATATTCCAACAGGTGTGGTTGTAGAGTGTCAGGATGAACGTTCACAGCATAAAAACCGTGCTAAAGCGATGTCAGTACTTGGCGCTCGCTTGCAACAAGCTGAAGACGAAAAACGCCAAGCTGCAGAGGCATCTGAGCGTCGTAACTTAGTTGGTAGTGGTGACCGTTCTGAGCGCATTCGTACTTATAACTACCCGCAAGGCCGTATTACCGATCACCGTATTAACTTAACTCTCTATCGTTTGAATGAAGTGGTTGCAGGTGATTTAGGCAGTGTAATCGAACCACTTATGCAAGAACATCAAGCTGACTTACTCGCTGCGATGGGCGATGAATAATCGTGCCACAAAGCATAGAGCAAGCACTGGTTGCTGCGACGGCGTTACTAACGCCTAGCAGCGACAGTGCGAAATTAGACGCCCAAGTCCTGTTATTATCCATCCTGAATAAACCGCGTAGTTACTTATTCACTTGGCCAGAAAAACACCTTACCGAACAGCAACAGCTCGATTTTGAACAGGCATGCCAACGCCGCTTAAAGGGTGAACCTGTCGCGCATATTGTCGGTTTTCGTGAATTTTGGAGCCTTCCACTTAAGGTAAACCCAACAACCTTGATTCCACGACCTGATACCGAAACGTTAGTTGAATACGCTTTAGGTCTTGAGCTGCCCGCTGATGCAAACGTACTTGATTTGGGCACGGGTACAGGCGCTATAGCACTTGCGCTGGCCAGCGAAATGCCAAATTGGCAGGTGACAGGGATAGATAGAGTGGCTGATGCCGTCGCATTAGCCCAAGAAAACCAACAGCGACTCGATATTAACAATGCCACTTTTGCTTTGAGCAATTGGTTTAGTGCGGTTAAAAAAGAAAAGTTTGACCTAATTGTCAGCAACCCCCCCTATATCGAACACGATGATGAGCACTTAAGCCAAGGTGATGTGCGTTTTGAGCCATTATCAGCATTAGTAGCCGATGACGACGGCATGGCTGATATTAAACAAATTATTACTATCGCGCGTGACTATTTGACAACAAATGGCTATCTTTTAATTGAACATGGTTACCAACAAAGTGTGAAAGTCCAAGAATTTTTTGCACAAATGTCGTATAGCCATATACTTACAGTAAAAGATCTTGGCGGTAATGACCGTGTAACGTTAGCACAGTGGGCTCATAAATAATAAGCTTTGCTGGGCACACATAGCCTTTGAGGATCCCAAACAATGGATGAATTTTTGTTTTCGGATGAAGCACTTGATGAAGTCAGTGAGGTGGTTCAAGGTAGTTGGAAAGTCATCGTTGTTGATGATGAGCCAGAAGTACATGCCGTAACAAAGCTTGCGCTCAGTGACTTTGAATTCCAAGACAAACGCCTTGAGTTTATCAGTGCCTATTCAGGAGAAGAAGCCAAGCAAGTTATTGAACAGCACCCTGATGCAGCTATAGTTTTACTTGATGTTGTTATGGAAACGGATGATGCGGGGCTTAAAGTCGCTAAATATATCCGTGAAACTGCGAAGAATAATCATATTCGTATTATCTTGAGAACGGGTCAACCAGGCCAAGCACCTGAACGACAAGTTATTGTTAATTATGATATTAATGATTACAAATCGAAAACTGAGCTGACCGCACAAAAATTGTTTACGGTGGTGATGTCAAGCTTACGCTCTTATCGCGATATTTTATCGATTGAGCAATCACGTCAGGGTCTCGAAAAAATAATTAAAGCATCACGCGATATTTTTTCTACCCATTCGCTAGAGCACTTTATTGAAGGTGTAATGCAGCAACTTACATCTTTGTTAGGCACTGTTGAGCAAGCTATGTATGCGACAAGCTTAGTTGCGAGTAACCCTCTTGATAATCAAAAAAAACTGGTGGTTTTTTCCGGTCGGGGGGAGTTTGAGCGCAGCGAAGGTAAAGCAATTGAAGAAGTGCTCAATGATGAACAGCTCAATGCCTGCCAACAAGCTCTAAGAGATAAAACGATTGTTTATCGTGATAATTATTTATTTGCCTATTGCAGCAGTGAGTTTAACCATAATTCTATGTTGTTTATCTCGGGTATCCCTAAACATTTAACTGATACACAACGCCATTTGATTGAAATTTTTTCGCAAAATGTTCAATTGGCGTATGAGAATGTACAGCTTCAAGCTGAAATTGAGGCGACACAACAAGAGCTTGTGTTTAGACTCAGTGAAGCTCTAGAGCAGCGTTCAACTGAAACGGGTAACCATGTAAAACGTGTTTCGCATATCTGTTATGAGCTGGCGATGGGATATGGATTATCTAAACGCGAAGCTGAACTTATTCGTTTAGCTGCACCGCTGCATGATGTGGGTAAAGTAGGTATTCCTGATGCCATTTTAAATAAACCTGGCCCGCTAACAGACGAAGAGTGGGCTATTATGCAGCAACATGCTGAAAAAGGTCATTTAATCCTAAAGGACTCGAATCGTGACATCGTTAATACTGGGGCCATAATTGCGCTATCTCATCATGAACGTTGGGATGGAACAGGTTACCCTAAGGGCTTGAAAGGTGAAGAGATTCCTATTGCTGGGCGTATTGCCGCATTAGCCGATGTGTATGATGCACTACGTCATAAACGCTGCTACAAAGAAGCGTGGTCACTTGAAGATGTTGTAAAGGAAATTAATGCACAACAGGGCAAACAATTTGACCCTAAGTTAATAGAAGTGTTTAATCAACGCGTTAAAGAAATAGAAGACGTACTCGTACGTTATCCAGATTAATTAAACAAAGTAGTATTGGGGCATATGGATTATTTAGCAGTAAAACATACTCACATGTTATTTGCCGTGTTGAGTATTGTACTATTTTACGTTCGTTCTTTTTCACGTTTAAAAACGGGCGCACTTGCAAAAAATAAAGTGGTGTTCATTGGAAGTCATAGCATTGATACATTGCTGCTTGTTTCTGCAGTTGCGTTAATCGTGATGGCAGGATTTAACCCATTAGAGCAATCATGGTTATTAGAAAAAATTATACTTGTTATTGCTTATATCGTACTAGGTGTTGTGGCTGCAAAGCAAAGCGCACAGACTGCGAAAGTGGTATTGCTTGCTATAACCACCTTCATTTTATTAGCAATTGGTTATTTAGCTTCGGCTAAAACTGCACTTCTTCTCTAAGAATCTCTGAGCGGTATTTTGATGGCGAGTGCCGTCGTACCGCTTTTTTATATCTCATCGTTCAGTATTGGTAACTTAGGGCAAAAGTAGGTAAACTAGCACCTCGTTTTTGAAAGAGATGTTGCAGTATAAATGACCACCCCTTGGTTTGAAGATCAAAATGAATCCTATCAAGATGAGGCCTACGATGCATTTTCTTCTAAAGTGCTTTATCGTTGTATTGATGCTGAATTAAAGTGGGATACACAAGTAGATCTAACTGCTTGTTATGAACTACTCAATGAATTTGAGCATACGGTTTCAGTACTTTGTGTTGAACATAAAGAGCCTCATGAACGCTTAGATAAACTCTTGGATATCTTTTATCAACAATGGCTTTTCAGTGCTTCTAGCTTGAAAGTACCCGAATACACCTTAAATAGCTTTAGCTATACGGTTACGATGCGCAGTGGTACGCAAACAACATTGGCTATTTTACTGTGTCACTTATTACAACATGCTAACTTGGATGCTTCAGTGACCTTAAGTCAAGGTGAAGTGCAGGTGCATGTTGCCATAAGTGATGAAGAAGGGTACCTCATAGAGCCAAGCACAGGGCAGCAAAGTTGGTATATCATTCCTGAAAATGCCAGTGAAGAGAATGGCGATGAGCAAGAGCCGCTTGAACTGGTGTTTGATGAAGAGATATATAAGCTTTACTTAGCTCAGCAAAAATGGTCATTCATTAGCGAAAGTAAATTTGGTCATGCGCTACACTGCGTTGACATGCTGATGGAATTATTAGGCGATGATCCTTATGAGCGTCGTGACCGTGGCTATCTACTTAATCAGTTAGATTGCCCTAAAATGGCCAGAGATGATCTACAGTATTTTGTTAATGAATGCCCAGATGATCCCGCTATCGATATTATTCAGCACCAGATTGCTGAAATAGAAGACAACAATAATACACACCACTAGTTTTAAGGAACACTTATGACTGACGCCCGCAGTGCGCTAATTACCAATGACGCAGTCGTACTTGGTTTACTCGCCGTTATTTTAGGGTTTGTTTTTAGAACCTCGCATAGTAACAATGCAGCATGCCAGAAATTTTATAAATACGTCCCCGCTTTACTGCTTTGCTACTTCTTACCATCATTATTAAATACCTTTGGAATTGTTGATGGTCATTCATCAAACGTTTACTACGTGGCATCCCGCTATTTACTTCCAGCCTGTTTAATTTTATTAACCATCAGTATCGACTTAAAGGCTATTTTAAACTTAGGCCCGAAAGCGTTGATCATGTTTTTAACGGGGACCATGGGTATCGTTATTGGCGGACCTCTTGCCATTTTAGTGATGAGCGCCGTTTATCCTGAAGCGGTTGGCGGACATGGTCCTGATGCCGTATGGCGTGGCATGACAACCATTGCGGGCAGCTGGATTGGTGGCGGTGCTAACCAAGCCTCTATGAAAGAGATGTTCGAAGTAGGCGGTGATATATTCTCGGCTATGGTGACTGTTGATGTCATTGTGGCGAACTTATGGATGGCTGTATTACTACTCATGGCGGCTAATCATAAAGCGATTGATGCTAAAACAGGGGCTGATACCCGTGCAATTGAAGATCTAAAAGAGCGCGTAGAAAAGTATCACGCTGAGCATGCACGTATGCCAACGCTCAATGATTATATGACGATTATTGCGATAGCCTTTGGTATTACAGGTCTTGCGCATTTTTGTGCTGACTTTTTAGGCCCGTACTTCGGTGCTAACTTCCCTTGGGCACAGGAGTATAGTTTAAATAGCAAGTTCTTTTGGTTAATCGTGATCTCGACCACTATCGGGATTAGTTTATCGTTTACTAAAGTTCGCCATATTGAAGCATTTGGCGCCTCAAAGGTTGCATCAAGCTTTTTATATATTCTTGTGGCCTCGATTGGCTTACATATGAATATTACCGCTATTTTCGACTCGCCTATGTACTTTGTACTAGGTGTGATTTGGATGCTAACACATGCAAGCTTGATGTTGATTGTGGCTAAATTAATCAAAGCGCCGCTGTTTTATATGGCTGTGGGTTCACAAGCTAATGTTGGTGGTGCTGCATCAGCACCTGTGGTTGCCTCTGCGTTCCATCCATCGCTGGCACCGGTTGGTGTGTTACTTGCGGTTTTGGGCTATGGTGTAGGTACTTACATGGCTTATATTTGTGGTTTAATGCTACAAGCTGTTTCACCTTAAGGAATAGAAATGAACAACCAGTTAATTAAAATTAACGAGATTGAATTAGCAAACAACAAACCATTTGTGTTGTTTGGTGGTATGAATGTACTTGAATCACGTGATTTAGCAATGCGTATTGCGGAGCATTATGTTGAAGTAACTTCAAAGCTGAACATCCCATATGTATTTAAAGCCTCTTTTGATAAAGCGAATCGCTCGTCAATTAATTCATATCGTGGTCCAGGTATGGAAGAGGGCTTAAAAATCTTTGAAGAGATTAAATCTACTTTTAATGTGCCACTTATTACTGATGTACACGAACCACATCAAGCAGCACCAGTTGCTGAGGTGGTTGATATTATTCAGTTGCCAGCATTCCTTGCCCGCCAAACTGACCTAGTAGTTGCTATGGCAAAAACAGGTGCCATTATCAATGTGAAAAAACCACAGTTTTTAGCACCGCACGAAATGCGCCATATCATTAAGAAATTTAATGATGCAGGTAATAACAATGTTGCATTATGCGAGCGCGGCACTAGCTTTGGTTATAACAACCTAGTGGTTGATATGCTAGGTATGGATGATATGAAGCCAATGGCACCAGTTATTTTTGATGCTACGCATGCATTGCAACGCCCAGGTGGTCGTGCTGACTCGGCGGATGGGCGTCGCGCTCAGGCGGCAGAGCTTGCGCGTAGTGGCATGGCACTAGGCCTTGCGGGTCTTTTCATTGAAGCGCACCCTAACCCAAATGAAGCAAAATGTGATGGCCCTTGTGCACTTGCATTAAGTAAGCTAGAAGGCTACTTAACACAAATGAAAGCTGTGGATGAGCTTATTAAAAGCTTTGCACCATTAGATACCAGTGCCAATGACTTGTAATATTTAATTAGTTGATGAGAAGGCGACTATGGTCGCCTTTTTTTATTTGTGTCGCTATAATCGATGCATAAGAAAAACTAATTCTAAGCTTGGTGTTTATGTCTCGTCGTTTACCTCCATTAAATGCATTAAAAGCATTCGAAGCTGCTGCACGCCACTTAAGCTTCACCAAAGCTGCGGAAGAGCTTTATGTAACCCAAGCTGCCGTTAGTCATCAAATTAAAACCCTTGAAGAACATTTGGGTTTAAAACTCTTCCTGCGTAAAAATCGCTCTTTACTATTAACCGAAGAAGGCCAGGGCTACTTTTTAGATATTAAAGAGATTTTTACTCAACTAATTGATGCTACAGAAAAACTACTAGCAAGAGGAGCTAAAGGCTCTTTAACGGTAAGTTTGACACCAAGTTTTGCAATTCAATGGTTGGTACCAAGGCTTAGTTTATTTAATGAGTTACATCCTGAGATAGATGTACGGATTAAAGCACAGGATCAGGACGAGAATTCTCTGTCGGATGATGTCGATATTGCCATCTACTATGGCCGTGGCCATTGGAGTGGGGTGCAAACTTATAAGCTTCATACTGAATACCTTGTGCCTCTATGTAGCCCTTTGCTGTTAACCGGTCCTAAACCACTTGATCAACCAAGTGACTTGGCGAATCACACATTGCTTCATGATACGACTCGTAAAAATTGGAAAACGTGGATGAAAACGGCGGGTGTGCGTAATGTGCAAGTTAATCAGGGCCCGATCTTTAGTCATTCATCAATGGTTTTACAGGCAGCGGTTCATGGTCAAGGTGTGGCAATAGGTAATAGCGTGCTTGCTAAACCTGATATTGATGCAGGGCGTTTGGTTATTCCATTTAGTCACGCTATGGTCAGTAAAAATGCCTACTATTTAGTTATAAGAGAGTCTCAAACAGAGCTAGGCAAAATAGTTTCATTTAAAGATTGGATGCTGAGTCTAGTTGAACAAGAACAAGAGTATTAACATGTTGCAGTGGTTTAAAAGCACAGGTAATAGAGCCTGTGCACAATTTATATTTGCTCATGGTGCCGGTGCAGGCAGCGATAGCGAGTTTATGCAAACAATGGCGAAGCTCATTAGTCAGCAAGGTATTGATGTGGCGTTATTTGATTTCCAATACATGCAAATTGCCAAAGAGACTGGCAAACGCAGACCGCCAGATCGAGCCCCCAAGCTGCTTGCATATTTTGCAGAAGTTTTAGCTGAGCGTCAGTCTGAATTGCCGCTATTTATTGGCGGCAAATCGATGGGGGGCAGAATGGCTTCAATGTTGTGTACTGAACAGAACATTCCAAAAGTCGCTGGTGTTGTGGCTTTTGGGTATCCGTTTCACCCACCGGGTAAACCTGAAAAACGTCGCACAGACCATTTTGCAGATGTACCATGTCCGTTTTTAGTGCTGCAGGGGGAGCGAGACACGTTTGGTAACCAGCAAGAACTCGCTGAGCTTGAAGTGGTTAACCCGCCAGAAATCAAATTTCTCAAAGATGGCGACCACTCATTAAAGCCACGTAAAAAAAGTGGTATTACAGAACAAGAAAACTTACAACTAGCTGCGGATTATGCAGCACAGTTTATTATGAATTTAGTGGCAGGAGATGAGCAATGATCAAACTCTATTTAATGATTGGCAGCTTATTTTGCATGCTTTCGGTGATGCTTGGTGCCTTTGCTGCGCATGGTTTAAAAAGCCGTGTTTCAGAATACGCAACTGGGATTTTTAAAACGGCTGCTGAGTATCAAATGGTCCATGGTCTTGCTTTAATTGCCATTGCGATATTAATAAAGTGGGGCATCAACTTAAATTGGGCTGGTGGCTTTTTTATCGCGGGTACAGTGTTATTTAGCGGTAGTTTGTATTTACTCGCATTAACGGGCATGAAATGGCTGGGCCCTATCACCCCGATTGGCGGCGTTTGTTTTATTATTGGTTGGGCTATTTTGTTAGTTCAAGCCGCACGATATAAGTTTTAAGGGTTATCTATGTCGAGTGTAGTTATTTATTGTCGCAGTGGTTTTGAAAATGATGCCGCTGCTGAAATTACTTTTCAAGCTGCTGAACAAGGATTTGCAGGTTACGTAAAAACGAAACCAAATACAGGGATTGTTGTTTACGAATGTTTTGATGCGAGCCACGGCGATGAAATCATTAAAAAAGTAGATTTCAAAAATATGGTTTTCGCGCGTCAATGGTTTACTGGCATCTTAGTGGATAATATGCCACTTGAAGATCGTGTTAGTGCCATTGTTGATGCTGCCGTTGATTTTCCTGAATGTGGAGACTTACGCGTAGAAACACCCGATACCAATGAGGGGAAAGAGCTATCTAAATTTTGTAAGAAGATATCTACTCCCCTTAAAAAAACACTTGAAAAGCGCTCGAAGGTGACACGCCAGTTGGCAGATAAAAAGCCCGTTATGCATGTTGCGTTTTTAACAAATGATTCTGCTTACGTTGGTTATTCATATACATTCAATAACTCGCCCTTTTTTATGGGGATACCACGTTTACGTATGCCAAGTGATGCACCAAGCCGTTCTACACTCAAGTTAGATGAAGCGTTTAATGTATTTATTCCACCTCATGAAGCTGAGGATCGTGTGCAAGCGGGGATGCGAGGTGTTGATTTAGGTGCTTGCCCAGGTGGTTGGACTTATCAATTGGTACGTCGCGGCATGTTTGTGAGTGCTATCGATAATGGGCCAATGAATGATGAACTAATGGAAACGGGACAAGTTAAGCATTTCCGTGTTGATGGTTTTAAGTATCGTCCCGAAAAGCGGAACATTAGCTGGTTAGTTTGCGATATGGTGGAAAAGCCAGTAAAAGTTACTAATCTTATGATTGATTGGGCGGTAAATGCCTACGCAAAAGAGCTTATTTTTAATCTGAAATTACCAATGAAAAAGCGCTTTGACAGTGTCTATGAATGCTTGAAGTTGATTAAAGAAGAGCTTGAAAAATACGGCGTAAGTTATGAACTCCAAGCGAAGCATCTGTATCATGATCGTGAAGAAGTGACTGTACATTTAAATGTCATTAAGGTGCCGCAAAGCTTATACAGTTAAAGAGAGGACAGAAAATGGGTAATAAACGATTAACGCTCTGCTTGTATGCTTTATTTCCCATTTTCTTAACAGCCTGTGGCGGCGGCGGCGGCGGTGATAGTGATACGCCAACTACCCCAGCTCCCACAACCAATCAATCTCCTCAGGTTTCAATTTCGGGAGAGCAAAACCTCCAAGAAGGGCAAATAAGTTCCCTTAGCGCAACAGCCATAGACTCAGATGGCACTATTGCAAATTACAGCTGGTCACAAACACAAGGGCCAACCAGCATTTTCACTTTTAACGCTGCTGTACTTAACTTTACTGTGCCAGATGTTGAAAGTGATACGACGATTACTTTTCAGGTGATGGTAACTGATAATGATGGGGCCTCGGCCTCGGCAAATTATACGATTAATATTCAAAATGATACCAATGCGGCACCTATAATTAGTAGTGAACCGATAGCTGATATTACTGAATTGAGTGAAGCATCAATCCAAGTAAGTGCTGTAGATAGTGATGGCAGTATTGTATCGATTGAATGGCAGCAGCTGCGTGGCCCTGTTATTAACTTTACACAAAATGGCCAGATAATCAATTTTACAGCACCAGAAGTACCAAGCACGAGTGAAGTGGAGTTTTTAGTTACAGCAACGGATGACAGGGGAGCATCGTCTGAGCTGCCGATCACTTTTATGATTGTGAATGTTAATAAAGCACCAATCCTTAACGATATTAACTTTGTCTCAGAGTTTAACCAAAGCAGTGAGTTCACACTTAACGTACAAGATCCAGATAATGACGAGCTGACGGTGAGTTTTGCATCAGACCTTGATGGTGCTACGATAACAGTTGTTGATGCAGCGAGTTTTACTTACCAATATACACCTGCGATTAACCGTATTTCGCAGGCACCCATTAGCGTGAGTGTGTCGGATGGCATTGCCACGACACAAGCAACGATCAATGTAGCAATTATAGATAGCACTGCTGCGACAATTATCAATGTTAATCCGCAAAATAACAGCCAAGCTGTGAGCGTAAACGCAAGTTTATCGATTGATTTTTCTGATGTGATGAAAACCAGCAGCTTATCAGTGAATGAAACGGCAGGGGGGTGTGTAGGCTCGTTGCAATTATCGGATGATGATTTTAGTTCTTGCTTGGCAATTTCCTCTTTGAATTTGTCCGGTCCAGAGTCAGATACCAATACCTATTTTAATGGCGTGACGTTTTCACCAGCACTACAGCAAAATAGAACGTATAAATTGCGAGTAACAGAAGATTTAGTCAATTTTGATGATACTGCCATCAATGCGCAAGAAATAACTGAATTTAGCACTGGCAGTGGTGACTTAGTAATTACGGAGGTGGTTGCAATTCGCTTTGGAACCGATGCTCCTTGGTTTGAAGTCTACAATGGCACTGGCAGTGACATCAATTTAGCCGATTATAAGGTTAGAACAAAGAGCCGAAATTCGAGTGATGGAAGTATAACCTCATCAACCATTTTTAACCTACCTAATCAATTAATAGAGGTTGGTGAGTATGCGATTATCCATAGTCGCTTTGGCGACGAACTTTTCTATGATGCAGCAGAGCAAAATAAATACATCGCATTTATTGGTGAAGCGGGCTCTACGATTCGCCCATATTGGTTTGTGAATGGTTTTATTGAACTTCTTTCGGGTGATGAAACAACCACCATCGATTTTGTCAGATTTGGCAATGATACCACAGAGCCTACTTCGCCAGCGCATTGGTCAACTGGCGCAGCCCCAAGTATAAATAATATAACAGGCTCAAGTATTAAGCGTGATAAAGACAGTACCGATACAGATACCCCTTCAGATTGGATTTATAGCCTCTTCACAACACCTGCTGGTGCTAATGATTTAACCTGTGAAGACGACCTTGATCAAGACGGTATACCCGATTGCGCGGAGCTGCCTGGCTCAAGCTTTGCGGGACTTCCACTATATGATTGGGGAGCGAGAGTTAATCAAAAAGATCTTTTTGTTGAAGTAGACTATATGGACAGTAGTGATGCAGGCATTATTCCGCAAAGGATAGCCCTTGAAAAAGTTATCTCGTCATTTGCTGCTGAGAATATTGTTGTTCACTTTGATGTTGGGGACTTGTATCACCAAGCAACAGGTATGTCAGTTGAAAATTATGATTTAGGTGGCGGTGAACAAGTTATATTCCGCCCCTATACGCCTTATAATTTCAATGCAGGTGTAGAAGGTTTGTTCCATTATAAAATGGCTAATTTTGATATGCGCCGCAAACCGATTTTTCATTATATGTTGATGGCAAGTAGCCTTAATGAGGATGGAAGTGTTGGTCCTGCGGGGCTGGCTGAAGTAAATGGCAACGATTTAATGATAACATTTGGTAACTGGGGCCTATCACTTGATAATGAAGCTTCACGTAATCTGACTTACAACTATCAAGCTTCAACGATAATGCATGAACTCGGACATAACCTTGGTTTAGAGCATGGTGGCAATAACAGTATTAACTACAAGCCAAACCATTTAAGTATTATGAACTACTTATACCAACTTCGGGGCTTGCCAACCATCGGCAATAACGAAGGAGATCGCTACTACTCAAGCCGATACAGAACAAACCCAAATTGTGGTGTAGAAACGTCTGAGTTGGTAAACGGTCCATTGGGTTCACCTGAGAGTTTTGTTATGTCTTTTTCGCATGGTTTAGGTGCACCTTTGGATGAAACCTCCATCGAGGAAGCAAATGGTTTGGGTTACCCAGGCTCTGTTGCTGTCGATTATAATTGTAATCTTAACCTGACAGAAACACTTAGTCAGGATACCAATGACGATGCAAGCACGAGTGTATTAAACGATGTTGATGAGTGGTCATTAATAGATCTTCGTTTTTACAGTTATTTTTCTGGTAATCGATTTGGTTTAGATTTCACAGAGTTAAACACTGTGAATAACGCAAACACATCTATTCGTCAGCGGATTATTAAAGAAGAAGCGCCGCCATTATTTATACTCGATGAAATTCAAGCTGTGCGAAAAGCGGCTGCTGAGCAATGAAGAGGCTAATTTTTGCAATTATCTTGGTGAGTTTGCAAGCGTGTGGTCCTGCAAATAATTCGCACTGGCAGATGACAACACGCTTGAATTATAACGGTTATCCAGTTAACTGGCAGGCTGAGCGTATTAAAGGTTGTGATACGTGTGAGATAAAAAAAGAGCGACTCTACGAGCCTGACGGTGTTACAGAGCTAAGTACTATCTATCAGCAAGGACAGTGGCGAGCGCAGAACAGAAAAGCCCATAAAGCGAGACTCGTTTTTGAAATGGGGGCCCAATTTTTGTTGGTTCGTAGTCGAGAAGATGGCTTAATACAGTTAGAAAATAAGCACGCCGACATTAAAATTATCACTAAGCTTGAGCAGCCTTTTGAGGTGACTATGGGGCGGAGTCGTTATGAGGCAGTAATAACAAAGTTTGAAGAGCCACGGGCTGATTTTGCGCTGTCAGAGCCTTTATCTGTAAAGTTGCATTACAGTGTTTTAAAAAGCCAGTAGGTTTAATACCCACTGGCTTTTTAATGCGGATTAATGGCGATATTTGCTGCGGTAATTTTCCACCCACAAGCGCGTGCCACCGCACACAGCGACAGGCATAACAATTAAGTTAACAAAAGGAATGGCGGTCAGAATCATGACCGCTAAGCCAAAGCCGTAAGAGAGTGTTTGCTTTTCTTTTAAATCATCCTTCATCTCTTTAAAGCTTACTTTATGATTGTCGAATGCATAATCTTCGTACTGAACCGCGTACATCCAGCAAGTAAAAAGTATCCAAAGCAATTGGCCGATAACAGGTAAAAGCCATAGTAAAATGAAAAACCCTATCGCTCTTGGTAGATAATAGCAAAGCTTTGTCCATTCTCGGCCAAGCATGCGTGGCACATCTTTCATGGTATCTAAAATGCCATCATCATTGACTTTTTGACCCGTTAAATACAGCTCGACTTTTTCACTGAGTACACCATTAAATGGCGCAGCAATAAAGTTAGTAATCACGGTAAAGAGCATGCTGTAACTAAATAAAATAACCAATACGGCAATCGGCCACATTAACCACTCTAACCAACTTAGCCATTCTGGAAGTAGTGAATTCATATAAGCGAAGCCGTCAGTTAGCCAGCCATATAAAAAAAATAATGAACTACCAAAGAGCACAATATTGATTAATAAAGGAATAAGTACAAAACGTTTTAGCCCTTTTTGGCTAATAAGTTTAAAGCCAGAAAAAAAGTATTCCATACCTTGAGTAAACTGCACGAGATAACCTCACATAATTACTTATTGTCAGCAGTATAAGATTTTCAACGTGTTTGAACAGCTCTTTTCCGTAACAAAGTGTTTTTAAGTTATGCTGTGTTGAACTAAGCGGTACGGTGCGGGGTCTGAAAGTACCTATAAAAACGAATAATGAAAACAGCACTAGAGGATCCGCTGAGGATCCTATACTATTGTTAACATAATTAACAAAAACGACATCTTGAAAATGGGAGTTTTATGCAGTTAGTCGATTTAAATCCACATGATCCTGACGTAGTAAACGTGTTTTCCGATATAGACCGACTTATAAACTCTTTATATCCAGTCGCCACAGCTCAATCGTTAAGCGTTGAAGAGCTCGCTGAGCCAAATGTATATGCGATAGGGTTAAAAAATGATGATGGTATTGTGGCGTGTGGCGCAATTGTGATGCAAGAGGGAAATCCGCCATATGGTGAGATTCGTCGTTTATACGTAAAACCAAGCTATCGAGGAAAGGGCTTATCCCGCCGTATTATGCAAATTTTATTGCATCATGCCGGTGAGCAACAAATTCCACTTATTCGACTTGAAACAGGCCCTAAACAAACAGAATCAATTAATTTGTATGAAAACTTAGGCTTTAGTCGATGTGGTCCATTTGGTAATTACAGCGAAAATCCACAAAGTTTATTTATGGAATTAGGCCTTAATCAATAATTCTTTACTGCTACTTATCATTTTAACCCACTGCTAAGGCTTACCTTAAGTGGGTTTGCCATTTAATTTACACATCAAAAATCACTCGTTACGAGTAAAAATTCTTGTTGGACTTGAATCACTATTTTTCTTTTAATGCGCGGCAACAACCCTTGCCGATTTCGGCACTACTAAAATAAAAGAGAAAGATAGATGAAAGAGACAACATCACTAGAACAAGCTCGCACGAGTTACAATGTTCGTCATTGGAGCCAAGGTTTCTTTGGTATTAATGATCAAGGTGATGTGTATGTTGCGCCAAAGGCCCATGCCCCAGAGCAAACCATTGCACTAATCGATATCGCACAGCAATTACAAGACAAAGGCTTAAGCTTGCCTGCGCTGGTTCGTTTTCCACAAATTTTACATCATCGTGTACATAGCTTATGCCAGGCATTTAACACGGCAATTGAAAATTATGGTTATCCGAAAGACTATTTGCTTGTTTACCCAATTAAAGTAAACCAACAGCGTGAAGTTGTTGAAGAAATTGTTGCAAGCCAAGCTGATATTGAAAAGAAACAATTGGGCTTAGAAGCGGGCAGTAAACCTGAGCTATTAACTGTATTAGCAATGGCTGAAAAAACCAGTGCGGTGATTGTATGTAATGGCTACAAAGACCAAGAATACATTCGCTTAGCACTGATTGGCGAAAAGCTAGGCCACAAGGTTTACATTGTTCTTGAAAAACTGTCTGAGCTTGACATGGTGCTTAGCCAAGCAAAAGAGTTAAACGTAAAACCGCGCATTGGTATTCGCGTACGTTTAGCGTCGCAAGGTAAGGGCAAGTGGCAAGCAAGTGGTGGCGAAAAATCAAAATTTGGCTTATCGGCATCGCAAGTATTGAGTGTAGTTAATCGCTTAAAAGCGTCTGATCAACTCGATTTGATCCAGCTTGTACACTTTCACCTTGGCTCGCAAATGGCCAACATCCGCGATGTCCGCTTAGGTGTCAGTGAAGCTGCGCGTTTTTACTGTGAGTTACGTAAATTAGGCGCACAAATTGATTGCTTAGATGTGGGTGGTGGTTTAGCAGTAGATTATGACGGTACACGCAGCCAGTCTCATAACTCAATGAACTACAGCCTAAGTGAATACGCTAATAACATCGTATACACCATTGGTGATACCTGTAAGTTATATGAGCAGCCAATGCCACGCATTATTTCTGAATCAGGTCGGGCGTTAACAGCGCACCATGCTGTATTGATTTCGAATGTGATTGGCACTGAAAGCTATGTACCAGAAGACATTCAAGCGCCAGCCGCTGATGCACCTCTGTTATTAAAAAATATGTGGACATCATGGCAGCAGTTAAGTGATGACAATGACGACCGTGCATTAATTGAAATTTATCACGATAGCCAAGGCGATTTAGCCGAAGCACATAATCAGTTTGCACTTGGTTTACTTGATTTAACAGAGCGAGCATGGGCGGAGCAAGTTAACTTACGTGTATGTTATGAACTTAACAAACATATGGATAACAAAAACCGTTTTCATCGCCCGATTATTGATGAATTAAATGCGCGTTTAGCAGATAAGTTTTTTGTGAACTTTTCACTGTTTCAGTCATTACCGGATGCATGGGGTATTGACCAAGTGTTTCCTGTTCTACCATTAAGTGGTTTAACGCAAGCACCACAGAAACGCGCCGTGTTACTTGATATTACTTGCGACTCAGACGGTGCGATGGAGCACTATGTAGACGGTCAAGGCATTGAAAGCACATTACCTGTGCCAGCATTTAGCGAAGAAAAACCTTATTTAATGGGCTTTTTCTTAGTCGGTGCTTACCAAGAAATTTTAGGAGATATGCACAACCTATTTGGTGACACACACAGTGCAATTATAAAAATGGATGAGCAAGGTCAGGCGCAAATCACTGAAATTAACGAAGGTGATACCGTTGCAGACATGATGCGTTACGTACATTTAGATGTAGAAAGCTTCCAGCAATCTTACGCCCAGCTGGTGGCGGCAAAATTGCCAGAAACAGAGCAGCAAAGCGTATTAGATGAGCTGCAAACTGGCTTAAATGGTTACACTTATTTAGAAGAGTTATAAGCAATGTCGACATTGTTTGACCACACAGATCATTCGTTATACTCAAACGGCATGACGTTTTTACGTCAGCCGATGGTGCAAAACATCACAGCAATCGATGCGGATGTGGTGGTGTTAGGTTTACCATTTGATTTGGCAACCTCAGGTCGTCCAGGTGCACGTTTAGGGCCAGATGCAATTCGCCGTGCCTCAGTGCACCTCGCATGGGAAGAAACCAAGTACCCGTGGACGTTCCCGTTGTTCGAGCGTTTGAAATTAGCAGATGCCGGTGATTTTACTTACCCAGTAGGCGACCCAGAGTATTTTACCGCGCAATTAGAATTAGCGGCTGAGCAAATTCTTCGCCAAGGTAAAACATTATTGGGTTTAGGTGGCGACCACTTTGTGACTTTGCCACTACTACGTGCCCATGCTAAGCAACACGGTAAAATGGCATTAGTTCATTTTGACGCGCATACAGACACTTACAGCAATGGCTCACGTTATGATCACGGCACCATGTTTTATCATGCGCCGATGGAAGGATTGATTGATGTTGATCACAGCATTCAAATCGGTATTCGTACTGATTTTGATCAGAGCAAACACGAGTTTGCGGTGATTGATGCAATGGCAGCCAATGATTTACCTGTACAAGATATCGCAGAGCAAATCAAAGCACGCGTGGGTGACTTACCTGTGTATTTAACCTTTGATATTGACTGCCTTGATCCAGCATTCGCGCCAGGGACAGGTACACCAGTGTGTGGTGGCTTAACCAGCGATAAAGTACTTAAAGTACTTCGTGCATTGAAAGGCATTAATATGGTCGGTATGGATGTAGTTGAAGTATCACCATCGTATGATCAAAGTGAACTTACAGCGATTGCTGCAGCGACCATTGCCAATGAGCTATTACACTTATGGGCTTTAAAGCATAAATACTAAATGAGAGAGACAAAGAGCGCCATTAGGCGCTCTTTTTTTATATTGGATGAAGCAATTAAGCGCTTCGTACATCAACCTTGAGTTTAAGCTTTTGCCCAGGTTGAATGTATTTTTGCCCTGCTAATGAGTTCCATTTAACAATATCTTCTACAGACACATTAAACTTGGCAGCAATGCGTGCTAACGAATCACCGCGACGCACTTTATAGGTAATGGTGCGCTCTTTGATTTGTGTAGTAGCAAGTTGTGATTTTTCCTGTTTATACACAGTGAGCTTTTGACCAACACGCAATACAGCGTCTTTTTTCAGTTTATTCCATGTTGCAAGCTCTGCAATGGTCACATCGTACTCGCGGCTGATATCCCATAAGGTATCGCCACTGGCGACTTTATGGCTAAGTTTTTTACGTGTCGCTTTATTCGCAGCCATTCGCACAGACTTAGGTAAGTGCTGACTATTGATTTCACCGTCACTGAGTGGCACAAGTAACTGCTGGCCAACACGAATAGTATTTGATGAAAGTTTATTCAGCGTTTTTATCGCGCTTGCGCTCGTTGAAAACTTTTTCGCTATCACTGATAAACTATCACCACGGGCAACCACATATTGCTGCCAACGTAGGCGATCTTTTTGCTCTGTTTTTGCTAGTTTCTCAGTAAAAGACTCAACTTTATCTGATGGCAGTAATAAAAAGTGTGGACCGTTTGGATCCGTCGCCCAGCGATTAAAGCCTGGGTTTAAGCGGTACAGCTCAGTTAAGCTAATATCAGCCATATCAGCGGCAAGTGCTAAATCAATTTGGCTACCGATATTAACGGCTTCAACTACTTGCGCGTTGATAATCGGTTGCCACTTCACACCAAATTCGTCACTGCGCTTTACAAGATCAGACAGAGCCAAGAGCTTTGGTACATACGACGTGGTTTCTCGTGGCAGGTCTAATGACCAAAAATCTGTGGGTAAGTGTTTTTTGCGGTTCTTTTTAATAGCACGAAGTAAACGACCTTCACCTGAGTTATAGGCGGCAATGGCATTTAACCAATCACCTTCTAAGGTCTTGTGTAAATATGATAAGTAATCAAGCGCTGCACGCGTCGATTGCACAATGTCACGACGACCGTCGTACCACCAGTTTTGTTTTAAATCGAAACGCTCACCGGTTTGTGGCATAAATTGCCAGATACCAGAGGCACTGCGGTGTGAATAACCAAAGGGGTCAAAGGCACTTTCAACAATGGGTAAAAGCGCTATCTCAATTGGCATTTCACGCTTTTCAACTTCTTCCACAATGAAGTAAAGGTATGGCTCTGCGCGTTTTGCAATGCGGTCAAGGTATGCTTGATGACGTGCATAGTAATTACGCTCAGCAACTACAGGACGGTTTTGTGGCACATCAATAGATAGCTGATAACGAATACGTTCCCATACATCGTCAAAAACTGGTGGTGCATCAATATCAGTTAACTGTTGGTATTGTGCGTTGATCATCAATGCATCATTGACATCACTTGGACTGGCACCACCCAGTTGCTGCTCAACATCATTATTAGCAATGTTAGGTTGTGCAGTATCAGAAGTTGTTAGTTGACAACCACTTAAAGCCAGCGCGAGTGTAAAAACTAGAGGAGATCTATACATATATACCCATACATCAGGTAAAAAAACTCGGCGAATATTACCTGCTCTGAGAACATATTGCCACTTTATGACCAGTTTATGTCAGCTTATTGTTGCAAGATGCTGATCTAAATCTATAAAATTGTAACTGAAGTCATGCTTGTTTTTTAAAAATTATCTTTCCAAGCCCTGAGACCTGCAAAGCGTTGCCAAGGTTCATCAAGATTCAAATTATTTTTTAGCTCATTGGGAAGCTCATCAGTGATATTAGGCAAGTGGCTACGTAAGAATGGGTTTATTTGTTTTTCTACACTTAACTTAGTTGGTAAGCTTATTTCACCGTTGGCGCGCAGCGAATCTACTTTATCACTGTAGTTGAGTAGGTATTCATTGTTTGGTTCAACGGCTTTTGCAAAGGCTAAGTTGGCTTGCGTGTATTCATGAGTGCAGTAGATTTTACATTCATCCGGCAGGGCTCTTAATTTACATAAAGAGTGCCACATTTGCTCGGCACTACCTTCAAATAACCGCCCACAACCTGCACTAAACAGCGTATCGCCAGTAAAGCTTAGCTCATCATGTAAGTAACAAATGTGATCCAGAGTGTGGCCAGGAGTTGCAAGTACGGTAAAGGTGTAATTATATACGGTGACTTTATCTGCTTCTAACACACCATGATTAATGCCCTTGAACGGACTGTGCTTAGGACCATAAACGGGAATGCTCGGGTATGCTTTTACCAGCGCAGCCACGCCGTCAGTGTGGTCATAATGGTGGTGGGTAATTAAAATCCCTGCGAGTGTTAAGTTTTGTTCACTTAGATAGTTTAAAACAGGCTCAGCTTGACCTGGGTCAACCACCCATGCTGTTTGTTCACTTTCATTTGTGATACACCAAATATAATTATCAGAAAAGGCTTTAATTGCTTTGACTTGCACCATGTTTAATTGCTCTATAAAGTGACAGTTAAGATACAGTATAACGAGCTCAGAAAATGAAACCAGCCCTTAGTTTTCAAGAAGGTCCTAAGCCTTACTCATGGCAGCAGTTCCCTCATGGTGACTATTTACGTGCTGAAATAGAGCGTAAGCTAGTTCCGTGGCTGCCACGCATGTTCGGTTATCACATGTTAAAGCTTGGTAATTTAAGTGGTGAAATAGCAACCAGTGAAAGCCCTATTAAGCATCAAGTTTGCGTCGCAGAGCAGGGCTTATTTACTGGGGTTATTGCCGATGTGGACGAGTTACCTTTTTATGAGCACAGTGTTGATGCCTGCATATTATCGCACTGCTTAGAATATCATTCTGATCCGCACCATATCTTACGCGAAGCACATCGTACATTGATCCCAGGTGGCTATATTGTGATCACAGGCTTTAACCCGTTTAGCTTGTGTGGGTTGGCGCAGTTATTGCCCTTTAGTCGCCAAAAGCTCCCTTGGACAGGGCGCTTTTTTACGCCGTCTCGTGTAAAAGATTGGCTGAATCTTTTAGGTTTTGAGATTATTTCTGATGAGCGTTTTATCCATTCTTCTCTTGCCAGAGGTAACCGCCTATCGCGCTTTGCTGCGTGGCGCAGTTTTGGACAACAATATTTAAAACCAATGGGCAGTGTTTATATGCTGGTGGCTCGAAAACGTGTGGCTCCGCTTACACCAATAAAACCTAAATGGCATGCAAGGCCCCAATTTTCGCCAGTAAAAGGAGCGGGGCTAAGACAAACATCAAAGCAGCACTGTGAGCGGGATAGCTAAATAGCGCTGTTTACTATCCGCTTTATTTGGGTACTGACCTGCACGAATATTTAATTGAATAGAAGGGTGCAACAGCTTTGGTACGGTCAAGGTTGCATCGCGGCCTTCACGAGTCGCAATAAAGCTTTGCTTATCTCCTTTTAAATGAATATTTTGCTCACGCTGTTCTTTCACTGTAGTTTTGTTCGCAAGGGGGCGACCCTCTGGTTGGTAGTCATGACACATCCAAAGTAGGGTATCGTCAGGTAAGGCTAAAATTCGTTGTAGTGAATCATATAGCTCAGCGGCACTGCCACCTGGGAAGTCGCAGCGGGCTGTGCCGCTGTCTGGCATAAAAAAGGTGTCTCCGACAAATACATTGCCATCAATGTGGTAACACACACTATCAGGGGTGTGGCCAGGCGTGGCAATCACATCTACCGTGTATTCACCTAACCGAAATTGTGCTTTATCAGCAAATAAGGCATCAAAAGGTTCGCCATTGCATGGCATATCTAAATTATAAAGTTGGCTAAAGTGCTTTTGAACTTGTGTGATCCCTTCACCAGTGCCAAGTTTGCATGGATGTGTGTCTTGTAATTGCTGCTTTATATAACTTGCGGCGGTGATATGGTCTGCATGGGCATGAGTTTCAAGTAGCCACTGTAATGTGAGTTGCTCAGTCTTTATGTAGCTGATGATCTCATTGGCTGTAGCAAAACTTAACTCACCACTTGGCATATCAAAATCAGCGGGTGCATCAATCAGCATGCAATCTTTAGTGCTTTCACAACTGACTAAGTAACACAGAGTAGCGCTTTGTAGATGAAAAAAAGAGTGAATGCGCAAAGCCATAAAAAGTCCTTAGTTATATGTTATAGCTAAATCTTATATCATATAACAAAAATATAAAACGGCCTGCGCAAAGTTTATTTTAAGGCATTTTTAATTACCGTCGTAACCTGTGTCTTCAAGTAATTCATTGCTGCCAGCAGCTTCGCGGGCAAGGTCGTCAACAATTTCATTATACTTATTGCCGCTATGGCCTTTTACCCAGCGCCATTCTACGCTGTGCTGTTGGCATGCTGTATCGAGTCGTTTCCATAAATCGACATTCTTCACAGGTTTTTTAGCTGCGGTTTTCCAGCCGCGTTTTTTCCAGTTTTCGACCCATGATTCAATACCTTGTTTTACATATTGACTATCGGTGGTCAGAATGACGTGACAAGGGCGGGTGAGAGTTTCAAGTGCGACTATGGCTGCGAGCATTTCCATCCGATTATTGGTTGTTAAGGTATAGCCTTTACTTAATTGCTTTTCGTGACCATTATATCGCATCACGATGCCATACCCCCCAGGCCCTGGATTACCTAAACATGATCCATCGGTGTAAATCTCTACGGTTTTCTGCACTGTTTTACCTTGATATTGTGTACAATAAAGTGATGATAGAACGATACCAGAGTCAGGCTTAAGACGATATGGCACATAGACAAATAGTTTTAGATACAGAAACCACGGGTATTGACCCAAAACAAGGCCACCGCATTATTGAAATTGGTTGTGTTGAGCTTGTTAATCGCCGCCTAACTGGCAACAACTTTCATGTATACATTAATCCACAACGTGAAATTGAAGAAGAAGCGATTGACGTTCACGGTATTACCAATGAATTTTTGCGTGATAAACCCTTGTACCAACAAATTGCCCATGAGTTTTTAGAGTATATTCGTGGTGCGGAACTTGTGATTCATAACGCAGCGTTCGATATCGGCCATATGGACAATGAGTTTGCATTGTTAAATCAAGGTTTTCCAAATACTGCCGATGTATGTAGTGTACTGGATACTTTGAAAATGGCGCGTGACTTGCACCCAGGTCAAAAGAATAACCTTGATGCACTTTGTCGTCGTTATGATATCGATAACTCAAAACGTACCTTACACGGCGCACTACTGGATTCTGAGATCCTAGCGGATGTTTACTTAGCAATGACAGGGGGTCAAGTTAAGTTAAATTTAAATCAGAATAAAGATGAAGGGTCTGAGCAACAAACTGGAGGGATTCGACGTTTAAGTGCTGACAGAGCCCCTTTAGTTGTATTAAAAGCTACAGAGCAAGAGCATGCCGCTCATGAACAGCGTTTAGACTTGGTCGCTAAAGGCGGTGAGTGTTTATGGCGGGCAGAATAGGGTAATAAAATGAAAAAACAATTTCTAGCGGGATTGCTATGTGTACTGCCCCTAATGGGCATAAGCGCGGAACAAGATAAAATTACGCCACTTGAACGAGATGGGATTCAAAATGAGATCCCCCTGCTAGAAAATCGTTTTCGCATTGATCATAAAGTCGAAAAGATTACTTTACTCTTCTTTCGTAAAAGAGGAACCCCTGCAGTTGTCTTAGTTAGGCCTGATGGTAGTAAGTACCACGTTAACGAATCATTGAACAATGATGATTTGGAGTGGCATGATGAGATGACCTATGACCTAATCACCATTTCAAAACCAATGCCAGGACCTTGGCAGGTTGTTGGTAGTATTTTACCTGATAGTCGTATTATTGTGTTGGGGGAAATTGAATTAAGCGTTGATCCTCTTCCTCCGATGCTGTTTCGTGGTGAAACAATAAAACTGACAGGACGTGTACTCAATGATGGCGAGCCAATAGAAGTCGGGCAATTCAGGGATGTTATTAGCCTGCACGTCGATTTTGTAAGTACAAATAATAGTGACTATGCAAACTTTGGAGCGGGGACGCAAAGTATAACCGACTTTAAAGATGATGGACGCGGCTTTGATGAGCGGCCTCTTGATGGCGTCTTTACGGGTGAATTTCAGTTATCTTTCCCGGCTGGAGAATGGCAACCAGAACTATATATAGAAACACCTATTTTTAAACGTACCGTAGTACAGAAACCTATTGTTATTCATGAACCGCCATTTAGCTACGACATTGCGCTTGCTGAGCAAGAAACGGATGACCATTTGCTCACTATAACCCTCAATCCTGAGCTAATTAAACCTGAAACGGTATTGCTTCAAGGAAAAATCTATTACCCAAATAATGAAGAGCAGATGTTCTCAATGGACGCAAAGCCGTCTCAAACTCGACAGCTCACGATTAAAAATTATGACTGGGGGCGATACAGTGTTGAGCTATCAGTATTTGGTAGCAATATAAATGATCGAGAATTTATGGCTACATTGCCCACCTATAAATTTGAGATTGATAGGCCAATTGAAGTTGTACCAGAAATTGTTCGCCCTGAAATTGATTTAGAAGCACAAGCAGAGCAACAACGAATCCTCGAAGAAGAACAAAGAGCATCAACGATGTTGATGCTAACGTTAATTGTTGTTGGAAATTTAACCGTCTTGTTGTTAGGCTGGCTAGCAATTCGAGTTTTTGTACAAAAGAAACCGCTTAAATTTAAATTTTCTTTACCATTTTTAAAGAAAAAAAACCAAACGAGTAATGACGAACAGGCAGCCGGTGAAAAAGAAGTTGGCAAAAATGGCTCAAAAAATGATAAATCAGGTGAAATTTTAAACCTTTCGATGTCAGATGACTAAAAAACCTGTAAAAAAACAAAAAAGCCCTTGACGAACCAGAGGGTGATTCGTATTATTCACGCCGCTGTCAGGGGAGACTCTCTCAGCAACGAAAATGTGGAGTGGTAGTTCAGTTGGTTAGAATACCGGCCTGTCACGCCGGGGGTCGCGGGTT
>NZ_LRUF01000026.1:567172-685654 GCF_001550155.1 Pseudoalteromonas arabiensis
TAGAATACCGGCCTGTCACGCCGGGGGTCGCGGGTTCGAGTCCCGTCCACTCCGCCACTATTTAAACGCTGTTTTATTACAAAATTTGTATCGCGGAGTGGTAGTTCAGTTGGTTAGAATACCGGCCTGTCACGCCGGGGGTCGCGGGTTCGAGTCCCGTCCACTCCGCCAACAAATTAAGTAATAGCAATGATATCTCTGCGGAGTGGTAGTTCAGTTGGTTAGAATACCGGCCTGTCACGCCGGGGGTCGCGGGTTCGAGTCCCGTCCACTCCGCCATTTGATATCATAAACAAATTAAGTGCATTACCCCATGCACATACCACTGCGGAGTGGTAGTTCAGTTGGTTAGAATACCGGCCTGTCACGCCGGGGGTCGCGGGTTCGAGTCCCGTCCACTCCGCCATTTGTTTTCCTCAAGCAAATGATTAAACAAGTCTATATTTCAATGTGTTCTCTTTTATACTGACGACGTATCTCGTATCTCGTATCTCGTATCTCGTATTGAGCTAAACAAAGGCCCTGTGTGGCTTGAGTTTCTCGGTATCTTATTGGTTGTAATTGGTGCTGGTCTCATCATGTTTGAGAGTAAACTGACAAGACAGCATTAATGTGCTGTAGAACCTGACGCCTGTTAGTTGGCGTCAGATTCTCGGGGAATCAAATGAGCAAACTGTTGCTGGTGGATTTGTTCATATAAGGTTGCAGCATAACTTTGTGCATCATGTAAGCGGCGAGTGCTAATGTGCTTTCGCAAATCGTTTAGGGCTGCTGTGGCTGGTTCATAGCCTTGACTACTTGCCAGCGTTAACCACACTGCACCGTGAAAAACGCTCTGGGGCACCCCTTGCCCTTTGATAAAAAATAGCCCCATATAAAACTGCGCTCTTTGATTCGCTGCCATCGCTGCAAGGCGCATCCATTTGGCTGCTAAAGGGGGCTGATCATTTTTTAAGTAATACAAGGCTTTATTTAGTACATTTTCAACAGAGTCTGTACTTATTGCGGGCTCCCCACCAGTGTCTGGTTGAGTAATGAAGGCAAGTACATTATCGAGTTGTTGTTCTAAATCTAAGCCAACAGGTGTTTTATCAGACATAGTTTAGTTATTTTCTTGAAATAAAAGACCTTATTAGTTTAGAACATTGCAAGGTAAAATGTCCTCTAATTAAGTTAAAATATGATAAAATTAGCCAATTAATCTTAACTTAAAGTTCAACATGTTCGACAGACTCTTCAAATTAAACGATAACGACACCACTATTCGCCGCGAGACCATTGCGGGTATTACAACTTTCATCACCATGGTCTACATCGTATTTGTAAACCCTGCGATGTTAGCTGAAGCGGGTATGGATCAAGGGGCCGCGTTTGTTGCCACTTGTATTGCTGCTGCGATTGGCTGTTTTATTATGGGATTATGGGCTAATTATCCATTAGCTCTTGCGCCAGGGATGGGTCTGAATGCATTTTTCACCTATGGTGTTGTGCTAGGGATGGGCTATAGCTGGCAAGCTGCACTCGGTGCTGTTTTTATGTCAGGCTGTATTTTCCTTTTCTTAAGTTTATTCAAAGTCCGGGAGTGGATTATTGATGCGATTCCTTTAGTTTTAAAGCGTGCAATTGCAACGGGCATTGGGGCATTTTTAGCGCTTATTGCATTGAAGAATGCGGGGATTATCGTGGCAAGTCCTGCAACACTTGTACAGTTAGGGGATATAACGGCTCCGGGACCTTTACTCGCTATTTTTAGCTTTTTTGTGATTGCTGCGCTTTTATATCGCGATATGAAAAGCGGTGTACTTATCAGTATTTTATTAGTCACTGCCATTGCGCTAGGTTTAGATTTAGTTGAATACCAAGGCGTTATGTCTTTGCCTCCGTCAATCGCACCGACCTTTATGCAACTTGATTTTGCCGCTGCGTTTGAAATTTCAATGTTAACGGTTGTTTTTGCATTTTTGTTTGTAGATTTGTTCGATACATCGGGCACACTTGTTGCCGTTACACAAAAAGCGGGCCTTGCCGATGAACAAGGTAAGATGCCACGTTTAGGCCGTGCATTAAGTGCAGATAGCACTGCGACTATCGCAGGGTCAATGCTAGGCACATCAACAACCACGTCGTATATTGAATCAGTTTCAGGTGTCTCTGTTGGTGGTCGTACGGGGTTAACTGCGGTTGTTGTGGGTATTTGCTTCTTATTAATGATGTTCTTTGCGCCACTTGCTGCGATGATCCCAGCTTATGCGACCGCAGGAGCGATTTTGTATGTCGCAGTATTGATGATGCAAAATTTAAAGCTGGTTAATTGGGATGATATGACTGATGCTATTCCAGTGAGTGTTGTACTATTGATGACGCCGTTAACCTTTTCGATTGCGCACGGTATTGCGCTTGGTTTCATTGCTTACACAGCGGTTAAATTTGTATGTGGAAAAAAAGATGAGATCAGTGTGAGTGTGTGGATTTTAACTGCATTGTTTATCATTAAGTTTGCGTTTTTATCTTAAAATACGACTTAAAACTTAAAGGCACAAAGAAAAAGTGGCTTACCACTTTTTCTTTGGTGCAAACAAAACATCTAAATCGTCTTGTTCTTGTTCTGCTTTTTTCTTCAGCGACGTTGCATTTGACGCTTTTAATTCAGTGCTAATTGCTTCTAAATAACCTTCCACTTCATTACGCTTTGCGTTTGTGTATTCGTCGCTGTAAGTAATTGAAGAGAGCGTCGCAAGGGCTTTTTCGAAATATTGTCTTGCAGAGCCAATCATGTTCGCTGAGCGAGCAGAAATTCCTCGTTTGATTTGGCTTTCTACATTGATCCTCAGTTGTAATTTCTCGAGGCGTTTATCTTCAACAACAAACACTTGGCTATCAAGTTTGCCTTTGCCATGCTCAGAACGAAGTACAGAGCGTAATTTTTTTATACCTTGAATGAGTGAAATTAGCTGCTTGTCATTATCTGGTAATACTAAAGACTCTGAATTACTCGCCTCAATTGGCGCACTTAATCGTTCTTTAGATTCATTAAGGCGATTTTTTAACTCTTTTGATGTAGGTGATAATTGTACCATTGAAGCTAACGCATCGTAGACTCGACGTTGAATAATACGTAAAAGATTTTCAGACATAGGAATATTGGTACTATTGATAAGTACATCTTCAGCTTCTTCAATAATCTTTTTTTGTTTGGCTAATTCTTTTCGGCGTTCAGCTTCTTGTTTTTCTTTATGCTGTTGAACCGCACTGACCCAAAGAGCAATGACAATCAAAGCAACAATGAGCATAATGATGATAGAAACGATCATAGCTAAATCTCAGTTTTCACTATCTAATTTTTTTATCTTACATTAAAAATATTACATCTGGGTAGTTTTGCGCATACTAATGTGTAATAAAGTTATAATAACTAGTTATTTTTTACTAACTCAAGACTAAGTTAGCATGTTTATTGAGTATTTTCAGATGAATCATCTCTATCGAGTTAACGTTGGATGTGTTAGCCTTAGATGGAATTGCTATAAAAAGTCAGATTGAAAACAAAAAAATTATAATGTGAGTAAATATTACTTGGCATCCTGCTTAGCAGCCTTTATAAATAAAGAATAACAACATTTACAATGCAGCCATGAAACTACAACAACTCAGATACATCGTCGAAGTCCAAAACCATAAACTGAATGTCTCAGCGACAGCTGAAAGCTTATTTACATCCCAGCCAGGGATCTCAAAACAAGTTCGTATGCTAGAAGACGAGCTTGGTGTACAGATTTTCGGTCGAAGTGGTAAGCATTTAACGCATGTTACGAGTGCAGGTCATGAGATAATTAATATTTCCCGCGAGATACTATCGAAAGTTGAGGGGATTAAAGCGGTTGCAAATGAACATACTCTGCCTGATCAAGGAAAGTTAAATATTGCCACAACGCATACGCAAGCACGTTATGCATTACCTAATGTTATTCAAGGCTTCATGAAAAAGTACCCGGCAGTGTCTTTGCACATGCATCAAGGTACACCACAACAAATTTCGGACGCTGCGGCTCGTGGTGATGCTGATTTTGCAATTGCCACAGAAGCACTTCATTTATACTCTGATTTAGTCATGCTGCCGTGTTATCACTGGAATCGTAGTATCGTCGTGGCAAAAACACACCCCCTTGCGCAAAAAGCTGATAACCTTACGGTTGCTGATGTTGCTAAATACCCACTTATTACTTACGTATTTGGTTTTACTGGTCGCTCAGAGTTAGATAAGGCATTCAATGCCCATGGGCTTGAGCCACATATCGTATTTACTGCAACAGATGCTGATGTGATTAAAACTTATGTACGTTTAGGGTTAGGTGTGGGCGTTGTCGCGTCGATGGCGATTGATCAAGTAACAGACACTGATTTAGTGTGCATTGATGCTAGCCATTTATTTGAAGCGAGCACCACTAAAATCGGCTTTAGAAAAGGCAGTTTTTTACGCAGTTACATGTATGACTTTATCGAGCGTTTTGCACCGCATTTAACTAAAGAGTTAGTAGAGCGAGCAAGTTTATTACGTAACCAAGAAGATGTTGATAAGCTTTTCGAAAACATAGAGTTACCAGTAAAATAAACAATAAAAAAGCCGCTTTAGCGGCTTTTCTTATCGTTATTGTAAATTAACACTCAATGATATTAACCGCTAAACCGCCACGCGCGGTTTCTTTGTATTTGGTTTTCATATCATTACCTGTGTCGAGCATGGTTTTTATTACTTTATCTAGGGTCACTTTTTGCTCACCAGAACCACGCATTGCAAGGCGTGACGCGTTAATCGCTTTAATTGAACCCATCGCATTGCGTTCAATACACGGTACTTGCACTAGGCCACCTACAGGGTCACAGGTTAGACCTAGATTATGTTCCATACCGATTTCAGCGGCGTTTTCAACCTGCACAACGTTACCACCCATTATTTCAGTTAGTGCGCCAGCTGCCATAGAGCAAGCAACGCCCACTTCACCTTGGCAGCCTACTTCAGCACCCGAAATTGACGCATTCTTTTTATATAAAATACCAATTGCGGCCGCTGTTAATAAATAACGTGTTGCAATATCACGGTCTACTTCTTTGATGAAAGTGTGATAATACATTAATACCGCTGGTAAAATACCCGCAGCACCATTGGTCGGTGCAGTAACTACACGGCCACCGGCGGCGTTCTCTTCGTTTACCGCAAGAGCAAATAAATCAACCCAGTCCATCGCACGTAGTGGGTCATTGTTTACCTCAATATTTAATTTAAGGTGTAAGCTTGGTGCGCGGCGTTTTACTTTTAAACCGCCCGGTAAAATACCTTCTGTGCGCATACCACGTTCAATACAGGCTTTCATTACTTGCCAAATATTAAACAGCTCATCTTTGATGTCTTTTTCGCTGCGCAGGGTTTTCTCGTTGTGCATCATAAGAGTTGATACACTAAAGCCTGATTCACGGCACAGTTCTAGCAGCTCTTTTGCTGTATTAAACGGATAAGGCGCAGGGTTTTCTTCGCGTATTTCGAGTGCTTTTTGTTTTTCGTTTTCGAACTCTTCATCACTGACGATAAAACCACCACCGATTGAGTAATACACTTTACTAAATAACTTTTCGCCATTTTGGCTAGCAATGATTTCCATTGCATTAGAGTGCTTTGGTAGTGTTTTACGACGATGGAATACAATTGCACCTTGCTTAGGGAAATTAGCTTTATGACTTTGGTTTAAATAAATAACCTGTTCTTTTTCGATTTTCGCGAGGATATCGTCGACTAAATCTGCATCAATGGTTTCTGGATCATAACCGGCAAGACCTAAGATCACGGCTTTACCTGAGCCGTGGCCAATTCCTGTTTGACCTAATGAGCCAAACAGCTCAACTTTAATATCGGTAACGTTTGCAAGTAAGTTTTTCTCTTCTAATTCGTTTACAAATAAACGCGAAGCGCGCATTGGGCCAACAGTGTGAGATGACGATGGGCCAATACCAATACTAAACATATCGAATGCACTGATCATAATTTGCTACTCATTTTCCTTTTAACGGCATACTACCTGCCTTTGAACGGTGCCACATGATAACGTTTAAACGTGTCTGTGTAACCCTAAAAGCAGGATAATTAAACTGGTAGGGCGAGCTGTTTGATAAAGTTATTAATAATGCTGGCTGTTGCCCCCCACAGTAGACCGTGCGGAGTCATCAAGCCTTGCAACGTAATGGTTTTTCCATCTCGCTCAAAAGGTAGGGATTGCCAGTTTTGTTGATTACTCAAATAAGACAAGGGCATCAAAAAACTGGCAGCAACTTCGTTAGGGTCTGCTTGCCATGTTGTGCCTTCGCTAAGCGTACAAACAAATGGCTCAATCGTGAAACCGGTTAGGGTCGCGTATTGATGCAACTTACCATAGACAGTCACTTGATGTTTGCCAATGCTGAGCTCTTCATTAAGCTCTCGAAGGGCTGTGTGCAGCAAAGATTCATCTTGCTCCTCATACTTACCTCCGGGCAGGCAAATTTCCCCAGGGTGATGAAGTAAATAACTTGGTCGTTTGCATAGTAATAAATGCGCTTTGTCATTCACATCGAGCAGAGGCAGCATCACGGCACTGGCACGCTTTTCGGCATTAAAGCGAATGGTAGCTGGGCGCTCAGTGGTTTGACTTAAACTAAAACGGGCAATTAGTTGCTGACTATTCAAGGCTGTTACTTCAACTTTTACTTTAATAAAGGCAGTATTTTATTTACTTTATCGTAAGTTTCTTGGTACTCCAAGTCGACTTTTGAATCAGCCACAATGCCGCCGCCAGCCCAACAATAGATTGTACCTTGATGACACACTAAAGTGCGAATTGTGATACTGGTATCCATGTTGCCACAGGCACTTAAATAGCCAATTGAGCCACAATAGACACTACGGCGATGTGGTTCGAGCTCTTCTATAATTTCCATGGCGCGAATTTTTGGTGCGCCAGTAATTGAACCACCTGGGAACGCGGCATGAATTTGGTCAACGGCATCTTTGCCATCCGCTAATTCTGCGCGCACAGTACTTACTAAATGATGAACAGCCGGAAAGCTTTCAATAGCAAATAACGAGGGTACGGTGACACTACCTGGGCGAGCAACTTTGCCTAAATCGTTGCGCAAAAGGTCAACAATCATGACGTTTTCTGCACGGTCTTTTTCAGAGTGTTGTAAACGAGTTGCTTGTGCTTGGTCTTGTTCAGGGTCAGCCAAACGAGGGAGTGTTCCTTTAATGGGCTTGGTTTCTATTTGACCTTGATTTATAGAGATAAAGCGCTCAGGTGAGATAGACAAAATAGCGCCATCTGGGTGATTTATATAGCTTGAAAACGGTGCTTTATTCGCTTCTCGTAATTGTTTATAGGCTTGCCATGTTGAACCTGAAAATTCAGCTTTAAAACGCTGAGCAAGGTTAATTTGATAACAATCACCGCTTTTTAAATAAGCTTGAATTTTCTCGAACTTTTCGCTGTAGCTGGCTTTGCTCATATTTGACCGCCAGTCGCTTGTTAGCGCGAACTCTGCACTTGCTGGTGTTTCGTTTAGGTGTTGTTGGTACAGCGCTAAGCGATTTTGATTTGGCTGACAGACGTAAAACCAGCTTTGCTGTTGCTTATCATAAATAAGCGCATCTGGATAAAGGCCGACAGCCATTTGCGGCATATTAATGTCGTTTTCGGCATTATTTGGCATGGTTTCAATCACACGACCTAAATCATAGCCAAAATAGCCAAGCCAACCACCCGTAAATGGAAGCTTATTTGAGCTTGGTGTGTGATTAAACTCCCCAAGACCCGATTTCATCAAGCTAAAACAATCACTTGATTGAGCCTTGCCGTCGACAAAGCATGTATTTTCGCGCACCTCTAATTGCCTTAATGGCGCGATGGCAATGATATCGAAGCGGCTATTTATATGCTCGCTATTGGCTGAATCGAGCAATACAGCATAGGGCAAATGAGCAAAATGACTAAATAGCGCGATGCAGTCACCGCTTAATTCTAATTTAATGCACAAATTTTCATCGTTTATCATCTACATTGCCCTGAATAACTAGCCCGAAACGGGCGAGGAGGGTATCATAAGTTAAATTTGATTGGCAGCGTTATGATTTCCTTTATAGTGATGCCATGACTAACCCGTAGAGTAAATCTTCGTCACCGGTTTACTCAGGATCACGTACAGCGCTACGTGATAAAAACTTAAGGAACCCGTAATGAGCACAATTCGTCAGCAAGACTTCATTGATAGCATTGAAGATGCATTGCAATACATTTCTTTTTATCACCCTCTCGATTTCGTACAAGCCTTAGAAAAAGCTTACAACAAAGAGCAAAGTAAAGCGGCAAAAGATGCCATCGCGCAAATTTTAATTAACTCTCGTATGTCTGCTGAAGGTAAACGTCCACTGTGCCAAGATACAGGTATCATTACTTGTTTCGTGAAAGTAGGTATGGATGTTAAGTGGGATAAAACAGACATGACTGTTCAGCAAATGGTTGATGAAGGTACACGTCGCGCATACTTAAACCCAGACAACCCGTTACGTGCATCAATTGTTGCAGACCCAGCTGGTACGCGTAAAAACACCAAAGACAATACTCCTTCAGTTGTTCACATCGACTTAGTGCCAGGCGCTGAAGTTGAAGTAATGGTAGCTGCGAAGGGCGGCGGCTCAGAAAATAAAACGAAAATGGTTATGCTTAACCCATCTGATGATGTGGCTGCATGGGTTGAAAAAACATTACCAACGATGGGGGCGGGCTGGTGTCCACCTGGCATGCTAGGTATAGGTATTGGTGGTACGGCTGAAAAAGCAGCGGTACTAGCGAAAGAATCATTAATGGATCCGGTTGATATTCACGAGCTTATTGAGCGCGGCGCCGAAACAACTGAAGAAAAAATGCGTATCGATATTTTCGAACGCGCTAATAAATTAGGTATTGGTGCACAAGGCCTAGGTGGTTTAACAACTGTGGTTGATGTAAAAATCAAAACGGCACCGACTCACGCAGCATCAAAACCAGTGGTAATGATCCCTAACTGTGCAGCAACACGTCACGTTCACTTCACGTTAGATGGTTCAGGCCCTGCTGATCTTAAAGCACCGAAACTAGAAGATTGGCCTGAAGTTACGTTCGAAGTAGGTGAAGGTACACGTCGTGTTGACTTAAACACACTGACTAAAGAAGACACACAAGAATGGAAGATGGGTGAAACTGTACTTCTGTCTGGTACTATTTTAACGGGTCGTGATGCCGCGCATAAGCGTTTACAAGATATGATCCAATCAGGTGAAGGTTTACCTGAAGGCGTTGATTTCGATAACAAGTTTATCTACTACGTTGGCCCTGTAGATGCAGTGGGTGATGAAGCGGTAGGTCCTGCTGGCCCAACAACAGCAACGCGTATGGATAAATTCACTGATATGATGTTAGAAAACACAGGCATCATCGGTATGATTGGTAAAGCTGAGCGTGGCCCTGCAACGGTTGAATCAATCAAAAACAATAAGTCTATTTACTTAATGGCGGTAGGTGGTGCGGCTTACCTTGTATCTAAAGCAATCAAGAAAGCACGTGTTGTTGCATTCGAAGATTTAGGTATGGAAGCAATTTACGAGTTTGAAGTAGAAGATATGCCAGTAACGGTTGCTGTGGATAGTGAAGGTGCCAATGCGCACACGCAAGGCCCTGCTATTTGGAAAGCAAAAATTGAAGAACTTGATGGCAAATTAAAATAACCATCTTGCAACGCTTTTAATAAAAACGGCGCACCTGCGCCGTTTTTTTTCAGCTCTGACCAGTCTCAGTTATTTTCTCAACATATCTTTAAAAAGCAGATTCTTCTTGGCTTTATTGCTACATTCTTCTTGTCACTTTTTCTTTACGCTATACTTTACCTTTACGTTCACGTAATAAAGTTGCTGATGTAAATAGTTTATTTTGAATTAACAATGCTTAATATTTGCTTTGGCAGGTATATTTTTCCCTTAAAGCGTTATTTTTTGAGTGGTTGTTTCAACGTGGGAACTTTATCATCTCATTTAGTGGCAAGGGAGCATTCGAAGTGATAGAGTCTCGGCAATTTCAGCGCTCACACCCTTTGGGGTAAGAAAATTTCGGAGTATTTAACTGTGGCTGTATTTAATAAAGTCGACTTTGATAACCACGAGCAAGTGGTGTTTTGTTCAGATAAAGAATCAGGCCTTAAGGCGATTATTGCGGTTCATAATACCAAGTTAGGTCCAGCTGTTGGTGGTTGTAGAATGTGGGACTACGCAACAGATGAAGCTGCCGTAACAGATGCACTTCGTTTATCAAAAGGTATGACGTATAAAAATGCTGTGGCACGTTTACCATTTGGTGGCGGTAAGTCAGTAATTATCGGTAATGCAAAAGAAATTAAATCAGAGCAGCTTTTCCGTGCATTTGGTCGCCAATTAGAGCGTTTAAGTGGTAGCTACTATTCCGCTGAAGACGTAAACATCACCTGTGATGATGTGGCTATCATGAACAAAGAAACTAACTATGTACTAGGCCTTGAAGGCAAAAGTGGTAACCCATCACCATTCACAGCCTATGGTACGTTCTTAGGTATTAAAGCCGCTTTACAACACCAACGTGGTCATCAAGATCTTGCTGGTATCAAAGTAGCAGTGCAGGGCTTAGGTGCAGTAGCATACGGTCTTTGTAAGCATTTGCACGAAGCGGGTGCAACGTTATTTGTAACAGATATTAACGAGCAAGCTGTTGAGCGTGTTGTAAATGACTTCAATGCAACGGCTGTGGGTATTGATGAAATCTACGACTTAGATGTTGATGTGTATGCACCATGTGCACTAGGCGCAACGGTAAATGACACGACTATCCCGCGTTTAAAAGCAACAATTATTGCAGGTTGTGCGAATAACCAATTAGCAGAGTCTCGTCACGGAGAAATTATCCGTGAAAAAGGTATCTTATATGCACCAGATTACGTAATTAACGCAGGTGGTATTATCAACGTTTACTACGAAACTGCACCAGAAGGTTATAGTGCAGAAGCATCAACTAAACACGTTGAAGGCATTTTTGATACGCTAACTGAAATCTTTGCTCGCTCTGAAAAAGAGCAAAAATCGACGCATTTAATTGCCGATGAACTAGCATTAGAAATCATCGAAAACGGTTTATAATTTAGTAAATCGACTAAATTTATAGTTAAAAAAAGGTGCGCAAGTCGCACCTTTTTTGTCTCTGTTATTTATCGCATCAAGGTGACGAAGTAATGCTTGCTAGGTACACTCGGTTTTTAAATCTCGAGGACGCCTAATGAAAACTCTATCTTGTGAAGTCACCCCAATTAACCTTAATACTTGGCCTCGTAAACAGCATTTCGCTTTCTTTAAAGAATTTTCTCTGCCTTTTTTTAATGTGTGTGTGTCGCTCGACATGGCGGCTCTTTACAACAAGTGCAAAGCAGAGCCGTATTCGTTCTTTCACAGCTATGTCTACCTAACGCTTGAAGCATGTCATGACTATGCGCCAATGCGTCAACGTATAGTTGATTCTCTACCTGTGCAGTTGTCATCGGTAAGAGGAAGTGTGGTCGAGCTTGCAGAAGATGAAACATTCCGCTTTAGTTATTTTGAAAAACACGCCTCGATTGAAGACTTCTCAAAACACGCCATTGCAGTGGGTAAAACAAGTAAAGCAAAACCATTTTTCTCTGATGCATTTGCTGCAACAGAAGGGCAACCTGATCTTATCCATATATCAGTGCTACCGTGGTTAAATTTTACTGGTTTTTCTCATGCTGTGAGTGAAGGTCATGGTCTTGGCATTCCTAAATTTGTATTTGGTCAGTTTGACTTACAAACTGGCAAGATGCCGCTATCAATCGATGTGCATCACGCGTTGATGGATGGCTTACATGTCGCACGTTTTGTAAAACTACTGCAAGAAAAAATTAATGATTTTTGTAAATAATTGTTGCTAATTGTGATTAAACTGAGTAAAAATTAGCACTTAGGTAGTATTTGCTCAGTTGGTTGAATTTTCGCTTATTCTGCAAAACTATACACAGTAATAATGATAATAAATATCAAGGTTTTATTTTATGGCGCGGGTAATCTGCTGTGTGTTGTTATTTTTAAGTTTTGGGCTTATAGCCAAACCGGCACGGCTGTCATTAACAGATTACTTCACTGAAACATGGAGCACTCGCTCTGGCCTACCGCATAACAGTATCAATAGTGTTAGCCAAACAAAAGATGGTTATATTTGGGTGGCAACGTGGGAAGGCTTAGCACGTTTTAACGGACGAGAATTTAAACTTTTTACCCGCACAGAACTTCCAGGTTTACCTGACTCAGGTCTACGCAGTTTGATTGCCACAGAGAACGGAGATTTGTACATAGTCGGTGCTCGTGGAGGAATTGCGAAAAGGTCGCAAGGTCATTGGCAGGCACTCCCAGCTTCATCAACAATGGTAAATCATGCCCTTATTACAAAAAGTGGAGAGCTTTGGCTCGCTTTAGAGGGGCAAGGTATACTTTACCGCTCATCTGAACAAGCGCCTGAACAACAGCTACTAGATAAGCTAAGTGTGTATCGATTATTACAAGATAATGATGGTGTTATCTGGGCAGCAACAAGTGATGGCTTATATAAAATTATCAATAAAAAAGTCAGTAAAGTTAGCTCAAATTCAGGTTTACCTGATACATCCGTTTTTACTTTATTACTTACCCAATCAGGTGATTTAGTTGTAGGAACTGAGAGTGGAGCCTGGAAAAAGCAACACGATGTATTTGTTTCCATAAATGATATTTTAAACAATGAATCAATATCGAGTTTGCTTGAAGATGCAAAAGGGGACTTATGGTTTGGCACCATTAATAAAGGTGTTTTTAGGTTAAGTGAGCGAGGGCTCGAGAACCTAGATGCGGATGATGGATTGCCTAACAACCGGATCTTATCTCTTTGGCAAGATCGTGAAAAAAGTATCTGGGTTGGTACTAATGCAGGACTGTTTAGATTACGAGAAGCGCCATTTACCAACTGGAGTCAAAGTCGGGGGTTGGCATCTGATTATGTCAGAACAGTTCTTTCCCACTCCGATGGCAGTGTATGGGTTGGAAGCAGTAATGGGCTCAACCGCATTGAGAAGGGTGAAATTAGCACTTTAAGACAAGCTTATGAACGTGATCCTTTATCGGTGTTGAGTTTAACCGAAGATAAAAAAGGTGATGTTTGGTTAGGCACGTATACAGCCGGCTTAATGAAAGTCGTTAATAATAAAATTTACCCTGTAAAAAATAGAAAAAACGGTTTAATCAGCAATGAAGTTCGTTCGTTACTTTTTGATTCTGAAAATAATTTATGGATAGGTACTGCCAGTGGATTAACAAAGTTAAGCGAAGATGGGCAAGTGTATTCTTATACATCAGAAAATGGTTTAGCGGGTGACTTTATTATAGCCTTGGCGGAGGACACTCAAGGTCGATTATGGATTGGTACCGGAGTCGGTGTGTCAATTTATACACCGTCTGAGGACCGTTTTGCCACTATCACTTTTCCAGAATACTTTAGCACTGAATACGCGTTTGGCTTTTATGTAGACGATACCGATATGTGGTTAGCCACTGACAGAGGGTTGGTTCGTTATAATATGCTAAACGACACAATGGCACTATTTGGTCGTCAAGAAGGGCTACCTGTCGATAAATTATTTCAGATAGTTGAGCAAGGTGGCTCACTTTGGTTGACAAGTAATAGAGGTATTATTCAGGTAAACAAGGCGCAATTAGTCGCATTTTTAGATGAGCCTGACCGCGTTAATCCACTTACTGTGTCCATGCAGCTCTATGATGAAGGTGATGGCATGCTGAGCGCTCAAGCTAATGGAGGCTCAACACCTGCAGCAACACTTCACTCTGATGGGCAAATATGGATTGCTACCGCCCGTGGTGTTGCTGTCGCGACGCCTGAGCGGCTAAAAGAAGCCAGTACACGTCAATTATCCACCGTCATTGAAAGCTTTGATGTGGATGGCAGAGCGGTTACATTGCCACCAAGTAATGAAGTGCTTAACCTGTCGCCAGGTATTTCTCGGGTGTCTTTTAATTATGCGGGGCTGAGCTTTATTATGCCTCAGCGACTTAACTATCAGACCCAACTGAGCGGTTACAATGAACAGTGGGTTGATAGAGGGCGCTTGGCTATTACTGAATACACGAATTTAGCGCCAGGTGAGTATACCTTTAAAGTGCGTGCCGGCTATCCCAACAGCGATTGGCAAGATAACGAGCAAGTTTTACGCTTTAGAATAGCCCCTTATTTTTGGCAGAAGACAAGCTTCAAACTTTTAATCGTTTTTGCCTTTATTCTAATAGCTTACAGTATTTATAAATTTCGTTTATACCACTATAAACGGATTGAAATAGAGTTAACCGAAAAAGTAGAGCAACAAATGCATGACTTGAAAAAGCAAGCGGATGCATTTGCACATTTGGCTAATCATGATCAGTTAACTCAGTTGCCTAATCGACGCGCTTTCGATGTTTGTTTGTCACAAAGTTTTGATAAATTCAGAAAAGAGAATAAATTCTTCTCTATTGCGATCATGGATATTGATCATTTCAAGTCAATTAACGACAATTTTTCTCATCTAATAGGTGATAAAGTAATTTGTGAAATAGCACGCTTACTCACTTTAAATTGTACCCATATAGGTCAAGCTGCTCGCTGGGGTGGCGAGGAATTTACGCTCTTATTCCCAGAAAAAACAGCAAAAGAGGCGGCACGAGTATGTGATGTGATTCGCCTTGAGATTGCAAACTATGATTTCTCGCATATCGCCAGTGGTTTGTCTGTTACGGTTAGCTTTGGTTTAGCTGACAGCCAAAGTGCAAGTGATTACGATCGGCTTTTAGCACAAGCTGATAAGGCATTATATTGCGCCAAATCCGCAGGACGAAATCAGGTTGTTATTTACCGCAATGAATAATTAGTTCCTCAATCAGTTATTGATTACAAAATAAAATGTTTTATTTTTGTACACGTTTTCGGCTTCAAGGTGGTGTTATTAAAGGTACATTACTTACGTTAATGTTTACATAAAAATATAAAATTAACAATTCATTCACTTTTGATCTACATTTTTGTTCCCCGTATGGGGTTTTATAAAAGGGAACAAAAAGATGAATAAACATTTACTAACACTTGCGGTTACGACTGGACTTGGTTTTTCTTCTATAGCGTTTGCCGGTGTGCATAACCATGAAACGTTTGAATTTTCAGACCAAGCAGTAGAACAACTGAATCTTAATTCATTATTAATTATGGATGACCAAACATTTGTATTTAATAATGACCTATTAAATGAAGACTGGGATAACTACTTCGCGTCGTATGCCCCTGAACTTCAAAGTAAACAAGCTTTTATACTACACTGGGCTGGCTATTATAGTATTAACCCAAAAGTGATTTTGGCACTGATTGAACAGCAAAGTGAGGGACTCTCTGATCCTTCGGTTGAATTAGAAAGCGTGTTTAAAAATATCTCTGACAAGCAAGGATTTGAGGAGCAGGTTAAAGACGTTGCATTTAAATTAAGTCAACGTTTCTATGCCTTTAAACACTGGCAAGAGCAAGCCGTAAAGCATGATAAAAACTCAAACTCCATAAAGCATTTAATTAGGCCTTCACAAGTGAGTACTGCCGCTACAGCTGCGCTTGCCAGCATGATGAGTAAGCAGCACAATCTGCATGCTCAGGCAAATGATTCTTTAACTCGCTTCTTAGATATATTCGAGCAACTATCACCCGATCAGTCTCTTATTTTGAACACAGACCAAGTTACGTTTTCAGGGGAAGAGCAGTCGGTTCAAGCCACATTTACTATGAACTTACCTTGGTCTCAAGGGTATTATTGGTATAGTGGTGGAGCGCATTCAAACACTGGCTCAGGTTATCCTTATTCTTCATTAGACTTTAACAATGGTTCTGGTGGATGGGGAAGCAATACGCCTTGGGTTCAAGCCGCACATGGTGGGGTCATCACTCGTTTTTCGTCATGTAATATACGGGTAACGCACTCAAGTGGCTTTGCAACTAATTATTACCACATGTCTAACTTACAATATAATAATGGTGACACTGTGCAGCCAGGAACGTTGCTAGGTCGTTATGCGAATAGTTATAACCAAGCACTGTGCGAAGGCGGACAATCGTCTGGTCCACACGTACACTTCACTTTATTACAAAATGGTCAGCAAGTTTCATTACATAACCGTTATATCAGTAATTACCGTATTGATGTTGGTAATAGTAACTATGATTCAAATTGTAATAACTTTTATTTTGAGCGCAATGGACGTAGAACCTGTGCTTGGCAACCCTTATACCGTTAATGATGGTAAAAGCCGTGTTTAACACGGCTTTTAATGTTCAATTAATTTATCAAGTATTGATCTTTTCTTGTTTGCACACATTTAACTACTAAGACCGTTTTTTAGGCGATGGTAATGCTTAACCTATTTTTGTTACTTTCCTTAGTTATTTTTATTGTGTGTTATTGGCGCTGGGATGATATTAGAAATCATTTTTGGCAAAAAAAATACCATCGTTTTGCTCTTAACTCACAGCAAAAGAATTTGTTGCTAAAGTACATGCCCATCTACCAAAGAATGACCGACGCCGATCGTGAAAAGCTGGAACGACATATCGTTTGGTTTTTAAATGAAAAACGTTTTATTGGTTGTGATGGCTTAAAACTTAACGAATCTATGAAGCTGATAGTTGCTGCTGATGCGTGTTTGTTAGTGCTCAATAAACCCTGGCCTTTGTACCGTAATGTAAGAGAAGTTTTATTGTACCCTAGTGCTTATTATGCGCCCGAGACTTCGCGAGATGGTGCAGGTTTAGTAAGTTATCACAACGCTGTTCGTCAAGGAGAGTCATGGCCTGGAGGTACATTAGTGCTTAGCTGGCATGATGTACTAGAGGGGAATCGCCTGCCAAGCGATGGTCATAATTTAGTGTTTCATGAATTTGCCCATCAACTAGACCAAGAAACGGGTAAAACCACAGGTACACCGCTGCTTGCCAGTAATGAAGATTACCAAAAATGGGCAAAAGTATTTAGTCGCGCGTTTAATCAACTCAAAACCCATTTAGCTTACGGTATGCCACATGTTATTCATAGTTATGGCGCGACCAATGAAGCTGAGTTTTTTGCTGTCATCACCGAAACCTTTTTAGAAAAACCCGCTGAACTGAGACAATTTGATCCTGAGATTTATCGCTTGCTAGTTGGCTATTATCAGTTTGATCCCATTGCGTGGCATTAGTCGACTATTTACGTCTGTTTAACACGAATCACTGGAATCTTGCTATGCTATTTGGTGCAATCTTAAAAGTGTGCAAAAACAATAAAAAGTGAGATTTCAATGAAGAAAATGCTTCATACAGCCCTAGCTGTATCGATTTCACTTGCTCTAACTGGGCAAGTAGTGGCGGCAGAGCAATCAAATGATGACAAATGGCAGGTGGACGCACCAAAAGGCCAATTCCTAGACGCTAAAATTAGTGTTGAGCAGGGCACGTGGATGAATGTGGATATTAGCCCTGATGGTAAAACTCTGGTGTTTGACCTACTTGGCGATATTTATACCATGCCAATGTCGGGTGGTACTGCAACGCAATTAACCAGTGATATTGCATGGCAAATGCAACCACGCTTTAGCCCTGATGGTAAGCACATTGCGTTTACTTCAGACCAAGGTGGTGGCGATAACATATGGGTTATGGATTTAAACGGTGAAAACCAGAAAGCAGTAACGAACGAAACATTTCGTTTGTTAAATAGCCCTGCTTGGAGCCCTGATGGTGACTACTTAGTTGCGCGTAAGCATTTTACTGCAAGCCGCTCTTTAGGGGCTGGTGAAGTATGGCTTTACCACAAAGCGGGTGGTAAAGGTGTACAGCTAACTGCACGCGAAAATGACCAAAAAGACTTAGGTGAACCAATGTTCTCACCGGATGGTCGTTATGTGTATTTCTCGCATGATGCAACGCCGGGTAAAACATTCCATTACTCTAAAGACTCTGTAGCGGGTATTTATAAAATTAAACGCTATGACCGTGAAACCGGTGAGATTGAAACAATTATTGATGGTATGGGTGGGGCTATTCGACCTACACCTTCACCAGATGGTAAAAAGCTTGCGTATATCAAGCGTGATGACTTCCAAACTAGCTTGTATTTATATGATCTGCACACCGGTGAGCATACAAAGCTTTATGGTGAGCTTGAGCGTGATATGCAAGAGACATGGGCTATTCATGGCGTATACCCAACAATTGCTTGGACACCAGATAACGAACAACTGGTCTTTTGGGCGGGTGGGTCAATCCATAAACTAGATGTCGATGATAAGTCTGTCTCGGCTATTCCATTTAAAGTTGAAACTAATAAGCAAATTCAAAAAGCCGTGCGCTTTACACAAAATATTGATAGCGACAATTTTGATGTGAAAATGCTGCGCAATGTACAAATCTCACCGGATGGTGAAACGGCTATTTTTGAAGCGCTAGGTCATATTTATAAACGTGATTTAGAGTCTGGCAAAGTGAAGCGCTTGACTAAGCAAGACGATCACTTTGAATTATTTCCGCAGTTCTCACGTGATGGTAAGAAGATTGTTTACACCACATGGGATGATAACGAACAGGGCTCAATCCGTGTTGTATCTGCGCGCAGTGGCCGTGGCGATACGATTACTAAAGAACCAGGTAAATATGTAGAGCCAACATTTAGCCCAGATGGTAAAACGGTTGTTTATCGTAAAGCGTCTGGCGGCAGTATCCTTAACCCGACATGGTCATTAGAGCCTGGTATTTACTCAGTAAGTGCTAAAGGCGGTGATTCAACACTTATCACTAAATCAGGTTATCAGCCGCAATTTGGTGCAGCGAACGACCGTATATATGTGATGAGTCCTTGGCCAAAGCCAACATTAAGTGTTGTTGAACTTGAATCAAAGCAAGTTCGTAAACTTTATGAATCAGAGCATGCAACAGAGTTTAGAGTATCACCGAATGGTCAATACTTAGCGTTTGCAGAGCGTTTTAAAGTATTTGTTACGCCATTTGTTGAGCGCGGCAAAACCATTAATATTGGCCCGAAAGATAGCCAATTCCCAATTGAGCAGCTTTCTGTTCGCGCGGGTGAGAACATCAGCTGGAGTGGCACAAGCGATAAACTTTATTGGAGCTTAGGCCCTGAGTTATATCATGCAAGTCTAGCGGGTTTATTTGATATTAACCAAAATGAAGAGACTGATTTTAAAGTTAAAAGCGGCGACAACATCGGTTTTACAAAAACCATGGCGGAGCCTAACTCAGTCTTTGCGTTCACTGGCGCGCGCATTATCACCATGAACGGTGAGCAGGTTATTGAAAACGGCGTTATTGTAACTGATGGTAAGCATATTAAAGCGGTTGGCAGTAAAGACAGTGTTGCTATTCCTAAAGGTGCTGAGGTAATTGATGTAACCGGCAAGACGATTATGCCAGGGATTGTTGATGCGCATGCGCATGGCTCGCAAGGTAGCGATGAGATCATTCCACAGCAAAACTGGAAGAACTTAGCAGGTTTAGCGTTAGGTGTAACAACGATTCACGATCCATCAAACGACACCACTGAGATTTTTGCTGCAAGCGAAATGCAAAAAGCAGGCATGATTGTCGGCCCTCGTATTTTCTCCACGGGTACCATTTTATATGGTGCGAATATGCCAGGTTACACGTCGCATATTGATTCGTTAGAAGATGCCAAATTCCACCTTGAGCGCTTAAAGAAAGTGGGCGCGTTTAGTGTTAAATCCTATAACCAACCACGCCGTGAACAGCGCCAGCAAGTGATTGAGGCAGGTCGTGAACTTGAAATGATGGTTGTGCCAGAGGGCGGTTCACTACTGCAGCACAACTTAACCATGGTGGTTGATGGTCATACGGGTATTGAACACTCAATTCCTGTTGCCAATATCTATGATGATATTCGCCAGCTTTGGTCACAAAGTGATGTAGGTTACACACCGACACTGGGTGTCGCATACGGTGGTATTTGGGGTGAAAATTATTGGTACGATAAGACCGATGTGTGGAATCACCCACGCTTAAGTAAGTTTGTGCCAAAGAATCAGCTTTTACCTCGCTCAATGCGTCGTGTTAAGGCGCCCGATCATCACTATAACCACTTTAACAATGCCCGTGTTGCCAAAGAGCTGCAAGACTTAGGTGTTTTAGTGAACCTAGGTGCTCACGGCCAACGTGAAGGTTTAGCCGCACATTGGGAAATTTGGATGTTTGCGCAAGGTGGTATGACACCACTTGAAGCAATTCGTGCAGCAACCTTAGATCCTGCTAAATACATTGGCCTTGATAACAACATCGGTTCACTTGAGGCGGGTAAGCTTGCCGATTTAATCGTTATTGACGGTAACCCGCTAACGAATATTCGTGATACAGATAAAATCGATTACACCATGATTAATGGTCGTTTATTTGATGCAGCAACCATGAACGAAGTGGGTGAAAAAAAACGCGAAAAGTTATATTTTGAAAAAATCTAACATAGCGAAAATCTAAACTGAAAGCGGCCATAGTGCCGCTTTTTTATTGTTTATTCATTGTTTTAAATGAGGAAACTGTTTAATTCCTACCAGTTTTGCTTGGCAGATCATACCCTCAACGAGTGTCATCAAATAGTGGCTGTACGAGCCCAACTGCGAACTTTCCATGTTATTACACGCTGATAAACGCTGTTTTATTAACTGCTGCACTGCCATTTTATGCTCTTTGCAGGCTTGATTAATTGGGTTGGCAGGATCAGCAAATTCGGCTGCAGTGTTAATAAATAAACAGCCATTAAAATCACCTAATTCAGTCACTTTAGAATTAAACCACGCTTCATGGCAGCTGATCAAAGCGACTTTAAATTCTTCAATAGTTGTTTGCTTGCTGGTGGCTTGCGTTAACCAATTTAAAAACCTGTTATGTCGCTCACTAAGGCACGCTAGTAATAGTTCATCTTTACTTACGAAATGGTGGTACATGGTTTTTTTAGCGACACCCGCGACACTAATAATCTCGTTTATTCCCACACTATGAATGCCTTTTTGATAAAAAAGTGACAGGGCGGTCAAAATAATATGTGTTCGTTTATCCATAACAAGATCTCAATTGGCGACTAATGATAGCTTGACAGAAGTAGACCGACTTGTCTACCATTTGCCGAGTAGACAAATCGGTCTACTTTTAGGAGGCGTTATGGAAAATAAGGTGAGTAAAGCGGCTATCGCAGGTGTAATTGCTTGTATGGCAATTTTTGTGTTGGCCTATTTACAGCAATTAGGAAATTACGGTATTTGGTTGATGGCACCATTTGGTGCAACTGCGGTGTTGGTATTTGGTGTACCACACAGCCCGCTTGCGAAAGCGAAAAATGTCATCGGAGGGCACCTTTTGACTGCATTAATTGGCGTTGTATTTGTAAATTATGTCGGTGTAGGGCCTGTTGAAATTGCTATCGCCACAGGGCTGGCAATCAGTCTCATGATGTTGACAGACACAATACATCCCGCGGCAGGGGCAAATCCAATTTTGATTATGCAATCTTTGCAAAGTTGGGATTTCTTAGTAATGCCCGTACTGATTGGCACTATTTTTATTGTGCTATTTGGTTATTTTAGTCAATGGCTATTAAATATTCAGCTGGATGAATATAAAAAAACCACTAACGAGTAGTGGTTTTTAAAATTATTAAGTGTAAGTAAATTACACAACACCACGTGGTAAACGACAATCGTGGTCTTTTTCAGCTAGGTTAACGATCCAAAGTTCTTCAGCTTTGTAACCATCATCGTTTGCTTTAACAACAGTGAATGATGCTTTTTTTGCTGTTTTAGCTGGCGCAGCGGTTTTAGTTTTGGTTTTTTTCGCTGGGGCTTTTGGTGCTTCTTCTGCCTTAGGCTCAGCTGTTTTACCAGAAGTAAGCTCTTCAGTCAGCGCTGCAACATCGGCTAGGCGCAAGTTTTTGCCACCATCGATGCTATACCAACCAGGTTTTGTAGTAATTTCAGGTTTCTTACCATTCGCTGCTTCGTATGCTGCTTCGAAGGCATTTAACACTTCTGTTTTGTCTAGTTTGCTCATCAGAGACCCTATACGTTGTAAACACAGATTAAGAATATATATTTATACCTATTTTCAGCTTACTTTTCAATTTTTTGCGATTTTCCTTCCATTTTTCGCTCATAACCGCCAAAATTTGCACAAAATAGAGGGTTGGAGAACGGTTTTATATGCAACGCAAACAATTTACTCAATTACTAAATGACATTCTTAAGCCTGAATTAATCGCTGATTTCTGCCCCAACGGTTTACAAGTTGAAGGCGCGAGTGAGGTAAAAAAAATAGTAACGGGTGTAACAGCAAGCCAAGCATTGATTGATGCAGCGATAGCCGAAAATGCAGATACAATTTTGGTACATCACGGCTACTTTTGGAAAGGGGAGTCGCAGTCAATTACGGGTATGAAAAAACGCCGTATTGCAGCGCTTTTAAAGAATGATATTAATTTATATGGCTATCATTTGCCGCTAGATATACACCCCGACATTGGTAATAACGCGCAATTGGCAAAGTTACTCGATATTGAGTTTACTGCTGGGCTTGAATCCGGTCCTAATAGTGTGCCGGTAAAAGGGCGTTTAAAAACACCATTAACGGGTGAAGAATTTGCCGACAAAATTGCCCAAGTACTCAATCGCGCACCGTTAACAAGCTTAGTTAGAGAAGAGAAAATTGACACTATTGCTTGGTGTACTGGTGGTGGGCAAGGGTATATTGATTTAGCTGCCTCGCAGGATATTGATGCTTATTTGACAGGTGAAGCATCTGAACAAACGATTCACAGCTCACGTGAACAAGGTATCGATTTTTTTGCAGCAGGTCACCATGCGACAGAGCGCTACGGCATTAAAGCTCTGGGTGAGTTATTAGCTGAGCAGCATGGTTTTGATGTCACCTTTATTGATATCGATAACCCTGTCTGATTCTATGGAGACTACTGCGCCTTTGCATCAAAGCAGTGGCGCATATTTCACGGGCCAATGGACTGAACCAGCAAGGGAGCATAAAAGCCCATGTAACCATGTCAGTTACATGAGCTTTTATTAACGGCCGTTATTTTGTTTACAGGTATTTAAAAAGTGGCGATAAACAGGGTTATCTTTCATATTTTTTTTCATTGCTAAATACATCGGGCGTGTTAACCCTAACGCACCTAACGGAATCGATTTAATAAGCCCTTGGCTTTCATAAGGGGTCACTAACCAATCGGGCAAAGCCGCAACCCCCATACCAGCACTCACCAACTGGAAAATCAATAAGCCTTGGTCAACCGTTTTCAGCGTGCCATCGAATCGTGCATTTTGGATAAAATGTTTAAAGATATCTTGGCGTTCACGTGGAATGGGGTAAGAAATTATCGTTTCGTTTTTTAAATCCAGTGCGGTGACATAGGCTTTTTTGGCCAGTTCATGATCAGGTGAAACAATCAGTTTTAACTTAAAGTCGAATAAGTGTGCGTATTCTAATTTGTCTGGCTCACGGATATCAGAGGTGAGTACTAAGTCCAGTTCATCATTGATTAGATCAGGAATAGCGTCATAACTAAAGCCTCTTTCATAATCGACTTTAATATCTGGCCAAAAGTTGTTGAACTCTTTTATAGTCGGTAATAGCCAGTGAAAGCAAGCATGGCATTCGACACTTAAGCGCAGGTTTGAAATTGGCTGATTAAGGCTTTCTTTTAAACGGCATTTTGTCGCTTCAACACGCGGTAAAACTTCGTTTGCTAACTCCAGTAACAGCATACCTTGTGGCGTGAAGCGCACAGGCTGCGTTTTACGCTCGAAAAGTTGACAGTCTAATTTATTCTCAAGATCTTTAATTTGATGCGATAAAGCCGATTGCGTTAGAAACAACTCTCGGGCTGTATTGACCAAAGATCCTGTTTCTTTAAGGGTTGCTATGGTTTTTAAGTGTTTAATATCGATCATCTTTAAAAAATCTCATGAAAAATGTGAGTCAAACTCAGATTATGGACATAGTACGCCTACAATTATGTTTTTTCAACGTCTAGACGTCTAAAGTTTCAGAGGAATTTTACCTCATATTTACAATATACTTTTATTAATCAAATTGACAGCGTTGTCATTTATATTTTACTTAAATTATTTTTTAAATCCATGAAATTACCTCAAGTTGAAACTGAGAAAGCATCAGTTGAATTAGCTTTATCTCATCGCTAATGTTTTAGACATCTAAACAGCTAAATGGAATGGGTATGGCACAATTACATAATTTAGGCTTTCCTCGAATAGGAAAGAAACGTGAGTTAAAGTTCGCAATAGAATCTTATTGGGCAGGAAAAATAAACCAGCAAGTATTACTCGAACGAGGTAAGTCTATTCGGCAAGAAAACTGGGCACTACAAGCTAATGCCGGTATTGACTTACTGCCTGTAGGTGACTTTGCTTGGTATGATCATGTTTTGAATACATCACTTTTGGTGGGAGCAATTCCAAAGCGCCACTGTAGTGAGGAAGGTAACGTTGACTTAGATACACTTTTTAGAATTGCTAGAGGGCAAGCGCCTACTGGATGTCAATGTGCGGCAAGTGAGATGACAAAATGGTTTAATACAAATTATCACTATATTGTTCCTGAGTTATCGGAAGATCAAACATTCGCACTGACTTGGACTGAACTATTTGAGCATGTGCAAGAAGCTCATCAATTAGGCCACAAGGTGAAGCCTGTGTTGGTTGGCCCTGTGACTTATTTACATTTGGCTAAGCCTGCAGGAAAGCCGTTTGATACGTTATCATTACTAGAAAAGCTTTTACCTGTCTATCAACAGGTATTAGCTAAGCTTGCGAAGCTGGGTGTTGAGTGGGTTCAAATAGATGAACCTGTTCTTGCCTTAGAATTAAACTCTGGCCAGCAAAAAGCACTTAAAACAAGTTTTGCGACGCTTTCAGGACAAGGTGTGAAGTTACTAGTTGCCAGTTATTTTGACTCAGTAAATGATTATGTTGCCGATATAGCTAATTACCCTGTAGACGGTGTGCATTTTGATTGTGTTGCAGGAAATGTCGATATATCAAAGCTTGATACCTTAATCACACAGCAACAGGTACTTTCACTGGGTATTATTGACGGTCGTAATATATGGCGCAGTGATTTAACGCAAAAGTATTCTGTATTGCACGCGTTAGCTAAAAAAAGAGGCGATAACCTGTGGCTTGCGCCATCTTGTTCGTTGCTTCATACACCTGTCGATTTAGACCAAGAGCAGCAATTAGAGGGGGAAATAAAATCGTGGCTTGCTTTTGCCAAACAAAAAGGCGAAGAGTTACAACTATTGCGTAATGCGCTTAACACAGGGCAAACACAGTTGCTGTATGATTACAGTGAGCCAGTTAAGAAACGTTTAATATCAGCGAGAGTTAATAATCAAGATGTGCAAAACCGTCTGAGTACACTAACTAACAAAGATGCTAAACGGTCTAGTCCATTCTCAGTTCGAATAGCCAAACAGCAAAGCGCACTTGGGCTACCTTTACTACCGACCACCACGATAGGATCTTTCCCGCAAACTCAATCGATACGTAAAGCACGTAAAGAATTTAAAGCGGGGGTTTTGCCTGCTGCTGAGTACCGTCAGCAGATGGAAGCAGAAATTCGCTATGCTGTTGAAGAGCAAGAAGCGTTACAGCTCGATGTTTTGGTGCATGGTGAGGCAGAGCGTAACGATATGGTTGAGTACTTTGCGGAGTTTTTGCAAGGCTTTGCATTCACCCAATTTGGGTGGGTACAAAGTTATGGAACGCGTTGTGTAAAACCCCCGATTATTTGGGGCGATGTGTCGAGAGAGCAATCTATGACAGTTGAATGGACGCGCTATGCACAATCTCTAACAACGAAGAAAATGAAAGGCATGCTAACGGGTCCAGTGACTATTCTATTTTGGTCATTTATCCGTGATGATTTAGATAAATCTACCATTGCTAAGCAAATAGCATTAGCGCTTCGTGATGAAGTTGTCGATTTAGAGCAAGCTGGTATAAAGATAATTCAAATTGATGAGCCCGCTTTTAGAGAAGGTATGCCATTAAAATCAAGTGACTGGCAATCGTACTTGGACTGGGCTGCTTATGCGTTTCGTGTTTGTGCATCGAAAGTGGCAGATGAAACACAAATTCATACTCATATGTGTTATGCGGAGTTTAACGACATCATAGCGGGTATTGCAGACACGGATGCAGATGTCATCACGATAGAAACATCTCGTTCAAATATGGAGCTATTAAAAGCATTTGAGGATTTTGATTATCCGAATGATATCGGGCCAGGGGTGTATGATATTCACAGCCCAAATATCCCCGATATTGCTTGGATTAAGAACTTAATTCACAAAGCGGCTAAAAAAGTGCCAGTAGAGAGGCTCTGGGTCAACCCTGACTGCGGTCTAAAAACCCGCGGTTGGGAAGAAACACGCTTAGCATTACAAAATATGGTTACTGCCGCTAAAGAGTTACGCCGAGAGTTAGGCTAACCTCATAAACATACTAAGCCTAAGTAACTCTTAGGCTTTAAAGACCATTTAGAATTATTTTTTCAGCTTCACTGGCTGGCATAGGTTTGGCCTTTAAAAAGCCTTGGCCAAACTTACATTGTGTTTGTTTTAAAATGTTTAATTGTTGCTCTGTTTCAATTCCCTCTGCCACTACATCCAGTTTTAATGATTGGGCTAATGAAAGAATAGCGTCAACAAGTGGGTTATGCTCTTTTCTTAAATGATCAATAAAGCTTTTATCAATTTTTAAAATATGAATGGGCAGTTGATGTAAATAACCAAGTGCAGAGTAACCTGTACCAAAATCATCTAAACATAGTTTGACTTCAAGCGGAGCAAGGCCTTCTATTATTTTTGTTGCCAACTCTAGGTTACCAATTAAGCCTGATTCTGTTATTTCTAAACATAAAGAGCCCAGTGGTAATTGATACTTTTTATATAAGTCATGTATCTGACTCACAAAGTCGAGGCTTGCAAAATGCCTAGATGACACATTGACAGTGACACGTAAAAAAGGTGTTCCTTGTTTATGCCAAGCGAATATCTGCTTTGCGGCAAGTTCTAATAAGTGCAAATCAAGATTAATAATCTGCCCTGTGTCCTCAGCGATCGGAATAAAATCATTGGGGGCCACTAAACCTTTGCTAGGGTGATGCCATCTAACAAGCGCTTCAAAACCAACAACTTCATTACTTTGAATAGTAAAAATAGGCTGGTAGTAAAGTTCAAAGTCGTTATGCTCAATGCCATGTTGTAAGTCATTTTCAATATCTGCATGTGACTTTAATTTTTTGCGCATTGTGTTATTGAAAAATTTGACTTGTCCGCGACCTGAAGATTTTGCTTCGTACATAGCTGCATCAGCATGTTGCAGTAACTTATAAGCCTTGTCTTTTTCACTTGTACAAAATGCAACACCGATACTCGTTGAAGCTTGCAATAGGTGACCATCGATATTGAGAGGCTCTGCAAGTGCCAGTTGGATACGTGCAAGTGCATCATCAATTTGTTGTTTGTCAGTGATGTTTTCCATAAAAATAGCAAATTCGTCACCACCCAAGCGTGCGAATGTATCTGTATTTCTAATTGTTCCTTGTATTAGCTCACAAATTTTGACTAAAAAATGATCGCCAACCTCATGACCGAGCGAATCGTTAATACTCTTAAAGCGATCGAAGTCTAAATAAAGTAGGGCATGTTGACTTTGTTCATCAGAACGAGCCAAGCGTAAGATCCCGTGTTTAACTCGTTCGATAAGTAATGAGCGGTTTGCCAAGCCTGTGAGCTCGTCGTGCAGCGCTTTATGTTCCAGTTCTTGGCGCGAAAGTTGACGGTCAATTGCCATACTTATTTGTCGGCTTACATAAGTCAGAAGAGCACGATCATGTTCACTGTAATGGTAATATTCACTATAGCTTTGAACTGCAATTACGCCACTGATACGCTCATTAACCTTAAAAGGCACACCGAGCCAAGATTCTGCTTGTCTGCCGACCATTTTAAAATGGCCTGCCTTTATATGCTTTGCAAATTCTTCTTTATTAAATAACAGAGACTGGTCTGTTGTTAAAAGGTAATACGAGGCGGTGTCCTTGAGTAATTCTTTGGAAATCTTTTTATGTGCGTTTGAACGAACACCTTCTTCAATAATATAGACTAAATCAAGTACATCTAGTTGTTTGTCATACAGGCCAATAAAGAAGTTATCAGCTCGCAGTAAAGAGGTAATAATACAGTGGAGCGATTCAAAAAAGCTGTCTAGCTCGCTTGATTGATAGGTTAAATTTGCAATTTGCAACATACTATTTTCAAGCTTTTGAGCATCATTTAGCTGTTTTACTGTTTGTTGTAAATTTTCAACGGTGCGAACTTGATTTATTTTTGCACTCAGTAAATGAGCAACAGTTGAGAGCACCTCTAAATGTGCATCTGTATAGTAATGTTTTTGTGGGTGCTCGCAATCAATCACCCCTAAGACCTTTTCTTTATAAACAAGGGGCACACATAACTCAGAAAGAGCAGGGCGGGCATCCGCTATATAACGACTATCTTGAGTGACATCGCCAACCATTAGAGGGAGTCCTGACGATGCGACATAACCGGTGATCCCTTGATCAAAATCGATTTCAGTTCTGTCTATGTGGTAGGTATCTGAAGAACTTGCTGTTCCCATTGAAGCAACTTCTTTTAATGTACGTGTTTCATCATCAGCTAAATAGATAACACACTCAATAAAGCCAAGACGTTTTACAACCTGAGATGTTACGTAATCCAGTAATTCTTCAAGTGTATCAAGCTGCATCAATGAGGATGAAAACTGATTTATTATACGTAGTTGGTCTGTTTTGACCTCAAGTGCAAAAGCGGTATCTAACCTGTTAGACATAAAAAGAAAACTGACTCAAATTAGCTGTTAATTTATTAACTTAACCTACTATTTATATATCCACAAAGTTATTTTTAAAAAAAACCTTAACTGGTGTAAACTAGTCACCTGAATATGCGCTTGAGTAAATAAGCGAGGTTATTTACTCATAGTTTACGCTATCCCTCTAACTTTAGCCGTGGAAACCAGCAATGTCAGATTTAAATTCGATGCAAACTTTAACAATCACTCGCCCAGACGATTGGCACATACACTTGCGTGATGGTGATCAACTTACCGACACCGTTCGTGATGCTAGCCGTTATATGGGGCGTGCGATTATTATGCCTAATCTTGTTCCTCCGGCAACCTGTACAGACAGTGCATTATCTTATTATGAGCGAATTAAAGCCGCTGGTCCGCAAGGTAATTTTGAGCCTTTAATGGTGCTTTACCTTACAGATAAAACAACCCCTGAAGAAATTAAAAAAGCCAAAGCGACAGGTAAAATTGTTGCGGCTAAATTATACCCTGCAGGCGCGACAACAAACTCAGATTCAGGTGTGACCTCTATTAAAAATATTTATCCGGTGCTTGAAGCTATGCAAGAAGTGGGCATGTTGCTACTTATACATGGCGAAGTAACCGATTCATCAATTGATATTTTTGACCGTGAAAAAGTATTTCTAGAAACAATCTTAGCTGATGTAGTCACTGACTTTCCAACACTTAGAATTGTTCTTGAACATATCACTACAAAAGATGCTGTCGAGTTTGTTAACAATGCCCCTGAGAATGTAGCTGCAACAATTACAGCGCATCATTTGCTTTATAACCGTAATCATATGTTAGCCGGTGGTATCCGCCCACATTACTATTGCTTACCAATTTTAAAGCGAAATATTCATCAGCAGGCGCTAATTGAAGCTGCTACAAGTGGAAGTAAAAAATTCTTTTTAGGCACAGACTCTGCACCGCACTATAAAGACAAAAAAGAAGCGGCGTGTGGCTGTGCGGGCGCATATACAGCTCATGCTGCCATTGAATTATATGCTGAAGCGTTTGAAGAGGCGGGCGCTTTGGACAAGCTTGAAGGCTTTGCGAGCCATTTTGGTCCGGATTTTTACGGGCTGGAGCGAAATAAAGACACCATTACACTAGTAAGAGAAAGTTGGACGGTGCCTGCAAGCTATAAGCTAGGTGATTCACAAGTGGTACCAATCAAAGCCGAAGCGCAAATGGATTGGCTAGTTAAGTAGCTTATAAAGCAACCTGCTTCAAAGCCCACTTTTTTTAGTGGGCTTTTTCATTATATTTTAATTGCTTATAAATACTATCGTCATATATTTTTGCTGTGGCAGTTGACCTCAAAATAATTTTCGATTAATAGAGCTAAAATAAAATTAATGTGTTAGTCTGTAGTTGCTTTGAGTTTTTGCGTATTGAATTTACGGATAATGTGCGGCTTGTACGGTTACCGGTTTGGTTATTGGTTCTTCCTGTACTTTACCCCAAGTTTATTGGGCATTCACTCAGGGAGGATAGAGCCATTACGGCTGAATTTTTAATTATTGACTTACAGGAAAATTTAGTATGTCAAACACGGTTACTGGTAAAGTTAAGTTCTTTAACGAAGCTAAAGGCTTTGGTTTCATTGAACAAGAAAATGGTCCTGATGTATTTGTACACTTCAGCGCTATTACAGGTACAGGCTTCCGCACGCTTAGCGAAGGCCAACAAGTATCTTTCGGCATCAAACAAGGTCAAAAAGGCCCTGAAGCTGAGAATGTAGAAGTAGCATAAGTAATTATGTGAACCTGAATATATTTTGGTGAGGCAGTTTCTGTTTCACCAAAATTCCTTCTCCATTTAAGACTAAAGAAACGTCCCGAATTAGATTTCCTCCTAAAGGCTTATTGAAGTAAGTTTTCCTCAGTATTTATCCTGTAACTAGCTAACTATTCCTTAAAAACCTACTTTCTATAATTAAAGTATTATATGCTGTATTGGCAGTTTTTATAAAAATACATTTACTGTTGTATTGGGAATAATAGTGCGATGCGTGAAACGTTCTACGTTTGATTGCATTTATTTCACCAATCGTAAAATAACCCGCTAAACTTAGTTAAACTTAAAACAGAAAAAATCTGAGTTTAGTGACAGTTGTTTGATGAATTATAATGAAGGTTTACTAATTGATGAGCATAGGAAATGATATTTTGCTAGTAGATGATCACCCAATGGTGGCTACTGCAATTAAAATGGTGCTAGCAAAATCAACTCTCGTAAACGAAGTTCAGGCTGTTGCAAGTCAAAAGGAAGCGTTACAGTTTCTAAAAACCAATAATATTGCACTCGCAATTTTGGATATTGAACTTGAAGACTCAGATGGATTTAGCCTCTACAAGCGTGCTGTAAGTAATGGCTTTGCCGGTAAAGTGCTCTTTTTATCCGCAAAACACGATAAGCATATTATTCGCACAGCTGCTAAATTGGGGGCTCAAGGGTTTGTAAACAAGGCTGAAAGCCTTGAGGATATATCCGCTGCAGTAGAAATGATTTTACGAGGTTATACATTTTTCCCGCAAGAGCATCTAATTGCTTCTGAGAAAGATATCGATGAACTACTGACAGAACGAGAGTTGGCTGTCATGAACTATCTATTGCAAGGATTGTCGAACAAAGATATAGGGGAAAAGCTTTTCATAAGCAACAAAACGGTAAGTACTTATAAAGCAAAAATATTTGAAAAGCTTGAAGTTGACTCAATTATTTCATTAGCAAAGCTTGTAAAAGACCGCGCAATTTTTTAGCCATCCAACCTAAATTATGAAGTTTAATCAATACACCCACCCAAGTGGATAGCCTGATATTGTTCGCAAGCTGTCCAGTTTTGCTCACTGAGTGCATAAAAATTCTTCAAAAGAGATTTTTTAGACGATTTAAAAGATTTTTTTTTTCAAGTTAAACAGCCCTTTTCTGTTTTTACAAAATGTTACATTTATGTTTAAGTAAAAATACAAACAAGACCCAATGTTTACCAGTAAAGGGCTATAGAACTTTACTACGAACACCTCTGTTATTTTTTTGTTAATTCGTTGTTTTGGCTATTTTCCCTTCAACGACGAGTAACCAATTTTTTCCGATGAAACCCGAACATCAAGTTGACAGAGCTAGATGCATTTAGCATTATTGGAGGGTTGATATCTATTAAAAGATATCAGGGTTGTCCTCTTCGGAGGATAATTAAATTATAAAAGTAACATTACTTAATTGGTTGGGAACTATGTCTGTTAAAATCAGAAAGAGTCTTGTAGCATCTGCGTTGGTTGGCGCATTTGCATTTGCAAGCAGCAATGTGATTGCAGATCCTTTGAAAGATGTGCAAGATGCAGGTCAACAAATTCAAAAGGCTGCTGTTAAGTCTCAAACTAAAATTGACAATATCTATGGTCAAACTCAAGAGCTAATCGCTGAGTACCGTAGCATTGTTGATGAAACTGAGCTTATGAAAGTGTACAACGATCACGTAGCACGTTTGGTCGCTGACCAAAACGCATCTATCGAATCGTTTGACCGTCAAATCGCGACAATCGATAACACGAAACAAAACGTTGTGCCTTTGATGTATCGCATGATCGATACGCTTGAGCAATTCATCAAAGCGGACGTTCCGTTCAATCTTGAAAACCGTCTTGCACGTGTTGAAAGACTTCGTGACATCATGGCATCAGCGTCAGTGACTACATCTGAAAAATTCCGCCAAGTGCTAGAAGCATACACAGTTGAAGCTGCATACAGCTCAGCAGTAACTGCTTCTCAAGGTACACTTGAAGTTGATGGCAAAAGCATCAACGTTGACTTTGGTCGTTTAGGTCGTATCACATACGTAGCTCAGTCTTTTGACCTTAAGCATGCGTGGGTGTGGGATAACAATACAAAACAGTGGAAAGAATTAGGTGAAGAATACCTTAAACCTGTTAAAGAAGTTATCCGTATGGCGCGTAAACAAGCGACATTAGAACTTGTTAAACTACCAATCTTTGGCGCGGAGTAATCAATAATGAAGAAACTATTTAAAGGTTTTGCTGTTGCAGCAGTACTATCTGTTTCTGCAGGTACCGCGCTTAATGCACACGCAAACACTGGTGCTTTAGACAAAATTCTTGAGCAAGTAAAGCAAGAACGTATCTCTGAAGGTAAATTAAATAAGCAACGTGAACAAGAGTTCCTTTCAGCTCGTGCTGACAAGCAAGCGTTACTTAATAAAGCGAAAAGCGAGCTAGCTGCTGAAAAAGCACGTGGCGACCGCTTATCTAAAGAATATGCGCAAAACGAAAATACTTTAGCAGAAAAAGAGCAAGAGCTTCTTAATGCACAAGGTACGTTGGGCGAAATGTTCGGTGTTGTACGCCGTTCAGCTGCAGATGCAATTGGTACTATCGAAGCATCACTTGTTTCTGCTGAAAAACCAGGACGTGCTGAAGTACTTCGTTCACTTGCAGCAGCTAAAGAGCTACCAACTGTTCGTGAATTAGAAGAGCTTTGGATTGCACTTCAAACTGAAATGACAGAATCAGCTAAAGTTTCAACTTTCGAAACTGAAGTTGCTGGTCTTGACGGTTCAGCTACAGTGAAAAAAGTAACACGTATCGGTAACTTTAACTTAGTAACTGACGACGGTTATTTAATTTACTCTCCAGAAACTAAATCAATTCAACCACTAGGTAAGCAACCTGATAGCTACATCCTTTCTGGTATTTCTGATTTAGAAAACACTTCTGCTGATAACTACACAGGCGTATTTGTTGACCCTACACGCGGCGCAATCTTACGTATCAACACGCAGAAAAAATCGCTTATGGAATACTACGAGCAAGGTGCTGAAGTAGGTTACATCATCACAGTATTATTACTTGTTGGTCTACTAATCTTCGTAGTACGTTTCATTGATCTTGCGCTTACTAGCACTAAGATTAAGAGCCAGCTTAAAAACCTTTCTACGCCGAATACAAACAATCCACTGGGTCGTATTCTTAAGGTTTATGCTGACAACAAGAATCAAGACGTTGAAAACCTTGAGCTTAAACTTGACGAAGCAATCTTACGTGAAACGCCTCGCATCGAAGCGGGTATCAACATCATCAAGATCTTGGCAGCAATCGCTCCATTACTAGGTCTACTAGGTACGGTAATCGGTATGATCCTTACGTTCCAAACAATCACATTGTTCGGTACAGGTGATCCGAAGATCATGGCTGGTAATATCTCTCTAGCACTTGTTACTACAGCGTTAGGTCTAATTGCAGCTCTACCACTTATTCTACTTCACTCAATTGTTGCGGGTCGTAGTAAGTCGGTTCTACATGTCCTTGATGAGCAAAGCGCTGGTATCATCGCAGCTCACGCGGAGAAGGAGAAAGCCTAATGCTAGTCCTGATGGAGATCTGGGAATCTATCAGGGATTTTGTTGGCACAGGCGGCCAGGTTTTATACGTGGTCGCGATAGCACTCTTTCTTATGTGGGTTTTAATGATTGAGCGCTATTGGTTCCTACTAGCTGAGTTTCCTCGTATGACGAAGAACATTGTAGCTCAGTGGGATGCCCGCCAAGACACTACGTCTTGGTACGCACACAGAATCCGTGAAGCATGGATTTCTGAAGCGTCTGAAAAATTAGATCAGCGTATGTTGTTGATTAAGACATTGGTAGCTATTTGTCCTTTAATCGGCTTATTAGGTACTGTAACGGGTATGATCGCGGTTTTCGAAACCATGGCTACCCAAGGTACTGGTAACGCACGTTTAATGGCATCAGGTATTTCAATGGCAACGATCCCAACAATGGCTGGAATGGTTGCGGCACTATCTGGAGTATTCTTCAGCTCACGCCTTGAGGCAAGAGCGAGAATGGCGAAAGCTAAACTTGTAGATAGCATGCCTCATCACTAGAGAGAGAATTAAATATGGCACGTAAACAACGTTTTCGTGAAGAAGAAGAAGCAGCGGTTGATATGACGCCAATGCTTGACATCGTATTTATCATGCTTATTTTCTTTATCGTAACTACATCGTTCGTTAAAGAGGCTGGTATCGAAGTCAATAAACCTAAAGCGGCCCAAGCTACGAAGCAGAAAAATGCTAACATTTTTGTTGCTATTCGTGCTGACGGTGCAATCTGGATTGATAAACAACAAGTTGATGTTGAACGTGTTTCAGCAAAGATTGAAAGTTTATTAGCAGAACAACCTACAGAAGTTGTAATTTTGCAAGCTGATAAAGAAGCAAAACACGGCGTAGTGGTTAAAGTTATGGACCAGATTAAAGCGACGGGTGATAACCTAAGAATTTCAATAGCTGGAGATCAGTAATGATTCGTTTTCTGTTTTCACTGATTGCAGGTGGGGCAGTTACTTTCGGCTTGTTCTACTTCATGGCGTACCTCATCTCCGGTGGAGCTGACCGTGCGACTGAACAAAAAGAGCAGATCGTAGTCGAAATTATGACGAATCCGCCTGAATCTAAGGTGCAGGAGAGGAAGCGTGTTCCGCCTCCGCCTCCACCACCGCCAAAGCAGCCGCCTAAACCGCAGCCGCCTCAGCCGGAAAACAGCAACCCTAACACTGGTGCATTGTCATTTAATATGCCAAGTATCGATGTGGGTGGCACGGCCGGTGGCCTAAGTGGTCCAGGTGCATTTGGACGTGACGGTGATGCGACACCTATCGTTCGTATTGAACCAAAATACCCAACGCAAGCAGCGCGTGATGGTAAAGAAGGTTGGGTTCAACTTTCATTCACTATCAATGAAGTGGGTGGGGTAGAAGACGTTGAGGTAATCGATGCCGATCCTAAACGTATCTTCGACCGCGAAGCTAAGCGTGCACTGCGTAAGTGGAAGTACCGTCCTAAAGTTATTGACGGAAAACCACAAAAGCAATTTGGTCTTCAAGTACAATTAGACTTTAAACTTAACCAAGGCAATTAAGGAGGCGAGTAATGAGAAATTTATCTAAAGTAACTGCACTTGCAATTCTTATGTCACTATCGGGTGCAGCTTTCACTGCACCGGCTTTAGCTGCGCCAGATTACGCGAAAATTGAAGCGCGTAAAAAAGCAAAAACTAAAGTGATGGGTGAGCGCGTTGGTAAAAAAGTTATTAAAGCGTTTGACTTGTACAATGAAGAAAAGCTTGATGAAGCGATTGCACTTCTTAAAGAAATTGATCCTTCGGATGAATTCGATAAGGCAACAGTCGACCGCTACTTAGGTCAAATGTATGCTCAGAAAGAGCAATACGACCTAGCGATCAAGCATATTTCAGCGGCAGTAAAGCCTGATGTTTTAAACTTTGCTGATCAAGAGCAAGGTCTTAAGCTACTAGGTGATATGTACGCGGGTACTGAGCAATACGCAAAAGCAAAAGATGCGTATTATGCTTGGATGGACTTCACAGGTGAGGAAGACGACAAAGTTTATACACGTATTGCACAAGCAAATTACGAGTTAAAACAGTATAAAGACGTACTTCCTGCTGCAGACAAAGCAATCAAATTGGCAAAAGAACCTGCTAAAGCTTCTTACCAATTAAAGTTAGCGGCCTATTTTGAACTTAAACAGTACAAAAATATGGTTGGTGTAGCTGAAGAGATTGTTCGTGTTTGGCCTGAAGACAAAAAAGCTTGGGTTGGTTTAGGTAAATATTACCTACAAACCGAAGACTTCCAAAAAGGTCTAGCGACCATGGAAGTTGCCTATAAAAATGGCTATTTTGAAAATGAAGTCGAATACAAAGTACTTTCAAACTTTTATTCGTTAACAGAAATTCCTTATAAAGCAGCTGTGGTGCTTGAAAAGGCAATTAATGAAGAAAAAGTTAAGCGTACTAAGCAAAATATCAGTGCTGTGGCGTCAAATTACCACCGTTCAAAAGATATTGAAAAAGCAGCTAAATACTATGAAGAAGCAGCTAAATTTGACGACGATGCAGAGCTTTACCGCAAAGCTGGTTCGTTACTTTTACAGTCGCAAAATTATAGTGCAGCCGTTATTCGTTTGAATAAGGCATTAGAGTTAGGTTCTGATAAAAAAGGAACAATCTACTCTGACTTAGCTGAAGCTTACTACTACCAAGAAAAGTACAAGCAAGCTTACAACGCTATTGTTAAAGCAATGGATGATCCGCGCACGCGTAAATTCGCGAAGAGCTGGTCAACTTTCATCAAAGATAAAGCCGCTCGTAACGGTGTAAAAATCTAATTGATGTTGTTTTAAACTAAAAAGCCCCTCTGGGGCTTTTTTTATGGAATTTTAAAATGCTAAGACAGATCGTATTGTTACTTGTTGCGAGTGTAATGTTGGTAGCTTGCTCTGAGCAATCTACAAAATTCCACACGTTTCAAGAAGGGCAACAAGAACTTCGTAATATTAATTATTTATTACTGAACACAGCAAACTCCTCAAAAGCAAGTGTTTGGCCTTTTTCTGAGCACTATTTAGAAGCGCGTCATCTTGCTTATCAAGGTTTAAAAAACACCCAATTAAACGAATCGCAGCAGGCCCAATTAAACTATTTAATCATTGCTGAGCGATATCCTGAGCGTTATTTTGTATGGCCTGTGCAACGGGATGTTGTGAGCCAAGCTAGCTCGCAAGGTGATTACTCAGCGCAGTCATTAGCTAGTTGGTTAGAGCTTGTAGAAACCCAGCTTATTACAGCAGAACAAAGTAATCTAAAGCTTAATAAAATCGAATTAAAGTTTTTACATAAAATGGTAAAATCTCATCTTGGTAATAATGATGAGAGTGTACAAACCGCGCTAAATAAGCTGGATCAATACTTAACTCAATATCAGCCGCGCAGCAAACTTGGTTTAGTTGGCTTAGCAAATGGTAAAGATTGGTATCAAAGTAAATTGAACTATTTTAGTGGTGAGACTAAAGCTCCATTAAATTGGCTTAGTGAGATACAAATGTCACTCAAACAACAGGTAAGTACTGATTTTGTATTACCAGTGTCAGACTCGCATTCGACGCCATTAGTCATGAATTATTTTTCAGATAATCATCAACATAACGGTCTTGACTGGCAGTTAGAATTTGTCGACCCGCGACAAAGTAAACGCGAACTAACTCTCGCTGAGCAGTACTTTTGGCAGGTAATGATGGAAACAGATCTGGGCATTCATTATCACACGTGGAGTGAGCAGCAAGCGCGCGTGAATTTAATGAAGCGTTTAGGTGTCGAGCAAGCACAAGCTGAGTGGCTGATTGAGGATATTGTATTATATCCGGGTATGAGCTTTATTTTCGTAAGTAAAGAAGAAGGCACCGCGCTCTAAGGAGCGCAGCGTCTGCAGCGTTGAGTGGCAGGATCAGTAAGTAATCGCTCATCATCAATTTTTTCCTCACAATCACAGCAATAGCCATATTGACCAATGTCTATTTGACACAAGGCGGCTTCTAATTTTTCCAGTCGTGAGATGAGTATCTGATATTCAGGTCCTAAGTTATTTGCTGTAAGTTCAAGCCAATCTGAGGGAGGGGTATCCTTGAGTTGCGATAGCAGTTGCTGATGATAGCCTTGATCAGAATCTGCCAGCATATCAAGTAAACGTTGTCTTACCTGCGCAAGTTCAGCAGATAGCTTTGTTTGTATTTCAGTATTGTTCATCGCGGTATCTTCCAAGTGGGCAATACTGGCATTATCAAACAAAATGCGTTCGTTAATTATGATTTGTATCAATACTCGGCGCTTTGGCATACTTTCTTAGTACATCAGCGACTTCATCCTTGGCTTTTAAGCGTCTAATTTCATCAAAAAGGGCATTTGCTTGTGGGTACTGACGTTTCAAGTAACCTAGCCATTGCTTAGTACGTGAAGCAAAATATTTTTCACATTTGCTCTCATCTTGGTGCATGGAAGAGTGAATAATATGGTAAATAACATGCTCCCATTGCATTGGAGTATAGGTTTCACCATTCACATGGGCTTTAATTTGCTTTGCCAAGTCAGGCATAGCCAATGCGCCACGGCCTATCATTAAATCATTACACTGACTTCTGGTTTGACATAAGAGAGCATCTTCAATCTGCCAAATTTCGCCATTGGCGACAACCGAAATTGCTTTACCTTTTATTAAAGGTGGGATTTTCTCCCAATAGGCAGGCGGGTTATAGCCATCTCGTTTGGTTCTTGCGTGAATAGCTAAGCTTGAGGCGCCCGCGCTCACAACGGCATCAACAATTTCTTGGCTATTGCTATCATCATCAAAGCCTAGCCTTATTTTAGCACTCACCTGATGAGCGGGATCGACGGCCTCTCTAACCGCTTTAATAATGTTATGCATGTGCTCAGGATCTTTTAAAAGTACCGCGCCGCCTTTACTTTTATTTACCGTTTTTGCCGGACACCCAAAGTTCAAGTCTATCCCGTGCGAGCCAAGGCGGATCGCTTTGACTGCATTATCAGCTAAAGCATTCGCGACTTGCCCCAATAGTTGAATTCTGACCGGTGTGCCAGCACGTGTATAACCACCTGTTTTTAGCTCAGGGCAGTAGCGATGAAATACACGCTCTGGTAGTGTTGCGTCAACGACACGTACAAACTCTGTGACGCATAAATCGAATCCACCTAAGTCTGTTAGGAGTTGTCGCATCTTAAAATCGACAACGCCTTCCATCGGTGCTAAAACTAATTGCATGGATAAATTTTACTTAACAAAAAATGGATGCGTATTCTACCTGTTATTGCCACTATGATAAATCGTAATTTGTATTTGTAGAATGTCGATTAAATTGGAAAAGTATGAAAGTAATTTTTATTTGTCGGGTCTAATCTAATAACCGTTATGAAAAAGAGAGTCATCATATGAACACAATTAAGCAAAATTCAATCGCCTTAACACTAGGTGCCGTTGTTATTGGTGCGTCAAGCTTCGCAGCAAGTGACGCACACGCAAATCCATTTGAGTTTCAGCAAATGCAAGCAGGTTATCAGTTAGATGCTGCTGAGGGGAAGTGTGGCGAAGGGAAATGTGGCGGCGATAAAAAAGCTGGCAAAGAGGGTAAATGCGGCGAAGGCAAGTGTGGCGGCGATAAAAAAGCTGGCAAAGAAGGCAAATGCGGCGAAGGCAAATGTGGCGGCGATAAAAAAGCTGGTAAAGAAGGCAAATGCGGCGAAGGTAAATGTGGCGGCGATAAAAAAGCTGGCAAAGAAGGTAAGTGCGGCGAAGGCAAATGTGGCGGTGATAAAAAAGCTGGCAAAGAAGGTAAGTGCGGCGAAGGTAAATGTGGCGGCGATAAAAAAGCTGCAAAAGAAGGTAAGTGTGGCGAAGGTAAATGTGGTTCAAACCACTAAGCGTTCACTTAGCTTTTAAAAGGGCCATTTAGGCCCTTTTTAGTAGGAGGTAGTATGTCATTTGAAACAACATCTGTATTTGGGCAAATAGGATTAGGCCTGCGCCGAGAAATGCTTGATGAAATGTTAAAAGGTGTCCCTAAACCAATTGATTTTCTGGAGGTAGCACCTGAAAATTGGTTAAAGTTGGGTGGTCGGTTTGGAAAACAGTTTAAGCAATTAACTGAACGCAACGCGTTTGTTTGTCATGGTTTATCTTTGTCTATAGGTTCACCTGCTGAACTTGATGTAGAATTTGTGAAATCACTAAAGGCTTTTTTTAAAGAGCATAATATTCGCTTTTTTAGTGAGCATTTAAGTTATTGTTCAGGTGAAGGGCATATGTATGATTTAATGCCTATTCCATTTACAGAAGAAGCTATCAAACACGTTGTTGCGCGTATTAAACAAGTTCAGGATATCCTTGAGCAGCAGATTGCAATAGAAAATGTTTCATATTACGCTGCGCCAGGTCAAGAAATGACAGAGCTGGAGTTTACTAACGCCGTATTAGCAGAGTCTGATTGTAAGCTTTTAATTGATGTAAATAATATTTATGTTAACTCAATTAATCATGGTTATGATGCGGAGCAATTTTTAAAAGGTTTACCAAGTCAGCGAATTGCTTATGGGCACGTGGCAGGACATTACACAGAAGCTGAAGACTTGCTGGTTGATACACATGGTTCCCCTGTCATTGATCCTGTTTGGCAGCTGCTTGAAAAAGCGTATTCTTTTCACGGGGTGTTTCCAACTCTTCTTGAGCGGGATTTTAATATTCCACCGATGGCGGAGTTGCTAACAGAGCTAAGCACCATTGAAAAATTACAACTTTCAGCAAGTAAGGTGAAATACAGTGCCTAGTCATTTTATAGAAGTTCAGCAACAATTTATGGCCTATATTCGTGACCCAAAACACAATAAAAAGCCAATAAATATTGAAGGGCGTAGAATGGCGATTTATCGTGATCTGTTTTTCAATAATGTTGAAGGTTTTGTAAGCTCTGCCTTTCCCGTTCTAAAGAGCCTGTATACACCAAGTGATTGGCAAAATATAATTCGCCTCTTTTTTAGTCAGCATAATTGTAAGTCTCCATATTTTCTTGATATTGCTGGTGAGTTTTTAGAGTTTATTGCTACAAGTTACTCAAAGCAGCCTACAGACCCTGATTTTATGTTAGAGTTGGCACATTATGAGTGGGTTGAATTGGATGTATCTGTTGCACAACCGCAGGAACACGAAACAGCTTTACAAACAAATCAGGTTACAAATGCGGGTTTGTTTTTAAGTAGTTTGGCACGTAATTTAAGTTATACGTACCCCGTTCATACAATCAGTGTAGACTACCAACCACAAAGCCCGCTTACGGAGCCATGTTATTTCGTTGTTTATCGAGATAGTGATGATGAGGTACAGTTTTTATCAACAAATGCGATGACAGCATTGTTATTAAGTATCATTGAAACGAAACCGGGTATAAATTTAAATTCGCTCTGCCAAGAAGTTGCTAAACACGCTCCTCAATTTAGTCAAGAACAGTTATACCAAGGCGCACTTAATACCTTAAGTGCAATGGCTGAACGTGGTGTGATCGTTACTAAATCATTGCTCTAAAATACCGCAAAAAGCCTTTATTGATAGGGATACATCGACTATCATGTGCGCCTTATTGTGTCGTGCTTAAATAAAGGTAGTAACTATGTCGAATGATAAAGACTTTAAAGATCCGTTCAATGCAACTTATTTTATTGCGTTTTTAGCCGTATTTGCTGGCATTGGCTGTCTAAACGCTATCCTTGGTTGGATCACTGCTTTATCTTAATTTGCGCAAGTAAATTTAAGACACTAGGCTGCATTATGCAGCCTTTTTTATTACTGTTGATACAGTTCAAGGATTAATTTTGGATCTTGCTACCGACTTTCTACGAAGGTGATGTTATACTCTCGAGCTTTGTTAGATAAAATTTTTGAGCAGTATAATTATGACTCAAGCAACTTCAACGCTCATTAAACAGAGCATTGCAACAATTGCTGATTACCCTAAACCGGGTATTATGTTTCGTGACGTAACAACCCTAATGGCAAACGCAGACGCGTTTAAAGCAACCATTGACAGCTTTATTTCAGCGTATAAAGATCAAGGTTTTACAAAAATAATTGGTACAGAATCTCGTGGTTTTATTTTTGGTGCACCACTTTCATATGCACTAGGTATTCCATTTATTCCAGTTCGTAAGCCAGGTAAACTTCCTCGTGAAGTCATTTCACAAAACTATCAATTAGAGTATGGTGAAGATACATTAGAGCTTCATACCGATGCTATAGTTGCTGGTGATAAAGTGTTATTAGTTGATGATTTACTTGCTACAGGTGGCACAATTGAAGCAACAGCAAAACTAGTTGCTAAACTGGGTGGTCATGCAACCGATGCTGCGTTTGTTGTATCTTTACCAGAGCTGGGTGGTGAGCAACGTGTTGCTGATATGGGCATCAAAATTTTAAAGTTGGTTGAATTCGAAGGCGAATAATTAATGAGTTATCAGGTTCTAGCAAGGAAATGGCGACCACAAACCTTTCACGAGTTAGTGGGGCAGTCTCATGTTAAGCAAGCATTGGTTAATGCATTAACACAAAATAGACTCCATCATGCTTATCTCTTTACTGGAACCCGTGGGGTGGGTAAAACAACCATCGCACGTATATTCGCAAAAAGCCTCAACTGCGATAAGGGTATCTCTGCAGAGCCGTGCGGGCAATGTTCAAGTTGTACTGACATTGAAGCCGGCCGTTATATTGATTTATTAGAAATCGATGCGGCTTCACGCACAAAGGTAGAAGATACCCGCGAAATTCTTGATAACGTGCAATACGCACCAACCCGAGGTCGGTATAAAGTTTACCTAATCGATGAAGTTCACATGCTGTCAAAGCATAGTTTCAATGCTTTGCTAAAAACACTGGAAGAGCCACCAGAGCATGTGAAGTTTTTATTAGCAACGACCGATCCGCAAAAATTACCAGTGACGATTTTATCGCGTTGTTTACAGTTTAATTTAAATGCGTTGTCGCAATCAGAAATTCATGAGCAGCTTGCCCATGTTTTACAACAAGAGCAACTCAGCTTTGATGATAAATCATTACAAGCACTTGCGAAAGCCGCTGATGGCAGCATGCGCGATGCGCTCAGCTTAACTGACCAAGCGGTGGCACAAACGAATGGCAATATAAGTTATCAAGCCGTACAGAGTATGCTTGGTTTAATGGATATACACTATAGCCAAACGATGTTAGCCGCAGTACTTTGCCAAGATGGGGATGCGCTGTTAGCTGAGATAAAAAACTTAGTCAGCCGTAATCCTAATTTTGTTGCTTTGCTTGATGATCTGATTGCACTTACTCATTTAATTCAGCTAGTACAGCTGGTGCCCAGCGCAGCAGCACTTGATGAGAGTAATCGTGAGTTTATAGAACAGGTTGCGCAAACAACGGATGCGCAGCAGATACAAGTTTATTACCAGCTACTTTTGAATGGTAAAAAAGATCTGCAATGGGCGCCGGATGCCAAACTAGGTTTTGAAATGATCATGCTGCGTTTGCTCGCATTCCAACCAACGCAATTTGCGCAAAGTCAAACACCAACAAATAGCCAACAGCAGGTTAAACCTAGCGGTGCAGGCGCATTGCGTGATATTTTGAAAAGATCATCGACGCAACGTGAACAAGCAGCTTCAGAGCAAGCACTTTTAGCACAAAGCTCTGCTAAGACAACGGCTGTACCTTCAGAGCCTCAGCCAACACAAGCTGAACCTGTTGAAGCAGAGCCTATTCAAGCTGCTACAGCAGAAATGGCGCAAAGCCCTAAGTCTGCTCAGAAAATTGAAGCAACAGCAGTAGAACAGCTAGATGCTAACCAGCAGCCCCAGCAATCCGCTACAACTGGATTGACCGCAGAAGTTAAAGCTGCGCCACAACAGCAAGAGCAAAGCTTCTCAGAGCAAGTACCTGCAGCTGAATACTCATCACCAGAGTATTCTTCGCAAGATTACATGATTGATCATGATGCGCAAATGGACCCATCACTTGCTGCGCAATACGATGATGTGATGAATAGCGCCTATGATCAGGGCTTTACTGCCAATGAAGTACCTGCGCCTCAGCAACAGCAAACAGCACCAGCACAATTACAACAGCAGCAAAGTCATGCGCAGTCGGCCATTGCTCGTATTTTACAAGACCGCAATATTTCAGGTGCAGGGCGTTTAAGTGGTGCAGCAACGCAAACTAATGCTAAAGCAGAACCACAGCCTGAAGCGAAGCCCAAAGCAGAGCCGCCAGCGCAACAAAGCGCAGTTGCTACGAATCATCAACCTCAGCAGCGACAAGTGGCTGTTGAAGTAAAAAAGCCCAGCCCCCAGCTGACGGGGGAGAGTCATAATAAAGTAAAAAAAGTCGACTTTAGAGAAAAGCATCAAACAATCACCGAAAACTTAGCGCCTGAGTTGCTTGAGCAAATCAACCCACAAAAAGCGCCAGAGCCTGTGATTGAAGAAGCCAGTATTCCTGTACCTGATGATTTTGAAAGCCCGATCAGCAGTATTAAATTTGCACACGAACAAGATGAATGGGCGTATTTAATAAAACGTATGGGGCTAGGTGGTCGAATGCGACAATTTGCATTGCACTCGATTTTCACAAAGAATAATAATCAAATGCACATTGAAGTTGACTCATCACAGCGTCACTTAGACAGTGCAGTACTAAGGCAAAAGCTCAATGCTGCATTAAGTGAAATTTACGGTCATAATGTAGAACTGAGTATCGAGTTTGCTGATGGTGTTATTGACTCTCCGTATTTGATCCAACAAAAGATTGATGCAGGTCGTCATCAACAAGCCATTGATGTAATAAATAGTGATGAAAACATAGTGCAATTTCAGCAGTTATTTAGCGCTATAATCGATGAAAACAGTATTCAGGCATTGTAATTAGTTACAATAGCCCTTATCTTCATGCCAATTAAAGTAGTTTTAGAAAGAGAGACAGTTATGTTTAAAGGTGGAATGGGTAACATGATGAAGCAAGCGCAGCAAATGCAAGAGCGCATGCAAAAAGCCCAAGACGAAATCGCTAACCTAGAAGTAGTAGGTGAAGCTGGTGCAGGCCTAGTGAAAGTAACTATGCTTGGTAACCACAATGTACGTCGTGTTGAATTAGATGAAAGCCTAATGGAAGACGACAAAGACATGATCGAAGATTTGCTTGCGGCAGCGTGTAATGATGCTGTACGCCGTGTTGCAGAAGAAACACAAGAGCGCATGAGCAAAGTAACTGGCGGTATGCAATTACCACCAGGTATGAAAATGCCTTTCTAAGTGACTCTATATGCAACTATCGCCTAGTTTAACACAGCTGATTGAAGCATTGAGATGCCAACCTGGCATTGGTCCTAAGTCGGCACAGCGCATTGCTTTTCATTTGCTTGAACGAGACCGTCAAGGTGGCAAGCAGCTTGGTCATGCATTGACTAAAGCTATGGATGAAGTAGGACATTGTCAGTCGTGTCGTACTTTTACAGAGCAACCCGTGTGCGATATCTGTTTAAGTGTTAAACGTCAAGATAGTGGTTTATTGTGTGTGGTAGAATCACCAACCGATGTGCTGGCTATTGAGCAAACCGGTCAATACCAAGGGCTTTACTTTGTATTAATGGGTCACTTGTCGCCAATTGATGGCATAGGACCAAAAGAGATTGGCCTTGATATTCTTGAAAGCAGGTTGCAACAAGGTGGCATTAATGAGGTGATCCTCGCAACCAACCCAAGTGTTGAAGGTGAAACCACAGCCCATTACATTGCAGAGCTTTGTCATAAGTACCAAGTAGGTGCATCTCGTATTGCTCATGGTGTCCCTGTTGGTGGTGAGCTCGACTTACTTGATGGTATGACACTGATGCATGCATTTAGTGGGCGACGCGCCGTAAACCAAAACTAAGCATTTAGCGCTAACCTGATTTTTCATTAGTTTGTATCTTCAAATAAGGTTAACTGTTTGGTTTTTAGAAGGATATAAAATAACAAACATGAGCAATTTAATTGTTCCTCTACCTAAAGCATTTGATGCGAAGGTAAAAGATGGGAAGGTTTATGTAGAAAGTCCTAAAGTTATGTGTGTCTATAGTGCTGAAAGTGCATATATGACTTATGAATTTTTGAGTCTTATTGAAAGTTATGTTTTTGATTACAATGTTGGAGTGACTATAAGCTTTGAAAATTTAGAGTATTTCTCAGCTGCAGCTTCATTACTAATTTTCGCAACAGTTAGTAAGTGTCAGATTGGCGTTAAAGATCACTCTAAAATTGAAGTGTTATTTCCTAAGAATGATGCAGTGTTAAAGTTGATGGCAAGTTCAGGCCTGAAGCTTGCACTCAAGCAGGGAGGAATTGCTAAAGTTAGAAAGCTGATTGATAGCAATAATCAATATTTGAGCGGAAGTGAAGTAAGTATTGAAAATTATCAAAAGGTGTTGACAGCGACATTGCTAAACTTGGATAAGCACGGTGTAAATTTTTCTAATACAAAATCACAAATTTTTGTTAAAGGTATGCAGGAAGCTATACTCAATGTTAAATATCATGCATATAATGATGAATTTATACGCGACTTTTTATTAACAAAACAGGTGAAGTCTAAATTTTCGTTTCATGAAGAAACAGGCCGAGGGCGATGGTGGCAATGCTGTTGGCATGATGTGTCAAATAATAAGTTGATTTTTATAATTTATGATGATGGAGAAGGAATTGTAAATTCGATAAAACGCTATTATAGGAATAGTCCAGAACATTCTGATAAATTGAATTTACCAGATTCTACTCTATTAGGAAATGCAATGAAGCTAGGTGTTTCGCGGACTGGAATCAAAGAGAGGGGGAAAGGTTCTGCTGATATTATTAACACAGCTTGTACATTCCCTAGTTCGCACTTGATAGTTATGAGTGGTTTAGGGCACTATAGGCATGATTCAGCTGGAATTAATACCACTCAGCTACCATTTGAAATAAAAGGAACCTTAGTTCAATGGGTGATAAATTATGTTGAAGAGAACCAAGATGATATATGACTTAAGAGACTTTTCAAAAGCTCCATTTGGCCGTTATAAGTCAGATGGTGAGTTTAGTGGAGAAGCGTTTAGAGAAATTTTGGCAAATAAGCTTAAATATTCTCAGGAGCATAATGAACCACTAATCATAAAGTTGGATAATGTTTATGGTTTAGGTTCATCATTTTTAGAAGAGTCATTTGGCGGGCTAGTCAGGAAGGGACTTTTTACCAAAGAAGAGCTTTTAGAAAGTAGTCCTAGGCTCCTTCAGATTGAGACAGAGTTTGACTTTTACGCAATAGAAATTGAAAGCTATATTCGCGAAGCTCAAAGCTGATGTTGATATTTTTGCGAGAGTGGCAACCGCTGATAACTCCCGTACTAATTTTTGTTGGGTGGCTAGTAATTAGAAAGAATGGACTTCACTTTGCGAAGCGGAGCGAAGTCAATGGAATAGTGAAAGATATTCAATTAACCTTAGACTCAATTTTAAATGAATGTAAGGACTATTGGTTGGAAGATGATTGCTTTTTAGTCGAGCAATCTTTTCAGGTTCACATAACCCAAAAGCTCCAAAAACTAGATGAAAAAAATAAGTCTTTAGAAGCTTATGATGTTTTTGTTTCCACAGATCTAGTAGTTTCTCTTCGAAAATCAATATCATTAGATTTCAAGAACACTTTACTAGATAAACAAAATGGATATAACATAGATACTAAAAGAAAAATAAGACTACAGAAGTACATAGAGATAAGTACATCTGTTTCTGAATTTTATATCCATCTTGATAAGCTTCTTTGTGATATTAATCAGAGGAAGAAGTATAATATATATCAGCCTTTTAACGGATTTCTTTTCGGCTTTTTAATTTTTTTACTTTTCTACTGGCTTTCCTGATACTAGTCCGTTTATTAATTTTTATGTATCGTAAATACACAAATTTGAGATAGCTTTTAAAAATTACTCTCCGTTTTACCCGTAAATTTAATTTTTTGCCTTGAAGTTCAAAAAGCCTGCCCCATATAAAGAGTCATAGTGCAGATAAGACACTTTGTTAATTGGAGATTTACACAATGACTGCAGCACAAAAAGAAACATTAGGCTTTCAAACAGAAGTCAAACAATTATTAAACCTGATGATTCACTCTCTTTACTCTAATAAAGAGATTTTCCTACGTGAGCTGGTATCAAACGCGTCAGATGCGGCAGATAAATTGCGTTTTCTAGCGCTTTCAAATGGCGATTTATACGAAAATGATGCGGATTTAAAAGTACGTATCAGTGCCGATAAAGACGCAAACACGGTAACCATTACTGATAACGGTATTGGTATGAGCCGTGAAGATGTGATCAATTCATTAGGTACGATTGCAAAATCTGGCACCGCAGAATTTTTCCAAAACCTAACAGGTGACCAAAGCAAAGATTCACAATTGATTGGTCAATTCGGCGTCGGTTTTTACTCAGCATTTATCGTGGCTGATAAAGTAACAGTGCGCACGCGTAAAGCGGGTGAAAGCCAAGGTATTGAATGGCAGTCAGCGGGCGAGGGCGAGTACACGTTACAAGAGATTGATAAGCCTGCGCGTGGTACGGAAATCATCCTTCATCTTCGTGAAGACGAAACAGAGTTTGCTGATGAATTCCGTTTACGTAGCATCGTAACTAAATACTCAGACCACATTTCTATTCCAGTTGAAATGTATAAAGCAGAAGTACCTGAATCTGAAGGGCCTGATGGTGAGAAAATTCCAGCACAGCCAGGTGAGTGGGAAGGTATTAACCGCGCGACTGCACTGTGGACTCGTGACAAGTCAGAAGTCACAGACGAAGAGTACAAAGAGTTTTATAAACACATTGGTCATGATTGGGAAGAGCCACTAAGCTGGGCACATAACAAGGTTGAAGGTAAAACAGAATACACGAGCTTGTTATACATCCCGAAAAAAGCACCTTTCGATTTGTGGAACCGTGAGCGTCAATCAGGTTTAAAACTGTATGTACAACGCGTTTTCATTATGGATGACGCTGAGCAATTCATGCCAAGCTACTTACGTTTTGTGAAAGGTTTACTTGATTCAAACGACTTACCACTAAACGTGTCGCGGGAAATCTTGCAAGACAACAAAGTAACGCAAGCAATCCGTAAAGGTTGTACATCGCGTGTACTTAAAATGCTTGAGCGAATGGCGAAAAACCGTGAAGAAGATTATCAATCTTTCTGGAACGAATTTGGTCAGGTGTTAAAAGAAGGCCCTGCAGAAGACATGGCAAACAAAGAAGCCATTGCTAAGCTACTGCGTTTCGCTTCTACACACACTGATGAAAGCACACAAAATGTATCGCTTGAACAATACATTGAGCGTATGAAGCCAGAGCAAGACAAAATCTACTATGTAGTTGCTGATTCATTCGCCGCAGCGAAGAGCTCACCGCACTTAGAGATTTTCCGTAAGAAAGGCATCGAAGTATTGCTATTAAGTGACCGTGTTGATGAGTGGATGATGAGCTACTTAACTGAGTTCAACGAAAAATCATTCCAGTCAATCACCCGTGGTGACTTAGATTTAGGCAACATGGATGATGAAGAAACCAAAAAAGCGCAAGAAGAGTCAGAAAAAGAAGTTGCTGGCCTAGTTGAGCGTATTAAAACAGCCCTAGGTGATAGCGTTAAAGACGTACGCTTTACGCACCGTCTAACTGACTCGCCAGCATGTGTTGTTGCTGATGAGCACGATATGAGCTCACAAATGCAAAAGTTAATGGAATCTGTTGGTCAGACAGTGCCTGAACAAAAGCCAATTTTTGAGCTTAACCCAGAGCATCAGCTTGTTAAACACCTTAATGTTGAACAAGATGAAGACAAGTTTGCTCAGTGGTCACACGTATTGCTTGATCAAGCGTTACTAGCAGAACGCGGTACTTTAAAAGACCCTGCTGGCTTTGTAACTCGCTTAAATAAACTTATGCTAGATATAAGCAAATAAGCGTTATAGCTGAATGAGTTGGGAAAGGGAGCAAGGCTCCCTTTTTTATTGCTGCTAATATAGGCAATTGGTATAAGTTACTTGAGGTATAGCCTCAGTTGTGGAAGAATTCAGGCTTTAAAAACAAAACTCCACTGATCGACCATTTTTAAGATTAGTATCACACAGAGGACAATGATATGCGCATTATTCTTTTGGGCGCGCCGGGTGCAGGTAAAGGTACTCAAGCTCAGTTTTTGATGGACAAATACGGTATTCCACAAATTTCTACGGGCGATATGCTGCGTGCAGCAATTAAAGAAGGTACACCACTTGGTCTTGAAGCTAAAAAAGTAATGGATGCAGGTCAATTAGTATCTGATGAAATTATCATCGGTCTAGTTAAAGAGCGCATTGCTAAGCCAGATTGCGAAAAAGGTTTTTTACTAGATGGTTTCCCTCGTACTATTCCTCAAGCAGATGCAATGAAAGAAAATGGCGTGGTAGTTGATCACGTTATCGAATTTGACGTTGCTGACGAAATCATCGTTGAGCGTATGGGCGGTCGTCGCGTACACCCAGGTTCTGGTCGTGTATACCATGTTGTTTACAACCCACCTAAAGTTGATGGTAAAGACGACATAACTGGTGAAGATCTAATCATTCGTGATGACGACACTGAAGAAACAGTGCGTAAGCGTTTAGGTATCTACCATGACCAAACTAAACCATTAGTTGATTACTACCAAGCTGAAGCAAAAGCAGGTAACACGCAGTACCATAAATTAGACGGTACACAAGCTGTTGAAACAGTAAGCCAACAACTTGGTGAGTTACTTGGTTAATCTTAGGATTAACTGAGCAATAAAAAACCGCCTTTTGGCGGTTTTTTGCTCAATGAGGCTTTAAAGCTTTTTTAAAGCCTCAATTGCACCACTGTAATCAGGCTCTTTCGATAAGTTATCAACAAGTTGTTTATAGACGATTTTGTGCTCGTCATTTAAAACAAATACGGCGCGGGTTAATAAACCCATATCTTTAATAATTAAACCATATTGCTCGCCGAAATTACGCCACACAGAGTCCGAAAGTGCCGTCACTTTGTCTATATTCTCCGCTTTACAAAAGCGCTTTTGCGCAAACGGTAAATCAGCACTTAAAGTCAGCATCGCGATACTAGGGTATTCGGCAGCTACTTTTTCATTAAAATGTTTAGTCTGAATACTACACACACCTGTATCTAGGCTTGGCACCACACTAATAAGTACCGCTTTGCCTTTGTAGTCATTTAGGGTGACTGGTGTAAAGCTATCATCTACTACTTTAAAATTAGGTGCTTGTTGACCAACTTCAACACCTTGACCTAGTAAAGTAACTGGTTTTGATTGAGCAGATACTTTACCCGCATCAAGGGTGTTTTCTGGTAACTCGCTTGCGTAACTAAATGTACACAGTGAGCCAATTGCAAATATCAATGGGCGTATCATAACTTCATTCCTTCAAATTAACGCATTTTACATCAGTGTATTATACTGAGTTAATAGCGCCAAGGTTTACAGTAATTTAAAATTGTAAATAAAGGGTAGTTTGATTAACATGTGTACGCAGCTCGATTTTTATTAATAATAACAATAATAAAGTTAGTTTTTTGTGTTTGTGACTAGTTAAAAAGTGCGGATTTAGAGAGAGTGTATGTCGACATCGGTATTAGTGTGTGATGATTCAAAATTAGCGCGTAGGCAATTAGCGCGCTCTTTACCAGATGATTGGGATATCAAAATTGAATTTGCAGAAAATGGAGTTCATTGCATCGAGCAAATCAAGGTACTCCAGCCAGAAATATTATTTCTGGATTTAAATATGCCTGAAATGGATGGCTATGAGGTTTTACAAGCCATTCAAGAGCAAGGGCTACATGTCCTGACTGTCGTCGTGTCTGGCGATATTCAACCTAATGCACATCAACGTGTCCTTGAGTTAGGGGCTATCGACTTTATTCAAAAGCCTTGTTCACCTGAAAAACTCGCAAGTATAATTGAGTATCATGGCATTAAAGATAAAGCCATGCGTGAGCGTCTAGCAAATAAGTTGGGTGAGCAGGTCGATCCTGATGTACGAGATATATATCAAGAACTCACAAATGTGGCGATGGGTCAGGCAGGCGACTTACTCGCGCGCTTACTCAATGTGTTTGTCAAGTTGCCTATTCCTAATGTGAATGTATTAGAAGTGAATGAGCTAGATATGGCACTTCGCTCTATTGATGCAAATGCTTCAACGTCTGGTGTTTGCCAAGGTTTTATTGGTGGGGGAGTATCAGGAGAAGCTCTGCTACTTTTGAATGATTCAAGCTTTAAAGAAATCGCCTCATTAATGAACTACGAAGGTGAGTTAAACAATAAAGTTGAGCTTGAATTGTTAATGGATGTCAGCAACATTTTAATTGGTGCTATTTTATCAGGGCTCTCTAAGCAGCTTGATATGCGCTTCAGCCAAGGCCATCCTGTTGTTCTAGGTCAGCATTGTGATGTCTCTGACTTAGTCAAAGCTAATAAATCTCGCTGGCAACGAACGCTGGCCATCGAGATCAGCTACGGCATTGAAAATCATAATATCAATTGTGATTTGATGTTGCTATTCACCGAGGACTCGTTGAAGACCTTAAAATATAAAGTAGCTTATTTACTAGAAGATTAAACTTATGCCAGCAGCCGACTTTAATATGAATGAACTCCATTGGTTAATGGATATGTTTAATACTGTTGATGTAGGCCTTGTGGTGCTCGACAGGGACTATAAAGTGTGTATTTGGAATGGCTTTATGGAGAACCATTCAGGGCTATTACCAAGTGCGGTGAAAGATAAAGATCTGTTCGATTTATTTCCATCAATTGATGAAAAGTGGTTTCGAAGTAAATCCGAGTCGGTATTTATTCTTAATAATCGCTCATTCACCATATGGGAACAGCAACCATATATTTTCCGCTTTAAGAACTACCGACCTATTACTGGCAAAGCGGATCATATGTATCAAAACGCGACTTTTATACCGCTAACCACGACGACAGGTGAAGTTTCTCATATTTGTATCATTATTTACGATGTTACCGACGAAGCTGTGAATAAAAAAGAACTTGAAGAAGCAAACTCAAAACTTGAGCTAATGAGCCGTACGGATGCATTAACACAACTGACAAACCGCGGGTTTTGGGAGCAAAAACTTCGCAAAGAATACATGCGTATTGTGCGAAGTGGTGGTTGCAGTACATTATTGATGTTCGATATTGATCATTTTAAAAACGTTAATGATGAACACGGACACAGCGGGGGCGATGAAGCGTTACGCCATGTTGCAGACTTGCTGCGTAAAACCCTACGAGAAACCGATTTAGCAGGTCGCTACGGTGGGGAAGAGTTCGCCATTACGCTACTGGATACCGACTATGATGGTGCCGTTATATTTGCAGAAAGGTTACGTGAGTTAATTGAGAACTCGTCAATCTACTACAAAGAACAGCAAATCAAATTAACGGTAAGCATTGGTTTTGCTTGTTTTGACGAAAAATTTGATCGTTATGAAAAATGGATTGAAGCGGCAGATAACGCGCTTTACCATTCAAAAGAAAATGGTCGAAACAAAGTAACAGCCTATTCAGATTTAAAAGACTAAAGGTGTTTAGCACTTTAGTCTTTTTAAGATTCAAACTATTCAGTAGCGTGTCTTGTATCACTTGCTGGGCACTCGCCTATTACAGAGATCTCACCAGTTGCTGACTCTTGTTCTAGTTTTACCTTAAAGCCCCATAATCTATAAAGATGTTTTAATACTTCATCTTTAGATTTAGCAAGGGGGATACTGTTATGAGGCACGTAACGCAATGTGAGTGAGCGATCGCCTCTTATATCAACATTATAAATTTGTATATTAGGCTCGTGATTACTTAGGTTGTATTGGGCTGAAAGCGTCTCTCTTACTTGGTGGTAACCTATTTCATCATGAATAGCTCCGACATTAAGCGTTGGTTCTTTTTCGTGATCGATAATGGTAAAGAGCTTAAAGTCACGAATAATTTTTGGTGATAAAAACTGGCTTATAAAGCTCTCGTCTTTAAAGTTTTGCATTGCAAAGTGGAGTGTTTCCAGCCAATCACTGCCAGCATATTCTGGAAACCACTTTTTATCCTCCTCGGTCGGGTTTTCACAAATGCGGCGAATATCAACCATCATGTTAAAACCAAGGGCATAAGGGTTAATCCCTGAATAATAATTACTGTTGTAGGGCGGTTGATACACTACATTGGTGTGGCTTTGTAAGAACTCGAGCATAAAGGCATCAGTGAGCTTACCTTCATCATATAGGTGGTTCAAAATGGTGTAATGCCAAAATGTTGCCCAGCCTTCATTCATCACTTGGGTTTGTTTTTGAGGGTAAAAATATTGCGAAATTTTACGCACAATACGAATGATTTCGCGCTGCCATGATTCAAGCAGCGGGGCATTTTTTTCTATAAAATACAGGATGTTTTCTTGCGGCTCTTCTGGGAAGCGGCGTTCGCGTTTTTTAGATTCTTGCTGTGAGGTTGGAATGGTACGCCACAGTTCATTAACTTGAGATTGCAAGTAATCTTCACGTTCTTGCTGGCGCTTTTGCTCTTCGTATAGCGAAATACGTTGTGGGCGTTTATAGCGGTCAACACCATAATTCATCAAGGCATGACATGAGTCGATGAGGTTTTCGACCTCGTTGATACCGTATTTCTCTTCGCACTTAGCAATATAATTTTTGGCAAATAATAAGTAATCAATAATTGAACTGGCATCAGTCCAAGTTTTAAAAAGGTAATTGCCTTTAAAAAATGAGTTGTGACCATAGCAAGCATGGGCCATCACCAAAGCTTGCATTGGTAGCGTGTTTTCTTCCATTAAATAGGCAATACACGGGTCTGAGTTAATTACAATCTCATAAGCGAGGCCCATTTGCCCACGTTTATAGTTTTGTTCGGTTTGAATGAACTTTTTACCATACGACCAGTGACTATAACCAATCGGCATACCCACACTCGAATAGGCATCCATCATCTGCTCAGCGGTTATTACCTCAATTTGATTCGGGTAAGTATCGAGCTTATAAATATTCGCTACCCGTTCAATCTCAGTTTGATATTCTGCTAATAAGTCAAATGTCCAATCAGGACCGTCGCTAATACGTTTATCGGCCATACTTTACCTCACTCGCAAGGCTATGCGGCGCCTTGTTGCTGACGATTCTTTTTAAATAATTCACGGAAAATAGGGTAAATGTCCTCAACGCCACGGATATGTTGCATTGCAAAATTGTCGTGGGTTTGCGCTATAGATTGATACTCACGCCATAAGCTTTGATGAGCACGGGCAGTAATTTCGATATAGGCGTAATAGCGCACCGCCTTTAACAGTTTATTACGTAAAATTTCGCCACAGTTTGGCGAGTCATCGGCCCAGTTGTCACCATCAGAGGCTTGTGCTGCGTATATGTTCCACTCTTCAGGGTTATAACGCTCGGCGATGATTTCGTTCATCAGTTTCAATGCACTTGATACTATAGTGCCACCCGTTTCCTGAGAATAGAAAAACTCCTGTTCATCCACTTCTTTAGCTTGAGTGTGATGGCGAATATAGACGACTTCTATATTTTTGTAGCTACGGGTTAAAAATTGATAAAGCAAAATATAAAAGCGTTTTGCCATGTCTTTGGTCACTTGATCCATCGAGCCTGACACATCCATTAAACAAAACATCACGGCTTTGCTTGTAGGGTGTGGTCGTTTTTCATAGTTACGAAAACGTAAGTCGTAATTATCAATAAAGGGCACTGCTCTAATACGACTTTGCAGCTCCTCGATTTGCCGTTCAAGTAAAGCAATGGCCGCCTTGTCTGGTTCTTCCTCTGCTTGTAGCAGTGCTAGTTGACCCTCAAGCTCAGCAAGGTGGCGCTTTTTGCCTGCGGTCATTGCTACTCTACGAGCAAGTGAACCCTGCAGTGAACGAACAATATCAATATTACTGGGCATGCCATCATTACAAAAACCAGCACGATGGGTTTTCATTTGTACGAGTTTATCGAACTGATTTTGTTGTAGATTAGGCAACTCAAGATCTTCGAACAACAAGTCTAAGTATTCGTCTTTAGAAATAGAGAACACAAAGTCATCTTGCCCCTCACCGGAGTCACTGGCTTCACCTTCACCACTGCCACCCCCTTGGCCGCCTCCCTGCGGGCGCTTGATTTTGTCGCCCGTAGAAAATTGGTCATTACCTGGGTGGATCTGTTCACGGTCGCCACCACGTCCTTGATGAAAAATAGGCTCACTAATATCACGTTGCGGAATAGAAATACTCTCGCCGCTGGTGGTATCGGTGACGCTGCGCTTATTAATGGCATCAGATACCGCTTCTTTAATCTGTTTTTTATAACGCCTGATGAACCGTTGACGATTCAAGGTACTTTTGTTTTTTCCATTCAGGCGTCGGTCAATAAAATGCGCCATAACAACCCCCTTAAAACAAACGTTTTTTACTGCGATTTTCTAACGCGTAAATACCATTCAGAAAGTAAACGTACTTGTTTTTGGGTATAGCCTTTCTCAACCATACGATTGACAAAGTCTTCGTGTTTTTTCTGATCTTCAGCCGAAGTTTTCGCATTGAAGGAAATAACCGGTAGGAGATCTTCAGTATTTGAGAACATTTTCTTCTCGATAACCGTGCGAAGTTTTTCGTAACTGGTCCAAAGTGGATTCTTGCCTTGGTTGTGTGCACGAGCACGCAGTACGAAATTGACTATTTCATTACGGAAATCTTTCGGATTTGAAATACCCGCAGGTTTTTCAATTTTCTCAAGCTCTGCGTTCAGTGCCGCACGGTCAAATAACTGGCCAGTATCAGGGTCACGGTATTCTTGATCTTGGATCCAGAAATCTGCATAAGTGACGTAGCGATCAAAGATGTTTTGCCCGTATTCAGAGTAAGATTCTAAATAGGCTGTTTGTAGCTCTTTGCCAATAAACTCAACGTATTGTGGAATAAGGTAGCCTTTTAAGTGGCTTAAGTAACGTTCTTCAACATCGGCAGTAAATTGCTCACGCTCAATTTGCTGCTCAAGTACATAGAATAGATGCACAGGGTTTGCAGCCACTTCTGTGGTATCGAAGTTAAATACCCGCGATAGAATCTTAAACGCAAAGCGGGTAGAAAGCCCTGTCATGCCCTCGTCAACACCGGCATAGTCACGGTACTCTTGATACGACTTAGCTTTCGGATCGGTGTCTTTTAAGCTTTCGCCGTCATATACCCGCATTTTTGAATAAATACTTGAGTTTTCAGGCTCTTTCATTCGCGAAAGCGTGGTAAATTGCGCCAGTGTTTTTAATGTGCCTGGTGCGCATGGTGCATCATGTAGTTCACTGTTTTCAAGCAGTTTATTGTAAATTTTAACTTCTTCAGAAACACGTAAACAATAAGGTACTTTGACGATGTAAACACGGTCAAGGAATGCTTCATTGTTTTTATTGTTTTTGAATGTTTGCCACTCAGACTCATTTGAGTGAGCTAAAATCATGCCGTTAAACGGCAGGGCACTAATACCTTCAGTCCCATTATAGTTACCTTCTTGGGTTGCAGTAAGTAGTGGGTGTAGCACCTTGATGGGTGCTTTAAACATTTCCACAAACTCCATTAAACCTTGATTTGCTAAACAAAGCGCACCCGAGTAGGCATATGCATCGGGGTCATTTTGTGCAAAGTTTTCAAGTTGGCGAATATCGACTTTACCAACGAGTGCTGAAATGTCCTGATTGTTTTCATCGCCAGGCTCTGTTTTAGCTATTGCGACTTGATTTAAAATTGATGGGTAGCGCTTAACCACTCTAAATTGGCTAATGTCCCCGTTAAATTCACTTAAACGTTTTGCAGCCCATGGCGACATTACGGTTTTTAAATAACGTGGTTTAATTCCGTATTCTTTTTCTAAAAGCTCAGCGTCTTCATTTGGGTCAAATAATGCTAGAGGATGATCGTTAACAGGCGAGCCTTTAATTGAATAGATAGGTACTTGTTGCATCAAGTATTTAAGCTTTTCGGCGATTGATGATTTACCTCCACCCACCGGACCAAGTAGATAGAGAACTTGCTTGCACTCTTCTAAACCCTGAGCTGCGTGTTTTAAGTACGCAACGATTTGCTCAATTGCATCTTCCATCCCATAAAAATCGTGGAAGGCAGGGTAGCGTGCGACCACGCGATTTGAAAACAGCCTGCTTAAGCGGGCATCGGTTGATGTATCGATAATTTCAGGCTCACCGATAGCCATTAAAAGCCGCTCAGGCGCGCTGGCATAAGCTGATTTATCCTTCTTACAGATTTCGAGAAACTCCTCAATACTGTATTCTTCTTCTTGCGCTGCTTCGTATCGTGATTGGTAATGCTCAAAAATACTCATAGAGACCTCCGAAAACCCGCTAAAATGACGTGTAATTAGATTAAGAGAAAAGCAAAGGTTATTTAAAGCTTAGTCAGGATTTTGACTTTTTGCGCAAGAAAATTAAGAATTTAATTGAAAAAAGCTCATCTTGATTAGGGTTTTTGAGTGAGGGCTTGGCTGCGGCTTAGGAAGGGCGTGCACTAGCAATAAAAAAGACGCCGAAGCGCCTTTTTTTGATTACTGTTTGTTACAGAAGATTAAGCGAAGTTAGCGTTCGCGAAGTCCCAGTTAACAAGTGCCCAGAAACCTTTTAAGTAATCTGGACGAACGTTACGGTAATCGATGTAATAAGCGTGTTCCCACAGATCCACAGTAAGGATTGGTGTTACACCTTCATCAGTTAACGGAGTTGCAGCATTTGATGTGTTTACGATATCAAGTGTGCCGTCAGCTAGTTTAACTAACCAAGTCCAGCTTGAACCAAAGTTGTTTACAGCTTTATCGTTTAATGCGTCTTTGAATGCTTCGAAAGAACCCCATTTAGCGTTGATCGCATCAGCGATAGCGCCAGTAGGCTCACCACCACCGTTTGGAGATAGGCTGTTCCAGTAGAAAGTGTGGTTCCAGATTTGTGCAGCATTGTTAAATACACCACCTTCTGAAGAACATACAATTTCTTCTAGAGATTTATTTTCGAATTCTGTGCCCGGGATCAGGCCATTTAGTTTCACAACATATGTGTTGTGGTGTTTACCGTGGTGAAACTCTAGCGTTTCTTTTGAAATATGTGGCTCTAATGCATCGATTGCGTATGGTAGTGACGGTAGTTCAAATGCCATTTTTTATCTCCATCTTCTTGGTTGATAGTCCACCTAGTTATAGGTAATAGCAAGCTAAACAGCGTACTCACCTATACCAAGTGGTATTATAGTGTTACTATAATTGTTGAGTATTTTACTCAAGTTTTAGCAAACAGCAATGCTCTTGCTACGACTATTTAAAATTGTGGCTGTGTTTGCCATTCTAAGTAATATATCTGAGGCCACAGTGAATCTTTTTCAAGGCCAAAGTAGTAAGCCAATGTATTTTGAGGTTGTAAATGGAAACCATCGATAAAATTAAACAGCAAATTTCTGAAAACCCAATCCTTTTGTATATGAAAGGATCACCAAAATTACCTAACTGTGGTTTTTCTTCTCAAGCATCACAAGCACTAATGTCGTGTGGTGAACCATTTGCTTACGTTGACATCTTACTAAACCCTGATATCCGTGCAGAGTTACCTGCATACGCTAACTGGCCAACCTTCCCACAGCTTTGGGTTGAAGGCGAGCTTATCGGTGGTTGTGATATTATTATTGAGATGTTTCAGCGTGGTGAATTACAACCACTGATTGCAGAAACTGCTGCAAAGTACAAAGAAGAAGACGCTGAATAATCGAATTTAGTGTAGGAAAGAGCCGCATTTGCGGCTTTTTTTATAGCAATTTTATTAAGCAGGCAGCAAAACATGCACGCTCAAACCACCTTGCTCACGGTTGTGTAAGCTAATTTGCCCGTGGTGTGCCTCTACTATTTCCCTGCAAAGTGCTAAACCTAGACCACTGCCTGTCGCTTTGGTTGAGTAAAAGGGAATAAGCGCATTGGCCATTACGGCTTCACTCATGCCTTTGCCTTTATCACTCACTGTGATGTGGGTGCCGCTAGCTTCTTGTTGCACCGTTAAACTGACCTCTTCTGGGTTTGAGCCTGACTCATGGGCATTTTTTAACAGATTTATCAGCAGTTGTTCCAGGTGTGTATGATCGGCCTGAGTTGATACATCCTCATTAAGAGTCACATTGACCTGCCACTGATTTTTTAATTGCTCAATTAAGTTAGTCCAATTTATTGTGATTAATTGCGGGGTGGGCAGTTTGGCAAATTTACCATAACCTTGTACAAATTCATTTAAGTGCTTGATACGATCTTCTATTGTTGTAAACACTCGTTTTAAACGTGGCTCATCAACTTCTTTTGTGAGTAGTTGGGCACTATGTAGCATGGATGACATAGGACCAAGCGAGTTATTAAGTTCATGGCTAATAATGCGGATGACCTTTTTCCACACTTCGACTTCTTGACGACTGAGCTCTCTCGTTAATTGCTTAAAGACAAGTAATTGGTGAAATTGGTTGTTTAGTAATAATCGGCCGGTAGCCATATGCCAAGTTTGTGATTCTTGATCTACTCTATCTAAAGTGAATAATCCATCAATGCCTTTGTTGACGGCGCGTGTAAGCTGCTCAGAACAGTGCGTAAGCAAGCTTTTGAGTGTTAATCCTTCAAGTGCTGATTTTTTTTCAAATAGGCTGCGTGCGCTGTGGTTGCTGTATACAATAAAGTCTTGGTCGTTTACCAGCAGTACCGCTTGCGGCGAGCTTTGTAATACTTTATCGAGCATTAATTCGCGTTGGTAAATCCATTGTTTTTCTTGGCGAAGTTGTTTGGCGGTTTGATTATAAAGGTGGCATAAATGACCCAATTCGTCCTTGCCGTTATATGCAAGTAATGAAGCAAGTTCGCCATCTTTAAAATTCAGCAAGCCAGTTTCAAGGGCGGCCATGCCATTGACTAATGGCGCACTTAACTTATAAGCAAGAAAGCCAGATATAAAAGCACAAAGTAAAGAAGCGAGTACTATATTTGCCCAAGGTATAGCCAAAAAGTAGCTAGTGGCCAGTAGCGGCAGAATTGCTGCCATAATGCATAAAGCAATAATTTTATAGCGAAGCATTAATATTCTATCTTAAATTTATCAAGTCTACGGTATAGAGCTTGTCTGCTAAGACCAAAATGGCGTGCTACCTTAGCAATTACACCTTGGTATTCTCGCATCGCTAGTTCAATGTCTTGTTTTGTTGGCTCCGTTTTGCTCTTCAGTGTATTTTCTTTTTCAACTTGTAAGCCAAAATCGGCAAGTTCAATGGTGCCCGTGGGTTTCAATACCGCTGCGCGCTTACAAGCATTTTCAAGTTCACGCACATTACCAGGCCAATTATGGGCGAGGAGGGCTTTTTCAGTGCTAAGTGACAGTGTGCGCTCAGGTAAAAAGTGTGCAACTAAGGCTAAAATGTCATCTGGGCGATGAGCTAAGCGTGGTAAATTTAACTCAATCACATTTAAGCGGTAGTAGAGGTCTTCACGAAATTGACCTGTTTTAATTGCGTGGCTTAAATCTTCATTGGTTGCTGAAATAACTCTAACATTCACTTTACGGGTTTGCGTTGAACCTAAACGTTCAAATTCGCCGGTTTGTAAAATGCGTAATAGTTTCATTTGCCCTGATAGCGGCAAGTTACCAATTTCGTCTAAAAATAAGGTGCCACCATCGGCCGCTTCAAAACGACCAATACGTTGTTTAGTAATGCCGGTATACGCGCCCGCTTCTGCACCAAATAGCTCAGCCTCTATAAGTTCGCTTGGTAGGGCTCCTGCATTCACAGTGATAAAAGGTTTATCAGCCAATAATGAATTTGCTTGAATTATTTGTGCAATCCGCTCTTTACCACTGCCGTTAGGGCCTGTGATCAAAACCGAAATATCCGACTTAGCAACCTGAATGGCAAGGTTGACGATATGCTCCATGGCCGTACTTTTATAAACTAGGCCAACTAAATTGGCATTATGTACAGATGCTTCACGTTCTTGCTGGTGGCGGGCAAAGGTTTCGTTTTGTTGTTTTGCCTTACCCAGTTCTATCAGATTATTTACACAGGTAAGCAGCTTTATATCGTCCCATGGTTTTGGTAAATAATCAGCAGCGCCTGCTTTGACGAGTTCAACGGCCGTGGAAAGCTCTGTCCAAGCGGTGATTAAAATGATCGGTAAATGAGGGTTAATCTCTCGTAAGGCATAAAAGAGTTCTTTGCCTTCTTCGCCTGAGGTTGTGTCGGCGGTAAAGTTCATGTCTTGAATAACAAGTGCAATACGCTGGTACTGTACAGCCTGAGTTGCCTCAAAAGGGTTGCTTGCTGTAACAACCTCAAAGTTATGAATTTCGAGTAATAATGACAACGCATCTAAGATAGCAGGGTTGTCATCAACGATAAGTATTTTTTCCATATTGTTGTTTTAGTTATTTTCCTAATCAGGTGCAAGGTAAATGCTACACTGTTAATCCAGTGTAGCATAGGTTGGGAGAACTAAATTGTTCGAGTTGCAATGCTCGGTGAGATGTTCGCCGCACGTTTTGCTGGAGCTAGTACAGCCAATAAGCTCATAACAAACACACACAAAGCCGTACCAAGTACATAACTAATCTCTAGTTGTGCAATAGAGAAGTGCTGCATAAGTAGCTGCCCTAAATAAACAGCAGCAATGATGCCAATGACTAAACCAACACTACAAATCATGGCGTTTTCAACTAAGAAGTAGCTGATGATGGCAGATTTTCTTGCACCTAATGCACGGCGAGTACCGATCTGTTTTGTACGTTTACTAATATTGAATAGAGTCAGGCCAAAAATACCCAGGGCAGTCACCAAGACTAAGATAGTAATAAGTACAATCAGCATACGCATCATTAATGTATCTTCTGCCATATATTGTTCTTTGTCTTCATCAAGGCCACGAATGCGAGAAATAACACGTTTGTTGTAGTTTTTTAACATGGCCTCTTCAACACGGTTCATTACAGATTGACGTTGGCCTGGTTCAGTTCTTACTACAAATCGTGCATTACTACCTGCTTTAATAAAAGGGAGCAATGCGACATTATCAGGGCGGCTATCTTTAAGCCATGGGCCTTTCATTAAATCAATCACGCCGATGATTTTCATTGGGATATCACCAAAATAAATGGTTTGCCCAAGGCCGTTGCCATCAGGGAATAACTCATCAAGCAGGGTTTTTGTCACAACAGTGACCTTTGAGAGCTCATCGTAATTGTCAGTGACAATCACCTCATCCTCTGTGTAGTTGCGCCCAGCAATGAGTTTCACACCATAAGTATTGAGACCATGTTCATCGATAAACATATAAGAAGTACGCGCTGATTTACCCTCTTCAGGCGCTGGCTTTAAACTAAAGTCAGATGATGAGCCACTGCCTGAAAGCGGTGTATTACTTGAATACGCAGCATCGACTACGCCAGGTATTTGGCGAAGCATGGCTTCATCGAGTTCATACTGTTGAGACAGTGATACGTCTTGACCAAACATCATTACATGGAATACGAAGATATCTTCTTCAGGGTAGCCGGTTTGTTGGCTTAAATAACCAATTCTGTCTTGGATAATAAATGCAGCATTACTGACAATGGCTGTGGTAATGGCTATTTGTATAAGTAATAAGACTGCGCCAACCTTTGAGCGGCATAAGGCGTTAAAAATAGGTTTAATTTCAAACATGTTACTTTCCTTATTGGCTCTTCAGGTAAATAGCAGGGTTGGTTTTGCACACCAGCCAAGCAGGGTAAAGTCCAGCAATAACGCAGGTACTAATGGCTATAACAGGAGCGCTCAAAAGCATGCTTAAATCCATGGTTGCTAGGCTTTTATAATAGCTATAGCTTTGACGCACACCTAACAAGCCAACTTGAGCAAGAATGATCCCCAAAATACCGCCTAAAAATCCTAGCATGGCTACTTCGACGATGTGCTGGTAAAAAATTTGTCGTTTACTTGCGCCAAGAGCTCTTCGTACACCCACCTCTGAAGCTCTTCGTAAAAATTTCGCAAGCAGTAAACCAAGAATGTTCGCAAGGCATACAGCCAAAAACATAAAGCTAAGACCAACAAGAATCTCATTATCTTCACTGACTACATTGTTGTATTGCATCCACTCATTTACATCCCGTAGCTTGGCCTCTAGTTGCTTACGATTGAAGCGACCTAGCTTTTGCTGTTCTTGCATGTAAGCCATCAAGAAATCTTGGTAAGCCTGTTTTTCCTCAGGCGTTTTAAGTTCAACCCAAAATTGTAGCCACACTAACTCTGAATTTAACTTATCGTTGAATGTATTGGTTTTTTCGTGTTTCCATCCATTTGTGTTACCCCAGTTTTCCAGCTGGCGAGCTTTCATAAGGCTAAAAGGGAGGAATAGCTGCTCTGTTTTATTGAATGAGCCGTTATTTAAATCGTAATACTTAGTTGTAATATCCCAATCATCAATAACACCCACCACCTCGTAACTGGCATCGTCAAGGTAGATAATTTTTCCAATCGAATTTTCGCCGGCAAATAATTTGTCATTAAGTTCTTTGCTGATCACGACAACGGGTGCGGCATTTGCCTCTTGTTGCTCGCTCCAAACACCTCCATATAGAAATGACAAATTAAACATATCGAAAAAGTCAGGTGTAGTGAGGCGAGCTTGACCTATAAAGGGTTTTATTTTGTCTGAGTCTAAATAAACTGAAAAACCAGTGCGTACCATAGTTACACGTTTGCCACCTGCATCCGCTTTATTTAAATTCACAGCGTCTTGGTAGGTCAATTGTAAGGGGAGGTTGTCCTTAGTCCACCAAGTGCTGCCATCGTCCATAATTTGAAGCTGTACGCTGTAAAGTTGGCTGCTTTTTTCAGGGATCGGATCCGCCGACATCATGTGATAAACAGAGAGGCTTGTCATCGTGACACCAATACCAATAGCAATGGCTAGCACCATTAAAAAGCTCACTAATGGCGTGCGCTTAAAGCTACGCCAGCTTAAATCTAAATAATGAAGGAACATGACTATACCCCTGCCGCTTTTAAGTTTTGAGTGCCTTGATATAAGGTTAGATCTGCGAGTTGACCATCAACGACCTGAATGTTCCGAGGTGCTCTGCGAGCAAGTTCAGGATCGTGAGTAACCATCACAATAGTTGCACCATCACGATTTATTTGTTCAAGTAGTTCCATTACTTGGCGAGCCATTAAGCTATCAAGGTTACCCGTTGGCTCATCGGCAAGTAAAAAACGAGGTTCACCAGCAAGGGCTCTAGCAATAGCTACACGTTGCTGTTGTCCGCCAGAGAGCTGTTGAGGAAGGTGTTTTGCACGTGACGCTAGACCAACTTGCTCTAAACATTGCTCAATTCGGCGTTTACGCTCGGCTGCTTTAATCCCACGGTAACGAAGGGGTACTTCGATATTTTCGTATAGGTTCAAGTCAGGGATGAGGTTGAAACCTTGGAAAATAAAACCGATTTTTTGATTACGAAGGTCGGCACGTTGATTGTCATTGAGTTTACCGACATCAATTCCGTCTAATAGATATTGGCCCTCATTAAATGGCTCTAGCATTCCTGCAATGTTTAAAAACGTGGTTTTACCTGAGCCGCTTGGGCCTGTCACTGCAATAAATTCACCCTCATCTACTTGTAGGTTAAAATCACGAAGTGCATGAGTTTGTACCATTTCAGTTTGATACACTTTATTGATGTTATTCATTTTAAGCATAATTATAATTCCTTGTTGTTAACGTAAAACGAGTACCGGTGCTTGTTTATAACGGTCGTAGTTAGAGATGATTAATTGATCGCCAGCTTGAACGCCTTCTAAGAGCTCCACAGCGTTAATACTGCTAGCGCCTGTTTTTATATCGATTAAGTAAGCCATATCACCATCGATTCGATAAGCACGCGTCCCACCTTGTTGTAAAAAGGCGCCGCGCTTTACTTGTAAAACATTGTCGCGATTTTCTAAGAGAATGCGGGCTGTGAGACGTTGATTTTGGCGAATTCCAACCAGTTCATCATCAAATCGTACTCGTGTTGTCACTTCGCGGTTGTTTACTTCCGGAGATATAGCTGACAATGTTCCCGTCACATGACGAGCACCGAGCGTTAGTTCGACTTGCATCCCTAAACCTAATTCATTAGCATAACTTTCTGGCACTTGAAGCTCGGCTTCAAAGTTACTTAAGTCCACCAAAGTCATTAATGGCTGACTTTGAGTTACGGCCTCTTTTTGTTGCACAAGTAAATTCCCCACGATGCCGCTCACACTGGCTATGATAGTTAGGTCATTTACTTGGCGAAATAAATCATCAACGATAAGCTGCTGTCTTGCTAGATCTCGCTCTGCGGCTTTTAACTCAAAGGCAAGGGTATCTTTTGCAAGCGCAACCTCTTGCTCAGCATGTTTATAAGAAAGTTTTGCTCTTGCTAAATCATCGACTGCTTTTTCTAAATCAATTTGGCTTATTAAGTTTTTCTTTATAGATAATTGGGCACGACGGTTTTCACGGTCCGCAGCATTAAGTTCAACCTGAGCAAGGTCGAGCGCTTTCGTTAAGCTTAATTTTTGTCTACGTGCTTCGAGTTGCTTGCGTTGAAGCTCACCATCAAGCCTTGCAAGTACAGATTGTTGCTGTTTTAGCTCATTTGTTAGCTCAGGGCTTTTTACAATTGCGATGACGTCATCTTTTTTTACGCTGTCACCTGCTTTTACTTTCAAATCCACAAAGCCGCGTTCAGGGCTGTATACTTTGGGCGCATTTGCAGCAACGATTTTGCCACTGGCAGCGACATCTCTAATGAGAGGTTGCTGAGTTACTTTGCTGATTTGTAGGCTTGCCTTCTCAACGGAAATACTGCCTTCGGTGTCTGCAAAAATACTGCCTATAGCAACCGAGCCAATTAATAATACACCGATAATTAGTGCAACTGGTTTTGCAAAGTTATTCTTCTTCGTCACCGAGATATCCTGAGCACTGGTATCTTTTATCATCATAGTTCCTTAATGTTCTCAACTAACATAATCATGAAACCCACTACTAGCATGGTGAGTGGCGATGCAATAAATAAACTAAAAGTGAACATGTCCTGTCCTTAAATCTGCTGATGTAATTTTATATACCAACAATATGCCAACTTTTATTCTTTTGATTTATAAAGGTTTATTTATCTTATTGATGTTATTTCAATGTCCGCGGACAGAAAAAGTGTCCGCAGCGGACACTTTTTAATAAGTGGGTTTACGTGCGCGTAAAGAGCAAGCTTTTAGGAGTGTAAGCGTAAATAGTTATCTAAAGAGTTACAGTAAGTGCCTAGCGAGTCTGGTTTATGTGAGTAGGTGATATCTAAATTCTGCATTACCATTCAAAAAATGAATATTTATTCATTTTGGTTGTCAGTTTACGTTAACGTAAAGAGTGGTTTTTGAAATTTTTCTTTTACAAGTTGTTAAATATGACACCAGTGTCATAAAAAAATAACGGTGAAAATACGCCTAAATGTAAAAAATTAGCATAGAATTTACTAAGTGCATTTAAATGAGAAATATTCATGAATATGAATATGTATTCAAAACTCTATTGACTCAGAGATTATTTGGCGATAGTTTTGTTCGTCTGCTAGCCCTGTCACAAGAGACTAAAGGGCTGGTCGTTGTAGCAAGGGGAGGGGTCTATGTTATACGACTCAAAATTAGAAAAAGATAATTGTGGCTTTGGCTTGATAGCCCAAGTCAATGGACAAGCGAGTCACCGCTTGATCCGAACAGCAATCACAGGGCTTGATCGTATGGAGCACCGTGGCGGTATTTCTGCCGATGGTAAAACCGGTGATGGTTGTGGTTTATTAATGCAAAAACCCGATAGTTTCTTTCGTGCTATTGCTAGCGAACATGACTGGCACCTAGGAAAGAACTACGCCGTAGGCATGGTATTTTTGAATGCCGATCCTGTACTTGCGCAAACAGCTAAAGATGTGTTGAGTGAAGAACTCGAAAAAGAAACCTTGAGCATTCAAGGCTGGCGCGTTGTACCGACTGATGCGTCATGTTTAGGGCCAATTGCAAAAAAACAACTACCAGGCTTTGAACAAATTTTTGTTAGCGCCCCAGAAGGCTGGCGTCCGAAAGATTTAGAGCGCCGTTTATATGTTGCGCGTCGTCGTGCAGAAAAGCGCCTTGAAAACGATGAACATTTTTATATTGCCAGCTTATCTGGTTTGGTCACTGTCTATAAAGGCTTAATGATGCCAGTTGACTTACCTAACTTTTATTTAGATTTAGCTGACATTCGCATGACCAGTGCGATTTGTGTATTTCATCAACGTTTTTCTACCAATACACAACCTCGTTGGCCATTAGCGCAGCCATTCCGTTATTTAGCACACAATGGTGAAATTAATACCATTCAAGGTAACCGCCAGTGGGCCCGTGCTCGTGCGTATAAGTTTGCCTCACCACTTATCCCTGATTTGCAATCAGCTGCACCGTTCGTAAATGAAAGCGGTTCTGACTCTTCAAGCTTAGACAATATGCTTGAGTTGTTCTTAGCGGGTGGCATGGATTTATTCCGTGCAATGCGTATGCTTGTACCGCCTGCATGGCAAAAAAACCGTGCTATGGATGAAGACCTACGTGCATTCTACGACTTTAACTCAATGCATATGGAACCATGGGATGGCCCTGCTGGTATTGTCATGTCTGACGGTCGTTTTGCAGCCTGTAACCTTGATCGCAACGGTTTACGTCCAGCGCGTTATGTGATCACCCAAGATGGTTTTATAACACTCGCCTCAGAAGTGGGTATTTGGGACTATGCACCAGACGAAGTGGTTGAAAAAGGCCGTGTTGGCCCTGGCGAGCTGTTAGTTATTGATACTCATCAAGGTAAAATTTGGCATTCAGATGAAATTGACCAAGATCTTAAGTCACGTCATCCATACAAAGCATGGCTCGAAGCAAATGTTAAGCGTTTAATACCGTTCGAGCAGCTCTCTGAAAAAGATGCGGGTAATCGTTCATTTGATGACGAAACATTGCTTAAATATCAAAAGATGTTTGGTTTCACTAACGAAGAGCTTGATAGTGTTATTCGTGTGATGGGTGAAAACGGTCAAGAAGCGACAGGTTCAATGGGTGATGACACTCCATTTGCCGTACTGTCAGAAGGTCACCGCTCGTTATTTGATTACTTTAGACAGAAGTTTGCGCAAGTAACGAATCCACCGATTGACCCGCTTCGTGAAAATCACGTTATGTCACTGGCAACCTGTATTGGTAGTGAGCAAAACGTATTTAACGAAACCACTGGTCACGCTAAGCGTTTGCAGTTTGATACACCAATCTTGATGTATGCAGATATGCAGCAGTTACTTAATGCTGATGATAAATATTACAGCTACTGCAAAATTGATATCACTTACACAGTAGAAGAGGGGCTTGAAAGCGCTATCACACGTATTTGTGACGAAGCGCAAGAGAAAGCGGCTGCTGGTTGTGTGATGTTAGTGTTAAGCGACCGTAACTTCAGCGAAACACAGTTGCCTATTCCTGCTGCGATGGCGGTAGGCTCTATTCAGAAACGTTTAGTTGATAATAACTTGCGCTGTGAATCAAACATTATCATTGAATCAGGCAGTGTTCGCGATGCTCATCAATTCGCTGTATTACTCGGCTTTGGTGCAACAGCAATTTACCCATACCTTGCTTATGAATCACTGGTTGCTATGAGTGATAGTAAGGTGATCAATAAGACTTATTGTGAAGTAACGCTTGCGTATCGTAATGCGATAAACAAGGGTCTTTATAAAATCATGTCGAAAATGGGTATTAGCACTGTTGCATCATACCGCTGCTCGATGTTATTTGAAGCCGTTGGTTTGTCTGAGGCTATCGTCGAAACCTGTTTTAATGGTGTGGCAAGTCGTATTAAAGGGGCGTGTTTCACTGATTTTGATGACGATCAACGCAAGCTTCATAAATTAGCATTTAGTAAGCGTAAATTGTTAAGCCATGGCGGTTTATTGAAATATGTGCATGGCGGTGAGTATCACGCGTATAACCCAGATGTTATTCAAACGCTACAAAAAGCAGTGCGTTCTGGTGAATACAGTGATTATGTTGCCTATGCTGATTTAGTAAATAATCGTCCGATCACTAATTTGCGTGACATGTTGGCAGTAAAAGTGCCAGATGCAGGTATCAGTATTGATGATGTTGAACCGGCAACTGAGCTATATAAGCGTTTTGACTCGGCAGCAATGAGTATTGGTGCGTTATCGCCAGAAGCACATGAAGCGTTAGCGATTGCAATGAACCGTTTAGGCGGTTGTTCAAACTCGGGTGAAGGTGGTGAAGATAAACTTCGTTACGGCACAGAGAAAAACTCGCGTATTAAGCAAGTTGCTTCAGGTCGTTTTGGTGTAACACCACATTATTTACGTAGCGCTGATGTAATTCAGATTAAAGTTGCGCAAGGTGCAAAACCAGGTGAGGGTGGTCAATTACCAGGTGAAAAAGTAACGCCGTATATTGCAAAGTTACGTTACTCAGTGCCTGGTGTGACCTTGATTTCGCCTCCGCCGCATCACGATATTTACTCGATTGAAGATTTAGCTCAGCTTATTTTCGATTTAAAACAAGTGAATCCAGATGCACTGATTTCTGTGAAATTAGTCTCTGAACCAGGGGTTGGTACGATTGCAACGGGCGTTGCTAAAGCGTATGCCGATTTAATCACCATTGCGGGTTATGACGGTGGCACAGGTGCAAGCCCGCTTACTTCTGTTAAGTATGCTGGTAGCCCGTGGGAGCTTGGCCTTGCTGAAACACAGCAAGCATTAGTTGAAAACGGTTTACGTCACCGTATTCGTCTGCAAACAGATGGTGGTCTCAAAACAGGCCTAGACATCATCAAAGCAGCTATTTTAGGTGCTGAGAGCTTTGGTTTTGGTACGGGTCCTATGGTGGCACTTGGTTGTAAATACTTACGTATTTGTCACTTAAACAACTGTGCGACCGGTGTTGCGACACAAGACGATACACTGCGCCAAAAGCACTATCATGGCTTGCCAGAAATGGCGATGAACTACTTTAAGTTTATTGCACAAGAAGCTCGCCAAATCATGGCAAGTTTAGGTGTAACACGCTTAACAGATTTAATTGGTCGTTTGGATTTACTTGAAGCGATTGAAGGCAAGACAGAGAAACAAAAGAAAGTGGATTTGTCGTCTGTGATTGCTGCGCCTAACAACCCAACAGGTGAAACCCTGTATTGTAGTGTGCCAAATAGCTCACACTACTTAGGTCAGCTAAATGAAACCTTGCTTGAAAAAGCCAAGCAAGCAATTGACGAAAAGTCGGGTACCTCATTAGTAAGCCGTATTTGTAATACCGACCGTTCTGTAGGCGCGATGTTATCAGGCTATATTGCCTCAAAACATGGCAACCAAGGCATGGCTGCTGACCCAGTTTCTATTGAGCTTCATGGTACAGCGGGTCAATCATTCGGTGTATGGAATGCGGGGGGGCTAGAAATGACCCTGGTTGGTGATGCCAATGACTATGTTGGTAAAGGCATGGCTGGCGGTAAGCTGGTAATTCGTCCGCCGCTCGGTTCATCGTTTGAAAGCCATAAGGCCACGATTGCAGGTAATACCTGTTTATATGGAGCAACAGGCGGTAAGTTATTTGCTGCTGGCTCTGCAGGTGAACGTTTTGCTGTTCGTAACTCAGGTGTGCAAGCTGTTGTAGAAGGCGTGGGTGATAACGGCTGTGAATATATGACAGGCGGTGTGGTTTGCGTACTTGGCAAAGTGGGTATTAACTTTGGTGCGGGTATGACAGGGGGCTTTGCGTATATTCTTGATGAAGGCAAAGACTTTGAAAAACGCATTAACCCAGAGCTTGTTGAAATCGTTACGCTTGAGGGCTTAGCATCTCACCAAGAACATTTACGTGGTCTAATTGCTGAGCATCTAGAGCTGACTGGCTCAAACCGCGCTGAGCAGATTTTAGCTAACTTTGATTTATACATGCCGATGTTTAAATTGGTCAAGCCAAAATCTAGTGATGTAAAAAGTTTACTCGGACACCGAGCGCGCAGCAGCGCAGAGCTTCGTGTTCAGGCTCAGTAGGGGGTAGTATGAGCGAAAATGTATACCAGTTTATCGATGTACAACGTGTAGATCCGCGCAAAAAGCCAATTTCTGCACGTAAACAATCTTTCGTAGAAATATACGAGCCGTTTTCTGAAACACAAGTTAATTCACAAGCGGACCGTTGTTTAGATTGTGGTAACCCATATTGTGAATGGAAATGTCCAGTCCATAACTATATCCCACAGTGGTTAAAGTTAATTCGTACCGGTCGTATTTTAGAAGCAGCTGAGCTTTCTCATCGAACCAATAGTTTACCGGAGGTGTGTGGCCGGGTTTGTCCACAAGACCGCTTATGTGAGGGCTCATGCACACTTGATGAAGAGTTTGGTGCTGTTACTATCGGTAATATCGAAAAGTACATCACTGATACGGCCTTTAAGATGGGCTGGAAGCCAGACATGTCTTATGTCGTTTGGTCTGACAAAAAAGTGGCTATCATTGGTGCAGGCCCAGCAGGCTTAGGCTGTGCGGATATTTTAGTACGTAACGGCGTAAAACCCGTGGTGTTTGATCGTCATCCTGAAATTGGTGGTTTACTTACATTTGGTATTCCTTCATTCAAACTTGAAAAAGAAGTGATGCAAAAACGTCGTGAAATTTTCACTGAAATGGGTGTCGAGTTTAAGCTAAATACTGAAGTGGGTGTTGATATTACCCTTGATGAAATTTTGGCTGAATATGATGCCGTGTTTTTAGGCGTGGGTACTTATCAAAGTATGCGAGCAGGTTTTGAGAACGAAGACGCCGATGGTGTGTTTGATGCATTGCCTTTCTTAATCGGTAACACAAATCGTGTTATGGGTTATGCTGAGGATAAGCAAGCCTACATTGATATGGCTAACGAAAAAGTAGTCGTGCTTGGTGGCGGTGATACTGCGATGGACTGTGTTAGAACCTCAATCCGTCAAGGCGCAACGAAAGTAACCTGTGCGTATCGTCGTGATGAAGAAAATATGCCAGGTTCAAAACGCGAAGTTAAAAATGCCCGTGAAGAGGGCGTTGAGTTTACTTTTAACGTACAACCTAAAGGTATTGTTGTTGACGAACATGGTAAAGTCGCTGGCGTTAAGATGGTGAAAACACAACTTGGTGAGCCGGATGAAAATGGTCGTCGTCGTGCTGAAGAAGTTGCCGGTTCTGAACATGTTATTGAAGCCACCAAAGTGCTCATGGCGTTTGGTTTTAAACCTCATAAAATGGACTGGTTAGAACCTTATGGTGTTGAAATAAACCATTGGGGCGGCATTAACGCACCAGAAAAAGGCGAGTTTACGCATCAAACAACTAATCCGAAAATATTTGCTGGTGGTGACATCGTACGAGGCTCAGACTTAGTCGTGACTGCTATATTTGAAGGCCGTAATGCTGCTGAAGGTATTATGGATTACCTAGAGGTTTAATTAAGCTGTCTTAGTTAGTAAAAAAGCAAGCGCTTAGCTTGCTTTTTTACTTTAGGCTAGTTGTTTTATTTATTACGCTATTGGTCATTACCAACATCCAATCAAGGCATTCCTTACTTTCATTTTATGACGTTTTAGGAGTAAATAGGCTGTGCCAACTACTATGAGATGGCTACCCATAAACAACCAAATCATGGTCGATAATGCTTGGCTAAAGTAGCCTAAAATACCGCCCAATGCGATCACCAAAAAAGCAGACACATTTAGAACAGCTTGTAGCTGTAATTTAAATTTTAAGTGTTTCCAGCGACTAAATACCAGTAAAAGTAAAGCAACAATAGGCAAAGCAATCACCAATACTTCGACTAAATACAGCCAAACAGATATAAAAGGGCTTGCTGTATCCATAGACTGTGATGCACTTACTGGGGTTGATGTCATCGCTATTGAACCTGTCACAAATATAGCTAATTTGCGAAATATCATTATTTTAATGTCCAATTTACGAGCGCTTAAGCGCCCATTACTTCTCTTAACAAATTATGCATGTGCGCTTATTAACTCTTTCGCATTTGCTCTTGCTGTTTTGCTAATATTATCGCCACCCAGTAGACGTGCAATTTCGTCTATACGACCATCTTTTGACAGTGTATTCATTTGCGTAAAGGTTTCGCCATGAGCAATTTCTTTGGCAACAAAAAACTGTTGATGTCCAGAGCTGGCAACTTGAGGTAAATGTGTAACGCATATAACCTGGGTTGATTTCCCAAGTTGGCGCAGCAGCTTTCCTACGGCGGATGCTGTCGGGCCTGAAATGCCCACATCCACTTCATCAAAAATTAAAGTTGGCGTGGTCACGCGCTCTGCAATAATCACTTGAATAGCTAAACTAATACGCGATAATTCACCACCGGATGCAACTTTTGATAGAGCTTGTAAAGGTTGACCTGGGTTAGTCGATACCAAAAACGAGACTGTGTCAAAACCCATTGCGCTAGGTGTTTTGTCGGGTGTTTGTTGTATATCAATCGCAAACTTGCCATTTTCCATTGATAGATTAGCCATGCTATCGCTAATTAGCTGATTAAGTGTATCAGCGTAACGATGGCGACTTTCACTTAATAATTGAGCCGCTTGCTTGTATTGTTCAAGCGCGTCGCTAATTTCGCTTTCAAGTGCGCCAAGGCGGTCGCTGTTATAACTAATTGATGCTAATTCTTCTGCGATTGATTGATGGAACTCAACAAGTTCTTCAGGCTTAATGTGATGCTTACGCGCCAAGTCCATGATGCCTGTTAAACGAGTTTCTACATCGTCTAAACGGGCTGGGTCTAGATCTGTCATGTCAACATAACCACGGATCTCTCGGCTAGCTTCTTCGACTTGTACTGCGGCTTCATTTAAAAGCGTGGCGATACCCGTGAGGCTCTCATCATACCCTGCAAGTTCAGTAAATTGCTGTGCACTGTGCTGTAGCAGTGAGCATGCACTTTGTTCATCAGCTTCATATAAATGCTGTAATTCACGCTGGCATGATTCTAAAATAGTTTGGCTGTGGCTTAATTTGTGATGCTCGGCTTCTATTTCTTCAAACTCACCAGGTAGTAAAGCAAACTCATCTAATTCGGCAACTTGATACTCAAGTAACTGCTTTTGCGCAGCTTGTTGCTGTTGTTGTTGCTCAAGCTGGTTAAACTCTTTTAATAATGCTTGATAGGCTTTGTAGCGCTCTTTAACATCAGCAAGCAATGTCGTGTGACCAGCATACGCATCGAGTAAATGCAGTTGATGATCAGATTTTAATAGATGCTGGTGGGCATGTTGACCATGAATCGATATTAAGTACTGGCCAAGCTCTTTGAGTTGTGCAGCAGTCACTGTGCTGCCATTGATGTAGCTTTTACTACGACCATTTTTGCAAATCACACGACGTAATAGACATTCGCCATCAGCATTCGATAACAAATGATGCTCTAGGAATTGCTGCGCTAAAGGAAGCGTTGAAATATCAAACTGCGCACAAATTTCTGCACGGTCAGTGCCAGGGCGAACGGCTGTTGCATCGGCTCGTTCACCTAAACACAATGAGAGTGCATCTATTGCAATTGATTTACCGGCACCTGTTTCACCGGTAATGGCTGTCATACCATGATGCCATTCCGTACTTAAACTACTCACAATGGCAAAGTTTTTAATTTCTAACCCAATTAACATACTGTTTATCCATCCAGCTAATTAACTGTTAATTTATACAGTGTTTTTGGGTTTTGCAAACTAAATTTGTATTTTAGGTTAATTCTGTGAGCTGTTCTTGTCGGTTTAAATCTTCAATCTCTTGGGGGGCAATACTTTGCTGGTGATCATCAATTGATTCTATAGAAGGGTAGAACTTGATAGTCTCAACCAATGAAGGGAATGTTTCTTGATAAAAGGTTTTATTAAACTCGATACCATTACGAGGCAGTTGCGCCATAAAATACTGTAAACGGTCTGCAAGTTGGTCGTGTTCAGCTTCACTCTGTAAACGACTTGCTTCTGCAATGACCGTATTGATAAATAGATCACTGATATATTCGAGCTGGTTCAAATTCTCTTCGTTATGTGCTTGCACGACGAAATAGTTACTTGTTATTTGATGTAAGCTGCCTATATTTTTAGGGCGAATGAGCTTGGCTTCACTAAATTCAATTAACTTGATTTTGAAGTCATTGTTGATTTTTTTTACGCGTTGATTGAAGCGCTTTTTTTCTGCTTCGATTGCTTTTTGACGATTACTTTCGATGATCCAGTAACAACCTAGCAAGGTGATCAGCAACAGTAGAGCAAGAAAAACGATATAGCCCATTTCGGATTAGATTCCTTAAATAATTACAGCTTTAAGTCTGAATATTTTGCGCTAATCACTTTGACTTGGCAATTATTTAAAGCAAAAAATGTGTTTTAAAATAACCGACTTCCCCAATTCAGTTTTTTTCTCAGAACATTGTAGTAAGAATAGTCTTTAGGGTGGATTAGCCGTAAACGTTTATCTGCTTTTTTTATCACCACTTCATCACCAGGTAATACTGCCAGCACCACATGACTGTCACAACTAACTTGTAAACTGTCTGTGTTTTCAAGGCTCAGTTTCAAACGCACTTCGTTATCGGCATCAACAACCAAAGGGCGACTTGAAAGAGTATGAGGAAACATAGGCACAAGTGATATTGCGTTCAGCTCAGGGGTTAAAATTGGCCCGCCTCCAGAAAGAGAGTATGCCGTCGATCCAGTAGGGGTTGACACGATTAAACCATCTGAACGCTGTGAAAAAACGAAATCGTTATTAATAAAGGCCTCAAACTCTATCATATGAGCGACTTTATCAGCATGAAGCACCGCTTCGTTTACGGCTGAATTCGCGCTTTTTAACTCAGCGTGGCGATACACTTCTACTTCTAACAGAAAGCGTTTTTCTTCAATATATTGCCCACTAAGAACTTGTTCTAAGCTGGCTTCAAAGCCTTCTGGGTTGAGGTCTGTTAGAAAGCCTAAATTGCCACGGTTAACGCCAATAACAGCAACATCAAAGCGTGCTAAAACTCTTGCCGCACCCAGCATATTTCCATCACCACCTACTACAATGGCTAAATCTGCCCGTTCGCCTAAATCGACTAGCTTGACTAATTGCTCACTGGGCACATCTTCAAGTTGTCTTCCTGTACGTTGTTCAACAAGCACTTCAAAACCTAATGCGAGCAAAAAAGTATGAAGGCGTTGTAGTGTGTTGGCTGCACCTGAGTGGTTTGGCTTGCCGATTAAGCCGATAGTTTTGAACGGAGAATCCATATTGTGTGCACTTAGCGATGTCATACGGATAGAGTACATTAAAAATTAAAGCTTTGAAAATACCTTGAAATAAACATGCTATGCCCAGATATTAACTGGCAAGAGATAAGATGTATGAATTTATGAAATTAAACCCTCGCGACCAACAAATTTTTTCAGCTGTGATGAGCCTCTACTGTAATGGTGAAGGCCAACCGGTAGCATCTACGCGCATTGCAAAACAAAAAGGCATGGCAGTGTGTTCTGCAACGATACGAAATGCAATGTCGAGACTCGAAAAAGAAGGGTTACTTTATTCTCCTCACACATCGGCAGGTCGGGTGCCAACGAATGCGGGCTTCGATTACTGGTTGTCGGAGTTTTTTGCATTGTCAGAAGTGGCAGCATATTGGCAGCCTGAACAATCTCAGTTAGTTGAGCTTGCACATGGTTTAAGTCAGCGTTACAAAGTGTGCTGTTGTGTTGGGTTACCTCAGGTCAGTTCGCAGTTAGTATTTCGAGTTGAAGTGTTAGATTTTGACGGCTCTAATTGGCTTATTCTATTAATAGACCGTGCAGGACAAAGTAACAATATATGCATTTCTAAGCCACAAGATGCCAGCGATACGGTTCGCTACCAATTTGCTACTTGGTTGAATACGGTGTTTAGTCAACAAACGCTTATGGAAGGTTTGTATCGTATGCAAGCGATGGCGAATACCGCTCCCCATAACTGCCATGACTCTTTAACGCAATGGACGCGAGAGTTGAGTCAGAAGCTCGGTTCTGATAACAGCATAGTGGTCGGGGAAAATTATTTATATCGTCAAGTTGATTGCCAAACGAGCTTAAACATCGGGGTCTCGTTTTTGGACTATGTTGAAGATAAGCTGGCGTTCAGAAATGGCTTATCGGTATTAAATACCGAGCAATTACCTTTCACTGACTGTGATGAGTTAATGGTATTAAGTGTGCCGTACTTTAATAACCAACAATATCAAAGTAGATTTTGTGTTATTTGTCCAAAATCAGCACAAATTGAAGCAATCATCCAAGAATTTAAGTCAATCGGGTCACGTGCCTCTTGAATCTTTTGATTCTATCCCCATAATTACCGCAGTTGTAAAGAATTGGAGCATTTAAGCTATGTCAGAGCAGACAAAATCACCAGAGCAAGAAGTTGAATTAAACGAAGAATTTGAACAGATGCAAGCGGACGTTGATGCAGCTGTAGAAGCAGCAGAGCAAATGGAAGGCGAAGAAATGAGCCCTGAAGCAGAAATTGCATTACTGCATAGTGAACTTGAAGCTGCAAAACAGACTATTAATGATCAAAAAGACAGTGTTGTACGTGCTGCCGCAGACGTTGAGAACATGCGTCGTCGCGCTGCTCAAGATGTAGAAAAAGCACATAAATTTGCACTAGAGAAGTTTGCTAATGAGTTACTTCCAGTGATTGATAATTTAGAGCGTGCAATTGAATTTTCTGATAAAGAAAATGAAGAGCTTAAGCCTGTACTTGAAGGCATTGAGATGACAGTTAAGAGCTTTAATGACGCAGTTGCTAAGTTTGGTGTTGAAATTGTCAACCCACAGGGCGAGCAATTTAACCCAGAGTTCCATCAAGCGATGTCAATCCAGCCAAGTAACGATGTTGCACCTAATACGGTATTAGCTGTGATGCAAAAAGGTTACACACTAAACGGTCGTTTACTTCGCCCTGCGATGGTGATGGTATCGAAAGAAGCTGAATAAGCTTTAAAATATATAAAAAATGCCTGTTAATCACAGGCATTTTTTTTGATAAGTTACCAACCATTTAGCTCCTAGAATGATTAAATATTTAAGTCGATTGGTATCGTTTTCTGTGCCACAGCTGTACGAGTAAGATAAGTATCAGTGCACTGAACATCATCGCAGAAAATGGAATGGCACTTTGTGGATGAACAAACGCAAGGATAGGGCCGACTAAAGCACCACTGCCAAATCGAAGTGTACCAATCACCGCCGTTGCCGTACCTGACTTTTCTTCAAATTGCATCAATATTAATGAGTCTGCATTACTTGCTACAATACCTAAACTCATCATTAGTGGCGCTATTGCCGCAACGATAAAGTAAAGTGATAAATGCATCACACTGAATAACAGCAATGCCCCACCAGAAACAAAACCAATACCAAGGCCGATAAATAATAGCTTACGAGAACCTAAGCGTGGTACCAAACGGGTATTCATAAAGTTACCAAACATTAATGCTAAGACATTAAACGCAAACAGCACACCGAATAGCTGCTCATCAACGTTAAAAAAATCGAGATAGACATAAGGCACTGATGTTAAAAAGCAGAAGAACGCAAACGAAGCAAACATCGAGCTGGCAATATCTGCTAATGCACTTTTACGTGAAAACACGGTTTTATAACTATTAAAAAATAGTGCAAAACCACGTTGTTGACTTTTAAAAATGGGGATATCTATTAAGTATACTTGTACTAAGGCTAAAATCGCAAAGCTGTATGACGCTAAAGCAATAAAAATCACTTGCCACGTTGAAATTCCCATGATCAAAGAACCCAAGGTTGGTGCGATAAGTGGTGCAACCATCATGATCATTGAAACATACGACATACCTTTGGCTGTATGCTCACGGTAGATATGGCGAATAATACCAGGAACAACCACTGTTGCAGCTGCACCTGTAAATGCTTGTATGGCTCTGAGCGTCCAAAACAACTCAATATCATCACAAAAAGCTAAGGCCAATGATGTTATTCCAAATAGCACTAACCCCACTTTTGCAAGTAGCCGCCTGCCCAGCTCATCTGCAATAGGCCCAAAAAATAACATACCTAAAGCATAGCCTGCCAAATAGATACTCAGAGATATCTGCACATTTGGCATCGTGGTCTGTAAATCGTTAGCAATAACAAGCATTGCAGGTAAATACAAATCTATCGCCAGTGGTGTAATAGCAACAATACTTGCGAGTAAAGGTAATAAAATGCGTTTATTTATCGAGTCAGGGGAAGGCATTGCATACTCATTAATCATTTAATAGGTCACTATTGTAGCAGCGTCGAACGCAGGGGTGAACTTAGTTTGCCTGCTAAGTAAAAGAATTAACTAAATAATAACAACTGAGTGGGTGATTGTTCATTTTCATATAAAATTAAGCAATGCTTTGCTATATTAATCTAAATTACACTAAGTATTTGAAGGATTAGTATGAAAAAGTTAGTTATGGCAGTGCTCGCTACGACTATTTTAGCTGGCTGTAAAACATCTCCAACGGGACGTACGCAAATTGCACTTTATTCAGACCAGCAAATGAGTCAAATGGGTCAAGCAAGCTTTGCAGAAATGAAAAAAACACAGCCGATTAACTCCGATCCTCGTGTAAATAATTACGTGAAATGTATTGCCAATGATGTTATTGCGGTGCTACCTCAAGAATATGCTAACCAGTCATGGGAGGTGGTTGTATTTGAAGAGGACTCTGCAAATGCATTTGCATTACCAGGGGGTTACATAGGTGTGCATACCGGTTTATTAAAAGTCGCAACTAATCAAGATCAATTAGCGACGGTACTTGGCCACGAAGTCGCGCACGTTATCGCTGAGCACTCAAATGAACGTGTATCGCAAAACTCTCTCTTACAAACGGGCCTGCAAGTCGGTGGCGCAGCACTTGATATGGGTAATGTGCAGTATCGAGGTGAAATCATGCAAGCCTTGGGATTAGGAGCGCAATACGGTGTGGTACTACCATTTAGTCGCTCACATGAATCAGAGGCGGATATTGTTGGCTTAGATTTAATGGCAGAAGCGGGCTTTAACCCTGAGCAGTCGGTATCTTTATGGCAAAACATGAGTGCAGCAGGGGGCAGTGGTACACCAGAGTTTATGTCGACTCACCCGTCTCCTGGTAACCGTATTAAAGAGTTGCAAAAGCATATGCCAGATGCGTTAAAAGCCCAACAAACGGCTAGAGCAAAAGGCAAAACTCCTCAGTGTAAACTGTAATCGAAATAATTAAAAAAGCCTGCTGTTAATGATTACAGCAGGCTTTTGTTATTCTGTAATTGCTAGCTAATTAAAACGTCCACTCAACGTGCAGCTGTGGGACTGATTCAGTTGTATTTGTACCTAACTTGTTGTGCCAGTATTGCCACTCAAGGCCCAGCAGTAGGGTGTTTTCTTTCATGCTCATTGCATGACCTAAATCCCACGTGATGATTGGCTGTGCTAATATCCACGCTTTAACGTCTTCGCCAAATTCATTTTCACGCTCAGCAATGTATTCAACATGGCCCGTTACGTTGAACTTTTGTGAGCCGATAGTGAATGGGTAGCCCCATGCAACATCAATCATCCAACTGTTTGTTTCAGTCGGTGCACCACCACGCGCTACGCCTTCACTGTCATCAATGTAAGCGGTAAACAAAGTAGATAAAAAACTAAACCCAGGTGCTTGCCAGCTAAGTTTTACACCAGGTAAATACTTTAGAACTTTTGAGTCACCTGCAGCGTTAAAACCTGCCGTTAAACCCACATCACTGATTGCGCCAGAGGAAAAGTCACTACCTGATATTTTTGATAAACTGAAGGTTGAATACCACTCACCATAAAAATCTTTATCTTGATAGCCGTCTTGTAAGCCATCATCACTGTAGTCGATAAAAAAGAAGTTATCGCCGTAGTCATAGCCTGATGCATGCTGTAGCGATACCACAGTGGTATTTGATTCGGCTAGTGTGAACGGGTTTTTTTGATCGCCGTTATTAATGTGTAATTGTGTAGAGCTCCAATTAGCGGCATAGCTCGAAGTACTTACTGCACAAAGCGCAGCAACAGAAAGGATCTTTTTCAAGTTCATATCTCAATATTGATGGTGTAAAGGGGTTATATACCCAAGCCACCTCAAGATGCAGAATTCAGCGTTTCACAGGCGCTTAATATCAAGGCGTTACTTTGCAAGAATGGCAGTCCCTTTTAAGAAGTAACAACGATGAGAGTGAGTGCCTGTGAAGCGCCCAAAGGGTTGGTTTAAAAGCGACTTATACTGCGTTATTGATTTTAACAATAGAACCACTATTACTTGCAATCAATGCCTTGCCTAAATCGCTTTTAATTCCAACTGAAACTCGCACTTTGAGGTGGTTTGGGTATATACAAGAGGATTATAGCAGATACGCCCATATTTGGGCGTATCGAGAGAAAAATTTATTTAATTTATGCTTTATTTCGGCGTAAGCAAATGACTGCTATCGCAGTGAAAGCAAGAATAAAGCAGTAGTAAGATGAGGTAGATACTTGCCATGGGCTAATTTTGAAAGTAGCGCCGAGTAAAAGCGCTTGTGCGCCATACGGTAGCGAACCTTGTGTTACGCAAGCAAAAATATCAAGTAAGCTAGCTGAGCGCTTTCCTGTAATGTCGCCATCATCCGCTAATTTTTTAGCAATCGGGCCTGCTACAATGATTGATACTGTATTATTGGCAATACATAAGTTACTAGTCATAACGAGAGCAGCAATCCCTAATTGATCCGCAACTTTACGGTGCCACTTTGCAATGATTTTAGTGATTGCTTGAATTTTGTTAGCAATGTAATCAAGGCCACCATTAATGCGGATAAACTCAGAAAGACCACCAATAAACATCGATAGCAAGAAAATTTCCTGCATATCTGTGAAGCCTTTATAGATATCTTTAACAAAACTTGCACCTTCATAGCTGCCAGTAAAGCCCATGAGTGCAGCGAAGATAATACCGCTAAACAGCACCACAAAGACATTAAAGCCCATAACTGCTAGCACTAAGATAAAGGCATAAGGTAACACTAATAAAATGTCGAAGTCTTGCGTCTCTACAGCTTCTGCAGCAGGCGTTAAGAAGAATAATAAACCGATAGTTAATGCCGCAGCGGGTAAGGCGATTTTTAAGTTCTCACGGAATTTATCTTTCATTTCACAGCCTTGCGTGCGGGTTGCAGCAATGGTTGTGTCAGAGATGATTGATAAGTTATCACCAAACATGGCACCCGATACAATCGTACCAGCCATCAGTGATGGATCAATCCCCGTTTTTTGCGCAACTGCATAAGCAATCGGGCCAATGGCACCGATAGTCCCCATTGAAGTACCCATCGCAGTCGATACAACCGCAGCAATTAAAAATAACCCAGGGAGTAATAAAGCAGGTGGAATAAGTGATAAGCCTGCATTAACAACTGCATCGACACCACCGGTTGCACCGGCAACGGCAGAAAACGCACCGGCAAGCAGATAAATCAAACACATAGTGATGATGTTGCTATGGCCAGCACCTTTAATAAATGTTTCAACACTGTGGTTGATGGTATTTTTATTTAAAATAAATGCCAGCATGATGGCAGGTAAAATAGCCACTGGAGCAGGCAATTGATAGAAGGCGTAATCGACACCTTGAGATTGTAAGTATAAGCCAGCGCCTAAAAATAAGCCGACAAACACCAAAAGCGGCAGCAAAGACAGTTTTGCTTTTGTTTTATTAAATGATGGCTGCATCATATTCCTCGTTAGATAACCAATAACACAGCCAAATACTTCTTTTAGCTGTATTTAGTTGCCCGCATTATGAAAAGACAATGCTGTGCAACAGCGCCCGCAAGCCAAAGACCAAATCGGCGCAAAGGAAGAAGTTTAAATGTATAGATGGCTAAATGCAAAGACTATCTGTTATTATTGTTGTTATTTAATAAAATCTAAAATTAGCTCTGTATTTTTTATAAGCTAACCTGACTATTACATGAGTTTTCGATAAAATCCAGCCAGCTAAGAAGAATAGATAAGGTAATTATATGAACCGCATAGGTGTATTTGGCGCAAATGGCCGCATGGGACTTGCACTTTTAGAAGCCGTCTCAAAAAAAGATGACGCAACATTAACCGGCGCGTACGTGCGTAATACTTCGCCACTTATAGATATAGCGGTTAATCAATTAAACAGCGCTGCATCAGTGGATGTATTATTTAGTAAAGAAACAGACGTAAAAGATGCTGATGTATTGATTGATTTCACTTTACCAGCAGGAATGCGCAACCACCTAAAAACAGCGCTCGAAAAAAATATCGCCATGGTCATAGGTACCACGGGACTTAATCAAGATGACATTGACGCCCTAAATGAAGCGGCGAAGCACATTCCGATTGTTTTTGCTCGCAACTATAGCGTAGGTGTGAATTTACTGCTTAACTTAGTGCAGACTGCGGCTGTGAAGTTTGGCGATGACATGGATATCGAAATATTTGAGGCTCATCATCGCCACAAAATCGATGCGCCATCAGGGACTGCATTGGCAATTGGTGAAGCGATTGCCGAGGCAAAAGGCTGGCAGCACGAAGAAGTCGCGCGTTTTGATAGAAACGATGACGAACACGCAAAATCGCAAAATGAAATCGGTTATTCGGTCATGAGGGGTGGAGATATAGTAGGTGAACACACCGCATATTTCGCAACTTCTGGCGAAAGGCTAGAATTAACTCATAAAGCAAGTTCAAGAATGACCTTCGCGTTAGGTGCAGTAAGAGCTGCGGGCTGGTTGAAAAATAAACCAGCTGGACTTTATGACATGCAAGATGTGCTTGACTTGAAGTAGTTTAGTTTCTTTTTTGGCAGTTTCAGTGAATTTTTCGTTAATAACGCTTATTTTCACTATTTTATTAATTAAGGTTAGATCTAAAAGCTAATTTACTGTAGAATAGCGCCAATTTGCCAAAAATTCATAAATGCGTGTTTCCAATCGCTTTAAACGGGCAGTAGAGCAAATGACTTTACTCCCGTTTTTTACTGTTAGGAGGTTAACTTGACTAAATCCGCTCTGTTAGTCCTAGAAGACGGCACAGTGTTTCGCGGTACTGCAATCGGCGCTGACGGCATGTCAGTCGGTGAAGTAGTATTCAATACGTCTATGACTGGTTATCAAGAAATTTTGACTGACCCTTCATACGCGGAACAAATCGTAACTTTGACGTACCCACATATCGGTAATACGGGTACTAACAGCGAAGACGAAGAAGCGGGTCAAATCTGGGCTAAAGGCCTAGTGATCCGTGATTTGCCACTGCTAGCAAGTAATTTCCGTAACGAGCAATCGTTAAGTGATTACTTAAAAGAACGCAATATCTTAGGTATTGCTGACATCGACACTCGTAAATTAACACGTATCTTACGTGATAAAGGCGCTCAAAATGGTTGTATCATTGCAGGCGACGAGTTAGATGAGAATAAAGCGCTTGAAGCTGCGCAAGCCTTCCCAGGCTTAAAAGGCATGGATTTAGCAAAAGTTGTCTCAACCAAGGAAAATTTTGAGTGGCGCGAATCAAGCTGGACGTTAGGTTCAGGCTTTAAAACGCTAGAAGCAGCAGACGAGAAGTTCCACGTTGTTGCTTATGACTTCGGTGTTAAACGTAACATCTTACGTATGTTAGTTGACCGTGGTTGTAAATTAACCGTCGTTCCTGCACAAACATCTGCAGAAGACGTACTGGCATTAAACCCAGACGGTATCTTCTTATCAAATGGCCCAGGCGACCCTGAGCCGTGTACTTACGCGATTGAAGCAATCAAAACTTTCCTAGAAACAGACACGCCAATCTTTGGTATCTGTTTAGGTCACCAATTACTTGCACTTGCCTCAGGTGCACAAACGGTGAAAATGAAGTTTGGTCACCACGGTGGTAACCACCCAGTTAAAGACCTTGACCGCAATGTTGTGATGATCACAGCGCAAAACCACGGTTTCGCAGCTGACGAAGCAACATTACCAGCGAATTTACGTGCAACTCACGTTTCATTATTCGATGGCACGCTACAAGGTATTCACCGCACAGATAAGCCTGCATTTAGCTTCCAAGGTCACCCTGAAGCAAGCCCTGGCCCACATGATGCGGCACCATTATTTGACCACTTCATCGATTTGATGCAAGCACGTTCTAACTAATTTAACCGGAGTAACAATGCCAAAACGTACCGACATAAAAAGCATTCTTATCTTAGGCGCAGGCCCGATCGTAATCGGTCAAGCTTGTGAATTTGACTACTCTGGTGCACAAGCGTGTAAAGCACTACGAGAAGAAGGCTTTCGAGTAATTCTTGTCAACTCGAATCCTGCAACTATCATGACTGACCCTGAAATGGCGGATGCGACGTACATCGAGCCAATTCACTGGGAAGTGGTAGAGAAAATCATTGAAAAAGAAAAGCCTGATGCAGTACTGCCTACTATGGGTGGTCAAACAGCATTGAACTGTGCGCTTGATTTAGATAAGCACGGCGTACTGGCAAAACACGGTGTTGAGTTAATCGGTGCAACTGCTGATGCAATCGATAAAGCTGAAAACCGTGAGCGTTTTGACGTAGCAATGAAAAACATTGGCCTTGAGTGTCCGCGTGCAGAAATCGCTCACTCAATGGAAGAAGCGCATGACGTGCTGAGCCGCATCGGTTTCCCATGTATCATTCGTCCATCATTCACTATGGGTGGTACCGGTGGTGGTGTTGCATACAACCAAGAAGAATTTGATGAAATTTGTGAGCGTGGTTTAGACTTATCACCAACAAATGAACTTTTAATCGATGAATCATTAATCGGTTGGAAAGAATACGAAATGGAGGTTGTTCGTGACAAAAACGACAACTGTATCATCGTATGTTCTATCGAAAACTTTGACCCTATGGGTGTTCACACGGGTGACTCAATCACGGTTGCACCAGCGCAAACTCTGACTGATAAAGAATACCAAATCATGCGTAATGCATCGATGGCGGTACTTCGTGAAATCGGTGTTGAAACAGGTGGCTCAAACGTACAGTTTGGTGTGAATCCAGTTGATGGCCGTATGGTTATCATCGAGATGAACCCTCGTGTATCGCGTTCATCTGCACTCGCATCAAAAGCAACGGGTTTCCCAATTGCGAAAATCGCAGCGAAACTAGCTGTAGGCTACACGCTTGACGAGCTACAAAACGACATCACTGGCGGTAAAACACCAGCGTCTTTCGAGCCGTCAATTGACTACGTTGTTACTAAGATCCCACGTTTTAACTTCGAAAAATTCGCAGGTTCAAACGACCGTCTAACAACACAGATGAAGTCTGTGGGTGAGGTTATGGCGATTGGTCGTAACCAACAAGAGTCTCTGCATAAAGCATTACGAGGTCTTGAAGTTGGCGCAACGGGCTTTAACCCAATTGTTGCTCTTGATGATCCGAAAGCAAAAGAAAAAATCATCCGTGAATTACGTGAGCCAGGTGCTGAGCGTATTTGGTATGTTGCTGATGCAATGCGTCACGGTATGAGCGTTGAAGACGTTTTCGAACTAACGAAGATTGATCCTTGGTATCTAGTGCAAATCGAAGACATCTTAAAAGACGAAGCAACAATCAGCGAAGTAGGTATGGCTGGTTTAAATGCTGAGTTCTTACGTAAGCTTAAGCGTAAAGGATTTGCTGATGCGCGTATCGCAGAAATTGCCGGTGTTTCTGAAGCAGAAATTCGTAAGAAGCGTCATCAGTTAGATATCGTGCCAGTATACAAGCGCGTTGATACGTGTGCTGCAGAGTTTAGTTCAGATACAGCTTACATGTACTCATCTTACGATGAAGAGTGTGAAGCGAATCCATCTGACAAAGATAAAATCATGGTAATCGGTGGTGGCCCTAACCGTATCGGTCAAGGTATCGAATTCGATTACTGTTGTGTTCACGCAGCATTAGCTTTACGTGAAGACGGCTATGAAACAATTATGGTTAACTGTAACCCTGAAACAGTTTCAACTGACTACGACACATCAGATCGTTTATTCTTCGAGCCAATCACGCTAGAAGATGTATTAGAAATCGTACGTGTTGAAAAGCCAAAAGGTGTTATCGTTCAGTACGGTGGTCAAACACCACTGAAACTTGCTCGTGAGCTTGAAGCGAATGGCGTGCCAGTTATTGGTACTTCACCAGATGCAATCGACCGTGCAGAAGACCGTGAGCGTTTCCAACAGCTTGTTGAGCGTTTAAACCTTCTTCAACCAGAGAATGCAACGGTTACTTCTTTAGAAGAAGCGATTGTTAAGTCTGCTGAAATTGGCTTCCCACTGGTTGTACGTCCTTCGTACGTACTAGGCGGTCGTGCGATGGAAGTGGTTTACGATGAAGACGATTTACGTCGTTACATGACTGAAGCAGTATCCGCGTCAAATGAAGCGCCAGTACTACTTGACCACTTCTTAGATAACGCAATCGAAGTTGACGTTGACGCTATCTGTGACGGTGAGCAAGTAATTATCGGTGGTATCATGGAGCATATCGAACAAGCCGGTGTTCACTCAGGTGACTCAGCGTGTTCATTACCAGCTCACTCACTAACTGCTGAAGTACAAGACATAATGCGTAAGCAAGTGACTGATATGGCACTAGAGCTTGGCGTAGTCGGCCTGATGAATACGCAGTTTGCTGTGAAAGACGGTAAAGTTTACTTAATCGAAGTAAACCCGCGTGCTGCGCGTACAGTACCGTTCGTTTCAAAAGCGACAGGTATCGCACTTGCAAAAGTTGCGGCACGTTGTATGGCGGGCCAGTCGCTGGCAAGCCAAGGTATTACAAAAGAAGTAATTCCTCCTTACTACAGCGTAAAAGAAGTGGTTCTGCCATTTGCTAAGTTCCAAGGTGTTGACCCAATCCGTGGCCCAGAAATGCGCTCAACGGGTGAGGTAATGGGTGTTGGTGAAACTTTCGCCGAAGCATTCGCTAAAGCACAATTAGGTGCAAGCAACACTTTACCACGCGGTGGTCGCGCGTTACTATCGGTACGCAACAGTGACAAACCACGTATTGTTGAATTAGCTAAAACCATGACTGCTTTAGGTTTTGAGCTAGATGCAACGGGTGGCACTGCAAAAGCGCTAGAAGAAGCGGGTATTGCAGTTCGTCGCGTGAACAAAGTATACGAAGGCCGTCCTCATATTCTTGATAGAATTAAAAATGGTGAATACAGCTACATTGTAAACACTACTGAAGGTCGCCAAGCGATTGAAGATTCGAAGGTGTTACGTCGTGGTGCGTTACAGCACAAAACTAACTACACAACGACACTGAACGCGGCATTTGCTAACTGTACTGCAAACCAAGCAGACGACCGTAGCAAGGTGACGTCAGTTCAGGAACTACATCAGCGAATGAACTAAGGAAATGTGCCAAGGGCGAGGCAATCGCCCTTGGGATTAAGTGAGAATAATATGCAATCAATTCCGATGACGGTTCGTGGTGCAGCATTACTGCGCGAAGAACTTAACGAATTAAAAACAGTTACCCGTCCTAAAATCGTTGCTGATATCGCTGAAGCACGTGAGCACGGTGATTTGAAGGAAAACGCAGAATACCATGCTGCTCGTGAGCAACAAGGTTTTTGCGAAGGCCGTATTCAAGAAATTGAAGCAAAGCTTTCAAATGTACAAATCATCGATGTAACTAAGATGCCAAAAACTGGTAAAGTTATTTTTGGTACGACAGTGACTATCGTTAATGTTGACACTGACGCTGAGGTTAAATACCAAATTGTGGGTGATGATGAAGCAGATATCAAAAACAACTTGATCTCTGTTAATTCGCCAATCGCGCGTGGTTTAATTGGTAAAGAGGTCGATGATGCCGTTACCATTAAAACGCCAAATGGTGAAGTAGAGTACGAAATCATTGAAGTTGAGTATATTTAGTAGCTTAACCAAGCATTGATGAAAACCGCAGTTTTATACTGCGGTTTTTTTATGCCTGTTTACTTCTGGTATATTATTCGGTACGTTGGCTGCTAGGTTCTTTACAAGAAGAGGTAATAGTGGTGAAAATTCAATATCCTAAAGCGCTATCTTTAGGCGATAGCATCGCCATTTGTGCTTTTTCTTCTGGTGTCGATAAGGCATATCATAAAAGATTAGATGTTGTACTCGAAGGGTTAAGTGCGAAGGGTTTTAATGTTGTTGAAGGAGACTGCTTACGTCAACAACACAATAGTGCAAAGGAGCGTGCGGCCGAATTGATGCAGTTTTTAACCGATGACTCGATTGCTGCGATTATGCCGCCTTGGGGAGGGGATCTCACCATGGAGATTTTACCTTTGTTAGATTTTAGCGCTATCAGTAACGCAAAACCTAAGTGGTTAGTCGGTTTTTCCGATATCAGTACGTTTGCTTGCGCACTCACTACGCGATGTGGCTGGGCTACACTGCATGGTGCCAATTTAATGCAGATTCATCCCGATGATAAAGATCCACACCTAGCGGCTTTATTTACCGCCATGGGTCTTGAAGAAACAGCATCCTTTAAGCAACTTGCTGCGCCTTTTTATCAGCAAGATCAGATTGATTACGCAACTAAACCTGATGCGAAATTCAACTACACAGCTGAAAGCCAATGGCGTTGTATTAACTATAAAGATAAGCGACAAATAGAAGTATCAGGTCGTTTGATTGGCGGCTGTATTGACACACTAGGCTTATTACTGCCTTCAAATTACTATGCATTGCATGAGTTTAAAAAGCAGTATGCACCGGAGGGATTAATTCTTTATTTAGAAAATGCAGAACTGAGTCCGATGGCGTTAGCACGGTGTTTATTATCTTTAAAACTTAATGATGTGTTTACTGATGTCAATGCCGTTATATTTGGCCGTAGCCCAGCAATTAATAACGACTGTTACTTTGATGAATATCAGGCAATTGAGTTAGCATTTCAAGGTAACTTATTCCCTGTTTTGACCGATGCTGATATTGGCCATGTTGCACCAAACCTTGCGTTGATCAATGGTGCATTCGCCACCATAACCGCAGATCTTTGTGAAGGTATGGCGACGAATGTTCAAATAGACACGGTGTTAAGTTAACTCAAAAGAGTTTAACTAAATAAACAGTACTCATACCAATGAGTAATGTCACAGAAACGCTCAATAAAGTGCCAAGCATGACATACTCAGTGAGCTGTTTTTCTTCGCTCGCTTTTAAATCACCAAAGCGAAAAATTGACTTTGCAGCGAGTAGGAATCCTACTCCTGCGTATTCCCCCATAAGTATAAAGCTTAACATCAGTCCTCGCTCTAAAAGGCCTATACTGTGGCCTGCCGCAGGGATGCTGCCAGATGTAGCAAAGCCTTGTGTTATTTTTTCAAGCATCATGCGAATAAATACTGAGCTTGGATTTAATACGAGTATGTAAGCACAGATAACAAAAAGCGTATCTATAGCAATCAGTTTTTGCCAAATAAGCGCATAAAATTCATCATAATCGGTTAACCACACAGCTAGCATCACCAGCACAATACTATGTGCAAGTTGATCAAGCAGAAAAGGAATGACCCCTTTATTGGAATAGGATTTTGCTAAATCAATGAGGAAGTGACTAAGCATAATTAGCAGTGTTGCGTAGACAACACGTGCAAGCTCACTCCAGCCATAATTAAACTCCCAAAGAGCTAAAATGATAAACGAAACAATGCCGTGCGTTAAAACATGCAAATACAGTTTTGTCGCGCGAAAGTGTCGGCTGTTTCGCTCATTAACCCAGCTCATTGGCTGTAGATAAAAGTCAGCAACTAAGTGCGCTAAAAATAGGGCGATAAGTAATAAGGTAAAGCTCATGCTATCAATCCTTTGAGTATTGTATGGCTGTACTTGATAAAACGTTCGACTAATTGGTACTGAGCAAGGTTTAGTAATTTGGTCACATTTTCTCTGCTTGTATTGAGCTCTTTTGCTAGTTCTGCGTGACTATTATTGCTTGCTGTAAGGTAATTAAATAAAGCATTCGCTTGTTTTTGGCTCATTTTTTCTAGCAATACCTCTATGAAGGCAATATTGAGTAAAAATCCTTCATTGAGATGATTATTTTCCACTTTTATTGTTAATAGCTGATGAGTCATATTATCTAAGCCTTGACCGGATAACGTATACGCACTTCCTGTGGCTGTTTTAATATCGGCGCGAGGATTCTCGACTGTGCCAATGGCCATACTTTGACGTAATTCATAGTTAGCTGCTTTCATTTGTAAATATAAGAGTATTGCTACATGACAGACAGATTCAGGTGTTTGTAGCTGTAATTGCAAAGCATCACCACGATAAATACTAAAACTACTTTCAAAGCGTTGAGTAATAAAACGTAAGCTTTGATCGAGTTGGTATAGCATTGCATCATATTCTTGTTGTGGGATTCTTTGTGATTTAATTAAATCCCCAGTGATCACTGCTATCATAGCGCATCCTCTTACTGTAACTAAAACTAGTTACTTGTCCAGATGTAACCAAATTTGGTTACTGTTGTTCATGTAACCAATTTAGGTTACTTTTGAGTGAATTACAAGTAAGTCGTGCTCCAGTAGCAAGATATAAATTATACAAGGTGTATTATGCAAACAATTGAAAAGCCGAGAATTGCTATTTTTGTCGACGTACAGAATATTTATTACACCTGTAAAGAAAGTTATGGAAAAAACTTCGATTACAACGCCTTTTGGGCAAGGATGCAGGAGCTGTATACAATTGATAGTGCTATTGCCTATGCAATTTATCGTGGCGATGAAAAGCAATCACAATTTCAAAATATTTTGCGAGCAATAGGCTTTGAGGTAAAACTTAAGCCATTTATTCAGCGCCGGGATGGCAGTGCAAAAGGGGATTGGGATGTAGGTATTACTATTGATATGCTTGAAAATGCACGTAAAGTAGACAAAATGGTGTTGCTGTCTGGCGATGGTGACTTTGCATTGTTATTAGGGCATCTAGCACACAACTATCAAATTTCTTGTGATGTGTATGGGGCAGAACACTTGACTGCTGATGTACTAAAAAATGCGGCTGAGAATTTTTACTGTATCGACGACGGATTGTTACTTAATAACCGCAGAGAATAGCAATAAATATTCCTATTTAAATAAATTGTTTAACTAAAGTATTATTTCGGCTAAGCTAATATGAACTAGACTCGTTCATAGTTACAGTAATATGCGCTTGGAATGGCTCTTTTAATTCAAATAAACAATAAGAACAAGACATACCAAGTAATTGCTAGGTCTGTTTCAAATTTCTTTTCTGTTAATAAAGCTTTTTAATTCAACAAATTAGAAATAATTATGAAAGTTATACGAATTTTTATGAAAAATGTAATGACAACGCTGTCATTTATTGTGTAACATTAAATCAACATGGGTTGAGATGATTTCGCATTCTGATAAGAAAAAATAGTGCGATTTATACAAAAACTAAACGAAGGTTAGGGGTCGTTAAATGATGGCGAAGAGTGTGAGTGAGGACCAATTGTTTATTGGTATCGATGGTGGCGGAACAAAGTGCCGAGCAACCATTTACTCTGTAAAACATGGCGTATTAGGGACAGGCTTAGGCGGTCCGGCAAATCCACTACATGGTTTGGAGCGCACACTTGAATCTATAATGGTCTCAACTCAATTAGCGTTGCGTGATGCTGGGTTACCGTTAGAGACGGTACACCAACTCTATGCAGGTTTAGGCCTTGCAGGTGTTAACTTGCCGAGCCTTTACGATAAAATTATGGAGTGGGAGCACCCGTTCAAACAAATGTTTTTAACGACTGACCTACATACGGCTTGTATAGGCGCTCATGAAGGCAGTGACGGTGCAGTCATCATCACAGGCACGGGCTCATGTGGCTTTTCTTGTGTGAATGGGCAAACCAGCAATTTTGGTGGCCATGGTTTTGCATTAGGTGACAAAGGCAGCGGTGCTTGGATGGGACTTGAAGCGATAAAAGCAACGCTGTTGGATTTAGATGGGTTAGGCTCAAAGACCTGTTTAACCAAAGTCATTACTGAACATTTCTCGGCTGATAACGCAATGGCGATTGTTGAGCAAATGTCAGGTCAACCATCTAGTAGTTATGCAAAACTTGCTCGCTATGTGTTTAATGCTGCAAATGAGCAAGATGCGGTGGCACTTGCTATTGTTAAAGACGGTGCAGAGTATGTGAGTAAACTTGCACACCGTTTATTAGAGAACAAACCACCACGTTTGTCTATGATAGGTGGTTTAGCAGAGCCGTTAAATAAATGGCTAGACCCTGATATCGCTAAGCTTGTAGAAAACCCAATTCAACCACCTGAAATGGGAGCGGTATATTTCGCACAACAGTCTGTGTTAGAACAAAGCCAAGAGGTAGCAATTTAATGACGATTTTTCATGCTCAGTCACTATTTACCGGCGAAGAATTTTTAAACGATCGTTATTTTAGTGTAGATAATGGGGTATTCACCTTAACTGAAGCAAGTACCGATGCGGTTAAGCTAGATGGGCTCGTGGTGCCTGGTTTTATTGATGTGCAAGTAAATGGTGGTGGTGGTGCATTTTTTAATGCAGAGCAAACCCCACAATGTTTGCACAATATTGCGAAAGCGCATGGTCGATTTGGTTCAACTGCGATAATGCCAACTCTCATTACTGATAAAGTAGAGGTGATGGCGCAAGCTGCTGATGCAACGGCAGAGGCAATTGCCCAAGCAGTGCCAGGTGTGTTAGGTATTCATTTTGAAGGCCCACATTTATCCTTACCTAAAAAAGGTACTCATAGTGAACAGTTTATAAGGCCTATTTCAGAACAAGAGTTTGCGATCTATGCACGTCAAGACTTGGGCATAAAAATGGTGACGCTGGCACCTGAAAATGTCAGATCAGAAGATATAACGCGATTAGTTGAATGTGGCGTGAAAGTAAGTATTGGCCACACTAACGCTGATTTTGCAACGACTAATAAAGCATTGGCCGCAGGCGCTGACGGTTTTACACATTTATTTAATGCAATGTCGGCATTTACCTCGCGAGAGCCTGGTGTAGTTGGCTCTGCCCTTTGGGATGATAACAGCTGGTGTGGCTTAATTGTTGATGGTCATCATGTTCACCCATCGTCAGCCAAATTAGCGATTCGTACTAAGCAACGCGGTAAAGTTATGTTAGTAACTGATGCAATGCCTCCTGTGGGCACTGACGATATGGAGTTTGATTTCTTTGACGGTCGAAAAGTTATTCGTACCGGTGACCGTTTAAATTCGACAACAGGCGAACTTGCGGGCAGTGTGCTTGATATGGCAAGTGCTGTACGCAATACCGTTAATACATTGGATGTGAGTTTAGCTGAAAGCTTGAGAATGGCGTCTTTGTATCCTGCACAATATCTTGGTTTGAACAAAAAGGGCCGTCTGGTAAATGGCTTCGATGCTGATTTTGTTGTACTTGATGAGCATCAGTATGTAAAAGCAACTTATATTGCAGGTAACGCAGTTTAGAACTTCCCTGTAAAAACCCCGCCGTTGTATCGCGGGGCTTTTTGTATTAAAGGTAATAAAATGACAACAACACAACCTACAAAAAAACGTTTAGCTTCTCTAGATGCATTACGCGGCATGGATATGTTTTGGATCTTAGGTGGTCAGTCAATATTTGCAGCACTTTTTGTGCTAACAGGCTGGACAGGCTGGAAGCTATTTGAAGCACATACAGTGCACAGTGAATGGCACGGTTTTACTTTTTACGACTTAATATTCCCGCTATTTATTTTCCTATCTGGCGTTGCGATGGGGCTTGCACCAAAACGCATTGATCACTTAAGTTGGGATGAGCGTAAAGTCTATTATCGCAAAGCTATTAAGCGCTTATTACTGCTTTGTTTTTTAGGTATTTTATATAATCACGGCTGGGGTACAGGCATGCCGATGGCGTTTGATGAGATACGCTACGCCAGTGTATTAGCTCGAATAGCCATTGCGTGGTTTTTCTGTGCCATGTTGGTTTGGCATACAAGCTTACGAACCCAAGTCATAACAGCGGTATCTATTTTACTTGGCTACTGGTTACTGCTTAGCTTTGTGCCTGTACCAGGAGGCAGTGCCGGAGACTTATCTGCTGCTGGAAGTTGGAATGCATGGTTCGATAAGTATTTACTACCAGGGATTAGTTATCAAAATCGCGTTGTAGACCCTGAAGGCGTGTTGTCTAATGTGCCAGCGATTGTTAACGCACTTATGGGGGTGTTTGCAGGACAGCTTATTGCACGAGCACAACAAATTGGTGAATGGAAAATGTCTGGTGTGTTATTTATTTCAGGCATTGTTAGCGTAAGCTTGGGTTGGCTCTGGGATTTACAGTTTCCGGTAAATAAAGAGTTATGGACGAGCTCTTTTGTATTGGTGACCGTAGGGTGGAGCGCCATTTTATTAGCCGTGTTTTATGCTTTGGTTGATATATTGCCAGGGCAGCGAGTTGCGTATCCATTTGTTATTATAGGTGCTAATTCGATCATTATCTACCTAGCCTCGAGCTTAGTGAACTGGGGTTATGTAAGCCAAAGTGTTTTTGGTGGTGTTATTCGCGCGGTTCCTGATTTATGGCAGCCATTAATAGCCGTGGTAGCATTACTTGCTGTACAAATGCTTGTGTTGCATTGGATGTACCGTAGAAAAATCTTTGTCAGTGTTTAGTTAACGCTGATTGAAAACGTTATTTTTTATTCACTTTTACTTTACAAAGTCAAATCGAAAAGTGATAATGACAGCGTTGTCATAATGGTTATAACTACTGTACCGTATCCTGGCAGTGGTTTGATCTAAAACTCGATTCGATTGCACGTGGGGTCGGGTTTTAGATCCCATTTTTTTTCAATTTATAATTAGAGCTAATCAATATGCAAATAGTCATTCTTGATGATGCCGCACAAGTGGCAGCCTACGGGGCTAACATCTTTGCTAAACAACTTATAAAAAAACCAGCATCAGTACTTGGCTTGGCAACTGGCTCAACACCTGTTGCGTTATACCAAGAGCTTATCGCAAAAAATAAAGCGGGTGATATTTCATTTAGCCAAGCGACAACATTTAATTTAGATGAATACTTAGGTCTTACAGGTGAGCATCCGCAAAGTTATCGATACTTTATGAATGAGCAATTATTTAATCACGTTGATATTAACAAAGATAACACGCATGTTCCGCCTGGAGATGCAATTAACCCGTTAGTTGCGTGCAATGAATATGAGCAAAAAATTGCAGCATCAGGAGGGGTTGATGTGCAATTACTTGGTATTGGCCGTAACGGTCATATAGGTTTTAACGAGCCGTCTTCAGGTCTTACCTCGCGCACTCGGGTAAAAACACTTACCAAAGCAACCATTGATGATAACGCACGATTCTTTGACGAAGGCGAATATCAACCGCATTTATCAATCACTATGGGGATTGGGACTATCTTAGAAGCCAAAAAAGTAGTGCTATTAGCGACGGGTGAAAGTAAAGCTGATGCGGTACAGGCAATGGTTGAAGGTCCGCTCATGGCAAAGTGTCCAGCCTCTGCATTACAAATGCATAAAGATGCTGTCATTATCATTGATAAAGCAGCTGCAAGTAAATTAGAAGATTTAGCGTTCTACCAGCACATTGAAGCTGAGAACCAAAAACTACAAGCGCACCTAGCGACCTTGTAAAATTGTGAGAGAGAGCAAAAAAGCCCATTTGGGCTTTTTTTATGCCTGTTATAAATTGGGTTTATCATCAGCTTATGGTAGTTTTAGGGGGTAAATAATTTCAAAGGAACGCCATGCTGAATTACTCTCAAATGCCACTGGACCGTGCCTCTAATCATCGAAAAGATCCTAAGTGGCTAAAGGCGAAAATTAATTCTCAGAGTCGCTGGTTACTTGTTAAAAATAATCAGAGTCTATTTGTTAAAGGGTGCCCTGAGGTGTGTTACTTACGCCTATCTCAGGTTGATCATCTTGATTTATCGAAAGGTATTTTACTTGGCCTTGACGAGCAAGGAATTGCTCATTTTGCGTTAGATGTAAGCAATGTGCCTGATTCACTTATTGACCCTGTTCTTGATGGTACTGAGTTTGTTGATATACGCAAGTTAGGCCCTCAAGTTGAACTAAAGCAAGGCTCGATTGCTGCACTTGCTCGTGGTCTTTGTTTTTGGCATGCAACCCATCGTTTTTGTGGTCGATGTGGCCATGAAAATAATATGGTTGAAGCAGGGCACTCTCGCCTATGTGAGAACCAAACGTGTCAGCATCAAACGTTTCCTCGCACTGATCCTGCCGTCATTATGATAGTGAAAAAAACTTTTTCAGATGGGATTGAGCGCTGTTTACTCGGTCGTCAAGCAAGCTGGCCTGAGGGCGTATTTTCAACATTGGCGGGGTTTGTTGACCCAGGTGAAACACTCGAGCAAGCTGTCGCCCGAGAAGTCATGGAAGAAGCTGGTATTGCTGTCACTGATATTCAGTATATAGCTTCACAACCTTGGCCTTTTCCATCTTCAATCATGTTCGGTTTTATGGCAACAGCAGTGTCAGAAGACATTCAGGTTGATAAAGATGAATTAGATGATGCTAGGTGGTTTAGTCGTGATGATCTTAATCAATTTGGCCAATGGCATGAACAGGGCAGTCACCTAAAATTAACCCGACAAGACTCTATTTCTCGATTCTTGGTTGAGCATTGGCGCAACCTGTAAACTAGATTGGAATAACGATGACAAAGACAAATAAAAATACTCAAATAGTGAGTGCAGGGCGTAAAAAAGCATATACCCAAGGTGTGGTGAATCCGGTCGTACAGCGCGCATCAACCGTGGTTTTCGACTCGGTTTCTGAGTTAAAAGAAGCCGCTAAAAAACGGGGTGATAAAACGCTTTTTTATGGTCGCCGTGGTACCACCACACACTTCGCACTACAAGAAGCGATTGCTGAACTTGAGGGCGGTGAAGGTTGCGCACTTTATCCATCGGGTGCGGCTGCAATAAGCAATGCGTTGTTATCGTTTGTGAAAACGGGCGATCATATTTTGATGGTTGATACGGCTTACGAACCAACTCGTGATTTTTGTGACAAAATATTAGCAGGCCTTGGAATTGAAACAACCTATTACCCACCAGGTATCGGTGCAGGCATTGATGAGTTAATAAAAGAAAATACCCGTGTATTATTTTTAGAATCACCAGGCTCGATTACCATGGAAGTGCAAGATGTACCCGCTATGGTCGCTAAAGCGAATGAGCGTGGTGTCATGACGATGCTAGATAATACTTGGGGTAATGGTCTGCATTATAGACCGCTTGAGCATGGGGTGGACATTAGTATCCAAGCTGCGACTAAATATATTGTTGGCCATTCCGATGTAATGATGGGAGTGGCGGTTGCTAACAAAAAATACTGGTCAACACTGAGAGAAAACTCATATCTATTAGGCCAATGTACGTCTGCTGATGATGCATATTTAGCATTACGTGGCTTACGCACTATGGCTGTGCGTTTAAAACAGCACGAGCAAGCCGCCATTGAAGTTGCTAAATGGCTTGAAACACACCCATTGGTTGATCATATTCGCCATCCGGCCTTTGCGAGCTGTCCTGGCCATGAGTTCTTTAAACGTGACTTTGACGGGAGTAATGGCTTATTTTCGTTTGTAATGAAGCAAGGAAATCAACAAGCGATAGATGCGTTTTTAGATAGTTTGCAGCATTTTAAAATGGGCTTTTCTTGGGGCGGATACGAAAGTTTAGTTACTGCAAATTTAACGATGAAAGGGCTCCGCTCTGAAACAGGTTGGACGCAAGGCCCAGTGATCCGCTTGCATATAGGCTTGGAAGATGTAACAGATTTGCTAGCCGATCTAGATCAAGCTCTTGGTGTTTACGAGAACCATCTGTAGTTCAAAAGTTTATACTTTGTTACATAAGAGCCGCAATGCGGCTCTTTTTTTTCTGGTAATTCAAGCTGTTTCACCTTAGTGTAATTCCAATAATAATATTCATTAAGGATTGTGAGTGACGCAGTTACACCCTAAACGTCTTGCGCAAATTGCTCAATTTGAACTTGTACGACTATTTTTGACCAAACGTGGTTTGCTAGCGGTTGCTGCATTCGCCATTTGTTGGTTACTTATTTTACGCTATCCCATAGCTGAATCTGTGAATTTGATTAGCTCCCCTGAGTTTGCTGACTTTGCTAGGCAGGCGTTTGGTGCTATCGGTATCAGCCGGTTGCTAGATTGGCCTGAATCAGAGCTAGCGATGTACTGGCTAATCGCTTTATATAGCTTCCCTTGCTTTTGCTTGTTTTTATGTAGTGACCAAACTGTTGGAGACCGACAGCGTGGTACGCTACGCTTTTTGTCACTACGGGCAACCCGTTCAGAGATTATAATTGGCCGCTTTTTAGGGCAATTATTAATCTTAGCAGCATTGTTATTTGTTACTCTGATGGCAACGCTTGCTATGTTGACGTATCGTGAGCCAAGTTTATTTCTTTCTGGTTTTTCAAGAAGCCTGACACTCTTAGTGTTTCTGCTAATTACTGTAATGCCGTTTATTGCTTTAATGAGTTTTCTAAATACGTTTGCGCGCTCATCTCGTCTTGCATTTGTGTTAGCTATTTTATTTTTTGCTGGCGGCAATATTATTATTGGTTTGCTTACTTGGCAGCTGCCTTTACTTGACGTTCTATATTATTTATTTCCTGGCTACCAAATCGATGTAGTCGCGGGACAAAGAGCAGGCATGATGTTAGGGGTCGGTTTACCTGTTTTACAAACAGTTGTGCTGCTTGCGGTGGGTGAACGAATTTTTGCAAGGAGCTCACTATGACAGTATTAATTCAGGCACAAGGTTTATCAAAAAACTATGGAGCTAAGCGAGCGCTTGATAATGTCAGCTTTGAAATAAATAAAGGAGCGCCAGTTGCACTTGTTGGCCCTAATGGTGCTGGTAAAACAACCTTATTTAGTTTGTTATGCGGTTATATTTTACCAAGTTCTGGGCAGTTATCAGTGTTGGGCCACGCCCCAGGTAGTGCGGCTTTATTTGGTAAGCTTACGGCATTACCACAAGATGCACAGCTTGATCCGCGTTTTAGTATTGCGCATCAATTAAATTTTTATGGTCAACTGCAAGGTTTAAGTGGCACGGTTCGTAAAAAAGAAACAGCACGTGTTCTAGAACTTGTGGGTTTATCTGAAGTGGCTAAACAGCGCCCAGACGATCTTTCTCACGGGATGCGTAAGCGAGTCACAATTGCGCAAGCACTTATAGGTGAACCTGAAATTGTAATGCTTGATGAGGCGACTGCAGGCCTGGACCCTATCCACGCGCGTGAGGTTCGTGAGCTTGTGAGCTCTTTAAGCAATGAAGCCACATTTATTTTAAGCTCCCATGATCTAACCGAACTTGAGCGTTTATGTTCGCAAGTATTACACCTAGATAAAGGGGTATTGAGTGAGCATCAAGCGCGTTCTAGCACACAAGATAATAAGCATTATATAACACTACAATTGAATCAACGTTATGATGATGTAGAAGCTAAGCTTGCAAGTCTTGCCCAGGTGCATCATGTTTATATGAGCCAGGCAAAAGAATATGTCATTGAATTTGAGCAGACTGTCGAACCATTTGATATCAATCTATTACAGTTTTGTTATCAACAAGGTTGGCAGTATCGTCAACTAGTGAATGGTCACACACTCGAAAACCAAATTTTTCATAAGGAGAGTTAGTTATGGGTTTACTAAGTGGATTAATGGGTAATGCTAGCGAAGTTGATAATGATGATCTAGAAGAATTACTTGCCAACACGCTTATCGCGGGTGAAACAGTGCAAAAGGCCTATAAGGTTATCCGTGATATGTTTATCTTCACCAATAAAAGATTGATTATTATTGATAAACAAGGTGTTACGGGGTCTAAAGTGGAAATGCTAAGTATTGCTTACTCAAAAATTACTAAATTTAGTAAAGAAAGCGCGGGGCATTTTGATTTAGATGCAGAGCTGAAAATCTGGGTAGGGTCAGATCCTACTCCGATCAGCAAAGACTTCAAAGCAGGTGATAACATTAATGAGGTTTATAGAATAATTAGTGAGTTTTCATTATAACACACTGAAAATAAAGTGATTTATAATATGGTTGGTGTTGAATTGAAAATTCGGGCCAACTTTTTCTTTACATTTGCCGACAATTTATTACAATTAGTTGATTAAAAACAAGGAGTTAGTTAAGTTCCCGTTCAGTTTTCTCGCGTTAGCATGTGCCCAACTTAGCCATTTGGCTAGTTTTGTAGCAATTAAAAAAATGTTTATAGGGAAATCTGTTTATGAAAAAGTTAGCAGTTATTATTTCGAGTATGCTTCTTTCAACTGCCGCGACTGCTGCGGACAGTTATCAATCAATCAGCCACTTAGGGTATACGGACACCGATGGCAATGACACAGTAAGTGTTGATTCAATTTATTACTTTGCACCAAAGAACACTATGGGTCCTTACGACCAGTTTGAGTACATCAACAAAACGACTAACGTTTATGGTGCTTATTCAGACGATGATTTTGGTGATGTATTAGGCTTAGGTGGTGAGTACTTTGTAGAAGATTTTGTATTCGGCGCTGGCTACAACAACTATGACTCTGATTTTGGTTCAAGCACAGATGTATTTAACGTTTCTGCTGGTTACTTCTTCAATCCAAACTTATTATTAAAAGCGACTTTCGTTGACGTTGAAGACGGTGACAACTCAGTGATGTTTGATCTTAAGTATAACCATCAGTTAAACAGCACTGATTACATTGGTTTTACTCTAACTGCTGATGACGAGTTTGATTACCGCGCAGTAAATGCTAAATACTTCGTAGATCTGCAACAAGGTAACTACCTTACAGTTGAAGGTACAATCTCTGATACAGATGATAACGGCAGCTCATGGGAGTTAGGTTCTAACTACTATTTCTCTAAAGCAACGTCAGTATTTGTAACGTTTAACAAAGAAGATGATTACAGCTTTGGTGCTCAACACTTCTTCAATAAAAACGTTGGCTTAAAAGCGGGTTACGGTAACAACTGGGATGACTCAGATTACGATGCATACTTTGCTAACGTAAGCTTACAGTTCTAATCATTAATTTGATTGTAAAAAAGCCCGCATCATGCGGGCTTTTTAGTTTTTAGTATCTTACCATCCGCACTGACGGTCTTTATTTTGCTCATCAAGGTATTTTTGTAATGGCGCAAAGTAATCTAAGATTGCTGTTGCATCCATTTCTTCTTTCCCCGTTATTGTAGCAAGGGCTTCTTGCCATGGGCGACTTGAACCCATTGCTAACATCGCATTCAGCTTTTCACCAGCCTCTTTTGAGTTATACACTGAACAGCGATGAATCGCTTCTTTGTTACCAGCAATTTCACATAAACTTCTGTGGAAGTCGAATTGTAAAATATGCGCTAAGAAATAACGCGTGTAAGGGGTGTTACCCGGTACGTGATACTTAGCACCTGGATCGAAGTCTGCTTCGCTACGTGCGATAGGCGCTTGAACGCCTTGATATTTTTCACGTAGTTCCCACCAGGCTTTGTTGTAATTTTCGGGTGTTACTTCACCTGAGAATACTTTCCAGCGCCATTGGTCAACTAATAAGCCAAATGGGATAAAGGCGACTTTATCCAGTGCCATTTTCATTAATAGACCGATATCTTTTGATTCATCAGGCACTTCGTCTAATAAACCAATTTCTTTTAAGTAGTCAGGTGTAACAGACAGCGCAATAGTGTCACCAATGGCTTCATGGAAACCATCGTTCGCACTTTCTTGATAATAAATAGGTTGCGTGTTGTAGGCGCGCTGGTAGAAGTTATGGCCTAACTCGTGGTGAATAACAGAAAATTCCTCACCGGTACGCTGAATACACATCTTGATACGTAGGTCATCTTTGCTATCTATATTCCATGCTGAAGCGTGACACTGTACGTCACGATCTTGTGGTTTAGTGAATAGTGAGCGTTCATAGAAAGTGTCTGGTAATGGCGCAAAACCCATTGAAGTAAAGAACTTCTCGGCGCCACGCACCATTTTCAGTTCGTCGTAATCATGTTTTGCTAATAACTCTGTTACGTCGTAGCCAGGATCTGCATCTTCCGGCGCAACTACATCGTAGATATTCCCCCAAGTTTGTGCCCACATATTACCTAACAGATGCGCAGGAATTGGTTGGTCTTGAGGGACCTTATCTTCGCCATACTTTTCACCGAGCTTGGCACGAACATGGCAATGTAATGAATCATAAAGCGGTTTAACTTGACCCCAAATACGGTCAAGCTCTTTTGCAAAATCGTCCGCTGGCATATCGTATTTACTACGCCACATAGCACCAGTATCTGCATAGCCAAGCTCTTTAGCACCTTCGTTAGTCAGTGCAACTTGCTGCTCATAAAGTGGGCGCATCGGTTTGGAAACTTGGCGCCAACCTTGCCATAAATCCAGTAGTTCATTGTAGTCGCGGCTTGTCGCCATTTTCGCGGTCATCTCGCCAAGGCTTAAGCAGCTACCATCTTCTTTACAGTATTTACCTTTACCATAAATACCACCTAGTTCAGCAACTAACTGTGAGAGTTTTGCTGTTTTTTCAGCATCCTGTGGGGCAGGCAAAGTTAGCGCTAGTTTTAGCTTGTCTAGCTTACGACGCGCATCGTAATCCAGTTCTAAACTATCGAATTTTGCAGCTTCATTAGCAAGACGAACAACAGCTTCGGTCATCTTACGATTAACCTCAGCTGATAACTCTGCGGTATCGTGCGTGATGAAGTTGGCATAAATCCACTCAGCGCGACTTGCTTCTAAATAAAGCGCACTTAACTCTTTTTCTGTATCGGCGATAAATTTAGCAGCATCTTGCGGTGTCACCTGACTTTTTTTGATTTCAGCCGTAGCTGTTTTGGTATTTGTAGCGTCATCATTACAGCCTGAAAGTGCAAGTGCACTGGCCACCATGAGAGCGCTCATACTGAGTTTAAATGGAGTCTTTTTCATAACATTCCCTAGAAGTTTATTGTTATTTATTGCCCCTGCATAATAGCAGCGTCTTGATAAACAACAAACTATGTAGATGAGAACAATTTACGAGATGTGGCTTACGTTGTATTTATTGCACGATCAGTCATACTTGAAGACAGTTAATTTAAATAAAAGGATTGCATAATGACGACCGTAATCATTCTGTTACTGGTTGCTGTGATTGTGATTTTTGCTGTAAAAGATATTCGCATTAATCTGATCACTCGACCAACGTTTAGTATGTTTAAAAAAGTATTGCCACCCTTATCACAAACAGAACGTGAAGCCATGGAAGCGGGCGACGTGTGGTGGGATGGTGAGCTATTTAGTGGCAACCCTGACTGGCAGAAACTACATAGTTTTCCTAAACCTGAACTCAGTGATAAAGAGCGCGCATTTATGAGTAAGCAGGTTGAGACGTTACTTGCTATGCTTGATGATTATCAAATTGTCCAAAAAGATAAAGACCTACCAAAAGAAGTCTGGGAATATTTAAAGAAAGAAGGCTTTTTTGCGTTAATCATTCCTGAAGAATTTGGTGGCCGTGAATTTTCAGCCATTGCTAATTCGACCATCGTATCAAAAATTGCCACTAAAAGTTTAACTGCTGCGGTCACCGTAATGGTACCAAACAGTTTAGGCCCTGGTGAGCTACTGCTTCATTACGGAACTAAAGAGCAACAAGAGCGCTGGTTGCCAAGCTTAGCTAAAGGTGATGATGTCCCTTGTTTTGCGTTAACAGGTCCAGAGGCAGGGTCGGATGCCGGTAGTATTCCCGATACTGGCGTTGTTTGCATGGGCATGCATAATGGTGAAGAAGTAATCGGTTTAAAGCTTAATTGGTCAAAACGCTACATTACCCTTGCACCAATTGCTACAGTGCTAGGTCTTGCATTTAAGATGTACGATCCTGATGGTCTGTTGGGCGATAAAAAAGAGTTAGGTATTACCTGTGCGCTTATTCCGACTGATCACGAAGGTGTGCAAAAGGGTGAGCGTCATTATCCTCTCAATATGGCATTTATGAATGGCACAACCTATGGTAAAGATGTGTTTATTCCGCTTGATTGGATCATTGGTGGCGAAAAGGGGGCTGGTCGAGGTTGGCGCATGCTGGTTGAATGCTTAAGCGCTGGTCGTGGTATTTCGCTACCGGCACTCAGCACTGCAACAGGCCACCTTGCATCACGTATGACATCGGCGTATGCGACCGTAAGGCAACAATTCGGTGTGTCAATTGGCCAATTCGAAGGCGTGCAAGAAGCGCTTGCGCGTATCGGTGGGTTAACATACACCCTTGAATCTGCAAGGTTAATGACCGCTGGCGCCATAGATTTAAAGCTGAGTCCATCAGTAGTGACAGCCATTGCTAAGTACCATATGACAGAAATGGGTCGCACTGTAATGAATGATGCCATGGATATTCATTCAGGTAAGGGTATTCAAGTAGGTCCTAATAACTATCTTGCCCATGGTTACATGGGGATCCCTGTATCGATCACCGTTGAAGGGGCAAATATTCTTACTCGTAATTTGATGATTTTTGGTCAAGGTGCGACTCGTTGCCACCCATTTGTTTTAAAAGAAATGGCAGCCGCTGCCATGGAAGATCATGATCTTGCACTGAAAGAGTTTGACTCATTACTGCTACAGCATATTTTGTTTGCAACAAGCAATGCGGGTATGGCTTTTGTACATGGTTTAACACGCAGTTACTTTGCTAAATCTCCAGTGTGTGGAGTGACAAGTCACTATTACAAACAGTTGAGCCGAATGAGTCGAGGCTTAGCATTTTGTACTGATGTTGCTATGTTGGTATTAGGTGGCGAGTTAAAACGCAAAGAGATGATTTCGGCGCGTTTAGGCGATGTGCTGAGCCACTTATATCTTGCCTCATGCGTTCTGAAACGCTACGAGGATGAAGGGCGTCAACAAGCCGATTTACCGTTTGTTCAATATGCAGTAGAACATTCGCTTTATAGTATTGGCCAAGCATTTGACGGCTTTTTCAAAAACTTTTCGAACCCGATTGTTAACTTTTTACTGAAGCGTATCGTTTTCCCATTGGGTAACCATTACCATCGCCCAAGTGATGAGCTAGCACAGACTATGTGTGAGCACATGACTAACCCTGGTGTATTTAGGGACAGATTGACCCATTTATGCTACGTAGACGATAAAGCGGGAACTGGTGTAATGGAAAATGCTTTCTTAGCCATGATAGATACGCAGGAAGACTTTAAACAATTACGAAAATGGCAAAAAGAAGGCTCGATTTCCCGTAATCTAGAGCTTGAGGATGCTATCGTTGAAGCTGCTGAGAAAAACTTAATTAATGCAACCGTCGCTGAGCGCATGAGTGAAGCAAATGCGCTACGTAAGCAAGCAATCGCTGTGGATAATTTCGCGCCTGGTGAACTCTAATCAACGCATTAAAAAGCCTTGCTTAGCAAGGCTTTTTTGTCTTCACTTATCTAGCAAAAGGGTCGGGGTTAATTTTTTCAATATACCAATCACCTTTTTTACGTATCATTTTAACACTACGCATATCATCAATTTTTTTGCCATTGAAGTAGCCAGTGAAAATAAGGTTGATATTGGCTTTATCACCGTACTGCTCTCGCAAACTCATATTCGTCATGTCGACTTCGATCACGACTTCATCGTACTGCATATTAACCAAATTACGGGCAAACTGGTTAGCGGTACCATAAGATTTCATAATTCGCGCCATCTTTGGCGTTGCATATTGGGTCGCTAAGTTTAAATCTTGTTTATTATATAAAGCGTCAAAGAAGAGCGTCGCCGTTACTCCTGGGGTATTCTTTTCACCTTTCGGGGCATCTTCAGGTCCGCATCCGAGTAGTAAAACATTGCTTAGCAGGGCACAAATAAAAAGTATTTTTTTCATTGTTCATAGTTTAGAAAATATAATTTGCGTTTAGTGTGTGACTAAATAACTTTCTTGTAAAGGTGGTTAGCTGTTTCAGATTGGTTTATTTTTATTTTATAATAAAAAAGGATGCAATATGCATCCTTTAATAGCTTAATTAAGCTATTTATTGAACAAGCTCTTTGTCACTGAATTCTTCAGCAAATAATGGGCTTGATAAATAACGCTCTGTCGCACTTGGTAAAATTACCACAATATTCTTACCTGCATTTTCAGGTTTTTCTGCAAGTCGTTTTGCCGCAACAACTGCTGCACCAGATGAAATACCTACCAAGATACCTTCATTTTTCATTAACTCATGCGCCATTGCAATCGCATCTTCATTTGATACTTGCTCAGCAGCGTCAACAACTTCTAGGTCTAAGTTACCTGGGATAAAGCCGGCACCGATACCTTGAATTTTGTGAGGACCTGGTTTGATTTCTTCACCTGCTAGAGTTTGGCTAATAACAGGTGAGTTTGTTGGCTCAACAGCAACAGATTGAACATTTAAACCTTTTTCTAGTTTAAGGTAGCGGCTTACACCTGTAATAGTACCGCCCGTGCCTACACCAGCTACGAAAATGTCGATTTTACCATCCATTGCTTCGAAGATTTCAGGACCCGTTGTTTCAAAGTGAATTTTCGGGTTAGCTGGGTTTTCGAATTGTTGTAAAAGAATGTATTTTTCAGGCTCACTTGCTTGAATTTCTTTTGCTTTTTCAATAGCGCCATTCATGCCTTTAGCGCCATCTGTTAAGACTAAGTTGGCGCCTAAAGCTTTTAATAGTTTACGACGCTCTAAGCTCATCGTATTGGGCATAGTCAGTGTCAATTTATAACCACGAGAAGCTGCAACAAAGGCAAGAGCAATACCTGTGTTACCAGATGTTGGTTCGATTAACTCTTTTTCTTTCGTTAAAACACCTGACTTTTCTGCTTCCCAGATCATTGAAGCGCCAATGCGGCATTTAACACTGAAGCTTGGGTTACGAGATTCTACTTTAGCGAAAACATTACCTGAGGTAACGCGATTAAGCTTTACAATTGGCGTATTGCCAATCGTTAATGAATTATCTTCAAAAATGTTAGACATAGTGTTCCCTTGGAAGCAATTTATCAATCGTGATCAAATAGCTTAGGCTACCGATCTGTAATAGTCACACTTTACTTCGCCAAATAAAAAACGAAAGTAAAGTTTGGCTATAACATATAGCGAATAGGCTTATAGCTTTTAGGAATAAGCCAAAAATCATCAGAGCTGCCACATAGTCGGGGGAGTTTTTACGCTTAAAGAATTAAGTGAGTGATGTGTTCGGCTTCTTCAAAAAGGTAATCACTCGGCATGTATTTAATGCAATAATTATAACGGAGATCAATTTTCAAATTAGATTCTTGTCAGTTGTGATGGTAAATTGCGCAATCAAACGTAAATTTGGCTGTTTTATAACAAAAGTAAATCAAAACGTGGTAAAAGATTACCACCTAAAAATTGAAGTGATCGTTATGAATTTAATTCTAAAGTTAATTGCTGGCATTGTTGCTGGTATCTTAGTGGGACTATATGTGCCATTAACAGGTGTTGAACTCCTTTATACAATAAAAGAAATAATAGGTCAGTTGATTACCTTTACGATACCGTTGATCATTTTATTCTTTATTGCATCAGGTATTGCAGGCTTACCAAAGGGCTCAGGTCACTTGCTTGGTAAAACAGTAGGGTTTGCTTATGGCTCGACTATTATTGCGGGCACACTTGCTTTCTTACTGGTTAGTACGATTATCCCGTTGTTTGACGGTGGCTTAACCTACGAAGCTGAAATTGCGACTGAAGTAGGAAGCTTTATCGATTTAGAAATTCCTCCTCTTATGGGGGTTATGACAGCCTTGGCTACAGCATTTGTGTTTGGTATTGGCATGAGTCAACTGCAACTTGATACATTAAAAAAAGTGTCGGACCAAGGACGCGATGTAATTGATGGCTTGTTAGCAAAAGTTATTATCCCTGCGCTTCCTTTTTATATTGCAGGTGTTTTTGCTGAAATGACCGTTGCAGGCACAGTCGTTGATACACTACAAACGTTTGGTATTGTCTTACTTGCTGCACTGATTATGCACTGGTTATGGTTAACAGTTTTATATGTTAGTACGGGTCTTTTATTAAAACGTAATCCAATAGAACTTGTAAAAAATATGCTTCCAGCTTATTTTACTGCTTTAGGGACAATGTCGAGTGCTGCAACGATCCCAGTTTCATTACGTGCGAGCAAAGCAAATAATGTAAAAGAAGATGTTGCAAACTTTACTGTACCATTATGTGCAACCATCCATTTATCAGGCTCAACTATTACGATAGTTACTTGCGCATTAGCCGTTATGTTTTTGTCACCAAATATGGATGTGCCATCATTATTCGGCATGTTGCCATTTATTATGATGTTAGGTGTCGTCATGATTGCAGCACCGGGTGCACCTGGTGGCGCAGTTATGTCAGCATTGGGGCTTTTAACTAGTATGCTTGGCTTCAATGAAGGCGCTGTTGCATTAATGATTGCACTATATTTAGCGCAAGATAGCTTTGGTACTGCTTGTAATGTTACAGGCGATGGTATTATTGCATTGTGGGTTGATCGCTTTAGCGAGAAAGCCTCGTCATAAAATTAATTTGCGAGACGATATTTGATTTATCGTTTCGCTGTTTCTGTGCTAATGTGGCACATTAAATTGTGCGAAAGCATATATTTGGGTTATTCGAGGGTGTTCCATTGATTAATGTACTTTTAGTTGATGACCATGAACTTGTACGGACAGGGATCAGACGTATACTTGATGATGTTCGTGGTTTTAAAGTGGTTGGTGAAGCTAAAACCGGTGAAGAAGCAGTACAGTTTTGCCGTCAAAATTCACCTGATATAGTGTTAATGGACATGAATATGCCAGGTATAGGCGGGTTAGAAGCAACGAAGAAAATCTGTCGTTATTGCCCAGATGTAAAAATAATCGTGCTTACTGTGCATTGCGAAGACCCATTTCCTAGCAAAGTGATGCAGATAGGTGCTCATGGTTATCTAACCAAAGGGGCAGGCTCAGATGAAATGGTGAATGCGATTCGTGCTGTAAATGCAGGTCAACGTTATATTGCACCAGAAATAGCACAGCAAATTGCACTTGCACAGGTTAGTGGTCGAACAGATGAAAACCCGTTTCAGAGTTTATCTGAGCGTGAGTTACAGATTATGTTAATGATCACTAAAGGTGAAAAAGCGCAAGATATCGCTGACCGTCTTAACCTCAGTTCAAAAACAGTGAATAGTTATCGCTACCGCATGTTTGAAAAGCTCAATGTGGGTGGTGATGTAGAGCTAACTCATTTAGCGATCCGCCATAAAATGATCGATATTGATAGTTCGCATTAATTTGCTCAATGTCTGATTTCGATTCTGCCCGCTTTCTTAAAACATTATCAAGCGAACCTGGTGTCTACAGGATGCTTGATAATGAAGGGCAAGTAATTTATGTAGGGAAGGCTAAAAGCCTAAAAAAGCGTGTCAGTAGTTATTTCCGCAGTAATGTTACTGATAGTAAAACCCGTGTCTTAGTAAGTAATATTTGTGGTATTGAAGTCACTCTAACTAATACCGAAACCGAAGCTCTATTACTTGAAAATAATCTAATAAAAAAATACCAGCCTCGCTACAATATTTTACTGCGAGATGATAAATCATATCCATATATTTTACTGACTGATCATAAACATCCACGCTTAGCTTTTCACCGTGGTAGTCGCAAAATTAAAGGTGAGTATTTTGGGCCTTTTCCCAGTGCAGGTGCCGTATCCGAAAGCTTGCGGTTAATGCAAAAGATCTTCCCTGTTCGCCAATGTGAAGACGCTTATTATCGAGCTAGAAGTCGTCCTTGCCTTCAATACCAATTGAAGCGTTGTTCTGCACCCTGTGTCAATAAAGTTTCAGATGAAGAATACAAGCAAGAAGTTGATTTTGTTCGTAAATTCTTACTGGGTAAATCACATGAAGTTATTGCTGATTTAATTGCCAAGATGGAGCAAGCCAGTAAAGAGCTGAAATTTGAATTAGCTGCAAAAGTGCGCGATCAAATAATGCTACTTAGAAAAATGCAGGAACAACAATCTATTTCAGGTAATCATGCTGAAATGGATGTTGTGGGCTTTGCTCATCTGAATGGTTTAAATGCAGTTCACTTATTAATGATCCGCGACCATAAAGTGCTGGGCAGTAAAACCTACTTTCCGAAAGTGCCAAAGGATTCAGGGCAAGAAGAAATTTTGACTTCTTTCTTAGGCCAGTATTATTTAGCGCCCGGTGCAACAGGGCGTATCGCCAAAGAAATTATATTACCGTTTAGTATTGAAGAGGGTGAGCCTTTAAGTGAGGCACTTACGGCTATTTCAGAGCGTAAAGTCAGTTTAAAAGTTGCTAATCGAGGTGAGCGGGCACAGTATCTAAAGCTAGCTAACAAAAATGCATTAAATAGCATCAGTGTAAAACAAAGTACCCAAGACTCAATTAATAAACGCTATGCGCAATTAAAAGAAACGCTACGTCTTGATGATATTAATCGCATGGAATGTTTTGATATCAGTCATACAATGGGTGAAAACACGGTTGCGAGTTGTGTTGTGTTTGATTCGCAAGGACCTAATAATAAAGAGTATCGCCGTTTTAATGTTACGGGGATTACTGGTGGAGATGACTATGCCGCCATGGAGTTCGCATTAAATAAGCGCTACAACAAAGTAGTCGACGAAGAAAAAATACCCGATGTTATTTTCATCGATGGTGGTAAAGGTCAACTGTCTCGTGCTGAACAGTATTTTGAAACGTGGCCGCATAATAAAATGCCACTGTTAGTGGGTGTCGCAAAAGGGACTAGCCGAAAACCAGGGTTAGAAACTTTACTCATAGATGGAGGACGCAAAACAATTCCACTTGATTCAGATGCGCCAGCTCTTCATTTAATTCAACATATTCGTGATGAATCACACCGTTTTGCTATTGCAGGTCACCGTAATAAAAGACAAAAACAGCGAACTCAATCACTACTCGAAGAGATTTCTGGGGTAGGGCAAAAGCGTCGTCAATCAATTTTAAAATATTTAGGGGGCATGCAAGGGGTAAAAGCTGCTAATATAGAACAATTAAAACAAGTTCCTGGGATCAGCCCTGAAATGGCTGAGAAGATATTTAATCATTTGCATGACAAGGCGTAGCCTTCATGCGAATATAGAAAAAAAGACATCTCCAAGTAGTTATGTGGAATATTCCAAACACACTCACAACCTTTAGACTTTTTCTAATCCCTATTTTTTTGGTGATTTTTTATTTGCCATTCTCATGGGCGTTTTTCGCAGCGGCATTTGTATTCTGGCTTGCGTCAATCACTGATATTCTTGATGGCTACTTAGCTCGTCGACTTGATCAGTCAACACCCTTTGGTGCTTTCTTAGATCCTGTTGCCGATAAAGTAATGGTTTGCGCAGCACTTGTAGCGCTTTCTAGTCACTATCAGAGCTTATATATGACAATACCTGCACTTGTTATTATCAGTCGTGAAATTGTTATTTCTGCACTGCGTGAATGGATGGCCGAGCAGGGTAAACGCGACAACGTGGCTGTATCAAATATGGGCAAATTCAAGACCGCCGCACAAATGCTAGCGATTATTGGCTTAATTTGGCAATTTGACACTTGGATGATCTACTTAAGTTATGGGCTTTTATATATTGCGACACTGTTAACGCTTAGTTCTATGTTGCAATATTTGATGGCTGCGTGGTCAGAGTTGACCAAAAATTGATCCTAAACGTCTAATTACACACCGTTTTAGATAAAAAATAAGCAAACAGTTCAAAACTGGCATTTTTTATATTGACGCGTTTAATAATCTCTGTAGAATGCGTCCGTGTTGAGAGGGCATAGCCCCCAAGATAAAGAAAGCGGCACTAGCTCAGTTGGTAGAGCGCAACCTTGCCAAGGTTGAGGTCACGAGTTCGAGCCTCGTGTGCCGCTCCAATTATCTAGCTTGGCGGAATGGCAGAGTGGCCATGCAGCGGATTGCAAATCCGTCCACCTCGGTTCGACTCCGGGTTCCGCCTCCATTCAACACTCCACGCGCTCTAAGAGCAACCCGATGCCCGGGTGGTGGAATTGGTAGACACAAGGGATTTAAAATCCCTCGTTCGTAAGGACGTGCCGGTTCAAGTCCGGCCCCGGGCACCATTTGTGGTTAACTGCAACACCAAGTGTAGTTTTAAAATTTTTTAGATTTAACCTTAGAGTTAATATGATGCGGCACTAGCTCAGTTGGTAGAGCGCAACCTTGCCAAGGTTGAGGTCACGAGTTCGAGCCTCGTGTGCCGCTCCATATTAGCTTTATCCACTTGCTTTAAATAGCAAACCCGATGCCCGGGTGGTGGAATTGGTAGACACAAGGGATTTAAAATCCCTCGTTCGTAAGGACGTGCCGGTTCAAGTCCGGCCCCGGGCACCATTTAAACTTAAATAGTTTAGGGTGAAGAAAAAATTTGCGGCACTAGCTCAGTTGCCAGAACGTTATTACCGCAACCTCAAGGTTGTGCACCAACGGACGAAATACTGACAGAAAAAAATTTGCGGCACTAGCTCAGTTGGTAGAGCGCAACCTTGCCAAGGTTGAGGTCACGAGTTCGAGCCTCGTGTGCCGCTCCAATTATTTGGAAGCGATAAGGCGGAATGGCAGAGTGGCCATGCAGCGGATTGCAAATCCGTCTACCTCGGTTCGACTCCGGGTTCCGCCTCCATATAATACTCCACACGCTCATATGAGCAACCCGATGCCCGGGTGGTGGAATTGGTAGACACAAGGGATTTAAAATCCCTCGTTCGTAAGGACGTGCCGGTTCAAGTCCGGCCCCGGGCACCATTTATATAAAATACCTCTTTTCTATTTCATTTATATTTCTTTTAACAATCTCATCTAATTATTTTTTTATTGCCAAAATAGCTCTATAGTTTCCTAAGTCTTTTTTAAGTTCTACTGATTCAATAAATAGGATCAAGGAAAGATAATGGAGCAATTTAAACGGGGCTTAAATCAGTTTTGGGTTGGTGCAGTGTTTGGGGTTTGCTTAGCAATTTCATTAGTGCTTATTCCTATCGCAATTAATATGTCGAACATTAATGACGTACTTAAAATTCATGAAGTTAATGTGTTAGTTGAAAAAGTTTCGACTGTTTTCGATAAATCAGAACAGGCTATTGGTGATGCTAAAACAGCGTTGATCGACTTTGATAATGACGCAGTGATGGATATGCTGACTGCCGTACAATCTTATTAGCAACAAACACAGTGATTATTATCCTTTGAGCAAAAATAAGTATTAAAAGAGCAAATTAAAGAACAGCTTGCACATCAACTTAAAGATAAACTCAACGAGCAGCAGACGACATTCATATTGTCTGTCTTTGAAAACTTAGCAAATACAAAAAAGGGAGCGCAAGCGCTCCCCAATTAAGTACTTATTAAACTAGATTATTTGCGCCACGCGCCTTTAGGAATTGTTTGATTCAGTTTTTTGTTTTGCGAAGGATCAAAAGTAGGTAACTTACCCGCTTTGCGTTGAGTGTTGTAATCCTTAGCTAACCAAATGACGACGCCAGACAACATGAATAGGGCTATTACATTTACAATAGCCATTAGCCCCATTGAAATATCCGCAAGAGTCCACACGATTGGCAACTCGCCAAGTGCACCAAACATGACCATACCAAGAACAAGTAATCTAAAAACTAACATACCAGCTGCATGATTATGTTCTAAGAATAATAAATTAGTTTCAGCGTAAGAATAATTTGCAACAATAGAGGTAAATGCAAAAAACAAAATTGCCACCGCAATAAAAGTTGCGCCCCAACTGCCAACATGCTCCTCTAGTGCTGCTTGTGTTAATGCAATACCAGTCACGCCTGAATCAGGTACCAATTGTTGTGATAATAAAATCAGTGCCGCAGTCGCGCTACATATGATGATGGTATCAACAAATACACCTAGCATTTGTACGTAACCCTGAGAAGCTGGGTGAGGAGGGTTGGGTGTAGCTGTCGCTGCGGCGTTTGCTGCACTACCCATACCGGCTTCATTAGAAAACAGACCACGTTTAATACCTTGGATCATGGCCTGCATTACACCATAACCAATAGCACCAGCGCCAGCTTGCTCAATGCCAAACGCACTATTTATTACATGCATAAATACATCAGGTAGTAAATTGTAGTTACTTATACAAACATAAAGAGCTACGAGGAAGTAGGCTAGAGCCATAAATGGAACAACCATTTCCGCAAATCGAGAGATTGTTCTTAACCCGCCGAAGATAATGATACCGGAGCCAATAACAAGCGAGATACCAACTATATAATTAGGAATTCCAAATGCAACTTCAAAGGCTGCTGCAATAGAGTTTGATTGAACAGCATTAAAGACAAGACCGAAAGCTAAAATTAAGCAAAGTGAAAAAATAACGCCCATCCAGCGTTTGCCTAAACCGTATTCCATATAATAAGCAGGGCCACCTCGAAAGTTACCCTCTTCATCGACGGTTTTATAGGCTTGTGCAAGTGTACTTTCGGCAAAACTGGTCGCCATTCCTATTAGCGCAATCAGCCACATCCAAAATATAGCTCCAGCGCCACCTAAATAAAGTGCAACGGCCACGCCTGCCATATTACCCGTACCAACTCGTGCTGCTAGGGAAGTACAAAATGCTTGAAATGAAGAAATACCTTCACCACACCCTTTGCGACTTTGGAACATCACTTTGACCATATGAGGAAATTGGGTGAATTGAATAAAGCCAAGTCGAAGTGTAAAAAATAGCCCCGCGGCTATTAATAGGTAAACCAGAATGTGGCCCCAGAGAAGGCCACTTATACTATTTATAATATCTGTCATTTTTTCTTGCCTTGTGAGCGAGTGGAATCTGCGGCGAAACTTACCATAACAAGAGAGGAGAGTTTAGTTATTCTGTTAAAAAACTCGCGTTATCCACAGCTTGCTGTGTGTAACTTGTTTGCATTTGGTGGGTATCTGGTTAATTTAAAAGTAATCAAAAAAACCTGCGAAAAGTGCTTGCGTAAAAAATCCATCTCCCTATAATGCGCATCCACTGACACGGCGGGCAGCAACGAAAGGCGCTGAACAAGGTGACAGAGAGTTAAGTAAAACTTCGGTTTAAAACGGTCTAAAAAGAAAGTTTAAAATTAAGTGTTGACTCGAAAAATTAAGGATGTATTATACGCATCCCTAGCGACAACGTCGCAACGTTCTTTAACAATRTAAAGCAATCATCTGTGTGGGCACTCGTACAGATTGAGTTCTAACAGCAGAGTCTAGTTCGCTAGATGACGCAAACAAATTTAGAGTCTCAATTTCTTATGAGTGACTATATAGTCAATTTATACAGAATTCATTGAGCACGAAACTTCGGTTTCAAAAAAACTTTTAATTGAAGAGTTTGATCATGGCTCAGATTGAACGCTGGCGGCAGGC
>NZ_LRUF01000003.1 GCF_001550155.1 Pseudoalteromonas arabiensis
TAATGCCGATCAGTTAAGAATATTTTCATGATCGGTTGACCGATCTTTTAAAGGCTTCAAAATCCGATATCAGAAACTGATATCGGATTTTTTTATGTCTTTACTCACAAACCTCGATGAAACATTTAGTCATGCGGAAGACTTGAAGGCTGTCGATAAGCTTATGTCTTTTGTCGACCCTGAACTTCTTCAGCAAGCCTATACACTATCGGGCGTAGCAACTATCAGACGTCGCCGGTTACCTCTGGATTCGGTCGTATTTACTATCGTGGGTATGAGTCTTTTTCGTAATGACCCTGTCTGGGACATCGCAAATAAACTTGATATCTCATTACCAGGTAAAAATCGATTTGTTGCCCCCAGTGCGGTAGTTCAAGCTCGGCAACGACTAGGTGATGAAGCTGTCGGTCACGTCTTTAAGCTGATGGCACAACGGGCCTTTGGTGATTTTGCCTTTGAACAGTGGTGTGGTTTAAATGTGTTAGCAGTTGATGGCGTGATGTTTCGTGCTCAGGATACCGGTGAGAACCTTACTGCATTCGGTTGTGACCGTAATGCTAAAGGCGATAATCCGTATCCACAGGTACGCATGTGTAGTCTGATGGAAACCTCCAGCCACCTTCTACTGGCCAGTGAGTTTGACAGTCGGGATGTGGGGGAGATGTCTCTTGCGCAGCGGCTTATTCCTTCGGTTCCCAATAACTCTCTGACTCTTTTCGACAGAGGATATTATTCGCTGGGGTTATTGTACTTATGGATGACTAAAGGCGTTAATACGCACTGGATGCTCCCTGCCCGTAAAGATCTACAGTACACAGTAAAACACCGACTAAGCGAACATGATGCTGTTATCACTCTCAAGACTTCGCCTCAGGCTCGGAAAAAATTTGATGGTCTACCAGAAACCATCGACGCGAGGCTAACCAGTTACAAAGTAGACGGGAAAAGCTACCATGTGCTCAGTTCAATGGTCGATGTATTGCAGTTTCCCTACGAAGAAGTTGTTGATGTGTACGTTCAACGCTGGGAAATAGAGCTAGGGTTCAGGGAAATGAAACAGACGCTAAATCAGGCCAAGCTAACACTTCGTAGCAAGAAACCTGAGATGGTACGACAGGAGCTCTGGGGACTACTACTGGCCTACAACCTGATTCGGATGATTATGCTGGATGCCGTTAAAGATATGCCTGAGCTATCCCCATCGCGGCTTAGCTTCGGCCTCTGCATGAGACACATCATCGTGTTCTTCCTAACCACTTTACCGGAAACAGTAACCAAGTTGCCCGTTCACTATGAATACCTGATGGAATCGTTAAGGATGATGAAATTACCTGACAAACGGCCTGATAGGTATTACCCAAGAGTTGTGAGGAAAAGACCGACTAAATACCCCACAAAGAAAAAAGCCAGTCAGCTTAACTGACTGGCATTAGTGCTTAGCACGGGTTTTTTTATTGCCTAAACTATCCACTGAGGAAGACGACTATAGCCATTAAGGCTTTTCTTTGAATAGCATGATTGAGTTCAACTCTGAAAAGCATAAGAACAACTAATCATAGCCTCATTATTTATGATGCGAGGCTTATATAAAAATGATAACACTAGGTAGTAAGGTTAATATTATTTTTTATGAGGGAGTTATGTATATGTAGTTAAAGTGTTTATATTTTTAACTAGCTTGGTTACTTTTGTAACATCTTTATTGACATTGTTAGTAAATCAATTAATTTGTACCTGATTTTATACATTTTTAAGGATGATGTTTTGCGTAACCGGACTTATCGTTTTTTTATCTCTCTTTTGTTTTTAATGTCACTGTCAACTTTCGCGAGTGATTACGTTACAAATGTCGTGGAAGATTCATCCGTTGATGTTGGTGGGTCTCGTTTCTTTCCATCATCTCGGTTTGAGGTAGCATTTAATCACATAGTCACCCCTCCAAGAAATGGTACTGTTACATTTTTAGAAAAATACGACAATAAGATCCTAAAATATAAACCGAATTCCAACTTTTGTGGCTCAGATAGTGTAACAGTGTCATTTGTTGTAACAGGTCTTGCTGACACGATTGGATTACCCGGTGATAAGACACTCTCAATCTCCTCAAATATACAAAGCCCAAGTATTACTAATTTCAGCGGGACAGTTTCTATTTTTGACCCTGAAAACAAAACCATTAGTTTTAGTGTTTCGTGTGTAAACGACCTACCAAGAATAATAGGCACACCTGATCAAGCCAATTTTAAAAATGGAATTAATGACTTGGTGACAGGAGAAGATACAAATAAAACAGTGGGTTTTATAGTTAGTGATGCAGAGACCGCAGCGAACAGTTTGGTTGTATCAGTTTTGAGTAGCTCTAATGCAAGTTTGTTACCGACAAGCAGAGTTATTTTAGGTGGCAGTGGCTCATCGCGTAATGTGACGTTAAAGCCAGCAGCGAATAAATATGGATATTCAGATATACGTTTACGTGTAACTGATGCAGATGGTGGCTACCACGATGATGTGTTTCGCTTTACTGTTAACAGTGTGAATGATGTTCCAATAATAGCTGATATTGCAAATCAAAGTACAAATGAAGATACCAACAAAACAGTCGGATTTACTGTAAGTGATGTAGAAACTGCTGCGAATGACTTATTAGTATCAGTAGTAAGTAGCTCAAATAGTAGTTTGCTACCGACAAGCAGAGTTATTTTAGGTGGCAGTGGCTCATCACGCAATGTGACATTAAAACCTGTAGCTAATAAACATGGGTATTCAAACATACGTTTGCGAGTGACGGATGCTCATGGAGCCTATCGTGATGAAGTCTTTAGATTAACGGTTAATAGTGTAAACGATTCTCCCACGATAAGTAATATTGCAAATCAACAAACAAACGAAGATACCAATAAAACAGTAAGCTTTACAGTTAATGATTTAGAAACCACAGCCAGTAGTTTACTAGTCTCGGTTGTGAGCAGTTCAAATAGCGGTTTGTTACCGACAAGCAGAATTACTCTAGGAGGTAGTGGTTCATCGCGTAGCGTAACATTAAAGCCTTCATCTAATAAACATGGGTATTCAGATATACGCTTGCGTGTGACTGACTCAGATGGCGGTTATCGTGATGATGTATTTCGCCTTACTGTTAATAGTGTCAATGATGCTCCAACAATTGCTAATATTTCAAGTCAAAATACAAATGAAGACACTAGCAAAATAGTAACGTTTAATATTAATGATTTTGAAACTCCCGCCAGTGGCCTTGTTGTATCGACAGTAAGCAGCTCAAACAACAGTTTATTACCAATAAGTAGTATTATTTTGGGTGGTAGTGGTTCATCGCGCAACGTAACAATGGAGCCTACTGTCAATAAACATGGGTATTCAGATGTACGTTTACGTGTAACGGATGCTGACGGTGCTTATAGTGAGCGAGTTTTTAGACTCAATGTCAACAGTGTTAACGATGCCCCAGAGATTGTAGGGCCAAACTCTATTAACTTGATAGCAGGTAATCAAAAAAAGCAGGATTTCCAGCTTAGTGATATTGATTCACCTCTTGCTACATTATCTGGCGTGGTAAGTGCTGACAATCCAGCATTATTTGATTCTCTTTCAGTATCTGTTGTTGATGGAAAAGCAACATTAGCACTTCAAGCGAGCACAACCCCAGGCAGTACCTCTATTCATTTGGATATTAGTGATGAGAATGATTTAAAAACTACGAAGTCTATACCTGTTCAAATATTAAATATAGCGCAAGCCGTAGCCGAAACCACAACGCAGATACCAAACGATGCTACATTAGTTAATATCTCTTCACCGCCAGTTAGCTCTAATGGAACTATTGCTGGTTCTGCAGGCGTAAATGGTGGTGCAGCTACTTATAATATTCCAATTCAGCTACCACCAGGGCGTGCTGGAATGCAGCCTGAAGTTTCACTGAATTACTCATCTCGAAATGGAAACAGTATTGCAGGTATGGGCTGGTCATTGGCTGCAAGCTCAAGTATTTCTCGATGTGCAGCTACATATGCTCAAGACGGCTTTAGTCAAAACCCCCAATATAATACTCATGACAGATTATGTTTAGATGGGCAGCGTTTAATTGCCACATCGGGTATCTATGGAAATTCAGGCACACAGTATCGCACTGAAATAGATAGCTTTGTTCGAGTGACGCAAAATGGTTCGCTTAATGGCACTTCTACTTGGTTTAAAGTGGAATATAAAAATGGTCGCGTTGGCTATTTTGGTAAAAGTACTGATTCTCGCTTAGTGCATGATGGAAAAACACAGGCCTACTCGTGGTTAATAGATTACGAGCACGATCCCACAGCTAAAAACTTTATGCAATTTCAATATGGTGAATTTGGTAAAGGTGAAAAATTATTAACATTTATATACTACACGGGTAATTCTGTTTATGACCAAGGCAATAGATATATTCATTTTCATTATGAAGATCGCATAGATCGACGCACAAACTATTTGGCTGGTGGCGCGTACTCATCAACTAAACTGTTAACTGAAATCAGTACGTTTGTAGGTGAAGAGTTAGTTTGGAATTATAGGTTAAGTTATGCGACTAGTTTATCCAGTCAACGAAGCTTATTGCGAGATATTAAGCAATGCAACTCAGAAGTTTGTTTACCGCAAACAGCGTTCTCGTGGTTAGAAGCAGCCCCTAGTTATAGCTTTGAGCCACTGGAATTGAAAAATGGTAATAGTACTGTTGAGGTACTTACACAACCCTACATCAATAAAGTAATACCTCGCGGCGACGCTAATGGTGATGGAGTAAGAGATTGGCCAGCGGTTGATTTAAATAATGATGGTGTACCTGAACAAACAGGTCTATCAGCTAATGCAGAGGGCGAGGTGACAAGCCGCCACAGTGATCCTTTGGGGTATTGTTTTAGGCCTTATGCATCCTCAAGTGTGAGATGCCTAGAAGGCGATTTTAACCTAGATGGTAGAACTGATGCGTTTACACTCTCTGGTGATTGGGGAAGTAATGGATTATTTAAAATTAAGTATGCGGGTAGTTCAAGCTGGATTAATACAGAAATATCGAAAACTCATTACAGTGATGAACCTTTAGCAATTGACGATTTTAATGGTGATGGATGGCCGGATATTGTGTTCAGGCAAGTAGATGATGGCGTTAATTGGAAAGCTACGATTACTATATTTTTCAATACAAAAAATTCAAATAGGCCATTTACCGTTAATAGTAGCCAAGTGCTAGTAGCTAATGCTGTCACGAGATCCCATCGAGGTACGGTAAATTATGTAGATCTTCAATCACTAGGGGATTTAGATGGAAACGGGACAAGCGACTTTATCTTATATCAGGGAAGTGGTTTGGTTCCTGCTATTGCTATACCCGACAAAATCTTTTTTGTGATGCCTAGTCAAAGTGGTTCAGCAACCATTTCAGAATACGAGTTTTCTGGTCACCTTGATGTTACCCAGGGCCAAAATATAGGTGAGGCAAATTTATTTCATGATGTAAACGGAGATGGTTTACTTGATTGGTTAGCTGTTGATGTCGATAGTAATTTAGCTGTTCGGATTAATACAGGTGGTGACTTTGATACCACATGGCAGAATTTAAATGTACAAATACCAATGTATGAAGTAGGTTACATGGCGAGCATATCAGAGCCAGAAACGCTTATACTTCCAAATTTAAATTTAACATTTGCAATGGATTATGATGGTGATGGTAAGCAAGAGCTACTTTTTGCAAATGCTGTTGCGGCATCAGCTTGTTCCGAGGTTGAAAATTGGCGTTATGTTAATGGGCGTGAAGTATTATCTACAGACTGGTTTTGTGATAATCAGTTGTGGAGCTTAATTAAAGGGCGGCACGATGCATTTAATATTAGGTCTGTAAATGGGGCAGAATTAGATGTATCGGCAAGGCACTATAAGGCAATTTATTTTGATGAAGCTAATACTGGTGAGTTGAACGCATCAACCAAAGCAACAGACATTATCGCATCTGCAGGTCAAAAAGCAGCAATTGATGCAACAGGAAATGGTTTAGTCGATGTTGTGACAACATTCGATTGTCAACGTCCTGGTTGTAAATGGAATCTAGACACAGCGTCATTATCAAATAATGTAAAGACAGACCCATCTATTGAAAATAGGCTATATATAAACCGTAATCTAGGGAGTCACCAAGGGAGAGCCAAAAGTGCGCAGGGCCTTAGTAATTATAATGCTGTAGATGTGATGTCGAGAGTTACGAATGGTGTAGGCCACTCAAGCGATTGGCAATATAAGCCTTTAGCCAGTGATCTATTTAATGATCAAAGTGGCGAGTTTTATTCAGTTACAAATCACTCTTCAACAAGCCCATATTTTTATTTTACATCAAGTATGTTGACCGTGGCTCAATTTGGCCAAAGTGATGGTATTGATGGAAAAGTTGAAAAAAGGTTTAAATATCGTGATGCTATGTTTAATCCTCAAGGACGTGGTTTTATGGGGTTCAAGTCAATAGCGGAAGAGAATATCACTACTGAATTGGTTACCCAATTCGATTTTAAGCAAGTTTTTCCGTATCAAGGCAAACTTTTGCGTCAGGCTACTTTTGAGCTCAATGATTTTCGTTCAAGAGGAATGGTTTACCTAACTGATAATGAGCCTAATGCGTTAAACCTCAAACTAACGAGTTGGCAAGAGAATACAAACCACTCTATTGATAATGTTTATAGTAATTACGCAAAAACAGTAAAAAATATCACACGCTTACCATCTACAAGTGCTGGTATTGAAAGTTCAACAGAAAAATCTCAAGTTAGTACTGAGATAAAAGAAGTTTTAGGCATTGATAAGTATGGTAATACTACTTCAGTTTCGAATTCTAAAGAAGATAGTTGGGGACTATATAAAACGACAGAACTCAATACATTTGAAAGTAATGAAACTGATTGGTGGCTAAATAAATTAACCAATCAGGTAGTTACTAAACATCCTATAACGGGGCGTAACTCTTCCGATGCTGTAACTTTAGTGAATGATCCAAAAACAACAATTACTTATGAGTTTTCTGAATTTCACTTAAACAGAAAAGCCAAGAAAACAGTCGTACTTGGTCATAAAAGTGGACAAGCATCAGGCAGAGGCAATACAACGAGTATTATTTTCAACAATTATGGTTTACCAACCCAAGTAACCCAAACAGCAGAAACTTATAAAGCGAGTAACAGTTGGAGCGACCAAGTTAGAACGAGTAAAATCACCTACTCTAAGAATGGTACAACCGAAGCAAGTGATGGGTATTTTCCATATAAACAAACGAATGCAAAAGGACACATCAGTTACACAGAAGTGAAGGCAGCCACAGGGCAAATAACCGAGACACGGCAACAGCTTAGTGGTAATAGCTACCTAACAACGCGTTACACATTTGATGATTATAACCGTCCTTACAGCAGCAAAACAGATGGTCAACCAATTGTGTACACAGCGGTACAAAGCCCAGATGTGCAAGCACCTGAGAACGCTGTTATCCAAATCGTTAAAGTGAGTGCAGGTCAACCGACGCAAAAAGTCTATCAAGATAAGCTTGGCCGGGTATTACGCACAGCAGTAGAAGATTTTAATGGTGACTGGGTATTTACTGATATTAGTTACGATGCAAAGGGCTATAAAATCTTTGAATCTGTTCCCTATAAAGAGGGGAATAGGTCATATGGTGTCACATACACTCATTATGACATCCTTGGTCGCCTAACAGAAAAAGTGACCAACCAAGCTTGCGGCGACATGACGACCACTTATGCCTATTCTGGGTTGAAAACAGATATCACAGCAACAGAAGATTGTAACAACAAAGCACTTGACATGTCTCGAACTTACAATAGTTTGAAGCAGTTAATGGAAACAGTTGATGCAGCGGGAGGCATTACACGTTACAGCTATAATGCACAGGGGTTACCCATTGTTATTCAGGATGCAAATGGCAATAAGATTCTTGCTAAATACAATGCACTGGGGCAGAAGACGCAAGTTGATGACCCAAATCAGGGGGTAACCAACTTTGAGTACAATGGCTTTGGTGAGTTACAACGAGAAATACGTGTTGGCAGTAAAACCCTCAGTTATATCACCGATGTATTAGGGCGTGTGACGCGACGAACAGGTACTGGGGAAAACACATTGTCGTACACCTACGACGGTGCAACATACGGCCTTGGACAGCTAAGCCAAGCAACAGGAAACGGAGTGACTAAAACATTCAGTTTCGATAGTCATGGCAGACCAGCCACACAAACAATAACTGGTAGTGGTAAATCCTATAAAACAACCACCTTCTATGATGCAAACTACGGACGAGTTAAAGGGCTACGTTACCCAAATGATTTAACAATTAGTTACGATTATACAAATAGTGGTTATTTGCAGCACGTTAAAAATACAGCAAACGACTATATTTATAAAACAGTGACAGACCAAGACGTATTTGGCAACATCACCGCAGCAAAGCTTGGAAATGGCACATCAGAAACGGCCACCTATAGTGAGCAAAATGGACAAATGCTGTTGAAGAGCGTGGCGAAAGGCACTCGTAATTTAATGAATATCAATTATCAATCATACGATGGGTTTGGTAATTTAAAACAAGTGGATGTAACGACAGGTAACCTTGGTATTGAC
>NZ_LRUF01000004.1 GCF_001550155.1 Pseudoalteromonas arabiensis
TAATGCCGATCAGTTAAGAATATTTTCATGATCGGTTGACCGATCTTTTAAAGGCTTCAAAATCCGATATCAGAAACTGATATCGGATTTTTTTATGTCTTTACTCACAAACCTCGATGAAACATTTAGTCATGCGGAAGACTTGAAGGCTGTCGATAAGCTTATGTCTTTTGTCGACCCTGAACTTCTTCAGCAAGCCTATACACTATCGGGCGTAGCAACTATCAGACGTCGCCGGTTACCTCTGGATTCGGTCGTATTTACTATCGTGGGTATGAGTCTTTTTCGTAATGACCCTGTCTGGGACATCGCAAATAAACTTGATATCTCATTACCAGGTAAAAATCGATTTGTTGCCCCCAGTGCGGTAGTTCAAGCTCGGCAACGACTAGGTGATGAAGCTGTCGGTCACGTCTTTAAGCTGATGGCACAACGGGCCTTTGGTGATTTTGCCTTTGAACAGTGGTGTGGTTTAAATGTGTTAGCAGTTGATGGCGTGATGTTTCGTGCTCAGGATACCGGTGAGAACCTTACTGCATTCGGTTGTGACCGTAATGCTAAAGGCGATAATCCGTATCCACAGGTACGCATGTGTAGTCTGATGGAAACCTCCAGCCACCTTCTACTGGCCAGTGAGTTTGACAGTCGGGATGTGGGGGAGATGTCTCTTGCGCAGCGGCTTATTCCTTCGGTTCCCAATAACTCTCTGACTCTTTTCGACAGAGGATATTATTCGCTGGGGTTATTGTACTTATGGATGACTAAAGGCGTTAATACGCACTGGATGCTCCCTGCCCGTAAAGATCTACAGTACACAGTAAAACACCGACTAAGCGAACATGATGCTGTTATCACTCTCAAGACTTCGCCTCAGGCTCGGAAAAAATTTGATGGTCTACCAGAAACCATCGACGCGAGGCTAACCAGTTACAAAGTAGACGGGAAAAGCTACCATGTGCTCAGTTCAATGGTCGATGTATTGCAGTTTCCCTACGAAGAAGTTGTTGATGTGTACGTTCAACGCTGGGAAATAGAGCTAGGGTTCAGGGAAATGAAACAGACGCTAAATCAGGCCAAGCTAACACTTCGTAGCAAGAAACCTGAGATGGTACGACAGGAGCTCTGGGGACTACTACTGGCCTACAACCTGATTCGGATGATTATGCTGGATGCCGTTAAAGATATGCCTGAGCTATCCCCATCGCGGCTTAGCTTCGGCCTCTGCATGAGACACATCATCGTGTTCTTCCTAACCACTTTACCGGAAACAGTAACCAAGTTGCCCGTTCACTATGAATACCTGATGGAATCGTTAAGGATGATGAAATTACCTGACAAACGGCCTGATAGGTATTACCCAAGAGTTGTGAGGAAAAGACCGACTAAATACCCCACAAAGAAAAAAGCCAGTCAGCTTAACTGACTGGCATTACCATGAGAGTGGGGCTTTTTGTTCAAATTTGAGTGGATGTCATCTAAAGATTTGTTCTAAATTTTAAGTTTGGAAAAAATCCAGCTTAAGATCTTAAAAGACACACCATATAAGATAGCCAGAGAAAACAACATCAACGCAAAACCACTTAGAACGATAACTTTGTCATATTCCCTTAACGGCTTATTCACATCAATTCCCAGTTCCGCACCGACCTTATGAACTAATGTTATATAGATAAAGGTTACAATAAATACATTTATTGTATGTATGATTAACCTTACTTTTTTTCCTTTCTCTGATGTTGAATCTGAAAATTTTAAAGAACCCATATCAACAACCCGAACTATCTTTGCATACTTTATCTGCTGTAGCAGTACCTGCTGCTGCTCCTGTTGCATACCCAGCCCCAACCTGAACGTCCGCAGCTGCTGATTTGCTACCAGCATTTGTTAATGACTGTGAATTGCTTAACACTCTTTGAGAAGTTGATTCTGTCATATTATGACTAGCTTGACTAATAGAGTTATCTGGTAACCCCTTGGTCAATGCTCCTTTTACCGAATTTGCTGTACTCTTGGCTAAAGCGCCTCCAACAGCGCCTGTTAAACCTGCTGTCGCAACCTTAGCACCATCATAATTTCCAGTAGCAATTTGATTTACAGCTTCACCTGCCGCATTTGCACCACCACCTAGTAAAGCAGATGATACAACCCCGCCACCTAGAGAGCTTGCCAAACCAACTGCACCACCAACAGCCGATGCACGAGCAACAGAAGAAAAACTTGCGTTATCGTTTGTCAATAGTTCTGTGGCACCACCTATTACAGCACCAATTAGTGTTGCAGCTATTTGAATACCAAACTCACCATCAGGGTCTACATATTTATAAGGGTTATTATTGGCATACGTGTAGCGACCAAACCCATGCACAGGATTCCCACGCCCCATATGCCCCATGACATCCACAGGATCATTACTCATAAAGCGACCTATGACTGGATCATAGTATCGTGCCTGCATATAACTCAACCCTAAATCCGTGTCGAATTTATGCCTGTGTAGCCCACATCATCTTTTGCTGCTTCAATGCTATCCCCATACGGCTTATAATTCATAACCGATGGCGCGACAGCAACTCAAGTACCTTCTTTAGCAACTAACTTACCTCCAAGATATATATAATTAATGCCCCCTTTCGGTGTTTCTCGGTAATGCAATTTACCTGCCTTACTGTATAAACTATAGCTAACACCTTTTGAGTCTATGCTCTTGATACGGCGATTATAGCCATCGTAAACATAATGATTACTATCCGATTTGACCATTTGGTTCGCAAGAATATAAGCAAAGGTATTCTTAACCATTATTTGTAATATTACCGAGGCTATAAAACAAATATGGTTAATTCAAAGTGCGAGGAATTGGACTCAAAAAGTCTATTTACTTATCATTTTTATCTAACTGGCTTGCGCAAGAGTAGCAGCTCTCTTTTGGCATGTTATATTTTAAAAATGAGCGAATAACTTGGTTTTTACCACATTTAGGGCATGTGTAGTTTATCGATTGAACAACCAAAATAATTGCAGTGACCAAACTCAGTATATAAAACGGATTTAAAAAGAAATCGACACGAATATCAATGAGGTTAAAGCCCATGATACAGACAACAAGCACTACTAATGTTATTTGAAATTTTTTTGTGTTTTGCCATTTAAATACCAAGAACCTTTCTAACCTAAAGCTAAATACGCTTTATGTTATTAGCTATTTTTTAAGACTCAATGTGCCTACACGTTTAGTGCTACTACGCTTTGTTTGCGTATTTTTTGCAGAATGAGTTTTCGTTTGTTTTGAGTCTGTACGCGCTTTTTTTAGGTATTTCGAAAAGTCGCGCTTTTTATCGTTTTCTGCGCGAGGTTTTGGCGAAGGCTTGTTTTGCTGTTTGTTTTCATCTATGGAACGTTCTTCAGTTTTACCTGAATTTGCAATGGAGTTATTAATTTCAGCCATTTCTTGTTCTGTCAGGTGACGCCATTGGCCTACTTTCAAGCCTTTTAACGTCACATTCATGATGCGCGTGCGTTTTAGAGTCACAACTTCATAGCCTAGGTATTCACACATGCGGCGAATTTGGCGGTTGAGCCCTTGTGTCAATACAATCGTAAATTGCTGAGGGCCAGTTTGTTTGACTTTACATTTCTTTGTCACCGTATCGAGGATGGGAATACCATTTGCCATTTTATTTACAAATTGGCGGTTTAACGGTTTATCAACGGTGACGACGTATTCTTTTTCGTGATTATTACCCGCGCGCAAAATCTTGTTAACGATGTCACCTTCGTTAGTTAGAAATATTAACCCTTCGGATGGACGATCTAAACGACCAATAGGAAAAATTCGCTCAGGATAGTTTACTGCTTTTACAATATTACTTTGAATTTTACGTTCTGTGGTACAAGTTATCCCCACGGGTTTGTTGTAAGCGATATAAACAAGTTTAGGCTTTGCTTTGAGTGCTTTGCCATCGATAAGTACGTCGTCGGAGTCACTGACTTTAACGCCCATTTCAGGTAAATTGCCGTTAACCGTTACGCGACCTTCTTCAATATATTTATCGGCCTCACGACGTGAACAGAACCCTGTTTCACTGATAAATTTATTTAATCGCTTTAACTGTGTCATAACGTACTTCTATTGGAATGGTAAAGCCGCTAGTTTATACCAGAATGCTTAGGCAAACCAGACGCAATAGAGGCCGTCTAAAAAGCGGATTCATCAATAGCCACATTGGCGTTTTTTTGCAACAATAAGGAATGCAGCCGCTCAAAATCGAGCTGATAGGCAGTATTATTTGAACCGCTGAGCAAAAATGCGTCAAAGGGAACCGTAGACCAATCTTCGATGTCTCTTATCCAATTATAATCGTTTACGTTTTGATTGGTGATCACACCTAATAAAAACTTTATAGAATTATTATTTGTCCAATATGAGTGACCATTGTGATGATCGACCAGACTTATTAATGCCCATGCACCCATCATAAAATGCCCACCGGCACTTGCGGTTAATCGTCCTTGTTCAATCAGTCTTAAGTTATCATCAAGCCAGTCCATGCCACCAATAAAGTACTGTTTATTATTTTTCTCTTTAACAGCATCCAGTGCGCCAAGCGCCATTAAGTCAGAGGCACACCAAATAACATTTGTCTGGGGGTAGCGATGTAATAGCCTGCGCACTTTATCTGTGGCCTCAGTTTTGTTCCAATTAGCATAAACCACCTGCTCTAGCTCAACTTGCTGATTTTTTAAAAAGTGCTTTAAGCCGTTACTACGTGTGTCAGATTCGGTGCCATAGTGGCCATTAATAGCAACAAAATGCGCTGTTTGGCCTGCATTTTCAGCACTGTCTAGCAGGGCTTTGCCAAGTTGTTCACCGGCTTTAAAGTTGTCGTGATACACTTCGCCTAACCAATATTTAAAATGCTGTTTTGGCTCACCGACTTGCTCTCTCTCAGCCCCCAGAATAGTTTCTTCTAGGGTAATAAACTTAACTTTGTGTTTTTCTAACAAACTCATCGACTGCTCAGCGCCGCCTGGATAGTTAATTAAGACAACATAATCAGGTGTCGCATTGTATTTGAGGTATTGCTTGAGTTCTTCCAGTTGAATATGGCGATTCGCCCCGCCATAGATAATATCCAAATCGACATTAGTTTGCTTTGCAGCCGCCTGCATTACGTCGGTCACTTTTTGCCAAAATGGTTCTTCTTTAATGGATGGATTTACAAATAACACATTAAATTGCTCGACTGCGCAAAGTGGCATTGTGCATAACATTAGTAAGCTAATTATCCAAAACCGCATAACATCCCCGAACAATTTTCTTTAAGTTAAGTGTAGTACACACAGTGGCGACTATGACGATAATTTACGCCATACATATTCACATGGACCATGCTTAAATAAACGTAAATATAAGGCACAAAAGCTCAGTTGAAGCAGGGCAATAAAAACGCTCAGTAGCCAATAATCAATCCGATTAAAGGTAAGTACCCACGAAGGAAATACAATTCGAAAGCACAACAAAAAGATCACTGTTTGCATTAAATATAAGGTCAATGACATACGACCTGCATTTTGTAAGGCCGTAAATTTATTTTTATTATTTCCGACAAGCTTCACAATTAAATGAATATAGAGTAAAGCAGTACTAAGGGCTGCAAACCAGTTAAATGGCTCAGCTAAAGCATATGTTAAAACGCTTGTGCTAGGCTCAACTATTAACCTCAAAAGCGTAAATCCAACGGCAGCTGGTAAAATAAAGTTAAGCTGTTTTGTCGTTAAACCGTTTACAAAAATGCCTTGTTTATAGAGTGCAACACCAATAAGCATAATACCCGCTGCCATCCATAATGTTATAAGCGGGAGCGCTATTAGCATCACAACAAACATGAGTATGTTACTCATAAACCCAGAAAAAAATGATGAATGCCAGTCTTGGTAAGCCTCTACAAAAGTATCTGATTCACGAGTTAAGGGGCTCATATCAGGTTCAATAAAAGCCAGTAAAAATGAAATGACTGCACCAAGCGCTAAAAATCCAATGCCTTGCTTTAGTTGTTGATTATAGGGTTGGTCAATAAACTTTAATGTTAACCAACCTGCACACGCATAAATTAATAGAATATCGCCAGCCCAAAGTAAAAGACCATGTGCTAGACCTATAAAGGCAAGTATTTTTAAACGATTATATTGTTTATCACGTAACTGAGGATGCTGCCGTTGAATAACTAAGCCTGTGCCAAATAACAGGCAAAAGAGTGTTCTGAATCGCCCATCAATAAAAATGAGATCGGCTGTATGAATTATATTATCAGATAAAGGTGGTTGTGGACTTGGCACATATCCATATTCAAAAACACCGAAAAAATAGGCATTCATAAACATCAGGCCAAGTACCGCGATACCCCGTAAAACATCCATATTTATATTGCGCATAAATCACTTATAAGTTTTGCCGACAGCTATCGCTCCAATTTACCGCATTTTCATAGATTTTGGGAAGATCTGCACTATCAATATTAATATAGACAACAGCTTGCTCTAATGCCCACCAACTGCCTGATTCGTAAGCTTTAACAGTCTCAAGTATATAGTAGAGAATGTTCCTTTCCTGCATCAATGCCGCATGGATATCATCAGGAAAAGGTAGTCTATCAAGCAGCTTTTCCATCGGTTGGTCAAGTATAGCATCCAGCAAAGAAAACAAACCTGTTAGAAACGCTTCGCCAGTGTGTTCTTTAGCGACTTGCAAGGCTATTAACTCACAAAAGCGTGCCCTAACAACACAAAGCCGAGTTAACTCGGCTGGTTTTGATTGCGCACTATGGGCGGTAATTATAAGACTTACAAACTTTTTCAGTCGTTCATTACCCAAATAAACAAGTGCCTGTTTTAAAGACCCTATTTTGCTTTTTATTGGAAAAACACCACTGTTGATCAGTCGCAATAGTTTATAGGCAAGGGCTGTATCAAGAGAAAACAAACCTGCCACTTCGTTAATATCGGGTGAAGGTCGCATAACTTCAGCGTAAATCGACAACACTAAGGCGTAGTTATAGTTAATGTCACGCTGTTGAATCATGGTTGGTTTTGCAAAAAAATAGCCTTGGAAAAAATCAAAGCCCATTTCATAGGCTTTTTTGTAATCTTCTTCCGTTTCAAGCTTTTCAGCGAGTAGTTTTATTTTTTTGTGCTTTTTTAGCTTATTGACGACAGGAGAAATTTCTTCGAAAGGCGTTTGTTTTACATCAAACTTTATTAATCGTACTAATTTTAAAAAACGATCCCATTCTGGTTGATAAACGAAATCATCCAGAGCAAGCTTAAAGTTATTATGAAAAAGTTCACGACAAAAAGCGTAGTTTTCGTCTGTTGGCTCCATGGTTTCCAACAGTTCGATAACAACATCTTGGTTAGGCAAAAAAGCGCATAAATCCAGTTTCAAAGACTCTGGACCAATATTAATTAACGCTTTTTTCCCCGATGTAATATGACGTGTACCTAAGTTGAGCTGATTTTCCATAATGAGTCGTGCTGTCGCAGTACTTTCAGCAACATTCGGAAAACAGTTTTTCTCACTATCACGAAATAGTAACTCATAGGCGACAACTTGTTGACGACGATTAAAGACAGCTTGCCTAGCAACAAATACAGCCACTTTACCTACTTTTTATTTATTATGTAACACTAAGTAATTAATAACTGAAATTGAAACAAAAGTCACCCTATTCCCAATAATAGTCCATTTTTTATTGATATAAGTCCGATAAATAATTTGTGGCGACTTGCTGCCAAGTAAAACGAGCACTTTTCGCTCGCTCGCAAATTGTACACCACAGCTCAGAATCTGTTTCCCTTAACGCTAATACCTCACTAAAACGATTAATGAGTGCACTACTTTGCTGGCTAAGATTAGCGCCTTCAAAACTAAAACCATTTTCTGAATCAACGACTGTATCTTTAAGCCCCCCCACACTATGAACAAGACATGGTTGGCCTGCTCGCATCGCTAGCATCTGGCTTATACCACATGGTTCAAACGAGCTAGGCATTAAGAATAAATCACCTAAGTGATACAGGTATTCGCCTGTTAAGTGTGCATACCCTTTTAAATATAATAAGTTAGCATTTCGTGCCATCGCCGCGGTCATTAATTGCTCAAGCGAGTCATCACCGGAGCCCAATATAATCATATAGCCATGGTATGTACTTAAACGAGCACACAATTCATCAATAACACGATGTTGATTATAAGGTTGCCGCAACAGCAAGGCTTTTTGATCCGTTAAACGGCCGACACTGGTTACTAATGGGCCTGAAAAGGAACGTGTTTTAAACTGTAAAAGCCGTTGATGCGCAATGTAGTGGGTTGAGTCAAGTATCGGACTTTTTGCCATCCATTGAAACAATGCCAACTCGGCATGCTGATACAGGCTAGCCAGTGTGCAATTATCAGGCTCTGCGACTGAGTATTCACAGCCATTGAGTATGCCAACTACTCGCCCTTCTTTATTAGCCGCCTGTAAGTCTTGCTCTAATCCTTCGCCACCAAAAAAACCATTGTCAGCATCGCTTGCTTTAAGGACCTCTTGGCAATAAGTTGGAGACACCAAGTGAACTTTATCAACTAAATTAATCGCTGTGCGCATCGGGTTAAAACAATCTGGGTAGCGAGGATCACACAATGTTTGACCATCGTAGCCTAAACTTGGAAACCATGCTTCTAAGCTCGAGCTATCCCCCTTAAATGGGCGAATACCTTGTAGGGCTAAATTATGAACCGTGTAGGCTAAAAAGAGGTTTGAAAACCGATTAAATCGCTTATCTGTTTTTAATAACAATGCGACACACGCACTATGCCAATCATGTAGGTGTAATACATCTGGGGTATTAATAACCCCTTGTAATAAAGCCTCACAGACTGCCGCATTGAACAGAGCAAACTTACTGGCATCTGTTGCAAATGGGCGGCCTATTTCATCATTACAATACACAGCACCGTGATGTCGGCTAAATTCCCAATGCGAAATAACAAGTTGCTTTATGCCCTGTTCCGACTGAGCTAGCTGCCACACTTCTAATTGCTCTATTTTGCCTGCAAATGAAACCGAGATACTGCCTAAGTGCTGACGCTCCAAATAATGGAAACCATAGTCAGGTATAACAACATCAACCGTTAAGCCTTTTTCAATCAAAGCCTTTGGGCAGTCTCTCACAACATCAGCAACGCCACCTACTTTGGCATTGGGTAACGCATCATTCTCTGCAGCCACCATCAACACATGCATGTTTGCAGTACTCCTTTTGAATATGTTTAAATCATGCAGCCACGGCAATACGCGCTAACTGCATGAGCACGGCATTAAGCAAGACGTTTGTTATCCTGCTCTTGTTGCTTTAGTTTCTTGGCAAGTTCATGCAACATGTCACGGGTAACAAGCACAATGCCTTTTTTGGATACCCTAAAGCCATTTTCTCTGTCAACCTTATGATCGTAGCCAATTTCCAGTCCTGCCGGAATTTCACAGCTACGGTCGATAATTGCGCGTTTAATTCGACAATTACGCTGAATTTTTGCACCGGGTAGAATCACCGACTGTTCTATTTCACAATAAGAGTGTACATGCACATTCGAAAACAGCAGTGACTTTCTCACTAACGAGCCCGAAATAATACACCCACCTGAAACAGTGGAATCCACTGCCATACCGCGCCTGTCATCATTATCGAAAATAAATTTAGCAGGTGGAAGTTGCTCTTGGTATGTCCAAATAGGCCAACTTGGGTCATATAAATCAAGTTGCGGTTCAGGCATTACTAGCTCCATATTGGCTTCCCAAAACGAGTCTAGGGTGCCAACATCGCGCCAATACGGCTGACCTTCAAAGCCTGGATCTCTAAATGGATACGCATACACATTATGCTCTTCGATTATGGCAGGAATAATATCGTGGCCAAAGTCTCGGCCAGAGCCCTCTGTTTCAGCATCTTTTTTTAGCTGTTCAAACAAAAACTCGGTATTGAAAACATAATTCCCCATTGATGCCAAACATGTGCCAGGTTTGCCAGGCACAGAACTCGGGTTTGCTGGCTTTTCATCAAAACGGCGAACCCGTTTAGTATCATCAACTGTCATCACACCAAAAGTATTTGCGGCTTCTTCACAAGGCACTTCAATGCAGCATACTGTCATATCGGCCCCTGTTTCCACGTGCTTTGCCAACAGGCCGCCATAGTCCATACGGTAAACATGATCCCCAGACAAAATCATTACATACTTAGGTAGTTCATGGCGAATAATATCCATATTCTGAAAAACAGCATCCGCAGTACCACAATACCACTCATCACCATAACGCTGAGATGCAGGCAGTATTTCAACTGACTCTCCAAGCTCTTTCTTAAAGTGCCCCCAAGCACGATTTACATGACGAATTAATGAGTGTGATTTGTACTGAGTAGCAATCCCCACTCGACGAATTCCTGAGTTTATACAGTTGGACAATGGGAAGTCGATAATTCGATGCTTACCACCAAAGTACACAGCCGGTTTCGCTCGCCAATCTGTTAATTCGTGTAAACGTGAACCTCGCCCACCCGCTAAAATTAGGGCATACGTTTCTCTTGTTAAACTACTTATATATCGATTTGCATAACTTGGCATAACTCTCTCCGTCTTAAGTTAGCTACTTTTTTCTGTGTGTTGCTGTGTGCGAGTATCCAAAAGTGGCTCCAAATGCCATATGTCGTCACTGTATTGGCTTATTGTTCTATCGCTCGAAAACATTCCACTGGCGGCCGTATTCAAAATGCTCATTTTGGTCCAATGTGATGTGTCTAAATAGGCTTGCTCAACATGTTCTTGCGCTTGTACAAAGCTGGCAAAATCATGGGCGACTAACCAAGGATCGTGTGGGCTTTTAATCGCGGCAATGATGTCGTCAAATAAATTGGGTTCAAAAAGATTAAAATGACCACTTTCAATGAGCTGCATCACCTTATATAAGCTGTCAGTTTGTTGAATAATTTGCTCAGGGTTATAATGGGCTTTAATATCGTCAATTTGTTCTGCGCGGGCACCAAATAAGAAAAAGTTGTCTGCACCAACCGCATCTCGAATCTCAATGTTTGCACCATCTAATGTGCCAATGGTCAGTGCACCATTCATCATGAATTTCATATTACCCGTGCCTGATGCTTCTTTACCTGCTGTTGAAATTTGCTCTGATAAATCCGTTGCAGGGCAAATAGTTTCCATTGCGGTGACATTATAATTAGGCAAAAACGCAACACGTAAGTAGGGCTGAGCGAGTGGATCTTTATTGATAACCTCAGCGACGTTATTAATTAACTTAATGATCTTCTTCGCCATGTAATAGCCAGGTGCTGCTTTGCCACCAAGTAACACACAGCGTGGCACGATATTGTCTGTGTGGCCTTGACGAATTCGATCATATAAATGAATGATATGCAGTACATTCAAAAGCTGGCGTTTGTATTCATGAATACGCTTAACTTGCACATCGAACATCATTGAAGAATCAAACTCAACACCACAGCGAGCTTTAACTAAATCAACTAAACGCTGTTTGTTAGTGCATTTAACTGCTTGCCATTGTTTGTGGAAGGCTTCATCGTCGTAATAACGACGTAGCTGGCTAATTTTGCTGAAATCAGCAACCCAATCATCACCGATTTTGCTGGTAATTAATGTGCTTAACGCAGGGTTACAATGAGCAAGCCAGCGACGAGGAGTTACACCATTTGTCTTGTTATTGAATTTGTTAGGCCATAACTGATAAAAGTCATTAAATAAGCCAGCTTTCAATAGTTCAGTATGCAGGGCTGCTACACCATTGACGGAGTAGCTACCAACAATCGCTAAATACGCCATACGAATTTGCGGCTCGCCACCTTCTTCAATTAACGACAAAGCTTGTTGTTTGCCAACATCGCCTGGCCACGCTTGTGCAACCTCAGCTAGAAAACGAGCATTAATCTCATAAATAATTTCTAAAACACGGGGCAGTAAACGAGAAAATAATGACACCGACCACTTTTCAAGTGCTTCAGGTAACAGTGTATGGTTTGTGTATGCCATTGTTTTTGTGGTAATTAGCCACGCTTCATCCCAATCAAGCTCATAATCATCGACAAGTAGTCTCATTAGCTCTGCTACAGCGATACTAGGGTGAGTGTCGTTTAACTGAAATACATGATGATCGGCAAAGTCAGAAAAGTCTTCACCGTACTGATTAACCCAAATATCAATGATGTCTTGAATACTGGCCGATGATAAAAAGTATTGTTGACGTAAACGCAGCTCTTTACCGTTTTCGCTACTATCGTTGGGATATAGCACCATGGTAATTTGCTCTGCTAAGTTCTTACGTGCCACAGCCTCAGAGTAACTGCCTGCATTGAACTCACTTAAATCAAACTCATCGGTGGCTTCTGACTTCCACAAACGCAAGGTGTTAACTATGTCATTTTTATAGCCAGGAATTGGCACATCATAAGGTACGGCGAGTACGTCTTGGGTATCAAGCCACTGACGATGTACTCGTCCTTGTTTATCTGTATAGCTGTCTAGGTGACCAAAAAATTTAACCCGTTTTGACTGCTCTGGTGCGCTTAATTCCCACGGATGGCCTTCGCGTAGCCAGTTATCTGGTTGCTCAACTTGATGACCGTTTTCAAGTGCCTGATTAAACATACCGTATTCGTAACGGATACCATAACCAATAACAGGCAGAGCAAGACTGGCGCAGCTATCCAAAAAACACGCTGCAAGACGCCCTAAGCCACCATTACCAAGCCCTGCATCGTGTTCAGCTTCTGCAACTTGTTCAAGTTCAGTACAATATTGCTGCAATGCTTTTTCAACTTGCTCATCTAAATCAAGATTCAAAATTGCATTGCCAAGTGCCCGTCCCATTAAAAACTCCAGTGATAAATAGGCAGTTTTTCGACGCTTTTGTTCATGTATTTGCTGCTTAGTTACACGGCAGCGAGCCACCAGCCTGTCACGTATTGTTAATGCTAACGCATGATATAAATACAGTTGTGACTTGCCGACTTTGTCACGCCCTAAGGTGTAGTAAAAATGGCGTGATAAATCATCCTCTAAGGTGCTTTCATCAATAATTGGCGCGTCTTGCCACCCTTTTACAACACATGCTTGCTCAGCATTTTTAGTCATGACTTTAGTCCTCTGAATTGGCGGTAAAAACCCAGCTACTCATTGCAGCTATTTGTTGTTCCATATCTTCATTGGCGGATATTGGATGAATACTGCTAACAGCGAGCTGCCACTTAGCTTTTTCTAAATGAGGAAGTTGACAGCTAACAGCCTCAGACCCTGCATTTAGAATGATTAAGAGTGCTTGGTGTGTATGTTTATCGGTTAAGCTATACATTAGGAACTGACGCTCAGCTTCATGCCAGTCGTCCTGTTGCATTGCGTTACCCTCTTCGGTAAACCATGCGACGTCATACCGCGTGTCATCATCGTGCACAAAGAAACGGTGCTTAAAGACACTAAATTGTTTGCGTAAACGCAGCACATCATCAATGAATCGAGTCAATGGGTGGCTTAATTGAGAATCTTTCCAAGCAAGCCAACTGGTGCGGTTATTTTGGCAATACGCATTATTATTACCGCCCTGTGAGTGAGCCATTTCACTGCCCGACGCAAGCATAGGCACGCCTTTGGAAAGCAATAAAGTTAGCAACATATTTTTTTGTTGTTGTAATCGTAATGAGCTTACTTTTGCATCGTTAGTAAAGCCTTCAACTCCACAGTTAAATGAATAATTAGCACTATGACCATCACGATTTTGTTCGCCATTAGCTTCATTATGCTTTTGTTCGTAACTGACTAAATCTGCCAGCGTAAATCCGTCATGGCTAGTGATAAAGTTAATACTATTTAAAGGGCCTCGTAAGTTATGCTCAAATAGATCGAAAGAACCATGTAAGCGTTTTGCAAGTTCACCAATTAAGCCTGGCTCTTGTTTCCAAAAACGTCGAACGGTATCGCGGTATTGATCATTCCACTCACGCCAAGGCGCAGGGAAAGCACCAAGTTGATAGCCTCCAGGCCCAATATCCCAAGGCTCAGCAATTAACTTTACTTTATTAAGTACAGGGTCTTGGTTTATTGCCTGTAAAAATGAATGGGCTTGATTAAAACCGTTTGGGTTGCGCCCTAAGATAGTCGCAAGATCAAATCGAAAACCATCCACGCCCATTATTTCAACCCAATAGCGTAAACTGTCGAGTACCAATTGCAATGTGCGTGGAGAGTCAATGTTGAGCGTATTGCCACACCCCGTGTCATTAATATAATGTGATGGTTTTTCAGGCACTGTTCGGTAATAACCTAGATTATCTAAGCCTCGCAGTGATAACAAAGGACCATCCGTGCCAGCCTCGGCAGTATGGTTGTAAACAACATCTAAAATAACTTCAATGTCTGCTTTATGAAGGGTTGCCACCATATCTTGAAATTCACTGACATCATCTTTAACCAAGTAATCTTTATGGGGAGTGAAAAAGTTTAAGGTGTTATAACCCCAATAATTTTGTAACCCTTTGGCAGTAAGAAACTGTTCACTGATAAAAGCTTGCACAGGCAATAACTCCAAGCAAGTTATGCCCAACGTACGTAAATGCTCAATGAAACGAGGATGGCTCAACCCTAAAAACTTTCCTTGTAATGGCTTTGGAATGTCTGGGTGTCTACATGTTGCCCCTTTAACATGGCACTCATAAATCACAGTTTTGCCCCAGCTGTGATTTGGTCTTTTACCCGAATATGGCTTAACTTCTCCGACACGCGACTTAGGCATATCAATGGCATTATTCACTTCGCTTAAGGTGCCTACCGGCATTTGCCCATAGTGGCGTTCACTCCAAGTAAATTCACCGTAAAAGTCCTGCGCATATGGGTCTAACAGGAGTTTGTGTTTATTAAAAAACACTCCTTTATCAGGTGCATATTCACCATCGGCACGAAAGCCATATAACGCTCCTTTTTTTAATGGGCTGACCAAAAGTGTCCACACACCTCCTTCGTTCATATTCATCGGTAGCGTTAATACTTCCGAGTGACCACTACTATCAAACAAGCACAGTAAGATATGCTTTGCCTGTGGCGCATAGACGGCAAAGTTAACCCCCTCTTCAACAACGGATGACCCCAGAGGCTGCGTAAAGCCGATTTCCAACCGCACACTATGACTCATGATTCACCTTTTTAAGGTAAATTGTGGCAAGGCCAGGTAAAGAAATACTCAAACTTTGTTTAAAGCCGTGACTTAGCGTCGTTTGCGTACTTATTGTTTGATTTGCCATGCCTGTCACTTCTACACCTGAGCCAAAATAATCTTGCTTATCGGTGTTAAAAACAACCTGATAATCACCCGCTTTAGGTACACCAACGATGAAGTCATGATAGACCTGCGGGGTTAAATTGCTGATCACAATTACAAAATCATCGGCTTGTTTTGCATAGCGAATGAAACTAAAAATACTTTGCTTTGCATTGTTGCTATCAAGCCAAGCAAACCCAGCAGGGCTGGTGTCTTGTTCGTACAGTGCGGGCGTATTGCGATAGACCTCATTTAACTCTTTAATGGTTTGCTGCACACCACAATGACTAATATGCTCAAGTAAGTGCCAATCTAACGATTGATCGTGATTCCACTCGTTACGTTGCGCTATTTCAGCCCCCATAAAAAGGAGCTTTTTGCCTGGATGCGCCCACATAAACGCATAATAGGCTCTTAAATTAGCGAATTTTTGCCAATCATCGCCGGGCATTTTTTCAATAAGCGACCTTTTGCCATGTACAACCTCATCGTGACTGAGTGGCAAAATATAATTTTCACTGTAAGCATAAACCATTGAGAAAGTCATTTCGTGGTGGTGATGCGCACGGTATAGTGGGTCTCGCTGCATGTAGTGCAGACTGTCATTCATCCAGCCCATATTCCATTTGTAGCCAAATCCTAAGCCATCATGATCAACTTGGCGTGTAACACCAGGCCATGCTGTTGATTCTTCTGCCACCATCATGATGCCTGGATTGTTTGCGTAGCAGCGCATATTCACTTGCTTTAAACACTCAATGGCCCCGAGATTTTCACGGCCGCCATATTGATTAGCAACCCACTGCCCTTCTTCTCGGCTGTAATCTAAGTAAAGCATTGACGCCACAGCATCAACACGCAGGCCATCAATACCAAATTCATGCAGCCAATACATCGCATTCGCAATCAAAAAACTGCGTACTTCAGCCCGATCATAGTTGTAGATATAGGTATTCCAATCAGGGTGAAACCCCTGACGAATGTCTGCGTGTTCATAAAGGTGAGTGCCATCAAAACAATGCAAACCATGCGGGTCACTTGGAAAATGCCCAGGCACCCAATCTAATATAATTCCTAAGTTTGCTTGATGACATTGATTAACAAAATAAACAAAATCTTCAAAGCTACCGTAACGGCTTGTTGGCGCAAATAAACCTACCGGTTGATAACCCCATGAACCATCAAATGGGTATTCGCTAATTGGCATTAACTGTAAGTGGGTAAAACCAAGTTCTATGGTGTAAGGGATCAGACAATCGGCAAGCTCTCGCCATGTTAGATATCGATTATTATCTTGTCGCTGCCAAGAGCCTACATGCACTTCATATATACTTATTGGCGCATCAATGCTATTGCGCTTGGCACGATTAGCCAGTGCGTTCTTGTCAAGGTGTACCGCTGCCTTGCTACACTGTAAAACAGAAGCAGTGCCAGGCGCCTGTTGCATTTTAAATGCAAATGGGTCCGCTTTTTCAAGCACTTCACCACTAAGAGTGGTAATCGCAAACTTATAACATTGGTCTACTTTTAGTGCAGGAATAAATAACTCCCACACACCACTTGCAGGATGAAACCGCATAAAATGGCGGCTGCGTTGCCAATAATTAAAATCCCCAATGACTGAGACACTCGCGGCGTTAGGTGCCCACACGACAAAACGGACTCCTTGTACACCCTGCTGATCTGTAAAATGAGCACCAAAGTGTTTATAAGCATGCTCGAGGCTGCCCTCATTGAACAAATACATTGCCTGTTCGTCGAGTGTGCTTACAAAGCTATATTCATCGTACTGTTGCTCGCACCCTTGCTCATAGTTGACGTCAAGTTTGTACTCAGGAGCAGACTCTGTATGGATTGTCGCAACAAACAAATCACTTTGCCCTTGCCTGTGTGCTGGTACAATGAGTGAATCGAGCACAACGGATACTGTTTTTGCTCCTGGTAAAAAGCAACGTACTTCATAACTTTCACTATTCACTTTATGTGGCCCTAAAAAGCTGAATGGATCTTTAAAGCAGCCAGCAGTTAAAGCCGTGATCTGTGCCTGATAAATCAGTGGTTGTTCAATGTGCTCTTGGCGGACACGACTTTGCATTTATTGCTTCCTTATGGAGATTAAATTGGCTAACAATGATGCTTTAGAATCGATAATATGCTTTGCCGAACGTGACAATAAACGCCGCCAATTTGGGTATTCTTGATCAGTGCCAGGGATGTTTACGGGCAATACTTGCTCGTCTAAATCATCTATTTGAATGGTAAATAACTGCGCAGGAGCCTTAGCAAGACATGTCGCTAATGCTTCATACACTTCTTGTGCCTGTGCATTAGGGCTTAACTCCTTCGCACTTTGACGATAAATAAAATGCAACATCCTTTGTTTTTCAATGTCTCGCGCTGCGATAAGTTCATAGCTCTCGGCCTCATTTATCAATCCATATTGCTGTTTTACAGTGATATCATAACCAGTCCACCAACCAGAAAATGGCGGGACATCATGATTGGCAATCATTAATAAACTGTGCTGCGAAAAATGTTCAGCCAAGAGGAATTCCCCATCCTGATCTTTTTCAAAATAAAACAAACCATTTGAATAAATAGCACTTGCTTCAAGTGCCTCTCTTACTTCATTAGGGACAACCCCTAAATCTTCACCAATTACGACACACTGATTAAGATGAGATTCTATTTTTAAAATGGCAAGAAGATGTTCAAATGGGTAATAAACATAACAACCATCTTGTTGTCCTTGGTTCTCAAAACACCACCATAATCTGCGTATAGCCATAACATGGTCAATTCTCAGCCCGCCTACATCTTCCATATTGGCGCGAATTAAAGAACGGTAAAATGCAAAGTGATCTGTACTGAGTTTTTGTGGGTCTAATGCAGGTAGCCCCCAATTTTGGCCTCGCTCTGCCCAAGGATCCGGTGGTGCACCAACATAAGCACCATGAGAAAATAACGTATATTGACTTTTAAACTCACTGCCATCTCCAGCGCAGCCCACTGCCAAGTCGTTTATTAAACCAATATCCATATAGCAATCAGCAGCTAGTTGTTGGCAAAAGTTTAGCTGAGAGTGCGCAAGCCACTGTAAGTAACTTGCGTATCGGCTATCTTCTGCATCCAGTGTTACTAGGCTTTGGCTATGTACGTTACAAAACTCGTCGAATTGGGCTTTACGTTCGTCCGATGCGGTATTGCAAAAGTGTGCGTATAAGCAATCGAACACTTTATATTTAAAATCAGTGACTAGGGTGTAATCTATGAACTGTTCTGAGTTGATTGGCAGCTCAGCCAATAATTTTTCAAGCTTAGTATTGTGCTTTGCGTCCTCACATAGAGACACCGCTATATACAGCGGGTTTAACAAAGCACGGCTGTTTGGGCTGTATGGGCTTGCCCGCTCTGGGGTGTGTTCAAAAAGTAAATGTAATGGGTTGAGTAAAATATAATCCATCCCATGGCTGGCCGCATCACGAATAAGGGAAGCCAAGTCAGCAAAATCACCAATACCAAAGCCTGCATGATTCACTAAACTGTAGAGCTGAATAGATAAACCCAAACGTTTTTTATCTTCAACTTGAAAACATGTTTGAGGGGTTATCCAAAGTTGACTACGACTGTGTTGATCTGCCACAGATATATACGCATCATGATAACCAATAGGCATAGGCGGCACAGGTAGCGCGACCTCGATATAACGAACACCATTTAAACCATAGTCACCTAATACATCTAAACCTACAAAGCTTTCTCTGTTAGCGGTTATTCCGAGTGACGGGATTGATAGCTCACAATGATGCTCAAGTAAGCGCTCATCTATACGCACTTTTAATAGTCGGTTTTCAGCGCTGACAAGGCTTACCGGCGGCAATAAATTGAGCCAATTACCTGCATCAAGCGTAAAGTTTAGCTGTTCAATTGTATTTATGTCGTCAGTATGAATACCGCAGCAACGTAAGGCACAAGCGCGAGTATTCTCATCGAAAACAACATGCTCGCCTGTGTACTTTGTATACTCGTAGCCAATACCATAAAGATAAAATAACTGCGAAAGTGACTGCATTAATGCACCTATTAAGCGCGTTGAGTGTTTACAACACTATTTTCAGTACCAAAAACATTAGGAGTATAAGCGTCAGCTTGATGGTCGTTATCCCAAACATGACCATTGATGAGGTAACGAAAGTGAAATTGTTTATCGAGCGGTAAACGCTGCTTGCACTTGAAAACCTGTTCTTTTTTGTTGTATTTCATTGGCACTGGCTGCCAATCTGTAAACTCTGCAACTAATTGCACATTTTCAGCGTCTGGGTGCTGAAATTCAAAAGTAACTTCGGTTTCGTCTTTGGTTTTAAAAAAACGTTTACTTAACATAGTGGGCTCCAATTCAACCAGATGGTTAATTAATCCTTGCCACAGTGCCGTGTTCAACTACTCAACAGTCGGGGCTGTGTATTACATGCGCTAAAAACTGCCTAAAAGAACATGTACCTTACTCAGTAAATCAAATCTTTGTTTACGCATTATGACAGTGCAAAATATTTGTGCACGCACCATAAAAGTGCATAAAACAAACAAAAACATGATTAATCAAACTTCTAACCTTAAGTCAGCAATAAACGAACCAATTTGAAAGTTAAATTCTCATTTACTCTAAATACTGAACTTGAGTCATTTCTCAGTAAAAAGTAGTTAATAAGTAAGTGTTGGTAAAGTGAATTAAATTGAAGTTAATCGTGTAGTACAAAGTATTTTTAAGAGATTAAAGGCCTGATTATTGCACTCAACAAATACAACTTTTTGCTTACTTAACAGATTAACATTCTAATTACATTACAAAAGGTTTGTCTATTTTAGTGACAAGCCATATACTGAAAAAATTAACTTACGGGTTGGTAAACAATATAATAGTGCCCAGGACGGTAGTGAATAATGGCCAATGCTCTTCGTATAGTATGCAGTTGTATGATAACCATAGTAGCTTTTTTTTATGGTTTAAACATTTTATTAGTTAAACAGGTTAACGATCTTTCTTATCAACCAAATACAACTATGCTTTCCACTTTCGCAATCCCCCCATCAGGTATAGCACCGGCCCCTTGGTACAACATTCTTTTAACTGGCCAATACACAGTCACTCATAACAAGCAAAATTACGTTGTCGTTGAAGCCGATACAAAAACAGTCACGGCTATTGAGACAAAGCAGCTCATTACTTCTACTTTGATGGCGCCTATTAATGTTATCATTTTGTTGCTGTTAATTATTGCTATCACCTGGTTGGTCAGCCTAAGACGTCAAAGCGATAGCATGAAACAGACGATTAAAGAACTTAACGTTCAAACTTCAGCCCTACTCTCCAACCTAAACCTTACTAACACACATTCAGCTTCGCAATCTACACTTTGTAATTTACAAGCAAATGTTCACGCTTTGAGCGCGCACATTACCACTTACACCCGTGAATCTCAGGCGAGTATTTGCCAAGACAAATTGACCCTACTGATAGACCGCCATGCATATTTAGAGCATTTAGCCAGACAACTAAGTGTTGCAGAGATAGATAAACTCAATTGTGCACTTTTATTTATCGATTTAGATGGTTTTAAACAGGTAAATGATTCATTTGGCCACAGCTTTGGCGATGAAGTACTTATTCAGGTAGCTGCTCGCTTAACGGGTGTGCTTCGCCATCACAAGCTCAACAATATTTCTGCCACCAGCCAGCTTGAACAAAACTTAGCTCGTTTGGGAGGAGATGAATTTTCTATCTTTATTAATCACCTGACCTCAAAAGAGCAAGCACTTGAAATTGCTAAAAATGTTTTAAAAGAAATCGAGAGGGATTTTGTACTCGGTAATAAGCTGATTAAGATCAGCGCAAGCATAGGCATTGCAACTTACCCTGACAGTGCAGCGACACCTCACACATTACTGCAAATGGCTGATGTGGCGATGTATCGTGCCAAAACTGATGGCCGTGGTATTTTTAAAGTGTATTCCCCTGAAATGGGCAATAAAATGCGTCGCTATCATTACTTACTTGAGGAAATGCGCCTTGCAATTGCCTCTGAAAACTTTCATTTATTCTTTCAACCGATTGTAGATGTTGACGATTGCGCAATCGATTATTTTGAAGCTTTGGTACGCTGGGAACATCCAGTTGAGGGCGCTATTTCTCCTGTTGAGTTTATTCCTATTGCTGAAGAATCGAATCTTATTTTAGAACTCGGCGATTGGATCATGCTTGAGTCATGTCGGCAGATGGCTGCATGGTATAACGCGGGGATGAAGAAAGTGAAAATATCGGTGAATATTTCTGGCATTCAGTTAAAACACCGGGCAATTTATGATTGGGTAATGGCCAAACTTTCTAAAACAGGACTGCCAGCAACTGCTATTATGTTGGAAATAACAGAGTCGACATTAATCACCGCAAGTAAAAAAATTATAAACGACCTAGAGAAATTACGCCGTGAGGGTATCACTATCGCCATCGATGACTTTGGTACTGGTTTTAGCTCTTTAAGTACCCTTGCTGACTTACCGATTGATGTAATAAAACTGGACAGACTGTTTATTGCGCAAGCCAATGACAACCCAAAATATAATAAGATACTTCACTCTGTCAGTGAGTTAGGCCATAAACTAGGTTTAAAAATTGTGGCCGAAGGCGTTGAAGAGCTTGCACAATTTGAACTAGTTAAATCAATGGGTATTAGAAGTGTGCAGGGTTACCTTGTTAGCCAGCCCGAATCATCTTTTAATGTAGGCCACAAAGTACTCCACGATAACGTCAATTTTATTGCAACAACAGGCACAAGTGTTTGGAATATACAGAGACAACATTAATAAGCTATAATCACATTTAATATCTAAATCCCAATCCCTTGTTAATGTTGAAAAAAAGTCTATTAATTACACTAACCCTGATCGTGACGCTTGTCGGTATTTTTATCGGTACATCAATTTATACTTTATACAGTAAAAAACGCTTATCTGTTGATCCTAAAGTCAAGGAAATATCAGGGATAGAATTTGATAAAAAGCATCGCCTTTGGGCAATTAACGATAGTGGCGACCAGCCAAAACTGTATCGTTTAAATGAGGATGGCTCAATCGCAAAAGAAGTGTTAGTCACCAATGCCAAAAACATTGATTGGGAAGATATGACTCAAAATAGGTTCGGGCATTTCTTTTTAGGGGATTTTGGCAATAATAACAATGACCGAAAATGGCTAACCATTTATAAAATAGAAAACCCTATTGATATAAAGGGTAATACAACACAAGCTGAAATCATAAAATTCACCTACCCTGAAATGGATGGCAGCCCAATCCTCCCCAATAAACGTAACTTTGACTTAGAAGCATTTGTTGCTTTTAACCATCATTTGTATTTATTTACCAAAAACCGTACCGAGCCATTCGATGGCATTACCAATGTTTATAAAGTAGGCGACCATGCCGCAAATTTCGATGCCGAATTAATTGACTCATTCAAAACCTGCACGACGATGGAAAAGTTATGCTGGGTCACATCTGCCGCGTTAAGCCCTGACAGAAGTAAACTTGTTTTACTTGATTCGACTAGCATCTGGTTATTTGAAAACTTTAAAGGCGATAAGTTCTTCTCAGGTGATGTGTCACGTATAGACTTAGGTATCGTCACTCAAAAAGAAGCTATCACATTTTACGATGACAACACCATCGTGTTTACCGATGAAGAATTTAAAGGTATCGGTGGCAATGCATATGTTATACAACTTGATGAAGTCGAAAAGAAAGTCATTCGCAAAGCACCTCAAGCAGATACAAATTAAATATCTATAGCCAAAAACTGAATGAGTAATTTCTGAACCGAGTAAAAACAACCTTGATCCAAATTAAGGGTTAACGTTTAAATTTCGTCTCTAAAATCACTGACGATGTAGTACGCTCAACCCCATCTAAGTTACCAATATCATCTAAAAGGTGGCTCAGCTTTTCAAGGTTTTGTGCTTGCACAACTGCAATCAAATCAAACTCACCGCTAATTGCGTAGAGCTGCGAAATGGCATCAATTTGCTTCAACTCAAGATTGGTTTTAGTGGTCAATTTTTGTTTTACTTTAATTGAAACGTGCGCCGATACCATTTGGCTCAAATAGGCATCACCATAGTCAACACTGTAGCCTTTGATCACACCTGTTTCTTCTAGTTTTAACATTCGGCTTTGCACTGTTGAGCGCGATAAATTAAGCGCCCTGGCTAGGTCAGAGATACTGGCGCGGGCATTTGTTCTTAGTATAGATAATAGCTTTTCGTCTTGTGGCGTTATCACTTTGACTACTCTTTTCGTTAATTTGCTTTTTATTTTAGTCATTTTTCACAAAATAGCACTGCAAATTTAAGTTTCTAACCCAGATAATAGTAAAAATAGATAAGAAAAATAATCTCATCGTGCTTAATTAGGCAGGAACGGCTTAACTGACCTATTTTTTGCAATTTAACTTTTTTCATACTAAGCCATATTTAGGTGCAACAAATGCAAGTAACAAGAGAACTTTTCAACGACGTAATGGTACCAAACTATAACCCATCTGAGGTTATCCCTGTTCGCGGAAAAGGCTCACGTGTTTGGGATCAAAACGGTAAAGAATTTATTGATTTTGCAGGTGGTATTGCCGTTAACTGTTTAGGTCATTGTCACCCTGCTCTTGTCAATGCGCTTAAAGAGCAAGGTGAAAAAATTTGGCACTTATCAAACGTAATGACAAACGAGCCTGCACTGCGCTTAGCTAAAAAGTTAACGGACGCTACATTTGCAGATAAAGTGTACTTTGCAAACTCAGGTGCAGAAGCCAACGAGGCAGCATTAAAATTAGCGCGTCGCTGGGCATTAGATGTACACGGCGAGCAAAAAAACCAAATCATCGCGTTTAACAAAGGTTTCCACGGTCGTACATTCTTCACTGTTACTGTAGGTGGCCAAGCTGCTTACTCTGATGGCTTTGGCCCTAAACCTGCTGCCGTTGATCACTGTGACTATAACGATTTAGCTGCGTTTGAAGCACTTATCAGCGACAACACATGTGCCGTAATGATGGAGCCATTACAAGGTGAAGGCGGTATCATTTCACCAACAAACGAGTTTATTAAAGGTGTTCGCGCGTTATGTGACAAACACAATGCTTTACTTATTTTTGATGAAGTACAAACAGGTGTTGGTCGTACCGGCGATTTATACGCATACCAAGGTTTAGGTGTAACTCCAGATATTCTTACTACAGCAAAAGCGTTAGGCGGTGGTTTCCCAATCGGTGCGATGATCACAACGGCGAGCATTGCAGAGCATTTAAAAGTAGGCACACATGGTTCAACTTACGGTGGTAACCCGCTTGCATGTGCTGTAGCTGAAGCGGCTTTTGATACTGTCAATACTGAAGAAGTACTCGCAGGTGTTAAAGAGCGTGAACAGCTTTTACGCGACGGCTTTGCTGCAATTAACGACAAATACGATGTATTTAGTGAAGTACGTGGTAAAGGTCTATTATTAGGTGCGGTACTTAACAGCAAATTTGAAGGCCGTGCACGTGACTTCCTAGTAGCAAGCACAAAACACGGTTTAATGAGCCTTGTTGCGGGTACAAATGTTGTGCGCTTTACGCCATCTTTAGTTATCCCTCTTGAGGATATTAAAGAAGGTTTAGCTCGCTTTGAAAAAGCGGTTGCAGACGTTGTAAACGGTTAATTCTAGTTGGCGTGCTGCTAAACCAGTGCGCCATCGGAGAGCAATGAATGCAAGTATTACGTCCTATCACAGCAAATGATTTTGCCGCGTTAAAGCAAATAGCGATGGAGTCTGGTCATGGGTTTACCTCATTACCTGTTGATGACACCTTGCTACAAGAAAAAATCGATCGCGCCGATCAAAGTTTTGCAAAAAACATCAATAAACCACAAGACGAAACCTATTTATTTGTTTTAGAAGACAGTAAAACGGGTGACGTTATCGGCACTACAGCGATTGAAGCCGCTGTAGGTATGTCGGTGCCTTTGTATCATTACCATCTTGGAAAAACTGTTCACCATTCACGTACTCTCAACGTGTATAACACCGTTGATATTCTGAGTATGTGTAATGACTACACAGGCTGCTCTGAGATTTGTACCTTGTTCTTACGTGAACAAAACCGCAAAGGCTTAACAGGTCGCTTTTTATCGCGTTCGCGCTTTCTATTTATGGCGCAGCACAGCGAACGTTTTGCTGATACCATCATCGCAGAAATGCGTGGCGTAAGTGATGAAAAAGGCCATTCACCTTTTTGGCAATGGTTGCAAGAGCACTTTTTTAGCATTGAGTTTCCACAAGCTGATCACCTAGTCGGTTTAGGCGATAAAGTATTTATCAGCGAATTAATGCCTAAATACCCAATCTACGCCAACTTACTGAGCAAAAAAGCGCAAGCTGTGATTGGTAAGGTTCATGAAAAAACAAAGCCTGCACTTAAACTGTTAGAAAAAGAAGGGTTTGAGCACCGTGGGTATGTCGACCTTTTCGATGCAGGGCCCACTGTTGAAGCAAAACTTGGCAATATTCGCAGTGTTCGTGAGTCACAAGTGTGTCCTATCACCATCGGTGAGCTTACACACATTAATGAGAAAAGCTCAGATACATTAGCTATTTGTAATCAAGGCGTGAATGACTTTAGAGCAACATTCACCAAACATGCTCATTATAACCACGCTAAGCACACGCTAATCATCAGCCAAGAAGTGGCAGATGCACTTAAATTAAAACAAGGGGATGCAGCACGGTTCTTCCGTTTGTAACCACTTAAGGAGTTTAAAATGAGTGTCACAACTCAACTTATCGATAACCAATGGCAAGCTGGCCTTGGTCATGATTTTAGTTCTATCAACCCAAGTAATGGCGAGGTTGTGTGGCAGGGTAAAACAGCCACGGCTGGGCAAGTAGCTGATGCAATTAAAGCAGCTCGTAGTGCGCAGCTAGGCTGGGCTGATATGACCCTTGAAGAGCGTATTGTTATTCTTGAAAACTTTGCAGCAGAGCTTAAAGAGCATAGCGAAGAGTTTGCAACAATTATCGCCCGTGAAACAGGTAAACCACTTTGGGAAACACGTACCGAAGTAGGCGCAATGACAGGTAAGATTGCCATTTCTATTAGAGCCTATCACGAACGTACGGGTACCACAGAAAACCCAATGCCTGGGGCGAAAGCGTTTATACGTCACAAGCCACATGGTGTTGTTGCAGTGTTTGGTCCTTATAACTTCCCAGGTCACTTACCGAATGGTCATATTGTGCCTGCTATTTTAGCGGGTAATACGGTTGTATTTAAACCATCAGAACTCACCCCTCATGTTGCAGAGTTTACCTTAAAACTTTGGCTAAAAGCCGGCTTACCTGCCGGTGTCATTAACCTTGTACAAGGTGAAGTCGACACAGGTATTGCACTCGCTTCTCACCAAGATATAGATGGCTTATTCTTCACGGGTAGCTCAAATACAGGTCACCTATTACATAAGCAATTTGCAGGTCACCCTGGTAAAATCTTAGCGCTTGAGATGGGTGGGAATAATCCACTTATCGTAAAAGATGTTGCTGATGTAAGTGCCGCTGTTCACGATATTATTCAGTCTGGTTTTATTACGTCTGGCCAACGTTGTACCTGTTCTCGTCGTTTATTTATTGAGAACTCGGCAAATGGCGATGCAATTTTAGAAAAGTTAATTGCTGCAACCAAACACATTAAAGTAGCCGACAGCTTCAGCGAAGATCAACCGTTCATGGGTGCAATGATCAGCGAAAAAGCAGCACTCGGTATGGTTGCAGCTCAGCAGCAATTACTTGATATGGGAGCAACCTCTCTTGTCGAGCTTAAGCATCTTGAACCGGGTACTGGTTTTGTAAGTCCAGGTATTATTGATGTAACGGCTGTTAAAGACATGCCTGATGAAGAACACTTTGGTCCGCTTATCAAGGTATACCGTTATACAGATTTCGATAGTGCGATTAATGAAGCAAATAACACCTCATTTGGTTTATCTGCTGGTTTATTAAGTGATGATAGTGATGACTACCAGCACTTCTTAAAACGTATTCGTGCCGGTATCGTTAACTGGAACCGACCAATTACAGGCGCATCAAGCGCTGCACCGTTTGGTGGTATTGGTGCCAGTGGTAACCACAGAGCAAGCGCTTATTATGCTGCTGACTACTGTGCATACCCTGTTGCTTCTGTTGAAGCCGATAAAGTTAACTTACCACAGACCCTTGCGCCGGGCTTAATTATTGAATAATTGTTTGGCGGTCTCGCCGCCTTAATTGAAGGAATTAAACATGCACACAGATGTAAACGCCCTATTTGAAAACCTATGGGACAACTATTTATCAGTTACGCCATCGGCGGTAAAAGTACATGAGCTACTAGGCTCTACACAAAAAGATGACGTGATTAACGATCACATCGCTTTACGTACCTTTAACCATGAAAAAATCGGTTTAGAAAAACTAGCTGCGCACTTCTTAGCAGTTGGCTACAAAGAATGCGGCGAATACCACTTCGAAGCGAAAAAACTATACGCTAAACACTTCGAACACTCAGATCCGAAGCAACCTAAAGTTTTCATTTCTGAATTACTTGTTGAACAATGCTCAGAAGAGCTTCAAGCTATTGTTAACGATATGGTTGAACAGATTGACGAAAACGCTGTAACAGCGGATAATTTCCTTTACTCAGGTACGCACTGGCAAGTAAGTTCAGACACCTACAAAAAACTGCTAGCAGAAAGCGAATATGCAGCATGGATGTCGGCGTGGGGTTACCGTGCTAATCACTTTACGGTGAGCATCAATGAATTGGCGAAATTCGATGATATAGAAAGTGTTAACCAAGCACTTAAAGATGCCGGTTTTGCACTAAATACATCGGGCGGCGAAATCAAAGGTTCGCCAGAGGTATTACTTGAACAGTCTTCTACGCTTGCTGATGATAGCGAAGTTGAATTTAGCGATGGTGTTGTTGCCGTACCGAGTTGCTTTTATGAGTTTGCGCTACGTTATGCAAAACCGGATGGCGAACTCTACACTGGTTTTGTTGCAGCATCAGCTGACAAAATTTTTGAGAGCACCAATGCTCGATAAATAATTAAAGGATATGCATGAGACTAGGTTTGCTTTTTTTAATAATGCTGACCTTAAGCACAGCTTTCGCTAGTGATAAGAGTAAGCTTATAATTCTATCTCATGCATATTTCGACAATGAAACTGATAAAAATAGCGTTAACTACCATCTAGTCAAAGCAATTCAGCCAGCACTCGGTAATGAGTTCCATCTTAAGCTACAGTTTACAAATCATGCACGCCAAATTAAACGTTTATCAAGTAACGAACCTAGCTGTACTTTTAATGCGATAAAAACACCAGAACGCAAACAGAACATGTTGTTTTCAACAGTTCCAACATTTATGCATGTGCAACGACAGTTATTTGGTCTTAAAAATGAACTAAAAAGTAAACCTTCTGACATTTCAGTGGAACAACTCCTACACAAAAACTATATTTTCGGAATAATTGGATCCACAAGTTATCAACAACTGGACAAATTGTTTGCAAGTAATGCCTCAAATGTAGCTGTTATATATGGTGAAAACCCATTTTTACAACTAAGTAATCTACTCATGAACAATCGTATCGATTTCATTATTGGTTACCAAGAAACGTTATTTGCTCATTTAACCGTTGAGCAACAGTCTCTTATTGAATCCCGTCCTATTATTGAGTTACCTAAATTTATAAATGGGTATTTTGCTTGTAGTAAAACACCGCAAGGTCGCAGGGCCATGGAATTAATGAACAATTACATGAAAACCCATGATATGGCTGCCTACCTTAAAGAAATCCATACTAATAATAGCCGCCCAGAAGATACCCAAGCAATGCTCGACATTTATACTAAAACATACGGGATAAATTTTAAAAACGCCCCTTCACCTGTTCAAAAAACACACTGAAAATAATTCAAAAAATCTTTGAAATAATGCTTGCGCAAATAAAAAAGCAGATCTATTATCTCGCCGCTTCTTGATGATAGCCAATCCGAGTACATTGCAAACCTAGTTTGTAGCAAGGCGATAGAGCAACTATCCAAGAGTGTATTTGATTGCACAGAACATACGGTGCGCTTAATAACACTCAACTGACTTGGACTTCCATTTTTTTCCGAGCAGTTGCTTAATTGCCGGAGAGTAAAATGGCTATTTCAACACTTACACAAGACTTAACAATCAAAGTACCTGCAGCATCGGTTGCTGCAAACGAATCAATAGCACAACCATCAAATCAATTTATTGAGCAACTTGTTGCCCAACATGGTGCGCCATTAATGGTGCTAGATTGTGAATCTGTACGCCACCAGTACCGTGCACTAAGCCGTGCTTTACCTGGTGTTGTTTTACACTTTGCATTAAAGCCACTTCCTCATGCAGCAGTTGTTCGCACGCTTTTAGAAGAAGGTGCCAGCTTTGATTTAGCAACCAGCGGTGAAGTTGACTTAGTTGCCAGCCAAGGTGTACCAAGTGATCGTACTATTCACACGCACCCTATCAAGCGTGACCGTGATATTCGTGATGCCCTTGAATATGGTTGTAACGTGTTTGTGGTTGATAACATCAATGAACTAGAAAAGTTCATTGCATACAAAGACCGCGTTGAGTTACTTGTTCGCTTAAGTTTTCGTAATGCAGAGTCATTCGCGGATTTATCGAAAAAATTTGGCTGTAGCCCTGCAATGGCTATTGAGATCATTACTTACGCGCAACAACTAGGTATTCGTATCAAAGGTTTGTCGTTCCATGTTGGTTCACAAACAGCGAGCCCTGCTAAATACGTAACAGCAATTGCTGCATGTAACCAAGTGATTAACGATGTAGCTGCATTGGGACTACCTGCACTTAGTACGCTTGATATCGGCGGTGGTTTCCCAGTGCCGTACAACAAAGACGTGCTGCCAATTGATGAGTTTTGTGCGCCGATTAATGATGCCTTAGCACAGTTACCAGAGACAGTTCGCGTCATTGCAGAACCAGGTCGCTTTATTGTTGCCAGCGCTGTAACCAGTGTTGCATCGGTAATGGGTCAAGCTGTACGTGAAGGTAAACCTTGGTACTACCTAGATGATGGTATTTATGGCTCATTCAGTGGTTTAATGTTTGATGAAGCCTCATACCCAATAGAGTCGCTAAAACAATCGAACGAACGTGTAGAGTCGGTATTGGCAGGCCCAACTTGTGACAGCATCGATGTGGTGAGTGAGTCAATCATGCTACCCAAATTAAGCAACGGTGATTTAATCATCAGTCGTATGATGGGTGCTTACACATTAGCAACCGCAACAGATTTTAACTTCTTCAAACGTGCTGACGTTATTGTACTGAATGATGTAGTACAGGTTGATGCACTCACTGGTTAACTATTTCCTCGACTAAAAGCATGTAAGTCAACATGCTTTAGCTTTACAAAACGCAGCTGCTCATTCCAGCTGCGTTTTTATTTCATGCAATTAAACAGTACCTTCTAAACACTGTTTCTTTCTTAGCTGATCTTCGATTACTAAAGGACGTTTCAGCTCCTGGGTAATTACTTCTGAGGCTTGATTACCCGTCTCTTTATCTGCGAACCAAATAGAAATTTTATCTCCCTTTACTTCACGGTTTAACGTGTAGTTTCCGCCTTCTTTAAAGTTCATATCAAATCGAGCAAAAGCATTCTTTTCAGAAGATGGGAAATCTCTTTCACTAATTACGGCTTTAACCCAAAGAACGTGGTCGCCAGCTTCGTACTGCCTTGCTTGCTCCCAAGCTGAAACAGACTTGCTATTACACATTAAGTACACATAATCTCTTTGCTTACCATGCTCATATTGAAAGTTTTCAACTCGAAACTTTCCTTCGTCTATATCCTTTTTAATAGGCAACGCACTACATGCTGTCATTAAAACTGCTGAAACTACTAGGCTTGAATGTTTAATCATATTTTTTCTCCATAAAAAAAGCGCCCTCTTATAAAGTAGGCGCTTTCTGTTTAAAAATCAAGCAATAAGCTTAAGTTTTTAGAACGTCATGTTGAAAACCATTTCAACAGTACGTGGTGTCTGCCAAGAAACTGGTGAACCGAACTGTGCATTACCATTGAATGCAGCTTCCGATTCAGCAACCTCTTCATAGTTAGTTACATTGCTCGCATCGAACAAGTTTTCAATTTGAAGAGATACGAAAGCAGAATCAAATACGTCTAAGTAGCTAAGGTCATACTTGAAGTTAACATCTACTGTCGCAGTCCAAGGAGTTCTACCAAAGCTACCACGTGAGAATTTAGTGTCACCTACATAGTAAGTATCACCATAGTGATAGCTTCCTTGGTCTGGGTAGTAACCAGCACCCAGTGCGTTACGAGGACGGCCTGAAGTTAGACGCGTATTCATACCAACGATTAGATTGTCTGATATCGCATATGAACCAAAGATTTTCAGTGAATGGCGACGGTCATTAGGTAAGTAACCATTAGCGCCGTCCATTAGGTATGGGTAATCCCAGTCTGTTGTTAGACCAGCATCATCCTGACCGTTATCAGATTTAACGTAACCTTCCGCATTACCATAGCTTTGTGACCATGTGTAGTTCGCTTTAAGCATCCATTGACCATCCCATGCTCTTTCAAGCATTAAGTCAACAGCGTTGTAGTTACGTTTTGCTTCTGGGTAACCTAGCTGTTCAGCTGTGAAGTTATAGTCCTCTAAAACACCGTCACCGTCAGCGTCATATTGGAAAGATGCGCCTTTACCTGGGTTAAGCAATAAGAAATGATCATCATCAATACCGATGCTTTCAAATGCTTTTTCTGCACTCGCATCATCAATTACACTCTTAAGTTCACGACGAGTATATTTGATACCTGCTGACCAGTCTTCATTGATCATACCTTGATAACCAATGATGAATTCATCTTGATACATTGCTTCAAGGCTTGAAGAACGAACACTTACAGGGCTAGGTGCTGTACCGTCACCAAATACAACTGTGTCACCAAGCTTACCACCTAATTGTGGAACATCATCTGAGCCGATGCTGTCAATTTGGTAATAGTCATGTGTATAAAGCTCTGCACCTGCTAAACGAACGTTAGTATTTGATGCTACTGGTAAATGATAACGACCTGCATTGGCAAATACTTTATGCTCACCATCTGCAAAGATGTCGTATGCGATACCTAAACGAGGAGCAAACTGATTGCTCATTTCAACGAATGTTTCACCGTCAGCATTTAAGTTTTCGAAACTTTCCCAACGGAAACCGATGTTTAGAGTTAGTTGATCATTTACATTCCAAACATCTTCAATGTAGAACGCTTCATTGTTGATATCAAATTCGCCACCAACTTCATAGTTACGTACACGAACATAACGACCAGACTCTTGGATTGTATAACCATTTGGTAATACAGCACCTGCTTCATAGTTTTGGTATGCGTAGTAGATATCACCAGAAAGGTTTACAACACTCGTTGATGTATTTTTCTCTGCGTCGTAACCGAAACGCAAGTTGTGATTGTCTGTTACTAACCAGTCAACGTCAAAACGATATTGCTTACGTTCGTCACTATTATCTTCAATAGTAAAAGACGCCCAACAACCTAAGTTTTGACCAGATGAAAGGTCATAAATTACTGGACAATCTGCGCCATCAGCTGTTGTAGTATCCGTAAACTCAACTTTACCTGCCATTGCAGAGATTGATAAATAATCTGTAATGTTACCGTTATAACGAACAGACCAGCTTTTACCACCAGACAAGGTTTCAGAATTTAGAGCCGTGTCTTTGATGATATTGCCATCTGCATCCAAGTCGTAATCAGTAGTCGCAAGAGTACTTTCGTCTTTGAACATCCATGCAGATAAAGAGTGATCTTCATTAATATTCCAATCTAAACGTGCCAAGTAATAAGGGTCATCATCCTTACGAATACGCATACCGTTACCACGATTGATAAGATCTTCGTATTCATTATCACGCATTTCATAAAGACCATAGAAGAATAATGTATCTTCAATTAGAGCACCACTTGCAAAAATATCTGTTTTGCTTGTTTCACGCGCATCACGGCTATTATCAACAATAACGTCACCAACACGGTTAGCACAAGTCTCAACTATGTCACCGTTTACAACTTTTTGCTGACAGTCATCGGCTTGATAGTACGAACTAGGGCGGTCACCGTATAGCGAGCCAAGATCTTGTCTATGTTGTAGACCAAATTTAAACTCATTAGTACCCGATTTAGTTACAGAGCTTACTACACCACCTGTTGAGCGACCAAATTCAGCTGAGTAACCACCCGTTTTAACTTGGAAAGATTCATAAGCTAAGAAAGGAATAGTCGCACCACCAACACCATTACGGAAGTTTGTCATGTTAAGACCGTTCACGTAATAAACGTTTTCAGCTTGAGATGCACCACCAAAGCTTGCAAGTGAGTTACCTTTCGCATCTTCGAAACGAGAATCACCTAAGTTAACACCTGGAGCAAGTAATGCTACTGATGTGATATCAGGCGCAACTGGTAAACGGTTTAGTTCATCAGCAGAAATATTGAAAGAAGCCTCTGAGCTTGTTGTATCAACGCGAGCAATTCGGCTACCCGTTACAGAAATAACCTCTAAGTTACCCTCTATCATCTCTACTTCAAGCGCTGCAACTTTACCAATTCCGATTGTTACGTCTTTAAGTTCAGATGTTTGATAACCACTTTTTTCAATGCGAATATTGTAAACACCTACAGGAATTGAATTTAAGTTGAACTGACCTCTAGAGTCTACGATAAGCGTTTTCGTGAAACCATTTGTCTCGTTCGTAATAGTAACAGTTGCACCGGCAATTGGTGCATCGCCTTGTTGCTGTGTTACTACCCCTTTAATTGCACCATCAACGTTACTTGCTAGTGACTGCGCACTGTAAAGTGTTAAAGATGAGCAAACGGCAACGCATAAAGCCGCTTTTTTGAATATGTTGTTTTTATGTATCATAATTTTCCCTGAATTATTATTTTAGTTACTTTCGCACTTTCGATGTAACAAAATATTTTTACCATTAACACGTGGTATATACAAGTGTTTATTGAAACTTTCTGATAACATTTCATTAAGAAAAAAACACACTATATTCAACAACATCTATAAAAACACCTTTTGTTCCTGATAACAAAACAATATAAAAATTGTAAATATGAGGTTTACTAAAAAGATTTTCGAGGGAAAAATCAGAATGAATTAGGTATCACTTTATGCTTGAAATGACTTTTTGGTACATAAAGTTAACAAAAATTTTTGTAGTTTGAATTAAATAATCACTTGAGAGTGTGGAGCTAAATAAATTATCGCCACTCCACATTTAAATAGATCAAATAAACAATGGTTTGTAATCGTTTTCTAATTGCTCAAACGACAAGTTGCCAATAAAACGACCAAAGCTCAGCCACGTTGCTAGGCCTCGCAAGTCTTTAAAGTGTGGCGGAATAAATTTAGGGTCTTCAATCACACCTAAATCATGCAATTGTGATATCAGTCTGAAATCGTCTATTGAGATTTTACCAACCAATAGCAAGTGCAATTGATCAATTCGGCCTAACTGAATGGCAACTCGTATTAGGTTATACACCAACACGAAACCTTTAATATAGGCAATATCTTTTGTAAAAGGTAAGCCTGTTGCTGTACTTCCTCTAAACACGCGTTGAGTGAGCGTGTAGCTGTCGTCCTTGCTCAAGCCTTGTGCTACATAGTCACGATAAATGTCTACAAATTCAGCGCCATCAATAACCTTGGTAATCCCTTGAATACGGTTAACTAATTTTGCTAAACGTCGAGGCGTCGACTTTAAGGTAATAATTTCGGTCAACACCGCAAGGCCTTCTTGGGTAACCGTAGAGCTCGGTGTGCCTTTACTTAAACAAGTTAAATAAGGCTGCGCAAGACCGTTTTGGGTCGTCCCCACATGGATCCAGCCTTCATGCACTTCAAGAATATCAAGCTCCCGCTGTGAAAACTTAACATCTTGATTAAGTTTAATGTTGTTTGCACCCGCTGCAGCGTCACTAACAATACCGTCGCTCAGAATGACCTCAACATCGATACCCGGCATTGTTTGAGCCACTTGCGATGCTAAAATTTTAACTGCATCTTCTGCATCAATATTTTTGGGATCATCAGGCAATATATCGGCATCGAGCATACTCTTTAGCGGCTGCTCAAGCATAGTGGCAAGCTCAGCAAGTGAAGGCTCTCCAGCATGGAATAAATCTTTGGGGTGACCAAATAGTTCAACAGAAAGATCATGAAATTCAGGCGTGCCACGATACTCAATCATACTAAGTACAGTTTTATATTCAGTACACATCTTGCTCATGAATTGGGCAATCGGATTGAGTTGCCCTAACTGGCTGATGATATCGCGATTTAAATCAGAAAACGCACGGCGTAACTCACTTGGTACAAAACCAAGATCACGTTGCTGGTAATAGGCTTGATCAACCGTTGGGTTTTTCTGGCATTTATGCTTAAAAAACTCTTCTTTGATCTGTTTATCCCAATTGATCGCATCAAGAATACGAATGGGTGTTTGCAGTGCGATTAATCGGTCAGATAACTCGCGTGTTTTTGCTAATAATGCCTTATCTATCATGCTCTAGGCTCACTGTGTAATGAGCCTAGAGCATAGGCTAAATTTGTATAATTACAAAGCTAAATTAATCGGTTTTTAGCTAAAATTTAGCCTGTGTAGTGGCTAACTTTCCATCGTTGTAGATAAGTAAAGTTGGTACCGAATTAATGCCATTTTCGAGAAATAAATCGTTACCATAATCGATTGAAACCGGCATACTTGCAGAGAATTTATCAACATATTCTTGCACTGCACTTTGATCGGTCCACAGCTGGCTCACTTTAACTTCCACATCAATTCCTTGCTCTGTCAACTTATTAACATGTTGCTGTGCTAATACACATTGCTTTGCCATAGCAGGGCGAGTGTCGGCTAAGTACCAGTCGCACCACGTTGCGGTGAATAGCACTGCTTTTTTGCCTTTTTTCGGAATAGTCAATGGAGTCGCTTGGCCTTGTTTTTCGCTAAGCAGTCGTGCTTTTTCAACTTTGCCATTGTGTGATAACAAACGTAATGTGTTATCAAGCGGCTTATCGGCTTCGTGGCCTTGAAAAATCACTTTCTCATCGCTATCAATTAACACATGAAAAGGGGTGCCCATAAATTCATAATGTTTCGCAACTTGGCCTGTGTGATCCGTAAATAGTGGCATACTAAGTGAGAAACGCTCTTTAACCTTAGCAACAGCGTGTGCATCATCATTGAGGTCGATATTAATAGCTACAAATTGAATTTTATCGCCATATTGCTCATAAGCATGCTGAAAATGCGGCATCTGCTCCATACATGGCTTGCACCAGGTAGCCCAAAACTTTAAGTAAACTGGTTTCTTGCCTAAGTAACTGCCAAGTTTAACAATTTGTCCTGCTTCATTTTCTAAAACAAGGGGGGGTGTATTCGCCGATATTCTTTGGCTAACAAGCAACAAGCCTGTTAGCAGCACCAAAGGAAAAAACTTATATTTCATTGTGCGATCCTCAAATAAAACGTAGCTTAAGCGTAAGGTAAGCCAAAGGATTGTAAATTTTCGACATCAGCCATGCTAATGTCATTTTAATGATTTATCGCAAAGTAAAGCTTATTAACACTCAAAACATTAAGAATAGCACTAAACTTTTTATAGATAGTAAACGTATTACACCAAAAAGGAGTCATCATGAAAAACGAGTTAGACGGTAAATTAATTCTTTCTGTGTATGAGAAAATTATTCAACACGGTGAAGATCACGAAGACGGTAAACTCTATGAAGGTATTTGCGCTTTTTCAGATATCGATGGCTATACAGTATATCTAAAAGGCAGCGGTGTATTACTGCGCTTTGGTTTTCACAATACCTATCACCTTGACTATCAACACGAAAAAAATAAAGAAGACTTTTTAAAGAAAGTGCTTTATATCGCAGAAAAGGAACTATGAATACATAATGAAACGACGGGTAAAAGCTGAGTCAAAACAACAGACTGTATTTATCAATGAGGTTATTAATGAACTTAAAAGTAATCCTGATAAGTTAGATATCATCCGCGATAATCTGAGTTACTATCGTGAGCAACAGTTTCTTAAGCGTGGTTTTCTGCTCGCTATTGAGCGCTTTGATTGGGTGTTTGAAGCAAGCAATGATGTAGAGCAAATTTGCGCGCAAATTCTAGCTGATGATTATATTGGTAAACGTTTGCGCCGCTACCCCTTGCTATATAAGGGTGTCATTGAGCGTACTTAGAACGATTCCCACCGCTAAAACATGATCTGTCCGGTAAAAAATGCTAGGTTAGCGCCATTTTGAAAATACGAGAACTGGACATGTCAAAAACAATAAACTCTCACAACACCCATGAGGGTGGTAACAATGGGTTATTTAACCGATTTTTAGCCACCGTTGAATTTCTGGGCAATATGTTACCCCACCCTATTACATTATTTGCAATGTTCTGTGTTGCGATCATCGTATTCAGTGGTATTGCCGATTGGTTTGGCCTAAGTGCCATCGACCCACGCCCAGAAGGTGCTGCAGGTCGCGACCCTGATGGTGTAATTGAGGTTGTCAGCTTACTCAGTGCTGAAGGCCTACAACGTATCGTTACAGGGCTTGTGACTAACTTTACCAGCTTTGCGCCACTTGGTACGGTACTGGTTGCTTTATTGGGCGTCAGTGTTGCAGAGCACTCAGGTTTACTCTCTGCAGCTATGCGTGGCATGGTAATGGGTGCATCTAAACGATTAGTTACCTTTATGGTGGTGTTTGCTGCGATTTTATCAAATACGGCATCAGAGCTTGGCTACGTAGTACTTATTCCACTCGCTGCAATGATCTTTCACAGCCTTGGCCGTCATCCACTTGCGGGTCTTGCTGCCGCATTTGCGGGTGTTTCAGGTGGGTACAGCGCTAACTTATTACTAGGCACCATTGACCCTTTGCTAGCTGGTATCACTACGCCCGCTGCACAAATGATTGATCCGAACTACCAAGTTGGCGCTGAAGCTAACTGGTATTTCATGATGATTTCAGTATTTTTAATCGCTATTTTGGGTACTCTCGTTACTGAGAAAATCGTTGAGCCGCGGCTTGGCAAATACAACCCAGAAGAAGCTAGTAATGATTTGCCAAAAAATGATATTGCCGGTTTAACCGATAAAGAAAAGTCAGGCCTTAAGTGGGCTGGTGTTTCATTGTTAGTGGTTTCATTATTACTTGCATGGACAATTGTTCCTGACGACGGCATTTTACGCAACCCAGAAACAGGCCTTGTAGCACACTCGCCATTTTTAAAAGGCATTGTAGTATTTATCTTTGTGACTTTCGGTATCCCAGGGTTTGTTTACGGCCGCGTTGTTGGCACCATGAAAAACGATAAAGATGTCATCGATGCCATGAGTAAAAGCATGAGCTCGATGGGGATGTACATTGTGCTGGTATTCTTTGCAGCACAGTTCGTTGCCTTCTTTAAATGGACCAACTTAGGCACAATTTTAGCGATTAACGGCGCTGCTCTATTACAAGCGCTAAACCTAACTGGTCCTGAAGTTTTCGTGCTATTCATTTTAATGTGTGCGCTAGTAAACTTAAGCTTGGGTTCTTCATCAGCACAGTGGGCTGTCACTGCACCAATCTTCGTACCAATGTTAATGCTTATAGGCTACGCACCGGAGACTATTCAAGCAGCGTATCGAATTGGTGACTCGGTAACAAACCTTATTACTCCAATGATGAGTTACTTTGGCTTGATACTAGCTGTTGCAACTAAATATAAGAAAGACATGGGTATTGGTACATTGGTTGCGACCATGCTTCCTTACAGCATGATATTCTTTGTTGGTTGGGTCGCGTTATTCTACTTATGGGTATTTGTACTGGGATTACCTGTGGGCCCTGAATCACCGATTTATTATCAGCCTTAAGTGAGCACCTCTTCTGAAGAAAAAAGCCAAGCACTCGCTTGGCTTTTTTGCCTGTGTAATTACCCTGTGGCACTCAGCTTTATAGTAAGAATCAGTTAGCAGCTTCGACAATCGAGTTTGACTTCAATCAAATTTAAGCCCATTTTTTAAACACAACCTATATAAACAGACTATATTCTTATATTGCTCAAAGACATAATTAATAAACAAGGACGCTACACATGAAGTATCACCTCGCACTCGCTTGTACATTACTCGCCTTAACGGCCTGTGATAAAGCCCCTGTGCAAACAGCTAAAACTCTGCCACTGCAAGTTAGCTATGCAGATGCTATTTATTATGGTGGTGATATTCTTACTATGACCGATGATAAACCAGAGTACGCACAAGCAATCGCAACAAAAGGTGAAAAAATTATCTTTGTGGGTAATAAAGATAAAGCACTTGAATATAAGTTTGGCAAAACAAAGCTCATTGATCTGCAAGGTAAAACTTTAATGCCTGGTTTTGTAGATGGCCATAGCCATGTATATGGTGTTGGCTTGCAAGCCATGGTCGCCAATGTTCTACCTAGCCCAGATGGTGATGCCAATAGCGTTGAGCAAATCGTCAACATCCTAAAAGCAGCACAACATAACCCTGACTACACTACATTTATCGAAAAAACAGGGGCAATTTTAGGCTTTGGTTACGATGATGCTGAACTTGATAGGTATCCAACTAAAATGGATTTAGACCTAGTTAGTACAGATAAACCTGTAATTATAATTCATACCTCAGGCCACTTAAGTGTTGCAAACAGTAAAGCGTTAGCCATGGCTGGCATTGATGCCAGCACTAAAAATCCTGATGGCGGACTGATACGCCGAATGCCTAACTCACAAGAACCAAGTGGTGTACTCGAAGAAAACGCACACTTTGCTTTATTGTTTAAACTCATGCAATCTTTTGATCCTGAGTTACAAGACATGATGCTTGAAGAAGGCCAAAAAATGTATACCAAATACGGCTACACAACGGCGCAAGAAGGCCGTGCAACCCAAGAAGCTTATGATTCAATGGTAAGGGCATCAAAAGCGAATAAATTCGTGATTGATGTGGTTGCTTATGCGGATATGGCTACGAGTAGTAGTTTCATGAACTCAACTTATAATAGTAAAGACTACACCAACCATTTTCGCATCGGTGGGGTAAAACTAAATTTTGATGGCTCACCGCAAGGTAAAACTGCGTGGTTAACTCATCCTTATTTAAAAGCCCCTGAAGGCCAAGAGCAGGGTTATGCAGGCTACCCTACTTTTAGCGATGAGCAAGCCTATAAATATGTTGAAACAGCCTTCGCTAATGGCTGGCAAGTTATGACCCATGCGAATGGTGATGCCGCCATTGAACAATTTTTAAATGCTGTTGAAAATGCGAATAACAAGCTTGGCAAAAAAGACCGTCGCCCTGTGCTCATTCATGGTCAAACAATTCGTCAGGACCAAGTTAACCGCCTTAAAGAGTTAGGCGTTTTTCCATCACTCTTCCCAATGCATACCTTTTATTGGGGCGACTGGCATGTAAACTCGGTGCTTGGTCACCCCCGTGCAGATTTTATTTCACCAACCCATGCGGTTCGCAAGCAAGGGCTAATGTTTAGCACCCATCATGATGCGCCAGTGGCACTGCCCAATGCTCTTCGCGTATTAGATGCAACGGTTAACCGCACAACTCGTACTGATCAAGTATTAGGTCCTGAGCAACGGGTTTCTGTGTATACTGCATTGCAAGCAATGACAATATGGCCTGCGTATCAACACTTTGAAGAAACCTCAAAAGGGCAATTAAAACAAGGGATGCAAGCGGATTTAATTATCCTTGATAATAACCCTTTAAAAATAAAGCCTGCAGAGCTTCATAACTTACACGTGTTAGAAACCATCAGCCGTGGTAAAACCGTCTACAGTAAAAATTAAACACATTTGAAGGAATAATATGAATAAGTTCATACAGTTAGTATTAGCCTCAATGCTGTCATTTTCAGTATTAGCAACACAAACAATCACCACAGAGCTAGATATTTATAACCTGAAAGCTCAATCTGAGTATGTATTGACCTCAGGTCAGCCGAATCAAACCGATTTTGCAAAATTAAAAGAGCTGGGAGTTAAAAATATCATTAACCTACGTGGGGATAACGAAACTAATTGGTCTGAGCAAGATTTAGTCACCGAGCTTGGCATGAATTATTACCATATTCCTGTGCAATCGAAAGCTGATATTACGATTGAAAATGCCACTAAGCTACAAAGTTTGCTCAATGAACATCAACAGCAAACAACCTTGTTGCATTGTGCTAGCAGCAACCGTGTTGGTGCACTTGTTGCGCTTTACAATGCTATTACCTTAAAACAGCCAATTGATGAAGCTGTCGAGATTGGAAAGCAATGGGGCTTAAAAAGCCTTGAAGGGGTTGTAAGAAGTAAAGTAAACGAAGAAATTGGTCAGCCCTAAGCTGACCAATTTTTAACTGAAACTAAAGCTGCCACGCATAACTTAACTTTGTAAAAAAGGTTCGTTGGTCTCTTTCTAGCCCTTTAAGAGAGTCATCCTCATACCCTCTATCTGAGTAGCCTAAGTAAAATAAAGTTTGGGCATTAATTTTGTAGGAATAGACCAGTTGACTACCATAGTCACGATTCGTTTGGCTTACATCATAAAGATAAGCTTCATGATTTCGATCCACATCTTCAAATTGTAAAACGAGTTTCAGCATCGAGCGCATATTAAATTTATAATAAACTCGCAAATCCGTTAAGTTAGCGGTATAAACACGGTCGTTTTGTTCGTTATCTAAATAGCTGTAACTGTGCTCTAATTGGACTTGCCAATGGTCGTTAATGTCCCATGTCATTTCTGGCTCAATTCGTACCATAGTACCAAGGGCGGCATTGCTATAATCTATTTTGCTACCGTATTGCGCATACAATAAGAAACGCACGTCACGAATTGGCCTAAAACCACCGTAGATATAGCCAATATTTTGATTAAAGAACTCACCAGCATAAAACTCATTACGGTGAATAAAACCAATTTCTGTTTGTGACTGCATTTTGCCTTTAAAAGTAATAAAGCCATCGTACTCTTCTTCGAGTAAATCACCATTTTGCGCCCACGTTTTATCCCACTCAGCATTATAACTGTACTCAGTAATTGCATCCTCGGCGTCACGATACCAAGTTTGACCTCCACCAAGTTGAACTTGCTCATAGTCAGCCTTTGCTTGATAACCTAAGTCAGAGCGGTAATCTTTGCCTATATTTTCATAGTTTGCGTAAAGCTCGTAATCACGTTTATTGCGGCTAAACTCAATATTGTAGGCTTGGTCTGATTGATTTTTTTCAAGACCATACACATCAACTAAATAATCAGAGTTCTTAGTGTCTGTTGTTACAGCTTGATATTGAAGGCTATCCGTTTGATTAAACCAATAACTACCATCAAGGGATAAAACTGTGTTGTGATAATCACCACTTTCACGGTGTGTTGTCATCAACCCAATCGTCCCCTTTTGGCCTATATCAAGTTGATAACGTCCTACAGCTGAATGTGTTTTATCACCAAGATTGGCAAAACCAGAGCCTTGGTTAGTCGGTAGCAAAACGCTGGTATTTTCATCATCCGCATACATAAAGCCATAGCTGTGCGTCCCTGTTTTACCTGTTAACTTAACACCGACTTCTGGCTCTGCAATGGTACGTGTATACAGTAATTCAAGTTGGTTAGTGTCAAAATAAGACGCACCATCTAAGAAGAATGGACGTTTTTCGGCGTAGTAAATTGAATAAGTGGTATTAACATCAAGCTCAAGTGAGTCAGCCTCAACTTGCGAAAAATCAGGGTTAATTGTAGCGTTAATGACCGCATCTTGAGTCACACCCCAACGTAAATCAAGGCCAGCCTCAGTGTCGATATCTCCATTTTGCCAATCTCCTGGCACAGTGTCTTTTGTATCATGGCGAAGTGCTGTTAATGTCGGTGTGAGCTGAATATTTTTACTCTCACTCATATTTCTAAAACCAGTTAATTTATCAAATTGACAAAAACTGCACTTAACATCACGGTCAAAACCGACATTCGACATTTGATAAAATACGTCTCGCGGGTAGTTACGCCAAACAGCAAAGCTCCATGTCAATTGCTCTTGGCTTTTAGGAAAGCGTAATGCAGTAAAAGGGATTCGCATTTCCACCACATAGCCGTTTTCAGTGATCTGCCCTGCACTATCCCAAATTGCATCCCATGAAGGGTCTTCAGCCCAATCATCAGTGTCTGTCATACGCATATCCCCTTGAGCACCAAGTGGATTTACATAAAACTCATACCCTGTACGCTCGTCGTTAAAGGTATCGATCATTAAGGCAACATTGTCATCTTGCCACAGCGTATCACGGTCCCGAAGTGCTGCACGAATTTGACTAGGATCATTATCTTTGGCAACAAATCCAACATACAAATACTTACCATCTTCATACATATAAGCATCAGTTTGTACAGGTGGCTCACCTTTTTCATTGGGTTCGTTTTGATATTTAAGAGGTATCTTAGTTGCGTGCTGCCAATGTGCTTCGTCCATGACACCGTCGACACGAATAGACTCATTGATATGAGCTAATGAAAATTCGACTTTATCATAAGCAACAGCTTTGAGGGGTACATGTGCAAGGCTAAAAAAAATGCCAGGTAGAATAGCACGGGTAATTATTTTTCTTACGTACTGCATAAACATCCATTTAAATACAAGCGTGACCTTCACGCCATTTGAGCTTTTCGAAAAGCGATTGTAATTCAATGAGGTAGAATTGTTAATGATTTTGTCTATAAAAATTAACAAATAAGTAATTTTTATTAGTTTTGAATAGGTAACAAAAAGCCCCGTAGCGTATTCGCGACAGGGCCTTTCAAAATTAACTAAAATTCAATTAGTTATTTTTTTAAGCTTAGTTTTCCGCCTTTTAAGGACTTACGTACCTTGGCAATACGCGAGCGATTTTTAGCACGTGCTTCGCCTGTCGCCTGACCAGACGGCTTATTTGTACGACTACGGCGTAGGTGCGCGGGCTTTTTACCAATTTTATCAATCAATACATCACGATTACTCACTTCATAGCCGGGTAACACTATGCGTTTAATGCGCTGGCCGATTAACTTTTCGATATCGAATAGGGTATTTTCTTCTTCACGGCTAACGAATGAGATAGCTTGTCCTGGTTTACCAGCACGGCCTGTACGACCGATACGATGTACATAATCTTCAGCAAGCCAAGGCAGGTCAATATTAATAACACGTGGTAAGCCTTCTATATCAATACCGCGGGCTGCCACCTCAGTTGCAACTAATACGCGAACTTTACCCTCTTTAAATTCACGTAATGCACGACGGCGATTGCCTTGGGTTTTATCGCCATGACATACAACCGCAGGAATACCATCTAGGTTTAGCTCTTTAACAAGCTCATCGGCGGTTTCTTTCATGTTTACGAAAACCAAAACCTGTTGCCAATTTTTCTTACCAATAAGCTCTGACAACAACTCTTGTTTACGGCGCTCTTCTACTGGATAAACTACGTGCTGAACGGTTTCGGCAGTACTGTTCGTTTGATCAACATGGATAATTTCAGGTTGCTTAAGTACTTTACTTGCAAACTGCTTAATTGCGGCAGGAAAAGTCGCCGAAAACAGTAAAATTTGACGTGCTTCATCACAGCCATTAATGACTGTTTGCATGTCATTAATAAAGCCCATGTCGAGCATGCGGTCAGCTTCATCAAGTACAAGGTGTTTAACACTTGCTAAGCTGATATTACCTAAACGTAATTGATCTAATAAACGCCCAGGGGTTGCTACGACAATGTCAACACCTGCTTTAAGATCATTTGCTTGGCCGGCTAGGTTAATTCCACCAAATAAACACACTGTTTTTAACTCAGTGTATTTTGCAAATGCTTTAAAGTTATTGGCAATTTGCTCTGCAAGTTCACGAGTTGGCGCAAGCACTAAGGCACTCGGCGCATTATTATCACTCAGTGTGGTCTCTGACAGCTTTTGAATAAGAGGCAGTGCAAAAGCAGCTGTTTTACCCGTACCAGTTTGCGCACTGACAAGTACATCTTTGCCTTTTCTTATTGCAGGAATAGCAGTACGTTGTACGGGAGTAAGCGTTTGGAAATTAAGTTCTTCTAACGCCTGAAGAATCTCAGAAGAAAAACTAAATGATTTAAAATTCATGCTGTATAACCTGCGGCCATCTTATCAAGGGTCGCAAATTATACAGAAAAAAAATGGTTTTAGTTAGTTATAACTTAACTAAAGTGCCTTTTAATGCTACGCCTGCGATAAAAGTACCCGCGCCACACTGATATTCAGTCTCACTCACAAACTCGCGCTTTTTATAATAAGATTGAATATTCACGACTGCATTCATGCCTTCACGTTTAGCACGCTCTTGTAGAGCCTTAAGCGCACTTAACATTACCCACTCACATGCTTCGCGGTCACTTTTGTTAAACGCATTGGTTTTTTTATTTGTTATCACTTCACCATAACTGCTTTTGATTTTGCTATGACTTTGACTGGCAAAATAAAGAGGAATATCAAGCAGCGCATTTTTTGCTTTCGTTGTTTGCAATAATGCTTCAACTGGTAGTGTTTGCAGATCATCGCGCGCAGCGCTATTAGCAGAAAATAAACAACCGATAAGAGCCAAAGTGGTAATAATTAATTTCATTTAAAGTTCCTTTTGTGTCGTTTCCATGCACGCTTTAGTGAAATAGAGTTGTTGTTATTCTGTTTCACTAAGACTTGCATACAGTTCGATGTTGTCGATAAATCTCATTTAACATTGCAGTAGGTTATGCCTGCCACTTCTTAAAAATCAGCGAAGTATTAATGCCACCAAATGCAAAATTGTTACTCATTATGTAATTAGTTTGTATGTCTCGGCCACGACCTTTTATGTAATCAAGGTCTGCACATTGACTATCAACTTGACTCAAATTGATAGTCGGTGCAAACCAACCATCATTCATCATATTAATACTTGCCCACGCTTCAATCGCACCACAGGCACCTAATGTATGTCCTAAGTAGCTTTTTAGTGAACTAATCGGCTTTTTACCAAGCGCATTATAAGTTGCATGAGACTCAGCAATATCGCCTTTGTCTGTTGATGTACCATGGGCATTGATATAACCAATATCATCTGCGGTAAGATTGGCATCGGTCATTGCCATATTAATGGCCACTTGCATTGTATCAGCAGTTGGTTGGGTTACATGCTGACCATCTGAATTACAACCAAAACCAACTAGTTCAGCGTAAATAGCTGCACCACGCGCAATTGCGTGTTCATATTCTTCTAAAATTAATGTCCCTGCCCCTTCACCGATCACAAGACCATCTCTATCTTGGTCAAAAGGACGGGGAGTTGTTTTCGCGGCATCATTTTTAGTACTGGTGGCATATAATGTATCAAATACAGCCGCTTCGGTAATACATAGCTCTTCAGCACCACCCGCTACCATCACTTTTTGACGTCCATACTTAATTGCTTCATACGCATAACCAATGCCTTGTGAGCCTGATGTACACGCTGAGCTCGTTGTAATAACACGCCCTTTTAAGCCAAAAAACACACCAACATTGACCGGTGCAGTATGTGCCATCATTTGAATATAACTCGTTGCTGTCACCCCCGTCATTTCGCCTGTTCGCATCATGTTTGCAAAAGCAAGTAGCGGCGGTGTTGACCCCGTTGATGAGCCAAAAGCGATGCCCGTAGAACCATCGGTTAAACTTGGGTGCTCTAAAAGTCCAGCCTGTTCAAGTGCAAGTTCAGTGGTGCGCGTAGACATCATAGCAACGCGGCCCATTGAGCGTACTTGTTTACGCTTATAATGACTAGGCTTTGTAAAGTGCGTTACAGGCGCAGCTAAACGTGTATTTAAATCAGCAGCACAATCCCATTGCGACATGTATTGAACTGCGTTCTCACCTTTTTTAAGCGCACCTTTAAACTCACCCCAAGTATCACCGAGTGCAGTAATTGCGGACATACCTGTAACAACAACGCGCTTCATTACACCATTCCACCGTTAACTGAGATAACTTGCCGAGTAATATACGCGGCATCTTCAGAGCATAAAAAAGAAACCGTGCCAGCCACTTCGCTTACCGCGCCCATACGCTTCAATGGAATCATTTTGAGCATTTCATCGACAGGTAAATCATCTGTCATTGCCGTTTCAATTAAACCAGGAGCCACACAATTGACGGTAATTTTACGCTTAGCAAGCTCTAGCGATAATGCTTTTGTGGCACCAATAATACCCGCTTTCGCCGCGCTATAGTTAACCTGACCACGGTTACCGGCAATCCCCGATACAGATGCCATCGTAACAATACGTCCCCCCTTACGTGTTTGCACCATAGGCATCACGGTTGGATGAACCACATTGTAAAAACCATCAAGCCCTGTGCGAATTACTTTATCCCAATCATCGCCCTGCATCGCTGGAAATGCCATATCATTGGTTATCCCAGCATTACAGATCACACCGTAGTAGGCACCATGCTCAGCAATATCTGATTCTATTTGTTCTTTTGCTAATGCTCTGTCACATACATCAAATTGTAATAAACTGGCATGCCGACCCAATGCGATAATCTCGTCGCACGTTTGTTTAGCTTCAGCCAAACCGCTTCGGCAATGTACGGCAATATCAAAGCCGTCGCCTGCTAATCGTAATGCGATTGCTTTACCTATACCACGGCTAGAGCCTGTCACTAAAATACGTTTTGTCATTAACTTTCTCTTATAAACTGCATTGGATCTTGTGGCTGAAACACATTGATTTTTGCTTCTGCTAATAGCGTTTCGTCGTGGTGAATTTGACACTCAAAGACACTTAATCCTGACTCTTCTTGATACAACTGTGTAACCGTTACCTTAAGCGTTTGCCCTTTTTCAAAGATCGGTGCATAGGTTTGGTATTTACGCGTACCAATTAGAAAACCTATTTGTACATCGTTCCCTTTATCTTTTGCCAGCGCACCCGCATATGCAGCAATGGTTTGTGCCATATATTCACAACCAATATAACTGGCAACCCCGTGTAAAGACGTGTTGTAAAATGGACTCTGAGGGCTAATATCTACCTCACAACAAGCACTCTCTTCAGTATAATTGGCAAGACGATTGAGCAAAATCATAGGCGCACTATGAGGTACAACCTGCTCAATTTTATAATTCTTCATTCAGATGTCCTAGTACTACACTGACATTATTGCCACCAAAGGCAAATGAATTTGATAAACAATGGCTAACCTTTACGTGTGTAGGCTGAGTTATCAGGCCAATATCAGCTAGTGTTTCGTCAGTTTCGATTTGATTAAACACCATACTCGTAAATTCAGGATAAGCTAAGTACAACCAGCAAAGGCCTGCCTCTAGCGCACCGGCAGCACCTAATGTATGACCCGTCAGATGTTTTGACGAACTGACTGGCGTATTGTTGCCAAACACATCATTGATTGCAAGTGACTCCATGGCATCATTTTGCGGTGTTGCGGTGCCATGCGCATTAATATATTGAATATCTGAGGGGTTAATACCTGCCTCATTCAATGCAGCTTTCATTGCTGCTATAGCGCCTGAACCATCAGGAATAGGCGCTGAGATATGATGGGCATCAGAGCTCTCTCCTCCACCTAGAAAAGCAACACTGTGATCACTCAGCTTTTCTTTACTCATTACGAAAAACGCCGCGGCTTCGCCAATATTGATGCCTTTTCTATCCTTACTAAATGGCTTACAGATATCATCACTGATTGAAGACAGTGAATCAAAACCGTTAATTGTAAGCTGGCAAAGACTGTCTACCCCACCACATATCACCACATCTGCTAAATCCGCACTCAATAAAGCGCGAGCACTTATCATCGCTTTTGCGCTTGAACTACAGGCTGTAGAAATACTGTAATTTGGCCCTGATGCATTTAGTTTCTTTGCGATATAGGCAGCGGGTGCAACTAAAGCTTGATCATAATAATCAAATTGGCTTGGCCACTGCCTACTTTCAGCTTGTACTTTTCTGGCTCTTTCGCCCTCTTGTATGGCAGCTGTACTGGTACCGATTACCACTGCAATACGTTCATTTGGGCACGTGATTTTTGCTAAAGTATCGGATAACTGTGCAAGGGCTAAGTCAATTAACTTATAAAAACGCATCGATTCAGATAAAGGTATCTCATTGACTAACCCCACACAGGTAGGTCGCTTTTCAAATGCCAGTGAAGTAACTTCTGTTAGTGTTTGCTTAGGCTGAGCACACACACTTTGCATAGTTTGCTCTTGCCCTACGCCCATCGCGCTAACAATTCCTAAGTCATTTAGCCAAAATGGCATAATTAATTAACCCTTTGAAAAATTATTGAGTAGTCTCGCTCGTAGTTAACAAGCTTGGTTTGACTGTCTAAAAATTGAATTTCGCTGATCAGCCGTTTTCCTTGGTAAAGGCGTCGTGTTGTCCCTTGCTCATCAATTACCAGGCCATAAAGCTGTGCATTAAGTACATCTATAGGCCAATGCACAAGCATAATGTCAGCCAAAATATAGCGTGGATCAACCCCACTAATCGGCAACATTTTTTCACTTTTGACCGCTCCTAACGGGGCTTTTTCGAGTTGAAAAATTGGCATGCCTTGCACCGTCATTACGACTAAATTTATACCCGTTTCACTGCTCAAATTTAACTGCGCTAACAGAGTATGTTGTTCTGTATTATGTTTTACTGTAAGCACTTGCTGCCAATTATCAACGTCTAGTGAAACTGGCGGATCCGATAGATAGATACCTGCGTTAGGTGCAAGATCAAGCCCTGTTTTAACTGCATACTCACTGGCACAGCTAACTAAAAATAAGCTACAAATTACAATGATATAACGCATTATTGCTGACATAACTCGACCAAGGTGTTTAAACGTTTATCGCTTTGTTTAACAAATGGGTTATCAAGATCCCACGCATAACCCGCTAAAATGGCACTGATCATTTCGCGTATTTGTTGATTTTGTTCACTATAAAAAATGACATCCTGAAATGAACCATTATACCAAGCACTCACATAGGTTCTAAAGCAATTGACGCCTTGTTGCAAAGGGATGCTGTACTGCTTTTCAAAATCAACTTTCTCACCCCGTAAATAGCTATCAACCAAAGGAGCCACCAATGAAGCTGATTTTAAAGCGATAGTGACACCAGATGAAAAAACAGGATCTAAAAACTCCCCCGCATTCCCCAGTAACGCAAAATGCTCACCATATAAAGACGACACATTCGCTGAATAACCTTTAATGGCACGCGCCTCACCCTTTACGACACGATTTGCCAGTAATTTACTTAAGTAAGCATCTTGTTCAATAAACTGATTTAAGCAAGTTAACGGTTCTTGCTGCTCAAACTGACTCGGTTTGCCAACCACACCGATGCTTGCTGTGCCATCGCTAAATGGAATAAGCCAATACCAAATATCTTTAAATTCGGGGTGAATATTAATGAGTATTTTCTCGCGGTCAAACTGCTCGTCGCGAATATTATCCTCAAAATGACTGAAAAAAGCCCAGCGCACCGGAAAGTTTGACGGTGTTTCTAAGTCAAGTAGTCTTGGTAACACTCGACCAAAGCCACTGGCATCGAGCACAAATCGGCCTTTAATTTGATACCTTTGCTGATTTTCATCAATAACGCTAAGTAGAGCACCATCTTCACAATCCGTGTAAGCTGATACACTATGTTGGTAGCGAATTTCTGCCCCCTGTTGCATCGCACCATCCGCCAAGCATTTATCAAAATCAGCACGTTTAACTTGAAACGTTGTGCCTGGGCCCGCACTGAATTTTTCTGTAAAGTCGATATGTGTATGCTGGCCACGGCGCTGAAACGCCGCGCCGTTTTTAAACTGAAAACCTAAATCTTGAGCCTGCGACTGCACTGCCTCTTCAAGGTTTGCTTCAGCTAAAAAGCGCATGCATTGGGGTAACAAGCTTTCACCTATCGAAAAGCGAGGGAAAACTTGTTGCTCCAATACCACAACACGCCACCCTTTTTTAACCAATAAACTGGCTGCCACGGCTCCTGATGGACCCGCACCAATGATAATCACATCTGCCTGTTGAATTTGTGTATTCACCTATTATTTTTCCTTATTATTAGGTAATGCAACACTAAGTGGTGCGAGTATATAAATACACATTAGCCCCACTAAAACCGTTAAACCAAAGCTAAAAATAGCGGGGGTTTTTGACACTGCGAGCATACCAAATACCCACATTGATGATGCTGCTGACAAACTAATTGCCAAAATATTGTTCGGTACCAGTTTATTGATTTGATAAAATACGAGGTAATCAATAGCTAACGCTAAAATCAATAAGCAGCCCAATAAGTTAAAAATCGATAATTGGCTTTGTATCGAACTGCACAGCAATAATACTGCGGTTAAAGTTAAAGCGAGTATCAAGCCTTGTTTGCATGCAGTTTTAAATCCAAACTTAAAGGTAAACAACAAAACAGCGAAGGTCATTGCAATCAGTAATGTGACTAATAATGACTGTGAGTAATGACTCAAGCCCTCAGTGATCAGCGCCACTTTATCATACACAATTAAATCGCTTTCGGCGGCTGCCCACTGTTTTAATTGCTGTTTTTCAACCCCTGTTACCATAAACCAACTGGCCGCAAATGAGTTGTTTATATACACTTGATTATGTATCAGTGGTGCTAGTGCTGAATCAAGTGCGGTCTCTAAAGTTAAGGTCGACTGGCTAAACTGCACGGGATTGGCGGTCATTTGGCTAACGATATTTATAGCAGCTTGATGGGTTAATAAATCCGCTTTATTCTCGCGTTGTCTATGAGTACTTGGTACAAGATCACTGAGCATCACAGCCTTGCCTTTATACTCATTAATTTTGCTTTTTAACGTTTCTTGCTTTTCTAAAAGTTGCTGTGCATTTTCAGCAAATAAAATCATTATCTGGCCATTGTCTTTTCCTAACAACGTCATGTGCAGTGCTTCGTTATCCATCAATGCTTTTGGGCTTGCATTTAATAGTTTTACATCATCATTTACTACTGGAGGTTTAAGTAGTGTAAATACACTTAACAGCACTAGTAGTCCTATTATTAGTGCTGTTTTATACTCGTTTACCTTCTGTAATTGCTTGCTAAGAGATGAAGTAAGATGATTAGCACTTTGACTCACTGCTAACCTGTTTTGCCAGTGGGGTAGTAAAAATCGCGTGCTAAACCAAGCAGTAACAAGCCCTGCAACAACAAATACACCGACTTGAGTTAACAGCTGAACGGGCGAGAAAAATAAACTTGCATACCCCATAGTCGTAGTCAGTAAAGAGAGCGCTAACGCAAGCTTGAGTCCACGACTAAAACCGCTTTTATGCTGCGTTAAATCAAGCATGCCATGAAATGCATAATCAATAGCAATGCCAATCAGTGTGACCGCAAATACAAGCGTCAGTACATGGATCTGATTAAATAAGCTAACGAGCACTATCGAGCCACCAAGTGCAGCACTGACCACAGTCACCGATGCAAGCCACAATGCATTCACTGATCTAAATACCCACACAACCATTATGAACAGTGCAATTAAGCTCAAGGAGCCAAATAAAGTCATTTCAAATTTTGCTTGTTTAGCATTTGCAGCGGTATGAAATAAAGCCCCTGAATAATGGACGGTTGTATTTGGGTACTGACTTTCTAATTGGGTAAGTTTAGTTAATATTTCATCATTTAAAGCGATTGCCTTATTAATCGAAAAGGCATTATTCGTGCTGTGAACAAACAAAAGTAAGTAATCTTCGCCTTGGTAGTTAGCTGTTATTCGGCCATCTTGTAATTCAAATTGTTGTATATTGGCTAAAACATGCCTCAAAAAACTTGCGGTACTAAGCGTAGGATCTTGATTGATAGTGCTAGATACAAAGGGATCAGCAATTTGGCTCAATTGCCCCAAATAATACTGCTCGAAAACTCTAGGTTCACGTAGGCTTTGTTGGTACTCGGGTGCCAACAAGTAACCTGCGTATTGGCCATAAAAATGGGCAAGGGTCTCAATCTTCGGCAGTGTAAAGCGCGGTTGAATGTTTTTGCCAGCGAACCAACTCACCATTTCGTCATAAGCTTGGGTATTATTTTCACCGCTAAACGAAAAGCTCAGTTGTTGCTTGTTTGCTGAAAAAAAGTGCTCTTCTACCTGTTGTAACCTTGGCTCCGACTTGGGCAGCAAGGCTAAAATGTCATTATTTAAAGCTGGTTGTTTTACCGCAAAAACAACAACTAACATAACAGTGAGTAAAGTTAGCCAAGATAATGTAATTGCCCACGCTTTCACTTTTGCTGCTCATTTTCAGTATATGAGAAACGCAATAAGGTAAAATTCTCATTTGGCTCTTGTAAGCGCACGGTAGTCACCTTATTAGCATCAAAACAAAGTTCAAACTGACTAAAAACGTGTTTTAGCAATGCTTGGTTAGGCAAGAGGATTTCGCAATTAGGCTCAACGCTTTTATTTATTGTAAATTGCTCTGCTAACGCCGCTCTGTCGTGTTTTAAAATTGCTCGTAGCAGGCTCACATAGGGCTCAGCCCCTTTTTGTAATTGTTCGTTTCCTTGACTGTCAAGAGTATATACTTGACCCTGTTTAATAAATAAAGTGCTTTTTACCGGTGATTGCACTTGCCACGTTAAGCCCTCTTCATTAAGTTCAAAAATGCCTTTTGAAATAAAGGGCTTGCTAAAGCCCTTAAAGTGTTTTTCTTGGCTGAATGAGCCATGCTCTATCACATTCTTAGCAAGAGCTGGCGTTATAAAAAACATACTACATAGTAGAAAAATGCTCATTCGCATTAGATCACCTTTTGTAATTTCTCATGCAGTACAGGCGGTGATACAAATTGCATCTCTTTGTTTTCTATATCAACCGCCACCTGAATAGTCGTCGCTTTCGTTAACTTTTTGCCCGTCGCAACATCGCTGATAATATAATCAATACGTAATCGCGTTTCATATTCTTTCAAATATGCATCAATCCGTATCTTTTGCGTAAACAATGCAGAACCCACATATTTAATATGCATATCAATAATTGGCCACGCATAGCCAGACTCCTGCATTTGCCCGTAATCATAATCAAATAAACGCAGCAATTCGCAACGTGCCACCTCTAAATAACGTGGGTAATTACCATGCCATACCACGTTCATAGGATCACAATCATGAAAAGGGATTTCAATTTCTACATAAGTACTCAATAAAGAGCCACGACTATGCATATAAACTCCAACGTTTAGTTTGAATAGCATCAACGGTAAAACGTAACACCGCCTCAAGTGGGCGATCTTCATCAAGCTGTGGGAAAAACTCACTAATGTCTTGATACATACTCTGCACTTCTGGGGTTAAGCTTGCGTAGTCAAGCTCACCGTTATTAATACGCAAACGTAAACCTTGAATACACGCTAACAATGTACTGGCAACCACTTGTTCGGTTAACTGCAGTACACGTAAACAATCACGTGCCGCAATAGTTCCCATGCTTACTTTGTCTTGATTATGACATTCGGTTGAGCGCGAAAACACACTAGCAGGCATGGTCAACTTTAATGCCTCAGCGGTATAGGCACTGGCACCAATTTGCACCGCTTTAAAACCATGATTAATATAACGACGTTCATCTGTACTTGCTGACAAGTTTGAAGCTAAGCCATTGTTGTAACGAGTATCGACAAGTGAAGCGATTTGTCTGTCTGCTAAGTCAGCTAAATTAGCCACCGCCGTTTTCATGCTATCCATTACCATTGCAATGTGGCCACCATAGAAATGACCGCCATGCAGTACGTGCTCACCTTCACCATCGATGATTGGGTTATCATTCGCCGAATTAAGCTCATTCTCGATCATTTGCCTAAACCAAGGGAGGCTATCTTGTAATACACCAATGACATGTGGTGCACAGCGGATTGAGTATCTATCTTGTAAGCGGTCAGCATTACGTGGGTGCTCTACATGGTTTAAGTCACCACGGATCCACGCGGCCACTTGCTGTTGCCCTGGGTGAGGTTTTACCGAAAACAAAATATCATCAAAATGATGACTATTACCTTTTAAAGCAAGACTGGCAAGCGCTGTAATTCGGCTGGTTAATTTAGCAAGATAATCGGCTCTATCGAAAGCAAGGCATGCTAAAGCAGTCATTACTGCGGTACCATTCATCACCGCAAGCCCTTCTTTAGGGCGAAGCGTTAATGGTTTTAAGCCAAGAGATTGCATAACCGCTAAACTGTTTTTAATTTCGCCTTTGTAATATACATCACGCTCTCCCACCATAGCGCCAGCGACATAAGAAAGCGGTGTGAGGTCACCACTGGCACCCACAGAACCTTCTTCGGGAATAACTGGCACGATATTGTGATTTAAAAAATCACGTAATAAATTGAGCATATCCCAGCTAACGCCTGAGTATCCTTGCGACAGTGATGCTAGGCGAGTCGCTAAAATAGCGCGTCCTTGCGTTAAGTTAAATGTATTGCCTAGACCACAACCATGAAATCGAGTTAGGTGAAGAGGTAGTTCATTAACCAAATCAAGGGGTACTTTTACAGTCACCGAGTCACCATAACCTGTGGTGACACCATAAATTACGCCATCGTCTTCTAAGAGTTTATCTAAAAATGCTACGGCACTGTCGATTTTTTTGGCAAATTGGTGATCTGAAGTTAATGCAACAGCCCCTTGTTGCAAGGCAATATGAACAATATCTTCAATCGATAAACGTTGCTCACCAAATAATGTAGTCGTGTACTCTGACACTTTAGTTCTCCTTGTTTTGGTCACGAGACACTTGCTCGTCATTTTGCCAAAAATCATAAAAATTAAACCATTGATATGGATAGGCAGCTGCGTAATAACTCAACCTTTGTGCATAATCGCTCACAATTTTTTGTAATGTTTGCTGTCTAGTTTTACGTGGCAGCGCTAGTTTGTCTGCGTATTTTTCAAATACCACCCGATAAACTCTCTTTCCACCGGCTAATTTATCTTTTAAACAGAACAAGTGAAAAACAGGGCAATCTAATAACGCAGCGAGTATAAAAGGGCCCTGTGAAAATGGCGCTGGTTTTCCTAAAAAGTCAGCCTCAACCACACGTCCGGCTGTTGTAGTACTGGTTCTATCTCCTACAATGACAACGATTTCGCCTTGCTCTACTTTATCTTTGAGCATAATCGCCATATCCGGTCCAAGATCAGTGACTTGAATTAAGTTAATGCCTACATCAGGGTTTATACTTTTTAGTAATTTGTTAAATTCGACCGCATGATGAGTAAATACCAATACATTGATGACTTTGCGATAGCGATGCTGACTAAGCGCACGACAGACTTCTAAATTACCCAAATGTGAGCCAATAAAAATAGCCCCTTGCTGTTGCTCGTCAAGCTCTTTAAATAATGTCTCATTAGTATAGATAATATCGCTTTGCTGAATACGACCAAGCCAAGCATCAATTTTATCAAACGCACTGTCAGCAAAAGAACGAAAGTGGCGAAAGCTGTCACGCCATGTAACCGCTTTATGGTTACCATTTACCTTACGTGCTTGAGTTAAAAATGCATAAGATGCTTCACGAGCTGTTTTACCTGTTAAAAACAAATAAAACACAACTGGAAACAATACGAACCATAAGCCTGAACGGCCAAAAACACGATAGCAAATTAATAAAATTTGCATACCGAGCCAATTGCCACGCTCTTGCATTTTAGACCAGTGCTTAACAGCCATCAGCCAACCACCTTACGCCAAAGTAGCTTAGGTGAACGCAGTAACATGCCGAAGAATAAACGCGTATGCAGCCAAGAAATACCCACGTTATCGTGTAAGGCTCGAAAGTGAGATACGCCATTTTCGGGGTAGATCACCTGCGTTGGCAAGAAAGTAACCTTCACACCTTGCCAATATAATCTAACTAAAATTTCGATATCAAAGTCCATGCGTTTGCCTAACGTCTGTTTAGACATTAAATCTTCAACAGCCGAAAGTGGATAAACACGAAAGCCACACATAGAATCAACAATATCAAAGCTTAAAGTTTCAACCCACACCCAAAAATGAGTAATGTAGCGACTCAAATAACGGTGTTTTGGCACAGAGCTATCATAAATAGGGCAGCCACTGATCACATTGTTGGGTGACTCATTACTCAATTCTATCAACCTACTAATATCTGCTAACGAGTGCTGACCGTCCGCATCAACTTGAATCGCATGACTAAAGCCGTGCTTATGTGCATACATTAAACCGGTTTGAACAGCACCGCCCTTACCTTGATTTTGAGCATGGGTGAGCAAAGTTAAAAAATCGTACTCGGCGTCAAGTGCTGAAAATACTTGTTTCACACTTTCGTCACTGCCATCATCAACCATAATAATCGGCAATTGTAATGCCTTTAGCTCATCAAGTACCGCAGCGATAGCATGGGTGTGATTATAATTTGGAATAACAATACAAAACTGGTTCATTGTTTAATCACAAAATACGATTCGGCCAGATGCATGCTGCCCTTTATCTGAGGAATAACTAAATAAGCATTTGCCTTTTGCATTGCGTTCTAGGCTTAAGTTAACCGTCATATCAGGCGTAGTAACCACTTGAAATTTCAATATTTCTAGATTTTTTACTAAAGAGCCAAAACCAAGGTATTGCTGCGCATATTTAACGGCCCAATCTAACTGTACGACCCCTGCTAAGATAGGCGCATTAGGAAAATGTCCACGAAAATAATCTAAATCAGCCGTTATCGTTAACGCTAAGCTGACGCTATCTTTTGCTTGTGATAAAACGCTCACCTGTGGCGTAACATTATTCAGACTTGGCAAAGTACTGCTCCAATATTTTGATGCTTAATTTAGCTTGGCTGTTAAAAGGAAGCGCATCGATATAGCGCCATTTACGTGGCAGGCATATGCGTTCAAACCGATTAGATAAATAATTTTGTAAAGTACGATTTATGATTAGTTTCCCTTGTTTAAGACGTTCACTATTTCCATCATCTGTTAATACAACAACAGCACCTATTTGTACTCTTTTCGCGGGTAAAACAACAACTTTAGCCTCTTTCACCCAAGTATGACTTACTAAATAATTTTCTAAGTCATCTAGATTAAGCCGTTTTTCTTCTATCTTGATTGTCCTATCAATACGGCCTAGCAATTTAAATTGACCATTGCTATGCACGTGTGCCCTGTCATCTAGCGCAAAGCCAGATTGCTCTAGAATATAAGAGTCGAGTATTAAACGGCCTTCTTGATTAATTGATAAATAATTACCGCTAAAAGGCTGCCATGGAACCTCAACCGCTGCTTGAGTAACTTGCCTATAAGCAATGCCGCCCGTTTCTGTACTGCCAAAAACTTGTGTGACTGGACGAGCCAATTGATTAAAAAGCGTCTCTGCGTGCTGATTATTTAACGGACCACCCGATGAGAAAAGCCACTTTATGCGTGCTCGCTCGGGTATCAGTACATTGTCTAAGCATAAGCGTCCAAGCTGTGCGGGGCTGGAAACTAACACGGCTTGTTGGGTCTTTTTCAGCTTTTGCACTATGTGCTCTGGGTACTGGATTTGTGTGCTATCAATAATGTGCCCTTTTGCCAAGGGCCAAAGCAACCTAAATAACAACCCATAAATATGCTGATGTGACACCGTTGCTAAAAATGTAAATTGCCCTTGTAAATCAAAGGCCATAGACAACACTGACAGCTCACGATTTAACACTCGCCATGGCTTAACAATCGGCTTGGATTGGCCAGAAGAGCCTGAAGTATAAAAAATCACCGCCGTGTTTGTTGGCCACTGTAACTGAGTTAGGGGTGTAGGCGCGCAAGACGCTTGCTGCTCAAGATTAGTAATCGCAGACTGCGTATCTAAATCTGCAGTATCTCCTGCAAATACCGGGGTTTGAGCCAACAACAAGCGTAATGTTTCAGGCTGGCCATTGGGCGGTAAAATTACATTATGCCCAGCACAAGCAAGTGCAAACAACCGAACGGCAAATTGATAAGTATCAGGGTGAAATAAAACGACATGACATGGACTTTTTAACGTATGTAATTTCGCTTTAAAGGCCGCTATGTCAGCAAAAAACTGCTGCTGGTTAACGATTTTATCTGAAACAACAAAAGCACCGCTTGGGTGAAATTGTAAGTTATTAGCCAACATTATTTTTTACCTTTTGTCGGATCAACCACTCAACTAGCATTAAACCAGCGATAAGTATGTATGCGATTAAACCATTGTAAAGCGTCCACACTGATAACGAGGTGAATAGACATGTATATAAAGCTACTGAGGCGTTAAGCAGGAAAAATATGCTCCATACTTTCGTCACTTGACGCGTGTAACGTACACCGTTTTCATCAAGATCACCTTCCTTTAACCGCGCTAAACTCTCTATAACTGGAGGCCCCTTTTTTAGTGAATATAAAAAAGTAGCTGCCATGACGCTGTTAATTATCACAGGATAAAGCTTTAATCCTAATTCGCTATTAAAAACCTGTGTTACCACTAACGCCACAATTGCTAGTAAAGAGGCTGGTTTTATCCATGGCATTTTATTCGCTAAGCGCTTGCTAAGTATCAATCGTAAAATTAATAAAGCAATCAGTACTAGACTAACCTGCTTAATTGAACTGTGCTGCAAACCAAAATACACAATGAATGGGTATAAAGATAAGCCGATGATAATTAACGTAGTGGTAATTGCTTTAAGCATGTTGCTGTATTAAGAAACTAGTTTTTCTACTTCGCTAACAACATCTTGCACTGTGCGTACTTGCTTAAACGCATCTGGCTCAATTTTTTTACCCGTAATTTCGCGTAATTTAACGACCAAATCAACAGCATCAATACTATCAAGGTCAAGATCTTGATATAAATTTGCATCAAGGCTAATTTCATCCGCATCGATTTCAAATTCATCGACTAAAATGCCCTGTAAAACGGTGTAAATTTCGGCAGCGGTTTTCATGCTTTTTCCTACTTCTAAGTCTATATTACGATTTGTTTTGATTAATAAAATCAGCAAGTGCATCTACTGAAGCAAAATGCGCTTTTGTTTGTTCCGAGTTCGCATCAATTTTCACATTAAACTCTTTCTTGATAGCTAAACCAAGTTCAAGGGCATCAATACTGTCCAGCCCTAAGCCATCAACGAATAACGGTTGATCATTCTCGATATCATCAATGCTAATATCTTCAAGGTCTAAGCTGCTAATGATTAATTGTTTTATTTGGTTCTTTAGTTCAGTCATAGTTGCCTGAGTTCCTCTGTAAAATAATCCTGTAAATCACGGGTTAATTGTCGCGCTTGCATTGCAGGCTGCTCATCTTTAAAAGAATCTGTGTATGCAAATTGTTGATTAGCAAAGCGCATCTTAAAATACGCCTTCGTGGGAGCGACTTTATACCAAGGTGTGTCTTTAGTTAGTGTACTTGGCTTCATACTAATCACTACTGTTGTTATGGGTGCTCGACAACGTGTTGCAATATTCGCAGCACCACGTTTGAATTTTAATGGTTCATTAGGCGTTGTTCTCGTTCCTTCAGGAAAAATAATTAAATTATGACCTGATGCGAGTGACGCCGCACATTCCTCTAGTAACTCTTGTGGATCTTCGTTACTAATATACCCCGTGCCCTTTATAACTCCGCGCATAAACGGGTTTTTAAATAAGTGTGCCTTAACGACACAATCTGCATTTTTAATCACTGATATGAGAACAACAACATCAATCAAAGATGGATGATTAGCCAACACGAGTTGACCTTTAAGTTGTTTAAAGCGCGCCCTATCATGCACAGAAAAATGAATAGCGCCTGTGTAGTGCATCAAAGCAACAAAAAACTTAAATGTGTAATGCACTGTGATACGTGCTTTTTGCTTTTGTTTATGGGCTGAGGGCTCAATACAACGCTGCAAAGGGAATACCAGCAAGGTTAAAACTATGCCACCCATACCAAATACAACAAAACAAAACCCAGTTGCAAAGATACGCCAAACTTTACCCAATAAGTTAAGATCCATGGTATTGAAGCATCCAAGCCGACTGCTGATGTACAAGCACTGTTTTCGGTTCCTTGCGAATAAACGCATCTGCAAGTTGCACGCTCAATGGTAAACAATCGCTAGGAGGAGACACATCATGATTTGATAACTTGTTTAGTTCAAAATATGCATCGTTACCAAGTTGTGTTGAAAGCAAAAACGAGACACTATGATCCACTTGCAACTCATCAGCAAAGCAAAGATATTCTTCAGGCAGCACACTGTCTGTATGATTGATTAGAATTTGACTTTCAAGACCTGATTTGACGCGGGCATAACCATCTGTAATAGCATCAATGATACTCTCTGCACCGCCGGCAATGGCATTCATAGCTGCTTTGTTTTGACCTGTTATCGAGAAAATACCCGTGGTCGCATTATGCACACTTAGACCAAACGCAGTAGGAGATAAAGGCGCTTGTTCAACGAGGGTATTGAGTAACTTAGCTGTTTTAGGTAAGTCACCATGACGTGATGAAAAATTCACAGCAACTTGAGTGTGTTCTGCTTTTGCGTTATGTAAGGTATGCAATGCCATTTTCATGTAAGGGCTTAACCTACGGCGTTGCATGGCAGGGATCCAGTTTAAATCAAGTTCGCTGGAGCTTGATACTAATCGTTCAGGTATTTGTTGCCCGGGTGCAACCCAATAACACAGATTATTAACAACAAATTTCACAAACGTTTATTCTTTTAGCGCTAATCGATTGCTAATTTTACCCATTGTCCACAAAAAAGTAAAACTTTGACACTTAATTGTAACCAAAATTAAGTGTCAATTCAGTTTTATCGTAAGATAACGCCTTTTTCGTTTAAAAGTTGAGCTTTATCGCCCACAATATCAGCAACATTAAGCTCATTAATTAGGTGTTGTCCAAGCGCTTGTTGTGCTTGCGTTAACGGCACATACGGTAAACGGAAAACACTGTTTACTGCACCAGTCATCATTAAAGCGGTATTAATAGCAATTGGGTTTGGTTCACAGAATAACCATTGCATTAACGGCTGTAACTGATTGTTAAGACTATCGTTTTTGTTATCCATTAACTGACGGAACAAGCCTGGAATTAAATTGGAAGTTACCGAAATAACACCATGAGCATTATGGATATGACGAGCATCATGACTTTCATCATCATTGCCTGACCAACACGCAATACCTTGTTGTTCATAATGAGCAATTCGCTCATTACCACCACACTCTTTAACACCGATAAAATTTTCATGCGCTGCTAGAGGTTCAATAATATCAGGTGTAAGGTCTTGCCCTGTGCGGCCAGCCACGTTATAGATAAACGCAGGACCAATATCTAATAAGCGTTTAAAGTGCTCTTTCACACCAAGAATAGACGTACGACCATAATATGGATTAATTTGCAGTGCTGCATCCATACCAGTTGCAAAGCCATATTCGGTAGCTTTAATGGCTTCACGGGTATTATTACTACCTGTGTTACCTATGATAACTAGACGATCTGAAAATTTACTTACACTATGTGCAATAAGCATCAAGTGCTCTTCCCAATTCATTAGTTGGCCTTCACCTGTGGTACCACCAACAATAATCCCATCGACTCCTGCTGAAATTTGTTGTTCAACAAGCTCATCGTAACAAGCCAGATCAATATCACCGTTGTTGAGATAAGGTGTTTTAATTGCTGTGATCAAACTTGCTTGTTTAATTGTTTCTAGGCTGCGCATAACTATTTTTATGTTTGGAAAATTTGCGCTAGTTGTAACATAAATACAGGCATTTTCCGAGTAGTACATGCTAATAAATAAAAATACTTGATAAAATGTTTAGGGTAAGCCAGAATTAAACACTGTACAAATAAACAGTATTTATTGCGAGTAATTGATAATGCAACTTTCAAAATTTTTGGCTAATTACTTTTACACCACAGAGGAGCTTTGTCATGCACTATCAATTGATGAAGAAACACTAACTGATTGGCAACAAAAAGGGCTATTCCCGAAACCAAGTTACTGCTTACAAAGCCAATTAGAATGCAGCTCTTACTCAGGTATTTATCAATGTGAGGAATATCAAGACTTTTATCCTCGTGGTGCGTCTAGCTGGGGCCAGCACATTATTAAACATGATGTAAAATCATCATGCCAAGCCTTCAATCACTTTGCCCAACAATATTCGACTCAACTTAGTAAACTGGCCGAGCAAGGTTACGCCCTTAATGAAGACTTATTTGGTTCTGAGATTGACGAACATTTGCAACAAGTCTGGCAGCAGTTTTTATGCAGTAAATATGGGGTATTAACCCAAAATGGGTTGATTGAAGAAGCCGTTCAACTTGATGTAGCAAAACTACTCATTGATGATATTACCGAACTTCGTACTAAAACAGGCTTAACAGTCGATGAGCGCCAAGCACTTCACAAAGCTTTAAAGCTTATGAACAAAGCATTGAGTCACGGTACTGGCAACGAAGGTAAAAACACCTTACGTCACAAATATATTGAAGAAGTTGTTTGTAAATACGACCTATCTGTAAAATAAACAAAGCCGCCTGGTGGCGGCTTTACCTCATTATTTATTGATCCCATTCAGGTGCAAAATCAGGGTTCGCTAAGCGTTTGTTTTGGTCTAACGCATTGATCCTATCTATATCTTCATGATCAAGTTTCACTGAATCATCAAAATTATCAGCCAAGTTTTCTCGCTTAGTTGATGATGGGATTGTCGTCATCTCATTTGCATTTACCCAAGCAAGTACTATTTGCGCAGGTGTAGCGTTATGTTTTTTCGCTATATCCAATATCACATCGTCTTTGAGGGCTTCACCTACGGCAAACGGCATATAGGCGGTAACATGGATATCATGTTGTCCACAAAAAGCGCGCAATTTAGTATTGGTAAGATACGGATGAACTTCAATTTGATTGGTGAAAATTTCTCTCGCGTCGAGCGTTTGCATCGCCTCTTTCAAGTTGGCAATGGTAAAGTTTGAAACACCAATGTGTTTTGCTAAACCAAGTTCTTTTACTTTTTTGAGCTCAGTTAAATATTCACTCATTTTTTCTCCATTACTCGGAGAAGGCCAGTGAATAAGTAATAAATCAACATAATCTAGTTGCAGCTTTTCAAGGCTTTGTTTAACACTATCAACAAACTTGGCTTTGTTTAGTTTGTCATTCCAGACCTTAGTAGTAATAAAAATTTCACTGCGGGGCACAGAGCTGTCTTTAATTGCTTTACCGACTTGCTCCTCATTACCATAAATTTGCGCTGTATCTATGTGTCTAAAACCAATATCAAGCGCCATTTGAACTGAATTGTAAGCTGTCTTTCCTTCTAGGCGAAATGTACCAATACCTAAATCTGGCATTTCAATAACATGTTGTGACATAACCTCTCCTTTTGAAGTAATTCGTTATAAGCTTACTTACTTCACTGAGGCCAAATTTTAGAGTTTCAAGGAGGGATTTAAAATAAGTTGCCTTTACAGGAAATTATTCACCGTAAATAAGTACTTCCTAAATTGCTCGAGATTACCTATAAACATGTATATAGATAATACACACGCCCTCATTGGGAGTTTAATACATTTCTATTTGTTAAATTAGTCTAAGTGCTCATAGTGACCGCGGTACACTTCAAAGGTTTTCACTACCGTATGCTGCTCTTTAGTGAGATTATCAAACCAAGTATCAAAACGCTCATCATCATCCTGCTCACCCAGAGCAAGGTACTGTGCTAAGAGTTCAATTATCTCATTGTGACTGAAGCTTAAAGTATCGACATGGCTCGCAAGTGTTGAATGATCTTTATCACGAAGCGTATTCATTACATTTTGGTCCAATTGCTCAGTTTGAATTTCATCGTTCACTGCCTTACTCCTTCTTATTATATGAGCACACATACCTAGTTATAACAGCCTTATTAACAATAGCCAGCTTTTTGAATTCAAGTGGTCAGAGTTTGTTCAGACTGACTAAAATCAAACCACAAATATTAAATGAGAATTATTTTTATCTTGATCTTACCAGTTTGAACACTTATCATTTGATACATTATCACATAGCAAAAGGTTATATAATGAAACCGAATATACACCCTGATTACCAGCAAGTCGCCTTTCATGATACAGCAGCAGATAGCTACTTTATTATAGGTTCAACAATTAAAACATCGCGAACAGTAGAGCTTGAAGGCAAGACCTATCCCTATGTGCCTATCGATGTATCGAGTGACTCACACCCTTTTTATACTGGTAAACAAAAAGCTGTGGCAAGTGATGGTCGAGTTGCTGCGTTTAATCGCCGATTTAAAAATTTAGCGAGCAAATAAAAAGAGAATTAAATGAAGGTATTAAGTTCATTAAAAAGCGCAAAAAATAGACCTGGGTGTCAAATCGTAAAACGTAAAGGGCGCGTGTACGTGATTAACAAAGAAAACCCACGCTTTAAAGCCGTACAAGGGAAAAAGAAAAAACGTTAAAAAGGTGCAAAGGCACCTTTTTTATTTGCCAAATAGTAGCTCCCAAAAACCAGGTGGCTCATGAAGTTCATGGTATTTTTTTCGTAAAGTATCTATTTCTTTTAATGGTACTTTTGCCGCTAGTATTCCCTGCTTATTGGCGAGCCTTTTAGCATCTTCTGCTTTATGGATAACTTTATCGATACCCTCAATAGAAGCAGATTGATGCTGTTTAAAGTCAGCCGTTTTTGCTTTCTCTAATAGTTGAATAAACTCATCAATTGCGTGGTTGAACTCGCTCAACTCACTGGCTTGCACAGCATTTTTGTATGCTAACCCCATATTCTTCATGTTAGCTTCTAAATCGATGCCTTTAGCAAAGCTAGATAAAGAGGTAACTAAAAAAAGGGCACTCAAAACAACTCTCATACTACTTCCTATTAAAACTAACTTCGCGTTAATTATATCCTTTTTGGTCGATAGAAACGAATTTATACAGCCTTTTTTATAAGCCAAACAGCTAATCGAAACTTCTGCCAATAAGCGCTATACTCACTTCATTGTTGTATTGTTTTTAGTTGTTTATGGCAAAGGCCCTTTCTTTCTTATTTTGTTTATTTTGCATTCCCAGTGTTTTAGCACAGCATAAAATTATTTTTATCAATCCGGGTTACGCCGATACCAATACCACAGGGCCTTTTTGGTTTGAAGTATCTGAGCTCATGCGCGATGCAGCAGATGATTTAGATATAGACTTAACAATTGAGTACGCTAATCGTAATCATATTTTAATGAAATCGCTTGTTGTTGAAGCGATAGACACTAAACCTGATATGCTGATTTTAGTGGATGAAAAAAGTGTACTCAGCCAACTACTTTTAGATCTGCCAAAGTTTGATACCCCGATATACTTTTTACTAAATCGTCCTACTGATGATGAACTTGCAGCCTTAAGTAATAAAGGGCTTAATATTTCAGGCAGTGTTGTGCCAAACAATGTTCAAGCAGGAAAGTTGTTAGCTCAAAAGCTCGTAGAAAAAAATAACGGACAAGCTAACATTTATGCAATTCATGGTGACTATACAACTCACGCATCTATTGATAGACAACAAGGCATAACTGATTATATTTCAAAAGCAAATAACGCGAAATTAGTCGCACAAAGTGTTGCCAATTGGTCAGCAACGCAGGCTTACCGCCAAAGCATTGGCTTTTTAAATCACCAAAAACAAATAAACATTATTTGGAGTGCTAATGATGCGATTGCGCTTGGAGCGATTAGAGCACTTAATGACAATAAGATACGCGATAAAGTCTTAGTAGGCGCGATTAATTGGCCACTCAAGGCTGCGTCGGAAAAAATCGACATTTGTATCGGAGGGCATGTCACACTTGGTGCTCTAGCAATGGTAAACATATATGACATATTCCAACAACAGCCTTTGGAGCTACATCAAAACATTGCTATTTTTACGCCTCACACAGCTAGAACAGTCACGTTCGTTGAGCAAATTCATAGCAATAGTTTGGCGATAGATTTTAAGAAATTTAGTAAAACTGAGCAGAATTCTGAGCCGTTCTCCATAGCAGCACTCCTCCCCTAGCCTTTAAAAATAAGCTGTAAAGGGCATTTACAGCTTATAAACACTACTTATTACTTAGCCAAATAGCTTGATAAGGTGACAACACTATATTTTGCGTGTTTTCTTCTATAACTTGCCCTGAAATCAAATCTTTCCAGCTTTCAGTTTCAATCAGATTTAGATCTGCGAAGGTAAGGGTTTTTGATTCATCAGTAATGTTATAAATACAAAACATGCTCTGTGAACGATTAATACTTTGTCGCCAAAAGCCAAATAGTCCATCGCTAATATGTAAGGTGTATTGCGTCGCATTAGGATGAAATGCGCTCTGTGCCTTACGAATAGTCATCAGGTTTTTCATTGCTTTAAACACGGTACGATGGTGAGTATTTTCATTACTAAGTTTTGCCAATAGCTCTGACTCTTGCCAGCGATGGCGGTTAATCGCTCGGTTATGTTGGCTATTTTCAAAACGCTCGTAATCGTTAGTAGTACCTAACAAGCTATGAATATACAGACCCGGAATACCTTCAAGCGCAAACATTATGGCATGCGCACATAAAAAGCGTTCAACCCCCCATTTGTCTGGTCCTCGATGCGTACCTTGTAATGCATCAAACAAAGCAATGTTCAATTCGTAAGGGGTATTGGTACCATCTGGTGCGGTTCGTAATGATACTTTACCACCATATTTAGCGGTCGTGCTGACCATTTCCGCTATTTGCGCTTGATCAAGTAAACCTTCAACAGGACGCAAACCAATACCATCGTGAGAGCCAATAAAGTTAAAGTAAGCTGTACCGTGCTGGGCTGGCGGCATACTCATCATCCAATGCTTCAATGCAGTACTGTCACCACTGAGTAAAGTGTGCAATAACAGCGGTGGCAATGAAAAATTATAAATACAATGTGCTTCGTTAGCATTACCAAAATACGACAGGTTTTCTCGATTAGGTATGTTAGTTTCTGTGATAATGATCACGTTAGGTTCAACATGCTCAATTAGGGTGCGAAGCAACCTAATCACTTCGTGAGTTTCAGGTAAGTTGATGCAGCGGGTATTGAGCTTTTTCCATAGAAATGCCACGGCATCAAGGCGGAAAATACGTACGCCATTGTCTAAGTAATGACGAATAATGCCCACAAATTCATTAAGCACATCTGGGTTGGCAAAATCAAAATCGACTTGGTCATGACTAAAGGTGCACCACACATGTTGCAAACCATCTTTAGTTTCAACTGCTTGTAAAAGAGGCGATGTGCGCGGGCGAACAACTTGAATAAGATCATCACTCGGACTCGCCGTTTTAAAATACCCTTTACCAGGCTCTTTGCATTGAATAAAGTTTTCAAACCAAACACTTCGACTTGAACAATGGTTGATCACTAAATCAGCCATCAACCTGACATCCTTCGAAATATCACGGATATGCTGCCAACTGCCTAACGCTTCATTCACTTGCACATAGTTCATCACCGCGAAGCCTTCATCTGAGCTATACGGGTAAAACGGCAAAATATGCAGGGCATTGAGTTCAGGCAAACATTGATTCTTAACAAAGCGATGTAAGGTATGCAAAGGCGGTTCTTCAGGCTTAGCTACCGCATCATCCGTATTAGCATGACGAATGATTGAATCACCGTAGGCAATTAAGATCATGTCTTGCTCATCCCAACGGTTTTTATGCGGCGTCGGGTCGCGGACAGGATCATCACCTAGCATAGTGTTGATCAGCCTGTTTGCGAGTTGTTCAAGGGTTGTTGGTAGTTCAACCTCGCCGTAGATACAGGTTAAATGCTGTATAACCCGTTGTTGTAAAAGCTCTAAAGTCACGCGCCTTCCCCATTAAATGTAATCTTTGTTATCAAGCTCTACGGCTTCTTCTAAGCGCGCAAACACATCTGGCATGGCAGAGGCAACACGGTTCCAGCTCGGCACAAAGGGTGCTTCCATTGGGTACTCAAGAAAGTGCTGACCCGCATTCATAATATTTTGCGCGAACATCTCAACAGCTTTTTCTTCTTGGTGAATATCGAGCGTTAAGCCATTCATGAGCGCATCGTTGTGATAGGTTTCAATAAAATCGAGTGCAATACGGTAATAGGTCGCTTTTAATGAGCGAATTGTTTCTGTTGTAAAGGTCACCCCTTGTGTAGCCAGCTTTCTAAATAAAGCTTTAGTGATATCAATCGACATTTTGGACAATCCGGTTGCTTGATTACTGAGCGATAGCTCTTGGTGTTTATGATCGTAATTATCGGCAATATCGACCTGACATAAACGGTTATGCGAGTAGTTTCGATACATCTCTGATAGCACACCAATTTCTAAGCCCCAATCACTTGGAATACGAATATCGTTGAGTACATCACGGCGAAACGAAAACTCCCCCGCTAGCGGATAACGAAACGAGTCCATGTATTCTAAATAATCATTGCTACCTAAAATTGTTTTAAATGAGCGCAATAACGGCGTTACCAGCAAACGTGACACGCGGCCATTAATTTTGCCCTCAGCGGTGCGCGGGTAAAACCCTTTACAAAATTCATAGTTAAAACGAGGGTGAGCAACAGGGTAAATTAAGCGTGCTAAAAGCGCTCTGTCGTAAGTCAAAATATCACAGTCATGAAGCGCAATTGACTCAACTTTTGACGTTGCCAACTTATAACCCATGCAATACCAAACATTGCGACCTTTACCTAGCTCTCGTGGTGCAACGCCCAGTTTTTGGAGTTCTTTATCGAGCGCTTGTAAACGCGGGCCATCATTCCAAAGTACTTTATGATGCTGATCAAGCTCAGCAAAAAACTGTAGTGCATGGCGATATTGGCTTTCGTCGGCGCGATCTAGGCCAATGGTAATTTGCGATAAATAAGGCACATGTTTGAGCTCAGCAATAATATTTTGCAAAGCGGGGCCTTCTAACTCACTGTAAAGCGACGGTAAAATCAGTCCCATTGGGCGTTGTTTTGAAAAGCCCAATAATTCTTTTTCTAGCTCTTCTACTGGGCGGTCAGCAATATTGTGTAAGGTCGTGATAATGCCATTTTGATAAAAATCAGCCATGAGATTGCTCCTGTTTTGCTGCAAAACGCGCTTTGATGATAGTTAACGCAGAAACTTCTTGAACCCAACCTGCTGGGGCTGGTTTTTCGCTGAGCTGCCAGGCTTTTTGTAATATTTGTGATTGCACCTGGCTGCCAGGATTATTGATTAGAATGGCGGTGTCGGCCGCTTTTAGCATGGCCACATCGTTTTGACTGTCGCCGAGGGCTATCACAGTAAATGGATTGCGATAGGCTTTTTTAAACTGATTTAACAGCCATTTTTGTGCAAGACCTTTATTGTTACCTTTGGTTAAATGAATAAAACGCCCGCCAACAAGCACTTCGTAGCCTGCTTGGCTCATAGCATCTATCAAGCCTTGCTTTTCTTCATCGTTGCCCGAGAAACAAACCGGATCTGAGTACTGGCGCTGTAAAGCCAGTTCACTTTTACCAACAGGTAGTCCTGTTAACTCGGCTATTTCTGGTGCACTAAATTGGCTAAATAAGCGCACACAATGACTGTAATCACTCGCATATTGCTTAAGATCTTCATGCAATTTATCGGTGCTTTGTGTCATAGCAAAGCGCCAATAACCTTTATATTCATCACAGCCAATCGGTTTTACTTTGAAAGTGTCTTTTGGGATATAAACGGCCGCGCCATTTTCAACAATAAAAGGGTGATGATGATTTAAACCTTTTTGAATATCAGTAACTTCAGCAAAAGTTTTGCTGGTGTTAAAAATGACATTGACACCACTTTCATTCAACTTTGCCAAAAAAGGTTTGATTACCTCACACTCGTAACTATCGTGATCAAGTAATGTGCCGTCTAAGTCTGTAAAAATAAGTGGTTGTGCAATTTGGTCAGCCAGTAGTTCCATCTTGGTGATATCACGCTCGGTATCAAGCAATAATAACGCATCCACGCTGTGCGTAAGAGTGGCTAAGTTTTCACGCGTAATTCGTTCAAAATGAGAGATAAAACGCTTTAAACTCACTTCGTCAAAGGTGCCCTGCCCTTGGCCTTTTTTAGCAATTAACTTTTGCTCTTGCTCCAAGCGCCACGCATACACATCTTCAAATGAAGGCGCTTTTAACATAATGGTGTAATCAGCCATCGCGAATACATGTTGATATTCATTCGCTAAGCAACTATTGACACAACGGCGCCAAATGCCGTCGGCATCTTCTTGTTGTTCTAATTCATTAACTGGAGTTTGTAATTGATAAGGTTGCTGCGGTGTACTGGCTACACACCAGCCTTCAAAAAACACGATATCAATCGGCTTTTGGCTACTAGGCCATTGCTCTTTTGGCACTGGATCATCAGTTAGCTTATCAAATTGAGGTAATGGCACATCCACTTTACCTGCCAACAAGGCTGACAAGGTTTGCTCCATTAATTGCGTATCATGCGTCCCTGGTACCCCACGACTTGCAAACAAAGGATGAACGTCTTTAGCAAGCTCAGAGCGAGCATCGCGACTTAAATAAAAGTCATCGATTGATAATGACACGCTATTGAATTCGGTATTACTATTAACCCAGGTCACTAAAAAATCAGCGAGGGTTGTTTTACCTGAGCCTTGGCAGCCGTTGATAGCCACTAGCATAGGTTGGCCAGTTATTTTTGCACTTAAGATATCGTGCGCGAGGGGTATAAAAAACTGCTCACTTAAGTATTGATACTTCAGTGGTAACTGATGCTTCGCTAAAAACGGGGTAATATCCACAACATTTGCCTCTTGCATAATCGCTCCTACCAGTATGACATAGAGATAAATGCAGTTAGTAGACCAGTTTTATAATTCCTTATTTTTTAAATAGTTACAAAAAAAGCGCATATTTAACGCGCTTTTTTGGTGCAATATTCAAGCAGTTTCTAAATTCTAATCAGGTTGTTGCACTGCTTTGGGGAGAACAGCATTTAAGATAATCCCCAAGATTGCGCATAAGCTCACACCTTGCAAACTAAACTCGTCACCACCGATATGCATGCCACCAATACCAAACACTAAAATCAGTGCGATGATAGTCAGATTGCGAGGCGCGGTAAGGTCTTCACCTGATTTTACTAAGGTATTTAAACCAACCACGGCAATAGAACCAAAGAGTAAAATCATAATGCCGCCCATCACAGGCACCGGAATAGTTTGTAAACCTGCACCCATTTTTGCTACGAACGCGAGCACAATCGCAATAATAGCAGTCCAAAGCATCACCCGTGGATTGAAGTTACGGGTAAGCATTACCGCCCCCGTTACTTCAGAGTACGTTGTATTAGGTGGACCACCAAAAACCGATGCCGCGGAGGTCGCGAGGCCATCACCTAATAAAGTGCGATGTAAACCCGGTTTCTTCAAATAGTCTTTACCCGTTACTTGGCTAATTGCCATCATGTCGCCAATATGTTCTATGGCTGGCGCTATTGCCACAGGTACCATAAACAAAATAGCTTGCCACTTAAACTCAGGGTAGGTAAATGCCGGTACTGCAAACCAGTTCGCTTGAGTGACCGCATTAAATTCAACAATACCTATAAATAATGAAGCGAGGTAGCCTGCGACCACACCGGCAAGAATAGGAATGAGTTTAAATACACCTTTACCCCATACAGCAAAAATCAGCGTAACCAGTAATGATAAAGCTGAAACCCAAATAGCTTGCTCATAAGGGATTAATTGCGCACTGCCATCACCAGCTTTACCCATTGCCATGTTCACAGCGACTGGCGCTAAAGCTAAACCAATGACCATAATCACAGGGCCAACAACCACAGGCGGTAACACTTTATGCAGAGCATTTACGCCTTTAAACTTTACAATTAAACTAAGCGCAAAATAACAAAAGCCCGCCACCATTAAACCGCCCATTGTTGCAGGAATGCCCCACATTTGTACCGAGGCGATAATGGGTGCAATGAAAGCAAAAGACGATGCTAAAAAGATAGGAACTTGGCCTTTGGTAACCACATGAAACAGTAAAGTCCCTAAACCTGCGGTAAATAAAGCCACATTGGGATCAAGGCCTGTCAGTAAGGGCACAAGTACCAGAGCGCCAAATGCTACAAACAGCATTTGCGCGCCGGTAAGAATGGTTTTTAACGAAAATGGTTGATGATTTTCCACGTGAGCGCCTTACACTGTGCCAAAAATCTTGTCACCGGCATCTCCTAAGCCTGGAATGATATATCCTTTTTCGTTTAAGTGACTGTCTAATGATGCGGTGAAAATTTCAACATCAGGGTGTGCCGCAAGGGTTTTTTCTACGCCTTCGGGGGCTGCCACTAATACAATGACTTTAATATCTTTACAGCCTGCTTTTTTCAACATATCGATAGTGGCGATCATTGAGCCACCTGTTGCCAGCATTGGGTCAATAACAAGGCTTAAACGCTCATCAATTTTGCCAACTAACTTTTCAAAATAAGGCACTGGCTCGAGTGTTTCTTCGTTACGTTGAAGACCCACAACACTCACTTTTGCAGCGGGTAATAATTGCATCACGCCATCCATCATGCCAAGGCCGGCACGTAAAATTGGCACAACAGTAATTTTTTTACCTTTAATGTGCTCTACATCTAATGTTGAACCATCCCATCCTGTGATTTGCACGCTTTCTAGTGGTAGGTTTTTAGTTGCTTCGTAAGTAAGCAAAGTACCTACTTCAGACGCCAGCTCACGGAAACTTTTTGTACTAATACCTTCTGCACGCATAAGGCCAAGTTTGTGTTGAACTAACGGATGAGTAATTACATTAATAGACATAAGTAGAACCTAAATGAAATAAATTACGCCTATTTTAGCGTATAATAGCCCGCGCTACCGCAAAAAATGCGTTGTTATTGCATTAATTTCGTTAATAGGTCTAATATTAATCAAAAGGCCGAAATATTAATTTTTTTGCAACAAACTGGTGTGGCACAACATCACAATTTATTTAATTTTTAGGTATCAACGTAGCATGAAAATACATTCGCTCGTTTTTTTAATACTATTTAACCTCGCTTTTTTAAGTCCGACAGCTAATTCTGAGCCTTTAGAAATAAAAGTGATGGATGACTATATTCCGCAAGCCAGTGGTAAGCCGAGAAATGAAGCAACAATTTTCTTACTCGAAGCTGTAAAAGAAATACAAGATGAAATAAACATCCAGTTTGTTCCCGCAAGCAGATTACGAGAGTGGAAACAACTCAGTATGCTTCCTGATGTTTGCTTATACAATAAGTTAAAAACGCCTGAACGAGAGGCTAACGCCCTATTTACTCGCTACCCAATTATGGCATTTCCTGCAAATAGGCTCATTGTATTTAATATGCCTACCTTACCTGATTCACTGTCACTGGAAAAAGCAATCAATGACTACGACCTCACAATTGGCATAACAAGTGGGCGCTCGTATTCCGTAGATATAGATACCTTTATTAAAAATAATGAAAAACACTTTTTTAAACTTGAAGGTGCAACCAATGCGAGTCGTTTGGGGCAGATGCTCTTTCAAAATAAAATAGATGCCATTATTGAATATAGAGACGTGTTTATAGACAGATATCAACGCGCTGCTAGTACGGATAAAATACGTTATTTAACCATTGAGCCTGATCAAGCAGCTGTTTTTGGTTATATAGCATGTTCACCTTCGCCGCAAGGAAGACAAGCCATTGCGTTATTTGACCGTGCTCTTCAAAGTGAAAGAGTCAAAACTCTTATTAGCAAGCGGCTATCGGAGCTGTTTCCAGCTCCTGAGCAAAAAGTCATTATTGAGGCATTTAATAATGCTTATGTGCATTAATTAGCTAAAATGTGTTCCATTACCCAGCTTGTATGAAGTGCGGATTCCCCTGTCGATGGGTGTGGCGCCCCTTGGTCAAAAAACCTCGCTATATTTTCAACATGGAACTGTTGAATATGAACGGGGTTTTCGATGGAAAATTTACACTTACCAGCAAGGTTATTGAGCTCAATTGGTTTTTCATCAAATACACTAAAGCGTATTTCACCTTTGCTACCATAAATAACCACGTCATCGAAACGCTTAGCAGAGGCAAAATTCCAACTGCCAACACCTGTCACACCAGAACTGTGCTGCCAATGAGCCGTAACAGCATCAAATGCTGAGTACAACCCCTGTTGATTTGAACTAAAACCATGAACCCGAGTAAACTCGCCCAGTAAGTAAGCGAATAAGTCTAAGCCATGACTCGCTAAGTCATCAAAGTAGCCACCACGAGCAATACGTTTATCAGTGCGCCAATTATATTCACCAGACAAATCAAGCTCACTTGGCACTTTACTTAAGTGCCAACTTACATGGCGTACTTGGCCAATTTGGCCATTTTGAATAAGTTCTTTAACCTTATTAAACCGTGGTAAAGAGCGTCGATAGTAAGCGACAAATAATGGTTGCTTAGCATATTTAAACGCCTCAACAATTGCATAGCTCTCTTCGTAACTAGGAGCGAGTGGCTTTTCTATGCAGCAAGGTTTGCCTGCTTTGGCAACTTCGAGCGCCAATTCTTTATGACTATCGGGTGGCGTTGCTATATAAACAGCATCAACCATTTCATCGTTTATTAGCTCGCTGTTAGTTGCGAATACTTTGGGTACAGTATGGCGTGTAGCATAATCATGCGCTTTGTTTAAATCTCTGCGCGTAACGCCAATAAGTTCAATACCCTTTACTTGCTGATAAGCAGGGCCACTTTTTACCTCAGTTACCGCTCCACAGCCAATAATGGCAAAACGAATAGGCTTATTCATCGTATTCCTTATTTTTGTTCAGGTATTCATTGAATTGGTTTTGCATATAACCATTTATCTTTACATGCTGAGGGCTCCAACCTGCTAAAAACCGATAAAAATCAGCCCATGCATAACACCAAAGACCACGCCAATTACTGATTAAATCGCCTGCGTTTATAGTAGGTTGATACTGTTTAAGTGCTGCATTTAACTCTGCAAAATATCGATTTAGGTAGGTTTGCGCATTTAACTTTAGTGCGCACTCATTTAAACAACTTCCCAAAAAGTACATTACATCGATAACGCCAACCCCTTTACCAGCATATTGAAAGTCATAACCAAGTACATGATTAATCTGTGAGTTGATAGCAAAATTAGCACGCTTTGCATCCCCATGTATTAGTGTTTGATATTTGCATTGATAAAGTGCGCAATCAATATGTTCAGCTGCGGCTTTAAGAGGTGAGTCGGGCATTCGTGCGTATTCATCAGGACGCGTGGCTAAATGCCAATAACTGCCTCTGGGCCATAACCCCTCGCCTGGGGTTGATAAATGAAAAGCATGAAAGTGCGCTAACCATTTAAGTATTGCATGAATATGTTGAGTGTGGTCTTGAGCTTGCTGATAGCCAAACGCTGTAAAATCATCAAAAATTAAAGCAAATTGATTTTGCTTCTGTATCAGATTAAAACAAGGAATGGCAGCAGCTTGGTCTGGTAAAGATGAGCTGTATTGCTTATACCAATTGTATTCAACTAAATAAGATTGCTGCTTTCTGGCTAGGGCAAATTGACTTTGCTCAATTCGCGAGTGTTCAATGAAATCAGGCATAGAAATCAATTTAATGACCCGTGTTTCATCGTCTAATCGACAACGAATAATTTCGCCACAGCCGCTCCATAGAGTGCTAATCACATTAATAACTTCAATATCTTGATAGTTATTCTTTAATAAAGAATAAAATTCTGACATCAACAAACAATATAAAAATACACAGCCAGATTATGTCAGGCAAACCAATAAAAAAATAGGCCTGTTAAGGCCTATTCATTATGTGCTACCACGTGTAGTTTACAGTCAAACTAACGGTACGTGGATCACCCACAAATAACTGCCCGTAACCATAACCACCACTCCAGTGCTGTTTATCGAGTGCATTATCAACAAGCAATGCAGCACTCCAACTTGGTTTCTTGAAGTATATACCTGCTTGCAACAGTGTATACGATGGCAAAACAGCTTCGTCGGTTGTATTGCGCTTATCAACATAGCTTGCCCCCGCCGCTAACTGCCATGTATCGTTTAAGCTATATTTACTCCAGAGTGTGGCTGAATTTTTTGGTGCATTTTCTTTTTGTTTACCAATTAAAAGCGTATTCGTGTCTTCAGTTATTTCAGCCCTATTGTAGGCGTAATTAGCAATCACTAACCAATTATCAGAGAGCTGCCCATTAATATCGATTTCGAAACCTGTGGCTTGCTCCTCACCCCTTTGACGAAAAACTCGGTAACCTAATTGCTGTGAACGAGCAAAATCTTGTACTAACACATTCTGCTTTGTTATTTGATAGATGGACGTTGTTAGCAACACCTTTTCGTCAAATAACTTTGCCTTATAACCAATTTCGTAGAGGTAACTATCGATTGGTCCAAATGGCCCACCTTGCTCTTTGGTATTTAAAAATGTGGATGGGGGTTCAAAGCCAGTTACCCAACTGGCATAGACACTTGAGTCTTGAGTAAGATTATAAACAACACCTAAGCGAGGTAAGAAATCACTGTCTGAACTTTCATTGCCATTTAGATCTGTTAACTTATAATCTTCGCGACGTACACTGGCTAAAATTGACCAGTCATCGAATTTAATATGATCTTGAATGTAAAGGCCGTTACTTTTTAATCCACCACCAAATTCAAAACGGTCGCCTAAATTGTAACTTGCTATATCGGGTTGCTCATAGGTTGGATTTAAAATATCAAATGTACCTGCCGAGCGACTCATTCGTTGCGCATTGAGTTTATGGTTATCAATGTAATCGCCACCAATGACAATATTGTGCTCAACATCACCGATATAAACTTTGCCTGTTATGTAAGCAGTCACATTATCTGAATCGGCATCAATATCCCGGTCTGTATACCAAACATTAAATACGGAGTCTGATCCATCAACATATGTCGCTGCACGATGCTCAACCAGCTTTTGCTCACTATCTAAATGCATGTATTTAAAACCCAATGACCAGTAATCATTAAAATGATGGTCTAAAGTCACACTTGATGATAACGAGGTTGTATCTAGCTTATCCCCTGGCTGATTTGACGATAAAGATATAGACACCTGAGATAAATCGGTCGCGTTACGTAAATTGGGTTGACCGCGGTCGAGTAACCCCTTGCTGTCAGAGTAAACCACCTCAACATTAATTTTAGTATCGTCGCTTAGTAAATATGTAAAACTGGGTGAGAGTAATAAACTCTCATTAAAAATATTATCTCTGAACGTTTCTGAATCTTCGTAGCCAGCATTAAATCGATAAAGCCAACGATCATTGCTAGCTACCTTGCCTGTTGTGTCTAATGCGACATATTTATCAGAATAACTACCAAAGCGAGCACTAATGTTATGGCGGCTTTCACCAAGCGGTTTTTTAGTTACTGTATTAACCGTGCCACCAGGGCTTGCATCACCAAATACAGCAGAAGCAGGCCCTTTAATTACTTCGACACGTTCAACATGAGCAATTAAGGTTTGATTCCAAAAGTTATTATGAGTACGCATACCATTGACGCGGCGATCGTCTTGGCTGCGAAACCCCCGAATTGTAATGTCATCATACACAGAGTATTCATTCGCGCCGCTAATAAAAGATGTAACATCGTTTAAGCGCATCATTGCTTGATCTTGTATCACCTCCTTGGTTACTGCGCTTACTGATTGTGGGATCTCAAGAATATCAGCAGCAGTGCGGGTAACTGAATAACTGTAATCAGAGAATGTTGTTTGCGCGCTTCGCCCTAAAACCTCTATCACTTCAATATCAGAAAGTGCTTTTTTGCTTGGCTGCTTTTGAGTTTGCGACACGGCTTGTGTGGTAACAAATGCAGCTGATATTAGTAAAACCAATTTTTTAATTTTCATTTTCCTTCCTTGTACCTATAAAAGAGCAAGAGATTAATTAAAAATAATTATCATTTCAATTGTATTTTAGGTGTGTGAGAAAAAATGAAATTAAAAAATGTTCAGCTTCCTTCAGTACTATTAGCTTGTAATAGCAGAAAATTATCCTACTATTTTACACAACCCAATACGTATAATTTCACAATATATTCTGTGAAATTATGATTGACTAATATTCTGAATCTTTATAGGGTACTCACTAATTATTGGTAAGACATTCACTTTAGGTTAATTTGGGCGTCCAACCTAGCATTAATACACTGTTATTATTTATTTTAAAGGAGTTTTGTATGAAAAGGTTTCTTTTTATAGTATTTTTTATTTTATTTTCACATAATGCAAAAGCAGTGTGGATTAGTGCAACTGGGAAGGTGGAGAACATGTCAATATATAGTAGCACTAGAATTTTAGTTAAACTAGAAAACCAAAATGGCGCTCCTGTCCAAGCATGTTCTAATAATGAATTTTTTATTATTCCCGCCGGTTATTCTGAGGATAGCAGGGATAGAATGTATAGTACTTTACTAGCAGCAAAGATGGCTGGTGCAACTGTAAGTATTTCATATGAAGATGTTGGCAATTGCGAACCTTGGGGTGTCACTCCAAATGTTTATAGAAGAATAGTACGCCTCACAATATAAGTGTACTCTGATGAGCGGCGAATCTATTCACGCCACTAGAAAGCCCTTAAATTAGCTTTACTATTATGAAGGGCTTTTTGCAAATGTTTTGACTTTTTTAAAAGCTCATTAGTAATTTTTAGATTAACAGCTTATGCCAAGAACTTTATTAAGTAGTACTAACCTATTAACGCTTTGCATTTTGAGCACACAAATATCAAGCTCATTTGCAATTTGCTCCTTGGTAATTTCTGTGTCTTCTAGGCTGTCATGAAGAGCAGCGGCGCACAACTCATTTTCATCTTGAAAATGAGCGATATTAAAAAGCATATCGACAACTTCGATTAAATGATTAATGTAGGGTGAGCCATCTGATTTACGCTGTTGTTGAGCGTGGTATTGGGCAGCCAACCGAAGTGATTTAGCCAAAAGCGCAAAATGATTCATCATAGCAACCTCAACGTTTTAGAACAAAATTAAGCGTAGACCGTGTTGATGTATTTTGTCACGTTAAAAAGTGACTTGACAGGCCGTTACATAACTAAAAAACACTGATATCAAACTAACTCCATTGCAAAAATGATAAAGCCTACTCTTGTGGACTTTATCATTCAGATAAGTCATTTTAGCTAACAACTATAAGTAAAAGACAGTACACACCAATTACTTCCAAAGACCTATTTCTTCTAATATTGGTTTAATCGCCTCTTTCGTTAATTCAACCTCTGTAAGAATGGTCCTGATTTTTTCAATATCGTTGTTTTCAACAGCCTCATCAAAATCATCTATTAAACCGCTAACATAAAGGCGTTCGTTTACTGTCATTCCAGCATATTTATTATCCATAGCTTATAGCCTACTATTTAAGTATCGAAAAATCAGTAAGTTAAACGTTTTTAGGTTCTATTATAAACTCTTCTAACCCACCTTTATTACCATCTAAAGGTAAGGCTGACCTTGATTTTATAATATCAGAATGGCTCACACGTCCCCTAATCAGGAATGATGCTGAGTTCATTGCCCCACTAGCACCTCCAGATGGTAATCCTGCTGCATCTCTAAAGTTTTCTACATCTCTAGGGTCTATAGGTGTGGACTTCCCAGCTTTCACTAGACAGTTTTTAACTCAGAATAATATGCTTCTTCAAACTTAGCAGGTGAAACACCGCCTGTATGTGAGTGGCGCTTTTTTGGATTGTAAAACATTTCTATAAAATTGAATATCTCAGCTTTCGCATCTTCGCGTGTCGAGTATATCTTACGCTTAATTATTCGCTTTTTAATTGTCGCAAAAAAGCTTTCAGCAACCGCATTATCATGACAGTTCCCAGCGCGGCTCATTGAAGGCACAAGATTATGTTCTTTCATAAATGCGAGATAATCAGCGCTACCGTATTGACTACCTTGATCACTATGAACCATTACCTCAGTCTTCGGTTGACGTTGGTATACAGCCATCAATAGTGCGTTTATAACAAGATTTTTATCCATCGACCAACCCACAATACGCCGAGAGAATAAATCCATTACTGTTGCCACATATAAAAAACCTTCATAAGTTCTTATGTAAGTTATGTCGCTCACCCATGATTGATTCGGCGCAGGTGGGTTAAATTGACGCGCTAATAAGTTATCTGCAATCCGCGATGTCTTACCGCCTTTAATATGGCGGCGCTTATACCCAATTTGCGCTTTAAGCTTATGTTGTCGCATGATCTTAGCCACACACGATTTAAGCTGCATTTCACGTAAGTCAGCATGTATCCAAGGGCTACCATACGTGCCGCCGCTGGCTACGTAGAATTCTTTGATGAGTTTCAACAAGCGATTATCTTCAAGTGCTCTATCGCTTAAAGGCTTTTTTAACCATGCATAAAAACCACTACGATGCAGCTTAAAAAGGCGGCACATCGTAGTGATGGAAAACTCATTTTGGTGTTCTCGAATGAAGCCGTTCTTTACTCGGGGTTGCTGGCAAAGTACCTTGCGGCCTTTTTTAAAATGTCCCGTTCCTCCGTGACTCGTTTCAATTGTGCCTCTAATTTAGCGATCCTAAGTTGTTCTTCTGATGACTTAACCGATTTAGGTTTATCTGATAGCTGGCTGCGCCAGTGATATAAGGTTTTAGTACAAATACCTAATCGTTCTGATACTTCAGCAACTGAATAACCACGTTCAGTAATTTGTTTAACAGCTTCTATTTTAAATTCTTGGGTATACCGTTTGCCTTTGCTCATAAAACACCTCTAATTAGAAGTTACAATGTAACTCATTAGGTGTCTAGCAAACTATGGGAAGTCCAGCATACGTTTTGGATTGGTTTTAGAATCAAGTAGGTTGGAATATTAAGCGAAAGTAAGCGTGTTACTTGATGGTGATAGCTCTTCTTTTTAGGTATTCATCATACAAAGAGGGGCTTGCGTTTTTGCAAAGTTCAGCAACTTGATCAAGCCAAACAAAGTACTCAGTTAGTCGCTCATTTGACCAACCACAAGGAATGGCTGTAGCGTTTGAGCAAATATCAGCAAGCTTAATACGCTGGATTGAGGTCGCTTTAGTGGGCAGCTGTTCGAGTATGCTAGCCCTACGTGCTTTTAATGATAGTGTTTTATCGTCTGTTAGCGCTTGCACCATTTCAAGCACAAAAATACCAAATTCATTCGCAATTTGTTCCTTGGTAATTTCTGTGTCTTCTAGGCTGTCATGAAGAGCGGCAGCGCACAACTCATTTTCATCTTGAACATGAGCGATATTAACAAGCATATCGACAACTTCGATTAAATGGTTAATGTAGGGTGAGCCATCTGATTTACGCTGTTGTTGAGCGTAGTATTGGGCAGCCAACCGAAGTGATTTAGCCAAAAGCGCAAAATGATTCATCATGGCAACCTCAAAGTTTTAGAGCAAAATTAAGCGTAGACCGTGTTGATGTATTATATCACGTTAAAGTGCTGCTATGGTAAATCACATGCAAGCATCAAGCTATTTGAGCCAGCGCCACTAGGAAGTGGCACTAACACATTTAGCACAGTGCTCGCTGCAAATGAGCTGATTTACAGTACGCTCTTGATAGCTTTTTGCTCGGCAATAAAACAGGTAGAAGGAAACGCCCCATTATGCACAACTCAAATATTTACTTCTTTAAAGTTCAATATCCGTTTTTGAGGTTAAAAAGAATAATTGAATTAGTTATATACTAAACATTATAGTTAAGATTTATACCAAGCTATAAACCCCTCAGGCTCGTTATTCCAATTAAGAACAGTATTGACCTTATCTAATAGCATTGAACTGTTCATCTTATAGACATTATCAATTTGATCACAGTTTAGCTCAAAAATGACAACCCATTCATTTAATAAAGGTAGTAACTCATTAAGCATTTGTTTTAAAGGTAGTTGTGACTCTTCCGGTGTTTGCTTATTAATGCTTTTTTCCCAAGATTCGAGCTCATTACCTTCTAATGATAGATAGTTCCACTCCGTAACATTTATCTCAGACGGTATATAAGTCAAAATATGGTCAGGTATAACTTGACATTTAAACTTTACTTCCTCTTTCCACATGTACCTTGGGGGATCTTGCTTATAGCTTTCCCCCCCAAAAGAGGAAAGCTCTTCCTGCAAAGGAAAAGAATCTCCAAAGCATGCCTTAGGTATCATTAAATCAAAACACACCTGCATCTCAAACTTTCCTCTTGCTATTCTGTTCTAAAAGGCAAACCATTGCCCCCCTCACGAATCCAACCTGTACCATCAAACTTAAATTGATGTTGATGAGGACTTAAATGGTCTCCGCGCCCGTGATTACTCCAATGAACTTCACTCATTGGAACATCTTTACCATTTACTTTCGGCCACGTATTACTTGGAAACTGAGCTGACTGACGATAAATATTCCCATCACTCCCTACTCTCATACCAAGTACAGTATGCGCTCTTCCTTCTGCTTCAGTTAATGGTAGCGGTATATCTTGGCCATTTTCTTTCTGCTTAGCCAATGTATAATCTGGTATATAATGGCCCTTTGTAACATATTTAGGAAGTCCCGTCAGCAAAGATTTCAGCATAGAAGCCACACTAAAACCGCCTGCAACTGCGGACATAGTTGAATTTAAATTTTCAAGCCCTTCATCCATTTGAGCAATAGTTCTAGTATCAATATTAGGCATTATTCCCGTTCTACAAGCACCTCCATAACACCAATTTGCTGACCCCTCAGCTGTTGTTATGCTTGTCGATTGAGATAACGTTGCTGGAGAACCAATATCTGTAACTGAATTAGATACAGCCGTCATTGTTTTACCATTCATAACAGCAGATGTAGACGATGTAACTGCACCGTTTTCAAAGTTTGTTGACGTAACAGCAACATTTGAACCAATAACGGTTTGTGTAGACCTATTAGTTACCTGACCTGAGTCATTCGTTGTAGTAACCGTTGTTTTTTCCCCTACGGTACGCTTAATTTTCGAACCTATTTTTGAAACCTTAATTTTCTCTTTTTCAATTTCTGCTGCGTACCCAGTTGGATCGGTTCCAGACAGCGGATTATTCATTATGTAAGAATAAGGGTTAATACTCTGGCTATTCGTTGGGCTTTGAATCAAAGGGTCAACACTCATAAACCTGCCAAGGTTATAATCGTACACCCGACCGTTCATATGAATAAGCTCAATATCGTCCAAATGCTCGTGGTCAGTAAAGCCACGTCGTGTTTTTGCATCTGCTAAGTCATTTAGCTTTGCGTTTCCAACCGGCATTAAGCCACCACTGGCTAAACGTGGTTTACCAAATGGGTCATAGTTGCGTTGAGTACTCACATAACCATTATAGTCTGTGATTATGCGCGCACTTTGTAAACGGTCTCTATGTGTGTAACGTATGCTCGCAGTCTCATCCGTCGTTTGGCTTATCACTGCTATGTCATCAATATAGGCACGCCATGTGGTTTTGGTGCCGTCGATGTCTTCTTCATATAATTTATCACTGTAGAAGGTGGTTACGCTGCCATTCACTTGCTTAAAGCGCATGTGTTGTGGACCGTAAGTAAAGTTAAGTGTTTTGCCCTCTTTTATGAGTTGGATTGGCTTATCCATTGCGTTGTAAATTGCATGTGATAATCCATCGCCTTTTATCATATTACCACGAGCGTCGTAGCTAAATGTTTTCCAACTACCACTTCGGTATACACGTTTTACTGCGTTTGGCCCACCTGTTGTCCCTGTTGTGTAGTCGTACTCTGTGGCGTAATCTGATTTGAATAATAAGTTACCTACACTGTCATAGCTGTAGTGTGTGATTTCATGACCATTGACTGAGTTACTTTTTAATCGATGCAAGTCATCATAAACATAACTCTCAGAAAACTGGTGTTGGTCAATACCAAGGTTACCTGTCGTTACATCCACTTGTTTTAAATTACCAAACCCATC
>NZ_LRUF01000005.1 GCF_001550155.1 Pseudoalteromonas arabiensis
TAATGCCAGTCAGTTAAGCTGACTGGCTTTTTTCTTTGTGGGGTATTTAGTCGGTCTTTTCCTCACAACTCTTGGGTAATACCTATCAGGCCGTTTGTCAGGTAATTTCATCATCCTTAACGATTCCATCAGGTATTCATAGTGAACGGGCAACTTGGTTACTGTTTCCGGTAAAGTGGTTAGGAAGAACACGATGATGTGTCTCATGCAGAGGCCGAAGCTAAGCCGCGATGGGGATAGCTCAGGCATATCTTTAACGGCATCCAGCATAATCATCCGAATCAGGTTGTAGGCCAGTAGTAGTCCCCAGAGCTCCTGTCGTACCATCTCAGGTTTCTTGCTACGAAGTGTTAGCTTGGCCTGATTTAGCGTCTGTTTCATTTCCCTGAACCCTAGCTCTATTTCCCAGCGTTGAACGTACACATCAACAACTTCTTCGTAGGGAAACTGCAATACATCGACCATTGAACTGAGCACATGGTAGCTTTTCCCGTCTACTTTGTAACTGGTTAGCCTCGCGTCGATGGTTTCTGGTAGACCATCAAATTTTTTCCGAGCCTGAGGCGAAGTCTTGAGAGTGATAACAGCATCATGTTCGCTTAGTCGGTGTTTTACTGTGTACTGTAGATCTTTACGGGCAGGGAGCATCCAGTGCGTATTAACGCCTTTAGTCATCCATAAGTACAATAACCCCAGCGAATAATATCCTCTGTCGAAAAGAGTCAGAGAGTTATTGGGAACCGAAGGAATAAGCCGCTGCGCAAGAGACATCTCCCCCACATCCCGACTGTCAAACTCACTGGCCAGTAGAAGGTGGCTGGAGGTTTCCATCAGACTACACATGCGTACCTGTGGATACGGATTATCGCCTTTAGCATTACGGTCACAACCGAATGCAGTAAGGTTCTCACCGGTATCCTGAGCACGAAACATCACGCCATCAACTGCTAACACATTTAAACCACACCACTGTTCAAAGGCAAAATCACCAAAGGCCCGTTGTGCCATCAGCTTAAAGACGTGACCGACAGCTTCATCACCTAGTCGTTGCCGAGCTTGAACTACCGCACTGGGGGCAACAAATCGATTTTTACCTGGTAATGAGATATCAAGTTTATTTGCGATGTCCCAGACAGGGTCATTACGAAAAAGACTCATACCCACGATAGTAAATACGACCGAATCCAGAGGTAACCGGCGACGTCTGATAGTTGCTACGCCCGATAGTGTATAGGCTTGCTGAAGAAGTTCAGGGTCGACAAAAGACATAAGCTTATCGACAGCCTTCAAGTCTTCCGCATGACTAAATGTTTCATCGAGGTTTGTGAGTAAAGACATAAAAAAATCCGATATCAGTTTCTGATATCGGATTTTGAAGCCTTTAAAAGATCGGTCAACCGATCATGAAAATATTCTTAACTGATCGGCATTAGGCAACTTGCCGGTTTTTTTTGTTTCTGACTCATGGTTCGCCTGATTCTCGCCTTAAAAAAATATTCTGGTATGATTAATAAAGTAATGTGTTTCAAGTATTTCATGAGGTAATAATGACCAACAGTGTTGGCTTTGCATTGGCAGATGAAGCCGCAACGGTAAATATGGGCAAGCAACTTGCAAAATTAATGGAGCAAGGAGCTGTGATTTATTTACATGGAGACTTAGGTGCCGGTAAAACCACCTTAACGCGTGGTATTGTGCAAGGTTTTGGTCATCAAGGTAAGGTTAAGAGTCCAACTTATACACTGGTTGAACCATACCAGTTAGATAAAGCTGATATTTATCACTTCGATCTATATCGCTTGGGCGACCCTGAAGAGCTTGAGTATATGGGGATCCGTGACTATTTTTCCCCACACGCTATTTGCGTAGTAGAGTGGCCTGAAAAAGGGGGGGAGTTTATACCCACGCCAGATCTTGATGTTACATTACGTTATGAAGGTGAAGCACGTGCTATTTTAATAAATAGTTTAACAGAGCGTGGTCATTCGATTGTAGAGAAGTTGAAGAGCACGCAATAATAAACAGATAAAAATAAAGGTGTATGAGCAAAAATGGGTCGTTGTACATTTAAACTATTAACTATCTTAATGTTTTTGGTTGTAAGCCAAGTTGCGTTTGCACAAAATACAATTAATAGCGTACGTGTCTGGCCCTCTCCTGACAGCACTCGTGTGGTCTTTGATTTGAACGAGAAGCCTGATTTTAGTTATTTTATGCTAAAAAACCCAGCCCGTTTAGTGGTTGACTTAAAAAATACCAATAAGCTAGATAGCTTGCCTAATATTCCTAAAAAGCATCAGATAGTTTCAAAACTGCGTTACTCAAAGCCAAAAGATAGTAAAAGTGTCCGTTTTGTTTTTGAACTCGCGCGCGCCAGTAAACCGGTTGTGTTTGCTTTATTGCCTACCGAACCATACAAACACCGCTTAGTGGTTGACCTTGTAGATAAAACACCGAATGCAGAACCGATTGCTTCAACTAACACGAGTGTGAAAAAACGAGAGCTTCATCAAGAACGTGATATCGTCATTGCTATTGACGCGGGTCACGGTGGTGAAGACCCAGGTTCAATTGGCCCCTCAGGTACCTATGAAAAAGATATCACGCTACAAATAGCGAAGCGCTTAGAGCGCATGATAGACGCTGAACGAGGAATGATCTCGCGTATGGTGCGCCGCAGTGACTACTTTGTAAATTTAAACACCCGAACCAGCATTGCTCGTAAGAAAAAAGCCGACTTTTTTGTGTCGATCCATGCCGATGCCTTTACTAGCCCGCAACCAAATGGTGCGTCAGTATGGGTGCTTTCACTGCGCCGTGCTAATTCAGAAATTGGTAAATGGATTGAGGATAAAGAGAAACATTCCGAGCTTTTAGGTGGTGCTGCTGGGGTATTAAAAGATACTGCGAGCGAAAAATATTTAGCGCAAGCACTGTTAGATATGTCGATGGATCACTCGATGAAAACAGGCTTTAGTGTTGCACAAGAAGTTGTTAGTGAATTAAAAAAAGTTGCTAAAATGCACAAAAAGCACCCTCAAGCGGCAAGTCTTGCGGTATTGAAATCTCCAGATATTCCGTCTATTTTGGTCGAAACTGGGTTTATTTCGAACCCGCGTGAAGAGCGAATGCTAAAAACAGCACAGCATCAAGAGCGCTTAGCAAAAGCAATTTTCACCTCAATTAAAAATTACTATATGCAAAACCCGCCAGACGACTCGTTATTTGCTAAGTTAAAAGCGCAGTTTCCGACTAAACACAAAGTACGTCCAGGTGAATCATTAAGTATTTTGGCAAGCAGATACAATACCTCCGTTAGTAAGTTAAAAACGGCCAACAACTTAAAATCGAATACCCTGTTTATTGGTCAAGAGCTTGATATTCCGCAAAGCTAATCAATTTTTGCGTTAGGAACACTATGAGTATAGAAATACTACCCGCGCGATTGGCTAACCAAATTGCTGCGGGTGAAGTGGTTGAACGACCAGCCTCGGTTGTTAAAGAGCTAGTCGAAAACAGTTTAGATGCTGGCGCAACGCGCATTCAAATAGACATTGAACGTGGTGGCCACAAGCTTATTCGCATTCGTGATAATGGCTCAGGCATTAATAAAGATGAGCTGACATTAGCCTTGTCACGCCATGCCACGAGTAAACTAAAATCACTTGATGACTTAGAGAACATTTGCTCACTGGGTTTTCGTGGTGAAGCCTTGGCATCTATTAGTTCAGTATCGCGCTTAACTTTGAGCTCAAAGCCAAAACAGCAAGAAGCTGCATGGCAAGCCTTTGCAGAAGGGCGTGATATGGCTGTGCAAATAAAACCAACAGCCCACCCAGATGGCACCACTATTGAAGTTAAAGATTTATTTTTTAACACCCCCGCACGACGCAAATTTCTGCGCACAGAAAAAACAGAGTTTTCACATATTGATGAGCTTATAAAGCGGATTGCATTGAGCCGGTTTGATGTCTCAATTACGTTAACGCATAACGGCAAAGTGGTGCGTCAATACCGTGCAAAGCCTAATCCAGAACAAGCAATTAGCCGTGTTGCACAAGTTGCCGGTAAAATCTTTAGTGAACAAGGTTTGCATATTCAATCTGGTGAAGCAGGGTTAATGCTAAGAGGCTGGGTATTGCCTGTTGGGTCAAGCAATACGACTCAGTATACCTATGTGAATAACCGCATGATGCGCGACAAGCTCATTTTACACGCGATTCGCCAAGCATTTGAAGAAGTCGCAGGCTCAGAAGAACTACCAGGCTTTGTTATCTACATTGATATTGACCCACGTCAGGTCGATGTAAATGTGCATCCAGCCAAGCATGAAGTACGTTTTCATCAAGGGCGTTTAGTGCATGACTTTATTTTGCAGGCAATAAAACAAGTTGTGGTGCCGCTGCAGCATGAAGCTGGTTTTACTGAGCACAATGACACTGCTTTTCAGCAGGCCCCGTTTGAAGAGTTGAGTCTGAGTAGCTCGCAGTTAAGCTATACTGCATCAGCGCCTACAGAGCAGTATGATTATCCTAAATCAGAGTTACAGCCAACACGCTCAGCGAGTTACTCTGGCACAGCAGGGCGTTCGGGAGGGGGGGTTAGTCGCGATAGCCAAGGACGCAGTAAAGCATCACATCAAGATGTGAATGCTTTTTATCAAGGGATCAGTGAGCAACATGCTGCGCATTTTGATCAAGTACGGCCTGAGCCAAGCATTGCTGCACCGGTTGTGGAGCAAACAAAACTTGCCAAACTTATTCACGTACGCGAAGGTGAATGCGTATTTAGTGAAGACAAGCAACTATTTGCTGCGCATTTTAAGCATGCTTTAGCGCTCGACTGGCAAGCGCAAGTAGAGCAAGCTGGCAGTCTTGATGGCAAAGCTTTGTTGTTACCTGTACGAGTAAACACACATGCTGATGATATTAGTGCTTTAAATGCTCAGCAGTCGTGGTTTACCCTGCTAGGTTTTGATTTAGTGATTGAAAAGCAATTTGTGATGGTTAAAAAGCTTCCGCCTTGTATGTATTTACTTGATGTTAGTAATGCCATTGAGCGACTTATCATTGCTTGCAAAACATCGCCAAGTTCATTGGATGAATGGCTAGAATGGTTAACACAGCAAATTCCGACACGTTATTACACAAGCCAAGCCTTTATGGAACAAGTGACTCGGTTAGAAAATAATCCACAAACTATGCAACGTTTACGTCAAAAAGCAGTTAAAATAGAACTATCTCAGTTTTTAAACTAAGCAAGGTATTTAGGCTTGAATAACTTACCCGTCATTTTTTTAATGGGACCAACCGCAGCAGGGAAAACAGACTTAGCAATTTCGCTGTGTGAGCATTTAAACACAGAAATAATCAGTGTAGATTCAGCGCTGGTGTACAAAGATATGAATATTGGTACAGCTAAACCAGATGCTGATGAATTAGTGCGAGCGCCTCATCATCTAATCGATATTATTGATCCTGCAGAAAGTTATTCAGTTGCTGATTTTCGTCGCGATGCGATTGAAAAGATTGATCTATTTCATAAGCAAGGTAAAGTACCTGTATTAGTTGGCGGTACAATGATGTACTTTAAGTCATTGATTGATGGTTTGTCGCCACTACCAGAGGCATCACCCGAAGTGCGGGCTGAACTCGAAAAGGAAGCAAAGCAGTTTGGTTGGCCGCATTTGCACGCAGAGCTCGTTAAAATCGATCCTGAGGCTGCGAGTAAAATAAGTGAAAATGATTCACAACGTATTAATCGTGCGCTCGAAGTTTATCGTATAACTGGCAAAACAATGACAGAGTTACAAAAACAAAAGCAGCCAGCGCTTCCTTATACTTTTCATCAATTTGCTATCGCGCCTGCCGATCGCAGCGTTTTACATCAGCGAATTGAGAAAAGGTTTAAAATAATGCTTGAACAGGGGTTTGAAAATGAAGTTTCATCCCTATATAAACGTAAGGATTTACACCCAGATCTACCTTCGATTCGTTGCGTAGGTTATAGACAAATGTGGGATTACATTGCAGGCGAAATTGACTATGATGAAATGGTCTTTCGTGGTGTTGCTGCCACGCGCCAGCTTGCCAAGCGGCAGTTAACTTGGCTAAGAGGTTGGCCTGATGTTACATGGTTGGCCACGGGTGATGAAGAAAACTTGCAACGTGTAGTAAGTTCGCTAAGCTAGTAGTAGTTGAAAAATTTTTAGCTTTGTTAAATTAGTTCAGCTACTTAATTATAATAACACCTAGAACGAAGGAAAATAACATGGCAAAAGGCCAGTCGTTACAAGACCCATTTTTGAATGCGTTACGTCGTGAGCGCATTCCAGTATCAATCTTTTTGGTTAATGGCATTAAGTTACAGGGTAAAATCCAGTCATTTGACCAATTTGTTATTTTACTTGAAAACACCGTGAATCAAATGGTGTATAAACACGCTATTTCTACCGTAGTTCCAGCGCGTACTGTTAACTTCCAAGGTGCACAAGGAAGCGATGATTCAGAAGAGCAAGAGCCTGGAAATTTTTAAATTTAGGAGCGTAATGCTTGTTTGACCGTTATGAAGCCGGCGAACAGGCAGTTTTAGTTCATATCGACTTACCTAAAGAAGGGGATCGTGAAGATCTTCATGAATTAGAGTTGTTGGTATCTTCTGCTGGTGTTAGTAGTTTGGCGATTGTGCAAGGCAGTCGTCAAGCACCACATCCGAAACTTTTCGTCGGTACCGGAAAAGCAGAAGAAATCGCTGAAACTGTCAAAATCCACAATGCAGATGTCATTATTTTCAACCATCAACTAAGCCCGTCACAGGAACGTAACTTAGAGAGCGTTTGTCAGTGTCGTGTACTTGATCGTACGAGTTTGATCCTTGATATTTTTGCCCAGCGAGCGCGTACTCATGAAGGTAAACTTCAAGTTGAGTTAGCGCAGCTACGTCACATTTCAACACGCTTGATCCGTGGTTGGACTCACCTTGAGCGCCAAAAAGGTGGGATAGGTTTACGTGGTCCAGGTGAGACGCAGCTTGAAACCGATAGACGACTTCTGCGTGCAAGAATTAAGAATATTCGTGCACGATTAGATAAAGTTGCTGTGCAACGTGAACAGGGGCGACGAGCACGTACCCGTAATGAAATACCCACAGTGTCATTAGTTGGTTACACTAACGCAGGTAAATCGACCCTGTTTAATCGAATAACAGACTCAGATGTGTATGCGGCCGACCAATTATTTGCAACACTTGACCCGACATTACGTAAGTTAGACATTGGCGATGTTGGTCCAGTGATCCTCGCGGATACTGTTGGCTTTATTCGTCACTTACCACATGATTTAGTGGCTGCTTTTAAAGCTACATTAACTGAAACCCGGGAAGCCGATTTACAGCTACATGTTATTGACGTAGCAGACCCGCGTCGTAAAGAGAATATTGAGCAGGTGCAGTCAGTTCTAAAAGAAATTGATGCAGATGAAGTGCCGCAATTATTAGTGTATAACAAAATTGATGCGCTAGATGACGTTGCGCCGCGTATAGATAGAAACGATGAAGGCCAGCCAATTAGAGTGTGGTTATCTGCTCGAACGGGTGTGGGTTGTGAGTTACTGTCAGAGGCAATTAATGAGTTGCTAGCAAAGAAAATGCTGGCAGAGTCGCTTAAATTACCTCCACAGCATGGTCGTATTCGCGCTGCATTATTTAACTTAAATGCTGTTCATGAAGAGTGCTTTGATGAACAAGGTAATTGGTTGCTTTCAGTGCGTTTACCGATGGCTGAGTGGAATCGTTTGAAAAAAGAAATGGGACAGGATCTCGATTCTTTTATAGTTGCGAACTAAAAATCGTCAGCATTTGTTAATTTTAGTATGAGAAATGCTGTAGATTTGATAGATTTAACCCAATTCATTTAGATAACAATGGAGTATAGCTATGGCCTGGAATGAACCGGGTAATAATGGCAATGATAAAGATCCGTGGAATAACAAAGGCGGAAAAGATCAAGGCCCACCTGATTTAGACGAGGTACTGCGTAAATTCGGCAACAAGTTTGGCGGTTTATTTGGTGGTAACAAGCCAGGTAAAAACGGCGGCGGACTTGGTGGCGCAGGCATTTCTTTCATATTAATTATTGCCATCATCGTTTGGGCATTAAGCGGTATTTATACAGTTAAAGAAGCTGAGCGCGGTATTGTTTTACAATTTGGTCAGTTTAGTCGCATTGCAGAGCCAGGCTTACGTTGGAAAATGACGTTCATCGAACGTGTCATTCCGGTTGATATTGAAGCGGTACGCTCTTTATCTGCGAAAGGCTTTATGCTGACTGAAGATGAAAACGTCGTAAATGTAGAGTTTGAAGTGCAGTATCGTGTTATCGATCCTCACCTATATAAGTTCAGTGTAACGGATGCTGATCACAGCCTACAACAAGCGCTCGATAGCGCACTTCGCTATGTTATTGGTCATGTGAAAATGGACCAAGTATTAACAACAGGTCGTGAGGTCGTTCGTCAACAAACGTGGGATGAGCTAAACAAAATTATCGAGCCGTATAACCTTGGTATTATTGTTAGCGACGTGAACTTTAAAGATTCACGCCCACCAGGTGAAGTAAAAGATGCCTTTGATGATGCTATTGCTGCACAAGAAGATGAAGAGCGTTTCATCCGTGAAGCAGAAGCTTATGCCCGTGAGATAGAGCCGCGTGCCCGTGGTCAAGTGACACGTATGACACAAGAAGCTGAAGCATATCGCGAGCGTATTACATTAGAAGCGCAAGGTGAGGTAGCACGCTTTGAAAAGCTATTACCAGAGTACCAAGCAGCGAAGGAAGTAACACGTAAACGTTTGTACATTGATGCAATGGAAGAAGTACTGGGTAATAGCTCTAAAGTACTTGTTGATGTGAAAAACGGTAATAACATGATGTATTTACCGCTTGATAAAATAATGGAAAAGCAAGGCACCGCGACCCGTGTTGCACTGCCAAGTTCAAGTGATATCAAAGATTTGCGCAACAAGTTGAATACATCACGCAACAGTACGGTTAACTCGAGTAATGACCGTTTTGCAACTGATCGCTTTAATGAGGGGAGATAAGCAAAATGAAAAATTTTAGTTTAGTAATACTTGCCCTTGCGGTTGTTATGTCTTTTTCATCTATTTTTGTCGTACAAGAAGGTGAAAAGGCGATTGTATTGTTGTTCAGTAAAGTGCAGAAAGACAGTAATGACACGGCAGTAGTTTATGGCCCAGGCTTGAACTTTAAAGTGCCATTTTTCAGTCAAGTACGCCGTTTAGATGCACGTATCCAAACATTAGATGGTGCACCTGATCGTTTTGTAACAAGCGAGAAAAAAGACTTAATTGTTGATTCATACGTGAAATGGCGTATCAACGACTTTAGTGCATTTTACCTACGCGCACGCGGTGATAAGCAATACGCTGAAACACTGCTTAAGCAAAAGGTAAATAATGGTCTACGTACTAATTTTGGTTCTCGTACTATTAAAGAAATTGTTTCAGGTGAGCGTAGTGAGCTTATGGAAGAAGCATTAGTACAAGCTTCAGAAAGTGCGCAAGAGTTAGGTATTGAAGTACTTGATGTACGTGTTAAGCAAATTAACTTACCACAAGAAGTCAGTAGCTCAATCTTCCAACGTATGCGCGCTGAGCGAACTGCGGTGGCGAAAGAGCATCGCTCTGAAGGTCAAGAAAAGGCAGAAACAATTCGTGCTGAGGTTGATCGTCGTGTAACAGTTATGCTGGCAGATGCTGAGCGAAATGCGCGAACTGTTCGCGGTCAAGGCGATGCAGAAGCGGCGGGGATTTATGCTAATGCTTATAATAAAGATGCTGAGTTTTTTAGCTTTGTGCGCAGTCTTGAAGCTTACAAAAAAACCTTTAAAGATAAGCAAGACGTCATGATTATCTCTCCAGATAGTGATTTCTTTAATTACATGAAAGGCGCTAATGCCCAGTAATTAAACACTTAATAATGAAAGCCCTGCACTTTGCAGGGCTTTTTTATTTCAGTCGTGAACTAATTTCTTTGTATTATAAATTTATAACTCCCTGTTCTGGCTGCGGTTGTTTTATTGGCTATGGTGATAAAAAGTCGGCCGCAGAAAAAATAAGCTAAACGGGGTGATCTTTCACCTCGTTTTCTGGTAAAATCTCGTCCTAATTTTTTCTAAGTGAATTTGCAATGGGTAAAAACGTTGTTGTACTAGGCACCCAATGGGGTGACGAAGGTAAGGGTAAGGTAGTTGACCTCCTTACAGACAAAGCATCTTTAGTAGTTCGTTATCAAGGTGGTCATAACGCAGGCCACACTTTGGTAATTAACGGTGAAAAGACGGTTTTACACCTTATTCCATCGGGTGTATTACGTGACAATGTTAAGTGTGTGATTGGTAATGGTGTTGTTTTATCACCAGAAGCGTTGATGAAAGAAATTGGCATGCTAGAAGAGCGTGGCGTGCCTGTGCGTGAGCGTTTATTAATTAGTGAAGCGTGTCCGCTTATTTTACCTTTCCACATTGCATTAGATTTAGCCCGTGAAAAAGCACGTGGCGATAAGCCAATCGGTACTACAGGTCGTGGTATTGGTCCAGCTTATGAAGATAAAGTAGCACGTCGTGGTTTACGTGTTGGCGACTTATTCAATCCTGAATTATTCGCGAGCAAATTAAAAGAAGTATTGGAATACCATAACTTCACACTAGAGCATTACTACAAAGTAGAGCCGGTTGATTTCCAGAAGACATTTGATGATGCAATGGCTATTGCTGATATCTTAAAAGCGATGGTTGTTGATGTGACTGAGCTACTTGATCAAACGCGTTTAGCGGGCGACAACATCTTATTTGAAGGTGCGCAAGGTACATTGCTTGATATCGACCATGGTACTTATCCGTACGTAACATCATCAAACACAACCGCAGGTGGTGTAGCAACAGGTGCTGGTTTTGGTCCATTACACCTTGATTACGTACTAGGTATTATCAAAGCTTACACAACACGTGTAGGTTCAGGTCCTTTCCCAACAGAGCTTTACGATGGTCTTGATAAGCAAGACCCTGTAGGTAAGCATTTAGGTGAGAAAGGTCATGAATTCGGTGCAACGACAGGTCGTTTACGCCGTACTGGTTGGTTAGATGCAGTGGCGATGCGCCGTGCAGTTCAAATCAACAGCATCTCAGGTTTCTGTTTAACTAAATTAGACGTTTTAGACGGTTTAGAAACATTAAAAATCTGTACTGGTTATCAGTTAGAAGATGGCACAGTAACGAACGTGACGCCATTAGCTGCTGAAGGTTACGAGAAAGTAACGCCAGTATACGAAGAGATGCCAGGCTGGTCAGAAAACACAGTAGGTGTAACCTCAGTTGATCAGTTGCCTAAAGCGGCACTTGATTACATCAAACGTATCGAAGAAATCACGGGTGTTCCAGTTGATATCATCTCAACAGGTCCTGATCGTGTAGAGACCATGGTATTACGCAACCCGTTTGCATAATTGCCATAGTGACTAAAAAAGCTGCTTCGGCAGCTTTTTTTGTGCCTAAAATTCACTCTGGAATGATAATTGTATATTATTTGCTAAGACTGACTTTTTTAAGTGATTTTGATGCGTGTTTTATTGCCTTTAACATTACTCTTTTCCAGCCTGAGCATGGCTGAAGAGCCCATTGCAGCAGTACCTCTGTACACAGAAAGCGAGTTAATTGGCTTGATCAATAAAAATGCACACCTAGCACGTGTAAAGGCAGATGATTGCCAGTTAGTACAAGATATCGAAGCGCGAGCCAATAAAATGGCGCTACCATCGTATCAGTTCCTGTATGGCGATATGCTGGCATATGCAGTCTGTGTTGATCGTAACGTAGAGTTGGGGGTGTATTATATGCGTCAAGCTGCTGAGCAAGGGTTAGCAGCAGCACTAGAACAACTTGGCCGCTATTATGATATCGGGCGGTTGGTTCAGCAAGATAAAGCGATGGCCGTGACCTATTTGCGCGAAGCATCTGCACAAGGTAACTTAAAAGCGCAAATGCGCTTAGTTAGGCTATTCAACCAAGGGTATGGTAGCCCAAGAGACTATGAGGATGCTTATCGCTGGTTGTTTCACTCTATGGTAGCAGATAAAGCGCAGCATAAAAAAGTTGAGCAATTATTAGCAAAACTAGCGCAAAAAATGCCTGATAGTGTGGTTCGGCGCGCACGTTTACCTATGTAATTTAAACCGTTAAAAATAAGGCCAGCATGTGCTGGCCTGTGATCATTTATCTTCTTTTTTATCTTTATTTTTGTTCTGGTTAGGGTCTTTAAGAACCGATAACTTGGGTGGTTGTAAAGCAACGATGCGCTCACCTACTTGCGGTGTTTTCTCCATATTTGTCGTAAATGGTCTAATACGAACAGGAGAGTCGTCATCATCATCTTTTTCACCGTTTAAAATAAATAACGGAATAGCTTCACTATTAACTTCTTTATATTGCTCCCAGCTAAACTCATCCGAAATGCGTGTAGCACTCACTTTACCACCTTTGGCTATTAGACTGCTTAAACGTGCATATGCGCCATTGTCACCAAATAGAATCTGACGAGACAAAAATGTTGCGCTATCTTTGTTTGCTTTAGCGTGGTTAGTTGAAGAACGAAGAGAATACACATCCTTTTCATTTAGCAAATGCGAGAAATACTGCACACCCAATGCATTATGGTGACGATTAGGTGAAAGTGCTAAAACACTACGAATTGTTGTTAAAGGTAAATAACGCTCGGCATGTTCAGACTGTGGATTACCATAATAACAAGGCAGGCCATCCATACGTGCCATTTTGCAGTTCTCCCATGCTGGATCAGAAAGATGTACAGGAATATTCTGCTCTTTTAGTCCACAGGCTATTGCACGTGCAACATGGTTTGCACCAATGATTAAAATAGTATTTGGCGCAGGCTGGCGCACTTTTAATAGTTTAGCCAGTGGTGTAGCTGTCAGACTTTGTAGTACAACCGTGACGATGATTACCGTGAAAATCAGCGGCACGATTTTCTCTGCGTCCGCGATACCTGCTTCAACCATGCTCAGTGCAAACACTGAGCCCACAGCGGCTGCGACGATACCTCTTGGTGCGATCCAAGAGAGTACCAAACGGGACTTTATTGGCAGATCTGAGCCGATAGTTGAAATAGCGATGCATGCAGGGCGCGCGATAAAGAGCACGATGGCTAAGAAAATAAACACATCACTGTGTAACATCATTAAGTCTGAAAGCTGTAAGCGTGCGGCAAGTAAGATAAACAAGGATGATATCAAGATCATCGACAAGTCTTCTTTAAACTCAAGTACTGAGTCTATTTCCAAGTCATCTTGATTGGCTAGCCAAATACCGAATACAGTCACAGCCAGTAATCCAGATTCATGGCTCAGATGATTTGATACTGTAAAGCTAATCAATACCAATGCTAAAATACCAAATTTGTGTAACTCAAAAGGCAACCACTCGCGACGAATGAGTAAGGTGGTTAGCCAGCCCGCGGCGACACCAATTGTTAAGCCAACCCCTAAGGTTTTAAACAAGGCAATAATTGTATGGCTTAATACTTCTCCTTGCCCAACAAGCATAACGGCTTCAAAGACGAGCACTGCAAATAAGGCTCCGATGGGGTCAATAACAATACCTTCCCACCTGAGGATGCGGTCTATATCTTGGTTAGGGCGCATTGAATTAAGTAAAGGTGCGATAACTGTTGGTCCTGTAACCACAAGCACAGCCCCTAGTACTGCGGCAACTCGCCAATTAAGTTCTAAGATCCAATAGGCACTTAAACTGATAATAATGCAGGTGGTTATCATGCCGATGGAGCAGAGATTTCGGACAACTTTTCCTATCCCTTTAAGTTCTTTAAAGTGTAATGTCAGCGAGCCTTCAAAGAGTATAACTGCAACACTTAACGAAACCACGGGGAATAGTAAGTCGCCTAAAAGGGCATCGGGTTCAAGCACGCCACTGAAAGGGCCAAGTAATAAACCCGTTAGAAGTAAAAATAAAATAGCCGGTACACGAAACGCCCATGCTACCCACTGTGCTATTACAGAACACAAGGCGATCCCTGCTATATAAATTGCTGACATAAAATGAATTATCCTTTTAGCTTTAGCACCAACATCATAGATAATTGCTATTGATGACGATAAATTGTCGCTGACTTACAAATAAAACTGCCTACTTATTAAAGCTTACTCACCGTCATAGACACAAGAAAACTTATTGCTCTAAATACGATTTTAGTCGTTATTAATACTTTTTGGGTTGTTATTGAAAACAAAACGGCCATAAGCTGATGAAAAATTATTAATATCGAAATGTATTCATTTAACTATTTGTTAAGTATGAACTATTTTCTAGGTTTATGGTAAGTATAAAATTAGTGATTAATATCTACTCTTGATCTTTCACCTCTTTATATCGTATTATAATTCGTGTTCAAACAATTTGATATCTAAATGATTAACTTTGTTTTTCTTTAGTAATTAGAGGATAAGCCCTAATAAATCAGTTGTTTGCTTTATATATTGTGTTTTATACACTTTGTTTTCTAATTAAATAGAAATGAGCTAATGATTGTTCAGTGCGTATTTATTACGAGTTGAATACAATAAAAGTTCATTATCTTATCAATGTTTAGCTCCCATCGTGGCGGCTAAATCTCGGTCATACAATCTACGCCCTATCTGTCGGTGTACCAGATTGTATAGGCTCTATGTATGTTGTTATTAATAAAAGCCGCACACAGCTTTTTACAGCGATACATAAACAACACTTATCTTTTTTTATCAGCTTATGGTTTATAACCGTTTGGTCTACTGACTGAATAAAAGTTGTGCTATACCTAAACGCAGTCCATGCGCGGACTAGTTGCGTGTGCAGATAAGTGTCTGTGACAAAGTGAGAATACTCAGCACGTTTAGTTGTTCTAAACGTGAGTCTTTTAATCAGCGGCTTTAATGACGCTGAACAGATAGTAAAATGGAAAAGTTGAACAGTTATGCAAAAGTTTAAATGGCGACGTATTGTACTTAAAGTTGGTAGCGCATTGATCGCACCGGAACAAGATGGGTGTCGTTCACGTTATTTATTGACCATTGCGCAGTTCATCGTTCGCTGTCGAGCACGAGGTATCGAAGTGATTTTAGTATCATCTGGTTCGGTGGCAGCGGGTTCGCATTTATTTCCTGAGCAAGAAACTCGCTCGGTAACGATGAAAAAGGCAATGGCAGCTGCCGGCCAAACAGAAATGATGGCTATGTGGGATCGTTTTTTTGATTTCCCTTCCGCACAAATATTATTAACACACGGTGATTTACGAGACCGTGAGCGCTATACCAGCATTCGTGAAACGGTGTTCACTTTACTAGAGCACGGTGTACTACCTATCATCAATGAAAATGATACGGTCACCACGGATGACTTGAAAGTAGGTGATAATGATAACCTATCAGCGATGGTTGCTGCAGCAGCAGACGCAGATGCGCTGATGATTTTTTCGGATGTTGATGGTCTTTATGATAAAAACCCGAACTTGCATGATGATGCCGTATTGTTACCTGAAATAGAGAGCATCGATGAGTCAATCTACGCAATGGCAGGGTGTGCAACCAGCGCGGTTGGTACCGGTGGTATGAAAACTAAGATTGAAGCGGCAGAAAAGGCGACATCGCATGGTATTACAACCTTTATTCTAAATGGTTTCAAAGAAGAAACCTTCAATCGCCTACTTGAAGGTGACAACCCAGGCACTATTTTTATGCCTTATGAAAAACCAATGCAAGAAGCGGTGCATTGGATGACACACACCGCGAATGAGCAAGGTGAGGTTGTCGTAGAAGGCTCGTTTGATGAGTCTGCTCATCATGAAGATGGGTGTATTCGTAGCGATGAAATTGTTGCGGTACACGGAGAATTTGGCGTAGGCGATACTATTTTAGTCCGCAGTGACGATGGTACACGTCTAGCAAAAGCAACAGCGAATTACAGTAGCTGTTTATTGAATTTTATTGCTGACAACGAGCAAAGTGAATTTAGCGAAAAAATGCAAGATTCAATCGGCCCAGTTGTTTCAGAAAAAGATATCGCATTATTGGAGAAGTCATGAGTTTAATTACGGATATTTCTAGTCAAGCTGCAAAAGCTGCAACCCAGCTAGCTCTGCTTGATACTGCCACTAAGAATCAAGTGTTATCTGAGATGGCGCAGGCATTACGTGAAAGTAAGGCCTTCATCATCAAAGAAAACGAAAGCGATTTAGCGGCAGCACGTGATAATAACCTTGCTGCGGCGATGATTGATCGTTTGACCCTAAATGATGAGCGCATTGAAGCAATGGCTGAAGGCATCGAAGTGATTGTCAGCCTTGATGATCCGGTTGGTCAATTACGCGACATTTCAGAGCGTCCGAATGGTATTAAGATTAGCAAGATGCGCGTGCCACTTGGTGTTGTATGTATGATTTATGAAGCACGTCCAAATGTGACGGCTGATGCAGGTGCTTTGTGCTTTAAATCGGGTAATGGGGTAATTTTACGTGGTGGTAAAGAAGCACTGCGTAGTTCGCAAGCCATTGCCAGCGTAATGCATAAAGTACTTGAGAAGCATGGTTTACCAGCTGCCTTAATCTCAGTGATCCCTGATCCTGATCGTGGCTTATTAATGGAGTTAATGCAGCAACGTGACACAATTGATTTAATCATCCCACGAGGTGGCGAAGGTCTAATTAATTTTGTAACTGAAAACAGTACCATCCCTGTTATTCAACACTTTAAAGGTGTGTGTCACCTTTATGTTGATAAAGAGGCTGATCTGAATGTCGCCATTAACTTGCTGTTAAATGGTAAAACTCAGCGCACTGGTGTGTGTAACGCATTAGAAGGCCTAGTAGTACATCAAGATATTGCCGATGAATTTTTAAACCTGTGTGCAGTTGTGCTTCGTCAAGAAGGCGTGAAAGTAAATGCAGATGCAAAAGCGGCTGAATATTTTGACAACGCGACTGTGCTTGCTGATGATGAGTTTGGCGAAGAGTACCTAGACTTAGAAATCGCCATTAAGGTTGTGCCAGATTTTGCTGGAGCGATCGATCATATTGCTCAATTTGGCTCAAACCACACAGAAGTCATTTGTACTAAGGATCAAGCAGCAGCAGAGTTATTCCAGCGCAGTGTTGATGCGTCTGTTGTGATGGTTAACGCGTCATCACGTTTTTCTGATGGTTCACAGTTAGGCTTAGGTGCTGAAATTGGTATTGCGACCACTAAGCTACATGCTTATGGACCTATGGGTCTAGAATCGCTTACAACTGAAAAATACTTAGTGAATGGCGAAGGCCAAATTCGTGAATAATCGCTAAGAAGTAACTACGTTTAAAAGCCGGGCTTTGCTCGGTTTTTTTGTGTCTGATATAAAACGAAGAGGATAGTAAGACTAATTAAATAGCTTAAATTTAGAGTATGATACTGTCAGTTGATAATTCGGCAGATTGCCTAAAGAAGAGTAGGAAAGTGGTGGAGCTAAGCAGGATCGAACTGCTGACCTCCTGCGTGCAAGGCAGGCGCTCTCCCAGCTGAGCTATAGCCCCACATTCCTAAAATACAGGATGCTTAAGTCTTGCGTCTCAAGCGGGGTGAACTTTAATTATTTTTGTTTATTTGGTCAAGTGTTTTTTAAAAAATCATCGAATTTTTACCTAAGTCTTTTATTTTTGATAGACTAATGAGCATATACTGTTCAAGGCTTATCCAATAATGAAAAAAATAGCATGGCTTTTGGTTATTCTACTAACGGCTTGCGCCAGTCAAGACGACGCGCCTCCTTTCGAAATTAATAACAAACAGTTTTACGGCAAAAATGATGAACAAGGCAGCAAAATTTTTGCATACGTCGTGTCGGTGAAAGCACAAGGCAGGAAGCCACTAAACCTTGATAAGCCATTAACGCGTAGACAGTTTAAAGATTTTGCCGAGCAAGAGTACTTTGAAGAATCGAGCAGCTTAAAACTGATGCTTGAAGATCAAGCCGTTGAATTATTAAACCAAGAACTTAAGGCACGACAGTATTGCAACGATGAGCATATTATTGATGATGTGCTTTGGCGTGACTTAAGTGTACAACTACGAGGACGTTGTTTGTAAATGTATGCAGAAAAAACCAAGCTTGCCGCTGCATTAGCTCAGTTAGATATTAACTTTGATGTGATTGAGCACCCACCATTACATGGCAGTTTAGATGCCGACAAATTCATGGTTAATAGACCTGGCACGCGATTAAAGAATCTATTTTTGCGTGATAATGAAGGTAAACGCCATTTTTTAGTGATCACAGCGCATGACAAACAATTAGATTTAAAAGCAATAGCACAGATGCAGGGGCTTTCTCGTTTGGGCTTTGCATCTGATGAGCGATTAGCGCGTTATTTAAAAGTGCCGCCTGGTTGTGTGTCTATGTTGGCACTTTTAAACGATAAACAAAATAATGTCACACTGTGGCTCGATCAAGAAGTGTGGTTTAACGAACTATTTCATTGCCATCCGTTTGAAAATACCGCGACATGGCTAATGAAAAAAGATGATTTAGAATTATTTTTCGAAAGCACTGGGCATCAACCCCGAATTGTTTTCTTACCTGCTAAATAAACTAAGCTTAAACCTACCAAGCAAACTAAAAGTAGCACGGTCATAAAGGCAACTTGGCCGTGTTGCTGATATACCAGACCCGGCAGCAAAGAGCCTAAAGCGCCTCCACTATAATAAAAAGACACATATCCACCATTTGTTACACTGGCAGGGGCACTGCTAATTTTATTAACCAAGGGTGCTGCACTTGAGTGAATAACAAACATCGCACCACAAAAGCCAGTAAAGGCAATAAAGAATAATAACAATTGTTGGCTCATTAATAGCACCATCGTCAGGCTATAGAATACAAATACCCAAGTTAGTAAACGCCAAGGTGTTAATGATTTACGTAATAGCCAAGGTGTCGCTATAGATGCTAGTGCACCAAGCAAATAACCGCTATAAACAAGGCCAATATCTCGAGTATTCGTAATAGCAAAACTGTCTTGCAGTATAAAGGGTAGGTAGTTTAGTAGTGCCGCAAAGCAAAAAAACATACAAAAAACCGCCCCGTAGAGCTTTAATACCAACGGATCTTTTAATTGTTTTAGATACAATAGCGGCGATTTAGCTGCATGAATGTTCGCACCTTTGCTTGCTTTAGGAATGGCGATTGCAAATATGATTAATCCTAACGCAATCACATAGTAAAAACTTTGCCAGCTTAAAAAGTCAGTAAATAAAGCGGCAAGCATACGACCAAAGTAACCACCGACAATCGTGCTGCCAATGTAGAGCGTCATATTACGCTGTAGCTCATCGGCTTGATAAGTTACACCAATGTAGCTTGTCATGGCGGTGAGTGCTGCAGGTAGAGTAATGCCTTGAATAAAACGTACTAATAGTAGTAGCTTAAAGCTTGGCACGTAGGTAAATGCAATGCAGCTTATGGCCAGAATAAACATGGCAAACTTTAAGATTGTTAAAGGGTTTCGTTTAGCTAAAAACAAGCCATACACTAAAGGTGCAATGGCTAACGGCAGCATAGTCGCAGTCATTAAACTGCCAGCAGCGGCAGGTGATACAGAAAAATGGCTGGCAAATAATCCGAGTAAGGGTTGTGGGGCGTATAAAACAAAGAAAATAAATACAGAGCAAAGTAACAAATGTCGCAGCTGCATTTTTAGCTCCCTAAAGATAAAGCACAAGCTTATCGGGTATCACTTTTTTTACAAGTTAAAAGGCGATTAAAATAATAAATATTGCGTTAAATCAATATGTCATGATTTCATCGCGTGTTAATCTCAGGGCGTTAAAATAGATATCATGGAATCAAGTTGAGTCAATACTGTTATTTGTTTGCATAGCTGATTAAAATAGCCTTAATTAGGCATTTTATTATTGGAATTTCGTTATGGGTTCATTACAAGATCAATTACTTAAGGCAGGGCTTACTACGTCGCACAAAGCTAAGGTAGCTAAAACTGAAAAGCGCAAACAGCAAAAGAAAAAAAAGAAAGGCGCAACGAGTAACCCCAGCGATTTACAAAAGCACATTGAGCAAACCAAGCTTGAACAGCAGAAAAAAGCAGATGAGTTAAATAAAGCGCGTTTAGAAGAGCAGAAGCAGCGTGAGCAAGTTGCACGTGTTAAACAAATTTTAGAGCACCACAACCAAGATGAAATCCGTGGTGATCGTACTTTCAACTTTACGTACCAAAACAAAGTGAAAGAGTTGGACGTAAATGAAAAAACACAAAAAGCCCTTGCTGGTGGTCGCCTCGCGATTTGTGTTTTAGAAGGTCAGTTTTTTGTACTGGAAGATGAACCAGCACGAAAAGTCGCTGAAGTCAGCGAAGAATATATAGTGTTCCATGTTGAACCAGAAGATAAGCAAAAGGATGAAGATGATCCTTATGCTGATTTCGAAGTACCTGATGATTTAATCTGGTAAATACAGTTACTGTATAGGGTGTTTAAGTTGCGGTAACAATTATGTGTTTTTTCGGGTGCAATATTCCTAAATCATGGTCTACACTAAAGAAAATGTTTTCTAACCCATCACTAAGAGAAGATACAATGAGCAAGATAACTAAAATACTATGTGGGGCAAGCTTAGCAATGGCAGCTAGCTTATCGTTTAACTCAATGGCCGCTGACGGTGCTACGCTTTACACAGCAAAACTTTGCCAAACTTGCCATGGTGCAGAAGGTAAAGCACCAATTATGCCGCAATACCCTAAACTAAATGGCCAAAATAAAGAGTATTTACTTGCGCAAATGAAAGACATCAAGTCTGGTGCGCGTAGTAATGGTATGGCTGCAGCGATGAAAGCAATGGTTGCAAATGTATCTGAAGAAGAAATGTCAGCAATCGCAGACTACTTATCGCAAGTTAAATAATCTTCGTTTTTAAGTTATTAAAGGCCACATCAACTGATGTGGCCTTTTTGTATCAGCTATTGATTATCACCAAATAGTTATTTAGACTTCTATACATCTATTTGTGCGTGTCACATTAACAAGGTTTTCCATGTTTGATTTACCAAAACTCGATTTAAAAAATAAAGTATCAGAGCAGGAATGGCAGCTACGTGTCGATTTAGCGGCATGTTACCGCTTGGTGGAACACTTTCGTTGGGGTGATCTCATTTACACTCACCTTTCGGCACGTTTACCAGGTACAGATCATTACTTAGTCAATGCTTTTGGTTTAAGTTTTGATGAAGTGACAGCATCCAATCTTGTTAAGGTTGATTTAGCCGGTAATATTCTTGATGATACGCCGTTTAAGATTAACCCAGCAGGTTTTACCATCCACAGCGCTATTCACGAAGTACGTGATGATGCTCACTGCGTTATTCATCTACACACAAAAGAGACCATTGCTGTGGCAACCCAAGAAAAAGGCCTGTTGCCACTAAGTCAGTATTCAATGTTTTCATTACCATCATTGTCTTATCATGGCTACGAAGGCTTAGCGGTAAACAGTGACGAGAAAAAGCGCTTGCAAGATGATTTAGGCACCACCAATCACATGCTATTGGTGAACCACGGCGGCTTAACTGTTGGCCCAACAGTCGGTGATGCGTTTATGCGTTTTTATGATTTACAGCGTGCCTGCGAAATTCAATTGGCGATTCAAGCCAGTGGTCAAGCGGCAATTCCAGTACCACAACCTATTATCGATAATATTTATAATCAAGCGAATGTCGTGCACAGCGGCAGCACCGGTGGGCAGCTAGCCTGGCCGGCAATGCTGCGAAAAGCTTATCGTCTTGATCCTCGTTTTGCTCAGTAAGGAGTAACCATGAAAGTTAATCGCGTCGAAGTGTTCGATATTCATTGTCCAGACAGACCTGCTTGGACACCTGTTTTTGTGCGTATTCACACCGATGAAGGTATTAGCGGTGTGGGTGAAGCGGGTCTGGCTTATGATTTAGGTCATAGTGCCGCTGCGGCAATGATCAAAGAAATGGCCGATGCCTTTTTAATTGGTCATGACCCATTTCAAACAGAAAAACTATGGTCACGAATGCTACGCGAAAGCTTTTGGGGTTTAGGTGGTGGGCCTGTTGTGTATGCAGCAATGAGTGCCATTGATACCGCACTTTGGGATATTAAGGGTAAAGCGCTTGGTTTACCTGTTTACCAGTTACTAGGTGGTAAAGTTAACGACAAACTGCGTACTTACGCTTCACAACTGCAATTTGACTGGGATAGTGAATTCAAAGCACTTGTTCACCCACAGGAATACGCAGAAGCAGCACTAAAAGCCATGGCTGAAGGGTATGATGCGGTAAAAGTTGACCCAATCCAGTACGATAAAAACGGCAATACTTATTACGATCGCACTAACATTATTTCTCGCGCAGAAATGAAGCTATATCGCGCGCGTATGCAAGCTATTCGTGAAGCGGTAGGTGATGAAGTTGACATTATTTTTGAGTGTCACAGCTTACCTGGCGCAACATCAGCAATTCAAATTGGTGAAATTGCTGAAGAGTTCGATTGTATGTATTACGAAGAGCCAGTGAACTACTTAAATCATTCATTACATGCAAAAGTTGCTGATAAAGTAGCGGTGCCAATTGCAGGTGGTGAACGTTTGTATAACCGCTGGGGTGTGCGCCCTTACTTAGAAGATCAAAGTATTGATGTATTACAGCCAGACTTAGGCCTGTGTGGTGGTTTTACTGAAACTAAAAAAGTGTGTGATTATGCAGATATCTTCGATGTGCGTATTCAAGCTCACGTGTGTGGCGGCCCAGTAGCAACAGCTGCTTCGTTACACCTAGAAACCGCTATTCCTAACTTTTTAATTCACGAACATCACACCTATGCGATTAAAAAGTGGAACCGTGAGCTATGTATTCAAGATCCACAACCTAAAAATGGTTTCTTCCAAGTATCAGAAGAGCCAGGGATCGGTATTGAGCTAAATGATGAAGTTGTTATGCGCTCACAGCGTGTTGAGATAAAGTAAAAGCGTTTAGGTAATGCCCCGTTAATCGGGGTATTACCTGTGCTGTGTAATAATCTGTTATGGATTATTTCTCCCTAGTATCTAGATTGAGAAAGGAAGAGTGACTTCCTATCAATTTAGATTACAAAGGAGACAGTAATGAAATTAATTAATTCGGTTATCTATTGCAGCTTTATCAGTTGCCTATTTATTTCTGCGACTCAGGCGGCTGCAGACCCAAAATGTGATGTAACAGCACAATCTTTTGCTCATATTCAACAAAGGCATTGCACTTTTGGTGTACAAGCCAGTCAATTTTTGCCTCAGTACTGTGCAACAATACAAGATGCGCAAAAATTTTGCGAACAAGTGCAAAATGCAACTAATAAATCACGAACAGTACAGCCTGATGCTCGTATTAGGTATGATGCTAACTTAGGGATAGTTGTTGGTACTCAACAAGAGAAGTGCGCCCGCTTGATAATTAAGCCAAATGGAGAGGTTGTTACTCAGTTCCCTGAATTAAATGGTGCACCAGGAAACTGTTCTTAATGTCAATTTGGGAATAGATACTTATGAGAAAGGTCGTTCTATCATCTACAAAATTAAGTCTCGATGAGCCTGAATTTCAATGTTCTTTGACAGATGAACTTTGGCATGATGGTTATGAGTATATAATGACGTTAGATGATGCTCCTGTACTACAGCGGTTTTGGAAGCATCAATATGGCGTAGAGGCCGAAAATCCGATACGAGTAAGTATGCTTAACCAGCTTACAGAAGAGCTTGATAAGTGTATTGCTTGTTACCCTACGGAAGAGTCGCTTGTGGCATTTAGCCTTGAATTTAAGTCATTGATAAATAAAGCTGTAAGCTACAACTGTTCGCTACAAATAATAGCGCAGTAATCGACCAATGAATGGCTGTAGCTCTGCTCGTTGCCACAGCCATTTCTTAATTTGTAGGCTCTGTTGATTCGCAATTCGGCCCCTTTACAATTGTAAAACACTTCCCTCCAAAACGAACCTTACCTCGTTTACGTTCAATCAAAACATCAGCAGAGAGTGTATTATTGAAAGATTCCATAAACTGTTTTCGCGCACGGTGGATCTGAATATTGACATGGCATTCATTAATACCAAGATCGCGTGCTAATTTCTTAACTTGTACCCAGCCCTGTACATCTTTCTCAAATTTATTTTTAATATCGGCCAGTTTATTGCGAGCCAGCAGCACGGTGAGGTAGTGATGAGAGCGAACATCTAGGTCAATTAATGTGTTGTGTTGTCTTATTTTGAGTTCGGTTTGCTCTTCATCTAGGCTCAAATTGAATATAAATTGAAGGTCATTAATAGGTGTGGGGCTTAAATTCAGTGTATTTTCTTGTGATGTCATTTCAGCTTGAAAAAACTGCCACAGCTGCTCTCCTATTGTTATTTGATGACCATCTTCTAAAGTAACTAATTGGTGAGTTTCTGTGTTTTCGTAGCACCAAGAGAGCCTATCAGGATCGTAAAAAATAACGGCTGTTGGATGTTGGCTATCGGGTAAAAAATGATAACGTTCAAGCAAAATACAATGTGTATTTGTGCCATTGATAGGTAGTAAAAGATCTCTGGGTGGATCGATAGAAGTTAATTGGTAATCTAAGTTATTTATTTCTGAAAAGCTTAGGCGATCATTTAGGGCTAATGGGGAGTTGATTTGTTTATCAAGCCGTTTCCCGTTTAGCCAAATACCATTTTTGCTTAGATCACGAATATACCAGTGTGGTTCGACCCATTCTATTACAGCATGAATACGTGTCACTTCTGGGTAGTTTAATAATGTGTCAACAGAGTGGGCTAGTCGACCAAAACGATGAAAGTCGCGCAGATAAAAGCTCACATCTGAGTTTAAACTAGCCAGTATAGCCATATAGCTCTCTTTTAGTCCTTGAATAAAAATATAACTCTATCATAGTGTGTACATTAATTTTGCATTTAATTAACATTGAATACTAAACTAATTATTTATATGTGATGGATCGAGTAGTTTGTGATAGAGGATTACTATAAAAATATACAAGTCTTGGCGCAAGGAGGGATGAGTACGATATACCTTGCAACTGATCGAGAGCTGAATAGGCAAGTCGTACTCAAGGTAATGAAATTAGCTGGAGACACTACTGAGCGAGCCATTAGTGAAGCAAAATTAATAGCGAGCTTTAATCATCCAAATATAGTGCAGCTTTATAAAATCATTCATCGCGATCAACAAGTTTTATTAGAAATGGAGTATGTTAAAGGGAATACGTTAGCTCATGTAATGAAAGAGCAGAGGCTTACACTGACTGAAAAGCTAGAAATACTCATTCATATTAGTGATGGTTTAGCTGCAATTCATGATAAAGGCATATTACATCTCGATTTGAAACCGGCTAATGTGCTAGTAAGTGATGAAGGTACAGTTAAAATAACTGATTTCGGTATCTCAAAAATCAAAGGGGTAGAAGCAACTGATATAGTCAATGATTATGGCAGTTTAAACGCCATGTCGCCTGAGCAATTGAATAATCAAGCTGTTGACTTTCGAAGTGATTTATTTTCATTGGGGTTAATCGCTTATCAGTTATTAACGGGCTATCATGCTTATTCAAAACAAGCCTCAAGCAGTACAGCGCAAGATTTAGCAAAACAAATCAAATCATTTCCTTGTTGCGCAAATTATAAACCTATCAAAGAGTTATCTGCTGATTTAGTACCTTTACTAAAACAGTTATTAGCATTTAAAGTGGATAAACGCCCTGAAAGCGCTCGCGCCGTAGCATCTCAGTTTAGAGACGTTTTAGCCTCGCTTAGCTTCGAAAGCGTGACCGTAGATGTTACAAGTTACAAAAATAATAACAACCTAAGCAAAACTTTTTTCAATAGAAGATTACTTCTTGTTGTGATTCTTTTTTTGCTATTAAGCGGGGGGAGTTGGTTCTGGTATGCATCTAAACCGATAGAGAGAATAGCTTTATTACCCGTAGAATTTATAGCAAATAGCCAAGTTACGGATGCACAAAAACGCTTGCTCAGTCTTGGCGTCAAGGATGCAATAACCGAATATGTACTTGCTGATCGCAAGCTTGCTTTAATTGCGAGCAGGGAAGTTAAACAAGCACAATTAATACTTGGTAAAGAAGCAGGCCTAAATGATTTAGCTGCCGCTCTGGGAGCTACCAAACTATTAATACCTTTATTAGACTGCAACCGTTTATCGTGTGATTTCACACTAAACGAACTAGATAAAAACGCCACAATGATAGGCACAACACGAAGTGCAACAGATAAAGAAAACTATCTAAATATTTATAACTCAACTTTATCCTCGATACAAAGCTTGCTTACTCCAAGTATTCTTTCGAACAGAGAGCTGTTATTGTCAGATGAGTTTATTAGGCAGTATGTGTCGTTAGTTGCTCTGACTGCGAATGATTTAGGTAGCAGTCAAAAGCAACGCGCCATGGCTGAGTCTTTGTTGTTGCAAGAGCCTGATTTTAAGCCTTTGTATCCTTTATATCGAAAAATAGTTTTACGCCTTTATAAATCGTCAAAAAATGTAGAGCTCATAACAAAGTTACAATTTCAACTTGAACGATCGCCAACTTCATACCGTGAAAGCCCTGCTTATTTAGTTGATCTACTTGAAATATACCAGTATACGGGAGAGCACCTTAAAGCTGAAAAAATTATTAGCAGAATTCAAAGCTCATCTTTAGAGGAATACCAGAGAGAAATTATTTTGGCTATTTATTTTAAGCGTACAGGCCGCCTAGAAGAGTCTTTAAAGCACGCGAAGATGGCATATAAAATTAGACCCACTTTATTGGCCACCAGAAACCTTGCAATCGCGTACCTTACCTTGGGGAAACGTGCTGACGCATTAAAATATTTAAAGGAAGTATTAAGTTATAACCCTGATGATGTTGTAACGCTTAAAACAGTCGCGGATGTATCTTTGTTATCAGGCGACTTGACGGCGGCAGAGGATAATTATCAAAAACTGATCGATTCGGGACAGCAAAGTGCCTCTATTTATAGTAATTATTCAATTGTTCTTTCTTTACAAGGTGAGCTTGTAAATGCATTAAACCTTGCTGAAAAAGCCATGATGTTAGATACCAAAACAACCACCTTACAACTTAATTATGCTGATTTACTTTATTTGCAAGGCCGCTTTACAGAGGCTGAAAGCTTATACTTAAAAATTAGCGATCAGCTTGGCTCCTCGTCGAAAAACGTTGCAGACCAGCTTGAAAAAGCGCAAGTGTTGATTCACCTAAATAGGAATCAACAAGCGATGAATCAGGTTGAGCAGTTGTTAGCTGCTCAGCCAAATTTGGCCGAGGCATATTTTATCAAAGCAATGCTGCAAAGCTTATTGAATGAAAAATACTCAGCACTCGCGTCGGTAGAACAAAGTATAAATTTGGGATGGAGTCCAGTTTTTTACCGTCTACCTTGGTTTAAGGGGTTATGTTCTGAAAGTAAGTTAATGAGCTTAATCGGCAAAGAGCATTATTACTTTTTATGTTCTGTAAAAAATAACGCAGAGTAAGCTCTGCGTTGGTGTTTTAAAGGGTTGGCTCCATATCTTCAATTATAACCCGTGGATCTTGTGAAAAATAACGCATAAGAGAGTTAGCGTCAGTGCTCTTTTTCGCAATTAATCGAAAATTAATTTCATAATTTGCACCTTGATCTAACTTGCCTGATACCGCTTTTTTTGGATTATCAGCTAATTGTTTACTCAATTCGGTTGATAAAGCGTGATGCGGTAAAATACTGGATATTGTGACAATTAGTGATTTTCCATCGTTGGCAACAATACTATTGAGTTGATAATTGAAGTTGTCTTTAGCATCTGAAAAATAGCTACCGTTTTCGGCAAAAGCCCACTCTGATTTGTTTGCAAGTTCGAAATAGAGATTCAGACTACCACCTGCAATAAGATCTTTGTAATTTACTTTAATTTCTTCTGCACTTGCTCCAGACTGAGAAGTGAGCTCCCATTGGCCATGGTCATTGGGAATAACAAAAAAGCTGAGATCATTCATGATATAAAGTCCTGTTTTGAAATTGAAGAGCTGCTTATTTATTTGATAAGCAGCTATTACTATAGGCTATCTAGCAAGAACCCCAAATCGTGCCAGTCCATAACGGACTGTTGTTTGCGTATACCGTAGCTTTAATACCATTAAAAGGTGGAACACCTATGCGGAAACCACACGTTTGCATACATACTTTAACCGATGTACCGCTTGGAATGGGCAAACTGACTGAAAAGCAAATATTGCCGACTATTGGAAAGTTTACGCAAATTTTGCCATTTTCATAGCTTGCACCAACACATGCTGAAATCTGTGCGGCTAAAGTCGATGGATGAAACTCAAGAGGTTGATTAGATGCCGCTTCGCTTGTTGCTAGACTAACTGAATGATCTTGGGTTAGGTCCGGCACTAGGCTATTGTTTTTATCACCGTTACACATGGTAAAATTCTCCTTGCTAAATTTTAAAGGTGGTAATAAGCAAATGAAATTCTGAAAGTTAATTAGCTTATTGCCTGTTTGTGCAAGGAAAAGAATAGATAGATCTGTTTTAGGTTGTTATTACAGATTATTACATGGTTGGTTTTTTATTAAATATCAATCGATTTCTTTACATTTTACCTGTGGTAGTAGCTCGGTAGCTTTACTATCTAAATGCCGGATAAAACATTGCTTATCTTTAATTAGCAGCTCAAAGCTGTCAGGCATGTTATTAAACCCTTTATCTTGTGATTCATGCCCTTTCATATTACCTATTACCAGCACACTGTTGTTTAAAAAAGCATCTTTATCGAGGATGATTGGCTTACTGTGCATAAGTCGGGAGATTCCCTGTGCTATGAGCTCACTTTGTGGTTCTGTAAGCTGTGCATGTTGGAGTTTTGGAGTGGGCTGCTGTGTTTGATGACTACAGCTATAGAGGGCAAAGGATAAAACAAAACAGCTAAGTTGCAATTTCATAGGGGCTCCTAACGAGCAAGACTTCCTTTATGTATAGTTAGTCTTTAACTAATTTGATAGATATAACGGCTATTTTTGTTGCTCAGCTGTTGCCAAATATGATGCGTATCACACAATGAAAAATAGTGCAGCCAACAACTGCTGTAGTCTACCTCGATTTGGCAAACAGGGAAATTACTGGCAAACATAATACGTTGCTCACCAAAGTGATTTAGTAAATTCTTAAGAAGCCATCGATGCGTGTCTTTACTCAATGAGCTAAATTCTAGTCCTGAAAATTTAATAGCAATATTATTGCAGCGGCTTAATTTAGTGATTGCCTTTAACCAGTGCTCTGGGTTTTTGATAAAACCTAAGTGATTAATCACTACACGTAATGAAGGAAGAGCATGGCAGTATGTAATGAGCTGTTCGGTTACTGCATGGTTTTCAATTTCAAATTGGGTTTCAAACAGTAAGTTTTCGGCGGCTAGATAGGCAAGATTTTCAAGGCTGTTTGGTGCACATAATCGCGTCGCATCATCACCTTCGGTAATATCACGAATACCAACAAGCGTTGGTTGCCTAAGCTCAGTCATTGCGTTTATAAACTGGCTATTAGGGGCATCAATCTGACTATAGCTAATGGCTTTATAAGCAAAATCTTTTAAATGTGTTGCAAGCCAATTAAGCTCCTTTATTGGCGCTTGATTGTCAAAGCCTGCTTCAATATGTACAAGCGCTTCTAGCTCAAATGAACAGGCTGATTGCAGTTGCTCTACACTAACAGGTGCTTTTATCTGTGTAAGGTTAGGCCAGGCAGGGGGATGCTCGCCTTGTAGCCAAATGTATTGACCCTCGTTGAGGTTAAAAAAGTGTATATGAGGGTCAATAATTTTGTCGCTCATTGCGTGGTGTATCCACCATCAATACTTTGCAAGCTACCGGTGATAAAGCTGGCTTCTGGGCTTATCAAAAAGTTTATCAAAGCAGCTATTTCTTCAGGCTGCCCTAAACGGTTTAAAGGTTGCAATGCAGCTTCTTCGGCAACAATATCAGCTTTACTAGCACCGCTTCTTTGGCAGTAAGCATCAATCGCGTTATGAAATAATGGGGTTTCAATGGTGCCTGGGCACACTGCATTCGCGCGAATATTAAACGCGGCATAATCCAGCGCAGTGGTTTTTGCCATTGATGCAAGCGCATGTTTTGTTAAATTATAAGCAAATGAGTTTGGTTTGCCGATAATCGCCTGATCAGAGGCAACCAATACGATGCAGCCCCCTTGTTGGCTTTTCATGCTAGGTAACACAGCTTGAATTGCAGCATAGGCACCTTTCACATTGAGCGCAAACAGGGCGTCAAACGTTGCTTCATCGGTGTTTTCAATGTTGGCACTTAAATGGCGACCTGCGTTTGATATTAACGCATCAACTCGGCCTGTTTCTGCAATTATTTCGTTAATCACAGATTTAACTTGCACAGCATCACTGACATCACAGTGGCGATAGTTGCCCTCAGATGGCGTGATATCTAAGTTGTAAACTGTGTATGCTTCGCGCTCTAAACGCTCAACAACCGCTTTGCCTATGCCTTTACTGCCACCAGTGACAATTGCAACGTTTGTCATCATTTATCCTTAGTGGCTGTGGCCACAACCGCCTTCGCCGTGCACATGGCCGTGTGATAACTCGCCGGCTGTTGCTTGGCGAACATTGATCACTTCAACATCAAATGTCAGTGTTTTGCCAGCAAATGGGTGGTTTAAGTCACAATCTGCATTGAAGCGACCTACTTTCACGATAGTCACTTGGTGGCGACCTTGGTTTGAATGCACTATTGCTGTCATACCCGGCTTCCAGACTTTTGTGTTGCCTTGTAAGTGCTTAAGTGGGATGCGTTGGATTAGGTTATCAACGCGTTCACCGTAAGATTCGCTGGGCTCAAGTGTTACGCTAAAGTTATCACCAGCTACTTTACCTTCAAGGGCTTTTTCAAGACCTGGAAGCATGCCCTCAGTACCATGGATATATGAAAGCGGCTCGCCATCTTTACTTGATTCGATTTGCTCGCCTGCTTCACTTAATGTGTAGTGAAACTCAACCGCTGAGTCTTTGCTGATTTGCATGTTTTTACTCTTTAGAATTTAAATATAAATGCCGATTTTACGCTAACCGCTTTAGCTGAGCAATCAAGGCTTTTTTAAAGAGCTTTCGATACCCGACAGTATCGTCTCGCTCGCTGGTGCATTATGTTTTGTGGGCTCGGCTTGTGGCAAATGTAATGTCAAAATCGTACCTGGTTTTAATACGCTTGTTGCATTTAACTTATTCCACATCGCGACATCCTTGTGGGGGACATCATAGAGCCGGCTAATGCGCCAAATAGAGTCACCGGGTTTGACTTGGTAATCAACTGCAACAGTGGGAATTGTTGGTTCGTTTTGCTCTAGATAAGGGCTAATTTTATAATCGACCAACAAGGACTTCTGTATTGTCTGTGGTTTATTTAAGTGGAGCTGTTCACCAACCTTTATGAGGTTTGAGGCTTTATTATTTAATTTTTTCAGCGCCTCGACTGACATGCTAAAGCGCCGTGCAATACTGTATAAAGTATCGTCTTTTTGTACTGTGTATTGGCCTGCAAAGTTATTACGGAATAGTTTGCTCTGTAGTATGGTTTGTTGCTCCATTGGGAGTAATAAAGTATGTGGGCCATTAGGCGAACTTTGGTTTTTTAAGTAACCAGGGTTAAGTTTGTGCAATTGACTGCGGCCGATTCCAGATAGGTTTGCAATCACAGAAAACTCAAATTGTTGGCCAACATTAAATTCAGTAGTCAGTGGTTTATTGACCAATTTTGGGCGCTTAAAGCCTTTTTCAGGATGCCTCACTAAGTAGCTGAGGGCTAATAATTTGGGTATATAATCTGCGGTTTCTTTTGGTAATGAGAGCGACCAGTAATCGGTTTTTTTTCCTCGTTTTTTATTGTCTTTAATGGCTTTCTTTACTCGACCCTCACCACTGTTATAGGCTGCTAATGCATGAAGCCAATTACCATTAAAGCGCTTGTGTAGGTAGCTTAAGTAAGTGAGTGCAGCATCGGTTGAAGCTAAAATATCTTGACGACCATCATACCATTGGTCGCTTTGCACACCGAAATGATAGGCCGTTGCGCCTACCAATTGCCATATTCCCACCGCATGTTCTGAGGAGCGAACTGTGGGTCTAAAATCACTTTCAACAAAGGGTAACAGTGCAAGCTCCATAGGGAGGTTTTGCTTTTCGACACGTTTAACAATGTGATAAAGATAAGGAGCGGCTCTACGATTCACTGTTTCGAGATACTCAGGCTGTTTTAAATACCACTTTACACGTGCAGTAGTCTGTTTATTGGTTTGAAAAACCAAAGAGAGATTATTTGCTATATGTTGCCATAAGTCATCAGAAGTTGGCTCAGAGGCTGGAATACTTACTTTGGATGACGGTAGCGCAGCGGTGGGTGATACATCTAATTGCTCACTGGTTTTTTCTTGATAGCTTAAGTTAGGCTCAAAGTGGTTAAAGATCTTTGGCTGATCATCTTGATTTTGTTGCGATTCTTTCTTAGTGGTTTGGCATCCTTGTAAACTAATAAATATGCATAGCAATAGAAAATATTTCAAACGTAATAGAGCCATATAATAAAATCCCTTTATTATTTTAGCGCTATTTTGAAGTTTTAGCCTGCTTTAGTCCAGCCTCAAGAAACATATTAAATGCACGTTCGCCAATTTCGTCGCTCTGATAGCTTTGTTTTATGGTTATAGGGAATGTTGTTATTAACTCTTCTACGGGGGCATTCGGCTGAGCTTTTACCTGCTCTTCAATCGTACTTAAAAATGCAATTGGTTTTGCAAGCATCGCGGGTGTGAGCTTTTCGCCATGGCCAGGTAAAATGGTTGTGATGGTTTTACTTTGCGCAAGCTGTGTGAGTGCGTTAAGCCACGGTGTTAGTTGTCCATGACCTGGATAAGGCAGGCTATCAACCATATCGCCACCCAATAAGATTTGGCCATTATCAGCAAGTAAGGTTAAATCACCATATGTGTGCGCGTGATAGGGCTCAATGATAATTGGGTAATTGCCTAGGTCAAGCTTGGTTTGTTCAGCGATGATAAGTCCGGGCTCTTTAAGCGATAACTCACGCCAGCGTAACAAACGTTGTTTCGCAAGCGTTAACTTTTCTCGCCATGTGTGTTGTTGTTCCTTGGGCAGGGTGGCAAGGCGCTGGTAGCTAAGCTCAATACTTTTTTCATAGCTATCAAGCTTATCAGTAAAGGCACGTTGTACATGTGCAAAGTTTTCTGCAACCTGTTGATGAACTATGAGCTTTGCTGTGGGGAATTGTGCTTGTAGTACGGCCATGCCAAGGAGGTGGTCGTCATGATAATGGCTGCCAACCAGATAACATAAAGGTGTTTTCAAACGCTGCTTTAGAGTGCTGGCTAGTTGCTCCACGGCTGCAAAGTCGCCACTGGCATCGAACATTAATGCACACTCTTTTCCTTCGATAAGAACTTGGTTCGAATCGTAAAAGCGTAGCTTAGCTTGTTGCTTTAAAAATTGAATTTCTGGTGTAATGGAATGCCAAGTAACATGGGCATTCACGGTAAAACAGGCAGAAAATAAAGCCGTTATAATTCCTTTTAGAAAAGCACTCGTACGCATTGTTAATTCGCTCGTTTATTATTCGAATGGAGAGTGTAAACAAAAAAAGCGCGAAATGCGCTTTTTTAAGGATCTAAATGTTGGCTTAGCTTATCGATTAATGAGTCATGCTGTTGCTCTTGTTTTGCTTGTTGCGATTTGACTTCGAGCAACTCATGACTCAAGTGCAACGCGGCCATTAATAAGGCTTTTTGTTCGTTTCGAACAGCAGAGCGTTGCTTCATTTGTTCCACTAAGTCATTTAAATGTTGAGCTGCACCAACGAGCGCTTTTTCCTGCCCTTCAGGACAAGAAAACTCATGCTCTTTGCCAAGCAGCTCGACGGCGACACGCTGACTTTGTGGAGTGGCCATTAGCTAGCCTGATTAGCGCTTTGTAGTTTTTCAAGTAAGCCTGTTAATGTGCTGCTGGCATCCTTTTGCTTTTCTTCACTTTCAAGTACTTCAAGTTGTAGTGTTTCGTTTTCATCAAGTAACTTGGCGGTTTGCTCTTTTAAGCTTTTAACTTCGCTTTCAAGTTCGCTATTTCGGTTAATTAGTTTGTCGATCAGTTGTTCGAGTTGGGAAAGAGTTTCGTTATTCATAAATGCGCTCATAAAACTGTGATTATTGTCATGCAAATGTAAAGGAAACTGTATCGATATGCCAGCATTTACGCCTGTTTTAGCGCATTTTTATTAAAAGTTAAGCTTCAATTCAGTCTCGGGGCATTTTTATTCATTTATGGTTCACTCAGTGCTGAGTATTTAGGATCATTATCGGTTTATCGTGTACAATGAGGTCATCTATTTTTTGCGCACATTCGTATTTGGCGACTTATAAATATGCTTAGTTACCGACACTCTTTTCATGCAGGAAACCCTGCTGATGTAGTTAAACATCTAGTTTTAGCGGAAGTTCTTAAATATCAAACAATCAAAGACAAGCCACTTGATTATATTGATACGCATTCTGGGGCTGGCTTTTTTGAACTTGCAGGAAGTGATGCACAAAAAACACAAGAGTACTTAGAAGGCATCGCTAAACTTTGGCAACATCGCAGTGAGCATAGCGCACTTAATGAGTATATCGAACTAATTAAGTCGTTTAATCAACAGGGGGATTTAGATTTCTACCCAGGCTCACCAAAAATAGCTGAACACTTCTTACGTCGCCAAGATAAAGGCTGGTTCTTTGAGTTACATCCACGTGATTTAGAACTATTGCAAAATAATATGCAAGGTAAGCGTTCTATTCGGGTACGTGGCGAGAACGGTTTTCAAGGGCTTGTGGGCTTATTGCCTCCTGCGTCACGTCGTGCTTGTGTATTAATTGATCCACCGTACGAAATTAAAGCTGACTACGACACGGTTGTTAATACTATTATTAAGGCTTATAAACGTTTTGCAACGGGTACGTATATGATTTGGTATCCAGTTGTTGACCGTGAACGTATCGATAGAATGGAAGCTGGTTTAATTGATTCTGGTGTGCGCAATATTCAGTTATTTGAATTAGCAACGGAGGCTGATACTGAGGTTCATGGTATGACGGCCTCTGGTATGATAGTCATTAACCCGCCTTGGAAATTAAAGCAAACCATGGACGCTATCTTGCCTGAGTTAGTAGAATTACTTGCACAAAACAGCGGTTTTTATCGCAGTGAACAACTGGTTGACGAATAACTTTATTTTAAATAAAACGCCCAGTTTTTACTGGGCGTTTTTGTTTATAGACTAATTCATATAGGTTGCAGTAAACGTTGCCAATGGCTCGTTGCTATCATCAAGTAAAACTAATTGCTCACCATTAATTGAAAACTGTGCTGTTGATGCCAATAAGGCTGACATTGCAGCTTCAATATCCATTTGCTCTACACACATTTTTTTAGTGCTTGCGAGTGGGTTGAAAGTGAGCGTTTGTTGATTTACTTCATAGCTTCCTGAGAAGCTATTACACCCTAAGAAGCCGTGAGTTGAGCCATCATCTTTAAATTGAACAAAGGGTTCTTTTGTTTCAACGTTAACGGGCTCACCAGCAATTGTTACTGCTTTCCAGTAGGTGTTAGTTAATGTTACATCTGGCTTTTTAGCGGATACCTTAGAGACAGTGACTTTGTATACATCGTCCATTGCGTTTTCTGAAAATGGATTATTATGGGTTGTGCTGATGTAAAGCAACTGACCTTGGTTTTCTATGCGGGCACTGACGCTGTAACGGTGACGATCGGCAATTTTACTTTCGTCATATTCCAGTGCCACGTTATAAGGTGGAGCCCCATTTAATTGTACTTCCTGCTCACTGATCACATCCGCTTTTGCATCCATCTTCGATACATCGGCCAGCTGTACTTTTAGCACTGAGCCTGGTGGCAACATGCTACGATCTAAATAAGTCACCTGGGTATTGAGTGTTTTCATTGTTGATTGCTCAGCTTGCGGCTCAGCTGAATCTTCACTACAACCGCTTAATACTAAGCTGCTGCCTAATATCATTAAGCTACACAGTGAGGCACGTTTAAAAGAGGAGAAGGTATCCGAAGCCATGATGTTTTCCTTGCGTTTGGAGGACTATCTATTAAATAGCTTAAAATTCGCAGACTTAATCATAGCTTAATTATATAAAAAATGGGCGCAAAGCCCATTTTATCAAGCGTTATTTTTTTACGTATTTAGTTAATATGACAATACGTTGGCCATCTACGCGCCCTTCAATATGTTCAGGGTTACTCGTTAAGCCGATATTTCTAACCGCCGTGCCGCGTTTAGCAACTAAACTACTGCCTTTAACATCAAGATCTTTGATAAGTGTGACAGTGTCACCCGCTTGAAGTACGACGCCGTTGCTATCGATATGTTTAATATCGTCATCTTCAGCAAGGGCCGTTTGCGCCCACTTTAGTGTGTCTTCTTCAAGGTAGATCATGTCGAGTGCATCTTGAGCCCAGCCGTTATCTGCCGCTAAGCGTTTTAGCATGCGATAGGCCACAACTTGTACTGCGGGTGTTTGACTCCACATACTGTCGTTTAAGCAATGCCAATGATTTGCAGTAAGGTCGGTATTGTTTTCAATTTGATCTTTGCAGGTTTGGCAAACATAAATGCATTTATCAGAGTGAGCCTCTGTAACGGGTGGCACTTCGTAAACAGATAAATTATCAGTTGCTGTGCAAAGTTCACATTGGTTATTACTACGTTCAATAAGGGCTTGTTCAATGCTCATGGGAGGCTCTTTTCAGTTTGGAAGACTAATGCCAATTGCTTTATTAAATGATCTATCTTAAAGCAAATCGCTAATAACAGCGCCCTAGTATAACAAAACCGCAGTTAAAGCGGAATAACCTTGTTTAATGTAAGGGTATGGTTTTTGTGTACTTGCTAATAATGGCTTCGATAGTGCCCTCTTTTTTTAAACTACGAATGGCTTCATTTATGGCAGGTAGCATGGCTTGATGCTCTGATCTAAGCCTTATTTGTAAGTAACCGTTCGAGTGCTGTGCACCAAATGCAATAGAGATGTTCAATTTGTTTGCCCAGTACTTCGCACTGAGCTTATCGATAATAATGACCTCTATTCTATTCATTTTTAACGCTTTTATTAGTTCTTTTTCAGAATGAAAGTCCACGCGCTTAAAACGTGTATCATCATAATAGTAATAACCAAGGACTGTTCCGACTGGTTGTTTATTGAGGTGGCTTAATTGTTGCCAGTTTTGGATATTTTCCTCAAGGCTAACGAGGTACTCTTCAATTGCGAATAAGTTCTCAGAATAACTAAATAGATCACTTTTTTGCTCCTGCTCACTTAGCCACGCACGGCTGATAACATCAAAGTCAATATTGCCTAAATGAAGGTATTTAACCGTACGCTTAGCCGGTAACTCTATGTGCTTGGCTTTAATATTTGCGCGGGCAAGTATTTGTGCAATAACTTCAGGAAGAATGCCAGGATTACGTCTATTGTTTATGTAATAAGGGTAAAAATTTCCAGAGCCAGTCACATTATATTTTAACACAGGAAGTTGCTTAGCCTGTGCTGTTTGTTCAGGGCTTAAAGAGAGTAAAAGCAAAAATAATGAGTAAGTTAGTCGCAATGGGTTATATTAAAAGTTTGTCATACACTGAGTGTGGTTGGATTTTTCTTGTTTGGCAAGAAAACAGCTTTCACTATACTAAGAACAATTGTAGTGTTGATTTTTACAATTAAGCGGGATGTAAAATGTCAGAATTAAATATAGAAGGAAATAAGAGTCAGAGTGTGACTCAGTATATAGCTAGGCAACCGATATTTAATGCTGATAAAACTCTCTATGCCTATGAGTTATTGTACAGAGAGTCAACTGACAACGTATTTCCTCAAGGTACAAGCGATGGTAAAGCGACGGGCCGGTTGTTTTTTAATGCGCTAATGTTAATGGGATTAGAGAAACTTACGGGCTTCCAACCTGCATTTATCAACTTGTCTACCGATGCAATATTAGACGACTTTCCAAAGCTATTGCAGCCTCAAAGTGCAGTTATCGAAATAGTTGAGCGAACAACAAGCATTCCTCACGTTGCTAAACGCATAAAACAACTAAAAGAGGAAGGTTACTTTTTTGCTCTAGATGATTATGACGGGGGCGAAAAATGGCAACCCATTTTACCGTTAATGGACTTTATTAAACTTGAAGTTGAACAGCCGGTCATCAAAACAAATATGATGATCAAAAAACTGAAACGTAGTTTTCCTAAAGCTAAAATTATTGTTGAGCGAATTGAAAGTTATGAAGAGTTTGAACAATTGAAAGCGGCAGGTTGTGATTTATTTCAAGGTTACTTTTTTGCTCGCCCTGAATTATTAACGTATGGGAATGTTGAGCCTTCAAAAGTTGCAGTGTTAGAACTATTAAATTGTACGGCTCAACCGAATATAGACTTTTCTGCAGTACAAGAGCGGGTCGCAAAAGATTTAGGGCTGACAGCGCGTATACTAAAGTTAGTTAATGCACGTTCAAGCAGTGCCCAGCAGACTATCAAATCTATTTCACAAGCTGTTATTTACTTGGGAGAAGACGCAATAAGACAATTTGTTCGCGTACTTGCTTTAAGTGAACTGGGTAATGATAAACCCTCAGAGCTGACAAAATTAGGGCTAATGCGTGCTAAATTCATAGCGTTAATGTTAGCGCCTGGTGGAAAAGAGCTGGCGGAGCAGGGCTATTTGGTCGGCATGCTATCTGTTTTAGACGCCATTTTGGATATGGAGATTGATCTTGTTGCAAAAGAGTTTTCATTAGGCTCAGAGTTGTCCAGTGCGCTGTTAAGCTTTAATGGTATGCTCGGCGGAACACTAAAACTTGTTAAAGCTGTAGAAGAAGAGCATTGGCAGCTAGCCGATGAATTACTTGTGATGATTCGTCCCGCGTCAAAAATGGATGTTGTCTATGATGCCATGTACGAATCAAGGGCCTATGCTGATGATGTATTTTCTGCGCTGTCCTTAGTTACTGACTCGGCTGGTTGAGTTAGTTATCATATCTAGCCTATTTATTTTTTGGTTAGTTAAGATGCGTATTATACTCCCTGTTATTACCATTATTATTGCTTTAGCTTTGCTCATTCCTGGAATAACTCAGCCAGTGTTGACTTTAGAAGGTAAAATAAACAAGTCGGAGCTGGCTAAAACAGGTATTGAAATGATTGCCGACGAAGGCGACAGAAATACCCGTAGTGTATTAATGATGGCATCCAGCATGTTAGGGCTTGATAAGCTTGAAGGTGAAATAGATGCCTACAAAAAAACACGCAGCATTTGGGGCACAGTGAATGAGCTTGCCAACAATAAAAATTATTTGGTGGCAGCACTGATTGCTGTGTTTTCAATTGTTATCCCCACATTAAAATTACTGATGCAGTTAGTTTATTGCTTTTTACCAGCGAACAAACTTAAGTATTTACTTGGTCAACTAATACAGGGGTTAAGTAAATGGAGTATGGTTGATGTGTTTGTGATTGCATTGATTGTGGTCTATTTAGCTGGTAATGCCGATGGGCAAATGGGTGAGCTTATAAAAATGCACGCCGAATTAGGTGATGGTTTTTGGTATTTTACTGGCTATTGCCTGTTTGCTATTGCAGCAACTAGCAGCATAAAAATAGCTAAACCCTTGTCGAGCGCGTAAATTTCGGGCTACAATCTGGGCGGTTAATTTTTAAGGTATGATGATGGCGCGACTTTCAAGCTACTTATTGATAGTTATGATGCTGCTCACTTTTGTGGGTCAGTCAGTTGCGTCTGTTGCTATGGTGTGTGATATGCCACATGCCAGCATGCAAATGAACCATCATGCAAATATGAATGCCGACAGCGACATGAGCGAGATGGACTGTTGCCATGAAGATATCATGGACAACAGCGATTGTGCGTGTCCGTTCAATGCTTGTACAGCTCACTCACTCCTCCCTCTAAATAGCCTAGTTGTTAGTTCAATTAAGCAATCTGAAAAAGTCACCGTGTTAGGCGTAAACCAACTTAGCTTTCATATAAGCTCCTTATACCGTCCACCTATTACTGCTTAAGCAGGATAGGTCTGTCTAAAATTCAGCATCACGCTGCAAGAACACCTCATTCTGCACCCTAAATCTATTGTTTTTTTACCATTATTTAAGATTTTTGGAGCATGTGATGATTCACAGCAAATTGATTAAGGCGCTTTATCTAGGCGCAGTTTTGATAACCTCAAGTTTAGTGAAAGCAGAGCCTTTGACACTCAATCAGGTGATTGATTATGCATTGACTCACGAGCCTTGGTTGCAGGCAAATAAATACCAGCAACAGGCAATAGAAGCGCAAAGCATTGCTGCAGGTACCTTACCAGATCCGGTATTAACTGTTGGCCTAATGAACTTACCAACCGATGGCTTTGCCTTTGACCAAGAAGGTATGACGCAATTCAAAGTGGGCTTATCACAACAATTTAGTCGTGGTGATAGTCTTGCCCTACAGCAGCAAGCATTACAGCAATCGGCTGAGCAATACCCTTGGCTTAGAGCTGACCGCCAAGCACAGGTTAAAGCCATTGTTAGCGAAGCATGGCTAAACGCCTACCGTGCACAAAAAAGCATTCAATTAATCAACCAAGATAAAGCATTATTCAATCAACTCATTGATATAACAGAAGCAAGCTATGCCAATACACTTGGTGCGACTCGCCAGCAAGATATTATTCGCGCTCAGTTAGAGCTAACACGCCTTGAAGATAAGCTGGTGATGCTTGAGCAGCAGTTTGATAGTGCCAAAAAGCGACTGGCGCAATGGCTACCTATTGACATGCTAAATGGTGCAGTGAGTGATGAAAGTACCAAAGTGACCGCATTAATGCCTTATCAAGAGCTCGCCCCATCGGGTGTCACTGAAGTGTTGATGGGGCACCCAGCAATGATTGCTATTGAACATGCACTACGTGCTAAAAACACCCAAGTGCAAGTGGCGAAAGAAGCGTATAAACCTCAATTTGGTATGAATTTAGGCTATGGCTATCGTGACGATACCCCGATGGGGGACTCTCGCGCTGACTTATTCTCAATTGGCGTTAGTGTTGATTTACCGCTATTTACCGACAACCGTCAAGATCAACACGTCAATGCTGCAATTGCCAGCGCAGAGGCGGTAAAAACCAACAAACTTATTACCTTACAAAAGCTGCAAGGACAGTACTTTAAAGAACTCAGTCAGTTGAGTCGACTCGCGAAGCGCAAAGCATTGTATCAACAACAGCTATTACCGCAAATGGCTGAGCAAGCTGAGGCAACACTTAATGCTTACACCCATGATGATGGCGACTTTTCAGAAGTGATGCGTGCTCGCATCAGCGAACTAAACGCGAAAATAGATGCGTTAAATATTGAAGTCGATAAACAAATTACCCTCGCTCGCCTTAACTATTACGCAGCAGCAAAAGATAACCGCATAAATGCAGCACAAAGCCAAGGAGCTAGCAATGAATAACACAGTGAAATTAGTTGTCGCTTTGGCGGTCGGTGCAGCATTGGCAACGGCTGTAAATAAGCTTGCTGAGCCAGATCATGCACAAATGCCAAGCGCTGAGAAAAAACCACTATATTGGGTGGCACCTATGGACAGTAATTATCGCCGTGATGAACCAGGTTTATCACCGATGGGTATGGAATTAGTACCCGTTTATGAGGAACAAAGCAGCGCTGAAGACAGCCCAGGTACCGTGAGAATTTCTCCCGCGGTCGTTAATAACTTAGGAGTAAGAACAGCACCTGTGCGTTTTAAATCATTACAAACTACCGTTGATACGGTTGGCTATGTGCAATACGACCAAGACCAACTCGTGCATATTCATCCTCGTGTTGAAGGCTGGATAGAAACCTTATATGTCAAAGCTGCGGGTGACCAAGTTAAGCAAGGCGAGCCTCTTTATACCTTGTATTCTCCACAACTTGTGAATGCACAAGAAGAACTACTGCTTGCCCTTAAACGTAACAACACGGTGCTTATTCGTGCTGCAAAAGCGCGTTTGGCATCACTGAATGTTTCAGACGATTTTATTGCACGATTAGAGCAAAGCCAAAAGGTTAGGCAAAACATTACCTTTTATGCCAAGCAAAGTGGCGTATTGGATGAGCTAAATATCCGCGAAGGTTTTTATGTGAAACCAGGCACAACCATGATGAGTATTGCTCACTTAGAAGAAGTATGGGTTGAAGCTGAAGTTTTTGAGCGTCAAGCAGGGCTTATTCATAAAGGCTTGCCAGTGACTATGACACTCGATTACTTACCAGGGCAACGCTGGCAGGGTAAGGTCGATTATATTTACCCAACCCTTGATGAGAAAAACCGTACCCTGCGTGTGCGCTTACGTTTTGCCAACCAAGATGGCTTACTAAAACCGAATATGTTTGCTGAAGTGAGTATTACCACCAAGCCAACTGAGCCGCAATTAGTCATCGCAAAAGAAGCGGTGATCCGTACGGGTAGCCAGGACCGTGTCGTGATTGATTTAGGCGAAGGGCGCTTTAAGTCAGTCGCTGTGACACTAGGTCGCAGTGATAATCATGACGTCGAAATTTTATCGGGCTTATTGAAAGACGATAACGTAGTGGTTTCAGCACAGTTCTTAATAGACTCAGAATCAAGCAAAAGCTCTGACTTTATGCGTATGCAAGAGCCTGATAGCGATAGCGCAATGGTGAACGGGGTTATCAACAGCATTGACCGCGAAGCCAGAACTGCGGTGATCAGTCGTGAGGCTATCCCTAAGTGGGGCCGCGATGCCGCAACCATGGAGTTTCATTTTTCGCCGCGTATCGATATGTCTAGTTTGCAAAGCGATGATGAAGTGCATTTTACCTTTAAGTTAGTGGACGGTGAGTTTGTGATTTTTGACATCATGACCCTAAGCCACCCTATGCAAGGAGAAATGCAATGATAGCTGCCGTGATCCGTTGGTCAGTCGGTAATCGCTTCTTTGTATTACTGCTGTCTTTAATGTTGGCGGGCTTTGGGATTTTTTCTTTAAAAAATACCCCAGTTGATGCCTTGCCTGACTTATCTGATGTACAGGTTATTGTAAAAACGTCTTACCCAGGACAAGCGCCACAAGTGGTGCAAGACCAAGTAACGTTTCCGATCACCACGGCGATGTTGTCGGTGCCTGGGGCTGAAACAGTAAGGGGTTTTTCGTTTTTTGGTGATTCTTACGTATACGTTATTTTTAATGAAGACACTGATCTTTACTGGGCCCGTAGTCGAGTACAAGAATATTTGAGTCAAGTAAGTGCTCGCTTACCTGATTCAGCAAGGCCCGAGCTTGGGCCTGATGCAACAGGGGTGGGTTGGATTTACCTGTATGCGCTAGTGGATAAAACCGGTAAGCACGATATTAGCCAGCTACGAAGTCTGCAAGATTGGTTTTTAAAGTTTGAACTGCAAACGGTACCAGGTGTATCAGAAGTGGCGTCTGTTGGCGGTATGGTTAAGCAGTATCAGGTTAATGTCGACCCCGATAAATTGCGTGCTTATGGTATTCCGCTGAGTTTAATTCAAACAGCGATTAAGCAAGGTAACCAAGAGCGTGGTGCTTCTGTGGTCGAAATGGCAGAAGCAGAATACATGGTATCGAGCACAGGTTACATCAAAAGTGTCGCCGATTTAGAGGCTATTCCGCTGGGTACTAATGCCAATGGTACGCCATTGCAATTACGCGATGTTGCCGATATAAAACTTGGGCCGCAAATGCGCCGTGGTATTGCCGAACTAAACGGCGAAGGCGAAGTAACTGGTGGTGTGGTGGTGATGCGCTTTGGCGAAAACGCCGAAGCAACCATCAAACTAGTGAAAGAAAAGCTAGAGTCGCTCAAAAAAGGCCTGCCTGAGGGGGTTGAAATCATCCCTGTGTACGACCGTTCAAACCTAATTACCCAAGCACTTGATAACTTAAGCTCAAAGTTAATTGAAGAACTCATTGTCGTGGCCTTAGTGTGTGTGGTGTTTTTATTCCATATACGCTCATCGATAGTAGCCATTATCACGCTGCCAATGGGCATTTTAACGGCGTTTGTGGTTATGTATTGGCAAGGTATAAACGCCAATATCATGTCGCTTGGCGGGATAGCAATTGCCATTGGTGCAATGACAGACGGTGCTATTGTGATGATCGAAAATATGCATAAGCATATGGAGAAAACCCCACTGACCGACGAAAACCGTTGGCAAGTGGTGATGGGCTCAGCCGCAGAAGTCGGGCCCGCATTATTCTTTAGTTTATTAATTATCACCGTCAGCTTTATGCCCGTGTTTATTCTAGAAGCACAAGAAGGGCGTATGTTCTCGCCTCTGGCTTACACAAAAACCTATGCCATGGCGGCCTCGGCTGGTCTAGCGATTACATTGGTGCCGGTATTAATGGGCTACTTTATTCGCGGTAAGGTTATTTCTGAGCAGAAAAACCCTGTGAACCGCCTATTGGTGGCGGCGTATAAACCCTTGTTAAATGCGGTGTTAAAAGCGCCGAAAACAACGCTAGTACTGGCCTTAGTGTTGGCTGTTATCGGTTTTTATCCAGTTAATAAAATTGGTAGTGAGTTTATTCCTCCTCTTGATGAGGGGGACTTGATGTACATGCCAACTACCTACCCAGGTATTTCAATTGGTAAGGCCCGTGAAATCTTACAGCAGACCGATAAGTTAATTGCCAGTGTGCCAGAGGTCGAATCGGTATTTGGTAAGGTTGGTCGTGCGGATACTGCGACAGACCCCGCGCCGCTCACCATGATCGAAACCTTTATTCAGTTAAAGCCAAAGTCACAGTGGCGCGAGGGTATGACAACCGAAAAATTGAAAAAAGAGCTCGATAATCTGGTTAAGTTCCCAGGGCTCACCAATGCGTGGGTTATGCCCATCAAAACCCGTATCGATATGCTTGCCACTGGGATTAAAACGCCTGTGGGGATCAAAGTGGCAGGGCCAAAACTGAGTGAAATTCAAAAAATCGGTGAGCAAATTGAAGTCATCTTAAAAGATTTACCGGGTACCGCTTCGGTTTATTCAGAGCGCGTTGCTGGTGGTCGCTACATCAAAGTCGATATCAACCGTGAGAAAGCAGCGCGATATGGTTTGAACATTGCTGATGTGCAACAGGTTGTTGCCACTGCTATCGGTGGTATGAATGTGACTGAAACCGTTGAAGGGCAAGAGCGTTACCCAGTTAACTTGCGTTATCCGCAAGATTATCGCGACTCGCCTGAAGAGCTTAAGTTGTTACCGATAGTGACACCAAACGGACAGCGTATCGCATTGGCTGACGTAGCCCATGTCTTTATTGAAGATGGTCCGCCGGGTATTAAAAGTGAAAATGCGCGCATCAATGGCTGGAGCTTAATTGATATTGAAGGCAGTGATATCGGCAGTTACGTTGAGCGTGCGCAACAAGCACTGCATCAGCAACTCGAGCTGCCAGCCGGTTATTCAATTACTTGGGCAGGGCAATACGAATATATGGAGCGTGCAAAAGCCAAACTTAGCTACGTCTTGCCATTAACCTTAGCGATAATTGTGGTGCTGCTATACCTCAATTTTAGAAGCTTTACTGAGGTGGCAATGATCATGCTGACCTTACCGCTTGCGATGATAGGCGGTATTTGGCTGATGTATCTGGAAGGTTTTAACTTCTCTGTTGCTGTTGGAGTCGGCTTTATTGCGCTTGCGGGGGTTGCCGTTGAAATTGGCGTAATCATGCTGGTTTATCTCAATCAAGCTTATCAAGATGCCAAAGCGCAATCAGCACAGTTTACGGTGACAGAGCTGCGCCAAGCAATTATCAATGGTGCTGGCCTTCGGGTTAGACCTGTGATGATGACAGTGGCAACCATTATCATTGGTTTACTGCCAGTGCTGTATGGTACAGGAACGGGTAGCGAGGTGATGAGCCGAATAGCCGCGCCTATGGTCGGTGGTATGCTAAGTGCTGTTGTGTTAACGCTTTTAGTCTTGCCTGCGCTTTATTTTATATGGCGTAAACGACACCTATAAATTTTACAGTGGGTGTGTAACTTGTACGTTCTTCTTACTATAAGTTACATACCTTTATGTTTAAGGTTCTGATATTAATTGAGTTTTTTGCTGGTGTGATTTATGCAATGTCTTATTAAATTGATTTTAGTAAGGAATGCACATGCAAGTTAAAACAATACAACAGGTTTATGATTGGACTGTGATGTTTCACACCCAGATGGCGGCGAACTTTCACAGTGTTAAAGATTTATTAGACGAGCATAATCAAATGCTGGTGGATTATTATCTGCAATATGAGAAAAAGCTTGCCGAAGACTTGGTTGGCTTTAAAGCGATTACTGAAATAAACACCCTAGATACGTATTGCTACGAGTATTTTGCTGAAAATCCTGAACTTATTACTTTCAAAGATATTAGCACTGATCAGCAAATAGATGAAAAAGCTATTCAAGTCTACTTAACTTCACAACACCAGAAGGTTATTGATCTATATGAATATTTAGTATCTCGTGCTGAAACCTCTGAAACGATTGAGAAGCTTGAGCGTTTACTTGAGCTGGAACAGCAAGGTTTAAAACAAATGATGCAAAGTTCTAACCGTCATATGGATATGTAAAGTTCTAACCGTCATATGGGTATATATTTAATGAAAATCGAGTAAAAAGCCGACCTTTTTAAGGTATTTTTGCTCTTGTTGTAAGTCAGCCAATAGCAAGGTATGTTCTTTAAGCCAGTTGGTGTGGAACTTTAAGAACATGCTATTTTGCTTGGCTGCTACTTCAAGTTTAAAACCTTGATCGGTAATGCGCTTTTGATTCAGTAGCACTGCTAAGCGCAAAATCACAATGAGCTGTAATATTTCGTAGTGTTGCATGGTGTGTAGTGTTGGGAACTCTTCTAAACGAATTTTTTTACGGTAAAAACGGATCATACAACTTAGTAGAGTTTGCTGCTGCTGCGTAAAGCCCGGCAACTGACTGTTCGCCACGATGTAGGCACTGTGTTTATGTAGCCCTGATGAATTAACCCCCAAGCCAATTTCATGTAGTTGTGCAGCCCAATCCAGTAAGTTTATATAGTCAAAGTCAGTAAGTTGCCAAGCTTCTTTGACTTGTTCAAACAGCCATTTTGCGGTTATCGATACGCGATTAGCGTGTTCTTTATCTATGGCATTACGCTCAGATAGGTTCGCTATGGTATTCGTGCGAATATCTTTATGGGCGAGCTTTTGCTGCATTTCATGAAGTAAGCCTTCACGAAGAGAAAATTCGCTGTATTGCATTGTGTTTATTTTAAATAGCCTGAATACCGCGATTAATATTGCTAAACCACCACAAATACTGATTTGTCGCTCAGCTGTGAGACCATCAATTTGCAGCGCTTGAATGTGTTTTGCAGCAATAAACTGGGTTTTCAATTCGAGTAATCTTCCTAAGGTAATTTGCTGTTGTGCTGCGTCATTAGCATTGATCATAGCAAGGATTGATTTGATTGTGCCCGATGTGCCAACCACCGATTGCCAGCCAGCCGATAAGTAGTTAGCAAAGATCACTTCAAGTTCTTGTTCGGCACGAACCTCAGCTTTGGCAAAGCGTTTAGCGGTAATTTGCCCGTCTGAAAAAAACTGCTTAGTGTAGTTAACACAGCCCATGTTGCGGCTAGCAAGTAAAGTGTGTTCGAAGTGTTTACCAATGATAAGCTCGGTACTACCGCCGCCTATGTCAATAACTAAGCGGTTTTCATCGTGATGGATGTAATGTGCGACACCTTGATAAATCAAGCGTGCCTCTTCTTGCCCTGATATTACTTCAATCGGGTAAGGGAACACTTTACTAGCTTGAGTTAAGAACGAATGAATATTTTTAGCGCGGCGTAATGTGTAAGTGGCGGCTACTTTGACATTCTCAAGTGGAAAGTCCTGTAAAGTGGCTGCGAATTGTTTCAAAATTGCCAGTGCACGCTCAATAGCTGCTTGGTTTAAATGGTTTTTATCATCCAAGCCATCAGCTAAATAAACGCGCTGCTTTTCTTTGTGTAAGACTTGCAAAGAGCCGTCGACCTCTCTTGCCACCACTAAATGAAAGCTGTTTGAGCCTAAGTCAACGGCAGCAATAGAGGGGTAATCATTCATTATTATAGTTACTTTCCCATTTTTTAAGGTGGTCATAAATAGCTATTTGTGAACGAATTTTCTTACGATTGCCACGCCGTACATAACTATTTTTTTGCTCGCTATCGATTACGCGCGCTTTAGTTCTATCTTTAAACTGTAGTTCAAGAATATCAATAATGAGCTGCTTTAATTTTGTATCATAAATAGGTGTGGCGACTTCCACACGGTGGTCGAGGTTACGGGTCATCCAATCGGCTGAGGAAATATAGACTTTCTCCTTACCATTATTGTGAAACACCATTACTCGAGGGTGCTCTAAGAAGCGGTCTACAATACTGATAATACGAATATTATCATTGCCGCTAAGTGATGACGGAACTAAAGAGCACATGCCACGTACAATAATGCGTATCTTTACCCCACGCCTTGCCGCGAAATAAAGATGATCAACGAGCTCTTTATCGACAAGGTTATTTATTTTTACTGTAATTCGGCCAGTCTTACCCTGCTCAGCATGAGTTATTTCTTTATTGATCAATGAGGTGATTGTTTCTCTGGCATTGACAGGTGAAATCATCAAGTGATCGAATTGGAATGGTTTGTAACTACTTTCAATAAATCTAAATACGCTGTCAGATTCTTCTGCTATACCTTCATGCTTAGTAAACAAGCTAAAGTCGGTATAAATCTTTGCGGTTTTTTCATGGAAGTTACCCGTACCAATGTGCGCGTATTTAACGATGCTATGTTTTTCTTTGCGATGAATGACGCACAATTTGCTGTGTACTTTTAAAGCTGGAATACCGAAGATAACTTTAATACCTGCATTACTGAGGGTTTTCGCCCATTCGATATTATTTTGCTCATCAAAGCGCGCCTTAAGCTCTACCATTACTGTGACGTGTTTACCGTTTTTTGCTGCATTTATTAGCGTAGAAACAAGGCGTGACTGGCTGGCTACACGATAAATGTTGACCTTAATCTGTGTAACATCTGGATCAAAGGCTGCTTGGCGCACAAACTCAAGTAAATGATTAAAGGTGTGATAGGGGTAATACAGTAAAATATCTTGCTCTGAGATGGCATCAAACACACTCGAGTGATTATTAAAAGCAGTACTTTGTAATGCGGGTAGGGGCTTGTTTTCTAAATACTGACGGCCAACATTAGGAAAGGCAATAAAATCACGGAAGTTACGATATCGACCACCTGGGATCAGCGCATCATGTTGGCTTATGTTAAGGCGCTTTTTCATCACTTTAAGCATTTCATCAGGCATACTTTCGTCATAAACAAGGCGCACAGGCTCGGCAGAAATTCGTTGTTTCAGGCCTTTCGACATTTTGTCGAGTAAACCTTCTTCAAGCTCATCATCTAAGTTGTATTCAGCATCGCGGGTTAGTTTTATGGCGTAGCATTGAATATCATCAAAACTAAAAAAGCTGCTAAACACGTCGCGAATAAAATAAGCGATAATGTCATCCAGCATCACAATGGTTTTATGGCGGCGTGTTTTCTCAGGTGGCAAAATAACAAAGCGAGACACACGATCAGTGGGAACTTCTAGCATCGCGTAATGACTCTTTTGGTTAGTCATTTCGACAAACAAATAGGTCATGGTGTCGTTGATTTGGTCTGAGTAGTCTTTCTTTTCAGAGAGCAAAATCGGCAATATATGCTGCAGCACATTGTCGTGGAAAAACTTTTTCAGCCAAGTTACGTGAAATTCAGATAGTGTTTCAGGAAGTTCAACGTGAATATTGTGCTCATTTAAATCATTTAAAATATCTTTATGAATTTGATTAAACTTTTTGCCAAGCTGTAGCACTTTGCTTTGGATCTGATGAAGTAAAATCTCATCTTCTTCAAAGTTCGCATCAGGAATTTTATTAAGTAAAATTCGCCGTTTCACATCCGCAACACGTACTCTGAAAAACTCATCCATGTTATTTGAATAAATGCCTAAAAAGCGCATGCGTTCAATAATTGGGTTGGATTTATCTTTTGCTTCTTGTAGCACACGCTCATTAAAAGATAGCCAGCTCAGTTCTTTGGCGAAATAGCTCATTGCTGGTGATGAGGAAGGGGTGGCATTCATCTGATTTCTCAAACATCTATTATTAAAATAAAAGATAGAGGATACAGATGACACAAGTATGACAAGCGTGTCAGTTTTGTGACACGCTTAATCTCACTTAAGTTGTAGAAGTGGTACTTGGTTTAAGCATCCTCAATATCAACAATCAAGTCAGTGGTAATTGACTCAAGCGCTGTTATTACTTCATCTTTATTCATGCCTACAGGCAATGCTACCGTTGCAACAGCACTAAAAATAGGGACTCCCCAGTTAGGTGCGCTCTGCTGTTTTGAGTTCAGATGTGTAATATTTGCGCCTTTATGGCGTATTACACTGGCGAGTTCTTGTACGATTCCTGGTCTATCGTTGCCTGTTATTACGAAATTAATTTGCTCCGTTGAGACCTCTGGAAGAATATCTGAACCACGCTCTATTCGCACTTCTAAGTGCGGCAAGCCATGCAAAGCATCTTGTAGTTCTTGTAAATGTTCCTCTGGTACAGCAGCTTCGATAATGCCTGCAAAGTGACCTGCTAAATGACTTAAATTACTCGATAGCCAATTGCCGTGATGGCTTAAAATTGTGGCCGAAATATCTTCAACGAGCCCCGGTTTATCGGGACCAAGTATGGTGATTACTAACTGCTTCATGCTTAAATCTCTATAAAATGCCTCTGAAAAAATGAAAAAGGAGGGAGGCTTTGGTTAAAATGATTCTTATTATTGAAAAATAAGTCATATTGAGTATTGATGCTGTTTGAGTATTTGTCCAATTTTTTTCATATAGTTATAAAAGATTAGTTATAACAAAATCTTAGTCAAAGAAGTTGAACTTTCTAACGACACGATTTAAGTCAAACTTTAATAAGATGTTAACTCCCCAAATAAAGTTGTTTATTACACTCAATTATGACGTTTGTAACAATACTGTCATCTTGGTGAAATATAATCCGCCCAACGTTAAGATTTAAGGGTGTTTTGATGACTTCCAATCCGAGTAAACCGACCTTTCATACGGATAGAAGCCGTCTATTTAAAGACAGGTTTGCCAAATGGGGTATTTCCGCAGGCGGTGTAATGGTGCTGATAGCGCTGTTACTTATTTTCTTTTACCTTCTTTATGTTGTTCAGCCTATTTTTGAGTCAGCAAAAGTGGAAACACGTAATAGTGTGAAGCTAACGAATGCATCTCAAGTTGTAGGGGTGGGCATGGAGGAGCAAACCGAAGTTGCTTTCTTATTAGGTGAAACAGGTAATGTGGACTTTTATAATATTGAAAAAGACCACTTTGGTAAGAAGATCACCACTCTTAATGCAGAATTACCAAGCGATGTGAGCAGTTTTGCAAGTTCAGCGCCGTTTCAAGGTCAATACGCTTACGGTCTTGAAAATGGCTCTGTGGTTGTTGTTGCGCCAAAGTTTCTAGTCACATTTCCGAATAATCAGCGCCAGTTAACACCGCGTTTAGATTACCCGTTGGGTGATATGGCGCTTGAGGTTGATGACCAAGGTGCAGCGATTACTAAATTTGCATTTAGCCATTATGAAGATAAAACCGCAGTTGTTGCTTTAACTGCAGACAAGCGCGTTTTATTTAGCAGCTTTGTGGGTGAAGAAAATATGTTCACTGGCGAAGTTGAGTGGGTTGTTGAACGCACTGAGCTTGATATTGAAGGACGTGTTGATGAGCTATTAATTTCGCCAGATACAACGCGTACATTCGTTCGTTCTGCAAATCAAATTTATGTTTACGATACGCGTTATCCTTCAGAGGTTGAGCAAATCCAATTGCTTGCTGCAAACGAAGAGAACGCAAATCTTGTTTCAACTCAGTTGTTAGCTGGTGCTAACTCGTTAATGCTTGCTAATGATAATGGCGAAGTCTCACAGTGGTTTGAAGTAAATACAGAAGATGGCCGTGAATTTAAAAAGATTCGTGCTTTTGAAACCAGTAAACAATCTAAGTTAAATATTTTCACTGAATTTTATCGTCGTACTTTCTTCACCGCAGGTGCTAACGGTGAGTTAGGTATTTATTACACCACAAGTGATGCAAAACTGTGGCAAGGTAAAGTCAGTGATGGCCCAATTCAAAACTTTGCAATTGCACCACGCTCAAATGCTGCGCTTATTTTAGCGGATGATGCATTAAAAGTTGTCGAAATCCACAATGAACACCCTGAAGTGACTTGGTCTGCACTATGGCAAGAAGTATGGTACGAAGGCTATCCTGAGCCTGGTTATATTTGGCAGTCGACCTCTGCAAGTGATGACTTTGAGTCTAAGTTCTCATTGGTACCCATTTCATTTGGTACAATTAAGGCAGCGTTATACGCCATGCTGTTTGCCGTGCCAATTGCGCTTTCTGCGGCAATTTACACAGCCTACTTTATGTCGAGCGAACTACGTAAAGTGGTTAAGCCGACGGTTGAAATCATGGAAGCACTACCAACGGTAATTCTTGGTTTCTTAGCCGGTCTTTGGTTGGCACCATTAATTGAAGAACACTTACCAGCGATTATCGGTTTATTAATTCTTTTACCATTAGGGATTTTATTAACTGCTTTTGGTTGGAATAAGTTACCGAACTCAATTCGTCATCGCATTCCAGAAGGTTCACACTCTATTTTATTGATTCCAGTAGTGTTATTCATTGGTTGGTTATCATTTGCTATGAGCGGCACAATCGAACTTTGGATGTTTGATGGTAATGTGCGTCAATTTCTGACTAACGAATTAGGCATGACATTCGACCAACGAAATTCACTTGTTGTGGGGATCGCAATGGGCTTTGCTGTCATTCCGACTATTTTCTCTATCGCTGAAGATGCCGTATTCAGTGTGCCTAAGCACTTATCAAACGGTTCATTAGCATTAGGTGCAACGCAATGGCAAACCCTTGTTCGTGTTGTGTTATTAACAGCAAGCCCTGGTATTTTCTCGGCGGTGATGATGGGACTTGGTCGTGCGGTAGGCGAGACCATGATTGTACTGATGGCTACAGGTAATACACCAATTATGGATTGGAGTATTTTCCAAGGGATGAGAACCCTTGCAGCGAACATAGCGGTTGAAATGCCAGAATCTGAGGTAGGTAGTTCGCACTATCGAATCCTATTCTTAGCAGCGTTTGTATTATTCATATTCACATTTATTTTCAACACAGTGGCTGAGTTTGTACGTCAGCAGCTGCGTGATAAATATAGTTCAATGTAGGTGGAGAGACACGACATGGTAACGCAATGGTTTAAGTCTGGTTCTCCTTGGATTTGGATGACCGGCGGTGCGGTAAGCATCAGTTTAATCTCGGTTCTTGGCTTATTAGCCATGATTGCTTGGAAAGGCTTAAGCTTTTTCTGGCCATCAGAAGTTGTGCAGCTTGAGTTACAGGGTTCTGTAGCCAAGCAAACGGTAATTGGTGAAATTTATGACCGTGAACTTGTTCCAAAATCTCGTATTGAAGCGACGGGCGTTGATTTATCTCATTACGAAAAAGACGAGTTAGAGCGATTATTAATTAAAACCGGTAACCGTGAGTACGTTGATCTGGATTTCCGTTGGGTATTGGAAACGGATATTCAATCGCGTACTGCACCTGCTGCATTAGCGGTATTTGAACGCAGTAAAAATGGTAATTTTTACGGTTATGTAGAGCAGGTTTTTAAAGATGGTGAAGTGATTACTGAAAATAAAGTTGAAGTACTTTATGAGCTTGTGGAGCGTGCAGTTGAGTTAAATGACCAAGCACTGGATCTACAAAATGGCGACATTGGTCACATTAACTATGAACTTGAGCGTTTACGTTTAAAAGAAAAAGCATACCAGCTTGATAATGAACTTACCGATGAGCGTGTCGCTGAGCTTGCACAAGCACGTGCTGAACTTCGTGCTGAGTATTCAGAACTTGAAAAGCAATTATTTGCACTACGTAAAGAAGCAAAACGTGATCAGGTCACAGTTAAAGACATGCGTGGTGAAGTGGTGACTTTACCTCTTTATCAGGTGCTTGATGTATGGTTCCCGAATGACATGGGTTTCTTTGCTAAGTTGGGTCATTACTTTGCGCAACTGGGTAAGTTTGTATCGGATGACCCTCGTGAAGCGAACACGGAAGGGGGTGTATTCCCTGCCATTTTCGGTACTGTTTTTATGGTACTATTAATGGCTGTTATTGTGACGCCATTTGGCGTTGTTGCTGCCATTTATTTACACGAATACGCTGCGAAAAATGCAGTAACTAAGATGATCCGTATCGCGGTAATCAACCTTGCGGGTGTACCATCAATTGTTTACGGTGTGTTTGGTCTAGGCTTCTTCGTATACATGTTAGGTGGCAGTATTGACCAACTATTTTACCCAGAGTCATCGCCAAGCCCTGTATTTGGTACACCGGGTGTAATTTGGTCTGCATTAACCTTAGCGATTTTAACGTTACCTGTTGTTATTGTTTCAACAGAAGAAGGTTTATCACGTATTCCTAGTACAGTACGACATGGCTCATTGGCTCTTGGCGCAACTAAAGCAGAGACGCTTTGGCGTATCATCATTCCAATGGCGAGCCCTGCGATTATGACAGGTTTAATCTTAGCGGTTGCACGTGCGGCCGGCGAAGTAGCACCACTCATGCTGGTAGGTGTTGTGAAGATGGCACCAACATTACCACTTGACGGTAACTTCCCATACGTACATTTAGATAGAAAATTTATGCACTTAGGTTTCCACATTTATGATGTTGGTTTCCAAAGCCCTAACGTAGAAGCGGCACGTCCGCTGGTATATGCGACGGCATTCTTACTGGTATCAGTAATTATCGCCCTGAATATCACTGCGATTGGTATTCGTAACCATTTACGCGAAAAGTTTAGAGCTCTTGAGCATTAATACAGAATTTTTATAGGTAGACAGAGATGATTACAGTTGCACCACAGGTAAACCAAGCAAAAAGCGCGGCAAAACTAGATTTAGATAATCTAACGGCTGAACAAAAAGCATTAGAGATTAAAAACTTAGATCTATACTACGGTGATAAGCAAGCGCTAAGTGGCGTAAATATGAATATTCCGAAAGGTCAGGTAACCGCGTTTATCGGACCATCAGGTTGTGGTAAATCAACACTTTTACGTTGTATCAACCGAATGAATGATTTGGTTGATAGCTGTCGTATCGAAGGCGAAATTTTGCTTCAAGGCCACAATATCTATGATAAAAACGTAGATGTTGCAGCGCTTCGTAGAAATGTCGGAATGGTTTTCCAACGTCCGAATCCATTTCCAAAATCAATCTACGAAAATGTTGTTTATGGCCTACGCTTACAAGGTATCAAAGAAAAGCGTAAATTGGACGAAGTGGTTGAACAATCTTTGCGCGGCGCAGCGTTGTGGGACGAAGTGAAAGACCGTTTACACGATAGTGCATTTGGTTTGTCTGGTGGTCAGCAACAACGTCTAGTTATTGCTCGCTCAATCGCTATTGAACCTGAAGTACTTCTGCTGGACGAGCCAACATCGGCACTTGATCCAATTTCGACGTTAGTGATCGAAGAGCTAATTAATGATTTAAAGAGCAAGTTTACCGTTGTTATTGTTACTCATAACATGCAACAAGCTGCACGTGTATCTGATCAGACAGCGTTTATGTACATGGGTGAGCTGATTGAGTATTCAGATACCAACACGTTATTCACGACGCCAACTAAGAAGAAAACTGAAGACTACATCACTGGCCGTTACGGCTAGCAACTGCCTAGCTTAGTGAACGTCAACGAATTTAGAGAGGTAGACAATGGAACATAACATTAATAAACACATTTCAGGTCGCTTTAATCAAGAGCTTGAGAATGTGCGCAACCATGTTTTAAATATGGGCGGTCTAGTTGAGCAGCAACTAAATAGTGCATTGGATGCAGTAAGCAATGGTGATGCGGAACTTGCGCAAAAAGTGCGAGAGAATGACTATAAAGTTAATGCGATGGAAGTGAACATTGATGAAGAGTGCACGCGTATTATTGCTCGTCGTCAGCCAGCCGCCAGTGATTTACGCTTAGTCATTGCCATTGCTAAAACCATTGCTGATTTAGAACGCATTGGTGATGAAGCAGAACGGATTGCAAAAGTCGCTTTAGATTCATTCACTAAAGACCAGCAAGACTTATTAGTGAATATTGAAAATATGGGTCGTTTAGTCTCAAAAATGCTTCATGATGTACTTGATGCATTTGCCCGTATGGATGTGCAATGTGCGTTTGAAGTACACAAAGAAGACGCCAAAGTTGACCGTGAATATGAAGCTATTACACGTCAAATTATGACATATATGATGGAAGACCCACGCTCAATCCCAAAAATTATGGATTTAGTATGGTCTGTACGTTCTTTAGAGCGTATTGGCGATCGTTGTCAAAACATTGCTGAATACATTATCTATTTTGTTAACGGCAAAGATATTCGTCATACATCTCAAGAGGATATAGAAAAGTCGCTGTAAATTATCCGCTACTTTTCAATATTTAACCGAGCGGCCCAGTGGCCGCTTTGTCTATTATTGGTTATGTAAGGCAGAAAAAGCGTTCACAATCGAACACAATGCTGTAAAATTCGAACCTGCCAAAGCATACTAATTTATTAAAGGGTCAGTTATGCCTACAAATGCATTTTTAGGGGTATTTGCTAAATCTCCTATTAAGCCTATGGAAGATCACATTAAGAAAGTACATCAAGCAAGTAAGGCCTTGATACCTTTCTTTAATCACGTTTTTAAAGAAGAGTGGCAAGAAGCGGAAGAAATCCGTCTAAACATTCGTAATTTAGAGCGTGAAGCGGATGACATGAAACGTGATATTCGCCTTCAACTACCGCGTGGCTTATTTATGCCAGTCGAGCGTACCGATTTACTTGAACTTGTTACTCAACAAGACAAAATAGCGAATAAAGCGAAAGATATTGCAGGGCGTGTCGTTGGTCGAGAAATGACTATTCCTGCTGAAATTCAAGAAGATTTCCTTGCTTATGTTGTTCGCTGTGTTGATGCAACTAAACAGGCATCAAAAGCAATTAATGAGCTAGATGAGCTATTAGAAACGGGCTTTAAAGGCCGTGAAGTTACTTTAGTTGAAAAAATGCTCGTTGAGTTGGACGCAATTGAACAAGACACGGATGACATGCAAATTAAAATACGCCGTCAATTGCGCGCCATCGAAAATGAACTTAACCCTATTGATGCGATGTTCTTATACAAGATCATTGAATGGGTTGGCGACTTAGCTGATATTGCTGAGCGCGTAGGTTCTCGTCTTGAGCTGATGTTAGCTCGATAATTTAAAATCAGTTCAAATACGAAAAATTAAAGGTTTCACACAATGGATATCATTGCAAATTACGGCACGTTTTTAGTTTTAATTGCCGCAGCAGTCGGTTTCTTCATGGCTTATGGTATTGGCGCGAATGATGTAGCTAATGCGATGGGTACATCAGTAGGTTCAAAAGCACTTACTATCAAACAAGCAATCATCATTGCCATGGTGTTTGAATTCGCTGGTGCTTATCTTGCCGGTGGTGAGGTAACATCTACCATTCGTAAAGGTATCATCGACGCTGCGCCATTTACAGACATACCTGAGCTTATGATCCTTGGTATGATAGCCGCATTATTTGCTGCTGGTAGTTGGTTATTAATAGCCTCTTTCCTTGGCTGGCCGGTGTCGACTACTCACTCAATTATCGGTGCTATTATAGGCTTTGCGCTTGTTGCGGTAGGCAGCGAAGCAATTCAGTGGAATAAGGTGATGGGCATTGTCGGTAGCTGGATTGTCACGCCTGCAATTTCCGGCTTTATTGCATACTTGATTTTCATGAGTGCGCAAAAGCTCATCTTTGATACCGATGCACCACTTAAAAATGCCAAACGTTATGTGCCCGTATACATGGGTCTTGCGGGCTTCATTATGTCACTTGTGACAATCAAGAAAGGCTTGAAGCACATTGGTATTAACCTAGGTTCAGTTGAAGGTTATGCCCTTTCAATCGCTATTGCGGTCGTGGTTGGTATTATCGGCAAGATTGCTATTTCGCGTCTTAAAATCGACCCTAAAGCGGATAAAAAAATGCAGTTCAACAATGTTGAGAAAGTGTTCGCAGTACTGATGGTACTAACAGCATGCTGTATGGCATTCGCACATGGTTCAAACGACGTAGCTAACGCGATTGGTCCACTTGCTGCCGTTGTAAACATTGTTGAGCACAATGGCGAAATTGCTAAGAAAGCATCGATTGCGTGGTGGATTCTACCGCTAGGCGGCTTAGGTATTGTTGCTGGTCTTGCTATTTTAGGTAAGAAAGTAATTAAAACAATTGGTGAAGGTATTACTCACTTAACACCAAGCCGTGGTTTTGCTGCTGAGCTTGCTGCTGCTTCTACAGTTGTTATCGCTTCAGGTACGGGTTTGCCTATCTCGACGACGCAAACACTGGTTGGTGCGGTATTAGGTGTTGGTATGGCGCGTGGTATTGCGGCACTTAACATGGGTGTGGTAAGAAACATTGTAGTTTCTTGGGTAATTACATTGCCAGTTGGCGCAGCCCTTGCTATTGTTATTTTCTACGTACTGAGAACTGCCTTTGGGGTATAAAAAAGTACTAACAGACTTTTAGCTTGAAAAGATCTCAATGCCCTAGGTATTGGGGTCTTTTTATTTGCAGGTAGTAAAAAAGAGTATGAATAACTTACCAAGTATTAAACAACTACAGTATTTACTGGCAGTCCATCAATATCAGCATTTTGGCCGTGCTGCGAGCGCGTGTTTTATTGGCCAATCAACATTAAGTAGTGCAATTCAAAACTTAGAGGAAACCCTAGGTTGCCAGTTAATTGAGCGAGAAAATCGCAGTTTAATGTTTACAGTAATCGGTGAAGAGGTCGTCGAGAAAGCACGTAAAATCATTGATGATACTCTGAGCTTAAAAGAGCTAACTAAAAGCTTTTTAACCCCCTTGAGTGGCACGTTGACATTAGGGGTTATTCCTACCATTGCCAGTTTTATTGCTGCACCTTTGTATCATTTCTGCAAGCAAACCTTTACCGAGTTAGAGTTAATTTTGGTTGAGGATACCAGCGATAAATTACTCGATAAGTTAGAACACGGGCAAATTGATATGGCATTGCTCGCCTTGCCGTACGATACTGAAAAATTTCATACCCAAGTGCTTGCCAAAGATCATTTTAGTCTGGTGCATCATAAAGATTATACTCCCGCCGCAGGCGTGGAAGATTTTAACTTGTTACCCGATGCAAGTGTATTCTTACTTGAACGTGAGCACTGTATGACGGGGCACGCACTCAGTGCGTGTCATTTAAATCGCTCAAGTTGCATCAACCCATTTGAGGCAGCAAGCTTACACACTTTACTGAGTATGGTAGAGCATCAACTTGGTGTTACCTTCTTACCACAAATGGCGATTAACGCAGGCATTTTAGATAAAAAAGAGATGGTCGCAACACCTTCACAAGCTGATGCTTATCGAGACATAGGCATTGTGTGGCGAAAAACCACAGGTCGCATTAGGGATTTCAGACTCTTTAGCCAACAGTTGGAGTTATTTCTTAATAAGCAATGTAGCTTAGACGGTCAATGTAACGAATAATAAAAAACCCCAAATAAAGAACCCCAAATAAAAAATTTGGGGTTTTTTTATTATTTAAACAAACTATTTTTCCCCTTCCCTCGACTAACATAATAACAAAACCATTAAAGGCAGATCAGATGACGAGGCTAGTGTGTTTTTTCAATCACTTGAAACATTAATTGCCAAGGCGCAACAGGGCAATAAACGGGCGTGGTTGAAATTAGTCAAACAGCACGAAACACAGGTATATAACTATTGCTTACGGATGTTAAGTCATCCTGATGATGCAATGGACTTGATGCAAGAAGTGTTTATTTCTGTGTATAAGAGCTTACCGAGCTTTCGTGGTGAATCGAGCTTCAATACTTGGCTTTATCAAATTGTGCATCGTCGTAGTGTTGAATATTATCGCCGCCGTAAACTGCATCAAAGCTTAGACGGTGTGCCTGAAGAAAGTTGTGAGCATAGCGAATTAGAGACTAATCAATTGCAATACCAGCAGCATCATGAACTCAAAGAGATGATGAACAATTTACCCTGGGAGCAACGTTTGGTTGTGGAGTTAAAATTTTTTCAGCACTGTACATTCGAAGAAATAGCTGAGCAATTAGGTATTTCGACTAATACAGCTAAATCAAGACTATACAGTGCATTGGGCAAGTTAAAAGTGCATTTGGAGGCCGTAGATGGCTAATTTAGATTCATTATTTACCGCATGGCTAGAAGGTGAAAGCCTGACAGATGAGCAAATTACATTGCTGCAAGCCAATGCTGAGTATGCATTAATGATGAGCAATGCAATTAAGTGGCAACAGCAGAGCCGAGAATATGAAACGATGAAAGTTCCTCACTGGGACAGAGAATCCAGCATGCCAAAAGTGCAGAAATCGCATCTGTTTTTCGGTTCAGGGATGTGGGCGATGGCTGCCTCAATTGCATTATGTGCTTGGCTATTTATGAGTAATCCGCAACAAGGAAATCAGCAGTTACTTGAACAAGTGGCGAAGCAAACGAATTTGTTAGAGTCGCAGCAAAAGCAAATTGATCAGTTACAAAATATTTTAACGGCGCAAAACCAAGTACAGCAGCAACATATGTATCAACTAGCCAAAGAAGCAATCAAAACAGGGCGAATAGAGCGTCAAGAAGATATTGCCAGCGTGCTTGCGTATATCAAAACGCAGCGTGCTCAAGACCAAGCATATTTGCGTATGCAGTTGAATGATTTAGCAGAGCAAGTGGACGGCAGGCCATTGCCAACCGTTGCCAACAATGTGGAGTATTAAAATGTCAAAGAACATGATAACCAGTGCAGTGCTATTGTTATGTGGTATAGCAGCAGTTAACCCTGTGTCTGCCCAAAGTATAGAGGAATTAGACAGAATTCAGCGTGAAGTCGGGATCATGGAAAAAATCCTAACAGCGGCTCTAAAGCAGGATACAGATAACAAAGTCAGAAATGTCTCAGCAAGTTATTTACAGCACCAAGGTGTGGTATTTAGCTTTGACGTGCGAAGCCATTCTCGCTGGTCAAGTGTATTCGCATCCGTGCCCGATGCACCACTTCCGCCACTGCCTGACATTGACTTTGAAGAGATCAGCGAAATTGAAGTATTAGGTGAACATGTACAAGTTATTAGCGATGCCGTTGTTGTTAAAACGCAAGAAGCCTATCAACACGCGATGGAGGTGATGCGTGAAAGTGCGGAGCGTGTGCGCGAAGTCGCAGAGCAAGAGCGTGATGTTAGTCGAGAAATTCGTGATCTTGAGCGTGAAAAGCGTGACCTTGAATTTGATCGCCGCCACGATAAAGATGCAAAAGAACAAGAGCTTGAAAAACGTAAAAAAGAGCTGCAAGCATCAATTAAGGAGCTTGAAAAACAACAGCAAAAGTTGTCTTTACAGCAACAAGCAATGCGTAAAGAGTTAGCGGAAAAAAAACAAGCACGTATTACAGAGCAAAAACAGCAGTTGGCAGAGCTTACACAGCGGGTGGATAAAAGCTTGTCATTGACTTTATGTGATTACGGTAGTGGATTAAGAACGCTGCCGAATGATGAGCATGTTAGTTTTATTATTCGTGGCATGAGCGAGCACAAGGGCGAGCAAATTAAAGTGTTTAAAAAATCAGACATTAAAAAATGTGTGGTAGGTGATATTAAAGCAGATGCTTTACTTAATCGCGCAACCCAGTATGAGTTTTGAAATGGTGAAAACGTTCTCAACAAAAAGCAGCCTATAGTGGCTGCTTTTCATCCATTGTAAAAGGTTTTAAGTTAGGTAAGAAGAGTAAGTAAACCCATACAACCAGATTAAAGTAGGGCACTAGCCCTAAGCTTGTGAATACTTTAACTGGGTACCCCTTAAAAGTTGCATTACGGTAACATTGATAAGCTATCCCTAGGTTAATGATCAGCAACAAAACGATTAATTGTGTCATTACTTTCTCCTTTATACCGATAATACATGAACTTAACAATGTTAAGTTATTTTCAGTATGTGTGATCTAATAATTAATGTCATGTTTTTTTGGTTGTATCACCATAAAAGCGTGACATTTTGTGTTGGTGTGAATTAATTATAGATGAGTATTATCAGGATGAAAGTTAAAAAACCAATAAAATTGTTTAAAAATGTATCAATTCTAGGTGCGCGTTTGCTAGCTAATTGTTAGCTAAAAAGTTTATCCGTAGATATTCTTTCAAGCTCACTAGTAATTTTTTCAACAGGCACTGGACGGGCAATAAAGTAACCTTGCCCGTAATCGATGCCTATTTCTTTTAGTGCTAAAAATATTTCTTTATTTTCAACATATTCAGCAACTGAGCGCTTATCTAGGGAGCGGCTAATATCATTAATTGCTTTCACTAACGCTAAATCAATGGGGTCGTTGAGCATGTCACGTACAAATGATCCATCAATTTTCACATGCTGTGCGGGTAGTTGTTTAAGGTAGTTAAACGTACTAAAACCTGTACCAAAATCATCGATAGAGAAATGGCAACCTAAACTATTGAGACGCTCTATCATTGCTCTGGTTGCGGCTAAATTATTAATACTGGCTGATTCTGTGATCTCAAAAATAATACGCGTAGGCTCAACGTTGTATTCTTCTAAGCTTGATTCGATATGCGGTAATAAGCGCTCATCTAAAAATGATTGCGCCGATAAGTTAATAGCGATCTGATTCAGCTCAGGGTACTCGGCAACACTTTTAATTGCATTTTTAATGACGCACTGATCCATCAAATAAGTGTCATTAAGTAGCTCTAATGCAGGAATAAATTGATTAGGGTAAACCAGTTCATCATTAAGTTTTAAGCGTAATAAAGTTTCAAAATAGGCAACATGGTTGCGTTTAAAATCCCATATTGGCTGATAATGAAGTTCAATTGAATCATGCTGTAGCGCTTGGCGAATACTATGTCCCCACTCTAAACCAGCTTGCAGATTATTGTGGCTGCTGTCTTCTTTTGAGTAGCAATGGACTAAATTTCGGCCTAGGCTTTTTGCTACGTAAAGCGCAATATCAGCCTGTTTAAGACACTCGCTTGGGTCGTTGTTTTGTGCGGTAATCTGCGTCAGACCAATTGAACAGCTAATTGAGTAAACTTGTCCTTCAGAGTGAAATTGATGTTTTTCAATTGCCATACAAATGCTTTCTGCGACTAAGTGAGCATCGAGTAGGGCTGTATTTTTTAAAATGACTGCAAATTCATCACCACCAATACGACAGACTAAGTGCTCTTCGCTAATATTGGCTGTAAATAACTGGGCCACTTCTTTTAGGACAATATCACCTTGCTGATGACCTTTACTGTCATTGATAATTTTAAAGTGATCTAGGTCGATGTATATCAGTGCATGTTCAGCATCGTTACTGGTATATTTAGCTTGGCAAATACGTTGTAATTGCTGGTCAAAGTAGTAACGGTTATGCAGCTCAGTTAAGGTATCGTGAAGGGCTAAGTGGCGTAATTGTAACTCAGCTTGTTTGCGTTCATGAATATTGTCTATCGTTGCCGTAATAGTGGCTGAGTTGCGGCTATTTTTAATCAGTTGCATACGGCATTCAACCCAAATAGCATTGCCATTTTTATGCTTCAGCTGTATCTCAACTTGTTGCTGTTGCGCACCGCCATGTAAGATGCTTTGTACGGTATCTTGTAATTTGTGTTGGCATTGAGGCAGACAAAAATCTGCAAGCGACTTCGCTAAGCTCGATTTTATACCGTAGCCAGTCAGACTTTCCCATGCAGGGTTTATAAAACGAATATGCCCTTGTTGGTCAAATTCAAGTACCACAGTATTAAGGTGAAGCAAAATACGCTGGTGAGCTGAAAACAGTTCTTTATAGCGGCTTTGGCTTTGACTTAACTGCTCCACTTTTTGAGCAAACTCAGCATAACTCACCATAAAGTCTTCACGACGGGCGGCGTGGTCGCACACTTTACTCAATAAAGACTGATCATAAGGCGCACGAATAAAATCAGTAACGCCAGAAAGTAACAACTGCTCCGCGTAATCTGCATCATTGTTATCAATGATGGTGACAATCGCCTGTTTTGGATTATGCTGCAAAATTTCACTAATTAACGTGCCAGCAGGATCAGACTGAGACTGAGTTGCATCAATCAACACGATTGCAAACTTTTGCTGTAAATAAGTAGCAAGTGCTGTTTTTGTCGACGTTGTATGCGTCACTGCAAAGCTCAACTTAAGTTGCTCAGTAATGCTATGTGCTTTGCTATTATCAGTTTCGAGAAGTAATAAGTTGAGCCGACTGCTTTTTTCTAAATGAGTTGAAAGCACATTCGCTAACACTTGTGGCAGCATATCTTGGCGTTCAAATGGTAATACAGCATCAATACCGTAGCTGCGAGCTGTAGTCTCTGCAATACGCTCACAATAAATCGGCGGCGTAAGTAAAATGGGGGTGTTTTTCGGTGTTTTTAATAGCCCAGAGCGGATCATGCGAGAGAAGCGCCAACCGTCTATTTTTCCGACTTCAAGACCTGTAATTATAATATCTACAGGGTGAGTTTTGAGGATTTTTAACGCGTCTTGAGAGTCGCTTACTTCAATAAACGAAAAGACGTTAAGTTTATTGAGTGTTGACTTAATTGTCTCACGTTCTGCAACGCTAGCGTTTAAAATTAGCAGTTTTAACTGCTTTGCCATGGCGCTACTACCTCTTAACTTAACCCATGTTTAATGAATAAGTTAGAATAATGACATTTTGTCTAATCTACAAGCAAACTTTACCTAAAATGGCTAATAAGCCTGTTAAAATTGCACGACTTTTACCCTAGGTCAATATGCACTTGGCTTTGCTTGAGGTAGTGAGCGTATCAGAGTAAACTTGGCGCGTTTTTATTTATAAGAGATACACTCTATGCGCGTGGCCGACTTTAGCTTTGACCTTCCAGATGAATTAATTGCTCGTTTTCCGAAAGCGGACCGTACAAGCAGTCGTTTACTCACGCTTGATGGCCCATCAGGCCAAGTAGAGCATAAAGTATTTAGCGATATTTTATCGCTTGTTAATGAAAATGACTTATTGGTTTTCAATAACACCAAAGTGATCCCTGCGCGTATGTTTGGGCAAAAAGAGTCAGGTGGTAAGCTTGAAGTGTTGGTTGAGCGTGTACTCGACGAGCACCGTGTACTGGCTCATGTACGTGCGAGTAAATCGCCAAAGCCAGGTTCTAAAATTATTCTCGAAGGCAAAGCAGAGGCAACCATGGTTGCCCGTCATGGTGAGCTATTTGAACTTGAATTTGCCAAAGATGGAAATGTGTTAGATATCTTAAACGATATTGGTCATATGCCATTACCCCCCTACATTGACCGCCCTGATAACGAAGCAGACCGTGAACGCTACCAAACCGTTTACGGTGAAAAGCCTGGTGCCGTAGCCGCGCCAACTGCGGGCCTGCATTTTGATGATAAGTTAATGGCGGCCTTAAAAGATAAGGGCATTAATATGGCATTTGTTACTTTGCATGTTGGTGCAGGGACATTTCAACCTGTGCGTGTTGATTCGGTTGATGAACATGTAATGCACTCAGAATACATCGAAGTACCTGATGAGGTGGTTAAAGCAGTAGCAGAAACCAAAGCAAAAGGCGGTCGCGTCATTGCCGTAGGTACTACCTCAGTACGCTCGTTAGAATCTGCTGCTAAAGTACATGGCGGCAAACTAGATACTTACTTTGGTGATACCGATATCTTTATCTACCCTGGTTATCAGTTCAATGTAGTTGATGCTATGGTGACAAATTTCCACTTACCTGAATCAACCTTGATTATGTTAGTGAGTGCCTTTGCAGGGCAAGATAACATTATGGGTGCTTACCATACGGCTATTAAGGAGCAGTATCGCTTCTTTAGCTATGGCGATGCGATGTTTTTAACGCGTAAATAAGCGTTAGTCATCTTATCACCCCGTAAAAAGCCCAGCATTTCACTGGGTTTTTATTTTTTAACCATTCTTACTAAGTTATGTGTTGATATGAAGCCTCTGCAAAGCGCTGAATTCTGCATCGTGGGAAGAGTTTAGCTAGCGGGCTTTTTATTTTCGAATTTAGCCCAATTAATAGTAATAAACCCGCAAACAGGGTAGAATCGAGCGGTTAAATTATAGCTTGTTGGACTGTTTTTCCGACACTGAGGATAATATGAAATTTGAATTAGACCGCACTGACGGTAAAGCGCGCCGCGGCCGCTTGATTTTTGAGCGTGGTGTAGTAGAAACACCCGCATTTATGCCGGTAGGTACTTACGGCACTGTAAAAGGTATGACGCCTGACGAAGTGAAAGAGACCGGCGCACAAATCTGCCTAGGTAACACCTTTCATTTAATGCTACGCCCAGGCACAGAAATCATTAAGCAACACGGTGATTTACACGATTTTATGAATTGGGATCGCCCAATCCTAACTGACTCAGGCGGTTTCCAAGTATTCAGCTTAGGCGCAATGCGCAAAATCACCGAAGAAGGCGTGATGTTTAGCTCACCTGTGAATGGTGAAAAAATCATGCTTTCGCCAGAAAAAGCGATGCAAGTTCAGCGCGATTTAGGCTCTGACATCGTGATGATTTTTGACGAATGTACGCCATACCCTGCCACTGAAAAAGAAGCAAAAGATTCGATGGAGTTATCACTTCGTTGGGCTAAACGCTCAAAAGAAGGTCATGGTGATAACCCTGCTGCGCTATTTGGTATTATCCAAGGTGGTATGTACCCAGAGCTTCGTGCACAATCACAAAAAGGCTTAGAAGAAATCGGCTTTGATGGTTATGCATTAGGTGGTTTATCGGTCGGTGAGCCGAAAAACGAGATGATCAATATTCTTGATCACTGTGCTTACAAAATGCCAGAAGACAAGCCTCGTTACTTAATGGGTGTTGGTAAACCAGAAGACTTAGTTGAAGCGGTTCGCCGTGGTATCGACATGTTTGATTGTGTAATGCCTACGCGTAATGCCCGTAACGGCCACTTATTCGTTACTGGCGGCATTGTTAAAATCCGTAATGCAGTACATAAAACAGACACCGGTCCATTGGATCCTGAGTGTGATTGTCATACATGTAAAAACTATTCACGTGCATACTTGCATCATCTTGATAAATGTAATGAAATCTTAGGCGCACGACTAAACACGATTCATAACTTACGTTATTATCAGCGCGTGATGGAAGGCTTACGTAATGCCATCAGTAATGGCAAACTAGACGAATTTGTTGCAGATTTTTATGCACGCCGCGGCCAAGAAGTGCCAGAGCTTGCAGATACATCAGATTAAATTTTTAGAAAAATTAAAGAGGAAGAGAAATGAGTTTATTCATCTCAAACGCCCACGCAAGTGCGGCAGGTGCAGCACCAGCAGGTGGAGGCATGGAAATGCTAATCATGCTAGGTATTTTTGGTTTGGTATTTTATTTCTTAATCTACCGTCCACAAGCTAAGCGTGTAAAAGAGCATAAAGCACTAATGAGCGCAATGGCGAAAGGCGACGAAGTACTCACGCAAGGTGGTTTAGTGGGTAAGATTACTAAAATCGCTGATGATAAAGACTTCATCGTGATTTCATTAAACGATCAAGCTGAAGTAACAGTACAAAAATCAGCTGTTTCTTCAGTACTGCCAAAAGGCACTATGAAGTCGCTATAACAATAAAAATAAGGACTCACACGTGTTAAACAAGTTTCCATTATGGAAGTATTTACTTGTTCTTGTTGTGTTAGTCGTTGGTATTTTATATGCCTCACCTAACTTGTATGGCCGTGATCCGGCCATACAAGTATCAGGCACTAAAGGTACTGATGCTGACCTCAGCGTACTCGATAAAGTAAATGCGGCCCTCAAAGAACATAACGTTACTGTTAAATCAAGCAAACTTGAAGACGGACAGATCCTGGTTCGTTTTAAGAATGTTGAAGAGCAACTAAAAGCGCAAGACCTACTGCGTGATTCCCTTAGTGAAGATTACATCTCTGCAATCAATATGGCACCAGCTCAACCTGAGTGGTTAAAAGCATTGGGCGGTAACCCAATGAAGCTAGGCCTAGATTTAAGCGGTGGTGTTCACTTTACTATGGAAATCGACATGGCGACGGCGGTTGATACTCAGCTTGAGCAAATGGAACAAGATTTTAAAAGTGACTTACGAGAAGAAAAACTACGTTATCGCACCATTCGCCGCGTAGCAAATAGCGATCGTGTCCGGGTTGAAATGCGTAACGAAGAAGATAAAGATGCGGCAGAGCGTTTCTTATCAACCCGTTACCCACTGAATGTTTATATTGATGATAGCAGCAGTGATAATGCTTTTTACGCTAGTATGAGCGAACAAAAGCTTAAAGAAATTCGTGACTACGCTATCAAGCAAAACGAAACAATTATTCGTAATCGTATTAACCAAATCGGTGTTGCAGAGCCTAACGTACAGCGCCAAGGTGCTGAGCGTATTATCGTGCAACTTCCTGGGGTTCAAGATACTGCCCGTGCAAAAGAAATTCTGGGTGCAACAGCAACACTAGAATTCCGTGAAGTAGACGAAAATGCAGATGCAAGTGCCGCTATGCAAGGTCGTGTACCGCCTGGCACAGAAGTGATTATGGCACGTGAAGGTTATCCTGTGGTGCTGAAAAAACGCATCATCCTTGAAGGTAGCCATATCACGGGCGCGCAATCAGGTATGGATGAATATCAGCGTCCTCAAGTAAGCATTAGCTTAGATAGTAAAGGCGGCGCTAAAATGAATGCCTTCACTAAGCGTGCTATCGGTAAACGCATGGCAACGGTATTCATTGAATACAAGCCATCAGGTAAAACAGACGAAAACGGTAAAGCACTGCCACCAATTAAAGTGGAAGAAGTCATTAACGTGGCAACGATTCAAGCCCGCCTTGACCGTTCATTCCGTATTACTGGTATCGATAACCCTGCTGAAGCGCATAACTTAAGCTTATTACTTCGTGCCGGTGCATTAGTTGCGCCAATTCAAATCGTTGAAGAGCGCACAGTAGGTCCAAGCTTAGGTCAAGAGAATATCGAAGCGGGTATGACTGCGGTTGCACTTGGCTTTGCGTTTGTACTTGTGTTTATGCTTGCTTACTACAAAGGCTTTGGCATGGTCGCTAATATTGCCCTAGGTGCTAACTTAGTGCTAATTGTGGGTGTTATGTCATTAATTCCAGGTGCAGCGTTAACGCTACCGGGTATTGCTGGTATTGTACTGACAGTCGGTATGGCCGTTGATGCTAACGTACTGATATTTGAACGTATTCGTGAAGAACTTGCTGATGGCCGTAGCCCGCAACAAGCCGTTCATTTTGGTTACGACAGCGCATTTAGCACCATTTTCGATGCTAATATCACAACGCTTATCGCCGCCGTGATCCTGTTTGCAGTGGGTACCGGCCCGATTGCTGGTTTTGCAGTCACACTTGCGATTGGTATTATCACCTCTATGTTTACAGCCATTGTTGGTACCCGTGCGGTCATCAACTTATTCATTGGTGGTAAGCGTATTGATAAGTTGTCGATTTAGGAGTCAGCATGCAAATTTTAAAACTAGGTGGTAAAACACTACCGTTTATGAAGTTACGTAAGTTTGCCATGACAGTATCAACTTTGTTGATCTTGGCTTCTTTCGTATCGTTTTTTACTAAAGGCTTGAACTTCGGTCTCGACTTCACTGGCGGTACAGCGGTTGAAGTGGGCTTTGCACAGCCTGCCGATCTGAAAAAAGTGCGTGAAGCCATTACTGAAAGTGGCTTTGAAGACTTCTCAGTACAGCTGTTTGGCTCAAGTAAAGAGATTTTAGTACGTCTTGCACCACAAGGGGATGGCGTAAAAGCAGAGGTGATTGGTAATCAAATCATTACGGCGTTAAAGCAAACAGATTCAAGCGTTGAAATGCGCCGTATCGAGTTTGTTGGTCCAAGCGTAGGCGAAGACTTAAAAGAGCAGGGTGGCCTTGCCATGTTAACTGCGCTTATTTGTATCTTGATTTACGTTGCGTTTCGATTTGAATGGCGCTTTGCGGTAGGTGCGGTATCTGCGCTTTTACACGACGTTATTATCACGTTGGGCTTGTTCTCAGTGCTTGGTCTTGAGTTTGACTTAACGATTCTTGCGGCCATTTTGGCGGTAATTGGTTACTCACTCAACGACACCATCGTTGTATCTGACCGTATCCGCGAAAACTTCCGTAAAGTACGTGTTGATGACACGATTGAAATTATCGATATTTCATTAACGCAAACCCTAAACCGTACCTTAGTTACATCAATCACCACGATCTTAGTATTGATTGCGTTGTTCGTATGGGGTGGTCAAACGATTCACGGTTTTGCGACAGCATTACTATTTGGTGTGTTCATCGGTACATACTCTTCTGTATACGTTGCTTCAGCAGTAGCGATTGCAATGGGTGTCAGCAAAGAAGACCTAATTCCAGAAGTAATTGAAAAAGAAGGTGCGGATCTCGATCCTATGCCTTAATAAGCCTAGCTTGACAAGAACCGCCCTGTTGGGCGGTTTTTTATTGGAACAAATTTATGAAACATCTCTTAATGAGTCTATGTATTATCTACTTATTGAGTGCCTGTAAAGACCAACAAGAGCAGCAATCAACAGCAGCTCAACAATCACAAGAGGCAACTTTACAACAACCACTAATAGCCTATGAAGGCTTAGTGTGGAGGGTGTTAACTAGCCTACAAGCTGAGTCGGATCAATTAACGGTTAAAGAAGCTATCGATAGCTTGATAAACTCATCTGAGTCGCTATTTTTAGCAATGAAAACACAGCTACCAGAATGTGAAGCTAGTTTGCTAGCAATGGCTGATTATGTGTCTAAGATGAAAGCGACAAAGGCGGTACAGTCGACGCCGATGAAGCATGCCCCTGCGTTACCCGATTTTACAGAGCCTCGTTGTTACCATACGCAACAGTTACTGCTTAACGCTTTAGCCGTTTTTGCTATCGCAGAGCAGGCTGCAATAACTGAACAAGACTACCATCAAGCTAAGTTAAAAATGATTGATAGTATTGCGCGTATTAAACAACTAAATTGAATAATCATCATGGTGATAAGTTAAGTTGCCATAAAATTGTCATACAGAATTGCTACTTTAATTGCCTACTTTTAAAACAGACGCTAGGTGAAAGGTGAGCGAACCACTACAGCGAATTTTAGATAACAGTGAAATAAAAACCTTATTTCAGCCTATCTTTGATATTTCTAATCAGCATATCTTGGGTTATGAAGCCCTTAGCCGTGGTCCAAAAGGCTCAGAATTAGAAATGCCCAGCGCCTTGTTTCGCGAAGCAATTGCATGCAATAAAATTTCAGAGTTAGAGCTCTTGTGTCGGAGTAAGGCGATAGAAAACTTCGTTAAGTTAAACTTACAAGGTAAGCTCTTTTTAAACGTAAGCCCAAAGACTCTACTCGACCCGTGCCATCCTAAAGGAGAAACATTACATCTTGTTGAACATTTTGGTTTGGCGGCGAATCGTGTTGTTATAGAAGTCACTGAGCAAGAAAAAGTGGAAGATGGCTTTTTATTATTAAAGACTATTGGCCATTATCGTGAACTCGGTTTTTCCATTGCTATTGATGATTTAGGGGCAGGCTATTCAGGTTTAAAGCAATGGTCTGAATTGTGTCCTGACTTTGTAAAAATAGATCGCTACTTTATTGATCACTGCGACCAGAGTGTGGTGAAAAAAGAGTTTCTAAAATCAATTATTGTGCTTGCCAAAGCAACAAACACGCAAGTTATTGCTGAGGGAATTGAGCGGGCAGAGGAGTTACGCTTGCTTGAGGGGTTAGGGATTCAACATGCACAAGGGTTTTTACTGGAAAGACCAAGCTTACAGCCCAGCTATCAAATTAATATTCAGTGCTTAGCGCACTTAGAGTCACCTGATAATCCGAGTAGTTTTGAGCAATCGATGGCTATTGGCTGGTTAGCTGTGGAATATGCCAGTATCGAAACAACCACACGCTGCAAAGATGCGCATAGCCTTTTTGAGCAGGATAAATCGCTTACAAGTCTTGCTGTTCTTCAGCACAACATTCCCGTTGGATTACTACACCGAGACCAACTAACAGAAGTATTCGCCGCACCTTATGGGCATGCACTTTATGATAAACAACCGGTGACATCCTTGATGGACAAGCAACCTCTGGTCGTTGACGAAAATGAGTTACTGGATACGGTAAGTCAGCAAATTACCGAGTTTGAATTTGATATTCGCCGGCATATTGTCATTACCCGTGAACAGCAATATCTTGGTTTAGCGCCATTGCGTAATATTTTAAAGCATATTACAGAAGAAAAAATACGCCATGCTCAACATGCAAACCCATTGACTATGCTGCCAGGTAATGTCGCTATTAACGAAGCGATTGAGTTGAGACTTCGCAATAAATACCCATTTTCACTCGCCTATGTCGATCTAAACCATTTTAAACAATTTAATGATTTATACGGTTATGCAAGCGGTGACAGTGTTATCAAATTATTAGCAGAGGTTATTGTTGACGCATCTAGTCTCAGTAAAGGGTTTGTTGGCCACATAGGGGGGGATGACTTTATGGTGGTGTTTGATAAAGAGGATGCACACACCGTTTGCCACAACATTATAGCTTTATTTGAGCAAAAATCGCGTGCCTTTTTTACCCCAGAGCATATTGATCAAGGCGGTTATTGGGCCAGCAATAGAGAAGGTAAAAAGCAGTTTGTGCCATTGCTTACATTATCGATAGGTTTAGTTAAGCCTGATTTAGAGCTTTGTATCAATAGCCATCAAGTTGCTGCATTGGCGACTGATGCTAAAAAAGAAGCTAAACGTTATCAAACTAGTCATTTGTTTGTCTGTAAACGCAGTCGTCCTGCCCCCGCGGTGGTCAGGCTTAGCTGTGCAAGTGATGACACAGCGCGTATCGGATTATGAATTAATTTTAAGTTGGACTAATTTTACTTGTACCACTTAAAGGCTAGGTGTAGCTTAAAAAAAACACAATGATAAAAATAATAATGAAGCAATTAACAGCCGTAGCCTTTTTATTAATTACACTAATGTGCAGCCCAAATGTGTATGCCGATACCGTTGTTAATCTAGCAGTTGAACAACGTCCTCTGTATAAACGTGATGATTACCTTAATGAGCTGTTACTTAAAGCCTTAGAGGCTGCTCAATTCCCTGTTAAGATAAACAAAGTGTTGGTTCACCCCCATCAACAACGAACCTTGCTAAGGCTTGATGCTAATCAAGCTGATATCTACTGGAGTATGACCAGCCCAGAGCGTGAGCAATTAGCCATTGCCGTGCCAGTCCCTTTATTCAAAGGGTATATTGGTAAGCGGGCATTACTGACAAAACGGTCATTTTTGCCTCGTTTTACCCAGCTTAAAAATAAGCGTGACCTCGCCCAGTTCACTGCTATACAGGGGCATGACTGGCCTGATACAAAAATTTTAGCTCAAAATGGTCTATCGGTTAGGCCATTAGCTAATTATCAAGCCATGTTTAGCTTAGTTATTGCTGGGCGCGTTGACTATTTTCCTCGCTCTTTTATAGAAGTTATGTCTGAGCTTGAGCAGATAAATGACGAGCGGTTAGTGATTGTTCCTGATGTGTATATTAGTTACCCAACTGCATTTTATTTCTTTGTCAGTCATCGTAAGCCAGCGCTAGCGAAAGCGTTGTTGAAAGGATTGCAAACGATGCAAGCATCGGGAGAGTTTGATGAAATGTTTAATCGATACTTTGCTGAAGGTTTAGCGAGCTTGCCATTCAAAGAAGGTAATACGCTTGAAATTGCATTGGAAAATGAGTACTTTCGGCCACAAAAAAAGGAGCCTTAGCTCCTTTTTTAGATTACAACCGCTGTTAGCGAAGTAGTGACTCAGTTAATACAGGACGAATTTCACGAATGATCGCTTGTGTTAACTTAGGTGCACCGCAGATGATGTTGCCGCTTTGGTTGTAGTTAATACCCCCTGCGAAATCAACAACCATACCGCCAGCTTCTTTTACTAAAAGCTCGCCCGCTGCTGTGTCCCATGGCTTAAGGCCAATTTCAAAGAAACCATCAACACGACCCGCAGCAACATAAGCCATATCTAATGCAGCAGAGCCTGCGCGGCGAATATCAGCAGTGTGTACGAAAAGTGCTTTAAACGCTTCTGAGTATGCGTCTAAATGATGCTTTTGCTTGAATGGGAAGCCTGTTGCAAGGATAGAACCTGCTAACTCGTTAGTTTTAGTTACGCGTAAACGCTTGCTGTTAAGCTGTGCGCCTTGACCACGTGATGCAGTGAATAATTCACCACGAATAGGGTCATAGATCACGGCTTGGTCTAAACGACCTTTAACTTTAAGTGCAATTGATACTGCGAAATGAGGAATACCCTTGATGAAGTTTGTTGTGCCATCAAGTGGGTCTACAATCCATTGGTAATCTGCATCTTTACCTTTGTGCTCACCAAGTTCTTCACCTACGATACTGTGATCTGGGTAAGATTTTAAAATAGTGTCACGAATTGCGGCTTCAGCTTCTTTATCGATGTTAGTCACTAAGTCGTTAGTGCCTTTTTGTTGTACATCAACTTTTGATAAATCTTCGCTTGCACGAAGTAAAATTTTGCCTGCGTTACGCGCAGCGCGAACCGCAATGTTTAACATTGGATGCATAGCATTACCTTTGGGTTGTAAAAGAACGAATATATTTAAGCCGGCGTATTCTAGCGGTTTTTACTGCAAAGTAAACAACAAAGCAGAAATAGTTTTGGTTGTTTTTTGTACTGAGCTGATTTTAAATTAAATTTCGACCTTATAAATTTTAACAGCGAAAAACTTTTAGCGCAGTTTCGTGCTCTAATTCATCCCGACTTATCACCAATAAACGTGATAAATCGCAAACATGATCTACGATCAATTATGATTGACTGCACGATCTATATAGCCTCTAGAATTGCTTTCGTGCTAGAATTCGCGCAATTTTTGACATTCAGTAAGTAACAACGCAATGACACTTGATGATATTCGTATCGTATTAGTTAACACATCTCATTCTGGTAATATTGGCTCAGCAGCACGAGCGATGAAAACGATGGGTTTATCAAATTTATACCTTGTTGATCCTGCTTGTGAAATTGATAGTCATGCCAGTGCGCTTGCAGCGGGTGCAACCGATGTGCTCGGCAAAGCGGTGGTTGTTGATACCCTTGCCGATGCCATTGCTGATTGCTCTCTAACAATTGGTACTAGCGCGCGTTCGCGTACGTTATCATGGCCTATGGTAGAGCCGCGTGAATGCGGTGAAAAGCTCGTGGCAGAGGCTGAAAATGGCCCCGTTGCACTTGTGTTTGGTCGTGAGAATAGTGGTCTAACTAATGAAGAGTTACAGCAATGTAATTACCATGTATGTATTCCTGCAAACCCTGAATATAGCTCACTCAACCTAGCGATGGCTGTACAAACGCTATGCTATGAAACACGCATGGCTTACTTGAATACACAGCCAAAAGCACAAGAAGAAGATGAAGCAACTTACCCAAGTGCTAAACAAACTGAGTTGTTTTACGAGCATCTAGAACAAACATTAAATGACACCGGCTTTATCATTAAACAACACCCAGGTTTAGTGATGACCAAATTACGTCGTTTATTTAATCGCGCACGTCCTGAAGAAGCCGAAATGAATATTCTGCGCGGTATTCTTACCTCAATTAATAAGTCTATAAAATAATCACTGGTTATAAGTATAATACTTGACTAAATTACTCAGGTAATTACAATAACACCTAGTACTTGACTATTTTTGTCAGGTATTCGGTTTTATCAATGATGAACATCTATTTTTATCAGATGATAATACTTGACTATTTTGGTCTGGTAATTAAAATTTGCACACCTTAGCGTGCAGTAATATCGGGGGCTCCATGAAGTTAACATCAAAAGGCAGATACGCAGTAACCGCCATGTTGGATGTTGCACTCCATACAAATGTGGGTGCAGTGCCCCTGGCCGATATATCAGAACGACAAGAGATTTCCTTATCATATTTAGAACAGCTATTTGCCAGACTTAGAAAAAATGGCTTAGTGAGTTCAGTGCGTGGCCCCGGTGGCGGATATTTATTAGGGCGTGACGCAGATAAAATTTCTGTTGGTGATGTTATTAATGCTGTTGATGAATCTGTTGATGCAACTCGCTGCCATGGTGCAACGGGTGGCTGCCAAAGCGGCATGCGCTGCTTGACTCATACTCTGTGGTCTGATTTGAGCGCACGTATCGAAGATTTTTTAAATAGTATTACCCTTGCTGAATTGGTTGAGAAATCAGACGTAAAAGAAGTCGCATCTCGCCAAGATAACAGCATCAATAATGCAATTAAGCAACTGGAAAACATTCAAGTAAGCTGTCAACTGTAGCTTGACGAAAGCGGAGAGAGAAATGAAGTTACCGATTTATTTAGATTACGCAGCAACCACGCCTGTTGATGAACGTGTGGCAAAAGAAATGATGCAATGCCTGACTATGGACGGTAATTTTGGTAACCCTGCATCACGCTCACACCGTTTTGGTTGGCAAGCTGAAGAAGCGGTTGATCAAGCGCGTACAGATATTGCTGATCTAATTAATGCTGATCCACGCGAAATCGTGTTTACCTCTGGCGCAACAGAATCAAATAACCTAGCTATTAAAGGTGCGGCGCAATTCTACAAAAAGAAAGGTAAGCACGTTATTACGGTTAAAACAGAACATAAAGCTGTTATCGATACATGTCGTGAACTTGAGCGTCAAGGGTTTGAAGTAACCTATATGGACGTTGAAGAAAACGGCCTTCTAGACCTTAAAAAGCTGGAAGAAACAATGCGTGATGACACAGTGCTTGTAAGTGTCATGCACGTAAATAACGAGCTAGGTGTTATCCAAGATATCGCGACAATCGGCGAAATGTGCCGTGAGCGCAAAATTATGTTCCACGTAGATGCTGCACAAAGCGCAGGTAAAGTACTTATCGACGTGCAACAGTTAAAAGTAGATTTTATGTCGTTCTCTGGCCACAAAGTATATGGCCCGAAAGGTGTTGGCGCACTTTACGTTCGCCGTAAGCCACGTGCTCGTTTAGAAGCACAAATGCACGGTGGTGGTCATGAGCGTGGTATGCGTTCAGGTACACTGGCTACTCACCAGTTAGTAGGTATGGGTGCGGCATTTAGAATCGCGAAAGAAGATTTCGAAAAAGATCATGCACACATCAGCGCACTACGTAAGCGTTTGATTGATGGCATCATGGCTGATATGGACGAAGTTTACTTTAATGGTGAACCAAGCCAGTCAGTGCCAGGTATTGTAAACATCAGCTTCAACTTTGTTGAGGGTGAGTCGTTATTAATGGCTGTTAAAGACATTGCTGTTTCATCAGGTTCAGCCTGTACCTCAGCAAGCTTAGAGCCTTCTTATGTACTACGTGCATTAGGCCGTAATGACGAGTTAGCACACAGCTCAATTCGTTTCAGCATTGGCCGCTTTACGACTGAAGAAGAGATTGATTACACCGTTGAACTAATCAAAAACTCGATCGGCCGTTTACGTGAGATGTCTCCTCTATGGGAAATGCATCAAGAAGGTATTGATTTAGATTCAGTTGAGTGGGCGCATCACTAATTAGTGATGAACCGCCGCTAGCAGGTAGTGAGGATAGTATTATGGCTTATAGTGATAAAGTAATCGATCATGTTGAAAATCCACGTAACGTGGGTGTATTAGACAAAAACGATCCGTCAGTTGCAACAGGCATGGTGGGTGCACCAGCGTGTGGTGACGTAATGAAATTGCAAATCAAGGTATCACCAGAAGGTGTTATTGAAGATGCAAAATTTAAAACATATGGTTGTGGTAGTGCAATCGCTTCTTCTTCACTTGTAACTGAGTGGGTAAAAGGCAAAACCTTAGACGAAGCGGCAACAATCAAAAACACTGATATCAGTGCTGAGCTTGAGTTACCGCCAGTGAAAATTCACTGTTCTATTTTAGCGGAAGACGCAATTCAAGCAGCAATTGCTGACTACAAAAGCAAACAAGCGAAGTAAGAGATAATTTCATGGCAGTGACATTGACAGATGCGGCAGCAAACCGCGTAGAATCATTTTTAGCAAATCGCGGCAAAGGCATTGGCCTACGCGTTGGCATTAAAACGACGGGCTGTTCAGGTCTTGCTTATGTTCTTGAGTTTGTTGACGACTTAGCAGAAGGCGACGAAATTTTTGAAAGTCGTGGTGTAAAAGTAATCGTTGATGCGAAAAGCTTAGTGTACATTGATGGCACTGAGCTTGATTACACCAAAGAAGGTTTGAATGAAGGGTTTAAGTTTAATAATCCGAATCAAGCTGATGAGTGTGGATGTGGCGAAAGCTTCACGGTTTAAGCTCAAAAAATTTTCCTCGCTTGAAGCCCTGCCTATGTAGGGCTTTGTTATTTCCTGTTTACCTAGTTGGATAATGTAATGCGTTACTTTGAATTATTTGCAATTCCAGTTGATTACAATATTGATTTAGCGACGATAAATAAACACTACCTTGAGCTGCAACGCGCAGTTCACCCTGATCGCCATGCCAGTTCAAGTAGCCGCGATAAGTTACTTGCTGTGCAAAATGCGGCTGAAATCAATGATGCGTTACAAACCTTAAAACACCCCGTGAAGCGCGCAGAGTACATGTTGAGTGAGCTAGGTGTGGATATTCGTGCCGAACAGCAAACCTTACAAGACCCACATTTCTTAATGCAGCAAATGGAACTTCGCGAAGAACTCGAAGAGCTTGAAAATGCCGCAGATCCTGATGCAGCCATCGCGCAGTTTGAAACGCAAATTAAACAGTTAGACAAGCAATATAGTCGCGAACTTGCTGAGCAATTAGCCAGTAATGATGAACAACAATGGCAAGCAGCTGCGGATAATATTCGTAAATTAAAGTTCGTTTATAAATTGCGAGATGAACTTGAGCGCATTGAAGACAGTTTATTTGATGATTAATTATTAGTTGTATAAAGCAGCTATTTAAGAGTTTAAAAAGAGCATTATGGCATTATTGCAAATTGCTGAGCCGGGGCAGAGCGCGGCACCACATGAGCACAAATTAGCAGTCGGTATTGACCTTGGTACGACTAACTCGTTAGTTGCAACAGTGCAAAGCGGCGAAGCCCGTACACTGACTGATTTAGCAGGCAATGCGATGCTTCCATCGGTTGTGCAATACCAAGTAGATAGCATCGTGGTGGGTGAACGAGCGGCGGCAGCTGCCACTCAAGACCCTGCTAATACTTTGATCTCAGTGAAGCGTTTCTTAGGTAAAACGCAGGCTGAAATCGAAAAAAGTTATGGTCAACTGCCGTATCAATTTTGTGAGCATGATGGCTCGTTAGCAATCAGCACCGTTGCGGGCGCAATTAGCCCAGTAACTGCATCGAGTGAAATTTTAAAAGCCTTGAAACTGCGTGCAGAAGATAGCTTTGCAGGGCAAGATATTTTAGGTGCGGTTATTACTGTACCAGCGTATTTTGATGATGCACAGCGACAAAGCACCAAGGATGCCGCTGAACTTGCTGGCATCAACGTATTACGTTTATTAAACGAGCCAACAGCGGCGGCAGTTGCTTATGGCCTTGATTCAGGCCAAGAAGGCATTATCGCCGTATACGATTTAGGTGGCGGTACGTTTGATATTTCTATTTTACGTCTGCACCAAGGTGTGTTCGAAGTCCTTGCTACAGGCGGTGACTCAAGCCTAGGTGGTGATGATTTTGACTCACTGTTAGTGGATTACTTCAAAAAACAAACCGGTGTGAGCGAGCTTTCTGCATCGGTACTGCGTTTATTTATTAATAAAGCAAAAGCCTGTAAAGAAGCGCTAAGCCAATACCAAACTGTCAATGTAGGCTTAGAATTTGATGGTCAAAGCCACAAAGTTGAAGTAACCCGCGAAACCTTTGATGAACTAGCACTTGGTCTTGTGAAGAAAACACTGCGTTCTTGTCGCCGTGCGGTAAAAGATGCGGGTATCGAAAACGAAGAAGTACTGCAAGTGGTAATGGTTGGCGGCTCGACACGTATGCCAATTGTACGCTCTCAAGTTGCGGCATTTTTTGATAAAGAGCCACTGACTTCAATTGACCCTGATCGCGTCGTTGCACTCGGCGCAGCATTACAAGCAGATGTACTGGTTGGCAATAAACCAGATTCAGACATGCTGCTATTAGACGTATTACCACTGTCATTGGGTCTTGAGACCATGGGTGGCTTGGTTGAGAAAATCATTCCACGTAATACCACTATTCCTGTTGCACGTGCACAAGAGTTTACCACCTTTAAAGATGGTCAAACGGCGATGTCACTGCATGTACTACAAGGTGAGCGTGAGCTAGTTGATGACTGCCGCTCGCTGGCAAAATTCAGCTTAAAAGGTATTCCGGCCATGGCCGCAGGTGCTGCGCATATTCGCGTAACCTTTAAAGTTGATGCAGATGGCTTGTTAAGCGTATCGGCAATGGAAAAATCAACCGGTGTGCAAGCTGAAATCCAAGTAAAACCATCATTTGGTTTATCGGATGACCAAGTTGCGAACATGCTAAAAGATTCAATGAGTAATGCCAAAGACGACATGCAAGCGCGTATGCTTAAAGAGCAACAAGTTGAAGCGTTACGCGTTGTTGAAGCACTAGAAGCATCACTCGCAACTGACAGTGCATTACTTGATGAACAAGAATTAGCTGCGTTAAAAGCAGAAATTGCTAAACTTGTTGCGGTACGCGAAAGCGCAACAACACCGGCAGAAATTAAAGCAGCAATTGAAGCTGTCGACAATGCAAGTAGCGAGTTCGCTGCGCGTAGAATGGATGCATCAATCAAAAAAGCGCTGCAAGGGCAGTCAGTAGACGAAGTTTAACGAGGTAAGGTATGCCACAAATTATTTTTCTTCCACACGAAGAGTTATGCCCAGAAGGCGCTGCTATTGAAGCTCCTACAGGCGAAACCGTATTAGATGTTGCGCTTAAAAATGGTATTAGTATTCCGCATGCCTGTGAAAAGTCATGCGCGTGTACAACATGCCACTTAATTATCCGTGAAGGCTTTGACTCTTTAGATGAAAGTGATGAGCTAGAAGACGACATGTTGGATAAAGCATGGGGTCTTGAGCCTGAGTCTCGTCTTGGTTGCCAAGCAATTATTAAAGATGAAGATCTGGTAGTTGAAATTCCAAAGTATAATCTCAATATCGTTAATGAAGAGCATTAATTCTTAACGGCTTTGAATACCTAAAAACCGCTGTAGTTGCTTGGTCTCTACAGCGGTTTTTTGTTTTTTGCGGTCCGCTTTACTAGGAGGTTTTATGTCTGATTTAGTTTTTTCTGATTCGTTTATCGATGGTGACTTTTATTCTACGAGCCAGCGCTTTAGTGTAGATAACCCTGCAACCGGACAAGCAATTACTGATGTGTCTGATATTGATGAAGCTGGCGTTGAGCTGGCCATTAAAAGTGCTGACGAGGCATTTAGCAAGCTAAAACAAACAACGGCAACTGAGCGTAGTGAAACGTTGCGTCGCTGGTATGAGTTGGTTATTGAGCACAAACAGCAACTTGCTGAGCTGATGACCAAAGAGCAAGGCAAACCTTTAAAAGAAGCATTGGGTGAAGTGGAGTACGGTGCGGGCTTTATTAAATGGTTTAGCGAAGAAGCCAAGCGTAGTTACGGCGACACGATTCCTGCTACAGACAGCCAACATCGTCTATCAACCATAAAGCAGCCAATCGGTGTTGTTGCTGGTATTACACCGTGGAACTTCCCAATCGCCATGATCACCCGTAAGGTTGCCCCTGCATATGCAGCGGGTTGTAGTTTTGTTATTAAGCCTTCTGAGCATACCCCTTTATGTGCAATTGCTTTGGCTTACCTTGCAGATAAAGCAGGGTTTGTAAAAGGGGCGTTAAATGTAGTGGTCTCAGAGAATGCAAAAATGGTTGGCGAAATCATGACTGAATCTGAGCGTGTACGTAAGTTCACATTTACAGGTTCAACCGCTGTAGGTAAGCAGTTACTTTCACAGTGCGCATCAACAATAAAGCAAACATCGATGGAACTTGGTGGTAATGCACCGTTTATTATTTTTGAAAATGCCGATTTAGATGAAGCTGTTGCTGGCCTTATGGGGGCTAAATTCAGAAACGCAGGGCAAACCTGTGTGGCAGCAAACCGAATTTTTGTTCAGCGTTCAGTGCTAGAGACGGTGCTTGAAAAACTCACAGACAAAGTGGCTGAGTTAAAGGTAGGCAATGGCCTGGATGACGGGGTGGATATTGGCCCATTAATTTATCCTAAAGCAAAACAAAAAGTGCAAACACTTGTGCAAGATGCAGTAGATAAAGGGGCGTCATTAATTGGTGATAACAGCGAGCTTGAAGGTAGCTTTCAAGCGCCATTAATTTTAACTGATGTGACACCACAGATGGATATCTACCATGATGAAGTGTTTGGTCCTGTAGTAAGCATAATTGCTTTTGATGATGAACAAGAAGTCTTGCAGCTTGCTAACGATGTACCTTACGGTTTAGCTGCGTATTTTTACAGTGAAAATATCAAGCAAGTTTATCGCGTAAGCGAAGCACTTGAATACGGCATGATTGGTATTAATGAAGGCCTCATTTCAAACCCTGTTGCGCCATTTGGCGGTGTAAAGCAATCTGGCTTAGGCCGTGAAGGTGGTCATCAAGGATTAGATGAGTACCTTGAAGAGAAGTATCTTTGCATTAAGGTCTAATCTCGCGCGAAATAAATTTCACGCCTACACCGGTAGGCGTCATGCTTGCATGGCGCGTTTAAATTTCTGCGCCAAACCAGTTTCACGCCGACACCTTCCCGTTTATTTCCGATAAAATGATAGCGCTGTCATTTTAGTTTTTATATGATAGGTATGAATAATAAACAAAAATGACAAGTAATACGGAAAAAATACCGTAAACTCAGGGCATAAACGAGGAGAAAGTAATGGGTTTTAAAAAGTCTGCACTCGCTGCAATGATAATGGCAGCACCTATAATGGCAAACGCGGCACTCACACAGTCGCAGGTAAATCAGTTTGCTAAAGATACCGAGTTACTGTTTTCAGTTGAAGATAACTTTCGTAACAGAGACGCGGGCTTTTTAGGAAAAATCACCCTTAACAACCGCTCTGATGTTGCGTTACCTGCAGGCGAAAGTGATTGGCAACTTTATATCCATTCGGTTCGTAAAATTTCAACAGAGCATGTCGCAGGCCTCAATGTTGAACATGTAAATGGTGACTTACATCGTCTTGTACCAACCAGCTCATTTAAAGGGTTAGCAGCAGGCGAAAGTTTAGATATTCCTTTCGATGCGCAAGTATGGATTGTTGCATACAGTGATTTTATGCCGCGTGCATTTTTTGTGGCAGGTAAGAGTAAGCCAGCCATCTTTGCAAATACAGACACTGAGGACTTTAAAGAGTTTGTTACGCCATTCACTCGTGATAACCAACTATACCGTTACAACGAACCAAAAGATTTATCCGTTTTGGCAACGGCAAAAGTGCGTTTTGAAAGAATCCAAAAAGATAAAGTCGAAGTAAATAAAGACGATGCTTTAAAACGAATTATTCCAAAACCGCAAAAAGTTGATTTTAACCGTGGCACAACAACACTTAACAGTGATTGGCAAATTAGTTACCAAGGCCAGCTTAAACATGAAGTCATGGTATTCATGCAAGACCTGCAAGATGACTATGGAATTAGTTTAAAAGCTCAACCTGACCATATAAACCTTGGCAAAGAAAAAATCATTCGCCTAAACGTTGACCCTGCTTTAAACACAGGTAAAGCAGAAAGTTATACACTGGAAATTGACGATGATGTCATTAATATCGTGGGCAGTGATAATGCCGGTGTATTTTATGCGATGCAAAGTGTATTAAACCTAATTCCAGCAGGCAGCAAAGACTCTGCAAATTTACCACAGCTTGAATTAGAAGATGCTCCGCGTTATGGCTGGCGTGGCATGCATTACGATAACGGTCGTAACTATCATGGCAAAGAAGCCATGTTCAAACTTGTTGAGCAAATGGCTCGCTATAAAATGAATAAGCTACATTGGCACTTTTCTGAAGATGAAGGTTGGCGTCTTGAAATCCCAGGCTTACCTGAACTCACAGACGTTGGCGGTTATCGCTGTTTTGATTTAGAAGAGCGCGAGTGTTTATTAACGCAGCTTGGTACAGGGCCATTTAAATCAGGCTCTGGTAATGGCTACTTAAAACGTGATGAATTTGTTGAGCTATTAAAATTTGCCAAAGATCGCCATATTCAAATTATCCCAGAAGTTGAAGGGCCTGGTCATGCGCGTGCCTCAATTAAAGCGATGGAAGCGCGATACCATAACCTGCTTGAAGAAGCAGAAAAAACAGCTAAAAATAACATCAAGTCACAGTCAGCTAATAAGGAAATTCAAAATGTAGATATTGGCCCTGCAACACAATATTTATTGACCGATCCTAAAGACACCTCTGTGTACATGACAGTTCAAAACTACAAAGATAACTCGATGAATGTATGTATGGACTCAACCTACGCATTCTTAGATAAAGTGACCTATGAACTACAGCAGATGTACCGCGAAGCAGGTGTGCAGCTAAAAAATCTACACATAGGTGGTGATGAAGTCGGGGCCGGTTCGTGGATTGGCTCGCCGATTTGTCAGGCGCTGTTTGCTGATCCTAATAATGGTGTTGCTGGCCCTGCAGATTTAAAACCTTACTTTACTCAGCGTGTGGCGACCTTACTTGAGAAACGTGGTATCTCTCCGGGTATATGGGAAGATGGCATCATGTATGATCGTGAAAACTCGTTTAAGCGTGATGAGTTTCCAAATAAAACCTTTACAGTTAATACATGGGATAACATCTGGGAGTGGGGTGTTGCAGATAGGGCGTATCGCTTAGCCAATGCCGGTTACCAAGTGGTGTTATCGCATGGTACGCATTTGTATTTTGATCACCCGTACGAGGCAAGCCCTGAAGAACGTGGTTATTACTGGGCAACCCGTTACACCGACACCAAAAAAGCGTTTAACTATATGCCAGATGATGTGTATGCCAATGCCGATTACACACGCACTCGCGAGCCAATTGTTAATCTAGAGGCGTTAGTTGGTCGCCCATTACCTAAGCTTGAAAAACCTGAGAATATTTTAGGCATGCAAGGTCAAGTTTGGTCAGAAACAATCCGTACCGAAGATCAAGTGCTAGCGATGATCTTCCCGCGTATTTTATCGGTTGCAGAGCGTGCATGGCACAAAGCTGATTGGGAAGGGCAAAGCGTTGATAGTCAGAAACAAGCAAAAGATTGGGCTGAGTTTTCAAGTGCCGTTGGCTTAAAAGAGCTTGAAAAACTAGCTCAAGGTGGCATTAATTTACATTTGCCTGTGCCAGGTGGAGTGATTGAAAATGGTAAGCTCTATGCCAACAGCGCATTTGCTTATTTGAGCATTGAGTACAGCCTTGATAACGGCCAAAGCTGGCAGTCTTATGCTGAGCCAGTAAAGGTTGATAGCAAGGCAAAAGTAGCTCTGCGCACTCGCTTAAATGAGCAGCAAACCAGTCGCGTTACTTTTGTTGGAGAGTAATGTTTAAGGTATTTCGCGCCTATGTGGTGTGTTTTTAACGGTTGCACAGTGTGGCATCTTCGCGCGAAATAAATTCGCGCCTACGTGGTGCGTTTTTAACGGTTGTGCAATGTGGCATCTGTGCGCGAAATAAATTCGCGCCTACGTGGTGTGTTTGAACGGTTGCGCAATGTGGTATTTCGCGCGAAATAAATTTCACGCCTACGTGGTGTGTTTTTAACGGTTACACAATGTGTACCTGTGGGTGAGTTAAGCTCATAGCTAAAAGAAATATGTCAGCGCTGTCATTTTTGTTGCGATAGTGTTATAAATATTTAATATCAATTTTATATAATTAATCTAAATGAGCAGCATTGCAGGGCCAATGCCTGCTGTGATTGGGAAACACTATGTCAGAAACGAATAAACAAAGTAGCTTAGTGCCAATGGCAATAGTGGCGACACTGTTTTTTATTTTAGGCTTTGCCACTTGGTTAAATGGCTCGTTAATGCCGTTTTTACAACAAATTTTACAGCTTTCACCGTTTCAGGCATCACTGATAATTTTCTCATTTTATATTGCAGTAACATTTACAGCGATCCCATCGGCGATGATCATTCGAAAAGTGGGCTATAAAAATGGCATGGCGCTGGGAATGGCAACCATGATGGTAGCAGGGTTATTGTTTATTCCTGCGGCTAAAACACAAGTGTTTGCACTGTTCTTATTTGCTCAACTTGTTATGGGCGCGGGTCAAACTTTGCTACAAACAGCCGTTAATCCATACGTAGTGAGAATTGGACCTGAAGAGTCAGCAGCAGCACGCGTGAGTGTCATGGGGATACTCAACAAAGGAGCTGGGGTTATTGCACCGATTGTCTTTACCGCGCTGATTTTAAGTGATTTTACAGGGTTTGTTGATAAAGAATTAAGCCAAGCTGATATCGATGCCATGGCAAATGGTTTAATACTCCCTTATTTAGGAATGGCGATTTTTATTGGTGTACTCGGTTTTGCCGTCACTAAAATGCCATTACCAGAGCTAATCGACGATGCTGATGAGCAAAAACCTGGGCAAGTAAAGGAAGCGCTGAGCCACCCAAGTCTTGCGTTAGGGATTGTTGCATTATTTGTTTATGTAGCTGTTGAAGTAATTGCTGGTGATACCATTGGCAGCTTCGCACTTTCATTAGGTGTTGAAAAGTATAGTGTTATGACTTCATACACCATGGGTTGCATGGTATTGGGTTACTTTTTAGGAATTTTATTAATTCCACGCATCTTGTCGCAGCAAGTTGCATTGACAATTTCTGCGATTTTGGGTTGTGCGCTCACAATAGCAATTGTTACAGTAAGCAATGAGTCTGTTTTTATTTCAACATTACTAGGCCTAAAATCGGTACTTCCTGATACCTTATTACTCATCGCTGTGCTAGGCTTTGCTAATGCGATTGTTTGGCCAGCAGTGTGGCCGTTAGCATTATCAGGTTTAGGCAAACTAACGAGTGTAGGCTCGGGCTTGCTTGTGATGGGTATAGCTGGTGGTGCATTTGGCCCGTTATTTTGGGGTTTGGCAAGTGGCGGAGTTAAAAGTGCTGACGCCCAACAGGCAGCCTATATTGTGATGTTGCCTTGTTATTTATTTATCCTTTTCTATGCTTTAAAAGGGCATAAAATGAAAAGTTGGAAGTAATAATAAGCTTAAGGTTAAGTTATACAAATACTAACCTTGAGCTGTGAAAAGCATTTCTAGTAAATAGAAATAATCCCGTGTGTAATGCCACCGAAAGGTGGCATTTTTTTGTTTGAACTTCTTCTTTTCACGCGAAACAAGTTTTACGCTTACGTGGCGCATTTTGAAAATTTCACAATGAGAAGCGTTCGCGGGAAAATTTTACAACGACAAGAATAAGCTTTATAAAGATAAAAATTCGGGATTAAAAGAAATAACAGAATTTACAAAGGAGAAAAGTGGGGCGACTGATGGGGCTTGAACCCACGACAACCGGAATCACAATCCGGGGCTCTACCAACTGAGCTACAGCCGCCACTGAGATACACCTCGATTGGTGTGGCGCGCATATTACATAATTAATATCACCTTGTGAAGCCCTAAATAGAAAAAACTATAAAAAAGTTTCTTTGCTCAGAAAATTCAGAAATGCCCATGCAGTCAGTTGGCGTTCAGTTTTGCGGATTAGACTCTCGGCTTCTGCAATAGAGCAATCACTCATTTTTAATCAGTCTGTAATTTAATGATTTTTTAACCAAAGATCATATATAATTTACGCAGCGTTATGCTAAAAATGAACTTCAGGAGAGAACATGGATACTATAATGAACTGGATCAATGAGAATTCAGGTTTAATCATACATTACGCCATTCAGGGTGTGTTGGCGCTAATTATTTTCCTTATCGGTGGCCGTATCGCAAAATTTTGTGAAGGGTTAACTGAAAAAGCTTTCGACAAGAAAAAAGTCGATAAAGCGGTAGGTTCATTTGTAGCAAGCATTGTGTATGCGATCGTATTTGCTGCAACAATCCTAATGGCACTTTCGCAATTAGGTATTGAAACAACATCATTCATCGCTATTTTAGGTGCGGCTGGTTTAGCGGTCGGTTTAGCACTGCAAGGTTCATTATCTAACTTTGCATCAGGTGTACTGATCATTTTACTTCGTCCTTTCAAATCAGGTGACTACGTTGAAGCTGGTGGCAAAGCAGGTACGGTTAAAAAGATTGAGATCTTCTCTACAGAGTTACGCACGCCTGATAACAAAGTGATTATCATGCCAAACTCAAAAATCATGGGCGATGCCATTATTAACTACTCACGCGAATCAACACGTCGTATCGATTTAGTGATTGGTGTTGGCTATGATGCAGATCTAAAAGAAGCAAAAGCAGTGCTAAAATCAGTGCTTGATAAAGAAGAGCGTTTACTTAAAGACCCTGCTTATACCGTTGCTGTGTCTGAACTCGCTGATTCAAGTGTTAATTTTGTGGTGCGTCCATGGGTCAATTCGTCTGATTACTGGCCGACCTACTTTGATCTTGTAGAAAACATTAAGATCGCATTAGATGATGCAGACATCACTATCCCATTCCCGCAAATGGATGTTCATTTGCATAAAGAAGACGCAAGCGTCAAATAAAAAGCAGTAAAGGTTATTTTTTAATGAAATTAAAAGCTTTATCAATTCTAGTTGCAGCATCAGCTGCAACTAGCGCATTCGCAGCTGACGAAACTAAAACGTGGGATGTAACCAGCGAACTGGGTGCAATTATCACTAGCGGTAATACTGAAACAACCACATTAAAAGGCGGTATTAAGGTATTACACAATCTTGAAAGCTGGAATAACGAATACAAACTTGACGGTCTTTATAAAGAAGATGAAGTTGAGAATGATGCGGGCGAAAAAGAAACGCAGCGTACTAATGAAAAGTACTCATTCTCAGCGCAAGGTAACTATAAATTAAACGAAAAGCACTCACATTTATTCATCTACGGCTCGCACGTATCTGATTATTTTGGTGCATATCGTAACGAAACAGTTATCTCAGCAGGTTACGGTTTACGTTTAATTGATCGCTCAGACATGTGGCTGAACGCTGAAATTGGTCCAGGTTATAAATACTTCCAATACCCTGATGACAGCACTGAAATGGATGACAACGGTAACTCACTTGCCGGTGAACGTGAAGGTGAAGTCATTGCGTTAGGTAAGGTTGATTACAACTGGCAAATTTCAGAAAGCGCACGTTTTACTCAGCTTGTATCTGTGGAATACGGTGATACAAATACCAAAACACGCTCTGAATCAGCTATTTTGGCGAAAATCAACGGCTCGCTACAAATGAAAGTGGCGTATAACATCATCCACAACTCAGACGTAGCGGATGACAAAGAAAATACAGACACAGAAACATCAATAACACTAGTTTACAGCTTTTAACGTTTTTAATAGGTTAATTTACTAGATTTGGTGATAAAAGGGGCTCTAGCCCCTTTTTTATTTTAATGTAATTAATGTATGATACACACCAATTTTTGTGTTGTAGTCTCAGGGAAATATCTACTCGTGAACTTATTTAAACATTTTTTAAGTACTTTTTTACTTTTTTGTAGTTTTACTGCCTTGTCTTTTTCCCCAACTGCAATGCAATTAGAACAATTCAAAAAGCTTCCGAAATCTCAACAAGAGGCTTTGGCTAAGCAATATGGGATAGATATATCTGACTTTAGAAACGCTCAGCCTAACACTAATGACACTAGTAATGAAAAAAGTTCAATTAGTGAGCGCCCAGAAAAGATCCCAGAAAAACTCACAGATGAAGAACGATTCAATCCAGTAACAGCTAATGTTAAGCCTTTTGGTTATAGCCTTTTTGCCGGCGAACCTAGTACATTCATGCCTAATGAAACTGCCTCTGTACCTGATGAGTATTTAATTGGTCGTGGTGACCAATTTTTAATTAATTTTTATGGAAAAGAAAACCAAAGTTACGAGGTAACTGTTGACAGAGAGGGGCGGATTAATATTCCGAACCTATCTCCAGTACAAGTCGCCGGGCTAACTTTTTCTGAGGTGAAGCAGCTCATAAAAGTTAAGGTTGAGCAAGAAGCTATTGGTGTACAGGCTTTTGTTTCACTTGGGAAACTACGCAGTATCCGAATTTTAGTTCTAGGTGAAGCTTATAAACCAGGGAGTTATACTGTATCACCTTTGACGACTATTTCTCATGCACTATTTGTGAGTGGTGGAGTGTCAGACATTGCATCCTTACGAAACATTCAAGTGAAGCGAGCGGGAAAAGTTGTAACTGATTTCGATTTATATGATCTTCTTATTCGCGGTGACAGCAGCAACGATATTATTTTAAAGCCAGGCGACGTTGTTTTTATTCCATCCGTGGGTGATCAGGTTGCAGTGGAAGGTTTAGTGAAACGTCCTGCTATTTTTGAGCTAAAACAAGGGGAAAGTGCTCAGCAATTAATTGAAATGGCTGGGGGGTTAAAACCTAATGCTTATGCAAAAAGTGCCGTCGTTGAACGGTTTAATAAAAGCCGAAAAGAAGTACTTTCTGTTGATTTCTCAGAAGGGAAAGTGAACTACGTTCCTAAAGATGGAGACAGAATTCGGTTCAACTCTATTGGCTCTCAGTATAAAAATTCTATCAGCTTAGTCGGCGCAGTAGTACGTCCGGGGAATTATCAATGGAACGAAGGTAATAAAGTTTCGGATATTATTACCTCAGTTCGTGGAGATTTACTCCCGCAGGCTGATTTAAATTATGCAATAGTGGTACGAGAAATTAATCTAAAAGGTGACATAGAAGTACATCAATTCGATTTAGCACAGGCTATATCAAAAAATAGCGTTCATAACTTAGAATTAAATTCCCATGATAAAATAATTGTATTTAGTCGTTTCGAGGAAAAACAGTTAGAAAAGATTGCTCTTAAGAATATGGCATTAAGCCAAGAGCAGCAAGAGCAGCAAAAGAAGACAGAACAGTGGCATCAGTATCAACAACAACAATTTGAAAAATATATTGGTTTAAATAAAAATGCTGCTGCTGACAATAAAGAAAAAGCTAACTCGCAAAATTTCATGGGTATAAATGCCTCGGAAAACAATGAAATCGATACCGAGCATTTTGCTTTATTTAGCCGTCATAACCTATTAGATCCAATTTTAACTAAACTGTCTGTTCAAGCCGGCGTTGATAAAGCAATTCAGATAGTTGAGATTAGTGGTAGTGTTATGTATCCAGGCATCTATCCTCTTAGCGTCAATGGAAACGTGAAAAACTTAGTCTCAGCTGCTGGCGGGTTACTTGAGTCTGCATATATAGAAGAGGCAGAAATTACCCGTGTAGGTACTTCTAAAAGATCTGGAGTTGAACATATTAAATTTAATTTAGAAGATGCCATAACTAATAATGACAATAGCAACATTAAATTAAAGAGCAAAGACACGTTAAATATTTTTACTATCCCTAATTGGCAAGAAAATTTGAAAGTAGAACTAAAAGGCGAACTCAAGTTTCCTGGTGTTTATACTATTCGCCGTGGTGAAAGCTTAAACAGTTTACTAGAACGTGCCGGTGGGTTCTCTGATTTTGCAGAGCAAAAAGCTGCAATATTCACCCGCAACTCAATTAAACATCAAGAGCAGCAGCAGTTGGCTCGATTAGCAAATGAATTACGCCGAGATATAGCTTCTAAAGGTTTTCAGAACTCAGTAAGTAGTAGTAGTCTTTCTTATAGTGATATGAATAAGCTACTAGAAGATTTGGCAGATGTTAAAGCTGTAGGGCGTTTAGTTATTGACTTACCCCTCGTTGTTAAAAATCAGCAAAACCTAATATTACAAGACGGTGATGTTCTTTATGTGCCCAGTAAGCGTGATTCTATAAGCGTGATTGGTGAAGTAAATTACTCTACGTCACATTTGTATAAAAAAGGTACGAGCGTACATGACTATATTGATTTAAGTGGCGGTTTGAAAGAGCGGGCAGATGATGAGCGCATTTATATCATTAAAGCTAACGGCTCAGTGGAAATACCTAATATGGGCAGTTGGTTTACTGTTAATACATCTGATCAACTAGAGCCAGGGGATACTATTGTTGTACCACTTGACGCTGGTCATATGGATCAATTAACGCTTTGGAGCACGGCTACACAAATAATTTATCAACTGGGTGTCGCTGTAGCAGCTATTAGTAGTATTTGATAGCTATATATACTTCATTGTAAGAATGAATTAAAACTAAGTGTTAAATTTAATAATTACCGAGATGTAAATGGAAAGTAACTTAGAAAAGGCTAATGAATGCCCACAAACATTTAGCAATAATGCTGATGAATTAGACATACGTGAAATATTTATTGCAATTAGGCAAGGCAAGTGGTTAATAATACTGATAACAGCTTGTTTCGCTATAGCGTCAGTTTTTTATGCAGTGAATCAGCCTAATATTTATAAGTCTGAAGCCCTTCTGGCACCTGTTGAACAAGACTCGAAAAGTGGTCTAGGGGCTTTGGCAGGGCAATTCGGAGGCTTGGCAAGTCTTGCTGGAGTTAATTTAGGCATTAATAGCCGTGTAGACAAAACAAAAATGGCGCTAGCAGTATTGAAATCGCGTCAGTTTGTCGGTAATTTCATCGAAAAGCACGGTATCTTACCTGAGCTTATGGCTGTTAAATCATGGGATAAAAACACTAATAGTCTGATTTATAATGAAGATTTATTCAACCCAGCGACTAACGAGTGGTTAAATGATCCTGCCTCACCTGATGCTTTAAAGCCATCCAAACAAAAGGCTTATAAAGTGTTTACCAATATTTTTAACACTGAGGTGAGCTCAGACACTGGTATGGTTATTTTATCTGTAGAGCATGTGTCTCCGTATATTGCTCAACAATGGGTTAACTGGTTAGTTGCTGATATAAATGAAGCAATGAAAGAACGAGATGTTATAGAAGCAAACGAAAGTACCCAATTTTTAACGGCTCAACTAGAGCAAACTAAAGTAGCTGACATTCGCTCGGTGCTTTATAAATTAGTGGAAGAACAAGCAAAAACAATTATGTTTGCAAATGTTCGTGACGAATATGTTTTTAAAACGATTGATCCTGCCGTTGTTCCTGAGCTTAAATTTAAGCCCAAACGAGCATTAATTTGCGTTTTGGGTGTGATTTTAGGCGGCATGGTTAGCGTGTTCTTTGTTTTAACGCATTATTTTATCAGAAGAAGTTAATGGTATTTTTGCTGAGCTTTAATTGCCATGAATAAACCCTAAAGATTAAGAGAAATAAAATGTACATTCCATTTGAGAAAATTAAAATAGGTGTAATCGGTCTGGGTTACGTTGGTTTACCATTAGCCGTGGAATTTGGGAAGAAGTATTCTTCTTTAGGCTTCGATATAAATAAGAATCGAGTAGAAGAGTTAAATAATGGTCATGATTCTACACTTGAGGTGAGTGATTCTGAATTACGACAAGTAAGTAACTTAAAATTCTCATCAGATAAGCAGGAACTTAAAGACTGTAATATATATATAGTGACAGTTCCTACTCCAATAGACGAAAGTAATGCACCTGATCTGACACCGCTGCGAAAAGCATCAGAATTATTAGGTGAGTTTATTCAAAAAGGTGATGTTGTCATTTATGAATCAACAGTATATCCAGGAGCTACTGAAGAAATATGTTTGCCTATAATTGAGAAAAAATCAGGACTAGTATTTAATAAAGACTTCTTCGCTGGCTATTCGCCAGAACGAATTAACCCTGGTGACAAAGTAAATACGTTAACTAAGATCATGAAAATCACCTCTGGCTCTACACCAGAGATAGGTAACTTCGTCAATGAGTTATATAGTTCAATTATCACTGCTGGCACACATTTAGCTGGTTCTATAAAGGTGGCAGAAGCAGCTAAAGTCATTGAAAATACTCAGCGAGACTTAAATATTGCCATTGTTAATGAATTTGCAAAAATCTTTAACCGTTTAGGTATTGATACGGAAGAAGTATTGAATGCAGCAGGTACAAAGTGGAACTTCTTAAAGTTTAAACCAGGATTAGTAGGCGGGCACTGTATTAGTGTTGACCCCTACTATCTAACTCATAAAGCTCAAGAAGTTGGCTATCGTCCAGAAGTTATTTTAGCAGGACGTAGGATAAATGATGGCATGGGCGAGTATGTAGCGACGCAACTAGTCAAAAAGCTATCTAGCAAAAAGATCCATATTGATGAAGCTAAAGTTCTTGTATTAGGTTTTACGTTCAAAGGCGATTGTCCTGATGTTCGAAATACAAAGATTATCGATATTGTCAATGAGTTAAAAGATTTTAACATGACTGTCGATGTTCACGATGGTTGGGCTGATCCTAAAGAAGTCGAGTGTGAATATGGCTTATCATTAACGAGTGAACTGGCTGAAAATCACTATGATGGAATTATTCTAGCTGTAGATCACAGCGAGTTTAAAGAGATGGGAGTACAGGAGATCCGTAAATACGGTAAAGAGACTCACGTACTGTATGATGTTAAGCATGTCTTTAGCGTTGAAGATTCAGATATTCGATTATAAGCAAGGATTTTAAAATGAAAAATTTTGCATTAATTGGTGCTTCTGGTTACATAGCACCTCGCCACTTGAAAGCAATAAAAGAAACAGGGCATAACCTTGTTGTTGCAATGGATATTAACGATTCTGTAGGTATCATGGATAGCCATTTTCCTGAGGCTGAGTTTTTTACGGAATTTGAAGACTTTACAGCTTACGTTGAAGATCTAGCCATGAAAGGGTGCAAGCTTGATTATATTTCAATTTGTAGTCCTAATTATTTACATGCCCCACACATGAAATATGCTCTTAAAAATGGTATTGACGTGATTTGTGAAAAGCCATTGGTGCTTCATTCAGAAGATATGGATACCCTGAAAGACTATGAAAACAAATATGGTGCAAGTGTTAACTCTATACTTCAATTAAGATTACATCCATCAATTATCGAATTAAAAGAAAAAGTAGCAGCAGCTCCTGCTGATAAAGTATTTGATGTAGATTTAACTTATATGACATCGCGTGGTAAGTGGTATATGAAGTCTTGGAAAGGGTTTGACCATAAGTCAGGAGGTGTAGCAACTAATATAGGTGTCCATTTTTACGATATGTTGCATTTTGTTTTCGGAGCCTTAAAGTCAAATGAAGTCCATTATCGAGATGAAAAAACAGCGAGCGGTTATTTAGAATATGAACGTGCTCGGGTTAAATGGTTTTTATCAATTGACGCAAGTAACTTACCAGAAAATGCTGTGGCGGGTGAGAAGCTTACATACAGAAGTATAACGATTGGTGAAGATGAGCTTGAATTTTCAGGTGGTTTTACTGATTTACATACTCAAAGTTATCAGAATATCTTAGCTGGTAAAGGGTTTGGTATTGATGAAAACAGGGTTGCAATAGAAACAGTCGAGAAAATTAGAGAAATGCCCATTGTTCAGGCTGGAGAAAAAGCCCATCCTTTACTTTCCAAGGTGCTATAACTATGAACTATCATGTACATGAAAGTGCAATTGTAGATGAAGGCGCTCAAATTGGTGAACATACACGTGTTTGGCATTTTGTGCACATATGCAGTGGAGCACAAATAGGAAATAGCTGCTCTTTAGGGCAAAATGTATTCATAGGCAATAAAGTTTCTATTGGTAATAATGTAAAAATACAAAATAATGTATCTGTTTACGATAATGTGCACTTAGAAGATGACGTTTTTTGTGGCCCAAGTATGGTTTTTACAAACGTATACAATCCACGCTCATTTATTGAAAGAAAAACGGAATATCGTGATACCTTGGTGAAGAAGGGAGCTACGCTTGGTGCTAACTGTACCATTGTATGCGGAGTCACTATTGGTGAGTATTCATTAGTAGGAGCTGGTGCTGTTATAAATAAAGATGTACCAGCATTTGCTCTAATGGTTGGTGTACCAGCAAAGCAAATTGGTTGGATTAGCAAGTACGGTGAACAATTAGAGCTGCCTATAGAGGGTGTTGCTACTGCACAATGTGCGCATACTGGTGACAAATATCAGCTTTCAGGTTCTACCTTGACTTTAATTCATGAGTAATAATTAAATGCAATTTATAGATTTAGCCGCACAATATAAACATCTAAAAGCAAAAATTGATAAACGAATTCAAAATGTATTGGATCATGGCAAATATATTATGGGTCCTGAAGTACAAGAGCTTGAAGAAAAGCTAGCTGAATACGTTGGTGTTAAGCATGCAATAACATGTGCCAATGGTACAGATGCCTTAACGCTTGCTATGATGGTTTTGAATATTGGTAAAAATGACGCCGTATTTTGTCCGACATTTACCTTTTTTGCGACTGCAGAAGTTATTGCTTATGAAGGTGCCACTCCTGTTTTTGTAGATTCGGATGAAGCGACATTTAATATTTGTCCTGTTGATCTCGAAAAACGAATTCAAGCTACCATCGCTGAGGGTCAGTTGACTCCCAAAGCTATTATTGCAGTGGATTTATTCGGCCTACCTGCCAACTACCCAGAAATTCAAAAAATAGCTGATAAATATGGATTAAAGCTAGTTGAAGACGCTGCACAAGGTTTTGGCGGAAGCATAAATGGTAAGCGAGCTGGTAGCTTTGGTGATATCGCTACAACAAGCTTTTTTCCAGCTAAACCCTTAGGATGTTACGGTGATGGGGGAGCAATATTTACTAACAATGATGAGTATGCTGAGTTAGTAAAGTCGTACCGTGTACATGGTAAGGGCAGCGACAAATACGATAATATTCGCATTGGTATGAACTCGCGCCTAGATACAATTCAAGCTGCGATACTTCTGGAAAAACTAGCAGAGTTCCCTAATGAACTTATTAGCAGAAATAAAGTGGCAAAAGAATATGATGATATGTTGTCAGGGGAATATAAAACGCCTCAAGTCCCCGAGGGCTATATGAGCTCTTGGGCACAATATACATTAGTTTCTGATTCTAGAGATGCTGAAATGGCTAAGTACAAAGAGCTGGGCATACCAACTATGGTTTATTATGGCACCTGTATGCACCAACAAACTGCATTCTCATATTTGAATTCAAAAAAAGATAATTACCCGGTCGCAGAGAGATTAGCGGCAAGTGTATTTAGTTTACCTATGAGTGGCTACTTAGACTCTGGCTATTTGATAGAAAAGAAATTATCAAAGGCATGATCTTTAATTTATTTAAGGGGAAGTCAGAGTATACAAAAAATATTTTGACTTTAGTTACGGGGACAGGCTCTGCTCAGCTTATCCCTATTATTATATCTCCTATTTTAACTAGATTATACTCACCTGAGGATTTTGGTCTCATTGCCTTGTACCTCAGTATTGTCTCTATCATTAGTATATTCGCTACAGGTAGATATGAATTTGCTGTTATGTTACCAAAACTTAATTCTGAAGTAAGAGCTATAATAAGGTTAAGTTGTTTCCTAGCTCTTATTGTTAGTTTAATAACTTTCTTGATTGTTGTGATTTTTAACACTGAGATTAGTAAGTTATTAGGTAATGAAGATATATCAGTATGGCTGTATTTTATACCTGGTTCAGTACTTTTAACCAGTTTTTATCAATTGGTAAACTATACTATGATAAGAGAAAAACAGTTCGGAGTTTTAGCCAAAAATAAAGTTATAGTCTCAACAACAAACGCTAGTACTCAGCTAGGGGTTGGATACTTTTTTAAAAGCCATTTTGGTTTGCTTTTAGGAAATGTATTAGGTCAATTAATTTCTATTTTTATAATCATCAGGACAACGAATGTTTCTGAGTATTTTAAGGCGACTAAATATCCGCTAAAAAAAGTTGCATACAAATATAAAAAATTTCCTCAATATGACGTACCTTCAGTTTTAATGAACACACTTGCCAATCAGATGCCCTTGTTAGTTTTAGGGAAGTTTTTTAGCTTAAGTGTTTTGGGGCTGTATTCTTTTATGTATAAAATTTTGATGATGCCAATAAATTTACTTTCTAATAGCATATTAGATGTATTTAAACAAAAAGCAACTGAAGACTTTAATAACAATCGAGAATGTAAAGGGATCTACACAGAAACGTTTTACAAACTTACCTTGTTAGGTGTTATACCATTTTCAATTCTAGGAATGTTTGCTCCTGAACTTTTCAGTTTTATTTTTGGTGATGAATGGAAAACTGCTGGAGAATATGCTCAGATTATGTCTCCAATGTTATTTCTTAAGTTTATTGTCAACCCTCTTTCTTATACATTTTATATAGCACAAAAACAAAATGTAGATCTCATATTTCAAATTTTGCTATTTATTTTGACATTTTTCTCGCTATCGATAGGAGTGTTGTTTGATAGTGTAGATCTAACCTTAGCCGCCTTTTCTGCGGCGAGTTCAATTATATACTTGATTTATTTGGGTTTTTCCTATCGCTATTCTAAAGGTTTAGTAGAAAATGCTGCACAAACTTAAATTGTTCTTAATGAGAATATTTTTTCCAAAATTATATATAAAAATTAAAGAAACTCGGAATACACAAACGCCTATTACATTCAAATACTGGCTTTATCAAAAAGTTTTTGGATTCAATAAGCAAGTTTATTGGCCTACCCATTTTACTTCTATAGTTACGGGTCATAAAAATATATATGCAGGAATTGATACTTGTCCAGGATATATGCCTGGCTGCTACATTCAAGGTATAGGTGAAATATATATAGGAGATTACACTCAGATTTCGGCTAATGTCGGTATTATTACAGCAAATCACAATATATATGATTCAAGGAAACATGATATTAAAAGTGTACATATTGGTAAATACTGCTGGATAGGTATGAATGTTATGATATTACCGGGAGTTACCCTTGGAGATAATACAATTGTAGGTGCGGGGAGTGTTGTAACTAAATCTTTTGAGGATGGTAATTGCATTATTGCCGGTAACCCAGCGAAAATAGTGAAAAAATTAGATAAAGAAAAATTTACTCACCATAAATGTAGCTATGAATATAATGGTTACATAAAAAGTTGTGATTTTGATGCATATAGAAAACGTTATTTGAATATATAGGTATTAATTAAGTATGGTAACTATAGTTGATTATGGGATGGGGAATTTAGGCTCTGTAAAGAATATGTTAAAAAAAATTGGCTACCCATGTGTCATATCTATGACAAAAGACGATATTATTCAAGCAGATAAATTGATTTTACCAGGTGTTGGTAGTTTTGACCGAGCTATTAACAATCTTAAAAAATTGGAATATTTTGATTTAATTAAAAGCAGGGTTCTTATGGATGAAATCCCTATACTGGGAGTTTGTTTAGGGATGCAGCTTCTTACGAAAGGGAGTGAAGAAGGAAAAGAGCCTGGTTTTGGTTTAATTGATGCATATGCGCATAAGTTTACCTTCTCTCCATCGTCTGGGCTTAAATCACCTCATATGGGCTGGAATCTTGCTAAGATAAATAAGAAAAGTTTGTTGTTTGACTCTATGAATGAACAAGAAAATAGGTTTTACTTTGTTCATTCATATGCTGTTCAATGTGAAAATGAAGAAGATATTCTTACAACAACAAATCATGGTGGCCGTTTTGTGTCCGCTTTTGAAAAAGGCAATATAATTGGTGCCCAATTTCATCCTGAGAAAAGTCATAAGTTTGGTATGGGCTTTTTAGAAAACTTTATGAAAATAAGTAAATAAGCATGCTGCAAACAAGAGTTATACCAGTACTCCTACTTCATAAGAAAGGGTTGTACAAAACTATTAAGTTTAAATCACCTAAATATGTTGGAGACCCAATTAATGCCATTAAAATCTTCAATGAAAAAGAGGTAGATGAACTTATTTTGCTTGATATTGACGCTACCAAAGAAGCTCGTGAGCCCAATTATAGAATGATAGAAAAGATAGCGAGTGAATGCTTTATGCCTTTGTGTTATGGAGGGGGGATCAATAATTTAAAGCAAATAAAAAAAATATTTTCTCTTGGCGTTGAAAAAATATCTATTAATCACAGTGCGTTGTCTTCTAATAGTAACCTAATTGAAGAAGCTGTAGAGATTTATGGTAGCCAAAGTATTGTCGGAGCAGTAAATATAAAGAAAAACTTATTTGGTAGTTTTAAGTTGTATGATCATGTTTCGAAAAGAGTATTAGGTAAGCCAATTAAAGAACATTTAGCTGAGTTAGTGGATAAAGGTGTGGGGGAAATTTTTATTAATGATGTTGACAATGATGGGATGATGAAAGGCTTCAACATTGATCTTATTAAGGAATTTACGAAAGATCTACCTATACCATCAATTTGTTGCGGCGGGGCTGGAAGCTTGGAGCATTGCCTAAATGTTCTTAAAAGTACGAATGTTTCAGCTGTTTCTGCTGGGAGTATGTTCGTCTTTCAGGGGAAGCATAAAGCTGTTTTGATAACCTATCCAGAACGCGATAAATTAGATGTACTTTTTAAAGGTTTAAAATGAAATCACAAAAAATATGTAGTAAGTGTGTTTTAGATACGACTGTTAGTGATATTAAATTCGACTCTCTGGGTGTTTGTAATTACTGTCATGCATATGACAAAGTTTGCAAGACGATTCCGAATGGAGAGATGGCGGCTAAGAAATTAGAGGAGATTGTTTCTAGTATCAAAAAAGATGGCATAGGTCATGAATATGATTGTATTATCGGTCTCAGTGGAGGAGTTGATAGTACTTATCTCGCGCATCTTGTTGTTTCATTAGGGTTGAGACCGTTAGCTGTTCATGTTGATACAGGTTGGAACTCTGATATTGCAGTACAAAATATTGAGAAAGTAGTTAAGATTTTAAAACTTGATCTATACACTGTTGTAATAGATTGGGAGGAAATGAAGGATTTACAACTTGCTTTTTTTAAGGCTTCAGTACCTGACTGCGATATTCCCCAAGATCATGTATTTCCAGCAGTACTAAATAAAATAGCTGCTGAACATGGAATAAAGCATAGTATTAGTGGTCATAATGTAGTCACCGAATATGTATTACCTAGAAACTGGTCTTATGATAGTAATGATCTTGAACACATTAAAGATATACATAAGCAATTTGGGACAGGAAAATTAGTAAAGTATCCAACATTAAGTCTATTTAAAAGAACGATCTATTATAAATTTATAAAACCTGTTAAATCACATCGCCTCCTCTATTATATTCCATATAATAAGGATGAAATAAAAAGATTTATAATCGAAAACTTAGGATGGAAAGATTATGGAGGTAAGCACTTTGAGTCCAGATTTACTAAATTTTTCCAAGCTTATTTCTTACCCACAAAATTTGGTTTTGATAAAAGGAAAGCGCATCTATCAAATTTGATTATGTCGGATCAAATAACTAGAGAGTCTGCACTTAATGAACTGTGCAAACCGCAATATAATAACCGAGAACTTGAAGAGGACTTAGACTATATTATCTCCAAACTTGATATTAGTAGAGAAGAATGGGAACAGATTATGGCTTTACCAACAAAGCAGCATAATTTTTACAAGTCAGATTTTGATTTGACTTGGTTTAAATATTACAAAAAAGTTGCGTTGCTACTAAAGGGCTTTTTAAAAAAATGAGAGCTATATATAATTTAGTATGCTTTTTAGTGGCTAAAGTGTTTGTCGCATTAACTTATACTTCTAGTTTTTATAATATAAGTGTTTTTCTCTCTAAGCTTTCATTCAGTTATGGGAACAAAGTTCGATACTATTATTATCGCTCTATGTTAAATAACGTTGGGGAAAATGTGATATTTCCATGGGGGGTTGTGTTTACAAACAGGCAAATATCCATCGGAAATAATGTAAGGTTTGGACCTATGAATACGATTGGTTTGGTCGATTTTGGAGATGATATTTTAATTGGACAGGGAGTCCATTTCTTAAGTGGTATGAAACAGCACGGAATTGAGCTTGGTCAACTTATCCGAGAACAAGCAGGCGTAAATGAAAGAGTTAGTATCGGTAATGATATTTGGATTGGTACATCTTCTATAATTATGGCAAGCATAAGAAGTGGTGCAGTAATTGGAGCTGGCTCAATAGTAACCAAGGAGGTTGGTGAGAACGCTATAGTGACAGGTGTTGCTGCCAGAGAGCGTAGATACAGATGAATATATTATTTATAGCCTATTATTTTGAGCCATTTCCTGGTGTAGGAGCCAAAAGAGTGTCTTACTGGGCTAAAAATATCAAAAAATTAGACTCTAGAGTTAATAAGTGTCATGTAGTTACAACGACTGAACAAATTAATGAATCAATCGAAGGGATAGATGACTTATTTGTTGTTCCAACTTCACCCAATTCTTTTTTAGGAAGGGCTTTCAAGTTTGATCTAGGTGCTGCTTGGCTGAAGAATTTGGAGCTTTTTTTCAAAGAAAAAGCTATCAAACATGAATATGATTATGTGGTTTTAACTGGTAATCCCTTTTTTCATTTCTTTATATTAAGGAAGTTGAATAAAATGGGGGTAAAATCAATTGTTGATTTTAGAGATCCATTGGCAAACAACCCTAGAGCTGTTAAAGCAGATTCATTAAAGCGAAAAATAAAGTCCCTTTTACTCAATTTCGTTGAAGAGTATTTTATAAAAAAATCACATTTAGCTGTTACTGTTAATAAATATTGTGCTGAATTACTATCAGGATATGAAACTCATAAAGAAAAAATACACATTATTGACAATGGGTTTGATGAAAGTGACTTTGTTGCTATGCCAAAAGCTGAAAGCAATAATGAAGCCTTAAATTTAGTTTATGCCGGCTCACTATATGCAGACAGATCAGCCTCATCTTTAATTAGAGCAATATCTAATGATGAAAATTATATATTTCATCATATAGGAAATATAAATGCAGAGCTTGCCTCTCTAGAAAATGTTATTTCTCATGGACTAAAGAGTTACTCAGAAACAATGAGGCTAATGAATCATTTTGAGGTAACAGTTATATTTACTTCCGGTTATAATTTTGAATCTACAACTAAAGTTTTTGACTATATAGCCCTGAATAAAACTATACTTATTTTAACAGAAGGTGAAGTTAAAACAGGTGCATTGCATGATATAACTAAAGATTACCCAAATATTTATTGGGCCAAAAATGATATAGGTTCAATTCGAGATATTCTCTCAGAGATAAAGTCGACTCCCTTTAACCAAGTGGTTTTTGATAAAACTAAATATTCGCGAAAAACTGGCTTGAAAAAACTAATCAATTTACTGAAGTGACTCAGATGTTTAACATAGCTTCATTTTTTTATTGTTACATAGTTTTATTGGTTTTAGGGCCCTTAATTTATATTAGTAAATTACCTTTGGCTAGCTACCATTTTGCTTTTTTAGCTTTGCTATTTTTAGTTTTTTTGAATCAATTGAAGTATCGAAATACAATTTTTTATTTTCCTATTTATCTTAAATGTTATTTCTCATTACTTGTAACTTATTTATTTACCTATGCTTTTAATTTCTTTGAACCAGCCTATGTTGCAAATATACGGGATTTAATAATTATTTTTGCACCCGCTCAGTATATGTTACTTGTTTTTATTACTTACTTGGCTTTTAAATATTGCTTTGATAAAAAAGAGGATGATAATTTCTTTTTTTTTCGATTGATAAGATTAAATGTTTGTATAATGCCAATCGTGGGACTGATAGCACTCTTTCAAATTTTTAATGTTTTTGGGATTCAAGATATATTAGCTAAATATTACGGTAAAGCCAATGTTGAGGTGTGGAGGCAATATTTTATTTATAATCCTAGAGCTAGTTCGACAATTAATTTGGAGCCTAACTCTTTAGCTTTATATTGTGCGTTTTCTCTAGCTATGTTTCATGTTTTTTATAATGAATTGAAAATGAGTAAGTTTAAAAGTTTTGCTGTTTATATCTTAGGGGTTTTGGGCTTAATATTATCTGGTTCTTTTACAGGGTTTATTATTTATATACTTGTTAGTTCAATGTATTTTTTTAAATATAAAAAAATTGGTGTCAAGTTCATTGTCGTTATATCAGTGCTGTCATTGCTTTTCGGATTGATGTTTAGTGATAATATTGAATCAGCAATTAAAAGGCAGAAACTAGATCAAGGAAATCTGGTCCCTAGCAGTTTTAATGCTAGGATAGAAAATGCTTGGAGTAAGGCTTATATTTCTTTCGAAGATGAGTTTATAAATGGTATAGGGCCTAGCGCTGTGCAGCTGGACTACTCAACTGATAATGATTTCTTAGATAAGTTTTTAAGGTTTGGTTTGATTGGTGGATTAGGTAATGTTTTTTTTATTCTGTTTTTAATAAGCTATCCACTTTTTAAGCGTAAAAATGTCTCTGATCTATTCATTAAAAAACTATACTTTTATTCATTTATGCTAGCCTGTTGTTTTGCTTTGGCTTCAATTACTGGAAGCGCCTTTAAAGCTAAGCGTTTGGCTGAATTATTCTGGATTTATTACTCGTTGCCTTTCATCTTTACTTATGTATTAAATAAAAAAGCTATCTACAATGAAAAATAATAAATTAACCATAATAACCCCTTACTTTCCAACAAAGGCTAATCGTTATGGTGGTATATTTATTTATGATCAAATTAAAGTTGTTGCCTCTTTAGTTAAAGAGGCTGAGGTTTTTGTGACAAGACCTTTGTTCAAAATTTCACGGAAATTTCCATTCATAAAGGTTGTTAGAGATGATCAAGCTTTAATTGATATAGAGTTACCAAATGTAAGATTGAAATTAATACGTTACTTTCCATTTCCAAAAGATTCTATTCTTTATCATGTAAGCTTAGCTATTTCTATTTTTTTAAATAAAAGTAAATTCTCAAAAAATCTCTTAGTACATACTGTTTACCCTGTTGGAGCCGCTGTAAATTTAGCCAAGTTAAATCCAACAATAGTGATTCATGGCTCTGATTATAGATACTTTACAGTTAATAAAAACCAGAAAAAGTCCATTATAAAAACTATTAATAGGTTGGCAGTCATTACTGTAAGCAAAGGGTTGAAGCTAGAGATTGAAGGTATTAATGAAATAAATACAAGTAAGTTAGAAGTAATTGAAAATGGTATATTGCTATCAAATTTAAAGCCTTTACAAAAAGAAGAGACACCAAGAGACAGTATTTTCAGTTTTGTATTTGTTGGAAGTCTTATAAAATTGAAAGGTGTGTACGAATTACTTTATGCATTTTCAGAACTCCAAAAAAATACTACTCGTCAATATAGTTTGACCTTTGTTGGTGATGGTGTCGAAAGGAAGAGGTTAGAAACACTCGCTAGTAAATTAGAGGCTAAAAATGTTTCTTTTTTAGGTGCTGTTGATAACAGCAAGGTTTCAGAGGTCTTAAATAAAAAAGATTGTTTGGTTCTACCGAGTTACCAAGAGGGATTTGGCAGAGTAATTATTGAGATGTTCAGTTTTGGAAAGCCTGTTATTTCAACAACGAGTGGTGGGCCTGAGTATATTATTAATGATGACAACGGTTTAGTTGTTCCACCCAAAGATGTTCAAGCATTATCCAGTGCAATGAACAAAATATGCGTTAATTATGACAGTTATGATGCCGAAAAAATCATAAACTATGTCAATGATAACTATGACTTAATCAATCAAACTACCAAGTTGTTAAATTGCGTTTTTAGAGAAGCTAAATGAAGAAAGTTGCAGTGTTAGTTCTAAATGAATATATCAATGATTCACGAGTGATAAAGATAGTTGAATCTTTATCACACAAATACAAAGTGGACGTTTTTGCTTTAAATAACGGTGATTTAGAGAAAAGCGAAAAACACACGAAAAACGTAAATGTGTTAAGGAAGGTATCTTACTCTAAACCTAATAGTTCTTTAATAAAAAAAGCTAAACAGGCCCTCGTTTATTTACAGTATTTTTTTTCGACACTATTTTGCTTGAAAAATTATGATGTTGTTCATTGCAATGATCTTGAAACGCTACCAATTGGCGTGTTTAGTAAGCTATTCAATCGCAAGTTAAAAGTAGTTTATGATGCCCATGAGTATGAAACAGAAACATTATGGATGCAGAACAAGTATAAAAAGTTTCTGGCTAAAAAGTTAGAAGGCTTTTTAATCCGCTATGCAGATGCTACATCAGTTGTTAGCGATGGGATCGCGAATGAATATGTGCGTCTATACAATATAGAAAAGCCATACTTAGTTCTTAACACTCCTAAATTAGTCCCTCATGTTAAACAAGATCTGTTTCGTGAAAAGTTTGGGATATCTCAAAATAAAAAAATATTCTTATACCAAGGGGGCTTGACCAAAGGTCGTGGTATAGAAATATTACTTGAGTCTTTTAGTAAGCTTGAGGATACCAATCATGTTATTATTTTCATGGGGTATGGTTATTTAGAGAGCGAAATCAAAGAATATGCTGTTAAATATAGCAATATATTTTTCCATCCAGCAGTTACTCCTGATGTGCTAATTTCTTTCACAAGCTCGGCTGACTTTGGTATCTCTTTTATTGAGGATTTATGTTTAAATTACAGATACTGTTTACCCAACAAAATTTTTGAGTATGTAATGGCTGGAATCCCTGTCGTTTGTTCAAATTTAGTTGAAATGAAAAGTGTTGTTGAGGAGCATCAGTTAGGCTTAGTTGCTACAGGGAATGATGTAAATGGCTTTCTAAAGTGCATAAATTCAGTTTCTTCAATAAATTATGGAAGCCTAGTTGAAAAAGTGGCTGTGGCCCGAGAGGTTTTTAATTGGGGCTTGCAAGAAAAAGTTATATATAAAATGTATGAAAATTTATAAAATGAGACTAATGAAATAGGTATTTTGTACATTGCATAACGAGATTATTTAATAAAGCGAATTTTCTTCCGTGGGATTGAACGTATCTCGTTGGGTTATAAAGGTAATATGGTAAAAAAATGAAAATTGTAACAATTTTAGGTGCGCGACCGCAGTTTATCAAAGCAGGAAGTGTTAGTAGAGAAATTGCAAAGTATAATGATGTACAAGAAGTGATAGTCCATACTGGACAGCATTATGATGCTAATATGAGCGATGTCTTTTTTGAAGAAATGAAAATACCAAAGCCTAACTATTTTTTAGGCGTAGGTGGTAAAAGTCATGGTGCAATGACTGGTCAAATGATTGAAAAAATAGAAGAAATTCTATTAAAGGAAAAGCCTGATTGGTTGCTAGTGTATGGAGATACAAACTCAACTTTGGCTGGAGCAATAGCTGCCTCAAAATTACATATCAAAATTGCTCATGTAGAGGCAGGGCTTCGTAGCTTTAATATGAGAATGCCTGAAGAGGTAAATCGAATTCTTACAGATAAAGTTAGCTCGATATTATTTTGTCCAACAAAAGTCGCTGTTGATAATCTAAACAATGAAGGTATTGCTAATACCAAGGCGCAAGTGCATTTATCTGGTGATGTTATGCAAGATGGAGCTATTTTCTACAGAAATCTTGCTGAAAAACCAAGCTGTATAGAAAATGATAACTATATCTTATGTACTATTCATAGAGCTGAGAATACTGATAGTACAGAAAGGCTTTCAGCAATAGTTGAGGCATTGAATGAGGTTGCTAAGAAGCAGCATCTAATTTTACCTTTGCATCCAAGAACTAAAAATAAGTTGGAATCCTTGGATGTAAAGCTAGCTGAAAATATTCAAGTAATCTCTCCAGTTGGTTACTTAAGTATGGTTTGGTTGATCATGAATAGTCAATTTATCATTACCGACAGTGGTGGTTTGCAAAAAGAAGCTTTCTTTTTTGAAAAGCGATGTATCACATTGCGAGATGAAACTGAATGGGTTGAACTTGTTGATGCTGGTGTAAATACTTTAGTTGGTGCAAACACGGATGAAATTATACGAGAATGTAACAAATGTTTAAGTGAGTTGGATAATACTTTTGACCAATCTTTGTATGGAGCAGGCAGAGCATCTGAAATAATTGTTAAATCATTATTATCAGCGAAAATTTAATGAACGGTTTAACTAAAGTTAGCATAATGGACTGCCCTTGTTATGCTATTTCTGAAAGCGAATTAGAAAAAATATTACTTTTTTTCTTAAAAAACAATATTTTTGGTTATTCGGTTGCAATAAATGCTGAGAAAATACAAAAATATAAAACGGATGTTACTCTTCAGAAAGTGATTGATAACTCAATTCTCCCATATCCTGATGGTGCTGGGGCTGTTCTGGCTTTAAAGTGGTTAAATAAACTAGAGTCAGAAAAAATAAATATGCCAATAAGGGCGCTTGAAATAGCAAATAAAAATAGTCTTAAAACATTTATCATCGGTGCGAAGGAAAGTGTTCATAATGAGGCTATTAATATAATAAAAAACCGTTACCCAAACTTGAGGTTAGTTGGTCACATGCACGGGTATAATAGTGAGGAAGATATCATTAATGCTGTTCATAATGATTCTCCGGAGCTTATTTTAATTGCTATGGGATCACCTAAACAAGAGATTTTTGCAAAAAAGCTGATTGACTCAACTCAGTCTGGAATTGCGATTGGGTGCGGTGGCGCGCTTGACATAATATCAGGGAAGTTAAATAGGGCGCCCGAATTTTTTATCAACAATAATCTTGAGTGGTTATATCGTTTAGTGCAAGAGCCTTGGCGATGGAAAAGACAGTTATTTCTTCCAGTTTTCCTACTTAAGTTGCTGTTTCAAAGGTTCAGGAAATTTTTTCAATAGAATGAACTTTATATAAACTTGTTAAATTTTAGCTTACAGAAATACTGAAACTTATTTTTTAGACGCTTTAAACTTTTTGTGAGCCTAGAACAAATAAGTTAAATGGAGCTAAGAGTTATAATTTTTTGGTAAATGGCTTTTAGCTTATATAGGCACTTTGATGTTTTTAGACTTGTTTTTTACTTTCTTTATTGCATTCGCAATACTATTTTTGATGCGTAAAGTTGCGCGTAGAGTTGGATTAGTGGATACGCCCTCTGGTCGTAAAATGCATACAGGTAACATACCTTTAGTTGGTGGTGTTGCAATATGCATAACAATTGTAAACTATATTTATACTCATCCAGGAATGATCAATCATGCTAATTTATACATGCTTTGCATTTGTGGCTTAACGCTCGTTGGTGCTTTGGATGATCGTTTTGATTTAAGCGTGAAAATACGCATGCTGGTACAGGCATTGATATCTGTAGCGATGATCTACTTTGCTAACGCAGAGTTACATACTTTAGGAAATTTACTGGGTTTTGGAGAGATCGAGCTTGGTATATTCGGTGGTTTGATAACTGTTTTTGCAGTTATTGGGTCAATTAACGCATTTAATATGGTTGATGGTATTGATGGTCTTTTAGGGGGGCTATCAATAGTTACATTTGCTAGTATAGGAATTTTACTTTCATTAGTCGGAGAGCAAAGTTTAAGCTACTTATGCATATTGTTGGTTGTTTGTATGGTGCCATATATTTTATTAAATTTAGGGTTTGTTGGTCATAAAAGGAAAGTATTTATGGGTGATGCTGGCAGTATGATGATAGGTTTTACTGTTATTTGGCTTCTTATTGGTGCAAGCCAGACCGCTGGCAATCCTATGATTCGACCTGTAACGGCTTTGTGGCTTATTGCTGTGCCATTAATGGATATGGTGGCAATTATGATACGTCGTATTAAGCAAGGGAAATCACCATTTAAACCAGACCGTGAACATTTACATCATATATGTCAGCGCTTAGGTTTCTCATCTTTGCAAACTTTAATGCTGATTTGTTTTATTGCTACAGTATTTTCATCAGTTGGTATTATTGGTGAGGTTTTACTTATACCTGAATATATTATGTTTTATGGCTTTATCTTTGTTTTTACACTGTATTTAGCATTCTTGTTAAATTATAACAAAGTGATAAATCACCTAGAGAGAAAAGATATAGTTGAATGAAAAGTGATACAAAAAAATAATGTGGATTATTAGATAGTAGAGCTAAGAATAAGGTTTTTTGCTTTTCCCCTTACTATAAAATGAAGCCTCTATGCCCTATAAATAGCAAAAGTGATGATTTGTTCATATTCGAGCAAGCTTTACACTGCTAGTTTAGTTGTAAATTTGAGTTAATATTTAAAAAGGACTTAATATGAAAGCTGTTATCCCTGTTGCGGGTCTTGGAACTCGTATGCTTCCAATGACGAAAGCCATTCCAAAGGAAATGTTGCCGCTTGTCGATAAGCCTCTAATTCAATACATTGTTGATGAATGTGTGGCGGCAGGCATCAAAGAGATAGTGCTTGTAACACACAGCTCTAAAAATGCCATTGAAAACCACTTTGATACCAGCTTTGAGCTTGAAGCGACGCTTGAAAAGCGTGTTAAACGTACTTTATTAGAAGAAGTACGCTCTATTTGCCCTGATGATGTGACGATTATGCATGTACGTCAAGGCGAAGCAAAAGGGCTAGGTCATGCGGTATTATGTGCGAAACCTATTGTAGGTGATGATGACTTTGTTGTTGTGCTACCAGACGTCATTCTTGATAGCTATACAGCGGATCAAAAAACAGAAAATATTGCAGCCATGATTAAACGCTTCAAAGAAGTCAGAGCAAGCCAAATCATGCTTGAGCCTGTTGCAGCTGAAGATGTTAGTAAATATGGTATTGCTGATATTGGTGGAGTGACGATTAAAGCTGGCGAAAGCGCACCGATCAAAACCATGGTAGAAAAGCCAAAAACTGAAGAAGCACCATCGAATCTTGCGGTTGTTGGTCGTTATGTATTGTCTAAAGCTATTTGGCCTATCCTAGCAAAAACCTCGGCAGGGGCTGGTGGCGAAATTCAGTTAACAGATGCAATCGATGCATTGATGGAAGCTGAAATCGTCGAAGCGTTCCACATGAGTGGCCGTTCACACGACTGTGGTGACAAGCTAGGCTATTTAAAAGCAATCATCGAATACGGTATGCGTGATGAAAAGCTAGGTGCTGAGTTTTCAGAGTTTGTTGCACAAGCAGTTGCACCTAAGCCGACCCATTTAAAAGCAGTTTAATGCTGTTTGCTGGTTTAGAGTACACAGAACGCCTGCATTAATGCAGGCGTTTTTGTTTCTAACCGTTATTGCCCTAGTCAAACATGTAGTCGCGACTTTACGTCGCGCAAATCAAATGCAACCAGCCTAATCGTAGTTGCGACTGTATGTCGCGAAAGTCAAATGCAACCAGCCTAATCGTAGTTGCGACTGTATGTCGCGCAAGTCAAATGCAACCAGCCTAAGCGTAGTCGCGACTTTACGTCGCGCAAGTCAAATGCAAACAGCCTAATCGTAGTCGCGACTTTACGTCGCGCAACAACCTTAATTATTGATTTCTAAAATCGCTTTAAGGGTATGCTCTTTATCTAGAATATCACGATAAAGTGCAAACTGATTACGAGCCCGCTCTAAATTGTGGTTTGCATGTTTAGTGGCAAAGTAATTATCACCATCAATAAAGTCAGTCAAAAAGCGCAAGCCAATCATAAACGTCATTACTTTGGTGCCTAGCCAAAAGCTTTGTTTTTCGGCATCTGTGATCACATTTTGCAGCGGTTCAACATAGCCTTTTACAATTGCTGCGAAAATTTCTTCACGCACGCGAACATTATTTAAGTTAGTTGAGTCTTCTTGCTCAGGTGAACAGAATGTACGTACCATATCGCCAAAATCAAACAGCCAATAGCCAGGCATACAGGTATCAAGATCGATCACCGCTTTCGCATTGTCTGACTTTGTGCAAAACAGCATATTGTTGATTTTGGTATCATTATGACAAGGCCTTAAAGGAATAGTACCGTCAAGCGCTTTTAATTCTGCAACGAGGTTTTGCTGTGCTAAGCAAAAATCAACATCGTCTTGGCATAGTGCAGTTCTGTTCAGTGGGTTTTGCTCTAGCACTTTTTTGAAGGCAGCAAATCGCATTTCTAGGTTATGAAAGTTAGGAATGACATGATGTAACTGTTCAGCCTGAAAATCTTGCAGAGCAAGAGCGAATTGACCAAATGCATTGGCCGCAGTTTGTGCTTGCGAGATGCTGGCTACAACATCTTCACTATAACTGCCGCCAATAAATTCGAGTGCGCGCCATACTCCTCGGTCATATTCAACCAAAAAGTCATTTTCAATAGTGGGTACGTGACGAATAATATCTAAATCATACTCACCATTATTATTTTTCTTTGTTAAGTGCTGTTCTATTAAACGGGCATTCTCAACGAGCTTCTCTGGGGCTGGAAATACATCCGTATTTAACTTTTGTACCACCAAGGCCTGATCATCTGCTTTAAGAAGCATGGTTGTGTTTATATGACCATTTCCAATAGGCTTTAGGCTAATATTGGCGTCGTTTAGGCCATAGCACTGAGATAAATGCTCAGCTACAGGGTTTGACTTCATTGAGAGTTCACTCTTCATTTTTGATTGCACTGGGGCGGTGACTGTTACTTCTTCCGTGATATAGTTCATAAAGCTTATTCGAAACCTTTTCTAGCTCTGATTTGTAAGTCACACCATACCAAGGCGACAGGGCTGTATAGACTGTGACAGATTGGTGTTTACCTTGAATGGCGGCTTGGATTTGGTCGGGCAAATAATACTCTTTTTTGACACCGTTGTCATTACTTTCTAGGAACTCAAAAAAGCCGCTTTCTAAGTAATTGAACACATCGGGAGTTATTCCCCAAAAGCTCATTGAGCCCAATGAATCATCTGCAATTACCACTCTTTCACCTTCTGGAGTATCGCCGTAAAGAGCAGTATTTTCGTGTTTAATATTTAAGTATTCAATCACATTAGTGAGCTGCTGTTGTTCATTGACCTCACACAGCCCGCGATTAACTCCCCCTTCATCTGACAGTGTTTGGCTAATTGGGTAACCAACCATGGCCCATTCCATGCTGTGCTTAAAGTGTTCAGCAACTATTTCAAACGAAGTATCGCCATAATAGTCATCAGCGGTGATCACAATCGCAGGATTATCAACATAAGGCTTTGCACAAAGCAGTGCATGCCCAGTTCCCCATGGCTTGATGCGATCTGCAGCTAGGTGGCCGAACTTGTCTGGTAACGCATCAATACTTTGCTCAACTAATACAACATCGAGGCCATTAGGAAGTCGAGGTAAGATTGTGGCCTCAAGTTCAGCACGAATTTTTTGATTAATAATGATCACAACTTGGCTAACACCCACTTTGACTGCATCGGCGATACTTAGCTCCATGATTGTGCGACCAAGACTTGGAATTTCAGCGATTTGTTTATTTCCGCCAAAGCGACTACCTAAGCCACCAGCTAATATAATTAAAGTGAGAGAATGCTGTGCCATTGTATCTATTAAATAAAAAACAAAATCTGAGTCTATCAGAAACAATCAAAACGTAGGAGGCGTTTTAATATTGAATCTTTTTTATTTATAGTTGAAGTTATTTTGTCGGTTTTATTTTAACGAGTAATGTTTACTCGCATCCCCCTTACCCCAGTGGTATATTGTCGTTTGAGGTATTGAATCGTTTAAATAGAGTGGGCGATGGCAAAAGATAGATACGCGCCTAAAGCACTGGGCGATATTATGGCAGGGCTCAATAGCCGACTTGCGTCCTATGCAGGTAAAGCGCAAGGGCTATCGAGTCAACAAGTTATACTGGACGACTTCTTAGGCGAAACATTATCAAAAAAATGCCGAGTGAGTAATTATCGTGATGGTACTTTAATGATTGAGGCGGTCTCTGCCCCTATAGCACTGCGCTTAAATTATTTAAAAATGGACATGCTGTCGCACTTTCGTAAGGCGGGCATGGCTGAACTTGGGCAAATTAAAATTACTGCTAATCCACAAGCTACACAGCGTTTATCAGCAAAATCTGAGCAAGACAAAAAACCAGTTACAAAACGTCAAATGAGTGAGCAAACAGCCGATTACCTCAGCGCCATTGCTGCGGATGCACCGCCGTCGTTAAAAGCTAAATTAGAACGCTTAGCGCAACATGGCCGTAAGAAGTAACGTGTAGGTGTGAAATTTATTTTGTGCGGGGGCTGCGGTCTGCTTGCAGTTCAAAGGGCGTCTTGCGAGCATAAGAGGCCTTCAGGTTCGCCTTTTTTCATCCCTGATCTTGATTTTATTTCGATTGTCGCCATATCTACCCAGTGATTTAATTTTTACGCATTAGATCAAAGATTACGGCTAATTTTTAAATTTTCTTGCTGAAAATCCATATCTTCACACACAGAAGGTTTGATGTTGCGCAGACTCTGGTATGATAGCGCACGAAATAAGCTGTGTTTTAAACAGCGGACTGATAAATTGTTAATTAATATGCCCTACATCATGAGCATAAGCGCATATTAATTATCAATTAAAGAAAGTGGGTTAGCTAACGACTAGCTAACAAAGAATATATTGTAACGGTTTTATCATGATATCTAATTTATTTACCAAGATTTTTGGTAGTCGCAATGACCGCACTATTAAAAACCTAAGAAAGACGGTCGCACTGATCAATGCGCTTGAAACGCAATTAGAGGCGCTTTCTGATGAAGATCTAAAAGCAAAAACAGCGGAATTTAGAGAGCGTTACGATAACGGACAAAGCCTAGATGATATCTTACCAGAAGCATTTGCTGTGGTACGTGAAGCATCTAAGCGTGTAAATGGCATGCGTCACTTCGATGTACAGTTACTAGGTGGTATGGTTTTACATCAAGGTCGTATCGCAGAGATGCGTACCGGTGAAGGTAAAACATTAACGGCAACATTGCCTGCCTACCTACGTGGTTTAACAGGCAAAGGTGTTCACGTAATTACCGTGAACGACTACCTTGCAAAACGTGATGCGGAAACTAACCGTCCATTATTTGAATTCTTAGGCCTAACAGTAGGCTGTAACGTACCGGGTATGATGCCACAGCAAAAGAAAATCGCTTACGCTGCTGACATTACTTATGGTACGAATAATGAATTTGGCTTTGATTACCTGCGCGATAACATGGCATTTAGCATTGAAGAGCGTGTGCAACGCCCACTTTACTACGCAGTAGTGGATGAGGTGGATTCAATCCTAATCGATGAAGCGCGTACGCCGCTTATTATCTCAGGCCCTGCTGAAGATAGCTCTGAGCTTTACATCGAAATCAACAAAATTGTGCCAGAACTTGAGCTACAAGAAAAAGAAGATGAAGAAGGCGTTGAAGGCGACGGCGACTACACTATCGACGAAAAGTCTAAGCAAGTTCACTTAACTGAACGTGGTCAAGTTAAAGTTGAAGAACTACTGATCGAGCGCGGCTTAATTGAAGAAGGCGATTCACTTTATTCAGCCTCCAGCATCACATTATTAAGCCATGTGTATGCGGCGCTTCGTGCTCATAAGCTGTATCAAAAAGACGTTGATTACGTTGTTAAAGAAAACGAAGTTATCATTGTTGATGAGCATACAGGCCGTACAATGGAAGGTCGCCGTTGGTCAGAGGGTTTACACCAAGCTGTTGAAGCAAAAGAAGGTGTACGCATTCAAAACGAAAACCAAACATTGGCATCAATCACATTCCAAAACTACTTCCGTTTATACGACACATTAGCGGGTATGACAGGTACAGCAGACACAGAAGCGTTTGAGTTCCAGTCTATCTACGGTCTCGACACAGTCGTAATGCCAACGAACAAACCGATGATCCGTGACGATCGTGCTGACCTTGTCTACCTTACACAAGAAGAAAAGTACGAAGCAATCCTTGCTGATATCAAAGATTGTCAAGAGCGTGGTCAACCGGTACTTGTGGGTACTATTTCTATCGAAAGTTCTGAGTACTTATCGCAGTTCTTGCGTAAAGAAAAAATTAAGCACAATGTACTTAATGCGAAATTCCATGCCCAAGAAGCAGACATTGTTGCTGACGCTGGCTTACCTGGCACAGTAACCATTGCAACTAACATGGCCGGTCGTGGTACCGATATCGTGTTAGGTGGTAACTGGCAAAGTGAGGTTGAAAAGCTTGAAGAGCCAACTGATGAGCAAATCAAAGCGATTAAAGAAGCGTGGCAAAAACGTCACGACGCGGTAATCGAAGCGGGTGGCCTACATATCATTGGTACTGAGCGTCATGAATCTCGTCGTATCGATAACCAGTTACGTGGTCGCTCGGGTCGTCAAGGTGATGCCGGTTCAAGCCGTTTCTACTTATCAATGGATGACGCATTAATGCGTATCTTTGCTGGTGAGCGCATGACGAACATGATGCGTAAGCTAGGTATGCAACGCGGTGAAGCGATTGAGCATCCTTGGGTTAACCGTGCAATCGAAAACGCACAACGTAAAGTTGAAGCGCGTAACTTCGACGTTCGTAAACAATTACTTGAGTACGATGATGTAGCAAACGATCAACGTCGTGTTGTTTACTCACAACGTAATGAGCTACTTGAAGAAGGCGATATTTCAGAAACTATCACAGCTATTCGCAGCGATGTGCTAAACGGTACGATTGACCAATACATTGTGCCGCAAAGCCTAGCTGAAATGTGGGATATTCCAGGCCTTGAAGAACGTTTAAAGCAGGATTTCTTAATCGAGCTACCTATTGCACAATGGTTAGCTGATGATAATAAACTGTACGAAGAAAAACTTCGAGAGCGTATTGAAGAAGCGGTTGAGCAAGCATATAAGCAAAAAGAAGAGATGGTAGGTGAGTCTGTACTACGTCAATTCGAAAAAGCAATTATGCTACAAAGTCTTGATCAACATTGGAAAGATCACTTGGCAGCGATGGATCACCTTCGTCAAGGTATTCACTTGCGTGGCTATGCGCAGAAGAATCCGAAGCAAGAATATAAGCGAGAGTCGTTCGAGTTATTCTCTGAAATGCTTGAGAACTTAAAAGTCGACGTTGTCGGTATTTTGAGTAAAGTACAAGTTCGCGCTGAAGAAGATGTTGAAAAAGTTGAAGAGCAACATCGTAAGAGCGAAAATGCACCGCGTGAATACCAGCACGAAGAGGCAGAGCACCTTGGTGGCGAAACATCACAAGATGCAGTGGTTAGCCATCGTGCAGAACCGAAAGTCGGTCGTAATGAACCGTGTCCTTGTGGTTCAGGCCAAAAATTCAAACAGTGTTGTGGTAAATTAAAGTAACCTAAACTCTGGGAAAAAAGCGACGCTTGCGTCGCTTTTTTTATGATTGAGGAAATATAAAATGACTAAAAAAATAGTGCATGTTGCAGTCGGCGTTATTTATAAAGATCAGCAGCTATTTATCTGTAAACGTCCAGATGACAAACACCAAGGCGGCTTGTGGGAATTCCCCGGCGGTAAGGTCGAGCAGGGCGAAAGCGTATTTACAGCGTTACAGCGCGAGCTACTAGAAGAAGTAAATCTAACCGTTAATGGCAGTGAAGCGCTAATGGTGATCGAACATGACTATGGCGATAAATGCGTTCGTTTAGATGTGCATATTGTTGATAACTTCACAGGCACTGCTCATGGCGCAGAGGGGCAACAAGGGAAGTGGGTAGCAATTAATGAACTTGATAGTTACGCCTTTCCTGCTGCCAATGTAGAAATAGTTGAAAAGATAAAGCAAAAATACGAGCAATAAGCTTTGGTGAAAGTGTGAAATTTAAAAGCGCCCTGCAAGCCATTGTCCGCTTGGTGGTGTGTAATTCCCTCTTTCTCTATCAAAAGTGCTGATATAAAATAAAACGACACTAAATAGCGTATGATAAATATATTCTAATAGTATATGCCTTACTTGTTTACGGTATCATAGCTTCTCTATTCAGTGTTTTTTGACCTACACTTTTGTTTTTTGTCAGCGTTTAGTGCTGAACCTCTTTTTTAAGGTTAACAATGAAATATTTAGTCACCGGAGCCGCGGGTTTTATTGGTGCTGCGACGTGCCAAAAGCTATTGACCGCAGGGCATGATGTTATAGGTATCGATAATTTAAATGATTATTACGATGTTAACTTAAAACTGGCTCGATTGGCTCAATTTGAATCTCATGAGCGCTTTTCTTTTAAAAAGCTTGATATAGCGAATCGCGTTGAAATGGCTGAGTTATTCGAAGTAGAAAAGTTTGAACGCGTTATTCACTTGGCGGCTCAAGCTGGTGTGCGTTATTCGATTGAAAATCCTGATTCATACGCCGATTCAAACTTAGTTGGACACTTAAATATTTTAGAGGGATGTCGCCATAACAAGGTAGCACATCTAGTGTATGCGTCTTCTAGTTCTGTGTATGGTTTAAATGAAAAAACACCATTTGAAACAAAAGATAGCGTTGACCATCCTGTATCATTTTATGCAGCAACTAAAAAAGCGAATGAGTTAATGGCGCATAGTTACTCGCATTTATATGATTTACCCACCACAGGGTTACGCTTTTTCACTGTATACGGCCCATGGGGTCGCCCAGATATGGCGCCTTTTATTTTTACTAAAAAGATGCTTGCTGATGAAACAATAGATATCAATAACAATGGCGATATGTGGCGCGATTTTACTTATATTGATGATATCGTTGAGGGCGTTATTAGGGCGGCAGATGTTATTCCAGAGCGTAATGATCATTGGCGAGTAGAGACTGGTTCACCTTCGACAAGTTCTGCTCCGTACCGTGTTTATAACATTGGCCATGGTAGCCCTATAAATCTAATGAAGTTTATTGAAGCCATCGAGTCTGAGCTGGGTATTGAAGCAAAGAAAAACTTTCGAGAAATGCAGGCCGGTGATGTTTATAAAACATTTGCGGATACCCAAGACTTGTTTGCTGTAACAGGTTATAAACCAGCTATAGGTTTAGAAGAGGGGGTAACAAAGTTAGTTACTTGGTATAAATCATTTTATGGCTAAATTATAAAGCCCAAATACAATAGATGATTGAGCTTCGACCTGCGGATGTTTGTAAGGTAACTATTATCTTTATTTAAGTAATAGCGACCTTACAAAATAAGCGTCTATTTGTTTCACACTATCGCTTAAATATGCGACTCATCGCTTTTGATAAGAATTGTTACATATTCGATTTTATTGTTTTGCTTGAGAGGTTTATGATGGACAAAGCGAAAGACTGCCTATTCGTAGTATTTCGAAAATACCTCTAACTATACGATAAGTACGGGAACCTCATGAAAAAAGTAACACTTACCGCGGCAAGTATTGCACTTGCGCTCGGTCTTGTTGGTTGTGGTGAAAAAGAACAAGAAACTAAAGCACCAGCAACTGCTGCCGTCACTGAAGCAAAAGCGCCTTTAAATTCAGGTATTGAACTGGCGAACATGGACAAGTCTGTTCGCGCACAAGATGACTTTTACTATCACGTAAACGGCGAATGGTTAGAAAAAACAGACATTCCTGGTGATAAATCAAACTACGGTTCATTTACTCAGCTTTATGATGATTCGCAAAAAGCGATGAAAGAAGTACTCGAAAAAGCGGCCGCAAATACCAATGTTAAGCCAGGTTCTGATGAAGCAAAACTCGCTGCATTCTATAACAGCTACATGGATGAAGCCGCTCGTGAAGCGGCAGGCATCAAACCATTATCGCCAGTACTTGAAAGTGTTGATGCTGTAAAGAGCAAGTCCGATCTTGTTGCTTTAATGGCTGAACTTCGCATTAAAGGCGGTAACTTGCCGTTTGGTTGGTACGTAAATAACGACGCGAAAAACTCTAGCGAAAACGCGATGTATGTTTATCAGTCTGGCTTAGGTTTACCCGATCGCGACTACTACCTAAAAGATGATGAAAAATTCACAAAAATTCGTGAAGCTTATCAAGCATACGTAACCGCTATCTTAAGCAAAGCGGGTGTCGCTGATGCAGAATCTGCGGCTAAAGCTATTATTGATCTTGAAACACGTATTGCTGATGCACAGTGGAGCCGAGTAGAAAGCCGTGATGCAACTAAATCTTACAACAAGATGAGCGTTGCAGATGCCAACAAACTTACTGGTGACTTTGATTTTGCTGCTTACCTTGATGCGTCAGGCATCAAGACTGAAGATGTCATTGTTCGCCAACCTAGCTACCTAGAAAAATTTGCAGGTATCTACAGCGATACAGACTTAGCAACTTGGCAGAACTACCTTAAGTTCCATTTTGTAAGTAACTACTCAGCGCTATTAGATAAAGAGCTTGTTGATCTTAACTTTGATTTCTACAGCACAACACTGCGCGGTGTGACAGAGCAGTCACCACTTTGGAAAAAAGCCGTTGATGCATCAAACGGTGTATTAGGTGAAATGTTGGGTAAAGTGTACGTTAAAGACAACTTCCCGCCTGAAGCGAAAGCGCGCATGGAAGAGTTAGTTGATAACGTGATCAAAGGTTACGCAGTAGCAATTGAAAACCTTGAGTGGATGAGCCCAGAAACAAAAATTGCTGCGAAAGCAAAACTTGATAAGTTCACACCTAAAATTGGCTACCCAGATAAGTGGAAAGACTACTCAGCACTTGAAATGAAAGGTGATGACCTAGTGGGTAATTACATTCGCCATAGTGAGTGGGAATTTGCAGATATGACGGCAAAACTAGGTAAGCCTGTTGATCGTTCTGAGTGGCATATGACACCACAAACAGTAAATGCTTACTATAACCCAGTGAACAACGAAATTGTATTCCCAGCGGCTATCTTACAACCACCATTCTTTAACCTAGAAGCAGATGATGCTGTTAACTATGGTGCAATTGGTGCGGTCATTGGTCACGAGCTAGGTCATGGTTTTGATGACCAAGGTGCTAAGTATGATGGTGACGGTAACTTACGTAACTGGTGGAGCGAATCAGACCTTAAACAGTTTGAAGAGCGCACCGGCCAGTTAGTTGCTCAATACAATGAATACAAGCCATTTGAAGATGCTAGCGTAAATGGTGAGCTTACACTTGGTGAAAACATTGGTGACTTAGGCGGCTTAACCGTCGCTTATACTGCTTATCAATTATCACTGGGTGATGAAAAAGCGCCTATCATTGATGGTTACACAGGTGATCAGCGTTTCTTCATGGGGTGGTCACAAATTTGGCGTCGTAAGTACCGTGACGAAGAGTTACGTAACCGCCTAATGACAGACCCTCATTCACCAAGCCATTACCGTGTAATCGGTATTCTTTCAAACATGCCAGAGTTCTATCAGGCATTTGATGTGAAAGAAGGCGACAAGATGTATATCAAACCAGAAGATCGCGTAAAAATCTGGTAATGGATTATTGATTTAAAAAAGGCTCTGAGTGAACGCTCAGAGCCTTTTTTGTATATGTTTTATTTTTCAGGAAGCATTTCAACGCAGGAATGGCTGTAAAAATCCGTACCATTTACATCAAGCGGCTTTCAGTTTATTAAAATAATTTAAACCATAATTGCATCTTTCAGATACTGGAATAATTCTTTGTAACTCTTAGCTGGTTTTTCTGCTTTGACTTCTTTGGCAGCGCCACGCACTAACTGGCGCATTTTTTGGCGCTCAAGTGCTGGATATTGCTCAATCGTTGGATTAATTAAGTCATCACCTTGCTTGATTAAATCATCTCGAAGCTTTTCGATTTTATTCATTAATACATCAGCTTGGTTATTTTTGTTCAGCATGATGTCAATCATGGCCTGAATTTCGTCCACGTTTTCTGTGGTACGTAATACTTTGGCGATGTAGTTTAAGTTACGGCGGTAAGCATCACTCTTATCACTGACTTTATCAGAAACAACTAACGCTTCTTTTAAATCGTGATTGAGCGGTAAACGATCACGTTGCTTTTTCGGCATTTTTGCGATTTCAGCACCCAGACCATGATATTGCATGGCTTCACGTTTTAATTCGCTTTTTGATACGTAAATAATTTCTTCTTCGATAAGTGGCTTTTTCTTCTTCGCCATAAGGATGCTCATTCAGTAAACTTAACTATTGGCTATTATACGTCATTTAGTTAATGATTAATATTAGCTGATGCACGTCTCGCAGTGTGTTAGCATTCGTTACACTATAAAAAATAGCAGAACCTAGGACACACAAGATGAAAGATCCTATTTATCAACACATTTCTGAAGTTAAAGACGCGGTCAGCGAAGTGCTAGAGCATGCAAAAAAGCTCGGTGCAACTGCAGCAGAAGCGGCGATGTCGAGCACCTCAGGTTTGTCTGTCAGCACGCGCATGGGCGAAGTTGAAACAATAGAGTTTAACCAAGACGGTGGCTTAGGTATCAGTGTTTATGTGGGTAATAACAAAGGCTCTGCTTCAACGGCCGACTTAAACCCTAAAACATTACGTACAGTGGTCGAAAAAGCCATTGATATCGCAAAATTCACTTCTGATGATCCATACAATGGAATCGCTGATAAAGAGCTACTTGAGTTTGCGCCGCTCGATTTAGATTTATACCACCCGTGGGAAGTAAGCCCAGAGCAAGGTATTGAACTTTGTCATCAAGCAGAGCAGGCGGCACTAAACGCCGATGAGCGTATTGTCAATTCAGATGGGGCGAGTTTTTCTTCTCACCAAGGTTTACGTGTTTATGGTAACAGCCATGGCATGGTTGCAGGTTACCCGCGCACGCGTCATAGCATTAGCACTATGGTGATTGGTAAAGAAGGCGAGCAAATGCAGCGCGATTCTGCGTATACCGTAGCGCGCCATAAAGATGATTTAAACGACGCTGCAAAAGTGGGCCTCGAAGCGGCAACAGAAACCTTGGCTAAACTTAATAGCCAAAAGCTCGGTACTATGAAAGTGCCTGTTATCTTTAGAGCAGATATTGCCAATTCATTATTCGGTCATTTAGTGTCGGCGATTGGCGGTGGTGCGCTTTATCGTAAATCGAGTTTCTTGCTTGATAGCCTAGGGACTAAAGTATTTAGCGATTGTGTGAATATCTCTGAGCGCCCGCATTTATTAAAAGGTTTAGCGTCTTCACCGTTTGATGCTGAAGGTTTAAAAACCGTCGATCGTGAAATTATTCAAGGTGGTGAGCTGCAAACTTACCTGTTAGCAAGCTATGCAGCACGCAAACTGTCTATGGCACCAACGGGTCATGCTGGTGGTATTCATAACTGGTTAGTTGAGCAAACGCATGCTGATTTGAACGCGTTATTAAAAACCATGGGCACAGGTTTATTAGTGACTGAACTTATGGGCCAAGGTGTGAACACAGTGACTGGTGATTACTCACGTGGCGCAGCGGGCTTCTGGGTTGAGAGTGGCGAAATTCAATACCCAGTAAGTGAAATCACGATTGCTGGTAACTTAAAAGATATGTTTAAAGCGGTCGTTGGCTTAGGTGGTGACATTGAGCGCCGTGGCGGTATTCAAACAGGCTCTGTATTAATTGAACAAATGCAGGTTGCAGGAAGTTAATTCATCAATAATTAATCATTTTTTAAAAGCCTCACTTTAGTGGGGTTTTTTTATTTGAAAAAGCGCTTTACCTAAACTTAACTTGAGGTTTTATCTTGGTGGCAGTTTAAAAATAAAAAGGAAATCCATCATGTATTTAGAACACGTAAACCTTGTTGTTAGTAATGTTGATGCCATGCTGCACTTTTATAAAGTCGCATTCCCGCACTGGCGTGTGCGTAGTCAAGGTGACAGCACATGGTCTGGCAAACCACGCAAATGGCTGCACTTTGGTGATGATTACCAATACCTTGCACTGAGTGATAACGGTGAAGATGAAAATCGTGATTTAGCGGGTCATCAAGTTGGCCTTGCCCATTTTGCTTATGTGACAAACGACATTAACGCCGTCATTGAACGTCTTGTTTCAGCCGGTTATGAAATTGATAAACGGGGTCCAGAAAATCCATACCGAAAAAATGTTTACTTTATCGACCCCGCAGGTTTTGAAGTTGAGTTTGTAGAGTATTTCAGTGATATTCCAAGTGAAAGGAATAATGATCTTTGATGTTGCCGTGAAATTTATGTCGCGCGGTAGTTGTAGCTGCGGGTTGACCCCGCGTCATTGGTTACCTATTGCGCGATGTAAAATCGCGCCTACAATACCTCGCAACTTTTACTGCACCCTATTCATTTCTTTCCAACTGGCTTTTAGGCTATTGGCAAAGCTGATGAACTTTTCTTTCATGGTACGCTTTACTTTGATCTCCACTGAGCCTAGCCATACGTTACCTTCAATGGTAATGGTTGGGCCCTGACCTTTATTTAGAGCAACTGACTTGTTTTCTACGCTGCCAATAACGCTAAACAGTTTAGATACCACATTAACGTGTTCAGGCACGTAGATCTCGTCGTTACCTAAAATACAGTTTACGTAAATAGTGACATGCTGATGCTGGAAAATCGCTTCACTAAAGTCGAGCTCAATTGAACCTAGGCAGTTTGTGAGGTGAATTTCTTTTGGCACAAGCCACTGGCCGCTGCGTTCATTTGAACCAAGAATACTACGTAACTGTAAGTTTTCATTATCATTGCTATGACTGTAGTGAGGTTTAAATTGAGCATGTTTATGTGATTTGTAATCAGTATCAGCTTTTAGCGCTAAGTCAGCAACAAGCTCAACAAGTACTTCGTTGCTGGTGGCCGCCATTGCTTGATCTAGTCGGCGTTCAAATGCCTCAGCTGAAATAACGGCATGACTGTAGTTATAAATGAGTTGATCGATGACTTCTTCTCTTACTTGATCGATTGGGCGATCTTCAAGTTTAACGGCCATGGTAGTTCCCTGTTGTAATTATAAAGTGATTGTTCTGTTATTGGATATGTAGCAAAGCTCAGGCCAAAGTTTATTTATATAAAAATCAATGTATTGTGTTTTTTGGCTTGTTAGTAACTTCGTTAAATTAACCATAGATTAATATTATCTGCAACTAATTGGTCATTTTTGCAACATTGTGAACTTATTACCGAGCAGCCTGTAAATTGTTACCTAGAAGAATATAACCATTATATGACTAAATTCATAAGGTGTTGATATATAAGGGTTAAATAGTTGGCATTAAAGTCGCATTAGTTAATTCGTCTTTAATCAAAAGGAGAAAGATTATGAATACATTCAACAAGTCTATGATTGCCGCGTTAGTTATTGGTGCTACTAGCATGTCAGCTCAGGCAAGCAGCTGGGAAAATGAAAGTAAAGATGCTTGGATTGATGGTAAGGCAGAAACTGTTCTTTTAATGAACACAAATCTAAACAACTTTGATATCAACACAGATGTAAAAAATGGCAAGGTTGTACTAACTGGTAAAGTGAAAAGTGAGCTTGATAAAGAATTAGCGGAAGAGCTAGTACTGAGCTTAGACGGCGTAACTGATGTTGAAAACAAGCTTACAGTTGTAAAAGACATGAAGACTAAGCACGCCAAAAAAGATATGGGCGACTCAGCTGAAAGTGACTTAACAGATGCAAAAATCAGCACTGTAATTACTACACGCTTCCTATTTAACTCAGAAGTAGGTGGTACTGATATCGATGTAGATACTGATAATGGTGTTGTAACCCTTAAAGGTACCGTTGAATCTGAAGCTGAAAAACAACTTGCAGTAAGCATTGCAGAAAATGCTGAAGATGTTCGCAAAGTAATCGATGAATTAACGATTGTTGCTGAATAATAAGTAATTAATGAAAGCCCAGCTTTGGCTGGGTTTTTATTTTATTTTCAAGGAGTGAATCATGGATTTAATTCGCATTATATTGTCAGTTTTAATTCCCCCATTAGGTGTATTTTTACAGGTAGGTTTAGGTGCACAATTCTGGATTAATATTCTTTTAACTCTATTAGGGTACATTCCAGGCTTGATTCATGCTGTGTATATTATTGCTAAACGATAATTGCACACAAGGATGATTTAGGAGCACTGCAAGGAAACGCTGTAGGAGTAACGGATTATAAACCGCAAGGAGTTACATAATGGAAAACGTAGCAAAGCACAATGGAAAGCAAGGAAGTAACAAGGCGTTATGGACAAGCGCACAATGGCAACGCTTTATGGAAAAGGTGAAAGGATAATTGCTAAGGAGCAGCAAATGGTAAGGAACCTAAAATGGATGAAGCTAGCGTAAGGAGGTGACTATATGGAACAAGTACAAACGCAATCAAAACAAGGAACGGATCAGCAAGGAGTTGCTTTATGGAATAAGCAGCAGTGGCAAGACTTTATGGATCATGCGAAAGCAGTTGCACCACAGGTAACAGGGAAGGCTGACGATAAAAACCCGATATTATCATCTTCAGGTGATATCGGGTTTTTAATCACATCAGCAATTTATCTTTATAATTTAAACTGATTAACAGTTCTATTTAGTGACACTGCTAATTCATTCAAATCACGGGCTTCATCAGCCAATTCATGAGCATGATCTGCTGTGCTATTCACTAAATGATTAATAGCCGCAAGGCTGTTATTGATATCTTCTGCCACCACTGTTTGTTGCTCCGTAGAGGTCGCAATTTGATGACTTTGATCTTGTACGTTTGTCACTGATTGTGCGATGTCTTGCAGTGCTGTCAGTACAATTTGTGTTTGTTCAACAGAGCCCTCAGCGCGTTCTTGCCCTTGTTGCATCATCGTGGATGCTTGTTGAGCACTCTGCTGTAACCTGCTGATCATATTACGAATATCATCTGTTGACTCTTGCGTACGGCTAGCTAATGAACGTACTTCGTCAGCAACCACTGCAAAACCTCGACCTTGCTCGCCTGCACGCGCTGCTTCAATGGCAGCATTAAGGGCCAGTAAATTAGTTTGTTCTGCAATAGAGTTGATTACATCGATGACGGCACCAATATTACCGCTTTCTTGCTCAAGACCAGCAACGACTTTAGACGCTTCACCAATGTGGCTTGCCAATGCGGTCATGACTGATTGAGCCTGTGTAGAACGGTTTGTGCCATCAACAGTAATGGTTTGTACTTGTTCAGCTGCATTATTGGTATTTTGTGCATTGCGCGAAATTTCGAGTACTGTTGAGGCCATTTCAGTGACAGCTGCACTAACACTGTCTACTTGTCGCTTTTCTTGTTGAATTTCATCATTGGTCTTTTGAGATACTGTTTTTAGCTGTGAAGCTGCTTGGCTTAACTGCTCCGCTTGTGCTGCAGTATTGAGCATCATTGCACGCAATTTATCAATAAAGGTGTTCATATGCAGGGCTAATTGGCCCACTTCATCGTGACTTTTTATATCAATTTTTTGTGTCAGGTCGCCATCTCCTGAGGCGATATCACGCATAATGTAAGTTAGTTTAGTCAGCGGTTTGGTGATCATTTGCGTAGCCCAAAAGATCATTGCAATGATAATCGTAAGAATAATGAACACTGATGTTGTGGTTGTCATTACCGCATCATTGACAGGCTCATCAATCATGCTGGTCGGAATTAAAATACCTACATACCAATCAAGATAAGGGGTTTCTAATTCAAGGCGATTGAAGACAACGTAATACTGCTCACCTTTAAAAGTGATGAAGCTACTACCGTCTTTTTTACTTTTCATAATGCGATTTAATTCGCTAAAGCCTGATGTATCGTTAAACTGTTTCTCTAGCGCTTCTAGGCCTTCTTTGCCATTTGGGCCTTCGTCGGTAATTGATAGTTTGTGACCTGTTCGTTTCGAAAGGTGCACAACTTTTTGGTTGCCATCAAGTAAAAAACCAAATCCTTGACCATTGAAACGAATATTTTCGACCATGTCGTTAATATTGTTGAGCTGTAAGTCGACACCACCAAAACCAATGAGTTTATTTTGTTTGTTATACACTGGTTGTTGTACAACCGCTGACGCATTGCCTGTGGTTAAGTCAACGGAAATAGGGCCGACATAGAGCTTATTTATTGCTAGAGCATCTTGCCACCAACCACGTTTATAAGCGTAATAAGGGTCACCGTTAAAGTGTGTAGTACGTTCATTTTCTTTAAAGTACTCACCGGTGGTTGCTGAGGCAAAAAAAGCAGATAGAATATTGTCATCATTACCACTAATGCGTACAAAGTCTTGATTGATGCTGTTGTACCCAGGTTGGTTATCAAGTGGTTGATCACGCTCAGTCCAATTTTCAAACCAATTCACTAAATGTGGGTTAGTAATAAAAGTTTCAACAACTTTACCATAGCGAGCAAAGTAACCTTGCATTGAAAGTCGCTCACTTTGTAGGTAACTGTCAGCTTCTCGCTGAATTGCTTGTCGTGATAAGTCAGCTATGTGACTAACAAAAAAGCTCGATGCGATGATAAGTAGTACACTGATCGTCCCACCGATAAGAAGTAATATTTTTTTACGTAAAGAGAGGTTGTTTAACATAGGTGCACGTGTTTTTATTATTAGCTAGAGTAATCTATCTAATCATATTTGCACCCAAATCGCTACAAGACAAAGTAAAGTTTGTTAATAAAATAATACATAATACAAGGGGATGTTACCAAGTGGTTGTTAATGATAATAAATTAGTGGTGCTAGGTGCTGGCTGGCTAGGTGAAGCACTTTGTCTTAAGGCAAATAAATTAGGTTGGCAGGTGCAAGGCACTGGAAGAGAGGTCAAGCATGACCACGACTTTCAACGCCAATTGATATTACAATCAGGTGGATTAAAGCACACTGTCTCTTTAAAAGACGCGTGGTGGGTATGTGCTATTCCACCTAAAAGCCGCGACACTCAAAGTGATTATCTAGCGACGCTTTCCGCCAGTCTAGAGTTAGCTAAATCGCTGCAATGCCGAGGCTTTATTTTATGTTCTTCAACGGGTGTATATAACAACGCTGATAATACATACACAGAGCAAAGTACTATTGAATGTTCGTCACCTCGCCAACAGCTGTTGTATGATGCTGAACAATGCGTGCTGCAAGCGGGTGGTAAAGTATTGCGGCTGGCGGGGTTAGTTGGGCCAAACCGCGAACCTGGGCGGTTTGTCGCAGGTAAGGAGCTTAAGAGTTCAAGTCAACAGCTCGTCAATATGGTGCATCGAGACGATGTTATTCATGCTATTTTCAAGTTGATCGAAGGTTGGCCTAATGCATCTGCAATCTATAATGTAGTCAACCCTGCTCATCCAACGAAAGTTGATTATTACCAACAAAAGTGTGCCGAGCAGGGTACCTCTGAGCCAAGTTTCACCAGCGATGAGGCCAAGATGCGAATCATTGATGGATCGGCTATTGAGTCTTTAGGTTTTCAATATCAGTGGTCAATTTAAGCGGTTATTTTTTAAAGGTTAAATGCCCTCCTAGCCTATACTTACTGCCGGGGGAGACTAAACGTGCAAAGCTTACGATCCCCTCAGAGCACCAAGTTCGACGAATAACCTGCAGGCAAGGCTCTTCATTGTAAAGGTTGAGCCACTGACACATTTCACTGTTTGGCATAATTGCTTCAACAGTGTGTCTTGCTTCTGTTAATGGGGCTGCACTTGAGAGATATTCGTGGGGAGTCAGGGTGTGAAAGTTCTGTTGCAAATAATCTTTAGCCAGCTTTGGATTGACGAAACGCTCTTCAACTTGTAGTGGTTGCTCATTTTCATTGTGGACAATAACACTTCGATACACATGGCTATCAACATCAACACTTAATGCTATGGCAATAGGTGCAATGGCTTGTATTGATTCCATTACTAAAACAGTACAGCTGTATTGGCCATTTCGAGCTTTTACTTCATCGGCAATATTTTTTATCTCAAGGAGAGAAGACTGTGACTTTAAACTGGCAACAAAGGTTCCAAGTCCTTGGCTACGAGTTAAAATACCAGCATCTGTCAGTTCACTTAATGCTCGTCTTGCAGTCATTCTACTTACTTTGAATTGATTCGTTAACTCATTCTCTGACGGTACTCGATCGTTTTCTTGCCATTGGCCGGAACGAATATTATCAACTATAAATTGCTTTATCTGTGCGAATTTAGTGATGCTCATTGAAGGCGGGTGTATAAAGTTAATAGTATGTTACAAGGTGGCATAATTATCTTGTATATACAAGGTGACTTGATAAACTTTACGTCTATTTTAGCTTACCTGCTTGAGAGCAAAGCTAAGTCAGGGCACTGCAAAATTTAGTATAGGTGAAAAATGCACACAATGAACAATGATGAGTCACACTGGGATCTACTAATTACAGATGCCAATATTGCTACCATGAACCCTGCTATTGATGCACCCTATGGTGCTATCGAAAATGGCGCTATTGCTGTTAAAGATGGCAAGATTGCTTGGTTAGGGAAACAAGCTGAGCTACCAAAGTTTGATGCATTAGCTACCCCAACTGTGTCAGTGAAAGGGCAGTGGCTTACACCCGGTTTAATTGATTGTCATACTCACCTTGTTTTTGCTGGAAGCCGTGCCGAAGAGTTTGAACAACGACTGCAAGGTGTCAGTTATGAGCAGATAGCTGCAAATGGCGGGGGGATTGCAAGCACAGTTCGTGCTACGCGTGAAGCTGATCATGAAACATTATTTGTTGCAGCAAAAGAGCGTTTGAATGCGCTGTTTTCAGAAGGGGTGACAACGGTTGAAATTAAATCAGGCTATGGCCTTGATTGTGAGAACGAAATTAAACTTCTTGAAGTTGCGCGCTTATTAGGTGAAAACCATCCGGTTGATGTGAAAACGACCTTCTTAGGCGCCCATGCACTGCCTTTAGAGTATAAAGGTCGTAGCGATGAGTATATCGATCTTGTCTGTGGTGAGATGTTAGAACGGGTCGTTCAGGCCAACTTAGCTGATGCGGTCGATGCATTTTGTGAGAATGTCGGGTTTAGCAATGAGCAAACACGGCGTGTATTTGAAGCCGCGAAGAAATATAACTTACCGGTTAAATTGCATGCTGAGCAGTTATCAAATCAGCATGGTGCAGAGCTTGTCGCTGAATTTAATGGCTTATCAGCCGATCATATTGAACATCTTGATGAGGCAGGCATTCAAGCTATGGCGAAAGCGGGTACTGCAGCAGTATTATTACCGGGTGCTTTTTACTTCTTAAGAGAAACAAAATATCCGCCAATAGAGCTGTTACAGCAGTACCAAGTGCCCATTGCTATTTCTACTGACTTTAACCCAGGTACCTCGCCATTGTGCTCTTTGCATTTGATGATGAATATGGCATGTACTATTTTTCGTATGACCCCAGAGCAAGCGTTAGCTGGGGTGACACGAAACGCCGCAGGTGCATTGGGTCTTGATGATCGTGGCGTCTTAAAAGTGGGTGCTCGTGCTGATATTGCCCATTGGCAAATATCTCATCCTGCACAATTAAGTTATCAGTTTGGTGTAAATAAACTGTCAAATCTGTGGATTTTGGGTAGACTAAATTAGATAGAACTTTTACACAGTTTGGATTACATGTCATTGATTGCTAGTTTAACAAGTGCCAGTACAAGTCTTCTCTTTGTGAGTGGAGATGTCATTGCTGTGTTTTTGGCAGGTGCACTGTTTATGGCTATGGTATGTGCGCTGTGTGTGACTCAAAATCCTATTTTACGACTCAGCCTAGTAGTCAATGGTATGCTTGGCCTTGCTATCCTGAGTTTAAGTGAGCCTTGGCTGATTTTGCTTTTGGCGATCAGTTTTTGCTTCCATCTTTGGCAAGCATTCAGAACCACTAATTGGCTAGCCATTATTATAAGTGTCACAGCAGCATTGTGTTTTGCGGTGTTGTTTTCTGCCCATTTATTATTGGATGTTGCTTTTTATTGGCTCGTATCTGCGGTAATAATGCTGACTGTGTCGGGCTTTTTCAACTACGAAGAAGCCAACGAAGAGGAAGAAGTTCCTTCTTTATTAACTCACCATAATGAAATAGATAAAACGCCTTTAAGTGACTTGCCTGATCGCAAAGCGCTGCAAGATGGCTTTTTACACTTTCGACAGCAACACCCGAATAATTGCGCTTTAGTCGTGATACGTTTAGAAGGCTTTGAAAGTGTAAATCAGCATATAGGTCGTGATTTTGGAGACTTGTTGCTTGCACAATCAGCCAGCCGTATAAAACATCAGTTAGAATCAGATTCTGTGCTTAGTGTCGAGGCTCCTTCGGGACTTCATGAGAAGCTTGCTCATTTAGGTGGATTAAATTTTGCGTTTATTTGTTCACTTGAAGAGCAACAACATCATCATGAGCAATTAATTAATAAAATTAGACAAGTAACCTTAAAGCCATTTAATGTGGCAAATTGCACCATTGAAGTGAAAGTCAGAGCCAGCTATGTTGGTTGTGATAATCCAGAACATAGTTTTGATAATTTGCTCTCGTTTGCCAACCTTGCGCTTGATGCCAACCCAAATAAGGAAATTGTGCCTTATCATGCAAATATGATGGTGGAACAGCTTGAACAACAAGCACGACTGCGCGAGCTGTCTAACCTTGATTTTGCCAGTGAATTAGAGCTGTATTTTCAACCGATTATACGTAATAGTGATGAGCGCATAGAGTTTTTAGAGTTACTATTGCGATGGCAGCACCCAAAGCAAGGTATTTTGGCTGCTAATAAGTTCATTGATGATATACGTGTTGCAGGGCTTGGTTATCCTGTCGCTGCGTATGTAATAGAGCGAGCTGCAGAGCTTGCGATGGCGCTGAGAATGGAAGGGATTGAGCTTCCTTTAAGTATTAATGTGTTTGGCCCCGAAATGCTCAATGAAGAGTTTATTGAATTTGTTGATCGTATTTTCAGTGAACACCGCTTAGAGATTGGTGACTTGATCATTGAATGCCCACTTGATTTGTTTATGAATCTTGATGACCAAGGCAAAGCGATGATAGCCAGATTAAATAGTATTGGTATCAAATTATGTGTAGATGGGTTTGGTGATACTCCTATTTTACTTTCAAAACTGCCAAACTTAAATGTCGAGTACATAAAAGTAGCTCCGTCGCTCACCGCTGACTTTGCTCATCAAAGCCAAGTGCGTAGCTTAGTGTCTGGTATGGTTGATATGCACAACCAAAACAATGCAAAAGTAATATGCGAAGGGGTAGAAACTCAAGAGCATCTTAAGTTTGTTAAGTCGCTTAATGCCTATGCGGCTCAAGGATATTATTTTAGTTATCCATTGAGTAGTGTAGGGATGATGTCTTGGTTAAAACAGTGGCGCTTAGAGCATCAATGATTATAGCTGTGGGTTTACCCCACGTTGCTTATTACGTGATACAAATTGCGCGATATAAAATCGCGCCTACAATCTTAACCTCGAACTAACCTGCTTCCCTGGCTTGTAAGTAAGCGTTCACAAGGGCGGTGATGATTTGGCCAGCATCGTTCATTCCTGCTTCTAAACCAACCGGATGTTGTGAGGGCGCACCTTCGCATAAGTGCAAGTAATGCGCATTGCTGTTGCTTGCTGCTACATGTACAAAGTGTTCTGCATCAGCGACACTAAACCCGCAGTTTGTATAAGCACTCACAGGCATGAGTGAAATACTGTCGAGATCGACTTCAACTCCTAATGGCGCTTTACTTAAACGCGCTGTTGCTTGTTTGCATGCAGTTGATAGGTCAATAGTACGACGTACTTGGATATCTTGATAGCTATCAAAGGTGAAGTGAGCACTTTTGAGTGCATCAAGGATCGCTTGATTATTTTTAAACTCATGCAAGCCAATGACGTGATAATCAGCGAGATGATTTTCTTCAAAGGCATACCTAAAGCCATTGCCGCTGTGACGACCTTCGCATGCTCTAAAATCTGCATGAGGGTCAAGGTTTATAGCATGAACTGGTTTATTATACTGTTTACTTAAGGCTCGCAAAATTCCTAAGCAATTGTTGTGTCCACCGCCAATAACGATAGGTTCTAAACCAGCAGCGAAAATCATCGCAAGCACGTGCTCAACGCGGGTATCTATTTGTGCACAAAGCTGGCGTAGCTTAGCCAAATCGTCATCGTTTTTATTATCAAGGTGTGTGGCTTGTTGGTGTAAATCATCAAGTGCCACTTCGCCTAGCAATAATACACGCTCGTGATTTAAAAACTGGTTATGTGACTGGTTAAGAAATCGCTTTAAAAAGGCAGGCCATGCTTGGTGTGAGCCGCCATTACCTAAATTTGCTCGTGGGCCAATATCTTCACATACCCCAACTAATACATAGCGAATACCGAAATGTTTCGCATCAATTAAAGCTTGTTGGGCATTAACATGGGTATCCAATAAAGACAGTGCTTGCCATGCTTTTTGTTCATTTAAGCGGCGTGTACATAAATGTTCTACAGCCGCTCGTTCATAAATTTTAAGGTAATCAGTCACCGAGTTTAGTCTTCTTCTATTACTTCTAACTCTAATTCTTCGGCAGATAAAAGAATGCCAGTGCTATCTGCATAGATAAAGTCGTCATCAAAAAACGACACTCCTGCAAAGTTAACACCAATGCCATCTTCGCCGGCACCTTCGCTGTCAGCTGCAACGGGAATCGAAGCAATCGCTTGAACGCCTAAGTCGAGTTCTTCTAACTCATCAACATGACGTATTGCACCGTAAACGATGATGCCTTGCCAATTATTTTCCAATGCAATTTCAGCCAGCTCAATATCGATTAATGCACGGCGAGTGGAACCGCCACCATCAACGAGTAGAACGCTATCAGTTCCATCTGTTGATAAAATCTCGCGGATCAGCTCATTGTTTTCAAAGCATTTAACAGTTTTTACTCGACCACTAAAGCTTGGGCGTCCACCAAAATTAATAAACATTGGTTCGAGCACATCAACCACATCTGCAAAGTGGTCGCATAAATCCGAAGTGCTGTAATCCATTTTTTCATCCTCTAAAGAGACTGTCTGTTTAGTATTCAGTATACCTTGATACAACTCAATAACAACGACTTAATGTGGGTTTATTGGTTTAAATCAAAGGATTTTGTACACCGCAACATTAGTGTCTCAAAAGCGTCACCTAATTGTTATTTTTAACGCCTAAGCTGAGATGAGTATAAAAATTAGGCGCAAAGTATGACAAGGAGCTCACCATGGCAAACAACATACTTACAAGGTTAGCAAAGGTTGATGAGCAGCTGTTTTTGAGTGTCTTCAATGACGCTTCTCCAAACTGGGTGAAAAAGTCAGCAATCGGTTTATCAAAGACGGGAGATGGCGGGTTATATGTGGTGTTGCTCATTGGTCTTTGGTGGTTTACAGAGCAATTACACTTTCAGCAACTTGCACAGTGCCTATTGCTGGGCTTCGCGATAGAACGGCCTATCTATTTCTTAGCAAAAAAGCGGATTGCAAGGGTGCGTCCATGTGATTGCTTAGTTCAAGGTGCTTATTTGATCCCGAGTGACCAGTTTAGTTTACCGTCAGGGCATAGTGCAGGGGCATTTGTCGTGGCCACAATATTGGCTATTTATTTTCCTGAGCTTTCATTTGTCTGTTTTATGTGGGCATCAGGTGTCGCCATATCAAGAGTGATAATTGGGGTGCATTATCCTGCCGATGTATTAATAGGGGCGGCGATGGGGTCGTGTTGTGCAATGTTAGCTGTAATGGTGGTGGAATATCTATGAGAATTTTATATGGTATCCAAGGGACGGGAAATGGTCATATTACACGTGCTCGTGTCATGGCAACGACCTTTAGTGCATTGGATGTTGAGGTAGACTATGTGTTTTCTGGTCGAACTGAGCTTGATTACTTTGATATGGACGATTTTGCCGACTACAGAACATTTCGGGGTTTATCGTTTAATAGTAAATCAGGGCAGGTTGATAGTATAAAAACCCTAAAGAATGCACGCCCTTTACAGCTATTAAAAGATATTAAAAACTTAGACTTACGCCACTATGATTTAGTGTTCAATGACTTTGAGCCTATTACAGCGTGGGCGGCAAGGCAGCAAGGTGTACCTGTAGTGGGTATGAGCCATCAAGCTGCATTTTTATCAGATAAAGTGCCTATGTTTGGTCGGGCTTTCTTGCGGCGTGCACTTATACGTAATTATGCACCAGCGAATGTTTATCTAGGTGTGCACTGGCAACCTTACGCTGAGAATATTATTCCACCATTTATTGCAAATCATCACCATGACAACCCTGTAATGGTCGAAAACAAAGTACTTGTATATTTACCATTTGAAAACCTAGACAGTGTTGTTGATTATTTGAAGGATTTCCCTGAACGTGAGTTCTATTGCTATCACCCCAATGCCAAGGATAGCTCGGTGGGGAATATTCATTTGCGTGCGCCATCAAGAGTCGGCTTTTTAAATGATTTAGCCAATGCGGGGGGCGTTATCGGTAATGCAGGGTTTGAGCTTGCCAGTGAAGCGTTACAATTAGGCAAAAAGCTACTCTTAAAGCCGCTTGGCAAACAATTTGAGCAAGGGATTAATGCACAAACGTTATTAGCGATGGGGGCTGCTCATGTAATGAGCTATTTGAATCCAAATGCAATGGATGATTGGCTTCAATCCCCCCAAAATAAAAAACTGAATTTTCCGAGTGATCCGGCCCCATTAGTCGACTGGTTGCAGAAAAAACAATGGCAACAGCTAGATAAGTTGCATCATCATTTATGGCAACAGGTTGATCTGGGACAAAAAATCATTGTCTAAGCGTTTCTTATAGCGGAAAATGCATGCAAAATTTAGCTGCTTTCAATAATTTAGCTATACTCTAAAATGCATATTTCGATGGGGCACTTTGAATGAATGTATTACAAAACTTAACTATAAAGCGTCGTTTACAGTTAAACGCGCTAGTTGTTGGTCTTGCAATGGTTGTGATGCTGTGTGTAATTATCTTTGAGTCGCGCATGATGCTCAAGCTCAATGAAACGATTCAAAATGCTGAAGAGCTCGATATTCATGAGCTTTCAATGCGTAAGCATGAGAAAAACTTTCTATTTTACAAAGATGTAGATAGCCTTGAGTTATTCGAAAAAGAATATGATGGCCTAAAAAACAAAATGGCACGCCTTGATGAATTACTTGTTGATTTATCAATGGATGTAAGCAAGCTAAATGAATTCAGAGGGCTTGCGAAAGCCTACTATGAAGATTTTCAAGCAGTTGTTGTACTGCAAAAGAAAATCGGTCTACACCCCAAAGATGCGCTTTATGGTGACTTAAGAGGGGCTGTTCATCAGGTCGAGACTTTACTAAGTGAGCGCGAGAACTATCGTTTGTTAACGCTCATGTTACAGTTGCGCCGTGCAGAAAAAGATTTTATGTTGCGCTTTGACTTAAAATATTTAAGTAAGTTTGATGACCTAGTTGAAACATTCAAAACAGAGATCAGAAACTCACGATTCGATGCCAGTTATGAAAGTCAGTTACTGAGCTTACTAACCACCTATCAAACGAAATTTAAAGCATTAGTCGATGCACAGGTGGCACTTGGCCTTGATTTAGAGTCAGGCGCATTAGGTGAAATGAAAGCCAGTGTTGAGAAAAGTGATGCGATTGTGTCTGAACTTACTAATGACACCAAAGCGTTTGTGGAATCAAGCGCAGCGCAAGCGCAGTTTATTGCCGTTATGGTATTCATTATTGCCAGTATCGTGGTTATGGCGTTGGTTTATTTTACCAGCCGTTCTATTATTCAGCCAATTGAGCGTGTTTACCACACGATTAATGAGATTCGCCGCAGCAATGACTTAAGTATGGCGATTGCTCAGTCAGGTAAAGACGAAATTACCACTATGTCTATGGACTTTAATAGCTTGATTGGTGATTTTAAAAAGCTAATTTACGAGGTGAACACTGCACTTGGAACGCTTAATGTCGCTACTGAGCACTTATCAGAAACAACTGCTGCAACGAGTTCAGGCATGCAAGAGCAGTTACACGAAGCAGATATGGTTGCCACAGCAGCAACAGAAATGCAGGCAACGATTCAAGATATTTCTCATAACACTGAAGCGGCCGCTAAAAAAGCAGAGTCAACTAACTTAAGTGCTCAGCAAGGTCGCTCGGAAGTTGAATCAACCGTGGTGCAAATTAACCACCTGTCTGAATCATTGGGTAATGCGTCTAATGTTGTGTCTCAACTTGAAAAAGATGCCGAAACGATTGGCTCGGTACTTGATGTAATTCGGGGTATTGCAGAGCAAACCAACTTACTTGCTCTGAATGCGGCAATTGAAGCTGCTCGCGCAGGTGAGCAAGGGCGTGGCTTTGCTGTGGTTGCTGACGAAGTACGTTCACTGGCACAGCGCACGCAAGATTCAACTCAAGAGATTGAGAGTATTATCTCCACTCTACAAGGGCGTACTCAAGAAGTGGTGAGTATTATGCAAGAATGTCGAGCTCAAGGTGGTGAGAGTGCAGATCAAGCCAGCAAAGCCGGTGAGTTACTGCGTTCGATTACCGAAGATGTGCAAACCATCATGGAAATGAGTACACACATTGCAACGGCTATTGATGAGCAAAGCCAAGTAGCCTCTGAGGTTAACAAAAATGTGGTTCGCATTCGTGATATAGCTCAAGAAGCGTCAGGCCATGCGGCAACCAATGCGCAAACCAGCGAAGAAGTGTCTGAGCAAGCGCGTGTGCTTTATCAAGCAATTGATAAGTTTAAAGTTTAATACATTTTTTGTAGGTAAAAGAACAGCGCGTTGACTAGTCGTCATCGCGCTTTTTGATTTTTGATAGCCTCTAAGGCACAAACTTAATAGGCACGCTGTCTTTGTTAGCTTCGTGCTCTGTGACTCGCGTTTGGTATTGCTGCCAAAGTTCATCATGATTGGCTTGTAAGTCTGCTAAGTAATGCCAGCTGTATAAACCGCTGTTATGATTATCACTAAATACTAAGCGCAGAGCATAATGGCCAACCGGCTCAATCTTACTAATCGCTACTTGCTGTTTATCAAGCACCAGTTTCATAGGTTCGTTGCCATGGCCTTGTACTTCTGCTGAAGGCGAGTGAACACGCAAAAATTCAGCATTAAATCGCGCAATAGAGTCATCGTCAAAATGAACATCTAAGACTTTACTTACAGTGTGGTAATGAACTTTAGTGACTTCTTTCATGTCAGCCTCGATAGACGATTTATAAACTAAAAAGCCTCCAGTTGGAGGCTTTTGATTATAACGCTAATTTGTTGATTAAAGAATGAAGCGACTTAAGTCTTCATCTTCAACAAGTGCACCTAAGTGCTGTTCAACATAGCTTGCATCGATTGTCAGTTTTGAGCCTGCTTTTTCAGATGCATCAAATGAAATTTCTTCCATTAGTTTTTCCATCACAGTGTGCAGACGACGAGCACCAATGTTTTCGGTTTTCTCGTTAACTTGCCACGCAGCTTTAGCAATACGCTCAATTGCGTCATCAGTAAACTCAACATCAACTTGTTCTGTTTTTAACAGTTCACGTTGCTGCTCAGTGAGTGATGCATGAGGTTCGGTTAGAATGCGTTTGAAGTCATCTGCTGATAGTGCTTCAAGTTCAACACGAATAGGTAAGCGGCCTTGAAGTTCAGGGATCATATCTGATGGTTTAGACATCTGGAATGCGCCTGAGGCAATAAATAACATGTGGTCGGTTTTCACCATGCCGTGCTTAGTGCTAACTGTTGAGCCTTCGATAAGTGGTAGTAAGTCGCGTTGTACACCTTCACGACTTACATCAGGGCCAGATGCTTCACCACGTTTACAGATTTTATCAATCTCATCGATAAACACGATACCGTTTTGTTCAACTGCGAAAATAGCCTGCTCTTTTAACTCTTCAGGGTTAACCAGTTTTGCTGCTTCTTCTTCAACTAGTAGCTTAAATGCTTCTTTAATTTTTAGCTTACGCTTGCTGCGCTTGTCGCCACCCATATTTTGGAACATGCTCTGTAGCTGGTTGGTCATTTCTTCCATACCAGGCGGTGCCATAATCTCAACATTAGGCTGTGCTTGTGCAACATCGATATCAATTTCTTTATCGTCTAGCTGACCTTCACGTAATTTTTTACGGAAAGATTGACGAGTAGAAGAGTTCTCTTCTGTTTTTGACTCACCAAATGTATCGCGTGCTGGTGGCAATAAAGCATCTAAAATACGCTCTTCTGCCGCTTCTTCAGCGCGATATTTGAATTTCTTAGTTTGTTGTTCACGTGTCATTTTAATCGAAATATCAACTAAATCACGGATGATCGTCTCAACTTCTTTACCAACATAGCCCACTTCGGTGAACTTAGTTGCTTCCACTTTAATGAAAGGGGCATTAGCAAGTTTTGCAAGGCGGCGAGCAATTTCAGTTTTACCCACACCTGTAGGACCAATCATTAAAATGTTTTTTGGTGTTACTTCGGTACGTAAATCATAGCTCAGTTGCATACGGCGCCAGCGGTTACGTAGCGCGATTGAAACTGCTTTTTTAGCTTTTGCTTGGCCAATAATATGTTGATCAAGCTCGTGAACGATTTCTCTTGGCGTCATCTCAGACATAGCAGTTCCTATTACAATTCTTCAATGGTTTGATAGTTATTCGTAAATACGCAGATATTGCCAGCAATTGTCAGGCTTTTTTCGACAATTTCACGAGCACTTAAATCGGTATTTTCCAGTAGTGCAGTGGCTGCTGATTGTGCGAAGTTACCACCGCTACCAATAGCAATAAGGTCATTTTCAGGCTGCACAACATCGCCATTACCCGTGATAATTAATGAGGCGGTTTTATCTGCGACTGCAAGCAGAGCTTCAAGCTTTCTAAGGGCGCGATCACTGCGCCAGTCTTTAGCCATCTCAACGGCAGCCTTAGTGAGGTTACCTTGATGCATTTCTAATTTACTTTCAAAACGTTCGAATAGAGTGAAGGCATCAGCAGTACCGCCAGCAAATCCAGCGATTACTTTGCCATTATAAAGGCGTCGAACTTTACGGGCGTTGCCCTTCATTACGGTATTACCAAGTGAAACTTGGCCATCGCCACCAATAACGACCTTGTCGTCGCGGCGTACACTTACAATAGTGGTCATGTTTTTCCTCATCTTCGAGCGGCAGAGCCGCTCGTAAAAAGCGATTGATGAGGTGTTTATATGGGTGAATGAACTAAAATCAAGTCCAAAGCCAAATACCGCAGCCCATTATTTTGATGCGTTTCAGTTTATTTTTGTCACTTTCTGCTTGGCGTTTGGTTTTATAGGGCCCCAAGCGCACTTTGTACCATACGCCATTACTTCCTTCGACGCGCTTAGCTTCTGCAACAAGGCCTGCAAATGCTATTTTTGCTTTTAGGGTTTGTGCTTGTTCTAGTGTTCTAAACGAGCCACATTGCATAACGTATGGGCCTTTTTGTTCAAGCTCTTTTACTTCAACTTGAACTTCATGCTCTTTTATTTCTTTTATAAACTCAGGCGGTTTAGGTTTTGGAATCACCTTTTCTTCCGCTTTAGTCGGATTGGCTTGCTGCTCAACAAGTGCAGGATCAGCATTGTGCTTTATGTACCACAAACCATAGCCAAAGCAGCCCACAAGAATAATAGCAAGGAGCACTAATGCAACTGGAAAAGGTTTTTTTGCGGGTGCCTGCTTTTTATTATTTCGATTCGATGGTTTTTTATTTATGTAATCGTGTTGTGCCATGATTCTCTATTGGCCTTTAAATCATATCTATAGGATCAACGTCTAAGCTCCACCGCACCTTTTGCGCAAGTTTACTGGTACTAATATAGTCAACCATTTGCGCTAAATACTGGTGTAAGTGGGAACGCTCCTGCGCTTGAATATGTAATTGGAACCGATACTTACCCGCCACACGTTCCAGTGGCGCGGGGATCGGGCCGAGCAATTGTATACCAGATACACTCTGTACAGGAACCAAATCAGTTAAAAAATCCATAACTTGATTTATGTTATGTCCTTCAGCACGCACAATCGCCATATTCGTAATGGGGGGAAGCAGGGCATCTTCTCGCTCAGTCAAGGCGTAACGCGCAAAGTCTTGGTAGCCATTATTAACAAGGTCTTGCAGTAGCGGGTGCTCAGGAAAGTGCGTCTGCAATAACACGTGCCCAGGCTCACCACTACGTCCAGCACGGCCTGCTACTTGTGTTACAAGTTGCGCTAAATGCTCAGTGGCACGAAAATCACATGAATAGAGGCCACTATCGACATCTAAAATCAGTACTAAACTAACATCGGCAAAATGGTGGCCTTTTGCCAACATTTGCGTGCCAACTAAAATACGAGCGCCGCCTTGGTTGATGTCATCGAGGGCTTTTTCTAGGCTACCTTTACGGCGTGTTGAATCACGGTCGATACGGCTAATAGGAATATCGGGAAAGGTTTGCGTTAAAAACTCTTCGATTTGCTCAGTGCCTTTACCGTTTGGAAAGATCTGCGTACTGCCACAATCAGGGCACTGATGAGGCACGGTATGTTGTTCACCACAGTGGTGACAAATCATTTGGCCAATGGCTTTATGAAATGTTGCGCTGGTACTACAACGTGAGCACTCACTTAGCCAGCCGCATTCATGGCATATAAGCGTAGGTGAAAAACCACGGCGATTTAAAAATACCATAACTTGCTTGCCACGCTCTAAATGTTGGCGCATATAAGCAAGACTGGCATGAGCGATGCCAGCTTGCTCAGGTTGTCCTTTCATGTCCAATAGTTGAAACTGATTATCGGTGCTGGTTTGTGCTCGCTGTGTTAAACTAAGTAGCTGATATTTATTAGTAATCGCCTTATGCAAGGTTTCTAATGCAGGTGTCGCGCTGCCGAGTATCAATGGAATATTATGTTGGAAGGCTCTGTAAGCGGCAAGATCTCGCGCATGGTAGCGTAGTGTATCTTGCTGTTTAAATGAGCTGTCATGCTCTTCATCAACAATGATCATGCCTAGTGATGAAAAAGGTAAAAATATACTCGAACGTGTGCCGATAACTATCGCACAACTGCCTTTTTCACAAAAGCGCCATGTTTGTAGGCGCTCGTTATCAGTGAGTGCCGAATGCCATAGCATAATGGGCGTATCAGGAAAGCGACGACGAAAACGATTGACGGTTTGTGGGGTTAGACCTATTTCAGGAACCAAAACCAAAGCTTGTTGGCCTTTTTTTAATATTTCTTCAAGGCATTGTAAGTAAACTTCCGTTTTGCCGCTGCCAGTCACCCCTTCGAGTAGAAAGCTTGCAAACCCATGGGCTTGGTTAATGGTAGTACAAGCGACAGCTTGTTCTTTATTGAGAGTCGGTTTTTTACTCACTGTTGGTGCGTGTTGCTGCCATTGATTGTCATGCTCAATAAATTGTTTGATTAGCGCTTTCTCTAGCAGGCTATCAATTGTTTTTTTATTAAAACCGAGCGCTTTTAATTCGGTTAACGATGACTTACCCGACTGCGCAAGTTGCTTTAATAAGTTGAGTTGCGTTTTCGCCCGTAAAGAGGGGAGCTTTGCCCCTTTTTCAGTTAACTCAACCATATTAATGCTGGTTTTGTCAGGGCATTCACCTTGTCTTAAAGCAGCGGGCAGTGCAGTATGTATGGTCTCACCTAAAGGATAGCAGTAGTAGCGAGCTGTAAACTTTAATAGCTCTAAATGACGTTTGGATAAAATCGGGGCTTCGTCAATCACCTCTATGATGGCTTTTATCTTCTCTTTAGGGATGTCAGTACTTGTTTTCGTGGCAAGTATGACCGCTACTTTTTTTTGTGGGCCGAATGGCACAAGAACACGCATGCCCGGCTGCAATTCAATGTTATGCAACAGCGGTTCAACTTTATAATCGAAGGTACGCGGTAAAGGGACTTTTATGGCAACTTCTACAAAGTGCATGGTGGCTCAACGAAAACAAGAACAGACAGATAATGTACTAAAAATAGTCGTAAAAACCTACCAACAAATGCTAAGCCAAGCGCCGTCTGTTTATTTTTTTAGCGAAAGATGCATTTAAAGCTTGTCGCAGAGCGTATTGGCCTATAAAATACGCGGCCTATTAATTGTATTAACGACGTATGGTGCCAGACTACGGGTTTGGAGAGCGATGCGGCCTTAACTAGAGGTTCCCTATGAAAGAAGGTATTCACCCTAAGTACGAAGCTATCACTGCAACTTGTTCATGTGGTAACAAATTCGAAACTAGCTCTACTTTATGTAAAGACATCCACTTAGACGTATGTTCTGAGTGTCACCCGTTTTACACTGGTAAGCAAAAGATTTTAGACACTGGCGGCCGTGTTGATCGTTTCAACAAGCGCTTCGGTGCACTTAGCAGCAAGAAGTAATGTCTGCTGTTTAGTTAAAAAAAGCACCTTAGGGTGCTTTTTTTATACCTGAAATTAACAAAGCATGATATTAGACGCTATGCCGAACATGCTGTTTTCACTCACTTCCCATATAACTATTTTTGCTTGTTATGCTCATTATGTCGCTAATTTTGCAGACAAAGTGCAATCCCTTCGCTATATTCTTAGATGTATAAATGATTCCAAAAGTTACAAAAAGTAATAAATTTAAATAACTTTGTAAGTAAATGCTGGCAATGTCGTCGAAATGGTCACTTGGAACTAATTTCGGCTATTTGCAGTGTTCGTGCATATAAAATACAAAAACAGGTGCTTAAAAGGTCATAAATAGGTGAATTTTTATGTCTGATTAATCGCAACTATGCACAGAAGTTGTGGGTAAATCCTTTAAAATTAAGCGATATGGCATATAACAGGATAGACCTGATAATACTTGGAATTTTTATACATTACAGGTATCGTACTGATGCAAGCTCTCTCACTTTTTAACTTTTTTGCAGGATACTATCGCGTTATGTCAGATTTCCGTGAACAAGCATTACATTACCACGCTCACCCCGTTCCAGGTAAAATTAGTGTTGAACTAACCAAGCCGGCCGAAACGGTTAACGATCTCGCTTTAGCTTATAGCCCAGGTGTGGCTGAACCAGTTCGTGAAATCGCTGCTGATCCAGCAAATGCCTACAAATATACTGGTAAAGGTAACATGGTTGCGGTGATTTCAAACGGTACCGCAATTTTAGGTTTGGGTAACTTAGGCCCTCTTGCATCAAAACCTGTCATGGAAGGTAAAGCATTACTATTCAAACGTTTTGCTGGCCTTGATTCAATCGATATTGAAGTAAAACATCGCACTACAGAAGATTTCATCAATACGGTTGCAAACATCGCTGATACGTTTGGCGGCATCAACCTAGAAGATATTAAAGCACCAGAATGTTTTGAAATTGAAAAAGCGCTTATCGAGCGCTGCGATATTCCAGTTTTCCACGATGACCAACATGGTACAGCTATTGTTACTGCTGCCGGTATGCTTAATGCCCTTGAAGTACAAGGTAAGGATATCGAAGATGCCATTATCGTATGTTTAGGAGCTGGTGCGGCAGCTGTTGCTTGTATGGAACTGTTAATTAAGTGTGGTGCATTACGTGAGCATATCTATATGCTTGACCGTAAAGGTGTGATCCATACTCGCCGCGATGATTTAAACGAATATAAGCAGTTGTTTGCTAACAACACTGATAAACGTACATTACAAGACGTTATTGCTGATGCGGATGTATTTGTAGGTGTATCTGGGCCAGATTTATTGACGGCGGATGACTTAAAGCTAATGGCAGACAAGCCAGTGGTGTTTGCGTGTTCAAACCCAGATCCTGAGATTGCGCCAGAAGTTGCACACAGTGCGCGCAATGATTTAATTATGGCAACGGGTCGTTCAGATTTTCCTAACCAAGTAAATAACGTGCTTTGTTTCCCGTTTATTTTCCGCGGTGCGCTTGATGTGCGTGCAACGGCAATTAATGATGAAATGAAAATTGCAGCTGTGCATGCTATTCGTGGTATTGCCAAAGAGCCAGTACCAAGCGAAGTATTAACAGCTGCTGGCGTTGAATCACTTGAGTTTGGTGCCGAGTACATCATTCCGAAGCCAATGGACCCGCGTTTATTACCACGTATCGCGCGTGCTGTTGCAGAAGCGGCGGTTGAGTCGGGCGTTGCGCAAATCGAAATGCCAGAAGATTACATGCGTTAAATTTATTTACGCTAATAAAAAACTCAGCCTTAGCTGAGTTTTTTTATACCTGTGAATCGGCGTGTATCCGATGGCTCATTCAGAATCAAGTACAGGGATATCTAATCCCATTTCAAGCATGATCTTTTTCACTTCTTCAGGGACTTTTTCTGGGTTGTCTTTGCGTAAGTCGTCATCATTTGGTAATGGCTGACCTGTAAAAGCATGTAGAAAAGCTTCGCATAGAAGCTCACTATTTGTCGCATGTCGTAGGTTGTTGATCTGACGACGAGTGCGTTCATCTGTTAATACTTTTAGTACATTTAGCGGAATTGATACGGTAATCTTTTTAACTTGTTCTGATTTTTTACCGTGTTCTGCGTATGGGTGAATGTATTCACCGTTCCATTTAGCCATAAGTAATTTCGTTGCCTCGGTTATAAGTAGTTCACGCCTTTTTCACAGCGCAAAGATGCGGAAATTTTATCTCTTTAAAAAAGATAGTCAAATACTAGTTATTTAGCCATCTAGTCGTGTAAATGTATAAACTTCTTTATGTCAGCCACAAATGCTTTGACTTCTCATAATTGATCATCTAACCTTTTAGACGTCTAAACATCCAATTAATGAGTAGGTGATGAAATGAGTGAAAAAAATAAAGCGACGATAGCTGTTCGTCATGGTATCGAAGCTGACAAACATCATGGTGCTGTCGTTCCACCTATCTATTTATCAACCACCTATTCATTTGCTGATTTTGATACTAAACGTCAGTATGACTACGGACGCAGTGGTAATCCGAATCGTGATATTTTGGCTGAAACACTGGCTGAACTTGAAGGCGGTGCAAAAGGCATTATTACAGCAACGGGTATGTCTGCGGTGCATTTAGCAACACAGCTTTTAAATAGTGACGACACTTTAGTGATCCCGCATGACTGCTATGGTGGCAGTTACCGTTTATTCACATCATTAGAAAAGCGCGGGTTATTGAAGCTAAAAGTGTTAGATTTAACCAACAGTGAAAATCATCAAGAAATTTTAGCAATCAAACCAAAGCTTATCTGGATAGAGACACCCAGTAATCCAATTTTGCGTTTAACTGATATTAAAGCGATCACCTCAATTGCTAAGCAATGTGGAGCCTTAGTTGCTGCCGATAATACGTTCTTATCACCAGCACTCCAAAATCCAATTCAGTTTGGTGTAGATATCGTCGTACATTCAACGACTAAGTATATTAATGGCCACTCAGATGTAGTAGGTGGTGCAGTGATTGCCGCAACACAAGAGCTTGGTGATGAACTAGCTTGGTGGGCAAATAACATTGGTATTACCGGTGCACCATTCGATAGTTATTTAACCCTTCGTGGTTTGCGAACATTAAATGTGCGTTTAAAACAACACCAAGAGAATGCGTTTGCAATCGCTCAGTATTTAGAAAATTCGCCTTTTGTTAGTCAGGTTTATTACCCTGGTCTTGCTTCTCATCCTCAGCATGAGCTCGCTAAAGCGCAGCAACGTGGCTTTGGTGGTATGGTTAGCTTTGATATTAAAGGTGATATTAATGACGCTGCTGCGTTTTTAACAAGCTTAAAAGAGTTTAGCCTTGCAGAGTCATTGGGTGGGGTTGAGAGCCTTATTTGCCATCCTGCGACAATGACTCATGCTGGCATGGATCCTAAAGCACGCCTTGAGGCAGGTGTGGGCGATACACTCATTCGTATTTCTGTCGGTATTGAAGATATTAACGACTTAATTGCTGATCTGGAACGTGTTTTCAATCAAGTTAAACCAGGCGAAGGCTTACAAGCGGGCCAACCTAAAGCCGCTCAAGTACAGCCAACTAATCAGCAAAATACATCGTTTAAGTTAACGCCTGCACATACGGCATTGTGGTAGAAGAAATGGTTAATATTGTTCATAAATTTGGTGGCTCAAGCCTAAGCTCAGCCGAGCGGTATCAAGCAGTTGCGAACATTGTGTTGGCAAACACTGAGCTAGGCGATTGTGTTGTTGTATCAGCCTCTGGGAAAACGACAGACACACTTGTAAAGCTCTGGCAGAGCTATCAACAAAATGATAATCAAGCTGTGAGTGATATTTTATTGCTTATTGATAATAATCAGCGTGCACTAATCGAGCAGCTATTAGTGTCGCAGAGTAAGCAACATGCATTAGCTAAACTAAAAGATGAATTAGCATCACTGACAGCGTTAATTGCCCAGCAACAACTACATGAAGCACCTTTACTTGCTCATGGTGAGGTTTGGTCTGCTCGGTTACTTGCAGCCTATTTAAATCAACTCGGTTTAGAATCTAAAGATGTTGATGCAAGACAGCTCTTTACTTTGCATGATGGCCAATTGTTGCATCAAAAAAATCAGCAAAGTTGCAGTGAGTTAATCAACCATAACCAGATCAATGTTGTGACGGGGTTTATTGCCGCTGATTGCCAAGGCAATACCGTAACCCTAGGGCGCAATGGCAGTGACTATAGTGCCACACTACTGGCTAGTTATACCTTTGCAAAGCAAGTTTCAATTTGGACTGATACACAAGGTGTATTTAGTACAGATCCTCGCAAAGTTAAAAATGCTGTTAAATATAACAAGGTATGCCGTGAACAAGCGAATTTGTTAGCCCGTTTAGGTAACCCTGTATTGCATGCTAAGACATTGTCGCCGCTAAAAGGTAGCGACATTAAACTCGTTGTAAGAAGCAGCTTTGACTGTGAGGCAAGCCCAACAGAGGTTGTAAAAGAGGGGTACAGTAAAGCTAAACGTTTTATTACGACCCTTGATAACATTGACTTGCTTCGTGTTGATAAATTAAGTAGTGGCGAAGTGGGTGAATTGAGCCAGTTGATTCAGCATAGCCTGCATCACTTTGTAAAAGCCGGCGATACCTATCTGTTAGTGCCAGGCTCGTGTACACATCAAGTTGTAAGTTACCTTGCAGGGCGTGCCAATATTGTTGAGTCTAATTTAAGTGGTTGTGCGGTGGTAGCGCCAAGTAGTGATATTAGCTCACTTGCAGAGCAAACAACGGCGTTATTAAAAGAGCAAAGTATCAACACACGCTTTGTACAGCAAGATGAAAACTACGTGTTAGTTTTAAAAGACCAAGCGATTGATAGTGACGTGCTGACCTTACTACACGACAAGTTAATTAATAAAGGCCAAGAGTTGGCTGTGATTGTTGCTGGGCTGGGTAATGTTGGGGAGGTGTTTCTTTCACAACTACAAGCGCAGCTAAAACGCCTTTCAGAACACTATGAAGTGAAAGTGGTCGCTTTACTTCGCTCCAAGCAAATACTGTTTAGTGCTAGTGGTTTGAACACTAAGATGTGGCAAGAACAGTGGCAAAATGAAGCACAAAACTACGAAAAAGAAGAGCTATTAACACGTATTAGTGAACTCGATTATGAGCACAAAGTGATCGTAGATATCACAGCTAGTGAAGCGTTTAGCCTTTTATACCCTGATTTTGTTGAGCTAAACTGCCACCTGATCAGTGCTAATAAATATGCCGGTACTGCAGCTAATAGTTGGTATCAAAACCTACGCAGTAATTTAGCTGAGCGTAATTTATTATGGCGTTATAACACCAGTGTTGGTGCAGGTTTGCCTATCAACTTTGCACTCGCTGATCTGCAAAACAGTGGCGATAAAATTAACCGTATTGAAGGGGTTTTTTCCGGTACTCTGTCGTGGTTATGCAGCAGTTATGATGGCAGCGTGCCGTTTTCTGATTTAGTACTAAAAGCACAGCAAATGGGTTACACAGAGCCTGATCCTCGTGAAGATTTGTCGGGTCGAGATATGCAACGTAAGCTGCTTATTTTAGCACGTGATCTCGGCCTAGATATAGAGCTTGATGATATTGCTTTAACACCATTAATGCCTGAAGAGTTGGCCGCGGGTAGTTGGCAAGATTTCTTAGCAAATAAGCATTTACTTGATGAATTTATGACGATAAAAGCTGAGCAAGCACAAGTCGAAAATAAGCTTGTTCGCTATACCGGCGCGATTACCATTACTCATGGCAACGTGAAAGCTGAAGTTGGTCTAGTTAATGTAGCAAAAGACGATGTGCTGGCAAGCCTTAAGCCAGGTGACAATATCTTTGTTATTAACTCACAGTGGTACACTGAGAACGCTTTGGTAATACAAGGCCCAGGTGCAGGAAAAGAAGTCACTGCGGCAGGGGTTCATTCTGATTTGTACTGGTTGGTGAACAACCTAAAATAAATCTTGTTTATCGTGTAATAAAAAACCGCCAAATGAAGTGACCCCCAATAGTTGGACATGCCAATTACTGGGGGTCTTTTTATTACACTCAATTAGCTAAAATAGCTCTTCTTCTGTTGAAAGATTTTCTTCGAATACATCAGTTGGCTGATCGAGTACATATTTCGTAGGGGCTGTGCCCTTAATAAAGTACTCAAAGCGGCTGGTATAATCATTTTTATGACTAAGCAAGCCCGTGGCTAAGTCAATACGAACAGACACCAGTCCTTCAGGTAACTCAATAGGTGCCTCAGGCATGCCATCGAGTGCGACTCGCATAAAATCAACCCAAGCAGGTTGAGCTGTTTTAGCACCAGACTCTGCACCAGATATTTGTGATTTATCTAGATTATTATTGTAGGTTGAACGGCCAAGTGGGTTACCTGGGTTATCGAAACCAACCCACACTGAGGTCATTACATTTCGATTAAAACCACTAAACCAAGTATCCACAGAGTCATTGGTTGTACCGGTTTTACCCGAAAGATCACGGCGCTCAAGTGCTTGAGCTCGCCAGCCTGTACCACTCCAGCCCGTTTTGTGGGTCCAACTACCGCCACCCCAAATTGCGCTATGCATCGCTTGTGAAATTAAGAAAGCATTTTGCTTTGAAATAATACGCGGTGCACAACGCGGCGCAGTATCAGGTTGTGCTGAATTTAACTGGTCACTGTCAGCTGTATAACTTGTAAATGATGTCGGCTCGGGCGTGTCACACGCAAGCTCTGGCTGTGTTTTAAATATCGTATTGCCAGAAGAATCTTGTATTTCAGTAATAAAATACGGGGTGATGAGGTGTCCACCATTAGCAAAGCTACTCATCCCTCTGGCAAGTTCAAGCGGTGTAATTGAAGCACTGCCTAATGCAAGGGATTCACTGCGGTTAATATCGCTATTCAAAAAGCCGAATTTGAGTAGGTGGTCTGCGGTGCGTTGTAAGCCAACACCGCGTAGTAACCTTACAGAGATCACGTTTTTAGATTGTGCAAGGGCACGGCGGATACGAATAGGGCCGTTATACACTGCAGGGCTGTTCTTTGGACGCCATGCAACACCTTGGCTTTTATCCCACTGATTTATAGGCGCATCGTTTAAAATAGATGCCAAGGTGTAGCCGTTTTCAAGTGCCGCTGAGTAGATAAAAGGTTTTATATTTGACCCTACTTGACGTTTTGCTTGAACAGCACGGTTGTATTGGCTTTGCTCAAAGCTGTAGCCCCCAACGATAGCCTTAATACGGCCATCTTGTGGGTCGAGGGATACTAATGCACTTGATGCTTCAGGTATCTGGCTCAAAATGTAGCTGTCATCAGTGTTTTTACGAAGCCATATTTGTGCGCCCGCTGTGAGGATTTCAGCAGCTGTTTTTGGTGGGAAGCTTTGACGGTAGCGAGTGATATATTTACGCGCCCACTTTAAGCCATCCCATTCAACCGTTACCTGTTCGCCATTTTTTAGCAACACTTGAATTGATTGTTCTGCAACTTGGGTAACGACACCTGTTAATAATGGACCAAACTCTTTAACGTCTTTTAGTTTTTCTAAAATCGCGTCTTTGTTAAGAGGGTTTTCTGTTTCGCTATCCCATAGCTGAGCTGTTGCACCTCGATAGCCATGACGCATATCGTAAGCATGGAGGTTATTGACTAAAGCATCTTGTGCAGCTTGTTGTATTTCAGAATCGATACTTGTAAATACTCTAAAGCCAGTATTGTAAGCGCGTTCATGACCAAAACGGGCGACCATTTCTGCACGTACCATTTCTGAAATATAGGGCGCGTATACATCAATTTCAGCGCCGTGAAACTTAGCTGTGATAGGGGCACTAGTTGCTTCATCATATTGCGCTTGTGTGATGTATTTTTCTGTATACATACGACCAAGCACTACGTTTCGGCGTGCTTTAGCACGTACAGGGTTTCGGATAGGGTTTAAAGCAGAGGGGGCTTTTGGTAAGCCTGCAATCATCGCCATTTGCGCAAGGGTTAGTTCGTTTAGTTCTTTACCGTAGTAAACTTGGGCGGCGGCACCAATACCAAAAGCTCGATTTCCAAGCTCAATTTTATTTAAGTACAACTCAAGAATTTCATCTTTACTAAGAATACTTTCAATATGCAGTGCGATGAAAATTTCTTTGACCTTACGAATATAAGCTTTTTCTCGAGTTAAGAAAAAGTTACGAGCTAACTGCATAGTTATAGTGCTTGCGCCTTGTTTCTTTTCACCTGTGGATATGAGTACAATGGCAGAGCGAACAATACCAATAGGGTCAATCCCTATGTGTTCGTAAAAGCGGTTGTCTTCAGTTGCCAAAATTGCATCAATGAGTGGCTGTGGTATTTGATCTATCGTGACGGGAATACGTCGTTTTTCACCAAATTGATTAATCAATAAGCCGTCCCGAGAAAAAACCTGCATAGGTGTCTGTAACTGAACGTCTTTTAGTACCTGAACGCTAGGAATGTCAGGTTTAACGTAATAGTATAGACCGACTAAAGTAATAAGGCCTAAAAACGAGCAGATGATAATAAATTGTAAAGTTCTCTTTAATAAAATCACTTATATTTTCCCTAAATAGACTCCCAATTAGAATCGGAGACTGCTAGTATATATTGATTAAAAAATGAATAATATTTTTTCAGACAAAAATTATAACTTGTTTATTATTAAAACAAAGGCCAAGTTGCAAACATGCTAAGTCAACTATTTAAAAAGCCTTCATCTATGATGGTAGGGATCGACATTGGATCGCATTGTATCAAAGCGGTGTTGTTGCAGAAAACAGACGCAGGTTTGCGACTTGAGGCTTTAGCGATAGAACCTATGCCTAAAGGCGCAATATCTGAACGATCAATCCAAGATATTGAAGCAATTGGCAATGTGATTACTAAATTAAAAAAGAAACTACCCAAATCAGTTCAGTCCGCGGCCGTAGCCGTGTCTGGACAAACCGTGATCACGAAAGTTATTTTTATGGATGTATCATTAACTGATGCTGAATTAGAGTCGCAAATTGCCATTGAAGCCGACAGCCTCATTCCTTATCCACTTGATGAGGTTAATATTGATTTCGAAAAACTTTCAATCAATGAAGCTGATCCAAGTAAAGTGAATGTTTTACTCTCTGCTGCGCGAACTGAAAGTGTAGAGGCACGGGTTAGTGCACTTGAAACAGCCAACCTGAAAGCGAAAGTTGTTGATGTTGAAAGCTACGCATTGAGTCGTGCCATGGACATCTACTATCAGCAGCTACCAAGTGATGCTTTTAACAAGTGTGTAGCCGTCGTTGATATCGGTGCTGTATTGATGCTGGTGAGTGTTGTTCAAGCGGGTGAAACGATATATACCCGTGACCAAGTATTTGGTGGTGACCAATACACTAATAGTATTGTCAGTTATTACAACAAGAGTTTTGATGAAGCTGAAATTGGTAAAACAACCGGTGATTTACCCCCTAATTATACCTTTGAGGTGCTTGCACCATTTCAAACATCGCTTTTACAGCAAGTAAGGCGTGCTGTGCAAATGTTCCTAACAACCAGTGGTAAAGATCAGGTCGATTATATTGTTTTAACCGGTGGAACCGCCATGATAGATGGGTTAGACCGTCTATTGATTGAAGAATTAGGGATCCATGCAGTGGTTGCAGAACCTTTTGCTAATATTGAGATAGCCCCAAAGATAGATCGTAACGTTTTACAACGTCATCGTACGCAATTTGCAATAGCGACAGGGTTAGCATTAAGGAGCTTTTCATCATGCCACATATAAACCTGCTACCTTGGCGTGAACAGCAACGAAAAGAGTCACAAAATAAATTTGTCACTATTTTGTTTGCAGTTGTGGTGGTTTGCTTCTTGAGTATGTATATCCTGAGCTCTTTTTATAGCGGTCTGCGCGAAGGGCAAAATATTAAAAATGATTTTTTGAATACAGAAATAGCATTACTGAATCAACGTATTCGTGAAATTAACGAGTTGGATAAAAAGAAAGAAAGCTTACAACAACGTATGCGCTTAATCGAAGAGTTACAAAGCAGCCGTAACCTGGGTACGCAAATTATGGACGAAGTTGCGAAAATAGTGCCTGCGGGAGTGTACTTAACTAAATTAGAGCGCCGCGGTAATAGTATTCATGTTGTCGGTCGTAGCGAGTCAAATAACCGTTTATCAACCATGCTACGCCAAGTTCAAGGCTCTTATTTACTTGAACGACCTATCATGCAAGGTATTGTTGCAGGTGAACAAACATCAAGACTACTGAGTGACTTTAATATGGAATTTTATGTTAAGCCATTTGATAAGATAGGCGAGGCGCGCAATGAACCTTGATATCAAATCGTTAACAGAAATAGATTGGAATGAAATAGAGCTCGAAAACATGGGCGATTGGCCTATCGCCGTTAAAGTTCTGTGTTGTAGCTTTGTTGCAGCTATTGTACTTTACTTTAGTTACAGCTTATTGGTGTCTGATGAAATCGCGAGTTACCAAGCTGCTGTTGAGAAAGAAACCCAATTGCGCACCACCTATAAGCAAAAGTACGCTATAGCCAGTAATTTAGAACTGTATCGCCAACAAATGATTGATATGGAAGAAAAGTTCTCGCAGCTATTGAAGCGCTTACCGACCTCAAATGAAACCCCTGGATTACTCGATGATTTATCTTATGTGGGAACAACCAGCGGCCTTACATTCTTAAAAATTGGTTGGTTACCTGAAATAGAAAAAGAATTTTATACTGAGTTACCAATAAAAATAGAGGTTGTGGGTACTTATCATGAGTTTGGTGATTTTGTTGGTAAAGTCGCACAGCTTCCTCGTATTGTGAGCCTTCATGATTTCACAATTCAAACCTTAGGAAATGATGAGTTAACGTTTAGTGTTGTGGCTAAAACATACCGCTATGAAGGAGGGACTAAAAAGTGAAACAGTTCCCCTTAGTAATCATGATGAGCTTATTGCTCAGTGCCTGTAACGATGACACCTCTGAGCAAAAAGAGTTTATTGATCAGGTTAAAGCAAGCACAACACCGAAGGTCGAGCCGATTCCACAAATGGCGAATTTTGAATATTTTGAATACAGTGCAGGTAAAATGCGCAGCCCATTTGTCGCCCCTAAGCCTGAAATTATTCAAAATAATCTCGTGCAGGTAAAAAACTGCTTACATCCCGATCCTGACCGTGTTCGCCAGCCACTAGAAAAATACCCGCTTGATAATTTATCAATGAAAGGAACAATTGGCCGAAGTGGTCAAACATGGGCACTGATCAAAGCGGCTGATGAAACTCTTTATCGGGTTACTGTTGGTAATTATCTTGGTTTGTATCATGGCGAAATAAAAGAAGTGCATGACAATTATATACAATTATTAGAATTAATCCCTGATGGGGCTGGTTGTTGGAAAGAGCGTCTGACAAAACTAGAAATGTTAGAGGCAAATACAAATGGTGCAAGTTAATCGTATGAAAAGTAAAAACAAAATGCATAAAGCAACGACTTGGTTAAATGATATGCATAAATATATATTAGCTGCATTAGCTTTTTTTATGGCGCAAGCTGCTGTAGCCGCTCCATTATTATATGACATACGTTATAACCCATTAATGAAGGGCGAGACACAATTACAACTCGTCTTTGATGAAGCACTTACCTTTGAGCCTAAAGTGCAGGTGTATAACACGCCAGCTCGTATTGAGATGCTATTTAGTGATGTAGGCGTTGATAACGGTGTTCGTGATGTGGCCGTTAACCAAGCGGGTATAAAGCATGTGACAAGCACAATGACTTCTGAAGGTCTAAAAGTGACGGTATCTTTAGAGCGTTTGAAAATTTATAAAACAATAGCCAAAGATAACATAGTCAGCTTACATGTTTCGGACAATCCAATCACATCCGACGAAGCAGATCCTCTTTCTGCAAAGAACAATTATATCAATACAATTCAGTCGATAGATTTTCGCCGTGGTGAAAAGGGAGAAGGGCGTGTACTTGTATTTCTGCAAGATACGCAAGCTGCCATCGACGTTCACGAAAGTGGTGGGAAAATTGTTGCAGAGTTTCATCACACAGATATTTTAGATGATCTACTTTATCAATTAGATGTACTTGATTTTGGCACTGTGGTTAGCTCAATCGAAACCTTTAAAGAGGGTAATATGAGCCGTGTTGTCATTGAGCCTAATGCGGCGTTTAAATTTACTCATCAACAAATAGAAAATATTTTCACCCTCACTGTTGAAAAAGATGATTCACAGCGGGCCTACCTTGATGGTGGTATAGAGTATCAAGGTCGACCAATGACCTTAAACTTTCAAGATATTCCGGTGCGCGCCGTTTTGCAGATTATTGCTGGCTATAATGAGTTTAATCTAGTGACCAGTGACTCTGTAACAGGAAACATTACATTACGCCTAGAAGGTGTACCATGGGATCAAGCGCTGGACGTTGTGTTAAAAGTCAAAGGTCTAGACAAACGTATGGATGGCACGATTTTAATGGTTGCGCCATCTGAAGAGCTTGCAGCCCGAGAAGCAAAAGAGTTAAAAGCGAAACAACAAGTTGAAGACTTAGAACCTCTATACAGTGAGTACATTCGCCTTAACTACGCAAAAGCAGAAGAGTTTGCGGACTTATTAAAAACCGACACCAATAGTATCATTTCTGCGCGTGGTAGTGTGTCAGTTGATAAACGTACTAACACACTGCTAATCAAAGATACCGCAAAGAGTATTGAAAGTGTTCGCCGTATGGTTGAAACCTTAGATATTCCGGTAAAACAAGTGGTGATTGAGTCACGTATGGTAACAGTACGAGACAATGTTCAAGAAGACTTGGGGGTTCGTTGGGGCTTTAGTGATCAACAAGGGAGTGATGGGATTGCTGGCACATTAGAAGGTGCAGAGACGATTTCGAATGGGGTTATTCCTAATTTGTCTGATCGACTCAACGTTAATTTACCAATCTCAAACCCTGCGGGAAGCATTGGTATGCATGTAGCAAAACTTGCAAATGGCACCTTAATTGATTTAGAGCTGACAGCGCTTGAGGAAGAAAACAAAGGTGAAATTATTGCAAGTCCTCGTATTACAACAGCAAACCAGCAAAAAGCGCGCATAGAACAAGGTACTGAGATCCCTTATGTTGAAGCGGCATCAAGTGGTGCAACAACGGTGAGCTTTAAAAAAGCAGTATTAAGCTTAGAAGTAACACCGCACATCACGCCAGATAACAAAGTCATCTTAGATCTTGTGATTACACAAGATACACGCGGTGACACTGTTCAGACACCAACAGGACCTGCTGTAGCGATTGATACCCAACAGATTCAAACACAAGTGTTGGTTGAAAACGGACAGACGGTTGTGCTTGGCGGTATTTTCCAACAGCAAATCGTCAATTCAACAAAGAAAGTTCCCCTATTGGGTGATATTCCGTACTTAGGTGTTTTATTTAGAAGCACCAGTGAATTTAATGAAAAAAGAGAGTTGTTGATCTTCGTAACACCAAAAATTCAAATCGATTAGGTGATTTTTTCTTAATCAACGAGCAATTAACCTGTTTAATTGCTCGTTATATGGCTTTTTATGTTAATTGACTTGAAATACCCAATCAATTACTGAGATAATCCCCTCCTTAATTTTGGGGCCAGGTCGTTAGGCGGGGTTTTATTTCAAATTTTAGAGTTCGTTTGTACTAAAAAGATATGGCTGAGAAACGTAATATATTTCTAGTGGGCCCTATGGGGGCTGGCAAAAGCACAATTGGTCGTCACATTGCTGACCAATTACACCTTGAATTTTTCGATTCAGATCAAGAGATCGAGCGTCGTACTGGAGCAGATATTGCTTGGGTATTCGATCTTGAGGGTGAAGAGGGCTTTCGACTTCGTGAAGAAACTGTTATTTCAGACTTAACTGAGATGCAAGGTATCGTTCTTGCAACCGGTGGTGGTTCTGTGATCAGTAAAGAAGTACGTAACAAGCTTTCTGCTCGTGGTATTGTTGTATACCTTGAAACGCCGATCGAAAAGCAAGTTGCACGCACGCAGCGCGACAAGCGTCGTCCATTATTGCAAACAGAAGAAGCACCGCGCGATGTATTAGAGCGCTTAGCTGAAGAACGCGAACCGCTATACAAAGAAGTCGCTGATTTTGTTGTCCGCACTGATGAACAAAGCGCAAAAGTTGTTGCTAATCAAATCATCGAGAAATTAGATTTTTAAAAACCAAGAATAAAAGGAAACTAGCGATGCTTGAATTAACTGTTAATTTGGACGAGCGAAGTTATCCTATTTATATTGGTCAATCTGCACTTCAATACCAAGGTCGACTCCGTGAACATATCGGTGATTGTCGACCTGTTATTATCACCAACGACACTATTGCACCTTTATATTTAGATGATGTAATGAGGTCGTTGGCTGATCATAATCCGCTCTCTTTTATTATTCCTGATGGTGAACAATATAAGTCACTAGAGTGGTTTGAAAAGATTTCAGCATTTTTACTTGAGCATAACTGTGGCCGAGACACCTGCTTAATAGCTTTGGGTGGTGGTGTGGTTGGCGATTTAACGGGCTTTGTGGCAGCGTGTTATCAACGTGGAGTGCCGTTTATACAAGTACCAACAACCTTACTATCACAGGTCGATTCCTCGGTGGGCGGTAAAACAGCGGTAAATCATCCGTTAGGTAAGAACATGATTGGCGCTTTCTATCAGCCACAAGCGGTGTTCATTGATACTAAGTCTTTGCATACGTTGCCTGAGCGTGAGTTTGCAGCAGGTATGGCTGAAGTCATTAAGTATGGCCTGATCTACGATACAGAATTATTTGCTTACCTTGAGCAAAATATTGCCAACCTTAAATCACTCGATGAGCAAACATTACAACACGTGATTTACCGTTGCTGCGAAATTAAAGCGCTTATTGTTGCTGAAGATGAAAAAGAAGCGGGCCTGCGTGCATTATTGAATCTAGGTCATACGTTTGGTCATGCGATTGAAGCACAGATGGGCTATGGTAATTGGCTACACGGTGAAGCGGTTGCAGCGGGTATGGTATTGGCGGCAAGACTAGCGCATAAGCGTCGTGATTTATCACAGCAAGAGGTTGAACGTATTGAAGCGCTTATTGCTCAATACGACTTACCTGTGGAAGCGCCAGATGAGATGACTTGCGAGCAGTTTCTTACCCATATGCGCAAAGATAAGAAAAATAAAAAAGGCACCATTCGCTTTATTCTTCCTACAAAATTTGGTCAATGTGCGCTGGTTAGTGATGTAACTGATCAGCAGGTTTGTGATTTACTTATACGCTAATGCAATCGCAAATATTGCCTAGCCGTGCTGCGCTAGTTGATCGAATCGCCCTGCAGTTTGAATATGGGCAAAACCTAATATGTTTATTAGGTCCTTCTGGTTTAGGGAAAAGTTATCTATTAGAAACTTTTATTACCGATAAGTATCTTGAGTTTAATAAAGCTTTTGTGCAACTTAACGGTAAGATGACGGATCAACAATTTGTTACTGATTTACTCGAACAGAATTTTCGCAACCCGCTTATCGATCACTCATTAACACTTTCAGAGAACTTTTATCAGCTCTATAAGCAGCAGCCATGTGGCGATTGTTTATGGGTTATCGATGGTGGTCGTCACCTATCAGAAGAGCTTGTTCAGCAGCTTGAGCTTATTGCCAAGCAAAGCCCCAGTACGCTCTATATCCTAATAGCCTCGCAATCGGTAGGGCAGTTTACACAAGCCGTTGAAATTCATCTTGAAGCCCTCAATATGAGTGAGAGTAAACAATTGATGCGTTGGTTTTTTCCTAACTTGCCAGTTGAAGAAGACCCTGTTTTTCGCACTTTTGTTGAAGAAGCAAAGGGTAATCCAGCTCTTTTATTGGCTTGGCAGCCACAAGAACACACCGCTGATATTCGTGAACCTGAAAAAAGTTATAAATTACTCTACTTACTCTTATTACTGTTAACGACCATGCTGCTGATAATTGGCTTTTTATACAAGGCCGATATGACCGAGTGGTGGAAAGAGCATTATCAACAAGATACAACAGCAAAGGTAGCCACTGCGCTGCCAGCTGAAAAAATCATAGCACCAACTGACAAAGCACTTGAAAAAGCACCTATTGAAACCGCTCAGCAACAAAGTAATGAGCAAGAACAACCTGTTGCTACGCTATCACATGAAAATAACGTATCAGCAATTGTTGATAGTTTAGCTATTCCTGTACCTGCTGAACCTCAAGAAACGGCAGAAAGTGATGATATCGCCACTGATTTAGAAGGTGCACCCGCGGAGCAAAAGCAGCTAACAGAGCCCGCTGAGGTTGCAACGTTAACTGGAAATGCCTGGTACTTAGCTGAACCTGATGGGCACTTTGTTATTCAACTGCTGGCTGTAACTAAACAAGAAATTACCGATAAGTTTATTACAGAAAATAACTTACAGGATACAGTTCACATATACCAAGCCCTACGTAATGGTACACGTTGGTGGATTGTTACTTCCGGCAGTTATGAAAGCTTAGGTGACGCAAAAAAGGCTGCTTTACAGCTTTCTGATAATGTGCGTAAAAATCAGCCTTTTTACAAAAAAATAAGTAAAATTAAGCAAGAAATCGCCTCACTAGATCAGTAAAATAAAACAGATTAGTGTAGAATCGCGCAACACTGAATTGAAGTTAAGAGCAGATGCAGCAAAAGACCAGAGCCTTCCTTAAGTGGGCAGGTGGAAAATACAGCTTAGTAGAAGATATTCATGCCCGTTTAAAAAAAGCGAGCGCGAGCGCTGATACCTTAGTTGAGCCTTTTGTTGGTGCAGGTTCTGTTTTCTTAAATACAGATTTCAAGCATTACATTCTTAATGATATCAATGCAGACCTTATCAACCTATATACCGAACTAAAACGCACTCCGGATGAGTTTATTAGTGATGCGAAAAAACTATTCGTTGAATTAAACAATCATCCTGAAGCTTATTATGAGTATCGTGTTCAGTTTAATCAAAGCAATGATGTGTATGAGCGTGCTATCTTATTCTTATACATGAATCGCCATGGCTACAATGGCTTATGTCGCTACAACCTCAAAGGCATTTTTAATGTGCCTTTTGGTAAATATAAGCGCCCATATTTTCCTGAAAAAGAAATGAGCTTTTTTGCGCACAAAGCACAGCAAGCAACCTTTACCTGTTTAGGCTATGACGAAGTATTTAAGCTTATTCCTGAAAATGCGGTTGTTTATTGCGATCCACCTTATGTGCCGTTAAGTAAAACGGCCTCGTTTACCTCGTATGCGAAAGGGGGCTTTAATTTAGATGATCAAGCTAACCTAGCAAATCTGGCAGAGCAAACAGCATTTGAAAATAACACTCCAGTGCTTATCTCAAACCACGATACAGTGTGGACTCGGAAAATATACAGCCAAGCAGCACTCGATGAGATTCAGGTGAAACGCACAATTAGCCCAAAAGGGGGCTCGCGGAATAAAGTAAATGAGTTGATGGCTATGTATTTAGCACCAAAGAAACGGTGAAATAAATAGCCGCTACGAATAAGCTAAATAACACAAGAGCAATAACAATGATTGTGCTTAATGAGTGCTCTTTGAAATCGGCCTGACGTTTGTTTTCTGATTGCACACCAAAAAAAGCAGCGAAAACACTTTGTAATGCGCTAAAAAACTTACTCATCGGGCTTAAAATTTCGAGCCTAAACTACTAACTTTTTTTGATTCTTCACTACTTGTTAGTAATTCTAGTAAATCTAAATAATGGAATTGTGCGCTGCGGCTATCGCCTGTAAGCCAAGAAAACCAACCTGTTTCTTGTTCGGCTTGCATACATTGATTAGCACTTGTAGAAAGGCCTGTTGTGTTACATTGACAATTTGATGCAGTTAATAAAAAGTCGTCATTCGCAGTTGAAAGCGAATGTGCAAAAGCAGCAACAGTCAGTGCGGACGCGATTAAGATCCCAGTTTTAAAAGCACGCATGGTAATAACCTTTGTTTATGTTATTTTGCCAAGCATACCTAACAATTGCTCAAATAACAAACTTAATTACTGCTGAATTTAAGGAAAAATTAATAAAATTAGTGTCTTGAGGTAAGCTTTATGTTTAATTTTTGTGTGTTAAAACCTAACTATGCGAATAAATTAAATAATTTATTACTCATACTCAAGTTTAGTTAGCTGAATGGACTAGTTCACTGTATTTATTTACCTCACAAAGAGCGCAGTGTTTTAATCGGCTAGCTATTGGGTTACATTATGCGCTCTTCTTGCTGTCGCAAATTATAATGGAATTTCTCATGTTGGAAACATTACAAAAGTATTTAATAGCCCCGTCTATACTCTCGGCCGATTTTGCTCGCTTAGGTGAAGATGTTGATCGTGTACTCGCAAGTGGCGCTGATGTTGTACATTTTGATGTAATGGATAACCATTATGTGCCAAACCTAACTTTTGGCCCGATGATTTGTAAAGCACTGCGTGACTACGGCGTGACGGCACCGATTGATGTACATCTCATGGTAAAACCAGTCGATCGAATTATCCCAGACTTTGCAGAAGCAGGCGCTTCAATTATTAGTTTTCACCCTGAAGCCAGTGAACATATTGATCGCACCTTGCAGCTCATAAAAGACAGTGGCTGCCAAGCAGGTCTGGTGTTCAACCCTGCAACCAGTCTTAGCTACCTTGAACATGTACTCGATAAAGTCGATGTAGTGTTATTAATGTCGGTTAACCCAGGCTTTGGCGGCCAAAGCTTTATTCCTCATACCCTCGAGAAGCTTCGCCAAGCGCGTAAAATTATTGATGACTCAGGTCGCAATATTCGTTTAGAAGTTGATGGTGGTGTGGGTATTGATAATATTGCCGAAATAGCAAAAGCGGGCGCTGATATGTTTGTTTCAGGCTCTGCGATTTTTAATCAACCAGATTATAAAGCGGTAATCGATGCAATGCGCAGTGAACTTGCGAAGGTTGATTCATGAAATACGATGCAGCATTTTTTGATTTAGATGGCACCTTAGTCGACAGTGTTTATGATTTATATATTGCAATGAACCTGACTCTCACTGACTTAGCATTTCCAGTTGTTAGCCAAAATTTGGTCGAAAGCTGGGTGGGAAATGGGATAGAAACACTTGTTAAGCGCGGCTTGAGTGGCGATATGCAAATCAGTGAACATTTAGACGAAGCCCTTGCTGAACGCGCTATTAATTTGTTTTATCAGCATTATGACCAAGTTGTGGGTGACTATAGTGCGCTTTATCAGCATGTAGAAACAGGGCTTGCTGCGCTTGCTGGTATGCCTAAAGTGGTGATCACCAATAAGGCACGTCGTTTTACCGAGAAGTTACTTGATAAACTCTCACTGACCAGCCATTTTCAGCTGATTGTCTGTGGTGATGATATGGCAAAGAAACCATCACCTGAGCCTTTGCAGTTTGCATGTCAGCAACTTGATGTAAGCCCAGAAAAAGCGGTTATGATAGGCGACTCAAAAAGTGATATTTTGGCTGCCAAAGCGGCTAATATTGAAGTTGTTGCGCTAAGCTACGGCTATAACCAAGGTGAAAACCTCGCTGATTTCAATCCAGAGTACCTCTGCGAGAATTTCTTAGATATAATACCTGTTCTTACCCAAAGGTAAGTGCATTTTAAATTCGTCTTTTTAAGTAAAAATATAAAGGAACATCATGAGTAAACCAGTAGTGTTAAGCGGCATTCAGCCAACCGGTGGTATGACAATAGGCAACTATGTTGGCGCTATTAACCAGTGGCTTAAGCTACAGGAAGACCACGAAAGTTTCTTTATGTTAGTAGATTTACACGCCATTACTGTACGTCAAGATCCAGAGCAACTACGCTCTCGCGTACTTGACGGTATTGCGCTGTATGCAGCATGTGGTATCGACCCTGAGAAATCGGCACTATTTGTACAATCTCAAGTGCCTGAACATGCTCAGCTTAGCTGGGTTTTAAACTGTTATGCGCAAATGGGTGAGCTTAACCGTATGACGCAGTTTAAAGATAAGTCGTCAAAGCATGCGAATAACGTAAATGTGGGTTTATTCTCTTACCCTGTGCTGCAAGCGGCTGATATCTTGTTATATCAGGCTGATCAAGTGCCAGTGGGTGAAGATCAAAAGCAACATCTTGAGTTAACACGGGATATTGCAACACGTTTCAATAACTTATACGGTGATGTGTTTAAACTACCTGAACCATATATCCCTGAGTTTGGTGCACGTGTAATGAGCCTGCAAGATCCGTTGAAAAAAATGTCTAAGTCAGATGAAAATCCAAACGGTTACATCATGTTATTAGATGAGCCGAAGAAGATAGAAAAGAAACTGAAAAAAGCAGTAACAGATTCTGACGAGCAAGCGCGTATCTACTTTGATCGTGAAGAAAAACCAGGTGTATCTAACTTACTCACTTTATTATCAGTTGCAACTAAGCGCTCAATTGAAGACTTAGTGCCTGAATATGAAGACAAAATGTATGGTCACCTTAAAAAAGACACAGCAGCAGCTGTTGTTAATATGATTGAGCCAATTCAAGCGCGCTTTAAAGAAATTCGCGAAGATCAGTCACTACTTGATAGCATTATGAAATCAGGTGCTGAAAAGGCGAGTATCCGCGCTGAAAAAACATTAAAAGCTGTTTACGATGCGGTAGGTTTTATCCCTCGTCCGTAAGCTTTTCAACAAATTATTGAAATAAAAATACCGCTTAATAGCGGTATTTTCTGTCTGCTATTTAGTAACTGGCAAGATACCTGGTGAGTCACAAGCAATCACTTCAAAGCGGTAGCCATACTCCGCATTGTTATCTGGGGTTACTTGTACAATTTCATAATCATTGAGTTCAACCGCTTTACTGTTTTCTGTTTTTACACAGCGGGAGTAACTATCTGCCTCAAAGCTGTATGCAAACATGGCAATTAAGCGTTTACTGCGTTCAAAGTAGCCTTTGGTATCTAAAAACTGGCGAAGGTTTTCGGCTGTTTCGCCATCACCGTCAAGATTAATGTCAGGCTTTGGTGTGAGTGGTTTCTCTGAGCTGTCTGGCAATTGTTGTTCTATTTTTTCACTGAGTTCTTCAACCGCTTTTTGTTGCTCTTCACCTGACTCTTTAGCAATGGCTTTACTATCTGCAAAGGTGCTGACAATGTTGTCGAGTACTTCTTCAGGTGGCTGGTCGTCAATAAAGGAAATTAGGTTAATCAATACCACTGACGCTAATACAAAGCGCACTATGGCGGTTAATAGTGGCGAATAGCTTTGGCTTATAAACTTAATTCGCTCAGAGCCAAATGGTTTTATCAGTAATAAAGCAAAAATATAGAAGGGTAAAAAAAGTTGAAATAATAATAGGGTCGCTAGGCTAATGCCCATCGCCCAAGGGGGTAAATATAAGAGAGTGGCAAAGTTATGCGTGTAGTTAAAGTGAGTTGATGAGACATGAGTTACATCGTTTACAATACCGCTCGCACCGGCCAATACAAAGTTAGCGATACTGGCGTAGAAGATTAAAATTAACGCTTTGCCTGCAAGTGAATGCCAAAGCTGATTAAATTTCGGCCAAAACTCTATAACGAGTGCTATGATCGTAATGGTTGCACTTAACCAGCCCGATTGTAGAACAATCAGGCTGCTTAATGCTAACAGATAAAGCTTTTGCGCGGTACTTAAGTTAAACCAAATGGCTTGTATACGTTCAACCAGCTTTGTTTTATGTGGCTGCCAGCTACGCTGCTGTTGTTGAAGCTGTTTATTCGCGCGCCATTTTGCAATTTTTAAATACCTACGCACGCAATATCCTTTTTATAGTAGTGGTTTTAAGTATCTTCCAGTGTGTGAACGCTCACAATCAGCGACCTCTTCAGGTGTACCAGAAATTAAAATTTCTCCCCCACCTGAACCGCCTTCTGGACCTAAATCGACAATCCAGTCTGCGGTTTTAATCACATCAAGATTATGCTCAATAACGACTATGGTGTTACCGTGATCGCGTAAACGGTGGAGCACTACCAATAATTGCTGAATATCAGCAAAGTGTAAACCCGTAGTTGGTTCATCAAGGATATATAAGGTTTTACCCGTATCGCGTTTTGACAGTTCACGAGCCAGTTTCACACGCTGCGCTTCACCACCTGAAAGAGTCGTTGCAGCTTGACCTAAGCGAATATACGACAAGCCGACATCTATTAAGGTTTGTAGTTTACGTGCAATAGCGGGAATTTTATCAAAGTACTCACGGGCATCTTCAACAGTCATTTCGAGTACTTGGTGAATGTTTTTACCTTTGTACTGTACTTCGAGTGTTTCGCGATTATAGCGCTGACCCTTACACACATCACAAGGCACATACACATCCGGTAAAAAGTGCATTTCTACCTTGATTACGCCATCGCCTTGGCACGCCTCACAACGACCACCTTTCACGTTAAAGCTAAAACGACCCACTTTATAGCCTCGTGAACGGGCTTCCTGAGTGCCTGCAAATAGCTCACGAATACCGGTAAAAATACCGGTGTAAGTTGCAGGGTTTGAGCGCGGAGTACGGCCAATGGGGCTTTGGTCAATATCAATGACTTTATCAAAATGATCCAGACCTTGAATTGACTTATACGGTGCCGCTTCTGCGGTTGTTGCGCCATTTAACTCGGTATGAGCCAGCTTAAATAAAGTGTCGTTGATAAGCGTCGATTTACCTGAGCCAGATACACCTGTGACACAGGTCATTAAGCCAAATGGAATACGTAAATCAACGTTCTTTAAGTTGTTACCTGTGGCACCAAATAACTCAAGCCATTTGTCGTTGGTTTGATGGCGAGCCGCAGGTACTTCGATTTTCTTTTCACCAGAGAGGTACTGACCGGTGATTGAATCTTTACTTGCTAGAATATCGTCGTGAGTACCCTCGGCAATAACATGGCCGCCATGAACACCCGCACCTGGGCCAATATCGATAATATGATCCGCCGCTCGAATGGCATCTTCGTCATGTTCAACCACAATCACTGTATTGCCTAAATCACGTAAATGAATAAGGGTTTTTAGTAAGCGGTCGTTATCGCGTTGGTGTAAACCAATTGAAGGCTCATCCAGTACGTACATAACACCAACAAGACCTGCACCGATTTGGCTTGCTAAACGAATACGCTGCGCTTCACCACCAGACAGGGTGTCGGCACTTCGCTCAAGCGATAGATAATTAAGGCCTACATTAATTAAGAAAGATAAACGGTCACGAATTTCTTTGAGAATTTTTTCGGCAATTTGCGCGCGCTGGCCTGTCAGACTTAAACTTTCAAAAAATGCCATGCTTTCACCAATACTCATTGTGGTGATAGCTGGTAGATTCGTTTGACCAATAAATACGTGGCGAGCTTCTTCACGCAATCGAGAGCCATGACAGCTCGGACACGCTTGGCTCGTTTGGTATTTAGCCAGTTCTTCGCGCACTGAGTTTGACTCGGTTTCACGGTAGCGGCGATTCATATTATTTAAAACGCCTTCAAACTCATGGTTACGCGTAATTAAATCGCCACGATCGTTACGATAATTAAAGGCAATTTTAGTTTTGCCTGAGCCTTCAAGAATCACTTTTTGAGCCTCTTTACTAAGCTCTTGGAAAGGCACTTCTAGATCAAACTTATAATGCTCTGCGACTGCTTGCAGCATTTGGAAGTAATAAAAGCTGCGTTTGTCCCAGCCTTTAATTGCCCCACCCGATAAACTTAACTCTGGATTTTGCACAACGCGGTTTGGATCAAAATATTGACGCACACCTAAACCATCACAGCTTTGACATGCACCCGCTGGGTTATTAAACGAGAATAAACGCGGTTCTAGTTCACTCATGGCATAGCCACACGTTGGGCAGGCAAAGTTAGCAGAAAACAGCATGTCTTCGCTGAGTGAGTCGTCCATCGCCGCTACATGGGCAATACCACCTGATAGCTCAAGGGCTGTTTCGAATGATTCAGCTAAACGCTGTTGTTGGCCATCTTTTACTTTAAAGCGGTCAACCACGACCTCGATAGTATGCTTTTTATGAAGCTCGAGAGTCGGTGGATCAGATAAGTCACATACTTCGCCATCAATACGGGCGCGAATAAAGCCTTGGCTTGCGAGTTGCTCTAATAGCTTAACATGCTCACCTTTGCGATCTTTGACTACGGGGGCTAACAGCATTAGCTTGCTACCTTCAGGTAGGGCTAAAACCGTATCGACCATTTGGCTGATCGTTTGTGCGGCAAGTGGCAAGTCGTGAGTAGGGCAGCGAGGCTCACCTACGCGGGCAAATAATAAACGTAGGTAATCGTAAATCTCAGTGATTGTACCAACTGTTGAACGCGGGTTATGCGAGGTCGATTTTTGCTCGATAGAGATAGCAGGCGATAAACCTTCGATGTGATCGACATCGGGTTTTTCCATTAGCGATAAGAACTGTCTTGCATAGGCTGACAGTGATTCAACATAACGACGTTGCCCTTCTGCATACAAAGTATCAAACGCTAAAGACGATTTCCCTGAACCAGATAGGCCAGTGATAACTATCAGCTTATCACGGGGAATGGTTAGGCTGATGTCTTTTAAATTGTGCGTGCGGGCGCCTCGGACTTCAATGTTTTCCATGCTATCTCGTTTTATTACCTAATTATTTTTTCAGTATCTCATAATACGCGATAAGATTAATCCTTGATCAAAGAAAAAATCATCACTTACAGGTGATTATTTAGTTTTCGCTTGTGGTAGAATCCACGCTCAGATTTTAATAGACAGCAAGATCAGTAATTCATGACAGCATCTTCACTCAACTCTCGAGAAAAACGCGCAGCCGTTTCGTTGGCGAGCGTATTTGCATTCCGTATGCTTGGCTTATTTATGCTGATGCCAGTTTTGGCAATTTATGGTCAGCAATTAGAAGGGTTTTCGCCACTGTGGATTGGCTTTGCTATTGGTGCTTATGGTTTAACACAAGCTGTGTTGCAAATTCCGATGGGTTGGTTGTCTGATAAAATTGGTCGTAAAAAAGTCATTATTGGGGGCCTGTGTGTGTTTGCGCTGGGCTCTGTGATTGCGGCAACCGCTGAATCTGTGCAAATGGTGACGCTAGGGCGCGCCTTACAAGGTATGGGCGCGATTGCCAGTGCATTATTAGCGCTGGCTTCTGATTTAAGCCGTGATGAGCAACGTCCGAAAGTGATGGCCGTAATTGGCATGTGCATTGGTATGAGCTTTGCCGTTGCCATGCTACTTGGACCAATTGTTGCTGCCTCTTGGGGAGTTGCTGGCGTATTTTGGCTTACCGCTGGGCTTGCTCTTTTAGGTATTTTAATTGTGTTATTTTTAGTACCTAATGCGGTTAGTAAAGCCCCAAAAGGCGACACGCTCGCTACCTTAGATGACATTAAACAACTCATTAAACACCCGCAATTAGCACGCCTTGATTTTGGTGTGATGTTGCTTCACCTTACATTAACCACCGTATTTGTAGCCTTACCAGGCCAGCTTATAAAAGATGGTTTAATTGCCGATCACCATTGGTATTTATACATCCCTGTGCTGTTTTTAGCGTTTTTCTTGATGGTGCCGATAATGATAGTGGCGATTCGCAAAGAAAAAGAGAAACAAGCCTTTATTGGCTCAATCGCGCTGCTTGTTTTAAGTATGCTGGCTATGTCCCTATGGGTTGACTCTGTGATTGGCATTGGAATTTGTATGCTGGTTTACTTTATTGCTTTTAACTTTTTAGAAGCAACCATGCCTGCACTTGTGTCGCGTATTGCCCCTGCAAATCAAAAAGGCTCTGCGATGGGCGTGTTCTCATCAACGCAGTTTTTTGGTGCCTTTTTAGGTGGTTTATTAGGGGGTTACGTTGCTCAAGTATTAAGTGCGCAAGCAGTGTTTGCGGCGGCGGCACTTGTTGGGTTAATATGGCTTATCCTTGCTTGGAATATGCAAGTCCCACCAAGAAGTAAAATTATTAGCTTAATGACTGAATTAAGTTCAGAGCAGCAGGCACAAGTGCTTGCTTCTCGTCTAGTTGCTTTACCGGGCGTAATTGAAGCAACGGTTGTTTGTGATGAAAATCGCAGCTATTTAAAGATTAATGATAAAGAATTTGACCTAGACCAAGCACGCAAAGTGGCTGGTTTAATCTAACGTTTTATAGGAGAAGTTCCATGGCACGCGGTGTGAACAAAGTTATCTTGGTTGGTAATTTAGGCCAAGATCCAGAAGTACGTTATATGCCTAATGGCAATGGCGTAGCGAATATCAGCATTGCTACGACAGATAGCTGGAAAGATAAAAACACAGGGCAAATGCAAGAGCGTACTGAATGGCACCGTGTTGTGTTATTTGGCAAACTAGCAGAAGTTGCTGGTGAGTATCTTCGTAAAGGTTCACAAGTGTACATTGAAGGTCGTTTACAAACGCGTAAATGGACTGACCAATCAGGCCAAGAAAAATACACCACAGAGATCGTGGTAGACATGGGTGGCCAAATGCAAATGCTAGGTGGTCGTGGTGGCGATCAACAAGGTGGTGGTTATCAAGGTGGCCAATCACAAGGCGGTTACCAAGGTGGTCAACAACAAGGTGGCGGCTACGGCGGTGGCTCACAACAAGCACAAAGCAATAATAGCTATGCTCCACAACAACAGTCTGCGCCAGCACAGCAGCAACAGCGCCCGCAGCAGCAACCTGCACCACAACAACAAAGTAATAACCAGTATGGTGGCGGTTATAATCAACAGCAGCAAAACAACGCGCCACAACAAGGTGGTGGTTTTGCTCCTAAACCTCAAAATGCACCACAAGGCGGCGCATCAAACCCGATGGAACCACCAATCGATTTTGATGATGATATTCCGTTCTAGATCACTCGCATTGAGTGTTTGAGTTATTTAAACCCAGCCTAATTGCTGGGTTTTTTATTGCTTTAACATGGCTTTGTTATTTTGCGTAAGCTTGCAGTTGTCGGTTACAAAATAATTATCATTAACACTTTTTGCTAGGTGTTTAAAAATACATGACTTTTGACAGCGTTGGTCTTAGGATAATTCTGAAATTGCTTTTAATCGCTCTGTAGCCTTGTATTTATAGGGTTCTTGGACAACACTTTGTGTATGTTTGAGCAACAAAGCTGTGAAATGAAAAAAGATTTTACTGCACATATTAAGAAACCGGAGGCCATTTATATGGCGGCCGTTTTTTTGCTATTAGTTGTTTTTAATATTTTTTTAAGTGATGTACTACACGAAAAAGTACATAACTCAGGGACTGAGCTTGCCAAGCAAGTTTATGACTTAAGTCTCGACCCTGTTTCCTCACATGACATTATTGCAACTTTAGTTCAAAGCCAAGGGTTTGTGATGAATACGTCAGAGGTATCACCTAGTTTAGCGAAGTTTATTGATTTAGAGCAGGAAGTATTTAGCTATAAGACGGTGAGCCTGCGGTTATTTCATTGGCCTTCTTGGTTAGTGGAAAGTCATTTGTTTTTGTTTCTAAATTTAATCTTGATTGGAGCGTGTTATTGGGGGTTACGTCGCTGGCGGATGGCGCTTAAGACACCTGTGCTGGAAGATGCAACGATTAAAAAGCCTGCTCAATTAAGTGAGGCCAAGCCTGAAATGCCGCGTAAATTAGTAACGCCAAAGCTTTTGCCTCATCAAGATTTGAATATTCTGTATGGTGTTCCTACTAATTATAACCATTTATTTTCGTTATTTTTTTGGAAAACCCCTTTTCCTGAAAACTTGGATGTCGATAATTATTTTAAATTAGTGATTGCTAAAGGATTTGGTGAGCTGGTCAATCGCTCGGTTAAGTTGCTTCCTTCAGGAGGCGTTGCGGTCACACTGAATAGCGTCCCTGCGACTGAGGTTGATAAATACACTAAGCGATTGCATCAAGTTATCTATCAAGCATGTCTTAATTATCGCAGTGACTTGTCCCGCAGTGATGTAAAAATAGGGGTGTGTAATTACCGCACTGGGGCGGATCAAGCGGTTGTTTATCAGTTGACTAAATCGGCCCTTGCGCTAGCAAAACAAAGTGCCTGGCAACATATTCATCGCTTGCCGTTTGGGCACACGCAATCGAGTGTGCTTGCTGATAGCAAAGAACACTTATTTGAATATATAAAGAAAAAGCACTTTATGCTTTTTTTCCAACCATTATTCGATTTGCAGACCGGCGATATCCTTCAGCATGAAGCGTTAATCCGTATTCGTCATAAAAGCCTCGGACTTTTGGCGGCGCGTCATTTTATCCCGCAAATGAGTAGCAAGAAGGATGTACTTTTGCTTGATCAAACGGTTGTTTTGCAGGTAAAAAAAATACTGTTGAGTGAAAGAGGCGCAATGGCCGTTAGTATCAACTTACATGCCCTGAATTGGTTTAATAAAGAGTTTTGGCAGTGGTTGAAAGGTGAGATGCAAAGCTGTGATACGGTCAGTAAGCTGCAATTTGAATTAAATGAGGATGACTTTTTAAAGCGGCGCCACCGATTAGCAGGGCAGTTAGATTGTTTGGGTAAATTGTCGGCAGGAGTGGTTATCGATAATGTACGCAGTGCAGAGCACTTGCCCCTTTACCGTGAGCTTGCTAATTTTTGCGCTATAAAGCTCGCGTTTGAGTTAATACACAATATTGATACTAACAAGCAGCAACAAAAGATCGTGAAGGAAATTATCGCAAAAGGGCATGAATTAAGTTGCCCTGTTTATGCTGTGGGTGTTGAGACACAAAATGAGTTAGCAACGCTGAAAAATTTAGGAGTGGTTGCTGCACAAGGGTTTTATTTTGCTGAACCACTGCAAAAGTTGGCGGATATTACCCCATATAGCTGACCGTCGCTAAATTAAGCCTCTGTACTTTAACCCATTTAGACCTTGTAACCCGCCTGTGTGGATGGCGGTTATTACACTTCCAGATGCAAAGTAACCTTGCTCAATTAACTGCCAAATAGCATACATCATTTTTCCACTATAAATAGGTTCAAGGGGAATGTCGTATTGTTGAGTAAAGGTTTGACAAAAACGCCACAGCTCATCAGAAAACTTGCCATATCCGCCATCATGATAATCACATAAAAGTTGCCAGTTGTGCTGTTCTTTTGCTTTATTACTGAGCTGTTTTATTTCTTCGATTAAATAATCAGCGTGTTTAAGGACAGCAATACCTAAAAGGGTTGTTTGACTGCTCGTTCCTTCTATTAAGCCTGCTAATGTGCCACCGCTACCCGTTGGGCAAATGATATAGTCACTAGCTGGTAAGCTTTGTGCCAATTCCATACAGCCTTTAATCGCCGCAAGGTTTGTTCCCCCTTCAGGCAAGATGTAAGCATTAGGAAACTGCTTTTGTAGTTCGTCTAAGTAATGGGGATCATGACGCTGGCGGTAAGTAAGGCGATTGACCGGATGTAGCGTCATACCAAAGCGCTTTGCATCGTTTAGCGTCGGGTTAGCTTCATCAAGTAAGGGGCCACGGATAATCCCATGAGTTTTGAAGCCAAATAGTTTTCCTGCGATTGCACTGGCGTGGATATGATTTGAGAATGCGCCACCAAAGGTTAACAGCTCTGACTTACCCTGTTGTTGCATTATTTGTAAGTTAAATTTAAGTTTTCGCCATTTATTGCCGCTTATTTCAGGGTGAATCAGGTCATCACGTTTGATAAACAACTGTAAGTTATGCGCTTCTAACAGAGGGTGGAAAATGGGTTGAATGGGTGACTCACAACTAATATTCACGATGCTACTTAGATAAAAAAAGGGGCTCAATTATAGCAAAATCGTCATATAGATAGAAATTAGTTAATTAAACTAAAATGATTATGTTATTTACTGGCATCAACTAAGGTAATAGTTGTAAACTCAGATAATAATTGAACAAAGCTTGTGTTTTGCCTTGCAAGTACATAGCATAAGAGTTTAATTATAAAAAATAATAATGACCAAATAATTGCCGCTTTTTGGGAATGGAATATATGCGAATAGCTCCTTTATCTCTGTTAATTTCAGTTAGTTTGCTAGCAACGAGTGCATTTGCACAAGATACTGCTACGGTAACTGGGATTGAATCAGAGATCAGTAAAAAACAAGCCGAATACGATAACTCGACCGTAATCCTCGAAAAACACCTAAAAGAAGAAAGTCAGTTACAAAAACAACTCGAATTATTACGCGCACGCTCAACTGAGTTAGACAAAGAAAAAAACCAAGCGCTTGATGCAATGAACGAGATGTACCGTCGACTTATTGATGACCCAACATTAGATATCAGTAATGCGCAAGCGCGTTATCAAAAAGCAGTGGTTGATCATAAACAGAACAAAGATGATATTTCGATGCAATTAGCGGCAATTGCTTCACACCGAAAAGATATCGAGCAAATTCGCGTAGCGAAACATACGCAACTAAACACATTAGAAAGCTTAAAAGAGCAGTTGGCTACAGCACGTGTCGAGCGTTTGCGCAATGAGTTTACTCGTGAAGGCACTTTAGAAGTTAATCACACAATTAACTGTAAGCGTACCGAAACACTTGCAGCCTGTGAGCAGCGCGGCCAACAAATGGGCTTGCAAAAAGCCACCAAACGTTTTGTAGACCAAATTTTTGCTAACTTAACCGAAGAACGCCTTGTTGAACCAAAGCGTAATCTTGCTGGCGCACAAGTTAAAATTCTTAGCAGTCATGTTGTAAATAGTGCGTTTAGCGGCCAAGGTAATTACAACGTGAACTTAAGCGTAACGATGCGCGGAGACGTAAATAGTAGCCGTTTATGTAGCTTACTGAATTTGGATAACCGTTTTTGTGCTGATTATGGCACACCGCTGGCGGGCAGCTACCAACCAAACTATACAACGACTTACTCGGATAGTCAGTTAACATTCAGTGACTCTCAGGATAATAGTAAGGTGGTATCGGTTTCTCGTATGAGTGAGGAGCCGGTAAGTGATTATTCTGTAAAAAAGCCAGTAAGGGTTGAACCATTACCTGATCTAAAAAAATCTAAAATGGTTGAATTAACGCTTCGTTCTAATGTCTATGATGATGAAGTGTTTATAGATGGCGTCAGTTTTGGTTCTACTAAACTTACAACATCATTACCTGTTGGCTTTCATAATGTAGAAATTCGTAAGCGCGGCTACAAAAGCTATCAAGTTCGCTTAGAACTTAATAAGTCACAAACAATTCATGCCAAGCTGGTAAAAAAGCCTGAGCCTGTTGTTGCAGCTATTACAACCGCTGAGCAACCATCATCGGCACCAGCGGCAAGTATTGTAAATAAAACGAATACGGCGAGTCTCGTTGTCATTCCAGCAGGTAAATTTAAAATGGGCGATATCAACGGCAGTGGTCTTGCTAATGAGCGTCCAGTGGTAGAGAAAACCATTGCCAACTCCTTTGCGATGCAAAGTAAAGAAGTCAGTGTTGGTGAGTATGAGCAGTTTGTTGCCAATACAGGTTATAAAACAGAAGCCGAAAAAAATCGCGGTTGTGCTTATTACCTAAATGGTGAACCTGTGTGGGAAGCAACCCTAAACTGGCGTAATCCAGGTTTTGATCAAGACAGTGATTTTCCGGCAGTGTGTTTAACCTACAATGATGCTAAAGCATACGCAGATTGGCTATCAGGGCAAACTGGCCAGCTATTTCGTTTACCCAATGAGGTTGAATGGGAATACGCTGCACGTGCAGGTAAAGAAACTGAATACCCTTGGGGTAATGAAATTGGTAAAAACCTAGCGAATTGTGGTTGGTGTGGCAGTGAGTGGTCTAACAAAAGTGCTGCGCCAACAGGCTCATTTTCTCCTAATGCATTTGGCCTATACGATACTGTAGGCAATGTATGGGAGTGGACAAATAAAAAATCGGAACAGTCTGATGTGGCTGTTCGTGGTGGGGCATGGAATTTCGCACCTAGCTTGGCTCGTGTATCTACGCGTTTGATTTTAGCGCCAGATTTTCGTGCAAACTATATTGGGTTTCGTCTAGTACGCGAACGATAAATTTAATAAGGAAGCAATGGATGCTTCCTTTTTTAACAAATAAAGAAGGTAGCTGCGCTTTTTCATGGTGAGCATGATAGAGTGAAAGCAGCTAATATAAGAACGTATTTTCAAAGGTCATCCAGCCTCATGTTTAAAAAACTTCGTGGTATATTTTCAAACGATCTATCGATCGACTTGGGTACAGCCAATACCCTAATCTATGTAAAAGAAGAAGGAATCGTATTAAACGAGCCTTCAGTTGTTGCTATTCGCCAAGAGCGCGCTGGTGGTCCTAAAAGCGTTGCCTCTGTGGGAACAGAAGCTAAGCAAATGCTTGGTCGTACACCTGGAAATATTAAAGCGATTCGTCCAATGAAAGACGGTGTAATTGCCGACTTTTATGTGACCGAAAAAATGCTTCAGCACTTCATTAAGCAAGTACATAACAACAACTTTATGCGTCCAAGCCCGCGTGTACTTATTTGTGTTCCTTGTGGTGCAACACAAGTAGAAAAACGCGCCATTCGTGAATCGGCAATGGGGGCAGGTGCACGTGAAGTGTATTTAATTGAAGAGCCAATGGCTGCGGCAATTGGTGCAGGTTTACCAGTATCTGAAGCAACAGGTTCAATGGTTGTTGATATCGGTGGTGGTACCACTGAAGTGGCTATTATTTCTTTGAATGGTGTGGTTTATTCATCATCTGTACGTATTGGTGGTGACAAGTTTGATGAGGCAATTATCAACTATGTTCGTCGTAACTTCGGTAGCTTAATTGGTGAAGCTACCGCTGAAAATATTAAGCATCAAATTGGCTCTGCATTTAAAACAGATGAACCAGTTGAGATTGAAGTGCGAGGCCGTAACCTTGCCGAAGGTGTGCCGCGCTCATTCACGCTTAACTCACATGAAATTCTAGAAGCATTACAAGAACCACTGATGGGAATTGTAAGTGCTGTGATGGTTGCTCTTGAGCAGTCTCCGCCTGAGCTTGCATCAGATATTTCTGCACATGGCATGGTATTAACCGGCGGCGGTGCATTATTAAAAGATTTAGACCGCTTACTGATGGAAGAGACGGGGATTCCGGTTGTTGTTGCTGACGACCCACTTACCTGTGTTGCGCGTGGTGGCGGTAAAGCCCTCGAAATGATTGATATGCACGGTGGTGACGTATTTAGTTACGACTAATGAAGTTAATGTTTGGTCGTACAATCTCTTTGCAACTGCGACTTTTTGTCGCAGTGCTTTTGAGTGTCGTTTTGATTGTGGGCGACCGCTATACACAGGGTGGCACAACCATTCGCACCAGCTTAAATACCCTAGTAAGCCCACTTATCTATCTTGCTAACCTGCCTTATGAACTATTTAGTATAGGTGCAAAAAACCTTCACACACGCGATCAACTTCTTACCGAAAATGAAGCACTTAAAAAGAAGCAGCTACTACAAAGCGAACAACTACAACAGTTAGCCTTTTTAAGTCGTGAAAATGATAAGTTACGTGCTTTACTAGGTTCATCGGCTAAGCAATCTAATCGGAAGATCATTGCGCAAGTATTGTCTGTACATTCAAATCCATATAGTCACCAAGTGGTGATTAATCGTGGCACAACCGATGGCTTAAGTGAAGGCCAAGCTGTCATCGATGAAATGGGGGTTGTTGGGCAAATTACGCAAGTTGGATCGACAACTTCCCGCGTATTATTAATGACCGACACCACACACGCTACGCCAGTACGCATTTTACGTAACGATGTACGCACAGTGGTTGAAGGCATTGGTAAGATTAATGTCGTAAAGCTTTCACACGTGCCTCACAGCCTTGATGTACGCATAGGTGACATCTTAGTGACCTCTGGGTTAGGAGGAACTTTTCCTGAAGGTTACCCAGTGGCCGTTGTGACAGAAATCAATCGCGATGAAGGTCACCCATTCGCACAAGTGTATGCTGAGCCTATTGCACAGTTGGACCGTATCCGCTTATTGGTTGTGCTGTGGCGTAACCAGCAGGAGAGCATAAGTAATGAATAGTCGCTATTCCTTGCTAATCGCAATTAGTATCTTCTTTGCACTGGTGATGGCATTGATGCCATTGCCTATTTCATTTGAACCTTATCGACCTGATTGGGTGTTAATGGTGCTGATGTACTGGTCGCTCGCTGTACCACATCGTCTTAATATCGGCACGGCTTGGGTGGTGGGGTTACTCATGGATTTGGCTTCGGGTTCACCACTTGGCGTGAACTCATTAACTTACTCTGTGTGTATTTTTATCACGGCAAGTAACTTTCAAAAAATTAGAAACTTTTCTCTATGGCAGCAGAGCATATTAGTGGCTCTGTTTTTAACGCTTTACCACCTTATGCAATTTTGGCTTAATCATTTCTTGATGGGGGTTTATTTCAGCCCGCATTACTTATGGCCAGTGCTAACCGGCATGCTTTGTTGGTGGTGGATTTTCTTAATATTGCGTAAATACCGCCGTCATTTCAGGATTAGATAATGCAAACCGCAATTTATTTGGCGTCTGCATCACCGCGTCGAAAAGAGTTGCTCAGCCAGCTTGGTATCGAGTTTTCTCAATTTAGCGTTGATGCAGATGAAAGCCAATTCCCGAACGAGTCTCCTCGTGATTATGTTGAGCGTTTAGCGAGACTCAAAGCACAATCTGGTGTCGCAATGGGTTACACTGACCGCCCTGTGCTTGGCAGTGATACCGTGGTGGTGATTGATGACACCGCACTTGGCAAACCGATTGATAAAGCAGACTTTATCGCAACAATGAAGCGCCTATCAGGGCGTACTCACCAAGTTATGACCGCCGTAGCTATTGCTGACAGCCAGCACGTAAAAAGCAGTCTTGTTGTCACTGATGTGACTTTTAAACAATTAAGCGATGACGAAATCGATGCATATTGGCACTCCCAAGAGCCACAAGATAAAGCCGGTGGTTATGGTATACAAGGTCTAGGCGGGCGATTTGTGAGTCACATTTCGGGTAGCTATTTTGCTGTTGTCGGCTTACCTTTATATGAGACAGAGCTGTTATTAAACGAATTTTTAAGAGGGTAACATGAGCACCGAATTACTGATCAACGTTACACCGAGTGAAAGCAGGGTTGCGCTGATTGAAAATGGCGTACTGCAAGAAATTCAACTAGAGCGAATTGGCAACCTAGGGATTGTTGGTAATATTTACCTCGGCAAAATTAGCCGTGTATTACCAGGCATGCAAGCTGCATTTGTAGATATTGGCTTAGACAAAGCGGCTTTTTTGCACGCGTCTGACATTGTTAACAGCGCCTCTATTGTTGAAGGTGTTGATGAGCAACCCATCAAGAAAGTACAAGATATTCGCGAGCTTGTTCGCCAAGGACAGCACATCATGGTGCAGGTGGTCAAAGATCCTCTTGGTACTAAAGGGGCGCGTTTAACGACTGATATTACGATTCCATCTCGTTACTTAGTGTTTATGCCTGATGCGACACACGTCGGTGTGAGCCAGCGTATTGAAACCGAAGAAGAACGTTTACGCTTGAAAAAAATTGTTGCTGAATACGGCGATGAAGATGGTAGTTTTATTGTCCGTACTGCTGCCGAAGGGGCAAGTGAAGCTGAGCTTCGTCACGATGCTGAGTTTCTAAAAAAGCTGTGGCAAAAAATTGTTACTAAGCGCAAAAAAGTAAGCAAAGAAAGTATTTTGCATGAAGACCTTACACTGGCGTTTCGAACTCTTCGTGATTATGTTGGCGAAGATATGGAGCGAATTCGTGTTGACTCTAAATTAACGTATCAAGAACTAAAAGAATTTACTGAAGAGTTTGTACCAATTCTATCCGGCGCGCTTGAATATTACCCAGGTGAGCGACCAATCTTCGACTTATTTGATGTTGAAACCGAAATTCAAAAAGCCTTGCATCGTAAAGTAGAGCTTAAATCGGGCGGTTATTTAATTATTGACCAAACTGAAGCGATGACCACCGTTGACGTAAATACCGGCGCGTTTGTAGGCCATCGTAATTTAGAAGAAACTATTTTTAACACTAATATTGAAGCAACATCGGCGATTGCCCGTCAGTTACGGTTACGTAACTTAGGCGGCATTATTATTATCGACTTTATCGATATGGTCAGCGACGAGCACAAACGCCGAGTGCTTCATTCACTTGAGTCAGCATTGGCAAAAGATCGCGCTAAAGCCAACATAAATGGCTTATCTGCACTAGGCTTAGTGGAGATGACTCGAAAGCGTACCCGTGAGAGTTTAGAGCATATTTTATGTGATGTTTGCCCTGCGTGTTCTGGACGAGGCTCACAAAAAACGGTTGAAACAGTCTGCTACGAGATTCTGCGTGAAATTGTGCGGGTTAATCGCGCTTATGCTGCTGATAAATTTATGGTGTATGCTGCGCCATCGGTCTCTGAGGCACTTATTAATGATGAGTACCATAACCTTGCTGAACTTGAACTATTTATTGGCAAGCAAGTCAGTATTCAAACAGAGAGTTTATATAATCAAGAACAGTTTGATGTGGTAATGATGTAATGAACACAAAGACGGTCTGCTTTTATTGTATACGCAAGGTATGGCAAGTATTTGCTATCACCCTTGTGTTGCTGGCCGTTATTGTCTCTGTTTTAAAGTATACACTTCCCTATGCCAATGATTATAAAAGCAATATTGAAACGTTTTTATACGAGCAATTTGATGTCAACCTGTCAATAGGCTCTATCTCTGCGAGCTGGCAAGGAAAGGGGCCATCATTAGTTCTCGAAAATATCTCATTTGAAGACAACCAAACATCGCCTATCGCTTTAAATATTGATAAGGCGAGTCTTGAAGTTAATCTTTGGGAATCACTTAAAACCCGTCAATTAAAGTCGAACTACTTTGTCATTAATGGTTTCCATGCCGATGTCGACTTACCAACAATGCTGGAATTAAGCAGTGAACAACAAAGTAATAGCTTTGAGCAAAAAGAACTTATCGAAAGCTTGTTTTTAGGGAAAACAGGTCACTTTGCTGTGCAAGATAGTAGCCTTAATTTTATGTTAGGTGATGGCAAAGCACGTAAACTCATTCTTGAAAACATTGTTTGGCAAAATACCCCTGAGCAGCATCAAGGCGCTGGTTCATTAGCTTTACCTGGCATCTCCGTGGGGAGCTTTGATGCGCGAATGGCATTAAATGGTTCAACACTTGAAACCATGGCGGGTGATATCTATGTAGAGGCTGCTAATGTAGATGTGTCTAAATGGCTTGCACAATTTATCAATACCGATAAACAGCAATTGCACTCAGATATGAATTTACAAACGTGGGTTAGCCTTGAAAAAGGCTTGATCAGCGATGTGAAAGTGCAGTGGCAACCTAGCTTTGTAAATTGGCAACAAAACCAAGAGTCGCATCAAATCAACCTAAGTAAAGGCGGGTTCCACTTGTTTCCTTGGCAGCAAGGGTGGCGTCTAAAAAGTACCGGTCTGACCTTTGAAAGTGATTTAAAGCAATGGCCGACACTGCAATTTGAAGCCCAACTTGGTAAGCAAAATAAAATTTGGCTTAAGCAATTTGATTTTGCTTTATTAGCCAAACTTGCCCAATTAAGTAATTTTGAAGTACTTACTCCATTTTTGGACCGCCAACCAAATGGACAATTAAGCGATGCGTATGTCGAGTTTGGACAAAGTGAACAATGGCAACTTTGGTTTAAAGGTGACCAACTAAATTGGTTGTCACTAAACGGTATCCCTGGTGGTCAAGCAATTAGAGTCGATGGCTTCATTAATCAGTCTGCTGGTCGCATACAACTTTATGGAGAAAACAACCGCTTATTGACCAACGGTAGCTTTAGCCAAGATATTGCCTATAACCAACTCAATATTGAGCTCGATTTACACCATTACACCGACGGCTGGCGTATCAGTAGTGATAATTTATGGCTTGATAACGACGAGGTGACGCTTGCAGCTGAAATGATGTTAAGCCTAACAGATGACCCTCGCTTAGATTTATATGCTGAAGCGTATGCACCTGATGCCACAGTAGCAGGGCATTATTTTCCTTTGCCTGTAATGAGTGAGAACTTAGTTAACTATTTAAATGGTGCCATTCAAGGTGGTGAAGTAAATAAAGCGCAAGTGCTCTATTCAGGACCTTTTGAAGGCTTTCCATTTAGGGAGCAACAGGGTCAGTTCGAAGTGTTAGCAAACGTCAATAGCGCAAACTATCAATTCTCACCAAGTTGGCCTGCGGTTGAAGACGCTAACGTAACGCTACATTTTGAAAATGAGCGCATGGATATCTACAGTAAGTCGGGCACGCTTGTTAATTTAGACTTGGGCGATAGCGTACATGTCAGCATTGCTGATTTAATGAATGCCGAAATGCTTAAGGTTGCGATTAATAAACGCGCTCATGGCGAAAAGTTAACGCCTTTTTTTGCTGCAACGCCACTGGCAAAACCTTTAGCAAGTGTTTTTGAAGTTGTGCAAGCTCAAGGGGAGGCGGCCGCAGAAATTGAGTTGTTGGTTAACTTACGCTCAGGGCATGTTGATGCAATAGGTGAAGTTGAGCTTGCAAATATCCCTGTATACCTTGCGCAGCCAGGTATAACCCTTAACCATATGACCGGCATTGTTAAATTTAATAATGACAAAATCGATTTCAATAATGCTAAAGCTGATTGGATGGGCATGCCGCTGACCGCTAATTTCAGCAGTGAGAACGTCGCAGATAATTATCGCGCCGAAATAGCGATAAAGCTTGCTCTTGAAGCAGAGCCATTAATCGAACAAGCACATGGTCTCTTAGCGGGTTATTTAACGGGGCAAAGTGATGTAGACATTAATGTATTACTTAACTTTCTACCAAATGACTTTAACTACCGTGCGGACGTAAGTGGTAACTTAGTGGGTCTTAGTAGTCAATTACCTGCTCCCTATAATAAAAGTAAAGAGCAAACATGGCCACTTACGGCTGTTGTGCAAGGCGACAGAATTTCAAACTTGATCACTGCGAACGTTAATGAGCAGGTTTTCTTTAATGCTATTTTAGATAATGACGAACAAAAATTTAATAACGTACATTTAATTTTGGGTGAGCAAGACCTTGGCCTTAATCGTGACGGTTTTGCTGTATCAATTGATTTACCACAGACAGAACTGACACCTTGGTTTGGTTTAATTGACCAAATTATTGCGCTCACTAAAGTAAAATCAGACTCACCAAGTGTGATGCCTACGTTTAATAACGTAACCGGTAAATTTAATAAGCTTGCACTGCACAATATCGAGTTCAATGATTTTGAGTTTCGCTTAGCACCAAAGCAATCAGACTTAGAATTAAAACTAAATGCCAAAGAATTACGCGCTGATGCACTCATTCCAACCGGTGAAACGCGCAGGCCAATTCAAATTTTTACTGACTACTTACGTATTAATTTTAATGAAGCAGCACCAGAGCAAACCAAAGATGTTGGTGAACCAGAAGACTTAAGCTGGTTAACGCGTATTCCTGCCATCGAGTTTAACTGTGAAGATTGTAAAGTCGCAGATTATCAACTTGATAAAGTCAAAAGTAGTTTAGTCGGTGAGCAAGACACACTGTTATTTACTGAAGTGCTCATTGATAAAGGCGATCATGTACTCAGAGGGAAAGGGCAATTTGCCAATGGCCAAACACGATTTACTGGTAACTTACAAAGTGACGATATTGGTGAGTTATTTGATGAGTTTGATATAACAACCACCGTTAAGGACTCAGACGCCGATATTCAATTTGATTTAGCGTGGCAAGGTGCCCCGTATAACGTTGATATACCAACACTGATGGGAGAGCTAGATTGGCGCTTAGGTGAAGGCCATCTTGCTGAGATAAGTGATGGCGGTGCGCGAGTATTTTCACTGTTAAGTTTAGACTCCTTAGTGCGTAAGCTAAAACTGGATTTCAGAGATGTATTTTCGAAGGGTTTTTTCTATAACAGTATGCAAGGGACTATGCAGCTTGATAAAGGCATTGCTTACACGCAAGATACCAAACTTGACGGTGTACCTGCTGACTTGACTATTAAAGGCCATACTAACCTAAATACCCTTGAAATTGACTATGATTTGGCAGTCGCACCACAGGTTACTTCAAGTATTCCTGTTATAGTTGCATGGATGGTTAATCCTGTAAGTGGCTTAGCGGCACTTGCCATCGATAAGGTTATTCACTCTGCCCGGGTGATCTCAGAAATTAATTTTAAAGTCAGTGGCAGTATGAGCGATCCTGAGGTGACCGAAGTCGATCGTAAAAGTCGAGAAGTTACTTTACCACAAGCTGCACAGAGCCAGCCGCAATCTTCCTCACGGTTAAAATTAAAAGACGCGGCATCATCTGCGAGTTTGCAAACCAATGAAGGCTAATATGTCGGGTCAGGTTTTAGCATTACAAATGTGTTCTGGTATCAATGCAGAACAAAATATGGCGTCTTTGAGGCTGTCATTACAGCAGTTACCTAAAACGCGTCCTTTACTGGTTTGCCTACCCGAAGCTTTTTTGATCTTTAGTAAAAGTAGCCAAGCGAGTTATCAATTAGGGCTTAAAATTGATGGTTACAAAGCACAACTTGCACAGCTGTGTAAGCAACATGATATTTGGCTAGCTGCTGGTACCGTGCCTGTTTCGCAAGATAATGGAAAATACTTAGCTGCCTCATTTTTATTTAATAGCCAAGGTGATGTAGTCGCGCAGTACAATAAAATTCACCTATTTGATGTCGATGTTGCGGACTCCACCCGATGTTATCGTGAGTCAGATGCGACACAAGCGGGTAGCGATATTGTCGTGGTTGACTCACCCTTTGGTAAAATTGGTTTAGCAGTATGTTATGATCTGCGCTTTAGTGGTTTGTTTAGTGCTATGCAGCGACAGGGTGCTGAGCTAATTTTAGTTCCTAGTGCTTTTACTGTTGTTACCGGTGCTGCTCATTGGCATCACTTATTAGCTGCCAGAGCAATTGAAACACAGTCTTATGTAGTTGCAGCTGCGCAGTGGGGAGATCATGAAAATGGTCGGCAAACATATGGCCATAGCATTATAATTTCGCCATGGGGAGATACGCTCAGTGAGCTTCCAAGTGGCACAGGGTTTATCAGTCATGAACTTGATTTAAACCAATTGAATAAGATACGCCAAGACATGCCTGTGCAGTCTCAGCAACGATTTAGAGAGCATTTATTATGAACACGGTTGAACAGCATTTATTACAAGACAGCCAGCTAACACGAGAAGAACTCGAAAAAACGCTCGCCTTTATTCACCAACATCAAGTGGACTACGCCGACTTGTATTTTCAATCAAGTCATCATGAATCGTGGGTACTTGAAGATGGCCTTGTGAAAGAGGGATCATATAATGTTGAGCGTGGGGTTGGTGTTCGTGCTGTCAGTGGTGAAAAAACAGGGTTTTCATACTCAGATGCAATCAACTTAGAAGCGTTAAATAAAGCGGCGACTGCTGCGCGTAGTATTGCAGATGCAGGTGAAAATAAAACAGTTCAAGTGTTTAGTGATGTTGCTGCAAAACAACAATATGCACCGCATCAACCTATTCAAAGCATGAGTGATAGCGATAAAGTAAACTTACTACGTGAGCTTGAAAACTATATTCGTGAATTAGCGCCTGATGCAGAGCAAGTGATTAGCTCAATGTCGGCGGTGTATGAAGAAGTACTTATTGCAGCCAGCGATGGCACATTTGCAACCGATATTCGCCCGCTTATTCGTTTAAACTGCTCAGTATTACTTGAAAAGAACGGTCGCCGTGAACGCGGTGGTGCTGGTGGCGGCGCGCGTTTAGATTATGGCTATTTTAAAGAATTAGTTGACGGTAAGCCTCGTTGGATGGGATACGCTGAAGAAGCGGTTCGCCAAGCAAAAGTAAACTTAGAAGCAATTGATGCCCCTGCAGGCAGTATGGAAGTCGTACTAGGTGCAGGCTGGCCAGGTGTGTTACTACACGAAGCGGTAGGTCATGGCCTTGAGGGGGACTTTAACCGTAAAGGCGCATCAGCGTTTAGCGGCAAAGTAGGTGAAAAGGTAGCATCTGAGCTGTGTACCGTAGTGGATGATGGCACCATTGCTGACCGCCGTGGTTCATTGAACGTAGATGACGAAGGAACCCCTGCAGCCTATAACGTACTTATTGAAAACGGTATTTTAAAAGGCTACATGCAAGATAAGCTTAATGCGCGTTTGATGGGCGTAAACCCTACTGGTAATGCGCGCCGCGAATCTTATGCTCACTTACCTATGCCACGTATGACCAACACGTATATGTTAGGTGGCGAACATAGCCAAGCAGATATTATCAGCTCTGTGAAAAAAGGCATTTTTGCGCCGAACTTTGGTGGGGGCCAAGTCGATATTACCTCGGGTAAATTTGTGTTCAGCGCATCGGAAGCCTATTTAATTGAAAATGGTAAAATCACTCAACCGATTAAGGGAGCTACATTAATTGGTAACGGCCCTGAAGTGATGCAGCAAATTTCAATGGTGGGTAATGACCTAGCGCTTGATAAAGGCGTAGGAGTGTGTGGTAAAGACGGCCAAAGTGTACCGGTAGGCGTTGGTCAGCCAAGCCTTAAAATTGACAACTTAACTGTTGGTGGTACGGCATAAAAACTTAACTTAACGTGTGTTTACGCTAGTACGTAAACACACTGCAATCCCTTATTCTTGAGTTTCTATCAATAATCTTCCCTTTTTATAATTTGTGACCTAAAATAGGTACCTTGCTTATTTTATATCGGTTAGGTCACAGTGTTTCATCGGTTCATTTATTTATGTGTATTCTTGTTGTTGCTATCTGGGTGCAGCAGTTTGTCGCACGAAGAGTGTATGCAAGCTAGTTGGCAAGAATTGGGCTATGACCATGGTGTTCAGGGGTATAGCTATGATCAGGGTAAAGACATTGTCTTTGCATGTAGAGAGTTTGGTATCACGCCTCAGTTAGAAGAGTATAAGAAAAGCTATCAACAAGGACTTGCTGTGTTTTGTGTACCAGAACATGGCTTTACCCTCGGTATTCAAGGACAAGCTTACAATGGCGTATGCAATGATGAGCACTTTAGAAGAGCATGGGAAGAGGGGAATGATCGCTATCAAATTGAAGCAAGAAAAGCAGAAATAGATCAAAGAATAGACACCATAAATTGGCAGCTTCAATCTATTTCGAATGAATTGAGCAATAAAAATAACTCAAGCGAAAAACGTAAAGAGTTGAGATATCGACGGACACAGCTAGAAAGAGAGCGTAAAGATTTAAGAAGAGAAAGGTCACTTTTACCTTTACTCGACAAGCTTCCCTCATTTCATTTTAGATATGAACTGTAATTAATTTAAGAGGATACTATGAAAAAAATATCAGTTTTAATGGCTTTTTTAATGCTTGCCGGTTGTGCCTCAGAATCCAATTTGCAAGACCATGAACAACGCGCTTTACTCGACCATCACTGTTTGGGCGGCGAAGTTGAAGCAAATTATAACTATACATTTTTTAGCACAGATGCTGATGAAATGAATAAAAGCACGGTGGACACAGTGTGTCACCCAGTGAAAACTCAATCTGAACTTGAAAAAGATATAAGAACAGGTGGTTATAACTGATCTATCAATAAAGCCTGCTGCTGCAGGCTTTATCTAGCCTATAAGTAAATAGTTTAAACAGTACTAAGCATCCAGATACCCGCCGCAATCATAAATAAGTTTTCGCTCAGAGAAATAAAACCGAGCGGCACATTACTATCTCCACCTACACAGGCACACTTGAGTTCTCGTTTATCAATGTATACAGCTTTAAACACAGATATAGCTCCAATGCTACCAATAAACAGCGAAAATGGTGCAACAGCTAAGGCGGGTAATTCAGCCACCATACCAATGGCAACATACGCCTCAATAAACGGGTAAATATAGGCATAGGGCACAACACGCATGGCGAGTAAATCATAAGTAATAAATGAATTTGAAAAACTGTATAAGTCTTGCAGTTTTTGAATAGCGAGCACAGCCATTGTCAGTGCAACAAATAGCATTATGTTCTGCATCGACAGTAAAGCGGTGCCACTAGCATAACTAAAACCACAACTCAGTAGCATGGTCACTGCGAAAATGGCTAACACGGGCGTGTAAGTTGTGCCTTGTTGCCCTGCTTCTGGCAGATTAAAAAAGTCGCGTAAATCATCGTAACCACCAATGCGCTTATTATCGATAAAGGTTTGCGGGGTGGTTTTTACATCATGCTGCTGTTTAAATTTATCGGTTTGCTCACGGTTTGTTAAATGACGGTCATCAACATCGTAACCATGACGTTCTAGTAAATCTTTTGATTTTAAACCGAATGGGCAAATATGCTCATCGGTCACCATGCGATATAAAATTGCAGACTTAGACACAGTGCCTCCTTGTAAAAAATGCCTTGTTTCTTCGTAATAATTGCTTAATTACACAGTAAACAAGGGCAAATTGTTGCTATAACTGGTTACTTTATTAACAGTTACAAGGTTTGTGCCAGCACTGTTTATTGCTTAGTTATGGTTAAAACGGCATTCATCACAGGGTCAACACCCGCAAAGTAATCTGTTGCAGATAGTGAAATAGGCAGATCGGGTGCTAACCAAATTCGATGATCTTCCGCACGGCTTTGCTGGTGGAACTGACTCGAAATAAGCCCTGTTTGTTTACTGTAAGGTAAGTTAAACCAGCCCGCTTCACCTACCACATTCGGACGGGTGCCTGATGGTTCACCTACAAAAATTGTTGGCACTATATTGGCAATCTTAACCGCTACATCATGGCCTGCCGAAAACGTATTACGGCCAATTAATATAAATAACTTACCTTGTGGTTTTAATACTTTAAAAAATGCGGCTGTTGCCACCAAAGGAGGGGTAAGCGAGCCATTACCACCACTATTATGGCGAAGGTCCAGCACCATATGTTCAATGTCATCGTGTTTTATTTGTGTTTGTAGTTGCGTGGCAAATTCAGCAAGTGTGAGATCTTTGCTATTACGCACATCATTGAATTGCACATACAGTAATTTATTTGTTTTTATTTGTTCGCTCCAAAATGGCGTGTTGTTTTTCGCTAAGTAACGAAGCGTAGGGTGTTCAGCAAGTTTTGGTAATTTAGGAAAGCCTGCAAATTGCATCGATTTTAGCGCTGGCGTAACAGTGGTGACAGCCCCTTTCGGTGACCTGAGCGTGAGTGTTACCTTATTGCCCTTGCTAATACCAAGCCCGTTTAGTACATCAAGCAAACTTAAATAATATGGGCCTAACCAAAGGGTTTGCATTTCATTATCGCGAGCATTAACACGTTTGGTTAACTCAAGGGCTTGCTCGGCTGGTGTATCGGCTAGTGCTTCAACTTTATAGCCAATATATTGCTGATAATCGCTACTGGCTTTGGTGATGTATAAGCCATCACTAAATTGATAAAACTGAAATGGTAATTGCTGAAAGTTGCCTTTTTCACCCCATGCAGGGATCAATAAATTATGACCATTGCCAAGTAGTGCTATTAGCTCCATAAACTGAAAAACAATTTGCTGATCAGTCAGGTTAGGAATCGATTTATCAATGTCTGTTACTTTTTCTGAAAACTGTTGTGGGCTCATGTTTTGATACATTGCCACGTGTAAACGGTTAATCTCCGCGACTAAAAACGCTAAATCGGCGCGCCATTTTTGATCGCGATTGAGTTCAGTACCGAGGTTATTACCCGCTAGAGATTTAAAGCTGGCTGATTGCGCAAAACGCTCAAAGTGAGGATTAGTGCCTGATTTAAATAAGCTGGTGCCTGCAAGTGTTGGTCGGTCATCCCACCTTGCAGAAAGTGCTTTTTTAAGCCAATATTCGGCTTGTTGTTGGTTATTAAGCTCAGCATACGCCTCTGCAATTTTCACCATTAAATCGTTAGGGTTACTAGCCCCATTAGCAATGCCTTTTAAGCTAGTCCCAATTGCAAGTGCGCGTTGCAAAGCATTGCTGGCATTTAGATAGTCGGCCAATTGAAAGTAACTGAGGCCAAGTAAATACCAAGTATCACCATCATGTTGATATTCATTAATGAGCTTTTTTGTGAGTTTATTCACCAGAGCCCAGTTTTGTTGTTTAGCAAATTCTATTGCCGCTGTTTTCGATTGAAAGTAAGCGATTGGGTCGCTTGCACCAACGCGACTTGGTTGCACTTTTAAGGCTTGATTCGTCACTTCTAAAGAATGATTAGTTGCTAAAGAAAAACTCGAATAGTTCATTAAAAGGATAAATGTTAGTAGTAAAAAATAGGACTTGTACATCTGGAGTCTCAAAGCTGTTTTTTTGTTTAAATTAGCGTTTTGGCTGTAAAAAAGCGTCCTAAAACAGGATTTAGGACGTTTTTTGTCTGTTTTATGAGCAGGTTTTTAGTGTTTGCTTCTTAAATTGACTCGGCGTTAATCCCGTTTCTTTTTTAAACACCGCATTAAAAGTCGATTTAGAATTAAAGCCAGCTTGAAATGCCAGTTCTATCAGGCTGAGTTTTTGAGATGAGTCTTGCTCTATTTCGCGTTTAACATCATTCACTCTATGCTGGTTGATGTACTCACAAAAGTTGTTCCCCGTTGTGCTGTTAATAGCCCAAGATATTTCTTTACTACCGAGCCCAGTTTTATTTGCTAAGTCGTTTAATGACAACCTAGGTTGTCGATAAAGCGATTCATTAATAATCAAGTTATCAATGGTTGAGAAAATTTGCTGCGCAAGTTGCTCGTCAGACGAATCAGTTTGTTCAGCTTCGGGTTCTTCAGGCAATGTGACTGGCTCGAATTGAAAGCTACTTTTGATGGTGTGAAACAACAAAAAGCTAAACATTAGCAGTAACAGTATTTCGTTTAATAAATACCAGTGCATCTTTAAATCGAGCGGCGTGATTGGTTGCACATTCATACGCAGCAAATCGAATACGACAATAATGGCAAAAATAAATAATGCTTTGATCAGCCACTTTAATTTAAGGCTCTCAGCATCTGAGCGAGCATGCATAAGTTGTTTGTGATAGCGCTTTAAAATGCCATAAGCAAAGTAGAAATAACCAAGTTGACTAAGTGAACCAAGTAAAATGATCGCTTGTGTGTAGTGGGTAAAGGCCAAGGAAATAGCCGCAGGAATTAAGTGAACCGCGTAGTGTGATGTTTTAAAGGGTTGCTTACCTGTAATCGACAAGGTAAAAAAGTAAATCATAGGCCCATACAGTAATGTAAATGCTGGGGTGATTAAGTAATCAGAAAACTCTAACCCTTCTAACAGATTAAAGGCGCATACACAGCCTTGAAATGCAAACAACAGCACCAAGGAACGACTTTGTTTTTGGCTATTAATTAATAATGCACCAAATAACATTTGAAACAGAAAGATACTCTGTACAAGGTGTACAGGGAATAAAGTGATTGATTGCAAAGTAGTTTACGTTTTTATTATTTTGACTGAGTTTAACAACTCACCCTCACTTTGTAATCATAGGCATAAAAAACTTGTGGCAGCATCATAAGTTTTTTGTTTCAATAATAAATACAAGTTGCTTTTTGTTTAACCATTTTCTTATTACTTGATGTGATTGCTAGTTACAAGAATCTGACAAGTGGTAGATGAAGCCTTTTTTATCTAGTTGGATAAATAACTTTTTAACAAGGAGTTAGATAGTTTGAAGAATATATTTTTGTGTGTACTTTTAGTGAGCACATTTGTCGTTTCTGGATGCAGTAGTATGTCGCTGGCATCAATGTATAAAATGATGAGTTTCGACCCTTTAGAAGTTGAGCCAAGCGAGGTAGTTGTTGCTGTTCAAGTTCCTGTAGGAATTGTTATTAATAATAACGATGTAGTAATTAAATTTAACGTAAAAGCTGATGATCCTAACTATAGTTTTGAGCATGAATACTTTGTCAATGTGAATGAAAAATATGAATTACCTGATGAGTTAAAACAAAAAAACAAGGTGAATAGTAACATTTTTATTTTACAGTTGAATAAAAATGACGCACTAGAAATGCGGCATGATCAGGATGTAGTAAAAGATTATAAAAAGAATAGTATCACGGGTACTATTAATATGAGTGTGAACGTCAACTCAGCATGTAAAAACAGCGACTTTTCATCTGAAAATAGTGAGTTAAATGTCTATTTGAAACTTAATAATAGGGATGATTTTTTTGCATTTATGGAAGATGTAAACGTGTTCGAGTTGGAAAGGAATGAGAGCGGTTATTATAAACCTATTTCATTTTGTTCGTAGGTGTATTTGGCTCAATTCTATAAGCTCCACTTCTATGAAAAATCGTGAGTTTTATTAAAACCTTGTGACAGCACCACAAGGTTTTAATATTGACTCGCAACGCGAGTTTATCTCATAGTAACAAACTCTTCAGACCCAGTTGGGTGAATCGCTACAACAGCATCAAAGTCTGCTTTGGTTGCGCCCATCTTCATGGCAACAGCAAAGCCTTGAATCATTTCATCTACGGTAAAACCAATGCCGTGTAAGCCAACAACTTTTTCGTTATCACCTGCACATACTAGCATCATGTTGCATGCTTGGCGGTGTTGTGTAACCGCGGTATACATTGCTGCAAAGCTTGATTTATAAACTTTAACGTTTTCTTCGCCATATTGCGAAATCGCTTCTTGCTCCGTTAAACCAATTGTACCGATTGGTGGGTGACTAAATACCACGGTAGGCACTAGCTCGTAGTCCATCTTTAAATCATCAGGTAATTCTTTATTGAATAAACGCTCAGATAAAATACGGCCTGCTTTAACGGCTACAGGTGTAAGTTCGATACCGTTTTCGATGATATCACCCACTGCATAGACGTTCTTAGCAGTGGTGTTTTGGAATTCGTCTACTTTTACATAACCACCTTCATTGACTTCAACTCCCGCAGCTGCAAGATTGATCTTATCAGTTGTTGGTGTACGGCCAATGGCCCAAATTACTTCATCAACGTTTTGGCTGTGGCCATTTTCAAAATGAATCGTTAAGCTGCCATCGCTTTCTTTAACGACTTCTTTCGGCGTGCAATCTGTATGAAGAGTTGGGCCTTCTTTTGCCATAATATCGACTAGGGTATCAACGATGTATGGGTCAAAAGTACGCAGCGGTTTGTTTTTACGAACAAACAAGTGGGTTTCTGTGCCAAGGCTGTGGAGTACGCCTGCGATTTCAACGGCAATATAACCCGCACCAATAACAGCTACACGTTTTGGCTGTTCGTTTAATTCAAAGAAGCCGTTTGAGTCAATACCAAGCTCAGCACCTGGGATATTAGGAATAGTAGGGCGGCCACCTACGGCAACAAGAATATGGTCAGCAGTGTATAGTTCACCATTAACTTCAACCGTTTTGCTATCAACAAATTTAGCAAAGCCATTGATTACAGTAACGCCATTGCTTGATAAATACTTATTGTAACCTTGGTGAATACGGCCTATGTACGCTTCGCGACTTTCTACTAATTTAGCCCAGCTAAAGCTTTTTAACTCAACATCAAAGCCATAATCAGGTGCGTAAGCATTAATAGCTTCAGCCACTTGTGCACCATGCCACATCACTTTTTTAGGAACGCAGCCCACGTTTACACACGTGCCGCCCATGTGTTTTGCTTCAATAAGTGCCACTTTTGCGCCACGCATTGCTGCTCTGTTAGCAGAAGCGATACCGCCGCTACCGCCACCAATTGCAATGTAATCAAAATGCTGAGCCATAGTTTGTCCTCAAAAATAGATAACTTTTCTTTAATTAATCGATAATAGCATAATAAAGACCAAGGTTAAGCCCCTTGTATTTCATCAATTTGCCCCAACCTCAGAATCATCTTCGCATTAAAAATTGAGAACGAAAATGACAATTGCAGAAAATAATCCACTTATTGGTTTAGAAGGGCTTCCGCCGTTTTCTAAGATTGAACCAGCGCATGTGGTGCCAGCATTAAAAGCGGCAATTAAAGAGTGTCGTTTAACTATCGATAAGGTCTTGGCAGCTAAGTCATATACGTGGAATGATTTGGTGCTTCCACTTGAAGAAGCTGACGATAAGCTATCACGACTATTTTCACCGGTATCTCATATGAACTCAGTCGTGAACAGCGATGAGCTACGAGAAGCTTATGAGCAATGTTTGCCGTTGTTATCGGAGTACTCAACGTTTGTGGGTCAGCATCAAGGTTTATACGATGCTTATAACGCTCTACACAACAGCGATGAATTTAAAGCACTTACCACCGCACAGCAAAAAACGATTACTAATGCGTTACGTGACTTTGAGTTATCAGGTATTGCGCTAAAACCAGAGCAACAAAAGCGTTATGGTGAAATTAGTGCGCGTTTATCAGAGCTTTCATCTAAGTTTGGTAACAATGTAATGGATGCCACACTTGCTTGGCAAAAGCATATTACTGATGAAAGCGAGCTTGCTGGTTTGCCTGAATCTGCATTAGCTCTGGGTGCTGATACGGCAAAAAGTAAAGATCTAGATGGTTGGGTATTCACGTTAGATTTTCCATCTTATTTACCTATCATGACTTACGCAGATAACCGCGAATTACGTGAAGAAACATATACCGCGTTTGTTACTCGTGCGTCGGATCAAGGTCCGAATGCGGGTGAGTTTGATAACTCTGCCATTATGAGCGAAGAACTTGCGCTTCGTCATGAGCTTGCGCAATTACTTGGTTTTAACAGTTATGCAGATATGTCATTGGCAACAAAAATGGCAGAATCACCTGCTCAGGTATTTTCATTCTTAGAAGATTTAGCAGCTAAGTCTAAGCCACAAGCCGAGCAAGAGCTGGCTGAGCTAACGGCTTATGCAAAAGATAAACACGGTGTGACGGAGCTTGCCGCGTGGGATTACGCTTATTACGCAGAAAAGCTTAAGCAAGAGAAATACGCGATTTCTGATGAAGTACTGCGCCCTTATTTCCCTGCAAATAAAGTATTAAATGGCTTATTTACCACAGTAAATCGCTTATTTGGTATTAACGTTAAAGAAGTGAGTGACTTTGATACTTACCATCCTGACGTACGTTTCTTTGAGATTTACGACAGTAGCAACACGCTACGAGGCCGTTTCTATTTAGATTTATATGCACGAGACCGCAAGCGTGGTGGCGCATGGATGGACGATTGCATGGGTCGTAAAGTACGTGCTAACGGCGAGCTACAAACACCCGTTGCTTACTTGGTGTGTAACTTTAATAAAGCGGTGGGTGATAAACCTGCACTGTTTACTCATAACGAAGTAACCACCTTATTCCATGAGTTTGGTCATGGTATCCATCATATGTTAACTCAAGTTGATGCAGCGCCAGTGGCGGGTATTAACGGTGTTGCATGGGATGCGGTTGAATTACCAAGCCAGTTCTTAGAAAACTGGTGTTATGAAGAAGAAGCGCTTAACTTCATCTCGGGTCACTATGAAACAGATGAACCACTACCAAAAGAACTGCTTGATAAATTGCTTGCGGCGAAGAACTTCCAATCAGGTATGCATATGCTGCGTCAGCTAGAGTTTTCGTTGTTTGATTTTACGATTCATCATGACTACAAAGCAGGTGAGCCTTGTAATATTCAAGCTACATTTGATGATGTGCGTAGTAAAACAGCGGTTGTTAAGGTTCCAGAATTTTACCGTTTTCAGCATGGCTTTAGCCATATTTTTGCTGGTGGCTATAGTGCAGGCTATTACTCGTATAAATGGGCAGAGGTTCTTTCGGCTGACGCATTTTCTAAATTTGAGGAAGAAGGGATCTTTAATCAAGAGACAGGGCAGGCCTTCCTTAACAATATTTTAGAAAAAGGAGGCAGCGAGGAACCTATGGAACTATTCAAGAAGTTCCGAGGCCGTGAGCCACAAGTTGATGCACTGCTTAGGCACAGCGGAATTGCAGCCTAAATAGTAAGTATTATTGGAAAGCGCCGAAAGGCGCTTTTTTTATTAATAAACCTTAGCAAAATCAACCCTGCGTACTATGCTTTTTAAAAAGCTATTTACAGGATAAAAGCATGTCGAAACTGGTGTTAGCCATAGATGATGACAAATACGTACATCATGTAATTGAAGAGTCACTTTCTGGCTTTTGCACATTGATCCATGCTAAAAATGGCGATGAAGGGTTAAGACAAGCAATTAAATATAATCCAGACATTATTTTACTAGATGTTGAAATGCCCGGAAAAACAGGGTTTGAAGTATGCAGTGAATTAAAAGCTAACTCTCAAACTAAAGATATACCCGTGATGTTTCTATCTGGGAAAAAGGAACTTCCTGACCGTGTTAAGGGTTACAATTCAGGGGCTTCTGACTATATTGTTAAACCCTTTAATGCTGAAGAGTTAATGGCACGTATCCGTGTTTTGTATGAATACCGACAGCATTCTAAAAAGCTAAAAAGCGATGTGGAGCGCGCGCAAATAACCGCTGAAATCGCCATGACAGACTCGGGTGATATGGGGCGTATTATGCGCTATGTGGGTCAAAGTTATCATGCACATGATATCCAATCGCTGTCAGAATACATGTTTGAGTTTTTTAACCCAATGGAGCTCGATGTAGTGCTCGCTTTTTGGTATCAAGATATCGGGATTTTTTGTGGTGCAGAGGGGGCTGTTTGCCCACTAGAGCGTGAGTTACTCGAAAAACATCGCGATGCTAACCGGTTTGTCGATTTTGGCCATCGTACCATTATTAACTACCCGAAAGTGTCCATGTTAATTAAAAACATGCCACTTGATGATGCTCAGTTGTATGGCCGATATAAAGACTTGTTTCCGCATATTCTTGAAGTGACCAATGCGAAGGTTCAAGATATGGAAGTCAATGAGCGAGCACTCACACAGGCTAAACAAATCGGTAATGCATTTAGCGAGCTGTCGGAGCAAATGTATCAACACAGTTACTCGCGAGAACGGGCTGTCGAAAAGTTTGCTGTGCAACTGAGTGAACTGAATAAGTCAGTTGAACAAAGTAAGTTACTAAATAGCGATGAAATCATTTTTCATTTACAGCACTTACAACAAACCCAGTTACTTTTTGCCTCGCTGAATGATGATCTTGAAGCGATTAAGTTTCAGTTGCTCCACATTATTGAATCGCGTAGTGAGCTATTGGGTCATTTACAAAAAATGGCAGAGCCTAGCCACACAGAAGATGTGACATCACAAACGGATATCGAGCTATTTTAAGCCATGATATACTCATGGCCATTAGTATAGCTCGGAGTTTTACGTGGTAATTCATTGTCCCTTTAAAGAAATGCGTCCTTATTTAGATGCTATAGAGCAGCGCTTTGGTTTAACTGAATGGGCGAACAGTAATGACGGCTTTTCATTGCATTATGATGAGCAAGGTCTGAGCTTAAAAAAGAAAGATGAGCCTAAACTAGGGGCTATCCACGTCGACTTTGTCACAGGAGCGGCGGCGCACCGCCGTAAATTCGGTGGTGGTAAAGGCCAAGCAATTGCCAAAGCTGTAGGGTTAAATAAAGGAGCCACACCCGTTGTCCTTGATGCCACAGCAGGACTTGGGCGTGATGGTTTTGTGCTGGCGTCACTCGGTTGTAAAGTTATTTTGCATGAGCGTCATCCTGTGGTAGCTGCACTATTATTTGATGGCCTTGAACGCGCCTACGGTGATGCTGAAATTGGCGCATGGATGAAAGAAAATATGAGCTTAGTATTCGGTTCGAGCCATACTCTACTTGCTCAGTGTAACGATATACCAGATGTCGTGTACTTGGATCCGATGTTTCCTCATCGTGAAAAATCAGCTTTAGTTAAAAAAGAAATGCGAGTATTCCAAGCGCTTGTTGGCGCTGATAGCGATGCAGATGATCTTTTAGATTTTGCCTATCCGCTGGCGAGTAAGCGAGTCGTGGTAAAGCGGCCTGACTACGCGCCATTTTTAAATGCTGAAACACCCAGCATGCAGATCAAAACTAAAAAGAACCGCTTTGATGTATATGTGAAAGCTGCAATGACCTAACCTACCCTTTTGTACTATTTTTGATTAATAGTTTCTGGATATTAGGTTGGGTTACATCAAATTGTCATAAAAGGTTAATATTCTACACGCGTAATGACTTAGGGGATTATAGTTTATGCGCGTGTCATCATTTACTCGGTTATTGGCCGTTTTACTCACACTTGCTAGTATCTTGTTAGCGGCGACCTTATTTTGGGCAAGCCAAACTCTATTAAGTTTAGAACAACAAAATAACGCTTATAATAAACTCAAAAATACCCTAGTTATTGATTTAAAAAGCCACCTCGATGACTATTTAGAGCAAGGTGATAGTCAATACCTTAATTTATCGTCGGCACTGATTGCTGAGGTCATAAAGCAAGACTTAGCGCATCTTCCTCAAGATTTAAATTCACACTTATCAACTCAACTCTCAGCATTAGATAAAGATATCAATGGTAAATACCGTGCTCTAGGTAAGTTATCGGGTAACGAAATGGCTTTATTGGACAACTCGCTCAGGCAAATGGCAGGCTCTGCCTCCTCGCTAATAGGCTATGCTCGTAAAGCAAAGCCGCAAACAGATTTAGCGCTTGAATATTACCAACTGGGTGCCGACTATTACAACGAAGTGACATCACTTGCTTTATACACCTACAAGCTGGTTTTAAGCTTTGATCAAGACACCAAAGCAAGCCTCAATCAAAGCGTAGAAAATTTAAATGCATTAGCAAGCAAAATTGATGCGCTTGATAACCTAGGAGTGATGAGTGAAGTCGACGAAGATGCTTTATTTTTTGGTGAAGAAGCCGAGGACTTAGCCGGCGATATTAAATCGGAGTTAATAAGTTGGCCTAAGCGTTTCCCTCGTGATTTAGCCTCAACGCTAGAGCAAGCTGAGCAGCGTCAAACGGGTATGCAAGCACTGCGTGAACAAATTGCGGCCTTATCGGCAACGGTGCTTGGGGCTGAGCAAAAACTAAAAGACGAACAAAGCCAGCTTAAACAGCACGTATTTATTGTATTTTGTATTGCGATTGGCATGTTAGTGGTACTTGCAGGCGGTGTTTATTTTGTACAGCGTAATCAAGTTTTAAACCCGCTGCGTCAGTTACGAGATGGTTTCGCATTCTTAATTGAAAGTAATGAGCTTAAAAATATTGAAAGCAAAAATCCAAAAACTGAAATAGGGGAGATAGCTCATTATTTTAATCAGTTAATTGAGCGTCAACGAATTGAAGCGGAAGAGCGTGCGCAAATGCTCAAAGTGATTAATGACTTTATGCTAGAAATGAGTGAACACTTACACACTATTGCTCAAAAGACCGATGCTAGCCACACTCAAGTTGAGCAAAATCAAGGGCTACTAAGCGATATTCAACATATTGGTGAACAAGTTAACACCATTAATAGTCAAGTGGCTGACAACGCAAAACAGACATTTGGTGCCATGGAGCAAAGCTTAGGTTTTGCTGAGAGTATGCTAACAGCAAGCTCACATACTGAGCAGCGTGTTGAGCAAGGGTTAAATAGCTTAAAAGAGCTATTAAAGGGCGTGGATGATGTTGGTCAAGTTATTGAAGTAATTAAAAATATTGCTGAGCAAACTAACTTGCTAGCATTAAATGCCGCTATAGAATCGGCTCGTGCAGGGGAGCATGGCCGAGGTTTTGCGGTTGTAGCTGACGAAGTGCGCAAACTTGCTAGACAAACCCAAGGCTCACTTGATGATATTAACAGTCAGCTTAATCGCCTAAGTGAAAACTCATCAATGGTATCGACACAAATAAGTGCCCTTGCTAACGATGCAGAGTTACAAACACAAAATGCCCAAGAGCTAAAACGTAACTCTGAAGGCGTTGCTGATAATGCACAAGATGCTAACAAGGTCGCGTTTGATGCGATGGAGCTAGCTAAACAGCAAAATGCATTACTCGAAAACTTTAGTCAGTCTATGCAAAGCATGAAAGGCCAAGTGAGTGAATCGAACGTGCTAGTAAGTGATATTCAGCAGCGTTTGCAGCAACAAATGCAGACAATTAAAACCAGCTTAGGATTATAAGTGTTTCAAGTGGACTGAAAAGCACAAAAAATAGCGAGAGTTGCTGCTCTTTCTAATGGGGAATGCAGCGTTTATAGCAGAATCTGTTTTTCAGAACTTTATATTATTTAGTATCTTTTAAACCAAGCGCACAGTGAGCGCACTTGGTTTGAACGGTATTATCTTTACTCTATCTTTTGCTGCGTGGAACATCACTGGATTGATACATTGATATTTGATGATTATCTGGATCTGCGATTTCTGCTGACCAGCCACCTGGTGCATGGCTTACAGGGGTGACAATAGTTACTCCCTTTGTTGCGAGTGTTTCGACTACGTCATCAATCCCACCATCAGCTAACTCAAAAACAATAATGGGTGAGTTTCCGGGCTTTGACTCCTGCTTAAAAAAGAGTAGTTCGATGTCATTTGCTGTTTTAGCAAGCAGCCAACCCTCTCCATCTTCTTCCATTCTTTGAATGTTTATTCCGAGCGTATCACGGTAAAACGCTTCTGTTTTATCTAGATCGCTAATGTAATAACAAATTGCGCCAATTTTACTTTTATCAAGCATGGTTCTTTTCCTGTTTTTTAATAGATATCACCTTATGTTGCCGTGCAAGGTGGTTTTGTGAGGTCATCATAAAAAGATGTCCATCAGGGTCATGGCTTGCGAGTGTCGCTTCATCACGGCATGGCGCATTAAGAAGTGCTTTACGTATTTGCCCAAACGGTAGATCTTCAGCTAAACCTTCAAGTTCAAGTATTTGTTTTGCACCGGTTTGTCGCCAGCGGCGTTTAATCTCAGCTATCCGTTGCCTTAGAGCTGCGTCTGATACTCGCAGCAGCCAGATGATTTCTTTTTTACAATGCCCTGTTAAAACTAAAAGTGCTGTTGTTTTTAGGCTAGGCGGTAATGAATCGATAAAATAGGTTGCTGTTTCGTCGTTGTATGTGTGTGTATTGTTCGTATTGGTGAAAGTTACTTCACGCTTTTTTCTTCTTGCGGCAGAACGCGCATTAAATACAGATTGATTACGCAGTACACCCATAAGCCAGCGACGGTTTTTTATACATGTTAGATCTGAGCGTTTAGCCTCAACGGCAACAAGAAGAGCCGTTTGCAGTAAGTCTTCAGCCTCTTCTTTATGTAATGTCACCTTATGAGCATAGCGTAAAAGGTTTGCGTAATAATTTTTATTATTCATAGCGCTTAGTGATTATAAGTAGAGTTAGCAATTGATATATAGTTTAATTAAACCTTACTCTTTCATACTGCTAATGTATATTTTCTTTCAAGGAATCACGATGATCGAACAAGGCCAAACTTTACCTACTGCAACCCTTAGCGAATTAACCAGCGAAGGCATGCAAACGTTAGACACAGAAGCATTATTTGCTGGTAAAAAAGTAGTGCTATTTGCTGTGCCAGGGGCATTTACGCCTACCTGTTCAAACGCTCACTTACCTGAGTTTGTTACACTGGCTGATAAAATTACCGCCAAAGGCGTTGATGCGATTTACTGCGTCTCAGTGAATGATGCATTTGTAATGAAAGCATGGGGTGAGGCACATAATGCTGAGCATATTCGTATGTTAGCCGATGGTGATGCTAGTTTTACCAAGGCGCTTGGTTTAGATAAGGACACTGCTAGCTTTGGTGGTGTGCGTTCAAAACGTTATGCAATGATCGTCGACGACCAAACTGTAACAGGCTTGTTTGTTGAGCAGGATAAAGAATTTACAGTAAGCCGTGCAGAGGCCGTTTTAGCTAAATTATAAAACTAAAAAAGCCGGACGAGAGTCCGGCTAAAAGTCCCAAGGGTAATCGGGGTTATCAACGATTAAGGTTGATATTGTGCATCAAGTGTGACACCTGAAAAGGTTTGAAATGCATTTAAGCTTAAGTGCCAAGTACCTGCTTGTGGGTTGCTAAAAGTACATGTTTCAGCACTGCCACTTTTGTACGGACGACAGTCATAGCTGCTTGTTGTAGGTTGACTTCCAAATTTAACAAATAAATCTGCATCACCTGTACCGCCAGAGCTAGTCACTGTAAAGCTAGACATATTAGCAGGCACATCAATAGTGTAGTGTTTCCATTGACCAGCGTTAGCCGAAATATTTTCAACTGTACCGCCGCCTGCTTGTGGTGAGCCTGTACCACCAGAAGCGGTTAAGTCACCTACAAGGCTCACACCTGAGTAGGCAGAATAAGCACTTAGCATTACGTGGTATGTACCTGCTGTTGGACTATCGATTGAACATACTTCGTTATTACCGCTTTCATAAGGGCGGCAATCATATGTTGTTGTAGTAGGAGCATTACCTGCGCGAACATATAAGTCTGCATCGCCCGTACCACCACTCATAGTGAAAGTAACATTTGTTGCGCCCGCCGGTACTTCCATTGTGTAGTAGGTTTTGCTGCTTGCTGCGCCACTTAAGCCTGTTAATGCTTGACCATCTTGTAACTCATTGCCTGTAGCTGGCGGCTGAGTTGAACCCGATGCTGCTGCAACTGCAGCGGCTGCATCGACAATACCTGTACCACAGTTATTACATGTAGCAGGGAAAGAGCGAGTCGTTGATTTTAAAATGCTTTCAATTTCATCTGGCGTTGCAGAAGGCTTCGCTTGTTTGATAAGTGCCGCGACACCTGCAACATGCGGTGCAGCCATTGATGTACCTTGTGAGAAGTGATAAGAATCACTGCTTGGGCCAGTTGCGCCTGAGTTATGAGTTGATAATACACCCTCTGAATCATTCGCAAAGCTTTGCGCACCACCAGGAGCTGCAACATCAATATTACTACCAAAGTTTGAGTAATAAGCACGACCACCGTTACGGCCAACAGAGGCAACATTTACAACGCCATTACAGTTACCTGGGTTGTAGTTAGCCGAATTATCATTACTGTTACCAGCGGCGATAACAACAACTGCGCCGTTGTTGCGTGCTTGGTTTATAGCATTTTGCGTTGTTGAGCTACATGCACCCCCACCACCTAAACTCATGTTGATAACATCAGCAGGGTTAGCATTTGCAGGTACGCCAGACACTGAACCACCTGACGCCCAGATAATACCGTCTGCAATATCAGATGTTAAACCACCACATTTACCAAGCACACGTACAGGTACAACCTTGGCATCATAAGCAACACCTGCAACGCCTTCACCATTATTTGTTACCGCAGCAACGGTCCCCGCAACATGAGTACCATGCCAGCTAGAGTCTTGATCTGCCTTTGGTGAGGGATCGCCATTTTGATCTGTACCGCACTCACCACGTACAACTGCATCGCCAGGGTCGCGAGCGTCGCTGTCACGGCCACCACCATCGTTGGCAACAGATAGGTTCGAAATCATGTCGTAGCCAGGTAAGATGTTGGCGTTTAAATCAACATGTGGGCGGTAACCCGTATCAAGTACAGCAACTGTTACACCGCTGCCTGTTGCGCTATCCCATGCTGTAGGTAGATTCAAGCCACCTGCTTGCTCGTAGTAGTGCCATTGGTCAGAATAACGTGGATCATTAGGTGTTGCGAAAGGCTGTAACATTTGGTCAATTTCAATGTACTCAACGTTGCCAGTTGCCATAACTTCTTGCATAAATGCTTGTGCTTCATCGGCCGAAAGCTTTTTATCAGCGCGCATTACGTGGTGGTTGCTCATTGCCATGGCACGTACATACTGAGCTTTTGCTAAGCCTTTTTTACTGCTGAAATTCTTCACAAAGCTTTGTGCTTTTTGGTTCATCATAGCAGGTGTTTGCTCAGCGGCAGACATCGTGGTCATATCAGCGTTGCTATTTTTGTATTTAATAATAAATTGTGTTCCAAAACCGCTTTGACCTTGTAATTTTGCAGCGGTATCTGCCATTGATGGTGGTAACATTTGGTTTGGTGCGGCCATTGCTGCTGTTGTTCCAAATAACGCTGTGAGGCTTAATGCAATTGCGCACTTTTTCAAGTTGTTAGTTGTCATAATGATCCCTAGATTGTTATAAGTTGCTTCGCACGACTTTCCGCGAAGGGGGACAAAGGTAAAATAAATGTAAATATAGTTAAAATATCGTTTTGTTATGTTTGTCTCTATTTTGGTTATAACTAAATGTATAGATGGCTAAATATAACTATTAATTGGTTTTTTTTGCTTTTTTCTAATTATAAAGTTCCAATTTACTGTTATAGAGTTTTTACTTTATTTTGTTTTTCGGGTTTATCTTTTTTCAAAAAAATGACTAAGTTAACAACGAGCGCGTAATATCTTGTTATAATCAGCTAAATTTTTTCAGTGAGAATGAGTAATGACCCAAGTAGATGTAATTGTGATTGGTGCCGGTGCCGCAGGTTTAATGTGTGCAGCACAAGCAGGCTATCGAGGTCGCAATGTTACTGTGCTTGATATGGGCAAAAAGCCTGGCCGTAAAATTTTAATAAGCGGTGGTGGGCGTTGTAACTTCACAAATGAAAACGCAAGCCCAGACAACTACTTGTGTACTAATCCTCACTTCGTAAAATCCTGTTTAAGCCGTTATACCCAACATGACTTTATTGAGCTGGTGGACCGTCATGGTTTGGCTTATCACCATAAAACGCTGGGCCAGCTATTTTGTGATAACAGCGCGCAAGATATCGTTGATATTCTTTTAACTGAGTGTGAGTGGGCTGGGGTAAACATTGCTCTTCGTAACGAAGTACTTAGCGTGATAAAAAACGATGCTGGTTATGAAGTTATAACCGAACAAGACAGTTATCAATGCGAGTCATTGGTGGTGGCATCCGGTGGTTTAACCATGCCGAAACTTGGCGCATCGCCCATTGGTTATAAAATTGCTGAACAATTTGGCTTAACGGTGCTACCAACCATGGCTGCATTAGTGCCATTTACATTGCACCAGCATGATAAAGATCGCTTTGATGGTTTATCTGGGATCAGCATTCCGTGTTTAGTAACCAGTGAAGATGGCACCCAGTTCAAAGAAAATATCCTCTTTACCCACCGCGGCTTGTCGGGGCCCGCTATTTTGCAAATCAGTTCATTCTGGCGCGCAGGGCAGAGTGTTTACATCAACTTATTACCTGAGCTTGATTTAAAACAGCAGCTTGAGCAGTGGCGTCAAAGCCAAGGGCAAAAGTCACTAAAAAATACCCTTGCAACCATTTTACCCAAACGCTTTGTTGAAATGCTGCACGATACAAAAGCGATTCCAGATTGCAATGTAAACCAGTTAACCCATGCACAAGTCGACGCATTACATGACTACATTCACAATTGGCAAATAAAACCCAATGGCACAGAGGGTTATAGAACAGCCGAAGTTACACTCGGTGGCGTAGATACCGATGAGTTAAGCTCAAAAACCTTCGAAGCAAAAAAATCAGCAGGTCTTTATTTTATTGGCGAAGTGACCGACGTCACTGGTTGGTTAGGTGGTTACAACTTCCAATATGCGTGGAGCTGTGGTTTTGCAGCAGGGCAGTATTGTTGATGATTAAATGAAAATAGAACGAAGACATTTTTAATTGTTCGAGTTTTAAGCTGAGCACTAAAAAGGAACAATGCCTAGTTCTATTTTTTCAACTACAGAGTTGTGGAAAGGGTTATGAATTCGTATCGTGTGGAGTTGCCGCAAGATAGTGTGACAGCATTAAACTTAGATTCATTTATATTAGCTAAGCAAATGGTTAAGCACTCAAAGCTCAGTATTAATGAATTACTTGTTAGGCTTCAAAGATTGCCATATGAAAATCAGTCACTTTATTCTCTGTGGGATGGTGAGCATTTGGATTTGACCTTTAATCCCGAATCAACAGATGACTTTGATATAAATATTGTTGGTACATATATTGTTTTAAAAATGTCTGCGTACTCGGTGCTAAAGCCTTTAATAGCTGACTTTGGTGAATTTATAAAAATTAATACTGATCGTGGTGAGATGATGTTATTTAACCTTCTGACCTTTGGTAAAGAAGATCCTCAACTTACAGAAGTTAAATATACAGATGGTTTTGAAGACGGTTTAAAATCCCTTGTTTTTGACAAAGAAGATATTTATAAGAAAAGTTTATACAAATCTAAGCTTGAAGGTGGTGATTTGATTTATTGCAATGAGCAATTTTTTAATGAAGTGAAACTAAATAATCTTACAGGCATTACTTTTTATACAGATTTAATAGGTATGTTTCCTAAGGCTTAGCTTGTGGGGCTTAATAAAGCCGTTCTCTTATTTCTGAAATCTTACTTTTAACTGCCAAATTCCAGCTTTAAGCTCTGCAATTTTTGTTCGCTTGTACACTAGTACTAAATAGTAAAAAAGCCGCTAACTTAGCGGCTTTGTTGGTTGCGAAAATAAGTATTAACGTAGGTCGAATCTGTCTAGCGTCATTACTTTAGTCCACGCTGCTACGAAGTCATCAACGAACTTCTGTTTAGCATCGTCAGAGGCATACACTTCAGCAATTGAACGTAGCTCTGAGTTTGAACCGAAGATTAAATCGACTGGTGTCGCTGTCCACTTAAGCTTGCCTGATTGACGGTCACGTCCTTCGTAAATACCTTCTTCAGAAGACTTAGACCACTTCGTTGACATATCGAGTAAGTTAACGAAGAAATCGTTGCTTAATGTGCCAGGTTTTTTCGTGAATACACCGTGTTTCGTTTGGTCAGTATTCGCGTTAAGGGCACGCATACCACCTAGTAGTGCAGTCATTTCTGGTACTGATAAGTTGAGTAAATCAGCGCGTTCAACGAGCATTTCAGCCGGTGATTTCCATGCTGAGCTGTAGTAGTTACGAAACGCATCTGCCGTTGGCTCAAGTACTTCGAATGATGCAACGTCAGTCATTTCTAATGACGCGTCCATACGACCTGGCTTGAACGGTACTGCGATAGAGAAACCCGCGTCGCTTGCTGCTTTTTCGATTGCAGCCGCACCACCAAGAACAATCATATCTGCGAGTGAAATTTCTTTACCGCCGGATGCGTTTTTGTTGAACTTAGTTTGGATTTTCTCAAGTTTGCTCAGTACTTTAGCCACTTCTTTCGGGTTGTTTACCGGCCAATCTTTTTGCGGAGCAAAACGAATACGTGCACCGTTTGCACCACCACGCATATCTGTGTCGCGGTAGCTTGCTGCTGATGCCCAAGCAACTCGCACAAGTTCAGATACAGATAAACCTGAATCTAAGATGTTTGCTTTAAGTGACGCGATATCTTTGCCATCTACTAGTTTGTGGTCAACCGCAGGGATGTAGTCTTGCCAAATTAATACTTCTTCTGGCACTAAGTCACCTAGGTAACGAGCACGTGGGCCCATGTCACGGTGGTTTAGTTTGAACCATGCTTTAGCAAATGCCAGTTCGAACTCTTTCGGGTCGTTTAAGAAACGCTCTGAAATCTTACGGAACTCAGGATCTGCTTTTAACGCGATATCAGTTGTGAACATGATAGGTGCATGACGCTTACCTTTAATGTGCGCATCGGGCACTAGGTTAGACGCTTGACCATTTTCTGGGATCCACTGAGTCGCACCTGCTGGGCTTTTAGTTTTAACCCACTCAAAGCTGAATAAGTTTTGTAGGTAGTTGATTGACCAACGTGTTGGTGTCACTGTCCATGCACCTTCAAGACCTGAAGTGATGGTATCTTCTGAGTGACCTTTACCACATTTGTTTTTCCAACCTAAGCCTTGCTCTTCAATCCCCGCTGCTGCTGGCTCTTTGTCTAAACACGTCGCTTTTTTCGCACCGTGTGCTTTACCAAAGCTGTGACCACCGGCGATTAGCGCAACGATTTCTTCATCGTTCATTGCCATGCGGCCGAATGATAGACGAATGTCGTCTGCTGCAAGAAGTGGATCAGGGTTACCGTGAGGGCCTTCTGGATTTACATAGATTAAGCCCATCTCAACGGCCGCTAATGGACCTTTAAGTTTGCCTTTTTTGTCACGGCGCTCGTCAGTGAGCATTTTGCCTTCAGGGCCCCAGTATACGTAATCTGGTTCCCAATCGTCTTCGCGACCACCGGCATAACCGAAGGTTTTGAAGCCCATTGATTCAAGCGCAACGTTACCTGTTAGCGCCATTAAATCTGCCCATGAGATGCTGCGACCGTATTTTTGTTTAATAGGCCAAAGTAAACGACGCGCTTTATCAAGGTTGGCGTTATCAGGCCAGCTGTTTAGCGGGTCGAAACGTTGTTGACCACCGCCTGCGCCACCACGACCATCAAAAGTACGGTACGTACCTGATGCGTGCCACGCCATACGGATGAAAAATGGACCATAGTGACCATAGTCAGCTGGCCACCAATCTTGAGAATCAGTCAATACTTTCTCGATATCCGCTTTCACTGCGTTTAGGTCTAACTTTAAGAATTCTTTTTTGTAATCAAAGTAAGGGCCCATAGGATCAGACTCTGCACCATGGGCACGAAGTTGGCTAAGATCTAATTGTTCTGGCCACCAAAATTGGTTTGATTTGATGTCGTTTGTAGCTTGTACGCCTGTTGCCACCAACAGTGATACCGCAACAGCTACTTTAGACAAGGCTGAGGTCGATTTTTTAAACATTGTATAGTCTCCAGTTAGAAGTTGCGTGAAATATAGAGTTGTTCTGATTAACTTTCCACTTACAAACTGGGGTTTAAATCGATTGATAAAATCGAAAAAACAGATGATATGATTGATTTTATAGAACAAAGCCAGCAAAAATGCTGGCTTTGAAGGAGGTGTGCTTTGAGCTAAAATTTAGCTTGTTGCTTATTCCTCAATAAAAGGGATGCCGTTTTTGATCCACTCAGCGGCTGGTTTGCCTTTTAAGTAGTGATCAAAATATTCCATCATACGTACCGAGAAATCTACTTGGTTAGGGAATTTCTTCAAGTGATGTGGTTCACCTTCATATTGTAAGAAGGTGGCATCTTTACCCGCACGGCGAAGAGCAAGGTAGTACTGCACCCCTTCGTGCCATGGCACCGCGTCATCTTTGTCACCAAACATAATGAGGATTGGGGTATTTACTTTATCGGCGAAAAACACTGGTGAGTTTTCGATGTATAGCTCTGGTGCTTCGAATAAGGTTTTACCAATGCGGCTTTGACCTGTTTCGTATTGGAACTGACGCGCAAGACCTGATTTTAAGCGAATACCGCTGTAAGCACTGGTCATGTTAGACACCGGCGCTCCCGAAACAACCGCTTTAAACATATCTGTTTGGGTGATCATAAAGGCGCTTTGATAGCCTGCCCATGAGTGACCTTGTAAGCCAATTTTATCGGGATCAGCAATGCCTAAATCAATTAACTTTTGAGTTGCGTTGATCATGGTTTGTGTTGATGATTTACCAGGATGACCAATCTCAAAACGGATATCCGGTAAGAAAATCGCATAGCCATTTGAGGTAAACATCGGGAAGTTAGGGCGATGATTTAACTCCATTTTCGGGAAGTCATACATGCGTTGGCTCATATAGCGGTAGAAGTACACAACTACAGGAACCTTGTCGCCTTTTTTGTAGCCTGCAGGCTTAATTAATACGCCTTGTAAGTCTTCACCATCAAACCCTTTGTAGCTAATAAGCTCTGGTTTTTCACCCCATGCAAAGTTGCTAATTTGTGGGTTTAGGTTGGTTACACGCTGAGGCTTTTTGAAGCTAAAGTCAGTTTGGTAGTAATCAGGGAATTGCTGATAAGTTTGCGCTGTAAATAGATATTTGTCGGCATTTTTCGCCTTTTTAACAACATCATAGCGCTTTTTACCCGAAAGTACTTTGCTTACTTTATTACTTGTTAAATCAAGTTTAGCAATTTCAGTTTGTTTATCTTGCACATTGGTTGCGCTGAGTAATAAAGTCTCGCCTTTGGCAAAGCCAACTTGGTCTTTATCAAGTTTAATAACACGATACTGGGTATTCGTTTCTTTACCTTGGGTTAAACGCGTTGCCGTTTGTGTCGCGACATCAAAAGCCCAAATATCAAATTTACTGTAAACCAGTACTTGGCTGCTGTCGTTTAACCAGCCAGCAAAGCCATAACCTGGCTGAGGTGACGGGTAGTCATGCTTATCATCGGCAAAAATCGCGTTAATTGCCTTAGATAAGGTCGAAACTTTGTTATTTCCTAAATCTTTAAGTTGAACGTGGCTGTTTTGAAAAAATGCCGCATATTGACCATTTGGCGCAAGGCTGGGTCTAAATGGATAATCGTTGATGATAGCCGTTTGCTTACCTGTTTTAACGTCAACACTGTAATAGTCTGCGTAAAAACCACCGTACATTATGCGTTCTAGGTAAGGTAGGTCTGAATAGCCTAATAGCGTTTCGCGGTGAGTGTTAAGTGAAACCTCAGGCATACTTGGTGTACTTAACTGCACAACCTGTTGACTATTTACATGATACACCGCTTTATAATGACGAAGCTTGTTATTTTCATTCCATTGCTGCTCTTCACGTGGCTTAATTTCAGCGTCTTTATTGTGCCAAACATTGAGGCCTTTATGGTCGCGAATGGTATCGAAATCATATAAAGAGGCTTCGTCTGTGTATTCTTTTGCTTCGATCTTTGCCGTTAATTTCGGATGATTTTCAAAGTATAAACGAGCACCATCTTCAGACCATGTTAATGAGGCTGTTTTGCCAATAGTCCAGCTATTATCAGCTGAGTTTATGGTCGATAGGGCACCATTTTGTAAAAGCTGTAAGCTGTGGTCGCGACGTCGCGTATCATCATTCACATAATTACCAATTAACAGCGCTGCGGTATTGCTGTTTGGTTGCCAAGCTATTTTATTTGCAACCACACCTGGCTCATCAATCAACACACTAGATGCAAAGTCATTGTTAAGCGTAACTAATACAACTTGGTTGTCGGCACCATCACTAAAGCTTTGGCTTGCGAGTAATTGCTCGCCGGTGCTGCTCATTGCATAGCTAAACACATTGTTTAGGGTGTGAGTGGTTTTGTCTTGAAGGTTAACAAGCACTAAATCAAAGCTTTTATCTTTTTTATCTGGTTTGATTTCGCTGCTGTTTTCGTCTTTTTCTTGGTCGTCTTTTTTATCTGCTTTCTTATCGAGTCTGTAAGCAAGCCATACACCGTCATCTGATAGCGCATAGTCTTTTACATCGTTAAATGTCTGTTGCTCACCGTTTTTAGTATTTACTAAAACAAGGTTGTTTTTCAGTTCGTCTTTTTTCTTAGTGGTTTCTTTTTCAAGTAGGGTCGGTACCTGAGTAAACGCCACCCAATTTGCCGCTTTATTAATTGTAGGGCGAGTACCACGCTCAACGCTTGCAAGGAGGGTGTTATTGTTTAATGCATAAACCTGACCTTGTGCATTGCCGCGATAAGGGTCGGCACTGAAAGTAAGAATTTGGCCATCTTCAGACAGTTGGGTGCCTTTTGCGTATTTAAAATCAAACACGTCTTTAAATTGCAGAGCTTCTTTTGCACTGAGCTGTGCACTACCAAGGCTTGCCACTAAGGCTAAGCTCAAAAGTGATAATTGCGCTTTCATTTATCTTCTCGTTGTTTTTAAATTTACGCGTTCAGTGTAGCGTTTTTAGTAAACAATTCGAGTAGATACGATAAGTTGCTTATTTAGGGAGTTGAGCTGTAAGCCTAAAAACTTTTCGGTAGGTTTTGTAATAAGAGGGTGTAGCGGAGTTACCCGCGTACTTTTGATTAGACTGTTGCGCGATATTAAATCGCGCCTACAGCTAACTTATAACCAAATCTTTTTCAGTTCAGGCCATTGTTTTTCAAATTGCGCACTCGGTTTCGCTTTAAAGTCGCTGCGCACGAATTGATTCATCTTACCTTCAACGTAAGCCAGTAAGAAGTTGGCTAACGTTGTTTCGTCAGATTGGAATGCTTTACCTTCACGAAGCTTACGTTCACGAAGAACTTGCTTAAATTGCGTTTCTAGCTTTTCGAATAAGCCTTGCACACGTTCACGTAAGCGCTCTTGCTCACCTTGCAAGGCATCACCAGTTAAAATACGGGTAATACCTGGATTTTTTTCGGCGAATGCTAATAGTAAAAGCAAAATATTGTATACGCGTGTTTGACTCTCTTTTTCATTTTCTAGAATGAGGTTAATACGCGATAGCAGAGTATCTTCAATAAACTCAATCAAGCCCTCAAACATCCGCGCTTTACTCGGGAAATGACGATAAAGCGCAGCTTCAGACACGCCCACTTCAGCTGCTAGTTTGGCAGTAGTGATACGTTGACCTGGGCTGGTTTCTAACATTTGTGCGAGTGCTTGCAGAATCTGCTCTTTGCGATTACTTCTTTTTGTCGCAGGCATGACCATTCCTTTCTTATAATTTATTACTTGCGCTGTATAGACTCAGACAAGCCATTTTTTGTGCAAATGAGAGGCTTATGTTAATGTTTTATTCAGCTTCTTTCCAGCATTTTTACAAACGCTTGGCAAGCTCCGTCATAACACTCATCGCTAAATCTTTTTTGCTACCCACCGCTAAATCTTGCTGCTCATTGTGCCAGAACAGTGTTAAAGCATTATGATCAGAATTAAAGCCAAGGCCTTCTTTTGACACATCATTTGCACAGATCATGTCGAGATTTTTATTTTTTAATTTACCTTGGGCATAGCTTGCAACATCTTGTGTTTCGGCGGCAAAGCCAACCGTGTATGGGCGGTTTTCGTTAAGTGCAGCAACGTTAGCAATGACATCTGGGTTTTTAACTAAGGTGAGTGTGAGTTCATCACCTTGTTTTTTCATTTTTTGATCTTCAATTGCGGCTGCGCGGTAATCGGCAACGGCAGCACAGCCAATAAAAGCATCAGACTGTACAGCAAGTTCCATTGATGCGATTAAAAGCTGCTCAGCGCTTTCAATGTGAGTGAGTTTTGCATTCGCTGGTGCTTTAATTGTCACTGGCCCTGAAATCAGGTGTACCTTTGCACCTAAAGCAAGTGCCGCCTCGGCAAGGGCGTAACCCATTTTTCCTGAGCTATGATTAGAAATATAACGCACGGGATCGAGGGCTTCTCTGGTTGGCCCTGCTGTAATTGTAATGGTTTTGCCAGTAAGTAATGGCTCAATGTCTGGCTGTGTACACAGCGCTACCAGTTCATGCGGCTCTAGCATACGCCCAGCGCCTACATCACCGCAGGCTTGCGAGCCTTTACCTGGCCCCCAAATTGCTACCCCGCGCTCGGCGAGAGTATTAAGGTTAGCCTGCGTTGCAGGATGTGCGTACATTTGTTGGTTCATCGCCGGTGCGACAGCCACTTTGGCTGGCGTTGCTAATAAAAGCGTGGTGAGTAGGTCATCAGCTATGCCCATCGCCATTTTTGCTAATACATTGCTGGTCGCAGGCGCCACTAAAATCAAATCTGCCCACTTGGCAAATTCAATGTGCCCCATTGCGGCTTCAGCTGCAGGATCAAGTAATGAATCAGACACAACCTCTCCACTGACGGCTTGCATCGTCAAAGGGGTAATAAAGTGCTTGGCTGACTCTGTCATAACCACTTTTACTTCGCAGCCTGTGTCTTTTAAGCGTCGCACTAGCTCTGCACATTTATAAGCTGCAATGCCGCCACTTATACCAAGTAAGATTTTTTTATTTGCTGATTTTGTCATTACATGAAATTTAACTTTGGTCGATATGCGCTAACGATAGCAAATCTTTGCCAATTTCATGAAGTTTTCTTTTTTAAAGGAAGGAAAAAAGAAAGTTTTGTTGTACAGTTTAATCTGTTTGTTTCTTTTTGGGGTACTTTGATGTCGTTAAAGGATTTACCACTGTCAGCTCGGCCTCGCGAAAAGCTGCTTTTACAAGGCGCTAAAGCGCTCTCAGATGCAGAACTGTTAGCTATCTTTTTGCGCACAGGTGTTGCTGGTATGAATGCGATTGAATTGGCTGAACACTTATTACGTATTAATAGTACGTTGCAGAATTTATTTAATGCCAGTGAGCAAGCGTTTTGTTCTCAAAGAGGGTTAGGAACTGCAAAGTATGTACAGTTACAAGCGGTATTAGAGTTAAGCAGACGTTACTTGCTTGAGCAATGCCAGCGAGAAGAAGTATTTAGCTCTCCTCAAGCAGTGTATGACTACCTGACTATTCAATTGCGGGGCTTGCAACAAGAAGTCTTTATGGTGCTTTATTTAGATAGCCAAAATCGATTAATAAAAGATGAAGTGCTTTTTTATGGCACTATAAATGCTGCTTCTGTGTATCCCCGTGAGGTGGTTAAGGCTGCTTTAAAGCAGAATGCGGCGGCACTTATCTTTGCTCATAATCACCCAAGTGGAGTCGCGGAGCCTAGTGAAGCAGACAAGTTAATTACTCATAAATTGCAGCAAGCACTCTCGTTAGTCGATATTAATGTGCTTGATCACATCATTGTGGGCGGTAAAAACTGTGTTTCGTTTGCTGAACGAGGATTAATTTAAGCGAAGCGAAGACTGGAGTGTGTTAAAAATGAGCAGTTTAGCGGTTTTTTAGAAATTAGTTTAATTTAAATGCAGTTTTTACTTTCCCTAAGGGCTTTCGATCATTATAATTGGCCGCTATCAAATTTACACATGAGCTGATTGGATAAGATCTGTTACTTGATCTTTGCCTGCATAAGCTGTATAAAGAGCGCCCTTCGATTTATCCCGGGGCACAAATACATGGCCTAAGGGAAAATTAAGCTCGAGCGAAGTTATTGGAGATATATAGACATGTCTAAAGTATGTCAAGTTACAGGTAAGCGTCCAGCGGTTGGTAACCACCGTTCACACGCGAGAAACGCGACTAAACGTCGTTTCCTACCTAACCTACAAACGCACCGTTTTTGGGTTGAAAGTGAAAAACGTTTTGTAACATTACGCACTACGACTAAAGGTATGCGTATTATCGATAAAAAAGGCATCGACGCGGTTCTTACAGAAATCCGTGCTCGTGGCGAAAAAGTTTAAGGAACTGAATCATGCGCGATAAGATCCGTTTAGTTTCAACTGCTGGTACTGGTTTTTTCTACACTACCGACAAGAACAAGCGTAACATGCCTGAAAAAATGGAAATCAAAAAATACGATCCTAAAGCTCGTAAACACGTGATTTTCAAAGAAGCTAAAATCAAGTAATTTTAGTTTTTCAGAATCTCAAAAACCCAGCTTCGGCTGGGTTTTTTGTTTTTACAGCCTAGAAAGCAATAATTCAGTACAAGAATCTAACTTGGCTTGCTGTTTTATCTTGCTTAATTATCAATCTAAGCGTAAAATGCGCGCTCATTTCGGCTTATTAAATTTAATTCCTTGCCTTAAACCGACTGGCCGAAACGGTAGAAGGCTCTATTAACCGTAAGGAATATCCATGCGTCATTACGAAATCGTATTCATGGTTCACCCTGATCAGAGTGAGCAAGTACCTGGTATGATCGAACGTTATACTGGTTCTATCACTGAAGCTGGTGGTACTATCCACCGTCTTGAAGACTGGGGCCGTCGTCAATTGGCTTACCCAATCGACAAGCTTCACAAAGCTCATTATGTTCTTATGAACGTTGAAGCACCTACTGAAGTAATCAGCGAGCTAGAAACTACTTTCCGCTACAACGATGCAGTGCTTCGTAACTTAGTTATGCGTACTAAAGACGCTGTAACTGAAGCATCTCCTCTTGCAAAAGAAGAGAAGAAAGAAGCACCAGCTGCTTAATCGTTTTGAGTCCAAGCATGGCGCTTGCAGTTGAGACAAAAAGATGAGCCAACCGCTTAATCCTTATATGAATCAGCTGACGCTATCTGGGGTTGTTTGTAAAACCCCCAAGTATAGTCAAAGCCCTGCTGGTGTTCCGCATTGTATTTTTGTTCTTGAACATAAATCAATGCAAGTTGAAGCAGACCTTAACCGTAATAGTTATGTCAGGCTTCAAGTGGTTGCCAGCGGTGCGTCAATGCAGCAACAGACTCAACAATTGCACGTTGGGCAACAAGTGCAAGTGACGGGGTTTTTAAACCGTCATGAAGGCCGAAACGGCTTAAGCCAATTGGTCTTGCATGCTCAACATATAGAAAGAATTTTTTGAGGAATTTTACTCATGGCACGTTATTTCAGACGTCGTAAGTTCTGCCGCTTTAAAGCGGAAGGCGTACAACAAATCGATTATAAAGATCTAGCTACTCTTAGAAACTATGTTACAGAAAGTGGCAAAATCGTACCTAGCCGTATCACAGGTACTAGCGCTAAATATCAGCGTCAGCTAGCAACTGCTATCAAGCGTGCTCGCTACTTAGCCCTTCTTCCATACACTGACTTACATAAGTAAGCAGCGGATTAACAGTTTTTAAAAGGTGTAGAGACATGCAAGTTATTCTACTAGACAAGATCGCAAACCTAGGTGGCCTAGGTGACCAGGTTGTAGTTAAATCTGGCTTCGCACGTAACTTCCTTTTCCCACAAGGTAAGGCAGTTCCTGCAACTAAAGCTAACATCGAAACTTTCGAAGCACGTCGTGCTGAGTTAGAAGCTAAGATCGCTGAAGATCTAGCTGCTGCTCAAGCTCGTGCTGACAAGCTAGAAGCATTAGCTGAAGTAACACTAGTTTCTAAAGCTGGTGACGAAGGCAAATTATTCGGTTCAATCGGTACTCGTGACATCGCTGACGCTATCTCAGCTGTTGGTGTTGAAGTTGCTAAATCAGAAGTTCGTTTACCTCTAGGTACTATCCGTGAGACTGGCGAATTTGACGTTGCAATCGCAGTACACTCAGACGTAACAGCTACTATTAAAGTAATCGTTATCGCTGAAGCTTAATAGCAATATTAAGTAATAAAAGCCGTGCTTTAAAGCACGGCTTTTTTGTATCCGCTTCTTTTCAATTGGTACAAAAGCAGTTTTATAGTCTTACCTACATTTTAAAATCTAGTTCTTTTATCTTAATCTCTTCTTCTTAATTAGTATAATTGGTGTACTCAATATGAAATTGCTTAAATTGACACCGACAGCGCTGTCATTTATATTTGATTCGTAAAAAAGTGGTAAGGATTTAAGGTTGAAAAGTAAATTATCATCAAATAATAATTATAAACAACGTGGATTTACGCTCATAGAAGTTCTCATTGTCATCGCTATTTTAGGTATTTTATACAGTGTGGCGTTACCTGCTTATACCGAGCATATGCAGCACAGTAGACGTGCTGATACTCAGCAAGTTTTATTACAGTATGGTGCCAGCCTCGAACGCATATATTCGAGAAATGGTGGCTATCCTAATACATTTGCAACACAAAATACTGATTACTACACCTTCACGTATACGCCAACGAAAAAGGCACCTGGAGCCGTTGTTGATTTTAAAAACCGTGGTTTTAATTTAAAGGCAACACCTAAGTCTGGCTCAGCTCAGGCAGGGGATCGCTGTGGTGAACTCATGATTAAACATGACGGTAGTAACAGTGCTGCTGTAAATGATTGTTGGGAGTAGCTGTTGTGCGTAAAGCGGCTGGGTTTACTTTAATTGAGTTAATGGTTGTGCTTGCGATTATTGGTATTTTAGTCAGTCTTGCTTTTCCGTCATTTAGTCAGCAAATTCTACAAGATCGTATTGTAACGACAGCTAATCAACTCAACAGTGTTTATAAATATGCTCGCAGTGAAGCTGTAAAGCAAGAGCGCCAAATTAAATTGGTGGTAAATAATAATCTCTGGCAAGTTACTTTAAACGAAGCGGGTGCAGATACTGTATTAAAAGAGTTTGCAATTACTAAGGCTGGCGTAACAGTAAACTTAATTGCGCTAACCGTTAGTGCAAGTGGTGAAGTAGACCAGCAAGCCCAAATAGATATTAAAGATAATCACACCAATACCACAGATTATGTAATGTGTGTCCTTAAAAGTGGCCAAAACTGGTTAGCTGAATCATCAAAGGGATGCGCATGAAAAAGCAAGCTGGTTTTTCTTTATTAGAGGTAATGATTTCGGTTGTGATTGCTGGTATCGCTTTACTTGGTTTAGCTGCTGCTCAGTTAAAGTCGCTACAATATGCAACAAATAGCTTTCACTACACTGTGTCTTTAATTCAAGGTCAAAATAGTATTGAGCGGATATGGCCTCGCATTTGTGAAATTCAAAAAACTAACCCCGCACTTTTCCAAGATGTTGATTTCAGAGCAAGTTTGGCCCCCCAAGTCGCTGATTATGAAATTACGATTCCTGCGATTTATAATGATGATATGCAAATTAATGTTGCGTGGGTTGATGAGCGCATGACCGATAATGCAGAAAATCAAATAAGTCTTAATGCCAGTTTTCCTGACTTGTCGGCAGTGTGTTTATGAATAAATTAGCACGCGGGTTTAGCCTTATTGAGTTGATGGTTGCCTTAGCCGCAGGGGCATTTTTACTTGCTGGTGTGAGTTTGTCATATGCAGCAATTAAAGGCACGATTGAAGTCAGTAAAGAGCTTGAAAATGCGCAAGAAGTTATTCGCTATACCAGTAAAGTATTCAATCGCAGCATTAAGCAAACACAGCTTGTACCCTCCATTAGTGCGGATAAATCAACCATAACAATCATACAACCAGAGGGCGTGATTGCATGTAATGGCACTTTAACCACGGGCGTTATGACTGAAGTGTATAGCCTAGATAATAGTAGTTTAATGTGTTCACTCAATGGTGCTGCCGCTGAGCGTTTATTAACGGGCTTAGAAAGCGTGTCGTTTAGCTTATCTGGAGAGCTGGTTAGTATTGTTGTTAAACCCCAAAAACTACCTGCTCAATTTGGTGCAGGAATTAACATTGATGTTGCTCTAACAAACACTATTTTAGTGAACGCATATGGTGGAAATAGTGTCTAAAAAACAACAGGGTTTTACGCTTATAACCGTATTAATTTTAACTGGCATGGCCAGTGTTGTTGTGCTTAGTTCATTACGAGAAAATATTGTTCAAGAGCGATTAAGTGGTAATTTTCAGAAAAAGCTCAATAGCCGCCTATTGGCAGAAAAAGGGGTGTTCGAGCAAGCTAAACTACTGCAGCAAACATTGAACCGTGAAGGTGTGCTGGCCATAGATGAACTAATTGATAAAACGGGTAATGCCAGTGGTGTAGGGGTGATTGGCGATGATGCAAAATTTACTGCTTTACTAAGCAAAAACCTTGATGGTGAACTGGAAATTGCAAGTTTAGGTCAACGTTATGCAGGTGATGCTCAAAGCAATTTAGTCGCCCGTTTTAGTGTGCAAGGGGGCAAAGGGAGTTCGGCATTTACCAATGCAATGGTGGGTTGTAAAGGTGTGAATTTGTCAGGTAGCGGCACCATCGATAGTTACGACTCAAGCCAAGGAAGCTACGAAGAGACAAAATCGAGTGATGGTGATGTATCGACAATTGATGGTGATTCAGATGTTGTTCTTTCAGGGCATTCACCTATTAAGGGCGACGTAAAAGCAACGGGTGTTATTTATTTAAATGGCTCATCTCCGATAATTGGTAATATACGCTCAAATACGGGAGTTAATATTTCATCAGGCAGTGGTTTACGTATTGATGGTAACGTATACACACGAGGTTTTTATATCCATAAAGGTGGTCGGGTATCTGGGGTTGTTAGAGCCAACGGCGATGCTTCTATGCAGTGGTCAACTTATATTGATAATACCCAAGGCGAACGCTTAGATATTATGTATGGTGGAACGGGTAATTTTAAAGATACCTATAATAATCAGCAAGATGGTGTGCACTATAGTAATCGTAAGTTTAACGTGAACCCAAATGTAGAGCCTATTACAGTCGCAGATCCAAGTGCACCAGATTATGACCCTACAAACCCTGATACAAGCTGTGATCCTTTAATCATCCCCGAGAAAATGGCACAGCTGCACAGCGATACTGACAGTTATCATTCGCTATCAATTGGGGCTACCCAACAGTTTAAACTAACCAATGAAAAGGGCTTTTTTAGCCAGAATGGTAGCCAAGTGATACTCCCAGGTTTAAGTGATGTATTTTTATTTGATACCAAGATTCAAAACCAACCACATGGTTCGACAAGTAAGGAATATGTGTTTGCCCTAGACAAGTTAAAATTGACCAGTGATGGAAAAATGGAAGTTTCAGGGGGCGATGTTATTTTATTTATTGATGGTGACTTTTCGATGGAAGGGGACACGCGTTTAACGATAAAAAAAGATAGCAGCTTAACGATACTTATCACTGGCAAAATTAATATAGGAGCAGGTGCGAGTGTGATCACAGAGCAAGAGGGCTTAACGACAAGTGGTCACCCATCGTTGTCATTTTATTCATCATTTACTGGTGTAAATGGTGTGCAATTTAGTGGTGCTGCAAATCTATATGCGGCAATTTACGCACCTTTAACAACAGTAAAATTATCCGGCAGTGGTGAATTGTTTGGTAGTGTTCGTGGTTCAACGATTACTGCTTCAGGGGGCAGTGGTGCTCACTATGATGCTGGCCTTTTAAAAGTGCAAAATGGTGGAAAACCATCAACGCCTGCTCGAATCGTGTTTTTAGGTTGGCGTTATAAAACACCAGAAACTATTCAACAAGACAGTGAAGGCGCGCTTACTAACTAGCTGTAAATAGTGTCAGGTCAACTAGTTGCCCTGACACGTTAAAAAAATTTAATTTCATTTAAACCTTTTGAATCTCCCCTTACGTCTAATACACTAAATTCACAATAATAATCATAAAGGACGACATCCAGGATGTTGATAGATGCAGAACAAGCGTTCGTCCAGCAAAGTGAGCATGCCTTAATTGAACGCGTTAAAAGCGGTGATCAAGGTGCTTATGCAACACTTTATGAGTTGCATGTGAAGCGGGTTTATAGCCTTTGTTTGCGACTACTTGCAGATAAAGAGCACGCCGAAGATGCAACACAAGAAGTGTTTGTACAGTTATGGCACAAAATAGCGAACTTTGATGGGCGTTCACAGTTTTCAACATGGTTACACAGTGTCACCAGTAATATTGCGATTAGCTATATTCGCAAACACAAAAGCTGGTTTCAGAAAGTAGTGAGTTTTGAACAAAGTGGTATGGATGAGCAAAGCGCAGCTGATTGCGACGGTTTTAATGGTCTCGATAAATTAGTACTGAGACTACCTGAACGAGCACGTATGGTTTTTGTGCTTCATGCAATTGAAGGCTATCGCCATGAAGAAATAGCAAGCATGCTTGATATGGCCGTAGGTTCAAGTAAATCGCAATTTCACCGTGCAAGGCAGTTATTAAAAGAGTGGTATGAAAATGAGTAAGCCAGAATTTGAACAATTTTTAAATGACTCGCTTAATCAGAAGCAAGATATTAGCCCAGAAAAAGATCTCTGGCAGGGTATTGAGCGAGCAATTGCAAGGCCGCAAACACAGCAACCTGATAAGCCAACGCGTGGCTGGAATAAACTCGCTGCTGTTGCCGCTTGCTGTATTGCAGCACTTTTAACTGTGCAGCTTTTTGTCGGCCAAGGTGAGTCAAACAGCATGATGGCAATGAGCAATTATTTTACTAAGCAAAAGCAAGGTTTGTTGGTGCAATATCAAAACCAACCTGCATTAACAGATAACTGGCAGCAACAGTTAAAAGAGTTAGAAGAAGCTGAGAGTGCCATCAAACAGGCTCTCGAGAATGAACCAGAAAACCCTGCTTTATTACAAATGCTCTCGCAGGTTTATCAGCAACAATTAGATTTAATTAACAAGGTGCATGCACCTAAGTGGCAAACGATTTAGGAGTAACAATTATGAAATTACTAGTCTTAACATTAGGATTACTGCCACTGATGGCAATGGCAGGACAAACCATTAATGAACAAATTGATGTCCCTGCAAATAAGCGTATTTTTATTGAAAACCAACGTGGTGATGTACGTATTGAAGGGTGGGATAAACCCCAACTTAAAATCGAAGGTGAGCTTGACGATAAAGCACAAGGTTATCGTTTAGAAGTTGAAGGCAGCCGTGTTGAATTTGTCGTAAAAATGCCGCGTAACTTAGGTGCTTGGAATAATGGTGATGGCTCTCGTTTAACTATTTACATGCCAAAAAGCAGTGAGCTTGAATTTGCTGGGGTGAATGTAACGGTTAGTGCCAAAGAGCTTGAAGCGGGCGCTGAGATCGATACCGTCAACGGCGATATTACAGTGCACAATATAAGTGGCAACATGAGTTTTGAAACGGTCAATGGGGATGTAAATGCTCATGACCTGAACGGAGATATTCGCTTTGAAACCGTCAATGGCGAAATTAACGATAAAAACTCACAAGGTGCTTTACGCTTTACCGCAGTAAATGGCGACATTAAGTCAAAAACTAAAGCGCAAGATGTGCGCCTTGAGAACGTAAATGGTGATATTGACTTTGCTTTTGATGCGATTAAAAAGCTGCGTATCAATACCGTAAACGGTGAAGCTGAAGTTCACATCAATAAGCTGCTTGAAGATGCCAATATTCGTTTTGAATCAGTCAGTGGTGATGCAAAGTTTTACTTCCCAACTGATGTATCGGCAAAGTTTGAAATTGAAGCGCATGCTAACGGTAAAATTGTAAATGAGCTCAGTGATGACAAAGCGACTAAAGCGAAATACGGCCCATCAAGCGACTTAGAATTTAGTATTAACGGTGGGGATGCAGATATCGAAATGGATACCATTAGCGGGCGTATTGAACTTCGTAAACAGAAATAACGAACAATAAAGCGGGAAGTTTTCCCGCTTTACTATTTGCACAGCCTTTGCAAGTCGATAGAATAGAGCCATTCAATTTTAGTTTTGTGATGTTATGGCCAAACCAGATAAGCAAGTCGATACCTTAAAAGTCCCTCCCCATTCAATAGAAGCTGAGCAATCTGTTTTAGGTGGTTTAATGCTTGATAATCAAGCGTTTGACCGTGTTGCTGAGTTAGTGGTTGCACAGGATTTTTATACCCGCACCCATAAGCTGATTTTTGAAGCTATGGTGAGCCTTGCTGAAGGTGGTGATCCGATTGACTTAATCACTATTTCTGAAAATTTAGAAAAAAACAATCAGTTAAGCAGTATAGGTGGTTTCGCCTACCTTGCTGAAATAGCGAAGAACACACCAAGTGCGGCAAACATTGATGCCTACGCGAATATCGTGCGTGAGCGTGCTGTTATCCGTGAAATGATTGGTGTTGCAAACGAAATTGCCGAAGCGGGTTTTAGCCCAGAAGGGCGTACCAGCCATGACCTACTCGACTTCGCTGAAAGTAAAGTATTCAAAATTGCCGAGCAGCGTACAAAAAGCACTGAAGGCCCACAAAGCTTACACAGCATTCTAGAAAAAACAGTTGATAAGATTGAAGAGCTTTACCAGTCGCCGCAAGATGGTGTAACGGGTGTTAGTACGGGGTATGCCGATCTAGATAAAATGACGGCGGGTATGCAGCCTTCAGATCTTATTATCGTGGCAGCACGTCCATCGATGGGTAAAACCACCTTTGCGATGAACTTAGCCGAACACGCTGCCATGACACAAGATAAGCCTGTACTTATTTACTCACTAGAGATGCCGTCGGAGCAAATCATGATGAGGATGTTGGCATCGCTAGGTCGAATTAACCAAACTAAGGTTCGTACGGGTCAGCTAGATGATGACGATTGGGCGCGCCTGTCGTCAACCATGGGCTTGTTGATGGAAAAAGGTAAGATGTATGTTGATGATGCATCGGGTCTAACACCAACGGATGTGCGCTCGCGTGCGCGCCGTATTGCTCGCGACCATGGCGGTATTAGTATGATCATGGTCGATTACTTGCAGCTAATGCGTGTGCCAAGCTTGTCGGATAACCGTACCTTAGAGATTGCTGAAATCTCACGTTCACTAAAAGCACTGGCAAAAGAACTGCAATGTCCGGTTATTGCACTATCGCAGCTTAACCGTACCCTAGAGCAACGTGCTGATAAACGCCCAATCAACTCCGACTTACGTGAATCAGGCTCAATCGAGCAGGATGCCGACTTAATCATGTTTATTTATCGTGATGAAGTATATAACGAAGACAGTACAGAAAAAGGCGTGGCCGAAATTATCATAGGTAAACAACGTAATGGTCCAATTGGTAAAGTACGTTTAACCTTCCAAGGTCAATTCTCGCGTTTTGATAACTACGCGGGTCCTGCAATGGATGATGAATATTAATGCGTTTAGCCATTGCTGAAATTAACCTAAAAGCGCTTGCCCACAATTTAGCACAGGTGAAGCGCTTTGCACCTGATTGCAAAGTAATGGCAGTATTAAAAGCGAATGCTTATGGTCATGGCTTAGTTAAAATTGCCCAATACTTAAATGATGCGGATGCATTTGCGGTTGCACGTATTGACGAAGCGCTAGCGCTTCGTGCCGGTGGATTGACAAAACCTATAGTGTTGCTTGAAGGCTTTTTTCATAAAGATGATTTACCCATTCTTTTGGCGAATAACTTTCAAACCATTATTCATGATGAAAATCAGCTAAAAGTGCTTGAAGAAGCACAGTTAGATGCGCCTATTGCATGTTGGTTAAAAGTGAATACTGGCATGCATCGTTTAGGTATTTCACCGTCACAGTTTGAAGGGTTTTATAGCCGCCTAAAAGCCAGTAAAAATGCGCACAATAACATTAAGTTGATGACTCATTTTTCATGTGCTGATGATATTAACGATGATAAAACTGCGCAGCAGATTGCTTTGTTTGATGGCTTGGTTGCAGGAAAAGGTCAGCGTCATTGCTTGGCAAACTCCGCAGGCATTATCGCATGGCCTAACGGACATGGTGACTGGGTTCGACCTGGGCTGATGCTGTATGGGGTGTCGCCTATGCTAAATAGTATTGGCCAACAACATGGCTTAGAGCCTGTGATGCGTTTAAAAACCCGTGTTATTGCGATTCGTGATGTTGACGCGAATCAGTGTGTTGGTTATGGCGGTCGTTGGCACAGCGATAAACCAACTAAGCTTGCTGTGGTCGCGATGGGGTATGGTGATGGTTATCCACGTCACGCAGAGCAGGGCACACCGGTCGTTATTAAGTCACAGCGCTATGGCATTGTTGGCAGTGTGGCGATGGATATGATCACGGTTGATATTGGTGATAACCACGACAATATCAAAGTGGGTGATGAAGTGATCATGTGGGGGCCTGAGCTTCCTGTTGAAGAAATAGCCCAATGCGCGACAACCATTCCTTATGAGTTACTGTGTAATATCACCCCACGCGTAAGCTACGAGTATCAAGAGTAACTTATAGTTACTCTTTAATGAAATACACGTCGCTAAATCCCATTCGTGCAAATTCTTGGTCACGAAAGTTACGCACTGCTGATGAGCCTTTTGAAGTCATTTCGACTTGCTGCTCCATTTTTAAATAATTTGTTAAATCAATACCTTCAGCCGCTGCAATCGCATGGTACATATCGCGGTATTTATCTTTAGCAAAATTGATTTCGCGAGGTTGGTTTTTAAATTTGTAAGTGATGCGGCGTGCCATAATGAATCCTCAAAGTTTATCGGGGCTGATTTTACACTAAAAAATAACCATAGCCATGACTTGTTAGTATAAGCGGGTTACAATGCCATACTTTTCAAAGACTCGGTAAATCATAATGAAACTTTCAGTAGAGATCAGTAAGTACCCACTACATCAAGACTACATTCCGTTTATCAAAGGTTTTATTGACCGTGTAAACAGTTACGAAAATCTTAAAGTAATCACCAATACCTTATCAACTCAGATTTTCGGTGATTATGATTTAGTCATGTCTGTATTGAATACTGAAATCAAACGTTCTTATGAAGAGTTTGGTAAAGCGATTTTTGTGTGTAAGTTTTTACATGGCGATTTATCGCCTAGCGACGATTAATACCACAAGGTTACAGTAAAGCATGGATTTTTTGACAGACACGTTTGCAGGATTTACTGCGATGTCTCTTTGGGAATATATTGCAGTTGCACTGTCAATGGCGTATTTACTACTTGCGATTAAAGAAAGTCTATGGTGCTGGCCAGCCGCTTTTATAAGTACCTTTATTTATACCGTAATGTACTGGAATGGCGCACTTTTGATGGAGTCGCTACTTAATTTTTATTACATGTATATGGCGGTATATGGATGGGTGGTCTGGCGTCGGGGCATGAATAATAAAGATCATCTACCGATTATTTCATGGTCGTTAAAAAGACATGCTGTTATCTTGCTTTTAACCTCATTAATTTCAGTGATTATTGGCTTTGTAATGGCTAATTATACCCATGCAGATTTTGCCTACCTTGATAGTTTTACAACCTGTTTTGCTGTCGTTACGACTTATTTAGTTGCTAAAAAGGTGCTCGAAAATTGGTTATACTGGATTGTGATTGATGCTGCATCAATGTACTTGTACTTTGAAAAAGGGTATTACCCAACACTCGTTTTATTTGTTTTTTATACGGTTATGGCGGCGTGGGGCTTTAAAACTTGGTATGAAGAATACGAGCAACATCAAGCTAAGCCACTTGCACAGCTATAATGAAAACAGAGCAACAAATTCATGCGCTATTTACGCGCTTTAACTCTAGCTTAACGATTACCTCAATTAGCCCGTTGGTTGAGGGATTAAGCAATGATAACTACCTAGTAAAAACATCAACCAAGGCTTTCTTGGTTAAGCATTATCGTGATCACTGGCCGGCGATAGGGCTAGCTGCGCAAGCGCACTTTGCTAAGCAAAGTTGCTGCCCAGCACCCCTTTGGTTAGAGCAGGCAACTGATACTGCCATTTTTGACTACGTGGCGGGTAGCATAGCAAGTGGTGAGTTTTGTAGCAGTTTATTACCTGATTTAGTTAATTTGCATCGCTACCCAGTGCTAACCAAGCCCATGGATATTGCCTATGAAATTAACTATTACCGGCAAACAGCACGGTATCAGCAGCATGCGAGTTTAATTGAGCAATCGCTCGCGTACATCGCTGCTGCGCCAAAAGATATGGGCTTTTGCCATAACGATTTGGTAAAAGAAAATATCATAGTGAACGAATCGGGCATGTTTTTAATCGACTTTGAATATGCCAAAAGTAATGATGTTTATTTTGACTTGGCTGCGCTGGTGGTGAGTTTTGGGCTCAATGAGTCGCAGCAACTGCAGTTGCTTAAAAACTATCAATCACGTGTGTGTGAACACCGTGAATTCAATTTATCGCTCGAAAAGCTCGCTGCGTTTCATGCTGTATTTTTACTATTGTGCATTTGCTGGTATGAACAACGCGGTGCAATGGATAAAGTGGCGCCACTGCTTACACAGCTTAACCACTTTATTGAGGAAGTAAAAAATTAAAGGCCGCCAATTCGCTCGGCAAGTTCTTTATATTTTTTTACATCTTCTGGTTCAAATAAAGGCTCACCTTTGTCATCTTGTGATTTCGAGATTAATAAATGCTCGCGAGCAAGTCGTTTAACACGTTCGACTTTTACACCTAAAAATTCTGCAACTTGCTCTGTAGACATTAAACTCATATTCAAATTCCCCTTACACGGCAATGAGTGCCATTTGTTATTTAATTTATTAAGTATACGTTAATACCGTGGTTCTGCCCGAATGTGAAGTGTTTTAATGCAATTTGCTGAATTTATAAGCATATAGGGCTTTAGATGCTAGCATTTAAGGCAAGATGCCATTATCATTGCCGAGTTGTCATGCTGATATCGCGAGTCAGTATTGATGACGACAAATGTGCTCTCGTGGTGAAATGGATATCACGTGGCCCTCCGGAGGCTAAGTTGCAGGTTCGATCCCTGCTGAGAGCGCCATTTGCTCTGCTATTTATTTCCTTTTAAACTTATCATTACACTATCAAACAGCTTGCTTATGATAGTAAAGCTGCATATTTAAGTAAGCCTGTTCAAACATCATCCCTATAAGTAATTCATTAAATTTGTTTGTATTTTATGTTCCTGCGTTTAAGTCCATTACTTAAAATACTTTATATTTCCTTTTTAATTGCAAATTTAATTGATAATTATTATTGTTAAGGTTGTTTCGGCATCGCTATACGCAAGTGTACTTGGTTTCTCTTGTACTTTTGGTTTCAAACTGCGTTTTATGTTGATAGACACATCATTAAAGCTTAAAAGGAAACTTAATGAACAGCTTAAAGAATTTACTTTTTATTGCTGCACTTATCGGCAGTAGTTTTGCAAATGCACATGAAGTTTGGTTGGTAAAGTCTGCAAAAGGCGATGATATAAAACTGTATTTAGGAGAGCCTGGTGAACCTGAATCTGGCGATAGTATTGCAGGGCTGAAAAATGCACAGGTATTTGTTAATGATAGTCAGTCGACTTTAGCGCTTACTCAACACCAAAACTATTGGTTAGCTGAGGTAAAAGAGCAAGGTGATGTAAGAGCTTTCATAGATGATTTATGGGAGCCTTGGCAAATGGAAAAAACCTCAGAACAAGAGGCGGATAAGCTCCAAGCGGCTAAGCTTTTTGCTAAGGCTGGCCGTCAAGATACCAAAGCTAAACAAGAGCTCGAGTTCGTGCCAAGCAAAGCAAATGGGAACACCTTCACACTTGTTTATAAAAATAACCCTGTTGTTGATCATGCTGTATTAGTGCAAACACCTAGTCAGCAATTAAAAATAACAACCGATAAAAAAGGGCAATTAACTGTTACCAATAAAGAGAAAGGAACCTACATTATTTCCAGTGATTACCCTGTTGAAGGAAAGGCTGTTGTTGCCGGTAATCAAGTTGATAGCACGTATAATATTGTAACGATTAGTTTTCGAGTTGATTAAGTTTAAAATGTGATAAGCATTTTAAACTTACTAGTTCGCTCTTTAATTTTGGCTCCCTAAGTCAAATAGTAGGCTAGCTTGTGAGTAAGAACGTGGTTTGCTGATACTGTTATTATTTTCTACACTAGTCGAACTTGTATTCTTTTAAAGATAAAAATATGACTTATAGTCCAATACCTTGTGCTGACTACGATCAATATGAGCTTTGGTGTATGCAAAACGCTGAGTTGTTGATCACATTAGATTCTGGTGAGCAGCTTCAGGGCAAAGCAGTAAATTTGAAAATAATACACCCCGATGGTGAACACTTAATTATTACAACTGCAAAAGGCGAACATAACGTTCGCCTTGATTTGATTACTTCAGCAGTTGTTGTTTAACACCAGTTAGAGCCATTTTTTATTTTTAAAGTAAATGCCAATACCGACAGTAAGCACGACTAAAAATATTAAAAATACGCTGAATGCATAAGGGTTTTCAGTACCTGGTATACCGCCAACATTCACACCTAATAAGCCTGTTAAAAAGCCCAGTGGCAAGAAAAGTGCCGCGACAACCGACATCACATACATACGTTGATTAAGTTGCTCAGACACTTGGTTAGCAATGGTTTGTTGAATGATTTGCGCGCGCTCAATTGAGCTGTCTAGCTCTTCTAAAAAGCGAATTAACATGTTGGTTGTTTCGTTTAAACGTGCTTTATCATCTTCATCTAACCACTTGTACTTATTGTTTAATAAAGTGATAAGGGCTTCTTTTTGTGGCCTTAAATAGCGTTTTAGAGCAATGGTTTGGCGACGCATTTGCGCTAACGCTTGGTTATCAAAGCCTTTATTTGGTTCGTCAATTTCATCTTCAAAAATATCTAACGTGTCATCAAGACTATCAATCACACCTTGCATGCGTGATGTTAAATTTTGTGCTAAATCACACACTAATTCAGAGATTGAACAGGGGCCGTTACTATCATTAAATGACGCAACAACATCTTGTACAGAGAGCAAACGACGTTTGCGAGTTGTCACTATGATGTTTTCATTAATGAATAAACGTAAAGACACCATGTCTTCAGGGCTTTGTGCAGGATTTAGATTAACGCCACGCAAAAACAGCATAGTGCCATTGGTTACTTTAGTCAGGCGCGGGCGTGTCTCATCTGCTGTTAATGATGCTAATTCGTAGTCGGTTAATAGATTACTGCTTTCAAGCCACTGAATCGCTTCAGGCTGACTATAATCCATATGAACCCAAAGTTTTCCGTGTTCGGGTTGCCAATTTTGCAGCTCAGTACTATTGTCAATAGCACGTGCACCGCCTTGCTCGTCTAAAATTAAGACATGAAGTAACCCATTGATCATATTGAACTCTCGTTTTATAAATGGTGCTATATACCCAAGCTACCTCAAGATGCAGAATTCAGCGTTTCACAGGTGCTTAATATCAAGGCGTTACTTTGCAAGAATGGCAGTCCCTTTTAAGAAGTAACAACGATGAGAGTAAGTGCCTGTGAAGCGCCCAAAGGGTTGGTTTAAAAGCGATTTATACTGCGTTATTGATTTTAACAATAGAACCACTATTACTTGCAATCAATGCCTTGCCTAAATCGCTTTTAATTCCAACTGAAACTCGCACCTTGAGGTGGCTTGGGTATAATTGATTATAGTTTAGCCTACGTCAATTAAATCGATTTATCGAGGGGATAAATATATTTCGTTGGTGTTTCTAGCTCTGTAGCGTATAAGACACTTTTTTATAGAGGGCACATTAATGACTGCAAAAATTATTGTTGGCTGGCGCGAATGGTTGAGCTTACCTGAACTGGGAATTGATAAGATCAAAGCGAAAGTGGACACTGGAGCGCGTACTTCGTGTATTCATGCTTTTGATGTTGAGGAGTTTTCAGAAAATGGTGAGAACTGGGTGAAATTTTCAACCCACCCTTTACAAGACGATGAAGAAACAATTGTAGAGTGCCGCGCAAAAGTTGTTGAGCGCAAGTATGTGACCAGCTCAAGTGGTCAGCGCGAACTTCGCTATTTTATCGAAACAAAATTAGTCGCAGGAAACCAAAGCTGGCCTGTAAGGGTGACTTTAAGTAACCGTTCAACAATGAAGTTTAGAATGTTGTTAGGGCGTACAGCAATGGAAAACCGCATAGTCGTTGATCCGGCTTTATCTCATTTATTATAGAAAAGGACTTATCACACGTTTTTACGTGTATGAGTTTATCAGTTAAGGTTTTTAACTATGAAACTTGGTATTTTATCACGCAACCAAAATTTATATTCAACACGTCGCTTGATTGAAGCTGCTGAGCAGCGCGGTCATGAAGTAAAAGTGATTGATGCACTACGTTGTTATATGAACATCAATTCAGAACAACCTGAAATACATTACCGCGGTGAAAATTTAAAAGATTTTGATGCAATTGTACCGCGCATTGGTTCATCAGTGACTTTTTATGGCTGCGCAGTATTACGCCAATTTGAAATGATGGGTGTATTCCCTGTGAATGAATCAGTCGCAATAACTCGCTCACGAGATAAGTTACGTTCATTACAACTATTATCACGTAAAGGCGTAGGCATGCCAGTAACAGGGTTTGCGAGTAAACCTGATGATGTAAAAGACTTACTGAGCATGGTAGGTGGCACGCCTGTCGTAATTAAATTACTTGAAGGTACGCAAGGTATCGGCGTGGTATTAGCTGAAACACGTAAAGCAGCAGAAAGTGTAATCGAAGCGTTTATGGGTTTAAAAGCCAATATCATGGTGCAAGAGTACATCAAAGAAGCGGGCGGTGCGGACATTCGCTGTTTTGTATTAGGCGATAAAGTGATTGCGGCAATGAAACGTCAGGCGCAAGAAGGTGAATTCCGTTCTAACTTACACCGTGGTGGTAGCGCGACATTAGTGCGTATTACCCCAGAAGAAAGAAAAACAGCCGTTGCAGCAGCTAAAGCAATGGGCTTGAATGTAGCGGGGGTTGATTTACTTCGCTCTGCACGTGGTCCATTAGTGATGGAAGTAAACTCGTCACCAGGCCTTGAAGGCATTGAAGTTGCAACAGGTAAAGACATTGCTGGCATGATTGTCGAGTTTATTGAAAAAACAGCGGCATCAAAAAGAACAGCAACGCGTGGTAAAGGTTAAGTAATATAAGCGCTCTATTAAAAGGAACAGTGCGTGGCAAAGGTTAAGAAAAATACACCGTTTTCAATTTTGGGTGATACTGTTGGGGTTGGAGAGCGCAAAGCGTTTTCGATTGAGGCTGCAAAGCTTTATACCCACTCACCGTTGAATATTCCGATTGAAGTTGTAAATGGAGTGCAGCAAGGGCCTGTGCTAATGGTGTGTGCTGCAATTCATGGTGACGAGTTAAACGGGGTTGAAGTTGTAAGGCAGCTACTTGCTAAAATCGACCCTGAGCAATTGCGTGGAACCATAATTGCTGTACCGATTGTGAATGTATTTGGCTTTATCCATAAGTCGCGTTACTTACCTGACCGCCGTGATATGAACCGTAGTTTTCCTGGTTCAACACGAGGCTCGTTAGCAGGGCGTATGGCGAATGCGTTTTTTACTCAAGTAGCCGTGCATTGTACGCATATTATTGATTTACATACTGGCGCAATCCATCGTACTAACTTGCCACAGATCAGAGCCAACTTAAGTGACCCCGAGACTGCAGCTATGGCTAAAGCATTTGGTACGCCGGCAGTGATTGACGCCTCATTGCGTAATGGCTCATTGCGTAGTGAAGCGGCCAATTTAGGCATTCCTGTTATCACTTATGAAGCGGGAGAGGCACTGCGCTTTGACCCAATTGCTATTGCCGCAGGCGTGCAAGGGGTTGATTATGTTATGCGCCATTTAAAAATGGTGCGTGGCAAGCGTGCTAAAAAGCTTCCTGAGCCAGTGATTGCAAGCTCGACGAGCTGGATACGTGCCGAAGTGGATGGTATTGTCCGTGCGCAAGTATCCCTTGGTGAGCGAGTGATGAAAGGGCAAGTGCTCGCTTATATAAGTAGCCCATTAGGTGATGCCGAGCTTGAGCTACTGGCACCCCGTAGTGGTATTGTTATTGGCCAGCAAACGATGCCACTTGTAAACGAAGGGGATGCAGTGTTTCATTTAGCCTACTTTGCCCATGCGAATAGCCTTGTAGAGCAACAGCTCGAAACCTTTATTGATGAAATAAGCGATATTGAAGACGAGCTAAAAACGGCTGAACTCAATAACTAATAGCTGTTAATCTTTTACTTTAAAAGCCGCAATTTGCGGCTTTTATTATTTGAGATAAGCGTTAATTACAGACATTTCTGATTAACCAAACATTGAATTAACTTCTTTAGTGTTTAAAATAGAGACGAATGGAATGAGTCAATTTATAAGGAAATTACGATGTCTGCACATGCTCGTCGCGCAATTGCTCAAAGGCAGCGTCAACAACAAATTCAAAATATACTCGCCAGTAATAATCATACAATGTTAATCATGAACTCAGCGGAGTTTGTTGACTACATTATTTCTGTAAAAATGAAACAGGGATATTCTCGTGCACAAGCTGTTGATTGGATTGATGCGCAGTTAAAAGAATATAACTCTGTATCTAATAAATAGGAAATAATTAAAGGTGATTTAAAGTTCGGTGTAGGCTTATATCCTTTGTTTGATGATGTAAGATCGCTTACTGTACTGGCTGCGCACTTAAACAGCAGGGAAATGTGTTTGGTAATTTTAAAATCAAAGTGTATAACGGCTCGCCAGCTATAATTATAGACTCATACCCACGAATCCGTGAACACTTAACAGAGACCCGATACTTAGCAAGTAATCCAAAGTTATTTACAGTTGGTGTGGGTAAGTTAGAAGCGGCAAAGTCAATGAAGGGCGGGTTTATTGTTACTTTGATCGTCTCCGTCTCTTTTCATGCATTGGATCTTGTTTTGAGGGACGAAACAACATGGCATGACTTCGTTGCAGGTGTTGCTGTTGATATGGCAGTTGTTGCGGCAACTATAGCTACAACAATATTGGTCACAAAAGTGCTCGTTGGTATTGTCGGTACCGTCGTAATTACTACAGCGGCCGTCCCATTAGTTATTGTTGTTGTAGTTGGGGGAGTAGTTACGTATTTATCATCAGTTTTTAAAAAAGAAATAGATGAAGTAACTAGCCTTCTTTCAGAACAACTTAGAGCTATTGAAGAAGAGATTGCCACAGGTATTATAAAAATAATCCCCAAAAATGTAATTCATGAGAAAAATAATTGTGATAACTTTTATAATTATTTCTATAAAATAACAGGAATACCTAGGCTTGGTATTAGTAAAAGTAAAAGTAAGAGTAATATATGCAAATTCTAAAGTGGGAAAAATCTAGAGAAAAATTCTCTGACCTTGAGTTTGGTAGAAGGTTAACGGTATATTTTGGGGTGGTCTTATTTATTGCATTTACTTTTGTTTTTGTTCATGCAGCTTATGCAGGTTTTGTGAATTATATATTTATTAATACAAATTATTATTATATTTATGAATATGGATATGTTGCCCCATTAATTCTTTTTGTTCCATTTCCATTGCTTATAACTGTTGCAGGACTTCAGAAGTTACTAAATTACAAGAATGAAAGAACTTTTTTATTAGCAGTTAAAGTTATGTTTGTAGCCATTCCTTTGTACTTTATTTTTTCAATCATATGCAGCTTCTATATTGAAGCAAACTTAAAAAACCATGGCTACACTTATTGTTCATGGTATAAGTATTCGCCGACACGCTCCCCCGATGTATGGCTAAAAAATAGTGAGCTATGTTTAAAAGTTCATCATTATGTTGTGTCTGATGTTGAAGAATGGTTTGAGTGGCATAATGAACAAGGTATTGAACCTCAACTTGATGAACTAAAAGCCTTTATTGCTAAAAAAAACCAGGAGCAGGGACGATAAAATAGTCTAATATAATATATTTAAAAAAGGAACTTCATGCTGTTTTTTAGGGGTAAAGAATCTGAAAGAAATTTTTCAGATTTTGAATTCAATAAAAAAGTAATTATATGTCTGACATTTATATTATTGCTGCTTTTGGCTTATGGGTACATGTATGGTACTTACGTAGGTGTGAAAAATCATTTAATTATTAATGACAAGCTATATTACATTAGTGAGGTTGGTTACCTAGCTCCAGCTATTTTTTTAGTACCATTTCCTATCCTTGCTATTATAGGCGGTGTTCAAAAATTGCTAGGAAAAGAAAATAATAAAACAGCTAAACATCTAATAAAGTCATTGCTTTATGGTGTTCCCTTGTATGTGGCTTTTTCAATTATTTGTAGCTTTTATATTGAAGCAAACTTAAAAAACTATGGTTACACTTACTGTTCGTGGTATAAATTTTCCCCTACACGCTCCCCCGATGTATGGCTAAAAAATAGTGAACTTTGTTTGAAAGTTCATCATTACGTTGTGTTAGATGTTGAAGAGTGGTTTGAATGGCATAATGAACAAGGTATTGAACCTCAACTTGATGAACTAAAAGCCTTTATTGCTAAAGTAAATAAAGAGCAAGGTCGCTAAAATAAACGAATGTAATTAGATATCAGAAAAGGAACTTCATGCCATTTTTTAAATGGGAAAAATCAGATGAAAAGTTTCAAGAACTTACTTTAAAAGCTAAGCTTTTACATTTGTTCAGTTTCTTACTCTTTTCAATATTTACAGCCACTCTATTGTATTTATCATACATAGGTATTTTTAAGCATTTATTTCTGGAATCAAGACGTTTTTATATTAGTGAGACTGGCCTGCTAGCACCCGCGATATTCTTTTTACCTTTTCCATTTTTTATGGTTGTCGCAATTATTCAGAAAGCTTTTAATTATAAAATCGATCAAACATTTAAATTTATGATAAAAGCTTCAACTATTGGTATAGCCTTGTTTTTTGTTTCTATATTTTTTTGTAGTTTTTACATAGAAGCATACTTAAAAAAACATGGTTACACTTACTGCTCTTGGTATAAATTTTCCCCGACGCGCTCACCTGATGTATGGTTAAAAGATAGTCGTTTTTGTTTAAAAGAGGGTGCAGTTGTTACCTTAGACGTTGAGAAATGGTTTGAATATCATGACAATAAAGGTATTGAACCTCAACTTGATGAACTTAAAGTATTCATTACTAAAGCGCGTAAAGAGCAGGGGCGCTAAACACCAAACGAATGTTATTAGATATCAGAAAAGGAACTTCATGCCATTTTTAAAGTGGGAGAAATCAGGTGAAAAATTTTCAGCTCTTGAAGTTAAAGCTAAGTTTTTAATATTCATAACAATAGTTTTCTTAAGCTTTATTGCTGTATTAATCACGTATGCGTCATATAAAGGATTCAATGAGCATGTTTTTTTTGATAAAGATCATTACTATATAAGTGAAGTAGGGTTACAAGCTCCTGGCTTTTTCATATTGCCGCTCCCGCTTTTTATGATAATTGCAGGTGTTCAGAAGATCTTTAATTATAAAAATGAAAAAACATTTTTGCTGATGATAAAGTCAACATTAGCTGGCATAGTTTTATACTTTATTTCGTCGATTGTGTTGAGTTTTTACATTGAAGCAAACTTAAAAAACCATGGCTACACTTACTGCTCTTGGTATAAATTTTCCCCAACACGCTCCCCCGATGTATGGCTAAAAAATAGTGAACTTTGTTTGAAAGTTCATCATTATGTTGTGTCTGATGTTGAAGAGTGGTTTGAGTGGCATAATGAGCAAGGTATTGAACCGCAACTTGATGAACTAAAAGCCTTTATTGCTAAAGTAAATAAAGAGCAAGGTCGCTAAGTTAAATCGTGGCTGTTTGAAATTAGACAGTTTTAGTGTGATTCAAAGCCGCAGATGCGGCTTTATTTTTTGGGGCCTAGAATACGTTTTGTCGATGCTGTTTTCGTTGGGGCAGGGGCTTTGTTGAGCACCATCACAGGGCGGGTAACAAAGATGTTATTAGGGTAAATAACTTTATGCCCATCAACGTGTTCAAGCACAACATTCATTAATCCCATTTCAGTAATGCGACCTTCAAGAAAGTTTGCGCCATCAATCACTCTTACCCAATAGCCAACACGGCAGTCGTTTTGAATGAACATGAGTAAAAAGGCTGTTAAGTTACTAAGAAGTGACCATGCAGCAAACAGTGCAACGCCGAGCATGGCAAAAATTGAGGAGCCAAGCACTAACAAACCACGCAACTCGATCCCCCAAAAAACTAATACTAAGCACAGCATAACAATGGCTAGAATAATATTTAGTAAGAGTTCTGCGCGGTATTCACGATGAGGATCGGCTTTTCCTTTGATTGCTTTAAGCAACAGCTTTTTCGTAGTTTTACGAAGCAACGGGTAAAGCAAAATCGCGATGATTGTGACGATTAAATGGTATTGCTCATTAAAAAGTTCGACGAAGTCCAAACGGGTTCCTAAGTTAAAGATTTACGCACCAATTTTAGCGTTTTAGGCTGTGAAAAACAGTACTTTAAAAAGTATTTTTAACGGTGACGAGCCACTGCACAGAGTCAATATCATCATCTTGTTTGTTAATTGGCGCAGCAATATCGAGGTGAATAACCGTGCCTGCATTTGCGCGACTTGGGGCTAAGCGAAGCCCAACTCCGACGTTTTGTAATACGTTGCCGTTGGAGCCATTGTCTTTATCGTTATACCAAGCACGGCCTATATCGTAAAAGGCTGCACCGCCCACTTTAAATAATTGTAGTAAGTCATATTCCCAATAATAGCGTTTTTCTAATGTTACTAGAAAGCTGCGATCACCTACTTGGTAATCTAAAGGGTAACCGCGTAAACCATTCTCGCCCCCTAAGGTTAGTTGCTTATCTGCGGTCAGGTTTTTTGCATATTGCAGACGCACTTTTGCATACCAAGTTTGTTGTATGCTGGTGTTTAAGTAGTACTGAACTTGTGAACTGGTTATTAAGTTTTCAACATTGTCTTGCTCTTCATTCCAATAGCCATCAATGTCTGCTTTGAAACGCCATAGTTGATTATCACCAGTGTAATGTGCTTTTGATAAGGAGAGCGAGTAAATGGTGCGGCTGCCATCATCACTTATATCTTTACTTGAATAACCCAGTAAGGCGCTAATATTCCAGCCTAAATTAAGATCCTCGGTGCGGTATATACTGTCAAAATTTCTCACTTTAACAAAATGGTCTTCAAACCACTGGCCACGAATGTAGGGATAACTTACGTTACGATCATTGGCGATCGGTAAATGTGTTTCAGGAATGGCTGCAAAGGTATCTTCTCGGTTTTCAAAGCCGATGCTAAGGCGCTGAGTCCAATTATTTGCAAAATGACGAGAGTGGCCAAAGTAGGCTCTATTTAAAATCGTTTTTTGCTCAAATTCGCTAACAACATCACCGCGGTAATATAGCGACTCACGACGCTGGTCAGAGTAACTCGTAAAGCCATAGCTGTAAGGGGTATCAATAGAGAAAAAGGGATAACTTAAATCTATGTAGTGGCGTTTACCATCATCGTTGTCTGAGTATTCAACACGCCCTCGATAACGGCTAGATAGAATATTAGGATCATCATATACGAATAGATAACCGGTACGATCAGCATCACGCGTGCGTGAGAAAGAAACCCGTTTACCCCATCCTAAAAAGTTAGATTCACGAAAACCAATACTCGATTCGTTTTCACCGCCACTGCGGCTAAAGCTTATTTCAGGAAGTAAAGTCCATAAATCACGCGTCACAACCTTCACACGAACATTGCCATCGCAATCAAGGTTAGCGTGAATGCGCGCGTCATATAGGTAGCCTTGCTTGCGCAGGAGCCGCTCTGACTCTAGTAGCTTACGAGGGTTATAAGTATCGCCTTCGTTGAACAGTAAAACGCTATGAATAACCTCAGGCTCCGTTGTCATGTGTGCGCGGTTTGCAAAGCGAAATAAAAAGTTATCTTCTTCTTCAAGTTCAGTGTTGAAGACATTAAGTTGCTCAAGCTCTACAGCAACAATTTTGCGATTTTCGGCGGCTTCAGGGAGTGGGTTGTCGGTATCAAGTTGGCGACGTAGGTTATTATCTTGTGATTTAAGCGTACGTTGGTTTTGACAATAATTATTATCATCAGTAGGTAGCTGCTGTGCATATACATTTGCTGCCATGCTTACTGCCAGTAATGTTGTTAACCGAGCAACAAAGTGCGACTGCTTAAATTCCATTTACACCCTTAGTTGTTTATGCCTTATACAGATACTACATACTAAGTGCAGAAAAAAGTCTAGCTTATTATTGTAACTGCATAACTAAATACTGATAAAGATCAGCTAATGAGGCCGCTGCTTCAACGCCTTCGGCGTTTATCCAAATACTCTCACTGTAATGTTCAAAGTTTAGATTAAAACTATGATCTGTAAAGTGAAACCTTACTCGATGTCGGTCCGCTCCGGCATCAAAGTCAGCGGTTTGAATAGCTGGAGCGTGCAAAAAAAGTGTAGCCCATAGCGCAAAGTCTTCATCGGTGGGATGTTCGCTTGGCGTGATGATAATAACTTGATGCTCAGCATCGTATAGAAGTTCAGTCATGCTTCCCCTAGTTGGCTGCGAGGTAATCGCGAATGGTATTTAAAAACGGTGCCCCATACTTGTTAAGCTTTGTAAAACCAACACCCGATACTTTTAAGAACTCACTGTCGTTGGTTGGCATAAGCTGTGCCATTTCTGCAAGGGTTTTATCATTGAAAACCACATAAGGCGGTACATCGTCCGCATCTGCAAGTTCCTTACGTAGAGCACGCAGTCGCGCAAACAGCTTTTTATCATAATTGAATTGAGCGAGTTTATCTTGGTATACGTGTTTCGCTTGAAGGCGGGGTTCTGCCAGCTGTAGGGCATATTCACTTTTAAGCACTGCGCGTGCAGCTTCGGTTAAACGAAGCGAAGAGCCTTGCGTGATGTCTTGGCTCAATAAACCCTGATGAATAAGCTGCCTTAAAATGCTCAGCCAAAACTCCACACTGTGATCTTTACCTATACCATAGGTGCTTAGCTGGTGGTGATTATTATCACGGATACGACTGGTGTTAGCGCCGCGCAACAGCTCAACAATATAACCAATACCAAAGCGTTGCTCAGCACGATAAACACAGGATAGTGCTTGCTGGGCAACCAGTGTACCGTCGAAGCTTTTTGGTGGATTTAGACAGATATCGCAGTTGCCACACGTTTCACGTTTGTATTCACTAAAATAATTGAGCAAGATTTGTCTGCGGCAGGTTTGTGCTTCGGCAAAGCTGGCCATAGCGTTAAAGCGCTGCTCTTCCACACGACGACGTTGCTCGTCCTCAATATCTTCAAAAAAGCGGCGTACGCGGCCGATATCAGCCGGATCAAAATACATAATCGCTTCTGCGGCAAGACCATCACGACCAGCACGGCCTGTTTCTTGGTAATAGGCTTCAATGCTTTTTGGAATATCGTAATGCACCACAAATCGCACGTTTGGTTTGTTGATGCCCATTCCAAACGCAACGGTGGCGACTACAATTTGAATATCGTCACGAGCAAAGCCTGATTGTACAAACTGGCGTTGCTCGTTACTCATACCTGCATGATAAGCTGCGGCATTAAATCCTGCGTCAGCGAGCTTTTCAGCCACATCATCGACACGTTTTCGGCTGGTACAGTAAATTATACCGCTTTGATTTTGTTGTTCTTTTAAGTAACGAAGTAGTTGCACCATCGGTTTGAACTTTTCTTCAATGGTGTAACGAATATTGGGTCTGTCAAAGCTGCCTGTGTGCACGTATGGGTGATTAAGCTGGAGCTGTTCAATAATATCGTAGCGAGTTGCTTTGTCTGCTGTGGCGGTTAATGCCATCGTGGGCACATGCATAAAGCGTTGCTTTAATTCATTGAGCCTACAGTAATGTGGCCTAAAATCGTGCCCCCAATGCGATACACAATGGGCTTCATCAATCGCAAATAAGGCTAGCTTAAGATGGCTCAAACGCTCTAAAAAATCATGCTGTAAGACTTTTTCTGGTGCAACATATAAAAGCTTAATTTGACCATAGTGCAATTGCTGATACACCGCTTGTTGTTCTTCAAATGGCAAGCTGTTGTTGATATAGGCAGCTTGAACACCAAGGGCACGAAGTTGCGCAACCTGATCTTGCATGAGGGAAATAAGTGGCGAAATGACCACAGTGACGCCATCAAGGATCAAAGCAGGTACTTGATAGCACAATGACTTACCACCGCCAGTAGGAAGCAGCACGAGCGAATCTTGTCCGTCTAGCGCGGCGGCTATAATAGCGTGTTGGCCATCACGAAACTCACTGTAACCAAACACTTGTTTGAGTACGGCTTGTGGTGAGCGAATGGGTGTGTTGGTTGTTGCGGTATTGGTATTCATCGCGAGCATTTTAGTGGTTTTTTATAGCGATGTCTTTAGCAATATACCCAAACGACCTCAATATGCAGAATTCAGCGTTTCACAGGAGCTTAATATCAAGGCGTTACTTTGCAACAATGGCAGTACCCTTTTAAGAAGTAACAACGATGAGGGTAAGTGCCTGTGGAGCGCCCAAAGGGTTTATTTAACCCGTTTTAGTTGCGCAGTTAGAAAGGGGGCGTAAAATAGTGTTTTTAATCAATAAAGCCTAACTTATGCCTACCAATACCGAACAGCGAAAAGGGGTCATTTTCGCATGTTTAGCCTTTTTTATGTGGGGCTTAGCACCCATTTATTTTAAGCTTCTACAAGATATTTCTGCTTTTGAAATATTGATGCACCGTGTTATTTGGTCGGTGTTATTTTTACTTCTTATTATTGCCGTTCGTCATCAGTGGCAGCGAGTTCGAGTCGCTTTAAGTCAGCCTAAGCTACTGTTTATGCTGGTGGTTACCGCTACCTTGTTGGGCTTTAATTGGGGCTTGTTTATTTGGGCTGTGAATAATAACCACATGCTGGATGCAAGCTTAGGTTATTACATAAATCCGCTTTTAAATGTATTACTGGGGATGCTGTTTTTAGGTGAGCGTTTACGTAAGTGGCAAGGTGTTGCGGTAGGTTTAGCCTTGTGCGGGGTACTGTTACAGTTAGTGAGTTTTGGCTCTTTCCCTGTGGTTGCATTTTCATTGGCGGGCTCGTTTGCTATTTATGGTTTATTACGTAAAAAGCTGCCTATTGAGTCATTACCAGGTTTGTTGCTCGAAGCGCTAATTTTACTGCCTGTTGCATTGATTTACTGGTGGTTAATGGTGCCGACTACAAGTTCAGATTTCACGGCTAATAATTGGCATGTTAACTTATTGCTGATCAGTGCTGGTGTCGTGACAACCCTACCTCTTTTATGTTTTACAGGTGCAGCTAAGCGCTTGCAATACAGTACCTTAGGTTTTTTTCAGTATATAGGCCCAAGTTTAATGTTTATGCTTGCTGTGGCGTTTTATGGTGAAGTATTTGATGCTGAGCGCGTGGTTACCTTTGCGTGTATTTGGAGTGCGTTGGCATTATTTAGTTGGGACTCTTATCGCCAAAGCCGTAAGCAGCGAAAAGCGCAGCTAGCCGCCGTAACTAAGCCAGTATAAAGCTTAACTAATGAGTTTGTTACGGCCACTTTCTTTGGCTTGATAAAGTTTTAAGTCGGCCTGTTTTATAAGCTCATCAAGGCTATAAACAGGCCCACAATGAAAGCCTATCGATAAGGTGAAGGCTACCTTATCTTTACTAAATTCAGTACTGTGCTTTTGGACAAAAAGACGAAATTTTTCTAATCGTTGGTATGCTTTTTCAGCGTCTTGATCAGCAAAGTACACCGCAAACTCTTCACCACCAAAACGACCAACAAGGTTACCTTTGAAGTAGGTTTGCATACATTGCGCTAGCCCTTTTAAAACTTCATCCCCTGCATCGTGGCCGTATTTATCGTTAATTGCTTTAAAGTGATCTACATCGATCATTCCTAAAGAGACTTGATTGTTGGCAAGTTTAGCGGCTTTTAAGTGGCTATTCGCTTCACCAAAAAAGTAGCGGCGGTTAGGGAGTTTTGTAAGATAGTCAGTGTTTGCTTGTAAACGAATCGTTTTAATATTCTCAAGCATGTCGACGTTCTGGCTAAGCCGACAATAAAATTCTTCGCTATTAAATGGTTTACGCAGGTAGTCATCTGCACCTGATTTTAAAAAGCGCGTTGAAAGATGTAATGTATCAAGTGCTGATATACCAATAATTGCTTTTTCATCGTTTGAGTATAAACGGCGAATCTCGACACAGAGCTCATCACCGTTCATATTCGGCATTTCGTTGTCGGTAATAATAACCGAAATGGTTGGGTTCTCAGCGAGCACTTTTAATGCTTGCACACCATCTTCAGCCTCTAATACTTGGTATTTATGTCGTGTGAGCAGGCTGCAAATATAATGGCGAGTGGATGCTGAATCGTCAACTACGAGTACTTGTATTTGCTCATTACGAGGGAGGCGAGTAAGTTGCTTTTCTAGGTATTGATAAGCTTGTTTATTTTCTTTGGTGATGTAATCAATAATAGGGTGTTTTTCAACAATATTGCGTGTGGTTTCATCAAGGTTACCCGTCATTACAATGGTAGGAATGTCAGCTGCAATGGTACAAGGTACAGCTTCACCGGTTGGCGCATCAGGCAGAATAAAATCAACAACGGCGCAAAAGTAACTGTGCTGGCTAATGAGCTCTTTTGCTTCTGCTAAAGAACTGGCAATATCCGCTTCATAGCCAACTTTTTGCGCGATATGCTTTTGCACTCGCGCAATGGTTGGCGTATCTTCAATTATTAATAGTCTTCGAGTCACAACTTGCCTTGTAATAACTTATTGGCGAAACAAATGTTATTACAAGTTTTAACCCTAAAAGGGTAAAAAAGCAAATCGTTATAGGCTGTCTGACTCAGAATAGTATTCAACACTTTGCGATGTTGGACTTGCAATTCGAGAACGACCAAATAAAGTGTGAAACTTAGTTTTGCAGGTTGTCTGTTTAAGGTATTTTATCCAAGCGCGTTCAATCGGGTTGGTGGCTTCTAAATTACCTGTCACAACTTGCACAAATTGAGTTTGAAATTCATTTTGTGGTTCTAGGGTTTTGTTGTATAAACCCTTTAATATAATACCATGCTGTTCGAGAATGTCGGCTTCTAGCAAAGTGAAGTGACCACTACGACCAAAACCGCGTGGGAAATTTTGATCATCATAAAATTGACGTTGGCTTGCAAATGCCTGACGAAGTGATGAAATGTCAATGCTCATGGCTTTATCCTCATGCCCTAATTTCTTGCAGGAGTATGGATCAAGTTGTCGATTTTATTAAACAAGTTATTTTTATCGTAAGGGTAAAAAATGGATATCGATTTATTGAAGACTTTTGTTGAAGTGGTGCGCACGCGCCATTTCGGTAAAGCAGCTGAGAATTTGTATATTACGCAGTCTGCGGTGAGTTTTCGGATCCGACAATTAGAGCAAGGTTTAGGTGTTAATTTATTTATTCGTCAGCGCAATAATATTCAGTTAACAGCGCCAGGCGAGCGGTTACTGCCTCATGCACAAATGATCATAACGGGCATGCAAAGGGCAAAAGTCGATGTCGCACTGGCAGATAATATGCACAAGCAGATTAGCCTAGCAGGCACCCCAAATGTTTGGGATGCATTTTTGCAGTTCGGCATTACTAATATAGTCTCTGCGATGCCTGGCGTGTCACTTGTGGCTGAAGTTAAGGCTCAGCAAGAAAGCACTCGTTTATTACTAGAGCGTACATTAGATCTTGCTGTGCTGTTCGATCCTCCGAAGGTGGATGAACTTGTTGTTAAGCGAATATGTGAACTACCAATCATTCCTGTTAGTGCTTTTGAAGCTGCAAATAGTGAAAATTTTTTCGATAATCAGTATGTGTATGTTGATTGGGGAACGTCCTTTTCGTTGTGGCATGCACGTGAGTTTAATGGCCACGCACCTCCGTATTTTAGAACCAGTACAGGCCGTATAGCACTCGATTTAATTTTAAAGTGCGGCGGCAGTGCATTTATTCCTCAGCTACTTGTTGAGGAGCAATTAAAAGCAGGTGAGCTTTATCATGTTGAAGATGTGGCCCACACGTCCCGTGATGTGTTTGTTGCATATCATAGAGACAATGAACAAACCCCACTACTGGAAAAATTGGTCAACCTCTTGATGGAGCTAAAAATAAGTTATAAGTAGTTCCTGTTGAATATAAAAGTGTTCTTATAGCCAGCTACTACTTGGTAACTGGCTATACAAATCCCTTCGTCATCTAAAAAATAGATAATTCATACTACTAACACCTCTTTGTTATTCGCACTGTCTAGTTTGTTAACGCGACGTTTTGCTATAAGGAGAAGGCCAACGGCTAGTAGCAGCAACCAGATTAATGGCGCGTAGCTGTACACCGGTGTAGCAAGTTCGCTGCTAAATTGAGGAATATCCGCAAGATTCGTGAGCGTTGGCTTTGTGCTACAACCATCACATGGTGCAAAGTCTCCTCTTTGATTAGCTTTGGCAATCTCGTTGGCAAAGAAACGTTGTAGTGCTTGATGATGAGCTTCAACTTCGCTCATAAAAGCGTGATGACGCGTTAAACCGTTTCCAGCTAAATCAACCAATAGAGTTTGGACAATGAGCGCAGGTGAAAGATACTGTAGTTTTTGAGCGCTTTGTTGTTGTGCTTGCTGCGCGTTTAAAAAGCGTGCATCTTGAACTTCCATTGCGCGTTCAACAGAGTTTATTGTCGCAATTTTTTTGGTGGCATAATCACTGGCGCCACTGCCATTTTTTGCAAGCTCTGGGTGGTCTTGAAAATACTGAGCTAAGGTTTTTTCACTCGCTTTTTGAGCGTCATCGCTGGCTGCTCGAAGACTATCTATATAGTGAATACGTGAAGGCGTTGGGTCGAGTAAAGCAATGCTTGTATTGACCAAAGCAGGAACAACAATCACCAAGGCGAGCCAACAGGTAACGAGAGTCGCAGCATTGTTTGCGGCACTTTTGGCCCGGCTATTAACCCAAGCTGTTAAAGCAATCCAAAATCCAGAATAACACAGTACAATGAGGTTATAGCTAAGTAGTTCAGTAACACCCATCTGGTCTCTTATGATAACCAAAAGCAGGCTACTTATGAGTAGAAATGGCATTACAATCAACGCACTTCGTAGTAATAATTGGTAGGTGAGTAGATGCGTGGCACTGCCACCTTGAAGCATTAGTAGCCTTAACTGTCCGCCTTGGCGTTCACTCGCTAAGGCATTAAAACAAATGCTAATAATGAGCAATGGCAGTAAATAGATCACCACAAAGCTTAAGTCGAACTGACCAAGTAACAGTGAAAGCGGGTGGACATAATCATATTGATGAACAATATGCTGCTTTTCTTTAATCAGCATTTTAAAATAATACGGTAATACATCCGCTTGTCCCGTTGCGATAGGAGCTGTTGCGAGCGGCGTTTTGGTAGCGTAATTTTGCATCAAGTAAAAAGCTTGTCCGCGCAGGTCGTACGGGTCTTCCCACCATTTATGATTTTCGGTACTCGCGAGCCTTTCGGGTAATCCTGCTTTAGCATTTTGAATTGTTTGTTGCTGCATTTGTTGAGCAGCAAGTACTACGTCGCGCTGCTTATTGGCAAAATAATGGGCGTTAAAGAATGCCACGAGTGCAAGCACGCTGGTGGTAAGAAAAAGTGTGAGTACGAGTTTCTCTCGCCATAGGTTTTTAAGCTCAGTGGCTAATATTAGGCGCTTCATCTTTGTTCCTCTAAACGTAGCTTTTTAATTGCAAATAAACTAAGTAGCACCAGTACAATCAGCCAAAAGGCAAGGCTTATAAGGCTAATAGCGTAGTGAGGCAGGTAGTGAGTAAAACGTGGATATTGGTATGAAAACTCAGGGATCTGCTGCCATAGCTCTTTTCCTGCGGTGTAATGTCCCTGGGCCTTATGACCATGATCTCTTTGATTAAAGTTAAGGACTTCTTGCATTAGACGACGATGTTGCTCTGCTGCATTTTCAAAAGATTGCTGGTGGCTAAAATCAGTGGCTGCGGTCGCCATCGAGAGTGTTTGTACTGCGATAAAGGGGGTTAGCAATCCTGCCAACTGGTAGCTTTGTGACTGTGCCTCAAGCTGTTCTAAACGTGCTTTAAATAAGCGGTCAAAGATTTTGTCGGCGTATTGTTCACCAAATTGGAGTTGTGCTCCGGCATAATCGAAGGGCAAGTCTGCTACTTGGCTGACGCCATACTGGGCGAGTGTTTGCTGCTTAAATTTTTCAATCGCATCGAGGCGTGCATCGGTATAAACCTCACTTTCAAGTTTTGCTTGAAACGCTTGACCAGAGCCTTGTGGATGCAAGGTGGTTGCAATATTCATTGCAAGTTTTGGTAGTAATAATGTTGCGAATGCCCATATAGTAAGTAATGTAATTAATGCGCGTCGTGCCGTAGGAAATAGGCTTGAGAGTGTCGTAGTGATTAATGCCCAAAGTAATAGGTAAATTAAATAAGAGAGTAAAAATAGAGCGTTTCTTAGCGTGTAAGGCGCCTCACTTGCAGTTTGGCTATAAAGTAAAAAAAGTGCAACGGGTAGCAAGAACAGGCATGACAGTGTGAAAAGCACAGCACATTTAGCAAAAAACAACTTTGCTGGGCTTGCACCTGCTGCAAGTAGTTGTTTTAAAGTGCCTTGCTCGCGTTCCCGTGCAAGTAATGGGTAGCCAATTAAAATGATCAATAAGGGTAATAACACTTGCAACACAAAGGCGGGTGATAAGCTCCCAAAGCGCGACAACGGCACGTTATCTTGTGCGCTTCTAAATAAGCTATCGTTACGAATGTGCGCCTCTAACCTCAATACATTTCCTTGGTAGGCTTGTAATCCATCATCGAGCGCTGCCAGCGGCGTAGTGGGCTTAACGACATAAATGCCGTAATGAGCGGCAGAGTGGGGGCCTTTTTCACCTTGGTTCAGCCAGCGTAATTGCTCTGATTGAGATACCTCGTTTACGGCTTGCTGATAGCTTTGATGGCTTTTAAAACCAGTCACACAGGCCAGTAATAATAACAAAACAGCAATACCACTTAGCCAGAGTGTTTGACCTTGCCGCTTAGTATCGAGCCATTCTTTTTTAAAAGTACTTTGTAACATTAGGCGCCCACCTTGATATGCTTAAGGTATACAGATTCAAGTTGGACTTCTTTTAATTGTTCGAAAAGTAACGTGTCGACTAATTGCCCTTGATTAATAATTGCAACACGATGCGCATCCTCTTGAGCACGGTATAAGTCGTGGGTCGCCATTAAAATTGCGACACCTTGTTTCGCTAGCGATTGTATGAGTTGACTAAACTCATGGCTAGCTGATGGATCAAGGCCTGAAGTCGGTTCATCTAGAATCAATGCTTTAGCTTGTTTTGCAAGCGCTATAGCAATACCTACTTTTTGTCTCATTCCTTTTGAATAGGTTGCAACGGGTTTATCTACAGCATGGCTTGGTAGTTTTACTTCTGCGAGTAGGGTACGAAATTCGTCATCGGTTTTGTCGATACTCGCCACTTTGCTGAAATAGGCGAGATTCTCAAGTCCAGTTAGACGAGGATAGAGAGCCACTTGCTCGGGAATATACGCTAAATGCTGCCTCGCTGTTACAACATCGAGTTGTGGGTTTACCCCTGCAATAGTGATTTCTCCTGCATCAGGTTGTAAAAAACCTAACAGGCAATTAATGGTGGTTGTTTTTCCTGCGCCGTTAGGACCAAGCAGCGCTAAAATCTCTCCTTGATGTACGGCCAAGCTTAAACCTTGAAGGGCTTGATATTCGCCAAAGCGCTTTTGTAAGTTATTAATTTGAATAATGGGTGTGGTCATGATTTATCCTTAAAAGCTGACGCTTAATGATGCAATAAGTGTCCGGCCGCGACCTGGCGCGACGCCCCAATCTATGCCTTTAGCACCGCCAGACAGCCAGTACTCTTTATCAAATAGGTTTTCGGCCTTAATTCGCAGTGTGGTGTTAAAATCACTAAAGTGATATTTGGCACCTAAATCAAAGCGTGTATAAGCCGGAAGGTTCAAATTGTTATTAACATTTTGTTCCCGTTCACCCACATGAAACATGCCTGCATTTACACTTAGGTTTTCTAAGAAAGGGAGTTGATAATCTAAAAATAGATTTGCTTGGAATTTAGGAACATTTGCAGGACGATTACCATTGAGTGCAGGTTCACCATCAAGCTCATCCAAACTAGGGTCCATAAATGTTATCGAAGCAACAGTTGATAGGCCTTCAATAAACGAGCCGCTGGCATTAAGTTCGATACCTTTGTGAGATTGAGTCCCGTCTTGTACAAAGTAATTGGTGATATGGTTATGGTATTCCAGCATTTTTTCAATTTCGAATACTGCAACGGAATAGTTCATTGAGTCAGTTTGGTATTTTATACCGGCTTCTATTTGTTCACTTTCTTGTGGCCCTAACGATTCACCCTCGTTAATTGCTCCACTGCCAATTACTGCTACGCCACCTTCTCCAGCACCTTCAGAGTAACTGGCATAAAAAGCGAGTTGATCGTTCGGGTTATAATTTAAGCCAATGATAGGTGTGTTGAAGGTGCGATCATCTAATCTTGATTTAGCTTGGTTTGGTGCGGTTTGATCTTTTTTATATTGAATATGACGCAGCCCTAGAGTCGCATAAAATACATCATTAAAATGCAGGGTATCGGTAATGAAAAATGAGCTTTCGGTTGTATCGGTTGTTGTTGGGTCGGGGTATTCTGGGAAGACTGGTTTACTTACATGTATAGGGTTAAATATGTTACCAACAGGATTGTCTAACTCAAACCAGCGACCATCTTTAGATTGGTAGTCACGAATACTTGCGCCGACAACGAGTTCATGTTCAATGCCTGCAGTAACAAGTTGCCCTGTAAAGAAGCTGTGGGCAGAAACCGTATCATAGGTTTCATTTGGCGTTACTTGAATACTTGCTGATAGAACATTTCCTTCTAAATCAACTGAATATATATCAGGAAAAATAGTGAACCGATCATTCCCCGAAAGTGCGACTTGGTTAACCCACTGCCAGTTATCATTGAGCCAAAAATCCACTCGCGCCGCTATATTGAAGGACTCGGTTTTATATTTTGCCCAAGGTTGGCCAAGTAATACTTCACTCGTATCTACATAAGGTGGGAGCACGGAACGGCTATCATCATTTGGGTCACGTGCTAAACCAATAAGTGGTTGTGATACAGTGCTTTTGTCTTGATAGTCGCCATCTAAGCGAATAAAAATACGATCAGACAGTTGCCAGTCTAGAGCTGCGCTAAAAAAGTACCTTTCTAGGTCGTCACCACCAGTAAAATCGCCATTTTTTTCTGCTGCGGCGTTGATACGATAACCAAAAGTTTGCTCATTAACTAAAGGACCACCAAAATCTACATGAATATAACGGCCCGCACGACTACGAAATTCTGTCGTGATATCTAAAAAGGAGTCCATCGTTGGGCGCTTCGTTACGTAGTTAATCGTGCCGCCAGGGTTGTTAAAACCTGAGACTAAGCTTGATGGACCTTTAATAATATCGATTCGTTGAATGTTCTCCAGTGGCACATCCTGATAAGGAGCAAGAGCAAGGCCATCTCGTCTTAGACCATTTGTCCAATCGAGTTGAAAGCCCCTCAGGCTGACAAAATCAAATACTGTGCCGATAGCCGTATTTTGTACAGATGCATCATTGGCAAGCACTTCGCTCAACGTTTTTACTCTTTGATTTGTTATTAACTCTTCAGAAAAAGATTGAATAGAAATAGGTAAAAACTGAGGATCTTTGATTCCTAGTGCCGAGGCATTTACATCTCGGGTACTATAAAGTGGTGTACGCGTACCTTGAACTTCAAGTTTTTCAATAGTTTGAGTTGCAAATGATTGCATTGAAAATAAACCAGTAAGAACACTTACTGTTAGAACAGACCTTTTCATTTTTTCCAACCAGAATTTAAGTAGTGTAAGTAATTATTGTTTTGTTAAATGTTATAACATAGCCAATAAAGCATGTTTAAATTTTAATTGGAAGTGATAATAGTTATCATTTTATTGTGTTTGTTTTTTGTTTTGGGAATAGGGATAATAAAAAATGAGCGCTTATTATGGCTGGCGGAGATCACCTTTACTAGCAAGTATTAAGTGAACAAAAGCATATTATTAGCTAGCTCACGCATTGTTATATTATTACATTTTTAGCTATAAAGTTATTGTAAATGACTGTAAATGAAGTTGTGATATAGCAAGCATTTATCTTTGTTTAAACTACTCGTATTGCTTCTATCATGAACTGATAAAGGTTGTGATGCAGTAAAGTTTTTAAAAAAGTCCAACACATGCCACAGACTCTCTCATTTTATAACCAACAGGTGTTTTTAAAAATATATTTTAATTACAAAAATAATTACCTTTTATGAATATAAATTGACGTTTTTATTTCAACTGTCATCTTTCTGTCATTTTTCACTGGCACACTGCGCTCAATCAAACACGAGTATGTGTTTTTTGTTGCGATTATTGAGGAAACGACATGAAATTTGCAAAGTCTAGCTTATTCCTAGCTTTATTTGGTGGTTTATCTTTTTCTGCACTAGCTGATGTAGATTTATATGGTAAAGCCAACGTGACTGTTCAATCATCAGATGATGGCGAAGGGTCTTTTACTGAAATTAAAAGCAATAACTCACGTTTTGGCTTAAAAGGCTCTGAGAAGCTAACTGAAGGCTTAGAAGCTGTATACAAATTTGAGTTTGGTGTTGATGTCTCTGATGCTGATTCTAAAGGCGATAACGATGACAACATTACTGCACGTAACCAATATGTAGGTGTTAAAGGTGGCTTTGGTCAAGTTGTAATTGGTCGTAATGACACTGCAATGAAGCAATCTCAAGGTAAAATTGATTTATTTAATGACCTTGAAGGTGATATTAAAAACGTATTCAAAGGTGAGAATCGTTTAGGTGATTCTATCTCTTATGCATCAAATGATTTTAGTGGTTTCAAAGTATTAGCGACTTACATCGCGGAAGATGATGTAGATGCTGATGATGGTTACTCAGTAGCACTGACGTATGGTGACGCTAAACTTAAAGAAAGCAAAATATACGCTTCTGTTGCAGCAGACAGTGAAGTGAAAGGCTACGATATTGTTCGTGCGACAGTGCAAGGTAAAGTTGGCGACTTCAAACTAGGCGCAATGTACCAAACACAAGAAAAAGTAGATGGTAGTGCAGAGGCTGACGGCTATTTAGTGAATGCGGCTTATCAAATGAATAGCAATACATTTAAAGTTCAATATCAAGTCATTGACTTTGATGAAGGCGACAAGAAAACAGCTATTTCAGCAGGTGTTGATCACAAGCTAAGCAAAAACACCAAGGTATTTGGTTTCTACTCAACATTTGATACTGACAACCAAGTTGATCAAGACTACTTAGGTGTTGGTATTGAGTACAAGTTTTAATCCTCTAAAGGAATAACTCCCTTACTTGTTAGCCCAGCATCTGCTGGGCTTTTTTTATATTATCTGTATTACGCTAAGGCGTAGTCGGACTTGCCAGCAAGCCAACGTTGAATAAGCTTTTCACTTTGTGTGGGGAATTGCTCAAGCATTTTAAATGCGATTGGGCGTACTTGTGTTAAGGTTTGTTTATCACGGCTCAAGTCAGCGATTTTAAAATCAGCTAAGCCTGTTTGTTTTGTGCCAAGTACTTCACCTGGACCGCGAATTTCGAGGTCTCTTTCGGCGATAACAAAGCCATCATTGCTTTCACGTAGCACTCCTAAACGTTTTTGCGCTGTTGCAGAGAGCGGGGCATGATAAAGTAAAACACAGTGTGATGCAGTTGCACCACGACCAACACGGCCGCGCAGCTGGTGGAGTTGTGCAAGCCCTAATCGTTCTGGGTTTTCAATAATAATCAGGCTCGCATTGGGCACATCAACACCCACTTCAATCACTGTCGTTGCAACTAATACGTGAATATTACCCGCTTTAAACTCGCTCATAATGGCTTGTTTTTCTGCGGCTTTCATACGGCCATGTACTAAGCCCACCTGCAATTCAGGAAGTGCATTTTTTAATTGCTCGGCGCTATCTTCAGCTGCTTGACATTGCAGTACTTCCGATTCATCGATTAAGGTGCAAACCCAATATACTTGACGGCCTTGCTCTTGGCAGGCTGTTTTGACCCGTTGAATAATTTCATCACGGCGAGTATCGGGGATTGCAACTGTCGTAATAGGCGTTCGACCAGGGGGAAGTTCGTCTATGATGGAGGTTTCTAAATCTGCATAAGCTGTCATCGCTAAAGTGCGGGGAATAGGTGTGGCGGTCATAACGAGTTGATGTGGGTAGCAATCACCAAAGCGACCTTTTTCACGCAGTGATAAGCGCTGGTGCACACCAAAGCGGTGTTGCTCATCAATAATAATTAAAACAAGGTTATTAAACTCAACCTGATCTTGAAATAGCGCATGCGTACCTACGATCATTTGTGCTTCGCCAGAGGCTATTTTTTCGAGTGTGACGGTGCGCTCTTTACCTTTGCTTTTACCTCCAAGCCAAGCGACTTCAATACCGAGTTCTTTAAACCATTGGCTAAAGTTGATGCCATGTTGTTCTGATAAAATCTCAGTTGGTGCCATTAAAGCTACTTGGTAACCTTCACTAATCGCTGTTAAAGCGCTCAGTGCTGCGACTAATGTTTTACCTGAACCAACATCTCCTTGCACTAATCTCATCATTGGGAAGGGATGCTGTAAGTCCCCTTTGATTTCTGCAACCACCCGACTTTGCGCATTAGTTGGGCTAAAAGGGAGCTGTGTTAAAAACTGTTGTTCTAGTTGATTATGCGGTGTTAAGGCGACCGCTTTGACACTTTGACCTTTTTGACGAAGTTTTAATAAGCTGATGTTTTGTGCCAGTAACTCTTCAAAGACTAGTCGTTGCTGTGCAGGATGAAAGCCTTGCTCCAGTGCCGTTAAATCAACATCATTTTGTGGGCGGTGCAATGTTAAAAGTGCATCACTTAAACGCATGCCAGTTGGTTGAAATTGTTCTGGCAATAACTCTTCAACTGGATATTTTGCTAATAAGTTGAGCGCTTGATCACTTAAAGCGCGAATAGACAGCTGCTTCAGCCCTTCTGTGACAGGATAAACCGGTGTCAGGGTTGTGTTTGTTGGTTGCTCTGACGCAGTGTCTGACAAACTATATTCAGGGTGAGTCATTTCAAAACCAACCCGCCCACGGCGTATTTCGCCAAAACAGCGTATGATTTTACCCGCACTCAGCGCATTTTTTTGTGCCGCATTAAAGTTAAAAAAACGCAGCGTTAAGCGACCCGTGCCATCATTCACTTGGCATACCAACATACGGCGCTTACCAAATGTTATTTGGCTTGTTTCAACCGTGGCTTCAATGCTGACATGACTGTGAGGCTGTAAGTCACATATGGCATGGATACGCGTGCGGTCTTCGTAGCGATGAGGTAAATGAAACAGCATATCTTGCACTGTGTTTATTCCCAGCTTAGCAAGACGCTCGGCCATTTTAGGGCCAACGCCTTTTAATTCAGTAATGGGATAGTGTGCTAAGCTAGGATGACTCAAAGGTGACTCAAATTATTAATTAGTAGACTTTTTTCAGTTTACTTGCACTCGTCAGTGGCTTCAAGCGTTTGCGTGTGCTTTAACGTGTGCCAAAAGATGTCATCAGCAACGATTTCACCATTTTCATCAAGGGCAGGGTAGGGAAGCGCTTTTTCGCGGCATTGCTCAGCAATAATGGGATGGCAACCTTCAAACAAAATACGGTGCTTCACTTTTTCATCGAGCATATTGCGGTTATATAAGCCCGCTTCTTCGCGTTGGCGTTGTGCTTCAAACAAAATAAGTGCCGCTGCGACAGAAACATTCAGCGATTGCACCATACCCTGCATAGGAATAATGATGTTCTTATCTGCATGTTCAAGCGCACGAGGTGAAATGCCATCACGTTCTTGTCCAACAATCACAGCTGTTGGTTTGGTGTAATCTATTTCACGAAAATCAACGGCATCATCAGTTAAATTGGTTGCCAAAATTTGCACATCGGGGTTATGAGCTCTCATCATAGCAACAGCATCATCAATATTGCGGTGTAAGTGAGTGTCGAGCCAATTCTTACTCCCACCAGAGGTATTATTGGTGAGCCACTTTTGATTATCAGGCCACACAGCATGCACATGATGACAGCCTGTAGCGTCAGCTGTGCGGGCAATGGCCGACAAATTATGATGCTTGTGTACTTCTTCTAAGCAAACGGTTAGGTCTGTTTGACGGCGATCTAATACGCGCTTCACACGCTCAAAGCGAGTTGTATCCATAGTTATGTGCTCGTTGGCAGATTCTAATTGGTGCTGATTATACGCAGTATAGTGCTAAGGCACTACCGCTCTACTAATTGGATTTTGTAAGGAGATCAGTGTTTCGGTGGATTGAATTGCCTCGATTGCTTGAATCTTATTAATTAACACATCTTGTAGGTGATCAATAGAGCGTGCCATCACTTTGATAAATATACTGTAGTTGCCTGTGGTGTAGTAGGCTTCAACCACTTCTTCTAACTCTTTTAAATGTAATAAAGTTTGCGGGTAATCGCGGGCATTATTAAGGTTGATACCGATAAAACAGCATACATCGTAACCGAGTTGCTTTGCATTAATGCTTACCTGAGTGCCCGTAATGATGCCAGCTTGTTTCATCTTTTCGACTCTGACATGAATTGTGCCAGCACTTACAGCAAAGCGTTTAGCTAATTCTGCATACGCTGTGCGCGCATTTTCCATTAAGGCATTAAGGATGTTTTTATCGAGATTGTCGATTTGATAATTTTCCATCGTATTTTTCAGTGTTAATTATTGAATCAATAAATTTTATAGCATTATTTTTATGAAAATTTCAATGTTAAGTTCTTTTTATTGATGGTTATTGAAAATAACCTTTATTTAGTTGAGGATTGTTTTAACGAAGAGATTTCAGTTCTCTATTAAGCAAGTAACAATAACTGGGAATGAGGCCAATTATTATGAGTTCACACTACCTAAAGCAACAGCAGCAAATAAGCAAAGTAAAACAGTTCTTTTCAAGCCAACTAGAACAACAATTAGGGCTTGTTGAAGTGCAAGCGCCAATTTTGGCTAAAGTCGGTGATGGTATACAAGATAACTTAAGCGGTACTGAAAATGCTGTGTCGGTAGCGGTGAAAACGATTCCTAGCAGTCAATTTGAAGTGGTGCACTCACTTGCGAAGTGGAAAAGAAAAACACTTGCAGATCATGACTTCTCTGTAGGTGAAGGCCTTTACACGCATATGAAAGCGCTTCGTCCTGATGAAGAATCATTAAGCCCAATTCATTCAGTGTATGTGGATCAGTGGGATTGGGAGAAAGTTATCTGTGAGAGCACTGAGCGCACTTTAGATAAGCTCAAAGAAACCGTCACATCAATTTATCAAGCAATAAAATCAACAGAGCGCTTTGTTGCCAGTGAGTTTGGTTTAACACCGTTCTTACCAGAGCAAATTACTTTTGTGCACAGTGAACAATTACGACAAATGTATCCCGATTTCACCGCAAAACAGCGTGAAAAGGCAGTCGCTCAAGAATATGGTGCAGTATTTCTAATTGGTATCGGTGGCGCACTTGCCGATGGGAAAATCCATGATGTGCGTGCCCCCGATTATGACGACTGGTCTACTAAAACCTGTAGTAAATTTGCCGGTTTAAATGGCGACATTCTAGTTTGGAACCCAGTACTTGAAGATGCATTCGAAATATCATCAATGGGTATTCGTGTAAGCCCTGATGCATTGGCCACACAGTTGGCAATTACAGGTGACCAAGCACGCCTTGAGTTTGATTGGCATAAAGCATTGTTAGCGAAAAAATTTCCACAAACAATTGGTGGTGGGATTGGTCAGTCACGTTTAGCGATGTTGTTGTTACAAAAACAGCATATTGGTCAGGTACAAGTGGGTGTATGGCCAGAGCAATTGAAGCAGCAGGTTGACGGTATTCTTTAAATTAATGCTTTAAGTTAAAAAGAGGCTTTAGGCCTCTTTTTAACTTGTTTTGAACTCAACTTCGATTTTATTTTCTTCCAGCTTCACTTTACAAGGCGGGTATTGGCGATTTGTGCGTAATACTTTGTCGAAAATATGTATTTCGACTCCTGAGTGAAGCGCTTTATTCACGACCAATTCGGCATCTTCGAGTAAGTCATGCAGATGATGTTCTAAGCTTGATAGCTTTTTCTCTAACTGTTCGGCTTGTTGACAATAATGAGTTTGTGTTGCGCCTATTTTTGCGAGTAGCAGCTTTTTCTTTTCAGCATCTTTGACTTGATCTGCTTTTTCAATGGCTTCTTGTAATGTATCAAGCTGAGAGTCTGTTTGCGCGAGGTCTTTTAAACATTGGTCGGTTTCTGCTGTGACATCGGCGCCTGATGCAGCGAGGTTTACAACCATTTTAGCCCCTGATTCGTTGCCAATTTCACCAGCAAGAATGATTTGCGCATCGAGGATTTCTCCGCCAAATAACTTACCTTGTGGGTTATCTTCTTGACCAACTTGCAACAGCTTTTTGGCTTTCATAATACAGTGACTCGATTGGCGCTCTATAATAATATTATTGGCTTCTAGGTAACTATATTGGCCGTGTGATAAGTGAATATCACCTTGACTAATAATATTGCATGATAGCGTTTTATCATCGAGCTGATGACCAATCACACCTTGCTTAATGGTTATATCGCCAATGGCAGATAGGTGACCTGATTCAACTGTTCCCATCACTGTAATATCACCTTTGGCATTTATACGCATGCCAGGTTCGACATTGTGAGTGACAATAACACTTCCTTCAAAATCAACATGACCACTTTTAACGTTTACGTCAGCAATGGTGAAAATATCATCGACACGCATGCCGTTAGCAATATCCACGGGCACGCCTGAAATTGCCGAAACTAATTCTAGCGGATTATTTTTTGAAATCTCTGTGCCTTCGCCTGCAACAAGTGCGCTGCTTTCACCTGCTTTTGCAGGTAGCACATCACCAGTGACGGTAAATCCCTCTTTACCTGGGGTCGCGGGGATTTGTTTTACCAATAATACACCTGGTTCAACGCTGGCTAATTTACCAAAGTCGCGCATATCAACGGTGCCGTCTTCGCGCAGAGTTGGCTTTTTCAATCGGTCTTTTAATGTTTCAACTTGTGGTACTAGTTTAGATGGTTGTCCATCAACAGGTAAACGGCCTTTTGCTACGACACCTTTTACCTTTTCACCTGCGGGAAGCTCAAGTTGTTGTTGTAATAACTTTTCTAGGTAGGCTTGTTTATAACCACGTGCGACACCTGCTTTGATTAACTCTTTTTTGGCGTTTTCTAGGCTCATGATTGTGCCACCTTCGGCAAGGGTTAACTCGCCTGTAGCTAGCATTTTGTCATCACTGAGTGTTATTTCGAGGCTTGCATCATGCTTTGAAGCAACAACAAGCGTACGCTCTTTCATATCGGTTTTGAAAAAGTTGTTGATGGCATCATGATCCACTCTGCATTCACAGAAAGACGACTTTTCTAGTGCCTCAATAATAAAGGCAGCACTAGGTGGTGAGTGTTCATGAACATCCAATAAGATGTTTCCGTTATGAGCCAGCTTAAACACGTGGAGATCCTTTTATACTGTGATAGCTAAAGGTATATATTTCTATTTAAAACTAGAATTATTAACACAGATTGCTAGAGAATTGCTTTTGAGTCAAGAGTTTCGGCTGAGAGATAGGGGGATTTTTATAATAAAGTGCCAGCTGTAAAAACAGCTGGCACGAAAGATCAAAAGTGGCGATTAGTTTGTAGAAGGTAACTCCATGATGCCATCAATCTCAACTTGTACACCTTTAGGTAATGCACGAACGCCAATTGCAGCACGGGCAGGGTAAGGTTGCTTGAAGTATTGGCTCATCACGTCATTAACAATCGCGAAATTAGATAGGTCAGTTAAGAAGATATTAACTTTAACCATGTCTTGAATTTGGCCGCCGGCAGCTTCACATACAGCCGTTAAGTTTTTGAATACTTGATGAGTTTGCTCAGTAAAGTCTTCTGAAACCACTTCCATTGTTTCTGGTACAAGTGGAATTTGGCCTGATAAATAAACGGCTGTGCCTACTTTAACAGCTTGGCTGTAAGTGCCAATTGCAGCAGGTGCATTATCAGTAGAAATAAAAGATTTGTTCATGATTATCCTTGTTACTTTTTACGATAGACTCGCTGTACATCAGGCATCACACGAATGCGGCGCATGATGTTGGCAACGTGAACACGATTTTTCACTGTAATGCCTAAGTCTATCATGTATAAATTACTTTCTTTTTCGTCGGTTGCTATCTCGACAATGTTTGCTTGGGTTGAAGCCACAACATTGGTAAGTTTAGCGAGTGCACCCTGATGATTAATTATCTCAATCCTAAGGGCTGCAATGTATTCTTTTTCTGGGTTGTCATCCCATTTCACGACCAAGTATTTAGAGCGCTCTTTCTCCCAACCACGAATGTTTTTACATTCTTGGCGGTGAACGGTAAGGCCTTTACCTTGGCTGATATGAGCTGTGATAGCATCTCCAGGTACAGGGCGACAGCATTTAGAGTAGTTAACTAACATGCCTTCGGTACCAATGATGGTTGCTTTTGCTTTTTTCGCGATATCGTTTAAGTCGTCGGTTTCTTCTTGTACTAGACGTTTTGCGATAAGTACACTCATTAGATTGCCAGAACCAATTTCAACAAGTAACTCTAGAACAGTATTTAGCTCATGCTCTGTTAGCACGCGTTGAATGTTCTCGTCTGGAATATCATCCAGTTTATGTTCGCCAAGGGCTGAATCCAGTAATCGACGGCCAAGTAACATTGCTTCTTCGTGTTGTTGGCTCTTAAGGTAATTGCGAATACCAAGGCGCGCTTTTCCAGTGACGACAAAATTTAGCCATGTTGCATTAGGGTGTGCGCCTGAGCTGGTTATCACTTCCACGGTTTGACCCGTATCAAGCGCTTTGCTCAGTGGGTGAGGCTTACGGTTTACGCGAGCTCCAACACAGGTATTACCAACATCAGTATGAACCGCATAAGCAAAGTCAACAGCCGTTGCGCCCATAGGCAGCTCTACTATTCGGCCATCTGGAGTAAATACATAAATTTCTTCAGGGAATAGCTCTGTTTTAACGTTTTCAACAAACTCAAAAGACGAGCCTGCACTTTGCTGAAGCTCCAGTAAACTTTGCATCCATTGGCGTGCACGTTGCTGTGCGGTATGGCCTGCGCTATCACCGGCTTTTTTATACATCCAATGAGCGGCAACCCCTTTGTCGGCCATATGATCCATGTCGTGGGTACGAATTTGAATCTCAACAGGAATACCGTGTGGGCCAACTAATGAAGTATGAAGTGATTGATAACCATTGGTTTTTGGCACCGCAATGTAATCTTTAAAGCGGGTTTCGATTGGCTTGTAAAGGTTATGAGCAACACCTAACACGCGATAACAGGTATCCATGCTGTCTACGTTAATGCGAAACGCATAAATATCCATCACTTCATTAAACGACAGCTCTTTATTAAGCATTTTTTTGTAAATGCTGTAGAGGTGTTTTTCGCGACCTGAAATAGTGGCGTCGATACCTGCTTCTTCTAAGCGTGCTTCAATTTCACTTTTGATGTTACTGATGACTTCTTTTCGATTACCGCGAGCTTTAACCACTTCAGATTTTAAAGCGCGATGACGCATTGGGTAGAGTGCCTGAAAGCCTAAATCTTCCAGTTCATTTTTAATATCATGAATACCTAAACGGTTAGCGATTGGCGCATAAATTTCGAGTGTTTCGCGGGCAATACGACGGCGTTTGTCGGGACGAAGTGCGCCTAAAGTGCGCATATTATGTGTTCGGTCAGCAAGCTTGATCAAGATAACACGAATATCTTGAGTCATGGCCATAATCATTTTGCGGTAATTTTCAGCTTGGAATTCTTTTTTATCTTTAAAGCTGAGCTTATCGAGCTTACTTACCCCTTCTACTAGTTCGGCGACAGTATCACCAAATATTTCGGCTAAGTCTTGTTGACTAAAATCGGTATCTTCAATCACATCATGCATCAGGGCTGCCATGAGTGTTTCGTGATCTAAATGCATGCCAGCAAGAATTTGTGTCACTTCGACGGGGTGGGTAATGTAGGGCTCGCCGCTTGAGCGAGTTTGCCCCTCGTGGGCTTCACGAGCTACCACGTAGGCTTTTTGTACCAGCTCTATATCAGCAGGCGACAAATATTCGGAAATTTTCTTTTTTAGACCTTCAAAAAGATACAAAGTCACACTCCAATGCGCTAATGAAGTAAATCGGTAACGGTATGAATAGAATATACGATGAAAAGAAGGGCTTGCCAACGGCTAGTGCAGAAATACTAGCCGTATAGCGAAATCAAAGCGGGGAGCTTGATTATTGGTTACCACCAACGATAGCAGCAACAGCAGCCATTTCAGCGGCTTCTTGGTGTTGTTGTTCTTCACGGTCAATTAAGTCCATTGAAGAGCTGTCAACTAACCCTTTTTCAATTTCACGTAAAGCAATGACTGTCGGTTTGTCATTTTCAGCATCAACAAGTGGATCTTTACCACCTACTGCGATTTGGCGGGCACGACGAGCCGCAACTAAAATTAAGTCAAAACGATTACCAATTGCATCTACTGCATCTTCAACAGTTACGCGAGCCATCTTAGCACTCCAAATAAATTTTTAAGCAAAGGCGTAGTTTACTGTACCAAGTTACATTCGCCAATAGCTTGTGGTTAATTTTTATCTTTATTACCTAAAATTGTATTATTTAAGTAAGGCGTTCAATAATTCTTGATGGCGAATAGTTTGGCTTTTGAGTGACAAACGTTTTGCCATGACAATTGTTTCGATTTCAGCAAGCGCAATATCAAAGTCATCATTCACAATCACATAATCATATTCATTATAGTGTGATGTTTCTGATTGTGCCTTTGCCATTCTGCCAGCAATTACCTCGGCAGAGTCTTGACCACGATTATTTAAACGTGATTCAAGCTCTTCTTTAGACGGCGGAAGAATGAAGATGGTTTCAACATCATCCACTAAGTTGCGGATTTGCTGAGCACCTTGCCAATCGATATCTAAAAATACATCAATGCCAGCGTCGAGCTGAGTTTCAATGGCTTTTTTAGAGGTGCCGTAATAATTATCGAAAACTTGCGCCCATTCAAAGAAATCATTCTTGTCAATCAGTGCTTTAAATTCCTCAACCGACACAAAATGATAATGCACACCGTTTTCTTCACCAGGGCGAGTTGAACGCGTTGTGTGTGAAACCGATACCTTCATATCGCTGTGTTTGTTTAGTAATGCACTAATTAAGCTTGATTTACCTGCACCTGAAGGGGCCGATAAGATAAATAAATTTCCGCGAGTTTGCGCCATGATCTGTCTCTATTGAAAATAAATAGGCTCGGACTATTGCTAATCCAAGCCTTTAATTTATCTATTGTACTTTATTTCGCTAAAAGTGCTCAAGTTTCAGGAATTACTCATCTTTATTTTCAGGGACTGCCTGCTCCTCACCTTTGTGCTTTGTAGTATCAGATGTAGCTTGCTCACTCGGGGTGTTGGTTTGTTCCGTTGGTTTAGTCGTGTCTTGCCCACCGCAGGCTCCGCAACAACTCATATGTTTCTCCTTTATTTTATTGTACAAGCGGACTGCTGCTGACATTAAAGTCGAAGCCTTCAATATCGGCGTCAGCAATTAATAGTTGGATATATTGTGCTATGGCTTTGCGCTCTACTTTTTTATTCAGGTAGTCCTCAATACGTGACTTCACGGCTTCAAAAGGCAGTTGTAGCCCAGGCTCTTTATGGTCAACATAAACAAGGTGATAACCAAAGCGGGTTTCAATAGGGTGAGCAATTAAGCCAACCTCGGCACTGAATACTTGACGTTCAAACTCACTGACGGTTTGTCCTTTTGTTATTTGACCAAGTTGGCCACCTAATTGAGCCGAATCACATTTTGAATATTGCTGTGCAAGCTCACTAAAAGAAGCGCCTTCAGAGAGTGCACTTAGTAGGCTTTCAGCTTGATTAAGCGCATTGCTGCGCGCCTTCTCATCACTACTTGGTGCTGCAAGTAAAATATGTTTTGCTGCAATCAGTGGGGGAGTGGTGAATTTTGTTTTATTTTGTTGATAATAATGTTCGCACTCAGTCGCACTGGCACGGGGTAATTGCACTTCTGCTGCGATGAGTTTTTCGAGCAATTTATTTTGTTGTTGTTCGTCACTCTCTGAATTGTGCGTCTCTAGGTTGATGTTGAGCAATTGCGCGCGTTGCTGTAACAATTCGCCAATGATCAAACTTTGTGCAGCCTCTACCATCGCAGCGCGATGATCGTCGGCTGGGTGATACTGCATTTCATTAAGAATTTGTGTTTCGCTAATAGTATGTTTATTAACGTTAATCATATCGACCTCGCGAGGGATGCCCTGTCGAAACAGGGCATGATCTGGTTAAGATTTGCTACGAACCACTTGGTAGTTACGGCTTAAGTATTGTACTGGTACGCTGGCAATATGAACTAAACGACTAAATGGGAATACCACAAATAATGTCATGCCGAGTGCAACATGCAGTTTATAAATCCAATGAACTTGTGTAATTGCTGCAGTGGCTTCGGTTAAATCAAAGGTCACAATGTTTTGTGCCCAGCTCATTAGTAACAGCATTTCTGCACCGTCTAAATGGTTTGCTGAGACAAAAATTGATAATAAACCTAAAATTAATTGCACGTATAACAGCAGTAAAATTGCAATATCCATATTGCTGCTGGTGGCTCTAATACGCGGTTCAAATAGACGGCGTTTGATTAAAATAGTGAGACCGTAAAAACAAATCAAACCAAACACACCACCGAGTGTCATGGCAATGAGTTGCTTGTGACCCGCCTCAATACCAAACACATGCCAGATTTCTGCTGGTGTCAGTAAGCCTACAAAGTGACCGAGCAATACCATAATGATACCAATATGAAATGCGCGGCTGCCTTGCTTGAGTTTTTTGCTTTCAAGTAGTTGGCTTGAACCTGTTTTCCATGTGTATTGCTCTCGGTCGTAACGTATTACCGAGCCAATAACAAACACGGCTAAGGCGATATAGGGATAAATCCCAAAGAAAAAGGTGTTTAAATAATTCATGATGAACTCCTTAACTGGCTTCTTGATTAAAGTCAGTCCAGCTAACTGGAACATATTGATCTTTGCGCTGAGATTCGTCAGGGCGATTGACTGAGCTCGGGCAGTTGGTGGCATCTTGTGCACCAAAAGTTATGGCTTCTTCTTCCCACTCTTTATCAATGGCTTGTTTCGTATCGTCGCGTTTTTCACCGTTAATTTGCTTGCGTAATGCATCGAGATCTAAATCACTCTGGGCAAGCTCTAACAGGCTTGAAAACAGTAATGAGTAGTCACTTTCTCGTTTTTCAAGACGGCATAGTAGCAGGCCAAAAATATGATCTACTTCGACCAGCCAAGACTGCGCATTTGCTTCGCCTTGGGTTGCTAAGAACTCTAAAAACAGGGGGATGTAGTCAGGTAGTTCATTTTGACTTAACGCTAAACCGGCCTGTTTGTATTGCTCTACTAAGTCGACCATAGCTTGACCACGGTCACGGCTTTCGCCGTGAACATGTTCAAAAAGCCACAGACCAAGCGCGCGTCCACGTTCAAACAATCCGTCATACTCGGCTTGCCAGTCGAGTATGTCTTTTTCACATTGTGAAGTGATAAAAGCACAGACAGCACGTTGATTTTGTTCTGTGAGTGAACTTTGTTTAAGGGTACTGATTAGCTCATCTTTCGCTTGTATAAGCTCAGGAGTTGGATAATCAAGTAAATGAGAAAATACACTTAAAACTTGCATAACTTACTCCTTGATCTCAACAGGGATGATCTGTTTCACAGTGGCTTTTTTCGCGCCAAATAAGTTCACCCCGTTGTTACCATCGCTACAGCCATTACCAAAGCTAAAACCACAGCCATTTTTGATATCATAGGCATTCTCAGCATATGACTTATGACTGGTTGGTATCACAAAGCGGTCTTCGTAATTGGCAATCGCCATATAACGATACATTTGCTCAACTTGGTCAGCGCTTAGTCCAACTTGCTGAAGTACGTCGAGATCTTCAACACCATCGACTTGTTGCGAGCGTTTGAAAGCGCGCATTGCAATCATACGTTCAAGTGCTCGAACAACCGGTTTCTCATCACCTGCAGTTAGCAAGTTGGCGAGGTAGCGCATCGGGATACGTAATGATTTCAAGTCAGGAATAACGCCATTCATACCAACATGACCGGCCTCTGTTGCTGATTGAATCGGTGACAAGGGGGGGATATACCAAACCATTGGCAAGGTTCTGTATTCAGGGTGCAGAGGCAGTGCTACTTTCCAGTCTATTGCCATTTTATAGACAGGAGATTGACGTGCTGACTCTAACCAATTTTCAGGGATCCCTTCTTTACGTGCTGCTTCAATGACCTCAGGATCGTTCGGATCTAAGAACATACTGAGCTGTGCAGGGTATAAGTCTTGCTCATTCGCTACACTGGCAACTTCTTCTATGCGGTCTGCATCGTAGAGTAGGACGCCTAAGTAACGAATTCGACCTACACAGGTTTCAGCACACACTGTCGGTTGACCTGCTTCGATTCGAGGGAAACAGAAAATACATTTCTCTGATTTACCCGATTTCCAGTTGTAGTAAATTTTCTTATACGGACAACCTGATACACACATCCGCCAGCCACGGCATTTGTCTTGGTCAATTAACACAATGCCATCTTCTTCGCGTTTATAAATTGCACCAGAAGGGCAGCTAGCAACACAGGCAGGATTGATGCAGTGCTCACACAGTCGTGGCAAATACATCATGAAGGTTTTTTCAAACTGCCCATAAATGTCTTTTTGTACCACGTCATCAAAGTTTTTATCTTTTTTACGCTCTGAGAACTCAGTACCGAGAATTTCTTCCCAGTTAGGTCCCCAATTGATTTTCTCCATGCGCTGACCCGTAATTAACGAGCGAGGGCGAGCAACCGGTTGGTGCTTGCTATCAGGTGCGTTATGCAGATGTTGATAATCAAAATCAAACGGCTCGTAGTAATCATCAATTTCGGGCAAATCTGGATTAGCAAAAATATTAGCTAATAAACGGCGCTTATTACCTTGTTTGGGCTCTAATACGCCTTTACTGTTGCGTTTCCAGCCACCATTCCATTTGCTCTGGTTTTCCCATTCTTTCGGATAACCAATACCCGGTTTGGTCTCTACGTTGTTAAACCAAGCGTATTCAACACCTTCTCGGCTAGTCCATACATTCTTACAAGTGATTGAACAGGTATGGCAACCGATGCATTTATCTAAATTTAGGACCATGCCAATTTGTGCACGTACTTTCATAATTTTATCCTCGGTTACTCGTTATCTAGCCAATCAAGCTTGTCCATCTTACGGACAATTACAAACTCATCACGATTACAGCCCACAGTTCCGTAGTAGTTAAAGCCGTATGACTGCTGTGCATAACCCCCAATCATATGGGTTGGTTTCATGATGGCGCGGGTAACTGAGTTATGAATACCGCCTCGGGTTCCTGATACCTCAGAGCCTGGTGTGTTTACAATGCGCTCTTGTGCGTGGTACATCATGCTCATACCTTGTGGTACACGCTGTGATACGACGGCACGTGCGGCAATGGCACCATTCACATTAAAGATTTCGATCCAATCGTTATCTTTGATATCAGCCTCTTTTGCATCCGTTTCACTGATCCAAACAATTGGACCGCCACGGCTTAATGTCAGCATAAGTAGGTTGTCTGAATAGGTTGAGTGAATGCCCCATTTTTGGTGTGGCGTAATCCAGTTTAAAACTAACTCTTTATTACCATTCGGTTTTTTATCCAGTAATGGTTGAGTCGTTTTTAAGTTTACAGGCGGTTTATACGACACCATAGTTTCACCGAAGTCACGCATCCACTGGTGATCTTGGTAAAATTGTTGACGGCCGGTAACTGTGCGCCAAGGGATCAGTTCATGCACATTGGTATAGCCTGCGTTATAAGACACATGCTCATCTTCAAGCCCTGACCATGTTGGCGAGCTGATGATTTTACGTGGCTGTGCTTGAATATCTCTAAAGCGAATTTTCTCATCTTCTTTAGGAGTTGCTAGATGTGTATGATCGCGACCCGTAAATTCCCCCAGTGCTTGCCATGCTTTAACAGCAACATGCCCATTGGTTTCAGGAGCAAGGCTTAAAATCACTTCTGCGGCATCAATTGCAGTGTCTATTTTCGGGCGACCTTTTTGTGGGCCTTCGCTGGTATGCGTGTAATTCAACTCACCTAAAAACTTCACTTCTTGGTCTGTGTTCCAACTAATGCCTTTACCCCCATTACCGAGTTTCTCGAGCAGTGGCCCAAGTGAGGTAAAGCGGTTGTAGGTATTTGGATAGTCACGCTCAACTTCAATCATGTTGGGTGCTGTAACACCTGGGATCAGATCGCATTCGCCTTTCCACCACATGTTTATGCCGTCGGGTTGGGCTAACTCGCTTGGCGTGTCGTGCATGAGTGGCGATGTTACTAAGTCTTTTTCAACACCCAAGTGACCTTCGCATAACGCTGAGAATTTTTTCGCAATACCTTTAAAAATATCCCAATCTGAACGTGATTCCCACACTGGATCAACCGCTTTTGAAAGAGGGTGAATGAATGGGTGCATGTCGGATGTATTCATATCATCTTTTTCATACCACGTTGCGGTTGGTAGTACGATATCAGAATACAAACAGGTCGTTGACATACGAAAATCTAGGGTGACCCATAAATCAACTTTGCCCTCTGGTGCATCATCATGCCAGACTACGTCCTCAGGTTTTTTGTCTCCGCTTTCGCCAAGATCTTTACCTTGCAAGCCGTGCTTAGTGCCAAGGAAGTGGCGTAGCATATATTCATGGCCTTTACCCGATGAACCCAGTAAATTAGAGCGCCAAATAAACATGTTACGTGGGAAGTTTTTAGGGTTATCAGGGTCTTCACAGGCAAAGTCTAAATCGCCAGATTTAAGTTGCTGCACCGCATAATCTTTCGCTGACAATCCTGCTTTTTCTGCATCTTTACACAGTTGCAGTGGGTTCATGCCAAGTTGCGGGGCAGAAGGTAACCAGCCCATGCGTTCTGCACGTGTATTGTAATCAATGATTGAACCTGTCCAATGCTCTTTATTTGCTAAAGGAGACAGTACTTCGGTCATTTCAAGTTTTTCGTAGCGCCATTGATCAGAGTGGTTATAAAAGAAAGATGTACCGTTCATTTGGCGCGGTGGGCGTTGCCAATCTAAACCAAATGCAAGCGGTAACCAACCACATTGTGGACGTAACTTTTCTTGTCCAACATAGTGAGCCCAGCCACCACCAGATTGACCTACACAGCCACACATCATCAACATGTTGATTAAACCACGGTAGTTCATATCCATGTTGTACCAGTGGTTAAGCCCTGCACCGACAATGACCATACTGCGGCCACGGGTTTTGTCTGCGTTATCAGCAAACTCACGAGCCACTTGAATGACATGATCAGCTTTTACACCTGTGATTTGTTCTTGCCATGCTGGGGTATAAGGCACATTGTCATAAAGCGATGTTGCAACTGCAGGGTCGTTCAAGCCGTTATCCACACCGTAATGCGCAACCATTAAATCAAATACGGTGGCAACCAGTGCTTCGCTACCATCTTTGAGGGTAATTGTTTTAACAGGGACTTTACGAACTTGAATATCGTCATGTTCAGTATGTTGGAAGTATCCCAGTTCATGGGCTTGGCTACCGAAGTAAGGGAATAAGACTGATTCAACTTTATCTGAGTGATCTTTTAAGCTGAGCGCTAACTTAATATCGCTGCCATTTTTACCATCACGTTGTTCAATATTCCATTTGCCTTTTTCACCCCAGCGATAACCAATTGCACCGGTCGGTGAAACAAGTTCATTGCTGGTTTCATCAAGACCAATGGTTTTCCATTTCGGGTTGTTGTCTTGGCCTAAGTTATCAGCCAAGTCAGCAGCACGTAAGAATGCCCCTTGTGTGTAGCCTTTGTCGGTTTTATCCAACACGACAAGCATAGGCATATCGGTGTAGCGGCGAACGTAGTCGGTAAAATAACTACTTGGTTTATCAATATGGAATTCTTTTAGAATGACATGTCCAAACGCCATTGCCAGAGCAGCGTCGGTTCCTTGTTTTGGCGACAACCATATATCTGATAATTTAGAGCATTCAGAGTAGTCAGAAGTAATAACAACCGTTTTGGTGCCTTTGTAACGTACTTCTGTGAAAAAGTGGGCATCAGGAGTACGTGTTTGTGGAACATTAGAGCCCCAAGCAATAATATAATTTGAGTTATACCAATCAGCTGATTCTGGAACGTCTGTTTGTTCACCCCAAATTTGTGGTGATGCTGGTGGTAAATCACAATACCAGTCATAAAAGCTTAAGCAGTTACCACCAATCAATGATAAATAACGCGAACCTGCTGCGTAACTAACCATACTCATTGCCGGAATAGGTGAGAATCCCATGATACGGTCTGGACCGTAGGTTTTTGCTGTATAAACATTAGACGCTGCGATGATCTCGTTTACTTCATCCCATTTAGCGCGGATCAAGCCACCCAAACCACGTTTTGATTTATAGCTCTTTGTTTTAGCAGGGTCGGTGACGATTGATTCCCATGCTTTAACAGGATCACTATGGACTTGCTTAGCTTCGCGCCACAGTTTCAATAACGCCTGACGGACCTTAGGGTATTTTAATCGGTTAGCGCTGTATATATACCACGAGTAGCTGGCACCGCGAGGACAGCCACGAGGTTCATGATTTGGTAAATCAGGACGAGTTCGAGGGTAGTCTGTTTGTTGGGTTTCCCAAGTAACGAGTCCGTCTTTTACATAAATTTTCCAACTGCATGAACCGGTACAGTTTACACCATGTGTAGAGCGTACAATTTTGTCATGCTGCCAGCGACGACGATAGCCGTCTTCCCAATCGCGATTTTCATCAGTTGTTACACCGTGACCACCCGCAAAGCTTTGCTTGTTAGTCTTGAAAAAGCGCATTTTATTCAACAAATGGCTCATTTACTTATTCTCCTATCCTGCTCAACTTTAGCGCTCAATCACTCGGCACCTTGAAGCGGCAGAAAGCTACATTGCAAATCAAATATAGTGTTTCAGCGCTACAGTAACTTGATGAGGATCAATATCTCAATGGTGTTTAAGTCAATGAAAATGAAGGAAATACCTACAAGTGGGTAGTGTAATCCGACGCCTATTCGGGTGAAAATACTGGTGTTGATAACATACAAGCGTTATGGTTTTGTAATTGATAAAAGGTAGGTAATCATTGTGGGTATTCGGCTAAATGAACTAAAAAATCGCTTTAATGGCTCTGTTATGGTGTACATCAAAGGGTCATTGGTGGGGATTATTAGTCTTGCTATTACGACCTTATTTGCATCGTATTGGATCACCGAGTTAGCCGACTTAGATGCAAAAGCAATTAATTTAAGTGGCTCTTTACGAATGGAATCGTATCAACTGGGTATGTTTGGCCTTGAAGGAAATAAACAGGAAGTTGATAAGCGCATTACAATATTTGAAGAAAAACTCAGAGATCCCATTTTTCAAAAGCTGCAAAAGGATGAGCAGTTAAATGAATTATGGTTACAAACCATTATCCAGTGGCAGAAATTTCTAAAACCCTCCTTAGTTAATTTACCTATCGAAAACAAAACACAGTTTAATTTATACGTTAAAGCTTTAGCTGAAAGTGCGGATGATTTTGTCTATGCAGTGCAAATAGATGCAGAAAGCAAAATTAGATTACTGCGCACTATTCAAGTCGGCGCTTTGTTTATTACTTTACTGGTGGGCATGTTCACGTTGCATTTAATCAGTTTGAGGGTTGAAAAGCCTTTGGCTGAGCTGACTCATGCAGCCTATGCTATCGGCAAAGGTAACTTCACTCACCATGTCGACTTACAGGGGGATGATGAACTTGCGTTAATGGGGGCCACATTGAATCATACTTGTGAGGCAATAGCATCGATGTATGGCCAACTTGAGTTACGCGTAAAGCAGCAAACTGAAAAGTTAGAACTTAACAATCAAACGCTCGCCTTTTTATTTAAGACGGCACGTGTTCTTTTAGAGACAAGAGAAAAAAAGCATGATTTACAACAAACGTTTGATGAACTGGCACAGCTAATAGATGTGCCAAACATTGAACTTTGTTTGATGACTGCCAGTGGTGATAGACCTTATATGCAAATAAAACCCAGCCAAGATCAAATAGGTTTATGTGCTGCGCAAAATTGTAAAAGGTGTGAAGGTAATGCTGCTTTTGTGTCGGTGGATGAACCAACGGTTACACGCTTTCCATTAGTTTATGGAAGTGAGCATTATGGTGTTGTTGTGGTTCGAGGCGGGCGTGATTTTAGTGAACAGTCGTGGCAGCTTCAGCTTGTTCAATCTGTAACCGACCAGGTGGCATTATCGCTTAACTTAGATGACCAGCAAAACAAAGATCGTCGAATAGCGCTATTACATGAGCGCACAGTGATTGCTAGAGAGTTACATGACTCATTAGCGCAAGCACTTTCTTATTTAAAAATACAAGTTACCAGATTATCTAAAGCTCAAGAGAAGCAGCAATATGAACTACAGCAGCCGATTATTGATGAACTTAAAATGGGCTTAGAATCAGCCTATCGACAACTGCGAGAGTTACTGACCACGTTTCGTTTAAAAATGGTAGAAGATGGGCTTGAAGCGTCTCTTAAAAAAACCATGGAGCAGTTAGCTGAGCAAAGTGCTATTTCATTTCATTTAGAATTTGCAGTAAAGCAAGTGCCTTTATCACCCATGGAAGAGATTCACCTATTACAGATCACACGTGAAGCAAGCCAAAACACAGTGCATCATTCGCATGGAAAAAATGTATGGATTAGTCTAAAGCAATTAGCCGACGGTCAAATTGAGTTATCAGTGTCTGATGATGGAGTTGGGATTAACCAAGGATCTGAAAAGCTTAATCATTATGGAATGGCGATTATGCAAGAGCGTGCTAAGCAGCTAAATGGTGAATTAACCGTACAGCCAAGAGAAAAGGGGGGTACACAGGTTAAGCTCATTTTTCACCCTGAAGGAGGTGAAGACACATATCAGTGATTAAAAAGACCTTGGAATAAGGCTAATTAATCGCTTCTTTACAGTTGGTATTTACTTATTTGTGGGTAGTTTGCCTGCCTACTCTTTTGTATGGTGATGCACATACAAACTCTCTAAGCTGTATCCAAGATGCTGAAGTACATCGACCTAAACTAGTTTTTAGCATGGTTAATGTACCGTGGGTGACCACCGGGTAAATAAAGAAATTTGTTTGTCTCCCGACTTGGAAAGGCTGTGATGTTGCAAGATAATTTTGATAGAAAATATAACTACCTACGCTTGTCAGTAACGGAAGTTTGTAATTTTAAATGTAATTACTGCTTACCGGATGGCTATGTATGTGGTTCACGTCCGAAAACCCTAAGTGTTGATAAAATCAATACTTTGGTAAATGCCTTTGCGATGGCGGGTACTAAAAAAATACGCCTAACTGGCGGCGAGCCTACTTTGCGTAAAGATCTTGCTGATATCGTAGCAGCATGCAGTGAAACTCACGGTATTGATACCGTTGCAATGACCACTAATGGCTATCGCTTACTTGAAAAACTCCCTCGTTTAGTGGCCAGTGGTTTAACAAATCTAAACATGAGCGCCGATAGCTTAAATCCTTATACATTTTCACAAATCACCGGCAGTGACTCATTACATGAAGTGCTAGCTTGTGTTGATAAGGCTTTAGAGCTGGGTGTTAAAAAAGTTAAATTAAATGCGGTGTTACTCAAGCAGTACAATGCCAATCAATTTCAGCAATTTCTTGATTATATTAAAGATAACCCCGTCACATTCCGTTTTATTGAGCTTATGCAAACCGGCGATAATCGTGATTATTTCAATGCCCAACATGTACAAGGCCAACAACTTAAGCAACAGCTTTTAAAGTCGGGTTGGCGAGCAGTCCCTAAGGCGGTGGATGCGGGCCCTGCCGAGGAGTTTTTTCATCCTAACTATGCAGGTCAAATTGGCTTGATCATGCCTTACAGCAAGGCGTTTTGTGCAAGCTGCAACCGCTTACGTGTTTCTGCTGAAGGCAAATTACATTTGTGCTTATTTGGTGAAGCAAATGATGACTTAACGCCTTGGTTAGATAATCAGGATGTGCAAGGCTTAGCAACTCACCTTTTAAGTCGTGTTCAACATAAATGGCAAGGCCATCAATTACAAATGGGACGAACAGGGCTGACCAAACAACTGGCTATGTTAGGGGGTTAGTATGTTAGTGGGTATTGTTCTGGCTGGGGGCCTTTCTAGCCGCATGGGGCAAGATAAGGCGCTGCTTGAAATTAATGGTCAAACGCAATTAATACGTGCGACTACTTGCCTTAAAGACGCGGGCTGCGATGAGATCATCGTGAGTCGAAATAGCAGCGGTTTTATCGTTGATAAATTTATACAGCAAGGACCTGTCGCCGGTATTCATGCCTGTTTGAATCATGCCGATTATGATGACGCGCTTGTTATTCCTATCGATATGCCGCTGCTATCTGAAACAAGTTTACGCACCCTTATCAACCAAGGGCGCAGACGAGATTGTGCGTGTTACTTTGCACACAATGTATTGCCTTGTTACCTCAATCGGCTTGAACGCGTGAGTTTAATTGCCCAGCAACGTTTAGAGCATGGGCAGCGTTCTGTCAGTGGTTTACTTGAAGAGCTTGGAGCGGCCGTCATTGAATTGTTTGAGTCAAATGACGAGAGTCGTGAGCTATATAACGTTAATACACCACAACAATGGGCGCATGCTTGTTGTTTGATTGATCAAAAGGATTACGCATGGCGCGAGTAAAAAGCAATCGCTTTGTAGCATTAAACATAGCGATTTTAACGGTAAGTAATAGTCGAGGCCCAGCGCAAGACACCGCAGGTGATTTGTTGCAGCAAAAAGTCATAGACAGTGGTCACCATGTACTTAACCGGCAACTGCATAAAGCCAATATTTATAAAGTGCGCGCAGAAGTCGCTGCTTGGATAGCCAGTGATGATATTGATGTAGTACTGATTTCTGGGGGCACAGGCCTTACACCTGACGATATTACGCCCTCGGCAATCGATGTGCTATTTGACGTGCCCGTGACTGGTTTTGGTGAGCTGTTCAGGCATTTGTCATATTCACAAATAGGCACGTCATCACTGCAATCAAGAGCTTTAGCGGGGCTTGCCAATAGAACCTTAGTTGTAGCTATGCCAGGCAGCCCAAATGCGTGCGCGACTGCTTGGGATGAAGTTTTATGCCAGCAACTCGATTTGCGCTGTGGACCGTGCAATTTTGTAGCCCAGCTTAAATCACATCATGTTGAACAATGCCATTCACGGGAGATGAATTAATGCAGTTAACGCACATAGATAAAAGCGGTCAAGCAAGCATGGTTGATGTTGCAGATAAATCAGCAACGGTACGAGAAGCGCGTGCTTGCGCAACTGTTGTAATGCAACCAGAAACGCTGGCTCTTATTGAGCAAAATCAGTTAAACAAAGGCGATGTATTGGCTGTGTCGCGTATTGCAGGTATTCAGGCTGCCAAAAAAACAGCTGATTTGATCCCTCTTTGTCATCCGTTGGCATTAAGTAAGGTGGCGGTCGAATTTTCTATTAACAGCCAAGACAGTGCCGTTGATATCCAAAGTTATTGTAAGTTAGTTGGGCAAACTGGAGTTGAAATGGAAGCGTTGGCTGCAGTATCAATTGCAGCACTTACGATAATTGATATGTGTAAAGCGGTTGATCAAAGCATGACAGTGCAGGACATGCGTGTCACTTATAAAAGTGGTGGCAGACGCGGCACCTATACCGGTTAATTGAGGGGGAGCATATGAATAAGGTACTTTTTTTTGCGCAGTTACGTGAACGCTTAGGTTGTGACACGGTACAACTCGATGCACAAGGTATGTCGGTTAGGGAGTTACGCCAAGTATTAGCTAAACGAGATGAACGTTGGCGCACCTGGTTACTTGATAAAGATGTGTTAGTAGCGGTAAATCAAACCTTGGTTGATGATAATGCAGCCCTCAGCACTGGCGATGAGGTTGCTATGTTTCCACCCGTTACTGGAGGTTAGTGATGATCCGCGTACAAGAGCAAGATTTTGATATGAATGAAGAGTATCAATCTATGTTGGCTGACGACTCGGTATCGGGCGCAGTGGTTATGTTTGTGGGCCGCGTTCGTGACATTAATCAAGGCCACCAAGTTGATAGTTTATATCTAGAGCATTACCCAGCGATGACAGAGAAATACCTCACCCAGTTAGAGCAGCAAGCATTGTCATTATGGCCCTTGGAAAAAGTTACCCTAATTCACCGCGTCGGTAAATTAAGCTTAACAGACCAAATTGTGTTGGTGGCAGTGTCGAGTGTCCATCGCGAAGCAGCATTTGAAGCAGCACAGTATTTAATTGATTTACTTAAAGCCCGTGCGCCATTTTGGAAAAAAGAGCACGTTGCAGGAGAGCAGACGCGTTGGGTGAGTGCCAATCATAAAGATCAGATAGCGGCAGCCCAGTGGCTATAGGGTTGAAACGATGCAGAGGCTAACAAATAAACTAACCACATACACAATAGCGACTGTGTTGATTTTATTGTGTTGTGTATTGCCAGCAAGCGCCAATGATAAAGACACATCCTCTTCGCTAACGATTGCTTGCTCGGCTAACTTTGTCGCTGTAATGGATAAGTTGCTGCCAGTATTCAAGGCACAGGTTAAAACTGATATACGGGTTAAAGTTGTGACAGGCTCGTCAGGCACACTCGCGACACAGCTTCGTTATGGAGCGCCTTATGACGTATTCTTTTCAGCAGATGCACGATTACCTACACAACTAAAAACCGATGGTTTTGGCATTGAAAGCACGGTGTATGCGCTTGGCGAATTGGTGTTTTATTCGTCCGAGGGCTATGACAGTTTGGAAGGCGTTATGACACGTTTGCCCCATATCACTTTGGCTATTGCGAATCCTCGTTATGCACCTTATGGACAGGCTGCGGTTGAGGTATTGGCTCATTTAAAAATCAAGCCGAAAAAAATAGTCACAGGAGGATCCATTTTGCATACTTTTCACTATGTTGAAAGTAAAAATGCACAGTTGGGCTTAATTGCAAAAAGTCTACTGCAACAGCCACATAATGGCACAGCCATCGCTATCCCCAGTGAGTGGTATCAGCCAATTGAGCAGCATGCTTTATTGGTAAATAACTCAGTATTTGCGCGCAAGTTTTATCATTTTGCTCAAACTGAACAGGCACAACTGTTAATAAAGTCAATGGGCTATAGGTAATGCGATGAACGAAGGGGACCTGCAAGCCATCTTTATTACGTTAAAACTCGCCGTGCTAACTACGCTGGCGCTGTTAGTTATAACGATTCCTTGCGCATATTGGCTTGCGCGAAGTAAACGAGCCATCAAACCTTTTCTCGAAACCTTAATTACCTTGCCTTTAGTTTTGCCTCCTACGGTACTTGGGTATTACTTTTTGGTGCTATTTTCGCCGCAGCAAGGTATTGGCTTATGGCTGCAACAGACGCTGGGAGTGCAGTTGGTTTTTAGCTTTTCGGGAATTTTAGTGGCGTCGATGATCTATAGTTTACCCTTTACTTTTCGACCTCTACAAAGTGCCTTTGAGCAACTACCAGATAACCTATACAGCAGTGCAGCTTTGCTAGGTTTTAAGCCTTGGAGGCAGTTTTTATGGCTCGTTTTGCCTATGATTAAACCTGCTATTTATACTGCTGCAACATTGAGTTTTGCCCATACAGTGGGTGAGTTTGGCGTTATTTTAATGATTGGCGGTAATATTCCAGGAGAAACTCAAGTTGTGTCGCTGGCGTTATTTGATCATGTTGAGAGCTTTAATCTTCAGGCTGCAAATACGCTTGCAGGGCTGATGTTGGTATCCTCATTTGCCGTTGTGTTTGCATGTCAATGGTGGCAAAGGCAAACGCAGCGTGTAAGTACACCAACTCGCTTGTTTTAAACAAGGTTAGACAGGTGATGGCATTAAATAGCGACTGCATTGGTATTTCAGACCTACAGAGTGTGTCTAAGTCTGTGGTTGCGCATATTGAACTAAATTGTACGAAGCCTGTTTCTCAGCAACTTGATTGTCAGCTTAAAACCTTGCAAATAACGGTGTTATTAGCGCCAAGTGGCGCAGGCAAAAGCAGTTTGTTTAATGCAATTGCGGGTGTTGCTCCAGCTTCAGGCGGGTTAAAAGTAACGGGACAACAACAGTTAGGTGTGCCAGCGCATAAACGACGCATTGCTTACGTAACACAGTCTCCTTTGTTATTTGACCACCTAACCATTGCCGCTTTATTAAAGTTGGTTGCCAAGCAACAAGCGCAGCCATTTGATATAAGTTGGGCAATAGACCCCTTAGGGCTGACCGACAAACTATCGTGTCGAGCTCATCAATTAAGTGGCGGTCAGCGACAACGAGTAGCGCTTTTACTCGCGATGATCAAAGGAGCGCCTTTATTACTATTAGATGAAGCGCTTACAGGGCTGGATCAATTTAATAAGCAAGCTTGTATAGGGGTTATAAAAGACTACCTTTGTAAAGTACAAGGTGCTGCTTTGTTAGCATGCCACCAGCTTGATGATGTATTAGCATTGGCTGATAGCTGCTTATTGCAGCATACGATAAACGATAGTACACATTGGCAAATGCTCCCTGTAGATGAAGGTATTGAGCGCTATCAGCAGCAGTTAATAGAGGGTCAATCGAGTGAAAACATACAGGGGAGTCAATTTACTTCTCTGTTTTACGGACAGGTTCATGCTCACTTTCCTGCACTGGGCTTAACAGAGTATCACGTTAGCGGACAGCGCTGTTTTGCTGCGTATAATTCAGATTATCAAATAGGGTGTGTGCAGCCATTAATACTGAAAGCGAACCGTCTGGGTTTATCAAAAACAGCACTACCAGAGAGTAGTTTTGTGAACCAATTAAAAGTGCAGATCACGGCGTTTAACCCTGTTAATATGGGGCAAGAGCAAGGTATGTTGGTGAAAGTAAGGCTCGTGAATAGCGAACAAGAATGTGTGCATAAACCCGCATCATTGCATGTGTGGATCACGCGCTTATCATTTAATCAACTACAGCCCAAGCTAAATGAAACGTGGTTTTTAATTGGTAAAGCGGACGCATTACACAGTTAATTATCAACTAAGTTATTTCGTACTAAACCGCGTTTTACATTTTTGCAGAGCTTCGCGAATCGAGAAATATCGTCAAAATTAGGAATTGTGCCTATTTGCAGCTGATGTTCCCAGTAGCATAGTTCGGTATCAACTAATTCCATTAGCTTTTTAGGGCAACCGATACACGAGTTATCGGTGCCACAAAAAAAGGTATCTGGTTCGTATAAGGGAAGCTCTACTTTGACCTGTTCAATTAATTGCTGCATTGCACTAACGCGATCAGGTTTACGTGTTCGCATAGTAAGACTTTGTTTCTAATTTAATGCACAATCAAACGGAATAAAAGGCACTAAATCACCCCTTTGCCACTGCGTTTTTTCAGCATCAAGCAAAAGATAACCTTGGCTTTTTGCAAAAGTACTGAGTATGCCAGAACCTTGCCCTTTTAAAGGCTCAACATAGGTTCCCGTGTTATTGACAATTAGTGTGGCTCGAATAAATTCATCGCGACCTTGTTTTTTACTGAGGCCACACGCCAAAGGCAATTGCATAGGGGGCTGTGTACACACTGTTTCACCAGCCATCTTACGAAGTGCAGGAATAGCGAGTTGGTGCAATGTCACAACACTTGAAACAGGGTTGCCCGGTAATCCCATAAAACGCTTGCTGTGGCCGTCTTGTGTTAAATGCTTAAAATGACCATATGCGAAGGGTTTTCCTGGCTTTATTGCGACTTTCCAAAACTGCATTTGGCCAAGTTCTGTGAGTACTGTTTTTGTGTGATCAGCATCACCGACCGAAACACCCCCTGAGGTAATAATGACATCAGTATTTGAAAGTGCCTCCTCGAAAGCCGATTTTAGCGCGTCAGGATCGTCAGCAATAATGCCAAAATCCTGCACCGCAAAGCCTAAATTATTTAAAATAGCCTGAATCGTGTAACGGTTAGTATCGTAAATTCCCCCTTGTGGAAGTGGTGTGCCAGGCTCAAAAAGTTCATCCCCCGTAGAAATAACCCCCACTTTAAGCGGTTTATAAACGCTAACAGAGGCAATGCCTAGCGAGGCAAGCATACCGATATCGGTGGCTGTTAAACGTTGCCCAGACGCAAATAATTGGCTGCCGATACTGATATCTTCACCTTGTTTACGTACATTTTGTGTAAAGATAGGTGTTGTATTTAACGTGATAGTTTGCTCAGAAGATACTGTGACATGTTCTTGCATTATCACCGTATCAAAGCCAGCAGGAATATGCGCGCCGGTCATTATGCGTATGCAACAACCCGATTGCCATTCGCCGTTGAATGGGTGCCCAGCGTAGGCAGTACCAATAATAGTTAAATGTGTGTGTTCATTTAAATCACTAAAACGAAATGCAAAACCATCCATGGCAGAGTTATCTGCATTAGGTACGTTAACGCCGGCGATAATTGGTTTGGCAAGAATGCGACGGTGCGCAGAAGATAGGGGTAATGTTTCAGTTCCAACTAATAAAGGACTACCTGATAAGAGTGCATCGCTTGCTTGCTGAAAAGAAAAGACGGCATTCATCATTACGATCCTTTTTGTTGGTTGATCATCCAAACCGCAGCTTCAACACGAGAGCGTAAGCTTAATTTTTTTAGTAAATGTTTAACATGAACTTTCACAGTACCATCAGAGATATCCAGCTCACGGGCGATCAGTTTATTTGATAAGCCTTTGGCAATTAACTTTAAAATTTCAAACTCACGGCTGGTTAATGAGTTTAGGATATTCGCTTTTTGTGATACGTCAGGTTTACGAATTGCCTGTGCTAGAACGCCTGTAAGTTTCTCGCTTAACACCATTTTACCAATGACAGCTTGTTTTATTTTTTCAAGAATATCCTCAGGATCCATATCCTTGAGTAGGTATCCATCAGCGCCATAGCTAATTGCGGTGAGTACATCTTCGTCGTTGTCAGATACTGTCAGCATAATAATACGAGAAGTGATGTCATTTGCTCTCATCGCTTTAAGGGTTTCAAGGCCATCCATACCTTGCATATTGAGATCGAGAATAATTAAATCGGGGTCATGTTCAATCGCCAAGCGAAGCCCTTCTTTACCACTTGCGGCTTCACCTATCACGCTAAGTTCATCTTCTAAATCAATTAGCTGCTTCAAACCTTTGCGTAATAACGGGTGATCATCCACTAATAATATTGAGTTGGTTAATGCATTCATACTCTGACTCTTTTACTGAAGCCTATCGGCTGACGGGGTAATTTATATTAGCGTGGATCAATTTTTGATTCATCTAAAAGACAGTGTGTTACTCCCAATAACCTATTGACGAAATGAAATTGTTTTAAATAAACAATGCATTACCTGTCCATCTACCTATAAGTGGGTAGGTGTCTTTGGTTTCTATCGAGTTTTAGCTTACCTATCAATGTGAATTGTTGAGTTTAGTTTATGTGCGCATAGTGAATGTAATTCGATTGAGAGGAGCAGCACATGGCTGAACTACACAAATGGGAACCGGAAAATGAAGCATTTTGGAATTCCCAAGGTAAAAAAATAGCGCAACGAAACTTATGGATTTCAATCCCTAGTTTACTTTGTGGCTTCGCTGTTTGGCTCTACTGGGGAATTTTAACCGTGCAGATGATGAATGCAGGGTTTAACTTTAGCGCAGAAGAGCTATTTACATTAACAGCGATAGCGGGCTTGTCGGGAGCTACTTTACGTATCCCTAGTAGTTTCTTTATTCGATTTTGTGGTGGACGAAATACAATCTTTTTTACCACTTCATTACTGATTATACCTGCAGTTTTTACAGGCCTTGCTTTACAAGACCCTACGACTCCACTTTGGCAGTATCAGTTACTGGCGCTTCTTTCAGGTTTTGGTGGAGGAAACTTTGCTTCTTCCATGTCGAATATCAGCTTCTTTTTTCCTAAAAAACAACAGGGCTTAGCATTAGGTCTAAATGCGGGGTTAGGGAACTTTGGTGTAACCACCATGCAAATTTTAATTCCTCTTTTCATGACATATGGGGTCTTTGGCGCATTAGGTGGAGACCCTGTCACCTTGGTCAGTACATCAGGTAGCTTGATAGGTAAAATTCCTGCAGGTTCAGAGACATGGCTGCAAAATGGTGGTTTTTTATGGTTATTACTCTTAGTGCCATTATTTTTTGCAACTTGGTTTGGAATGAATAACATCCGCACGCCAGAGGTTTCACCTAATGTGGGTAGCCCGCTGAGCGCATTTATGATGATTTCAATCATGTTAACGATTGGTCTAGCGACTGCCGCTGCGGGATTGTGGTTAATGTTGCCTGAGTCAGCAAATGGCTCAGGGTTTGGTGTGCCTAAAGAACTCGTGCTGGTGTTAGTTGTTGCCATTACGGTCTTTTTATTAAAAATGTTGCCAGGTGCAATTGGTGAAAGTCTGACTAAGCAGTATCAAATCTTCAACAATAAACACACTTGGGTGATGAGTACTATTTATACCATGACATTTGGGTCATTCATTGGCTTTGCTGCAGCATTTCCTTTGGCTATTAAGGTAATATTTGGTTTTCAACATATTATGGTTGATGGTGTGATCACGCATAATACGCTTAACCCAAACGGTCCAAGCGCACTTATGTATGCATGGATGGCCCCTTTTATTGGCGCGTTAATCCGTCCTTTAGGTGGTTGGATTGCAGATAAATGGGGCGGAGCACTTGTGACGCAAATATGCTCAGTTGTGATGGTTGGCTCTTCATTAGGGGCGGCATATTATATGAAAGCAGCTTATCAGTCTGCGACACCGGAAGAATTCTTTATGCCGTTCTTTGTACTGTTTTTATTACTTTTTGCAGCAACTGGTATTGGTAATGGCTCAACGTTTAGAACCATTGCGATGGTTTTTCCAAAGGAACAAGCAGGGCCTGTATTAGGGTGGACATCAGCTGTAGCAGCTTATGGGGCATTTTATATTCCTATGGTATTCGGCCAGCAAATTAAGGCTACAACACCCGAGGTGGCACTTATCGGTTTTGCTGTTTTCTATGCACTATGTTTGATTATTAACTGGTGGTTTTATTTAAGAAAAGACGGCGAGTTTTACAATCCGTAACGATCTCCACTTGTCTAGAGCCATTAACTTCGGTTTTTGGCTCTTTTTTATTTTTACAGGAAAGAACAGATATGAGTAAGTTTCAAGAATTATTGTCTATGGCTCGTTACCAAGCGGAACCCGTTAAGCTATTACTATTATTTACCAAGGCGAATATTGAAAGTTCGAAGAATGAAGTTAACAAGGGCATTATTGAGCCTGTTATGTGTGTCGATAAATTACCCGCTGAATTAAATGACTATTCAACTTTATGCCTAGAAGCCGACAGTATTAACCACCAATGGGATCTATTATTTGTGACAAGTATCAGTGCGGATGTTGATAAAAGCGTGATTGAAAGCAGTATGAAGTCAATGATAAATGATGTTCAAAGTGGCAAAAACACGGCAATGTATATCGTCCTAGATAGAGAAGATAACCTAGTTGAAATGGTAGGCAGTTAAAAGGTTTCAATGTGTAGGGGCAGCAATTTGCTGCCTTTTTTATGGGAGCGTTTCGATATAGTGTGTTAGTTCGTTAAAAAGCCAAGTTGGTAAACTATTATGTGGCTCTTGAGTATCTAGCCAGTTTTTAACGGTAAGGCACAATTCAGTATCGCCTTGAATGGTTAACTTACGAGAAAAGAACAGTGTATCGGGATCATGCTTACCACTTATTAAGCATAAAAATGTGTCGCTACTGCCTGTTAGTTTTCCATCGTACTTTATGCTTTTTACTGGAAGTTGACCCTGTTTTATCACGTACACTTGCAATTTTTTGCTTGTCGGCTCCAAAGAAATCAATAAGGTTAGTGGGAGGTTATTTACCTCTATGCATAACTGTTTATCCGCTAAAAAGTCCAATTCTCCTTCTGCAATGTGTGTTTCAAACACCTTATTTAAATGCTGAGTTACTAACCAATTTATACTTATAGTTGGTGCTATATGAGTAACACGCGTTAGCCATTTAGGGGTAAAAAACAGCTGCGCTTTATGCTTCAAAATATCATGTAGACTAATCATATTAGTAGATTACCTTGTAAGGTTGGTTCACTTACCATTATTGATAATTTATTCACTAGTTTAAATAATCAGGAGTGGGTATGGAGCTACTTTGCCCCGCAGGTAATTTACACTCATTAAAGAAAGCCATTAACAGTGGTGCTGATGCTGTTTATATTGGCTTAAATGATGATACAAATGCACGTCATTTTGCTGGTCTTAATTTTAATGAGCAGCAACTCAGGTCAGCCGCTGAATATTGTCATCAACATCACAAAAAATTACACGTCGCAATTAATACCTTTGCCCATCCAAATCAATTTAATCGTTGGCAATATGCTATAGAGCAGGCTGTTGCTGTTGGCGTTGATGCTTTAATTGTTGCTGATATTGCTGCGCTTGATTTCATTGCGAATCACCATCCCAAGCAAGAGGTTCATGTGAGTGTTCAAGCGTCTGTCACAAATGCACTAGCGATTGATTTTTATAAACAGTTTGGTGTTAAGCGTGTTGTTTTACCTCGAGTATTGAGTATTCAGCAAGTAAGACAGCTTGCGACAACTACGGATATTGAGCTTGAGTTATTTGCGTTTGGTAGTTTATGTATTATGGCTGAAGGGCGCTGTTATTTATCATCTTATTTAACAGGAGAGTCACCTAATACGACGGGGGCTTGTTCACCCGCTAAATTTGTGCGTTGGCAGCAAGAAGGTGAGCGAATGCAGTCTCGCTTAAATGGGGTGCTAATCGATCAATTTTCTGAGCACGAACAAGCAGGCTATCCAACTTTATGCAAAGGACGCTTTGTTGTGAATAACGAGATGTACCATGCGTTGGAAGAGCCGACTAGTTTAAATACGTTGTCGTTATTACCAGAGCTGTTAGCGATGAATATCGCGTCAGTAAAAATAGAAGGAAGACAGCGTAGCCCTGCCTATGTAGAACAAGTTACTCAAGTATGGCGAGCGGCGATTGATCAAGCAAAAAAAGACAGTCAGCTTTTTTCTATTGAGCCGCAATGGCAGTCAACATTAAGTCATTTATCTGAGGGACAACAAACAACATTAGGTGCTTATCACCGTAAGTGGAAATAGAGGTCGCTATGAGTAAATTAAAAGTGGCCGTTGGGCCTGTATTATTTTTATGGCAAAAAACGTATCTAGAGCAGTTTTATAATAAGGTAATGCTCTCGGAAGCAGAATGTGTGTATTTAGGTGAAACGGTGTGTGGAAAACGTCGCTTGTCTCGCTTAAATGATTATCTGGTATGGGCAGAGAAATTAGCGAAAGCGGGAAAAGAAGTCGTGCTTTCAAGTTTAACTCTGCTGGAGTCAAGTGCACAGTTGCAAGATCTCAAACGACTAAGCCAACATAAGCAATACTTATTTGAAGCGAATGACTTGTCTGCAGTGCAACTGCTTTATCAATTAGGGCTCCCTTTTGTGATTGGCCCTGCTATCAATGTTTATAATGGCTATACACTGGCTAAGTTTGCAAAAATGGGGGCTGTTCGTTGGGTCATGCCTGTCGAGCTATCAAAAGATTGGCTATTAGCACTTCAGCAAGAATATGCGCAACTATGTGATTTACCTATGCAGTATGAAGTGTTTAGCTATGGGTATTTGCCATTGGCATATAGTGCACGTTGTTTTACGGCTCGTTATTACAACCTAGCAAAAGATCAGTGTGAACTTATTTGCCAAAAACACCCTTCAGGGTTAATAACTCAAAGCCAAGAAGGACAAGCTCTATTTAATTTAAATGGTATTCAAACCATGTCAGGGCACATTTATAATTTATGTGAAGATAAAGCTTCATTGAGTGATGTGGCGGATGTTGCTAGGCTAAGTTTTCATAATATGGATGAGCTCAGTTGGATAGAACACTTTGTATCTGATGAGGTCTATCAGCGACCAAGTGAACATATAAATGGTTTTTGGCATCAAATTGCAGGGATTCAATGCCAACTTTAATGTTGGCTAAATAAATACAAAATAAGTGCAAGGGTAATAAACCAAAAGCCACTGACCATCTTCCAAAATAATAGACTACTGGCTTCTTTTGGTTCAGGTGTTGGTTTTAAAAATGCTGGATTAGGTATGGTTAAATCTTGTAGTAATGCATCAACGGTTTGATAGCGCTCAGTTAAGTCAAAGCTGACACCTTTTTGAAGTGCCTTATCAAACCAAACAGGGATAATAGGGTTGTATTTACTCGCACTTTGGTAACGTAATTTATCGTAGTCAGCCAGTGTTGTGCATTGTTCAATCTTATCTGTGTAGGGAAGGTGCTGAGTAAATAGTTCATAGCAAATAGTTGCTAAGCTATATACATCCCCTTGTATGGCTGCATTATGCCCGCGCAAATAGTTAGGATCTGAATAACTTGCTGTGCCCAATGCCCCTTGATGTTCTATTGGCTGATACAGCTCTGCGACACCTGCAACAAAAACAGAGCCAAAATCGACGAGTTTTATCGTATCATCATTTAAGACCATGACATTACCAGGTTTTAAATCTTGATGAATAGCATCGTTTTGGTGAAATGCCTCTAATGCTTTAGCTATTTGCCTTACAATGGCAATTGCGTGTTTAGGCTTCAATGGATAGTGTTGATCAAGCCAGTCATCTAAGCTGATGCCATCAAGCCACTCCATTAAGTAGTAAAGTGCACTGCGAGGGCGTAAGTGCTGATAAACCTTAACAACATAGGGTGAATCAATTCGACTACCTATCCATTGCTCTTTTATGAAACGATCAATGTAGTGAGTGTCATCATCAAAGTTTGCTGATGGTGTTTTCATGGCATAACGCTGAGCAGTTAATTCATCTTCCACTAAATAGAGTTGGCTTCGAGAAGAGGCAAAGAGCTCTTCAATAATTAAGTAACCATCTAACTTCATACCTGCTTTGAGTGGTGGCGGAAAAGGCAGTTTGGTTAGTTCAGCGTTTAACTCATCTTCATTTTGATGAGCTAAACTTTTTATTTTAACCACAACACAACTTATATTGTCATCACTGCCTTGCTTTAGGGCTTCTTTGCATAGCTGCTCGGCAATGTGTGCTGCTGATTGATTGCTATGTAAAGCCTGTATCAGAAAATGTGTAGGTAGAAAGTCATGCACACCATCCGTTGTGAGTAAGTAAACATCGCCTTCTTGCAAATCACTACAGCTATAATCTATGTGTAAATTATTATCCATGCCCACCGCACGGGACAAGAAAGACTTGCCTTGTCCTAAATTAGTCGTGTGATCAGCGGTTAGTTGCTCAAAACAAGCTTTTCTTAAACGAAAAATACGACTATCGCCAATATGGAAAATATGCCCATGATTTCCTTTTAAAATCATACTGCTTAGTGTTGTTAAATAGCCTTTGTTATCGTGAGAAAATTCATGACTTTTACGAAAAAGTCGTAAGTTAATGGCCGAGAGAACTTGTTTACCACTGTGGCTAACAGACCAAGTGTCGGGTGTTTTAAAGTACTCGCTAAAAAAGCGTGTAATGGCTGTTTCACTTGCCTCTTTTCCTGCTTCGGCTGAACTTACACCGTCAGCTACACAAAACGCACTTCCTTTCACATCCCTTAGGTATTGATCATCAGGAATTAATACGCCTGCGTAATCTTCGTTAACTTCCTTAATACCCGATAAGCTTTGAAAGCCTGCGTCGACATGCGTGCTATACATAGTGTGTTTTAAATTTGTGAACAGTAACAAAATAGTGCAAGAAAAATAGCGAAGTGTTCAACCTGTTTTCAATTTAAGACGCTAGGAATGGGGCCAATATTCGCAATGCTTGATTTATTAATACCACTTTTTAGGTAGCTGGGTCTTTATATAAGCTTTTGAAAATTAGAGTTATATTTTTATTTTTTGAGCAAATAATAAAAAGCTAATTAAATTTATGGCATTGTGGGTAGTTTGGCTTAATTGCAGCTCTGTTTAGGTAGAATGGCAACATATACTAATCTAAATGATTTTCTATTAATAATCATAAATAGAGGAATCGCATGCCAACGTCAGATGCTAACCGTGGGTTATTATGTGCCACTTTTGCTTTTGCCGCTAATTTTTCAGTTTGGACTTTATATGCGGTGATTGTATTACCCTTATCATCTTTGTGGCAGTTAACAGTGACGGAGCTTGGTGCTTTACTGGCAGCTCCAATGTTAACTGGGGCGTTATCACGTATTCCCTTTGGTTCTTTAGTCGATCGCTACGCAGCTAAAAAGCTTTTTGTTATACAAATGCTAAGCTGTGTGCCCGCATTACTTTGCTTGTATATCGCAACAAATTATTACCAATTACTGTTTTTGGGCTTGTGGATTGGTGTAAGTGGAGCTTCCTTTACTATAGGTATTCGCTACGTGTGTGACTTCTTTCCACGTGGCCAACAAGGTATGGCAATGGGAGTATTTGGGGTTGGCAATGCAGGAGCTGCCATAACCTTAGTATTTGCACCTTGGATTATTGATAATTTTGGCTGGCACTGGGTGGGGCCTGTTTACGCGGTTGGGCTCGTTCTTGTTGCTCTCTTATTTGGGTTTTTTGCACCTTCCCAGCCAGTTCATGCCATGCAATCGGATACACAGCAGAGAACTTGGTATCAGTTATTGCATGATCCACAAATTTGGCGCTTGGGGCTTTATTATTATTTTGTTTTTGGCTCGTTCTTGGCACTGCTTTTATGGCTTCCATACTATTATATTCAGGCTTATCAATTATCAATAACACAAGCGATGGCTTTTACCTTGTTTTTCGTTGCAACCTCATCTGTTGTTCGCGCGTTAGGAGGATGGTTTGCTGACAAATATGGCGGTCGAAGTGTGAATTGGAGTGTATTTTGGGTGTGTTTGGTTTGTTTATTTTTTCTAAGTTATCCACCTACAACAATGACTATTCACGGTATTAAGCAAGATGTTTACGTGTCTTTTTCAATAAATGTGTGGGTGTTCACATTTCTTTTGTTTGTTATTGGCTTAGCACAGGGGTTTGGTCGGGCAAGCGTTTTTAAAATGATCCATGAGAATTATCCTAATGAGATGGGGCATGCTGGAGGTTTCGTTGCTGCAATCGGTGCCTTAGGTGGGTTCACGTTACCTTTATTATTTGGTGCTGTTGTGGATGTTTTTGGTTTTTACAGTGCCACGTTTATGTTGCTTTATGCGGTATTAGCTGTGTGTATGATGCTGATGTATTTTGCTATTAAGGCTGAAAAGTTTCGCCGCCGATTAAGTGAAGCTGCCCAATATAATTTTCTGGAAGATGAAAGCTTATGAGGAATCACGCTAATAAAGAACAGGTAAAAACAGAGTCCGTATTTTTTCAGCTTGCGTTTCGGCCTTTATTTTTCGCTGGTGGCCTATTTAGTTGTATTGCATTAGTTGTATGGGGGCTTGTTTTACATGGGAAGTTGTTATTTTCTCCTTATGGCGGCGTATTGTTTTGGCACAGCCATGAAATGTTATTTGGTTTTGTGTGCGCTGTTATTGTGGGGTTCTTATTAACTGCCGTGCAAAATTGGACTGGAGTTCGCTCTATTCATGGGAAAAAGTTATTACTGTTAACAAGTCTTTGGCTTTTGGCGCGAATTGCAATGGTATTGCCCTTTGTATCGAAGTGGTGTGTATTTGTGATTGATATGTCTTTTTTACCTTTGGCCGGTTATTGGTTAGCCCAACCAATTATACTCAAAGGGCAAATGCGTAATCTCTTTTTTGTGCCTATTCTTTTAATGCTTAGCGCAACCAATTTGTTGATGCACTTAGGTGTCGTTTTAGGTGTGTTTGAGCTGTATCAACATGGTTATATGTCTGCAATTTTATTAATAACATTACTAATGAGTGTACTCGGCGGGCGGGTTATTCCATTTTTCACTGCAAATGCAATACAGACTAAAAAGGTGGCGGGAAAACCTTGGTTAGAAATTGCAACACTAGGCAGTACATGGGGAATGTTCTTTTTATATTTTTGTGGTCTTGTTTATTACATTACAGATGAAGTCGTAGGCGTGTTGTTTGTTATTTGTGCTCTATTGCATTGTTTACGGGCTGCACGTTGGCATTTCTTTAAAACATTATCTATTCCTTTACTTTGGAGTTTGCATTTAGCGTATTGGTTTATCCCGTTAGGTATACTGTTAATGGGGGCTGCTTATTTATTTGAGATGTTATCAATTTCAACCGCTTTTCATGCTCTTACAGTTGGGGCTATGGGAAATATGATCTTAAGTATGATGTCGCGGGTGAGTTTAGGTCATACGGGTAGAAAATTAATTGTTAAACATGCCATTATTTTTGCATTTGGCGCCTTATTAGTTGCTGCATTGTTGCGTGTTTTTGGTGTGCTAATTGATGCTGAGTTAACTTTATACTTCATTTCACTTTCAGTGATCACTTGGTGTATTGCTTACGGTCTATTTTGCTTAGTTTATTTTCCAGTCTTAACTCAACCAAGAGTTGATGAGCAGAGTAAGTAATGACTTTTAGTCAGTTGAATTAACTCTTTATAGGTAGCGTTTCATACCTCTTTTATGATGATGTGTTTTTTGCCGACATTGATGTGGATCAAGTTTACTTTGTGACGTTATTACTAAGCTGCTCTTTCCCGTTTCAATTGAGTAAGGAAAACGATGAAGCAGCAATTACCTGTTTTATTAACGTGTGCTGGTATGTGCCACGAAGCTGAGTTAGCAGAAGATATTGCACAGAGTTTATATCAGCAAGGAAAGGTCGATAAAGTGTCCGTTGCAGCAATTACTGCAGGCTCGTTTATACATCAGCAAAAAGTAAAGGAAGCGTCCAGTATCGTGGTGTTTGATGGTTGCGCTGTTAATTGCGCGAAGTTAAGTTTAGAAAAGTTAGCGATTAATGATGTGTATCATTTCGATATCTCAAAACTCCTACAAAAAGTATCATCTGTTGGAGAAAAGCCATCACTGCTTGAATCCTTACAAGTTACACAAATGATTAACCACACGCTTTTCTCTGTGTTACCTAAACAATATTCATTAGGTAAAGGCAAAGGTGCATCTGAGGATATTATTGCTATTTTCCCATGTGCAGACCGTTAAAGTTAATTCGTTTACTTTAACGGTCTGCACATACGTTACACTGCGGGTTTTTATTAATTTTAAACGTTTGAAAAGCGAGTTGATGGGCATCATAAAGAAGCAGTGAAAGCGAGCTGGGTTCTATATTAAGTAAGCTTTTAATTGCTTCAGTTGCTTGCAATGAACCTATTGTTCCGACAACGGGTGAAAGTACGCCAGCTTCCATGCAGCTTAGTGAAGGCTCGTTGAAGAAGCTCGCCACACAGGCATAGCAAGGGTCATCGTCACGCATAGGAAAGTGAATAACCTGTCCTTCCATTCTAATCGCTGAACCTGAAATTAGCGGTATTTTCTTTGACCAGCATAATGTGTTTAGTAAAAGTCGGGTTTGAAGGTTATCGCTACAATCAATGACAACATTAACTGAATTTAAAGTGGACTTATCTGAGTGATCAAACTGCTTATTAAAAGTATTAATCTCTACTTGGCTATTTAATTTGGCTAATTGCTGTTTTGCGGTTTCTACTTTTGAATAACCTACGCTTAGTTCGGGGTAGAGTATTTGTCTCTGCAGGTTGGTTATATCAACGGTATCATGATCAAAAACAGTGATCTTACCTGTTCCAGCGGCGACTAAATACTGCAAAACGGCACATCCTAAACCACCCGCTCCAACAATTAGGGCATGGCTATTCATTAAGGTTTCCTGACCTTCTTCCTGAACTTCTGGCAGTAAAATATGGCGGCAGTAACGCATCGTATTCGAGCTATCAAGTTGCATGTCTTCATCCCTCTTCTCAACGGTAGTACAAGAGTACATTAAACAGGGGAGGAGCAGTTATACCTCTTTGTGGGTGGTCATGGTTATGGTGGGTAAGGTCATGAAATTATTGATTTAAATCAAAAGTTGCTAGAGGGGCAGATGTAAGCTAGTCGCAACTTAAATGCATAGCAAGGTAATGACATGAAAACACAATTATCAATTTTAGCATCGTTAGTAACAGTTGGTTTAAGTACGCAGGTAAACGCCGTTGAGAGTGATGGTATTCAGAGCATGTTAAAGAATGGCCAAGTGCAGGGGATGTTGCGTTATAGATACGAAAATGTTGAGCAAAATGGATTAGCTGAACGAGCTCATGCTTCAACATTATTAACGCGTATTAATTATAAAACAGCCACCTTAAAAGGGGTTTCAGCTCTGTTAGAGTTTGATAATGTCACGCAGCTAGGTAACGACAACTACAATAGCACTGTTAACGGAAAATTAGATCACCCTGTTGTTGCTGATCCAAAAGGAACCGAAGTAAATCAAGCAAGCCTACAATTTAAAAATGAACATTGGCAAATTACTGCTGGCAGACAACGTATTAACTTAGATGACCAGCGATTTGTTGGGGGAGTTGCTTGGCGTCAAAACGAGCAAACATTTGATGGGTATCGAGTTGTTTATGAGGCGACACCTTCAATAAAGTTTGATTATAGCTATATATATAATGTTAATCGTATTTTTGGTGAAGACAGTCCAAACAGCGATTTACATGGAAAGCTACATTTCGGTAATGCATCATTTCAAGTCAGACCAGAATTTAATATGAGTGTTTTTGCATATCTTTATGATTTCGATAATGCACTCACTCTTTCAACGCAAACAATTGGCCTGCGCGCTACGGGACAGTTTTCAGAGTCACTTTCTTACACCTTGAGTTATGCCATGCAGCAAGACTATGCTGACAACCCTCAGTCATTTGATGCAGACTACTTTTTAGCTGAGTTTAAAGGCAAGGTTAATCAGGTAGGTTGGAAGTTGGGTTATGAATTGCTGGGCTCTGATAATGGCATCAGTTTTACCACACCTTTGGCAACAGGGCATAAGTTTCAAGGTTTTGCAGATAAGTTCCTGAATACGCCTAATGTCGGTATTGCAGATCTTTATGTTGGGATTAATGGTGAATTAGCCAAAATCAAACTATCAGCGACGTATCACCGTTTTGAAAGTGACGAACAAAATACTGACTTTGGTGATGAGCTTGATGTAACAGCACTGTATCCCGTATCGAAGGACTGCAATCTAGTGTTTAAGTATGCGCACTACAATGCGGATGAGTTTGCAACAGATACTGATAAGTTATGGGTTATGTTAACTCATAAGTTCTAGCCTTTATTTTTAACTGACTACTGTACCCTGCAATTCAAAAGCCTCTTCGGAGGCTTTTTTTGATGATTAATAAAACCTATCTACTTTTATTCATTTTTTTGCGCTGTAGGTATAAAGCTCCTCCTAAATGGGTAGTGAGTATAGGAGGGTAAAGAGATCGCGCTTCAAGGCAGAAAAAATAAGGGAGTAGGTCTGTTTTTGTTCACCTTAAAGTAACTGTTATTCATTGATTTGCATCAATTCTTTTTAATCTTGCCAACCGAAAATGATGTCAGTAACCCTATCTTTGGAGAAGACAATGGCAAGTGAAAAATTTAATATTTTTTCTTTTCGCGGAAAAATGAAAGTATTACATCTAAGCTGGCTCGCATTTTTTATTACCTTTTTTGTTTGGTTTAATTTTGCCCCCTTATTGCAAGCGGTAAAAACAACATTAGGCCTAACAACTGAACAAATTAAAACCTTACTTATTTTGAATGTGGCGTTAACGATCCCAGCTCGGGTGATCATTGGCATGCTAACGGATAAATATGGTCCACGATTAGTTTATTCATGCTTGTTGGTTATCAGCTCGATACCTTGTTTTATGTTTGCTTTTGCAGATAGCTTTTTACAAGCTGCTATTGCACGCTTTCTACTTGGTTTTATTGGCGCTGGTTTTGTTATTGGCATTCGTATGGTGTCTGAATGGTTCCCACATCATGAATTAGGTACCGCAGAAGGCATTTATGGGGGATGGGGTAATTTTGGGTCAGCGGCTGCGGCTTTTTCACTCCCTACCCTTGCATTAATTTTTGGTGGTGATGATGGCTGGCGTTATGCAATAGGTGTGACGGGGCTTCTTAGCCTTATATTTGGATTTATTTATTATGCTAACGTAACTAATACACCTAAAGGCTCAACCTACTTTAGGCCAAAAAACTTGGGGGCAATGGAAGTCACATCAAAAGGTGATTTTTTTCTACTTTTAATCATGAAAATTCCCATGTATGCAGCACTGGCTTTGTTAACTTGGAAGCTCTCACCGAGCGGTGTCGGTATGCTAGATGCAAACATTGTTAACTTTATTTATGGTGCATTGGTTTTACTCTATTTATTTGAAGTTAAAAAAGTATGGACAGTGAATAAAAACGTATTCGAGCAAGAAGTGCCAGAACTACATCGTTATAGTTTTAAACAAGTGGCCGTGTTAGATATTCTTTACTTTACTAATTTTGGTTCAGAATTAGCGGTTGTTTCAATGTTGCCACTCTTCTTTGCTGATACTTTTTCGCTGGATCCTGTTATGGCAGGGATGGTTGCTGGTGCCTACGCATTTATGAACTTAATGTCTCGCCCTGCGGGTGGTTTTATTTCTGATAAATTTGGTCGAAGAACAACATTGTTGATCTTAACTGCGGGTCTTGCTGCTGGTTATTTCCTAATGGGGATGGTTAATGCACAGTGGCCGTTATGGCTTGCTGTTGTTACAGCTATGGCATGCTCGTTCTTTGTTCAGTCGGGTGAAGGAGCTGTATTTGCTGTTGTTCCCTTAATAAAACGTCGCTTAACGGGACAAATAGCGGGTATGACAGGAGCGTATGGTAATGTAGGAGCCGTAACGTTTTTAACCGTTTTATCATTAGTCGATTACGCAACCTTTTTCTATGTCATTGCAGGGACTGCTATGATTGGTTTTGTCACTTTGTTCTTTATGGATGAACCGAGAGGGCAAATAGCTGAAGTAAGAGAAGATGGCACCGTTGAATTAATTGATGTCTCACATAAATAAACATTAATCCATTTAAAAGCCAGCATAACATTGTGCTGGCTTTTCTCGTTTATATAGTGTGGTTTTAGCCCTTAGGTCTAAAAACCTGAATGACAGAGTCATCACATTCCAAATAAGGCCCCTCAAGTAAATCAATACAATAGGGAATAGCTGGGAAAACGGCATCAAGGCATTGACGAATTGCTTTTGGCTTACCCGGTAAATTGATAATCAACGAACTGTCTCTGATCCCTGCTGTTTGTCGAGAGAGTATTGCCGTTGGCACGTATTTTAAGCTTTCTAGGCGCATTAACTCACCAAAACCAGGCATCATTTTGTCGCATACAGCTTCTGTCGCTTCTGGGGTCACATCACGTTTTGCCGGACCTGTTCCACCTGTTGTAATGATCAGAGCGCATTTTTCGTTATCTGCAAGATTACATAATGCATTTTCTATTAAAGGTTGCTCGTCTTCTACAAGTTGATAGCAAGCTTGCCACGGCGAGCTTAGATAGCTATTTAATGCTTCAACAATACTTGGCCCTGATAAATCATCATATTGCCCGCGGCTAGCGCGATCACTCACGGTTAAAATACCAATTTTTGTTGTCATATCTGTCTCACTGTTCATTTATTTATGGGCACTTTAACAAAGCCATAGCTAAAGATAACTCCTCCTTAGTAGGTAGTTCTTGAACGACTTAAACCAAGGCTTAGTAATAAATTATAACTACCTATTTTGTGCGTAAATTGACCGTGTGATTTATTGATTTAGATCAATAAACGAATTGGCATTAAATACATTAAATACTATATATTGATTTTAATTTAATTTTTAACACAATATATGGTGTTTTATGTTTAAGGTGCTAGAGCCGCAGATTTGTTTTCAAGAAGTGCCTAATGAGGTGGCTCTTGGTTTTATCTGTACGGGCTGTCCTCTTAAATGCCGTGGTTGCCACAGTGTTGATACATGGGATCCAAAACAAGGAGAAGACTTAACTAAGGCACATTTTGAGGCTTGGATAGCACGCTATAGACGATTAATAACATGCATTGTTTTCTTCGGTGGTGAGTGGCAAGAGCGTTGTTTAATTAGTTACTTAAAAATAGCTAAACAACAGGGGCTAGCAACCTGCTTATATACGGGGCTAGACGACGTATCTCATAGCTTGAAAGTCGAGCTTACTTACTTAAAAACAGGCCCTTATATTCCCGAGTATGGTGGGCTTGCTAGTCGTACTACTAACCAAAAGTACATTGAAGTTGCTAGCGGAAGATTACTTAACTCATTATTTTTAAAAGGATAACAAGATGTCTTTACTCACATTAGAACAGTTAAAAGAAAAAATACATTTCATACGAAACTATACGCAGGCAACAAATGCTGCTGATGGCTCTACAGTGGATGCAAACGCCAATGTGACATTAAAGAATGTAGCAACACTGGAGTCTGAAATTATGAAAGACTACTTTATTCAAGTTAATCGCTCACAAGTTGCTGGCAAAATAAAAGAGCTGTATGGCGAACAGTTGAGCCAAGAGTACATTAGGCAAATAGAAAACCATGAAATCTATGTTCATGACGAAACCAGCTTAAAGCCATATTGCACATCAATTACTATGTATCCTTTTTTGCTGGATGGCTTAACTAAATTAGGTGGAGAGTCAAAAGCTCCCAAGCATTTAGAATCATTCTGCGGTAGCTTTGTTAATTTGGTTTTTGCTATTAGTGCACAATTTGCAGGGGCAGTTGCCACGGTCGAGTTCTTAATGTATTTCGATTATTTTGCCCGAAAGGATTATGGCGATAATTATTTAACGACTCATCCACACGCTATTAAAAATCATCTTCAACATGTGGTTTATGCACTAAATCAACCTGCTGCAGCAAGAGGTTATCAAAGTGTGTTTTGGAACATCTCTTTGTACGATGCTGAGTACTTTAATGCAATGTTTGGTCACTTTGTCTTTCCAGATGCAACGCCTGCTAACTGGCCGACCGTAAAAGGCTTACAACAGTTCTTTTTGGACTGGTTTAATGATGAGCGCAGTAAAGCTATTTTAACATTTCCCGTTGTTACAGCTGCTATGCTTGTCGAAAATGAAGCACCTAAAGATAAAGAGTTTGCGTTAATGTGTGCAAAAAATCTGAGTGAAGGTGGGTCGTTCTTTATATATCAATCTGAAAACCCTGACTCTTTAGCATCTTGCTGCAGACTTAGAAATGAAATTAATGATCACAGTTTTTCATATAGCCTTGGAGCGGGCGGGGTTGCTACAGGATCAATCAATGTCATCACTTTAAATATGAATCGTTTAGTTCAGGATAATCGTGACTTACAAGTAGAAGTCGAGAAAATTCATAAGTATCAAATAGCTTATAGAACTTTAATGGAAGAGTATTTTCAAGCAGGGATGCTGCCAGTTTATGATGCAGGATTTATCTCGTTCAAAAAACAGTTTTTAACAGTGGGCATTAATGGCTTAGTTGAAGCAGCTCAATATTTAGGATTACAAATAAATACAGGCGATGAATATAAAAGCTGGGTTAAGGAGCAACTTAAAATTATTTATCAAGCTAATCGAGCTGCAACAAAGGAAACCGGATACTTATTTAATACAGAGTTTGTTCCTGCTGAGAACTTAGGTGTTAAAAATGCGAAGTGGGATTTAAAAGAGGGTTATGAAGTTCCACGTGATTGTTATAACAGCTATTTTTATATTGTAGAAGATGAAACGATTAATCATCTCGATAAGTTTATTCTACATGGTAGTGAAATGGTGGAGTATCTGGATGGTGGCTCAGCGCTGCATTTAAACTTAGATGAACACTTAGATGTGCATCAATACTTAAAGTTATTGAATATTGCCGCTAAAACGGGGTGTAATTATTTTTGCATAAACGTACGCATCACAATCTGTAATGACTGTGAACACATAGATAAGCGATCGAATCAACGTTGTTCAAACTGTGGATCAACAAATATTGATTATGGGACACGAGTGATTGGTTATTTAAAAAGAGTATCGGCCTTTAGCCAAGGACGCCGTAAGGAGCATACTTTAAGGCATTACCATCTAACTGAAAATAACGTCGCAAACAGAAAGTCGGCATAAATTAAAAGCGCTTCAGTTGAAGCGCTTATTGCTGAGGTGCTTCATTGTTCGATAAATAAAATATTGTTTTCTAAGTGTATATGTTCTTTTAAGTCACAATAAAGTTGCTCTACACCAACATACAACGCTTGCCACGAGCTACATACCCCATCTGGCGGTGTGAACTGATGTGTAATATCAGCGAGTTTCTCTAATGCTTTAGCGTGCTCTAAATGCTCAGCCTCCATAACTGAAATAGGTCCCGCAGGATAAAAGCCATTCATAAGCAGTGGGAATAGAATTTCTTCTTCTTTCATCATATGTTCTTGAAGCTCAAATTCCATCGAAACAAGGTGTGATTCCAACTCTTTTGGAAGTTCTGGGTGATCAGGATGGTTGAGCGTAATCTTCTTTATGAGCTGAATTAACTCAGGAAACTGTTGCCTATGTTTTTCGTGAAAATTGTCAATAATGTGCGTAATAAGTGAAGCTGTAGGTTGAGCTCCCCACATTAAATGATTAGCTAACTCTTTTTGCAGATCTAATGCATCAAGCTGTGATAAAAATGAGTCATGGTCAATGTTGATATTCTTTAAAGTCTGCCTTAGAGTTTGTTGCCCGTTAAAGCAATAATCTAGCTTATTTTCATTAAATAAACGCGTGGCACCAGGAATAGTCGCTGCAAGTTCACCAATTGGTTTGTCTAAAAGTGACATAGTTAAAAGCCTTGAACCGTAAAATGGGTGCTTCTAATCTAAATAAGCAAACTTTGAAATGAAATTACCCTAAATGGATAGAAGTAGATAAGAAAGTGAGTATTTGGTAATCGTTTTTGAGGTGACTATCAAATACTCGCGACTGTAAGCTTTATAAATTTAAAAGAAAGTTGCCGGTGAGCTAACCCCAGAAGCAGCCATATTGGTCACTCATTACAACCTTTATAACTGACTCTATGTTTTTAGCTACTGGGGTAGGGTCGTAGCCGTGCCATTTTAGGTCGCGCTTCATCCAAAAAATTTTCCATTGCTTCTGAATCTTCACCCACGTCAACTTGGCATTATCAGTGTCCATATATTGAGTTTTGTCGCGCCAGTTTTGGCGACGTTCATAGATATACACCGACTGATTGTCGATGCGAAAACCAATGTCAAATTCATTACGAACATGCACAGGTGGGCGGTGTTTCTCGAGTGCTTCGCCGACCACTTTCTCAATGTGTTTAATTTCAAATTCACTGATTGCCATTGTTATGTACCTTTTTTATTCCAACTACCCTAAATATAAGGTAGTTGGTTTTTTAGTTCTGTGTCTAAGACAAAAATTAAGTATCACCATAATAAGTGCCTACTTCCAAGGCTTTACTATTTAACTTTTTAGTTCGTGTTTTTTCTTTTTTTTTATTTCTCGCCCAGCATGATCTTCTCGAAATTAGTAATAGGGTCTTAACCGTGTGCGGTTAGTAAGGTGCACAAGGGCTCGTTAATGTAGTAATTTGCACGGCCAACTTTTTGTTTGGTCAAAAAGCCATGATCTACCAACTGTTCTAAATACTTGGTGGCGGTAATACGGGTTACACCGAGTTCTTCAACAATAAAGTCTATTTTGGTGTAAGGGTGGTTAAATAAGTTGTTGAGTAAGTCTTGGCTGTAAATTTTAGGAAGCTGCTCTCTAATACCGTGTTTTACTTCTGCCATAAGGGTTTTCATGGCGGTGATAAGTGAAATAGTGTTTTGTGCAGTATCAATGACACCATCAAGCATAAACTCTAACCAAGGCTCCCAATTGCCAGTGTCGCGCACGGCTTGTAAGTTAGCGTAGTAATCAGCCTTGTTCTGAATTACAAATCGGCTTAAGTAAAGCACGGGTAAGTTCAGTAAATCTTTGGTGACTAAATATAAAATATTTAAAATACGCCCCGTACGGCCGTTGCCATCGTAAAACGGGTGAATGCTCTCAAACTGGTGATGAATAATGGCCATTTTCACCAATGGGTCGGCATCGCATAGTTCATCGTTATTGATAAACTGCACAAGGTTATCCATAAGCTTTGTAATTTCATCGGCGTGTTGTGGTGGTGTGTAAACCACTTCACCTGTACGTGCGTTTTTTAGGTCAGTACCTGGGAGCTTTCGTAGACCTGCATCGTTATGTTCTAGATTTTTTTGTATTGCGAGTATGTCATCAAGATGAATAAGTTTGCTTTTTCGCGCGGTTTTAAACCCTTGCTTTAAAGCGACGGCATAATCTTGTACTTCTTTTGTAGCGGGGTTAGTTACCGCTTCTTCAAAAAGGTTTGCTCTATAGAGTTCATCGTGTGTAGTTACGATGTGAGCTGTTTTTTGCTTCTTGTAAAGAGAGCGTATTAATCAATATAGCTTTGTTAGGTATGCTAGCTGCGATGCCTTTCAATTTAGCTAGATGTCGATGGGCGGTGGCAGTTTTTTTAAAACAGCACGGGTTTCCCACTGCTCAATATTTACAAGCGGTAAAAGCTTAATATTAGTAGACATAGATAATTTTTATCCTTTTTTATACACGCCAGTGTTGTTATGTATAAATTTTTCATAAAATTATACATAACCTACATAACCTACATAACCTACATAACCTACATAACATGTATAGTAATTCCATTTATTTATATACGTTATCTTATGCATAGCTTCCTAAACCTCTCGTTGAATAAAACAATGTCATTGTAAATTTGTTTTTACTGGCTTTAGTTTCTACTTCGGCTTTTGAGCTTTTAGTACATCTGATAATGCGATGAATCGACGACGATTACTTAGTAGAAAGCGAAGTTTTCAAGTACCTTCTTTTCCTTAACGTTCATATACCCATATTTTAAAGCTTAATAAGATGGTTTTGGTGAGCACTCAGGTCTCAACTTGAATCGATAAAAATGGGTAACTGTTAAAGTTAAATAAAAACGGGTACTGTGCCTGTAGGTTTACTTGAACCAAAAGATGAAAATTGGAAGGCTTTATAATGACTGTATATCAAATTAAAAACGAAGCTTACACATATGACGTAATCGACTTTGATATTGTTGAGCTCTCAAAAATAATCTCAAAAAGTAACGACCTTGAGCCAGATACTGTATTAAAAATGTTTATGTCAGCATCATTAAATAATATAGAGTTTAGTCACCTATGGCCCGAAGGGTTAAATTTTGACTATTTTGGCCAAGCTAAAAAGCAAGATTATGACATATCACGGTTAGGTAAATTTTTAATAATGAAGATGCCAGTATATGAATTATTAAAAGAGCAGTTAGTAAGTTTTGGAGAGTTTTTGCCTGTTAAAGCTGAAGGCAACAGTATGATGCTGTTTAATTTGCTTACCTTCGGACAAGAGCAAAAAGACATGTGTTTAACCAAATACGAAGATGGGTTTGAAGATGGCTTAGAGTTACTTAACTTTGAGCAAGACGATATACAAAATAAACTGTTATTTAAGTCTAGGCTTGAAGGCGCTCAAAAAGTCTATTGTACTGATGAGTTTAAAAATATTATCCAAAGCAACAGTCTTAAAGGTTTAGTGTTTGACGAAGACTTATTAGACCCATTTATTTAGTATCACTCAATTTAAAGGCTAAGGCCTGACAAGAAAGTTTCAGTCATGTTTTTAAAAGTTCGTAGACTAATATCGACTTTTTCGAGTATTAGAAAATCAATTCTAAACTTTTCGAATAAAGCTACTAGAATATGGATTAGCAAAGTGAAAATTGCTGACTCGCCAAATGACTTGTATTTCGATTTTTGAAATTGAAGGGAACTGACGTTTAATAAAGGTTCTAGAAGATTTGGAGTTGCCGTCACGCCCCTATTTGATAGTTATATGACGGCAAATGAAGATTTATAACCTTATGTAAAGGTTGATAATTTTCTATTCTATATTTTGGATCTGCTCGCGCATTTGCTCGATTAACACTTTTAGCTCTACCGCAGCGTTAGTGATGTCACTGTTGATAGATTTTGATGCTAACGTGTTTGCTTCACGGTTAAACTCTTGCATCATAAAATCTAAGCGTCGGCCACACGCGCCACCCTTAGTTAAGATTTTTTTGGTTTCTTTAACGTGAGATTTCAAGCGGTCGAGTTCTTCGGCTACATCTTGTTTTTGTGCTAGGTAAATTAGCTCTTGTTCAAGGCGAGACTCGTCGATGTCGGTTTTTAGCTCTTCTAGCTTTTGGTTTAATTTTTCGCGCTGCCATTTAGCGATTTCTGGTAAGTGGCTTTCCACAATGGCTACTTGTTCTAAAATTGCATCAAGGCGAGTAGCTATCATTTCTTGCAAGTTTGCGCCTTCATCGCCGCGAGCTTGTTTGAAATCTTCAATTACATCATCGAACCCGGCAATTAAATCTTTATTTACGCTATCCATGTCGAGCTCTTCGGCTTCCATAACACCTGGCCAACGTAAAATATCAACAGGGTTGATGTCACCATTGCTTTGTTGCTGCACCCATTGTGCGCTTTTTATTAGCTGCTCAGCGAGTGATTCATTAATACTAAGCTCACCAACATGGGCAGGGTTTGCTGCAAATTTTAAGAAAACTTCAACTTTACCGCGTTGTAAGTGTTTGCGTAAACGCTCACGAATAACAGGCTCCATGCCACGGAATTGCTCAGGTGCGCGGATAAAAGTTTCAAGGTAACGTTGGTTTACTGAACGAATTTCCCAAGTGCCAGTGCCCCATTCGCCTTTAATTTCGCGGCGCGCATAAGCTGTCATGCTGTGGATCATGGATGATTTCCTAGTGTTATTTGTTTACAAAGTTGACTGATTATACCGCATCAGTTTTTAACCTCTAGCGTAAATTTTCTGAAATGTACTTTTCTGTTGTAGTTAATAGTGTAAATCAACATGGCATCTGTCCGTATATATACTTATAATGTGGCAAATTCTGAATTAAGGGGATCGTTAATGCGTCCAAGCGAAAGAACACCTAACCAAATTAGACCAGTTACATTTACACGCAATTACACTATGCATGCTGAAGGCTCAGTGTTAGTAGAGTTTGGAAATACTAAAGTTTTGTGTACAGCGACTGTTGAAGCTGGTGTACCGCGCTTTATGAAAGGCCAAGGTAAAGGTTGGGTTACGGCTGAGTACGGTATGTTACCTCGTTCAACACATACTCGTAATGGTCGTGAAGCGTCGCGCGGTAAGCAGGGCGGTCGTACTATGGAAATTCAACGTTTAATCGCACGTGCACTTCGTGCCGCGGTTGACTTAAAAGCGTTAGGCGAAAACACTATTACTATCGATTGTGATGTTATTCAAGCAGATGGCGGTACGCGTACAGCATCAATCAGTGGCGCGTGCGTTGCATTAGTTGATGCGCTTACTTACATGCGTAGTAAAGGTATGATCAATTCAAACCCACTTAAGCATATGATTGCGGCAATCTCAGTAGGTGTATATAAAGGTCAACCAATTAGTGACCTTGAGTACCTGGAAGACTCTGAAGCCGAAACCGATATGAACGTGATCTTGACTGAAACAGGCAAAATCATCGAAATTCAAGGTACAGCTGAAGGCGAGCCTTTCTCATTCGATGAACTAGATGAGTTACTTACACTAGCTAAGCACTCAATCCGTGAGATTATCGACATTCAAAAGCAAGCATTAGCATAATAAAGAAGTAGGTTGATTCGTTATGAAAGATTATCAAAAAGAGTTTATTGAATTTGCACTCGAAAAGCAGGTGCTTAAGTTTGGTGAGTTTACTTTAAAGTCTGGCCGCACTAGCCCTTACTTCTTTAACGCTGGTTTATTTAATACAGGTCGTGACCTAGCGCGTTTAGGTCGCTTTTATGCGGCAGCACTTGAAGATGCAGATATTGATTACGATGTATTATTTGGCCCTGCTTATAAAGGTATTCCGATTGCAACGACGACAGCCGTTGCGTTAGCTGATCATCACGACAAAGATGTACCTTACTGTTTTAACCGTAAAGAGAAAAAAGCACACGGTGAAGGCGGTACATTAGTAGGTTCTGAACTTAAAGGTAAGATCATGTTAGTTGATGACGTGATCACTGCGGGTACAGCTATTCGTGAGTCAATGGAAATCATTGCTGATAATGGTGCAGATTTAAGTGGTGTTTTAATTGCACTTGACCGCCAAGAGAAAGGTAAAGCTGAGTTATCTGCTATACAAGAAGTCGAGCGCGACTTTGGTACTAAAGTTATCTCTATTGTAAAACTAGCTGACTTAATTAGTTACCTAGAAGCGAAAGGCACAATGGATGAGCATTTAGCCGCAGTAAAAGCATACCGTGATCAATACGGCATTGCTTAACATTTAAAAACGCGAACTTTTTTAAAAGCCTAGCAGTATTGCTGGGCTTTTTTGCTTTTATAGTTTTGTGCTTTTATAGCCTTAAATACGACTGAAAAGTAACTGAAGCGTTAATAAAGTTTCGCTTTTGTGGTGTTTAGATTAAAAAGGATTCAAAAGGCAGTTTTTTTAAAGTTTTCTTGAAAAAGTGCTTGCGTTAATTCGCTGCATCCCTATAATGCGACCCCACTGAGACGGCAGACAGCAACGCTTAGCGAGGCAAGAGC
>NZ_LRUF01000006.1 GCF_001550155.1 Pseudoalteromonas arabiensis
TAATGCCAGTCAGTTAAGCTGACTGGCTTTTTTCTTTGTGGGGTATTTAGTCGGTCTTTTCCTCACAACTCTTGGGTAATACCTATCAGGCCGTTTGTCAGGTAATTTCATCATCCTTAACGATTCCATCAGGTATTCATAGTGAACGGGCAACTTGGTTACTGTTTCCGGTAAAGTGGTTAGGAAGAACACGATGATGTGTCTCATGCAGAGGCCGAAGCTAAGCCGCGATGGGGATAGCTCAGGCATATCTTTAACGGCATCCAGCATAATCATCCGAATCAGGTTGTAGGCCAGTAGTAGTCCCCAGAGCTCCTGTCGTACCATCTCAGGTTTCTTGCTACGAAGTGTTAGCTTGGCCTGATTTAGCGTCTGTTTCATTTCCCTGAACCCTAGCTCTATTTCCCAGCGTTGAACGTACACATCAACAACTTCTTCGTAGGGAAACTGCAATACATCGACCATTGAACTGAGCACATGGTAGCTTTTCCCGTCTACTTTGTAACTGGTTAGCCTCGCGTCGATGGTTTCTGGTAGACCATCAAATTTTTTCCGAGCCTGAGGCGAAGTCTTGAGAGTGATAACAGCATCATGTTCGCTTAGTCGGTGTTTTACTGTGTACTGTAGATCTTTACGGGCAGGGAGCATCCAGTGCGTATTAACGCCTTTAGTCATCCATAAGTACAATAACCCCAGCGAATAATATCCTCTGTCGAAAAGAGTCAGAGAGTTATTGGGAACCGAAGGAATAAGCCGCTGCGCAAGAGACATCTCCCCCACATCCCGACTGTCAAACTCACTGGCCAGTAGAAGGTGGCTGGAGGTTTCCATCAGACTACACATGCGTACCTGTGGATACGGATTATCGCCTTTAGCATTACGGTCACAACCGAATGCAGTAAGGTTCTCACCGGTATCCTGAGCACGAAACATCACGCCATCAACTGCTAACACATTTAAACCACACCACTGTTCAAAGGCAAAATCACCAAAGGCCCGTTGTGCCATCAGCTTAAAGACGTGACCGACAGCTTCATCACCTAGTCGTTGCCGAGCTTGAACTACCGCACTGGGGGCAACAAATCGATTTTTACCTGGTAATGAGATATCAAGTTTATTTGCGATGTCCCAGACAGGGTCATTACGAAAAAGACTCATACCCACGATAGTAAATACGACCGAATCCAGAGGTAACCGGCGACGTCTGATAGTTGCTACGCCCGATAGTGTATAGGCTTGCTGAAGAAGTTCAGGGTCGACAAAAGACATAAGCTTATCGACAGCCTTCAAGTCTTCCGCATGACTAAATGTTTCATCGAGGTTTGTGAGTAAAGACATAAAAAAATCCGATATCAGTTTCTGATATCGGATTTTGAAGCCTTTAAAAGATCGGTCAACCGATCATGAAAATATTCTTAACTGATCGGCATTACACTCTCATGGGGCTTTTTATTACTCGATCTAAAGTCGATAAAATTTACATGCTTCAGATACGGACGAACTTTTTCAATGTGGATATGCTGGACTAAATAGCATTGAAGGATAATTAATATGGCACTCCCAAAAGATAACCCAACACAATTTTGCAAAGCTTTTATTCAAAGATAGCTTGACAGTTATAGAAGTGATAACCCTATTTGGTTGACATATTGGCCAGTAATGGAACGAATGATTGAAAGAGCAGATGAACTAAAACTTTCCTTTAAAGAATTAGTAGATGCTTTTGGTTATTCTGATAAGTTTGAAGGATACCCGCCTAACAACGCTTATGTTTGGCTCACCTTAGAGCATATTTGGCTGAGCTTTAAATTCAGCAAAGAAGATGCAAAAGCAAAAGGGTCAGGTCTTTCTTTTTGCCTTTTCGTTAATTAAGGCCTAATTTTAGTTATTAATTTACCAATATTGATAGGTGAAAGGATGGCTAGGCCGCTACGATTAGAGTTCGCAGGAGCTTTGTACCATGTAACGTCGCGAGGGAATGAATGAAAGCCAATTTATTTAGATGAAGCTGACTTAGATGGATTCTTAAAGATTTTAGGTGACGTATGCGAGCGTTATAACTGGGTTATTCATTCATTTTGCTTAATGAGTAATCATTACCACCTATTAGTTGAAACTCCTGATGCAAATTTAAGTAAAGGGATGCGCCAATTAAACGGGGTATATACACAATGGTTTAATAGAAGTCATCAACATGTTGGGCATTTATTTCAGGGGCGCTATAAGGCTATTTTGGTTGATAAGGATGCTTACTTATTAGAGTTGAACAGGTATATTGTTTTAAATCCAATTAGAGCAAAGATGGTAGATAGCTTATCGGATTGGCCTTGAAGTAGCTGGCACTTTACGATGGGTCAAGCACACTTTCCAGCATGGCTTGAAATCGACAAAATGTTACTCCAATTTGGAAAATTTAAAGCGATAGCAAGGCGAAAATTTGCGTTATTTGTCGAGCAAGGAAAAGGCGTGGATCCTTGGACTGATATATCGAGTCAAGTTTTTTAGGTGACGATGAATTTGTTAAAGAGCACTTAGCGTTACTTTAAGAGCAAGAAGGTGATTTATGTGAAGTCCCCCTTAAACAAAGGCGAAACCAGTCATTGCCATTAGCTGAATACGCTCAGCAATTTGATAATCGAAATGAAGCAATAAAAGCCGCTTATGCATCTGGGGGATATACTT
>NZ_LRUF01000007.1 GCF_001550155.1 Pseudoalteromonas arabiensis
TAATGCCAGTCAGTTAAGCTGACTGGCTTTTTTCTTTGTGGGGTATTTAGTCGGTCTTTTCCTCACAACTCTTGGGTAATACCTATCAGGCCGTTTGTCAGGTAATTTCATCATCCTTAACGATTCCATCAGGTATTCATAGTGAACGGGCAACTTGGTTACTGTTTCCGGTAAAGTGGTTAGGAAGAACACGATGATGTGTCTCATGCAGAGGCCGAAGCTAAGCCGCGATGGGGATAGCTCAGGCATATCTTTAACGGCATCCAGCATAATCATCCGAATCAGGTTGTAGGCCAGTAGTAGTCCCCAGAGCTCCTGTCGTACCATCTCAGGTTTCTTGCTACGAAGTGTTAGCTTGGCCTGATTTAGCGTCTGTTTCATTTCCCTGAACCCTAGCTCTATTTCCCAGCGTTGAACGTACACATCAACAACTTCTTCGTAGGGAAACTGCAATACATCGACCATTGAACTGAGCACATGGTAGCTTTTCCCGTCTACTTTGTAACTGGTTAGCCTCGCGTCGATGGTTTCTGGTAGACCATCAAATTTTTTCCGAGCCTGAGGCGAAGTCTTGAGAGTGATAACAGCATCATGTTCGCTTAGTCGGTGTTTTACTGTGTACTGTAGATCTTTACGGGCAGGGAGCATCCAGTGCGTATTAACGCCTTTAGTCATCCATAAGTACAATAACCCCAGCGAATAATATCCTCTGTCGAAAAGAGTCAGAGAGTTATTGGGAACCGAAGGAATAAGCCGCTGCGCAAGAGACATCTCCCCCACATCCCGACTGTCAAACTCACTGGCCAGTAGAAGGTGGCTGGAGGTTTCCATCAGACTACACATGCGTACCTGTGGATACGGATTATCGCCTTTAGCATTACGGTCACAACCGAATGCAGTAAGGTTCTCACCGGTATCCTGAGCACGAAACATCACGCCATCAACTGCTAACACATTTAAACCACACCACTGTTCAAAGGCAAAATCACCAAAGGCCCGTTGTGCCATCAGCTTAAAGACGTGACCGACAGCTTCATCACCTAGTCGTTGCCGAGCTTGAACTACCGCACTGGGGGCAACAAATCGATTTTTACCTGGTAATGAGATATCAAGTTTATTTGCGATGTCCCAGACAGGGTCATTACGAAAAAGACTCATACCCACGATAGTAAATACGACCGAATCCAGAGGTAACCGGCGACGTCTGATAGTTGCTACGCCCGATAGTGTATAGGCTTGCTGAAGAAGTTCAGGGTCGACAAAAGACATAAGCTTATCGACAGCCTTCAAGTCTTCCGCATGACTAAATGTTTCATCGAGGTTTGTGAGTAAAGACATAAAAAAATCCGATATCAGTTTCTGATATCGGATTTTGAAGCCTTTAAAAGATCGGTCAACCGATCATGAAAATATTCTTAACTGATCGGCATTACGCATTGCTGCGGGGCTTTTTGCTTTTTTACAAAAAGTTAAAAATTAAAAGTCAGTCGGTGCGGGTGGCACGGTGAGTGGCTTTTTCGGGTTGTCTTTTAGCTCTTTTAACAGCTCTTCTACGGCACGTTCAATCGACGGATCTTTACCTTGGTAGATTAGCTCAGGGCGGTCAACAACTTTGATATCTGGGGTGACACCTTCGTTTTCGATGATCCAGTTGCCATCGTTATCTAAAATGCGGAATGTTGCCGCGATAACTTGGCCGCCATCTACAAGGCTTGGGTTACCCGAAATACCAATTAATCCACCCCACGTACGGGTACCAATAAGCTTACCTAACCCCGCTTGGCGGAAGTAGTAAGGAATAGCGTCACCACCTGAACTTGAGTAACCATTGATCAGCATGGCTTTTGGACCATCATGAGCAAATTGTGGTGTTTTTGTTGGCTCAACACCGCGGCGCTTCCAATAGTTAAGCGGTTTACGGGCAAGCCAGGTGATCATGTGCTCAGGAATAAAGCCGCCGCCATTGTATCGGTCATCAATAATCATGGCGTCTTTGGTGGTTTGCGGCATGTAGTTTTTGAACATGGCGCGGTTACCCTCAAACGCTGTATTGGGTAAGTGAACATAACCAATACGACCATTTGAAAGCTTATCAACGTAGGCTGCACGAGAGTTAACCCAGTCTAAATAACGCAAACCTTGCTCGCTGGCTACAGGCTTAACGGTTACTTGCCATGCACCTTTGCTGCGCGGCTTGCTGTTAAGGACTAGCTCAACTTGCTCACCTTGGGTGTTCTCTAGTAATTCGTAGAAGTTAGCTACGTCTTTTACTGAGCGGCCATTTACGGCAATGATGAAGTCGCCGTTATGCGCTTTTACCCCTGTTGTGCCAAGTGGTGAGCGGAAGTCTTCGTGCCAGTTTTCTCCTTGGAAGATTTGCTCAATTTTTACGTATCCTGATGGATCGCTGGCAAGTTTTGCACCCAATAAGCCGTGCTTTTTACGCTCTGCTTTAGGCATATCACCCGACTGCACATAAATGTGGCCTGAGTTAATTTCACCTGCGATTTCACTGAGAATGTAATCTAGGTCACTACGGTGTGAGATAGCATCAGCCATAGGTTGATACTTAGCTAAAATTGCGTCCCAATCTTGGCCGTGATGGTTTTCATCGTAGAACCAATCACGTAATGTACGCCAGCCTTCAACATACATTTGCTGCCATTCAGTTTGTGGCTCAATTTTTAAGGTCATTTTACTGAGATCGAGTTTGTTCGCTGCTAGGTCTTGTTTTGCTTTTGGCTCAATTAAGCTGTAATCCTTGCCTGCATGAACAAGTAGGTGTTCACCGTTACTCGAAATTGTGTAATTACTGACTCCTTCAGCCACGGTTTCAAGCTCACTATCGTGAGCTGTGCCAATCAGTTGCAAACCGCCATTAGCCAGTGTTAGCACGCCATCTTTGACTGCGGTTAAGCCACGATAATCCCCAGCTGGTGCATTAAGAGCGGTTACACGTTGCATAAAGTCGCTGCTTTGCAGGGTATTTTTCGCTTTCTTGTCGTCATCTTTTTGTTTATCGCTGACGATTGCTGTTTCATCACTTTGTAGTGCGATAAGCGGTTTAATACTGTCATTTACGGCAGCGGCAAAAATACGCGTCGCACGATTAAACATGTAGTCAAACTCGTAGCTGCTGAAGGCTAAGTTAAAGTCGCGCTCAGAGCTAAAATACAGGTATTGACCATCAGGAGAGAACGTTGGGTTTTGCTCATTGGTCATTTCATCCGTTAAGCGAGTCACTTTCTTTTTATCAATATTGTAGTGCCACAGTGAGGCATAGCGGTTCTCATTGTTTTTCACATAAACAATGTCTTCGCTATTTGGTGACCAGGTATATTGGCGAATGCCTTCTTCATCGTAGATGCTGGTATCAATTTTGTGTTGTTTACCCGATTTTGCATCTATCCACCAGAGTGTGTGGTTCTTATCTGCAAATAATAGTTTTGAGCTATCTGGTGACCAAATCGGCGTAAAACGCCAAATAGTGCCATTGTTGGTTAGCTGTTTAGTGGCATTGTTGTCGCTGCGATCTTTTAAGTAAATTTCATATTCGCCGCTTTCATCGCTCATATAAGCAATATAACGGCCATTTGGCGACCAACTTGCGTCAATCTCGCGGCCTTTTGCTGTGTAAGATAAGTTACGTGTTGGGCCTTGTTTAACCGGTACGCTAAATAGCTCACCGCGGGCAGTAAAGAGTGCACGCTTACCATCATGAGAAATCGACATTGAGTCGATAAAGTCACTGACATTTTTTGTGTACGGCATTGCGTATTGACGCACACCAGCAATGTTAATGCTCAGCTTAGTGCTTTTTTGAGTTTTTGGATCAAAGCGATAAAGGTAACCACCATTTTCATAAACAACAGCATTTGGGCCAGCTGATGGCCACAGTACGTCAAAGTCTTGATGGTTGGTTAGCTTTTTCGGCTCAGCACCTTTTTGGTATTGATACAGATTAAGGGTGTAATCACGGTCAGATACAAAGTAAATGTTGTCGCCAACCCAGGTTGGTTGCTGATCGGTAGCACGGTTACTGGTTAGTTGTTCTGAGGTATTGTTTTTTAGATCGTAAACCCAAACATCTTGTGCGCGACCGCCACGGGTGCGTTTCCAAGTACGAAATTCACGGTCAATCGGCGTGTAAACATATTTGCTACCATCTGGCGAAAGCATACCACCGCCGGTTTCAGGAATAGCAAGAGGCTGCTCAAGGCCACCATCAGCAGGCACCATGTATGGACGACCCATACGTTTACCCCACGGTGTGCGGTTAGCACGAAATACCACATTTTTGCCATCAGGTGTCCAATCGAGAACACGATAATCAAAACCGCCGCGTGGTGGCATTGGGCCAACATCGTTGTAGTAAGTGAGTTGTTTTAAGCCAGAACCATCGCTGTTAATGACATAAATTTGGCGGCTGCCATTGTACTCGGCTGCAAACGCAATGCGTTTACCGTCAGGTGAAAACTTAGGGAAGGTTTCAAAGCCAATATGGTCGGTTAAGCGTTTGCTCTCGCCTGTTTGTGTATTAGCAATGTAAATATCGCCACCGTACACAAAGGTAACATGTTGATTATGAATATCAGGAAAACGCAGTAAACGCGTGTCTTTAGTTTCGTAAGCTGATGCCCAAGGTGCCAGTGTCGCAGCCATGGCCAGTGCCAACGTTGTTAGTTTTTTCATGGGATTACATCCTATTATGGGAACTGTAACAGCATAACAATTCGCTTAAAAATAGCGATGCAGATGCGATGAAAGCACTGTTACAAAATATGAATAAAAAAGGTTGGCAATAAATGCCAACCTTTAACCACTATGCGTTGAACGTTAAAACTTAATGTTCATGATTATGCTCGTCACTTTGCTCTGCAATACCTAGCCACGTAATTGCGCTTGGTGCGAAGGTTAATTCTAAATCACCTTCAATTTCGAGATCTTCAATATGCACTTTTAGTACGTGCTGGGCGATAGGGTCAGCAACGTAAGCAAATTCACTATTTTGTGACACAGTCATGCTGAAGCTCATGCCTTCTGGCATAGTTGTTACATCTTCTTCAGTAATATCTACTTTACCTGCAAGCTCCCAATGCATGTGGCCGTCGTGCTCATGGGCTTCAAGCACGTTTAAAAAGCCTAAGTTATCAAGTACTAAAAAGTGCTCTCCGCTTGCAGAGAATGAGTAAGATACAGCACTTGCGCCTTCATCAAGTTGCCACTCAAGCACTTCCATTTCAGCTTCGCTTGGATTGATACTAACAAGCACACCAGAAGCAATTGCAATAAAGCTTTCGTTGCCTTCATGGCCGTATAGTGTACCAATGCGTGTATCACCTAAAGCATCAATATTGACGATTTTTTCTGCATGATATTCATCGTCATGCTGGTGGGCAATTAACACACCGTCGCCACAACCAAATGCTACATAATCATGGTTTTGTGCTGCACCGTGTAAATCGGGGCAGGTTAGTTCAAATGTTTGCTCAAGCTCATATTCACCATCATGAAGATGGTAAACGCCAACTTGATCAGGCAAAACTTTAGCATTTGAAGTACTCTCGCTATCATCGCGACGCAAGGTTGCAATTAGGTGCTCGCCACGTGGTTCTGCAACACCATGCATATTAATGTCGTACTGAATGCCAGCAAGTGTGGCGGTTTTGTTTGCAATGTCGTTATCGGTTAATACTTCAACAGAAGCAGCTGTACCTGCATCGGCATTGCCATCATAAAATACAGCCATTTGGCCGTCGTGCTTAACGATGTGAGTTGGGCGGCTACCGGTTGTTAATTCGTAGTCACTAAAAGCTGGGCTTTGTTTGTAATCGTGTAGGTGATCGCCATGATCTTCACGCCATAAGCCACTATCAATAAAGCCCAAATAGTCTTGATTGCGATTTGCAATTACCGCATAGCGATAGCTAGGTGATACATTTAATGAATTTGAATCATGAGTCAGTGTAAACGACTCGAGTAGCGAGTTATCATCTAAGTCGAAAATATTTGCTTCGTTACTGTTGGCAGCTAACACCGCCAAGCGACCCATAGAATCAATAGCATGGTCATCACCGTGATCGTGATCATCGCCATGATCATGACCGTCGTCAGGTGTTTCAATTGGATCTTTTTCAACAATGTTTGTTTCTGCATCACCACACGCGGTGATCAAGGTGCTACTAATTGCAAGAGCGAGTAGTTTTAGTCTAAATAAGTGTGTCATATTGATTTTCCTTAATTGTAATTTTGTTTAGAAATAACCGCGAATACCCACTGCAAAACTGCGTCCTGGACGTGGCGCGATATTCTTTAAGAACGAGCTGTGTACGCGTGCTTCTGTGTCCGTTAAATTTGTGCCTTTTAAATAAAGCGATAGGTCTTGGTTCAGTACCGATAAGTCATAAGAGATACTGGCATCAACAAGGGTGTAGCCATCGGTTGTGGTTTCTTGTTGCGCTATGCGGTCTTGTTCTTGGTAGCGAGTTACGTGAATATTTGCTGTTAGGTTTTCGGTTTGATAGCTAAACTCAGTACCAAGACGCAGTGGAGGAGTGCGCGGTAAATCTCCGCCGTCTTTTAGACGCGCGCGTACATAATCTGAGAATAAATCGACTTTAAATTCGTCGGTTAGCTGCCAAGCAACTTGCGCTTCAAAACCATGTAAAACCACATCGTCTGTTTTAAATAAATAAACAGGTAGTTCAGATGAATGATCGTGCTCATCTTCGTGGTTGTGTTCGTCACCATGGTCGTGATCATGACCGCTTTCAGCGTATAGGCCTGTGTTGATCTGGTAATAATAGTTATCTACTTGGTTATAGAAAGCATTGAAGATAAAGCCAATATCGCCCTCGGTTTTACGAAATGTAAGGTCGATATTATTTGCAGTTTCTAAATCGATAGCTTTGTTTGAAAGTTCAAAATGACCATCATGAGTATCGAATAGTGCGCCAACTTCATAGGTTCCGGTACCTATGTGTGGACCGAAAGATAAAAGCTCAGAAGCAGAGGGAGCACGCTCAGAACGCGATACCGATAAACCAAGGTTATAACCCGGGGTAAAATCCCATACCACACCTGTTGATAAGCTGACCGGTGTAAACTCTTGGGCTACATCAAATACACGTGTGTAGTTTGATTCTTCGTGGTCATGGCCGTGGTCGTGCTCATCGCCGTCTTCATCATGAGCATGGGCGTCGATTTCTGGTAAAAGCACATTGTTAGCATCAATAGTGACTCGCTCAGCACGGACACCTAATTGCACTAAAAAATCACCAAAGTGCTTTTCTTCCATCATTGCAAAAGCAATACTTTCAGTAACAGAAGGAGGGGTGAAGGCTTCAGAGCCCTGTGCTTCTACATCACTTTTTTTATAATGAAAGCTGATGCCACCATTCCACTCATCAAATTGACTATGCAGAATGTCAACGCGCAGCTCATTGGTTTCGTTTTTGAAGGTTGTACCGACTGCACCGTGTTCGATTTCAGCATGTTCGTAGTCTGTGTGGCCTGCACGTAAGTTAATTTTGCTTAGCCATTCACTGTCGATATTGTACTCACCAAGTAATTGCACTTTGGTTTGGTCAAGATCAGCAAATACGGCTTCTTCTTCGCTGTGTTCTTTTTCGTGGTCATGCTCTTCTTCACCATGAGTATGGCCTGGAATACCGTATTGGCGGTTAAATTGCTCAACCGCAACGCCAATGTAGCCTTGTTCGAATAAGTAGCTGGTACCAAGCGTGAAGCCGTCAGAGTCTTCGTTACTGTTGGCTACGATATCATCATCATTGTGCTCAATATCTTCAATATTTGCAGCGACAGGTACACGGTAGTCATCAGACTCTCGCCAAAAAGCATCAGCATAAAAGGCAAAGGAGTCAGTACCAGTAGTGGCATTAAATGAAGCTGTTTTTTGTTCATCAATTGAGTTGTGTTCTAAATTCCATTCACCACGTGTTGTGCTGTCAGTTGGCACTCTGCTATCAACCACGTTGACCACACCACCAATTGCGCCGCTGCCATAAAAAAGAGTTGCTGGGCCACGTAAAACTTCAATTTGCTGCGCCGTTGATGCTTCAGAGGCCACAGAGTGATCAGGACCGACGCGTGATACATCACTTACATCTAAGCCATTTTGTGTGATCAATACACGTGGGCCGCTTAAACCACGGATCACAGGGGTACTGGCAACTTTGGCATGGAAGTTTGTGTTAACGCCGGGTAGTTTTTCAAGGCTATCACCAAGCGTTGATGCTTGTTGGCGTCTTAATTGCTCGCCAGATAACACACTAACTGGTGAAGCAGATTCCATTGCCGACATATGAATCGGTGTTGCTTCAATATCAATAACTTCAATAGGTGAACGTTTTAAATTAAACGTTGCGCTGTGGTCTTGGTCATTGGCAAGTGTGATATCTCGGTGTAAGTGAGCATAACCTGGGGCTGAAATATGTAGCTCTTTTAAGCCGTTATTTAACCCGCTGATTTCAAACTCGCCTTTGTCGTTAGTTGTTACTTTTTGATCTGAGCCTTCAAGGTCAACAGTGGCATTAGCAACTGCTTTACCTTGGTTATTTAACACAACGCCTTTGATTGATTGCGCCAAGACACTGGCTGGTAATAACGCTGCTATGACGACAGCGACTCTTGAGATGTTATTCATTATGCATCACTCTTTGGTATGTTATAATGTATCAATTGTGCTTTAATTGTTATAATGTATCAAGTATGAATCGACGAATGAGTTTTATTCTTTTTTGTAACAGTATGTTGATAGCGAGGTAATGAAGTGGTTGGGGTGATCAAAGCAGCAAAATTAGCAGTGATATGCTTGATGGTTGGATGTATTTTTTCAGCTCAAGGGCATCAACACCATCATCATTCACATGGTGAGGGAGTGCTTTTTGTGGTTCATGAGCAAGGTAAGTGGCAAGTTAAGTTCATTTTGCCGGCTGGAGATATTTTTGGCTTTGAGCATCAGCCAGAAACAGCCGAGCAAAAGCAAATTATCAAACAAACATTAGCCCAGTTAGCAAATTCAGAGCAGTTAGTGACATTTAACGGCGAATGTAAGCTTATTCATGCAAATTTTGAAAACCCATTTGCACAACGCACACATCATTCACATAACGATCTTGAAGTTGAGTACTCGTTTAGCTGTGATAAACCGGTCTCTAAAGTCACAGTCACTTTATTTGGCTGGGCTAAAACGATATCTGTTATTGAAGCGCAGTGGATCACAAAACAAGCACAAGGAATCGAAGAGCTGACGGCAACTAAACCTTATATTGAGTGGCCGCTATGAATAAGCAGCGATTAACCAGCACACTTAATAAAGCAAAGCAGGTTTGCCTTGAACATGGCAGAAAATTCACTATTCAACGCAAACAGATACTGCAAATATTGCTAACCACTGACGTGTCGCTATCAGCCTATGAACTGGTCAGTTGCTACAAGCTGCGCACAAGCTCGAGTGTCTCTGTTATGTCTGTTTATCGCATCTTGCGCTTTTTAGAGTCGGTAAACCTTGTTCGCAGGCTTAATAGTGCTAACAAATACATCGCTTACGATACTGGCAGAGAGCGTTGCAAAGATGATCTTTCTTTGTTTTTAATTTGCCGCCATTGCCAAAAGGTTGAAACACTCACTGTTTCACAGAGCGATGTTGCAACGCTATTCCCTCATTTTGCTGAGGTGGGTTTTACCTCACAAACAACGCAATTTGAAATGCTGGGAGTATGCAATGAGTGCCAAGCAAAAATTGCTTGATACGTTTTTATTATTCATGTGTTCTATTTTGTAGGAATTATTCAGTGAAATTACAATTAATGATGGATAAGTTTGCTATCGGGTTATCAGCTATGTGTGCTATTCACTGCTTAGCTGTGCCTGTGTTACTCGTGTTATTACCGAGCACTGCTGTGCTTGGTTTAGGTAACGAACAATTTCATTTTTGGATGCTTGTCGCGGTACTTCCTAGTAGCTTACTTGCATTAGTTCTGGGTTGCAAAAAGCATAAAAAGTATCGGTTTTTTATGTTTGGTGTGGTTGGGCTCTTACTGCTCGTGATAGCCGCTTATTTTGGTGCAGGAAGACTAGGAGAAGTTGGTGAAACGGCTTTAACAATATTAGGATCAAGTTTTATTATTTTAGGTCACTGGCTTAACTTTCGTTCATGCAAAACAATAGACGGTAAACATCAATCATGCCAGCAGACTGTTTGAGTAAGAGGTGATACCGGCCACATATCTTTTGACCGGTATTGGTTTCGCTTATTTGTAGAAAACTTCTACAGTCCCTTTTACTTTTAATAGTAAAGGTTGGCCGCGGCGATCAAGCGCTTTTGGAGAAGCAATTTTGATCCAGCCTTCGCTGATATTATATTCTTCAACGTCAAAACGCTCTTTGCCATTTAAGGTAACACCAATTTCATGCTCGAATACTTCTTCTACGTAGAACTTGCTACGAGGGTTAATCGATAATTGATTTGGTAACTCAGGTTTATTTGTATCTGTCATGATTGCAATACTGTATTGAATAAATTGTGCGCCATTGTAGGCAATACCAAGCATGGGCTCAAGTAAGAACAGTGCAAATTTGTTTTGTGCTGAGGTTTGAACCTACGATAGTGTTGTTATTGAGTGTATTTTAATTCGCAGCATTCTTTCAAAACTCAATACTTTTGCGGTAGCTACACTAAAATAAGTAGCCATAAAATAGAAATTTAATGATTTGTTATACTATATCAAACATGCATATTGTGTTATTTTATAACAAATCATTTTAATCAATATTTTTAGCCAATCAATTTATGAAGTACTCAACTCTTTTTCTTGCCTTAGCAGCGGCGTTTGCTGCGAATACACACGCTACTAATAGCGATATCGAAACAATCACGATTGAGCACAAGCAAGCTTTTCGTGGCGACATTCCAACGAAAGATTTACCACAGTCAATCACTACTTTAAGCAAAGATATGATGATTGATAACGGCATCACTAAATTTCGTGATGCACTGGATTTTTCTGCCAGTATTAGCCGTAAAAATAATGGTGGAGCGCTGTGGGATAGCTATTCAATCCGTGGTTTGTCGGGTAATGAGAATATGCCATCAGGCTACTTAATCAATGGCTTTAGTGGTGGTAAAGGATTTGCTGGCCCTCGTGATGTATCAAACATTGAATATATTGAAGTATTAAAAGGGCCTGGCTCTGCGTTGTATGGTCGCTCAGAGCCGGGTGGTACAGTAAACATTATTACTAAGAAGCCACAGTTTTATCAACAAGGTCAAATTCAAGCAGAGTTGGGTAGTGATGACCACAAACGTATTCAAGGTGATTACACCAATGGCCTGACTGATGATTTAGCGTTTCGCATCAATGGTGCTTGGCAAGACAGCGATAGCTTTAGAGATCATGTGCATCACGACAAACTCGTGATTACACCTTCGCTTTATTATCAAATTAATGACAAGTCATCGCTGACGTATGAATTTGAATATGTTGATCAGCAGCAAATGTATGACCGTGGTATTGTGGTGTTAAATGATGACTTTGATACCGTGCCAGAGTCGCGATTCTTAGGAAATCCTAATGATGCACCTACAAAGGTACATTCTCGAGGTCATCAAATTAACTATAACTACGATTTTAATCGTCAGTGGTCATTGCTGGCAGGGGCTAACTATCGTGCTGCAACGCTAACAGGGCAGTCTTCAGATGCGGAACTATCACCATCTCGTCAGTCATTGTTTGATGATGGCAGAACCTTAACTCGTCAACATCGTAACCGTGATTATGAGTCTGAAGATATCTCTGTACGTTTTGAATTAAGCGGTCACTTTGATATTGCAGGTATTACTAATCACGTACTCATAGGTGCTGATGCGTATGATTATGAGCTACGTACGGGGTTATACCGTTATCGTGGTGGCTATGGCACTTACACGATTGATATTCATGAACCTGATTACAGCACAGGTGAAGGTCCTGAAATGAGTATGCAATACGAGAATAACGAAAAGCAAAATGCGTATGGTATCTATGTGCAAGATCAACTTGATCTAACCGATAACTTGAAAGTGATGTTAGGCCTGCGTTTTGATGAAATTGAGCAAGATATTTTTGAAACTAAGTCAGGTGTTGCATCAAACAGTAAAGAGAACCGCATTAGTCCTCGCTTTGGGGTTGTATATACAATTAATGACGATATTAATGTTTACTCAAGCTACTCCGAAGGGTTCTTACCTCTAAGCGGTACTGACGCCGAAGGTAAGCCATTTGGTTTTGAAGAAAGTGACTCGTTTGAAGTAGGTGTTAAGTTTAGTTATGCCAATATCAGCGGTACCCTTGCTTACTTTGATGCGAGTAAGAGCAACATGCTGGTGGCGGACCCTGTCAATGTAGGTTATTCAACGCCTGTTGGTAAAGCAAATAGCACAGGTTTTGAGTTAGACCTAACAGGCTCACTGGGCGATAACACTGAGTACAACCTATCTTATGCGTATGTTGATGCCGAGACTGCAACAGACAGCCTAAATGTTGATTGGCTCGTGCCAATTCCTAAAGGCAGCCCACTTGTGAACGTACCAAAGAATAATCTTTCGATTGGTTTAAATCATGACTTAAGCGTATTTGCACAAGCAATAAAGATTGGTGGTCATTATCAATATGTGTCTGACCGTTTAGGCGACCCTGCTGATTTAACCTTCCGTTTGCCGAGTTATCAAACTGTTGGGTTATTCGCTAAATGGCGAGCGACTGAACGTACTACGGTATCACTGAATGTTGATAACGTGTTTGATGAAGAATATATTGCAAGCTCATACAATGCATTGTGGGCATATCCTGGTGCACCGACGCAATTTAAATTGGCTGTGAGCTATGACTTCTGAGCAAATTAAAAGCCGTATTCATAGTATCGACATCATGCGTGGCGTCGTTATTCTGCTGATGTTACTTGATCATGTGCGAGAGCGGTTTTTCTTGCATATGCAGGTGACCGATCCTATGGTGGTTGATACCACTTCGCCTGGGCTCTTTTGGAGCCGCTTTGCCGCACATTTTTGTGCGCCAACCTTTATCTTTTTAACCGGTTTGTCGGCGTGGCTTTACAGTCACCCTGCAAGTGGTGTAGCCCGCTCAGCACAAAGCTTTTTGGTTAAGCGAGGGTTGTTTTTAATCGCCCTAGAAGTGACCCTCATTTGTTTTTCGTGGATGGGTTACTACCACACTATTTGGTTGCAAGTGATGTGGGCCATTGGTTTATGCATGTTGGTTTTAGCGTTATTGATAAAACTGCCGCGCAATGTATTGTTAGTACTTGGTTTGGCTATTGTGTTTGGTCATAACTTACTCACCCCAATCAGTTTTACACCTGATGAGTTTGGCTACTCGCTGTGGACGATTTTGCATGACCGGGGCTATCTATCACAAGGTGGTTTAATCGACGTAAAAATTAGCTACCCTGTATTGCCGTGGATTGGTGTGATTTTACTGGGTTATTGCGCCGGGCCACTATATGCACATACGCAAACAGCGCAGTCGCGTAAACGAGCACTGCTGCTGTTAGCACTATTATGTGTAGGCTTATTTGCTGTGTTGCGTGGTTTGAATATTTATGGTGAAACCTTACCTTGGCAAGCCTTTAGCACCACAACAGAAACTATGATGTCGGTATTTAATGTCACTAAATACCCTCCATCACTGAGCTTTTTGCTTATCACTTTAGCTGGCATGTTTGTTGGTTTATGGTTATTTGAAAGACCGCTTAATCGCTTTACTAATGCGCTACGTGTGTATGGTTCTGTACCCATGTTCTTTTATATTTTACACCTCTATGTATTACTAGTGATGTACCAATTAGGCATGCAGGTGTGGGGGGCAAACCAAGGGCAGTATTTAGGTGTCAGTGATATTTCAGGTATTTGGTTGATCACTATCGTATTAGCCGTTGGGCTTTATTGGCCAACTAAGAAGTTTAGTGAATATAAGCGTAAGGCTAACAAACCTTGGCTTAAGTATTTATAAGCTTTAGAAATGCCGACTGCCTATGCGTGTCGGCATTTTTTAGGAACCGCCGATTAAAACTGTTCAAGGTAAAGGTTGCCAAAAGGTTGCTTTAAGGTAAAATTATAGTTAAATTAATATTAAATTCGTATTTTTAATACTTCTTCACTACTGTATGTTATTTGTACCACTTTTGGTAGAAAAATAAGGATAGTAAAATGAAAAAAGTATTAACATCAATAGGATTACTCGCCGCTAGTGTTTTTTCAGTTCATGCAAGCGCAGATACAATGGAATGTTATGTCGATACGCAAGCATATGATCAATACACACCAAATCGTTGTTTTGCACTCGTGTATGGTCAAACATATGCAACAGCAGTGTTTCGTGTAGTAGGAGATGGTTCAGCGATTGATAGTGTAATTTGGTCTAATGGTGCATCATCGTGTGGAACATCAGGTACGTCTTGTTCATACCAAATCCGAGCGTTTCGACCAAGCAAAGCGGAAGCGACAATTCTGTATGCAGATGGCCGTTGGAGCAAAGTGTCAGCGACAGCTTCTTTTGAAGATGGTCGTTAAAACTTAAAGCTTACTGATCGATTCAATAGGCTGGTTTGTACCAGCCTATTTAGTATTCACTTATACAATAAAGCGTTTATTAAGTTGCCTTATCAGTCACTTTTTGCGATATTATTTATAATATAATATTAACAGGAAGCTAAAAGATGACTCTGCCTAGTTCTCAATCTGCAAATGCTATTCGCATACTTGCTGTCGATGCCGTTCAACAAGCCAACTCTGGCCATCCAGGTGCGCCTATGGGTATGGCTGATATTGCAGCGGTATTGTGGCAAAACTTTCACCGCCATAACCCATTAAACCCAGACTGGTCTAACCGTGATCGCTTTGTGTTATCAAATGGCCATGGTTCAATGCTTCAATATGCATTGTTACACCTAAGTGGTTACGACGTAAGCATCGAAGATATTAAGCAATTCCGTCAGCTTCACTCTAAAACACCAGGTCACCCAGAATATGGTTACACACCGGGTGTTGAAACAACGACAGGCCCACTAGGTTCGGGGATTGCTAACGCAGTAGGTATGGCCATCGCTGAAAAAACTTTAGCAGCGCAATTCAATAAGCCAAAGTTTGATATTGTTGATCACTTCACTTACTGCTTTATGGGTGACGGCTGTTTAATGGAAGGTATCTCGCACGAAGCATGTTCGCTGGCAGGTACGTTAGGCCTAGGCAAGCTAATCGTATTTTGGGATGACAATGGCATCTCGATCGATGGTGAAGTAGAAGGTTGGTTCACCGACGATACACCTGCACGTTTTGAATCTTACGGTTGGCAAGTTATCCGTGATGTTGATGGTCACGATATGAATGCAATTGCAGGTGCAATCGAAGCAGCACAAGGCAACACTACGCAACCAACACTCATCTGCTGTAAAACAGTGATTGGTTTTGGTTCGCCAAATAAATCAGGTAGCCACGACTGTCACGGCGCACCACTGGGTCACGACGAAATTGCCGCAGTACGTGAGCAGCTAAACTGGCCACACCCAGCATTTGAAGTTCCACAAGAGGTTTATAATGAGTGGAATACCCAAGCGAAAGGGCAAGAGCTTGAAGGTGCATGGCAGCAAACGTTTGCCGCTTATAGCAAAGCACACCCTGAACTTGCAAAAGAATATACACGCCGTGTTCTTGAAAAAGCATTACCAGCTAACTTCGCAGAATTAGCTGATGAGTACATTGCTAAATGCCAAGCTGACATGCAAAACATTGCGACGCGTAAAGCATCTCAAAATGCGATCACTTTCTTTGCAAAGCAGCTCCCTGAACTAATGGGTGGCTCTGCCGACCTTGCCGGTTCTAACTTAACCTTATGGCCAGAAGCAAAAGGTTTACAAGATGCTGCTGATGGTAACTACGTATTTTATGGCGTACGTGAGTTTGGTATGAGCGCAATCATGAATGGTATTGCATTACATGGTGGCTTTATTCCATTTGGCGCAACCTTCTTGATGTTTATGGAATACGCACGTAATGCAGTACGTATGGCCGCATTAATGAAAGCGCAAAGCATCTTTGTGTATACCCATGACTCAATCGGTCAAGGTGAAGATGGTCCAACTCACCAACCAATCGAGCAAATTGCTAACCTTCGTATGACACCGAATATGACTGCATGGCGTCCGTGTGATGAAACCGAGACAGCGGTAGCTTGGCGCCAAGCGTTATTAAAAGAAACCGGCCCAAGCTCACTCATTTTCAGCCGCCAAGGCACGAAAGCGATGGCGCGCGATGCACAGCAAGTTGCTGACATTGCAAAAGGGGGTTATGTACTTGTTGATAGCGAACAAGCTGCAGAGCTTATTCTAATTGCAACGGGTTCTGAGGTTGAGCTCGCAGTGAATGCCGCTGCTGAATTAGCAGCACAAGGCAAGCAAGTTCGCGTGGTATCTATGCCATCAACGAATCAGTTTGATAGCCAAGACAAAGCATATCGTCAAAGCGTGCTACCAACGGGTACACCAAAGATTGCTGTTGAAGCTGCACACCGTGACTTCTGGTTCAAGTATGTTGGCCAAGATGGTGATGTACTCGGTATGGAGACATTTGGTGAATCAGCGCCAGGCGCAGTATTGCTTGAGCACTTTGGTTTCACAGTGGCAAACCTAGTTGCAAAAGCAAACGCATTACTTGCTGAATAATGTAAGGTGCAAAAAATTATCGTAATCGCAACACGATAAGCCTGCTTTTACTAAAAGGTAGGCAATAAAAAAGCCCGCAAACCAAAGTTTGCGGGCTTTTTGCTGCTTAAACAATTGGTTTAAACTAATTCGCTTAAGATTGACTCTAGTTTCTCTTGGTCAATGGCGAACTGACGAATACCTTGGCTTAGTTTTTCAGTTGCCATGGCATCTTCATTCATTTCCCAGCGGAAAGCCTGCTCAGTCATTGCTGCTGGCGCGTCTGCTTTTTCTGTTGCTGGTAATAGTTTTTGAGTTAATGGTGCGTCAGTTGCAGCGAGTTCAGCAAGTAGCTTCGGGCTGATAGTTAAGCGGTCACACCCTGCTAATTCTTGGATTTCACCGATGTTACGGAAGCTCGCGCCCATTACAATCGTGTCGTAGCCGTGCTTTTTGAAGTAGTTGTAGATATGCGTGACTGACTTAACGCCCGGATCGTTAGCACCGTCGAAATCAGCGCTTGCATCTTGTGCTTTGTACCAATCAAGAATACGGCCAACGAATGGTGAGATAAGGTAGGCACCCACTTCGGCACAAGCACGTGCTTGAGCAAATGCAAATACCAGTGTTAGGTTACAACGAATACCTTGTGCTTCAAGTACTTTAGCCGCTTGAATACCTTCCCATGTTGAAGCAATTTTGATTAATACGCGCGATGTGTCGATGCCTTGCTCTTTATATAAAGCAACAAGATCAAGTGCTTTATCAATGGTTGCTTGGGTATCAAATGATAAACGCGCATCAACTTCAGTAGACACTAAACCTGGTACTTGCTCCATTAATTTAGAGCCAATTAATACCGCTAGTTTGTCAGCTGCTTTTGTTACAACTTCAGCTGCGTCACTGCTTTGTGCTTTTGCCCATGATACGGCTTCTACAGCAAGTGGGCGATATTTCTCAATTTGAATCGCATTTAAGATGAGTGATGGGTTTGTTGTTGCATCTTGCGGTTTATATTCGTTGATGGCTTCAAAATCACCCGTGTCAGCAACAACGGTTGTCACTGCTTTAAGTTGTTCTAGTTGGTTAGACATAATTATCCCATTCTTATCATACAAAAGTTAATGTTATGGCTTTAACCTATTATTTGTGCTGAAAAAACAATCTAATCTTCCAGAAAAACTGCGCAATAAATCGCCCGCCAGCAGCAAATAATCCTGTTAATAATATTTTTATAATACCTTTACAATCTGGCATTGTTGATATTATCATACAAATAAAGATAATGACTAACAATGTTAGTAAGCAATTAGTGAAAGGTAATTATGTCTCGTTATACGTTGGGATTAGACTACGGGTCAGACTCGGTAAGAGCATTACTCGTTGATGTTGCGACTGGTGAAGAACTTGCCAGCCATTTAGTAAACTACCCGCGCTGGGCACAAGGTTTATATTGTGACCCAAGTAAGGATCAGTTTCGTCAGCATCCACAAGACTATATTGATAGCCTTATAGAAGTAGTGAATGGTCTTTGGTCACAAGTTCCAGCAGGTACCGCAGACAACGTAGTGGGTATGAGCTTTGATACGACAGGCTCAACGCCTGTGGCGATTAATAGTCAAGGTACACCACTGGCATTGACTGAAGAATTTGCAGAAAACCCAAATGCAATGTTCATTTTGTGGAAAGACCATACGTCTATTAAAGAAGCAAATGAAATCACGTGCGCTGCAACTAACAACGATGTGAACTACCTGTCACACATGGGCGGTATCTACTCTTCTGAGTGGTACTGGGCCAAAGCATTACATATTTTCCGCGTTGATAGCAGTGTTAAAGCAGCCACTTATTCATGGGTTGAGCATTGCGATTGGATGACCGCGCTCATGTGCGGCACAACACACCCTGAAGCATTAAAGCTAGGGCGTTGTGCAACGGGCCACAAACAAATGTGGAACGAGCAGTGGGGCGGTTTCCCACCAAACAGCTTTTTCAGCAATATCGATCCACTATTAGATGGTGTTGTTGATACGCTAAATGCAACCACAGAGCCAAGCGACCAAGTTGCGGGCAACTTAACTGCTGAGTGGGCCGAGAAGCTTGGTTTACCACAAGGCATTGTTGTTGGTTACGGTGCATTTGATTGTCACATGGGGGCAGTAGCAGCCAATGTTCGCCCTGGTGTGCTAACCAAAGTAATGGGTACCTCAACGTGTGACATCACAGTAACGTCTCAAGAGCAGCTAGGTGATACTTGCGTTAAGGGTATTTGTGGTCAAGTTGATGGCTCAGTGATCCCTGGGTTAATTGGCTTAGAAGCGGGTCAATCTGCATTTGGTGATTTATACGCATGGTTCAAGAACTTAGTACTTTGGCCAACTCGCCAACTTACAAATCTATCTGACGCTGAGCAAGCGTTCGTTAACAAGCTAGAAGACTCAATCTTAGTTGATTTATCAAAAGCTGCGGCAGTACTGCCTGTATCAAGCAGCGACGTAACTGCGCTTGATTGGGTAAATGGTCGTCGTACGCCAGATGCTGACCAAAGCGTTGCCATGGCATTAACAGGCTTAAAGATGGGCACTGATGCACCTAAGTTCTTCAAAGCGCTTGTTGAAGCAACTGCCTTTGGCGCACGTGCTATCACTGAGCGCTTTCGTAGCGAAGGTGTACCAATCGAGTCAGTGGTTGTTATCGGCGGTATTTCTAAAAAATCAGACTACGTAATGCAAACCTGTGCTGATGTTTGGAACTGTCCAATCGACGTTTTAGAAAGTGAGCAAAGCTGTGCATTGGGTGCGGCAATTATGGCTGCGGTTGCTGCGGGTGAGCACGCAACAGTGGCAGATGCTCAAAAAGTGATGGCGTCGTCTGTATGTCATCAGTACTTACCAAACCCTGAGCGCGTTGCTGTGTATGACGAGCTTTATGCCAACTACCAAGCACTTGCAAGCTATGTAAACGGAGACAAAGCATGAGTTTTACAGAACTAAAACGTGAAGTTTATGAAGCGAACATGGAGCTTCAGCGTCGTGGCTTAGTGATTTATACCTTTGGTAACGTATCGCAAATCGACCGCGACAAAGGCGTGATTGCGATTAAACCAAGTGGTGTATCGTACGACCAAATGAAAGCCGATGACATGGTAATCGTCGACCTTGAAAACAACATTGTTGAAGGGTCTATGCGTCCGTCTTCTGACACTAAAACGCATGTTCATTTATATCGCCACTTCGATGCAATTGGTGGTGTAACACACACGCATTCGACCTATGCAACTGCATGGGCGCAAGCAAAACAAAGCATTCCTTGCCTTGGCACAACTCACGCTGACTATGTACACGGTGACATCACCTGTACGCGTGAGCTAACCGATGAGCAAGTGAATGGCGATTATGAATTAGAAACCGGTATTCAAATTACTGATGCGTATCAAGACCGCGATCCGAAAGCTGCACCTATGGTGATTGTTGCGGGTCATGCGCCTTTCACGTGGGGTAAAGATGCCGCTCAGTCTGTATACCATGCCGCACTACTCGAAGAGATTGCACGCATGGCGTATTTAACACGCACTTTAGATCCACACGCAGCTGAACTTAAAAAAGCAGTGATGGATAAACATTATCTACGTAAGCACGGTAAAAACGCGTATTACGGTCAGAGCAAATAGCAAGAATTTAGAGGATTATTAACATGACGACGATGACGAAAGAAGTCTGGTTTGTTACCGGCTCACAACATCTTTATGGTCCTAAGGTGTTAGAAACGGTTGCCAAAGACAGCGAAGCAATTGTAGCGGGCTTAAACAGCGAAGCGAACCTACCAGTAAACTTGGTATGTAAGCCTACCGTTAAGTCACCTGAAGAAATTCACGCTGTTTGCCAAGCGGCAAATACGGATCCTAACTGTGTTGGTTTAGTATTATGGATGCACACTTTCTCTCCTGCGAAAATGTGGATTGCTGGCCTAAGCGAATTACGTAAGCCTTGGTTACACCTTCATACTCAGTTCAATGCAGCCCTTCCTTGGTCTGACATCAACATGAATTACATGAATACGCACCAAAGTGCACACGGTGACCGTGAGTTCGGTTTCATCGGTACTGTCATGCGTAAAGAGCGTAAAGTTGTTGCGGGTCACTGGCAACGTGCTGATGTACAACAGCAGTTAGATGACTGGTGTCGTGCGGCGAAAGGTTGGGCAGAAAGCCAAACACTTAAAGTTGCGCGTTTTGGCGACAACATGCGTCAAGTTGCGGTGACTGAAGGTAACAAAGTTTCAGCACAAATTACCTTTGGTTATGAAGTACACGCGTTTGGTGTCGCTGAGCTTGTGAAAGTGGTTGATACCATCACTGAAGAAGAAGTTGATGCGCAATTAGCGCTTTATAAGCAAGACTACGTAATTGCTGACGAAACGCTACAAGACGATTACGCAGTGAAAATGCTACGCAACGAAGCACGCTTAGAGCTTGGTATGGAGCGCTTCTTAGAGAAAGGCGGCTTTAAAGCATTCACAAACTGTTTTGAAGACTTATCAGGTCTTTCTGGTCTTCCGGGTCTTGCTACACAGCGCCTAATGTCGAAAGGCTATGGTTACGGTGGTGAGGGTGACTGGAAAACAGCTGCTATGGTTCGCATCATGAAAGTAATGGGTGAAGGCCGTGATGGCGGTTGTTCATTCATGGAAGATTACACTTACAACATGGGTGAGACTGACCAAGTACTTGGCGCGCACATGTTAGAAGTGTGTCCTTCAATTGCAGCACAAAAACCACGTCTTGAAGTTCACCAACACACGATCGGTGTGAAATGTGATGTAGGTCGTTTATTGTTTACTGCAAAACCGGGTGCTGCAATCAACGTATCACCAATTGATATGGGTAACCGTTTCCGTATCTTAATCAACGAAGTAGACACAGTGGCTCCGCCAGCTGATTTACCTCACTTACCTGTTGCTTCAGCGCTTTGGGAACCAAAACCAAATCTATCTGTAGCATCAGCTGCATGGATCCACGCCGGTGGTGCACACCACACTGCATACAGCCAAGCAGTAACAACCGATATGATTATCGATTTTGCTGAAATGGCTGGCGTTGAAACGATGATCATCGATAACGATACGACGATCCGTGGTTTCAAAACAGAGCTTCGTCATAACGCAGCTTACTACATGCTAAAACGTGGCCTGTAAGAATTAGTACTTTATGTACTAGAACGTGCTGTGTGTGAGCACGTTCCCCCCAAATTTTGTTGTCGATTAAGCCAGTGATGAGCCACGCTCTTCGCTGGCTTATGCTATTGTGAAGCGAAACTTTTTAGGAGTAGATATGATCGATTTAAGCGCCTACCAAGGCATTATTTTTGATATGGATGGCACCTTAATTGACTCAATGGGCAGTCACTTACAGGCATGGCAGAAAGCTTGCGAAGCCTATGGGTATCCATTCGATTACGACTACATGTACAGCTTGGGCGGCATTCCGACCGTTAAAACAATTGAAATGCTTAATGAAAAATTTGGCTTAGATCATGACCCTCTAGTTGTGGCAAAAGATAAACATCAGTTTTGGGTCGATTTACAGCACCAACCGCTAGTGATTGACGAAACCGTCGCAGTACTTGAAAAGTACCATGGTGTATTACCGATTGGGGTTGGTACAGGTGCTGATCGCGAACATGCAATTGAGCATCTAACAGATACTAATTTAATTAATAAAATTGGTGCCTTAGTGACTGCCAGTGATGTAAGTAAAGGCAAGCCAAACCCAGAAACATTCTTAAAAGTGGCAGATCAATTAGGTGTTAAGCCAAGCCTGTGTGTGGTCTTTGAAGACACGCAAATTGGCTATCAAGCCGCGAAAAGTGCGGGAATGGATTGCATCATGGTGAAAGACGGAAAAATCCAACTTTAGCGATTAAAGTTGCAATGACACCCTTATTTGTATTATAAAACTATAAATACAATTACAAAAAGGTTATTCATATGTCATTGCAATGTGTTTTACAAGGTTTAAAAACAACTCATCAAACAGCCAGTTCGAACACGAAAAAGTCGCGCGGGCTTTATGCATTGTTGGTGACATGCGGGATTGCCCTTACACCAGCGTGTGCTCATCAAGGAGATAACATGACGACTTCCCCTTCAGCATCAATGACGGCTTATGGCGTACTTGCTGATCAAACGCCAGTTAATCAAGTAACGCTGACTAACAGCAATGGTATTAGCGTTGATGTGATCAACTACGGCGGTATTATCACGCGTATTGAAACACCTGATGCAAAAGGCGAAATGGGTAATATTGTATTGGGTTTAGATAACCTAGAAGCGTACACAAAAGCAACGACTTACTACGGTGCCATCATCGGTCGCTTTGGTAACCGTATCGCAAACGGTAAATTCACGTTAAATGGCACTGAATACCAATTAGCAACCAACGATGGTGACAACCATTTACATGGTGGTGTGCAAGGTTTCGATAAAAAAGTGTGGAACATGACACCGTTCACGACACAAAATAGCGCAGGTGTTACCTTAAGCTTAGTGAGCCCAGATGGTGACCAAGGTTACCCAGGTGAAGTAACCACTGAAGTGACTTACACGCTAACGAACAACAACACGCTAGATATGCAGTTTATTGCCACAACAAGCAAGCCTACTATCATCAATATGACGCAACACAGCTACTTTAACCTAGCGGGTAAAGGCGACATTCTTGATCACCAAATGCAAATTAACGCAAAAGCAATTACCCCTGTCGATGGCGGCTTGATCCCAACGGGTGAGTTGATGGATGTGGCAGGCACACCGTTTGACTTCCGTACAGCTAAAGCAATTGGCCAAGATATCAAAGCAAGCAACGAACAGCTCAAACTTGGCAAAGGGTATGACCATAACTTTGTGCTTAAAGACACGCCAAGCAATGAGCTTATTGAAGCAGCGACGGTTTACGAAGCAAACTCTGGCCGTACGTTAACAGTTTACACAGAAGAGCCTGCGGTACAGTTTTATTCAGGTAACTTCTTAGACGGTAGTACCAAGCAAGCGTCTGGCTTAGTGCATAATTTTAGAAGTGGTTTTTGTTTAGAGCCACAGCATTTCCCTGATGCACCCAACCAGCCAACGTTCCCAAGCACAACTTTACTGCCGGGTGACGTGTATTCAACACGCATTGTGTACGAATTTGGTACAAAATAAAGGAACACAAACGTGAAAACAACAAAGCTTAAAAACGCAATGCAAAAGGCTGGTTTAGCTAGCCTATTTGCCTTGTCGTTTGGCGCGCTGACGGGCTGTCAGACTACGGCTGAAGACAACACAGCCAAAGCAGATGTCGCAGCCACAGCAAAAGCGCCAATTCAAGATGATGGTATTTTTACCAACCCACTTTTTCCTAATGGTGCCGATCCATGGCTTGAGTATTGGGATGGTAACTATTACCTAACCACAACAACATGGACATCTGAGTTAGTGATGCGTAAATCACCAACACTCGCGGGCCTTGCTGATGCAACACCTATCAATGTTTGGTCTGATTCAAACCCTGAACGTTGTTGTAACTTCTGGGCGTTTGAGTTCCATCGCCTAAAAGGGCCAAACGGCTACCGTTGGTACATGATGTACACAGCTGGTACTGATGGCACTTTAGATAACCAACACTTAAATGTATTAGAAAGTGCCGGTGATGATCCTATGGGTCCATACGAATATAAGGGCGCATTAATGCCTAACGTATGGAACATCGACGGTAACTACCTAACATACAAAGACAACCTGTATGTGATTTACTCTCAATGGCAGGGCGATCAGCAATTAAATATTATTGCTGAAATGGAAAACCCGTGGACACTGAAAGAGAACTCACCGCATACGGTGATCACGCGCCCTGAGCTAGATTGGGAAATCAGTGGCCGTAAAGTCACTGAAGGCGCTGAAATTTTACAGCACAATGGCCGTACGTTTATGACGTACTCAGCAAGCTTCTGTAATACGCCAGATTACAAACTAGGTATGCTTGAGCTTGTTGGTGACGATCCGCTTAAAGCGAGCAGCTGGAAAAAATACGACAAGCCAGTATTTGAGCGTACAGAAGAAGTGTTTGGCCCTGGCCACAACGGCTTTTTCACATCGCCAGACGGCACAGAAGATTGGTTAGTTTATCACGGTAATGATTCGGTAGAGCACGGTTGTAGTGCGACTCGCTCATTACGCGCACAAAAATTTACTTGGAATGACGATGGCACGCCAAGCTTTGGTAAACCATTAACACCAGGCGTTGAAGTCGCACCGCCATCAGGTGAATACGGTCCACTGGTAACGCGAGTACAAGGTCAACGTTACCAATTAGTGAATGCAACAAGCGGCTTATGTTTAGACATCGCAGCTGATCCACAAGATGCACGTGCAGTTCAACGTCAGTGTGCAAGCACCAATGGTCAATGGGTTATTGATGCAACAACAGATGGTTTTGTTCGTTTAGCTAACCGTGAAGACAGCAAGTTCTTAGAGCTTGAAAGCTGTAATGACGCAGATAACGCTAAAGTACAATCAGCAGCATGGCGCAATAACTTCTGCCAACAGTGGAAAGTAGCACCAAGTACAGATGGTAATGTCTCTATTACTAACCGTTACACAGGCAAGCCATTAGCGGTTGCTGGTTGTTCTGCCGCACAAAACCAAGCAGTTTTACAGCAAAGCGACGCAACAGCGTGTGGCGACTGGCAATTACGCCCTATGGGCAGTGTTGTCGTATTAAGCCAACAAAGTGGTAAAGCACTTAGCGTGGCTGGTACGGTTAAAGCGGGTACCAATGTTGAGCAACAAGCTTTTACGCATAAAGATGCACAGCAATGGTTCTTCACACCAACAGATACAGGCTATGTAAGCCTTAAACAAAGCGCTGATAGCGAGTTCTGTGCTGCGGTAGCTGATAATGCCTTAGTACCAGGTGCCAACGTAGAAATGGCTTCTTGTGCAGCGAAAACAGCACAGTGGCGTATTGCTCCAGTAGAAGGTGGTGGTGTGATGCTTATCAACCGCTACACAAAACAAGCACTTGGTTTAAGTAACTGTGGTTTAGCTGAAAACACTAACTTCGCACAACAGCCTAATTTAGGTAACAAGTGCCAAGTGTTCCATCTGCGTGAACCAAATTAAGTTATAAGTAATAAATCGACTCAACCAAAGCCACTTCATTTATGAGTGGCTTTTTTGCGCTCATTTTCACACCAGCGCACTAATTAATACACCTGGATCGCTGATACCGGCCTCTTTCATTGCATCTGCGATAGCTTGGCTTAGTGACATAACTTGGTTTTGTAACCCCATGACTATTTCAAGTTGTATTTCGATTTGTGTTTTAACTGCATCATCTTGTTGGTTTTCTGAGGCTTGTAGTTTTGCAAGTTGCTCTTTTGCTTGCTCAAGTTGTTCTTTTAAAAGTTCTAACTGGGCGAGCATTTTTTGAATTGCAGCTGGCAGTTCACTCTTTTTTTCTTGCGCTTTTGTTTCTGCTGTTTGTTGTCCAGAAAGTGTTGCTCTCTCAGCAATAGAGAAACGATAGTCGGATGTAGTATCGTCTTTTGCCGTCGATTTTTGGTTATCTATGTTCAGGGCATGCGCTAACGAGTTAATATTCATCGCGGTTAAGTATAAGTGAAGAATAAGTTAGTATCGGCAATGGGGACTATTTCTTTAGCTTTTATTTAATGTGGCACTGGAGCTGTTACCTCGATACCGACAAACTGGTATCGAGGTTTTGATTAATCTGCTTTAAAGAAACTAATTTGCCGTTTGAGCCCTTCGGCAAGGGTTTTTAAGTCGTCAGCAGAGCTTATTGTGCCTTGGGTGCGCGCTTCACTGTCTTTTGCAAGTTGACTTATTTGATGAAGGTTTTGTGTTATTTCTTGTGCGACTGTGCTCTGCTGATCGGTCGCTTCAGCAATGTTACTTGAGGAGCGGGTTAATTCCCCAATACTGATGGTAATAGACTCTAATTGCTCTCCTGTCTTTTTGCCTTCTTCTGAAGACTTAAGCCCTAGCTGCTGGCTTTGTTTCATCTTTTCTGCCGCCATGGTAACTTGGCTTTGTAGTTGCTCGATAGTTTGGCTTATTTCGACAATCGATTTTTGTGTGCGCTGAGCTAAAGTTCTGACCTCATCGGCAACAACTGCGAAGCCTCGTCCTTGTTCACCTGCTCTGGCCGCTTCAATTGCTGCATTTAGGGCTAATAAATTGGTTTGCTCAGCAATGGCATTAATAACCTCAGTCACTTTACTTATTTCATTGCTAGCATCATTCACCTTTTCTACCGCATCATGGCTATTATTAAGTTGCTGACTAAGCAGCATTAAATCATTGATGACTTGCGTTAATTGGCTTTGTCCTGATTGGGCATCTTTATCAACTTGAAGTGTCTGGTTCGCGCCTTCAGTGGCATTATGTGCAACATCTTTTATCGAGCACGACATTTGCTCTATTGCCGTTGCAATTTGCGCGGTTTGTGCCATCATTTCATGGGCTTCTTGGCCATTTTGTTGTGCTAAGTGGTGAGCCGCTGATGCTTGTGTTTCAAGTTGTACTATTGATGTTTGTAAAGCCAGTATTAGCTTTTTAAGCTCCACAGACATTTTACTTACACTTGCTGTAATCGTTATTACTTCGTTGTCACTGGGCTGGTTAGTGGCTTCGATGTGCTGCAATAAGTCACCTTTACCTAGAGCATCAACTGTTTTGGTCAGTCTTTTAAGTGGTGCGAGTGTCCTTACTAGTCCCCAAAACAGTAAAAGGCTAATCATGATAACGCCGGCGATAGAGGCCAGTGCATTCACACGCATTAATTGCCAGCTTTCGTCATTTAGCTCATGTGCTTTTACACGGGCGAGTAGTGTCCAATTCCAGCCTTTTACTTTTTTTGCAAGTGCAAACATCGCTTCATTGTGTTGGTCGGTGTAATAGACATGTTCGTTTGAGTCGGTTTGCTCAATCGGCAATCCTTGCAAGGTTTGCTTTGTTAACTGTTCTCCTGATTGACTATGCGGACCTACAATAATTGTGTTATTGGCATTATTGAATAGTAACAGCTTCCCTGATTCTTCTATTGTTAGATTTGCAACAGACTCTCTGAGGGCATTAAGAGAGTCGTTTATATTAAAGCCAATATAAAGTATACCTATGACCCGGTTAGTACTATTTTTAATAGGCTTATACACAGTCATGTATTCATTTCCGAAGAGTTTAGCGTACCCTTCATATTCTTCTCCCGCAATGAGCTTTTCGTAACCTGGGTGCTTGTTTCCTAGGTAAGTACCTACAGCTCGTTCGCCATTGTCTTTTTTTAATGACGTGGCAATACGGAAAAAGTCATCACCATCTCTTACAAAAACTGTTGCATTGCCTTTTGTCAGATCTGCATAACGATCGACCATATTCATATTGTTATTAATTAACTCGCCGTTATGCGCTAATGATGGAACCTGATATTGACCGACTTGTGTTTTTTGTTCACTTAACGTAATTGAACCAGAGTACATATCGCTAAATACATTTGCATTTCGCCGTGCAATGCCAAGTAAGCTGTTATATTGAAGTTCGAGGAGAGATGATATTTGGTTAAGGTTAGCCTTGATCGTATGTTCACTTTTATTAGTTAAAATTGTTTTAGCACTGAAATAAGATGAGGCACCAACGATGGAGAATACACATAAGGATAATATAAATGCGAGTGCACCAATTTGTTTTGCTATAGGCCAGTTCCGAAAGTTCATAGTACGCCCTTTAAATAGTAGCATTGTGTATAAGTTAGTTATTAACTCATAAAATGCCAATGTATTGGTAATCTACTTATCGGCAGATCAGCTTAATAATGAATGATTATTTTGTTTTAGGTAAGAAAAAAGCCGAGTTTTCACTCGGCCTTTCCTGACAACACATAAGTAAGGTGAGACAGCTCACCTTACTTATTACTCTTCTTGTGCAGAAGCTGCGTCAAAGAGTGCTTTTATTTCTTCAGCACTAATCGCACCGTTGAAAATTTTCAGTTCATCAATAGCCCCGTTGTAGGGGGTATCCCAGTAGTTAACACCTAGGGCAAACTCGTTGGTTTCACCAGGGACTGTGAATACGCGAGGGAAACCGCCCGTTTCTAGCTGTAGTTCACCGTTCACGTACATTTTTATCGTGTCGCCGTTGGTGCCATCAACCGTAAAGGCAAGGTGAGTCCACTCTTTGAGAGGAATACGACTATCTAGCTCAGCATTATCGAAGAATGCACCGTTATTTGCCCATAAGCGGGTAAGCGCCGTTCCAGACATTGATGGAACATAACTTAACCAAGTGTCCGCACTCGCACCCGCGAAGAATGCGGTTGTGTAATCTGTGAAGCTTTCAGGTTTCAACCACATAGATACAGAGTAGTCATTGGTGGTAATTAGGTTATCCGGTAAACGAACCCCCGAACCGTCAAGAAATACGGCTTGGCCTATAATGCCATCTACATAAGTAACATTGCCGCCAGTATTATTAATTAAACCGCCAGTTGGTTTACCCGCTGCGTAGGCACCGTTTAAAGCACTTAAGTCACCTTCAAAGCTGTACTCAGCAGGGGCAAGTGATTTTAAGGTTACATCGAATGACTTGGTATCTGTGAAGTCTTTGTATCGAATAGTAGCCGTTAATGTCACGACTTGGTCGCCAGCTGTCGCACTTGGCTGAGTGACAATAGCTGTGCCATTGACGGGTTTTAAATATTGTTCGTTGTTGGATGTCCAGCTGATCCCTGATACAAATGGACCAACGCGAGGTAATTCGAAGTTCTCACGTACTGCAGATATATCACCTAAATCAAGGGCATTTGTGATAAAGCCTTCAAACTGAGTTGGATCAGTTAAGTTGTTAATCGCTGCACCGTTAATATCTAGGCTATTGAGTGCGTAGTCATACACAATGAACTCATCAATTTGGCCTTGGAACGGTAAATCCCAGCCATAGTTTACACCTAATGCAAAGTTACCTGTTTGTGTATTAAACATGTCGGGTCTTTGTATTGAACCAATTCTTTTGCCATCTTTATAAAGAGTAGCTGTTTGGTCTACATAAGTAATTGCAATATGCGACCAAGCTAATGGGGCTGGTGTAGTTTGGTTTACATCACCCCAAACATCTTTATTATTTTCATCAAAATAATGGCTCCAAAGGAATGAAGGAGAATTTGCTGGTACGACACTTATCCAGTTATCAACGGATGCTGCGGCAAAGAAAGTTGGAGAAAAGTCTGTGATTTTCTCAGGATTAATCCAATAAGAAACGGTGAATTCTGAGGTTGTAATTAAATTATCAGGTAAACGAACACCCGTTGCACCGTCAAAGTTAAAGGCTTTACCTGTTTGACCATCAGCGAAAGCGGTTGTGCCTACACCTACATTTAATAGATTGTTGTCAGTTACACCAGCATCATCTAGATTACCTAAGGCGTCGCGTAGTGAATCTTCAAATTGATAATGGGCAATTGCATTTCTAAATTCAGGTCGTGCTTTTAGGTTTACATTGAATGTTTTTGTTGCAACTTCACCATTAAGCTCTAGCGTTGCAGTTAAAGTGACTGCTTGATCACCTCGATCCGGCGTTGGGATAAAAATAGAACCATCTGTATCAATATAATACTCATTGCTAGACTGCCAAGTAATTTTTGTACCTGCTTTGCCTTTCGTTGGAAGTGAGTAACCATCGTCAGCGATTGTAAGCTCAGTTTTTATATTTAACGCATCTTGTATTGTTGCTAGAATTGTCTCAGACTCATTAATTTGCGCAACTTTTGTGCCCCATACTGTCGCATTATCTAAAGATGAGGCCGAAAAAGTAACGACTAGATCTTGTTTATTGTCATCCCATTGCCATTTTGCGACCCCGTAATAAGTCCCTGAATCAAGCTCTAGTTTGATATTTGAGTCATCAACCATGTACCAGATACCCTGCTCATCACCGGTAACAGAATGATCTTCGTTAAGAGCAATATGCATTGAACGAATAGCGTCGGTGTTTACCTCATTACCGTGGTTGATAAACTTGTAATAACCGTAAAGTTCATCTGCCACAACCATGTTGTCGCCTTCAAGCGGCACATAGCGTTGTGGTGAAGCCACTGGCCAGCCTAATGAGTTGATAAACATTTCGTGAACACGCACTTGGTGCGCTTCTGAAGTTGTTGGGAACTCAGTCGATGTTTGCGGGAAACGTGTATGCGTTACTAAAATATGACGACCTGTCGCTTCATCGTAGTAAGCAGAGTTATGACCTGGTGATTGGTAGCCCCATGCTGGTGCTGTTTCACCAAGTTCTTGCGTGTACTCAAAACCACCCATTAACTTTTCGCCCACTTCAAGTCCGCCCATTGCAGCAATGTCGTTACCAGCGTTATCTAGGTAAGGGCCGTCAGGTGTTTTTGAGCGAGCAACACGGATGTTGTAACCATCGTTTAGCGCAAAACCAGCGACTGAGTAGAATAGGTAGTAGTATTCACTTTCGGGGCTGTACATCACAAATGCACCTTCCATTGCTCGAAAGTCACCGCCTACCAGCTTTTTACCATAGCCTTGACCTGCTTCTGGCATACCGGTCTCTTCATTCATAGCTAGCACGAAAATACCGCCAGAATAGGAGCCGTAAACCAGCCAAAGTTTGCCGTTTGCATCATAGAAGGCTGCAGGATCAATGGCGTTTGGATCAACGGCACCATTCCATGTCGTTTGACCGTTATCAAGTGGGTATGCTGAAAATTCAGCATCAGAGCGATAACCGCTGCGTAAGAAAATACCTTTGTTTTTATAAGGGCCTTCAATGTTGTCAGCTTCGGCTAAGCCAAGGTAAGAGCGATTCCAGCACACTTCATCAACCACATCTGCGGTATCTGGGTTATCTTGTGCGCAGTGGTTATAGTAAAACCAAAATTTGCCATTTGGCGCTTTGATTACATCTGCTGCCCAGTTTCCTGTGAAGCCATCTGTCCACTCAATACCTTCGGCAATTTCAGCTGTGTAGTTGTAGTCAAATAGTGGACTTTCGTTAACAGCTGCGTTAGCTGAGAGGCTCGAAATTATTTCCCAGTTTAAGAGATCAGTTGATTTAGCGGCAGCAAGATGAGAGCCAAAAATATAATAGGTGTCGTCAACTTTAACCACAGAAGGATCGTGCACGCTTACATTAGTCATCATGACACTACCTGATTCAGTGTATTGAACACTGCTGCTTACACTTGGTTTTGCACTTTGCGGGTCGGCAACCGCAGGTGATGAGTCAAGCTTAGTACCCTCTTCTTTACCACAACCTGTAACAGCCAAAGAGCAGGCTATGATCATGGCTAATTTATTTAATTTCATTTTATGTGTCCTCTTGAAACTGGGATTCATTTTTTTATTCGATTGTTGTCAATAAAATTGCCGCGTGCCTATATCAAACTAATAAGAACGTAGTATTGTAATTTTATAGTACTATTTGAAATGTGCAAATACTTTTGCAAATGTAATTAAGGTGTAAACGCAAGGTTTCATATTTTACAATGTGTATAGGCGTATTTTTAATTTTTTTGAGAGGCCGATTTTGATGTTTGCTGAGCCATATTTAGCTTTTTAATTTAATTTTAGACTAGAAGAAGGCGAGGAAAGTGTTTATTTGTATTATATATAGGCAATAAAAAGGGCTCTTAAAGAGCCCTTCTTGAAATTATTTGTCTTGTTTACTGAGGCCTTCAGTGGTCATAATAATGCGCTTAAGCGTGCCATCTTCGTTGTAGTAAAGTGGCTCAATAGCGACCGAACGACGAAAACGCCCGCCACTTGGTTTGCCATCAATCGGTGGCACTGCACCAGTATGGTAAATAAAGTAGTCTTTACCTTTATATTCGATAATTGATTGGTGGTTGGTTTCGCTGTTACCCGCTATTTCATTCAAGATGCCTTTATATTCCCAAGGCCCGTGAATGCTTTTACTCATGGCATAACAGATCTTCTCTGGGAACTCACAGGCATAAGATACATAGTAGTTGTCGTTTTTCTTGTGAACCCATAACGCTTCGGTAAAGTTAGGCAAGTCCAGCGTTTTAATTTCACCATCAAGAGACAGTAAGTCGTCGCTGAGCTTTACATATTTAGGCATTAAGTTACCAAAGAACATGTAAGTATCGCCGTTTTCTTCAGTGAAAATAGCAGGGTCGATGTCGTCCCAATCATTTGGCGTATGTTTGGTCATGTCATCGGTTACAAGCGCATGACCAATGGCATCTTTAAATGGACCTGTTGGTGATTTAGAGGTGGCAACACCAATTGCAAAACCGGGTTTTGTGTCATTGTGGCGCACTGTGGTAAAGAAATAGAAAGTACCATCACGCTCAATCATGTGTGAAGCCCACGCTTGGCCCTTAGCCCATTTAAAGTCAGTGGCTTTCATTATTGGGCCGTGTTTTTTCCAGTTCACCATATCGGTAGAAGAAAAAGCCAGCCAATCATGCATTTCAAAGAAGACATCATTATTAGGGGCTTCATCATGGCCTGTATAAAGGTATACGGTGTCGTTGTGTACAAGTGCAGCTGGGTCAGCAGTAAATACATCGGTAAACAGTGGATTTTGTGCAACGGCTAAACTGCTTGAGAAGAGTAAAGGCAGTGTTAAGGCTTTGAGTTTCTTCATGAGTGTCCTCTTTGACTAATAATTGTTGTTCGAGCTATTACTTTGTCCACACTTAGATCTAACTTAAACAGCCCAAGTAATAAGCACTGTACGTTAAATTATACTGGGTAACTGATTGTTTACATCGCAACGATTTAGTCAGTGCAGTTAAAAGTAAACTTATATTGTATTATTGTATTTCAATATTAATAGTAGCATTAAAATGTGCAAGGTAAATAACTTGTTAGTCCTTTCTTGTTGTTTCTTATAAATTAAAAGAGAGTTTAGATGATCTGTTACTCATCTTTATCTTAATGATTATTATAGCCTTTTCATGGTTTTTTATATTTAAAATAGCCTTTCATATGTTTGTAACATGCTATAATCAAAGTGTTTTTGTAAACATAGCGACACTTATTTTAATTTATTAATTTTGAGTTGACTGTTAAATAGTCATACAATATGATTAAAGTTCAGGCAGCAAAGTATTAACATAAAAAATGTAGATTCACTCGCGCACCGTTTTGACAACATACGATGCACAATACAGTGGTCTCGCTTCGGTAACTGAATGGGGAAAGTTCAGCGGGCCGATATAACTATAATTTGGAGAACACCGCTTATGTTTAAAAGAACACACATAGCCAGTGCTGTAGTTATGGCATTTACTTGTCAATTTGCTTTTGCTCAAGAGGAAACGCCAACCACTCCTGAGAATAGCGCTGATGAAATGGAAGTGATTCAGGTATCTGGTATTCGCGGCAGCTTAAACAAAGCATTAGATGAAAAGCGTGCAAGCGTTCAGATAGTCGATGCCATTGTTGCAGAAGATATTGGTAAGTTTCCTGATAATAACGTAGTTGAAGCATTACAACGTGTAACGGGGGTACAAACAACGGGTCGTGGTGCTGGTGAAGTAAGTGCAGTTTCAATTCGTGGCTTAACCGATGTTAATACAACTATAAATGGTCGTGCCATCTTTACTGGTGCGGGTCGTGATGTTTCACTACAAGATATTCCAGCAAGCCTTTTATCAGGCGTCACTGTTTATAAAACGCGCTCGGCAGATCAAATTGAGCGTGGTATCGCAGGGGCAATTGACATTAAAACGCACCGTCCATTCAACTTTGAAGGTGAAAAAGTCGTTTTAGCAGCACGTGCAATTTATTCTGATCAGTCTGATGAAATTGATCCTAATATCAGCGCCCTCATTAGCAATCGCTGGGATTTAGAGGGAGCTGGTGAATTTGGTGCGCTATTTAACGTCTCTTATGCAGAAACTAATTATCGCGATGACACAATAACAGCGGGCGCGGCATTCCCATTCTTTACAGATAAACCAGCTGTTGGTTATTCACCTTATTCTCGTATTCCAAATAATGACTCGCAGGGGAATTTGATTTGGCAGGCGGGACTTGAAAGTGGTTTGCCTTCGGCTGCTGGTTCAACATTAAATGTTGATGGTGTACCAACAGAATATTTGTTAGCTCGAGATGCGATTTTCGGTACGTCTTTTACAGGTGTTCGCAAACGACCTGCTGCATCAATATCACTCCAATGGGCTCCTAATGAAACGTTGGAAATTACAGCGGAAGGTTTCTATACCGGTTATGATAATCAGTCTCAAAACGCATTATGGTTCTCAAATACCTTTGAAAATGGTAATGGGAATATTGATACCCCCGTTGTGTTTGATGGTACTAATGTCATTAAAGAGAAACAAGCTATTGGTGCTGGTGGCTTCCAAAGTGGCGACTCTAACTCTGAAAAAACAGACAGTTACCTATATGCACTCGGCGCCGAGTGGCAAGCAAGTGATTACTTAACAATTAACACAGAACTTGTTTATCAAGAAAGTGAGTTTGAAAGCGACTTTTTTGGTATGCGGTTTGATCGTGTTGCTACAGGGTTAGATGTAGACTTTAATGATAATGACGGAATGCCAGGTATTGCATTTTGGGATGATCCGAACACAGCTTTAAATGAAGCAGACATGGCAGCCATCGAAAACTGGAATGCGAGTACATTATACGATAATGGCGGAGGCAACCGAGGCGACGCTCTTACATTTACTTTTGATGCGGAGTACTTAATTGGCGGTACATATTTCGATAAAGTAAAATTTGGTGGTCGTTATGAAAACCGCACCGCAGAGGAGTTTACACGTACTCAGGACAGTGGCATAGCGGATACATCTCTTGCAAGTCTAATTGAACAACTTGCAGCAGCGGGTGCATCGGGTGATGGCTCAGGTGTGGTGTATCAAGTTAATGATTATTTAGATGGTCGTGCAGACGTTTTTGATAGCTTTATTACAGCGGACGGTGGTTACTTACTAAATAATGCGAATGCAATTCGCGGGATTTACGGACTTGAAGCGGAAGATAAATATAAAACCTTTGATATTGAAGAAGATTCATATGCACTTTATGCAACAACGAACTTTTTCTTAACCGAAGATATCAGTGGTGAAATTGGTGTACGTTATGTGAGCTATGAACAAGATATGAAGTTTACAGCTGAAACTGGCACTAATACCAATGTATTTGATACTAGCTCTGCAACTGCAGATGTAAGCAAAGTTCTACCAAGCTTTATGCTTAACTGGAATATTACCGATGATGTGGTTGGCCGTGTAGCGTATACAGAAACGCTGCGTATGCCTAACTTTGCTGATTTGAATGCGCTTCAGTATTGGACTGATCCACTTACTGAGGGGGCGATTTATGGGGAAGGCACTGGCGGTAACCCTGAATTAAAACCGACAGAATCGACTAACTATGATGTTTCCCTTGAGTGGTATTTTGCTGATACAAGTTCACTTTACGCAGCATATTTTAAGCGTGAAATTGAAGGCCTAGTTGTACCTGGCCGCAAAACAGTTGTACGTGAAGGTAACGATGGCGTCACTCGTCCATACGTATTAAGTGCACCCGTTAATGCTTCCAATGGTGAGCTATCAGGTTTCGAGTTAGGTTTAGTTTACTTCCCTGAAGAATTACCTGAATACTTGAATGGCTTAGGTGTGCAAGCAAGTTACACACTGCTTGATTCATCTCAAGACACGCCTGACTTTGACGAAGCAGGTAATATTTCTCGCTATGTAGAATCAGAGATGGCGGGTGTATCTGATGAATCATATAGCATCGTAGGTATTTATGAGCGTGATTCATTCGATATGCGTTTATCTTATGTATGGCGTTCAGAGTTTTATACGGGTAATGAAGCCGCTATCTTTGCTAATCCTTTGCAGTTTTGGAGCCGCCCAGAACAAAGCTTAGACTTCCAATTTAGCTACAATATCAATGAAGATTTTGTTGTGACCTTTGATGCAACAAACATCCTAGATGATGTTTACCAAAGTTACTACGGTGAAGGCAACGACAACCTATTTAACTTTAGTAATGCTATTTACTCACGCACATTTGCCTTGGGTGCACGTTATTCTTTCTAATTCTTAATTAGACCCAAAAACCCCAGCCCTGCTGGGGTTTTTTATTCGTAAAGCGCATGTTTGTTATCAGTCGAAAAGTGTTGCGATTTAATTAGTATGATAATACTATTAATTGAATTAGCATTAAATTTACAAAAATAACGAACGCAATGGCCAAGCTGTGTACTATCTAGGGCTGTAAATTTATTTGATACGCAGTGTTGAAGGCTTGTCATCATTGCTCGAAATAGTGAGCGTTGCTCATTATTGACCATTTAGGGTGTTGTTGTATGGAATCTCAAAAGTTATCCGTTGTAGAAAAGGTCGGCTTTGGTGCCGGTGACATGGCAGTGAATGTCATGGTAGCAGCGTTATTCTATTTTATGTCTTTCTTTTACACCGATATTTACGGGCTTGATCCGGTTGATATGGGTGTGTTGTTTTTAGTGGCGCGTTTTGTTGATGCCTTTACCGATCCTTTAATGGGAGTGATCACCGATAAAGTGAAAACGCGTTGGGGTCAGTTCCGTCACTGGTTCTTATTTTTATCTGTACCTTATGGTCTGTCGGTGATTTTACTCTTTACTACGCCTGATTTTGACTACAACATGAAACTAGCTTGGGCCTATGCGACTTACCTGTTTGCAACCTTAATGTTTACCGGTGTCGCTATTCCTTATATTTCTTACATTGGTGTCTTAACCGCCGATCCAAAAGAGCGTTTGTCAGCCAACGGCTACCGTATGTTTTTCGCTAAGATTGCCAATGTAGTGATTGTATTTTCAGTGCCGCTGCTTGCATCATATTGGGGAGATGGCAGCTTGTCGTATGGTTATAAACTGGCAATGGCGTTGGTATCGGCATGTGCCGTTGCACTGTTCTTATTTTGTTTTTTTACAACGCGCGAACGTATTACTCACGAGCCGCAAAAAGAAAGTGTGCTTACGCAATTAAAAGTGCTACTTAAAAACGATCAATGGTTATTGCTGTGTGCGGCATGTGTACTTGGTACGCTTGGTTATGCGATTCGCGGCAGTGTTGCTATGTATTACGCAACCTATTATTTAGGCGTGCCTGATTTAGCAGGTGCCTTTACTAGTGCGGGTATTGCAGCATCTATTGTCTCTATGGTAGCAAGCACCTGGATCACCCAGCGCTACTGTAAAATGAAGTTATTTCGTCAATCACAAATTGCTGTGCTATTCATCTCATTGCTAATGTATTTTGTGGTGCAGCCGGGTGATGTAATGATGGCATTTGTGCTGTATATCATCTTGTCATTTGTGGTTGATTTACACGCGCCAGTATTCTGGTCTGCGATTGCAGAAGCCGTAGATTACGGTGAAATTAAAGACGGTGTTCGTGCATCAGGCCTATCGTTTGGTGGTATTTCATTCTGTCAAAAAGCTGGGGGTGGCTTAGCTGGCTTAGCGGGTGGTTTATTACTGGCATTTTTTGAGTACAAGCCTAACGTTGAGCAAACCGAATTCACCCTAATGGGCTTAGCACTGATGCTAACTATCATTCCTGGTGTATTTCATGCACTGCTTGGCTTGATCTTAAAAAAATACAAAATCACCGATGAATACTACACGAATATGGTCATTCATAAGCGCCTACCACACTAACCATCCTTTAAGCGCACACACTTAAAAAGTGTGTGCGCTTTGCTCTTTAAAATAACAATTCGCTGGGAGACAACAGTATGAACACATTCAAAGTTAGCTATTTAGCAAGCGTTTGCGCTGCAATATTAACTGTGAGCGGTTGCAGTGAGCTGCCAACAGACAGTACACAAGCCGTTTCTGTAGAGCATGCTGAACATACCAGCGAACAACATTTATTTGCTCTCAACCAAGTCAGTTTAAGCGCCAGCCCGTTTTTACATGCACAGCAAACAAATGTGCGTTATTTATTAGCACTTCATCCTGATCAGCTTCTTGCTCCTTATTTGCGTGAAGCCGGTCTTGAACCAAAAGCGCCTAACTATGGCAACTGGGAAAGCACAGGCCTTGATGGCCATATTGGCGGACATTACCTTTCAGCCTTGAGCCTTGCATGGGCAGCCACGGGTGACGAAGAATTAAAGCAGCGTTTAGATTACATGCTAAGCGAGCTGGATCGCGCTCAACAAGCCACAGGTGGTTACTTAGGCGGTATCCCAAATGGCGATGAAATGTGGCAGCAGATCGAAAAGGGTGAAATCAAAGCTGATTTATTCAGCTTAAACGACCGCTGGGTGCCGCTTTATAACATCGATAAAATCTTTCATGGCTTGCGCGATGCATACGACGTAGCCGGCAGTGATAAAGCAAAACAAATGTTATTTAAGTTAGGCGAATGGTTCTTAGCGACCACTGCTAAGCTAACTGATGAGCAAGTTCAACAAATGCTGTACTCAGAGCATGGTGGCTTAAATGATGTGTTTGCTGATATGTACTTTATTAGTGACGATGAGCGTTACTTAAAACTAGCTCGCCAGTTCTCTCATAACATCATTATTGAACCCTTATTACACAAAGAAGATAAGTTAACGGGCCTGCATGCCAATACGCAAATTCCAAAAATTATTGGTATGTTGAAAGTGGCTAATGCCAGCGATGATAAAGCATGGCAGCAAGGTGCTGACTTTTTCTGGAAAACAGTCAGCCAAGAGCGCTCAGTATCAATTGGCGGTAACTCTGTACGTGAACATTTTCACGATAAAAGTGACTTCACGCCAATGGTTGAAGATGTTGAAGGCCCAGAAACCTGCAACACTTACAACATGATGAAACTGAGTAAGTTACTGTTCTTAAAAACCGGTGATACGCGTTATTTAGACTATTATGAGCGCGCCACATATAACCATATTTTATCGTCACAACACCCAGAGCATGGTGGTCTTGTTTACTTTACCTCGATGCGTCCAGGGCATTACCGCATGTATTCATCAGTGCAAGATTCAATGTGGTGTTGCGTAGGCTCAGGTATTGAAAATCACAGCAAATATGGTGAGCTGATTTATAGCAATACCGGTAAAGAGTTATGGGTGAACTTATTTATTCCGAGCACGTTAAATTGGCAACAACAGGGTTTACAGATCACCCAAGACAGCCAATTCCCAGATGATAACAAGGTCTCACTGACCGTGGATCGTTTGTCTGAAGGGCAAAGCACCGAGTCAGTAATTCATATTCGTAAGCCGTCTTGGCAGCAGGATGAGCTGAGCTTTACTCTAAATGGACAAGCTGTAAGCGCAACCGAAAAAGACGGTTATTACAGCATCAGCCATGCTTGGCAAAGCGGTGACAAACTTGCCTTTGAACTTAGCCCTAAGCTTTATACTGAGCAGCTACCTGATGGTCAGCATTATTATTCGGTGATGTACGGACCTGTTGTCATGGCTACCAAAGTACACGCTTTTGCAAATGAAAAGCTTAACTTTGTTGCCGATAATAGCCGTATGGGCCACATTGCCGCAGGGCCGACTTGTCCGCCAGAAGCGCTGCCAATTATGCTGAGTGAGCCAGAAAAATTTATTGCCGATCTCACTCGTAAGCCAGGCCAAGAGCTCGCATTTATCGCCGATAAAAATGTGGCGATTGCTAAACAAGGTATCGATAACACCAAAAGCACGGAGTTAATTCCGTTCTTCCGTTTACACGATAGCCGCTATCAAGTGTATTGGCCGCAGCAAAGCAAAGCTGAGTTCACGCAATTTGTTGCCGGTGCAAAAGCGGCTGAACAAGCGAAAGAGCAACTTCGTTTATTAACCGTTGATCAAATTACGCCGGGTGAGCAACAACCTGAAGTCGAACACGATTTTAAAGGTGAAGGAACCCGTGCAGGTGTCAATAATGGCTACCATTGGCGCGATGCAACAGGTTGGTTTGAGTATCAGCTTAGTAACCCAGAACAAAAAGCGGTTGCTTTGCGTGTTCGCTATTTTATTGGCGATGTGAACCGTCACTTCTCTATTAATTTAAATGGTGAGCAATTAGCTGCAGTTAGTTTGCCTGTAGGTAGACCAACGGATGAGTTCTACACCATTGATTACCCATTAACAGAGGCAATGAAAAAGTCGACAACGCTGACCTTACGTTTTGCTGCCGACAAAGACTCTGTTGCCGGTGGTATCTATGGTATTCGTTTAATCAACGCACAATAAAGAGTTGGCTATGTTAAGCAACAATGCGTTTGCGACGGCTAAAGAGCATGTTTTACCGTCGCTTTTAGATAACAGCGCCGAGCAACACAGTTTTTACCAAACACCCACAGGGCTTGGTTATCGAATAATTGAGCAAGGTCAGGGGGATAAACCAAGTTGGGATGCCACAGTGACTGTGCATCAACGCCTTACCCTTAAAAATGGTCGGGTGTTATTCGATACTCGCAAGCAAGGTGCTGCTGTAGAGTACGAAATTGCAGAGGCGATAGTGGGCTTGCAGGAAGCATTGCAATTAATGAATAAAGGCAGTCGCTTTGAGGTACTAATACCTGCGCATCTGGCACGCGATGTGTACAGCGTAATTATTGACCAGAAACATCAACAAGGCTGTCAAAGCCCCATGCTCGTTGATATTACCTTGCTTGATTTCGTGTAGCAGATTTCATATCGCGTTGTTTGTTTCTTTTGTTGAGGTTTAACGTAGGGGGTGACGCGAGGTTCGACGCGCGGTAAACCCGCTGCTACAGGGATCGTAGCAGCGATTTTATATCGCGTTTGTTTGTCGTTTTTGATAGAGCGGGTCAACGCTGGGTAACCCCGCTGCGACAGGATTGGATAATTACTTTATAAGCTTGGTTTTAAGCTTGTTTAGGTCGGCTGGGTTTACAATCGGCCAATCGTTTTTCCAGCTCATAGGTAAAATACGTAGCTTTTGTACGCCGTTATCGGCTGTTTCGTAGGCGTGTAATACTAAATAGTCTTTGCCATCAAAGGTATATGCAGCATTATGGCCAAGAGCTGCCCACTCTTTGTTACCTTCAATAACTAAGCTACCACCACCATCAACCATTGAACGACCTTGCTTATCTAAGTATGGGCCCTCGATATTTTTGCTGCGGCCTACGCGTACGTTGTAAGTACTTTTTACACCTTGGCAGCATTTATCAAATGACACAAACAAATAGTAATAGCCGTTCTTTTTAAAGATATAAGGCGCTTCAATTGGGCCATGTTCCGTGTTTGGACGACTCGCAATGTGATGCCATTTTTCAGGTTTTGCTAAGCGCACCATGTCATCATCAAGTTGTACTAGTTTAAGGCCACCCCAGAACGAACCAAAGCTCATCCACGGTGTGCCCTTGTCATCTTTGATTATCGCAGGGTCGATAGCGTTCCAATCGTCACGCTCAGGCACAGACTCAACCACAATGCCGTAGTCAATCCACTTGTAATCAGGTGAAGCAGGGTCAAGGGTTTCGTTAACCGTTACACCAATTGCCGAGGTATTTTTGCCAAATGCTGAGACTGAGTAATAAAGGTAAAACTTACCATTTTTTTTGTACACATCGGGTGCCCATAAGTGGCCACCGAAATTAGGTGACACGCGCTTTGCCCAACTTGGCTCATCTTTAAAAATGCGGCCTGTGAGCTTCCAGTTGGTTAAATCTTTCGATTCATAATAGGTAATTCCAGGGCCTGTGCTAAATACATAATAGGTGTCGCCTTCTTTGGTCATTACCGGATCGTGTACTTCAACTTGCTTTGCAGATACGGCTGCGGCAGAAAAAAGTAGCCCTGTTGAAAGCCACTTTATTACTTGTGTCACGTTACTTACGGGTCTCATGCTTGAATACCTTTTGTTGTTTTAACTCTTGTGTTCATTCAGCTACTATATAATATGTAATACAATATTAACAATAAAATCGAGACAAAATACAGGACACATTATGCTTAAGAAACTACCTCGGCTTACGCTTCTTACTGCGTTAAGCGCTTCGTCATTGCAAGTGCTTGCTGATGCTAATAGTAGCAAGACTCTAGCGCCAATTGATAACCCCATTGTACTCAAACGTGCTGATCCTTGGTTAGTTCGTGATGAAAAAAGTGGCTGTTACACGTTTATAGGCAGTTCGCCGAAATTTGATGAAATTGAGCTGCGCCAAGCTTGTCGTTTAAACGATTTAAAAATAGCTGAGCCGAAGGTAATTTGGCAAAAGCGCGATAAAGGCCCAATGAGTGTCAATATTTGGGCGCCTGAACTGCACCAAATTGATGGTAGTTGGTATATCTATTTTGCCGCAGGTGATGTCGAAAAACCGTTCAGTATTCGCATGTATGCGCTTAAAAATGGCAGTGCTAACCCAATGCAAGGTGAGTGGCAAGAAATGGGGCAAGTAACTAGCCACCTTGATAGTTTTTCGCTTGATGCTACAAGTTTTACGCACAAGGGTAAGCGTTACATGATTTGGGCGCAGCAGAACCAGCCTGCAACTTATAACTCGGCTTTATGGTTAGCTGAAATGGACTCGCCCACATCAATTAAAGAGCCCATTATCGTGATTACTGAGCCAACCCTTGATTGGGAAGTGCAAGGCTACAAGGTGAACGAAGGTGCTGCAGTTATCACCCATGGCGATAAAATATTTGTCACTTATTCAGCCAGTGCAACCGATCATCGCTATGCGATGGGCTTGCTATGGGCAGATGTGAATGCTGATTTACTTGACCCTACTAGTTGGCATAAGAAGGCTGAGCCGGTGTTTACGACCAATGCTGAGCTGGGTCGTTTTGGTCCTGGGCACAACAGTTTTGTAAAAGCTGAAGATGGTGTAACCGATTTAATGATTTATCACAGTCGTGACTATAAAGAGCTGAAAGGCACACCGCTTACAGATCCAAATCGCCATGCGCGAGCACGCATTATTACGTGGGATAAAAATGGCTTTCCAGTGTTTTCACCAGAGCTTGCTGATTAATTATTTATAATAAAAAAGGGCGCCAATTGGCGCCCTAGAACTTTGGGAACAAATGGTTACCAGAAGCGGTAGTAAATAAAAGCAGTAATACCAATAATACCTGCGGTATGAATGTAATCCCATTTATCTAAGCCGGCAGCCACTTCTTTCATAGTTGCTTTATCTAGGCTTGAGAAAGTAAGACCTTTCAATTGTTCTTCGTCTGCTTGCTTGGTAAACATACTCACCACAATCATAATCGCAACGACCACGACAAATAGCAGAATACAGTAATATAACCAGTTCATTGTGGTGATCCACGCAAATGATGAACCTGTTAAATCATCTTTAAATGGCAATAACACTAAGCGGATCATACCAAGTACAAAACCCGACACTAAGCCCACAAAACCCGCTGTTGGAGTGATGCGTTTACTACATAAACCCAATAAGAATACCGCAGCAATACCTGGTGCAATAAGAGACTGCACACTTTGCAGGTATTCATACAGCACATCAGCTATTAAGCTCATGACGGGTATCCACAATAGGCCTAATACAACAATCACGATAGTGGCAATTCGGCCTACTTTAAGAAGATGCTTTTCACTCGATTCAGGTTTGAATTTCTTATAAAAATCAATGGTGAACAAGGTTGCAGATGAGTTAAATAATGAGGCTAAAGAGCTCATAAGCGCGGCTACTAAGCCCCCGATTACAATTCCTTTAACACCGGCTGGTAATAGCTCAGCAACTAAAGTAGGAAAGGCTTGGTCAGCACTTTCATAGCTAATAATACCTTTAACATTCAATGCATAAGCAATCATGCCCGGTACTAAGAAGATAAATACAGGAAGTAGTTTTAGGTAACCCGCGAACATGGTACCGCGACGCGCTTCTTTAATGCCTTTTGCAGATAAGACACGTTGTACAATGTATTGGTCTGTACACCAATACCAAAAACCAATAATGAATGAACCAAATACTATGCCTGGCCAAGGAAATTCAGCATCTGAAGCGCTGCGAATGAGGTGCATATTGGCATCATTGATACGCTCAACTTCTGCCCAGCCACCTACTTTATCTAAACCAACCACTAATATGACTAAGGAGCCAATAATGAGCACTGGTGTTTGCAACACCGAGGTCCACATAATGGCTTTCATACCGCCAAGTACCGTATAAATACCGGTGATCACCACAAGGCCAATGGCTGAAATCCAGAAGAAATCGATACCCCAAATACTCTCAATACCTAAGATTGTTTTAAATGCGATGCCGCCGGCATAAACCGTTACTGCGACCTTGGTTAATACATAACTAATCAATGAGATTACAGATAAGAAAGTCCGTGATTTAGAGTTAAAGCGGCGCTCTAAGAATTCTGGCATGGTGTAGACTTTACTACTCCAATAAAAAGGCACGAAAATCCAACCGAGTAGTAGAATGATCCACGATTGCATTTCCCAGTGAGCCAATGCCATACCCGATTGTGCACCTGAACCTGAAAGACCCACTAAATGTTCTGAGCCAATGTTTGAGGCGAAAATAGAGGCACCAATCACTAACCAACTTGCATTACGACCCGCTAAAAAATAATCAGCGGTGTCTTCTTCTTTTTGTCGCATAGACATCACGACAACGCCCAGCAACAGGACAAAAAATCCTGCGAGCACTGCCCAATCTAAGGTACTTAGTTCGACCATTGTGTGTTCCACCTAATTATGAAAAGTGAATATTGTTTTATAATTGTAAAATAAAAATATTATATTATAAATGGCTCGAGTGAAAGAGATTTGTTAAAATAAGGTGACAGTTAGTACATAAAATAGTGACTTAAAAGCTTGGTTTTTGTTCATTTATTCTGAACGTATTTATCTTTGCTTTTGATTTTAAAGAATAATTTGCAGGATGACGGAAGCTGTATATAAATGTATCATATACCCAGATCTTTTGAGGAACACTTATGGCGCGTTTAGAGAATTTAAACCTATCACAACAAGTTACCAATGAGCTTGGTAAAGCAATCATTGTTGGTGATTACAATACTGAAACGGGGCTACCAACCGAAGCACAATTATGTGAAGTGTATGGTATTAGTCGCACAGCTGTTCGTGAAGCAGTGAAAATGCTCGCTGCAAAAGGACTTATTTCTTCTCGTCCACGACAAGGTATTCGTGTGGAGTCAGCGGAGAACTGGAACTTATACGACACAAGCGTATTGAAATGGTTGCTTGAAAGCAGCCCATCATTATATGTATTAAAAGAGTTTTTACAGGTTCGCTTGGCGATTGAACCACAAGCAGCGGCACTTGCTGCAAGAAAAGGCGATCAAGCAGCCATCGCAGAAATTAAAATTGCATTAGATAAAATGCAAGCGGCAGCAGAAGAGCCAGAAGGCGTGATGCATGAGCCTGACCTTGCGTTCCACACGGCAATTTTGCACGCCAGTGGCAACCGTTTTTTCTATCAATTACGTGATTTTATTCGCACTGCGCTGCACGTGAGTATTCAACATACCACACCCGCTAAAGGCAATAAGAAGGCCATCGCAGAAGAACACTTTAAAGTGTATAACGCGATTGCAAGCGGTGACCCTGAGCGCGCTAAAAACATGATGACGTACATGATTGACGAAGCGATGGCGTTTATTGAAAAAGAAATCGCTGACAAAGAAGCGGCTAGATAAACATCGCTTCTTGACGTTGTAATTATTTTAAAACAAAAGGTTATCATGCCAAATTCAAACGAGCTAAAAACAGTTTACCCAAGCCTTGCTGGTAAAAGTGTGTTTATTACTGGCGGTGCATCGGGAATTGGTGAAGTAATGGTAACGCGGTTCTGCGAACAGGGCGCGAAAGTCACTTTTGTTGATATTGCAAGTGAGCAGAGCAATGCTTTATGCGCGAAATTAGCTGGTAAATATGAGTTTGACCCACAATTTATTCATTGTGATATACGTGACGTTGAAGCTTTACAAGCGGCTATAGAGCAAACTCGCCAGCAACAGGGAGACATTGCTGTGTTAATTAATAACGCAGCCGATGACACCCGTCACGCCGCTGAAAATATGGATGTGAAATATTGGGAAGACAAGTTTTCAGTCAACTTACGCCCATGTTTCTTTTCGTCGCAAGCAGTGGTTGAGCACATGCAGCGTTTAGGTGGTGGTAGCATTATTAATATGGGGTCGGTAAGCTGGCGTATTAAGCAAACTGGCATGCCAGCCTACACAACAGCAAAAGCGGGTATTGAAGGGTTAACCCGCTCATTGGCTGCTTCTTATGGTAAAGATAATATTCGTGTGAATTCACTGGTGCCAGGCTGGGTGATGACAGAACGCCAAATCACGCATTGGCTAACCCCAGAAATGATTGAAGATGTTCGTTTAAGTCAATGTATTAACGAAACAATTCAACCAGACCATGTTGTCAATGCTGCATTGTTTTTAGCCGCTGATGACAGTTGTATGATGACAGCACAATCGCTCATCGTGGATGCAGGTTGGACTTAATTTTTGAAGTAATTGCTAAATAGCTAATCTGTAATAAAATTTTTTACACAACTCAAATAATACTATAATAGTAAAATACGTGTTATAGAATTAACACAGCTTATACATAGGAAGGTGGTAAGAAAGTTTGACCGACTTTGTTCTTGTTTATTTAATTTTGATTATTGGCGCTTGTCTACAAAGTGTTATTGGCTTTGGTTTAGGCATGTTATGTGTTCCTGTGCTCTATTGGCTAATGCCAGAGCTAGTGCCTGGACCTATGATTTTGAATGCGCTGTTTTTAACCTCAGTGTTAATGATTAAACACCGCGGTGCGATAGACATGAAACAAACGGGTATATCCATCATAGGTGGTGCAGTGGGGGTTATCTTTGCAGCTGTGGTGATGTGGTATGTCAATGCCAAGCAATATCAGCTATTGCTTGGGGTGAGTATTTTGGTGGTGGTGGCTTTGTCTATCATAGGTATGAAACCGAAAATCTCTACCATCACTAGCTTGCTTGCGTCAATGTCATCGGGCTTTTTAGGCACCACGACCTCTGCTGGTGGGGCACCGATGGGACTACTTTATCAAGCTGAAGATAAAGACAAAATTAAAGCGAACCTGAGTGCCTTTTTCGTATTCATAAACCTGTTTGGCATTATTGTACTTATGCTGACAGGCTCTGCCGACATCAGCGATGTGAAGCTGTTTTTCTTATGTTTGCCTGCAATTTTAACCGGTTGGGGTCTATCTTTTGTGATTAATAATAACCTTAATGAAAAGGCCATTCGCGGCATTATCTTGCTGGTGGCTGGTTTATCTGGTCTAGCACTTATTTTCATACACAGATAGAATAAGAATAGTTCCGCTGTTCGTGTAATGAAGCCTATGCTCGATGACACCATTAAAATAATCATTTCTAGCCAGTGCCAATTGGGCGAAGGTGCCTACTTTGCAAAAGCGCATAACTGCTTATTTTGGGTCGATATTTTAGGGCAACGCTTATTTCGTTTAGATTGCCAATCGATGCGAGTTAGCCAGTTTACCATGCCAGAACCTATTTGTTGGGTAATGGAAACCGAGCAAGGCGGTCTGGTGGCAGGCTTTGCGAGAGGCATCTATAAACTTAACAGTGAAAACTTTAGCCGTGAATTACTTTTTTTAATTGACCACGAACCCTCACAAAACCGTTTAAACGATGGTAAAACGTCTCGCCAAGGCTTTGGCTTTTTTGGCTCAATGGACTCTCAAGAGCAAAGCAATAGTGGCAAGTTATATCGTTTTGGTCATGGCCAGGCTCCGACAGCCGTTGATCATGACTACACTATTAGTAATGGCCCTGCGGTAAGTAAAAATGGTCAGTTTCTATATTCTACAGACTCAGATAAACAAACAATCTACCGCTTTACTCTGAGTGAGCAAGGTGAGCTTGCTGATAAAAAAGAGTTTATTCGCTTTACTGAGAATATGGGTTTTCCAGATGGCATGACCGTGGATAGCGAGGAGCATTTGTGGGTTGCCGCGTGGAATGGCTATGGCGTTTATCGTTTTGCACCAACGGGTGAGCAGGTGCAGTTTATTCGCTTGCCCGCACCACGTGTTACCAGTGTCGCCTTTGTTGGCGAAGAGCTCACACATTTAGCTGTGACCACTGCGACAGTTGGCCTTGAAGACTCTGTACTCGCTGATTACCCGCACAGTGGTGGCGTATTTATACTTGAGCCTGGCGTTAAAGGGATTGCTGAAACGCCCTTAAAGCTATAGGTTTTCCATTACTTGATAACGCAATTCGCCAAGAAATGCCCGCGCTGCTGGGCCCAATTTGTCACCATCTTTAAAGAGCAAATGTAACTTAGCGCTGCGGCTACTGTTATGGGTTAAATTAAGTGCTTTCATTTGCCCCGTAGCAAGTTGCTTTTCGATCGCTATTTTTGGTAACCATGCAAAGCCAAGGCCATTACTAATCATATCAATCGAAGTGCGCATATGAGTAACCGTCCAGCGCTGATCGGCACCTAACCAGCCACCATCTTGTTTGTGTTTATTGGCTGAATCGCGAACAACAATTTGTCGGTGTGACTTTAAATCTTCAAGTGTGATTACGCGGTCTATCCCATGCAAAGGATGATCAGGGTGCGCCACGGCAATAAATTCGATATCGCATAACTCTTCGTGAAAGTTTGCTGCGATTGGAAAGCCAGTAATGGCAATATCAACCTGATCATTTTCGAGCAATTCATTACCCCCCATCAGCACAGACTCATGGAGTTCAATGCGCAGTTGTGGGTATTGTGAAGAGGTGTCGTTAAGCACTTTATAAAGCAACTGCTGTGGAAAAATAGCATCCACAGCAATGCGTAACTTGCTTTCGATGCCTTCACCTAAAGTTTGGCCTATGGCTTCAACTTTTGCGGCTTCATCAAGTAAGTAATTAGCGCGGCGCAGCATCATTTCACCAGCTTCAGTGAGCACGGTTTTGCGGCCTTGAATGCTGAATAATTTTACATTAAGTGTCGATTCAATCTTGCCAACCGCATTATGAATACTCGATTGGCTTTTATGAATACCTTGCGAGGCTTGGTTAAAGCCACCAAATTCAACAACAGCACGAAACATGCGCCACTGTTCTAGCGTAATTCTTAGCATGAGGTTCCTTTGCTAGAGCGGTTGCCTAAAATAGTATCTATAAAGTGTAAAAAGTTTACTTTTCGTTGTTTAACGCCTAATTAAACACCACGTTAGCTTTAAGCGTCTAGTGCGCTTAATAAACTGATTGGCATCATCTTAGCTGTCATTGACTGAGCTGGCGACTAATTTGAATTATTATTAGAAAGACAGTAGCTGCGAGCGCGCAGTTGACTACAGTCTTTCTAGAAAATAGCATTAGGCCAATTAAGGCCTAATTGAGTGGATTATTCAGGGGCAACTTCAAGCGTTGTAAATAATGCATAGCGCACACTATCGATGTCTGCTTCTGTTGGCTTTTGATCAACAGATGCTTCAATCAGATACATATCTGCGTGGGCGAATGTCACCGTAAAGAAGCCTTTTTTATCGGTTGTTACTTTAACTTCGTCACGCTCATTACGGTAGCGCGCACTACCACGCACAATTGCAAGCTCAACGTCAGCAGCTGGTTTGCCATCCATTAATAATTGGAACTTAGCTTCTTCACCAGCAAATAGATCGTTTGGGTGAGTCGGGCCTGAAATTTCTAAACCTTGCCCAAGCAATGTTGGCTTAGAAGTACCATTACGGCTTACAAAAGTATCAACCGTTGCGATAGATTTTACAGTGCGTACATCGGTTGCGCCTGCTGGTAGGTCTGCTTCTTTTTTACCTGCGAACACACGACCGCGATTGCCATCTTTGTCTTTATAGAAAGTCATTAGCATTGGCTTTTGCTGCATAGCAATATGGTAAGTACCGTCTTGAGATAAACTCACTGCTGCTGAGTTTTTGCGTTTTAAGTAGTATGCACGAATCGTTTCTTCAACCGGCTTGCCATTTGGAGCAAGGGCAATTAATAAATTGTCGTCATACTCTGCGCCTTTTTGTTTTGGGCGATATGCTTTATCTGGGCTAAACAACTCATTCGAAATACTGGCATCGATCATCACATAGTGAGTTTTCTCACCTGATAAAGAAGTGTGAGATGGCATTAACCAACGGGCGTGTGCTTGTGCATAGCCAGAGGCAAGTGCAGTAAAGGTTACTGCGCCGATCAGCGCCGTTTTTAATAATTTTAATTTCATTGTTTGTCCTTAATTACTGGTAATGGTAACAAAGCTAGTCGCGAACTCTTTTTCGCCTTTAATTGTGACTTTGCCGTCTTTCGTTAAGTCGATTTCAACGCGGGTGTAATCTCGGCCACCTTCTTCACGCACAACTTCGACATTAAGCAGGTAGCTACCAGGTTTAACTGGGTTGCCCTTTAAATCTTTACCTTGCCATTCAATGGTGTAAGTACCTGGGCGTTTTGTTGCACCCGTCACACCATCAAAGTTGTCGTTGCTACGACCTGCTTTTCGCCACCATTGACGTAAGTCTTTAAACCATTCAGCTTTTTCGACCCAAAGTGCAATAGTGGTAACGTGTTTACGTTCAGGTGTTTCTAGCCATAGCGCCACGTAAGGGCGATGATATGGGGAAACATCTAGCTCAGGTAAGGTAAATTCAACGGTTAGGTTGGGAGCTTTTGCAAAGCTCAGTGGGCTGAATAAACAGCCAATTAGTAGAGCAACGAGTAAGTGGGCTTTTTTCATTAAGATACTCCTTTAAGTTGAGGCACCCAAACTAGATAAATAACCAAAGGCGTGGCAACACCAAGAAGCGTTAACCACAGGCCTGCGGCACGTTTTTTACGGTTTTGAAAGAGAATAATTAATCCGGTGATAGCAAACAGAATCATCAAAACAGCTGAGATATCAATCACCCAGCTCCATGCTTCGCCGGTATGGCGGCCTTTGTGTAAGTCGCCAATCAGACTCATAAAGCCACCGATTTGATAATCAATATTAAGCTCACCGGTTTGAAAATCGATTTCGGCGTAGGCAAAGCCGGCCGGAAGCGGGTAGTCGAGCATTACTAACGCATCTTCTTTTTCCCATTCAATGCTTTTTACATTGCTGAGTGAAAACTCCTGCTGCATGTAATCTTCTATCTCGGGATAGAGGCTCGGTAAGGTATCGAGATTTGCTTGTGCTTTTTCAAAGAGTTCAGCAGAGATTAGTCGTTGGCTTTGCCCGTTTTGCTTGTCGTTTTCTAACCAATCAACATGATTAAGGATGATACCGCTAACACAAAAAAGAATGAGCAAAAAGAACAGTGCAGTTGAAAGGTATATATGCAAAGCACGACTTACGCTATAAAACGTGCGCTTATTAATAGAAAACATAAAACAGGCTATTCGTTAAATATATGGGCATGATAATGATTTGTATTTACTATAACAAGTAGGTTTACGTTCTTTACATTTGTGTTTTAGAAGTGAATCGCTAAGTAAGCTATTATGGCGAGTTGTGATGAAATCAAGCAAGCAAGTAGTGTCAAGCGGACTTGCGAAGAAATGGTTATTCGAAGAAGTGGTAATTTATTCGGGGCTGATGGACGGTTTATTAGATAACCCAATACGCCTATTTCAATAACGGCAACTAAATACATAACCCAAACCGGCGCTGCGCTTTGTAATAAAAATATATAACCTAGTGCCATACCAAAAGCAGCTAAAAACTTAGCACGGGTTGGTACTATTTTGTGCTCTTGCCAGTGTCTAAGTGACTCTCCGTATCGGGGGTGATTTAGGAGCCAAGCAGAAAGTTTGGGCGAAGAACGTGTAAAGCAAGCTAAAGCTAAAATAAAGAAAATTGTTGTCGGCATGACAGGCAAAGCAATACCTATGATACCAAGCGCTACCATTAATAGACCAACCGCTTGATAGCAGCTGTTTTTGGATGCAGTTAATACAGCTTTTACATTCATAAATAGAGTTAAGCCAGAACAGTTCAAAAAAGCAAATGCTTGTTAATCACCTTTTTACCTTACTTTTTAACTTTAGCCTAGCTTAGATTTTTTAGCGAATTGTGTCTCTATCCAACAGGATACTTAGTAAAAACCCAGTTAAAAAATTGGGCTTTAATATTTCATTTACTACCAGTGGTTACTAGAAGTAATAACCGATGTTGATATTGAAGCGAGTTTCAGTCTCGTCGCTGTCACCAGCAACTGAGCCGCCTACAAATGGCTGATTTTTCGCTTGAACAAAATCAAAGTAGGTGAACAAGCCACCTGCTGCAACAGATACCCCAGTTACATTCATCCAAGTATCGGCGCTATTGTCTGACTTGTCATAAATAATGCCGTAGTCATTGTAAAACTGTAAGTCTGTAACAGGACCCCACTCGACAGGGAGGCTGTAGGCAATGTTGGCATTAGTCATGGTTGCTTCAGCTGCGATACTATCGTAAAAAGCATAGGCTCCTACCGCCATACGATTTACATTATCAATATCGTAATTATATTCACCATGTTGCAGTTGGAAGTTCCACGGGCCGATAGTACTATTTAAATGCACTGCCCAAGCATAGTAGTCACCGGCACGGTCTTCACCATCGTGTAGGCCACCAGACAGGGCTGATATACCTAGCTCTGTTTTGCCACCCTCATGCTCAAAGTGATAGCCGTAACGACCAGAGAAAGTGTTGTATTCACCAATGGCATTGCCTGGCTCGGCATAAATACCTTCGTCTGCTGAACGGAAACCAACTACATCGTATGAGTAGCGATCGCTGCGGTCATCAACATAACCGTCGACACCACCTAGCTCATCATTTTTGAAAAAGCCAAGATCAATCTGCCAGTTATCGGCAATTTTTCGTTTGAATAGCACACCTAAATCGTGATCATCTTCCAGACCCACATAATAGGTTGTGCCAAAGAAGTAGTTGTGTGAATTATATGGCCAGTTACCAAAAGGAACTTTGGTAATACCTGCCTGCACTTGCCAGTCTTCGGCAAAGTCGTAGGCTGCATAGGCATATTTAACTGCTGTCATGTAGTCAAAGAAACGAATTTCAGCATTTAGTTGCACATCACCGACATCCCCTGAAAAATTCAGTCTGAAGATATCGAAGTCGAAGTCACCGCCACGGTTTTTGTTACCGTCATCATACGAGGTATAGCTGTAGTTTGTTCGCACAGCGCCACCAACATGAATACCAGATTCTTTTTTGTCTGATACGGTTTCAACAGCAGCTGTTTGCTCCTCAAGTTGCTTTTGTTGCCTTGCAACCTGTGCATCAATTTGTGCTTGTTTATCGGCTTGTTGCTGCGATTTTTCCTCGGCAGCATCCAGCTTGCTCTGTAGTTGCTGCATTTGCTCTTTAAGTAATTGCAGCTGTTTTTGAAGATCATCTATTTCAGATGCCTGACTAAGACTTGAAGTAGTGCCCAAGGCGATTGCGAGGGCTAACTTTGAAAGTTTAAGCATGATTTTCGCTAGTGTTGGAATGGGTACTATTAGCATAGTTGATATTCACACTTAACCCAAGGGGAGCCATAAAAAATTAATATTAATCAACCAGTTTTGCAGTTGATTATTGTGATTCGAGAGATTTTGTTATGGCGCCAACTTCTAATAGCGGTGAAGCATCAAGCTGATCAGCATCCATCATTGCTGCAATACGCTGCATTGATGAAAGCAATAAGCTTTGCTCCCACTCTTCAAGGGCTGAAAATTTTTCTATGAAATGCTCTTGTAATGGCTGAGGAGCCTGCTCTAAAAGTGCTTTGCCTTTTTCTGTTAAATACAAGCTGACGCGACGCTTATCCATTTGACTGCGCACACGGGTGATAAGCTCTCTATTTTCAATTCGATCAAGAATATTGGTCACAGTTGCTGGACTTAAGTTGACGTTTTGAGCAATACGACTTGCTGTGATGCCGTCTGTTTGTGCCACTTCATTCATGATAAGTAATTGCGGGCCTGTTAACCCAGACGTTTTGTTGAGCTGCTTAGAGTGCAGATCGATTGCTCTGATTACTTTACGTAATGACACAAGTAGTTCGTCATACTTTTGCATGTTTTTGTCTCTTTAAAGGCGGCCTAGAACGACCGAAGCCGCGAAATATTACACATCAAATAAATTGAGTTCAAATAATTTGTGGCTATGTTTACTATAAATAACCTAATTTTCAGAGGGAATTTTTATTTGAGTAGTAATTAAATCTCGCTTGGTGTATCACATAATAATGTAGATGTTCTTTATAATTAAATAGCGCTTTTCGTCTGCACACGCACAAAGTAGTAAACAATTTCATCAAATAACTAAATATTATTTACTAACTACTATGGCTTTGGGTATGGTGGGGTTATTTAACGATTTCTTTTCTTTCATTTAATGGGACGAATTATGAAGCTATCGCCATCAGTTACGATTGAGCAAAGTGAGACTGGCCTTGAGTTTATTAAAGTAGCCAGTGAGTTTTGTGATGCCACTATCTTTTTGCAAGGTGCGCAAATTACAGAGTTTACACCGACAGGTAAAAAGCCATTACTGTGGGTTTCTCAGCAGGAAGATTATCAAGAAGGTAAGGGCGTTCGTGGTGGTATTCCAATTTGTTGGCCGTGGTTTGGTGTGAGCCAAAATGAAGGCTGGCCTGCTCATGGTGTTGCTCGTACGGGACTTTGGCGTGCTGAACAGGTGAAAGAAGAGGAAAACTCGATCTACATCAGCCTGTCATTGCCAATGAATCAAATTGATGAAAAGTATTGGCCACACAAAACTAAATTATTGGTGGAATTTATTTTATCAACGAGTTTAGAAGTGCGTTTAACAACAACTAACCTTGATAATGAAACACTTAATTTTACACAGGCATTACATACTTATTTCCCAACGCCTGCGATTGAAGAAACTAAAGTTGATGGTTTACAGGGCTCTAAATATATAGAATTCGGTGAAGGTCCATTTGAGCAACATGATTTGGTTTCATTTGCTCGTGAAACCGACATGGTTTATACCCAAGCACAAGATACACAACGCATCATTACGCCAGATGGGATCATTGAAGTAAGCCGAGAAAATTCACGGTCATGTGTGTTATGGAACCCGTGGATTGATAAATCAAAAAGGCTATCTAATTTTGCCGATGATGAATATCACGTGATGTTGTGTTTAGAAGCCGCCAATGTACTTGAAGATAGCGTTGAGTTAGCGCCGGGTGACAAGCATACACTTGTCACTTCTCTTCGCTGGGTATAAAAAGTACCGAGTATAAGTAAGGCCAGTTAAGACTGGCCTGAACAAGGAACGATCGTGTTTAGTAATCAACAAATAGAAACCCTTCCACAGCATCAACGCATACAATTTCAATCACTTGCAGATAAGGCGATTTGGCATGTGCAAATTAATTGGTTAATTTTTTATCTTCCCTTGATGGCGGTGATTATCGCTGTTCGTTATTTTAATACGAATATTGCAAGTTCAATCGCACCGCATTGGCTCCTTGTTCTGCCCGTTATTGTATTGCTATCTTTGTTGTATAACGTGTATAGCGTTCGCGCTAAAGGCATTGCCGTTCGTGAACATGACATTGCTTTTAAGCGAGGGTTGATTTGGCAGCACGTTACCTTGCTACCCATTGCTCGGATACAGCACACAGAGATCCATCGCGGGCCGATAGAGCGTAAACTCGGGCTTGCAACGTTGCGGTTATACAGCGCTGGTGGCATGAGTGCAGATTTGCATATCAGTGGCCTCACAGATAAGTATTGCAATGATATCAGGCAATTCATTCAAAACTATGGCTGTGATGAGCGTGTAAAATCTGATGAGTCAATTGATGAATAACAACGAATGGCAAAGGGTGTCACGTTGGGCGCTCGTTTATTTTATTGTGCATTTTGCGATAAGGTTTTTTAAAGGTGGTTTGCTTAATCTACTCCCTGTTTTAGTTGTGTTTGTTACTCAGGTAGAGCAAAAGTGGTTTTGGGCTCAAATAGCAACAAGTGTTGCTGTCGTTGGCTTGTTTGTGTATGCCTTTGCATATTTTATAAATTTCAAATACCGCATAAGCAGTGAACAAGAAATATTACTTAATAAAGGGGTCTTTAAGAAAGAGCGTTTGACCTTAAAATTTGCCAGAGTGCAAAACGTTAATATCGCAGAGCCGTTTTATTTTCAGCCTTTAAATTTAGTTAACTGTATTTTTGATGCCGCAGGGAGTAATGCACAAGAAGTTGTTATTCCAGGTGTTAAACTCAACCATGCCGAACAAGTGCGTGAACAAGTTATGGCCTTTAAGGCACAGTTACAACAGGAAAGTTCAGACGAGCAGGTTATACCCGACGAGGCCGTTTCATCGTCGCAAACATTAAGTATTAGCAATGCTGAAATCGCTAAATTTGGCTTAATATCAAATATGGCGATTCTTGCCTTAGCGGCGCTTGCTCCGTTTATTAATGCTATTTTTGAGTTTCTCGAAACGGCTTTTATTGACCGCTTAGAAGCGGTCTTTAATGAGCAAGCAGTGTTCATTGGTAGTGCCGCGACGATGGCTATAATGGTCGCTGTTTTACTGATGATATTAGTTGCCGTGTTGTTATCAGTGGTGATGGCATTAGTTCGCTTTTTTAACTTTCAGTTATACCTTCAGGACGAAAAGTTTAAACGTATTGCAGGGTTATTCGAACGCCAGCAACTTTCGGTGAGCTTAGAGAAAATACAAAGTGTGCATATTAAGCAAAATGTTATTGCTCGTCTGCTAAAACGCTACACAGTTGTTTGCCCACAGGTGAGCAGTGGGGGGGCAGGCGTTGCTAGTGCTCACAAAAATAAGCAAACTTTGGTTATGCCTGTTCTTACTGCATCGCAGGTAAGGCAAGTGTGTAGTTGGTTGTTTCCTTGGTTTATTGATCTAAAAGAGCTCAACTTTATAAAGCCTGAGCGAGCATTACTTTACAAAAACACCGTTTTGTATGCGCTACTGCCCACCTGCGTGGCTGTTGTATTTCTTCATTCTATGTTTGATTTGCTCGTTGTTCTTTGGGGTCTATTGCTTTTACCAGCTTTAGTATCGATGGTGTATCTTAGCTATCAGAAAACAGGAATTGCCTTGTATCACCATGAAAATCGATATTTTGCTGTTTTCAAAACCGGCATGCTAGGTAGTCAATATCGTGTTTTTGAAGTATATAAAGCGCAAAGTGCTACCACTACGAGTACTTATTTAATGCGCAGATCCGAGCTTAAAAGCTTGTATATACAACTGGCTTCTGGTTCCGTCACAATGCCTTACCTTAAGTGTAATCAGGCTAATCAGTTTGTGGACTTTGTGTTACACGAAATAGAAGCAACACAACGCAGTTGGTTTTAAATGAAAATAATTCTCAATATCATTGACCTGTTTGTGTTTTTGAGTATACTTTCTCAAAGCTACAGAAGGAGGTACGCGATGATATATTTTCTGCCTATTTTAGCCATTACAGGTATTGTCGGCTTACTTTGCTATGCGCGTAATAAGAGGGAGTGTAAAGGTCTTTGCGTAAGCTGTGCAGTGACTTGTATTGCTTTGCTTGTAACAGGTGCAATGGCTCTCGCGGGTCTTGGTGCACTTAGAAGCAGTATTATGTTTGCAGCGACAATATTTATTGTTTACCAATTATTAGGCTTGGTTCGCCCGATTAAAATTGAATAGTTTTTTACATTTTTTAACTACCCACTTGCCAAAAAGCCACGCATACTAATCCTGAAATAACACAGTCAGGGATTAAGATGATAAAAGCATTGTTGATTGGTACTTTACTTGTTGCTGGGCAAGCGTTTAGTCAAGAAGTATGGCAAACAATTCATACTGAGCATTTCAATGTCCATTTTAGTACAGAAAATCAGCAATGGGCTCAATCAGCGGCAACCGAGCTGGAAATTGTTCGCAATAAGGTGTTAAAACAACAAAACCGCGCGTTGGATGAAGTGATTGATGTTGTTGTTTTTGATCCATTTAACGCATCTAATGGCTTTGCTTTACCGGTTACAATCAAGCCTTTAATGGCTTTATTTACGACACCTCCACAATCAGATTCGATGATTGCCAATACAGATAGCTGGCAGCAATTACTCATTTTGCATGAGTACATTCATTTGGTTCATTTGGCTCAGCCTACACGCAGCTTGCCTCGACAAGCAATTAGAAATATTTGGGATCTCTACGATTTATCACAAAGCGATATGCCCCGCTGGGTCGCAGAGGGTTATGCAACGCTATTAGAATCAAAAATGACGGGGCGTGGCCGTTTATACGATAATCTTTCCGAAGCCATACTGGTTGAATTTGCACAGCAAGGCGCACTGCCAAGCTATGGCCAATTAAATCGTACTGAAGACAGTTATATGGCCGGATCAATGGCGTATTTAATGGGCGCTCGTTTTCTCGCTTGGTTAGAAGATAACTATTCTCCAAAGACCCTTGATGCTGTGTGGACACGTATGCAAGCGGTTAAATCGCGCGATTTTAATGACGCTTTTAGCGGTGTATTTGGCGACTCACCTGAGCGGCTTTATCGTCGCTTTATTGCTGAATATACTTATAGAGCAATGGCTAAAGAGGTGAGTGAGCAAACACTTACAAGTGAGCTTTGGTTAGAGCTTGATTTATATGCATCAAACCCCGTTTTAAGTTTAGATAATAGTAAACTCGCTATTGTAGAGCGAAACAAAGATGATGAAACGCGGCTAGTTATTTATAGCACAGCCGATAATCAACAAGCAGCAGATGATTTTGCAAAGCAGCAACAACAGCTGCTTGATAACGATCCTGTTGATATTGCCGATAAAGCACCGAGTGTGTTTAAACGTAAACAAAAGCACGTGCTTCATCAAATCAATAAGCAGGGTATAAAGAATCCGCAGTGGCTAGACGAAAATACACTGTTTTTTAGCGCTACAACAACCGTTGGTAAAGGCTCAATTCAGGGTATCTCGGACTTATATCGCTATGATATTGAAACTGGTGAGATAAGTGCATTAACCCATCATGCGGGGCTGCGTCGCTTTACAATTAGCGATAACGGACAAACTGTTTACGCCGAGCAAACTAGGCATGGCTTCTCGGAGTTGGTGCATTTTGATCTCAATACGGGTGTCTCTACGCCTTTATTTGAGAAGAGCCTAGAAACGGTTTATGACTATCCATTACTAAGTCCTAATAACACTAAGCTTGCATATTTAAAAGTGGCATTGAATGCAAATTGGCAGTTGTATATACAAGATCTAAACTCCCAGCAATCAATAGCTGTGCCTATGCCTGTGGGCTATCAGTATGTGTCACAACCTAATTGGCAAGCAGATGGCAAAGGGCTTTATTTTGTCGCTGGTAAGAATGCCGCTCTCGATTTGTATCATTATGATCTTAATAGCTACTCACTACGCCAATTAACACAAGGGCAAGAAGCCGTCGCACACCCAATGGCAATGAATAATGGTGAACTTTTGTATTTATCGATCACTGCTGAGGGGCCGAATATCAAGCATTTTGCAGAGCAACCACAAGGATCAGAGGTTACTAAATTTGCTAAAAGCGCAGCGCCACCACGAGGGCAGTTAACGAGCGAAGTATTACCTGAGGCGAAGATTTACCAGCAAAGTCCAACCCAGCCAGCCAATTATGATATATGGCAACAAAAACCAACCTTTTCGTTAGCATCTCAATATTATTCGGCTTCATCTTCGCTTCTTACCCTTGGGGTAAAAAGTAGTGATTTCTTGAAGCAGCTCGATTTACAAGCAGGCTTTAGTGTTGATTTACATGATAAAGCACTAGAGGGAGTGTTCGCGGCAGCTAAATACTCAGCGTTTGATTTAAAATTTAAAGCGCTGTTATTTGATTACGACCTTGAATCAGCAAAACAGTACCATTCACAAACGCCGCTAAATATTAGTAACACAGGTGCACATGTTGCCATGAGTTACCCGATGCAGTTTCAGCAGTTAAATATCACACCGACATTAAGTTACAACTACAGTAACTATGCCCAAGGTGACGATCAATGGCTAAAGCTAGGACTTAAGCAACAATGGCAACATGATAGACAGCGTTATGGTGTTAGTCAGTCCTTGAGAGCTGAATGGTTATCCGGTGATGCTGACTCAAATAATTGGCAGGGTTATAACTTTGCGACCGTACTGAGTGGTTATGCCTTTGATATTCCTGTTTATGTCAATTTTGCTCAGCAATATCGTGATGACCATACACTTGCTTTAGGTGGCTATGAGTCAAATTTAATTAATAAAGACACGCAAAGCGGTTTTGTTAGTGCACCTGAATTGCCACTTTTTAGCCAGCTTGGTAACCGTTATAAAGGTTATGGCGGGGGCATTAGTTACAAAGATTCATTACCTTGGCTTTACTACCAACAGCATCAAGTTGATAACCGAGTCTATGCGCAAAGCTACGGTCTCAAGTGGCGAGGAGACTTTAGCTTTGGTCTGGGACCTGCGGGTTTAAATGATGTAAATATTGACTTTGGCGTCGCCCGAGTAGAAAGCGACGACTTTGAAAATGATTTACGCGCTTGGCTAAGCTTTTACTACTCGTTGTAATACTAACAAGATGCGCAGTTAAATACTGCTTGTCCATACGCTAAATATCTCAAGTCTTATTTTATTCTAAATAGACTGTAAACGAAGGCGGCAGTATGCTGCTTTAACTTTACAGTCTGTATGTGTTTCTTGCCACTTACAGCTTGGCAGTTTTTTCTACCTCATTGCTTTCTCTGTGGGCCTCATTAAAATGCCGCGCTCTTTTAAATCACTTAAAAAACAGTTGTTTACATGTTTAGTGACGGTGATTGATAAATTGCTAACTTATTAACTAAATTGTAACGAGAGGGGGTTGTTTTGGCGCACTTTTTGCCGATTATTTCATGTTTTATTCTAGCGTTTAGCTTTTATCCGCTATTAAATAAGATTCGTAAAAATCGTAGTGTGTCGGGCGTATCACTGTTGATGATGAGTTTTGGTGTCGCACAGAGCATCTACTTCATTACTTACAATTTATATTTTCAACGTTTTTACATGGTACTGCCGTTTATTGTAACGGGCATGCTCAGCGGTTTAATTCTCTATTACTTTGTTCGATATAACGCAGCTCGCCAGCAGCGACTGCAGTTAGCAGGATTGTTGGTGCTATGTGTTGTACCGTTTACTTTGTTGCTCAGTCCGACGCTTGATATGGCCACTGTACTTAACTGGTTAACTTATGTTGGCTTGGTGATGAGTTCGATTCGTGTTATGCCGCAAACTTATAAAACCATTAAAAGTGGTGATATTAGTAATTTAAGTGCTCGTTATTTTAGTCTGCAATTTATTGCTGGTAGTTGTGGCCTTGGCGCTGAGCTGTCGATGGTGGCACCGAGTGTATCGCATATTTTAACGTTTGTGATGATCTTACTAACAAATGCGGCACAACTTGGCTGTATCCAATATTATAAATCACGCCCTGCAATGGCATAGGCGAAACAATGAGTAAAAAGGCTGCCAATTGGCAGCCTTTTTACTGTTGGTTAAGCGTCTAATGCTTTGCTAATTAAGCGATTAATATATTGTTTATGCGCTTTAGCAGCAGTATCTGCTCCCCAAGGAGTGCTGATATCAGCAATTTGGTTAAGTTGATAAAGAGCCGCAGCTTTAGCGAGATTATCGTGCTTACTGGCTTTAGTTAAACCGGCAATGGCAATCAGTTGATTCACATACTCAACTTGTAAGTTATGACTTAACGTATTTGCTTTTTTGCCGTCGACAAAAATGCTTGCTGTTAAGTCATTCATAAATTGGTTAAGTGAATACTCATTACCATATATAGCACTGTCTGAAATACGCAGCATCACAGCAGGGTGTAATAGCTGGGCAAGTACCAGCTTTTGCATGCCTAAAATCATACCATGTGGTTTAGGATCTTCATTTTTACCATAGTGATTAAAACCGCGGCGCTGTTGTAGCAGGTAGTTATAAAGTGGTTGCATGCTAGCAAGTACATGTGGAGAGAACACTTTGTCGGCTAAAATCTGCATTGCCTGTTGTTGGCGTTCAAGTGACACAGGAGTCAATGGCGCGCCATTTTTATCATCACCTACGACATTGCGTTCTACATAAACACCACCTATTTGACGCGACACCACGCCTGCTTGTGTTCTATAGCTAGCAAATAAAATATTAGCTGAGGTAACAAGCTGTTGGTATGACTCACCTTCAACGGTGGCTTTATCTTTCAATTCAGAAAACAGCGTATTGATAAGTGCCATGCGATCATCTGCATAAGCTGCAGGGTTAGATGACATATCGCCAATCATTACACGAGGGTCGATATGGCGACCCGGAGCACGCATGTCGTCAGCATCATTACCAAATGCGAGTGCATGCTCTGATGAGCGAGCAAGAATTTTTTCAAGGCGCTGTTGCTCAGCATCTGCATCGGCTAGTGCTTGGCTGTAGCCATATTCAATCGCCCAGTCATCATAAGGGCCTGGCTTAGTTTGGAATATATCGCCTTGTTGCATGCCAATAGGCGCAATGTTGGCTGGCGCATAATCCATCACCGAGCCTGTCACGATACCTTGCGTTTTACTCTTGTCGTGAACTTCTTTTTCATCCCATAAAATCGATGACTTCATGTTGTGGTTTAACCCCAGTGTGTGACCTACTTCATGGAGAATAAGCTGGGTTAAGCCTTGACGTAAAATTTCTTTATCTTCAATACTTGCTCTAGTCCCTAAGCCTTTTGCAAGTAGCATGTTTTCTTGAATAGTGTGACCTAATGAACAGTGTAAGTTAGGATTATTTTCGTCAGAGGTTAATGAGGCTGCGCCTTGCGTATATAAGGTCTCGTACATCCAGCGATTTTTCATAAAAACATACTCTAACATGATGTCAGAGCCTAAGATCTCGCCGGTTATTGGATTAGCAAGGGCAGGTCCATAACCACCAAAAGGTGGGCGTGGAGAGGCTGTCCAGCGTAATACGTTGTAGTTTATATCGCCAGCATCCCAATCTGCATCGTCAGGTTGAATTTTTACTTGAATAGCGTTTTTAATGCCTGCTTTTTCAAATGAGGGGTTCCATGCAAGCACGGCGTCGCGAATCGTGTCACGCCACTCAATAGGGGTGGTGTTTTCAATCCACCAAGTAATTGGTTTGACTGGCTCAGAAAGTGCAGCTGTAGGGTCTTTCTTTTGTAAATCCCAACGTTTGATAACGTCCTCGTAAGGTGCCCAGTCAGCAGAAGTCATATTATCAAATTGGTTTGTAAAGTAACCGATACGCGCATCATCATGGCGTGGCTGATAATTATTTTTTGGTAAAGCAACAAAGGAGTGTTGTACTTTAATCGATACATTACGAGGATCACTTATTGCTGTAGAGCCACGCACGCTTGGATTGGCATTGGTAAACACATAATCGACAGTGATATCTAAATTGTTGGGGTAAGGACGATGCTGAACAATGCGCGATTTTTTATCGTCTAATTTTCCTAATTTGAAACGCTTTTTAGCATTTTTATCGTCTGGATTTGGCCAAGGAGATACCTTATGTAGTGCTTCACTTATAAGCAGTTTATCAACATTAAATGCTATTTTATCGTCTTCTTCTTTCTCAATTTTGATGCTAGCGAGCACTGCTTCACTGATATTTGCATCAGCAGAGCGAGCCAGAGCGGAGTGTTGATCAAATTTATAACGAGGGGTTTTGCTTATAATATCAATACGGTCAAAATACTTTCTAAATTCAATGAGTTTTGTTTCACGGTACGCGCCTCTGAAGTGACCCGCATCGGTCACACCATCTACGGTATGTGCAAAATAGACAAAGGGTGTATCAAGTTGTGATTGGTCTATGACCATTAGGTTTTCACCTGTTTTTTCATCTTGATAAAGAGTAAAAATACCGGAGTATTCGGTTTTATCTTTAATCATCTCAGCCAGTGTTTCAGGCTTTTTGTCCTCTTTTTTGGCTGCAAGTGCATGGCCATTTATGGCAAAAGCAATGCTTAACGCCACAGCAATATTGGTTGTTTTCATTTTTAGTCGTTCCATTTGTTTTTTTCAGGCACGAGTTTAATGAAATTGCTAATTGATAGAAGTTTGTTTGTTAACAAGTGTAAAGCGCTCTCTCTAATGTCATGAAAAGTTGAGAGTTTTATTTAGTAACAAATTATTTTTAGCTGTTGTAGGTGTATTAGGCTCTTTTTGTAACAGTTACTTACAAATGTCACATTAATGTTTCTGTCAGCTTTGGTATGATAGAGGCAGTAAAAATTTAAAAGGTGTAAGTTATGCGCACGAATGTATTGAAATGGATGTTACCATTTGCTGCTTTAGCCCTTGGTATTGCTGGTTTTGTAGGTATTAATGCTATTGCCCAAGAGCCACAAGATAAAGAGGTGGTTGACTCTAGACCCCTTGTTCGAGTGGAAGCTATCTCAAGTGATGACCATCAAGTTATTATTAACAGTTATGGTGAAGTTAGACCGCTTGAAAGTACTCTGCTTGCATCTCAAGTCGCAGGTGAAGTCACAAGCTGGCATCCAAACTTTGTTGCAGGTGGCATTGTTGCTCGTGGTGAAGTGTTATTCACGATTGAAAAAGACAATTACGAGGCCGCTGTATTACAAGCCGAAGCATCATTGGCGAGTGCTCAAGCTGCATTAATTGAAGAGCAAGCACAAGCAAAGGTCGCGCTCGATGAAGCTAAGCGTTATCCAGAACGTGAGCGTACGGACTTATTTTTACGTAAGCCACAAGTTCTAAGTGCGCAAGCTGCGGTTAAATCGGCTCAAGCTGCACTGAAACGTGCAGAGCGAGATTTAGCACGATGTGAAGTTAAAGCTCCTTATGATGCGTTGGTGATAAGTCGTGAAATTGGTGTGGGTCAATATATTAATGTAGGCAGTCAGGTTGCTGAGTTAAACAATATTGAAAGTGCTGAAATTATTGTCCCTATCGCAGGATTCGACAGCGTATTTTTACCTAAACGAATTAAAGGCATTAAGGCTACGATTATCAATAAAGGCCTAAATAGCTTTACCCGTGAAGCGGTGGTGGACCGTGACTTGGGTGTCGTTGATAACGCAACACGTATGAGCAACTTGGTCGTTCGTGTCGATGACCCATATGGTTTAAAGCATGATGTACAACCCATTAAATTTGGCGCTTATGTGCAAGTTAATTTTGCCGGTGCCACATTGCAAAATATCTATCGCTTACCGCAATCATTGGTTAATAATCAAACCGTTTGGGTGGTTAACGATGAGCAAAAACTAGAGCCACGTAAAGTGACTGTTGTTCGCGAAGAAGGTGAATATTTTTATATTAGCGATGGCTTAAATATTGATGATCAGCTTGTACTGACACTGCCTGAGTATCCGCAAGCGGGTATGGAAGTAAAAGTAGCCGGTATGCAAGAAATGACAAGCGATGCAGGTGAAACTGCTGCTGTCGAAAAGCTGTAAGGTGGCTGTATGAGTGATACAACAACACAGAAGCAGCCTGGTTTAATCGCCTATTTTGCTAATAACTCGGTCGCTGCAAACTTAATGATGTTTTTTATCCTTGCTATGGGGATACTAAGTTACTTTACTATTCAGCGTCAGATGTTTCCGAATATTGAGATCAATTATATTGAGGTGCAAGCTAATTACCCAGGGGCATCACCACAAGAAATTGAAGAAAGTATTCTGATTAAAATTGAAGAGTCGCTCAAAGATGTGACCGAAATTAAACGTGGTGTTTACCGCGCATTCCGTAACAATGGGCGTGCTAGCTTAGAAATTAATACCGATGCAGAATTAACCGACGTTCTTGATAAAGTAAAACTTCGCGTTGACGGAATTGCGACCTTTCCTGCGGGGATGGAGCCGGTGACAATTAGTCAGGTCGAGTTTCGTCAAGATGTTATTGGGATGACATTAGTCGGTGATGTGCCACTCACAGAATTAAAGCCAATAGCTAATCAAATTGAAGATGAGTTATTGCAGTTATCCAATGTGTCTTTGGTGCAAAATGATGTGCCGCTTGATGAAATTGCAATTGAAATTGATCCAGATTCTCTGCGCCAATATAACTTAACATTAAGCGATGTTGCTAATGCCGTACGCCGCTACTCAGCGAATATTTCAGCAGGTCAATTACGCACTGATGCAGGAATTATTTCTGTACGTGTTGAAAACCAATATTACAGTGGTGATGAGTTCCGTCAAATCCCTGTAAAGGTGGGAGCTAACGGTGCGAAAGTCTTGTTACAAGACATTGCTGTTATTAAAGACCAGTTCACAGAGGGTGAGCGTTACTTTAAATTCAATGGTGAAAATGCAGTGTATTTATCGGTTAAAGCAACGAAAGAGCAAAATATGATCCCCGTTGCTGACTCGGTGAAAGCATACATAGATAAAAAGAACAAAGAGCTGCCTGTGGGTTTACGTCTAGAACCACTGATGGACATGACGTATTACTTGAATGCGCGTTTAGACATGATGAAAAGCAACCTTTTTCAAGGCGCTATCTTAGTGGCTATCATGTTGTCTATCTTCTTGCGCTTTAAACTAGCACTTTGGGTAATGATTGGTTTACCAATTTGTTTCTTAGGTGCCATGATGATGATGCCTGTTTTTGGTATCACTATTAACATTGTATCCCTATTTGCGTTTATTATGGTGCTGGGTATTGTCGTTGACGATGCAATTGTCATAGGGGAAAGTGCCTACACTGAGATAGAGAAAAAAGGGGGCGGCGTCGTTAACGTTGTGAACGGTGCCAAACGTGTAGCAACTCCGGCAACGTTTGGGGTATTAACGACGATTGCTGTATTTGCGCCATTTACTTTATCAAGCGGCCCTGAGAGTGCTTTTTTCTATGGTATCGCGGTCGTCGTTATTTTATGTCTGGTATTCAGTTTAATAGAATCAAAGCTTATTCTACCTGCGCACATTGCCCATACTCACTTTCCACCTATTAACCCTGAGAGTTGGCGAGCACGTTTTAACAAGCGCTTCTTTAACTTTGTGAATGGCCCGTATAAACGCTTTATTGAGCGTTGTGTTGAATGGCGTTGGTTAGTGTTATTCTCATTTATTGGTCTTTTGATTTTGACATTCGCTTTAATTTCGTCAAATCAAGTACGTGTTGTACCAACACCAAAAGTCCCCCATGATTTTCCGCAAATTAACCTAGAAATGAATGAAAATGCATCTGATATACAGACCATTGAAGCAATTCGTGAAATTGAAGCCATGGTTAAAAAGGTTGATCAAGAGACAGAACGTGAGTTTGGTCACACATTATTACGTGATATTTTGGTCTTTAATCAGGGGCGTACTGAAGCACAAATCTTAGCACCATTGGTAGATGAGGACTTGCGTCCATATAATGCTTTCGAGCTATCGCGACGTTGGCGTGAACAGATGCCAAACATTGCCGGTGTTAAATCATTGCAAATCTACGACGATGTAAATGGCGGCGGCAATGATGGCGAGTTTGGATACCTGCTTTATGGGCCCGATGTTGATACTTTAAATGATGCGGGTCGTCGTTTTATTCAGTTGCTGCAACAGCAAAAAGGCTTATTTGATATTAGCTCGACAATTGACCCTGCTAGTAAAGAAGTCCAACTTAGCTTAAAACCAGTTGCTTATGATTTAGGCTTAGACCTTGCCACAATTGCCAATCAAGTTGGTGCAAGTTTTTACGGCGGAGAAGCCCAGCGTGTAATTCGTCGTGGTGAAGAAGTACGTGTAATGGTGCGTTATCCTAAATTAACGCGTGAAGCATTTGCTTCTTTAAAACATGCGGTAGTGACGACACCTGCTGGCAAAGAAGTACTGCTTGGTGATGTGGTTGAGCTAACCGAAAAGCCAGGGATTAGTTATATTCGCCGTGAAGGTGGCTACCGTACTGTATATATCTACGGCAGCATTGACGAAGAAACCATAGAACCAGGTGAAGTGGTCAAGCAGGTCGACGACGTACTACTGCCAAAGCTTAAAGAAGAGTTCCCATCAGTGAAAACTGAATTAGGCGGTGCCATTGAAGAGCAGCAAGCACAGGCGAATGAGCAATTAATGTTTTTTGCTGCAGGGATGTTCTTAGTGTATATCTTACTTGCGGTGCCACTCAAAAGTTATTCACAACCATTGATCGTTATGTCGGTGATTCCGTTTAGCTTGACCGGTGCTATTTGGGGGCATTATTGGTTTGATTTAGATATTAGCTTAATGTCAGGCTTTGGCTTAATTGCTGCTGCAGGGGTGGTGATCAATGACTCTTTAGTTATGACTGACTTTGTGAACCAAGCTCGACGAGAGGGAATGTCAACTCGTCAAGCTGTTATTGAGGCAGGTTGTGCACGCTTTAGAGCAATTACTTTAACGTCAATTACAACCTTTGCTGGCGTACTCCCTATTATGTTTGAAACGAGTTTGCAGGCAAGGTTTGTTATTCCTATGGCAGTGGCCCTTGGTTTTGCAGTGATGTTTGCAACTCTCATTACATTGGTACTTGTTCCTTGCCTGTATATTGTGATGAGTGATGTAGGCCATGTGTTCTTACGTTTTTTCCGTTCAGTGAAAGAACTCATACCAAATCGACGTGCGGTAAGAGATTAATGACTAAGCCAACCTTCGGGTTGGCTTTTTTATAGCTTATTTGTGACTAGTAATTGCTTGTTATACATATCTTTCGGTTACATTCTTTTGTTTGATTTGTTTTCAACTGAGGATTATACTCATTTCAGTTTTTGGCAAACTAACCGAAAGGTTAGGACGCAAAGTTTCCGGTCTAAGGTTTTGATTACAAAGCTATGATAGCGGGGCCGCTGAAAAGCGCACATTCTTCGTGCTTTGGATCTATTGCCTCAAACTAAAATTGTATTTATTTTGTACGGCTGTTATTGGATAGTACCTACTAGCTGTTCTTAGGGTGTTACTTTGTTTATGCATATGTCACTGGCTTCTGGAAAGTGGTTGCCGATAGGTTGCTTAAATCATCATACTCAGCTTTTTGTTGGGGATAAGGTGGTTGTGACTTTTTATGATGCGCAAGGTGAGTTAGCTGATTTGTCATTTCAGTACCCTATTACTAGCTCTGATGAGGGTGAGCCTCATAATTGGCCTCGTTCAATTGCTGAGCATATAAATGTGCACATGCCCATGATTCGAGCAGGAAAAATAACAGAGCAGGGCCTCATAGTTGCATATCGGCTCAATCAGATTTATGCATTAGAAAGCACGGGTATAACCCATGTAAAAGTGGCATTTAACTGTATTGCGAAGTGCGAAAAGCAAATAAAGGATAAAAATCAAGAGTATGATTATGTTTATCCGCAAGCATGCAATGCTTACAGCTCAGGTGTAAAAGTACTACAACCAAAGACTGGCCATATTTATATGTGTAAACCTTGGCCGTATACAGAGTTTTGTCGTGTGAAAGAATCACATAACCCACTCTATGAACCTGGTGTGGGTAAAAGTTGGCCCATGGCATGGCAGCAAGTATCACATTGATAGTTTCCCCCTAAATGCTATTTAGCATTGTTTGGCCCACTCAATTTGAGTGGGCTTTTTTATTTCTGTGTTAGACTCGGGTCATTCGTTTTTAATCGTGGTTTTTCCTGTGTCGCAAAATTCTTATTCTCTGTCTTTATTAACGCCTACCCCTGTAGCTAAAAAACAACCTCATCAACTAACAGCTCATCAATTAACTCGTACTGATAATTACTACTGGATGCGTGATGATGAACGCGAGAATGTAGACGTGTTGGCACATTTACATGCAGAAAATGAATATTGTGAAAAACAGCTTGCCAGTATTAAACCACTACGAGAAGCGTTATTTAACGAACTAAAAGGGCAGATAGTTAAGGATGATAATACCTTTCCTGTAAAGGATGGCCAGTTCTGGTATCACTCAGAAGTTCGTGGTGATGATGAATATGCGCGCCATTACCGAAGTCGTTCAATTGAAGCCCGTGACAAGCAGTTATTGTTAGATGTAAACCAACTAGCCAGTGATTATGAGTTTTATGAACTAGGTGAAGTCGCAATTAGTCCTGATGAGCAATTACTTGCTTATTCTGAAGATACCGAAGGCCGCTGTATTTACACCGCGCGTTTTAAAAATATTGCCAATGGCGAAGTATTCAGCGATGTACTTGAAAACACAGAAGGGCAAATTGTTTGGGCTAACGACAGTAAAACAGTTTTTTATGTGAAAAAAGACCTACAAACTTTATTGGGTTTTCAGGTGTATCGCCATGTTTTAGGCACCCCACAAACCGATGATGTTTTAGTGTATGAAGAACAGGATAAAAGCTTTTTTCTAGGACTTGGCAAAAGTCGAGATGAAAGCTTAATTATTATTGATCTGGCTACGACTGAAACGAACGATACTTGGGTACTTGATGCTAACAATCCCGAGGGGGAGTTCAGCGCGTTAATGCCGCGTGAAGAAGGCCATGAATTTGATGTTGATAAGCTTGGCGATACTTTTTATATAGTCACAAATTGGCAAGCCAAAAACTTCCGTTTAATGACTGCCACAACCGACACAATTGCTACAAAAGAACAGTGGCAGGAGCATACTGCGCACCGTGATAATGTGTTATTGGAAGGGGTCGAAATATTCAATGACTATCTTATTTTAACTGAGCGAGAGCTTGGTCAAACCCGCTTTGTGGTTGTTGATAAGCAGGAAGAGCGACTCACATTAGAGTTTGATGACCCTTGTTATTATGCTGCAATAGCGATGAATCCTGAGCCTAACACTCGCTCTGCACGTATTTATTACTCAAGTCTAACAACACCAGGTTCATTGTATGATGTTGATTTAAAAACGGGCAACAAAACGTTATTAAAACAACAGCAAGTACTTGGTGAATTTGACCCAGAGCACTATCGTTCAGAACGACTAATGATCACCGTAAGAGATGGTGAGCAAGTACCAGTGTCATTGGTGTATCGTATTGATAAATTCAATCAAGATGGCTCTAACCCTTTGTTGCAATATGGGTATGGTGCTTATGGCGTTACCACGGATCCGAGTTTTTCTAGTTGTTTATTGAGCCTGCTTGATCGTGGTTTTGTTTATGCCATTGCCCATATTCGTGGCGGTGAAATGCTAGGTCGTCATTGGTATGAACAAGGTAAAAAACAGCATAAACAAAATAGCTTTAACGATTTTATTGATGTTACTCGCTCACTCACTGAGCAAGGCTATGCACATCCACAGAAGGTGTTTGCCTCAGGGGGAAGTGCTGGCGGTTTATTAATGGGGGCTGTGGTAAATCAAGCACCAGAGCTTTATTTAGGCGTGGGCTGTCACGTACCTTTTTTAGATGTGCTGACAACCATGCTTGATGAGAGTATTCCTCTTACAACGAATGAGTATGATGAGTGGGGTAACCCAAATGATCCCGACTTTTACGAAGTCATTAACGCTTATTCCCCATACGATAATATTACGGCTCAAGCCTACCCAAATATATTAGTAACGACGGGTTTTCATGACTCGCAAGTACAATACTGGGAGCCGATGAAATGGGTTGCGAAACTGCGTGAGATAAAAACAGACGACAATATTGTTGTGTTTAAAACGGATATGGATGCCGGACACGGAGGCGCTTCTGGACGCTTTAAAAGCCTTGAAGAGAAAGCGCTTGAAATGGCCTTTTTTATGGCTCTATTAGGTTGAAAATAACCATTTTAAAGCTAATATTACCTTAAACGTAGTAAGAGTGATGTTTGGTTATGTTTAAGCCCCATGGGGAGTGGTTTTATAAAATAAGCCCTCCTTGCGTATTTATTGAGTTTAGAGGCTGTGTTAATAAAGAGGCGTTTGTTGACTTCACGAATAAAATAGCAGACGAAATAACAGGCAACTCAATAAAAAACCTTCATCATTTAATAATAAATGTTAAGCAGTTTGAATTAGCCACCGCAGAAAGCGTTCATATAGCAAAAGCTTATTTTGAAACGGTTAAATCACGTGGCTATAAACAAGTTGATTATGTGGCACCTAATAGTGTGGCTCAAAGTTTGATAGAGTCTGTGTGGAAAGACAGTGGACTCAGGGTGACCTTTCATAAAGATATAAATAGCTTCCTTGAAATTAATCCGCAGTGTGAAGAAATGCGAGCTTGGTTAGAGTCAGCAACATAAACTATAAGCCTGCCCATTTGGGTTTTTATTAAATGAGCTTGCAAAGTACCCAATAGGTTATTGCTCAGATCCCCAAAATACCTTCTAGATTCATTTTAAAACGGCGCGATAAATTTAAAATCGCGTTGCTTTTTAAAATGACTTTATAATCACCACAGTCGGTCGGTATCAACTCACTGATTGCTTTTTTACGAACTAAAGTAGAGCGATGAATACGAATAAACCCCTTACTTGCCAGCTTCTCTGTTAAGTTTTTCATCGTTTCGCGGTGTAATATTGGGCGAGGACTATCTTGGCAATGCAACTCTACATAGTTACCAGCTCCATTTATCCATACGATTTCTTCAATATCAACAAGCCTCACTTTGCCTACATCTCGGACGATTAAATAGGAGTTTTCTTGTTCTTGTACGTGTTCTTGATGATGTGCGCTGGCAAGGGGGCATAAATGAATAAGCTTCTCAAAACACTGATTTATCCGCATAGAATTTGCAGTTGTAAGTATAAAGTCAATAGCACCTATTTCATAAGCTAAGTTAGCTAATTGCGCCGAATCAGCAACAATAACAAGCTTTAAATGCTTGGCAAGCTCTGTTAGTTGTAGCAACTCAAGAGAGCTAGGCGATGAATTGAGTTGATAAAAAGCAACGTGAGTATTTTCAAAATTAAAACTGCTCATTTCATTAATGACAGTAATGGAGTGAAAACTATGGTGCCGTGTTATTGCGCTTTCAAGCATTTTTGCAAATTGCGGCTCTGCGATATGTATTATGCTGTTAAATAAAATGCTTTGCATTGTAGCTCCGAATGTAGCGTACCTGTTAAAAACAATAAGACCGTGTCTGTTCCTATTTTTTATTCAAATTATTTTACAATTTAGTTGTCCCTCAAAATATTCCGCTTATCCCTAATTTTAATCCGCTTACAAAATGCAGCTATCTGAAATGCATAAAGCCCAATAATGTGGCGAGCTGTAACTAAGTGGTTACAAATAATTTTCAGGGGAATTACCATGATAAAAAACGAAAAAAATCCACGTCCATTATTTGTCTATTCTGCAATTGCGATGGCAATGATGGGAGGCGTGTCGGTAAATGCGGTGGCACAGGATGAAGAATTAGAAAAGGTTGAGCGTATTCAAGTGACAGGGTCGCGAATTCGCTCTGCAGAAGCTATGTCTTCAGCCCCTATTCAAGTTGTTGATAGCTCGGCTATTGATGCTTCAGGTTCATTAAACATTCAAGACTTATTACTTGAAAACCCAGCATTTGGTACACCGGCAATTAGTCGTACAAACTCAAACTTCAATACTTCAAGTGCAGGTGTTGCGACGGTAGATTTACGTAACTTAGGCTCGAACAGAACGCTTGTACTTGTGAATGGCCGACGTTATGTTGCCGGTGTTCCTGGTAGCTCAGCCGTTGATTTAAATACCATACCAAGTCAGTTTATTGAACGTGTTGAAATTATGACTGGTGGTGCATCGTCGGTGTATGGTTCTGATGCTGTAGCGGGTGTAGTTAACTTTGTCCTTAAAGATGATTTTGAAGGAATAGAGTTTGAAGGCCAGTATGGTGAGTCTAAAGAAGGGGATGATCAATCTAGACAATTCTCAGTGACTTCTGGCTTTAGTGGCTTGGATGATAAAGGGAAAGTAATGTTTCACCTAGGTTATTCTGACCAAGGTGGTGTTTTTGCTCGAGACCGTTCACGTTCTTCTGTTGACCAAATTGCTCAAATTGCTTTTGAAAATAGCGAAACAGGACAAGCGAGTGATATTTTTGAAGCTGTACGTCCATTTTTCTCATCGTTTCCTCCACAGGGACGATTTGATGCGGGTGACACGCGCTTTACGTATAACAGCAACAACGTCTTACAAGACTCATTCAGCACCAATGGTGGTGACGGTGTTGAAGCAAATGGCTTTAACCGAAATGGTGTAAGGGCACTCGCAATTCCTACAGAGCGTTACTTGTTTGCATCTAACGGCAGCTACGATATTACCGATAAACATACGTTCTTTTTTGAAGGTACATATGCATCAACATCAACTCAGTCTGAGCTAGAACCTTTTCCTTTTGCTTCAGATGATATTTATGCTAACGGGCGTGTTCCTATCGAATTTTTGGTTAATGATGAGCTACTGCGTAATGCATTTGTACCGGATGAAATCTATAACGCAGCAACAGACACTGATGGTGATGGCTTAAGAGATATTTTCTTTGCAAAACGACTCTCTGATATTGGTAACCGTGGCGCACGAGCTGAGCGTGATACTTTCAGACTAGCAGTTGGTTTCCAAGGTGAAATTAACGATAGTTGGTTTTATGACACCTACTATGTATACGGTAAAACAAAAGAAGCGCAGCTTTCTAGTGGTTTAGTTAATGTACAAAGCTTTCGCCGAGGTTTAGAGGCTGTTATTGATAGCCAAGATTTAGACAATGATGGAATTACCAACGAAGCAATTTGTTTGGATGCTACTGCGAGAAGCTTTAATTGTGCTCCAGTCAATATTTTTGGTTTTAACTCTATGTCGCAAAGTGCAATAGACTTTGTTCGAGCGCCAAGCATGTTGTCGACTTCTGTAGAGCAAGAGATTATCGGTGGTAATATCACTGGTGATTTATTTGAATTACCTGCAGGTATGGTCGGTATTGCAGCAGGTTTTGAATATCGTGAAGAGTTCTCACGTAGTGAGTTTGATGCACTACAACAAGCTGGCTTAAATGCAGGTAATGCAATTCCTGCTACAGAAGGTGAGTTTGATGTAACAGAGTATTATGTAGAGGCTAATATTCCAGTACTTGAGTCTGTTACCATGAATGCAGCAATTCGTTTGTCTGATTATTCAACAGTAGGAAACACAGAAAGTTGGAATGTGGGTGTTGATTGGGAAGTTACTGAGGATTTACGTCTTCGTGCAACACGTGCTCGTTCTACTCGTGCCCCTAATATTGATGAACTATTTTCACCGCCTTCTCAAACTTTCCCTAGTGGCTTAAATGATCCTTGTGTAGGTGTCTCTAGTACGGGTGATGGTGCTCTGGGTGATGCGTGTCGTGCCGATGTTGGTATTGCAAATAACATCGCGACAAATGGTGAGTTTACGCTAAACCAGTCAGATTTACAGGGTATCAGTGGTTTCAATCGAGGTAATCCTGATTTAAAAGAGGAAGTGGGTGATTCCGTAACCGTGGGTGTAGTGTTTACACCTGAAAGCTTAATCTCTGGCTTAGATATCACAATCGACTATTTTGACATTGAAGTCACGGATGCGATTGTTTCTACACCACGCCAATTTATACTTTCGCAGTGTTATGGTGGCGGTGACGACAGCTTCTGTAACTTTATTACTCGTCGCAGTACAGCAGCAGGTAATAACAGTGCTGGCTCACTTGAGTTTATTGACAGTGGAGTATCAAATAGTGGTGGCTTAGGTACTGAAGGGGTTGATTTGACCTTAACTTACTCTCGCGACATCGGTCCTGGTCAATTCAGAACGCGTTTAGCGTATACTTACCTAATTGATGGTTACACAATTCCACTACCGGGTGCCGATAAAGATGAGTTTGCTGGTGAAGTAGGCTCTTCTGAGCATAAGGCTAACTGGAACTTTGGCTACAAGTATAATGATTTTGACTTTAATTGGAGCTTAACATTTATTGGTGATGCTGCTTTTGATGATCAATTCTTAAATTCGTTTGATAACATTCCTGCAGGGTCTGTAGGGGTTGGTTCCGTTACTTACCATGATGTTCAGGCAAGTTATCATATAACTGACTCAATAGAGTTGTATGCAGGTGCAAATAACTTATTTGATAAAGAACCACCACGTATCATTTCAGGTGTAACTGGTTCAGACACCGGCGCTGAAACTGATGCAGGTACGTATGATCCTATCGGTCGAACTGTCTATGTAGGTTTTAGAAGTAAGTTTTAAATAAGTGATTTAATGCCACTTATACCAATAAAAACGCCACTGATAACAGTGGCGTTGTTGTATCGAATAAGAGGCTTTAATGTAGATCATGAATCGCTTGTTGTTTAACGATTTTCCCTACGTAAAGCCCTCTTTTGAGGGCTTTTTATTTGCTCAAAGCGACTCTATAAATACTCATGCTTACTTAATGTCATTAAGTCATATGAATGATGGCTAATTCATATTTACAAGTTATTTGGTCATCCAGTCTGATTTAAAAAGGATATAGCTAGCAGGCTAAAATGCGCTTTATAAATGCAACCCGTTAAGCCCAATAAAAACGCCACTAATAACAGTGGCGTTGTTGTATTGATACTCAGAGTCTAATGTAGAAAATGAGTTATTCGTTATTTAACTATATTTCCTACGCAAGCCCTCCTAGAGGGCTTTTATACTTAACCTAGGTAAGATTTTAGCATCCAAACTAGCTTCTCTTGCTCTTTAATGTAGTCACTCATCAGCGCCGCAGAGCCTTCATCATCAGCATCACCTGCTTGAGATAAAATATCGCGTTGCATTTGAATGAGTGTACTGTAGCCTGCTAGTAAGTTTTCTACTGCAGCAGTGCCTTCAGTAATATTTTTTGCTTCGCTTATCTTACTTGCTTCAATGTACTCTGAAAATGCGTGTACTGGTGTGCCGCCTAAAGTCAGAATACGCTCCGCAATTTCATCAACTTTTTCAAGTAATAAGTTATAAATTTCTTCAAACTTAAGGTGTAATTCAAAAAAGTTACGACCTTTGATATTCCAATGAAAGCCACGTGCGTTCATGTATTGAATTTGGTAGCAGCTTAATAAAGAGTTTAGTGACTTTACGATATCTTCACTTTTTGCGCTGTTTAAACCAATTGCATTTACCTGTGACATAGATTGCTCCTTAAAAATAGCTGTTAATATTTTACTTTACTTGCTAGTGCGTGAGATTAAGTATTAGCCATTTCCAGTAATCTGTAAAATGGTTTAATTCGAACATGGTGATAGTTTAAACCTATCAATGGCTGTTTTAGTTAATTTTCACACTATCAAATAAGATTGGACGACCTATTACATAGGTTTGGGGCGAGAGAGCAAAAAATCTACCTAAATGCGTGATTATTTTAAAATAAGGCAGATAACATGATCTAAAACAAGGTTTGGATTGGCAAGCAACTAGTCTGATTTAGAAATTGATTTAGGTCAAAAAAACAACATTTCAGAAGCGCATAATGAGTTTACCGCATTTATTTAGGAGAAGAAAAATGGACGGTAAAACAGTGAAAGAAAACAAAGCTGAAATAGTGGTTGTTGTGATTGCATTACTTGCTTTTGTTATTGGTTTAGTAGGGCATTTAGCAGGTGCTAGCTTTGCAAATTTTGATACCTTTGGCTATATCGCTGCGCCTATCCCGCTTATTCTGGGTATTATCGTATTGATTTCATACAAAGTGGCAGCAAGTGCTGAAAAATAAGGCGCAATTAGTCTTTGTTGATAAGCTTTATAATGTAATCCATTACTTGGCGTGAGTAGATCATACTGGTGTGACTTAAATGAAACACCTTGTGCTCTGCCATGCCATTGAGCTTGGTTTCATCTATTAGCACTGTGCCATCAGAGACACTGCCTTTAGAAATTAATGGCATGAGCCCTATAGGTAAATCCCCAGCGATACTGTAAAGCTTTGCTTTAAATGGCCAGTCGCCGTTTTCAGACAATAAAAACTCGACACTATTTTTAAGTAGCATATCGAACCCTTTTTGCTGCATCTGTTTAGCAATATGGCTGCCTTTGTGTGGAGTGCCGAGCGTAATAACTTTTTCTACATAGTTGCTTTGCGAAGAATTCGCTTCAAGGTAAGCGCGTGCGATGAGCCCCCCCAAAGAGTGACACACCATGGCTGTTGGTTTGTCGCCAATGAAGTGATCAATCTTATCAAAAATAGCTGCTCTATTAGGGGATAGCGTGTTGTAGGTCAAATTAAGTATTTTTAACCCAGACTTTTCAAGGCGTGTACACAAGGGGCGCATGACAAAACCTGACATATAAAGTCCATGTAACACTACAACTTGTCTAATTGCCATCGCATACCTTACATCAATTGCTGAGGTTTAATTTCAATATTTGCTGTATCTGAGCTAACCCATACTTCACCATCTTGAATAGTGATTGTGAGCTTAATATTACGATCTGCCAGTGCAGCTAATGCCTGAGTCGCGGCATAATCGAGACTAAAAATACTTAAGTTTTTAAAATCATACAACTTAGGTTGATGCTTTTGCCACCAAATAGTTTGGTTATTCTCGCCGTAAGTATACAAAACAACCTGTTTGGCTTTATTGCAGGCTTTTTTCAGACGTTTTTCATCAGGTAAGCCGAGCTCAATCCAAAGCTCAATTTCTTCGCTGTAGTTTACGTGCCAAAGCTCGGGCTCATCATCAGCGCATAAGCCTTTGGTGAACTCTAAACCTTCACGGGCATTTAGCGCAAAAGCGAGTAAGCGGATCATCAGCCTTTGCTCGGTCTCTGATGGATGCTGTGCAAGGGTTAGATTGAAATCTTGATAAAGGTGGCGGTCCATATCGCTTAGCGATATTTGTGCTTTGATAATAGTTGATTTAAGAGCCATAACTGCTTACTTGAAAAAATTTGCGTCATTATAGCGCAATTCCAAGCTGAGCCAGTTAAAATAGCATGCAATTTATTTTTTAGGAGTAAAATATGGCCATCCAGTGGTTCCCAGGGCACATGAATAAAGCCCGTAATGAAATCAAAGAAATTATGCCACAAATGGATGTGATCATTGAGGTGCTTGATGCCCGTATTCCTTACAGCAGTGAAAACCCTATGGTAACAGCGCTGCGTGGCGATAAGCCGGTCATTAAAATCATGAATAAAGCTGACCTTGCAGATCCTAAATTAACACAAGCGTGGAAAGACTACTTTGAGCAGCAAAGTGGCGTTAAAGCGATTGATTTTGGTAATGATAAAGCAGGTGAAGTACATCGTATTAATGAGCTTTGTAAAAAATTAGTGCCGCATAAAGTGGGTGCTGATAAGCAAATTAAAGCCATGATTATGGGTATTCCCAATGTTGGTAAATCAACGCTAATTAATACACTGGCAGGCCGAATTGTAGCAAAAACGGGTAATGAACCTGCTGTAACCAAAGCCCAGCAACGGATTAAACTTGATGATGGCATTATGCTTTACGACACGCCAGGCATGTTATGGCCAAAAGTAGAAAACGAAAACTCAGGTTATCGGTTAGGGGCAACGGGTGCAATTCGTGATACGGCCATTGATTATGAAGAGGTGGCAAGCTACACCGCCGAATATTTACTGCATGCATATCCTGAGCTTTTAAAAAGCCGCTATAAAATTGATGAGCTACCAGAGTCTGACTGGGAGTTTGTTGAAATGGCAGGCAAAAAGCGTGGCTGTATTCGTGGTGGAAACCAGATCGATACTTATAAAATGTCTGAAATTCTTATTAACGAATTACGAGATGGCATTATTGGTCGCATTACCATGGAAACGCCAGCTATGCGTGAAGAAGAAGAGCAAATGGTTGCACAGCTTCGCGCTGCGTTAGAGGCAAAAAAAGCCGCTAAAGAAGAAGAGAAAAAGCAACGCCGTGCCCGTGCGCGTAAAAACCGTCGTTAAAAATAAAACGTTAATTTTTAGACATAAAAAAAGCCCTAAAAGGGCTTTTTTAGTTTCATATCTACCGTCACCGATATGAGCAATGTAGCAAGTAAAATAAGTAGGGGTACCCACATATTGCCAACATCAAGGGGCGTTGCGGCTAGCAATATGTGAGCTAAGCTTTAGCGTGGCGACACGTGTTTCAGGGTCTTGAAACAATCAGGTTATCCCGTACAAGTCATAATGCTCTTTCGTCTTGTTGATATTGATTATCAGTTAGATTTGTCGATCTGTCAATGACTAAATAAAAATAATTATCATTTCTATGTTTTGTTTTTCGACACGTTGATTACTTTATTTCAGACATAAAAAAAGCCCTGCAAGGGCTTTTTTAGTTTCATATCTACCGTCACCGATATGAGCAATGTAGCAAGTAGGTGATCACCTGTTGCCAACATCAAGGGGCGTTGCGGCTAGCAACAGGCGATCTTAGCTTTATCGTGGGCCACACGTGTTTCAGGGTCGAGAAACAAATCAGTTTATTCCGAACAAGTCATAAAGCGTTGTTGACTTGTTGATAGTGATTATCAATTAGATTTAACTATCTGTCAACAGCTAATTGCAAATAATTCTCATTTCTTTATATTTGTTTTTTAACCCCCTCAAATACAATGCATTAGCACTAAAGTTGGGCTGTAAATTATGACTAATAAAAACTATGCTGAAGCTATAATAATTAAAATAATCAAATACGATGTTCTCAATTTGGTCAATAAGCCTACTTGCGATTGTTTACCTAGCAATTCTATTTGCGGTTGCAGGTTGGGCTGATAAAAGAAAAGTACTGCCTTTTAAAGGTTTAACCTATGGCTTATCGCTTGGGGTATATTGTACATCTTGGGCGTTTTTTGGCACCACGGCACAAGCTGCATATAACGGCTGGTGGTTAGCACCGACTTATGCTGGCACTATTTTACTGTTTATTTTTGGCTGGCAGGTATATTGTCGCATTGCACATATTTGTCGACAGCAAAAAATAACGTCGATGGCAGATTTTATTGCCACCCGCTACGGACAATCTTCAAGTTTATCAGGGCTAATATCACTTATTTCTGTGATTGCGATTGTGCCTTATATCTCTTTACAGCTTAGTGCGACCGCACAAAGTATGAATTTACTTACCGACAGAGCCGTCACACAAAGTCATGAAGTGTGGGCCGATAGCACTTTTTACATCACGCTTGTCTTGGCGTTATTTGCTATTTTGTTTGGTGCAAGACGGCTAAAACCCAGTGAGCATAACCCAGGCCTTATTGCGAGTATTGCTTTTGAATCTGTGGTTAAGTTATTGGCATTTGCTGCAGTGGGTTTATATGTGTGCTTTGCATTATTTGACAGCCCCATGGCACTGTTTGAAAAAGCACAGGCGCTGAATATCGATCAGCAAGTTGCTGTAACACAAAGCCCAACCTATGTGTATGTTGCCCATACATTACTCGGTATTTTGGCAACCCTATGTCTGCCAAGGCAGTTTCACATGAGCTTTATCGAAAAAAATAACGATAAAGAATTGGCTTCGGCACGTTGGCTATTTCCGATTTACTTATTGCTTATCAATCTGTTTATTCTACCGATTGCATACGCCGGATTAATTTATTTTCAAGGTCAAGAAGTCGGTTACGATACCTTTGTACTGGCACTTCCTATGGCAGCTGACAATGCTTTTGTCGCATTACTGGCATTTTTAGGCGGCTTTTCAGCTGCAACTAGTATGGTAATTGTGTCATCAATTGTACTTTCTGTGATGATAACCAATGACTTTATAAATCAGTTTATTTTACGCCGCTCGCAGCTTACATCGAGTAGCCGTGGACTCGATAAAAATAACCTTCTACATGCGCGTAAAATCGTTATCGTACTCATTTTATTACTTAGTTATTTCACTCACCGGGTACTGGGCGAGAGCACAACGCTTGCTAATGTCGGTTTAATGTCGTTTACCTTGGTTGCACAATTTTCACCAGCTATGATTATTGGTCTGTGGTGGCGACAAGCCTCTTGTCGAGGTGCGCAGCTTGGTATACTAAGTGGCTTTATCATCTGGGGTTACACACTATTACTGCCAAACCTAGCAGGCGGCTTAGGTAACGATAGTTTATGGCTCGTGAATGGGCCTTGGGGAATTAGCTGGCTTGCACCCACCAATTTATTTTTATTAGGCATGGAAAGCATCAGTCAAGCCTTGCTGTTATCGTTAGGCGCTAATTGTTTAGTGTATTTTTTGGTGCCGTTGTTTAGTCGTGCAACATTGGCTGAGCGCTTGCAGAGTAATAAATTTGTTTCTCAATTAAGTGACTCACGGATCAGCAACCACCTACATCCACTTAGTTATCATGATTTAGGAGCTTTATTACAGCGATTTGCCGAGAAAGAGGCCGCGCAATCTTTGGTAAACCATTATTTTCCTGATGATAAAGGGAAGTGGAAGCGCCCTGCTAACGTTGAATTAGAGCTACTGGTTGAGCGTGAGATGTCAGCGGTGATTGGCGGGGCATCGGCACGGCTCATTTTAGATGTAGCTAAAAATGAGCAGCGCCAGCCACTAGAACAAGTTGCTGAGTTTGTTGATGAAGCAAGTCAAGTTCTTAAATTTAATCGTGATTTACTACAATCAACCATAGAAAACATCCAACAAGGGATCAGTGTAGTCGACAGTGAACTGCGACTTGTAGCGTGGAATCAAGGTTATAAGAATATGTTTGCTTACCCTGACGATGCTTTATATATAGGGCGTCCGGTGGCTGATATTATTCGTTTTAATGCTGAGCGTGGCCTGTTCAGGGGCGAAAGTATGACCAGCGAAGTTGAAAAACGTTTAGCGTATTTACGCCAAGGCAGTGCATATAAATATCAACGTTCGCACAATGATGGCCGTGTGTTTGAAATGCAAGGTAATCCACTGCCTGGAGGAGGGTTTGTAACAACCTATACCGATATTACTGAATTTGTTAAGCAACAGAAAGCGCTGACAGAAGCCAATGTCAGCCTTGAGGAAAAAGTAACAGCACGTACATTAGCACTTACTCAAGCAAATCAAGAGCTATCAAAGGCAAAGCTGGTGGCGGAACAAGCAACAGTCAGTAAAACACGCTTTTTTGCTGCTGCGAGTCATGATTTACTTCAGCCCTTCAATGCTGCGAGTTTGTTTTGTTCATTAATGAATGAAAAAGCACAAAGCACTGAGCTTAAAGAGCTAGCGATGAATATTAAAAATTCATTAGGCAGCGCTGAAGAACTGTTATCGAGTATTTTAGAACTAACGAAGCTCGATTCAGGTTCGTTTAAAGTACAAATGAGCGAGTTTGCAGCCAGCTCACTTGTAGAGCCGTTGCGCAATGATTATGAAGCGCTCGCAACTGATAAGGGCCTAAAGTTTATAATTGAGACTTGTGATGTGCGTTTGCATACTGATAAAGCGTTGTTACGCCGAGTATTGCGAAACTTACTCAGTAATGCCATTCGTTACACTGAGCGAGGCGAAGTACGTTTAAAAATGCATCATGACGATGATGATCATGTGTCCTTTATTGTTGAAGACACAGGAATAGGCATTGCTGCAAGTGATCAGCAAACCATTTTTCAAGAGTTTAAACAGCTTGGTGCTAAACCAAGTGCTGAAGGGTTAGGGCTAGGGCTTGCAATCACAAAGCGTATTTGCGACCTCTTAAAAATCCCTTTAGTGATGGGCTCTGAGCTTGGAAAAGGGACGCAATTTACCCTAACTCTGCCTTGTAGAGTGAGCGCTGCGCCAGCGCAAGCGAAAGGCGCAGAGGCATCACAAGAAACAGAGCTGGGGCAATTGCGCATTTGGCTGCTTGATAACGACCGAAACGTATTAGAGGCATTAAAGCAGTTACTCGAAAATTGGGGCTGCGAAATATCAACGGCCACTAACTTAGCGGAACTTGAGCAGTTAAAGGCAAGCCAAGCACTACCACAATTACTGATTATCGATTATCAGCTTGATGATGGGGTAACGGGCCTTGAAGTGATTGAGCAAGCAGCCCTTACTGCGTTACCTGCCATCGTTAATACCGCGAATCATGACGAAGGAATACGCGAGTTAGTGCTCGATGCGGGCTATCCATTGCTTTATAAGCCTCTGAAAGCGCCCGCTTTAAAACGCATGATTAAGCGACTGACTTAATCTGCGTTTTGCTCAGTTGCTGGGGGATTGGCTTTAATTAAGCGCTCTACCTCAGCGACAAACTTCTTATCTAAGTCATCTTCATGGCTCAAAAATAACAGCATTTCATCACCATTGTGGTCAATTACCGTTACCGTGGTGGTTAGTAGGGCACTTTTAGCATAATCAACGTTGAGTTCTTTAATGTCACTAAAGCGGCGCTGATCTTTTTCAAGTACACCTTGCTCATTTTCCCAGTAACTAAAAATGGTGTTTTCTGTGATGCCGTTTCCATCAGTTTTAAAATCGATAAATGCGTCACTATAAAAATAATGTACATTCTCGTTGGCGGGAATAATTTCTTTTCTTTTTAAAAAGTTAACCTGATAAGACCAAAGCTTATCACCCGTTACTATGGTTGAACTTGGCAACAAATATAGCTCATAAATTAAGCCATAAAATAACCAAGGCAACATGAATATCGACATGATAACCTGCCTCGCTCGCCATTGAGAGTGGTACTCAAGGGCCTGTTCCGGTTGCTTGAGGTTTTGAATGTAATTAACCAGTGGCAACCATAAAATGGGTGTCACTAAAAACAGCCAAGTACCATATTCCCAGTTATAGCTTAAGACTTCAGAAATGATAATCGCCAGCCATAACACGAACCCAACCGCAACGGGCATGATCTTATTTTTACCAAAGGTTTGCTCGCTGTGCTTGTAAAGCTCAAGTAACAACGGAATAAAAAACAGTGGTGCAAATATCCCTCGGGCAATCGGCATTATATGGCTTTGTTGTTGCTCTTTTATCGCTTTCCAGTTGCGATAGCTCCAGTAGTTAATGAATATTCCTAAGCTCAATAAGCTGTAAATAACAAACTTACTATTACTGACAGGGTAGAACTGTTGCTCAGCAAACACTGGGCGATTACTTGCTTCTATACGCCAAGCCGCAATGAAAAAGATGATTATCGCTAAGTAACTTAAAATAAAAACGCTATACCAATTAGTTTCTTCATCCGCTGATGTGGTTGTTGAGGTATTTGCGCCGTATTTAATGATGCCGTATTGGGTCGCGTTATTGAGTTTTTTGCGTTCGCTTAGGTAAAGGTCTATTTGATCGGCTGGAATATGATCCTGCTTAGCACTGTAATCAAAGAATAAGGTCAACACCGAGTCTTTAAATGTCACGCGTTTTTCGAGATGAAAAAATGGGTTATCGATCGTGACCTGCTCATCATCAAACTGCCAATTAGAGTCCGTAAAAGTAACCTCTATTGTTGTTTCGATATTATTGGGGTAACGAAACCACATTGGTGCATTGTTACGTTCTCGCTGTTCAGGTTTATAAACCGAGCTTCGAATGTCACTGGCGTAAAAGTTGTTTTTAAAATCATTACCATGAGGTCGCCAAAAGTTATCAATAGTATAGTGCTCATTGGTAATTAGCTGACCGGTGTCCTCTGGAGATTCAACCAGCATAGGTTTGGCTGTTTTTAAGCCTTTGTAGGTATCTTGATAATATTCTCGATAATCATCTTCTACGCTTTTTAAGCTGTTTTTAGCGATTGAGCTGCGGCGGCTAATTGCTTCAAAGTCGCCGTATTTATATTGAGTTGAGAAACCAACAGACTCATTGATACCTTCTGGGATCTGATAATTATCAAAAACCTGAACGCGTTTTAGGGCAGGCTCTGTGAACATACCTGTAAAGCCAGTTTCACCTTGCTTAATTATTAACGCGACATCGTAGTTCGGTTGAGCTAAATGTTCTAAATCGCCGCGCTGATACGAAATGGTCGGATCAAGCCAATAGCGTTTACCTTGGTGCTCTAAGGTGACAATCACATGGTCAAATAAACTAGGAGAGACAGGTAAGCTAGCAGTACGTTTTCTGTCTTCAGTGTTAACTAAAGCAGGGTGAGCCTCTACGCCGAGCGCTTTAAGTAAAGAAATGAGCAAGACGGTTTTATCTTTACAGTCGCCATAGCGCAGCGCCAAGGTTTCTGATGCAGGAGTAGGCTGGTGCGAGTTGGTGCCCATTTCTAGGCCTAAATAACGTACTTCTTCTTGACTAAAACGCAGGGCTGCGACAATTTGGGATTCTAAATCGGCATGTTGAAACTTAATTTGACGGGCAATTGTTTCAATAGTAGGGCTCACTTCGATGGCCGATTGGTACAAAGGTAACGACCAATTGACTACCTCTTGCCAATTATTTGCTTCAGAAAAATACACTTCTTTGTAAGGCGAATACCAATGCGGTACTTCGCTTGCGGAGCGAATGGTTGGCTCATTGTGTTGGCTAATTTGGTAGTCAAAACCGGTATCGAGCTTGGTTTTAGTAATTGGCGACTCACCATTCATAAAGTTGATATATAAGGGCGAAGGCTTTTGCCACTTTACTCGCATAAATTGCTGCACTATCGGCACCGACCAGTTTAGTGTGCGCATGGTGCTGAAGTGCTGATAAACCGGATTACTGCCCGAAACCGTATAGCTGTAATCTAAAATATCCATGATCCGCATATCATCAATAATGACATTTAGGCTTAAGGTGCCATTGTATATACGACTTGCTAAGTCGGTCTCGCGTTGTAACACCTGTAGCTCGGCACTATTTAGTTTATCTATATATTGACCGTCACGAATAATGCCTAAGCTATTGAGCGTAAGAGATTGATAATTTGGGTCAAAATCAATATTCAGCTGGCTTATATAATCAACCCCAGACTGATTGACCGCTCGCATTACGGTGCGATTAAAGCGTTGCTGTGGGGCTTGCTCAGATACCTGAAGCTGAGTGTCGAGCATCAGGTAGAAAGTCCCGTCTCGTATTTGGTCTCGAGGAATCTCAGGGATAAGTAACTCATGGTGTTTTACCCAGTTAGCTGCGGGCGCAATCTGATAGTCTTCAGCGGTTGCAAAACAGCTCACAAAGAATAAAAAAACAGCCAGTACCTTAAGTTGTAAGTGCATCCATTTCATTGTTATTTTCTAATTCCATTATATCTATGAGATAAGTTACTGAAATAAGAAGCCGCTGCCAACTAAAACTCATTAAAAAATTAAGCTGATTTGTTAAGTGATAGAGCTATATAAAAAGCTACTCGATTTTGCCAACCTGCGAAAGCTGGTTAAACAAAATGCCCGCTTGGGTACGGTTATAGACATTAAGCTTACGTAAAATCGCTGACACATGTTGTTTGATAGTGGTTTCTTGAATCGACATTTCAAAGGCGATTTGTTTATTCAATAAACCGTCGGCAATCATTACTAATACGCGGTATTGCTGCGGAGTTAGTTTTTCAAGGTTACGAGCAAATTCGCTTTGTTCGTCGTTGATCACCACATCGGTTAAATCAACTTCGGGTGGTAACCACGTATCGCCGTTGAGTACATGGCTAATTGCTTCACTAATAACATCTAAAGAAGATGACTTCGGAATATAGCCTGCAGCGCCAAGGCTCATAGCTTGTTTGATTATGGCAGGTGTCTCATTGGCAGAGACCATAATGACTAGAATATCAGGGTAGTGGTTACGCAGTTGCGAAAGGGCTTGTAGACCATTTGCACCTGGGATGGTGAGGTCTAAAAATATTAGTTCAATCTCAGGGTGAGCGCTTAACAGTGTAAACAAACCATCAATGTCACTGGTTTCTTTAATATGTTCTTCAGGCACTGATGTCGCGGCGGCTTGGCGCAGTGCACTTCTAAATAACGGGTGATCATCGGCGATTATGGTGTTCACAGCTAAAGACATTCCCTCTATTCTCCAATGCGTTATGTTATAAGTGATTTTGCCTTTTGAAACAAGGTTTGCCTGAGGGAAGTTTCAGACAAACCTTTCTCACACAAGGATTTAGATTCTATTTTAGAAACGATAACCAACAGTGAAGGCGACAGTGCGAGGGTCGCCGTAGTAACCAATTAGCGTATTATCACCACCTAAACCTGGGGTATATTTGCTGGTATCTGTTGGGTCTGTTGGATCAGGTGCCACGAACTGGTAACCACCAATCATGTACTCTTCATCCGTTAAGTTTTTACCGTAAAGACCGGCAGTCCAGTGACCATCTGTGCTGTACCAAGTAATACCCATATTAAAAATACCGTAAGCATCTTGCGTTAATAGGCTATCTTCTTCGAATAGCGCGTAGTCGCCTCTGTGGTAATAGTTACCATTAATTACAAAGTCGCCCATTTCTGTGTACATACGGTATGTTGCACCCAGATTAAAGGTTAAATCAGGTGTGTTTGATACCGTAAAACGGTCTGATTTATCGAACTGCTCACCTGTTACAGGGTCAAAATCAATCACGTTATCGAAGTTACTGTCAATATAACCTATTGATGCATCAAAGCTGAGCGATTCAGATGCTACATAGTTAAGCTCAAGCTCAATACCATCAGATGTTGACTCCCCAATGTTACCTAAGCGTTGGTTTAGATCTGCATCTGTTTCACCGGGTAACACAGAAATATATTGACGATCTTTATGGTCGAGTGAGAATAGGGTGACGTTTGCACGTAAGTTATTGTTCCACTCACTCTTCATGCCGATTTCGAATGAATCAACGATTTCTGGTTTTGCAGCAGGCTCTGCTGTACTTGCTCGTGGGTTGAACGTACCTGATTTAAAGCCTTGTGCGTAACTTGCAAAGAACATGATGTCGTTTGAGTACTGATATTCAACACCTGCACGCGGTGTGAAGCGTGACCATTCTTCTTCATCATCGAGTACCGTCGGTACGAGTTGACCTTCAGGGCGAGTGTAACCAGGGATCCAATCTGACTCTGGATAGACCGTATCAAAAATTAAACCGTTATAAACATTCGCTTCTTTTTTGTCTTTGGTGTAACGCGCGCCCAATGTCATTGACCATTGTTCGTTAAAGTCATAACTACCTTGAATATAAGCTGCCTTACTTGTTGAGTTACTACAGCCACCGGTTTCACGGGTTAAGCTTGGGCCACCTAATGCCTGACCTAATACTTTCAAGATAGCTTGGAATTGACCACATGATTCACCGTCATAGTAATAAAGACCCGAAACCAGTTTGTAGTTATCGCCTTGATGGTTTAGCTGTAATTCATGAGTGGTTTGCTCATCATCGTAAATTGCAGGAACATCGAAAATTTGAAGTGAAGTATTATCAAAGTCGATATTGGTTGGTGAGTAGCTCTCACGGCTTGAACCTACATATTTAATGCTGGTGTAGTCAGTCATATCCCAACGAGCAGTCAGGCTGTAGCCTTCAAGTTCAACTTTGTTCCATGTTGGTAAGCTGGTGTATGAGTCATACACACTATCTGGAACCGGTGCATCGGTTAGTAGGCTTGGTAGTAAACGGTAGCCACCTTTTGCGTTTGACTTGTCTTCTGTTTTATCCCACGCTAAGCGAAAGAATAAGTCATCAGTCGGTGTGTATTCGAGTGTAACACGTGCTGCGGTCACGTCTTTGTTGTAGTTTTCGCGGTCTTGGTTATCAAGAGCCGATGTTAAAAACTCACCAAAGCCATCACGGTTAAGCGTTGCAAACCCAAAGCCTACGTAAAGTTTTTCGTCAACAATCGGTAATTGGCCGGTAATCTTTAAATCTTTCTGGTTATAGCTGCCCACAGTCCCCTGTACATTTAACGTGGCATCACCGCTCATTTCTTTGGTGACGTATTTAATTGCACCACCAATGGTGTTTTTACCGTAAAGCGTTCCTTGTGGGCCGCGTAATACTTCGATTTGTTGCACATCAAGTAGGTCAAGCACGGCACCTTGTGGACGAGCAAGATAAACATCATCAATATAAATACCTACGCCTGGCTCATAACCCCAAAGAGGATCTTGCTGACCTACACCACGAATAAACGCAGTAATGGTAGAGTTAGTACCACGACTGGCTTGCAAGGTAGTATTTGGCGAGAACTGCTGAACTTCGGTCATGACGACAATGCCATTTTCTGCCAGTTCTTCAGCACCAATTGAAGTGACAGCAACAGGCACTTCTTGCAGATTTTCAACGGTTTTACGTGCTGTTACCTGAATACGTTCAAGTTCACCTTTTTTTGCTGCAGGTTCGGCTTGTTCTGCCGCTTGAGCACTGACACCTGCCAAAGCAAGTGATACAGCCAGAGTAAGTGGCGCGACTTTTGGGTTAAGCTTTATCATGTTGTATTCCTTGTTATTGTTGTCATTAGTCTTATGGCCACTCACATCGATGTTGCCGAAGACTGAATAAGATTTGCCCGTGTCACCTGTCAGTTAATGTAGAAGATAGTTGCAAAAATTGAATTAGTACCATAGTGCTATACCCACCACAGCCCTTTATTTATCAAGCAATTAAGCTATTTTTAAAGCAGATAGTACCTTAGTGTTATGTATTTTTTGAACGCTTAAGGTAAGACTAAAAGCATTATTCCGATGTCACCTCATCTGTGTAATAACAATAATTATAGGAATGTCTATGCTGAGCATGATAGGACTGTTAGGCGGCTTAATACTGCTGATCATTTTAACGCTGCGTGGGGTAAATTTATTTATCGCTGCGCCAATCTGTGCACTGTTAGTTGCACTTAGTAGTGGCATGGCCATTTTCCCTGTATCGGCAGATACAAACTTTATTAACGCCTATATGGATGGCTTTGCAGGCTTCTTAAGTGCGTGGTTCTTTATGTTCTTACTGGGTTCGTTATTCGGTAAGTTTATGGAAGACACCGGTGCTGCAGACAGTGTTGCAAGCTACATTGTGGGTAAATTAGGTATGAAACACGCCGTTCTTGCGGTTGTGATTGCCTGTGCTGTTTTAACCTATGGTGGCGTGAGCGTCTTTATCGTTGCGTTTTCTGTTTACCCAATGGCATTAAGTCTGTTTAAAGATGCAAACTTACCACGCCGTTTTATTCCAGCAACGCTAGCATTTGGTTCGGTGACCTTTACCATGACCTCAGCTGGCTCGCCAGAAATTCAAAACTGGATCCCCGTTAAGCACCTTGGTACGTCACCCTATGCGGCATGGGAAGTCAGCTTAGTGGTGGCTATTTTCATGGCAACAGCAGGTTATTTTTGGTTAAACAAGATGATCAAAAAGGCCGTTGCTAACGGCGAAACCTTTGAAGCGCGTGATGATGATCCTGTCATTATTGAACGTCGTCGTCCGCATCCAATCACGGGTGTGATCCCGCTAATCGTGGTGCTACTTTTATCATTTACACTACATGATGTACTGCAGCAAACAGCGCTGATTGTCGCTTTACTTGGTGGTGTACTGAGTATTGTGATTATCAACTTTAAGCATTTTCACGATATGGGTAATGCTATTAATGTGGGTACAACCGGTGCTTTAGTAGCAATCGGTAATACCGCTGCCGTGGTTGGTTTTGGCGCTGTGGCGAAAGTGTCACCAGCATTTACCGCCGCTGTCGATGTGATGACCCATATGCCGGGTAATGAACTACTTGGCGCAGCCGTGGCAGTGAGTGTCATTGCGGGTTTAACAGGCTCTGCTTCTGGTGGACAAGCCATCGCATTACCACTTGTCGCACCGGGTTATTTAGATATGGGTGTGAATCCAGAACAACTACACCGTGTGGTGGCGATTAGTTCTGGAGCACTCGATACCTTGCCGCATAATGGCTATGTGGTCACAACGATACGTGCTATCTGTAAAGAAACGCATCAACGAGCGTATTGGTCAATGGCAGCACTCACCGCGGTCATTCCGCTTATCGGTGTCGCATTAGCACTCGGACTCTTTATTTTCTTTTAAGGAACAGCAATGAAAACCAAATTAATAATTTTGCTATGGCTGGTTGTATTTAGTAGCACTGCGTTTGGCGCCGAAAACAAAGCCGACACTATGCTGGTGGAAAAACAGCATTTTACAACAAAAGATTTTACCACTGTGTCTGGTGTGACTTTAGAGCAAGTGGATATTGGCTGGGAAAGTTACGGAAAACTAAATGCCAATAAAGATAACGTGATTTTAATCACTCATTACTTCTCTGGTACGTCTCATGCCGCAGGTAAATATAAAGCGGATGATGCCTTACCAGGTTATTGGGATGCGATTATCGGCCCTGGTAAAGCTATCGATACGAATAAATATTATGTGATTAGCTCAGATACCTTAGTGAATGCCAACTGGCATGATGAAAATGTAATCACCACAGGTCCTGCGTCAACCAATCCCAAAACAGGTCAACCTTATGGCTTGGACTTCCCTGTAGTCACAATTACTGACTTTGTGAATGTGCAAAAACGTTTACTAGAAAGCCTAGGTATCACTAAATTACATGCTGTGATGGGTGCATCAATGGGTTCGTTTCAAGCTCTTGAGTGGGCAACGCGTTACCCAGATAAAGTAGAGCGTTTAATTCATGTGATTGGCGCTGCAACGATGGATGCATGGACAGTCGCTGCACTTGAAAAATGGGCGTTACCAATTCGTTTAGATAAAAACTGGCAGCAAGGTAATTACTACGGCAAAGAGCGTCCGTTAGATGGCTTAGCGGCAACCATGCTTAATATTACGCAAGATGCGATGCATCCAATTATTTATAACGCGAGCTTCCCTGACTTTAACGTATTGGATGAAGGCGCGTTAAAAGACATTCGTACCTTGCCTAAGTTAAATCAAGTATTGGCTGGGCGGGCAATGGCGCGTGCGAAAACGCAAGATGCAAACCATGTACTTTATTTGGTCCGGGCATCACAACTATTTACCGCTGGCATGCAAAGCGATTTAACAACGGCACTTAAAAATATCTCTGCAAAAACCTTACTGCTTCCTGCGAGTAACGACTTATTGCTACGCCCCGAAAACATGCGCGCTGTGTATGAAACCATGAATGCACAAGGTAAAGATGTTGCGATTTCAGAAATTGAAGGGGGCTGGGGACACCTTGATGGCATCTTCTCAATCGCCCCTAAAGCGCAGCTTATCAGTGAGTTTTTAGAGGAGTAGCCCGATGAGCAGGACAGTTTTAATTACCGGTGCAGCCAGTGGTATTGGTTTATATGTTGCAAAGCAGCTGGCGATGCAAGGTCACACTATTATTGTCACTGATTTAAATCAGCAAGCAGCACAACAAGCGGCAGCAGACATTGTTGAGCAAGGTGGCAGCGCCGAAGGGTATGCACTCAATGTGGCAGAAAGCACCGCAATAGAGCAGTTTTTCACTGAGCTTAATCAGCCAATAGATGTACTTATTAATAATGCAGGTATTCAGCACGTTGCAAGGCTTGAAGATTTTCCGGCTGATAAATGGCAGTTTTTACAACAAGTCATGCTTGTTGGCCCTGCGATGATGACCAAGGCTGTACTCCCTCGCATGCGTGAGCAAGATTTTGGTCGCATCATTAATATTGGCTCAATCCATGCCATGGTGGCGTCTAAGTATAAGTCGGCTTATATCGCAGCAAAACATGGTTTAATCGGGTTTGCAAAAACCATGGCCTTAGAAACGGGTGATGCCAATATTACAATCAACACGGTGTGTCCGGCGTATGTGAAAACCCCGCTTGTGGAGCAACAAATTGCCTCGCAAGCCAAAGAGCATGGCATTTCTGAGCAACAAGTGATCGACACGATTATGCTGGCACCAATGCCGAAAAAAGCATTTATCGGTTTAGATGAAATACTGCATACCGTTAGCTTTTTAATGGCCGATGCAGCACGCAATATTACCGCCCAAGCAATCGCCATTGATGGCGGTTGGACTGCACAATAGGAGGAGCCAATGGCAGGTTTTGATAAAGTAGTTACAAGTTACAACGAAGCGATGGCTGGCCTTGAAGATGGCATGACAGTGATAGCGGGTGGTTTTGGTTTATGCGGTATTCCTGAAGGCTTGATTGCGCAAATTAAACATCAAGGCACCCGTGGTTTAACTGTGGTATCGAATAACTGTGGTGTTGATGGTTTTGGTTTAGGTGTGCTGCTTGAAGACAAACAAATTAGCAAGATGGTTGCCTCTTACGTCGGTGAAAACGCGTTATTTGAGCAGCAGCTATTAAATGGTGAGCTTGAAGTTGAGCTAACACCGCAAGGCACTTTAGCGGAAAAAATGCGTGCTGGCGGTGCGGGCATTCCTGCATTTTATACCGCAACGGGTGTCGGTACACCGGTGGCTGACGGTAAAGAAACCCGCAATATTAATGGTCGCGATTATTTATTAGAGCCAAGTATTACCGGCGACTTTGCGATTGTTAAAGCGTGGAAAGCAGATCGCTACGGTAACTGTATTTATCGTCATACGGCGATGAACTTTAACCCGATGGCAGCAACCGCAGGCAAAATTACGGTTCTTGAAGTTGAAGAAATTGTTGAGCCAGGGGAGCTGGAGCCAAGCCAAATTCACACGCCGGGTATCTATATTGACCGAGTGATTAAAGGTGAATTTGAAAAACGCATCGAGAAAGTTACCACTAAGCAAGAGAATCAATAAGGAGCACGCTGATGGCATTATCACGAGAACAAATCGCTAAACGCGTGGCAATGGAACTACAGGATGGTTACTACGTTAACTTGGGCATAGGTATTCCAACCTTGGTCGCTAATTATATCCCTGATGGCATCGAAGTGATCCTGCAATCAGAAAATGGCTTACTCGGTATGGGACCTTACCCAAGTGCAGACCAAGTTGATGCCGATATGATCAACGCAGGCAAAGAAACGGTCACCGCAGCAACAGGCGCAGCTATTTTTAGCTCCGCAGAAAGCTTTGCCATGATCCGCGGTGGACATGTAGATTTAACCGTGCTGGGTGCGTTTGAAGTGGACCAAAACGGCAACATTGCCAGTTGGATGATCCCGAAAAAGTTGGTTAAAGGGATGGGTGGTGCGATGGATTTAGTGGCCGGTGCTAAAAACATTATTTGTACTATGACCCATGCCAACAAGCATGGCGAGTCAAAACTGCTGACCGAATGTAGTTTACCGCTAACTGGGGTTGGTTGTATCAATAAAGTGATCACCGATTTGGCATTGTTAGAAATTAAAGACGGTGCATTTCATTTATTAGAGCGTGCCCCAGGAGTCTCAGTCGATGAGATTATAGCCAAGACACAAGGTAAGCTTATTGTCTCTGAAGATGTACCTGAAATGACCTTTAGTTAGCAATTAAGCTCCTAATTTGACTGAATTTTATACTAAACCCTAGTAATGTGCTTTTTGTTCATGAATTTTATGAGCAAAAAGCCATTTATTATCATCAATGCAACTTACCTCCTAAACATTTCGTTAATCTATCGTTAACACTAAGCTCCAAACCAGATCGCCATTTGCAGTCGGCCGATCAACGACAACAAATAATTATAATCTGGTGTGGAGTAATTCATGAAAGCAAGTAACACACAGCTCGCTTTAGCCGTTGCAGCGGCGTTAGCAAGTACATCAGCATTCGCACAAAGCGACACTGAACAACTACAGCAACAACTCGACGCACTTCAAAAAGAAGTGGACTCATTAAAAACATCTAGCGGCTTTAACCTAGAATTTGGTGGTCGCGTACAGCTTGATTACAACTATTTCGACGGCGCTTACAATGCCGACAATGATGGCGCTGGAGGCAGCGACTTCTTTCCTCGACGTATCCGTACTTATGTTGAAAGTGAACATGGTAACTGGGATCACAAACTATTACTCGAATTTGCAGAAGGCACAGCTGAAATTGTTCTAGCCCGTGTTCGTTATGCATTCGACAACGGCTTAAAAGTAAAAGCCGGTAAAATTCGTGAAGACATGTCGCTCAATGCGCTAACCAGTTCTAAGCACATTAACACTATTGAGCGCAGCACCCTTGCTAATACCTTCTCACCTTTCTTCCGTTGGGGTATTTCAGCTTATCAATACTTTAAGGACTCAGGCTTACGTTATGCCGTAGGTGTATACAAAAACGATGCGTTTGGTGCATCAGGCCATGACGAAGACGACAAACTCACATTGGCTGTAACAGGTCGCTTAACGTGGTCAAGTGCGGCGCCTGGTGATGTGATTCATTTAGGTGCTTGGCACTCCTATCGCGATATGGGCGGTAATGATTTAAGCGCTCGTTTTGCCCGCGGTGAAGTGCGTGAAACCAATGTGCGCTTAGTGGATTACGCAGTAGGCGGTGAAACGGCTGCACTCGATAGTATGTCGCAAACAGGTCTTGAATTTGCCTACCAAGCAAATGCTTTCACTCTAGAGGCTGAATATGCCAGCCGTTACCTCGATACGATTGATAGTAGCAATGCATTAGATGGTGAGCGCTTTGATGGTTTTCATGTTTCTGCCAGTTACTTCTTAGGTGGTCAGCAGCGCAATTACAAAGCGGGCTCTGCGTTATTTGTTCAGCCAAAAGGGATTAAAGACGCATGGGAATTGGTTGCCCGTGTTTCACAAATGAATGCCAGTAGTAAAGATCAAGGCACTGACGTAACCACTTATACGTTAGGCACATCCTATTACCTAAGCAGCGATATTAAGTTTATGGGCAACCTGATTTACAGCGATGTTGATGGTGCAGGCGCTTCTTCGCTGGTAGGTGATGAAGATTCAGGTATGGGCATCAGCGCTCGTATGCAGTACTTATTTTAGGAGTCGCGCATTATGACTATGTTTAAATCAATTAAGAGCTCTTTATTAGCAGCCTCGTTATTAGTAACCAGCCCGTTGGCGTTAGCTGACTTACACTTTTTAGTACCCGGTGGTCCAGGTGGCGGTTGGGATACCACTGCCCGTGGTGTGGGTGAAGCCATGGTAAAAGCGGGGATTGAAGATAATGCGTCGTTTCAAAATATGTCGGGTGGCGGCGGTGGCCGTGCGATAGCTTATTTGATTGAGTCGGGTACTAAAAAAGGCGATATGTTGATGGTGAACTCAACGCCTATCGTACTGCGCGCATTATCAGGCAAAATTCCTTACAGCTATCGTGATTTAACGCCAGTTGCCAGCATGATTGCCGATTACGGCGCGTTTGTTGTACGTAATGATTCGCCTTATAAAACATGGCAAGACGTTATTGATGCTATGAAAAAAGATCCAAGCTCAGTCAAAGTGGCGGGAGGGTCAGCGCGCGGCAGTATGGATCACTTAGTGGCAGCACAAGCTGTAAAGGCGGCGGGTATTGATGGTCGTCGATTACGTTACATTCCCTATGATGCGGGTGGTAAAGCGAAAGCAGGTTTGTTGTCGGGTGAGGTCAACTTACTTTCAACGGGCTTAAGTGAAGCACTCGAAGTCGCCAATGGCGGTCAAGCGCGTATTTTAGCAGTGACTTCAGCAGATGCTTTACCGGATTATCCTGAAATTCCAACCTTAAAGTCGCTAGGTTACGACATGGAATTCGTAAACTGGCGCGGCTTTTTTGCAACCCCAGATTTACCCGCAGACAAACTAGCTCAGTACACAGAAAAGTTGCGTAAATTACAAGCAACACCTGAGTGGGAAGCGGTTCGTGCGCGTAATGGTTGGTTAAACCTGTTTCAAGAGAAAGAAGCGTTTATTAAAGCGCTTGAGCAGCAGGAAGCACAGCTAAAAGTGGTCATGGAAGAGCTTGGTTTTATTCGTAGACTAGGTTAGTTGGGACTTTTTAATGTTAAACCGTGAACTAATTGGACCAAGTTTATTCTTGGTCCTCTTTACCCTTTACGCCCTTGTGGCTTGGCAAATTCCACTCATGCCATTTGAAGAGTATGAAAGTGTTACTTCTGCAACCTTACCAAAAGTGTATGCCGTATTTGGTATTGTGGTGTGTGTACTATCGATTGGCGCCAACTTATTAAAGCAAGCGCCAACAGAAAAAGCAGAGCTACTCAGTAAGGGCAACTTACTACGTACCTTTGCACTGTTAGTGCTAATGGTTGCCTATAGTGCCATGCTCGAGCCGTTTGGCTTTTTAATTGCCACCAGTGCCTTTTTAATTGCTGGCTTTTTTATTATGGGCGAACGCCGTAAAACGGTGTTGTTGTTTGCCTCTGTGCCTGTCGCTGTGGTTTTTTGGTTTTTAATGACACAAGTACTGGGCATTTACTTAGTACCTGGCAACCTGTGGAGTTAAGTTATGCTTGATGGAATTATGTTAGGTTTGTCGACCGTACTCGACTGGAACAACTTGTTATATGTGATTGTTGGCTGCTTTGTTGGCACCTTCATCGGTATGCTACCTGGACTTGGTCCAATTACTGCGATTGCATTGATGATCCCGATCACTTACAGCATTGGTGCTGATTCGGGTATGATTTTAATGGCGGGTGTTTACTACGGCGCTATATTTGGTGGCTCTACGTCTTCTATTTTGATTAATGCGCCAGGGGTTGCAGGGACAGTTGCTTCTTCATTCGATGGTTATCCTTTAGCTAAGCAAGGCAAAGCTGGTAAAGCCCTTGCCATTGCAGCCTATGCGTCCTTTATTGGTGGAACAATTGGCGCCATTTTACTGATGGTGGCTGCGCCATTATTAGCGAAAGTGTCGTTAAGTTTCCAATCACCTGATTATGTTGTACTAATGTTTTTAGGCTTAACGGCCATTGCCGCGTTCTCTAATAAAGGGCAATTTTTAAAAGCGATGATGATGACGGTATTTGGTTTAATGCTGGCAACGGTAGGGATTGATCCCTCTTCAGGTACTGAACGTTTTACCTTTGGCCAAGCCGATTTATTAGATGGCATTAGCTTTTTATTAGTGGCAATGGCGACGTTTGCATTAGCTGAGGCACTGATTAATGTGGCGCGCCCTGAGGCTGAGCCAGATAACAAGTTGGATGATCCTAATACGCCAAAAATTGGTTCAACAAAATTAACCAAAGAAGAAGTAAAAGACATGGCTCCTGTGGTTGGCCGTTCCTCTTTACTTGGTTTTATTGTCGGTGTTTTACCAGGGGCAGGGGCGACGATTGCCAGCTTTATGGCCTATGCCACGGAACGTAACCTTGCTCCAAAGGCACTGAAAGATAAATTTGGTAAGGGCTCGATGCGTGGCTTAGCAGCCCCTGAATCGGCTAATAATGCAGCCTGTACGGGTTCATTTGTACCGCTACTGACGTTAGGTATTCCTGGCTCTGGCACGACAGCGATTATGTTAGGCGCCTTAATCGCCTACGGCATTCAACCAGGTCCTATGTTAATGCAAGAAAACCCAAGCGTGTTTTGGGCTGTCATTGTCAGTATGTATTTTGGCAATATCGTACTGCTTATTCTGAACCTGCCGTTGATCCCATATTTTGCTAAAGTGCTGGCTATGCCTAAATCGGTGCTAACCGTGATGATTTTGTTCTTTAGCTTAATTGGCGTGTATTTAGTGTCATTTAACACCTTTGATTTATTTATGATGGTGGGCTTTGCGTTGGTGGCATTAGTCCTTAGGTTGCTAGCTTTCCCGATGGCACCTTTGTTACTTGGCTTTATACTTGGCGATATGATTGAGCGAAATTTCCGTCGTGCGATGATGATTTCAGATGGCTCATTGAGCTTTTTATGGGACCGCCCATTAACACTCAGTATTTTCGTAATTTCAATCTTAGTGTTGTTGTTCCCATTGAAAGACTATATTGTCCAACGTCGAAAAGAAAAAGCAGCCACGCAAGCAGAGCAGCATGCGTAGTACAAGGCGATAAGATGAGATACACCAATAAGCTAAACCCATTTCAGCATATGGTTAAAAAGCCAAAGCGCTTAGAAACGCGACTCATTATTTGGGTTACCGGTCTATGTGTTTTACAAGCTGTGTTGTTTGGCGCTTTGGTGTATCAGATCACAGCGCAGAGTCTACATAGCCATATGGGTGACAAGGCACTGGCGTTAGCAACGAGCATCGCATCGCGAGATGATGTACAAAAAGCGTTACTAACACAAAAAGACCACGCAAAGCTTAATATTGAAATAGAGCAAATTCGTGAATTAACGGAAGCAAGTTTTATCGTTATTGGCGATAGCCAAACAACACGTATTGTTCATCCTGATGCTAATAAGCTGGGTAAGCACATGGTTGGGGGTGATAGCCAAGCTGCACTAAGAGGTGAGCGCTACGTATCTATTGCGAAAGGCAGCTTAGGTGAGTCAATTCGCGGAAAAGTGCCAGTCTATTCTGAATCAGGTGAGATAATAGGGCTTGTTTCAGTGGGGTTTTTGGTGCAATCGATTGAGCCGCTCATTCGTGCTCGAAGCGCCGAAATCATGCTTTGGGGCTTATTGTTAGTGGGGTTGAGCATTTTGGCTGCGGTGTATATTGGTCAACGGGTTCGTAATGCTATTTTTGGCTTGCAACCAGATGAAATAGCACGGCTCTTTTCTGAGCAAGATGCTATTTTGAATACGGTTCGTAGCGGTATTATCGCCCTTGATCCAGAAGGCAATGTGCGTAACTTAAACCAACGTGCCTGCGAAATCCTTGGCAAACCAACTAGCTGTATCCATCAGCCACTTAAGCTTGAAGACTTACTTCCTGAACATACCGAGTTTTTAATGCATAACCAACAGCGACCGATTGTTGGTTTTGAATTGTTTGCTGCCGATAAGCGTATTGTGTTGTCGCGATATGCATTGCAAGTGCAAGGTCAGGCGGATGGTATTTTGTTGAGTATGCGCCCTGCTGATGAGCTTGAATATTTATCGCAGCAATTAACCAAAGTGCAAGCCTTTGCTGAGTTATTGCGGGTGCAAACGCATGATTACTCAAACAAGCTAAACTTAATTGGTGCGTTAATTCAAATGGGGCAAACGGATCAAGCTATTGAATTAATAGGTCAAGAAAGCAAAGGCTCACAAGCGCAGATCCATCATTTACTCGAAAGGATCCAAGATCCGGTACTTGCTGGGTTACTGGTCGGTAAATACCATAAAGCCCGTGAACTTAATGTAATCCTTGAGCTCAATCCTGATAGTTTACTGGGATCGATCACCCGTAAAGATATGCTGGAACGGGTTGTCTCTATACTCGGCAATTTGATTGATAACGCAATTGAAGCTGCGATTAGAGCCAGCGATACACGTATACCCAAGGTGCGAGTTACGGTCGATGAAACCAGTAAAACCTTGCTGTTCGATGTTGAAGACAGCGGCTTTGGTTTGGGCGATGACAAGGATGTGATATTTACACCACAATACAGTTCTAAGTCAGGGGCAGAGCATGGCATAGGTCTTTATTTAGTTAAAACCAACTTAGATTCGTGTCGTGGTAGTTTAGAAATAGGTGAGTCTGATCTGATGGGGGCACGCTTAAGTGTCTACATTCCAAAATAATAAAAATGATCAGCCTATAAATAAAAGGTAAAGAAGATGACTTATTCGGTTGTCATAGTTGAAGATGAAGTCGAGGTTGCACAGCTGTTAGCGCAATATTTATTACTTCCTCATGGTATTGCAGGTCAACAAGGAGCGCGTCAAACATTACGCCAAGGGCAATATCAAGTGGTGGGTATTGCCGGTAATTTAGCGACAGCCAAAGCATTATTACAAGCAGTTGATGCAGATTTAATTCTGCTTGATATCCACCTTCCTGACGGTAATGGTCTTGAGCTGTTAAATGAGTTGCGACGTAATGAGCTTAAAAGTGAAGTGATGCTGTTAACTGCGGCAAAAGAAGTCGAAACATTGGAAAAAGCCATGCAACTTGGTGCATGCGATTTTTTAGTTAAACCACTTATGCTTAATCGTTTAGATCAAGCTTTAGCGCGCTTTGAAGCAAGGCAGCAATGTTTGTCAGATGCAAATGAAGTCACACAATCTATGGTTGATACCCTTTTTGGTTCACAAGAGCAGCAAAAAGCGCCTGTTAGATTACCTAAAGGTGTCGATCAGCTTACTTTGCAAAAAATTCTAAAAGCATTTGAAGCGAACCTAGGAACGGATTTTACTGCCCAGCAGATGGGTGATTTAGTTGGGGTAAGTCGCTCAACGGCTCGTCGATACCTTGAATATTTACTGGAAGCAGAAAAAGTCAGTGCTGATCAAAGCTATGGCAGTATTGGTAGACCTGAACGCTGTTATAAAATGCTTACTGGTTAGATAGCGGTGTTTTATTAGTGTGTTCGCGGATTTTATGTGATTTTTACAGCGTAAAATCATTTCAAGCTACTTTAAAAAGTACCACTTATCTTTAGCATAGAAAAATTTTATAAAATTGATTGCATTTTAAGCGACTTCGATGGTGATGTTCGCTTTAAGTAATGCTATACTCCCGCCGAATAATTTTTCGACTTTATTAAGAGTAAAATAATGGCAGATTTATCGAAGTACAGAAATATTGGTATTTTCGCCCACGTTGACGCGGGTAAAACTACCACCACTGAGCGTATCCTTAAGCTTACGGGTAAAATTCATAAGACTGGTGAGGTACACGACGGTGAGTCTACTACTGACTTCATGGAACAAGAAGCTGAGCGTGGTATTACAATCCAATCAGCAGCTGTAACTTGTGAGTGGAAAGGCCACCGCTTAAACGTTATCGATACTCCGGGACACGTTGACTTCACAGTAGAAGTATACCGTTCACTTAAAGTACTAGACGGTGGTATCGGTGTATTCTGTGGTTCTGGTGGTGTTGAGCCGCAGTCAGAAACTAACTGGCGTTATGCGAACGAATCAGAAGTTGCACGTGTTATCTTCGTAAACAAACTAGACCGTATGGGTGCTGACTTCTACCGCGTTGTAGGTCAAGTTGAGAAAGTACTTGGTGCTAACCCACTAGTGATGACTTTACCAATCGGTATCGAAGACCAATTCTGCGGCGTTGTAGACGTACTTGAGAAAAAAGCATACGTTTGGGATGACACTGGTCTTCCTGAAAACTATGAAGTACAAGACGTTCCTGCTGACATGGTAGACAAAGTTGATGAATACCATGAAATGCTTGTTGAGTCTGCTGTTGAGCAAGACGAAGACCTAATGATGGCGTACATGGAAGGTGAAGAGCCTTCTTTAGAAGACATCAAACGTTGTATTCGTAAAGGTACTCGTGACCTTGCGTTCTTCCCAACGTTCTGTGGTTCTGCATTCAAAAACAAAGGTATGCAATTAGTACTTGATGCTGTTGTAGATTACCTACCTTCGCCTACAGAAGTTGATCCACAGCCTCTAACTGATCCTGAAACAGGTGAGCCTACTGGTGAAGTTGCTACAGTTTCTGCTGATGAGCCACTTAAAGCGCTTGCGTTCAAAATCATGGACGACCGTTTCGGTGCACTTACGTTCATCCGTATCTACGCTGGTCGCATGAAAAAAGGTGACACAGTACTTAACTCAGCAACAGGTAAAACTGAGCGTATCGGCCGTATGGTTGAGATGCAAGCTGATGACCGCAACGAGATCTCTGAAGCACAAGCGGGTGATATCATCGCTGTTGTTGGTATGAAGAACGTTCAAACTGGTCACACTCTTTGTGATCCTAAGCACGAATGTACACTTGAAGCGATGATCTTCCCTGATCCAGTAATCTCAATCGCTGTTGCACCTAAAGATAAAGGTGGTAACGAGAAGATGGGTATTGCGATCGGTAAAATGGTTGCAGAAGATCCTTCATTCCAAGTTGAAACTGACGAAGATTCAGGCGAAACCATCCTTAAAGGTATGGGTGAGCTTCACTTAGATATCAAAGTAGATATCCTTAAGCGTACTTACGGTGTTGAGCTAGTTGTTGGTCAACCTCAGGTTGCTTACCGTGAAACTATCACGAAAGAAATCGAAGATAGCTACACGCATAAGAAACAATCTGGTGGTTCTGGTCAATTCGGTAAGATTGATTACCGCATCAAGCCAGGTGAGCCTAACTCAGGTTTCACATTCACATCTTCAGTTGTTGGTGGTAACGTTCCTAAGGAATTCTGGCCTGCAGTTGAGAAAGGCTTCAAGTCTATGATGGAAGAAGGTGTTCTAGCTGGCTTCCCAGTATTAGACGTTGAAGTTGAGCTTTTCGATGGTGCTTTCCACGCAGTTGACTCATCAGCAATCGCGTTCGAAATCGCTGCTAAAGGCGCGTTCCGTCAGTCTATCCCTAAAGCGGGTGCACAACTTCTTGAGCCAATCATGAAAGTTGACGTATTCACTCCGGAAGACAACGTGGGTGACGTAATCGGTGACCTTAACCGTCGTCGTGGTATGATCAAAGACCAAGAAGCAGGCGCAATGGGCGTTCGCATCAAGGGTGAAGTACCACTTTCAGAAATGTTCGGTTACATCGGTCACTTACGTACTATCACGTCTGGTCGTGGTCAGTTCTCTATGGAGTTCTCACACTACGCACCATGTCCACAGAACGTAGCTGAAACTGTAATCGCTGCAGAAAAAGAGAAAAAAGCTGCTAAATAATTAGCCTTTTGACCTTTATAAAAAAACCCGCACTCGTTGCGGGTTTTTTGTTTATTAGGTTGCTGATATAAATAACTTACTGGTTATTCTTTAACCATGTTGCTGCTTGCTTGGCAAAGTAAGTCAGAATACCGTCTGCACCCGCTCGTTTAAATGCAAGTAACGATTCCATGATGATTGCCTCTTCAGCAAGCCAGCCGTTGTCGATAGCCGCTTTATGCATCGCATATTCACCACTAACTTGATAAGCAAATGTCGGAACACCGAATTCATCTTTGACGCGGCGAACTACGTCTAAATATGGCATTCCTGGTTTTACCATAACCATGTCTGCACCTTCTTGAAGGTCTAGTGCAACTTCGCGAATTGCTTCGTCTGAGTTGGCAGGGTCCATTTGGTATGTTTTCTTATCTGCACCTTTTAAATTACCCGCAGAACCAACAGCGTCACGGAATGGGCCATAGTAGCTTGAAGCGTATTTCGCAGAGTAAGCCATAATACGTGTGTGGATATGACCTTCAGCTTCCAGTGCTTCACGAATCGCACCAATACGACCATCCATCATGTCTGATGGGGCAACTACATCAGCACCTGCTTCGGCGTGAGATAAGGCTTGTTTTACTAAAATCTCAGTCGTGACATCATTAATGACATAGCCATTTTCATCAATAATACCGTCTTGTCCATGCACCGTGAAAGGGTCAAGCGCAGCATCGGTGATAACGCCGAGCTCTGGGAATGCTTCTTTGAGTGCGCGTACAGTTCGTTGCGCAAGTGCATCAGGGTTGTAAGCTTCTTCAGCGAGCAGAGATTTTTTATCGCTTGGAGTCACAGGGAAAATAGCAACCGCGGGAATACCTAAATCCACTAGTTCTTTGGCTTCTTCTAGTAATAGGTCAATTGAGAGGCGATCAACACCAGGCATCGATTCAACCGCTTCACGACGGTTTTTACCCTCTAATACAAATACAGGGAAAATAAGGTCATTGACGGTAAGTTGGTTTTCAGCCATTAGGCGACGAGAGAAATCATCACGGCGCATACGGCGCATGCGTGTATAAGGAAAGAGGTCGAGTCCTGATTGGGCCATTCTTTAATGCTCCTAGTCTGGTAGAGGATAACTAACTACACGATTTCGGCCTGATTGCTTGGCATGATAGAGGGCTTTATCGGCATAGTCAGTGAATAAATTTGGGTTATTTATATCTTCAGCAATTGCGCTGTAAACGCCTGCACTTAATGTAAATTTAATCGTTGTTCCGGCGACTATTATATCAGTGTTCTGAGCCGCTTTGCGTATTTGCTCAGCAATTTCTAATGCGCCTCTATGAGGGGTGTTGGGCAACAGCACAACAAATTCTTCCCCGCCATATCTTGCTACATCATCAAGAGGACGTTTTAAGTGGGCTTTTATAATATTTGCAGCAGCCTGAATTGTTTGATCCCCTGTTAAATGTCCATAGTTGTCATTAATCGCTTTAAAGTGATCAATATCGAACATAATAATACTTAAGGGGGTTTGTTCGCGTCTCGAGCGGCGTATATCCATCAATAGCTTTTTATCAAAGTAACGACGGTTTTTTGTTTTTGTTAATGCATCTTCCATATTGAGCTGCTCAAGGGCTCGGTTTTTCTCTTCAAGCTCTCTTAACGTTACTTGTAACTCAAATGTACGTTCTTCGATGTTGCTTTCTAAGTCTTGCCTCGCTTGCTCTTGTATCGCTAAACGCTCACGCATGAGGGTGTCTTGGGCTTTACTTTCGGCAAGGGCATTTTGTTGAGCACTTACTTCAGCGTCTCGCTGCATTAAAAACATTTTTATCACGGCGTAACTCAAACTAAGGCTACATATTAAGAAGCACACAAAGGTGAGTGATAACACGCCAATGTTTAAATCAAAGGGATTAAATACACCTAAGGCACTGTAAATAATGGCACAGAAAAAAGCGCTGATTGCAATCAAGTAAGCGATAGAAGGCTGCGTGTACTGATAATTATAGTGTTTAACTGATATGGCAGCAATTAAGCTAAGAAAAATGGGTAAACTTAATAAACATAGCGACAGAGCGATATGAACGGGTACAAACCACGTGAACAGGGTGAGTAGCATTATTGCATACCCTAACCCATGTATAAGCCGACGCTTAGCTGGACCAAAAATAGCCTGTTGCAGTGGTGCAAATAAAGCGCTACTTATAAACAGCAAGCTAGGAATAGCGAGTTGCTGGAATGAGATGCCATCAGGCTGTAAGTAGCGATAACCATAGCCGTATAAGTAAGCGAGTGTGAGCCAAAGCAAAGTGAGTAATATGCCTGTATAAGCAAAATAATGTCGCCTAGAAAACCCATATAAAACAAAGCTTGTTATGGCGAGCGACAAGATAAAACCAACCAGCAAACCATACAGTAAGTTAAACTTCGTTTTATGTTTTAGATACTCGTTTGGTGACCATAAACTTAAAGGGATACGCAGTCCTGCATCATTCTTTACTTGTAAATAGACCGTAGTATGACTTGCTTTAGGGAGTGTGAGCGATACTAGCAAAGACTCACTCTTTATTTGCCGATTAGCAAGCGGTAATGCATCGCCTATCTTTGTCACAAAAATAGTTTTAGTGCCTTGAGTATGAAGTACATTAACTTCATCTAAGAGGGGGTTATCAATAGATAAAATAACGGGTATATCTGTAAGGGAAGTATTATTTATTGCGAGTTTTACCCAGACAGGAGTTAAGTTCATACCTAAATTAAGGGATGTTCCATCACTGTCTAGCCACTCTATTTGATTGTTATTAAGAATCTGTTGTTCAGTGCTAGGCGCAAGGGTGTACTCAACATTTAAAAGCTGCTGAGACTTGAAATCAATGCCAACATTAATAGGATTAGCCACTAAATAGGGACTGAATAAAACAACAAAGAGTACGCTACACAGTGACCATAGGCGTGTCATTTTAGCCCCTAATGGAAAATAATTGCTGAAAGTTGAGTGTAGTTTGTTTTGCCACCTCAGTAAATTCGCAGCCTTTTAAATCAGCAATTTGCTGACAGATATAGGTTAAATAACTAGGTTCATTACGACGCGATTTTGGTTTCGGTTTTATTGTTCTTGGAAGTAAAAAAGGTGCGTCTGTTTCAATCAACAAGCGCTCTAAAGGTATGCTAGGTATTAATGATTGTAATTGCTCTCCTCTGCGCTCATCACACACCCAGCCAGTAACGCCAATATAAAGACCTTTCTCTAAGTAACGTTGTAGTGCAAACTCATCACCAGTAAAGCAGTGAAGCACTCCTTTTACACTATACTCACTAAGTATTGCGAGCATATCCTTGCTTGCATCGCGCTCGTGTAAATAGACTGGCATATTAAGTGTTTCAGCAAGAGCGAGTTGTCTTCTGAATACAGTACGTTGTACATCGCGAGGTGAAAAATCACGGTTATAATCGAGTCCACACTCACCAATAGCAACGACTTCTGGGTGACTTGCTAGTAAGGTTAGCTGCTGTTCTAAAGCTGTATCAGCCGTTTTTGCATCATGGGGATGAATACCTGAGGTGCACAGCAGGGAGTGGCGTTTTGCAAGTTCTAATGATGCTTGGCTGCTCTGTAAATCACAGCCAATCAATAGCATCTGTTTTACTCCGGCTTGAGCTGCACGTTGTAACACTTCATCATGATGCTCATCAAATTGATGATTGCTTAAGTTGACGCCAGCATCAACAAGCTCAATAGTCATTAGTTAGTACGTTTTACGCGAATAGAGCGATTTTGGCCTTTGATTTTCAATAAGAAAGAGTTGAAAACACCACGTTCAATTATCACTGTGTCATTTGCTTTTAAGCGCATACGATCAGAGCCTACTTGACGCCATTGCTGACCGTTATCAAGCTCAATAATGAGTTCACCATAAGCAGCCTGTTCAACACTTTTAACAACCGCGCTGATTTCGTCATCGTTCTCTTTTGTGACTTCTTTGTGCTCTAAACCAAAGTTGTCATTTTTCGCTTGGATAGGTTGTTGAGTAGGTGCTGCCGCTACAACCGCTTTAGTATCCGTAGCAGAAGAGCTGGTTGCGGCAGGTTTTTCTAGCTGTTTTTTGGCTGCAGGCTTTGTTAGTGATTTACCTGCCATGATGTTGTCGTAGCAAAGTAAACGATTAAAATCATTTTCAACGAAAGTGCAGGCTTGAAGTGCTTGGATATTTACTTCGTTAGCGTGCGCAGTGCCAGTAATCGTGAAAAGTGCAACGATGGGAATGAGTTGTTTTTTCATTTTATTCCTCTGATTCCTGTTGAGGCTTAGCAGTGTAAAATGCAGCCAAAATTAAGCCTAGTTCGAATAATAGCAGCATAGGTAATGCTAGTAATGTTTGTGACAGTACGTCTGGCGGTGTTAAGAACATGGCAATCACGAATACACCAACCACAATATAAGGCCGTTTTTCTTTTAAACTTTTTGTTGTTGTTGCGCCACTCCAACATAACAGCATAATAGCCACCGGTATTTCAAACGCAATGCCGAATGCAAAAAACAGTTTTAAAGCAAAGCCTAAATAGCTACTAATATCAGGCGCTAATGTCATCATATCAGGGCCCGTGCTAGTAAAAAATCCTAAAATAATAGGCAACACCACAAAGTAACAAAATGCGATTCCACTATAAAATAGCAAAATGCTAGAGGCTAGAATAGGCATGAGCATACGCTTTTCATGTTGATATAAGCCCGGTGCTATAAAACTCCAAACTTGATGCAATATCATTGGGATAGCAGCAAATAACGCAACAAATAAAGTGAGTTTAAACGGTGCAAAAAACGGTGATGTTACATCCGTTGCGATCATGGTGGCTGTGCTAGGCAAATTTGCGATTAATGGTGCTGCAATAAAATCATAAATATCGTTGGCAAAATACACCAAGCCGATAAATATTAGCAAAATGCTTAACAACGCTTTCATGAGTCGATTTCGTAACTCAATTAAGTGGCCAACAAAGCCTGTATGAGCTTGCTCGGTCATAGTTTATTATTCATCTTCATTATCATTGACCACAAAAGCAGAAATTAAATTCACTTTTTTTCATCATTATTCTTCGTTTCTAGTTGTTCGGATGTACGTTTCTTGTAACTGTGAGTTACTGATTGGGCTGCTTTTTGAAGCTCGTCCACAGAGCTTTTCAATTCAGGAGAAAGCTCCTGTAGGTTTTGTTGCTCTGCTTTTTTCAAGTCTTCATGAAGTTCATGGATACGAAGCTCTTCATTCACCTCAGCTTTGACTGAGTTAGCCACTGACTTTAGTGTTTTTATCCAGCGGTTTACCGTACGAATCGCCACAGGCAAGCGCTCAGGCCCTAAAACAATTAGACCTACTATCATTACAACAACGAGTTCCCACATCCCCATGCTGATTAAACCTTATGGTCGTCTTTGCTTTTCTCTGTGGTTTCTTTGTTTTGCGTAGTATTCGACGTTTGCTCTATTTTTTCGTTTTTTGAATTTGCTTGTTCATCATCAGATACTGCTTTTTTGAAGCCTTTAACAGCACTGCCTAAATCACCGCCGATGCCACGTAATTTTTTTGTGCCAAATAATAAAACGATGATTGCTAAAATGATGACTAATTGCCAAATACTGATACCACCAAAACCCATGGGTTACTCCAATTATTGTCAAATTTAATGAATTTACTTGTTTAGATTATACTCGCCAAAACATAAATAGCACTTAGTTTATGCGCTTCGCCATGCAGCAATAAAACCAATAACTGCAAGTGCTGTTGTGATACCAGCAGCAATTAGGTCATCCTGCAAATAACACAGGCCTGATACAATAAAGCAACTCCCCGCAAAAATACTTAAAAGTAAAGGTTTTGACGATGGCTGTGGCGGCAATTGTACAGGTTGTTGATGACGCTTTAAGTTTTGATAGATTAAATCCGGTAACTCGGGCATTTTTTCAGCCCAAAATGGTAGGTTTGCGTACATTTTTTTCATGACAGCCAGCGGGCCCACTTGTTCTTTGACCCAGTCTTCTAAAAATGGTTTAGCGGTTTTCCACAAATCGAGTTGAGGATAAAGTTGCCTACCAAGCCCTTCAACATACAACAGGGTTTTTTGTAGTAACACTAATTGTGGTTGAACCTGCATATTAAAGCGACGAGCTGTGTTGAACAAATTGACCAACACATGGCCAAATGAAATTTCAGCCAATGGTTTATTAAAAATAGGCTCACAGACAGTACGAATTGCAAATTCAAACTCTTCAATACAGGTATCGGCGGGCACCCAGCCTGAATCAACATGCAGCTGTGCAACTTGGCGGTAATCGCGGTTAAAAAAGGCGATAAAGTTTTCTGCAAGATAGCGTTTATCTTCGCGGTTTAAAGTACCCACGATGCCACAGTCAATGCCAATATATTGTGGGTTGTGCGGGTTTTCTCGCGAGACAAAAATATTACCTGGGTGCATATCTGCATGGAAAAAACTGTCACGGAACACTTGTGTAAAAAATACTTCAACGCCTCGCTCAGCGAGTAATTTCATGTTGGTATTTTGTGCAAGTAGTGCCTCTGTATCAGATACAGGAATACCATATATGCGTTCCATAACCAGCACATTACTGCGACTATAGTCACTGTAAACAAAAGGGATATAGAGTGAGTCAGATTCTTCGAAATTACGGCGCAGCTGAATCGCATTTGCACCTTCACGCATTAAATCAAGTTCATCAAGCAGTGTTTTTTTGTATTCGTTTACGACTTCGATAGGACGTAAGCGTTTTGCTTCTTTGAGTAGCTTGGCAACCAGTCTTGCCACTTTTTGCATGAGCATTAAGTCGGCATCAATTTGCTCTTTGATGTTAGGACGGATCACTTTGATCACCACATCTTGTGGCGCACCTTGCTCATCAATTAAGGTGGCAGTATGTACTTGTGCAATGGAAGCGGATGCCAGTGGTGTTTGCGAGAAATCGCTAAATAATTCACTAATATCGTTAATGCCAAGTGCTTTTTCAATCAGCTGTTGAGCAAGCTCACCTTCAAATGGTTCGACTTGATCTTGTAATAACGCTAATTCTAGAGCGACGTCGTGAGGGAGTAAGTCACGACGGGTTGAAAGCATTTGTCCAAATTTAATCCATACAGGGCCAAGTTTTTGTAAGGCTAAACGCAAACGCATCCCTGCAGGTTTATCTTTATGTTGGTTACGCAACCAAAATAAACTGCCGCGGGCTAGTTTGGCAAACCAAGGTACTTTTTTTTGTGGGATGAGCTCATCAAGGCCGTAGCAAAGTAATGTTTTGGTGATGAAGTATAGACGTGTAGTAGACACACAATATCCTTAGCAAACTAGCATGATTTCAATAGCGCATTGACTCGCATCTCCAGTTGAGATACTTGGCTTTTTAATTGACGGTTTTGTTGTTTAAATTCTGCTAATTCAAGCGGGTGGATTGTAACTGCTAGCTCATCTTGGCATAACGTTGTGAGTGTTTTTTCAAGTTTGCCTTTCATTTGCGCGCCACGTGTTTTGAGCGTTTGTAATGAAAGCCATAGTTGTTGAGCCGGCGCGTCGCCAATATAACGTGAGAAATGCTCTGGCCAATCAATATCAAGCTCTGCAAACGCATTACTGAATCCTTGCGCTATATTTAAATCGCCCTGTAAATCTAATTTATCTTGGCGAATTAGCTGAGTCAGCATTGCGGGATTTTTGAGTGTTAAAAGCGTATTTATATCAGCACTGATCATACAATCAAAACTCAGCTCTTCAGTGCTGTATAAATGGATTTGCTCGTTGCTGTAAACGCACAAAATGCGCTGTTGCCAGTCGCGGATCTCTATGAGTAATTGCTTATCGGCAATAGCAGCTAATCTATCCTTTAAAGAGTTATCTAGCTGCAAGACATGATTAACAACTCGTTCTACCAGTGATAATAGAGCATTTGCTAACATAATTTATGCCTTTTAGTACTTAAAGCCGCGGTGCAGGGCGACAATGCCACCGGTTAGGTTTTGGTAACTCGTTTGCTCAAAGCCTGCGTCTTCCATCATATCTTTGAGTGTTTCTTGATCTGGATGCATGCGAATAGATTCTGCAAGATATTGATATGACTCACTATCATTAGCAACAAGTTGACCCATTTTAGGGAGGATGTTAAACGAGTAGAAGTCGTAAGCTTTGCTGAGAATTTCTTGTTCAGGCTTTGAAAACTCAAGCACTAATAAACGGCCACCAGGCTTAAGAATTCTATACATTGAACGTAGTGCTTTATCTTTATCGGTCACATTACGAAGGCCGAATGCGATAGTGATTAAATCAAAGCTATTGTCAGGGAATGGCAGTGCTTCGGCATTCATTTGCACATATTCAATATTGCCAACGTGGCCTAGGTTTCTTAGCTTTTCACGGCCAACTTTAAGCATTGAAGAGTTAATATCACCAAGAACGACTTGTCCTGTGTCACCAACAAGCTGGCTAAATTTAGCTGTTAAATCACCCGTGCCACCGGCTAGGTCTAATACACGATGACCCTTGCGAACACCTGAACTTGCTATAGTTTGACGTTTCCATAAACGATGAATACCAAACGACATGAGATCATTCATTACATCATATTTTGCTGCAACTGAGTGGAATACATCTGCAACCATCGATGCTTTATCGTTTTCAGCAACGGTTTTATAGCCAAAATGCGTGGTCTTTTCTTGATTCTCGTTCATGATTAATCTCTATCGTGGCAATAAAGTCTAGTGTACTTGATTGTGGCTGTAGGGTGCAATTTGATTATAACTAAATCACCAGATTAGCGATTATTTTTATCATTAAGCGCAGGGTTACTGGCCTGCGATGAAACTGCTTTGGCCCAGAGATTTAGCTTTCGCCGCTGCATGAGATGCTTTGCGGGCAAGGTTGGTAAAGTCACCCTCGTTTTCATATTTGGCAATACCAAGGGCTAAGTGGATTGGAGGTAATTTAGTGCCATTTTTTGAACTAACAAAGCGAAGTTTCTCAACGCCATTACGGACTTTTTCAGCAATGACATTGGCCGTTTCAGGCTCTATGTCGGCAAGTAAGATGGTAAATTCATCTTTGCCTGTACGGCCAGGTAAACCACTTTCAAGTACATATTTTTGTACTTGCTTGGCGACCTTATTCAAAATAACCTCGCCAATGACATCACCGTAATTATCAATAAAATGGTCAAGGTTTTCGATATGAATCGCAATTGCACATATCGCTTTGTTTTGGCCGAGCCATAACTGTGTCTGTTGGTTTAAATAATGACGCTTGTATAAACCTGTTTGCTGATCAGTTATGTGTTGCTTACGTAATTGCGTGAGTTGTTTTTGTGTTTTCTCTTGTAACGACTTGGCTTTGGCTATTTCTTGTTTAAATTGACGATGCTGAGCAAGTAGTTGCTCAGATTGCTTGCTCAGCATTTTTAACGCGTGGCGTGTTTGTTCTTTGTTGTTCTCATCAATTGCATGAACACAATCATTTATATGCTCGGCAAAACGAACAATGTGTTGTTCATTATTATTTGCGCCGCGAGATAAGGAATTAATAACAGAGTCAACGTTGCGAACAATGGCCGTTTTCATTTTGTGGCCTTGCTCAATGAAATCAAAATAAAGCTGTTCTATATAAACTGAATCGATAGAGACTTTTTGGGCTATTGCACGGTCGAGAGTGGCATTGAGTTTAGGATTTACTTGGCTGACGTAAGTGTAAACTACTTGGTAATTTAGCGGCGACGGCGGTAATGCGTGATGTTCTAAAAAGATACACACCTTCGTCATTTTTTCTTGGGCAATTACCATGGAATCATGGAACATCATTTTCAATACCACTAAATACGCATAACAACCATAAAATCATCTCCTCCGTAAGGTTTCTTTTGCTTCCAAGCAATAATCCGCAAATTATATTGATAATTTGTGTTCAATTAATTTGGGTATATCAGTCTACAGTAATCTGTAATGAGTCTATTTAAAAGCAAAATCGCTAACTTTGGAACATAAATTTGTTTCGTTTGGGTTCATTAGTTGATTTTATCGGCAACTTTAACAAGTGTAACTGAAAGCTGTATAAACACTGTGCATTGTTGATTCTGCAATGGTGTTTATTTGACCGTACTTTAGGTGAGCTTGGTCGCATTTGTTTGGGTTTTTTTACATGCTACGTTACTTTATCGATAAAGATTAAAATGAATAAGAAGCCCATGAGACAAACCCTATCTAGAACATTAAATCATTCACTGATTGCTGTTGCACTCGCCTGTACCTTAAGCGCATGTCAAATAACAAAAGTGGATGCTGATCAGCAGTTTACTCAAGTTGCGCAACACATTGTTGATTATCGAGCGAGTATTAATCCATATGGTAAGGCCGAAGGTGTTGATGGTTATTTATTAGAGAACCTTTCAGCCTCATTTCTTGAGAAAAAATATCAAAAAAATACTGAATTTCTTGCTGAGCTAGATGCAATTGACCGCGATAAGCTGTCGGAAGAAAATCGCATAAATTTAACGATTTTACGTGGGCAAGTACAAAATAGTGTCGATGAATATGTCTTTAATACGCATTATATGCCACTGACATCTGAGTATGGTTTTCACTCAAGCTTGTCGTTTATGATTTCAAGCTCAGACTACACAAAAGCAAGTGATTACGAGCTATATCTAGCAAAATTACAGCAAATACCACGCTTTTTTGAACAAAACATTGGTTGGATGCGTAAAGGCCTTGAAGTAGGGTTAACACAGCCCAAGGCGGTTTTAGAAGGGTATCAAGATTCAATTACTGCTTATATTGTTGATGATGCCACTCAGTCTGAGTTCTACAAACCATTTTTAAAAAATACTGCTGGTGTGAGTCATAGCAAATTCGTGAACTTACAACAGCAAGCAAAAAAAATTATCAAACAGCAAGTTATTCCTGCTTATAAAGATTATCTCACCTTCTTTAATGATGAATACCAACCAGGTGCACGCACTGATATTGGTATTTCTAGTACGCCAAACGGTAAAGCATTTTACGAAAACCGTGCAAAGTACTACACCACGACTGATATGACGCCAAAAGAAATCCATGAGTTGGGCCTTAAGGAAGTGGCGCGTATTCGTGCTGAAATGGATGAAATAATCAAAGAGGTAGGCTTTGAAGGTAGTTTTGCTGAATTTGTACATTTCTTGCGTACCGATCCGCAGTTTTATGCAAAAACACCAAAAGAATTATTGAAAGAAGCATCTTATATTGCGAAAAAAATGGATGCACAATTGCCTAAGTTATTCCATACCTTACCAAGAATGCCTTATGGCGTTGCGCCAGTGCCTGAAAGTATTGCTCCTAAGTATACGACCGGACGATACTCGGGTTCGCGTCGTGATGATCAAGCCGGCTACTATTGGGTCAATACGTATGCACTGGATAAGCGTCCACTCTATGTACTCGAAGCGTTAACACTTCATGAAGCTGTGCCTGGTCATCATTTACAAATATCACTCAATGCTGAGCTTGAGTCATTACCAAGTTATCGTCGCAATGCATATTTATCGGCATTTGGTGAAGGTTGGGGGCTTTATTCAGAATTTTTAGGCATAGAAGCTGGCTTTTACCAAGACCCTTACAGTGACTTTGGTCGCCTAACTTACGAAATGTGGCGAGCTGCGCGTTTAGTGGTTGATACTGGCATGCACATGTATGGTTGGAGTCGTGAGCGGGCTATGAAGTTTATGAGTGAAAATACTGCACTGTCATTACATAACGTTAAAACGGAAACCGATCGTTATATTTCTTGGCCAGCGCAGGCGCTCTCTTACAAAATTGGTGAGCTAACAATTAAGCGCTTGCGTCATGAAGCGGAACAAGCACTGGGACAAGATTTTGATGTGCGAGAGTTCCATCATCAAATTTTGCGTCATGGCTCGGTTCCTATGTCTGTACTTGAAGAGCAAATTCAGCTTTATATTAACGCTGAACTTGCAAAAAAAGCGTAACAGACAGAGAGTTTAAAAAAGGCGTGTTTAAAACACGCCTTTTTGTTTATTGCGTGTATTTTAAACTACTTATATGATTTGCAGGAAATCGTCACTACAAAGGGGCCTTGAATGAGTGATTTTATAATTTTCAGTATTGATGTATTTGCCAGCTTATTTATCTTTTTACTTGGAGTTGGATTGCTGGTGATAATCTGTTTTTACATCAGTGATGTAACCCAGTCTAAACATGCTATTCGTCGCAATTATCCTGTGATAGGACGGTTTCGTTATTTTTTTGAGCGCCAAGGCGAGTTCTTTCGTCAGTACTTTTTTGCAATGGACAGGGAAGAGCTTCCTTTTAACCGTGCAGAGCGTAGCTGGGTGTACCGAGCAGCCAAAAATGTGGATCGCACGACCGCATTTGGATCAACACAAAGTTTAGAAACAACAGGCACAGTAATGTTTATGAACTGTGCATTTCCAACGTTGGATGAAGAAGCGCTTGAACCTAGTCATGTCACTTTAGGCCCATATTGTGAGCAGCCCTATTCGACTAATTCGTTATTTAACATTTCGGGCATGAGCTTTGGTGCATTGTCTAAACCTGCTGTGCGAGCATTATCGCGAGGCGCTAAACTGGCTGGTTGTTGGATGAATACGGGGGAGGGGGGATTAAGCCCATATCACCTTGAAGGAGGGGCTGACATTGTATTTCAGATTGGCACAGCTAAATACGGTGTGCGAGATGAACAAGGCAAGCTTAGTCTCGAAAAGCTAAAGTCCATCGCTGAACACGAACAAGTTAAGATGTTTGAAATAAAGATGAGTCAGGGCGCTAAACCAGGTAAAGGTGGCATGTTGCCAGGTCGTAAAGTTACAGCTGAAATTGCCAAAATTCGAGGGATCCCAGAGGGGCATGACTCTATTAGCCCTAATGGTCATCCCGAAATTAAAACACCCGCTCATTTGCTCGATATGATCGCAACCGTGCGCTCTACAACAGGTAAACCTACCGGTTTTAAGGCTGTGATTGGTGAATATGCGTGGCTGGAAACTTTATTTAGTGAAATTAATAATCGCGGGATTGAGTCTGCACCCGACTTCATAACAATCGATAGCGCGGATGGTGGTACAGGTGCGGCACCACAACCTTTAATGGATTCTGTTGGTTTGCCGCTTAAGGAAAGCCTGCCTTTAGTGGTTGATTTACTGAAAAAACATGGCCTGAGAGAGCGTGTTAAAGTGATTGCTTCTGGAAAGTTAATTGTGCCTTCAAAGGTTGCATGGGCACTTGCACTGGGTGCTGATTTTATTGTTTCGGCGCGCGGACATATGTTTTCATTGGGCTGTATTCAAGCACTGCAATGTAATAAAGATACTTGCCCTACTGGCATAACAACGCACAATGAACGCTTACAACGAGGTTTAGATGTAACGGATAAAGCACAGCGCGTCGCTAACTATAATAAATATATTCACTACGGTGCAGGGCTCATTGCTCATTCCTGTGGCGTATCAAGTGCCAGAGAACTTGCTCGTCATCATGTGCGTGTGGTGCAAGAGAATGGCTTATCAGAGCCGCTCGATAAAATGTACGAACATTATCAGTAAAGAACAAAGGCGCTCAATGCGCCTTTATTTAATTTAGTAAGCTGACAAGCAATGAGTAAAACTCATCTTTAGAGGTGCAACTTGTTGCATTGAGCATGAGTTGTTCACCCAGCACTAACGTTTGTTGTTGTACAGCCAGTCGAGCTTGCTCATCTTCTATACCATCAATATCAGCAACATGTGCGAGGCCAATCGTACGGCGAATAAGCTCAGCACCACAATAACCAATCGCGTCACGCAATACATCGTGTAAATAATCTTCGGTAAATGCGTTACTTGCAAAGCTAACATCCGTTGTTTCGCTATTTGCAAGACGTAGCCAATGTTGTTCAAATTGGTTATAGCAATCTTGTAAGCAGGTTAATAAATGTGTTTGATATTGACGGCGCTTTGCAAGCTCAGTAATACGACCATTTTGAGCACAATAGTTTAGTAACAGATTGCCCATAAAAGAACCAATATCGAAGCCAATAGGGCCAAAAAAGCCAAATTCGGGGTCTATCATTTTGGTGCTGTTTGCATCCACAAAAATGCTGCCACTGTGCATGTCACCGTGTAATAAAGTTTGTGGGCTCGATAGGAACTTAGCTTTTAACTTGGCTGCTGCAAGTTTTAGAGCCTGATTATTACGAATACTCTCTACATGACTTTTAAGTTCGATGGGAAAGTTATTTCGCTCATGCTCGATATAGGGATCGGTAAAAAACAAATCTTCTGTAATTTTGCACAAGTCAGGGTTAATAAATTGACTGACTTTGGCCTTTTTATCTTCTGCAGATAAATAAAAATCAGAGTTATAAAAGCTTGTATAGCTTAGATAAAGTGCGACATGACTTGCCAGCTTTGGAAATTGCTCTGCATTGTTTTGTGCACTACGCAATATTTGTAGATGCCCCAAGTCTTCAAGAACCGTTAATGCTAAATCAGCATTGTGATGCAAAATCGCGACGGTATGCTCGGGGCATAATTGACCATGATTGATAAGTACTTCGGCTTCAATACGTGCTCTATCTAATGATAATGGCCACGACTCACCAACACAGCGGGCGTAGGGTAAAGCCTGTTTGAGAATTACGCTGTTACCATCTTGATCTGCGATACGAAAAACAAGGTTTAAATTACCATCACCAAACTCATACGCGTTGAGCTCTGCATTATCAGCGAAAACAGTAATCAACTCTTTTTTGATGATCTCTTTAATATAATCAATAGCATGCTCTGCAGTGAAGGCTATGTAGTTCGCCATGGTTTCATCTCATTGAAAAGTAACTTCAAGCATTCTATACCTTCATGCGTTTAGATGTCCATACATCTAGCTTGTTAGTTGTGAAAACTGCTGTAGAATAGCAATCTGCTAATTAAGTAACTTGGACTTACTATGAAAGACCTCATCGCAAATAGCATCAAATACAAAAGTGGTACTTTAACAGTGCTTGACCAGTATTTACTGCCTCATCAACAACATTGGCATGTATGTCACGATGTTGCAGCAATGAAAGATCTGATTTTAACGTTGAAAATACGTGGAGCACCTTTGATTGGTCTAGGAGCCAGCTTGCTTGTAGCTCATTTGGCTGAGCAAGGCATGAGTAAAGAAGCGCTTGCAGATGCGATTGATGAGTTAGAGTCTACCAGACCAACGGCTGTGAATCTGATGCATTGCATGACCAAGCTGCGAGAGGCTTTAGCAAAAAGTGACTTTGTTGAAGAGATGGTTAAAACAGCAGAGCAGTTATTTAATGAGGATATAGCGCTTTGCGATAGCATGGCTGAACATGGTGCAAACCTTGTATTAAAAGGCGATAACATTCTTACCCATTGTAATACAGGTGCATTAGCTACTGCGGGCATTGGTACTGCACTAGGTGTGATATATAAAGCACAACAACGCCACGGTGATATTCATGTATGGGTTGATGAAACAAGACCTTTATTACAAGGTGGCCGACTTACCGCGTTCGAGCTTGAATGTTGGCAAATACCGTACACATTAATTTGCGATAATATGGCTGCAAGTCTAATGGCAGCGGGTAAAGTCGATAAAATCTTTGTTGGGGCAGACCGTATTGCCGCTAATGGGGATTTTGCCAATAAAGTAGGCACCTACAATCTTGCTGTTTTAGCTCACTTTCATAATATCCCATTTTATGTTGTTGCGCCTCTCACTACGTTAGATACAAAAACAGCCTGCGGTGATGATATTGAAATCGAACAGCGCAGCCCCATTGAGGTACGTGGTGTGAGTGGCAGCTTTGGCGAAGCCTTGTGGGCTCCTAATAACGCACAGGTTTATAATCCCGCTTTTGACGTCACGCCGGCTAAGCTAGTAACAGGGTGGGTACTTGATACGGGCGTTTATAATCAAGCAGACATTGCCCGTGGGGCACTAAGGGAGTTAAAATAGCGATTTGGGAAAGCGCTTACTTATAAGCGCTTTACTGGTTTTGAAGGGGGCTTTTCACCACATAAACCCACGCATTTGTTCCACACTGAAACTGCTGTGCAATCCGTTGATAATCATCAACCTCATACTCATCAGCTTGGGCAAGCTCTTGCTTTGTAATTGCGTAAATTGTGCCATTAACTGTGTCGTTTTGATTCCCAGTGTAAAATAGGGCAGGATGAAAACGCTGCCCACTACTTTTTAAAACAGCCGCATCAGTAATTTCAATTTCGCCAATGACATAACCTAATAAGGTAGCTGACTGACCTTCGAGTAAGCGCCCAAAAGTGTCTAGCTGAACTTGCGGGTATTGCAACGTCCCATATGAAAACAACTTTTCCATGTTAATCCAGTAACGGGAAACGTTTAGCGATGGCTGATTCTGTACTTTTAGCAACCCATCCTTCGGTATTATTAAATAAGCGAATTGCTGTAAATTCAGGATTACTGCCCATATCAAACCAATGGGGGGTAAGCTCTGGCACAGAAATCAAGTCACCTTGCTCGCAAAGCACTTGATAGACCTTATCGTTTAAATGTAAGCAAAATAACCCTTGGCCTTTTACAAAAAAGCGCACTTCATCTTCGCTGTGAGTATGTTCAAATAAAAACTTGCTACGTAATTCCGCTGCATTCGGGTTACCTTTAGCCAGTGAAATAACATCGACAGTTTGATAGCCCCCTTCGCTCTTAAGCTGTTCTATATCGTTATCATAGGCAGCTAAAATCGCGTCATGACTGGTGCTTTCATCAATATGCTGAGTTGCTTTCCATTGCTCGAAACGTACCCCTACTGCTTTAAGTTCTTTTGCAATGGCGCTTAAGTCTTCACTATAAAACAATACATCGTCAGCGTTGTTATCATTAAAAATCGTTAATTGACTCATGCTAAAAGCTCCGCGCTAAATGTCGTAAAATCATTAATATATGGGTGCGCGTCACTCACTTGTTGGCCATCACGAACAAGGTGCAAGGTACGAAGACCCGCAGCTTTTGCAGCATTAAGCTCTGCTTCCACATCGCTTAAGAACAACACCTCTGCGGCGTCAAATGGCAACTCTGCAATAATATTCTCGTAAGAGTGCTGCTGTTGCTTAGCGCCAACTTTAGTGTCAAAGTAGTTGCTGAACAAAGGTCTAATATCGCCGTAATCAGAAAACTCAAAAATAAGGTGCTGCGCTTTTACTGAGCCAGAAGAGTACACATACAGGTTTTTTCCTGCTTGTTTTTGAGCTTGCAAGAAATCATAAGCATCAGGGTAAATATGACCTGTAAAATCGCCATTTTCATAACCTGTTTGCCAAATTAAACCCTGTAATTGTTTTAATGGTGTGACTTTTTGGTCTGTTGCAATCCAATGTAGCAAGGTATTTATTACTGTTTCTAAGTCAGCTTCTGGCTGCTCAATGTGCGCTTTGACTGCGCTTATCTGCTCTACAACGTCAGGGTCGTTCTTGTGTGTTTTAATAAACTCAGGGAGTTGCCCTGCAGCATAAGGAAATAACACATCTTTGACAAATGAGATGCGTGTAATCGTTCCTTCAATATCGGTTAAAATTGCTTTGATCATAATTGCACTCCAGCTTGAATGCCCTCTAGTTTTAGACGTTCGAGCTCACAACTGAATAAAAATTCTAGCCCTTCTAAGTGGCGTAAAACTTCTTTAATGTCTCTGCCTACAACGTATAAACCATGACCACGAATAAGCACCGCATGTTCAATTGGTGTGTGCAAGTGATGATCGCTGACTAATAAGCTAAGACGGTCAATATCTTGGTCATTATCAAAAATAGGAATACTAAGTGTATCTAGATGTGATTTTACCCCACTCAAGGCTTTTTGCATTTCGTAGCCATGTAAATGAATGGCATGACCTTTGATTACGCGAGATAATACCGTTGCAGCTACTGAGTGGGTGTGAAGAACAAACTTTGCTGACGGGATCAGCTTATACATGTTCAAGTGAAGCTCTGTTTCTGCGGATGGTTTACCTGAGCCCTTAGTGCGGTTTCCGTTATGATCAAACTCAATAAATGCATGGGTACCAAGTTGGCCTTTATCAAAACCACTGGCGGTGACCACATAACCACTTTCTGTACGAGCTGAGAAGTTACCACCAGTAGCAGGAACCCAACCACGTTGGCTTACCCACTTACCAGCTTCAATTAGTTCTGAAATAGCGGTATTGTTATGCATACATTCCTCGACATTCTAAAAGTTTTTTAGACGGCTATACATCTGTTTTAAGCAATGATAGCATCGCTTCGGGCGCAAAACCATCTTTAAGGAATCTCTGTGTTTGAAAGTAAATTACCAAACTTAGGCATCAGTATTTTTAGTCAAATGACAGCTTTGGCAAATCAGCATCAAGCTATTAATTTATCTCAGGGTTTTCCTGAATTCGATGCGCCTGAATTGCTAAAAAAACAGCTCAACCATTATGTGTTAGAAGGCTTTAATCAATACGCACCTTCTAGTGGCATTGTGCGCCTGCAACAACAAATTGCGGCACTGATAGCTAGAAAATACCATAACAACATAGATTATGAGCAACAAGTAACGGTGACATCAGGCGCAACCGAAGCATTATTTGTTGCCATTCAAACGCTTGTAAAAGAGGGTGATGAAGTAGTGGTGTTTGATCCCGCTTATGACTCATACCAACCAGCGATTGAGCTGGCTGGTGGGCGATCGGTTCATGTGGCATTACAGGCTCCTGATTATCGTATTGATTGGCAAGTCGTTGCGAATACTATTAGTGAAAAAACCCGTGCTATTATTATCAATACACCACACAACCCGAGTAGCAAAACGCTTAAAGCTGAAGACTTTTCAGCACTTAAGGATCTTGTTAAAAAACATGATTTATATGTCATCAGTGATGAAGTTTATGAGCATATTATTTTCGATAAAGAAGCTCATTTAAGTGTACTCACTGACGCAGAATTGTTTGCTCGGAGCTTTGTCATTTCAAGCTTTGGTAAAACCTTCCACAGTACGGGGTGGAAAATGGGTTACTGTGTGGCACCGAGTGAGTTAATGGAGGAGTTTCGTAAAATTCATCAATACGTGACATTTTCTAGTTTTACTCCTGCACAGCATGCACTCGCTGATATGTTAGAGTTAAAACCTGAGCATGTTGAGCAGTTAAATGAATTTTATCAGCAAAAGCGTGACTTACTAAGTGAAGCATTAAAAGAAAGCCGTTTCACTATTTTGCCAAGTGAAGGAACCTATTTTTTATTGCTTGATTACAGTGACGTGTCTGATTTAGATGATGTTGAGTTTTGTCATTGGTTAGTTGAGCAAGCAGGTGTGGCGGCAATTCCATTGAGTGTTTTTTACAGCACTCAGAGTCACGATAAAGTGATACGGTTATGTTTTGCCAAAAATGATGACACGTTAAAACGTGCCGCGGAGATTTTATGTCAACTTTAACCTTAGCCTTAATACAGTCATCACTGCATTGGCTTGATAAAAGCGCTAACCTTGCACACTTTACTGAGCAACTTAATAGCTTTAATGAGCAAGTTGATTTAATCGTATTACCAGAAACCTTTGCCACTGGTTTTGCGATTAATCTTGATTGCAGTGAGCCAGAGCAAGGTGAAGTACTAAATTGGTTACAAGCCACAGCAAAGCAAAAGAATGCCGTGATTGCTGGCTCTGTGCTGGTTGCGCAAGGAGACAAAAAGGCAAACCGCTTTTATTGGGTTTGGCCAAATGGTGAAGTGAGATTTTACGATAAACGCCATTTATTCTGCTTAGGTAACGAAGGCGATTATGTTATTGCAGGTAAACAGCGTGAGGTGTTCACCATCAATGATTTTCGTATTCTCCCACAAGTGTGTTATGACTTACGCTTTCCCGTGTTTCAGCGTAATAGTGATGATTATGATGTTATGATTAATATCGCAAACTGGCCAGCAGCCAGACGCCATGTATGGGACACATTATTAAAAGCACGAGCGATGGAAAATCTTTGTTATGTTGCAGGTGTCAATCGCATCGGTGAAGATGGCAATAATGTTGCCCACAGTGGTGGCACAGCAATTTATGATTTTAAAGGGGATACGCTTGCTAAGCTAGATGATAATCAGTCGGGTATTATTATTCAGCATATAGAAAAATCGCCGCTGAAGGATTTTCGTCGTACTTTTCCTGCCCACTTAGATGCTGATCAATTTCAGTTACTCTAAGCCGAACCCTTAAAAATTTGTTAAACTCATGGTTGGTTTTTTTACTGTAAGCAATCATGAGTTACAAAATCACGCCTGTTATTCTTGCTGGTGGCATCGGCTCTCGGCTATGGCCATTGTCGCGTAAAGCAATGCCTAAACAATTTTTATCTTTGCTTAGTGATGAGTCTCTACTACAAAGTACTTTGAAACGGGTGATAAGCTCACGCTTCAATCCGCCTATTTTGGTATGCAATGAAGAGCATCGCTTTATTGCGAAGTCACAGGTATCTGAAGTCGTTGATGACTTTACTTTGCTACTTGAGCCAGAAGGTAAAAACACGGCGCCAGCTATCGCACTAGCCGCTGAATATGCAGTGCAAAACGGTTTAATGGATCCGTTATTAGTCATGCCCGCTGATCATCATATTAGTGATTTTGAAAAGTTAATAGCGCGCTTAGATGACGCTATTGCTCTTTGCGAACAACAGCAACTAATAACATTTGCAATTAAACCGACCGCACCACATACCGGTTATGGTTACATCCGCCAAGGTGAAGAGCTAAGCCGTGAAGGGTGTTTTAAGGTTGTAGAGTTTAAAGAAAAGCCAGCTCAAACGCTGGCAGAGCAATACGTACTTAGTGGTGACTATAACTGGAATAGTGGCATGTTTTTGTTTCTACCTAATGTGTATTTAAACGAGCTTAACCGCTTTGCACCAAAAATAGCGGAAAGTGTCACTAAGGCTGCTGAATTTAAAGAAGATCTAGGTTTTCTCAGGCCGAATAACACAGTACTTAGTACATGCCCAAGTGACTCAATTGATTACGCTATTTTAGAGCGTAGTGACAAGGTCGCAGTGATCCCGGTTGATTTAAATTGGAGTGATATAGGGAGCTTTTCTGCGCTTTCGAAACTTGCTGATAAAGACCCGTTTGGTAATTACTTAAGCTCACAAGGGGTGAGCGTTGATAGCGATAATAATCTACTAATAAGCGAAGCCGATCATACAATTGCCGCGTTAGGGGTGACTAATAAAGCAATTATACATACCCATGATGCGACTTTAGTCGCTGATAAAAATGCCCTTAATAAACTCCCTGAGTTACTCAAACAACTTACTGTATCAGCAAATGATAAACTAACGCACCATCAAGTCGTATTTAGGCCATGGGGTAACTATCGCACATTGGTAGAAAGCGTTGGTTTTAAAGTAAAAAAAATTAGCGTCAATTGTGGCGCTACGCTGTCTACACAACGGCATCAACATCGAGCAGAGCATTGGGTTGTGGTTTCAGGTATTGCAAGTGTACGTGTGGGCGATGATGAATTTGAACTAAGTGCCGATCAGTCTTGCTACATTGCAGCAAAGCAAATACATCGCTTAGCTAACTATTATCATGAGCCACTTGTTGTTATTGAGGTGCAAACCGGTGCTGTTTTAGATGAATGCGATATTGAACGTTTTGAAGATGAGTATGGCCGAAATGACCACAACTCTTGATGCTTAAGTAAGTTGCGCTTACTGAAAACGCTATTATGCTCTTTACTCAAGAGGAGCCACAGAGGGCAAGCTAAACTAAACCAATAGCGAGCCCTAAAATGAGTACCAGCCAGAAAATAGTGGTCTCTCTGAAATGGTTCAACAGCCAAAAATAAATTAACGCGAGTACCCCAGAAATGGCAGCGCCAACAATGGATGCAATGAAACCAAGGCCGAACATTAGGTTAAACAACAACACAATAGCTGTGTAAATACCCGCACATAAACTGGGTCGTTCGGTATTTATTAACAGCTTTAATAATGCAACTAAAATTAAAATTTTAAAAATCAGCATAAGTCCTATCCTTGGTTCTGTAGTGCGTTAATTATCATTACTTGAGTAACGGTACTTTGTATATTTAATTTGTTTGAGCCTTATAACTACATCTAATTTAGCTCAACTCACTTCTTACATGTGCCAAATATGCTTGCAAGCTTTCTTGCCAAAGGCCTAGCGCACCGGTGAGGGATTCCTTTAGGGGCTTATTATCGAGTAATTTACGTTCTACTTTTTTTAATTCTAAGCCATAGCGGTTAAAGCCAAGCTGTAAAGCAGTACTTGCTTGGCGGTGCAAGAGCTTTATACATTGCTCTTTATCATCTTCAACGAGTTGCTGGCAGCGAATTAGTTTATTACGAGCTGATAAAACAAATTCATTATAAATAGAGGATACTTCATCTTCATTGAATGAACTAATAAGTGCTGCGGCAGCTGTTTCATCGTAAAGGGTATCTCGAAGCTCGACTGCGATGCTCGCCGCTTGATTTGATTGTGAATCACTAAGCGCTTGGCGCAGCTTTTGCTGTTTAATTGGTTTGCCAACGATGTCTTTGATACCTAGAGCCAAATATTCTTTTATTTCATCAGGACTGAGGCTTGCAGTAAAAGCAAGCACAGGAGTACGTTGGTTTAGATGGTCCATCGCCTTGAGCCTTTTAAGCACTTCTTGGCCTGTCAGATCCGGTAAATTCATGTCGAGAAGTACGACATCAAAGTGGTGCTTTTGCATCAGATCAATAGCGCTATTTCCGTCTTTTGCCAGCTTAATTTTATGCTCGTCATCAGCCATAAATTCAATTGCAATCTTTTGGTTTAAGTCGAGATCTTCCACTAATAGAACATCTAGGCCTGTGACATAATCTTTAGATTGATGGCGTTGTTCTACAAGGCTTAATTCACCAACAGCAAGGTTAATATCAAAGCTAAACGTACTACCTTTTGCCAGCTCACTTTTTATATTTAACTTACTGCCGAGCTTTTCAAGCAAGCGACTAGTAATCGCCAAGCCGAGGCCTGTACCGCCTTTTTCTTTTCCTGCGCTACTTTGTACATAGGGTTCTGTTAGATATGCTATTTCTTCATCTTCAATGCCTGGGCCTGAGTCAATAACACTGATGCGAAGGAGGTTTTCAAACTGACCTTCTTTAAGTAGTTTTACATGAATTTTGACTGAGCCGTGATCTGTAAATTTAATCGCATTACCGACAAGATTGATGATTACTTGTCTGAGCTTTTGTTGATCACAGTAGTAACATGCTTGCTCAGGAAGGTCATAAATAAGTTCAAACTTTAAGTGCTTTTGTTCAGCCAGAGGACTCAGCAATAGACACAAATTATTAAGCCATGTTTTAAGCTCAACATCTTCTTCGTAGAGGGCTTCGTCTCGCTGGTCGAGACTTGCATAATCAAGTACCTTATCGACCAGTAAATTAAGGGATTCAGCTGAGTTAATAATCGCTTCGCAATAAGGTTTATCTCGGGGATCGCTAGATTGGTTCATAATAAGCTGCGCACTGCCTAAAATACCATTCAAAGGAGTGCGAATTTCATGGCTGATAGTCGATAAAAATAATCCTCTAATTTCGAGGTCTTTATGTGCTTTCTCGGTAAGCTGATTTAAATTTTGCTCGCGTCTTTCATTACAAAGTAAAGCCATACCTGTAGCGTAAAACATAGGTGCAATGACACCATTGATAAACAGCGTGATACTAAACCAGTTCTCAGATAATAAATTGGCTGTACTGACATCACCCATCATTAAGGTGCGACCAGTGAATACTGCAAGAATAATTACTAAGATCATAATGTATACAATGCTGCCATTCGGATAGCTTTTCCGACCGTTACGGATAAATAGAGCCAGCAAAAATAATGATTCAATAATGTGCTGTAAATCTGAGACGAGGATTCGGCTACGTAGCTCGGTATTGTCTGTGGCAAGGTAAATCATTGTCAGTGCCAGCACGATAGTTATGCCAATAAAGGCTCTTAAACCAATACATTTCGCGTTAAAAAATTGGCAAATTGCGAGAACGTGAATGATTGATGCGCTAAACATAAATGAGTTAGCGATGGAAATACTCGCGATGTTATTGATATGACCATGCAGTGCAAAGCTCATAACTGAAATAAACATCACCAATGGGTAAAAAATATAAAGTAAGGTGCCTGGAGTATTTTTGTTGGTTCGCCACGTGAGATAACTAAGTAATGTCATCACAGCCATCATGGCTGCGCTTGCATAGTAGAGGGTCGCTGAGTCGAGCATTGTATTTCCGAGGCATTAATTAACAGCTTGAGAATAAAGTCTATTGTTATGTTTAGCAACCAGAAACAAAAACAGACGCAATGTGCGTCTGTTTTTTTAGAGAATAAATCTTAACGAATTTCGTCAGGAATATTTTGCTGTGCCCAAGATAAAAGCTCAATACGGTTACGGCATTTAGTTTTTCTAAATGCACTGTATAGATGAGTTTTCACCGTGTGCGGACTAATACTTAAGTCCTCAGCAATCTCTTTGTTTTTAGAACCTTTGCTCATTAGCGAAATGATCGCTTTTTCGCGTTTAGTTAGTTTAACAGGTTCAATATCACCATCAGTCAATTTATGTAATGCATCTTTGTTGAACTGCAACATGCGATTTAATGCGTTACACATTATTTCACGGCGATACCAAAGTTGGTCTTCTAACAATAGGCGAATGCCTTTCATTAACACGTCGGCATTATCTGTTGTGTAGAACACACCACGAATACCCGTTAATAAAGCGCGATTCGCAAGTTCTGGGTTTTCATCAAGATTAAACAATACAATGTCGCATTTAATACGAAGATTCACCAGTTGCTCTTTAAGTTTTCCCCACGCGTCGGTGCTTGATGTTTCAATGAATAACAAGCGTGTACCTTCCGGAACTTCAGAAATATCAGTACCAGATGTAACCGCAAGGCCTTGAGTCTTCAATAAAGGTTCTAAGACATTAATGCCAATTGTGTTAACCGGTTCTGAATCTAATAGTAAAAAGGCTGAACTACTCATATTTATACACTCTTGAATAAAGTTGACTCTTGCATCCTACCACGCCATCCACCCCTTTCGTATTAGAAATTTCTGAGTCTTGCGCAGGAAAAGTACAGTTTGTGTCTATTTTGTTTCAAAAAATACCGTTAGTTAACCTTAATATTTATGTTAACTAACTGATATCTATTTATAATAGACAGTATTAGTTAGTTTGTATTGTTTTTTACAATTATTAACATTAAAACGTATTAGATTTGTTGTTTCTTCTTATCTTGATAAGGAGGCCAACCCATCTCTTTACCTGCAAGCATGTGTAGGTGGATATGGTACACGGTTTGGCCGCCATGGTCATTGCAATTCATAACAACGCGAAAACCATCATCACTAAAACCAAATTGCTTCGCGAGTTTTGCAGCCACTACATATAGGTGACCAACAAGAGGTGCATGCTCCTGTGTGATGTCATTAATCGTTGCGATAGGCGTTTTTGGAATAATTAAAACGTGAAACGGTGCTTGTGGATTTATATCTTTAAAAGCGAGTGCTAAATCATCTTCATACACGATATCAGAAGGGATTTCGCGGTTAATTATCTTTGTAAAAATAGTCTCTTGGCTCATACTTAGCTCTCTTAATTCGTAGTTAATTGACCGCCCACTAATGACAAACTTTATTTGCAGTGTCAAACTGAAACTGCCGCAAGTTAAACAACCAAGGAGTGATCATGCGTAAGTCAGTATTACTAACTAGTATGTTTGCACTATTTTACAGTGCCAGCAGCCTAGCTGAAACTATCCACTTTCCAGAAGAGTTTGTGCCTTTGCAGGTGGGTGAACGTTTAATAGAACAATCGTTTTTTAGTCGAGTTGACGATGTTGAGCTTGCACCTGGTACTTATCAGTTAAAATTAAAATACACCGATCTTTATGAACAAGGTTATGACGATCATCAAGTTGTTGAATCGGAGCCATTTTGGGTTGAAGTAACGGTTGAAAGCGGCAAAAACTATGATTTAGTGTTTAATCGTGCCAGCAATGCCGTGGCAGCAGAAGTGTTTGCTGAATCACCGCAAGTAAGTTTAAAAGCAAAAGGTAGCGAGCTTGCTATGCCATTATCAACCATAGGCTATCGTACAGCACCAGCACCTGCTCAAGCCGTGGCGAGGGCGCCTGTTGCTGCATCAAGTCCTCAACCGGCAACGGCAGCCCCTGTTACTTTGCCAGCAAAAGTACCCGGCGGACAGGCGGGCTTGAAAAATATGCCAAACGCAGCGTCCATGCTTGAGTTTTGGTGGCAACAAGCAAGCCCTGAAGAGCGTCGTGCATTTTTAGATAAAGTGACAAAATAAGAATTGGAAAATTAAAAGGCGCTGATTTTCAGCGCCTTTTTTGTGCTTGACTTATTATTTTGCGAATAAGTCGTCAACGGTACCTTGTGCAAGTGGGTGATAACCCGCACGGGCTTTTAAGTACACATCATGCGCCCAGTCTTTTTTACCGTTGTTAATAAGTGCTCTATAAAGTGGCACAATTAACTTACGGCGACCAATACCAGATAAGTGCTTATCAAGTGCAGGGTAGATAGGTTGATAACCATTACCGACTGCTAACATAAACCATGCGAAAGCACGCTCCGCATTAGTTGACTGCGTTAGATTGAACTGGTTATCAAGCTCAGTCATTTTCTCAATGCTTAAATCACGAGGTAGGTTATTTAAAAAGTGTAGCCACTCATGAACAGACCAATCCGCGGTTGGTAAGTCAGCTGCGCTAATCTCACCGTTTAGCCATGTTTTTGTAACTGCGTCGACTTTATCGAATGCATCAGACGTTGGGTTTGGTGCATCACTTGGTAAACCAGGCTCAAAAATCCACTCATTTACTTTATCCATGCTGACAATGCCTGGATATTTTTCGATTAAGTTGGCTTTTAAGTAAGTAACAAACTGAGCTGTTGTTAAAGACTTAAATGAAAACTCATCGAAGTAAGCTTTTACAAATGGATCGAACTTATCACGACCAAACTTGTTTTCTAGGTAGATTAAGAAAAGCTGGCCTTTGGTGTAAGGTACTGAGCTAAATGCGTCGTCAGGATCACGGCCATTAAGTTTTAAGTTAAGGCGTGTATCTGGTGCCGGTAACGTTTTAATGAGTTTACGTAAGCCAGCGGCATCAAGCGCTTGTTCCATCACAGCACGGTCACGACCAAATACTTCTTCCATGATGCGGTTTTCAACATAAGACGTGAAGCCTTCGTTTAACCATAAATCTTCCCACGTAGCATTCGTCACTAAGTTACCCGACCAAGAGTGAGCAAGCTCGTGAGCAATTAGATTTACTAAGCTTTTATCGCCAGCAACAACAGTTGGAGTGATGAAGGATAAACGCGGGTTTTCCATGCCACCAAATGGGAAGCTTGGTGGTAGCATCAATAAGTCATAGCGCCCCCATGCATATTCGCCATACATCGCGTTCGTTTTATCGATCATCGCTTGCGTGTCGTCAAACTCAGCCACAGATGCATCTAAAATAGTTGGTTCAGCAAAAATACCGGTTTGCTTAGACATGGCTTTAAATTCTAGATTACCCGCACCAATTGCGATTAAGTATGGTGAGATGGGTTGTGGCATATTGAATAAATAGTCACCATCTTTATAGAGCGCATCTTTGTTATCTGCACTCATTACCGCACGAATATCTTTTGGTGTGTGAATACGAGCAGAGTACGTCACGCGCATTGCTGGCGTATCTTGTACTGGGATCCAACTACGAGCGTGAATTGCTTGTGATTGGCTGTACATAAAGGGGTGTGACTTACTGGCTGTTTGCTCTGGTGTTAACCACTGTAAACCTGAAGCTTCTGGACGGCTGTTGTAGTAAATACGCGCTTTAACCGCTTGGCTTTTAAATTTAATTGTTAATTTTGAGCCCTTTACGTCATCACGTGCAGCAAGGGTAAAGTCAGCGTTGTGCCAGCTGCCTTTGTCATCTTGATACATGACTTTGTCGATATCTAAATCGCGGGTATCAAGAACAAGCGTTTTGCTGGTCGCATTATGCCAATCTAGCGTATGCTCAACAAAACCTTCTAATTGCTTATCATCAAAATCAACATCTAAATCTAGTAATAGGTGAGTGGTTGTTACGTCATCTAAGTTTGCGTAAGTGTGCTGGCTGATTGCGTCAGCAGTTGCTTGAGAGCAAGCACCGGCCATAGCAAGACTTAAAAGTAATGGTTTAAACTTCATAATAACCCTAGAACGGTAATGAAAAGAGCCTGTTTTATAACATGATTAGTGCAGTGGGTTGAGTGATTTTTACAATCTAATGCGTATTTTGCGACGATAGGTTACACTAATGCGATTAGTTACCGGTAACCTTTGAGGCGTTTTGTGGCTCAGTCCCTGCAATCTTTTCATACCTTTTCTTTGCCAAGCCAATGCCAGCACTTCTATCAAATCGATGATGTGAATCAGCTTATAACTACAGACTTTTCTGTCCCTTTTTGTATTTTAGGCGAAGGCAGTAATACGGTATTTTTATCTGACTACCAAGGCTCAGTGATTCACATGACAACCAAAGGGGTAGCAATTCAAGAACAAAGTGATGCTTTCTTATTTCATGTGGCGGCTGGAGAGAACTGGCATCAATTAGTTGCTATGACTATTGCTAATGGCATGCCTGGGCTTGAAAATCTAGCCCTGATCCCCGGTACTGTGGGAGCCGCGCCTGTGCAAAATATTGGTGCATATGGTGTAGAACTGGAAAAGTTTGTTAGCTATGTTGAATACTTTGATATTGCGACAAAGACGATTAAACGTTTAGCCAAAGACGAGTGCCAATTTAGCTATCGCGACTCTATTTTTAAACATGCACTTAAAAATAAAGCGGTGATCACTCATGTAGGATTACTCTTACCTAAAAAATGGCAGCCAGTACTAAGTTATGGGCCATTGCAAAAACTTACACAACCTTCTCCACAACAAGTGTTTGAGCAAATCATTGCGACTAGAAACAGTAAATTACCTAACCCAAGCGAACTTGCGAATGCGGGCAGTTTTTTCAAAAACCCAGTGATCAGTAATGAGCAGCTAGCATTATTGTTACAACAATACCCAAACTTGCCTCATTATTTTGTCGATTCTGAGCATCATAAAGTTGCGGCAGGCTGGTTGATTGAGCAGGCTGGCTTAAAAGGCTATAAAGTTGCAGGGGTAGAGGTTCATCAGCAGCAAGCATTGGTGTTAGTGAATCACGGTAATAGTAATGGTGATGACTTAATTAAAATGGTGAAACATATTCAGCAGCAGGTCTGGCAAAAATATCAAATTGCTCTGCAACACGAAGTGCGACTGATTAACGCCGAATGTGAATGCCATATTGAATTGGGAGCTTCATCATGAAAGCGCCAGACGGCAATAAACTGGCAATTTTACAGGCTCTGAATACCGGTGGTTTTATTTCTGGTCAGCAATTGGGTGAGCAGCTCGGTATCAGCCGCGCAGCAGTGGGTAAACATATTCACTCTTTGCAGGAAATGGGGCTCGATATTTTCAAGGTCACGGGTAAAGGGTATTGCCTTAATAATAGTGCGGGCTTACTGAACAAAGATAAAATTGGCAAGCATTATAATGAGTTGGGTGGCACCACAGCTAATGTCGAAGTACAGCCAATTATAGATTCTACCAATAGTGAGCTAATGCGTCGCTTACAAAGCGATATTCCACTCACGTCCGGCACCGTACTCGTTGCAGAAATGCAGCAAGCAGGAAGAGGTCGCCGTGGGCGTGTTTGGCAGTCTCCGTTTGGTGCAAATTTATATTTTAGCTATTTTTGGCGTTTGGATGATGGCTTGCAAGCGGCTATGGGTGTATCTATTGCCGTTGGGCTTGCTGTTTACGACACGCTTAAGGCCTTATATCAATTGGATATAGCGCTAAAATGGCCTAATGATATTTACTTAAACCGTGAAAAACTGGCAGGCGTATTAGTTGAGCTTGATGGTCAGCCACAGGGGCCTTGCCAGCTTGTGATAGGCATAGGTATTAATTTGCATATGCCAGAAAGTGCCAGTCAGCATATCGACCAAGCATGGACAGACTTAAGTCAACATGTTCAGGAACTTGATAAAAATAAACTGGTGGCTTACTTATGTTTTTATTTAGAAAAACGTTTAGCGCAGTATCAACAAACAGGCTTAAATGATATGTATCTGACGTGGAATCAGTTAAACGCATTTGCAAATGAATACGTTGAGCTTAATACAGGGCATCGGAGTTGGCGTGGTATTTGTGAAGGGATTGACAGCCAAGGTGGCGTTCGTATTCGTCAAGATGGCGAAGTAAAAAGCTATTATGGTGGAGAAATTTCATTGCGTAAGGCTGAGTTATGAAACTGTTAGTTGATGTAGGTAATACCGCAATTAAAGCGGTTTTGTTTGATGGTAACCATTATCAGGCATGCGAACTTAACGCGATACCTTGGTCACAAATACAAGAACTGGTTTATGCGTGTGTGGGGAGCGCAGAGTTACTCAGGCCTTTATTAGTACAAGCACAACAACATTCCATTCCTAACTTTGAAGCGGTGGTCACGGCTGAGCTTGCCACCTTAAGCTGCGCCTATCAGCAGTATCAAAATTTAGGGATCGATCGTTGGTTAGCAGTGATTGCTGCTTTTGTAGAGTATCCTCAGCAAAACTGCATTATTATCGATGCCGGTACAGCTACAACGATTGATGTACTTAACTCTGAAGGTACGCATTTGGGGGGATGGATATTACCAGGCCTTGATTTAATGACGACCTCGTTGACCCAAAACACTAAGCGGGTGTTTGATGATGCACAAATACCTTTTAGTCCTGAATTAGGCTGTAATACACCGAATGGTTTAAAAAATGGTGCGCTGGTGGCCACGCTAGGTGCTATTGAACAAGCTAAGCAGCACATAAGTGGTGCATCAGTTATCTTGTTGTTTGCCGGTGGCTATGGAAAATTGCTAGCTGATTCATTTTCTCACAGTCAATTTGATAGCCTATTGGTTTTTAAGGGCCTTAATTATTGGCGAGAACTGACAGCAAAACCGTAAAAAAGCGCTAATTTGCCTGAATAGTGAGCGTTTAACACACAAAATCACACTTTTTTTAATTTTATTGTTGCATCACAATAAACCTTACCTTAGAATCTCGCCCCGTACTAAAGCAGTGCCGACTTAGCTCAGTTGGTAGAGCAACTGACTTGTAATCAGTAGGTCATCCGTTCAACTCGGATAGTCGGCACCACTTTCCTTTTACCGGAAGTGACTTAGTAAAGAATTTTCGTGGAGGGGTTCCCGAGCGGCCAAAGGGATCAGACTGTAAATCTGACGGCTCAGCCTTCGCTGGTTCGAATCCAGCTCCCTCCACCACTTTATTCTTGACGGTTAGAGGTAGTTTAAGAACAGGTTTCTATGCGGGCATCGTATAATGGCTATTACCTCAGCCTTCCAAGCTGATGATGCGGGTTCGATTCCCGCTGCCCGCTCCAGACTCTGGTGTTGCTGATATAGCTCAGTTGGTAGAGCGCACCCTTGGTAAGGGTGAGGTCGGCAGTTCAAATCTGCCTATCAGCACCAGTATCGAGAACTCATCTTAATTTCTTCCTTTATCTGTCAGAAAAAACTATTTGAAATTTGAAAAAATTAAATTAATCTACCCTCGGTGGATTATTTTCATATGTAATCTAGATACACAAAACTGATAGGTTCCGTCATGGCAAAAGAAAAGTTTGAACGCGTAAAACCGCACGTAAACGTAGGTACAATCGGCCACGTTGACCACGGTAAAACTACCCTAACTGCAGCAATCACTAACGTACTTGCAAAAGTATACGGTGGTGTAGCGAAAGACTTCGCATCAATCGATAACGCTCCAGAAGAGCGTGAGCGTGGTATCACAATCTCAACTTCACACGTTGAGTACGATACACCAACTCGTCACTACGCACACGTAGACTGTCCAGGACACGCCGATTATGTTAAAAACATGATCACAGGTGCTGCTCAAATGGACGGCGCAATCCTAGTAGTTGCTGCGACTGACGGTCCTATGCCACAAACTCGTGAGCACATCCTACTTTCTCGTCAGGTTGGTGTACCTTACATCATCGTATTCATGAACAAATGTGACATGGTTGACGACGAAGAGCTACTTGAGCTAGTTGAGATGGAAGTTCGTGAACTTCTTTCTGAGTACGACTTCCCAGGTGATGACTTACCACTAATCCAAGGTTCTGCGCTTAAAGCGTTAGAAGGCGAGAAAGAGTGGGAAGACAAAATCGTTGAGCTTGCAGAAGCACTAGATTCTTACATCCCAGAGCCAGAGCGTGACATCGATAAGCCATTCATCATGCCTATCGAAGACGTATTCTCAATCCAAGGTCGTGGTACAGTTGTAACTGGCCGTGTTGAAGCTGGTATCATCAACGTGAATGACGAAGTTGAAATCGTAGGTATCAAAGAAACTACGAAGACAACGTGTACAGGTGTTGAGATGTTCCGTAAGCTTCTAGACGAAGGTCGTGCGGGTGAGAACATCGGTGCACTTCTACGTGGTACTAAGCGTGAAGACGTTGAACGTGGTCAAGTACTAGCGAAGCCTGGTTCAATCACTCCACACACGAAGTTCACTTCAGAAGTATACGTACTTTCTAAAGATGAAGGTGGTCGTCACACGCCATTCTTCAAAGGTTACCGTCCACAGTTCTACTTCCGTACAACTGACGTAACAGGTGACGTACAGTTACCAGACGGCGTTGAAATGGTAATGCCTGGTGACAACATCAAGATGACTGTAGAGCTAATCGCTCCAATCGCGATGGACGAAGGTTTACGCTTCGCTATCCGTGAAGGTGGCCGTACAGTTGGTGCTGGTGTTGTAGCTACAATCGTAGAATAATCTACAGATTGCAGTAACACTGTGAAAAAGGTCGCTTAGGCGGCCTTTTTTAATG
>NZ_LRUF01000008.1 GCF_001550155.1 Pseudoalteromonas arabiensis
TAATGCCAGTCAGTTAAGCTGACTGGCTTTTTTCTTTGTGGGGTATTTAGTCGGTCTTTTCCTCACAACTCTTGGGTAATACCTATCAGGCCGTTTGTCAGGTAATTTCATCATCCTTAACGATTCCATCAGGTATTCATAGTGAACGGGCAACTTGGTTACTGTTTCCGGTAAAGTGGTTAGGAAGAACACGATGATGTGTCTCATGCAGAGGCCGAAGCTAAGCCGCGATGGGGATAGCTCAGGCATATCTTTAACGGCATCCAGCATAATCATCCGAATCAGGTTGTAGGCCAGTAGTAGTCCCCAGAGCTCCTGTCGTACCATCTCAGGTTTCTTGCTACGAAGTGTTAGCTTGGCCTGATTTAGCGTCTGTTTCATTTCCCTGAACCCTAGCTCTATTTCCCAGCGTTGAACGTACACATCAACAACTTCTTCGTAGGGAAACTGCAATACATCGACCATTGAACTGAGCACATGGTAGCTTTTCCCGTCTACTTTGTAACTGGTTAGCCTCGCGTCGATGGTTTCTGGTAGACCATCAAATTTTTTCCGAGCCTGAGGCGAAGTCTTGAGAGTGATAACAGCATCATGTTCGCTTAGTCGGTGTTTTACTGTGTACTGTAGATCTTTACGGGCAGGGAGCATCCAGTGCGTATTAACGCCTTTAGTCATCCATAAGTACAATAACCCCAGCGAATAATATCCTCTGTCGAAAAGAGTCAGAGAGTTATTGGGAACCGAAGGAATAAGCCGCTGCGCAAGAGACATCTCCCCCACATCCCGACTGTCAAACTCACTGGCCAGTAGAAGGTGGCTGGAGGTTTCCATCAGACTACACATGCGTACCTGTGGATACGGATTATCGCCTTTAGCATTACGGTCACAACCGAATGCAGTAAGGTTCTCACCGGTATCCTGAGCACGAAACATCACGCCATCAACTGCTAACACATTTAAACCACACCACTGTTCAAAGGCAAAATCACCAAAGGCCCGTTGTGCCATCAGCTTAAAGACGTGACCGACAGCTTCATCACCTAGTCGTTGCCGAGCTTGAACTACCGCACTGGGGGCAACAAATCGATTTTTACCTGGTAATGAGATATCAAGTTTATTTGCGATGTCCCAGACAGGGTCATTACGAAAAAGACTCATACCCACGATAGTAAATACGACCGAATCCAGAGGTAACCGGCGACGTCTGATAGTTGCTACGCCCGATAGTGTATAGGCTTGCTGAAGAAGTTCAGGGTCGACAAAAGACATAAGCTTATCGACAGCCTTCAAGTCTTCCGCATGACTAAATGTTTCATCGAGGTTTGTGAGTAAAGACATAAAAAAATCCGATATCAGTTTCTGATATCGGATTTTGAAGCCTTTAAAAGATCGGTCAACCGATCATGAAAATATTCTTAACTGATCGGCATTACGTGCTAAGCACGGGTTTTCGAAGATAAAGTCCTAATACTACTCAGGACTTGCATTGTTGAATTACTCGTTTACCACACTTTTAAGTGGGTTAACTGGTTTTGCATTGTCATCAAGCAAGTTCATATCAAAGTCGAACTCATCAACACGAATCGCTTTTTCACGTTTTTTGTTGTAGTCAATCAGTTTTGCATACTCTTCTTCGTTAATAACACTTGCCACGAGTGCATTATCAAGTGTTTCTGCAAAACGAACGCCCGGTTTGATCGTTTTAGCACGCAGTGCTTTTTTAACTTTTGCAAGTAAATCAAGGCACGCCATTTTCGCTTTGTACGCTTGCTCATTGATGTAATGACCATCACCTTCAATTGGTTTAACCAAATGAGTGATTTGCGCTTTAAATGCGGTATCCATTTGTGCTTGAGTCGCAAGTTCACGGATTAAATCATCGCTGATTTTAGGCATTTTCATTGAGTAGTTCATCGTAATGAAACGCATAAACTTACGAGTACCGCTTGCAGGGAAGTTATCTAAAAACTTATGCAATGCTTCTTCTGCGCTTTGTAGTGCAAAGCGAGTCGCATAATGGAAATAAGGTGCGGCTTGCTCACGTTCACTGCTTGCTACTTTTTGCTCGTAGTATTTAATCGACGCCATCGCTGCGTATAAGAAACTCATTACGTCACCTAAACGTGCAGATAACATTTCTGCTTGTTTAAGCTTGCCGCCAAGTACTAATAATGAGAAGTCAGCGTAAACTGCAAGTTTTGCAGATAGTTTATGTGCTGCTTTTTCGTATTCACGTACTTCTGGTAATGACGATTTAGCACCCGCAGTAAACGGTAATACACCTAAGCGGAAAGCACGTAAACTGTTAGCTACGCTGTAGCCCACTGTTTTACGTAAGATGTTGTTGAATTCTTTATCTGCATTTTTGTCTTCGCTGTGGATAGACTCAACCATAGTTTGTAGATATGGGTGACAACGCATTACACCTTGACCAAAAATCATTAGATTACGAGTAAGAATGTTTGCACCTTCAACCGTGATTGCGATTGGTTGTGCAACATAACCACTTGCTAATGTGTTTTGTGGACCATTTTGAATCGCTTTACCCGCTTGAATATCCATTGCTGAATCAAGCACGTTACGACCAATTTCTGTCATATGGTATTTAGCAATTGCAGTGACTACAGATGGTTTTAAGCCCATGCCTAAACCTTCTGTTGTTAATACACGCATCGCTTCTTGAAGATACGTTTTACCTGCGATATCAGCGAGCTTTTCTTGAATGCCTTCGAATTGACCAATCGCAAGACCAAACTGCTCACGTACTGCTGCGTACTCAGAAGCACCTTTAAATGCAACTTGCGATGAGCTAACACCTAGTGCCGGTAACGAGATACCACGACCTGCACCTAAACAGCTAACCAGCATTTGCCAGCCACGACCGATATTCTTTTGACCACCAATGATGAAGTCCATTGGTACAAATACTTTTTCGCCGCGTGTCGTACCGTTATAAAAACGGATACCCATAGGATCATGACGATTTCCAAGTTCAACACCTGGGTGATCTTTAGGAATAAGCGCACAAGTAATACCTAGGTTTTCTTTGCCACCGAGTAAACCATCAGGGTCAACTACTTTGAATGCTAAACCTAGCACTGTCGCAATTGGCGCGAGTGTGATGTAGCGTTTGTCCCAAGTAATTTCTAAACCTAACACTTCTTCGCCATTGAACTGGCCACGTTTAACAACACCGATATCTGGAATGCCACCCGCATCTGAACCCGCTTCTGGGCTAGTTAGTGCGAAACATGGAATATCACGACCATTAGCAAGGCGTGGTAAGTAGTGATCTTGTTGCTCTTTAGTGCCAAAGTGCAGTAATAGCTCACCTGGGCCTAATGAATTAGGAACCATCACGGTTACCGCAACCGCAGAACTCTTTGTCGCGATAGTCGCAACGATTGTTGAGTTTGCGTAAGGGCTGAATTCTAAACCGCCGAATGATTTAGGAATGATAAGCGAGAAAAAGCGCTCTTTTTTCAAGAAATCAAGGATGTAATCAGGTAGATGAACACCGTTTTGAATTTCAGAATCATCAATCATTGATAATAATTCTTTCACTGGACCATCTAAGAATGCTTGCTCTTCAGCACTCAGCTTAGCAGCTGAAACATCACGAAGTGCATCGAAATCAGGTTTACCTTGGTAGATTGAACCTTCTAACCAAACATCACCCGCATCTAACGCTTCTTGTTCTGTAATTGAAATACTAGGTAATACTTTTTTTAATTTTGTACGTAAGCTCATAATAAACTCATCCGACCAGATAGTAATACCTACATTACGTCATAAATTGAACAATAGATCAATTGGTCCAACCAGTTTTTTTAACATTTTTTTATATTTAATTTTCTTAATGATGCTAAGCACTTGAATATATTAAACTTACACGTGTACGCTCAATTGGCATTTTTTATCCCGAAAATATTAACAACTAAAGTTCGAATACAAAAAAGCCCAACTAAAAAAGTTGGGCCGAAGGTTAGGTTTGCAGTTATAGCTAGAGTTCATCCTCAATCGGGAACAGCGATATAAACCAAACTTGAAAACGCCGCCATGATGAGGTTTGTGGTTCTTTTTCAAACTGTTTGTTGTTTACTGTATCAAGCCAAATTAGCTGGTCATCGTTTGGATTCTTCAATTCTACTTTCCAAGCGTAGTCTGGCATTTTTTTATCAACCCAGTGCGCTAAAAAATGACTGAGTTTTTCACTATTAATTAATACGCCCATTTCAGTATTTAGGTCAAAAGAGCGCGGATCGAGATTCATAGTACCAACGAAAATTTTCTTGTCATCGACCGTCATCGTTTTTGCATGAAGGCTGGCCTGTGATGAGCCTGTCACCTTGCGCCCTGCTTTGCGTTTAATAGCAACTAAGTCGCTAGGTTTTAATTCCCAAAGTTTAACGCCACCACGAATTAAATCTGCACGATACTTCTTGTAACCCGCATGCACAGCAGAAACATCAGTCGCTGCTAATGAGTTAGTCAGTACGGTAACATCTACCCCTTTTTTTACCCAACTGGTTAGCAACTCAACGCCCTGTTCTTTAGGGATAAAATATGGTGAGACTATAATTGCTTTATGCTCTGGTTGGCCCATCTCTTTGAATAAAGATGGCGACATATTAGCTGATTTTTCACTCACATCATTGAGCAGCTTATCAGGGTGGTCGAAGAATAAAGTCGACTCTTGCCAATCAAACTGGATCTCATCGTTTTGTAAACGCTTCACAAACTCACTTTCACGAAGTTGCTCTACATAGTTGCTGTCTTGGTTTTGCAAAACATAGGTTCGTAAGCTTTCTGTGATATTAACAAGAGATTGTTCATCACGACTACCATGCAAATCTTCAACGGGGTACGATAATTGATGATTCCAATATAAATCAAACGCTTTTGATGCTTTGGGTACAATGTCACCTGCGCTCATTACGTCTAAATCAATAAACTCTGAGTGATCTTCCGCGGAAAAATATGCATTACCAATATTTCTGCCGCCAGTAATAAAAACTTTATTATCAACAATAAAGCTTTTGTTATGCATTCGTCTTGAAAGCAGGCTGTAATTACTCACAAAACCCAATGCTCTAAAGCGGCGATTAGGAAACGGGTTAAACAATCTCACTTCGATATTGGGATGGACAGCCAACGCTGCTAAATCAATTTCACTATCGGCTTGAGATAAGTCATCAAGTAATAATCTTACTCTTACGCCGCGATCAGCCGCTTTGAGTAAAAAAGCGGTGAATAAAATTGTTGTTTGCTGCCTGTGATATAAATAATACTGCACATCAATGGTGTGCTCTGCAGAATCAATGAGCGCCAACCTTGCGACAAAGGCATCGACTCCATCTACTAAAGGATAAAACCCTGATAAACCAGGATGAACATTCCCCACTGCATCTCCTATTGTACTGGGTGTATCAGCTTTAATAGCATAACTTGGTTGGATAGACTCTCGAGAAGGTAATTGCGCACAGCCTGCCACTATCATAAAAAAAATTGCACAAAAAAGATATTTGGGAGAGTCAATTATCATGGCTTCCTACCCGTGACTGTGTGATACACACATTGCTTTGACATAACCCTAATAAATGAGGAGGTTAAAAGCAAATAAAACGCGTACGAAGTAATAAAGATAAGGCAGAAAGGTAAGAAAAATAGTTAAATAAACACGTTTAAGAGCAAGTAATTATGCTACTTGCTCTGTAATGTCTGCGATTTCAATGAGTTTACGGTTAAGAATCTTTTTACAGCAACCGCAACATTTACCACATTGGCTACCCACTTGTAGCTCTTTTGACAGATCGCGCATCGTCATTGCGCCATCATCAATAGTTTGTTCGATTTTTTTATCAGTCACACCATGGCATAAACAGATATACATGAATGCAAACCACTCTCATTTCTTTTGATGGTCAGCATATTAATCTAAACGGTAATAGTTCGCAATAGTGTTTTAGTGAAATTTGTATAACTTTCATACTGGAACTTCCTAAATGGCATACAGCTGAAAAATTTCTTCTTATATTTTGAGTGGTTAGTTGACGATGAGTAAAGAAAATTTTTTAACTTTTTTTGGATGGTTCAGTTCCTAAAGCTCAAGAAGAAGGATAATTCAGCATTCATTTGCTCATATTATGAGTAAATGTCTATTCAAGAACAAAAGGGAGGCATTAATAATTAGAAACATAAAATCTACCACGCCACTAGATAGTGGCGGCTGGAGCAAATTGCACTAGCGGTTGAAAGTAAATATGCAATTTACTCGAAGTTATTGCGTATGTAATAGCTTTTATATTGCAACAAACAGAGAAAGAATAAGACACTACCAATTTACGACCCTTACTTTTACATTTGTATAAAAGCTCGTTTAATGAACCCACATATTATTGACTACAGGAAAATCTTGAGTACCACCCCAAAATGATGTCGTACTGCGTCCAGAACAATGAAAACCTACACGCTTCCCTGAAGCGTATGCAAATAAATAAAGCGAGTGATAACATTTCATCTTTTGCTGTTGCTGTAGGTGGAATGCATACCCTGAAGGTAGAAGTACATTGTTCTAAATTAACTATGTCACCAATGATATAAATTTAGATAGCGCCACTTTCATGCACAAATACTCTTTCAATTAAAACGCCTTTATCGTTGTACTTAGCTTGTGTTTAGCTCTTAAAAAAAGCGCTAAACATAATAATAAACTTTTCATTAAAATATCCTTTTTTATTAAAAACCACTATTTACAAGTCACAAACATCTTAAACTTAAATATATTCATCTGGTAATTGGTATTTAGCCTTCAATCTAGCTATACACTCACGCGGCTCAAAGGCAAAATCACGACTCTGTTTTTTTATCGTTACATAATAAGCAATTAATTCACATGAAACTAAAGCTGAAGTTAAATCTTCATCATTCTTTAGTGATAAAGTTAACCTTGCGGTGGGTTTATAAATATAAGGTAAGTTTAAGTCTATTTTTACAGTTTCTGTTGTGAGCAGTAGCTCGCTAGCTATGGCAAATTCCGATTGATTATTCACAGCAATTACGCTTGCTCGCAACAGTGCAAAATCAAGGGCTTGGGTAGCACTAATATCACCATTGCCTTGGTATGTAATACGGTACTCACCATTAGCCAACACTTTATCGCTATAACCACCACGAAGGCCATCAGGTTGATATGAAACTGTATTACAGCCTGCTAAAAGCAAGCTGTAATACAACATAAATCCTAGATTTAGAATTTTATAAAGTTTCATCACACACTACGCTAGTAACATTTTTTCATCAAAGCCTTGTTCATGTAACTTGGCAACGAGCTGTTCAAGCACCTCATCTTTTTGAGGGGCTACAGGCTGCGTTAATAACAAAGAAGTAACATTACCAAACCCAGGATGCTCAAAATCAGGATTCTCAAGTCCATGCTGGGCTCTTAACGTTAACAGCATAAGTGCAGCATAAGGTGTAAATTGCCAATTCATATTATCGAACTCAAAAAACATCTTACTCGGTGGTGATGCAACCTGAGCGACTTGATCATCACATAACTGATTTAGATAAGCGGTAACTTTTGTTAAGTCAGTGCTATCCCAGTTATCTAAAATAGCTTGGTAAGCAAAGTCATCTACGATCGGTTTTAGGGTATTGCCACCTTTGACCTTATCAAACAACAGGATAATAAAGTCACCAATATGGCTTTTTGAGCGGTTTATCCAGTTTTTCATATAACCAGCTTGAAAAAGCTTATAAAAGTGGCTGGCATAATCATTGTTATATAATATTACAGAGACGCTGAGGTGGAATACGCTAGTAGGCGAAACTAAACCAACAGGCTCGCGAGAAAAACGAAGTAAAAAACGTTTTTTCCGAGAATACGTTATTATGTTTCCATAATAGCCATACTGTAAAAAAAACGCTAACTTATCTAAATCTAACTTACGCTTCTCTACAAAACTAGCTTGCGCATCCATTTCGTAATAATTACATGGAATTGACAATTCTGAATCTAACATCTCCCAATCAGAGATTGGTAATATTTCATTTTTTAAAGTGCCGCGTTGAGTATGCCCATACTGAATAAAAAAATATAATTCTTCAATGTTATTCAAATAAATATCTTTATATTTTCTTGGATTATTAATTGCCTGATTACGTTTTCGTAAAAACTTTTCTAGATTCTTATTCATTACTTTCCAGCCGGAGTTATTGAAATAGTTGCAGTACCTGTTTCACCAGGCTTTGGTACTTTTACTTTAGCTAAAACAGGTTTGAGTTTGTACCCCGAAAGATTTATTTTATCTCTTAACTCAGTCGCAAATTTTTTGGCTTCTGCTGATACAGGTTGGCCATTTAATGTACCATTTGCTACTTCTTCTATCCATCTTTTCCCACGAGCCTCTAAATTCAGCTTATCAGGATTCGGGAATGAATTACGAATAGATGATTTTACTTCTATAAGCCAAACCACACCATTTTTCTCATCAACTCCCAATAAGTCGGCACCATGATTTGACTTATTTTTTACTATATCTTTAAAGTCTAATCCCGTACTATCATCAAAGATTTGCTTAGCAATTTGTTCACCATAGTAACCATCATTTCTCTTAAATACATGGGAACCATCAACTTTTGCTAAAAATTCTAAATCCCCACTTAAGTCATTCAAATTAATTTTATCATTTATAGCTTTTTTAACAGTAATGGAGCCACTTGGAGCATCATTCTTGCCTGCATCAACATTATCTTTAATGTCTTTTAGCATTGCAGGTGAAATTGCATTATTTCGTTTTAACCAGTCAAGCAATTCATCAAAGGTTTTAAAACCTGGAATTACTTTTCCGATTGCGCCACCTGCTGCTTGCTCAATTAACCAATCTTCAAGTAGCTCTTGCCCTTTTACTGGGTCTGACTCCATTGTTGTATAAATGTCATACAACTCGTTAGCTGTTAGCGCAATGTCTATACCCTTTAATATGAGTAAGCCTAGTGGAATTAAAAAAAGCGCATTATTTTGTGCTGCATTCTCGGCCGTCATCGCAGCTAAATTCACATCACTATTCGCTAAGAAGGCCGCAGTCGCTCCACCTAATTTAGCTAAATCAACACCTGCTGCCGTAAGTTTCGCAACTTCTTTATTAATATAACTCTGCGCTGATTCAGAGTTGTAATAAGCTGCGATATCAGCGTTAGTATAGCCATACTCGTTTTTCAGTAACTCTACCAGAACTTGCTCACGCTGATAAAACTCATCCAACTTTTGAGCTTTATAAGCATCGGCAACTAATTCCCCTACAACAGCGCCACCGGCCCCTGTTAAACAACTTTCGTCACCACCTCCGATTGCACTTCCAGCCTCATTTGATACTAAGCCAAGAACACAGCCAGCCCCAGCATGTGATAGATACCTAACAATATTAGAAATATCTTGATTTTTATAAGATTCACCTATTGAGGATGATAAGTATTCGCCAACAGCATTAATGCCAGCTTGTTTTAGTGATGCTTGGAAAGTGTCAGTAAATTCACCAAAATTGCCTCCATTAATGACCGTTGAAATACCAGCACTAACCGTCGAATTAATCACGGCTTGCGTGGCTTGATTACCCACTGAAATTAGCGTATCAGTACTCATTATTGGCGCATTTGGGTTAACTTCGCCAAAAAACTCTATACTACCAACTTCACTTAAAACCCCTGCGGTTGCCATAGATGTAGCTACAGCTCTTATTGTATCTGAGCGGTGCATTGCTTTAATGGTTTCTTCTACACCATTACCATTCGCTAAACTTGTTGCCGCTTGAGTAGCAAGTGTCAGTGCACCTGCTTGCATTGCAGCACCATTTACAAATCCTACTGCACCAATTGAACCACTGCCACCAATTAAACCTGCACCTGCTGGCCCCATCGCAACAGAAACTGCAATTGCAATAATCGCCATTGCTGCAGGGCTTAAGCTACTCGTTTTATCATGCTTATGAATGTCTTCTAGCTTGCTGTAAACCACATCAAGCATGCTAGTACATTGATTAAATGCAGGATCGTTTTGCATGGCGCGATAAGCAAAGTCAGAATAACCCTCTGGAGTTTGAGGTAATGCTGGAGTTGGGCACTTATATTGCGGGTCGTTATAGATATCTGCCATCCAACTCAAGCTTTCTGATTTAGAAAACTCGTTAATTACGTCAGTAACAGACTCTCCATCGTATTGACCTAGTTCAAGAGTAATACCCTGAGTAGCCTGAACTTTTACGCCGCCAATAATTTCGTTATACACGGCTGTGTCGGTGGTGTCTTGGATGGTTTCGGTTTTTATTTTCCAAAACCCTTTTTTCACTTTATTGTAAAAGTAATGGTCTTGCTCTTTAGCGAGCAATAAATTAACACGACCATTTCGGGCGTTTATCTCAGTACCAGTTCCTGATTTGATATCTGCCGCTTGTAAGGTAATATCACCAAATTCCGTGGCTATCATTACCCCTCTGCCAGCTTCTAACGCTGCACGAATAGCAATGGTTTCAAACTCTTGTTCTTGTTCTGTGGTTCTTCCCCATTTTTTGTAACGCTGACTCTGGAATTGGTTAAATGCATTAGCAATATATACACCATTCGCTGCTAATATCTCTATTACTCCTTGATCGGCATAAAGCTCAGCAGCGTTTAACTCAATCGCCCCTGACGCCATCAGGTAGATACTATCTTGAGCACTTAACTTAGTGGTTAGATGCTCAACTTCGCTAATTTCACTGTCATACCCACCCACCGGTTGGTTATTAACATAGCTGGTTTGCTGCGATTTAAGGATAATATTACCATCGGCCTTTAAGCCAATCGTATTGCCAGAAATAGCCCCACCTTCAACTACAATATCGCCGTAACTACGGATACGAATATTACCGTTAGCATCAACAGACGCTATTTCACCTAATCGAGTGCCTTGTTCGTAACGAGTTGCATAACGATGCACAACTGTTTTTTGCTGGTATTGGCCTGCAATAATATCTACATTTTGATTAGCCGATAAACGACCTGACAAATTCTGTAAGGTTCCACCAACAAATAAATTTAAATCCCCATCGGCCTTTATTTCTGCGCTAGGGTTAACCGTTAAATTTTCAGCTGTTTTTATAAAAGTATCACGCTGGGTTTTTAAGGTGCCGCTATTTATCGTAATACTATTGAACTCAGCAACTGAGCCTCCAAATTCAGCAACATGACCATTTATAGATAACTTATCGATAGTAGCTTGTGTGAACTGAACAACAGGAACGAGTACAGACTCACCATTGATTGTTCTGAGCTCAGGCCAAATAAAATTTTTGTTAAAAGTTGATACTTGTGAAGCGGTTACTTTATCGCCAAATTTTGTATTAGTAGTCCCTGCAAAGTCATAAGCATTATTATAAAGCGCATTAATCTGCTGAACTTCGGAGGTATAACTATCGCTGATTAATGTGCGGTTTAAGCTGGCGTAAATTTGTGAACGGATCATTCTTGACTGAACAAACCTGTCGCCTACTCTTTTTTTCAACTCGTAATGAGGGAAAATAATCGTAATGCCGTTATTTAAAATAGGTATATATTGTGGAGCCTGTAAACCGTATTTTTTATGATCAATAAGCTTCTTGTAGAATGTCTCAATAGTTTGAACTTGAGTACTTTCAGGTTGTTCTACAATATACTCTGATTTTTTGAACTGAGAGTCAGTATTATACACTCGTTGAAACGCTGAAGAATTATTTAATTCTTGTGCTGCCTGAGCCTCATCAAAAAGTACAAAAGCATGCGCTAAAGAAGGCAAACTCACCTGACCTATCAACATTAAAATGTTCAGGTAGCCAACAGCTTTTTGCCATAAAGGAACTTTTTTTTCTGGATTAAAATTATTCTTTTTCATGTTAGTCCTTTAATTACATGCCGAATCAGGCAAACAAGCCATAACCGTAGATAAAAGAGTAGTTTCGGTAAATCTGAATGTATAATTTTGATACCCTGAGCCCGCACCTGGTGTAACTACTTTCCCAGCTTGAATATAACTTATTGTTATTGTCTTATAGTCGCTAGATAACGCATATGACATAAAGCTCATTCTTTCTACAGTTAAGAAAATATCTGGGTAAACGTTATTGGGGTCACTTTTCATTGGGAGAGTTTTTACAAATTTAGTTGCCGCCTGTTTGATTTGAGCATAGCTATAACCAGTATTTCCAACTTCGTTATCTTCAGTTGCTGCCTCCAGTAACGAAGATATAGATTTCCTGAAAGATCCAAACGCGCAGTTATCAACATATCTGCCGATATAGGGGATAAACCTCTGACCATCACATTCTTTGTATGTACCAGTTAAAATATCTCCCTCAATTTTGATATTGGTTACTTCTCCATACCTGTTTTCAGACGTGTTATAAATAAATTGTGAGAGATATTCGTTAATAACTTCTTGAGTTCTAACTTCGAGAACGTTCAAGCTATCTTGGTAATAATTACTTTCAGAAACAATATCCTGATTTAAGCCATAAACATTACCTTGCAAAGAGAATAAAGTTTCAGCTTCTGCGTGGCTAGTAACAACATTCGAAGCACAATTCCCCCACATCATACAACTTCTAATTTTCACAACACTTGATTCTGATAATACCTTTGTTAATTCCAAACCGACTGTTTTCAACTCAAGTTGATGGAAATGGCTATCCCCAAAGATTTCGACATATGAAAAAGCATTTATGAATTCTTCATCTTCGTTGATAGAGTTGCCGTCACTAACTTTCAGCTTTCCATAACTATAAATACGGCCTGGAGGAGAATAAGCAATAACCTTTGTTTCAGAACCTACTGTTGCCTCATTATACTTACCTGTATTGATTGAGTCGTAAGTTAATTGAGAAACAATAAAGCTATCAGCTTCTAATCTATAGCGCTCATTATAAAACTTAGGAGTATTAACTTCAAAATCACCTCGCTGCTCCAACCCCAAAATAGCTGATGAGTTTCGAATATAATTACTGGCTTTTAGACCTAAATAATTTTCAGCGATTAATGATACTTGATTAGCGAAAGTCGTATTAACACGTATACCAGAGTCCCAAGACTCTGAACTACCTTTCTTTAAATTATATGGATTAATATTTTCAATTGCATTAGCGCTAACTCTAATTTCATTAGCATGAATATTTGCCGCTAAATTAGATTGAACTGTTCCTGACTCCGTGTAAAAATTATATAGTCCATGTTTTGTAGAAGTCATATCTAAAACAGGTGTTTCTATAGCTAGTTTGCTTGGTCGATATAGTTTGTTTGTTCTTGAACCATTTACAAAAATACCATCATCAATCTTTATGGAGAGTAAACCAACTAATATTTCACCACCGAAACTATTGTAAACATCACCTGCTGATTCAACATCTAATTTAGCTCCACGAATAGACCCTGAGTTAATAAACTTGGAACCATTAATGCCCATTATGTCTGCTTCAATTAAGCCATAATTAGATACAACACCTTTTGTTAAGGATTTAAAGGCTTGCCCCATAACACGAGCGGAATTATGAAAAGTTTGATTTGAAATACTCTTAGTGGTAATTATATTATCTGAATACAACTTCCCTTTTACAGTAACAGCAGCTGAAGGATGTTTAGCAACCTGAATAAATATCCCCTCTGATGGGGCATAGAAGCTACCTTGGCGAGTACTTGTAGCGAGCAAGTCAGACATTGTATTTAATTCTGTATTGATAGGGATTTCAACATTTTTTGCAGATACAATACCTATACTTGCTGCTTTAAAAGTACCTTGAGGGCTAAAGGTACCGGTACTTGTATTTACACTAATAATATCTAAGTCACTATATTTAATTCTAAAACTACCAGAATAAAGGTTTATCCCTCCTGCACCAGCAACTAAATTTCCCTGATTCGAAATAATATAGCCGCCTTCGGGGTGTGCTACTGCATTTAGATTTAAGTCAATAACACCTGCAGTATTTATTGAGTCGGAAAAAACCTCTAAAGATTGAATTCCAGGGGCTTTTAGGTTATTCAATGATATTATGCTACCTGAGCGAACATCTATAATGTCACTTGAAAAAGTGCCATTAACAAAAGTGAGTCGCCCAATATTTTCAAAGCTACAGCCATTACATGAAAAATTATTTGATGTTGATATAAATATTATATCAATGGGTTTACCAATTACTTTAATTACATTATTAAAACTAAATGACTGAGAGCGAATTGAAAGTTTCTCAATTAAGCTATCCGCTGGTATATAAATATATAACGCTTTAGAATCAACGATGAATGAATTAAATGAGATTGATACATCACTTAAACTTGATGAAGCTAAAGCCAAAGTATCAAAGTTAGACTCTGACTGAGATGTTACAGAGAACAAGTCCGATTCGGGGAAATTGTAACTTGCTATTTGTACATCCCAGAAAATAGCAGTTGACGCAGAGGTATAATTCGACTTAACACTGACAAAAATAGCAATCACTACAAAACAAAAAGTAGTTAATCTCACAACTTATATTCCTTTAAATTTAGTTAACTAGTTCAATTCTTTTCAATGTTTCAAGTTCATTAAAAACATTACAACTACCAGTTCCTACAAATATTAGCTTTTCATTGGTCGCTTGTGCTTTTACTAGAAAGCTCAACATAGCCTTACTGACTTGGTTATTTTCTAAAGTAAATATAAAGTCCCACCTCGAATTTTTATGGCAAGCTGCGCTACTAACTTCTTTTGTATTTATATCAATGAAAACTTTGTCACCTAAGTCTTTGTCCATCATAATGGTAGAAATATTAGCTAGTCTTCCTTCGGCTGCATAAACACTGCAAAAATTCAACGCCAATAACGTTAAAGAAATTACTTTTATAAGTTTCATGGTTTCCCTTTCAAATTAATAGTGTTGGTCTAAGTGATTGTATTATGTTTGAGTATGAAGCGAATTTTTCCGTATTGCTTTGAATATTTCCCATGAAGCATAGCTTTCTAATTTGTTAATTTAACAAAAAGCAGAGGTTTCGTTACTGTCCAGAACAATAATTATATTGGAAGATATAGAAGTATGTGGAATAACAGTAAAGCAGTAAATAACTCGAGGCTTTCAAACGCAGTCTTAACTTTGACTTAATGGTAACACTAAACAAAGAAGTAGTTAATAGATAATTTTTCGCGCATAGTAAATTGTATTCACTGAGGAGTTTCGACTTTTTCACTTTTCCACTTTTTTAAAACCAACACAACAATTCGTTGCTAACAATTTATAAACCTTTTGTGATCGCTTTTTAAACACCTGTCGTAAGCCTTATTGAAATGGACACGTCGTACCGTCCGAACATACTTAGATATAAGGAAGAACGATGAAATACATACTCTTGGTAAGCAGCTTACTCCTAGTCACTGCTTGTAGTGATGATGACGACGATAATGAAGTGATTACCCCTCCCCCAGTACAAGAATTCAGTCCCAGCCAAACCTACTCTGTCACTTTGAGCGGCAAGCAAGAAGTACCAATGAATAACTCAATGCAAACCGCCACAGCAACCGTAGAGCTTGATGAAAGTTTAATGCAATTTCGTGCAACGCTAGATGCAAGCTCAGTAGAAGGGTTTAGTGCTGCGCACATTCATGATGGTGATTTGGGTGAGAATGGCGACGTTGCATTCGCTTTTGAAGCAACAAGTGAAGGTATGTATGAAGTGGCTATTACCGACCTTGATGAAAGCTCGATCGCTGATTTAATGGACGGGGATTGGTATATCAACCTCCACACTGAAGCATTTGCAGACGGCGAGCTCCGCGCACAAATAGTGCCAGATACAACGAGCATCATCACTTTCGCCTTAAATGGTAATCAGCAAGTTCCTATGAACGACACCGATGCGATGGGTTACGGTTACGCATCTTACGATAGTGCAAGTACAGAACTTAAACTTCGCGCAGTCACTATGGGTGTAGATGATGCAACAGCAGCGCACATCCACACAGGCAAATTAGGTTCAAATGGTGATGTGTTTGTGGTTTTAGAGCAAGACGATGAAATCATGACTGATTGGGTTGCGCCTGAGGGAACCACCATTGACAGTGATACCCTTGCGGTGCTCTTAGATGGTGGACATTATGTGAACATTCACACCCCTGAATTTGCGAATGGCGAAATTCGCGGACAAATCCTGACGGATAACTACGCAGTGGCAACATTTGATCTTAGTGGTAAGCAAGAAGTGCCTATGGTAAACACCATGGCCAGTGGTGATGGCTACGCATTAGTAGACACAACTGACTACAGCGTAGAACTCACGGTTGTTACTTCAAACTTAGACGATGCAACTGCAGCACATATCCACACAGGTCGAATTGGCACTAATGGTGATGTACTCGTCGCTCTTGAACAATCAATGGGTGACAGTAACGTTTGGATGACTCCTGCAAATACCATGATAAATGCTGACATTTTTGCGGTGCTTGCTTCTGGTGGTCATTATGTAAATGTTCATACACCTGCTAATGCTGGCGGAGAACTACGAGGCCAAATACTTACCAACAACTTCGCGTTCACAAGCTTTACACTCAATGGTGAGCAAGAAGTACCTGCTGTTACCACCAATGCTAGTGGTGAAGCGTATGCTCTTATTAATATGAATAATTACGACCTCGAGCTTCGTGTAAACACAACAGGTGTAGATGACGCAACAGGCGCTCATATTCACACAGGTCGAATTGGCACTAATGGTGATGTACTTGTTGCACTTGAGCAGTCAACAACTGATGCCGGCACCTGGGTAACACCTGCCAATACAATGATAAACGCAGATATTTTTGCGGTACTTGCATCAGGTGGTCATTATGTAAATGTTCATACACCTGCTAATACAAGTGGTGAAATCAGAGGCCAAATTCTGACAGATAATTATCAATTAGTGACTTTCCCATTAACTGGCATGCAAGAAGTACCCGCAGTCGATACCATGGCGTCAGGCAGTGGTTATGCACTAGTCAATACGGATAATTACCACTTAGAGTTAAGAGCATTAACAGAGGGCGTAAGTGATGCAACTGCTGCGCACATCCACACTGGCCGCATTGGTATGAACGGTGATGTACTTGCGGCGTTAGAACAGTCAAGCGATAACATTAACCTATGGCAAACACCTGAAAACACCTTGATAGATGCAGATACTTTTGCAGTACTTTCATCAGGTGGCCACTACGTTAATGTGCACACGCCGGCTAATCCTAGCGGTGAGCTACGTGGGCAAATTTTAACTGATAACTATGTATTTGTGACCTTCCCGCTAAGCGGCGCACAAGAAGTACCAAGTGTTGTGACAAGCGCATCAGGTGATGGCTATGCATTAGTGAACACCCATGATTACAGTGTTGAACTACAAGTACTCACCTCAGGTGTGAGCGACGCCAGCGCAGCGCATATTCATACCGGTGTGACAGGTGAAAATGGCCCGGTATTGGTTGGCCTTGTGCAAGATAGCGATGATATTAATCGCTGGATGAGCAACGCTGGCTTGATGATTGATGCCGACACCTTTTCAGTACTCGCCTCTGGCGGTCATTATGTAAATGTACATACACCTGCTAACCCGAGTGGGGAAATTAGAGGCCAGATCCAGTAATCTATTCCTAATCCTGCTAATCCTAGTTGTTCTGAGGCCAATGTGATTTTGGCCTCTTTTTTTGTATCTGTTTGCTTAAAAGTTAAACTTAACCAATCTTACAATAACACCCTTTGGCATTAGAATTAACGAACTGACTATTAAAACCAGCGCGTAAATTTTTAATTACCAACTCAACAAAACCGTTCTGACTCGAGCATGCTAAGCCTTTTGATAATGGCCCTGCATATGCCAACTCTTGATTATCTGAAATAAGTACCGCAGCCGGTTGCGCGGGTATAAGTGAAGACAAAGCCATACTCGGGGCTAGTTTTACTACTTTCACTCCCTGCTCGATAGCGTAGTCTGTTAAGCTCTGAATGTGCGCTTGTGAGCGCGCGGAACAGACACAGGTGTTTTCATCCACAATATACAAAGTATCGCCTTCGACTGCATTAAGCCCAACGGTATTTTGAAACAATGACAGCCAGTTTGGTTGCGACAGCGTGTTATCGGGGTCAAATGTTTCTGTTTGCTGGGTGTAAGCAAAAACTAAAGTAGCAAGCACAGTAACAACCCATAAAAGGGTCGCCACTGTTGATCTTATGCTATTTGAATTTAGCAATACCCTGCTCCAGCACATCAATACTGACATCAATTAACTGCACACGATCGGTTAGCTTTTCAATCATATGGTTATCATTGTCTTGATTAGCAATTAAGGCTTGTGAGTTCTCGGCAATTGCACGGGTGTTACCCGCTTGGTTTTGCACTACATGCGCAACCGATTGTGAGCTAGTGGCAGCACTATTTACTTGCTCCGTCATTTCAGTGATTTGTTGCTTCATTTGTGTGCTAATTGCCGATAGTTGCTCAATCAGAGTGATACTCCCTTGCATTGACTGAGTCGATGAAGCACTATTTTGCATCAAACTTTCAAGGGTTGTCGTTATTTTATCTGTGGTGTGTTTACTACGCGTTGCAAGGTTTCTAACTTCATCTGCGACCACAGCAAAACCGCGCCCCTGCTCACCGGCACGAGCCGCTTCAATAGCCGCGTTTAAAGCAAGGAGGTTGGTTTGCTCAGCAATCGATGAAATCTCATTCAGTAAGTCTGAGATATGGCTACATGCACATACTAATAGTGCAATATTTTGATCTGCCTCTTTAAGGTTACTAGCAAGCTCAGCGGTTTTGTTGTCTGTATTCGCCACCTCATTTAATGCCTCGCTCGCACTTAAATGAAGCTTTTCAAACTGGGTTTGTAGTTCATTACTTTCTTGCTCAACATGGGCAAAGCCTTCAGCAACGCGCTCACCTGATTGTGCAATATCAGCCGATAACTGCTCTCGGTGCTGTGCTTGTTGGTGCAGTTCATCATGTACTTCAAGCAATTGTTTAGACAGATTTTTTAAAACACTACTTTGACTTTGTACATCACCAATTACACTTGAAACAAAACCAAGAAGACGATTGAAGCCCGCCACCGCTTCACTGTGACTCTCATCGGCTCTTAGACTAATATTAATACTGTTTTCATCCGCCATAATTTGCTCTGTAGTATTACTTAACGAGAGCCCTGCACTGCGTTCACGGTGCAATGTTTTAGCGATGTAGCCCGCAACAATAGCTTCAACAATGGCATATACAGCATGGATAAGTACGGTACTAAAATACAATCTGTCAGGGTCAAAAACATATAAACCCATTTCATTGATTTGTAAAAAATAAAAACTTAAATGATGAACGGCAACAAACGCAAGTGCAGTAATAAACACTCGCCACTCAACAAACATGATTAGCACAGCCATCAATATAAAAATTTCAAAGTGAACTTCAATAAGTCCATAGCTTTGTTGGATGTGTAAAAACGAAAACATCATGCAGCCAGCTGCAACCACATGAGCGGTCAATTTACTACTTGGGAAGCGGTACAGCATCCAAAGCGGCAAAGACAGCAAAAGTAAGCCTGTGACCACACCGGTTAACAAGGTTGAGTAGATAAACCCTAATACCAAAGACTCTACAAATAAAAGAAGAAACAAATAGGTAAAAAGGCGGCGCACACTTGTCATAGTTAAAGCCTTAATTATTAAATTATTTACAAAAATACAATTAACCGAGCCTATACGGTTTGATGCGTATCATGGTTCACTTTATTAATGGCAATAATGCTCTAAATTGTTCAGTTCCTGCTTTTTCTAACCATTGAAATAACACACTTTCGGTACAGGTTATTATAGCTCCAGCCTGCGTAAGTTGCTTTGTTGCTATGTTTTTATGATGTGAGTTGCGCGATGCAATAGCGTCATCCACAATGAATAATTTAAAATCGGCAGTTAATAAATCTAAACACGTTTGTAAAACACAAACATGCGCTTCTGTTCCTGCAACAACAATTTGGGGACGATTAAAGCGCGATAGCGACTCTATAAAGTTTGGCTCTAAACAGGCACTAAAATGTATTTTTTCTATATTACAGCTTGTTGCCATAAAGTGGGCAAGCGATGGGTCGGTTGCACCCAGTTTTTCAGGATTTTGCTCCGTAAAAACCACTGGAATATCAAAAAGAGATGCCCCTTTTAAAAGCTTTTCGGTATTATTAACAACCTCTGCAAACTCGCTAATAACAGGAGAAAGCCCTGCTTGTTCATCAATGATAAGTAAAATCGTTTGCGTTTTTTGACATATAAATGGATGACGCATAAAAGGCCTTGGGTCATTTTTAATTAATGTATTTATAGCACATAGATACATTTGTGTGCCTTAATTAACATTATGCTAAATTATCTTTTCTTACACGTTAATTACGTGCATATTTGTGCTATATTTTACTAAAAGTTTTGTGCAAATAATCATTTAGGGTTCAACATTCGGTGCCTAAACACTTTCTCCTAATTTTCATTTTTACTCTATTAGTATTCCCTAACGTTGCGAATGCGCAAAATTATGCTTTGCAAATTCAGCGACTTTCAACAGATGAAGGCTTAACTCAAGGCTCTGTTACTAAAGTTGTTCAAGATGATCTCGGTTTTATATGGATTGGTACTTACCTAGGTTTAAATCGTTATGACGGTTACCAGGTATCTCCATTTTCAGGAGAGCACATACTCGATCAGCGACAAATTGCCTTCATGGCAAAGACTAACAATGGAAAACTATTTGTAAGTACCGAGTTTTCAGGGGCTTTTTTAATTGACCCAAAATCTTTGCATGTTGAAAAAATCTATTCAGGAAAACTAAACCCTGAAGATAATTTTTTCTCACCAATATTGGCTTTCGATGAAAGTGATAACGATTACTTTTTCGCTATAAACCAACACGTTTACTCCTACCACAAGCAATCAAAAAAGTTTTTACATGAATTCTCGATAAATAAAGAGGAACATTTTGTTCGCTCTCTGAAACTCTATGAAAACTCTCTATTTATAGGTACCTCAAATGGGCTGTTTTCTAAGAATCTCGCTGATGAGCATATTTCGTATATTCCATTGGCAAGTCAAAAAACCATCAACGATGACAACAAAAACGTTAAATTTTTGCATATCGATAAACAGCTAGGACTTCTCGTCGGAACGGTGGAAGGAATGTATAACATCCCTTTTAACAACAAAGAGTTACTTGAATTTGACAAAGCTAGGTTACTCATTCCAAAGCTCAATATATGGGATTATACCGACAGCCCTTTTGGTGAATATATAGTGACCGAAAAAGGCTTATTTGAATTTAATCGACAAACACTAGACGCTGAATTTGTTTTACGTTTCGACCAAAGCAAATTCAACATGACCGATAACACTATACCAGATGTCATGGTTGATAAAACGGGTCTGCTTTGGCTTGCGTCACGTTCGCAAGGGGTATTCACTTGGTCTACTTTGGCCAAGCGCTTTAAACATATCCAGTTGAAGAATGAACAAAGTTATTACGACAATAACATTTGGTCAATTATCCAAGATGACAATAATACCCTTTGGATTGGTACCGATAACGGCTTAATGAAATACAACCAGTTAACTAAAAAAACTACTGCGTACTTAGTTAACAATGATGAAAAAGCATTTCATGGTGAGCATGGTATTTATGGTATTAGCAAAGCACAACTAGATGATAATAACCGTTACCTATGGCTGATGAAGTATGTTGGATTGACGCTGTTTGACAAAAAAACAGGCAAAACAATACCCATTAACGGCAGTGAAAAAACAAAGGCATTTTTATCTACAGAACCTAGTTGGGGTTTTCACGTTATAAAACCTGACCAATTTGCCTTTATAACGAATGACGAGTTTTACACTTATAACGGTAAAACTGGCGAATTAAATGTCATTAAAGGGCTTAAAGAGCAAGTAGATATAATCAATGCAAATTCATTTTTAAAGCCTTTCCCCAATTATCCTGATGAGTATGTGCTTAACCTGTCGGGTAAGCTCTATCGTTACAATGAATCCACCCAAAAGTTAACGCTAATATATAAAGTAGAAAACTATAACCCTTTAGCTTTCTTTCTAATAGATGACTGGGTCATCGATCACAATAATATGTTATGGCTAGCTTCATCACATGAAGGTTTAATAGGCTTAGACGCTGAAACCTATGAAGTTAAGCATCGTTTTGGGCAAGCATCTGGCTTACAGGCTAAATCAGTTTTTGGGCTTCAAATAGATCGTTTTGGGTTTTTATGGTTTAGCTCTCAAAACGGTTTATATCGTTTAGATTTGAGCTCATTTACGTTAGATCGCTATTTTATACGAGACGGTCTATCCGTTAACGAGTTTAATATAGATGCAGATACAACACTCGCTAATGGGCAAATAGCATTTGGTTCAACCCGTGGCGTCTTACTTGTCTCGCCAGAAGATTTTCTTTCTTCGCCAGTCAGTACGCAGAAAAACGCAACTGAAATTACCAGTGTTTCACTCTTATCAAGAGAGCTTAACTATCACCCCTATAAATACGCTGATAATGCGCTGCAACTCACCGCAGATGATATAGGCTTAGAGGTCACTTTTTCTAACTTTGACACATTAAATAAAGACACCACACGATATAAAGTGACTTTAGAAGGCCCTACGTCATTACAATACGACAAACTAACGACTAATAAGGTACTTTTTACAAAGCTTCCTCCTGGTGATTATGTGTTGTCGGTTTCATCTACTTCAGAGCTCACTAAAGCTGACACTGCAACCCGCCAGTTAAGGTTCAACGTGGCATATGCAATGTGGTCCTCTCCGTTTGCAATCGCTTGCTACACAGTGATTGTTTTGGCTATTTTATTTATTATTTTTTGGCAGTATCGTGCTCGTCAGCAAACGATCCGAAAAGCGCATGATGAGATCGTAAAATCCCAGCAACAAACTGAGCTTGCACTAAGTAGTAATAACAGTGGTGTATGGGAAGCTAACCTTAAAAATATGACTATACACCATAACCGTATAGCGGCTGAATTAGGTTATAAAGAATACGAGGATACAATTAAACTCACTGAATTTTTAAACCTGATTCACCCTCATGATCGACGCTTATTCATCAATCAATGGGACTCTTTTTCTAAACAGCTCAATCAACAACAGTGGAATGTAACCTACCGTCTAAGACACAAAGCAGGTCAATGGTTATGGTATCAAGATCTTGGCCGTGTCGTTGCAGCGGATGAAAATAATACACCGCTGAAAATATCAGGAATATATAGCAATATTACTGAGCAAAAAGCAAATGCACAGCAAGCCGCCGTGCTTGGGGAAGCCTTCGGTCAAATAAATGATTGGCTACTTATTTTAGATAATCAATTAAAGCCTTTTTCAGCTAATGCCAGTTTCAGCGAAGCCTTTGCCACACCGAATAACATTGCAGACTTGAGCTTAAAAGACTTCTTAGGTGCGATAGGAAAAGCGCACTACGTTGAGTTTTTGACTGTTTTAAAAACCCTCAAACCCAAACAAAACTGGAAGACAGAGGCATTTATCCGCACCTTAAAAAGTCCCGCTCACCCAGTACACATAAGTGTTACAGCCGTAGCAAAAGATCAGCAAACAATTAATTACTACGTCATCGTAATATCAGATCTAACAGAGCAAAAACGTGCCGAAGATGAGCTTAGATACCTAGCTAACTATGACCCTTTAACAGGCTTACCTAATCGTACGTTAATGCATTCTAAAATAAATACCTGTATTAATGATGCCAGCAAAGAGAATAAATTAGCCGCTCTGTTGTTTATCGACCTAGATAAATTTAAACCTGTCAATGACTCTTTTGGTCATGCGGTGGGCGATCAGTTACTGTGCAACATCACCAGAAGAGTGAGTTTAATTTTACCTGACAATGCAATAATAGGCAGGCAAAGTGGTGATGAATTTTTAGTGCTAGTGCAAGACTTACACTCGCCTCAAAGCTTAAGTACCTTAGTTAAATCACTCACCGATGAACTAGGTAATAAAGTGGTTATTGAAGATTTTTCTATCAATATATCGGCCAGCATCGGGGTTGCTCTGTATCCATTTGATGCAACAACTGCGGATGACTTAATTCGCAACGCTGATATTGCAATGATGCATGCAAAACAGTCTGGCCGTAACAACTTTAAATATTTCACAGAGCAAATGAATAACCAGCTCACTAAAAAGTTGTTACTCGAAAACGCACTAAAAGATGCTTTTAAAGATGACGAGCTATTTAATAACTATCAGCCGATTGTTAATGCTAGGACTAAAACCATCAACGGTGTTGAACTATTAATGCGCTGGAAAAACGAGCAAGGATTTGTCTCCCCCGCCGAATTTATTCCTATCGCTGAAGAAATCGGTTTAATTGATGTCTTAACAGAGCAAGCACTTGAGCGCGCATTAATCGAGCTCAAGCCCCTTTTACGGGCAAACCCTCGCTTTTATTTGTCGTTAAATTTATCACCGATGCATATTTTGAAGTCAAACCTTACAGAGCGTTTGTTGATGATACTGAATAATCATTTGGTAAAACCAATTCAGCTGCGCTTGGAGATCACTGAGAGCACCTTACTTGAGGATAAAATAAAAGCATCAAAGCAGTTACAAAAATTAAAAAATGCGGGTTTTAAACTGTTACTGGATGACTTCGGGACAGGCTATTCTTCATTAACCTATTTAAGCCAATTTCCTATCGATGTTATAAAAATAGATCAAAGCTTTGTGCGTAACATTGGCCAAGATAAAAGTAACGAGTCAATCATCAAAACCATTCATGCGCTATCGACAAATTTAGGGCTTTATTGTATTGCTGAAGGTGTCGAAACCACAGAACAAATTAAGTTCTTAGAGAAGATGGGTTGTGAAGATCTACAAGGATATTATTTTGCTAAGCCCATGCTGATCGATGAGCTTAACAAGGAGTCTACCATCCAAGCTATTATTAGCCGTCTAAACGCGCTTTAAACCACTTATTTAGACAATTATATAGCTCATCTTTATTAATAGGCTTAGAAATAAAATCATCCATTCCTGCTTCAATGCAACGCTTTTGATCATCTTCAAAAGCGTTTGCGGTAATCGCAATTATAACAGCTCGCCCATAACGTTCTGGCGCTAATTTAATCGCTTGAGTGCACTGATAACCATCCATATTTGGCATCTGACAGTCCATTAAAATAATGTCAGCCACAAAGCTCTCTAAGGCTTTAAGTGCTTCTACACCATCACTGGCTTGCTTAATTGTACACTGAGTTTCATTCATCATTTTATTGAGTACCAGTTGATTAACTGGATTATCCTCAACTATCAGTACATTGACACCTGCTAGCTCTGGCTTCTGAACAGATTGATTATCTACAAGCGTGGATTCACTTATTTGAGCAGGTACACAAAGTGTAAACACACTGCCCTTACCTTGTTCACTTTGAAGTTTAAGCTCACCTTTCATTAACTCTATAATACGCTTTGAAATCGCTAAACCAAGCCCAGTACCGCCATACTTTCGGGTTGTAGAAATATCAGCCTGAGTAAACTCAGTGAAAAGTATAGCTTGCTGGTCTGGCGAAATACCAATACCCGTGTCACGAATACATACTTCAAGCGTGCCATTTTTGTAATGACTAGATAAAGTAATTTCACCGGATTCGGTAAATTTACCCGCATTACTTAAAATATTATTAATAACTTGGCTAAAGCGAAGCGGATCTAAGCTAACGTAATCGGGAATGTCTTTTGATATATCAAGTTCAAACGAAACGTTAGGCTTCACACACGTATTACTAAACACTTGCGCTAACTTATATAACAGCTTTTTCACCTCTACAGCACGATATTCTAATTTTAGTGCTCCAGCTTCAATTTTTGAAAAGTCTAAAATATCGTTAAGTATCAATAATAAATTGTTGGCACTTTGATGCACCATTGCCAGCTCTTCGCGTTCTTTTTCTGGTAAGGTTTGATTATCAAGAAGCAACTGCGTCATGCCTAAAATACCATTTAACGGCGTCCTTATCTCGTGGCTCATATTGGCTAAAAATTGCGATTTTGTTTTATTGGCATGATTTGCAGTTTTAACGGCCTCTAGCAACTCATTTGTTTTATCACTAACTTGGCGTTCCAATTGTGCATTAAAGTCCTTAAGCTTGCTGTTAAGGTGCTCATTTTCATGGTTTACTTGACGTAGGCGGCTAAAGCTCAGTGTTAGTTTATTAGCTAAATTAGCAAACTGTGATTGCAACCTGCTTACTTCAAGCCAAGTATTAGGCAAATATGCATCTGTATTTGCCTGCTCAGGTTCAAATTTATCAATTTGTTCAGCTAACTTTGAAATAGGCGCAACCAACCAGCGGCTAAGCTGGGTTATAAAAATACTGGTCAATAAGATAATAAATACAATCATTACAATTGACTGCCCCCAAGCATGCACTGCAACATTGTTAGCATACTTGCGATTAAGCATAGTCAACACCACCCAGTTGTGCTCTGATGATCGTGCTTGACGAACATAAAACTGCTGCTCACTATCAGGGTTAAGCACCTTAAAGCGAGTCTCATCTGCAAACCCGCTCAACTCATTGTCTTTAATTTCCTGTAATTCAATAAAGTCATCTAAGGAGCTGTAAACCACTTTATTCATTGAATCTAACACGACTAACTCACCTTGATGGCTGAATAAACTAGGTCGTAACTTTGAAAAGTAATCAAACATCAATGAGCCTTCAACAATTCCTGTAAAGGTATCTTTAATATAGATAGGAGCAGAAACAGCCACGATAGGAAGCGCACCAAACCCACGTCCTTTAAAAATAGAAGACACATACCCAAGCCTATGGTTAGGAGCATTAATAAAGTAGTCTCTATCTGAAACATTTGGTTGGATCTTAGATTGCTCTAGGCTAATTGCTAAAGATTTAGGATAAAAATGAGTCACATCAGCAACTGCATTTGTAATGATTTGCGTTCTAAAATCAGGATATAACTGCGCCATGTTCTCTAACATTGCTTGTTTAGGAGCGCCTAAAGCAATACTTTTTGCAGTTAAAAGAACACCTTTTTTATGGTGCTCTAAGTGAGTATCTATGGTCTGCGATATTTCTTGTGCTTTTTCATAAAGTTGAGAATTGATCTCATACTCAATGCGTGAATAGTGATTATTGGTTAATACTATAGACGTTAAAATAACGACCAAAATAATGAGTAAAGTTACTATATAATTGAGTATTTTATATAACGAAGAATAGTATTTATACCATGAGTAACGGCTAAAGAAGAAGCTCAATAAATCAATGACAGACAAGTAAATCGCTGCATTGAGGCTGTATTTTGCCAAGGCTATGGCAATAGTCAAAATTGGCAAGCCCAATGTGAAATGGCCAAAACTCCAAAGTAAGGGCAAGCCGACTATAAACCAAAATATCATACCGCGCAGGAACACAGGTCGGGCTTTACTTAAACAAAAAACGTGCAAAAAGATAAGTTCAAGAGCAAATACAACTGAGGGCCATGCATGCCCCCAACGATAAAAAATAAAGCCAGTGCTTATCACAAATGTGATAAGCGCAAATCGCCAACCAAATAACAGTAAACTTAGGATGACAAAAAATTGTCCTAACAAAAATTCGGAGCTATCTAAGAAAAAGATAGGAAGTAGATTGGTAACACCCGCAACAGCTCCTAACAACACAGCTGCAAAAAAGCTAAAATATGGCGGTTTATGAACTAGCAAAGGCGGTACCCTATCTTATAGTGATACCTTTAAATTAAAAGAAAAAAAGGTAATTTGCCACCTTAATTAATAGGGTGGCATTCATGGCTTTCAATTTGTAAGACACTTTTCGCAACTTTAAAGCGCGAAAGTAAAAGCTTTTCGACTTTTAGGCGACACGCTTCATCATGCTTTTCTACTGTACAGTGTTGTTTTAACACGACATGCGCGCCGACAATGACAGTGTTATCCTGACGAACAACCGTTACATTATGCACATTTTGAACATGCTCAATTGAAGCTATGCTTTTTTCAACCTCAGCCACATTAGGCAGTTTACTATTATTTTCAACTAGGCCTTTAATGCAACGTATTATTACTTTAACGCCCGTGAATAAAACGAAAGAGGCAATTAACATGCTCGAAATAATATCGATTTCAGCCCAGCCAGTAAGGTAAATCAAAATTCCTGCAAAAAAAGTTGAAACCGTTGAAATTAAATCAAAAAACGAGTGAAGAAACACCGCGTATACATTAATGCTCGCTTTGCGCCCTTTGTAAAGGACCCAAGCTGCGGCACCATGAAATAAAAAGCCAATAGCTGAAATAACAGACATTAGATAGCTATTAATTTCGAGATGGTTACCTTCATTATGGTGTAGGTATCGCTCACCACCTTCGTATAAAATAACCAAACTAATACTTAAGTACAGAATACCATTGATTAAACCGCCTGTTAGTTCTGCACGTTGATAACCATCATTAAAGTTTTTGGCAAAATGTATCGCCATTGACGACGCTATTAACGCGATAAATAAAGAACTATTATGGACAAACAAATGCCCCGCATCAGCAAGCACTGCTAACGAGTTTGAAAAATACGCACCAATGATCTGAATTACCATAAACGAGCAAGTAATGGCTAAAGCAATTAGCAAGCGACGTCTAGATGCTTGGTGAGTCGTAATATCTGTCATGAAGAAGAGATAAACCTATTCGCTGGAAAAAGAGTAATGATATACAGTCTCAATTGTAATACGTGACGCCACTAAACGCACTAAAAACTTATTTATCTCTTACGCTACGCATGTTTTTAGCTTTCTGATTGAGAGAAAAGAAAATTTTATATCAATATTTTGTTAAAAATTGTAACCTTATACCGTGTATTGGTTTTAGGTCGTTTTTTAATGAGTTCAATTGAGCAAACATGGCAGACTCTCGCAGCATTACCGATAGCTATCATCATGTTTGATCAGCAACACAATCGTTTCTATTTTAACTTACCTGCACAGTCGCTATTCTCAATTGAAGAGCAACTAAGCTCAGATGAACTCAACCTAACTCATCTTGCACTTAATAACGCGCTAAGTAGCGAATCACTAGGGATTACCGACTTATTGCCAAGTTCGTACAACAAATATCCCTTGTTTGTAACCCTAACCAACCAACGTACTCAGTCAGCCAAACTGCTCGACCTAAAATTTGCAACACTTTGTGATTCCCTTTATATCACTGTGTGTGAACCTCGTACATTACCTAGCCAAGCCCAAAACCAAGACTTCGATGAGCTGATTTCTCAGATTTCAACAGAACTTATCGATATCCAAAACGAAAATATGAGTCAGCAAATAGAAAAGGCACTGCAAACAATAGGCTTAAATTGCCATGCTGATCGTACTTACATTTTTGAATTTAGTGATGACGGATTATCGATGAGTAACACCTACGAGTGGGTAAACGACGGTATTACCCCCTTTAAAGAGCACCTACAGAATATCCCAAAAGATTCTTTACCTTATTTTTTTCAGCAAATGCACACTCAGCATATTTTTAACGCATCAAACACCGCTGAATTACCCCCTGAAGCCAGCGCAGAGAAAATGGAGTTCACTAACGAGGGAATTCAATCTGTTATATGTATTGGCTTAGTCGTCGAAAAAACATTATTTGGCTTCATCGGTTGTGACTGCGTTAATAAAGCCCGTCAATGGTCTCAAACAGATTTGTTAAGAATAAAACTCGTCGGCGACATGATCACAAATGCATTAAAAAATATGCAATATAAAAATAAACTTGAAAAGATACAAAAGCTGTTACTTGCTGCAAATAAAGAGTTGCATGAGCAAGCTCATAGAGACAGTCTGACCGAAATTGCTAATCGTCGACAACTCGATACTACCCTACAACAAGAATTAAAACGCTGTGCCCGCAGCAGACTCTCATTAAGCTTAATCCTGTGTGATATTGACTCATTTAAATTGTATAACGATACGCTAGGTCATCAACAAGGTGATCAAGCATTAAAGCACGTTGCTAAAACCCTTGAAGAAAATTGTCAGCGTCCAGGAGACTTAGCAGCCAGATACGGTGGTGAAGAGTTCGCTATTATTCTCCCCGCTACTAATAAGCAAGAAGCCTTTTTATTCTGCCAAAAGTTACAGCTAGCGATTAAACGACTCGCAATTAAACACCCTAATTCTAAAGTGAACCCGTTACTAACATTAAGCTTTGGTATTTACTCATGCCAACCTAACGCGCACAACGTAGCTGATCATACGCTTATTATGGCCGACAAAGCACTTTACCGAGCAAAGCAAAATGGCCGTAACCGCATAGAAGAAATGGCTGAGTAATTTAACTTTGAGTTTTAAATTTTTTTACACTTTAAACTGGTTTGCTTATTATTCTTTTTATACCGATACGCTTAATTAAGCGAGCTATTTTCAGGCAATCAAAGCTCGTAGGTAACAAGGCAAGATTGCGTTCTTTAAATTGTGCTGCGCAATTGCTCCTACATTGCTGTATCTCATGCATCCATACAACCCAAAATGAGAACTTTTTAACGCAAATAGCGAAAGGTTAACCCCATAAAACAATTAAATATCACTGCGAATTTGGTTTTAATTCTTGCCTGTATGTCTTTGGTGACACGCCATACCAACGATTAAATGCATGATAAAATGCGCTCACTTCTGAGTAACCACATAAAAACGCTATTTCAGTGAGTGATAAGTCTGTTTCAACTAAAAGTGTGGTGCTTCTTTGTTGTCTTAAGTTCGCCAGTTCTTGGCTGAAGTTAGTTCCTTCTTTAGCAAGACGCCGTTGCAAGGTTTTTTCACTCATATTGAGCGCCTTTGCCATATCTTTACAGCCAAACTCCCCTAGGGTTAAATGCTCTTCAAGTAAAATACGCAAAACATGACTGACATTACTTTGTGTAGCAACTTTGATTTGACCCGCAATAAATGGCTGCGCATCGGTTTGCTCACAAAAAAATAAGCTGTGAGTTTTGACTCCATACTCGACAGGGCAATTAAAATATTCATTTATTTCAGCAAGATGCTCTTTTCGCTGTAAACAAATACGCGATGGATGCCAGTTTTTTCCTTTTACAGTACGTGCTATTTTCAAACAAAACGCCATTGGTGCCTCATAACTTAACAATGACATATCACGCTCACCATCACTGAAATTAAAGCGCAATTCATACTCAGCACCATGATCAATTAACGACACATTATGCGTATCACCCATCAACTTTTGATAGCGTAAAATAAGCCGAAAGGCACTGAGTAATTGCGTTGACTGAATAATCGCCATCCCTACCACAGGTATGGCTCGCACATTCATAGTACTACCAACATATATGCCTAAATGAATATCAGGCAACATCGCCTGAGCTTGCTTCCAAAGCGTACTTACACTAGCTTGCGGATAACGAGCTGTTTGGCTGCTTAGATCATTCAGTGATATATGGGCTTGTGAAAATAGCGCATTGATGGGTAAACCTTGCCACTTGAATGACTCAGCCATGGCGCGTAGCCACCAGCTTGATAAGGTACGCATACGTGTCTCTAACAAACAATTTAATGGCCTATAATATCAAGTAAGTTAGAAAACAAAAGCCTATTGTTAACCTGTAATTAACAACGGAGACAACAATATGGGCACCGTCGCAAGTAAACGCGAGTTCGCAAACTTTAAAGAGTTTTACCCTTACTACTTACAAGAACACAAAAATAAGGTATGTCGACGCTTACACTTCATTGGCAGCTGGTTTGTGTTGGCTATCTTGTTTGCTGCACTTTATCAACAGCAATACAGTTGGCTCATTTTCTGCCCGCTAATCGGCTACGGTTTTGCTTGGGTAGGTCACTTCTTTTTTGAAAAAAACCGCCCCGCCACATTTACTCACCCTTTTTATAGCTTTATTGGCGACTGGGTGATGTTTAAAGACATTATTGTTCGTAAGGTCCCATTTTAGGAAGTAACTATGACTATAAAACACACAGTATCAGAGCAATAATGGCAAGCTCGCCATATTAATCGCCAGTAATAATGATGGGTTATGGCTATTCCTAGCGCTACATATAGCATAGTTATGTTCGTAACAGGCTATGTGTTTTGTACCTTGTTTAATGCCCATCCGAATATACAAACTCCTATTTTGGGAAAACGCTAAAACTGATCACCTGCCTCTACTCATGCACCTAATTTGGGGTGCATTTACATAAATAAAGCCACATCTATTTTTTCAATATATTTATCTATTTATTTAAGTGCTTACGTTTTTTAGCTATTTAGCTTTAGCGTATTTAAGTAAATACAATTTTTACAACTAGAGCCAAAACTCTATTTTGTTTTTAGCCTGTGTTTGCTATGGTTTGGGTATAAACAGTTTGAAAGCAAGGTAGCTATTATGACAATTAACAAAGCTCTGGTTGTAGAAGGCGGCGCTATGCGCGGTATTTTTGCTACAGGGGTACTTGATGCCTTTTTAGAAGCGCACTATCAACCTTTCAAACAATGTTATGGTGTATCGGCGGGAGCAACAAATATTGCAGCTTACTTATGTGCTCAATACAAACGTAACCATGCCGTTATTACTGATTATTCATGCCGTCCAGAGTTCATTGATTTTGTTCGTTTTATTAAAGGTGGCCATTTATTTGATTTAGATTGGCTATGGCAAGAAACCATGCGAGATATTCGTCTCGATTTAGAAACCTTTGAGAAGCAAGCTGCTGAGTTTTATATTGTTGCCACCAACATAAACACTGGAAAAGCAGAATACCTAAAAGGTCATGCTCAGTCCCTCGAAGAGCAATTAAAAGCATCCTGTGCTTTGCCTATTGCTTATCGCCAATACCCAAGAGTTGACAATCTACAGCTTGCTGATGGCGGTGTTGCTGACTCTATTCCCGTTCGAAAAGCTTATGAGATGGGTAATAAAGATATCACGGTTATTCTCTCTCAACCTTTAGGCTACAAGAAAAAACCATCAAAAGCCCCTTGGCTTGTAAAACGCCTGTACAAAGACAACCCCGCGCTTGCTATGGCCACGTTACATCGTGCCGAAAACTACAATCAGAGCATTGATTTTATAATGAATCCACCTAGTGATTGCCATATTAATATTATTGCTCCGCCACCTACATTTGCTGTCGGCCGCACCACCAAGTCGTTTGCCAAATTATCATCGGGATACAATATGGGCATTGATGCAGGGCAACAATTTTTAACTCAAGCGGCTTAAAAATAAAATCAAAGCCATACAAATTAACCTAGCTTAGTCATATTTTGCGAGGCTGAGCTTACACTTAAGCCATATCATATATAAGGGGCTTAATTAGATGACGTTCCAAAAAGTAAAACTCTAAAAATAGAAGGGTTAGAAGAGATTAAATGAAAAAAATACTGCTTTTAGTATTAACCATGTTATTTCTCTGTGCTTGCGATGCTCAACAAATTGACCTTGATGTACCGAAAAAACCAAGTGCAGTACCAAATAAAGCATTTTGGGTGGGCGGTTTGGATGGCGGCGTATTTGTCTTAATTGCAAAAAATAAAAATTTAGAGCCAGATGAATACGTTGCCAAAATATATTATGCATCCGGAGATATTGCTTATGAGGGAGGAATGAGACTATCCCCTAGAGGAAGTACTGCCATAGACCACATTAACCCCGCGATTTTTCAAGGTTGGGATGGCGATACTTTATACATTGAAGGCAATAAGCAACTTAAAGCTCAAAACTAAAATTAGTACTTGAAGCTTTAGTTACCACCATCTTGTACACCGTCGATTCAACCACTTTCACATTTACTATTGCAAAAACTTGATTAAATACATTTCTCTATTAGCTTTAATAATACGTCCTTATTAAAGTTTGTATTCCTACCATGTTAAATAACTACACCGTTCGTACGCGATTAGCCGTTTTGGCTTTGTTACCGGTTACTGTTTTTGTGATCACTTCATTTTTTGCAATGTCTATAATGTCGAATATGGTCAAAGGGATAGACAGCTTATATGATGACAGGGTCGTCCCTCTTGAGCAGATAAAATCAGTGTCTGACAACTATGCAGTTAATATTGTTGATTTATTTCATAAATACCGCGCGAATCAAATAGCTAAAAATGAGTTTTTGACTTCAGTTACTGAAGCAAAGAATATCGCTGATAGAAAATGGCAAAGTTACCTAAGTACAAAACTTACGACGGAAGAGACGCGGCTCGTTAGCGTTGTAGAAAAGCGCTTAACTGTGGTCCAACAAAAACTAACGGCTTTATTGAACCAAGTTAAAAATGATGAGTTTAAGGCAATCCCTTCAGATACATTCGTCAAAGAGTTATATGATGTATTTGATCCACTAAGTGCCAGCTACCAAGGGTTAATTGATTTGCAAATTACTGAGGCAAGTAAATTCAGAATGTCTGCAGACAAAGATTTTAGCCAAGTCAGTATTGCGATGACAGCATCCATTACAATACTTATTATTCTCTTATTATTTATAGCCTTTATTATTTATCGTTCGATTCATAATCCACTACTCTCGCTCAGTGAAACAATTGGTTCCATCTCTGAAAATGCCGACTTACGACTTCGCGCACAGCCTCATGGCAGCGACGAAATAGCGCAAGCCGCACACCATTTTAATGCCATGATGGAGCGCATTCACGCCCTTGTAAACGATGTAACAAGCGCAACGCTCACTCTCTCTTCTGCGGCAGAACAGATGAACTCAATCAGCGACCAAGTTGCCAGCACAGCCACTGAACAAGAGCACCAGTCTGCGATGATAGCGACCGCCATTACGCAAATGAGTAGTGCAATTGAACAAGTCGCGGCAAATGCATTGGCAACATCAGAAAAAGCATCTCACACAGATCATACTGCAAAGCTTGGACAAAAGTCGGTGCAAGAGAATATTGACGCAATCAATCATTTATCACATATCGTCAATGCCAACACCCAACTTATCAATGAGTTAAACACACAATCAACCGATATCAATCAAGTTGTTATGATGATTCAGGGTGTCGCTGAGCAAACTAATTTACTTGCTCTTAATGCAGCGATAGAAGCAGCACGAGCCGGTGAGTCTGGTCGAGGCTTTGCTGTCGTTGCTGACGAGGTAAGGCAATTAGCTCACAATACACAAAAAGCAACCGCAAGTATCAATGACATGATCACTAAGTTACAATCTATGGCACAACAAGCTGTTAGTGCGATGGGGAACGCAGATGACAGTGCAAAGCAAAGTGTTGAATATGCTGAACGATCATCACAACTTTTAGCCGAAATAACACAAGAGATGGCCCAAATAGCTGAGATGAATAATCAGGTTTCGACTGCAACCGATGAACAAACCACTGTCGCTAATGAACTAAGTTGTAATATTAACGAGTTTAGTAGTAGTATTTCATTGGTAAGCGAAAGCTCTCAGCAAAATGCGCAAGCAAGCCAAGAATTGGCTTCATTAGCATCGCGCTTACAGCAACAAGTACATGTTTTTAAAGTGTAAATTTAAATAATTTAGTAATCTTAACAAAAGTATAGCCATGAACAGAGCCATTTTATTGTGTATTTTTTATTTTGCTCTGTTCAACTTTTCAGTCACAGCTCACGAAAGGCTTGTTATTCAACTCGCCAAACCCAATTATACCGATGCTACTAAAAACCAATATATCCATGCAATTTTAGAAAAAAGCTTTGCCGTAATGGGTGCTGATGTCGCCTTAATGTATAACGTTAAACCCATGAACAATAAGCGAATTATAGAGCAGTTAAGTCATAATAAGGCGATTACTCTTGCATGGTTATCAATGCCTAATGAACAACCTCACGCGCTTATTAGAACATCAATTCCCTTGTACAAAGGGCTGCATGGAAAACGCTTATTAATTATTCGCAAACAAGACCAAGAAACCTTCAAACACATTACCCACCTTAACGAACTAAAACCATTTGTAGGTTTACAGCAACAAAGCTGGTCTGATTACACTATTTTAAAAGCGAATGGATTGAAAGTTAATGGCGAGTTAGACTACCAAGGAATGCTCAAAGCCTTAGAAGTGGGCCTTGGGGATTACTTCCCCCGCTCGGTGTTGGCTATCGAGTCAGAGTTTAACAAATTACAATCATTTGATTTTGCTATTGCGCCACAAATTATGCTGCAATACCCAAGTCACTATTATTTTTATTTAAGTAAAGAGAACGTTGAAGTTAGAGATCTTCTTGAGCAAGGCATGCAAAAACTCGCAAAATCGGGCGAGCTTGAAGCACTCTACATACAGTATTTTGGTGATGTAGAAAAGCAATTTAAGCTCAATCAGCGACACGCAATAACTCTCACTAACATGGAGTGACAATAATGCTCAAAAAATTACTGATGTTGATAGCTGTCATTATCATTTTTGCAGCCGGTTTTTTCACTGGCATATACAGCTTACCTATTTTGACTGAAGCACCCGCTCCTAGCTCAAGCACCCTAACGCAACACAAAAACCGTGCTTTATTCAGTGGTGAATTTAAACCTAACTTAGCGGGGTCTGATCGTTTTCACTATGGAAACGGCACAGTCTACTTAACGAATGATGCCATCTCAATGCAAGGTGAGCTATCACCTGGCCCTGATTACCAATTGTATTTATCGCGCAATTTTATTGATAACGAAGCCGATTTCTTAGCACAAAAAGGCACCATGCAACGTGTTGCAGCCGTGCGTTCGTTTAATGGTTTTAAAGTGCAAATACCGCAAAGTATTAATATTTCTGATTACAATACGGTGATTATTTGGTGTGAAAGTTTTGAAGAATTTATTACTGCAGCGCAGTATCAATAGCTGTATTAATAAAAAGCAAAGCCGCCTTTGGAGAGGGCGGCTTTAAAACGGCAGCTATGGGTGTAAAGCTGCCTAATCAAGAGTCATTATTAATACAACTAATTAAGCTGCATCTTCCGTGCTTTGAGTCTCATCGCTGTGGCGAATTAAGTAATCAAATGCACCTAAACTTGCCGTTGCACCACTGCCCATCGCAATAATGATTTGTTTAAACGGCGTTGTTGTGGCATCACCTGCCGCATAAACACCCGGTAATGATGTTGCACCCTTGCTATCAATCTCGATTTCACCAAAGCGAGTCAATGATAGCTCTGAATCTTTTAACCATTCAGTGTTTGGCACCAAGCCGATTTGCACAAAGATTCCTGCAAGCCCAAGTGATTTTTCATCGCCAGAGATGCGGTCAATATAGCTTAAGCCTGTTACTCGTTTACCATCACCAATAACTTCTGTCGTTTGCGCATTTTTGATAATAGTAATGTTGTTTAAACTATTTGCTTTACGAATAAGGACTTCGTCAGCACGTAAGGTATCGGCAAACTCCAGCACGGTGACATGCTCAACAATGTTTGCAAGGTCGATTGCAGCTTCAATACCCGAGTTACCACCACCGATAACCGCAACAGCTTTACCTTTAAATAACGGACCATCACAGTGAGGACAATAAGCAACGCCATGACCGCGATACTCTTTCTCACCTGGTACGTTCATTTCACGCCAGCGCGCACCCGTTGCTAATACCACTGACTTAGCATTTAAAACCGCCCCATTGTCTAGGGTGATTTGATAATTACCTTGCTTAGTCAATGATGCCGCACGTTGGTTTTGCATCACATCAACATCGTACTCTTTTACATGCTCTTCAAGTTGAGCAACCAATTTAGGGCCTTCGGTCGCTTTAACTGAAATAAAGTTTTCAATGGCTAAGGTGTCTGATACCTGACCACCAAAACGCTCAGCAACCACACCTGTGTTCAAGCCTTTACGTGCTGAATAAATCGCCGCAGAAGCCCCTGCCGGACCACCACCCACAACAAGTACATCGAATAACGCTTTGTCGTTCAGTGCTTCGGCTTGGCGTGCAGCCGCTTTGGTATCCACTTTGTTTAAAATGTCGGTCAGGTTTACAGCACCTTGACTAAATAACTCGCCATTTAAGTAAACAGCGGGTACTGCTAACACATTACGCTCGTTCACTTCGTCTTGGAACAAGGCGCCGTCAATCATAGTGGCCGTAATATTTTCATTGTGCGCCGCCATTAAGTTAAGTGCTTGCACAACTTGCGGGCATGTTTGACAACTTAATGAAATATATACTTCAAAGTTAAGCGGCGCAGGTAATGATTTAATTTGTTCAATTTCAGTCTCTGATGCCTTGCTTGGATGACCACCTGTGTGAAGAAGTGCAAGGATCAAGCTGGTGAATTCGTGGCCCATCGGCACACCCGCAAATGTAATTTGCGTATTGTTTATAGGTGAAGACACCGCCATAGACGGGCGACGCACGTCTTGGTTAGGGTTATCTCGCACCGAAAATTTGTCGCTTAACGAAGCTAAATCGTTTGCTAAGCTTTTAAGTTCTGTTGATTTATTGCTGTCATCCAAGGCGATAAGCAGCTCAACAGGGCTGGTAATAGAAGCAAAGTGGCTTGTTAATTGGTTTTTGATATTCGTATCTAACATGGCTTAGCCCTTGAGTTCAGAATAAATAATCTAGAATAAATTTAGGGATAACTGCCCATCACCCGCTAATGTGCTTAATGTGAGTTGTGATGGGCAATTAAGATTGCATTGGGATAGCAAAGCAAAACTTTGCTATCGTTTAATGCTATGGCAAATTAGATTTTGCCAACTAGGTCTAGTGAAGGAGCAAGTGTCTCTTCACCTGGCTGCCATGATGCAGGACATACTTCACCATCGTGGTCAGCAATGTACTGTGCAGCTTGTACTTTACGTACTAACTCTTTCGCGCTACGGCCGATACCTAAGTCGTGAGTTTCGATTACTTTGATTTCGCCTTCAGGGTTCATTACAAATGTACCGCGAAGAGCAAGACCTTCGTCTTCGATCATCACACCGAAGTTACGTGTAATGCGACCTGTAGGGTCACCAATCATTGGAAATTTGATTTTACCAATTGTGTCAGACGTATCGTGCCATGCTTTATGAGTGAAGTGCGTGTCAGTTGATACTGAGTAAACTTCAACACCCATTTCTTGCAGTTGCTCATAAAAGTCAGCAACATCACCAAGCTCTGTAGGGCATACGAAAGTGAAATCTGCTGGGTAGAAGAAGAAGATTGACCACTTACCTAGCACATCTTTTTCAGTTAGCTCAACAAAGTCACCATTGTGGTAAGCTGTTGCATTGAATGGTTGTAATTTTGTGTTAATTAATGAAGTGCTCATATTTTTCCTCATTGATGTATTTAAAAAGTTTAATTAACGCAGCCTTGCGTCTGCTTGATTAATACAATAGAGGTGTGAGCGAACAAAATAAAATTGATTGTTTAGATTAAAACGATTGATTTTTCAGATTAAACTATAAAAAAATAAAAAATAATTAATAATTCAAATAGTTAGATAATAAATAGCTTTGTTACTTCTGTGTAAAGTTAGTAAAACCCACACCCATTCTCAGAATCCAGCATCAATGGGTAATGGATCGTTAAAAAAATCTTAATGATTAATAATGTCTGCCATGCCAAGGTCTGCCTCTCCAATGCTTGTTGGTAATGTAGTTTATTGTTGTCGTTGATACATAGTTTGGCTGGTCACAATTTCGTTATTGTGGTTAGCCCAAACTTTGAAATGCACAGCTATTTGCTATTAATAATACCGATAAGAGTTTATACCCAAACCTTCACCCAGTCTAAGTCGCTAAGCAAATGTTACACAGCTTGGATAGACAAAAATCTATGGTGATCCTAGGCTTACAATCTAGACTAACCTCTATCATGAGCCGTTATTTGCCTAGTTGGATAATGGGTTCTGTAATGGATCGCCTCATCAAACAACAATTAATAAAAACAACACGCTAAGGAATACCCATGAACACACATGATAATCTCGCGCAATTAATTGAGCATACGTGTAAAACTTATGCCAGTCTCCCCGCTTATAATAGTGATAATAAAACAATCACTTATGCCCAAGTAGAACAACAATCTCGTTACTTAGCACAGTGGTTTCAACAACTAAGTGGCTTAGTTACAGGGGATCGAATCGCCATTCAACTGCCTAATATTGTTGACTACCCTATCGTTACCTACGCAGCATTTCGTGCAGGGTTAATTGTTGTAAATACCAACCCACTTTATACTGCCCGTGAAATGCTGCACCAGTTTAATGATGCAGGCGTAAAAGCGGTTGTTATTCTTGATGCCCTCACCGACAAATTAGCCACCATTATCGATGGCACATCACTAGAAACAGTTATTGTTGCAGCCGCTGTTGCTGAACCGACACTGCAAGAAGGTCAGTTTTCGTTAAATGAACTCATTCGCCTAGGTGAAAGACTCGCACCACTCAACGCTCATCATGCAAGTCGCGATGATATTGCAGTTTTACAATACACGGGTGGTACAACAGGCATAGCCAAAGCTGCGATGCTAAGCCATGGCAATATTTTAGCCAATGCAGAGCAAATGAATGAGCGCTTTGACGACATTTTAAAGCTAGGTGTAGAAACAGGTATTTGCCCGCTACCGCTTTATCATATTTACGCCTTTACTGTGAATATGGTTGGCCTGTTTGCCATGGGGCAATTTAATGTACTGATTCCAAACCCTCGTGATTTAGATGCCTTAGTAAAGCAAATCGAACCGTTTGAAATTAATTACTTTTTAGGCATTAACACCTTATTTATTGGTTTGTGTATGCACCCAAGGTTTAAGGCACTGAATTTTTCGAATCTAAAAATGACAGTGTCAGGCGCAGCCCTTACACATGCTGCTGCCGATGCATGGATGAGCACCACAGGTTGCACTATTACTGAAGGCTATGGCTTATCAGAAACCTCACCTGTTGCGACACTCAACGACTTTAAAAAAGAAGAAATTGGTAGTATTGGCCGCCCACTATCGAACACCACTGTCGAAATTTGGGATGAAAACGACGAGCCCGTTGCAGACGGTGAGTCTGGCGAGATAGTTGTTAAAGGTCCGCAGGTGATGATGGGTTACTGGCAACGCCAAGATGAGACTGATAAATGTATGAAACATGGTTTTTTCAAAACCGGTGATGTAGGTCTGAAACTACCAAGTGGTAATTACAAGATTATAGACCGTCTAAAAGACATGATTATTGTCTCTGGTTTTAATGTTTACCCTAACGAAGTTGAAAATGTGCTGTGTCAGCACCCTGCTATCTGCGAAGCGGCCGTTATTGGTGCGAAAGATGAAAAAACCGGTGAGCGTGTATGCGCCTACATTACCTTAAAAGAGCATATTGATGAGCAACAAGTGAGTGACTATTGCCGCGAAAACTTAAGTGCTTATAAAGTGCCTAAATCAATCATTTTTATGGAGGAGCTGCCTAAGTCAACGGTAGGCAAAATTTTACGTCGTGAGTTACGCCAATAACAAAGCGATCGTTTTAGCCGCATAACTGGTATAAAATAGTTAAAAGATAAAAGCATACCGTTAGGTATGCTTTTTTAATTTAAGCGGTTTTAAGGTCATTATGGAAAAGTTTATTAATCACATTCAACTCGGTTACTTAGGTTTACTGCCGTTTTTAGGCTGCGTAGGCTGGCCACTCATAGCAGGGAGTAATGCTGTCAACTTAGACTTTTTCACTTATTATAGCATTGCTATTTTAGCCTTTATGGCTGGTAACTTATGGCATGCTGGCCAACAGACGCATGCTGATGCCATTAAAGCCATTATCCCTATCTTACCGATTGGCTTTTTAAGCTTTTTACCAGCGACTTGGACACTGACTTGGCTCGCTGCGAGTTTTTGGTTAGTGCTTTTATTCGAAAAAAGCTCACCGCAGTGGCAAACCTATCATGTTGATTACCAAAAGATGCGATTCGTTTTAACCTCAGTGGTATTTGTATGTCATATATTTGTGATTGGCATGAGCATCTATCCTGAGTAGCCCTTTTCTTGCGTTTGCGGTAACATCCGCGGCTCAGATTTTTAAGGACTTGCTATGATAGATCAACTACGCGCCAAGCTAGACCACCTTGGCGAAAATTACGTTGAAAAAGGTGCTCACTTCAAAATTAAAGTGATCCCATTTTTTTGTGCGATTCACATCAAAAAAGACCACAAAAACCAAGGTTCTTTAAAGCTATATTCAAATCAGCTGATTGAAATATTTTTAGCAACCATGTTTTTGCTATTCGGATTAATGCTTTTTGATACAGATGCGGGCTTTACGCATGGTCCTATTCATATCGTTATTGCCGTTTTGATTAGTTTTAACTTAATCTTTAAGCAAATTGCCATTGAAGGTTTAAAAACTCGCTTAGCCCTTTGCCCTGAAATTGCAGTTGAAACACCGCCAGAACAAGGCAAATAACAGCATGTTTTTAAACCCTAGTTGGCGCATTTTAACGGTAGGCGATGGTGACTTGTCTTTTTCGCATGCTTTAGCGAGTCATTTAAAACCCAAAAAGCTTGTTGCTTCAACCTATGATGATGCAAAAACCGTAGAACAAAAATATGCCGACAATGCACTTAGCGCCTTGCAACAACTCAATATACAAACACTCACTGAGTTCGATGTAACAAAACCTAAGTCGTGGCAGCGCTTAGGTGGTGAATGTTTCGATGTGGTTATTTTTCAATTTCCACTTATACCTGCATTTGTAGGTGAAGCCGCATTTAAAGCAAATACAAAACACGGTGGTATGAATGTGCTAAACCGTGCCTTACTGCATCGCTACTTAGACTACGCTAGCCAGTTCGCATTAGATAAAAACGGCCCAATGCTATGTTACATCACCTCTAAGGATGTAAAGCCCTATCGCGAATGGAATATTGAAGGCAGCTTAAATCAAGGGCTCGATTGTCAATACTTGGGGCAAATGCCATTTGATATTAACCTGTTCCCTGGCTATAAGATTCGCAATGTTGACCGCGATAAGCACGTTAAAGACACCAGTGGCATTACCTATGTCTTTAGCGAAAAAACGGACACCGAGATTGCCTCTAAGCTTGCTTTACCTGCTTATTTAGGTGATAAACACTGTGCATTATGCCGCGTTGGTCCTTATATGGCACAAGAAGATGAAGACAAACATTTGTTAAGCAAAAAACATAAGCAAATGGAAAAATTTGAACAGGATTGGCAAGCATGGCTTGCACAAAACAACGAGGAGTAAATATGAACTTTGTGATTGTCGGTACCAATTTTATAAGCGACACACTACTCAGTGCAGCCAAACAAATTGAAGACTTCTCCTTATATGGTGTGTGCTCTCGAGAGCAGCAAACAGGCAAGGCTTTTCTTGCAAAACACGACATTACTGACGCTAAAGTGTTCACTAGTATTGAGCAAGTATGCCAAGACCCATTGGTAGACGCTGTCTATATAGCAGCACCAAATAGCTTACACAAACACTACGCTGTCATGTGTTTAGAAGCCGGTAAACACGTTTTAGGTGAAAAGCCTTCGGCTGCTAATAGCAAAGAGCTTGCGGCAATCATTCAAGCGGCAAAAACCCATCAACGCCTATACATGGAAGCGATGATGACCACGCATTTACCAAATTTTGCACGCTTAAAAAATGCCCTCACAAAAATTGGCGTACCGCGCAAATATATTGGTCAATATAGTCAATACTCATCACGTTACGATAAATATAAAAATGGCGAGCGGCCAAATACTTTCTTGCCAGAATTTGCTAATGGTGCACTGGTCGATTTAGGTATCTATCCGCTGTATATTTTACTCGCTTTATGGGGCGCGCCTCAAAGTGTAAAAGCCAGTGGTGTGTTGCTTGAAACGGGTGTTGATGGCGCTGGCGATGTGTTATTGAATTACGCCGATAAACAAGCGGTGATCAGCTACTCTAAAATCTCGCAAGGTGATAATTTTACTGAAATTCAAGGTGAAAAAGGCCGTATTCGTATCGAAGCAGTATCACTATTAAGACGTATGCAGTTTATTGGTAATGATGGCACGGTTGAAGAGCTCTCAGAACCATTTGATGAACACTTTATGCGCCACGAAGTGAAGCACTTTATTAATGCAGTAAAAGCAGGGCAGATTGAGTCGAGTGTAAATACACATACTTTATCAAAACAGGTTATGGCTGTGCTTGATGAAGCAAGAGCTCAATTAGGTGTTGTGTACCCTGCTGATAAATATAACTAAACTTTCATTTAGGCTTTATAGCTTTTAGTAAGCATTAAGTTTGAAATTATATTTTATTATTGTGATCGTGTTTACTCTCATTATTTTTGCACTATGGTTAATAATAACCGTTGTAAATAAATGAGAGTTTACCTTTGTCTATTAGGTATTTATTAAGAGCTGTTTTTGCAGCAACGATTACCCTAGCAGCTGGACTATTAATCATTATCCTAATGCTAAAGTCAGGTCAAACAGACAGCCAACAGGCAGCACAACAAAGGTATCAATTAAGTCACCTCGCTAAATTATCGTCGTCTAACTCTATCAAGTTAACAGAACTTGCTCGGCAATATGTTGTTACTCTGGAAAGCCAGTATAAACAACAATACTTTGAACTGGTTGGGCAAATACAAGGAGATATAGCTTGGCTCAATGGCGAAAAGAAAAGCTATTTAGCAAGGTTACAAGCCTATAATGTCGATAAATCTGATTTAGCATTACTCGCAGAGTCAAACGAGCTTTCCCTAAAATTGGTCAAAACAGAAGAGCAGGCATTCGCTCTAGTAGATCACCTTGTAGGGCAAGTTCCTCATGTAATCAGTGAGAAAGACAAAAGCCAATGGATTGACGCTATCGCATTACTTACCGATGAAAATTACATGGCTGAAGTGGACAAAATCCAACAACCTGTCAGTGCATTTTTGTCTTCAATTGAGCGAAAAAGTGCCGAACAAGTCACACAAAACAATGATAAGGTTTCAACGTTCAGTATTATCAGCATTGCTTTTGTTATTGCAATTATATGCACTTTAATACTTTGCTATATTCAGCTAGAGAAAAAAGTGATTAAGGCCACACAAGGGCTGATTAGTGAGGCAAACCGAATTTCACAAGGCGATTTATCACGCTATATTGACCATGTCAGCAATGATGAAATTGGTAAGCTTGCTGCCAGCTTTAACTTGATGGTTGATAAACTTTCAAACCTTTTAAAAGAGATTAACAGTCTTTCTGATCAAGCACAGATTTCAGCAGCTAACCTCGATAGCGTATCTCAGCAAGCAAAAATACTTAATGATAGACAAAGCCAAGCTATCGAAGTTATATCTAGCTCCGTTTATGAAAACTCCACAGCTGTGAAAGAAGTATCGCAAAACTGTGCAGAAGCAGCGCAAAGTGCAACAGCTGCTAATAACAAAACGCAAGAAGGCTTAGCCATTGTCGATAAAGGGATAAAGTCTGTTGAGTCCGTTGCCGCAACACTCAATCAATCATTGAATGACCTCAATAACTTAGAGTCATCAGTCAAAGAAGTGACCGTAATTCTGAGTGTGATCAGTAACATTGCAGAACAAACTAATTTATTAGCCCTTAATGCTGCAATCGAAGCTGCTAGAGCCGGCGAACAAGGTAGAGGATTTGCCGTTGTAGCCGATGAAGTGCGCACACTGGCGAGCCGAACTCAAAGCTCGACGCTTGAGATTCAAGATAAAATTGATTCGCTGCAAGCCGCGAGTAATGCCGTAACAAATCGCATACGCTCAAGCGATTCACAGATCAAAGAAGCTGTTGTTAATTCTGAAAATGTGGGGCTTATGCTTGAAGAAATAAGTACCCAAGCTCATTCAATTTCAGATGCAAACTTAACAATAGCGTCGGCTTCTGAGCAGCAATCTCAAGTCACTGAAGATATTGCTCAGCGTTTGAATGATGTTCAAGAAACAAGTAAAGAAGCTCAAATGCAAACTGAAAAAATTTCTGTTTCATCAAGTGAGCTTTCTAAGCTAGCCAGTAGCTTAAATGCACAAATAAACCGTTTCAAATTAAACTAGCCAGCCAATGAGACTGGGTGACTAGTTTAATACCATTTAAAATCGATAGGTAACTGAAGCCCCTAAAGTTTGTGGGTTCACAACACCCACATAACCTTGCGGGTAACGACCACTGGCAGGCTCTCTTGCTGTGTACTCTTGCTCATCGAATGCATTATTAATAAATGCGCTCATCAACCATTGCTCAGTATCGTAAGTAATCGTTAAACGAGTAAGGGTATAATCGCCCGCAACGCGCTCTTCTGTGTTTGTTAAGTCACCATAAAACTCATCAACATAATTAGCGCTCAAATTAACTTTTAGGCTGTCTGTAAACCAATGCGATAAACCTAAGCTTGCTGTTAATTCTGGCGCTGAGTTAAGGTCATTATCCACAGCTTCAGGAAATGCTGACGATTCATCGATTTTAGTTTTTAATAATCCTAAACCACCATGTAATTGCCATTGGTCGCCCAACATACTGTATGCTTCAAGCTCTAAGCCGTAGCTGTGTGCATCTTCAATATTAGTAATTCTCCGTGCCGCGCTCAGTGCCTGATAACCGTTAAAGTTGTTATAAAACACATTAGCACTAATATTTAGATCGCCATTATTTAAAACACTACGGGAGCCAATTTCATAGGTGTTTACCGTCTCTTCATCGTAGTAGTAATAATCTTCAGCAGTAAAGTCTAATGCGCCACCACCGGCGTTGTAACCTCTGCGAGCACTTGCAAATAACGTTGTTTCTTCGGTAATTTTGTATTGCAGCGCAAGCTTAGGTAAACGTAGAGTATGCGAGTCATCTAATTGCTCAACAAGCATGTCACCGCGAAATGCCATATTGAAGTTACGTACTTGCTCTTCACGCTCAATACGCAGCCCTGCTGTTAAAGTAAGTTGGCTATTCAAGTTAAAGCTTGATTCACCGTAAATTGCCGTTGATTTGCTGCTATCATCACCGAAGTAATAGGTAGCCCCTACACTCTCAAAATCTTGATCACGGTCAAAATAAGCAAGCCCGACAAAACCTGAGTAAAAATCACTATTTAAGCCAAAGTTTAATTTAGTATCTAGGGTTACATTTGATTCATCCATCGAAACATCTGATTCAGCAATTTGTTGCGGCTCATAGGCATCAAATGCCCATTTGTAATCCATATAGGCAACGAGCACATCCAGCGAGAAGTTTTCATTAATTTTGTAGTCAACATTGACCTGTGTTGTATCTGATTCAGTATCCAGAATACGTTGAAATAGCGGTATATAATCGGTTGGCTCAGCAGCTTCAAAGTATTTACGTCCAGCGTTACCCTCTTCGTTGTATGTTGAATAGGTTAGTTGTACAGATAAATCCTCGAATGGGGTATAAAGGAGCTTGGCACGGGTGCTACTAGTATCCAGCTTGTTTAGTTCTTGATCTGTTGGGTTTGTGTCGTACACCGGTGGGTTAGAGAAAGTCTCGCCATCAATATATTGCGTTGATAAGCGAAATGTTAACACATCTTCAACGAGTGCCCCCGATATAACCGCGGCCGTATCAAAATAATTATCTTGATTACGATAACCAACGCGCACTGCACCCTCAAATTCTTGCGTTGGTGCTTTAGTTTTCATGTATACCGCGCCAGCAATACTATTTCGGCCATTGCTTGTAGATTGCGGGCCTCGGTATACTTCGATCTGCTCCATATCCCAAAGACCAGTATCACCCGTAAGATCTGCAACAAAGGGCTGGCTTACCCCATCAATTAATGTTGAGACACGCGCTTTCGAACCACCACTAAACGAGTTAAAACCTGTTGCACCGCCATTGCCAGACACACCCCGCATATCCGGAACTGCGCCAGTTAAAACAACCACATTAGCCATCTCTGAAAGTGCTTCTGATATAGATGCAAGCTGACCATTTTCAATTAATGACGTATCAACAACAGCAACTGATGACATGGTTTCTTTCAATGATTTTTCAGTTTTTTCACCGGTGACAACAATCGTATCCATCGATTTTCGATTACTTTCGTCATCAGCTAATACGGCTGTATTAGTAACAAGTAATGAAGCTGTAATCACAGCTGATAGTGAGTTTAATTTAAATGCAGTGGCCAATTTTCTTTCCCCAAAAAGAGATTATTAGTATTTATGAATGTTTGAGCTAATAGAAAAGCGCGAAAAATCTAGCACAACAAAAACGCTATTGCAATTGAGTTTAATTATCATTTAGAATTAACAAAAATAACTACAACTAACTACCTATGTTTTTTACTTTATCAACCTTACTGCTTTCGCTCGCGGTGGGGATATTTTATTGCACTCGAAAGCAGCAACGCTTGTTAGTAAAACCTTTGAATAAACGTGTTCGAGGGGTCGCTGTGAGCTTAGTAATCACCGCTATTATTTTAACCTCTCAACAGTTTTCAAACACCGCAACTGTGTTTCTAGTCATTTTTACACTAATGATGATGTTAATGCTGATCCCACTTCTAAGCTTGTTCTATAAAAAGGATAATTCATGACTCGCCCTCAAAAATATCAGCCAACATGGTTAGGTAAGACCTTCGCAGGCGCACTACTAGGATTAGCGCTTGCTTTTATACTTATCGCTTTTTTTGCGTGGTATGGTCCAGGCGGAATTGATGCACGCGATAAAGTACAGTTCAACATGTGGATGATTCCCCCCTTGTGGTTATCTATTTTTAGTTTCACTTACTTATTTAATTCTGCAAAACAGGCATGGCTACTTTTAGGTGGGTTAACTGTACTGCTTTACACAGGCTTTTTTATGCTTAGAGGTGGGCTATGAAAGTAAGGTCTGATATTTTACGTACCTATCAAGGCGTACATACTTGGACAGGGATCATCGCCGGTTTAGTGCTATTTATTGGCTTTTATGCAGGCAGCTTAACCATGTTCAAGCATGAAATCCAACAATGGGCAGCACCTCTGCAAGCTTCTAAAGTTACGGTTGAGAACTATGATTACCAACCTTTAGTTGATGCTGCAATAGCTGAAAAGCCAGTGCAGCTGGCAAAAGGATTTAGCCTCGATTTACATACTGAGGATGCGCCTCTTTCTTGGTATGTAAAAGGTGGCCCACGGGGTATGCACCTAGATAATGAGTTACAAACAGCTTATTTAAGCGCAAAGGGACAACTCACAATAGAACAACAAACAGAAAACAAACTCGCTGATTTAGTGGACTATTTACATCGCACTGCAGGCATTGCAGGCGAAATTGGTCATGATCAGTCAGGAGTTTATGTGTTAGGTATCGCTTCTGTCTTGTACTTTTTGGCGCTTGTCTCTGGTGTAATTATTTTACTGCCTACCTTAGTGAAAACATTTTTTGCCCTTCGTAAAGAAAAAGGCCCTAGCCGCTTTTGGCTCGATAGTCATAATCTAATCGGCATTGCCAGCTTACCTTTTCATTTAGTGATTGCATTTACTGTTGTAGTGTTTGCTTTTCACGACTTTATTTATGGTGGTCTTGCTCAATTTTATGGCGATAAACCTTTATTTGAACGCACTCCCCCAGCAGCACAAAGCTATCATATTAAAGATTTACCACGTATAAATGAGCAAATTTTAGCTGCTAAAAACTATGCACCAGGCTATACACCGATTCATGTCCGCTACAGTAACCTAAATTCAGCCACTCCATCCGCTGTATTTATGATGAGTAATAAACAAGCCGTCGTGCGCGGCCCAGTAACTGATTACTTGTTTATGAATCCGTATACTTTGGAAGTGGTAAACTCAAGCTACCCGCAAGGTGATGAAAGTATTTGGGGCAATATGGTCGCCAGTATATTTTCTTTACACTTTGGCACCTACGGTGGTGAATGGGGGCGCTGGGGCTACTTTATTATGGGCCTACTGGGCGCATTTTTATTCTATTCTGGTAATTTACTATGGATTGATAAACGTTTTAAAAAAGACCCGACTAAACGCAGTACTTTATTCATGGCAAAGCTTACAATTGGTGTGTGTTTAGGCTCGATGCTTGCTGTGGTAAGTACCTTGATCACCGCCAAATGGCTACCCAGCATTGTTGCGAATACTAATTACGGCACATTAATATGTTATTACGCAGTATTTTTTGTATTTGTTGGATTCACCTTTGTAAAAGGTACAAGTAGAGCAAGTGCTTTGGGCTTATATTTACTTGCAGCCTTATGCGCAATCATGGTTATTTCTAGTTTTGTAATATTGCTGACAACCCATAATGGCTTTGCTCTGTATTCAAGTTATTTAGTGGATGCTGTCGCCATGATATTCAGCGTTATTTTCTTTGCACTTGCTAAGCGAAACCAGCGCAAAGCAGAGCCTGACAGGATCATGCCTAGCTTCAATAAACTTAGTCAAGCTTAAGCTAGCACTTTGCTAGGGTAGTAAAGGAGTTTACTACCCTATTCACACTACTAATAACTAAATTCATTTAACGAAAAACATTTCTTAAAACTAAAAACATCAGTAGAATCGCGGCAAATTCAAGCTTAAAACTCTCATAAGGACAGTGATGCCGCGCACTATACCACCGTTTTTAATTGCTGTTATTTGCGTTCTTCTAGCCATGGTTACGATTCAATCAGGCGCTTCTGTTGCTAAGCAATTATTCCCTTTGATTGGCCCTGAGGGCACAACCGCTTTACGCCTTGGTTTTTCTGCCGCCATTTTATGTTTAATTTTTAAACCTTGGCGTGCCTTTCCTCCTGTTGGCCAAAGAATGCCTGTCATTGTTTACGGGCTGAGCTTAGGCGGTATGAATATTCTTTTTTATTACGCCATAGAGCGTATTCCTTTGGGTATTGGTGTCGCGCTGGAGTTTACCGGTCCACTAGCAGTTGCCCTACTCTCATCACGCAAAAAACGCGACCTTTTCTGGGTTGCCTGTGCGATTGCTGGCATTATTTTGTTACTACCCGATATGAAAGGCGAAGACAGTTTAGATCCTGTAGGTGTTATATTGGCATTAGCTGCCGGTGCTTGTTGGGCGTTTTATATTTTGTTTGGCAAAAAGACCGGTAATCAAGGCTCTGGCGGTATGACTGTAGCAATGGGTATGAGTGTTGCTGCTATTGTGTTAGTCCCCTATGGTGCAGCGTCACAAGGTATGGCCTTATTAAGCTGGGAAGTTCTGCCATTAGGTATTTTAGTTGCCGTTATGTCGAGCGCACTGCCCTATACCCTTGAGATGGTAGCACTAAGAAATATGCCAGCCCAAGGCTTTAGTATTATGATGAGTTTAGAACCTGCCATAGCGGCACTCGCCGGATTTATAATCTTAAGTGAATTTTTAAGTATATGGCAATGGCTTGCTATTTTACTTGTAATAACAGCATCAGTGGGCAGTTCAATGTCCTCTAAAGAGTAAATTTTAAGTCTCAAAAAACATGTAAAGTACATTCTATGAGTGTAGCAAAAGCCACACTCATAGACTTTTAGTTTTTAAAAACTAAACCCAAGTGATACCCAATAACGGCGACCATCTTCAACATAGCCGTATTCATCTTCAGTGATTTCTTTATCAAACAGATTATAAACACCAAAACCTAACTTAATGCTGCGGCTTAAATCATAGTTACCGCCAATATCAGCCAAGGTGTAATCTGGTGCTATTAGGCTGCTTTGTGATGGCCCTGTTGTTGGCTGGCTTTCTTCACCACGGTAATGAACGCGTAACCACGTGCCTAGCTTATCAACCGGACGCCAATTTACTGAGGTTTGGACAATATGCTTAGGTAATTGGTTAAGTGGACTGCCTTTATATTCACCGGTTTTTTGCTCTGAATCTGTGTAAGTGTAATTTGCACTTACATCAAGCTCACTGGTAATATCGTAAGATACAGATAACTCAAAACCTTGCGTAACGGCTTCATCCACATTGACATAGGTTGTTGGCATCGAACCAAACTGGTTTGGTCCATCGGTACACTGTGTTAATGGGCATGAAATACGGGTAATTTTGTCATCAAATTCGTTGTAGAAGATGGTGCTCGAAAGAGTTAAATCACGATTTGCATCATAATAAATACCCATTTCATAGTTTACTGACTTTTCAGGGTTCAAATCAGGGTTACCGTAAATGTTACCGCCACGGCTCACTTGCCCCCAAGCTGCGGTAGATTGACGAATATTCGGCGCTCTAAAGCCTGTTGAAATACCCCCTTTAAGTGTTATCGCTTTTGATGCAGTGTATACACCATATAATCGAGGGCTAAAGTGGCCTGCAAAGTTACCATCATGATCGTAACGAAGCCCTGTTGTTAGCTTGAAACGCGTGGTCGCACTCCATTCATCTTCAGCAAACACCGACCATTGCTCATTCTCCACATGGGTTAAATCACTAATGCGGTTACTGGTGTAATCGTCCAGCTCTTCTTTCAAGTAAGAAGCACCCAATGCGGCGTTATGATTGGTAAAAGGTAAAGTCCAGCTTGTTTGTGCATCCGTATTTTCAACGTACATTTCGCGAGACGTATTATCGAATTTATCGTACTTTAGGTAACTGCGTGATGAGCCAAAATCATAAAAGCCATTATGACTCAATGAATAGGTCTCTTGCTCATATTCAGTTGTTGATGATTCAGGGCAACCATTGCGCCCACAACTTTCGCCCTCAGCCAACGGCGCAACCGTTTTACCCAATGTTTCATCAAGCTTTTGTCGTGCGCCGCCTATCTCAAGCATCACTTCGTGACTATCTGATGGGGTTAAAATGAACTTCGCTTTTAAGTTACTTTGCTCTTTACCACGAAAACCGGCTTCGAAATCGTCTTCGTCACGCTTTGAAAATTGACCTGATAACTGCATCCCTAATAACTCAGGAATTAAGCCACCCGCAGTAAAGAAGCTGCCTTGATTGATATTACCCGACTCACTTGACTCTTGAATGGTGCTGTCTAAACGCAGTTCGCCATACCATTTTTCTGGTGTTTTGCGGGTAATAATATTGATAACCCCACCAATTGCATCTGAGCCATATAAAGATGACATAGGGCCGCGAATAACTTCGATGCGTTCAATTGCCGAAATAGGTGGAGTCCACGCCCCTTCAACGCCTGGACCATCACTGTTTGGACGTGTTTCACGTGATGTTTGACGCTGACCATCAATTAAAATTAAGGTGTATTGGTTTGCCATACCACGCAGGCTAATGTCCTTTCGGTCCCCGCCGCCTGTTACAACAACACCGGGCACGTCAGTCATGGCATCTGTTAAGTCACGATAAAAGCGTTTTTCTAGTTGTTCACGATCAATCACACTAATACTCGCAGGCGCTTCTTTAAGCATTTGCTCATAGCCAGATGCTGATACCACGATGACTTCCATATCTTGTTTTTTATCATCTGCATTTGCGTAGCTAGACAATCCAGCTAACACTGCTGCGCTAAGTGGTAAAAGCGTAGAAACGACCCTCGACATAATAATACTCCGTGACATTTGTTTTATAAATGATAATAATTAGCGTTTGCGATATTAATGAGAAGTCCCTATTTCTACAATTTACGATTTCTTAAAACTGAATTAAGAAGGCCTGAACAATGAACTCAAAACTAGTTAAAACATTACGAGTATTTTCTCGAACAGTTGAAACAGGCAATATGAGCAGTGCCGCAACAGAGCTGGCAATGACCACCTCTGCGGTAAGCCAACACATCAAACATTTAGAACAAGAGGTTGGGTTAAGTTTATTTAATCGAAGCCCAAGAGAATTGACCCTAACAGAAGCTGGGCATGTGTATTATCAAAGCTGTTTGAAAATGCTCACGCTGGCAGAACATGCCAGTAGTCAATTGCAAAATTTGCAAAGAAATCCAAGTGGGGAGCTAAAACTGGTTGCGCCGGTTGGTTTTGGTAGTGGTTTATTGAGCGAGCCATTAAAACAGCTAATCCATCAGTTTGATGATTTAAGCATTCAGCTTGTTTTAACAGATGAACCTGTCGATATGATCAAATCTGGTGCTGATTTGGCCATTGCAATCGGCCCTTTAACCGACTCTAATTTAGTGGCTCGTAAACTCGCAACATGGCCACTTAAATTATGCGCCCATAAAGATCACCCGCTCAGCAAACTTCAGCACGCAACATGGAATGATCTTGAATGCCATGCCAGAGTTGCCCATATCAGCGCAGACAGCAATGCATTCAATGCACTTACCCTTGACAGTAAACCATTACCTAAGGCAAAAATTATCGTCAATAATATGCAAGGCCTTACAAAGCTAGTATGTGATGGCGTGGGTTATGGTGTACTGCCTGAGCCTGAAGTGAGAAGTTTATTAAAAAGCAAAGAGCTTATAGAAATTGCTCCTGAGTGGTCTTTACCTGACTACACGGTGTACGCCGTTACACCCGCTAGAGATAGCCTTGCAGCGAAAACAAAAACAGCAATCGAGACACTAAAACAATGCTTTAATCTCGTAACCAACGATAAAGAACTCATTTAATTAGAAAAGTGTATGGTTAGCCCAAAGCTAACCATACACCAACAGCCATCATCAAAGCACCGGCAATACGGTTCAACCACTTAACGTTATCGCCTTTATCTAAAAACACCCGCAAGCTCTTACCACCCGTGGCATAAATAAGCATGCAAATAAATTCACTAAGCATAATAATACTCAGCAAAATAGCTAACTGAGGCGCAACGGCGGCATCAACATTAATGAAAGGAGGTAAGAGTGAGATCATAAATGCCCACCCCTTAGGGTTCGCTATCGCAGTAATAAATCCTTGCGAGAATAATTGGCTACGCGCTATTTTCTGCTCAGCCTCGTTGCCAAGTTTAAAGCTTGTTTTTGCGCGCCACATATTGATGCCAAGGTAAATAAGGTAGGCCCCTCCTAAGTATTTTAAAACAGCAAATAACTCAGGGTAGTTAAGCATTATACTGGCAACCCCAATCACTGCAGCAATAGCAACCACTGCAACACCAAGCACTTCGCCTGCCATCATCCAAAGAGTACGTCTAACGCCTACACTCATACCGAGTGTCATGGCAAGTGTCATACACATTCCCGGCGTAATAGAAACAAAGAAAAAGGTCGGAATAAAAACCGCGAGTACTGCCAAATCGAGCATAAATGCAATCACATGTTCGTTGCTTAAAAAGAGAAAGCGATTAAATCACATTCATTTCAATAAGCAAACAAACACGCGATCACTGACATCACACTAGTTTGAGGATTATAAAAACATGCCACCCGATGCTTCAATACGCTGTCCGGTGACCCAACGATTTTCATCGCCGAGTAACTGCGCAATCATAGGACCGATATCATCCGCTTGACCAACTCGCCCCATAGCGGTAAATGAACTCACTAATTGCGCAACATCTTCATTATCACGCACAACACCACCCCCAAAGTCAGTCGCAATTGCGCCAGGTGCAACGACATTCACTGCAATATTACGCCCTGCGAGTTCTTTTGCCATGTATTTGGTCATGACCTCAACAGCCCCTTTCATGGTGGCGTAAGCTGCCTTACCTTGTAAAGCAAACCGTGTCAGCCCTGAAGATAAGTTAATAATGCGCCCGCCACCGCTTATCATCTCATGCAGTATTTGCGTTAAGAAAAACACTCCTTTTACATGTACATTCATCAAATTATCAAACATGGCTTCACTGGTATCAGCAAATGCACTGTCACTACCATGACCTGCATTATTGATTAAATAATCAAACCGAGATGTTTGCCATTGTGTTTTTAAAATGCTTTCAAGTGATTGTTTAAATTCAGCAAAACCTAAAATATCGCTAACATCAAGTTGCATAGCCACTGCTTTTGCCCCCAGCGCAGCGACTTCCTCTACGACTTGTTGCGCTTCATCTTTATGGCTTCGATAAGTAAACACGCAATCAATATTCTTACGTGCCAAACTTAATACCGTATTTTTACCTAAACCGCGATTACCACCAGTGATCACTGCAATTTTGTTGCTCATCGTTGTTACCTTTTTGCTTTGAAGTAATTTTGAGCAACCAGTATATTTACACTGCAAAACTAGATAAACCATGTAAAATTAAATTAACAGTTCGTAAAAAACAAACAATCATGAATGAACTTAATGCCATGAAAACCTTTGTTCAGGTAGCTGAGCTAAAAAACTTTTCGGCTGCAGCACTTGCACTGAGCATGCCTAAATCGTCTGTCTCACAGTTAGTTAAACAACTCGAAGATACCCTAGGTGCTCGGCTCCTAAACCGCACAACAAGGCGAGTTACACTCACCAACGAAGGCACTGTTTTTTATCAGCGCTGTAAAGATATGCTTGCTGATATTGACGAATTACAAACTCTATTTCATAAAAATGACGAAGCGTTATCAGGGCGTCTTAGAGTAGATATGCCACAACCAATTAGTCGGCGTTTAGTACTGCCGAATCTAGAGCATTTTTTATCTGCACACCCACAATTAGAGATTGAACTGAGTAGTTCAGACAGGCGTGTGAACTTAATTGAAGAAGGGTTTGATTGTGTAGTGCGAGTCGGTAATTTAGAAGACTCATCGCTGATCGCTAAAAGAATTGGCCACTGCCCGATGATCAACTGTGTAAGCTCAGGTTATATTAAACAGTATGGCAACATCACTAAACTGGCTGATTTAGCCGAGCACTACATTGTTCGCTATAGCCAAACACTCGGTCAACTTGACCCAGGTTTTGAATACCAAGATACACAAGGCGATTGGCAAATTCTAGCCATGAAATCGCAGCTTACAGTTAACAATACGGATGCCTATAAAGCAGCGTGTTTAGCAGGGCTTGGCCTTATTCAAGTGCCACATCATGGAGTTATCGATGAGCTTAGCCGAGGTGAGCTTGTGCAAGTTTTACCTGACTATAACTTGCCGCCCATGCCAATTAATATCGTCTACCCGAATCGACGTCATTTACCAAGGCGTACTCGGGTGTTTATTGATTGGTTAAGCGAGCAATTACAACCTGTTATCGAGCAAAAATGATAAGCGTTCATCAGCTTTAGATGGCGCTAACTCAATGAGTTTAGGTTTAACTACATTTTCGATTACAAAAGGATCTTCAGCGACAATTTCTTCGATCTCCTGCTTGGAAACACCGACTGCAATAATGCCGCCGCCTGCGTTAGGCTGTAAACTTCCAGATAATACAAAGATACCTTTATCGAACCCTAACTGAAGCCATTTTTTATGGCCTTCCATAAAATCTTTAGCTTGAGATTTATTATCTGAGAACCTTAGTTGAATTATAAACATTTTTTTATTCCTTTTTACGTATTATTTGAATTCACTTTCAACATGCCAGAACGATTTAAAGCACATAAACATACTAACTTTCATATGATGCTAGTTTGGAAAAACATAATATATTTTGTATATAAACATTACTCATGATACTTACGAATTACTGCGACTTTATCATCTTCTAGTTCAAGCACTTCCATCATTGTCTGAGAATATTCAATCGGCTGTTTACTTTGTGGGTGAACACCTTTTGCATAATTTTTGTATCGAATCGCAATGGCTGATTTGTTAAAAACAAAGACGTTTAATAACGTCGCTTCATATTCGGTATGTGCTCCCAAATAAAAAGTCATTCCCTTTCTCATCGACTCTTTGCCATCAGGTAATCTAGAATCATCAACAACATAAGGTAAATGGGAATGCCCAATATCGTCTGTTAGTAAAGACAGGTATTTTTCTAACTCAACACTAGATGCATTAGGAGACTGAGTAGCTGTCATAAGTTTGAAATATGTTTGTGCGAATTTTTCCAAATCTAACTCTTTAGAAGCTAAAGAAAAAGAAGAGGTTAATAATAAGGTAAGCAATAAAAAATTTTTCATTAAAACTCCATTTTTTAAAATAAATTTAATATCGAGCCAATGGCTTTTTCCATGTATCAGCTCAATTTAATCCTAATATCTTTAACAACTAATAATAAATAACAGAAAATCCTTTCCCTATCTACAGAAAATAAATAGCAAATTGATATTTTGCTAATGTAGTAACGAAAACAACTCATTAAATCGACTTCTTTATTATGAAAGAACTTTACAGCCATAAATACAAAAATCCCCGCTTCGAGGGCGGGGATTTCTAATATAACCATTTAACTAATTACTGAGTGACACTTTCAGCGGCAACTGGCTCTGCTGGTTCTTCTTCACTTAGTAAGTATTTATCAAGCCATTGCTCTTGCTCCCACAGCACATGCAATAGGCTCTTACGAGCGCGATAGCCATGAGCCTCATAAGGCAACATCACTAAACGGGCTTCTTTACCAAGGCCTTTTAATGCGGCGTACATACGCTCGCTTTGCATTGGGAATGTACCTGAGTTTGGATCTTCTTGACCGTGGATCATTAGCATAGGCTCATTGATTTTCTCAGCATGGAAAAACGGTGACATAGCCGCATACACATCTTGGGCTTGCCAAAAATCACGCTCCTCACCTTGGAAACCAAATGGCGTTAAGGTGCGGTTATAAGCACCACTGCGTGCAATACCTGTTTTGAATAAATCACTATGTGCTAATAAGTTTGCCACCATGAAAGCACCATAAGAGTGACCAGCAATGGCAATGTTATCTTTATCTGCGATGCCCCTTTCAACTAACACATCAACCGCAGCTTTAGCACTTGCCACCAGCTGTTTACGAAATAAATCATTAGGCTCTTTGCCATCAACACCCACAATTGGCATTTTCGGGTCGTCAAATACCGCAATCCCTTTTGCAAGGTAAGGCATTGGCCCCCAATAACCAATATAGGTAAATTGATAAGGAGACTCGCGTACCTGTGAAGCAACCGCTTTATCTTTATATTCAAGCGGATAAGCCCACATTAATACAGGTAATGTGCCTTGGGTTTTATCATAGCCTGGTGGCAGGTATAAAGTACCGCTTAGCTCAACACCATCATCACGCTGATAACGAATAAGCTCTTTTGTTACCCCTTTAAACTCAGGGTAAGGATGCTCAAACGTCGTTAGTTGTGTCAGCGTATCGTCGCCTAAATCACGGATAAAAAAGTTAGGTTGCTCGGTTTTAGATTCTCTAATGGTAATGAGTCGCTCACCTTCATCATCCAGCATCGCACGAATACGTTCATAATAAGGTGCAGCCGATTGCCAAATACGCGTTTTTGAGTTCGTTTTTACATCATAGCGATCTAAAAATGGGATATTACCCTGTTCTGATGCCCCATTACCACGTAAGAAAATATAACGCCCGCCAACGACTTTGATAACACTTACACCGAGATCGTTTCGCTCATAAATGGGTTTACCTGGATCCTTATAAGCATCGTTATAGCTGCGCTCTGAAAATAACACGCGATTTCGATCAGCATTGCGCGGCTGAATAACGTATGTGCGTAACTGCCTATCACTAAAGCGCCATTCAGATAACAGTGCAACATTATTATTGCCCCACTCTATTGAATCAAAGCGACGTTCGACTTTAGCAAATAATTTTGGGTCACGTTTAAACGGTGCACGCAAGCTATAAAGATAGTCATGATGAGGCACGTCTGTTTTCATATCGCCACCATCTTGCGCCTGTGCCCAAATAACTTCTGCACCTTGATCTGCACGCCACTGAAACTCACGAGGACCTGTACGAACACTGTCATAACCTTGTGGGATGTTGTCTGCTAGCGGCTGTTTAGCAAGCTCAGCTAAGGTATACCCTCGCATGCCCCATATTTGCCATGTGGCTGCAAACCGGCTGTAAGGAACTTGATATGAGAATGGCTCATCAATCATGCCTACTAAAATATTGGTTGAATCAGGTGAGACTGAAAATGATTTAATTAAGCCTGGCTGGCCAATCGGCTGTGCCTGGCCGCTAAGCGGAATATAGGTAAGTTGGCTTTGTCCATAAAACTTAAATTGCGCCTCATCAAATGGGCTACTAAGTAAATTTTGATACGTACGCGCAGGGGCTTTTTCACCGCTACTTTGTTGGATAACAGGTACAACCCCCGTAGTGTCATTCGAAAGGCGTGCTTTGCCTAAATTAACGGCTGCATTAGCAACCAAAGCGCTGCTATCAGGTAGCCAACTGTAGGGCGAACGAGTAAGCACTGAGTTTAAAGCAGTGTCACTTAACTGCCTTGCTTGTTTAGTACTGACATTATAAACCCATAAGTTTGCAGCGGACGCTTGTTCTACAACGAACGCTAAATACTGACTATCGCTAGACCAACTTGGCGCGCGAATAATGCCTTGAGGTAATCCTGTTACCTCTATTTCGGTGCCTGTTTCAACATGCTTTAGAACAATGTTTGTAAATTTTGTTCGCTCTCGAGAACGTGAGAAATTAGCAGGGTTAAGTTTTATACCCGCTAACTTAAGCTCCTCTTTTGACAGGTCTTGTAATGTTTCAATGCGTTTACTATCGAATAACGCCAACCACTGACCATCATTTGATAGGTAGCTACTGGGCGCTAACTTGGCATCAACAACAGCCGCAAGAGCTGGTGACGGGGTTTGGTATCCTTCGTTGGCAAAACTTGAAGTACTCACGGATACGCCAATAACTAGCGCAAAAAGCAATTTAAATGCTTTCATATCGGTTCCTTTTTCGTTTTTATTCTCGATAATCTAGACAGTTTAGGGCAATTCATAAAGAGTTTCGACTCTTTTAGCTGCCAATCAGTGACTTAAACCTGAAAATTACGCTAAAATAAGCGTACTCTTTTCACTACTTCTCGCTAAATATAATGATTAAAAAAACAGGCAAAGTCACGATTTGGGATGTTGCTAAAGAAGCTCAAGTATCCAAATCTACCGTGTCTTTAGTCCTAACAAACAGTGATAAGGTCAGTAAAAAAAGTAAGGATAAAGTACTTAGCGCAATTGAAAAGCTGGGGTATGTATACAATCGTGATGCAGCGGCACTAAGAAGTAAACGCTCAAACTTGGTTGCCCTTGTCATTAATGACTTAACGAACCCCTATTCTGCGCAACTGGCAGTGGGCCTTGAAAAGCATATTTTAGCTTTAGGTATGTTGCCTATGTTGGTTAACATTGCTGAGGATGTTGAAAGGCAAAAACAGGTTGTAAAAACATTAAAAGAATACAATGTCGCTGCCTTTATAATGTGTCCGGCTCCGGGCACTGAGCAAAGCTGGCAAGATGAGCTAATAGAAAGCGGGTTTCCTGTTATTAATATTATGCGTGAAATCCCATTTTCGGCAGCCCCTTGTATTCTGCCGGATAATAAAAAAGGCACGCATGTAGCCACCTCCCATATTCTGTCACAGGGTATTGAAGACATTGCTTTTATAGGTGGTACTAGTGAAATATCTGATTACCATGAACGATTAAGCGGCTTTTTATCGGCTTTAAAACAATTTAACATTCATGATGAAAAATGCGTCATTGAAGCCCCCACCAATCGCCAAGGTGGACGCGAAGCATTCGATAAATTGATTACGCAGGCACCCAGTACGCAAGCAATTATTTGTTTTAATGACGTGATCGCATACGGCGTTATTGAGGCAATACGCCAACATGGCCTTGAGCCTGGGAAAGACATCAAGGTCGTTGGCTTTGACGATCTTGAAGACTCACGCTTGATGCTCCCCTCTTTATCAACCATTGCTATCAATGCCGATGAAATAGGCAAAAGAACCTGCCAAGTACTCAACGAATTGCTCAATCAGTCGACTCCCCCTGTTCGAACCTTGGTGGACGTCAACCTACAAATAAGAGACTCAAGTAAATGAAAAAAGTGTTAGTGATCGGCTATGTGTGGCCTGAGCCAAACTCCTCTGCAGCCGGCACGCATATGATGTCATTATTGCGGGCTTTTCGCAGTGAAGGTTGGCAGGTTGAATTTGCAAGCCCTGCACAAAAAACAGAACACATGGTCGACCTCAGTGATGATGGCATTAGCACACAGGTTATTGCACTAAATTGCTCAAGTTTTGATGACTATGTGCAATCTTACAATCCCGATATTGTGATGTTTGACCGTTTTATGATGGAAGAACAATTTGGCTGGCGTGTTGATAAATACTGCCCTAACGCCCTGAAAATTCTCGACACTGAAGACCTTCAATGTTTAAGAAACGCCCGCCACGAAGCACATAAAGCAGGACGCGAGTTTACCACGGCAGATTTACACAGCGATATTGCAAAACGTGAGATTGCCGCCATTTTGCGCTCTGACATTAGTTTGATCATTTCACACTTTGAAATCCAGTTACTGAATGACGTATTCAACGTTGATGCAGCTTTGCTTCACCACCTCCCCTTTTTAGTTGACTTAACAGCATTGCCCCAGGCCACTAAGTCATTCAGTGAGCGCAAACATTTTATGACAATAGGTAATTTTCGTCATGCGCCAAATTGGGATGCTGTTTTGTACTTACAACAAATTTGGCCGCTTATTCGAAAACAATTGCCTGATGCCGAATTACATATTTACGGCTCTTATCCACCACCCAAAGCCACGGCACTTAATAATCCAAAAACAGGCTTTTTAATTAAAGGCTGGGCTGAAGATGCCTTTAAAGTAATGGAAGAAGCTAGGGTGTGCTTATCACCACTGCGTTTTGGGGCTGGGATCAAGGGTAAATTACTTGAAGCGATGATTATGCAAACACCGAGTGTCACCACCCCAATTGGCAGTGAAGGCATGCACAAAGAGGAACCTTGGCCGGGTGCCCTATGCGAAAGTACCGAACAGTTTGCCGACGCAGCGGTTGCACTGTACAAAAACGAAGCGCAATTTACTCAAGCCCAACAACATGGTCAGCAGTTACTGCAAAAATATTATGATAAATCAAAGCTTCAAACTCAATTAATCGCTAAAATAAAGGCAGTGAGTGAATCTCTTATTAGCCATAGGCAAGCAAATTTCACGGGGCAAATGCTGAAACATCATACTATGCGTTCAACACAATATATGGCGCAATGGATTGAGGCAAAAAATAAGTAAATTCCTCTTAAATATTACTAGACATAGCGGCGTTTGCCGCTAAAATCGCGCTGGAAAATTTAACCGATATTGTCTTTAGCAATGACTATATCTTATTGAAATTTGGTCTATCCTTAACTGAACAATTTAACCTTTGGTTCAAAACACCTTTGAAAAACGCAACGTTTACTGAAAAACGAAAATTTATCGTTAAGCTGGGTAAAATGCTCCATAAATATGGCACACCTGCTTACCGACTTGAAGCGCACCTAATGGAAGTTGCTACATACCTTGGACTCAAGTCTTCCTTTGTTATGTCGCCCACATCCGTTACTTTTGTGATCTGGACAGACGGCCACGAAGAAGAATACACCCATGTTGCACGTGTAGATCCTGGCGATCACGATTTAGGCTCGCTGGCTGATACCGATGACTTAGTAAACAAAATGCTCAATGGCGAGTTAACGTTACAAGAGGTTGATAAACAGCTCGACATTATTTACACCATGCCTAATCCGTACAACAAATTTACCACAGGTGTCGCGTTTGCAACCTCTGGTGGTGCATTTGCAATGTTAATGGGCACCAGCTGGAATGACGTATTTTGGTCAGCATTACTCACGCTCATTGTTTATTTATTTGTACTTTGGTCAACACGTTCTAAACGTGTCGCTCATATGCTCGAACCATTAGTCGCAATCGTTTCAGCAATTTTAGCCTGTGCAATTAGTGTCTATCTTGATGCCGAAATAAACATACGCTTAGTGGTGCTTTCTGCCATTATTGTGTTTATACCTGGGCTTGCCCTTGCCCTTGGGCTCGCTGAACTTGCAGCAAGACACTTAGTATCTGGTACAGCAAGGGTGATGGACTCCTTTATGCTGTTATTTAAGCTTTATTTTGGTGCTTTTATAGGGATTGGAATTGGCTTTGCCCTCTTTGGACAAACAGACTTTATACAACCTGAGCCATTACCCAAGTGGACAGCATGGCTGGCTATTTTTATGCTGTGTAGCAGCCTAATTGTAATTTTTAGAACTAAAATTAAACATGCCGTTTGGTCTATTGCCTCTGGCTTCATTGCTTATGGAACCAGTATCGGCTCGGCAATGTACCTAGATTACACATTAGGTACTTTTGTGGGTGCACTTGCTGTGGGTGTGTTTAGTAATTTATTTAACCGTGTAGCAAATGCGCCTGCTTCTATTGTTGCTATGCAAGGCTTAATTGTATTGGTTCCGGGCAGTAAAACTTATATTGGTCTTAACTCATTAATTGAGGGTCAAGATTTCGTATATGCTGATCACATTGGTCAACAAACCTTTTTGATCTTCATGTCGCTCGTGGCAGGCCTTATATTCGCAAACGTTGCACTGCCACCGAAAAAGAGCTTGTAACACTATTGAGCCCTGGGTTCCCTAGGGCTTTTTGCCAAAAACAACTCATCAATATCAATACGAATAAAGGTTAAAAATTCTTTCCCCCTATCGAGTGCTTCTTTACATTAGTCCATATTACTAGTTTACAAAAGCAGCATTCAATGAAAGTATAAATAAAGTACACATCGTCTTTAAAGATATAGTTATTTGCTTTATTTGCCATGTAACAAGGAGGTTTCATGTTCCCAATCGAGGTTTTTGTAACTTATACACTTGCTTGCTTATTGCTCGTTATCTCTCCTGGGCCAGATAATTTACTCGCGATTGGACGAGGATTAAGTCAAGGTCGAATGGCGGCGGTTATGTCGGGAGTGTCTTCTGGTGCGGGTATTTTATTTCATGTTATTGCCGCTACTTTTGGCCTGACGCTGTTAATTCAAACCTCTGAAGTCGCATTTTATGCCGTAAAACTAGTTGGTGCCGCTTACCTAATTTGGTTAGGTGTAAAAGTGCTACGTACGAAAAACCTCTTTTCATTAGAGCCTGCTAAGAAGCAATCTCTAACAACTATCTTTTCTACCGGCTTTCTTTCAGCTGCATTAAACCCCAAACCTGGGATCTTTGTTCTGGCATTTGTACCCCAGTTTGTGAACCCTAACTTGGGTTCAGTAACAATTCAAATGATTGGTTATGGAGTTTGGTTTGCGATATTAACAGCAATTGGCTTTAGCCTGATGGGTGTTTTTTCATCGCAACTCTTTAAATGGTTGAAAGATAAACCCAAGCTAGTCTCAGGGCTAAATATTGGGGCTGGGGTCACGTTTGTTTCTTCAGGGCTCGCTGTCGCATTTATGAAACAGCGATAAACAATTGGTAAGGAGTTAAAAATGAAATGTCCAGAGGATGGTCAACCATTAAAAGCTGATGAAGCTGAAGCGCATACGGGTTATGGATGTGCATCATGCAAAGGAGCCTGGCTACCCAAAAGTTACGTTCAATCCATTAAATTCACTAAAGAATTTGATCCAAAAGATTTTTTTAGTGCATTATCAATCTCTAAAAGCCAAACGAGCAACAACCAATGTCCCATGAATTGTGGCGCTTTACGTTCAACGAATAATCTTAGCTACTGCCCTTCTTGTCTAGGCGTTTGGTTCAAGCATAAAGCACTTAGAAAGATGCTTAACAACTACCAAACAAAAAGAGATAACGCAAACTCCGCCGATACGCCAATTATGGCTGAAGGTATTTTTTCTTTACTTGGGGCACTGTTTAAATAGCAGCATAGTATGCAGTAAGTTCGCGTAGATAGATTTTTAAAAAGCATCAATAAATCATTAATTTAGCATCTCCATATTATTGGTAATAACTAGCAGTTTTTGCACTTAATGAACGCCAAAATTAGTTCTTGCCGCATAAAAGTAGTGGACGAAGATAAAACAACTAACACTATCTCCACTCTGTCTTTTCATCAGCAAAGGAATTTCAATGAAAACGTTTTTATTAATCATAACCACATTACTTTACTCTCTCCCCTCATTAGCGAATAAAGCGTTAGCTCCCACATTCATCAACGTATTTAATGAAGGCCCGCGCCTTGAGGTCATTGATTATGTTTCTAATAATATGTCTGAAAATGTAATAGAAAGGTTTGGTATTGATGCGCATGTAGGCGTCTTTCTAAACTCCCAAAATACCTATGGCAAGCTCCAGCTAATAAAGGTTTTACCACCCGAAGGTAACAATGAAATAGTCGAAGTTATATCCAGCAACAATAAGCTAAAATATAACCTAATTATCAATAAAGAAGAGAACCCTCCTCATAAATTTAATTATTTCACATTACAAGACCCTGAATCGCAGGAAATACCTAAACAGCCGATTTCTAAGCAAGAACTAAAAAAAGCACTGTCTAGCTTTATAAATAACCTAGCTGCTAAAGATGCTTTTTCAGGCTCTGTCTTAGTCGCTAAAGGTCGTGACATCATTTATCAAGACGCTGTTGGCTATGCAAATCGAACATGGAATGAAAAAAATAAAATAGATACACGATTTGCCTTAGGCTCAATCAACAAAATGTTCACTGCAATTGCGGCATTACAGCTAATCGAGCAAGGGAAATTAAAATTTGAAGATAAGCTAATCCAGTATGTTGATAAGAGCTGGCTACCCAAAGAACACGCTGATTTGATCACTATCAGGCAGCTCATGACACATACATCAGGATTAGGAAACTTTTTTAACGACGAATTTAATCAAAGTAATAAAGAAATATACAGAGATCTAGCTGCATACAAGCCACTCATATCAAAGAGCGAACTGCTATTCAAGCCAGGTACACGAAACCGCTATAGTAACTCGGGAATGTTAATGCTTGGCTTAGTTATCGAAAAAGTCTCTGGTGAAAGTTATTACGAATATGTTCAAAAGAATATTTATAATAAAGCAAATATGCCTAATTCAGGAAGTTTCGAGCTTGATTCGGTAACAAACAACTTAGCATCTGGTTATTTAAAAAGATCGTATAGCAACCACTGGGTAGACAGCCGTTACACCAGAGCGGTTAAAGGCAGCCCCGCAGGTGGCGGTTTTTCTACTCTCGAAGATTTACATAACTTTTCTCTGGCTCTAACCGAGTTTAAATTACTCAGTAAAGCTTTTACCGAAGACGCTTACTCTGAGAAGACACAATATAACTCTGCTTTTTGGTATGGCTATGGTTTTTCTGTAAGTGGCGAGCCTAACAATCGTAAAGTAGGACACGGCGGTGCCTATTTAGGGGTTGATGCGCGTTTAGATATTTATCTTGATAGTGGATTCATTGTCGTCATACTAGCAAACCAATCAGATGTGGTCGCCCCAGTGAGAAGAAAAATTGACGAGTTAATCAACCGTTATAATCTATAAGCCCAAACGATACATTTAACTGAAACGACTAAAGGAAGACTTGGATATTGCAAAATTAGAAGCTATCTTAATTTTTATTCTGGATTAGCTGTTTACACAGTAAAAATAAATCGAACACTTCGCTTGTGACGATAGCTCATTTACATTTGAGATAGAAAAACAATTTTAGTCATATCCTTACTGCTACAAGCTTGCAATCAGGATGTATTAATAAAATTACTGAACATTACACTGAGCCCAAGGAAGTTAAGTTTGTTGTAAAACATTTTCATCATCTAGCAAACTTGGAAACAACGCCTAACAAGTTAAGCAGTAATAATTTAGTAAGCTGAAGAATTCAGAGAGGTAAAATAATGAGTAAAGCAAAACTTCCTGTAGCCTGGATTGAGAATCAGCCCCCTATTCAGCCAGGATTATATTTTGTAGCTGTTAGGTATGAAACTGGGTTTGGTTCTTATGATTATATGGATTGGGATGGCGAGAAATGGGAAAAAGATAAATCTATAAAAGTTGTTGGTTGGGTTGCCTTGTGTGACTTTTTAAAATTAATTGATGCTGGTTGGCCTTTAAGTGATGATCAAGATTCAGAATTAAAAGACTCGCTTAAAAAATATAAAGCTAACGACGATAAAGGTTTTGTCGAATTTAAGTAAGCTTTACTCATATTATCAATATATAATACCAAATGCTTGGCTAAGTATTCATTTTTCGCCAAATATAGCCAAGCACTTTCTGCAAATTTAGTGGATATCAAGTTGAGGGGGTTCAAAATTCTGTATCAGCTTAAATTGCTAAATATCTAGCACAGCATCTAACCTACCTTCGAAGTGGATGGCTAATTGAAAAATGTAAGATTCCAGCTATGGATTGGCATTGTCCACTCCTTTGAAGCGTTCAATATGTCCACATACATAATTTCATCAAACTATTTTCATTGGGAAATGCGCCCTTTGTTTTAGTGAGCTTTCTAAATTGGCGATGCACAGCCTCATAACACCAGTCACTTTTAAAAATACTCCTCCCTGCGTTATGATGTACCAAGCGCATTATTACCTCTTAATCTCATGATAGAAAAAACATTTAATCAGTTACTCGCCGCTTCCATTTCGGCAATTAATTCAGTCACGTTTACGCCTAAGTTGGTGGCTTTTATCAATCATATTGTAAATTTTGATTGTGCTGTTGTAACGGGTTTAAGAGGTAATAAACATCCTATTTATTTGTATGACTCAATTAAAGAGTCACGTGAGCTACTTTTTGAGCGCTACTTAACGGCATCGTTTCGTGATGATCCCTTTTATCAGATGATTTTAAGAAACAAAAAACAAGGGGTTCATTCTTTAAAGGATATCATTAACAATAAAGCTAAAATCTCCTCAACCGATTACTCACTTTTTTACTTACAAACAGGTTGGCAAGATGAGCTTTGCCTCGTTATTGAGATAGAGCCTGATCGCTGGGTCATTATTTACTTAGGTAAAACCAAAAAAGACCATGTATTTACTCGTGAAGATATAAACACATTAAAGTCACACTTCTGTCTAATTCAGTCACTATGTCAGCAACATTGGCTACAAGCAGAATTTCTTCTCGCTGAATCTTTATTGCAACCTGCGCTTCACACTGAGAAAAAACGCGAATTAATTAAGCGTGCTCTATTCACTTTTGGTCAGCACTTACTTACAAAACGTGAAAAACAAATCGTAACCTTAATTATTCAAGGCCTTGATAGCCAAGAAATAGCAACCCAGCTTGGTGTATCTGAAGGCACTGTTAAAAACCACCGAAAACGCATCTATGCAAAGTTACACGTGGCTTCATTAAGTGAACTTTTCCAACTTTTCTTAAACCACCTCATTACGCAATAAAGCTAAAACTGTCCCTTTTGAGATATACAAATCGCTGTTGTCTATTCGTACTCTGTCAATCTGATAGTAAAAATGAAGACAAGACAGATGACACTTATTCAACAATTAAATGATCGCGGGCTAATTGCTCAAGCCAGTAATCTCGAACAGATGCAGCAGCAACTCAATGATGCACCTCAAACTGTGTACTGTGGTTTCGACCCAACAGCGGGAAGCCTTCATATTGGTCATTTAGTACCACTTATTATGCTTAAGCGCTTTCAAGACGCGGGTCATCAAGCAATTGCGCTTATAGGTGGCGCTACAGGTATGATTGGCGATCCGAGCTTCAAAGCTAATGAGCGCAACTTAAATAGCGAGCAGATAGTCACTGACTGGGTTAAGGCATTAACAAGCCAAATTCAAAATTTATTATCACCTCATTTAGATAAACCCTTACTAACGGTTAACAATGCTGATTGGATAAAGGAAATAGATGTCATCACTTTTTTCCGTGATGTAGGCAAGCACTTTTCTGTCAATAATATGATTAACCGCGAGTCAGTAAAACAACGTCTGCACCGTGCTCAGCAAGGTATTTCGTTTACTGAATTTAGTTATTCTTTGCTACAGGCTTACGACTACGCACAGCTAAATCGTCAGTATGGTTGTAGTATACAAATTGGTGGTAACGATCAATGGGGTAATATTGTCAGTGGCATTGATCTTACTCGCAGGCAAAATAGCGCTCAAGTCTTTGGCTTAACCTTGCCGTTAATTACAAAATCAGATGGCACTAAATTTGGAAAAACAGAAGGAGGCGCGATTTGGCTTGATGCAACAAAAACGTCTCCTTATGCTTTTTACCAATTTTGGTTATCAACAAGCGATGCTGATGTTTACACGCTTTTGCGTTATTACACCTTTTTAAGCTGTGAGGACATTAATGCAATTGAACAACGAGACAAAGCAAGTACAGCTAAACCTAGAGCACAGCTGATCCTCGCAGCAGAAATGACACGCTTTGTTCATGGTGAAAAAGGACTTAAAAGTGCACAGCGCATAACACACGCTTTATTTACAGGTCATGTTCAGCAGTTAAGTTTAAGTGAGCTAAAACAATTAGAACTCGATGGTATGCCTTGCATAGCAAGTGCAACGCAAAACATGTTAGCGTTATTAGTAGAGGCTGGCTTAGCTAAATCAAAGCGTATTGCGCGGGAGCTAATAGACAGTAACGCCATTAGTGTCAATGGCAATAAAGTAACCTCAGATAATCAAGAGCTTGATTTTGGGTTATTTGACCACTATTGGCTAATCCAACGTGGTAAAAAGCACTTTTGCTTAATTAAGCGACAAGGTGCCTAGTAGCCTTCTCTAAAATGCGGATAAACGTGCCTAAAGCACATTTGTTCGCATCGCCACAGCGCTGTTATTTTTCAAACTACCTGCACATGTTTACTCACAAGCGCCACATTCATAAAGAACTGTTAATAATTGCGAGTTCAAATAGCGAACATTTGCACACTTTTTCCTCTATAAGTTATGAATCGTGCGCTTATTTTTATCTTAAAATTAATAAGTAAATTTAACTTATTAAAGAAACTAAACTTTTTAAAAATTAAAAACACAGTAAATTCAATAAAATAAAACTAAAATACCATTTAATTTAATCTATTTTTAACATTTCACAACTTTTCATTCAGATTCAAGACTCCCTTGCATTTAAAAGCGTTTAATAGCCTCTCAAACTTAAAATGACAGCGCTGCCTAAAAGCAGAGCAAGAAAAATAAGCAACCATTAAGTTGCGTTAGTTTGACAACAATTCAGTGTTATGTGCATTCACATAAGTACAAACACAAATGATAAGACAACAGTTCGAATTCAAGGGGATCGACGACAATGTTAAGCTTGAACAAAAATAAATTAAGTTTAGCTATCAGCTTGTCATTGGTGGGTGCGGGTATCAGTTTACCTGTATTTGCTAATGAGGCAGATAAAGCTACCACCGATGAAGTAGAAGTTATTCAAGTCCGCGGTATTCGCGGCAGCGTTGTAAAATCGCTCAATACAAAACGCTATGCAAACTCAATTGTAGATGCCGTTACATCAGAAGATATTGGTAAGTTTCCTGATCAAAATGTTGCCGAATCGCTACAACGTATAACGGGTGTATCAATGAGTCGTGCGTTTGGTGAAGGTGAGCGTATTAGTATTCGTGGTACCTCAGAAAACCAAAACCGTACTTTATTAAATGGCCAAGCGGTTGGCTCTGCAGATTGGTGGGTCGATTCATCAGCAAGCAGGGGCTTTAACTATACGATGCTTCCTTCTGAAATAGTATCTGGTCTTGAAGTCTATAAATCACCTGAAGCCGACATTGATGAAGGTTCAATCGGTGGTACAGTAATTGTTAGAACACGCAAACCTCTCGATCTCGAAGCAAATAAAATAGCAGGCTCAGTGCTGATGCAACACAGCGAGGTTTCTGGCGAAACAGACCCACAACTTGCAGGCCTTTACAGCTGGAAAAATGACAACGAAACATTTGGTGCACTTGTCTCTGTTTTTAAACAAAAACGTAATCTTCGTCGCGATGGTATTGAAGCATGGAGTTGGACACACCGTGATGTAACCCTAGAAGATGGCTCTGTTATTGAAGATGTGTACACACCTGGTGGTGGTGGTTCAGCCATGTTCACCCAAGAAAGAATCAGAACAGGTTTCAATTTAACACTTCAATACCGCCCAACAGACGATATTGATATTACCTTCAATGCACTTGATTCAACCATGAAGGCCAATAATGCCAACCAAAACTTCCTTTGGTTACCTGGCTATGGTGGTTCACAATACACGTCTTTAGATGTTGTTGATCATGACAAAGTGGGTCGCTTCGCCCAAGCTGGTACCTTTGGTTTATCTGAAACTGGAAATAATGTTCTTGATGAAACAAAAGTTCGTAATTCAGAGCTAAAAACCAATTCATACGATATTAAACTGGTTCATGAAGGCGAAATGTGGAAATCGTCTTACCACATTGGTGTAACAGAAGGTTCAGGAGGAACTCAAACAGACCGAAGCGTTGGCTGGGAAGGTAACACTGTACATAGTTACAACGCGGCAAACACTGAAAGTATTGAAACAAGTTACGCCAACGATCCTGCCGATGGTAATTTATGGAATTTAGGCTTTTTACGTTATGACTCAAATGATGCACTCGATAAAGAATACTATGCGCAAACAGATTTTGAGCGTGCAATTGATGTTGCAGTATTCAGTAAAATTAAGTTCGGTGTTAAATACCGTGATCACAAGCGTGAAAATGTTCGCTTGCAGTCACAGACTCGCACAGATCTAAACTGGAGCCTAGCCGACTATTCAAACCCTGCACCAAGCGATTTCTTATCGGATATTGGATCAAGCGGTACATTGCGTGATTATGCCATGACGGATCTTGGAAAAGTACGCCGTGATGGTGATGCCCTTGATTGGCAATATAACCTATTATTCGATAGTAACTTTGCAATAGAAGAAAACATCTTCGCAGGTTATGTGAAAGCAGATATCGATGTTGAAGGTATGCGTGGTAATGTGGGTGTGCGTTTGGTTGAAACCAAACAAACCACAGGTGCTTATGTAGGGCCTGCTGATGCTAAAGTGTGGCAAGAAGAAGAAACCAGTTACTTTGATATTCTTCCAAGCTTAAACTTAGCAATTGACTTAAATGACGACATGTTACTTCGTATTGGCGCTGCACGTGTTATGACGCGCCCAGACTACGCCGCGATGACGAATGCCACAACCTATAACACAGAAACTCGTGTAGGTACGGGTGGTAACTCAAATATCGACCCATACCGTGCAACACAATTTGATGTTGGCTACGAGTGGTATTTCGCTGATGCAGGCATTTTTTCAGCCGCTCTGTTCTATAAAGATTTACAGTCTACTTTAGGCAATAACACTCAAACCGAAATATTTGACGGTGTGGAAATTGAAATAAGCCGTCCGATTAATGGTCCGTCAGGCACATTAAAAGGAATAGAGCTTGGTTTCCAAACAGAAATAACAGAAGGGTTTGGGGTCGCGGCTAACTACACATTTGTGGATGGAGAGTCAAAAGACTTAGAAGGCAACGATGTGCTTATTCCTGGTATTTCTGAGCATACGTATAACATCAGCACTTACTACGAAACTGAACGTTTTGGCGGTCGAATTTCTTATAACTTCCGTACTGGTTACGACACAGGTCGTGCATGGCCTGGTTATCAAGATGATTACGGCCAAGTTGATGCCTCTTTTAACTTTAATATCACTGAAAACATCACCGCTGTTTTCGAAGCAACCAACCTAACAGATGAGCATACCTTCAGCTATCAAGAGGAAGGTGTTAAGCAAGCACTTACAGGCGTATATGCTGACGGGCGTCGCTTTTCTGCTGGGGTTCGTTTCAATTTCTAGTCGACACACTTGCTAACACAGGTATCCGACTATCGCCATGGATGGTGAGCCTCAATGCCCTGAGGTCTTTGAGCGGTGGACTTTGTTCACCGCTTTTTTTATTGATTAAATAGCATGTGTTGTTCTAGCAATCATGGCTAAAACAAGTACAATCAACGACTAAAGAGCTTTTAAGAATCTTAAAATAAATTACCAGTGTCGCTCATAACCACTCACCCAAAAGATGCAAAACGTGCAACTCGAACCATGCAACTATTTGCATGGCTGGTCACTTATGCTCTTTTATCTTGTAGTGTAAAAGCCGATCTTCTCGATGCCACCTTAGCTTATCATCAAGGCGATTATAACAAAGCTCAGCAGCAGTTTTACGAGCTTGCTCAGTTAGGTAATGTAGATGCGATATATAATATTGGTGTTATGTATTTACATGGTCAAGGCCGTGAGAAAAACCCAGCCAAAGCCTATGCGTGGTTTAATTTAGCCGCAGATTTTGGCCTAGAAGAAGCACGCGATACTGCAAGGCTTATCGCCAAACAAAGTGAACAACAACACCAAGCATTTGAAGATGCATACGCAGCCTTGTTAACGAATATTAGTTATGAAAAGTATGATCAAGAACTGCGCCCAGAACTAACTGCAGAGCCTGTGCATGAACAAAGTGTGTATCGTAGCTATACCGTTGAACCAACCTACCCCGAACACGCCTACAACAATGGTTTAGAGGGTTGGGTTTGGTTAGAGTTTGATATTGATAAAAACGGCGCTGTTGGTGATATTACACTCGTAGACTCTTACCCTAAAAATACGTTTGACAAGCCTCTCATAAATGCCGTCAAACGTTGGCAATATAACGCGCCTAACGAGATAGAGCACGCATATTATAATCGCTCTTTGCTTTATCACTTTACAACCTTCAAAGGTGAGCAATACCAGCAAAGTTTTCAGCGTCAGCAAAAAAGTTACCAAAGTGAAATAAGTGAACTAATAGATGCAGCCGAACAAGGCAATGCGCTAGTTCAATACTATATTGCTAATTGGTTAAGCTCTGATAAGTACAATGCGAGTAAGTTATTGAAATATCATTGGCAAAAAGACACCGCCAGTAGTGAGTTATTACTTACCTCAGCTCGCAATGGTTACGCTAATTCTCAATACCGAATAGGCGCTAATTTGCTGCGCGGTGATTATGGTCGAGTAGACAGACAAAAAGGCTTAAATTGGGTTTTATTAGCCGCGCAAAATGGTTTTGCTAATGCTCAATATCGCCTTGGTCGTGAGTTATTAAACAAACAGTATGTTGATTATGCGCCTAACAAAGCACGAAAATGGTTAATTGCGGCAGCCGCACAAGGCCACTTTAGAGCTAAGCGCGATTTAGCAGCACTTCTTTTTGAATTAAACGAACCCGCCGCTAATATTCAACAGGCATTAGATGATGCATTAAAACTAGATAAAAGCCATCCACAACTATTGTTGCTACAGGCCAAACTCCAACAACAACAAAAACAAATCGAACAAGCTAAGTTCTCTGCACAAGCTGCGCTTAATGAAGCACGCGACAGAAACTGGAGTACTCAAGCCATTTCAGCCTTTTTAACGGTACTTAATTAACCACTTGATGTAACAAAATATCAGTTTCAATACCATCAACCTGACTAAACACCAATTGTGCTCCATCCACAGAGCTACTCATTGTCAAACTAACTCCTATGTCTAACCCATAAGCACCTAGCTTTTTAATAAATATATTTTCTTGTGAAGCAATAACATAACAATACAAAGATAACTGATGGCCTTCACGAAGAATATAATACATCCCTCCGTCAAATAACGCCGGCTTATATAAACTAAGTGATGGCAACAGTTGTGATAAGGGAATATGTTGTTCTAAAGCTGCTGACAGATAAACACGCAATGTGTGCTCATAGTTAATGTAAGACGGATTCAATTGCCACAGAGGCTGAGCTGGCGATAACCTTCGGGGTGTCACATTATTTGCCTTTAATGAGTTACTGCTCAGTTGCAAATCATACTGCCAATCTTGCCATTCACCCTGCTGCGATTTTGCTTGATAAAAAATAGTTTGGCTATCATCAGACCAACGAACCGCATTCAATTGCTCAAAGCCTGAAATAACGGGGACCAATCGGCGTGAAAAAGAATTTATTAAATACACATTTTGTCTTTCATCTAGCAACAATAATGTATCGCCATTAGGCGAAAATTGCAGGTATTTTGGCGTAATATGGCTGGGTAATTGAGCTACTCGATTGGCTCCTTTTCGGCGTTGATGTTTAATCCAAATCTCTGCTTGAGAATACCGAGTAACACCGGGGCGCTGTACAGAAATAAATGCAACCTGCTCACCATTGCTTGATACAGTAGGCATGAAGTCCATACGGGTTGAAGAGGCAAGCTGAGTGGTTTTATCGACACTTATTCCGTCACTGTCTTTATGTAAACTGAGTTGATACGCATTTATTTGCGCTAACCCCTCTGCATGGGCAACGTCACCATTAACAGGGTTTACATCTAAACTGGCAATAAACCCCATAGGTTTATGTAATGAGTGTTTTTCCCCCTGCAATGTGCTGCGCATCAGTTCATCTTCCACTGACCAAATATGTTTTGAAAACGCGCCATAGATGGGCTGTTGTTTATACTGCTGACGACTAACAATGCGCTGCTCACTCAGGTTATGCAAATTCACTTCGCTTAGTGTGTACCAAATGCCCTGCTTTTCAACAATCAGCATTTTTCCTTCGCCACTTATATCAAAAGCGAGAGGTTTAAACTCCCCTATCAGGGTTGTATCTTGCACTCTAACTTTATCACCCAAACTCAGCGTGTATTTCATCAAACGGGGCTGGTTGTCGTGCCAAACAATGCCAAAAAGTGCATCTGGCTTATACCACTTGAGCCGTGTGGGAGCGCTACTGGGCTGGCACTGTGTTAAGGTATACTCTGGGCTCAAACGCCATGTTTCAATCGCGTTATTAACACCTATTATGCGAATATCACAGCGTAACGGGTCATAACGATAATATGCCAACCACTGACCATCCGGTGACCATACCGGTGCTTCTTCGGAATAACCTGAGCTTTTAATATTATGAACTGTTTGGCTTTGTTGATCGAATACAGCTAAGTCAAACTGATTTTGTAATTCGTTTGACTGACTAAAGGCTAAATATCGCCCATCTGGTGAGTAACGTAAAAAAGCCTCAGTGCCTGGTGCAGATGTTACGCGAGCACGGTAGTTAAACTCTGTCGGTTTGCCCTTTGCCGTGAATAAATACTGTAAAAATAAAGTGCTAATTACACCTACAACAATACCTGTGAGCCCAAACAACGCCATCTTTTTTGGCGAATGTTGACGAGCCTTATCAAACAGTGTTGGCGGTTCACTCACATTGGCAATGAGCTGATAGCCGATGCGAGGAATCGTTCTAATAATTTGCGGTGGAGACTTATTGTCATGAAGGCTTTTTCGAAGTTGAGTGACCAATTGACTAACCGAGTTATCACTGACGATCACATCTCCCCATAGCGCATCCATAATCTGTTCTCGTGAAACAGCTTCGCCCTGTTTTTTTAATAACAAAGACAACAAGGCTAATTGCCTAGACTCTACATCAACCCATTCGTTCTGTATTTTTATTTTCAGGCTCACAAAGTCAACGATGACATCGTTAAGCATTACTTTTTGTTGGGTTGACATCGACATTTGTTCAATTGTTACACAGGTTAATCTATGGTTAAATTAATCGAGAAAGCGTAAAATATAAATAAGGTACAGACAACAAGCAACAAACTCTTGATTTTATTATCATGAGGCAACTTGAAGAACACATTAACCGCTTTATTGGATTTGGCATGGCTTTAATAACGCTCAATTTTATTAACATTTTTACCTATATTGGTTTTATTTTACTTGTATTTAGTTCAACGTACAGCGTTGCTCAAACAAGTGATAAAGAAAAGAACGCTTTAGAAACCATTCAAATTAGGGGTTTTCATGACAGCGCTGTCAAGTCACTCCATGATAAACGAAATAGCCAATCAATTATAGATACTATTAGCGCACAAGATATCGGTAAATTTCCTGATAAAAATGTCGCAGAGGCACTCCAACGTGTGACCGGTATTTCATTATCACGTATTCAAGGTGAAGGTGAGCGAGTGGGTGTTAGAGGAACAACGCCAGAGCAAAACCGTACTTATTTAAATGGTCAATCAATTGCATCAGCCGATTGGTGGATTTCATCGCAACCCAACAGGGGGTTTAACTATACCTTATTGCCCGCTGATTTAGTTGCCTCACTCGAAGTCTATAAAACACCACAAGCGGACCATGATGAAGGCTCATTAGGGGGAGCGGTTAACATAAAAACCATGCGCCCTCTGACAACACCGAATAAGCACTTTGTGATAAATACTCAACTGCAGTATAACGACCTATCAGGTGAGTTTGATCCACAACTAGCGAGTTTCTATAACTGGAAAAATAGTACACAGAGTACTGGCTTACTACTTACTTTTAGTCGCAATGAGCGCTCATTACGTCGTGATGGCCTAGAGTCGTGGGGGTGGCACGAACAAAACTACACCTTGAATGATGATAACAGCCTCTCCCCTGTAGACAGGCTAGCCGATATAAATCGAGTTTGGACGCCTGGCGGTGGTGGGTCGGCGCTCTTTAAGCAACGTCGAATTCTTACCACTGCAACATTTGCTTTTGAGCACCAACTCAATTTTGATTGGAATATTCAACTAAATGGCTTGTATTCAGTGCTTGATGCCGACAATAGTAACCAGAACTTTTTATGGCAACCAAGTAGCGTTTTTGCCAGAGGAGGTCGTATTCATGACGCTGAAATCATTAACAATACATTGGCTTTTGCTCGTTATAGCAAAGTCACTGATATAAATAGACCTTATAGCACTGCAATGGAAGCTATTTGGCGAAAATCACAAATCGACACAAGCAGTATACAGTTGGTCGCATCGCAACAGGCTGATTTGTGGCATAATACTTATCAATTAGGCTTTACTCATGGCGGTGGAGGCTCAAAGCAAGACTATACCTCTCAATTCTCAGCGAATACGGCGTTTAGTGTCGACACACGGCAACAACAAAATATCATTGCTAATTATGCCATTTCACCCCTTGATGCCGCACAATGGCAACTCACCGAGGCCAGAAACGACAGTCAAGATTCCACTGATCAAGAGCTTTATATACAAACTGACTTTGAACGTGCCGTTGATCATTCAATTATTTCTTCTATAAAATTTGGCGTAAAATATCGCGATCATCAACGTGACTTTATTCGCTTACGCTCAATTAATGGCTCATACGATCAACTAACAGAGCAACTTGCTTGGACACTTGCTGATTTTCCTGCTGCTATCCCAGATGATTTTTTAACCGGTATTGGTAATCAGCACACTTTAAAAAACTATAGCTATGTTGATATCAACTTACTTGCAAAGCAATTTAATACACTTAATTTTGTACAGCAGGAAGAAAAAGCCAGTCGTTTTGATATACAAGAAAGAACGACTGCGGGCTATGTTAAGCTCAATTTAAATGGCGATACATACAACGCAAACCTTGGGCTACGAGTTGTTAATACTCGCCAAGATAGCGCTGCTTATGCTCGCATCGCATCGCCTATTGAGCTTCCGGACAGCTACCAATGGCAAACCCACTATAAAAATTACACAGACTTACTGCCCAGTATAAACCTCAACATTGATATTACCGATGATGTGATTTCTCGCTTTAGTGTAGCCAGAGTCATGTCTCGCCCGCAATATAATCACTTAATGCCTTCTACCAACTACAATGTCACCCAAGCACAAGGCCAAGGCGGTAACCCTGATTTAGACCCTTACAGAGCCAATCAATTTGATGCGAGCCTTGAATGGTACTTTGCTGATGCAGGGTTATTGTCTGCTGCTTTATTTAATAAAGATGTTGAGTCATTTATTGAATTTAACCGTGGTGTTGAAGTGCATGAAAACATTGCTATGACAATAGACAGACCAATCAATGGCAGTGGTGGTACGATTCGTGGTTTTGAACTCGGTTATCAACAAGAACTATTTTATGGTTTCGGGTTAATTGCAAATTATACCTTTGTTGATGGCGAAAGAAGTAAACGTAATAATGCCAGCCTTAACGCCATTCCTGGTACTTCAAAACATACTATAAACTTAACTAGCTACTACGAAAACGAACGCTTTAGTGGCCGTTTAGCATATAATTATCGCACTGACTTTGCGACTGGCGTGGGTGAAACCATCATGGAAAACTTCGGGCAGTTGGACGGTAATTTAACCATAAAACTAAACAAACAATTCGATATTATTGTTGATGCAATAAACCTTAGCAACGAAACAACCTACACATATGAACGTAATCAGTATGCTCCTACGGGCATCTATAAGAATGGCCGACGGTTTTATTTAGGTATTCGTTACAGCCACTGATCGCATTTGTTACTAATGCGATTCCACACTGCTATAATCACCGCAGAACATAACAAGCGAAGGGAACTACTATGCTAAAAACTGCTTTAGCCTTAGCCGTTGGTCTTTCAAGTACACTTGCTACTGCCAACGACACAATTACAATTGACGACATTCCAACAATACAATCAGTTATCCAAACAAGCGTAAGCCCTGATGGTGACTCGGTTGCGTTTACCCGCTCAGTGCCACGTACACTGTACAAAGATGAAAATGGTCGTAATTACAGCGAACTTTACATTGTTGATGACGAAGGCGTTGAGCGTCCGTACATTACAGGTAACGTTAACATCGGTAGCATTCAATGGTCTAAAGATAGCAAAACCATTTATTTTCTTGCTAAATTAAACGATGAAAAATTCACTTCACTGTATCAAATACCCGTTGACGGTGGTCAAGCTCAAAAAGTAATGTCTTTAAAAGACACATCAATATCAAGTTACGAGCTAAGCCCTGACAATCAAAAAGTTGCTATTTTAGCACTCCCTGCCAAAGATAAGTCTGAAAAAGAGCTAAAGAAATTAGGCTTTATGGCAGAAGTATATGAGCTTGGTCTTGATAATAAACAGCTTTTCATTGTTAGTCTGGCAAAAACAGACACGCCATTAAAGCCAACGGCATTAAACGTTAGTGATTATGTTAGTGATATGAATTGGTCAGCTAACGGTGAAAAACTACTTGTTAAAACTCAACCAACTGCTCTTATTGATGACAAATACACCAAGTCAATGTGGCGTTTATATGATGTTGCAAATGACCAAGTAACCTTATCTTTTAAAACCGAAGGTAAGTTAGGCGATGCTGAGTTATCTGCTGATGGTAAATATATCGCGATTTTAGGTGCTGAGGATAAGCATGATCCAGCTACTGGCCGCTTATTTATTGCTGATACAAAAACGGCTGAAATCACAGAGTGGCTACCAAACTTTATGGGCCATATCGTTGATTTTGAATGGTCTCATAAACGCAATACATTAAACTTCATCGCCAATGTTGGTACAGAAAGCTTTGTTGCAAGTATTAAAACGGGCAGTAAAAAATATAAAAAAATCATTGAAGAAGGTCGCTTTATTGCCAGCAACTTAAGTGTGTCTGATTCAGATAAAACCTTAACTGTACGCGCGAATACAGCAAAACATCCAAATGAAGTGTTTATTATCCGTGGTAATAAAGCAACCCGTTTAACTGATTCTAACCCTTGGTTAAATGATAAACGCTTTGCCAAACAAGAGACTATCTCACTTAAAGCACGTGATGGTGTCGATATAGAAGGTATATTGGTTTACCCTCTTGATTATAAAGAAGGTACCCGATACCCACTTATTATGTCTGTCCATGGTGGGCCTGAAAGCCATGATAAAAATGGTTGGGTAACCAATTATTCTCGCCCAGGCCAAATGGGAGCCGCGCGTGGTTATGCGGTTTTCTATCCTAACTACCGTGGTTCAACAGGTAAGGGGGTTGATTACTCAAAACTAGGCCAAAACGACTATGCAGGCAAAGAATTTGACGATTTGGTCGATTTTAAAAATCACCTTGTAGAAATGGGACTTGTTGATACAAAACGTGTTGGTATCACAGGTGGCTCATACGGTGGTTATGCCTCAGCGTGGGGGGCAACAAAGCTGACTGAACACTTTGCAGCAAGTGTGATGTTTGTGGGTGTATCTAACCAACTTTCAAAATTTGGCACAACAGATATTTCTAATGAAATGAATCTGGTTCACGCACGCTCATATCCTTGGGATAAATGGCAATGGTATTTAGAGCGCAGCCCTATTTACTGGGCGGGCCAATCTAAAACACCACTGCTTATCATGCATGGTAAAGAGGATCCACGTGTACACCCTGCTCAATCAATGGAACTTTACCGTTACATGAAAGTACAAGGCAAAGATGTACGCTTAGTCTACTACCCAGGTGAAGGGCATGGTAACCGTAAGGTTGCCGCTCAGTACGATTACAGCCTCCGTCTAATGCGTTGGATGGACAACTACTTAATACAGGGCAATAAAAACATGCCTGAATTTGAGATTGACCATGCAGCTAAACTAAAGGCCGCAAAAGATACAGATAAATAATCTAAACGCCTTGCTTTAAAAGCAAGGCGTTTTTCTTTTTGTCATTGGCTTTACTTACACTCTAAAACTAATATAACTGATTAAAAGTGTGGGCAAAAAGTAAAAGGAATTATTGAATGGTGCGTGTAGTATGCTTTTTTATTGGATTGACTATATTCAATTTACAGGCCGAACCAGAGTGCGCAAACTGCCACCAAAGCCAAGTACAAGATTGGCAGTCTTCGCACCATTTTCATGCAACGGAAAAAGCCACTGCCACGACTGTGCTCGGTAATTTCAACGACCAAACCCTCGAATACGAAGGCCAGCAAGCGCGTCTCTACACAGTAAAATGTACAATGCCGACGTAACCTGTATACAAAGCCAACATTATCAGAACAGGAATGCGTTATCTTATCGATGAATATTTTGGCATAGCTATCTGCGCATGGCCCTGAGCAAAATGCAATTTATATACAAGCGGGTTCAAGATGGTAATGAAAACCCTTTGCTCATGACTCAAACCATCTCAATTTAGAGTATAAATATTGACCTTGTTGAATTCGCTGCTATTATCAAATACTAATAATTATTAACTAATATCAAAGGCTCAGGGATTGAACTAATGCACAGCATAGCCTCAACTAAATATTATCCATACGCAGATTTTAAGCCCCACGGCCTTGTTGAGTTTTATCAACGTCAAAATACACTTTTTACAACCGCAGTCGGCCCATTCAATGAAGAGATTATTGATGCCTTGTCATTTACTCAACACACTTATATTGAAAAAATCATCGCAGAGCATGGTGACTGGTGTGAATTAGTTGAGTTTGAAAACTCGTGCATGGCAACGCCTGGTGCCCTTGAAAAACTAATGATGTATTTAGCTGATTTAAAACGCCAGAATAGTGCACCGAAGAAAACAGCCTTTATCATAAAAGAGGGGCTTGAAGGTGGAAACCTGCTGAGTAATACATACTGCAATTTATATAAAAAAACGGGTATGACTATGCAGATATTTAAATCTAAAACAGCTGCGCTGAACTGGTTATCAAGCGAGACAACCACTGCAATAGCTTAGTTATTTAGCACATGTTTTTCTTCATCACGCAAAGTTAATACTTCCACTCCTCATGCATCACGGCTAGTATGCTCTCGCTGGGCAGAAAGTTTTTTACTTCTCGTAGCAACTATCCAGCCACTCAGCTTTAATTTAACTATTTCTCACTTTACAAAACACTTCGTGCAGCTCATCACTCATTTTTAAAGTGCCTTCAATGCGGGCAAAATACTCATGCACAAATCACATATGACAAGATCCAAAAAGAAAAGTAAGAACTTTTCATTACTTACAGGTTGAAATAGTAAGTTTAACTCAGGCTTTTCTCTATAAGTTAAAAAAATTCATCTATCAGGTTTATTTTAATCGTTTGTCGATTTAGAGGGATTACTCTAAAGTTAACTCATCAGCAAACGATGCTGCGATTAACGAGGAAACTAATCATGGTTAAACCACTTTTAAAACGACTTGCTCTTAGCTCATTACTAACATGTTCAGCTTTTGCAATCGCTGAGCAAAGTGACTATAAACTGATGGTAATTAACGACTCAGATTCATCGCAAGCAATTATGCAAGGCCAATACGACGCGGTGTTAAATAGCACAGCGCAAGCAACTGATTTAAATAGTCAATATGAACTTGCATTCAATCGTTGCGCAGCAAGCGTGAAATCTAAAAATTTCAGCCACGCGGAATCTTTGTGTACCGAAGCTATCAAGCTTCTAAATAAAAGCGAAGTACGCGGCTATAAACGTCGAGAGCTTACATCATTCGCTTTAAGTAACCGTGGTATAGCACGCATTATGTCGAAAAACGACACAGCTGCACTATCAGATTTTTATGAAGCGGTAAAAATGTCGGGTAATGATTTAGTTAATCACAACCTCAACCGCGCTAAGAAAAACTTAGCACTTTAATCAAATTGTTGTCACAAAAAGCCTAGTTTGTGTGTTCTCTTGGCTTTTTTATATCCGAAGTCATTGCATACGCGGTGACTCAACCATATTGTTGTCGAAAGCTTAGTTTGTGTGTTCTCTAAGCTTTTTTATTCCGAGTCATTGCACACGCAGTGACTCAACCACATTGTTGTCGAAAGCTTAGCTTGTGTGTTCTCTAAGCTTTTTTATTCCGAGTCACTGCATAAGCGGTGACTCAATCATATTGTTGTCAAAAGGCCCAGCTTGTGTGTTCGCTGGGCTTTTTTATTTCTAGCGCATTTAAATTTTATTAATAAAAGTTTTCATTAAAAATCATTAATATGAAAATAAGAAAAATGAATTTACCCTATTTAATTAGGTTAAGAGCATTTAAACTAGTTTATAAAATCACACTACATACTTCACATCTTCATCACGCATTAAATATAAAGTAAAACAGGCTGCCCACATTGGCCATGCAGCAAAGAAAAGTAAATTATTAAATCCATCTATATATTGAGCATACGAAGAAAGTGTGGATGCGCCGTGTAATAAAAAGATTAAACCGTAAGTGATTTTTTTCTTAAACCCCACTACAAAAGCAAACACTAAAATTATTTGCAAACTTCCTAGAATATAAGCAACTGTATCTGTTGAGCCGCTCAATCCATAGAAGTGTTCAAACACAATTGCACTGTGACTTGGATTTACAAATTTATCCAAACTCCACATTAACATAACCACAAATACGCCCAAACGTAATGATAAAAGCGACCATTGCAAGCGATTTTGTGTATCCGATGTAGTTGATTGAATCATTATTTTTTCCTTTGAACTATTCACGCTTAAAAACAACAAGACCGAAAATAAAAAGAAACATTACAAAAATAAAATAAAAATGCTTTGAAAGTATTTTTTCCGGCTGTTGGTCTCATTCATCGTCAATAAATTATTTAATCGCAGAGAGAACATTTTGAAATACGCATTTTTAGCGCTGAGTATTTGTGCAAGCTTTGTATCACTTGCTACCGAGAATAATGAGATTGAGGTTATTCAAATATCAGGCGAGCAATTAAAAAATACCCAAATTTCACCTAAAGATACGCCTATAAATGGACCTTTTGGCGATGATCTTTTTCTGCAAGATATTGCACGAAGTGTAACGCCAATCACCAGAGAAATGATCGAACAACTCAATATTACCACCCTGCAAGATATTTTATCTATTACACCTAATAGCTATTCAGCGAGCGGATTTGGTAATCCGAGCTTACCAACTTTAAGGGGGCAGTTAGGTGAACTATTTCAAGATGGCGTCCGCCGACAAGCAGGTAATAATGGTTTTGGCATTCCAATATCCTTCAATGCGATTGAGCAAATAGATGTAGTAAAAGGTGCACCACCCGTCTTATTTGGTAGTAGTCAACGAAATGGGGGCTTTGTAAACCTGAGCTCAAAAAAGGCAAATACTGAACAATCTCAAGGCAAACTAGTGCTTTCGGCTGGTCGCTGGGATCACTACTCGGCACAACTCGATTACACAGCGCCGATAGTAGAAGGTAAAAGTGGCTTCAGAGTAAGTGCTGAACATATTGATAATGGTAGTTTTTATGATTTTTCAGGTTATAAGAGCGATAGTTTATTTGCAGCTGTGCGCTTCTTGCCTGACGCACAAAGTAGTTTAGATATAAATTTCGAGCTTTATCAAGTTGAATTTACAGATAACGCAGGTATCAATCGCCCTACTCAAGCGCTTATTGATGATGGACTTTATATTACTGGTCAAGGTATACAACCCAATGGCAGTACTATTGCAGGAGCGGGGGCTATTATTTCACCCACAGGGCAAGTCCGTATACCGCGAAACCGAGTTTTAACAGACCCCGATAATATCAATGAAGCCACGACCTATTTACTTCACAGTATCTATAAACGTGAACTAAATGATAAAACGACGCTTAAAAATACAACTTATTTTCAGCACCTGCAACGTGAGGAAATCGCTCAAAATAGCTTTGTAGAGATCATTGATGGTGCTGACACAGCCCAAAACCGCACTGAGTTAAGCTACCAATGGAATGATAGTCAAAGCTCTATTTTTGCGTTTGATGTTCGCTTTAATAAAGTAAAAGGGTTCAGCCAATTTACCACAGAAGCAGATTTACCCATTGATTTAACAGGCCCGATTGAAAACCGCCGTATCCCGCTCACAACAGAGCAAAAAGCAAGATTAGTTGAATTAAAGCCAGGTGTATTTGTATCTCCAGGAGCCCAATACGATTTAGATAACGATGGTGTTGGAGATTTTTCACTCTCTGATACAACCGATTCGACCAGTTGGCAAACGGGGCTTGCTTTTGTGCATGACAGTCAATGGACTGAAAAATTGCGCACAAGTTTAGGCTATCGCCTTGACTATTATGATGTAGAAGCTCGGGATCCCATTGCACCACAAGGTCAAGTTGCAGCGCGCGATAATATTTATGAAACCCTGCATGCAGGGCAAATTAGTGTTAACTATAAACTCACTGCAGAATTAACCTCCTATATTACAGGGAACTATAACGAAGCGACCTCCAATAGCATGGCTGGCGGCAATGTTTTAGGAAGTGATAACCAAATTAGCGCACAAAATTTTGCAACCGATAACACCCTTGCTGAAATAGGTTTAAAATTTTCACCCACTGACAGCCCTTGGTATGTCGATGCGGCTTTATTTAATCAACGCCGTAGCCTCAGAAATCGTGATGGAAGTAACACGGGTATTCGTACAAAAGGCTTTGAAACGCAGGTGTTTTATGATGCTGGGCAATACTGGTTTAATGCCGGTTACAGCTATATAGATGCCCGCTACGATAATTCAGCAAGTAGCCAAGACTCAAACCAAGTCGCTGATGCATTTGATAATTCTCGTCCTGATATTATTAATGGTACAGGTATTGGCGCACCTAATTTCGCGTCTTTTCCGCCATCAACTAGGCGGGTGCAAGGTATTCCCGAACAATCATTTAGCTTTAACAGTGGTTTTTCTATCACTCCTCAATGGGATATTGGCTTAGGCGGTATATACACCAAAAGCTATCCGCTTGATTTTTTAGCAACCGTGCGTATTCGCGATCAATACACCTTGAATATAAATACACGATATGCCTTCAGCGAGCAAACGTCTTTACGTTTAGATATCACAAATGTGACTAATCAAGATAACTGGCGTCCTGTTTTTGAAGGCGGTTACTTTGGCTCAACGTTAGTATTTCCTGAGCTTCCTATTCATGCCAAATTGACCTTTCAACATACCTTTTAAGTAGGGCTACTCATGTTAAAGAAAATAATCTTACTCGTCGGCGTCTTGGTTGCCGTTACTGCATTTTTCTATTTCGATTTACATCAGTTATTAACACTGAATGGCTTAAAAGGTTCGATGGATCAATTTAGTCAGTGGCGTGAACAATCACCACTATTAGTGATAGGCGTGTTTTTTTTACTTTATGTTGTCGTTACTGCACTGTCACTGCCAGGTGCAACAATTTTAACGCTGGCAGCGGGTGCGTTATTCGGCCTCATTGAAGGTCTACTTATCGCTTCATTTGCTTCAACTGTGGGTGCAACAATCGCATTTTTGGTTTCTCGTTATTTACTGCGTGACGCAATAAAATTGCGTTTCCCAGAGCGCCTTACAGCCATAGATGCAGGTGTTAAAAAAGAAGGTAGCTTTTATTTATTTACGCTACGTCTTGTACCTATTTTCCCTTTCTTTCTCATTAACCTTTTAATGGGTGTAACGGCGATTAAAGCTTGGACTTTCTTTTGGGTAAGTCAGCTAGGCATGTTGGCAGGCACGTTTGTCTTTGTAAACGCGGGTACACAACTCGCGCAGATAGAAAGCTTATCTGGAATCTTATCGTTTAACTTAATTTTGTCTTTTACTCTATTAGGTGTTTTTCCTTTTATAGCCAAGGCGTTATTAAATACCATCAAAAAGCGCAGAATCTATAAGAACTTTTCAAAACCAAAGCAATTTGATCGCAACATGATTGTCATAGGTGCCGGTGCCGGCGGATTAGTAACCAGTTATATTGCAGCTGCCGTAAAAGCAAAAGTGACATTGATTGAAGCAGGTGAAATGGGTGGTGACTGCTTAAACTACGGATGTGTGCCCAGTAAAGCGATTATAAAAAGCGCTAAAATTGTTGAACAATTTCAACAAGCTGACAAGTATGGCTTAGAAAAAAGCAGTGCCACCTTTTCATTCAAAAAGGTGATGGCTCGAGTACACCAAGTTATTGCCGATATTGCTCCTCACGACAGTGTTGAAAGATACACTAAACTGGGCGTTGAAGTTATTAAAGGTTATGGCAAATTAATTGATCCATGGACGGTTGAAATTGCTTTAAGCACAGGTGGTACACAAACTCTTAGTGCACGAACAATTGTGATTGCTACGGGTGCTCGTCCGTTTGTTCCACCTTTACCAGGCTTGGAAGAGGCAGGTTATGTCACCAGTGATACGCTTTGGAGTAAATTTGCTCAGTTAGATGAGCCGCCCAAAAAGCTCGTTGTTTTAGGCGGTGGGCCAATTGGTTCAGAGCTTGCGCAGAGCTTCGCTCGACTTGGTTCGCAGGTCACACAAGTAGAAATGGCTGAGCGGATCATGATAAAAGAAGATTTAGAAGTCTCTAAATTTGCTACTCAAGCACTGAAAAGCAGTGGCGTTAATGTATTAACCAACCACCAAGCACTTCGTTGCGAAGTTCGTAACAACAAAAAATACTTGGTTGTTCAGCATCAAGAGAAAGAGTTCGACATTGAGTACGATGAGTTACTATGCGCTGTGGGTCGAAGTGCTCGCTTAACAGGTTACGGCCTTGAAGAGTTAGGCATTGAAACCAACCGCACTATTCAAACCAATGACTATCTCGAGACCCTTTACCCTAATATTTTTGCCGCGGGTGATATTGTTGGTCCATATCAGTTTACCCATGTTGCTGCGCATCAAGGTTGGTATGCCGCGGTTAATGGTTTATTTGGCCACTTTAAAAAGTTCAAGGTCAATTATCGTGTTATCCCTTGGACGACATTTATCGACCCTGAAGTCGCCCGTGTTGGGCTCAATGAACAAGATGCAATATCACAAAATCTAGACTACGAAGTAACTCGTTTTGAGTTTGCAGAGTTAGACCGTGCCATCACAGAAAGCGCAACGAATGGTTTCATCAAAGTACTTACACCTAAAGGTAAAGATAAAATTCTAGGCGTCACTATTGTTTCTGCGCATGCGGGTGACTTAATTGCTGAATTTGTCCTCGCTATGAAACATGGTCTAGGCCTGAATAAGATACTTGGCACTATTCACAGCTACCCAACGTGGGCTGAAGGAAATAAATATATCGCAGGCGAATGGAAACGTGCCCACGCACCCGAAAAAGTACTCAACTTACTTGAAAAGTATCACACTTGGCGAAGAGGTTAATATGCTGAAATTTATACGCTTTATTGGTTTTTTAATTTTACTTACTATGATTAATAGTGCCACAGCGAAGGACAGCCCTGCACAACAAGACGCATCATTACACTCTGCTTGGCAAGCGCTCCTTATCAAACATGTCGTTGCAATTAATAACGCTACGAGTACGCAAGTTGATTATGCGGGATTTAAGGCTGATCAATCTCAATTGCGCAGCTACTTAAGTGCGCTTTCTCAAGTAAGCCAAGCAGAATTTAACGCATGGCCAAAGTCCAAACAGCTGGCCTTTTTAATCAATGCTTATAATGCCTGGACCATTGAGCTTATTTTAACTCGGTATCCAAAAATTGATTCTATAAAAGAGCTTGGCAGTTTCTTTAGCTCTCCTTGGAGTAAAGAGTTTATCCCTTTGTTAGGTGAAACACGCAGCTTAGATAACATAGAGCATACTTTAATCAGGGGGAGTGATACGTTTAAAGAACCACGCATACACTTTGCTGTAAATTGTGCCAGCATCGGCTGCCCTGCTCTGCGTGGTGAAGCCTATATCGCTACTCACTTAGATGCACAGCTAGAAGAGCAAACAACACGTTTTTTAGCAGACACAACGCGCAACTATATAAAAGAAGATAAACTTCACTTATCGTCTATTTTTAAATGGTACAAAGAAGACTTTGAGCAAGGGTTTAGGGGTGCCCACTCGCTGAGTGAATTTATATTGCTTTACTCAGACGCATTAAATTTAACAAATAATCAGATAGCTAAAATAAAAGCAAACAAAATAGCTATTACATTTTTAGATTACGATTGGGCACTCAATGACACTCAGTGATTTCCCTACATTAATTCGTTTTTTATTATTTTTGGCAAGCATGGCTTATTCGGTTTTAAGCCATGCTCAAAGCTGGCAAAAAACAGTAAATGAAGGGGTAAATAACCCTGTTTACTTTCATGCTTGGGGTGGTGATGCACAGATTAATAGCTACATTCAGTGGCTTGGTGAGCAGGTTAAACAGCAGTACAACATTGACTTAGTTCACATTAAACTTGCAGACACCAGTGAAGCGGTAAGCCGAGTGCTTGCAGAAAAGTCAGCCGGTAACCACACGCAAGGTAAAGTAGATCTTATATGGATTAATGGTGCTAATTTTGCTGCTATGAGTAAACACGGGCTATTAAAAGCAGATTGGGCAACTAAACTTCCCAATTTCTACTTAACAAATCCGGCAAAAAATCCTGCTGTGACTCACGATTTTGGATTACCTACGCAAGGTATGGAATCACCTTGGGGGCAAGCCTCACTAACGTTTTATTATGATAGTAAAACCGTTATTCATCCCCCTAAAAACCTAAAACAGCTTTTAGACTGGAGTACAAAAAATAAAGGTCGCTTTACGTATTCGAAACCACCGGACTTTATCGGGATGAGTTTTTTAAAATATGCGCTTATTAACTTAACAGCGACAGAGCAACGCAGCTTACTTTATCAACCTGCCACTGAAAAAAGTGCAGCACAGTTATTGCCCGCTTTATGGCAATACTTAGACGAATTACACCCAACCTTATGGCGGAAAGGTACTTTTTTTGTACAAAACAGCGCGGCATTAAAGCGTTTGGTAAGCGATATGGAGCTTAGCTTATCACTCACATTTTCAGCCGCAGAAATACCAGCCGCTGTTGAACGATATGATTTACCCCTCGCTACTAGAAGTTACGCAATGCATGACGGCAGCTTAAGTAACACACACTTTGTAGCTATTGCGTATAACGCAAGCCACAGCGAAAGCGCAAAATTAGTCGCCAATTTTATGTTAAGTGTGAAAGCACAAGCCCAAAAACAACAACCCGCTAACTGGGGAGACAACACGGTGCTTGATTTATCTTTGCTCTCGCAAGATCAAGTAGCACTTTTCAGTCAACAAGCCCTCCACCCAAGTAGCTTAGCTACAAACAATCAAAGTCCAGCATTAGCTGAGCCACATCCAAGTTGGAGCACATTAATAAACCAACAATGGCAATTACGCTATGGCTCTTATAAACGCGGTACAGTAAAGTAATGATTAAAACTCATGACACATTCACGCGCTTAATTAAGCTTAGCCCAACACTCTTGGTCGCCTTATTAGTTATACCTGTTATAGGGGGATTAATCGGTGTGTTATTACCTGCTTTTGGTTACCTTCCAGCTTTGGGCATGAAAGAATTCTCTTTGCAGGGTTTTAATGCCTTGATACAAACTGATGGTTTTAGTCATATGGTATTCCTCAGTGCCAGCAGCGCACTGATTAGTACATTATTGGCACTTACAATGACCATATTGATTCTCGCTTGCTTTTTTAACAGCCCATGGCTGAAACGAATTCAACGCTTATTAGGCCCTATTTTAGTTATACCTCATGCCGCAGCGGCTATTGCGATTAGCTTTTTAATCACCCCTTCGGGTTTTATTTCACGGCTATTTTCTCCTTGGTTAACTGGTTGGGAATTACCGCCAGACTGGCTACTCCCTCATGATATATTGGGGGTAAGCATGATTTTGGGGCTTACGCTAAAAGAGCTCCCCTTTTTATTGTTGATGGCCTTAGCTGCATTTGCTCAAGCTGATTTAGGTGCAAAGTTGCGCGCTCAACATAAAGTTGCCATGAGCTTTGGCTACTGCCCTATGACTGCATTTTTTAAAGTAGTACTGCCTAATTTATACACTTATATTCGCCTTCCTGTTTTGGCTGTGTTGGCCTATGCCAGTGCCAGTGTTGAGATCCCATTAATTTTAGGCCCTAATGCACCGCCAACTCTCTCTGTTGCTATCATTAACTGGTTTAACGACATTGATTTAACGCTACGTATTAAAGCCTCGGCTGGCGCAATTGCTCAACTTATGCTCACCGCCACTTTACTAATAACTTGGTGGCTGTTAGAAATAATAGTGAAGCGCGTGTTTTATTTTTATGTGACTAACAGAAAGCGTGACTATGCAGGTAATGCGATTATGCACCTAACTCGCATCGTGACGGTTATGTTAGTCGCGAGTATTTTATTATCTTTACTTGGCTTAGTGCTTTGGTCATTTGCTGGGTTTTGGCGCTTCCCTGCATTTTTGCCTGATCAACTTGTATTAATCCACTGGCAAAATGCGCTAACAAATATACAGCCTGCACTGTTAAATTCGTTATACATTGGCTTTGCTGCCAGTGCGATTGCGATCATTCTTGTACTCGTAACATTAGAAGCTGAGCAACAACGTGCCTACGCACTATCTCACCTCAGCAGCTTTATAATTTATCTCCCTTTACTTGTTCCTAGCGTTGCATTTTTATTTGGTTTAGTTTGGTTGCAGGAGCAAATAAGCAGTCATCATGCCTATATAAACGTTATCTTTAGCCATCTACTATTTGTACTTCCTTATGTTTTTTTGTCACTGGCAAGTAGCTACAGATGCTTTGACTCCCGCTTTTCAATTTTGGCAGCAAGCTTGGGAAAATCTCCGGCTAAGGTATTTTGGCAAGTAAAATTACCCATGCTAGTTACCCCAATATGCATCGCCTTTGCATTAGGCTTAGCAATTAGTTTTAGTCAGTATTTACCAACGCTACTCAATGGCGCTGGGCAAATAAATACAATTACTACAGAAGCTGTGGTGCTTGCCAGTGGCGCAAGTCGGCGTACCAGCTCAGTGTACGCACTCATACAAATGTTACTACCAGCTCTAGCATTTGTTCTTGCTTGGCTTACTCCTAAGCTGGTCTATAAATATCAAAACAAGGCTTAATATGTATTCCTCATTAGATATTAAAGAACTCACAATTTGGCGTAATAAAACAGCACTGCTGTCACTTAATGAATCTATTCAAGGTGGTGAGATCCTAAGCATTATGGGGCCATCAGGGAGTGGAAAGTCCACCTTGCTTAATTGGCTAACAGGTATGCTACCACCAACGTTTACTGCCCACGGTAATCTCTACTTAAACCAACAAAATATTACCCATACTCCCTGTCATTTGCGTCACATTGGCTTACTCTATCAAGACCCATTACTCTTTCCTCATTTGTCTGTTGAGGGCAATATTGCATTTGCTATGCCTAAGTTAAGCAAAAAGAAAGACCTTGAAAACGTGAGTCTTGCCTTAGAAAAAGTTGGCTTAGGCGGGTTAGAAAAACGCTCTCCAGCAAGCTTATCTGGCGGACAACAAGCTCGTGTGGCACTCCTGCGTGTTTTATTAAGTAAACCAAAAGCCATCCTTCTTGATGAACCCTTCAGTAAACTAGATAGTGAGCTTCGCCAAGAAGTTCGTGACATTGTTTTTAAACAAATCAGAGCACATCAATTACCCGCTATCATGGTCACGCATGATCACAGTGATGCCATAGCTGCCAGAGGAAATATTATTAACTTAGCAACTTTGGAAAAACGCTATGCTTGATAGATACATTACACCCGTCATAAAACCGCTACTAATGCCGATTGTTACGCAATTGGATAAACGAGGCGTAACGGCTGATCAACTCACTTTAACTGGATTCATTCTAGGCCTACTTGCCGTTCCTTTTATTGCCTTTAAATTATGGAATTTGGCACTCGCTGCTATCATTTTAAACCGTATATTTGATGGTTTGGATGGCGCACTGGCCCGATATAGCAATACCAGCTCAAGTTCTGGTGGTTTTTTAGATATTACTCTCGACTTTTTATTTTACGCCGCGATCCCTTTCGGTTTTATCTTGGCTGACCCACAACAAAATGCGATTGCTGGCGCAATTTTACTAGTGAGTTTTATTGGCACAGGATCAAGCTTTCTTGCCTTTGCAGTTGCTGCTGAGAAGTTTCAGCTAGAGAAGCCTCAATTCAAAAATAAAAGCTTTTACTATCTGAATGGGTTAACCGAAGGGAGTGAAACCATCGCTTTGTTTATAGCATTGTGTTTATGGCCTAGCAGCTTTCCTGTGTTAGCGAGCCTATTTGCTGTTGCATGCACTATCACTATCATCACGCGCATCTATGGTGGTTACTTCACCCTAAAGCAACAAGAGCTAAACAATGACGAATGAGCTATATTGGCGAGTCGGCTGCTTTCTCAGCATATTAATCATCATGATGTTACTTGAATGGAAAAAACCTGCAAGATTATCGCCTATTACAGCAAGGTATCGCTGGTTTGGTAATTTTTCATTGGTCATTGTATCTTCTATCATTGCACGTTTAGCGGTGCCGGTGAGTCTTACTACCCTCGCTGATTTTAATCACCAGCAAGCACTAGGGTTATTTAACTATTTAGAGCTGTCACTGTGGGTAAGTATTCCACTAAGTTTATTAATACTAGATATGCTGATTTACTGGCAGCATCGTTTATTTCATCGAGTCCCATTACTTTGGCGGCTCCATAAAGTGCATCATGCTGATTGCCACGTTGATGCCAGTACGGGATTACGCTTTCATCCAATAGAAATTGCCCTAAGTATTCTTGTTAAACTCATCGCTATAACAGTGCTTGGTGTTCCAGCGGTTGCCGTACTTATCTTTGAAGTTGCGCTCAATGGTTTTGCGCTATTCAATCATGCAAATATCTGTTTATCTGAAAAGCTAGAAAAAGCCCTGCGCCTATTTATTATTACCCAGAAACTGCATCGCATTCACCATAGTACACACATCCATGAAACCAACAGTAATTACGGATTTAGCCTAGTTTGGTGGGATAAGTTATTTTTAAGTTATCGAAACGTGGCAATAAAAGGCGATGATTTACAAGACATTGGCCTGAGCCAATATAAAGCCACTAAGCAGAATACATCTTTAGCCACACTCCTAAGCATGCCGTTCAAATAACTCATTAAAAACGCCACTACTGAGTGGCGTTTGGTTAGCTTCGACAACAATAAGCAAGGGATTTAAAAGAAGCCTAACGGGTTTTCGCTGTAACTAACTAATAGATTTTTCGTTTGTTGGTAATGATCAAGGGCAAGTTTATGTGTTTCGCGACCAATACCTGACTTTTTATAACCACCGAATGCAGCATGAGCTGGATACATGTGGTAGCAGTTTGTCCAAACACGACCGGCTTCAATCTTACGACCAAAATGATAAGCACGGTTCATGTTCCGGCTCCATACACCGGCGCCTAAACCAAACTCTGAGCTATTAGCCAGCGCTAAGGCTTCATCTTCATCTTTAAACGTCGACATTGAAATGACAGGACCAAAAATTTCTTCTTGGAATACACGCATATCGTTAGTGCCTTTTAATAGCGTTGGTTGAATGTAATAGCCACCATTAAACTCATCCGACAGTTGTTCTACTTCACCACCAGCTAGCACTTCGGCCCCTTCTTTTTTACCGATTTCAATGTAACTTAAAATTTTATCAAATTGAGCTTGCGATGCTTGTGCGCCCACCATGGTTTCGGTATCAAGTGGGTTACCACGCTTAATTTGTAAAGTACGGGCAAGTACGCGCTCTATAAACTGCTCATAAATATCCTCTTGAATAAATAAACGCGATGGACACGTACACACTTCACCTTGGTTAAAGTACGCAAGTACCGCTCCTTCAACCGCTTTACTTAAGAACTCATCATCTTTTTCCATCACATCGTTAAAGAAAATATTTGGCGATTTACCACCTAATTCTACAGTTGATGGAATAATATTATCAGCAGCACACTTTAAGATATGCGACCCCACAGGCGTTGAACCTGTAAAGGCAATTTTTGCAATACGTGGACTTGTTGCAAGTGCTTCACCTGCCTCTTTACCATACCCGTTTACTATATTTAGTACACCCGCAGGTAATAAATCGCCGATCACTTCGAGCAACACTAAAATTGACGCGGGCGTTTGCTCAGCCGGTTTTAAAACCACACAATTCCCCGCTGCAAGGGCTGGAGCAAGCTTCCACGCAGCCATTAACAATGGAAAGTTCCAAGGAATAATTTGCCCCACTACACCCAGTGGTTCGTGAAAATGATACGCCACTGTGGTTTCATCTATTTCACCAATTGATCCCTCTTGTGCACGGATACAGCCTGCAAAATAACGAAAGTGATCAGCCGCTAATGGCACATCTGCGGCGAGTGTTTCACGTATTGCTTTACCGTTGTCCCAGGTTTCTGCCACTGCAAGCATCTCTAAATTTTGTTCAATTCGGTCGGCTATTTTTAATAAGATATTGCTACGTTCTGTGACGGATGTTGTTCCCCATGCGACTTTTGCATCATGGGCTTTATCAAGCGCCAAATCGATATCTTCTTTTGATGAACGAGGTATTTTACAAAATACCTTGCCGTTCACCGGGCTAATATTTTCAAAGTATTGACCCTTTACTGGAGCGACCCATTGGCCACCAATGTAATTTTCGTACTGGGCTTTAAAATTGACTTTAGCGCCTTCGCTACCGGGATTTGTATAAATCATAATGTGTTCTCTCTTCAAATTGTTGTATTTTATTTAAGCGGTGAGTTATTGTTTGTATAACCGCTAACTATTTACGTTAGCCCAGTTACACAAAAGGCACTTGATTCTCAGTCCAGACTTTTTGACTATCTGTCCATAAATAAGGAATAGTGAGGCAACAATGAATACATCAATCACCCATAGTCACTTAGACAAAAAACGCCAACGTATTGATGTACTTATTGAAAATAAAATAAGCTTTGCTGGTAAGCATGCTGAATTAAGTATTTACGATACCTATTTAGATGCGCAGAAAGTGGCACTGCATTCCACTGAGTTATTATTCTGTGGCATGATCAGTGGTAAAAAAATCATGCATGTTGCCGACAGTGATTATCACAAAGAATTTCTACCTAACCAGTCGTTTGTACTTGCCCCAGAGCAAGGGGTATTAATTGATTTCCCCAATGCTTCACTCAATCAACCAACAACCTGTTTAGCAATTGAAATTAGTACAGATAAAATAAGCCAAGTCGTTGATAATCTAAATTTTAATCAGCAAATTACACAGGATGATTTTTTTCAGTATCAAGCTAAACTGGTGCATGCACAGCATAACCAACAAACCCAACAACTGCTTGAGCGAATGATCACCCTGTTTAGTGAAAATGAGCAGCACAGAGATTACTTAATTGATTTATCGCTTAATGAGCTAATAACCCGCCTTCTACAGCAACAAAGCCGAGATTTAATGATAGCAAGCTGCAAACAGGGTAAGCTTGCAACCCCTCTGAGCCATGTAATTAGCTACTTAGAACAGCACCTTGCTGAGAATATCGATATCGACGTGTTATGTAAGATTGCCTGCATGAGTCGCAGTAAGTTTTATCAGCAATTTAAATTGGCATTTGGTGTAACGCCAGCACTTTGGCAACAACAACTGCGCTTAAAAAAAGCCTATAAACTGCTGGAAAAAGGTGAGGCGATAAGCCAAGTATGTTATCAACTAGGCTTTAATAACCCCAGCCATTTTAGTCGTATTTTTAAACAAGCTTTTGGCGCAACACCAAAGAGTATCGCTAATCATTAAGTTGCGCTTCGATGGCTATAAACGCGATAGGTCAAGGCGAGTAAAATACAAATAGCACTTGGTACATAAAGTGCCGCAAAGCTCAATTTTGCAAATAACCATGCCCCTGCTAAGCCACCCAAAATAAAGCCTAATATAATAAGGCCGAAAAGTTTAGCCTTACGTTTATCAAGGGTTTCACCACGTAAAACCCGACCAAACATGATACCTAAATCAGTAAAGATACCTGTCACATGGGTGGTACGAACAATTGCGCCACTGTAAGTTGTTGCCAAGGCGTTTTGTAACCCACATGCCGCAGAGGCTAAAAAGTGCCCGTAGCCAGAGCCATTAAACAGTAACCAAAGTGCCCCCAATAAAAGCCCTGCCTCAATCAATAATGCCGTGTCGTAATGACGACCTAGTTTAAGTGCTGAGCTATGCAGTAAAAACCCAGCAATACCTGATCCGACTAAAAATGACAGTAATACGCCGAATAAATGAAAAGCATCAAGGCTGTTGCCTTGCATAAGATCTGCACCAAGCAAGGTGGCAGTCCCCGATAAATGCGATACAGCTTGATGCTCAAAACTAAGTAAACCAACTGCATTTACGCAACCTGCCACCAATGCCAAAATAAATGCGCCAATCTCAACCCATTTTGGTAACTTAGAAATCACTCGCTATTCGCCTTTTTCTCACACTCGAACTCATTCTCTTATGGTACGCCTAATTTAATGACTAAAAACACTTTTTTTCGACTCTTTATATGGTAATTTACCATTAAGTGAATCGATTAAGAACCGACAATGACAAAGCCAAAAAGTTGGACGCTGAAAAGTATTGCCAAAGAGTTAGGCGTTTCAAATGCCACCGTATCAAATGCGTTTAACCGCCCTGATCAATTATCGAAAGCACGCCGCGAAGAGATTTTGGCGGCCTGTAAAAAGCTCGGCTATTTTGGTCCTAACAAGGCGGCGCAATCATTACGCCGAGGCACCTTTAATATTGTTGCTTTAGTATTGCCAGACAGTGTTGAATATATGGTGTCAGATCCGGTTGCAAGCAGCTTTATGCGCGGTGTATCGGCGGTACTCGAAAAAAATGGCATTAATCTTTTATTATTTTCAGGTAACAACGATAACCTCAATAGCGTGGTTGATTTTGTTGATGGCTTTATTTGCTATGGTCGACCACGTAATAAGCAACTTGTTGAACAATTAAAACAGGTTGCTAAACATGTGGTGACGGTTGATTTTAATATCGGTCGCGATGCCTCAGTAAACGTAAACAACCACCAAGCCAGTTTCGATATTGCCAAGCATGCACTACAAAAAAATGATGATCGGGTGGCTATTTTAGGCCTGCGTTTACTCGATAACGACGTATTATGCCGTGTATACGAGCATCATGAATTTGAAGCGGGTCAGTCTATTGCTCACCAGAGGCTGCGTGGTTATCTCCAAGCGATTAACGATGCAGGCATCACCCTTGGCGATGATAGAACATGGAACATTCCAGAAAGTAGCGAGCGCTTTGCCAGTATTGCCGCCAAAGAAGCGCTAAGCAGCACACCAAGACCAAACGTGTTGTTGTGCATGAGTGATTTAATCGCCCTTGCCGCGATGCGCGAAGCATTAAAAATGGGCTTATCAATTCCTGAAGACATCAGAATTGTTGGCTTTGACGGTATAGATGAAGGACAACGATTTGTGCCAAAGCTCACGACAGTCCACCAAAACAGTGAAGAAAAAGGCCGCATTGCAGCGACCTTGTTTTTATCGAAAGAGCAGCAAACAGCCGAAATCGACTATCAACTGCAATTGGGTCAGAGCAGTTAAACTAAATAGTCAGCCAAATCGTTGATGCTTTGCTCGCCCTCTCGGTGATCGACAATGAGCACTTCACGGCTAGCAAAGTCAACTTTTAACTCGATTGAGCTGGTATCATCATGCCAGCTTAAACGACACACACTGCCTTCACCTTTCGCAATGAACTCACCGTTAAACGCTGGGTGCTCATTACGTAATTGAATCAACTTTATCAAACCTTTCACCACAGGTTTAGCAAGTGCAGCATCAATGTCTTGTGCATTTAAGTAAGGACGATTGATATCACGACCTACATTGGTGCGAGCCAGTAATTCCATATCGTTCTCACATGCAAACAGACCGCCATAATAAACTTGTGGGATACCTGGCGCGAAAAACTGAATCGCACGCGCTAATAGGTAATCAAAGTCATCTGCGCCCAAGGCATTGTAATATGTACAGTTTACTTGGTATAAATCAACATTACTTGCTGCTGCGCCGGTTGCTAGGCGGCTTTGCCCTTCACTCTTTTCATGAATAGTTTCGACCAAATTATCAATTTGCGCTGCATTTAATAAACCCGGTTTATCACCCATCGGGCCTGCGTCAATGATGCCAATACCATCATGAGTATCAAGTACCGTTAAACAGTTACGCGGCGAAATTGTTAGCCAGTTCAATAAAGCTTGCGCATCATTACTGAACAAACTATGCAAAACAAGTGGCGGTAAGGCAAAGTCATATACCATATTTACACGCTTTGCGACTTCAACCTGAGTTTGAAAATGGCTATGAATCTCCGCAATGGTTTCCATACCCGCTTCATTCGCTTGCGCGGAAAGCGTGTTCAAGTATTCAAAGGTTTCATCCAGCATAAAGCAGTTCGTGCCTGCTTCTTTAATCGCATAGCCCGCCGCATCTAAACGAATAATGTTGACATTATTATCAGCAAATTTTCCAAGCACCGTATTTAGATACTCGATACCCGCCGTTGATTTCACATTAATATCAATTTGGTTATCGGTAAATGTGGTCCAAAAATCATAGGTTTGGCCATCACCACACGCAATAGGTGTAAAACAACTACCTGGACGCGGACGATAAATTGCTTGTTGCTCAGCCTCAGACATGCCATTTGGGAATACATCGTCTTTGGTTAAAAATAAATCCCAAAATTCAGATTGCTTACCTTTTGCGAGTACATCTTTAAATTGGAAAGACTGTGCTGAAACATGGTTAACAATCAAGTCAGCCATTAAGTCATAGTTGGCACCAAGCACGTTAATATCGTTCCAGCTACCAAGGCGCGAGTCTACTTCACTATGATCAATAGGATCAAAGCCAGCATCACTGCCATCAATCGGATTATAAAATGGCAACAAATGTACACCTGCAAACACATTGTTAAGTGGGCCATTTAATAAATTACTTAATTCATCAATACCTTGACCAGTAATACGGTCTGCATAGGTGATTAATTGCACTTTATTGTTGATCATAATTGTTAATACCAAGTTGAAACTTAATCGATTAAGATATATCTTTAACCACGACAGCAAATTATTCAAGCAGTTTTTATCGTTTTTATACACTAATATACATAGTAAAGGTGCAGACCTTTCGGTGGGGATACAACAATGAATAGAACACACGATCCTTTGCAAACCATTAGATGGCTGACATACATGATGTTTTTTATGTTTGCTATGACCTCTGATGCGGTTGGTATGATCATTCCTGAGCTTATCAATGAATTTAACTTAAGCATGACCCAAGCTAGCGCTTTTCATTATGCACCTATGGCACTCATTGCGTTTAGCGGCCTATTTTTAGGCTTTTTGGCCGATAGTCTTGGCCGCAAACAAACCATAATGCTAGGACTAGGCTTATTTACGATTAGTTGTTTTCTGTTTGCCATTAGCAGCAGCTTTAGCATATTTGTGGTACTACTTAGCTGTATTGGTCTTGCTATCGGTTTGTTTAAAACAGGCGCCTTGGCGTTACTAGGTGATATTTCTAAAAACAATTTAGAACATACAAAAACCATGAACTTGGTAGAAGGTTTCTTTGGTATTGGTGCCATTGTTGGCCCTGCACTGGTAAGCTTTTTAATCACCCAGCAGGTAAGCTGGACTTACCTCTACGTTATCGCCGGCGTTTTGTGCTTAATTTTGACCCTAATCGCTTGGCGTGCAGATTACCCGACACCTAAAAAACTTGAAGAACACGCTAAACCTGCGTCATTTGCAACCACAATGAGCATGATGAAAAACCCTTACGCACTTGGCTTTTCATTAGCGATTGCCCTTTATGTTGCAACTGAAGTAGCAATTTACGTATGGATGCCGACTTTACTTGGCGATTACAACGGCCCGTGGCAATTACTAGCGACGTATGCACTGACCTTATTTTTTATTTTACGCGCGGCAGGGCGTTTCTTAGCGGTATGGCTTCTAAATCATTTAAGCTGGCAAGCGGCAATGCTGTATTTAAGCTTGGGAATTGCGCTATGTTATTTAGGGTTAATTTTTGGTGGTGTTGACTGGGCAGTATTCTTATTACCTCTATCTGGGCTATTCATGTCGATGATCTATCCAACTTTAAATTCAAAAGGTATTTCTTGCTTTGCAGTGCAGCAGCACGGTGCAGTAGCTGGGGTTATTTTGTTTTTTACCGCCCTCTCGGCCGCAGCAGGCCCCTTATTAATGGGTGTGATCAGTGATTACTTTGGCCATATTCGTTACGGTTTTTACCTCGCAACTGGCTTCGCATGTTTACTGTTTTTAGCCATGCTCTATAACTACTTACGTAACCCTGCTGAGCAAGCGTTAGCGCAGCACAGTGCGCTAAGCCACTAAATAAAAATCGTTAGAAATCAATTATCGGACATAAATCGTACAAGTTTTTTACTAAAAAAACTTGCACTATGTAAAATCATTGTTATCTTTACTTAATCGATTAAGATACAAATTTAGACAACAAACCATCTGGGATTGAAACGAGGCACATTATGACAACACACAAACATGCCCTTTACACTTTAAGCGCGCTTGCACTAGCAGTAAGTCAAAATTTACACGCCGAAGAGCAAGCACAACCGGAGGCCAAAAAAAGCGGCCTTGAAACGATTGTTGTAACAGGTGTACCGCGTCGTACAACTATTATGGCATCAAGTTCGTCGGTTAGTAGTGTTACATTAGCTGAAATTGAAGTATCAACACCACGCTCTACCGCAGAAGCATTCAGAACTATTCCAGGTGTTCGTTCAGAATCAACAGGTGGTGAAGGTAACGCCAATATCGCAGTACGCGGCTTACCGGTCGCATCCGGTGGTGCTAAATTCCTGCAACTACAAGAAGACGGCCTACCAGTGATGCAGTTTGGCGATATTGCCTTTGGTAACGCTGATATCTTTATGCGGTTAGACTCAACTGTACAAAGTGTTGAATCAATCCGTGGTGGCTCAGCATCGACAGCAGCAAGCGATGCCCCTGGCGGTATCATCAACTTTATTTCGAAAACCGGTGAGAACGAATCAGGCAGTGTCTCAACCACTGTTGGTCTTGACTATGACTCGATTCGTACTGACTTTGAGTATGGTACTTATTTGAGTGACAGCGTGCGTTATCACATTGGTGGCTTTGTACGCCAAGGTGAAGGCCCGCGTGAAACCGGTTATACATCTAATAAAGGCGGCCAAATTAAGGCAAACCTGACGAAAGAATTTGATACAGGTTATGTGCGTGTTTACTTTAAACACCTCGATGATAAAAGTGTAGGTTATCTACCTATGCCTATGTATTCAAATGGTGATTCAATCCCAGGTTTTGATGCGCAATCAGATACGCCGCATTCAGCACTTTTCACACAAACTCTGCGTTTAAATAGTGATAACCAAATCAGCACGGGTGATATGACAGACGGTATGAACCCAGTGGTTACCTCAGTAGGTTTTGAAGCGGCCTTTGATTTAGACAACGACTGGCGCATCGAAAACCGCTTTAGAACATCATCAGTGAGCGGTAACTTTATTTCTCTTATTCCAGCTGAAGTTGCATCTGCAAGCTCTATTGCTTCTAGTATTGCTGGAGATGGTGCATCACTTGTTTATGCAAATGGCGGCTCAGCAGGTCAAACTTATGGCAATGACGATTTAGCAATGCGCATTCACACATTCGATGTAACACTAAACGACATGGGTTCAATTGTTAATGACCTTAAGTTAACTAAGTCGTTTTCTGATGATACCAGTGTTACGTTTGGTTACTTTGCATCTAGCCAATCAATCGATATGTCGTGGCTTTGGAACTCGTATGTGATGGAGCTAAAAGGCGACAACGCAGCATTACTTGATGTTTTTGCAGCTAATGGTGATAGTTATTCTGATAATGGCTTGTATGCTTATGGTACTCCATACTGGGGTAATTGCTGTCAACGTAACTACGATACAGAGTACGAAACACGTGCACCTTACATTAACTTAGCCACTAAGTTTGGCGATTTAAGCATTGATGCAAGTGCTCGCTATGATTCAGGTGAAGCCCGTGGTACCTACGCAGGTGCCGTAACATCGACTATTGATATGAACGGCGACGGTACAATCTCAATTCCTGAGCAAAGTGTTGTTGGTATTGATAACGCAAATCCAAGCATTGTTAACTATGACTGGCACTACAGCTCGTACTCAATTGGTGCGAACTACCAAATTGACCCAAGTTTTGCGACATTCGCCCGCTTGAGTAAAGGTGGCCGTGCAAATGCAGACCGCTTACTATTCGGTAAAGTAGAAGCTGACGGTTCGGTTGCCAAAGCGGATGCAATTGATGAAGTAAATCAATACGAAATCGGTGTGAAAAAACGTTTTGATTCGCTATCAGTATTTGCTACAGCATTCTACGCAGAAACGGAAGAACAAAACTTCGAAGCCACATCGCAAAAGTTCTTTGACCGCGAGTATGAAGCAAAAGGTATCGAGGTTGAATCAACTTACTATGTAGGCGACTGGGATTTCCGTGGTAACTTTACTTGGACAGATGCTGAGATCGCCAAAGATGTGTTATCGCCAGAATTAGTCGGTAATACACCACGTCGTCAAGCTGACCTTATTTACTCTCTAATGGCCACTTACAACTTTGATAAAGGTGCAGCAGGCCTAAGCTTGATTGGTACAACAGATGCCTACGCACAAGATAATAACGACCTTAAGTTCGATGGCTATACACAAGTGAATGGCTTTATAAGTTACAACCTGTCTGAGAACTTAAGCCTATCGCTTAACGTGAACAACCTGTTTGACACTGTAGGTATCACAGAAGCGGAAGAAGGCTCGGTACCCAATAACGACATTATCCGTGCCCGTACTATTAACGGCCGTACAACGTCGCTTACTTTAAAATATTCTTTCTTTTAACTCTCCTCCCTCGTTTTAGCCCAGTATTTACTGGGCTTTTTCGCTTTAATAACCAGCTTTTTCACTTCTCTTAATCAAATACTCTTAATTACTCTCTTTCTAACAAAAACATTGATAATAAGTTAATACTTTGATCTATAATCAACTTGTGTAAGAAGTATCAACCATATGAATTAGGAACATACATGTTTGTCTCTAGCAAAAGCCACTCTTTACTCCAAGATCAATACAACGCGCTATTAGCTGAAGTTGAGGCACTTAAAGCCGACAATCACGTATTACGTGACGAAAACGAACGCTTAGAAGCAAAATTACATCATCAAGCTGATGATGCAGACCAATTGTTCCTAGCCAATTTATTAAATAGTTCGATTGAATGTATCACGCAAATTGAGGGTGTACGCCAAACTGTACTCGACTCATACCTTGTTATCGAAGAAGAAAGCCAAGTAACTTTACAAATAAGCCAACTCTTGAATGACTCAAATAATGCCCTGCAACATATTGTGAGTGAAATGGCGAATATGGCGAGCAAAATGGGTAGTATGACCAGTAACATTACCGGCCTATCTGATATGGCGGATAGCATCAATACCTTTGTATCAACCATTTCTAAGATTTCTGATCAAACCAACTTACTCGCGCTTAACGCTGCGATTGAAGCTGCCCGTGCGGGTGAGGCTGGTCGTGGGTTTAGCGTTGTTGCCGACGAAGTGCGTACGCTTGCAACCAACACCAATAAATCAGCACAAGAAGTGTCTGATCTAGTAAAGGAGATCATCAACAAAACCAGCGAAACAGTGACCTCGGTTGAAGATATCCAGCAAAACAACACTCAACTTTCAACAAGTTTTGATACGCTAAACAATGACTATGGTTCAATCATGAGCCACTGTGATTCAATGAAAGAAACGATTATTAATGCAGCCATACGCTCATTTGTGCAAACCGTAAAACTAGATCACATTGTTTGGAAAGGTGAAGTCTATGCGGTTGCTAATGGCACAAGTAACAAGTCGATTGATGACTTTTCAGACCATACTATGTGCCGATTAGGCAAATGGTATAATTCAGAGCAATCAAATGGCTTCAAACAACATAACGCATTTCGTCAATTAGAAGAGCCACATCGTGAAGTTCATCGCAATGGTGTTGAGGCATTAGTCATGCTGCAAACTGGCAATAAAGACGCAGCGATTAATCACATTAATAAGATGGAAGCAGCCAGTGAACATGTGATGAATTTACTTGATCAACTCGCTAATGGCTAATGGGTCGTTACTCATAATTAAACCCCCCAGTAATTGGAATGTCCAACTATTTGGGGTCACTTCACAGATACTCGGTCTTTTATCTATTTAAGCTAATTACTCAACTAGGCCTTCTTGTCGCACTGGCATAACAGCTCCGTGTTGTTCTTGTCGTTTTACATAGCTAAACAACAGCAAACACCCTAGTGCCAAGCTTGCAGCTAGCATAGAACCAAGGGTTGCGAATCTAAAACTATAAAACTGTGCAATAACCCCTGTTGCCCCTGCCCCACACATAACACCAAGTTTAATTGCGTTGGTATAAAACGCAGAGGTGAACCCTATCCGCTCTGGGAGCTGATCTTGTAATACGGTTAAGCCAATGCCCGCAAAAATACCGTAAAACAGCCCATTTAAAACTTGCAACGCGATTAAATGCCATACTTGAGTGGCAAAAAACACCCCTAAATAAAATACAATGGCACAACAAAATGCGAGGGCAAGCATCGAGACTTTACTGTATTTTTTAGCAAGCTTTGCTCCATACAGCATGATAGGAATTTCTAACAGTGCCACCACACCCATAAATAGCCCGGGCGTATGTTCAGCAAATCCTAGTTCAGTAATGCTATAAAGCGGCAGTGCCGATGAATACATAATATTGCCCGTTGAACCAAGCATAATGGCTAAGCCTAACAACCAAAATGATAAACTTGTTGCTTCTGCTGGCTCTAAAGCGTGTTGTGTTTTTTTAGTGCTGTATTCAGGAATAAACTTAAATGCAAAGATAAGTGCAACCAAGGCACACACCGCAGCAAAATAAAACGAGCGGCTAAATTCGCCTCCCGCAGCTAACAAATAACCAAGCGGCGGGCCGCCCACCCAAGCAAAGGAAATAGCAGCACGTAAACGCGAATTAAAGCTGGTAATATCGATGTTCTGTTGACGCCCTGCCCATTGTCTTGCCACGGTCATCATTTGCGGAATTGCCGCATTGCCCATCGCGAGAAATAACACGCCTGCGAGCAGGACCTGCCAAAATGCACCGGCATTAGCAAAGATCACTAACGCACACACCATACCTGATACAGCCACCATAAATAACTTGCGCGCACTGGTGCCTTTATCAGCCATGCCACCCAGCCACTGACTGATAACTAACCCCGTAATAGTGACCGCCACCATATAAACACCCAAATAAACGGGCGGTGTTTGCAGCCCTTCTACAATGAATAGGCTCATCAACGGGTTAACGAATGCTCCCATTAACCCGGTTAGCATACTTAGCAGAATAAAAATTACACCATGCTGTTTCAGCAATGCTTTCACGACAACCCCACAACAATATGACACGTGAATAGATATAAAGGGCGCAAATTATACACCGTTTTAGCGAAAACTTCATTTTGTAATACAAATTAAAAAGCCCAGCGTATAAGCTGGGCTTTTTCAAAGTGGAACTCTATTAGTCGAACGATACCGTTACAGGGTTAGAGCAAACGGTTTCAGTCACACATACCTTGTACTCATAACTTGGTAACTCAGCATTACGCTCTACATCACGGTAGAAGCCGCGATCAGCTACTGTTTCAAGTAGTTCTCCGTTACGGTAGATGCTTACTTGATCAGCAACTGTTTGCCAGCTTAAATCAACACGCATAGTACCTAAACGCGTTTTACTTGAGCGTTTAAGCGATAACTCAATTTCAACATCAGATACGACGACTGTTTGCGTAAACGTATCTGTTTGGCCTTCGCTATCTGTTGCTGTTAGCGTCACTTCATAGCTACCCGCTTCGGCATAAGTATGTAGCGGATTTGCATCTGTCGATGATGCACCGTCACCAAAATCCCACGCCCAAGAAACAATATCATTATTGCTATCTGTGCTTGTATTGGTGAACGTTACATTTAAACCGGATGCTTCAAATGCAAAACCTGCTTGTGGTGGCTGCGGGCTTACCTCACCAATGGCGCTGAAAGTAAGTGACCAGCTGTTTAATGTACCTGTATCAGCAGCCAGTACATCTTTGACATTAAGTACCCAATCACCGGTTGCAACTTCGCCATTAAAGTTAGCCAGCGAATAGCTTTGTACTAAGTCATCTGCGCCACCTCCTGATTGGCTGTGAAGCGTGGCAGTTGTTCCTTGCGGCGAAGTTAACGTAACGATTAAATCACCAATGTAAGTATGAGCAATATCAATACTTGCATCCGTTGAGAATACTGTCAGCTCGTCAGCAACAGTTATTATTGAATCAATACCTGTGTCATCGTTATCTGGAATAGTCAAAGGTGTTTCATTTGAGTAAGTAAAATCATTTAAGCCAACAGGATTAACAAATAGTGACACAGTGCTTTGTTTTGCTAGTTCACCTGACGTTGCATCAACAACAAAACTATAGCTACCCCAAGCCGTTTCCTCTTGTGTGGGAACTGTTAATGTAACTAGATCACCCGGCACAGCTTCAGTTTGCGATAGCGTTGCACCGTCTAAATCAGCTTGAAGCGCAAGGTTAACAATGCCTTCCCACTCGGCAATTGAGCCAATTTCAAAGGTATAGGTTGCAGTTTCACCTGCGGTGATTTGTTGCGAACCTGGCGAAACCGAAATTCTGAAGCTTGGTGTCGGATCAGCTTGTTCAAGCGCTTGATGCACATTTAAACGATTACCCGATACCGTTTTACCTTGCAATGCTTCATTTTGATCACCACTATTCATTAACAGTTGTTTTAGCTCGAGCGCTGTTAAATCGGGGTTGATTGATAACACCAGTGCCGCAGCACCTGCAACATGCGGTGTGGCCATTGAAGTACCAGAATAGCTTGCATAACCATTACCAGGTACCGTTGATAAAATTGCACTACCTGGTGCACCTAAATCAACACTGGTTAAACCCCATTGTGAAAAGCTCGACATATTGTCTCTGCTATCAGTACTGGCAACGGATAACACACTCTCGTGCTCGTAGTTTGACGGGTAATGCGGGTTTTGATCGTTATCTACTGCATCATTACCTGCGGCTGCAACAAATAAAATATCTGCTTGCTCACTTGCAGTGATCGCATCTGCCAATGCTTGGCTAAAGCCACCACCGCCCCAACTGTTATTTAAAACACGTACATTGACGCCTTGGTTTTTAAGATCAACCATATAGTCGATACATTTTATCGCATCAGACGTTGAGCCTGTACCATCTGCACTTAAAAATTTACAACCTACAATTGATGCTTCTTGGTTTACACCGACGACACCTGTACTATTATTACCCGATGCACCAATAGTACCTGATACATGCGTACCATGACCCTGATCATCCATAGGATCACCTGCATCAGTGATTGCATTAATACCATGTACGTCATCGATGTAACCATTACCATCGTTATCAATACCATCACCTGGAATTTCACCTGGGTTGATCCACATATTGTCCGCTAAATCTTCATGGCTGTAATCAACACCAGTATCGATTACACCAACAACAACATCACGGCTCCCTGTTGAAATATTCCACGCTTCAACAGCATCAATATCAGCATCTTCTATACCACCGGTTTGACCTTCATTATGCAAACCCCATAATTGAGAGAAATCAGGATCATTCGGCACATTAGCTATCGACACACGATAGTCAGGTTCGGCATATTCAATTGCAGCATGGCTTTGTAGACGCTTGATAGCTTCTTTGCTGCTCATACCAACAATTTTAAATTTAGCTAAACGACCAGATAAAATTGCAGAGTAATTATCATCAACACCATCTTTGTTAACATCACTAATCGTCGCTTTCACTAGGTTGCGAGCATTTTCTCGCACCGCGACAGACGTACCAGCTTTATACATGACCAAAACTGAGTCTTCACTTGCACCGACTACGGTCGCTTTTGCTGGAGTGCTAATTTGCGCAGCACCTAAACATGGTAATAAAGCTAGGCTGAGTACAGATAATTTAGTTTTCATATTTTCTATCCATAATTAGTTAGGCTGGCCGAGAGGTAGGCTCGACCAACAAAGCTCATTACTTCTGAATGAATATCACATGGCATATTTTATAAATGGCAAATCACAATCAACTGGCAAGAAAAATACCTATCGAAATAAAAGATCCATACTTTTAAATGGGAAAAATGATAGAAAAAAGTGAAATGCAGCACTTTTTAACCGGTTCCAAATTCAGGAACCTCAAACGCAATAACTAGCACTTTTTAACCAACCGATAAGCATAAATTAAACAATAAATTAACAAATCAGACTTAAGCCATTGAAAATAAATAATATTAAAAACAGCAAAAAATGATGATTTTTTATTCCTAAAAATCGGCCTAGAGTAATTACTTGTTAATCTAAAATTCAGATTATCAACGAGTAGTAAATACGTTTCATACACTTCTGAACGTCACAAACGGAATATCACGCACTTAATCCGGCAAGGCATGCCGGTACATAGTTCTAAGTCAAAAATTGATTAGAACTTTGATTAATAATAACTGAAAGGAAATAATCATGAAGTTAAAAAAATCTCTACTCACATGCGCAATCACCTTCGCTTTGGGCTCAAGCTTTACTGCATCCGCGAATATTGATGATAAAGCTCAATCCAGCTCAGAGCTTGCTACGCAAGTAGCTGTACAAAGCACGACCAGCTCAGTTTCGATTGATCAAACATCGACATCTGGAATAGGTAACTCACATGTTGTTATACAGCAAGGTACTGGTCAAACTGCGGAAACAACCAGTATGGGTGATGGTAATTTACTTGAGGTTACTCAAACACAAACGAGTAACTTATCACTCGTAAGTGCAACGGGTAATTTTAATACTATAACCCACAATCAAAATGGCACACTCAATGGTGCGTTATCCGAAGTTACTGGTACAGACAATACAATTGATGTGGCACAGCAAGGTGCTGGCTTCTTTGGCATTAATAATGAAGCAATTAATATCATCGAAGGTGACGCAAATACTATTGAAGTCAATCAAGGTGATGGTGGTCATTGGTTATATAACTTCAATATGCAAGGTAACGACAACACAATTAGTGCATCGCAGGTAGGTTTATTAAATGAAGCGACATTCAATGTAGTGCAAGGTGATGATAATACACTTGAGGTAGCACAAGACGGTGTATTCAATGCATTTACTTCGGATGAAATCGTTGGAAACAGTAATGAAATTATTATTGATCAAACCGGTTCTTTCAACAGCGCTATACTCACCTCATTGCGTGGAGATGCCAATGAAGTAGAGTTTGAACAAGATGGCGATTCAAATAGTGTTGTTATTGCTGAAATCACTGGCAATGATAATGAAATTAACGCTGATCAAGAAGGCAATAGTAATAGCTTTGAGTCTGCTGTAATGATGGGTGATGGAAACGCTCTGCTAGTTAATCAAGCACAGGATAATAATACCGTCACACTTGATGCCATTGGCAATGATAATGAACTAACAGCATTTCAAAATGGTAACGGCAATGACGCTTACCTAGGTGCCGTTGGTGACGAAAATGAATTCACCAGCAATCAAATTGGTGATGCTAACAGCGCACATATCGCAAACTTTAATGGTAGTGATAATGACGTTGATATTAGCCAGGCTGGTAATGAAAACACTGTACTTGTGCAGTCGTCATACCCTGACACTTCTCTCACTTCAAATAACAACGAAATTACCGTTAACCAAGAAGGTAGCTTAAATGAAGCCGCTCTTACATTTGCAAGCGTTCTTGATAGTAACAGTAACCAAGTTTCATTTGCACAAAGTGGTGAGTTGAATGCCATAGATCTCATTATGGAAGGTAGCGGCCATTCTGTTGATATCAGTCAGACTGGCTCTGAAAACTTTGTAGTAGGTGTTGATCAAGGTGCTTTTTTAATTGGTGGCGAGAATAACTCATTTGTTGTTGTGCAAGAAGGTAATGCGAACCTTGTCGAGGGCTCAATTATTGGTTCTAACAACGCAGTTATGATCACCCAAATTGGTGATGGCAATATCGCAACTGTCACTCAAGAATAAACTTTTAGGAGGGAGCTCTGCTCCCTCATTCAATTATGAAAACACAACTTTTAACCCGTATTTATTGCATTTTTTTAGCTTTCACTTGTTTTACAAGCCAAGCTAAAGAGCTAGAGATTGATGGCCTTGTGCTCGACAGGAGCATAAGCCGTTTTGGGCACCAATTTTATTTTGAATTTGCGAACCTCTGGCGCGATCTTCCTTCTACGGCTGGCTTTAATATCGAAATAAAAGAAACGGTATTACCACGAGCAGGCACACGACTCGTACTAAGAATGAATAATCAAATCGTGTATGTCACTTATCTAGGCCGTCGCCTTGAACCTTTGGATGAGCGTGTAAAACAAGCAATGTACAGTGTTATGGACGCGATGGCGCGCAGTCAGATGCAACAATCATCACCGGATATGGCAAAAAATGGATGGTAAAATGAAATATATCATTACCCTAATAATAATTTTCAACTTACAAACTAGCTGGGCGACCGAACTCGTTTATACCCCAATTAACCCCAGTTTTGGCGGAAGCCCGCTCAATGGCAATATGTTATTAAGTAAAGCACAATCACAGAATAAGCATAAAGCCCCCATTATTGAGCAAAATTATGCAGATAAATTTCAAGATTCACTTGAGCGTACTTATCTAAACCGTATGGTGAGAGAAATCACCGATATGGCATTTGGTGAAGAAGTAGATGACAGCATTTTCAATGGCGACTCGTCATTTATCACCGGAGACTATGAAATACAAATTATCACCAGTACCACCGATACCATCACTGTTAGAATAACAAGCATACTAGATGGCACTGTGACGGTTATTGAAGTACCGAGGTTTGAATGATGATTAAGGTAATTTTAAGTGCGATACTATTGATACTTACTGGCTGTTCATCAATTGGTAACCTTGTTCCACCAAGCAAGGAGTTAGCCGAGACATTAGAACCAACTGAAACATTTCAAGCCCTTCAAGCACTGCCTAATCCTATGGGCAGTATTCCTGTTTCTGTTTATTCATTTAGAGATCAAACGGGTCAATATAAACCGCAAGCCAATGTGAGTTCATTCTCAACCGCCGTCACGCAAGGTGCTAACTCAATTCTGGTACAAGCTTTACATGAATCTGATTGGTTTATTCCTGTGGAGCGTGAAGGTTTACAAAATATCTTAACTGAACGGAAGATAATCCGTGCTGCACAAGCAGAAAATAAGGATTTACCAGATCTCCCCCCTCTTACAACTGCAAAAATAATTCTTGAAGGAGGAATTATTAGCTACGATACCAATATTAAAACGGGCGGTATCGGTATGGAATATTTTGGTATTGGTGCATCAGAGCTATACAGAGAGGATGCGATTTCAATCTATTTGCGCGCTGTTGATGTACGAACAGGACAGGTATTACTCTCAGTCGCCACCAGCAAAAAAGTACTTAGCCAAGAAATGCGCGCAGGCTTTTTTCGCTATGTGAGTTATAAACGACTTGCCGAAGCAGAAGCAGGCTATACAGACAATGAACCCATGAGTATTTGTGTTACTCAGGCTATCGAGAAAGCCCTTAGTGACTTAATTCTAAAAGGCATCAATAAAGGTATTTGGTCAGCTAAAACGGTGTAAGCTAAATAATGGTGCTGATTATCAGCACCATTATTTATACAACGGCTTATAAAACCCAAGCGATGTCTTACTATCTTTGCAAAGATAAACTCACAGCCATATAGTTTTGTGCCCAATTAGCAAGTTCAACTCGATTACGCGACGCTGTTTTTTTGAATGCACTATAGAGATGGGTTTTTACAGTATGGTCACTAATATTCAAACTTTCAGCAATATCACGATTACTTGCTCCTTGTGCTAGCAAATGAATAACAGATTTTTCGCGTTTAGTAAGTGAGTTTAGCTCTATTGCTGTTCCAGCGGTCTCATTATTTGTATTAAATTGGTTTCGAGAAATAGCTGACCACATATAGTTAAACACAGTGGAAATGCTCTTTGAACTAAAAAGTAGCTCGCCATTAAGCACTTTCATCAGCCCAGCAAAAATATCTTCTGGCGATTGCTCAGCAAAAAAGACACCTTTAATACCATTAAGCAGTAAATTCTTTTCACACACAGAGTTAACTTCAGCATTGAAAATAACCACAGTGTGTTTTTTGGCAAGTTGAACTAACTCAGCTGGAAGCAAGTCGAGCCAATAAGACCCTGCACTATCAATAAGATAAAGATCAAACTCCTCTCGCATTGACTCTAATGGCAGCCGCGAATCAATTTTAACGCGCACGAAGAACGCATCTAACATTTTAATTAAATATTGATAATTATGACTGCGATTTTGTGACGTTGCTTGGGCTTTTAGGAATACAGAAGTTGGCTGAATCATTTTATTTCTTCCTTGAAATATTTTCTACACAATACCTAAATAAGACACAAGCATCAACATAAAAATAAACATCTGGCAACATAATTATTAAAAAAACTCATCCTTTAGGATTTATTAAGCCCAACCAAATAAACGATGATTCATTAACCAGCAAAGACTCTCCCTTAGTAACATTAAAAGTTTCTTGTGCTAATTTGTTTAAATTTCTAAAAACAACTCTTTAATTAATACTCTATCGCTATTTTTAGCATGGGTTTGTAAAGCACGTATGAAATCCATAGAAGTTGCTGGCCGGTTAGGGTATGCATATTCTCTCCAAACAGACTTAAGTGCTTTTATAATGACTTCATCGCCCACTTTTTCTCTGAGTCTTGCAAAAACAATCGTTGCTTTAGAATATTGATCATAATTTTTTGTTGAGTTTACAAGTGCTTGTTTAGCTAAAGTGTCAACCCTTAAAGCTTGCTTATATCGCCTAGTTTCGTAGTCAACGAGTGCATTCATCGCCGCTTTTCCATAGCGTTTTTCTATCATGACTAACTCAATATACTTCGCCATTGACTCGACTAAAAAGGCGCTGTCATCAGGAACGCTGTTACCTATATCGTGACCAAACCACTGATGAGCCGTTTCATGAACAGCGCGCCGATAGCGCTGATCAAAACCAGCATCAAAACTAGGGAATGCCCTAAACCCCACATTATTTTCAATAAGTATAATCTCAGGTAAAGCATAACCCGCTCCACCAAACTTGGGCGCGGCAACCATGCTCAATGTCTTTGCTTTATAAGCAACAATATTATCTTTAAACCAAGTCAGTGTATCTTTCATCGCCTGTAAATTAACGGCTATTGAATCGGCTGGTTCCGTAAGCGTTTTTCGATTTGCATATATTAGTAGTTTTACCTCACCTAGTTGCTCGCTTATCAGTGAGCTTGGAAGCGTAAGCCATGCAGGTAGATTATTAAATGCCGAATCGGTTTTAAACTTAAAAACTTCGCGATTATCTTCGCGTTGATGGGCTATTCGAGTGCCCTGCGTCACAACATAGTAGCCTGATGCGGTTGATACCGTACTCGACATAGTTATGCGATCATACCTTGATGGTCGATTTTCCTTAACAGCAAGCAGCTCTGAAGGTAAGGAACTTGTCCTAGCGAACAAACCATGCTTTTCCCTAAGGTGCTTGTCTATTAGTTCGTAATTAACCTGATACCCAATCGTTGGCAACACAGGAACAGCACGAATATAACTAAACTCAGGAGTAATAATTTGATGCCCCACTGCGGGCCAAAGCTTTGCTTGGTGAATTTCAAACTGCGTGGTGAGTATTTTTATTTCACCGGGTTTTATAGCATCCTCAAACTCATACACCGCTTGATTTAATGATGGGTAAAAAGCAGCTTTCCTTGCACCAGTTATTTTTATGTCTGCCCATTTATAAAAGCCTGCGCGACCAACTAGGATACGTTTTATAGCAGTAGAATGAGGGTTAGTTAGAGTATATTTAAGTTCAAATTGTGCAAACTGTTTGTCAGGATAAAAGTCTATATTAGCATCAATATGACTAATGATTGGTTGCTCTTTATATTTCCAATTCACAAATGTGCTTTCATAGTTGGCTTTAAATGCTTCACGTTTATGTGAGTTAGTTAACGGCTTTTCTGCCACTAAATTAAAATGCAACTGCGCAAATAAATAAACAGATAAAAAGACTGGCAGCGCTAACCATGTGTCTTTCACTTTTACGGCCCGTCTTCCAAGCCCAGCCCCACGATGATTATAAAGCTGGCTTATGACAACAAAACTGAGTACCGCGACAATCCACACGCTCATATATGGCCAATAACTGTTTAAACTAGCTCTGTATCCCCAAAACTCGCTAGGTGCTTGTAATGGTGTCCAAGCTAAGCTCCAAAAAGTATGTGTGAGACCAAAGGAAGTCATTACTGGCGTAAACTTGAGTATTAAGATAACAATAACAACTAAGCCAGCGACTAAAGGCGAACGGCAAATATTGAAAATGCACACGCTCACCCAAGCAACTAATGTAAGTGGTAACAGCATTAGAGCGAGTATATAAATATGCTGACTAGCATGGTACTCACTGCCAGCAAACCACTCAGCAAAAGAAGCTCCCAAAAAGCTCATCACAGAAAAAACAATTGCTAAAGTCGCCACCGTGAATAATTGGCTGTGTAAAAGCGTTGCCGTTTTTACTGGCGATGCAGCAATCAGTTCAGCCATATGAAACCGTTTTGCCGCACAACTAACCTGCCAACTCCAAAGCACAAGTAATAAACAGCCAATGAGCAAATGCATATCAAACGCATAATGATTAATTGCATCGATACTCGTAGGGCTAACCACACTCATTGCTTCTGCATATTCAAAAGAAGACGCAACGCTGTTAAATACAATGACTGACCACAATACTAAAGTCAGTTGTGTTATAGGGAGCTTGAGTACATTTAAAATTGAAACTTTATAAAGTGTTAAAAATATGAAGCAATTATGCCCTTTTGGGGCAATACCCTTGTATAGCACTTTTAAATTTAAGACTGGCTCTGAGGCCTTTGTACCTTGTTTAATATTTTTCTTAGTGGTGCGAACTGCCACAATATAGATAACAATTGTAAGTGTTACTACCATCAACCGATTTATTACAAGCGCCCAATATTGAGGCTCTACGAAGCCCGCAATAATCGTGGAGTAAGCAAAAGGATCAAGCCAAATAGATGCCTGATATAAAGACTCACTTATAATACCACTACCTGCCAAAATGGGATTGCCGGTAATACTTGCGAAAAACAAATAACCAACCCATATGGCACCCAGAATAGTGTAAGTTACCAATGCACTTTGAAACCGCTTACAAACCCAAAAAGCCAAAACCACCAAAAAGCTGCAATTTGGAATAAGTAGCAAAAAACTATTTAACAATAGAGAGTTAACAGCTTCCCAATCCAAGCCTTGCACTCTTAACTGCCAATGCCAAACTATCAAAGATCCAATAAAAGAAATCATGATAAGACATAGTAGTAAACTCACTACACGAAACAGCTCTCTGTATTTTGACGTAATCGGGGTGACACCTATAAGCTCATCCATGTTGTGTAGTTGATCCCGTAAAAAAATAGCGGGGGCAAGTATTCCCACTAGCACGGCAAGCTGCATCATGTGTATTGATATTAAGTGTAAAGAAAATTGCTTAAGGGTATCTCCCTCTGCAATAGCCAAACCGGAAGATAACGTAAATGCAAAAAGTGGCGCAAACACACAACATAACCAAACAATAGGTTGAGTAAAAAGGTACTTTAATTCATTACGAAGTCGCATTTTTAGCCCCTTGCGATTTCAACTCATAAAAATATTTATCTTGTAGCGTCGCCGTTGCAGCGACGGCCTCAGGTTCTGGGCATTGAGGGGCGTAAACACGAAATATTGGCTTACCATAACGATAACTTTTGCTCAACACTAGGGAGCCTGCGGGTAGCTCTGATGGTAAGCGTTTCAATAACCAAACATTACCTGCCAGTTGATGCACTAGTTCATCAACATTGCCACTTTGAATGAGTTTGCCTTGATTGATCATTGCGACAAAGCGGCACTGATTTTCTATATCTTCAACAATATGGGTAGATAATAAAACTAAACGCTCTTTGCTAATTGAAACTAATAAGTTATTAAGGCTCTCACGCTCAGCAGGATCAAGGCCTGCGGTTGGCTCATCTAAAATAATGAGTTTAGGATTACCTAGTAAGGCTTGTGCGATTCCGAAACGCTGCTTCATACCACCAGAAAATTTACTTACTTTTTTGTTTGCAAACCCTGTTAAATTTAAAAGTGACAGTAATTCATTAATTTGTCGCTTTCGTTGCTCTGAATTAAGGCCTTTCAATATGGCAATATGCTCTAACAAAGCATGACAACTCATTGCAGGATAAACACCAAACTGCTGTGGTAAATAACCTAGCTGCTTACGCAATTCATCTGGGGACTCTAAAATATTTAAACCATCAAAATTAATATGACCTGTGTCTACATTTTGTAAGCAGGCTAATGTTCGCATTAAGCTTGATTTTCCAGCTCCATTTGGCCCAAGCAATCCCACCATTCCTTTGGGCAAATGGATTGTTATGTTATTTAATGCATGTGTGCCATCTGCATATTTCTTATTAATATTTGCGAGTGTAAGCATAGGTACATTCCTTAATTAACGAATCGTTACATTAAGTCACTGTAACCAAACCGGTTAGCCAATTATGATCAAACTATAAAAGCACAGGATGAAAGTAAGTATTTAGCGTTCATCAATAAAAATAGTACTTTCATCATTACATTCGTGCATTAACAACGAAAATCATTAATCTTACTTGAGTATATAAGGGCATGAAACAGCATGATTTTAACTATGCTCATAGGTCATCATGTATTAAGCTGGTTTGTTAGGTTGTAAAAATAAAATGGAGTGGCGTTTGCGGGCTATTTTTTCTCTTCTATCAGGCAATTCAAATAACAAATATTTGGTTGCTTTGCTGCCAGTATTTGCAGCCATTTTGCTTGAAGGTCATACACGCTACCTGTCGTTAAGGCTTGACTCCCCGGCTTTATATTTAAAAATAAATCTGCAACTGTTATTGGAATGCCTGCCCTTTTTAATTGCCCATCTTTTAACATTCAAGGGAACATATAAAAGCCCAACCTTGGTGTGGCTTACAGGCTTCACTCTGTATCCGCTCAGCATATATACACTTGCTCTAGTTTCTTCAACTTACGCTCAATGGCAATACTTAAGCGTGCAATGTTGGATTTTGTGCTCGTTAGCCAGCTTACTTTGGCTGGTTTCACAGCGTAATAAGACCAATAAAAACAGCTTAATTGCTAGGTGGTTTATCTCTTTTATATCATTAGATAACGTGGTGCTAATGATACTGATTTGTTGGGCTTTTTTGTTCGCAGGTATACTTAATAGCCATCAAGACCCTTTATTAAATCAACCATTCGAACTAATTTTTGATGTTGGCAAATTCTTTTCAGAGTTTGATCAGTTTTTATTTTACTTTCTTCAACTTGGCGTTTATGCCGTTATTATATACAGCTTATATTTAATAAATCGCTACGTGCTTATTCGCCATTTATTAGCAAACTACGGTGTCTTCACTTTTGTGGCCTCATGTCTCATTTTTATGGCTACACTAACCCCGTTACTTGTCGCACTGGTGCTAACATTACCTATTAATGATTTACCACAACATATTGCGAATCTAACACCTAGTGGTAACCAAAATATTTTTGCTAAATATAATTATCAGTTTATGTTTTTCTTTCTGATCATTACTACACCTATCATCCTTGCTTTTGAAAGACAGCAACAGCAAAGTAAATTAAATGAAATAGCAAAACAGCAAACCAAAACCGAATTAAAACTTCTTCAACAACAAGTTAACCCACACTTTTTATTTAACACCCTAAACAATTTATATGCACTCACGCTCACAAAATCAGAGCATGCGCCACAGTTGGTTATGCATTTAGCAGATTTATTAAGATACACTGTCTATGAAGGACAAAAGTCAGTGGTTTTATTAGAAAAAGAATTGGCATACCTAAAAAGCTTTATAGAGCTACAAAAAATTAGAAGCGCAAACAAATACTTATTTAACCTAACTTGGCCTGATAGAGTCGACGATCTTCATATAGCGCCTTTATTACTGATTATAATCGTCGAAAATGCCATTAAACACGGTGTAGAACCTGCATCGGACTCAACAAAAGTAACACTCGCAATTACTATAAATGACACTGTGCTAACACTCTTTTGTGAAAACTCTATAAATACCCAAACTGAAAAAAGCCACCTAGGCATGGGGCTTAGTAATCTGCAAAAAAGACTAGAACTGTTATACCCAAATAAACATACCTTAACAGCTAAAAAACACGCGACACATTGGCAGACAACCTTAACTTTGGAGTTATCATAATGATAAGAGCAATCATCGTTGACGATGAACCCCTTGCCCATCAAGTGATTGAACATCACCTACAGGCACATTCTGATATTAAGATTATAGCTCAATATGTTAGCGCAAAAGATGCCCTTTATGGGTTAGCTAAATCCACTGTTGACTTAGTGTTTTTAGATATAAATATGCCAGAGCTAACAGGAATCGAATTATTAAGAACTTTGGCACACCCTCCCCAAGTCATCATTGTAAGCGCGTACCAAGAATACGCTATAACAGGGTTTGAATTGAATGTGACAGATTACTTACTCAAACCCGTGTCTGCGCCAAGGCTTGAACAGGCTCTCAATAAGGTGCGTGAGCATTTAGTTAAACCAAATATAATTGAGCCTAATAACATTACGCTTAAAGTAGATAGAGAAAAACGAAAGTTTAACTTAGATTCTATTGAGTATATTGAGGCATATGGCAACTATGTGAAGGTGCATCAAGCTGAGCAAGTAACACTTGCGAGCACAACACTAAAACAGCTTAGTGAACAGCTATCCCATTCATTTACCCAAATTCATAAATCGTTTTTAGTAAACAAACAAAAGGTGATAGCTGTAAACAGTGAATTTGTTGAACTAAATACAGGTAAAACCCTGAAAATAGGTAAATCTTTTAAAGATCTTTCGCAAACTCTACTTTAAAGATATTCAAATAAATAGTCGGCAAGTAACTTATGCTCTTGGGCCTGCCAATGTACGCCCTCTGTTTGGCAAGGAGCAAGAAGAGCATAACCGTTTATAAAGTGACACTCATGGCGTTCTGTGACTAATTTATACTCAACTGTTAATTGCTTCGCTTTTTTGGCAGCGCCAGCATAGATAGACTGATAAGCCCCAACCTCATAAACCGCAGATGGACTCAGCACCACTATTTTAGGCATTTCTCGATGCAGATAGTGAATCTCGATGTCGACTATTAACGTATCCAGTGCTTTGGCAATATCATCGGCTGCTAATCCAAAACGACGCTTTAAATCGTTCGTACCTAGCTGAATAATGATGACATCAATATGATACGCTCGAAGATATGGCTCTAAGTACTTAACCCCTAATTTATCACCACTAAATGGTGGTTCATCAGCTATCGTACGATTTGGTAGCCCTGCTTCAATAACCAAATGCCCAGCACCGAGCTTGTCTGCAAGCAAACATGGCCAACGTGTATGTTCGTCAAAGCGCTTACCATCTAGTGGTGAAATTCCATAGGTATTAGAATCACCAAAACAAAGAATATTCATTAAAATGGATTCAGGGTATAGCCCTGCTGCTGTAGTTGTGCGTGTGCTGTCATGGCAGATAATGCCATTTGCACACCTGGTATCAGTTGCTCTTGCTTAACTTGCATATGTGTTGCCGACTGACCACATACATAAACAACGGTGTTGTGCGCGAGTAATTGTGAAATCAATTGTTGGTTTTTATTATCGCTATTAAAACGTTGCTTATAAGCGCCCGTTTTGAGTACATCCACGCTTGCACTGCCATGCACAACCAAAGCAAGTTCAATGTTTTCTGGTTTCACCCCATGGGCAATGTGCATATTAATAAAACGTGCTAGCGAGTTAATATTGTTATTTTGCTTACCTCTTTCTGCGGCATCGGCCACATCAAAGGCAATTTTAAACCTTGTTTGCTCATCAATAGCCGTATGATTTGGCACAGTATAATAAAAACCAAATCCTTTAATCGCGGGCTCTTTTTGCTCTGCATGACTTAAACTTGCTACCAATGCGAGAGATAAACCCAACAATGTTAATTTCATAAGTAACCCTGTTGTTTTTTATCTCTAGCCTAACCTTTTTTTCTGACTTTAACTAGCCTCAATATGCTGATGTGCTTTAAAGGTCATGCCTAAATAGTTAAAGGTATTTTTAAACATATCAATAAACGCACTTGGCGCGTTAATCGAACCTGCATTTGATAGCAGTGAGAACTGCTTTTCACGAAGCGTTCTAAGCTTAGGTCTGAGAATTTCATCGTCCATATAATCAGTAATACGGTCTAAAAATGCTTTAAATTGTGGCGTTGTGTTATACCAATAAACCGGTGATGCTATCACCCAATGTTGATAGCTTAATAGAGCTTCAAAAACGGCATAAAAGTCATCATTTTTATACTGTTTATCGTAGCGGTAAGCTGAAATAATATAATCATCAAGGCAGACGATATCTCCTCCATATTGCTTTTTATAATCATTAACTTGTAAGCTCGTATTTCCTTGTTTTCTTGCACTTGAATAGATGATTACTGTATTTTCAGTCGGTTTTTGTTGCATTATTATTGCTCCTTTTTTTATGATGTGCGCAGCGTAAAACCTCAAGCTAACTTTAGGTCAACACTTTGGAGCAAATTATGTCAGGATCAGAAAAAAAACTCGTTGATGCAAACCTATCGGTTGGCTTTGTGGCTAAGCGCAGTGGCGTTAAAGTCTCAACGCTGCATTTTTATGAAACAAAAGGCTTAATCCGTAGTTGGCGTAATAATGGCAATCAGCGTCGTTATAAGCCTGATGTACTTCGCCGTATCGCCGTGATAAAAGCAGCACAGGCCATGGGCATTACCCTAGAAGATATAAAGCACACGCTGAGTACTCTCCCTGAGCAACGCACACCAACAAAACAAGACTGGGCAGAGCTTTCAAAACGCTGGCAAACTCAATTAGATGAAAAAATTCACTATATGCAACGACTCAGAGACCGAGTGAACGGCTGTATTGGCTGTGGCTGTTTATCTATGGCTAAGTGCCCTATTTATAATAAAGAAGATCATTTAGGTGAAGAACACTCGGGTGCTGTGCTTTTAGAAAGAGATTAGCTTTGTTATCTAGTGATTAAACTTTCTTTATCTATTACAATGTTTTAATAGTATAAATGAAAGGAATCTAATCATGGATAACAGTAATAAAAACCCACCAAAGATCAGCAATGCCCTTAAAACAGTGGATAACAAAGAGCTAAAAAGTACCGGCTTTTGGCTTAATCAAGTTTTTTTAGTACTATCAACTGTTTTTGGTGTTTATCTCGCAGCGCAAAGTGGTTTAGAGCAAGCGCTAAAGTTTGATACTTTTAGCAAGATGGAAGATAACTATTACCTTCGTACTTCTTTGTACGATGAAGTGAAGGATAACGCAGATAATCTTAGTAAGTTTGCAGCCTTGTTGGCTAAAAGCCCACCTAAGTCTGAGCTTGAATATAATAAGCCAACAATCGAAAAGTACATTTGGCAAACAATGCAATATTCGCCGACAACATTAGAAACACCAAGCGAGTTTCTAACTCAAGTGCGTCGCTTTTACAGTAAGAGCCAATTTATTATAGATGCCGCAATAAACCGAAAAATGTCAGCCAAATATGCATCTGAAGAGTTGAAAAAAGCAGTAGCGATAATTGAAAATCAAACCTTGCCGAACCTACAAAGCAGTGCAGCATTACTTAAAACTGAGCTAAGTAAAAACGGGATCGATATCGGCACGTTAAAAGGGAATAACAACTAATAAAAAGGGCATGCAGTGCATGCCCTTAAATATTTTAGTCTAGGCCATTTAAACCATCTCTTGCAGCTTGATATAAGGCTCCAAGCGTCGAGTCGAATGCCCACTTAATCACACTGTATGTTAGCTCTACCGCCTTACCAATCACTTTCCCTGCAAAAACCAGCATATGACCAATTAAGCCCAAAGTCTGAGATGCAAATGAAGCAGACGCTTTAGCAATCTTATCTAATGTGCGAGCTAACATATCGTAAAAGGTTAAACCTGTACCAATTGCCGCTTGTGCCGCCACAGCACTGTAATAACCCGCATCTTTTAATAAAGTGACTAACGCAGCTCCTAATTTATCGGCCCAATGGGCATTAAATGATGCTTGGTTTCTATCTTCAAAGTTGAGTCTTACCGGCGTGTTAAGGTAATGGTTTGCTTTAACGGTTAAGTTATTCCAATCACTACTATTGGCTGTATTTACGTAACCTGGGTTTCCGCTAAGCTTATGTGCCGCACCTTTAAGGCCTTGGCCGCTGTCTAGGCGTATTTCTTGACCGTTATAAGGCGCATGAGAAAATGGCCATAACGGTACTTTAGTTACCGGATCAGCACCATGCGTACATCGGTAAATGTGATCTATTCTTGAAGTAGCCGATCTTGAGAAGTCTTCTAAACCTACCCTTGGCGAACCAAATGTATAAAGTTTTACCGGTAACGAGTATTCTGCTTTAATCCAATCAGCTGCCAGTGTTGCTAAAGCGCCCCCTAAGCTGTGGCCAACTAAATGAACACCCGCTGTAATTTTATCTCTTACATTCGCTGCCATAAACTCTTGAAGAGCTGGCTTCATAGTATAAAACGTTTTATTAAAACCAGCATGAACCATGCTGCCGTTAGCGCCACCACTTAAACCGAAATGTGCATCAGTTAGGCCATCTCTCAGTGAAGCAGTCCCGCGAATGGTAATAACTGAATGCCCTTGGAATGCATTTTTACCATGTGCAACCAGACCAAAGCCAGTGCTTAAGCCAAATAGGTGAGAGAAAAAGCCGCCTGAAACGCCCTGTATAGACTTACTATTGATAGAGAAATCAAACTGGTCTCGCAAAGACGCATGCAACAGCCCATTTAAAAGTTTTGTATTTTTTAATTCTTTAGCATCATAGGCAAGTGACGCTAATTGAACTGCTTGAGTAGGTGTTAACGTATTCATTTTAAATCCCTTTATTGGTTTTAAACGTTAGAGCTTACAAGTGGTAAAAACAGCAAATGTATGCTGCTTATCCTCTTTAGCCGCTATATCATATGTTTGTGGTTCATGTGCGATATCACACACCAAATCATTCAAGTACTCGGTGAGTGTATCTTTGTGCTCATAAGGAAATACTCTAACAGCCCAAATAGTTACTTCCTCTGCATTTTCATCTAATGTGTAAATATGTTGAATAACAGATTCATTGTCGAACATGTTTGATGGCTTTGATGTTTTGATCACTTTTTCAGGAAAAGAAAAACGGCCATCAGTACCCGTTGTTACTTCATCAATATAATCATCGCCATAATTTAGTTTACGAAATACCTTTTTACCAGCAACAGGCTGCTCTTCGTATAGCAAACGACCTTCAACCGGCGCTGATAGCTCAAACTCTTCCTTACTAAAAAAACCAAACATATTTGCAAAAACCTGTGTTGTAGTAAATAAAATTAGCAACGCCACTGCTGCAATAAGCATTGGCAATTTAAATCGCTCTATTAACAATATAATCTCCTTAAAATCACAACTCACAAGCGCCATAGATTGTAAAATAATGATCTAATGCTTCTTTAATAGGCACATCATAGGTGTGTGGTTTCTTAGCAACATCACACCGTAACCCATTAAGAAGCTCCCTTAGCGTTTCACTATTTTCATAAATTGAAATACCCGCATACCACAGTACAATGCCTTCGGGTGTGCCATTGTCAAGGTACACATGCTGAATTAGTGCATCATTATCAAACATATTTGATTTCTTCGAGGTGTAAATTCGCTTTTCATCAAAGGCGAAAAAGCCGTCATCATTTGTTATTGTTTCATCTATGTACTCGTCGCCATAGGTGAGTGAACGAATAACTTTTGTATTAACAACGGGCACCCCGTTATCTAATAAAACACCCTTAATAGGAGCCGATAACAAAAAATCATCTTTATTAAACAAACCAAAAATATTTGCAAAAGCGTTTGAGCCAGTGAATAACGCCATAATAGCCACGATTATTCCCAACAATGAACACTTTAACCGCGGCAACAGCAAAACTCCTTTTTAGCACTCAGATAAAAATAGGCTCTGTAATTAAGCTACTTTAAACGTGAAATAAGAATCTATAATGACTTAAGTACGCTTTAAAGGCTAAACACACTAATACAGCTAAAAAATATAATTATTTATTCTAATAAGGTACAAGTCGGATAACAAGCAAATTGCGCAAAAAAGATACTGAAAATTCACTTAAGCTTAATTAAAAAACAGCTCATAAATAACTTTGCATATCACACTAAAGCCTATTCCCATCATGAGTATATACCCAAAAAACAGCCCAATAGCCCCTGCTGATGGATCCTTTTTTACATCAATTTTTAAACACAAGGAGCAAAAAACAATAAAGATAATAAAGTTAGCAATAATCCCAACAATATAAGCTTCTCCAAATAACGGGGCGACCCCCGCCAGCGCTGCACCCAGCGTAATAAGCAGGCCAGAAGGTGCTTTTTTAAATGAACTATGATGTTCAATAACCTTTATCACAAGCGTTATTATCATGAGGATTAAAAAGTACAATGTAGGCCACAATGCGTTATATAAATAATCTACACTAAATAGCTGGCTCACTGTAAAAGCGCTTTCATCGTTTGCAGGGGGGATAGCAGTCTGTGCGGCCTCTACGGGGTCATCCATAAAAAAGTACGCAATTGCCATAGCAATTAATTTTATAATCCCGAAAAAGATAAAGCCTGCAATCGTAAAGCTGATCGCATCATCCTTTGTGACAGGTTTTTTGGCTTTACTTGCCAAAATTACAGCGAGTAATAACCCCAATACCCAGACCCCACCTAGGTAAAGTAGCGCCTCAAAAAACTGGCTAAAATAGAAAACAGATACCCCAGGGGTGACAAACAAAAATAGAGCATCATCATTTTTGACCGGTGTATCTGTCATAGGGTGAAATTCTGGCTGTTTAAACAGAGCCAAATAAACAAACAACGGCTGTAAAACCAGCATTAACATACATGTATTAATTAATGTCACACATCATCCTTGAAACTAAGTTTTTGCTAGCAAAGGCCTGCCTAAACTCCTGTTAAAGATTAATCTTTTGAAAGTAGGTTTTTAATTTTAACAACCCAGATTCAAGCTCAAACTGTTGTATTTTAGGGTTTTTAAACTTAAATCCATTGGAAATATGCGTATTAATCATAGCAGCCATGCCTTCAAAGCCTAAAGGCGCACTCGCGACTAAATCAGTCAGCAAAGGCTCAATTAGTGGCTGATGCTCTTCAATTAAATCAGGCTTGTTGTAAACATCGTTTACAAGCTGTGTGAGAGTTTGTTGGTGTTGTTGTTCCATAATATTTCTATAACGCTTTGGAGTTCGCGTTTATAGCTCCTTTTTCAGTGACGAGGGTTACGGCACTTTGTTTATTTTTTAAGATTATCTTTTTATAGCGAGGAAGAGAATACCCCAGTTTAATTAAAAGTAACTGAGCTAGAATCACAAAAATCCTCTGTAGTTGTTCCTAAATACACCTGTAAAAGCTGATTTTTTAGTATCAAATACAAAATGTTGACTAGTGGCTCTGTTTACAGGGACCATCACTGAATATACCAGCCCAGTTACTAAACTATCATGTGCAAAATTCAAGTTACAACTAATTACCCACTTCCCTTTTAATAGCCATTCCTAAAAGTTCTCAATAGAAGATAATTTGCTAACACTTGAATCATCACAAAGCCAGTAGTCTTTTTTGTCATCATGTTCAATAGTGACTGATTTCTCTTTAGTAATCATACCCAACTCTTCACTATGGTAGTCACTCAGGGTTATTTTATTACCATTGTGTGTAAACGTCATACTGTGTTCATTAACTAAAGAACGATGATAACTGGATTTACTCGCATCACTGATAGAGGTCATTTCAGTGAGCTTGACCTGTGCGGCGTTAAATTGCATAAGCTTATAACTGCCATCATGTTCACTGACAACCACATCAATCGGTGTGGGTTTATCCGCATGGCATTTAAAAATAATCGCTGACTCATTTTGCGATGCGCTGCACGAAGCAATAAAGCATATTGGTAATGCAATAAAAATCGAAGAAAATTTACTTTTTATCATATTTATCAAAAGCCTTTTTTAATTTCACGTCATACTTATTTTGTGCGTATTGAGAACCATTGTAACCTTCAGCAAATGCAGCCCAATTCAGTGTTATTAAGTGTTTTTCTAATCCTTTACTTTTCACAAAGTTGACAAATGCATCTAACTGTTTTCTTTGTGATGTAAACATTGTTTGAACAAACGCCTCTACACTAGCAAACCCTGCTGCACTATAGTTAAACCCCATAATTTGAAAACGCCCCCAAGAAGTCGATTTTAAAGCTTCTGTTACATCTAATTCCATAGCCTTTTCAAGCCTTGCGTATTCCTGCGGACCTCCTACGTATAAACTACGATTCCAACTTCGGCTCGAAATAGACGGATGACTTGAATCATATTTATGATTCGTTAGACGAGAGAAAATATGTGCTTCATATAGAATCTTAGGTTTGCGATTTGAGAAAAAAGCATCACCTGCGGATTCAACCTCAGCAACAGCTTTAATAGCAGCAACCTTACACCCAAGTTGATTCGCAACATCTTGAAAATCAGATTCTGACAATGCTTGTACATTCGAAGAGGCCACTGGTAATTTAAAATGAACCTGACCTATCGTTGTCAGCTTTTCATTTATTTTTCGGTGAGAACGACCATTTGGATCTATCCTGCCATCGGGACGCACCATACCTGCAACTTTGCTTTGAAACTGTTTTATTGCAGCAACAGTTTTAGAGTTTTCTGGGCGAGAACCTAAACGTCCGTCTACTGCTAATGCTTTTGTTGGTGAGATAAGTTTTAGTAATTTATTTAAAGCGGTTTGTACTGTTTTTACATCGGCTGGGGTATTAACACCACCTAGCCCAACAGATTGGGTTATTCTAATTACTGACATGTAAAAGTCCTTTTCATGTTTAAATATATAAACTGTGTTTATTTAAAACTGCTCTTAACCATATAAGAACGTACAGCGCGCATCTTATTATTAGTGATAGCGCTCTGTATCAACCTTACTTGACGCTTTCTTGAAATTACCAGAAGAAACACTCTATCTGTTATTTAGATTAACTGAATTTTAGTATTTGAACGCCAGAGCAAAAACAAGATAGACGCTTGGTTTATAAATAAAAAACCTTTAAAGAAACTCTAACTTAATTTAGAAATCTCTAAAAAAATCCATTTATAAAAGTCCAAGTCATCATTATCATTTTGATAAGGCATAACTGCAAAGTCATAATTAAGAGCAAAAATTAATTCATCTATGCTATATTTTTTTTCTTTTTTATTTTTATAGGTTTGCTTTACCTCTTCCCATAATCGCATTGCATTATCGGAATAGTTATCCTGCCAGTGCTCTTTCAATAAAGCCGAGTTATTGTATTTTAAAGTAAATGCCGACACATCTGCTCTTGTTAATGTATCTACATTTGGAAGTACTAATAGCGTTTTTGCCCAATACCTAGGATAACTTTCAGGTAAACCTTCCCATGACTTAATTTGATTTATGACATCTATGTCAAGATCTTCATATTCTTGACTATCAATATCGAGAGATTTGTACCACGCAAAATCTTCATCATATTTAAAATCAATTGAAAAGTCGCCTTCAGATGTCATTTCAAAACGTGCTTTATTCCAAGGAACATCATCTTCATTCTTTTTCATTATATGAAAGAGTGCATAGAAAGCATCAGAAACTTTTGATTCATATGCAACTCCATTTCGTTTATTAACACTAAAATATTTATAACCCTTGGAATCACTCTTATCTAAATATTTCTGAAACATCGTTACGGAAACATCTACTTTATCCATTAGTAATGTTAATGTGGCTATATCCCATTCATCAGGGAGAGCGTCAAACATCGCTTGCCCTATATGATTGTATATATCGTCGATTGTATCGAACATTTTGTATCCTTAGTTATCAAACTCTTTTTCTATTGGCTCATTACCATCAACCATATAAGTAGCAAAAAGAGTCTTCGGTGAAGTATTATCACCATCATATGTCACCGAAATCTCTACTTCTACTTCATTATCTTTATCTAATTCTTTAGCCCACTCTTTCTCCATTTCTCGCCATTCACCATAACGATTTTGGCCTTTTAGCTGGGGTACTAAATTTATTTTTTCTGCTGGGCCTTGAAAAAGCGTACCAATTAAATGCCCACCATCATACATTGGATCATCGCCACCATAGCTACTTTGTTTAGAACTGCGGTGTTTTTTATCTCTTGTCGTTTGATCTTTTATTGCTGATTTTGTGAGCTTACCTTTAACTTTTATTGTACGCCCTTGTTCATCTGTTTCATAAGTATAAATTGCAGGCTGACCATCATGAATAGAAGTTACCTCATAGATAGTATTAGCTTTAGGGTTTTCAAGTTCTTCAGCCCAACTTCCCCTCCCTCTCGGTTTATCAGACGCACTTCCAGCCAAGATTTTTACAATTGGCTTATCTACTTTTTCATTCTCAGCTTTAGGCTTTTTAAAGTTGAGTTTTTTCGGCTTTTCTTGCTCTTTGGATTTTTCTGGCTGATTGTTTGTGACTACAATATACCCACCAGACTCTTTACCCAAAACAGAACCATTAAACCTAAAGTCAGATAAAACTTTAGCATCTGGGTTTTTCTCTAACAACTCACCAACTGTTGCTTCTTTTAGCTCTACATCATTATCAAAATATCCCTGCTTCTTCCTTAGCTTTGTTAGCTCTCCCAAGTTTGGTTCTGAAGCTGCAAATAGGGCTTGATAATAATCAGGTTTTAAACCGTACTCCATTGCCTTTGAAACATCGAAAAACGGAGATTCATGAGGTGTCATAGGTGTACTTTCTAATGGACTTTCGAACCTGACTAACTTTGTATCGCTTGAAATATGCTCAACTATTTTTCCTGACGCACCTATAACTGGGATTAAATTATCAGTAGACGCACCTTCCTTACAACTCAATCCAAACGGATCTACCCAATTCACTGGATTAGGCGCATACTGATAATGATTTATACCACCTACCAAGCCAATGGGGTCTTGGTTTATAAAACGTTGTTGTTTTGGGCTATAATAACGGTAGCGGTTGTAGTGAAGACCACTTTCCTCATCAAAATACTGCCCTTGAAAACGTATTGGCTGAGTGAAGCTGTTTTTAATAGATGCCTCAGGCTCTTCATAGCCATACACATCCGCGTGGTTTTGCCATACAACTTCTGCGTTGTTGTTGGTTACAAAACGTGGGGTGTTGAGCTGGTCTAAGTGGTAGTAATACACCTCACCCTGTTTAATCAGTGCAACTGGGTGAAATTGATTGGGTAGGTTGATGTACCAGGTATATTCGCCGTGTTGGTATTCGCCAATTAGCTGGTCGTTATCCCAAATGTAATCAATCTTGCCATGCTCGGTATGCTTGGCAATGCGTCGACCCAATGGGTCGTAGTCGTAATGAGTGAGCGTACCATTGTTATTAAAGCTGCTTAATTGGTTGAACGCATTGTATTCACGGTGTGTTTTAATACCTTTACCGGTTTCACGAATTTGGTTGCCACATTCATCGTAATGAAAGTCGCTGTAGCCAAAGTGTGTTGGACAAAAATATCAACACGGTTTGAGCAAAACTGCCCAAACCTTTAAAACATCCATGTTGTTAAAGAGCGTTGTTGTTAGTATATAAATTTATAATTGCTGTCTATGTAATGCTAGGTGTTCTCGAAGTCAGGATTTAATCCCTTTGGATTTTATAGAATATTTATCACTCATTTGAATCATCGAAGTCAACCTCAGTGCCAAATGGCACCATTATGGCTTTCTCAACCATATGCTCTACTTTCTCATCATTTAACCTAGATAGGGAGTAAAATAGTTTTTGATTGACATACTTTGGTGTAGAGCCTTCATTTTTATCAAATGCTAAAAATGGATTACTATCGCATATTTCCGATGCTTTAAAATTGTGTAAAGTATTAATGTATGACTTAAGATCTTTAAAACTGTAAAGCTCTTTTAAAGAAGCAAGATCATCGTACTCCTCTTGATTCTCAGGAAAGTCGAACAAAAATACACCTTGAGCAGGTAAGGAATATTGTTGACAACAAAGTTCACAGTACCAAACCAAGTTATAATGATCAGCACTAAAACCAATAATGTATGGTTTCGGAGTTATTTCACTCTTTTTATTAATAGAATCGTTTAAATGGCTACACACTTTTTCACTTGAATTAAAAGCAAAATTTAATTTTTTATCAGATTTCATGCGCTGCCCCCAAATTTGGAAAGTTTCATCCTAAAAAACCTTACAAGGCTTAAGTAAAACAATATGTGTTTATTCTGCAAATTGAAGCTCGTTCCTACAATATTGTATTAAAATCAATCAAACTTAGGACGGAGTTTCTCTCGCATTTCGAACATATTACTAGGTGTAATGGCCCACCGTTTTGGATCATCAAATTCGAAATCAATTTTGAAGCGCTTTGTTTCTTTTTCCATTTGAAATAATAGTTGATTAAACTTTTCACCGCATTGCAAATAAATATCTTCTCTTAATTGTTCTAAAGTATTATCTAATAGCAATTGTTCATCTTCAATTGAAGCTATAGCAGGTCTAACCTTTTCACCATCGTATAAAAAACCTGAATTAGATATGTGCCCTTCTCCGAACTCAAAAATAAACACAAACTCTGTCCAAGGATTTTCCACAACTTTCTTACAACGCAAAAATAATCCAGCAATCTCGATTAATGTTTCATCTTTAATATTCATAAAATTCCTTTAAACTTCTCAATATCTTTCTTTGCAACCCGCCCAAAAGTCTCACCGCTCTGGTTATTAAACTTGTGTCGTTTTTCATAAACCACATCACCAGTTTTTGAGTCACATACCTCGTACTCACTAATTACATCAGTAGGCCGAACAGCTCCAGAAGGCTCAAGCGAAACCTTTAGCTTGACTTCAAATCCAGCTTCGGTCCAATCTGCCCACTCATTTTCCATCGACTTATAACTACCTCGATTGAAGTTAGAGTTCTGTGGGAATAAGTTCTTCGTTCCTTGATCACTCATAAAGCGATGGCCAACTAAATGACCGCCATCATCATCAGCTAGCCTATCTTCACCTCCAGCTTCACTTTGTGCTTTTTTCTCTTCATGTGAGCGTTTACCATGATAAGTAGATTTCAACGTTGCCTCAACTGAAATAGGCCTACCTTTACTATCAATTTTCCAAGTTGCTTTATTATCCTTAAACTCTTCCACAACTTCTGAAATATCTTCTTCACCTATCTTCCCATTCATCATATCACGTGTAAATTTACGGACTGATTTATCTCGAATAGAAGAGTTTTTAGGTGTACCTTCTATCCCACCAGCCTCCAACACGTCGAAAACGTGCGTTAAGCAACTTTGAGTAGCAGCATCATATAGAGGTGTTTGTAAATTATCAGGATCACCATCGGCTGCATCTAGGGCTATTTCACTATTGAGCATTAGCTGCCTCTGTAAATCAATCGCAGCTATCGCATCTGGCAACTTTATTGTAGCTTTTTCTATCAATTTACCTGCAAAGTCATCCTCTTCATCGTAGCTATCAATAAGGGTTCTACTACTAATACCATTATCATCAGTTCCACCCAGTTGATGTGTCTTAGTCACTTCAAGTTTAGTTTTTACCTGAATGGCAAAATGAGTATCTTTACCCCTGCCTATTCTAAGGACGGTGGCAATACCTTCCTTACAACTCAATCCAAACGGATCCACCCAATTAACTGGGTTCGGCGCATATTGGTAATGATTAATACCTCCCACTAAACCAATCGGGTCTTGGTTTATAAAGCGCTGCTGTTTTGGGCTGTAGTAACGATAGCGGTTGTAGTGTAGGCCGCTTTCTTCATCAAAATATTGCCCTTGAAAACGTATTGGCTGAGTGAATGTGTTTTCTTTATTAAAGTCAGCATTGGCCTCAGGTTCTTCATAGCCATACACATCCGCGTGGTTTTGCCATACAACTTCTGCGTTTTTATTTGTTACAAAACGTGGGGTGTTGAGCTGGTCTAGGTGGTAGTAATACACCTCTCCCTGTTTAATCAGTGCGACTGGGTGAAATTGATTTGGTAGGTTGATGTACCAGGTATATTCGCCGTGTTGGTATTCGCCAATTAGCTGGTCGTTATCCCAAATGTAATCAATCTTGCCATGCTCGGTATGCTTGGCAATGCGTCGACCCAATGGGTCGTAGTCGTAATGAGTGAGCGTACCATTGTTATTAAAGCTGCTTAATTGGTTGAACGCATTGTATTCACGGTGTGTTTTAATACCTTTACCGGTTTCACGTATTTGGTTACCACATTCATCGTAATGAAAATCGCTGTCGCCAAAGTGTGTTAGGCGGTCAGCCTCGGTTGCGGTTTGGATAACAGTATCATCAGTTAAGTTACTATCTGATGCTGCAATCGAATCGCTGTATTCGCTGTGAATAACATTAGTTGTATAGGCTGAATCGTTATTTTCAACGTGATTAATTGCATCGCTGGTATCAGCTTGCTGCTCGGTTAATTCGCCATTTTTTAGTTTTGACTGGCTAACAGGGTTACCAAAGCTGTCCCACTGGTATTGGGTAGTAGTATCAACCTCAGAGCTTGCTAGGTTTTGCTTAATTAACTGGCCAAGGTTGTTGTATTCAAAATTAATGTTATGACTACTAACCCCTTCTTCTTTACGCGCAATCAACTGGTTAACACTGTCGTAATTGTATGTACAGGTATCGAATAGTGCTTGCGCAGAATGGGTTAACTGCTGCTGTGTTAAGCGGTTGAATACATCAAACTGTTGAGTAAGGGTGACCTCATTACCAAAGTGCTGTGTTTGAATGTTATTTTGGCTGTCGTAACCAAGTTCAACCAGTTTTGTTAAATCGCCATTCGCCTGCTTTACTTGAATTGCACTAAGCTGACCAAATTCATTGTAGTGATAATCAAGCGTTGTTGAGTCAGGCAGAGTGAGAGACTGCCTTCTACCATAGTCATCATAGGTGTATGCAAGTTTATGTGTTTGATGTTGATTATGAATTTGCTCAACACTAATTAATCGCCCACCTTTATCAAACGCTTGTTTTATCGTCGACTGCGCATTATGAGCTCGCGCTATTTTGCCTTCTGCCGTGTAGGTATAATGGTTAGCGTTATTAATGATTTGTTTGCCTGTGGCAAGGCTTGCGTGCTGCGAAATTATGCGGCCTAGTTTGTCACGCTTAATTTTTACATGGCGTTTATCGCTTTGTGTAACTGACACTAAGCGATTACAAGCATCATACTTGTATTGTTGTATCGTGCCATCAAACCCCGTTACCTGAGTCGGGTTTTCATTTGCATCGTAGTTTATACGGTATACATGGCCGTCACTGCGCTCAATTGCCGTTAAGTTGCGCTCTTTATCATAAGTTAAATGCAGTGCGCTGCCGTCGGGTTGAATAACACAATGCGGCTGGCTTAGCCCTTCAAAATGTTGTTCTGTGGTATCGCCGTTGCTGTTTTGTGAGCTAACTAACCTACCCGCTTCATCGTATGTGAAGTATTGCTGTTGTTTATTTTCTGGATCATTTTGAGCAAACGCGGTGGTTTGCACAAGTTGCCCCTGCTCATTGTATTTATACTGAGTAAGCAGCCCTGCTTGGTTTATTGTTGCATTAATGCGGCCTAAGTTATCGTAGCTATAACGAATAAGCTCATTATTATGCTGCTTAGCAAGTAGCTCACCATGCTCGTTCCACGTATATTTTAAAACATGACCGTTAGGCGTGATATGTTGCGTTAAGTTACCTTGTTGATCGTAGCTATAAAGCGCAATTCGACCATCTGCTAGGGTTTCGCTTTGCAGTAATCCAGAGGCACTGTACTTACGTTGGATCTTGTCGCCATTTGGCAAGATAGTTAACACTTGTTGGCCGAGTTGGTTATAGCCAAACTGAGTACGAGTACCATCAGGTTGAGTAACAGAGGCAAGCTGACCATACTCTGTATAGGCATACTGAGTTTGATTGCCCAAGGGGTCTGTTTGTGTCAGCTTTTGTCCAAGCGCATTGTATCCGTAGGTTGTGGTGTGACCGTTGGCATCCGTATGCTCAATCAATTTACCTTGTTCGTTATGAACAAAATGCTCTTGATTACCGCGAGAGTCGATACTGGTTGTCTTATTCCCTTGATACTCAAACTCATAGCAATAGGTATTGTCATCACCCCATTGTTTTATACATTTGGCATCATAACCGTATGAATCCCATTCAAAATGATGACTAAAACCGCTTGCTCTGGTCCGCTTTATTAATAAATGCGCAGCATTGTACTCATAGCGCTCTTGCTCACCATGTTGGTTTGTTGCAGCAACTAAATTTTGCTGTTCATCGTATTCATAACGTGCCAGAGGCTGATCAATCAGAACAAGCTTATTTTGTTCATTTGTTCTATAAGCGTGAACTGTTTTTAGCAGTCCTTGTTTATTATATTTTAAAACGCAACCACGTGCTTTATTCACCTCTATGCGCTCTAAGCGCTCTTGAGAGTCATAATAAAAACGTGTGCTCTGGCCTTTTTCGTTAATGATTTTTTCAAGTAACCACGCAGATTCACTAGGCATAAACGTTAAGTGATGGTCATTCGGTGTTACCAACACTTGTTTGCCATTTGTTTTGTAATGCAAGGCAAGGTTACTGCTCAGCTGGTAGCTAGACTGGCCTGGTTTTACTTTTTCAAATCGATGAGTCGCACCATGTTCATCATGGTACTCTAACCAATAAGTGCCTTTTTTCTTCGGGCCTACTTTTGGGGGTGGTAAGTAATGCTCAGTTAATTTCACCATGTAATCATGGCGCCAACCATTACCAAGCAATGAGCGTTGATTACACTTTGATGAGCGATACAAACGTCGCCAATTAAGTGGCTTATTCGCAGCGAGCGTAAAATCCACTAACGGCAGTATTTCCTCGCCCGTCAACATTGAAACAGGGTCTGAACGACACTCTTGCTCTGTAATTGGAGTTTCACTGGCAGTGGCATTGCTTGCCCCTCCGCTATTACTTGCAGGTGCTTGCGTTGCTTTTTTACCGCTACTTGAGCTGCTTTGTGATTGTGATTTTTTGGCTTGCGATGAGCGAGTATTATCGCTCACTTGAATAACTGTTTTAGCTTTTTGTCGGTAACAGCTCACTGCGCCAGAGGTAAGCGCACTCACTAAGGCTGTGGCGGTTTCACGCGCAGATGCTTGCCTTGGACAATGAATACCCGCAGCTTGTAGTAGTTGAATGAGATCTAAACGTTTCGATGCATCACCACTTAATGCCGTGCCTAACTCAGCAACGTACTTGTACGCACTATCCGGCGTGCTCGTCGAAACAGGCTCAAAGCCACTGGGGGCTTTTTGCTTAGCTAACACCACACAAATTGGGTAGCTTATTCCTTGTAAAACAACTGCTCTGCTATCCATTAGTTGCACACTTCCTTACTTGTCCATAAGTATGACGCGACGGCTTGGTACTTGTTACTTTCTTGAGTTATCACTAACGCCTGAGACAAACTGTCATTGTAAAATGGGCTATTTGTCAGCGTTGCAAGGTTGATAATCCCTTCTAATGCACCTAGTTTTCCTAATTTATAATTAGGTAATTGAAAAATCGTCTGTTCATTAATTTTGTTACTTAACACTGGTAAATAATTTAACCAGTCATCACTTTCTACGCCATTTCCTGGGGCGAAAATTATATCTATTGGCTGCTCATTAAGCGATAAAACACGCTTTAGCTCCCCTTGAATAGGGTTATGCTTAGCAAGGTCTATCGAAGCAACCATCTCTGCTGATTGTAACATCCAACCAGTATTTATAAACTCGATATTAGCCGTGCTTGCAGCAACACCTAAATAATCAAACTGTTCGCGCTTATTTGCCTTAAAAACACCATCAATGGCAATCACTGTTACATTTTCAAGGCTGTTGGCTTGAGCCAACATTAGTGCTGAATGTATGCCATGGCAACCTTCAAAAAACAGATGCTCTAAGGGCGTGCCAAAGCATTGCTGTAAGCTCGTTGCAAAAAGTGTTTTTAGTTCACCTTGAAACGGCAACGCAGGTAAAAGCCACATTACAGTACCATTTTGCGCGAAATCCGTTTTATAAACAGACTTAGCTTTCATGATGCAGTCATACACAAACGCATCAGTTGAATGCCAAGGAACTACACAGCCTTCACTAGAGCCACCCTCTAATAGTAATTCTTCAGGACTGAGCTTATACGGCGTTTCAAACTGGTCGATGTTAATTTTAAATGCACTCAATGAACACTCTCTTGATAGTTTTTACTATCCAACTTAAGTGCATTTAAAATTGCTAATACTTGCCAGCTTTGTTGATCAACACCTTGCTGTTTTACTTTATCAATCGGTTGATTTAATGCATAGCCATATACTAAAGTTTTGCCAGCATAATATGACTCGTGCTCAGGCCAATGCTGGTTAAACTGCTGTTGAAAATCAACGATTGCTTGTGCATCTGTTAGTGCTTGCACCTGAGTTTCATAGGCCACTAAATTATCTAATTCAGCCCCCAAACAACGCTTTATACCATTAATAAGTGGCTCTGCATCTTCAATATCCGACAATAACGACACAACTAACGGAACATATTTAGGCATGCCTGTATGCAGCATCACTTGTAGCGCCTCTTCTCGAGACAGTGCTTGGCTTGCAAAGTTGCACACATGATTCACGCGTTGTTGATCCAGCAATAATAAATAAGCAGACATTAACGGTGAATTAATTAAATTTAGCTCAGCAAAATCGTTCGTGGTTTTAAACAACGCCTTTGTTGTTGGTAATTCTATAGCGGCTTGTTTAAATGCTTTAAATAACTCAGCATGCTGAGCAGACTGACTAAAGTAAATCGGCTTAAGTGCATCAAATGTCTGCGCATAAGCCGTTTGTGTACGACCACGATAAATTGCTAACTTTTCAACGAGTAGCTGTTTAACTGGCAACTCTTTTTCGTCATTTTCATTTAACTGCGCTACGCACTCATGAGTTAACTTTTTAGGCGACGTTAATAACGTGACCAAGCATGCTTCAGCCAATGTGCTTGTTAATACTTCGCCAGTATTCAAGTCTCGAAGAGCTTGCAGTAACTGGGTGGCTGACAATGTAACTTGCAGAATCTCAGAATCATAAGCATGAAGTTTTAATATGAGTTGCTGACGAGCTTGCATCAAATAGTCAACAGAATAGAAAGGATTCTGTTGTGCACTGTGTAGTTGATTTAAAGTATTTGAATGCGCTTTTAGCAACATAGCAAGCATGATTAACCACCGATCAACACGGTGGGATTACCAACGATAATTTTGCCGCCATGAGACGTTCCGTCTCCCATTCTAGCTGCTGGCTTTCCGTTTATTTTAACGGTAGATGATCCACTATTAATGCTATCAGGAGGGCCAACACAAATCAGCATATCGCCTTTTCTTGCTGCTGGCATACTACCAATTAATACATTTGATGAACCCGCCACAATTGGGCCACCAACGTGAGGAACTTGTGCAGTTACTTTAGGACAAAGGTGCATATGACCAATTGTTGAAGCGGGTTTACCCATAACCTATTCCTTGTTTTCACATCCATTAATCGTACAGAGGGATAACTTGTAACTTATTAACACTCACAAGCTTCGCTAGCTCTTCTACGATATCATCATAAGATAAGTCGTTTATGATTGAGCTGGTCTGTGTCGCATATTGATATACATAAGAAAGCACATTACTACTGTTCAAATTAGGATGAAGGTTATAAAAAAATTGCTCAGCAAAATAACCATCATGGCCTTTAAAGTAATCAATTGGCAGACTCAAAAAAGGATCATCTGGACGGTTTACCGATAAACACACTAAATGCGGTAAACCATAGCGACAATACACGGTAAAGCCGCTGCTAGCAGCTCCATGAACAGCACCTGTTTGAAAAGTTGTAATCAGTTCCATAGCTTAATTCAGCTTAATCATGCCGGCAGAGAGTGTAATTGCACTGCCATCTACTTTTACATTACTGCCTTTGATATCAATATTTGTGCCTTCAATGGCAATATTACCACTGCTGCTCATCGTTATTTTTGCTGAGCCCGTTTTAATAACAATTTCTTTTCCAGCTTCAATGTTAAGTGTTTTACCCACTTTTAAAGTGTCATTATCGCCAATATCAACCGTACGATTTACTTTTATTTTAGCGTCATCGTTGTTGCCAACTTCTAGAAAACGATCGTTATCAATTTTTTCTTTTTGATCGTTCTTTACATACAATTGTTTGTCTTTTTCTGCTTGCATGTAAACTAATTCGCTGCCTTTTTTATCTTCAAAACGCAGCTCATTAAAGTTATCGGCCCCACCTTCTTTTGTAGAGCGAGTTTTTATACCACTTTGTGTTTTTTCAGCAGGTAAAGCATACGGAGGCATTAGATCGGCGTTATAAACCGCGCCGCTAATAATCGGTTGGTCAGGGTCACCATTTATAAAGTCGACCAACACCTCTTGTCCAACGCGAGGGAAAAAGAATGCGCCCCATTTTTTACCTGCCCAATTTTGAGCAACCCTAATCCAACACGAGCTTTGAGAATCTTTTTTACCTTCACGGTCCCAATCAAATTGTACTTTTACACGACCATACTGGTCGATCATAATTTCATCGGCACTGTCACCCGTCACGATGGCCGTTTGTACACCGTTTATAACAGGTTTATTTTTAATATGGGCTGCACGGTAAGGCACATCTTTTGGAACACATTCAAAGTGATTAGAAAAAACCTCTTCAGTTTGAGATTGTTGTCCGCCAGATTGGTTTGGCACCGTGATCGCGGTTAGCAATGAGGTAATTGCAAATGTTTTGCCCTCTAGGCGCGGATCTTCGTGTTTTTTAAAACTGAACAGTTTACCAACAGAAAAAGATCGGCAGTCACTTCGACCACTACTTAATTTCATATTTCGCTGGAGTGACTCTAGCTGTAACGCAGCTAAATTTGCAGCACGAGGATGTGTTTCTGCTTCGCCTGTGTATTCAAATACTTCTGCAACCGACTGAGTGGGTAAATCAGCTTTAGCGTGATCACCATCTGGGTATCTTGGCGGTTGCTTAAAATCATAACCAATTCGTTTGTAGCTGCCTGGTGCTAAACTTAAGCCACCTTGCCATTTATTGACATGAGACTCGCTTAAATGGCCAGAGCTAAACACAACTTTAGCCTCTGCGCACTCTTCATAGGCAGTGATATCATCCGCAAGAACCAAAGTATGATTACTTTTACTGTGTTCGAAGAAGTAAAAAATCCCTTCTTGTTGTAGTAATCGCTGAATAAAGTCAAAGTCAGATTCTTGATATTGAACACAATATTCATACTTAGGGTACGTTTTAGTGGTGTTATCTTTGAATGCAACATTATGCTGACCAAATAAATCAGCAAAAATATCTTGAATGGTTTTCTTTTGAAAAATACGACTGTTCTTTCTGTTACGCATTGACGCTGCGTAAGGAACAATCGTTGCGTGATAATCAATATAGTTCTTTTGTTCGTCAACATCAGCCGTGCGGCTTCCGTTAGATACCAACTGGCTAACAATACCATGAAAGTATCGCTCACCTGTACCGTCGGCATTTCGAACTTTTATGGAAACAGGCTTACCAACAAGATCTTCATGTGCGATTTGCGTCCCAATAGTGAACATATTCACTGACATCACAAACAAATCTGACATCGATTCTTGTGCGACAAGTCGAGTCAAATACAGTGCGTCTTTGCCTGCTGGGGTGTTTATCTGAATTACATTTTTATCTTGTGTTGCTTTTTGCATTCCTTGCTTCCTATTCCTACAGATCAAAAAAGCTCTGAGTAAAACTCAGAGCTAGTCGGTTTCGCAAAAAATTACATTTGCTGACCTTTAACGCCACTGTAACCATAAACAAGTGGTGCAGTGATGTTGTTTTTATCATCAGTAGGCGTCACTGTCATCATCATTTCAGTGTAGCTGATAGTGATAGTTTCAATTGGGCGATCGTTTTGAACTGATACAGAGTAGCTAGAAATCATTGCATCTGTTAATTCGATTTTCATGATTTCTTCAACTTTATCACCTTGTTTAGTGATATGGAAAACAGCCGGTAAGCCTTTACCAATAGTTGCTTCTTTGAATAAGTCCGGAGACGCTTTATCTTGAAGTTTAGTGATAGTTACATCGCCTAAACGAGTTGAGCTAGACTCACGGTCCATTGCTGTACCAGTGTGAGCTGAAATTTCACGACTTACATTCCAATCTAGTGATAAAACCGTGATTAAGTCTTTGAAAGACTCAGCTGTAGTTTCACCTTTAATTGAACCGTATTTTAAATATGTATTTGCTTGCATATGATAATGCTCCTTTTTAATTTATAAATTTTATCCATTAAACTGGATTATTTACTTTTGGTTACCCAAAATTCCTTTGAAATCACTATCTTTAACTGCGCAACGAAAGGGTCTTCTCAATCCTTTCCCTAGACGAAGACAATGTCTCAATGTTCCATCAATTAATGAAGACGGAGAAATTATAATCCGACTCAAAAAAAGAAACAAGAAAACTTATGATTAATAATTAACTTACTTTAAAATCAAAGTGACCATCATTAATAAATAATGATATCTCATTTAACTGCTCACCTGAAACTATGTTATCAAGTAGCCTCTTCGATAAAAGTGGCAATACATTATTTTGCAACAATGTATGTATATTCCTAGCACCCGAACCAGAGTCATTGCAATTACTAACTATATAATCAATAACGCAATCAGAGTATACAAGCTCAGAATTATAATTATTCTTAACTCGCTTACATATTTTATTCAATTGCAGTCTTGCTATATCTGCAAGAGTACTCTTACTTAATGGAATGTAAGGAATAACATTTATGCGACCAAGAAATGCAGCTTTAAACACATCTAACAAATCATTTTGTAATGCTTTTTGCAGACCGGCAATGCTTGGTGCAGTCTCCTCATCCTCAAATAAGCTCATTGTGGTGTCGGTACCCACGTTAGAAGTCATGATGATGATGGTATTTTTGAAGTCGATATCTCTACCTTCACCATCCTTTATTGTACCTTTATCAAATACTTGATAAAAAATATCGTGAACACCTGGGTGTGCTTTTTCTATTTCATCTAACAAAATTACGCTATAAGGTTTACGACGAATAGCTTCTGTTAGTACACCGCCCTCACCGTAACCAACATAACCAGGAGGAGAGCCAAGTAACAGCGACACTTTATGCTCTTCTTTATACTCAGACATATTAATGATGGTGATATTTTCTTCACTACCATACACTTCGTTCGCTAAAGAGAGCGCAGTTTCTGTTTTACCTACCCCGCTTGGGCCTGCCAACATAAAGATACCATTAGGACGGCTTTCATCGGCTAAATGTGCTTTCGATGTTTGCACAACTTTCGCAATCAGATCGAGTGCATGGTCTTGGCCTACAACACGTTGTTTCATGGTATCAGCAAGTTTTAAAACACTGATAACTTCATCTTCATGCATTTTACCTACAGGAATACCAGTCCAATCAGAAATAACTTGGGCAATTAATTCATCATCGACTTGCCAATGCACCATATTCGAATCAAATTGTGCAAGGTTCTCTTTATACTGCTGCAGTTTCTGAATTTCCTCAGCGTTGTCATTGTCATCATCGTTAAGCGCAGTAAGTACTTCTTTTACGTCTTTAATTAATGACATTTCACTCTCAAATTGCGCTTTTAGAGGTTCAAGCTGCTGAGAGATTTGTTCACTTTTTTCGTTGAGTGTTGCAAGTATCTCGCTGTGATCAAGGCCGGTACGCTGTTCACGGCTTAACATAGCAATTTGAGATTTAATTTCTGACTGCTCGTTTTCTAGCTTTTCAATCGAGTTAGGTTTAGATGCTTGGCTCATAGCAACGCGCGCGCATGCAGTATCAAGTAACCCAACCGCTTTATCTGGCAGTTGTCTGCCAATGATATAGCGATGAGATAAGTTAACAGCGCTTTCTAATGCTTGCTCAGAAATAAATACATTATGGTGTTTTTCCATCACTGGCACTAAGCCACGTAACATAGCAATGGCTTTTTCTGGTGTTGGTTCTTCCACTTTAACAACTTGGAAACGTCTTGCTAATGCAGCATCTTTTTCGAAAAACTTCTTATACTCAGCCCATGTTGTTGCAGCAATCGTTCTTAACTCACCACGCGCTAATGCAGGCTTTAATAAATTTGCCGCATCATTTTGACCCGCTTGGCCACCGCTGCCGATCATGGTGTGTGCTTCATCAATGAAAAGGATGACTGGGTAAGGGGCATTTTTAATTTCTGAAATAAGTGACTTTAAGCGATTTTCAAACTCACCTTTCATACCTGCGCCAGCTTGTAATAGTGCAAGATCTAAAGTATGGATTTTTACATTTTTTAATACTTCAGGAACACTTCCTTGCGCTATACGCAGTGCTAAACCTTCAACTACCGCAGTTTTACCTACCCCAGCTTCGCCCGTTAAAATTGGGTTGTTTTGTCTGCGGCGGGTAAGAATATCGACCATTTGGCGGATTTCAAAATCGCGGCCTAAGATAGGATCAATTTTGCCTGCTTTAGCTTGCGCCGTTAAATCAACCGTAAACTGATCGAGATTAGGTGTTTTCGATGACACATTTACCGGCGCATCTTGTTGTGTCTGTGAAGCAGGGTTTACCTCATTCGACTTAGTAACAAGTTCTGGCCAAGCATGTAAAAGTTGCCCTGCATCAATTTTATTGAACTCTTTACTACAACGGCTGACAACGCTTGCTAACGTATCGTCTTTCACTAGCGTATAAATAATGTAGGCACTGCGTATTTGTGTGTCTGTAAACTCAATGCTTGTACTTAGCCAAGTTTGTTTCAATAAGCTTGTCACATGAATTGATAAACTAGGTGATGAGTTACACCCTGTTTTATGCGATTCAAGTGACTTATTTAAGTCGTGCTTAAGTTTGTCTTCATCAATATCGTAAGCACTTAAAATGAGTCTAAGGTCATCAACTTGCTGTTCAAGCAATGCTAAAATCCAATGCTCTAGTTCAACAGTAAAATGGCTGCGGCTATTACAAATAGCAACAGCTAGCTCAAGACTTTTTTTACATTCAGGACTTAGCTTTTCAACTAGTTTATTTAGTGTCATGGTAGACATAATATTTCCTTGTATTTATTTATCCTTTAAACGACAACTCAGTGACGTTTCCCTTACGAACACCACTTTGCGGTAAAAGAAAGCTATTACAGCCTAATTGAAAACGCTCTTCTTTTAGTTGTGTTGCATCTAATTCATAAAAATTCGACTTAATAACCAGCTCATGTTGAACTTGATTACCGAGAAAATCTTTCGTTATTTTGTGTGCCAGATCGTATAAATCTCTGCGCGGCAAAAGACGCGTTGTTTGCTTTGCATCTTTTGGTTTAACAATCACTTTTACTTTTGTAGAAATATCCCATACTTGCTTTCCTGCCATCGCATCAACACCTAAACGCGCATGCTTTGCATTAAAACCCGTACTGGTTATTTGTGTTTGTTCGCTTTGTTTTAATGGTTGCCACTGGCCAACAAACTGCGCAATCTCAACATCACAATCGAGATAGAAAGCGAGAATATTTCGCAAATCAGCAGCATTACGTGCTCTTCGGCTAAATAAGCCACCAAAATACAACTGGTGCGGGGCACGACCGCCGCTTAGCAAAGATAAGATCTTTGTATGTTGATCATGCTCTTTATTGGCAAAGTTAAGTGTGGGCTTATACTTCTTCCAAGCACGATAATATAAAGAGACTAAGCGATGATTAAACATGTCATAGAAATCACGCATGGTTGTATCTTTAAAGCGCAACCTTTGCATCACCAGCTCACTATAAAAATGAGGCAACGCACCAGAGCATCCCGTCATTCCCATAAATGAGACTTCCATATTAAATTTTGTGGCGCCTTCGTATGTTCCTGATGATTTTAGGTTTGTGATCGCATTGCCGGCAAAACCAAATTTTTGAGTGGCCGAAAAACGAATAAGTTCTAGTTTAGGGTGACTGTCATAGCCAACCTTACGATACTGCTGCGCAGATTCTTGTAACTGTGATTCAATAATGAATACGGCTTTATAAAAATCAGTTTGAGTTGCACTGTGCAGTAACTTATCAATCATAGTAAAACCCCAGAACCAACCCGAGCAGGCCATTGATGGTAAACTCGATCTTGCTCTTTGAGTTTTAAACTCAAACGGGTGAAGCTATTAATTGAAGCAAATTGTGAGAAAAAACAATCTAAAACAGATGCAAAAAAGAATACACCACTGCCCGAGAAGTCATCATTTGCAAAGGTAATTTCGATATCTGTGCCAGATGCAAACGCCACTCGACCATTTTGCACTACACGCGCCGTTGCTGGCTCAATCTTTACATTGTAGATATTATCGATCATGCCTTTTGATTGTGGCGTTGCTTTGAAATCATATAATCGAAGTGTTTCTTTCAACTTATCGACTGCGTTTTCACCGCTAAATGAATCAATGGTAAGGTGATTAATTAACTGCCAACGCGTGCTACTTCCTAATACCGGTCTGACTGCGTGAGTAGGTGCCACTAAACACCTAATTTTTTTAATTACATCGCCCCGTTTTGGCATAGACAAACCAAGTTCATCATCACCAAACGGTAAGCTTGCTGGCAGATTTCGGTTACTGCATTGAGCGCGCACGGTTAACACACTATTGCCTTCACTCAGCTCTTGGGCGCTATTTTCAAAGCCACCATTAACTAAAGATAAATAGGTTTCTGTTCCCGCCTCTGCATAGCCGCCAGCCCATAAAGCGGTTTCACGGCGTGTATGCCAAAATAGATCTTTATGTTCTTGATATTTAGGGTGTGTTTGCCCATAAAAAGGCGTAACGATTTGTTTATTACCTTTATGGTCAAATGCCACGACTTCTTCAATGCTTATGATTTCAGATATTTCAGAATCGATATAACGTGGTGCAAGCTTGTACTCGTACTCACTTAGCTCAGGTCTGATCGGCTCAATTTCCTGCTCAAACATATTAATAATGGGTGTGCATCCCAATAAGAACATGTCTTTATCAACCTGTTTTTCTAACTCTGTAGATTCTGTATCTAAATAGAAATACAAGGTCGTTGTGTTTGAATCACGCGGCAACACATGGCGAATATTTTGTAATTCGAAAAATTTAAACTTTTCAGGAAAGATAAAGTGTTCAACCAATAACCTAAAGCCAGATGAAGAGCGCAATGAATAAGGCACTACAGCCTCATCGTGCTCAAAACCAACAGGCTTTAAATGCTCATTTGACAGATAGTGAACACCTTCATCGCCATTATCAACGGCAATACCAATACAGTGTTTAAATAATAATTCGTACACTTTTAACGAAAAATGCCACTGCCCGTGTATAAATACTTTTAGATTATTAAGCTCAGTCTCATGCAGCGGTACTCCTTCGTACTCACCTGTGAGCTGTACTTTGAAAATGGCTTTTGCAGGCTCATTCCAAGTTGGTTTTGGTGCAATAAACGGACTATTATCAAATTGAGCCGCCGTGATTTCAACTGGCCAAAGGTTGGTGTCAAAGCAGCTTTTAAACTTACACTGCTTCATGTTTTCAACATTGGTCTCGACTTCACTTCCTCTCGGTATGACGATACCGGTTGTCGATAAGTTTTCTGACTCAAGCTTAATAACAGACAATGAAGGGATAGGCGCTTGGTAATCAGGATAAAGCTGACCTAATAGTGCATCTGTAAGTTCAGGAAAACTATCATCAAGCTTTTGTCTGATGTTGGCTGTCAAAAACGCAAATGATTCAATCAACCTTGAAACATGAGGATCTTCAATCGTTTCATCACTGAGCTTTAGTCTTCCAGCAACCTTTGGGTACTTCTCAGCAAAGTCTTTACCTAAGTGGCGAACATACGCCAACTCACGGTTGTAATATTTTAATAATTCATCATTCATAGTGAAGACTCGAAAATTTTCATGCCAAGGCTAACCGGCTCAACCTCAGAGTTAAAACTAATAAACTCAGGCTCAGGATCGGCATATAACAATGCATTTATTCTTAGGTTTAAAACACGATTAATTGGCAACTCTTCGTCAACTAACACTTCAACTTCAATGAAACGCGGCTCAAATCGTAAAATGGCATCGCGTACTTTTTCGCACAACACGAGTCGCCCTTCATGAGAGCTCACAGACATACTCGAAAAGTCGGGGAGCCCATAAGATAAGCAAGATGTCGCAAGCTCAGTATACTGACTAGGCCATGTATGCCATTGAATACGAGCATTAAGCAAAGCTTCCATATCTCGTCGCACTGAATTTTTTAACTGAGATAAACTAATTCCATCCGTTCTTTGTGGCGACTCCTGAATTTCAGGTTCATCGTCAATTAAACGGTCTAGAATCGAAGCTTTAAGTGACTGTTTGCTTTCAATCATGATTATGCGAACACTGCTTAAGCGATGAAACGACCAAGGTCAGAAATAAGAATGGCTTCATCATTTGCATAAAACATTTTCATTCCTTTACCTTGAATCAAGTTTTCGCTTAATTCTTGCCATTCAGTGACTTGCCCTAGCTTCTCAAGCTCCGTTTCAGAATACGGATAAACGAGAGGGATATGAGCTGTACCACTTGGGCCATTTTTGATGATAACTTCAGCGCGCAACCAAATTTGTTCAACAATTGAATCAACAGGTTCGAACTCAAGCTTTTCTATTTCATCAAAGCGAGCTAAATAAAACTCACCGTTCGTTCCAAGTATCTCTAAGTACGGATTAATCGAATCATCTAGGTCACGGATGGCAGCTTGTTGATCTTCAACTGTGTTAGTACGAAGCTGCTCAACTTGCGCTGCAATTTCAGTTGCTTTATCAATATCGTTAGCTAGTAAGTTGATATGCATTTCAAGAAAAGCTTCATCTAGCTCATTCGCATCATGAAATAACTTGGGTGCAGCTTTACCCGCGTAAAAGTCTTGTCTTGCTTGCTCTGCTCTAATCAGGTGTCTTAAATTAACAGCGCCTACAGCAAATTCTGGTGACTTGGTGACCATAAAATCAAGCTGTTTATCTGCCTTTTCTAATTCACCATTGACACATAACAATTCCGTGTAAGCACTTCTGATGTCAAAATTAAGCGGATCATCTTTTAATTTTTCAGCACAATACTCAAGTGCTTCTGTTAATTTTCCGTTTCTGATGAGTGCATGGATCTCTCTCATTTTTATTCCTTTATTTGGTGGTGAGGACTGAGCTCAGTCACTAATTTGATACTCGATATCATTTGATCAAGTTGAAAATGCGGCTGTAGTTGCAAAACTGAAAAATAATGCCCTGGCCTCGATTTATTTTCGGTCACTCTCACTTTTGCATTCGCAAGTGGGTATTTACTACGAATATGCTCAGACGCGGAGTCAGACGCCGTAGTGTAATTATTGACCCACGATTGCAACCCTTGCTCACATGCTTGTGCTGTGCTGTACGAGCCAACACGGTCACGGGCAAGTAATTTTAAATAATGGGCAAACCGTGACACACATAAAATATACTGCAGCATGGATGACAGGCGCGCATTGACAGTTGAAACTTCACTGTCGTAGTACTTAGCCTGTTGTACCGAAGCATTACTATAAAAAACTAAGTGTTCAGTATTTGTCACAGATGATGCAGGGATAAAACCTAACTCAGAGAATTGTTTTTCTAATTTACTCGTTACAATTAAATCCAGCGGTGGTTTCGCTTCTTTTCTGTAAACATCTGTCGAATAATAGTTTTTCGTAAGGCCGGTGACGATGCCTTTGGAAACCTTACCAGGCTCAATACCACGAATTTGACCAAACCAACCACTTTCAGAGTAAGCACGCACAAGCGTTAATACAAACTGATAAGCTGCATTGCCCCAAAGCATTTCGGTTTCTGGGCTGGTTATTCGTTCTTGATAAGCAAAATCTTGGTTGCGAGTGCCATCATTTTTATAAGGGGCACGCGCCAGCACATGGGGTAAAACAAGGCCTACAAAGCGTGAATCTTCCATCTGCCGAAAGCTTCGCCATTTAACATATTCAACTTGCTCGAATTGATTATACAAATCGAAGTAATAGCCAAGATCAGCAAAACTATCGGCACCAAATAAGTTTGCCGAAGCTGAACTTATAAAAGGTGAAAAAGAGGCAGCGGCTACTTTAGATATTTCTTTTAACGTATCTATGTCGTTATAAATCGTCCCTTTTGTATACCCATTGGTAATTTCATAATCACCAATAAGCACACCAAATGGCTCTCCACCTGGACGGTCAAATTCATTTTGATAAATAAGTTGAAAGAAACTACTTTGATCAAAGTCGATTGCTTTATTTACATCACGAGATAGCGTAATCCAATCGCAATTAAGTACACGCAACTTCACTTTTTTTTCTTTGTCGTGAAGTTCGGTTTGTCCTACTAACCACCACAAATTACGCCAACTTGCTTCTAAGCGTTGTAATTGTGGGTGATGCAAAATGTGATCTAATTGCTTAGATATAAGTGCGTCTATTTTGACAATGGTATGTTGTAAATACGAACCAACTGATTCTTTGTTCCATATTAATGGTGAATCTGATGAGCCTTCAAGCCATAGCAACAGTGCCTTATAGGTGTCTTTCTCGTTGAGAAAACGTTCCAATAAAGCACTGTTATCACATATATTAGATGCTGTATTGTGATTCAATACAGCATCTGATTCTATGAATGAAAACTCTTCAGAGTTCATTTTGCATCATCCTTAATGCACATAGGTATTAGCCAATCTCAGGGATCTTCGCTACTAATCTTAGTGACGAAGTTAGCTCTTCCATTTGCAACCATGGACGTAACCACGCAACAGCGTTGTACGCACCAGGTTGACCTGGTATTTCTTTTACAGACACTTTTGCATCCGCTAATGGGTAACGTGCACGGATATCTTGACCACCACCCTCAGTCGCATTCACGTATGACAGGATCCAACGGTTTAACCAAGACTCAACGTCTTCTGCTTCCATGAAGCTACCAATTTTATCGCGTGCCATTACTTTTAAGTAATGAGCAAAACGAGATGTTGCCATCAAGTAGGGTAGACGTGCTGAAATTGCAGCATTTGCTGTTGCATCTGGGGTTGAGTAAACTTGTGGTTTCTGACAAGACTGGCCACCAAAGAATACCGCATAATCAGTATTTTTATAATGACAAAGCGGTAAGAAACCAAGTTTGCTTAGCTCTGCTTCACGACGGTCAGTAATACCGATTTCAGTTGGACATTTAAGATCCGGATCACCATCATCACTGGTGAAAATATGGGTTGGTAAGCCTTCAACTTTACCGCCACCTTCCGCTCCACGGATAGCTGTACAGAAGCCATACTGAGAGAAAGCTTTTGTCATGTTAGTCGCCATTGCGTATGCCGCATTACTCCAACAGTAATCACCATTATCAGTATTCACAGAACGGCCATCAATCGGATCAACAGTGAACTCTTCAAAGTTAAACTCTTCTACTGGCTTAGACGCCGCACCGTAAGGTAAACGAGATAAGAAGCGTGGCATAGTAAGCGATACAAAGCGAGAATCATCGCTGTCTCTGAACGAGCGCCATTTAGTGTATTCAAGTGACTCAAATACCTTTTCTAGATCTCTAGGTTTTGTTAGCTCTTCCCAGCTGTCAAAACCGAATAAAGAAGGTGATGACGCAGAAATAAACGGACAGAAACCTGCTGCTGCAACATTAGACATTAAGCTTAATGTTTCTACATCTTCTGGGTGATTTGTGAATTCAAAGTCACCAACAATCGTGCCGTAAGGTTCACCACCTGGTGTACCAAACTCTGATTCATAAATCTTTTTAAATGTCTGGCTTTGGTCAAACTCAACCGCTTTACTTAAATCTTTATGAAGTTCTTTTTTCTTCATGTTAAGCACGCGTATTTTAAGCGTTGAGCTGGTCTCTGAGTTCATCACTAAGTGACTTAGACCACGCCATGAACCTTCAAGCTTTTGGAAGTCTTCGTGGTGCATAATGACGCTAAGCTGTTTTGATATTTTTTGATCAATCAGCTGAATGGCTTCATTAAACGTCACTGTCATGTTTTTATTCCATTGCACAGTGCCCTTCAATGCTTCTTCAGTTAGCGTACGTAATAACTCTTCCGCTCTGCTTGCATCAGTTTGTTTTGTTGCGCCAATCGCTTGCGTTAATAACGACGCCGACTCTGTTGTTGCTGTATTTTCTACATCTTGTGCTAACGTTTCGGTGCTCATTTTTCAGACTCCTCAACTTTTAATTCCTTCGCAATAGAGTCAAGACTCGCTGTGTTGCTCAGTACTTCTTCTAACACATTCTCTAACTCTTCAGAGCGGTCAATCTTTGTCATTAAGTCACGTAACTTGTTGCGTGTTTCCATTAGGTTACGTAATGGTTCAACTTGGTTAACAACAGCCGCAGGCTCAAAGTCATCAATCGTTTTAAAGTTCAGATCAACACTGAATTGTGAGCCATCATCCGTTAAAGTGTTGTCTACATTTAACTGCAGCGAAGGGCTCATTTTCTTTAAAACATCATTGAAATTGTCACGGTCAATTTGAATAAATCGTCTGTCTTTTAATGGCTTTAATACTTCTTTATTGTGGCCAGAAAAATCACCCATTACACCAACAACAAAAGGGAGTTCTTTTTTTACAACTGCGCCTTCAGTTTCTACATCATAGGTAATGTGGACTCGTGGTTTACGAACACGTTTTAATTTGTCGTGGATACTCATTCAAAACTCCTTTTACTCGGTTTCTGTTTCGCTAACTTTGATGCCAGACAGCTTAAAGTATCCAGTCCTAGCATCACTATCGGTTATTAATTCATTTAATAGCTCTGGTAACGACAATTCGCTCCATCGAATAACTTGCTCAATGGTATAAGACATAGGTGAATGTGGTTCTGTCTTTCTAAAATAGAGAGCTATTTCTTGTAATTTTTTAATTGCGCCTTCGCGGCTGGTGATTGCACCATTATCACTTTTGCTAGTGCTCGCTGAAGACGACTCTTGAGACTCATCTTCCTCAGCAATATCTTGTTGTTCTTCTAAAACTTGCTGTTCAAGCGCAGACAGTTTATCTGCACCAAGATGAAGTACAGCATTTAAACATTGTTCAAGCGCTTGTTTAATATAAGAAGTTGGCTGTGATTGGTTTGTTGCTTTATCAAGTGATGCACTCAGTTGTAAAAACTCTGTCAGCGCATTTTCAATGCCATTCTTTAAATCAACAAAATACTCAACGGGCGTTTCTTGGGCGCCTTTTTCGATGACATCAAAATCAATAGCACCTTGCGCTATTTTCTTTTCACGTTTTTCATCACTTAACCTAGAGGTGTCATAAGCTTGTTGATATTCCCAGAAAGTAAAAGGTTCATAGTTATGGCTTTCTGTCAGAGGAATACTTTTAATAGGGATAATTAGCGCACCTTCACTGGCAACACCATTTAAACCTATTAATGCAGAGACTTTATCTGATATCTCGTCGTCTTCATCCAGTAATGGGTATAATTCGTCGAAATGATTTTCGATAAGCTCATGCGCGGCACGAAAAGCAAAGGCTAAGCCTTTGAAACCGTGTACTCTACACATTGCTTCAATAAACCAAGCTAAGTATTCAATATCTTTACTTTCGGTTTTTAACGCATTGCTACATTGGTCAAGTAATGGCAACCAATCACGTGCTATAGATGCAATTCCTTCATCATCAACAAGCGCTAAGCGCTCAGCTGCACGCAACTGATTTCTTAAATCTTTCAGAGAATAATACGTTGATGTTGGAGACACATCTGAGCGAGGTTCAATACCCGCAAAATGATCTTCTGAGATGGGGGCTATATATTCTTCAAGTGTGAACATTCCATTGCCTTTATTACCTTCCATTTTACACCTAAAAAAGAAACGATATGGTATATTACATTTCTTATTTAAGATTACAAGAGAACATCGCTCTTATAAATACACAATTTCAATTATAACAACCAAAATAAATAATAAAACCATATTTATGATGGAGTTAATAAAAATAACAAAACTTACTTTCTTGACAACATCGGGATAGTCAAATCATCAAGCGTTAACTTTTGATTAGCACAAGAGTTAACCCCTTCATTCTTCACTAAAATAAATGTCACATTATCTTTTGCGCCACGCACAAGCGAAGAGTGAATTAGTGCCATGCCAGAATCAATAATATTTTTTGGTTCTAACGCCAGACTTATCTCTGAGTCGTTCAATTCTCCAGTTAAGCCATCCGAACAGAGCAAAAAGATGTCTTCGCTGCGCAAATCACCTTCTTTAAAATCAACATCAACTTCGTCTTGCACACCTACAGCACGCGTTATCACATTCGCTAGAGGGTGATGCCTTGCTTCTGCTTCAGATAAAACACCTTCATCGATAAGGTCATTGACTTGACTGTGGTCCCGAGAGACTTGTGATAAGCCACCGTTACGGTATAGATAAATGCGACTATCCCCCACCCACAGTACATAGTATTTGTCATCCTTCAACAGCAAAACGGTGACCGTGCTCCCTGCGGTTTTATTCGATAGGTAGTCAGTGCTGTACTCAAACAACTTTTGGTTTGCTTTTTTTATCGCGTTAATAAGGATGACTGTTGATATGGAAGAAGCAGGTAATGACTCTACTTCATTTTTAATCACATCAACAACCATTTGGCTTGCAAAATCACCAGCCTCATGGCCGCCCATACCATCAGCGACAACCCAAATATTAAACTTATTTAGCTCAACATAAGCATCTTCGTTTAACTGCCTTACTGCACCTCGATGAGACACCGCATAACTTGTATAATTTTTATTCACGCTCTCTTACCTGAGTATAATTCCACTCCCAATGCTGCCATCGGCCATCTAGCATTGCTGCAACCTGATTAACAGGCGGTAATCCAGCAGTAATAAATACCACTGGTTTGATGTTTATCGAACCATGTGTCCACCAAACACTGTAATCGCCATACTTACTTGAGAGTAAGCTATGTAAAACGTCCTCTAATGATTCGTCGCCAAGCTCAACCCCTTGAAACTCAAAAGCTATCGCTGATTTGTTTTCATCTGGTGAAGTATGCTTACTAAAACGTTTTTTAGTCACAGGCGTATTTTGCAATGTACCCAGCACTTTTTTACGCCACACGCTTAAGTCAACACTCTCTTCAAGAACAGATAGCACTGCATCCTCGTACTCCAATGAAAGCAAGTTTGAATGTAAAGCCTTCATTGGTAACTGCTGCGTGTCTAGCACGACGGTAAACGGGTAATGCCTGCCAACGGCATCAACACTTGGCAGTAATGTGCCTACTTTTCTATCCTCGGTGACGACATTTTCACATAATGCAAAATGCCACACAGGGCTGGTCAAGTATCGCTCCTGCCACTGTGAACCGAGCTGCTCTTTGCTTACAGCAATAGCAGCTTGTAACCAATGTTCCCAATGCTCACTAAATTGCTGACAAATGCCATCTTGGACAAAATCACCTAGAAAAGGGACCTTACCCAAGTAGCCTAACTTTAAAGCCTGGTCGGACATGAAAAACTCTCTATACTTGCGTTCCAGAATGGATGTCTAATCGATTTTGGCAGTAACTCAACTGTCGCATTATTTCCTTGCAATGAAAATTGCAGCTGTAAATCCTTTTCTGTCTGTGCTCTTTTCGCCTGTAAGTCATCTAACATGCGATACAAAGACCATTCACCCTCGTAGCTGGCATTGATAGTGCGTCCTCCATATGGTGGAGTAAACACAATACGCGTTTTATTTTGAGCGACATCACCAGGCCAAACGATGCTTTTAACTTTAGGTGGACCATGACGATAAATCATTGATTGACCATCTATCTCAAGCATGAAACTGGAAACTGTTTGATCTAACTTTAATGGTTTTAAACCAAACTCAATGCGCGGTGTTTTGCTGTTACCATCAAAAAATACTTCGCGAATTTTGGCGGCTTTTTCAAACATTTCTAATGCTGACTTGCTTACACCGATATTCTTTTCGAATCGCCAAGGGCTCTTACTGGTGTCGACACTTGGTGCGATATAAGTATTAAAAAAGCTATCGATTGTGCCATCTGGACCAAAAAAGTCTGAGAAATCTTTAAGATTTACCTCTTTAGATGAAGTCGAAACAAACGGATAACGACCCACAATTGCATCGTTGTACTCACGTAAAACAGTACTTTTCCATATTTCATTCAAGTGACGATTTGCACTGCTTCTGGTGATATTTGATGTATCTTGACTGATATTCAATAACCAATTGTTCGCAGGATAAGGTAACCCTTTACTCTGGAACTCTAATTGACTAAGGAACTCAGGCTTACTCTTACCACTTAATTGATTTTTTACAGATGATTTTAGTAACCCGCCTCTATCAAGTTGATTTAAGTAAATATTTAACTCTCTTAAACTTGCTTGAATTTGCTCAAGTTGCTGCTCATCAATTTCTAAAATATCACTAAAGGCTTCTTCAACCTGATAACCCGGAAGCTTTATATCAAACTGTGGTGCTTCATTTGGCAAATAACGCTTAAGTCTATTAGCCTTAGTATGCATTGCAACTTCAGCGGCATTCGCCGCAACCTTACCGGCTGCCTTTTGATTTTCTGAAATAGGTAGCTTAGTTAAACGCACATTCTTTTGTACGGTGGTAATAATATTTTTTATTGGAGTTTCTGGACCCGCCAACACATCAGTAACTCTGACGCCTTCATTAGGTGAGTTAAACTCATTTAGCGAAAGTTCATTAATAAACGAGCGCCAATAATAGATGTAATCTTGGAAATATTTCTGTTCAAGCTTTTTCTCTATATCTGCTTTCGAAATATCATAGGTCCCTGACGCTTCTTCACCATACACCCAGCTACTTGCCATCAAGTTACCCAACATCTTACTTTTCTCAACATTGAAGATGCCATGATAGCCATTATAAGTATAAAGACCTGGGATACTTTTCATGATTGAGTCTGAGTTTTGGAAGCTAAACTGTTTCGCACTTTCATAGCTGATAATGTCAGTTAATTTGAAAGGCGGAATGCTGCTGTCGATAAAGTCAGCTTGCAACCTTTGATAAGCACGCTCTGCAATAGGTAACTTAGTTAGCTCCGCTCGTGCTAATCGCACAGCTTGATGATCAATTTCTGATTCAGAGAAACCATGCTCTAACAATGCTTTTGTATGCTCAAATAATTCAGCACGTGTTTGGAAATTAACATCGCCTGGTAAGTTTCTCTCGTAATATGCACTAAACCAAGCAAGCACATCTTCATTATTGTAATGCTCAGGTTCAAAGAACATTAAATAACAACGTAAGGTTTCGTAGAGATAACTTAAATAATCAGCCTGCTCTGTCATCTCAGAGGTCAGCGCATTTAATAAGTAAGGCTCTAAGTATGTTTTTAATGAACGTATATATGCTTTTTGCGAAGCCTCCGTGAGAGGTTCTACTTTGCTAAAGCCATAAGCTTCAAAATCATCGGCTTCTAACTGATTAACCGGGAAATTTTTAAGCATATTAAAGCGCTGATTTAGCACAATTAAGTTCGCTTTATCGACCGTATTTTGATCAAGAGCTTGATACTCACTGAGCGCATTATCGGTTTTGCTGATAAGCTCATTGTTCCACGAAAAGCTCACATACCAAGAAATACTCAAGCCTAATAAAACAACACTCGTTACGGCTAAGCAAGATATACGTAGCCACTTGTTCTGCTTTTCATGGTGTTTGTTAGTGCTTGCTAAGTTTTGCTCAGGAAAAATGACTTTTTCTAATAAGCGTTTAATAAAGAAGCTTCTTGTCTGATTAATATAATCTTTCTTTACCGTACTTTGCTCGTTTAACAGGTTTGAAGGCACGCCTTCTTGAGTCGAACTTGTTAAATAAACACCGCGGAATATTGGCAGGCTCTCGTATGCATTAGGTGTGAAAATTTCTTTTAAGAATGAATAACCGACATTTTGTAAAACACGAAGCTGTTTAGGAAACTCAAAGATCTTCGATCTATTCGTTAGATCATGTTCATTGATCAAACGTCGATTAAGTAATGTTGTTAAATTAGAGATAAGCGCGTGAAACTCTTTATTAAATGCATCCATTTGATTGTCAGAGTTAGCATCAAGCTCGAAAGTAACACCCCAAACTTGCTCACACTCTTCATCACTGAGTTCACAAAAGAACTCTCTAAACCCTTCAATTAAGTCAACTTTTGATAAAATAACATACACGGGGAATGTCATTCCAAGTTGACTTTGTAGCTCTTGTAAGCGCTGTTTAATGGCGCGTGCGTGTAAGTTTCTCTCTGTTTTTGTTTGGTTCATTAATTCAGAGATGCCCATACTAATCACCACACCATTAATAGGTCTTTTCGGGCGGTACTTTCTTAATAAGCCTAAAAATCCTTGCCATGCTTTCGCATCATGTAGAGCATGACTATTTTGTGTTGTATAGCGCCCTGCGGTGTCAATAATCACGGCTTTATTGGTGAACCACCAGTCACAGTTTCGCGTTCCGCCCACACCATGCACTAAATCAGTGCCAAGCTTATCTTTTAACGGAAAATCAAGACCTGAGTTATTGATGATATTTGTTTTACCAGCACCAGGAGGGCCAATCATGATATACCAAGGCAATTGGTAGATGTTTCGCCCGTTGAATAACTTAGCATTCTTAAGTAATTCAATTGCCTCAACCATACGTGCTTTTAATGTTTTGATCTCCTCTTGGATTTCATCGCCAGCACCTTCATCAACCTCAATTAGTTCTTCGGCCATGCTTTCGTTGCGTTTATTTTGCTTTCTTAGATGCAATAGCTTGGTTAAGGTATAAATTAATAAAATAGCAAGTATCAGAATCGCGCGTGCCGCAACACTTGCCAAAGGAGTGTAATCAGCAATAGAGATCAATGGACCGCCAAACCAGATCAACAAGAAGAGCGCTATAAAGCCAATTACAATCATAACTTTACGAGAGGTAAGCGCGTACATAGCACGCTTGCACTTTTGAATAAAACTCATTGCAACTCCATTAAAAAAGTAAGTCGATTTCAATTCTGCGATTCAATGCTTTCTGATTTGAATCGGCATTACTCACCAAGGGCTCCGCAGAACCTCTTCCTTCTGGCCATAACCTACCCATTAAGCCTGTATTTTTGGCCATAGAGTTTGCAACTTGCGTTGCTCTTGCTAATGACAGGTGCCAATTTGAGGGGTACTGGTTGGTACTTATTGGACTGTCATCAGTGTGACCTGTTATTAAAATTTTACCTTTTGTGCCCTCAAGGCTCAGCGCAAGCTTTTCTAATATTGGTTGGAATGAAGGACGTAACGACGCTTCACCAACATTAAAGAGGCTTTCGTTATTAATGGTAATTCTAATTCGATCCGATTGACGCTCAATACTAACTACACCACGTTGTATTTCGGTGTGCATTAACTGTGTTAGTAGATCAAGCTGTGTATTTTTAGTGTCTTCGGTTTGTGAAGATGAAATAGGATGTACTAAATTTAAATTATCCGTAGTCGTTGCCACTTTTTCATTTAAACGCATATTAAAAAATAAATACACGGCCAATGTGAGTAGGGTTAAAACAGATACAACGACCCAAAGTGGGATCTGGTTTCTTAACTCCATACCGGCTGCAACACGGCTCTTCCAAGACGGTGTTAGGTATTTACTTTGAGGTCCATCTAGTTGATTTAAAATGTGATATACGCGATTTCGATAATCATCTATCTTACTATCGCCGCCAGTATCAACCCGATACTTACCTTTAAAGCCTAAATTTAGACAGTGGTACTGTAATTCTAAAAATTCTTTGTTTGCTTCAGGGTGTAGCAAGGCATCATCCAGCAGAGTGAAAAAGTATTCTCCGCCAAACGTCTCTTTATGGAATGTTGATAGTAAGCTTTCTTCCGCCCACTCCAGTGAGCTCCACTTAGCATTTAACGCAGCTTCATCCAATGCAGCACACAAACAATAGCGGGCATTATTTATCACTGACAAATCGATAGATTTGGCACGCAAAGTACTTTCAAAACGTTTAATCGACTCAATGGCTCGGTGCTTCAAGGCCGCTAAATTTTCAACTTCCGAAGATTGGTTGATGAAAATCACTAAAGAAAAGCAGTCATTAGCGGCTTCAAGTAAACCATTTTTGAATATTGAAATATTATTTAAAGGCGCACTTCCACTTTCAGATTGACTCAGTGATACGACTGTTTTATCTGAATGCGATTTTGAAGTATTTGCATCCTCCATGCCTCGACTCAAACGGCCTGGACGTGGTTTAATTATTGTTTCATCCATTGAAACTTCCCTCTGTTAGCTTCTAATAGCCCATAAAACCAAGTTAAGATCCGGATAGTTACCGGACAAGTGAATTGCAATCCCACCGCTTGATTTTAGCTTATTCCAGTGTTCACTTTGTTTGTTAAGCTCAAAGTAATGATAACCCGCATGATATGGAACCTGACGCGGTGCTGTTGGCAGACTGTTAATCGATATCCCTGGTATTTGGTTATTAACCAAGTCACGAATTGTCTCCACACTACCTATCTTAATTTGTGAAGGTAGTAATTTACGTAATTCTTCATGCGGCACGCTGGCTTTAACTGCAAGCACAAACTGAGACGAATCAAGAATACTTTTATCTTTTAAGGCACCAAAAGAAATACCAAACTTGCTTTGTTCAAGCTTAATTTCGGTTGCAGTTTGTTCAATAACTTGACTCAGAGATTGATACAAGAAGCTTACAACCTCTGAAAAGACGAACTGTAAATTTGCATGATCATACTTAGGTAAGACGGGCACACGCTTATTGGCTGCACTGAATGTTGCAAGTTCGCCAGCCATCTCAATTAAGCGCGTGTAAAATGCTCTTGGATGAACGTGAGAATGATTTAATAAGCTTTCAAAAACAGCGTCGTATTTGTTAAGTGTTTGAAGCATGATGAAGTCAGCCACAGACGCACTGCCAGCATACCCTTGACATAATCTTCCAGAGATACTTTCAGCGCGCTGTTTTATCAAACTGCCAATCTCTCTTACAAGACCAATTAACGGTTTACAATGAGTAATTTGCAAGCAGGGTGGAACGTATTTAGGGTCAAGCTTAATCGCCCCCTCGTTCGTTACTTCACTAATACGCGCAACGGGCAATGTTACGTAACCTGCTGTATCATCAGACATTAACATTAGTTTGCTATGAAGCTGTGCCACCTGAATAACTTCTTGCGCTTGAGAACCTAAGTTATCATCACTAATCGATAAATCGGCAATTCGATATCGCGTAACTAGCTCATCTTCTTCAGTCGCTAAATTTATACCACTGCTTTTCAACGCTGGAACAGCTAAACATACAATTTCATTGTAGGTATTTTTTGGTACAACAAGCGGAGCAGGCAACTGCTCATTACTTGGCATGTTAATTGGACACAAATCAGAGGTAACAGCCGTTAGACTGTCAATAGCAAACTGCCCTGTTACCAATAAACCGGTATCAATATCGATATCAACAACGCCCCACGAGTCAGCAACATTCGCTTCTATAATTTTCCTAATCGTGCTGAAGGTATGCTTGTCTGCTTGCTGGAAATGTTGGGGCCTTAAAAACATGCCCTCAGTCCATGCGACCCGCGTGTAATCACTCATTTTAATTCCTTTTAATCATCTCATGTAAGTCGCTAGCGACTCTACATTCACATCGATATCGTCGTAACCTGTTGGATCTACTTCAATAACTGAACGCCAGCGTGCTTTTTCAATATCTCTATACGCCAACACAACGCCAATGAATCGCGTGTTCCTATTTAAGCTCATTTTATACTCAAGCTTAGACCCTGGCTGTAACTCTAACTCATCTTTCTTTAGGAGATCTGGTCCTAAAATTTCTTCTGGTGTATCGTAAAGACTGAAAAAGTCTTGCGTATCAAAAATAGTTCGCGAACTAAGTTCAAACACTTTTAAAACTACAGGAGAAGGACGTCCTGAAATATCAGGGTTAACGTCAGCGGCAACATTAATATTTAGATCAGTTGACGGTGGCACAAATTTATTAACCGTTGAGCAGCCAACTAAAAAAACTAATAGAGCTCCAGCAAAAGTAAGTTTGGACTTTAACATGCTTTTATTCCCTTATATCACGCTTTACTGTGATTATTGTACGCTCGCAAAAATTCTTCAGATAATGCTAATACACCTTTTGTTTCAACATCTTCAATAATTTCAGCGTGTAATTTTTGATATATATCCCAACTCGATGAGTCAGAATAAGTTGGTAAGTAATTTAAAATACTCTCTTTGTTACGCACTTGCTGCTTGATGCCATCAGGAGATAATTGCTCTAATGCACCAGAAAGCGCGCCGGTGGCACCTGCTAACAGCCCTTTTTCATGGGCTTTGGTGTCGATAAAACTCTCTTGAACCGCTTTATTTGCCTGTAAGTAGCTTGAACTTTTACGAATAAATAAGTTTTGAATAGCATCATCAAGCGTGGCAGAGAACTTCAAAGGGTTATTTTGTTCAACCTGAAATGTCGTGTGGTTCAACTTGAGTTGATTTTTTAGTAAAGAACGTTGGCGAATTAAATCCATAGAGCCGACTAAAAAATGTCTCAAGCTCTCGCCCATTTGTGCCCAAACACGTTCATCGTTTAATTCATTCGCAAGTTCATCATTCACTCCCAAGCCTTCTAAAAAAGCAGCAACTAAAGGCGAATCACCATTGCCAGTAACCGGTTTAGGTGCTTTAGCAGGTTGAGTAGTACTATGCTGAGCTGGCTTTTGTTGAACTTGCACAGGCGGTTCAGCAACAGGTGGACTAGCCAAATGTTGGCTACTTTCACTTACTACTTCGTTACTTGAACCCATAAACGCTATTTCATCCCAGTCTTCAGGGATTGGTTGGCTTAATGAGCTACTGTTAACTGGCTCTGAAATAGGTGCTTGCGGTTGCTGGAAAGAAGGCGCTATCATCGCTTCGTCCATGCCACCAGCAAATTCATTGCTTAGCGAAGAATTCGCCATGTCATTATTCTGGTTATAGTTCTCTACTGACGGACTGGGCTGACTAAAAGCAGCAGCTGATTGATGTGAGCTTTGCTTTTGAAGCTGATTAGACAACTTAGCTTCAATTTGAAAATCACCAATGGATAGTACATCACCATCCGATAGCAAATGTTTATTTTCCTTACCCAGCGGTGAAACAGAATAGTTAATAAATAAACCATTCGTAGAGTAATCATAAACGTAGAAGCCATCTGCTTCTTTGACAACTTTACCGTGTTGACCAGAGATGACCTTTTCAGGGTCAGGTAAATGCCAATCACATTGATCAGAGCGGCCAAAAGTTAATTCCTGTTCTACTGTTTTTGTAGCCTCAATCTCAGGTGAAAGTCTATGATAGCTGGTAACATTTAAAACCACTTCCATTTGATTGTTAGTCCCATAAATCTAAACATTCTAATAGAATAAAATACTTCGTTAACCAAAGTCAACGCTGTCTAATATACAAAAAACCAATTTAATTATTTCATAAAACTAAACAATAGGCGTTCTATCTAATAAAAACAACTCAAAAATAGTTAAACAACATAGTTCCTTGTTTATTTATACTAGCTGAATGATTGCTTATTATTTTGTTTTTTGTAAAATACACACCAATCAAACAGGAATGTTGATTTCAAAAAAGGAATTTAAATGACGACCGATAACGATAAAACACGCATTGCTTCAATTGAAACTAAAGGCAAAAGCCACAATTCAAATAAACTTCATCTTATTGGTAAGAAGTTAGCCCAGCGATACCTAATTGAAGAGTTAATAGGCGAAGGCGGTATGGGCCACATATATCGTGCCCGCGACATTCACCTAGAAACAAGCACCCATCAAGATAACTTTGTAGCAATTAAAGTTTTACATGAGGAGCTGTGTGATTCTGAGGAAGCCATTTCGCTTCTAAAAGATGAAACAGTCAAAACTCGTTCTTTATCTCATCCAAATATTGTAAAAGTATTCTCTGCATCTTCAGATGAATCGCATCACTTTGTTGTTATGGAGTGGGTTGAAGGTGAAACATTAGAACAGCTTATAAAAAGAAATAAACCTAATGGCCTCACTCAAAAGCGTGCCAAACCTATTCTAAAACAGCTTATTGATGCATTGTCATACGCACATGCAAAAGGGATCATTCACAATGATCTTAAACCGTCTAACGTCATGTTTGATTCTCAAGGCAATCTAAAAATTTTAGATTTTGGTATTGCAAAAACACATAGCCATGAAGATCTATATGCAGCACCTAGCCTAAATGATGACAAACCAACCAGTACTGGTTATACCCCGACCTATGCAAGTCCTGCACAGCTAAATGGTAAAGAAGCTACCAAGAAAGACGATATTTTCTCTTTGGGCTGTATTGCGTACGAACTTTTAACCAGCAAACATCCTTATAACAGAAAAGCCGCTAACACGGTTAGCAAAGACACCACGGTTAAAAAACCAAGCAACTGCTCAGTCTTTCTCTGGTCAAAATTAAAAAGATGCTTACAGCTTGATGAAGCTAAAAGAGCTGAAGCTTTAACTGAACTTAATAATGAGCTAACTAACAGCAGAGTTCCTTTACTTGCGCATGTTGCATGTTATTTCATTATTATTGCGGGTAGCTTTTTCTACATCAACTCGGTTCAAGAGCAGCAAACAACATTGGATGCTAATTTCAAGAACTCAGTTGCTAAAGTTGAACAGCTAGAAGCATGGATGACTTGGGGCGGCGATGAGTTGCCTCAACGATTAGATGAAATACCTCCACAATATAATGTTTTAAAAGAAGGTCTTTTAAAAGTTCATCAAAACAAAATAGTTGGTAGGTTTGAGCAACGAGTCGACAACTTAGCTCGCACGTCACTTAATACAAAAGACTATGACAAAGCGATAGACATTTATAATGAGGCACGGGTGTATTACCCAGATTCACAATTATTAGCTAGCAAGCTTGATAGCCTACTAACAGAAAGACAGTCTATTATCTCAGATTTAAGCTACCGCTTAGATGTGCTGCTTGCCCAAGCTAGATATGATGAAGGTGGCGAAAACAGTATTGAAAACTTGATGAAGCAGCTTTCAATTATTGACCAAAGTTACCAGTATAAGCCAAGCGAAGAGTACGAGAATGTTTATAAATTAGCGGTAATGGATGCGATTGAAAACGATGACTTCGCAATGCAAAAAACACTGTTAAATGTTGGTGAGCTCGCATTTAAAAATGCTGACAATCTTCAACCTCTGCTGATTGCACTTAGGAAGAAAGAGTCAGCAATGACTGCACTTATTAGCTACAACAATAAAGTAAGCAACGGTCAATCAGCAAGTTACCCTTCTGAAGATGCGCTTATTTTTTATCATGAAAAACTAGAAGGCTTCAAAACTCGTTTAGCTGAAATAGAAGACTATAAAGAGCTAATGGAGTTCGATGAAGCATTTTCTAAACAAGCTGAGATTTTCCCAGATACATTTGAGCCTATTTTATTAATTAAAGATGAAATTGCGAGCAAGTATATTTCTATGGCAAGTCAACTAATGAAGCGCAAAATGTATAGAACCGCGGAAAAATTAGTCGAACGAAGTGAAGTAATAAGAAAAAGTTTAGAAAATACAATTTAGCGCTATTTATAAATTAGCCAAACGTCAAGGAAGACTCAATTTGCACATCTCACGTGCTGGTTTTCCTTGTTGTTACATTTAATTTTAGTCTATGCAGTCAACGTCAATACAACAGAATATGGAGTAGTTATGAAAAAGTTAAGTACGTTATGTGTCATGTTATTTTTAACAGGTTGTTCGACAACCTCTACCGAAGTTGCTCCTAAACCCGAGCCTGTAGTAGAGCCAGCGGCGACAGCCGTTGTAGCAGAAGAGACAGCAACCTCTTTAACTGTTATCACAACACCTGACGATGCGCGTGTGCGTATTATGAATATTAAGCCTGTTTACCAAGACGGTATTGAGCTTGATGAAGGTAAATACGATATTGAGGTAAGCAAACCTGGCTTCTTAACTTATCGTAAATGGGTCGAAGTAAATAAAAAGACTGTATTAACTGTTGAGCTTGATAGCGTCCCAGCAACTGAATCAGCACAATAACGTATCGTTACTTTTTAACAACCACAAAGGAAAGCTTAGCTTTCCTTTTTTATGCTCCACTACATATATTGCAAATAATACAACAATGATAAAGCACATCCATTTGCAATAATTGTAAGCCAAAGCACAAAGATAAAACGGCGCTTTTTAGATTTATGCCTTAACCATTGCTGAGCAAGTAATGAGCCTGGCCAACCGCCGAAAACACCTAAAATATGCAAGGTACGTTCAGGGACTCTAATCACATTCTCACCATGTTCAGCTGCTAAACGTTTATCCCAGCCATACACCAAAAAGGTTATCAGACTTACTACCGAGTAAATACCAGCAATCAAGTAAGATAGATTTAGCTGCCAAGATGCAACCCATAAAAATAGTAAAAAACAAACAGCAAAAAATGTTAGAGCTTTCTTAATCAAAGAATTATCACCTATACTAGACAAAATTATAACTAAACGAGGCATTATTATGGCACATCTAAAATCGCTTTTACTATCAATGTGCTTGTGTACTTTTTCGGTATTGTCGGCAGAGCCGCAGCTATCAGAACATTTGCAAGTTTTTAAACCTTATTTAGGCACATGGCAAGCTGACTTTGATGTTGCACAAGGTAAGCCAGCTGTTCAGGATGTAAGTACCTGGCAACGCGCACTCAACGGCATGGCAATAAAAACCATTCATTCAATAAATGAAGGTGAATATGGCGGCGAGTCGATGATTTTTTGGGATAATAACAAGCAGTCTCTGGTATTTTATTATTTCACGACCGCAGGGTTTTACACAAAAGGAACGATGAACGTCCTCAGTCCTACTCAATTTGTTGCTTACGAGAATGTGACTGGCAGTCAAGAAGGTATCACGAAAGTAAAATCGACCAGTGAGTATAAAGATAACAGCTTTATTGTTTCAACGTCATACTTAAAAAAAGGGCAATGGACAAAACCTGAAAAGCGTATCTATACCCGAAGTAATAAAGAGGTGAAGTTTAAATAATCACTCAGTTTGAGCACGGTCTAAGCGAGTAAACCTAAACCGTGCTCAGTAAACGCTATTTTGCAAACTTTTTAAAAGGTTCATCAATCTCAGTGTTAGCAAGATGATTAGTATAGTTACTCATCACTTTTTGCGATAAGCCTAATACAATTTCTAATAACTGCTGATTCGAATAACCCGCATCAAAAAAAGCGTCTAGTTGCTGTTTATCAATAACCCCTCGATTCCGCGTCATCGCTAATGTAGTACCACGAAGGATCTCGAGCTTAGCACTCGCTAAAGGGGTTTTATTAACAAGCGCATCCACAATTGCTTGATCAACTTTCATACTTGCCGCTATTGCACTATGTGCTGGCACACAATAGTGACAAGCATGTTCTACATTAATCGTCTGCCATACAACCGTTAGTTCCTCAGCCGTGAATGATGTTTTTTGGAATAGCTCATGCAACACTTGATATCCCTCAAGTAATGTTGGTGCTTCAGCCATTACAGCATGCAAGTTAGGGATCATCCCAAACGCAGACACTGAATTATCTAGAAGTGATTTTGCCGCTTCTGGAGCCGTATCTTTAGTATGTAACGTAAAGTTTGACATGTGTTCTCCTTAGTCTTTTTTAAGTGATGGATGCATAGCCTAGTTGTTTTTGAGCACTCGCTCAAGTTAAAATTGAACAAGTGCTCAAATTGGTGTTAAAAATGGTAAATAAAGTTAAGTTCGACCGAGAAAAGGTAATAAAAAAGGCGGGGATTCTATTTTGGCAAAAAGGCTTTTCGGCCACCTCAACGCGGGATTTACAAACCACTGTTGATATGCGCCCTGGGAGTATTTATGCCGCCTTTGGCTCAAAAGAAGGTCTATATAGTGAAGCGCTTAAAAACTACGCTGAACAACTTAAGACATTACTCGCCACACACTTATCAAGTAGTGCTAGCATACTTGAAGGGTTGCACTCTTTTGTTCAAGCTGTATTGGAAGATTCAGAACCCGGTTGTGAAATATGTATGTTAATTAAAGCGAATGCTGAATTTGACTACTCACAGCCACTACTGAAAAACTTAACGAATGATCTATTGCAACAGTTTGAATGTTACCTAACAGATATTTTTGACACTGCACAAAAACAAAATGAACTAGCAACTAACCATGCTCCGCTAGAATATGCGCGCTTGTTTCAAATCCAATTTACAGGTCTAAGAAGCTACATGCATAGGTCCCAATCAAACACTATAAGCAATGAATTAGTGAACATGATGTTTAAATTAATTAAAGATTTTTAACTAAGCAAGTTAGGGCAAGACACTCAGCTTGCCCTTAAAAATTAATGTCTAAAGTCAGCCATTAACGCTGGAATACCAGGTAGCATACCCACAATAGCCATCACACCAGTTAAAATAACGAACATCACCAGTGGAATAATCCAACGGCTCATTGGGGTTAACTCAGAGCTACGTTCTTTACAGCCAATCAAACCCAAGTTATCTAATAACATAGTCAGTGACCAACCAAACGCAGGATTCACCAAAGCAGAAGAAAACACCACAATAGCTGCCGACTGAGTGGTTTTGCCTTCTCGCGTCATTTCCATACCAGCTTCAAGTAATGGAATAAATACCCCGACAATCAGTGCCACACATAATACCGGTTGCCAAATGGCTAAATCCATTGGGTAGCCCCAAATACCTGCAATGATACAAAATAAAGCCGTCAAAATCGCACCGGCTGGTATCGGTCGCTTCGCGATGGCTGCTGGCACAATGTAAGTTCCCCATGACGAGGTAAAGTTTGAACCACCTAACAACGAACCAAAGGTCTGACGAATTGAGGCGCTAAACATTGTATCATCTATGTTCATTTGAACCTTTTCAGTGCGCTCAGGGTAACTGATTTTTTGAAACACTTGATGCCCCAAAAAGTCAGGTGACCACATCGCAACCGCAAGCACCGCGAATGGCAATACCACTACAAAGCTCTCAAGTGTCGGTAAGCCAAGCATCCAGCCGGTGTTTTCACCCCACCAATACATCGGGTTCATATTAGGCAATCCAGGAGCTGTTTTAAACTCAAACGGCGCGCCCAGTAAAAAGGCGATTAAACCACCCAACAAACAACTTAACGGTACGGCTAACCAACGCTTTTTGTAATGCTCAAGCAGTGCATACAAAACAATAGTCGATAAGATCACAATAAAGGCAATGTGAGTCATATCGATGCCCTCAGCCCATGCAAACAGCTTTTTAACCTGTGAAATTGTACCGATAAAGCCAAGGTAAAGCAGTAATCCCCCACACACACCACGGCTTGTTAAGCCCGCCAGTAAACTGCCTCCTTTACTGAGTGCGAGCAATAAACCAAATGCCCCGATCAGTAATCCAAACGCCATAGGATGACCACCCGCAGCAACCACTATAGGTATTAAAGGGATCAGCGGCCCATGCGTACCAGCCAAGTTTGCTGTAGGTAAAAAGAATCCTGAAAACAATAAGATAAATATAGAAACAATTAATAGCTCATAACGAACGTTTTCTAAAATAAATGCTTCGCCAAGGCCAAGCGGGGCTGCAAATGTGGCAGCAATTGCACCCACCATCACCACTTTACCAATCGTGCCTGCCATCGCGGGGATTGAATCTTCTAACTCAAAACGATAATCCCGAAAGGGTAAGTTTGGTCGCCAACGCTTAGGTTGCATGATTTGCAGTTCATTCTCGAGGTATTCATCGCGGCTTGAAAATTCGCTGCTAGGTTTGTGGAGTGCTTTATAGCTTTGCTGGTCGAGCTCAGCAGGCGCAGTTGATGCTTGATGCTGCGTCTTATTCATGACTTCTCCTACTACTTAATCTTGAAAATTGTGTGAGTCTTTATTCTGCATTTAGGGTAAAGCAGCGAGGTACAAAACACGATTAAGCAAAAGGTAGGGTATGAATTTGTAAAAAAGGCAGTTTTAAAATATAGAACATTAAGAAAGAAAAGTTAAACTCATGAAATCAAAAAACTTTTTAATATCTAGTTTATAAAAAGGCAGGCAAACAATAAGTAAATGCTTACTTTTTAAGCATATTAACTATTAGTCTAATAAATTGTATGAATAGCAAACAGATAGATAACAGTCGAGAAATGGGGTGCAAGATACGAACATCTAGCAGCGATTTCACATCGCGTTTGTCCCATATTTCACTCATTGCATCTTGTTACTGTTCACTTATGACGCGGTATAAAACCGCTGCTACATGCAGGCGTAAGACAAGTTTCACGCCTGCATTTAATACCTAATTTAACACCTATTTGGTTTTCAACTTATTCAATTCATCATCTTGCTGTGCAACGAGTGCATTAAGCGTTTGACTACCATCTCCAGCTTGTGTTGATAGCTCGGCTAATTGCGATGCGGCATCTGAAATTAAGGTAAGATTACGATTTATCTCTTCCGTAACTGAGCTTTGCTCTTCTGCTGCCGTTGCTATATGGGTAATTTGTTGTGTAATTTCATCAACTTTTACCACAACTTCATGCAGCGCATCAAAAGCGACCGAGGTTTCATCCACCGCTGTTTGAGCTCTCACAACCCCTTGCTCAATAACTTTAGAGGCATTGCCCACTTCAAGCTGCAAGCTGTCGATAAGACCACTGATATCATCCGTTGAAGCGCGTGTTTTAGACGCAAGCGCCCTTACCTCATCGGCAACCACAGCAAAACCACGGCCTTGCTCCCCTGCCCTTGCCGCTTCAATTGCTGCATTAAGCGCAAGCAAGTTAGTTTGCTCTGCAATTGTTCTGATCACGTCTAGAATTTGTGTAATATCGTTACTTCGCGCCGCTACTTTCTCGACGGCTTGATTAGCTTCTTTTATCTCGCTCGACATTGTTTTAACTTGTGTAACCGCAGACGATAAGCTTGACTCACTGCTGACCACTAACCCGTTAATTTCATCAGCTTGTTGAGCTGACTGCTCTGAAGCTCTCGCTACTTCCAGTGCAGTCGCACTCATCTCATTCATTGCAGTTACTACGCTCTCAATTTCTTGGAACTGAGCTTGAACATTGTGTTTGGTATCAACGGCAACACTGGTGGCAAGCTCTGCCTGTTGCTTTGTTTGAGTTGATACGTTTTTTAGCTCGCTAATCAGTGTTCGTAGTTTGGCAAGAAACGCATTAAAACCTGTAGCCAAAGCAATAAGCTCTTCGTGGGTCTCAACATGCAAAGTCTGCGTTAAGTCACCTTCAGCACTGGCAAGATTATCGACCCGTTGCTGAATTTGTTGCAATGGTGCAACAATCGTTCGTATTACCAGCAGCATAATCAAAAATGCGGCACCAGCAATGATTAGTCCTGTAACCAGTATTAAACCGCCTAACGTATTTGCATTTTCACTCATCGTATTCGCAAGAGCTTGCGGACCTTCAAGGGCAAGTTCTGCCGGCACCTCTATTAATAAATTCCACTGTGTGTTTGCAAGCTTAATGGTGATTGGATAATTAACTAAATACTCTGCGCCCACCTTAAAAATACCACTTTGCTTTTTTAACTTATTGTAGTTTTCAAGCATATTTTTTGGCACCGCTTCTTTAAGAGGTCTGCCAAGTTTATCTTTGTAATGACTACTGCCAACGACTAAATCAAGCGAGCTTAATAAAGTAACCCGGGCTTTGCCGTTATAAAGCTCTTTTGACAACTTTTCTGTCATTTTTTGGAAAACAGGAAGGGTTAAATCAACACCTGCAACGCCTATAAACTTTTCACCTCTAAGAATTGGAACTGTTAAAGAGGTCATCATTTCTGAATACCCAGGCGAAATTTCATAAAGATACGGCTCCATAATGCAAGGGACTTTCGTGTCTTTCACACACAGGTACCATTCAGCTTCTCGTTGACCAAATTCATTGAGTGTGTCTACGTATTTTTCTTTAACATCTTCAACAACTTGCTGTTCAATAGTACCATCACGATTACGGGTAAAATAAATTTCAAGCGTCCCCGCCCCTGCAACTGAGTGATCATAACCGCTGATAAAATTTGCATCGCGGTTATCAAACCCATTGCGCTCAAATTGAGTATAAATAGACGACAGTAAGGTGTTTTTTTCAAGCAATGAGCGGTTTAACTCCACAACAGCTTCACGCGTTAGAGTACTCGCGGCTTTTTCATCACCCAACATCGCAGCATAAGAGTATGGCACACGATACGCTTCATTAATAAACCCAGCAACTTGCTCACCATAGGCTGCTGCATTAGAGGCAAGTTTATCTTCAACCTCAGCAACAATCAGCTTTTCAGATTGCGCAGATAGCTGTTGGTTACTGCTTGATAACTGCCACCATAAAACACTCGATAGAACAAACACAGTAATAAAAATACTGCCAACGGTAAGCCATAATAATTTCTTTGCTAATGCTAACTGCCGCATTGATTTTTCCCATTTTTATTGTTGGTTTGCTAATAGTTTAGACCATTTGCATGACAACAGAGAGACGAATAGAAAAAAAGTGTGAATTTAAGGCTCATAACCCCATCTAAACGAATTAACTGTAACTGCTTTGCTATGTTGGCTGCCAACACTCCTTATAACAATTAATCAGCTGTATTTAGATGGTTATTTAACTTTTTCAAATTACGTTCTATCTTTATCCAGAAATCTTTTTAAATAAGCTCATAATAATAAACACCTACAGGTGACAATAATGCAGCAACACACATTTGATTTTGATCAAATTATCATAGGCTCTGGATTTGGCGGTTCTGTCAGTGCGCTACGTCTAAACGAGAAAGGTAACCGAGTTTTAGTACTCGAAAAAGGCCTGCGCCGCGAAGATAAAGCGTTTCCAAAGACCAACCTAGATATAAAAAACTATATGTGGCAGCCTGAAATTGGTCTAAGAGGCTGCATTCAACTTTCACTTACCAGCAAAGTGACTGTGCTGCATGGCGTAGGTGTCGGCGGTGGCTCACAAATTTATGCTAATGTGCACCTTATTCCTGATGATGAGGTCTTTCAATCTCCAGCGTGGACGCGGATAAAGCCAGACTGGAAAGAAAGCCTAATGCCCTACTATGGTCTTGCACAGCGAATGTTAGGCAGCGCCAAAAATACCTACACTAATGTTGCGGATGACACGCTTAAAGATATTGCTGAGCAGATGGGTCAAGGTGACTCATTCAAAACCGTGAACACTGGGGTGCTTTTTGCAAAACCTGGCGAAGCCTATAACAAAGAGCTACCAGACCCTTACTTTAATGGCGATGGTCCAAGGCGAAATACCTGTCATTACTGTGGTAGCTGTATGACAGGTTGTCGCCATAATGCCAAAAATACCCTCATGAAAAACTATCTTTACTTTGCCGAGCGCAATGGCGTAGAGATAAGAGCTAGCTCTGAAGTAATAAAAATCACCCCGCTCAATGCAGATGGCAGCGCCGGATACAAAATTAAGATTAAAGATACCAGCCATCGCAATAGCCATATTTATACGCTAACAACACGAGGCGTTGTGCTAAGTGCTGGGGTGATGGGCACTGTTCCTTTGCTTTTAAAAATGCGCGATAAAGATAAAACACTACCCAACATTTCGCCATGGCTTGGTCAGCAAATTCGCACTAATTCTGAAACACTTACCACAGTGAACAACACCACTAAAAAAGTTGATGACGGTGTTGCGATCAGCTCATTTATTTCGGCCGATAAAGACACCAACATCGAAATTTGTCGGTTTCGAGAAGGTGCTGATGGCACGTGGCTTTATTTACCTTACGTTCCCATGGTGACAGGAAAAGGCCTCAAGCGTATTGCTAAGTTTTTAGTTAATACACTTCGCCATCCAATAAAAACGGCCAAAGTATTACGCTCAAAAGGCAAAGCCCGCAGCTCAATTGTATTTTTAGTGATGCAAAAATCAGAGGCGTTTATTCACCTTGAATGGCGACGTAAATGGTATCGCTTATTTAAAAACGGCATTACTGCCGTGCAAAAAGAAAATGACACGCCGCTTAGCGTTAGCTTTCCAAAAGCAGAAGAAGCAACCAAACTTTACGCCGAAAAACTCGGTGGTGTACCAGGTTCAGCCTTAACTGAAGTGCTCTTTGGTGTCCCGATGACGGCGCATATAATGAGTGGCGTCGCCATGGGTACTGATGCTTCTAACGGCGTCGTTGATAGCTCTGGTGAAGTCTTTGGGTATCAAAACCTACGTGTTATCGACGGCTCAATCATACCAGGTAATTTAGGGGTAAACCCATCATTAACCATTACCGCATTGTCTGAGTACGCGATGAGCCAAATACCCGTATTCGATGAAACAAGAGCAAGTAAGATTAAGCCAATAGAATTTAGTAAACCACGTGAAGGCCTAGTATCAGCACTTACTGGTTCAGGTGATTTAGCAAAATCGATTGCTGAAAAACAAAAAAACCGTGCATAAAGCACGGCCTATTTTGATAAATAGCAATTAGATCACTGAGAGTTCTACAGCAATGTTACCACGCGTTGCGTTTGAGTATGGGCATACTTCGTGCGCTTTATTAACAAGTGTAAGAGCGGTGTCTTTATCAAGATCACCCACTGATACCGCAAGCTTAACAGCAATACCAAAACCACCTTCGATAGGACCAATTGATACTTCAGAGTTAATGTGAGTATCTGCTGGTAATTTAATTTTTGCTTGGCCAGCCACTAATTTTAATGCGCCGATGAAACAAGCTGCGTAACCCGCTGCAAATAACTGCTCAGGGTTAGTACCTTGACCATCATCACCACCTAGCCCTTTTGGTGTTGATAGTGCCACATCTAAACGACCATCATCTGATTTTGCTGTGCCTTCACGGCCACCTGTTGCTGTTGCTTTTGCTGTGTATGCGACGCTTTGTAGTTCTTTCATGATTACTCTCCTAATTGAGTGAAAATATATTTTGCATGCAAAATATATTAGAACAGCTTTTCCGGGATTGCAAATACTTTGTATGCAAATTAAAATACTCGTATTGAATTTTGAGGATCGAGTATGAAATACCCACAACTAAAATTAGATAACCAGCTATGCCACCGCTTATATATGGCATCGAATGGGATTGCCCGTGCGTATCGAGATTCTCTTAATCAATTAGATTTAACCTACCCGCAATACGTAGTGATGATGGCGCTGTGGGAAAAAGATCAGATCAGCATTGCTGAATTACTTGAAAAAACTGCCATTGATGGCGGTGCGATGACGCAAATTTTGAAAAAAATGAGCGATAAAGCATTGTTATCGATCACCAAAGATAGCCAAGATAAACGCAAACGACTCGTGCAGCTCGAAGCCAAAGGCAAGGCGATGCAAGATCAAGCTGCCGATATACCGTCGCAAATTCGTTGTCGCTTCCCAAGCGTGAGCGAACCACAAGCGTTGCAACTGATTGAGTTACTCGATTTAGTAAATAGTGACCTTAATTAACAAAAATTATTTGAAAGTGAATTTGGATTACACCGCTTTTTAATAAAACTAGATGCGCTATAGTGTTCAAAACTCATCAATACGGACACCATATGAAAGCATTTGGATACACTACAGCAACCCCAACGTTATCAGACTCTTCATTACAAGCGATTGAATTACCTGATCCTGTTGCCACAGGTCACGACATTCTTGTAGCCGTAGAAGCAATTTCAGTAAACCCTGTTGATACTAAAATTCGCGCTAACGTATCACCAGATTGTGGCTACAAGGTTATTGGCTGGGATGCCGTGGGGACGGTTAAAGCTGTTGGCGACAAAGTTTCGTTATTTAATGTCGATGACCGTGTGTTTTATGCTGGCGACTTAACGCGCCAAGGCAGCAATGCTGAACTGCAACTTGTTGATGAGCGCATTGTCGGTCTTGCACCAACAAGCCTTAGTAATAGTGAAGCAGCCGCCCTGCCATTAACCAGTATTACAGCGTGGGAGTTACTGTTTGACCGCTTACAGATTGAAAAGTCTAAGAATAATAAGCCAGCTTCAGTATTAGTGATAGGTGCCGCAGGTGGCGTGGGCTCAATTTTAGTGCAACTTGCCAAACAGCTTACCAATTTAACCGTTGTTGGTACCGCCGCACGAGAAGAAAGCGCCAACTGGCTTAAAGATTTAGGCGTTGATCATGTGCTTGATCATAGCAAAAACCTTAATCAGCAACGCCTTGCAGCCGACCTGAATGAATTTGATTACGTAGTGAGCTTAACGCACACCGACCAACACCTTGATAGCATTATGGAAGTGATCAAGCCACAAGGTAAATTGGCACTTATAGACGACCCTGCAAGCTTTGATATTTTAAAGTTAAAGCGTAAAAGTATTTCCCTGCATTGGGAGTTTATGTATACCCGCTCAATGTACCAAACCGATGATATGATTGCCCAACATCAGCTTTTATCAGAACTTGCTACCCTTGTTGATAACGGCACTATCAAAACAACATTGGGTGAGCATTTAGGTAAGATAAACGTAGCAAACCTTATTAAAGCCCATGGGATATTAGAGTCTCACAAGGCTCGTGGAAAGCTTGTATTAGAAGGGTTTGAGTAACAAGCATGTAGGTGGCGCAAGCATCTAGCGGCGATTTCACATCGCGTTTTGCCCTCGTTTCTTCCCTACCGCACCCAGGACGACCTCTAGGCGTCACGCTTGCTTGGCGCGCGAAACAAGTTTCACGCCTTCGTCCAGGGGTTTTACCTTTGTGTGGTAGTTAATAATTCATGACTAAAGTCATTCCTAGGAGGCGCGAGTATGTAGCAGCGATTTCACATCGCGTTTTATTCTCATTCATTAACGATAACAGGATAGGTCTTTCATACACGCATCATTAAAGTGCACAGAATAAAACTTATTTCCCTATTTTAGTGCTTGGAAAAGTTACTTATAACAATAAAAATCACAACATATTGATTTAAAACAAATTTAAATCATAAAACAGTTTGGCACAGATCTTCCAATAGTGAGTATGAACAGGCACTAACAAGGAGACTAACGTGACTCACTTCTTTCACACTCTTTATCTACTTTGGCGATTAGACATCAGCACATGGCATATTCATGAGGCTCACGATCCGCATAATGTTGCTGATTTGGAGCGTCGCTATGTTAAATAATGATCCGACTTTTATCGAAGCATTACAAAAGGTTTCTGTACATCAACTTACAATCACCGAGGCAGCAGAACAATACGACATCCCTAAAAGAGCTATTTACAAAGCAGTAAGGCAGCAACAGACCAAGCTAAACAAGCAAAAGGCATATTTAATTGCCACTCAGAAGCGTCTTAAGCAAAACCTACGTAATGTAGAAATGGAGTTAGCTAGCTTCAGCTAAATAACTTCTGTATGGTTAAAATACACGCACAACAATGACGGATTAAGTATGCACGCAGTAGAAGTAAACTTTGATGGCTTAGTGGGGCCTACCCATAATTACGCGGGATTATCGTATGGCAATGTTGCTTCGCTAAGTCACGCCTCTTCGCATTCAAACCCAAAAGAGGCAGTGCTACAAGGCCTTGAAAAAATGAAGGCGATGCACGAATTAGGGCTAGAACAAGGTATTTTTGCACCTCATGCTCGCCCCGACATTAACGTGCTAAAACGCTTAGGTTTTACAGGCACTGATAGCCAAATTATTGAAAAAGCATTTAAAGCCGACCCAGTTTTGCTACGCGCTTGCTACAGTGCATCGGCCATGTGGACAGCCAATGCTGGCACTATCTCGCCTTCAGTCGATACCCTTGATGGCAAAGTGCATTTTACGGCTGCAAACTTAAATAATAAGTTTCATCGTTCGTTAGAGCCAGTAACAACATCCGCGTTGTTAAAAGCCATGTTTAACGATGAGCGTTACTTTAGCCATCACACACACTTGCCTGATCAGGGCTTTTTTGGTGATGAAGGTGCTGCAAACCATAATCGATTATGCGACAGCCATGCAGATACAGGGCTTGAGATTTTTGTGTATGGGGCCAGTAGCTTTAATAGCGCCCTACCAAAACCCGTTAAATTTCCTGCAAGACAGTCACTTGAAGCATCACAAGCCATTGCCCGCTTACATCAACTAAAGCCTGAAAATCAGTTATTTATTCAACAAAACCCTGATGTAATAGACCAAGGCGTGTTTCATAACGACGTGATTGCAGTAGCCAATGGCAATGTAATTTTATGCCATGAACAAGCCTTTTTGAATCAGGCTGAAACGCTAAAACAAATTAAACACGCCTACCTTGGTAACAAGCCGCTGCATATTATTGAAGTGCCGACCAATAAAGTAAGCATTACAGATGCCGTAGGTAGCTATTTATTTAATAGCCAATTAATTACCTTAAGTGATAACAGCATGATGCTGGTTGCACCTAAAGAGTGTGAGCGCAATCAAGCCGTTCACGATTACATTCAAGAAATGATTGTGGCAAATAACCCAGTTCAACAAGTGCGCTTTTTTGACTTACGCCAAAGTATGCAAAATGGCGGTGGCCCTGCTTGTTTGCGCCTACGTGTTGCGCTCAATACTGATGAATTGGCAGCAGTCAATCCAGGAGTAAGATTCAGTGAAGAAAAATATAACCAATTAGTAAGTTGGGCAAATAAGCATTACCGTGACTCTTTAAGTAGTGACGACTTTGCCGATCCATTGCTTTTAACCGAAAGCTATCAGGCACTTGATGAGCTAACCAGCTTACTTAACTTAGGCTCTGTTTATCCATTCCAACAAGAATAAATAATGAAAATTAAAGCAGTACATTCTATTAAAGGTGTGTCTAAATCACTTAACGCATTGCTGATTGATAGCGTCGCCAATGGCGCATCAATTGGCTTTATAGCCCCGTTATCATTACAGTCGGCACATGACTATTGGCAAGCAGTCGATGCCGATTTAGCCACTCCCTATCGTCGTTTATACCTTGCTTTCGATGGTGAAGATGTAATTGGCTCTGTGCAACTTTCTTTATGCGCTAAGGCGAATGGCAGCCATCGAGGTGAGGTTGAAAAGCTGATGGTACATAGTGATTACCAAGGCAAAGGAATTGCAAAAAAACTTATGAATAGCCTTGAAACAGATGCACAGGTGTTAGGTCTAGCTTTGCTTGTTCTAGACACACGACTTGGCGATACTGCATCACATCTATATCGAAAACTAAGCTACATAGAAGCAGGCACAATTCCTGGGTTTGCTAAAAGTTCAACAGGGGAGTTTGATGCGACTGTGTATTTTTACAAACAGGTCGTTTAATTTAGCCAATTCAGGTGAATATAGCCATAAAGTCGACTTATAAAATTTTATAAACCCACTACACTAGTAGTAAGAATTATATAAGGAGAAATTAATGGCGCTATCAATTCAGCAAAGGGTACTGCTTCTTGCCCTTCTTCCACCTTTACTCATTGCGATTATGCTCACTATTTATAACTATGTGCAGTCAAAAAATAGTGGTGCTCAAACAGTGGAAAGCTTTGCTTCACAAATGAAAAATGATCGCAAAGCAGAAGTGAGTAATTACCAAAAAATTGCCATGAGCTCTATCTCTCACTTAGTAGCGCAGGATAACGGTACAAATACTCAACAATTACAAGCTCAGGCTAAAGATATTCTTAGAAACTTACGCTTTGATGACGCAGGCGATACTGGGTATGTGTTTGTGTATGATCTGCAAGGTGTCAGTGTTGCCCATGGTGTAAACGCATCATTAGAAGGCAAAAACTTATATGACTTTAAAGATCCCAATGGGGTTTATTTAATTCGAGAGCTCATTTCATCAGCCAAAGAAGGAGGTGGCTTTGTCGAGTATGCATGGAAAAATACCCAAGGTGTTGTTAGTCCTAAACTTGGCTACGCCGCACTCATCCCAAAATGGAACTGGGTGCTAGGTACCGGATTTTGGATAAGCGGCCTTGAGCAACAAGTTGCCAGCACAGAAACAAGAGTTAATGACGCGATTGATAATGCATTTGTAAATACCATTATCGCCTCTATTCTTGCTGTTGCTGTAACAGCCGCAATTGCCGTTGTAGTATCTCGCAGTATCACAAGTCCGTTACATACAACTGTACTTGCCATGAATGATATATCTCAGGGTGATGGTGACCTCACTCGACGACTCATGGAAAAAAGAACTGATGAGCTTGGCCAGCTTGGGAGTTCATTCAATCGCTTTGCCGATGATGTTGGCAAAATGGTCATCGATATCCGCCAATCATCACAATCAATGAATCACGCCTCACTCAAGCTCAATGAGCTACTTGCTAATATGCATACAGGTATTAATCGTCAACATGAAGAAAGTGAGCAAGTTGCAACCGCTATAAACGAAATGTCAGCGGCGTCAATGGAAGTTGCACGGAGCGCACAAGAAGCATCGACCGCGGCTGAACATGCCGACCATCTGGTAAAACAAGCTAATAATCAGCTTCTTATTGCCATAAAAGTGATCAACGGACTTGCTAAACAAGTCGACGAAGGGGCGAATGCGGTTGACCAGCTCAATCAACAATCAAGTCAAATAGGCAGTGTGCTTGATGTAATCAGAAATATTGCTGAGCAAACAAATCTATTAGCACTCAATGCAGCAATTGAATCAGCACGCGCAGGCGAAGCTGGTCGTGGCTTTGCAGTAGTAGCTGATGAAGTTCGTACGCTCGCAAAACGCACCCAAGACAGTACCCATGAAATTGAAAGCATGATTGAACAAGTTCAGCAAGGTACAACAACGGTTACAAGTATAATGCAGGCAATTAAGAGTGGTAGCGCAACCAGTGTTTCTGAAGCAAGTGAAGTAGAAAAAGCTTTAAATGAAGTGTTGCACTCAGTTAACACGATTACATCACAAAATGCACAGATAGCCACCGCAGCTGAAGAGCAAACATCGGTCTCTGAAGCGATAAACCAAAACATGACAACTATTGTTGAAATTGCAAATAAGACGGCCAGTGATACTGATGTAGCAACCTCTTATATGCACGAGCTTACTGATACAGCTACGCAATTGGAGCAGAACGTTAGCCGTTATAAGGCTTAGGTTAGGTCGCACTTTTCAGCTAAAAAGTTATTTTTCTGAAGTTCAAGTTGCATTAAGTTTAATTCATTACACTTAATGCAACATTTAGAACACAAAAAGGGATCAATCATGAACTTCAAAACAACTTTATTAAGCAGCGCCATTTTATTTGCACTTGTAGGTTGTGGCTCAGATAGCGACGATAACGACACGCCAGATCCAACACCACAAACAGCTCAGTTCACACTAGGTGTATCGGATGCGCCTGTAACAGGTTTAAAAGCGGTTAACGTTGTCTTTGATTCAATCACACTGAGAAGCCAAGGCGGTGAAGAGTTTACATTTGAGACTCGTGAAGACAGTGATGACACACTACCAGAGATGGTTAACTTACTCGATTACACTGGCGATGATGTTTTCTCACTACTTGATGATGAAGAAGTACCCGCTGGCGACTATCAATGGATCCGTGCTGATGTAATCAATGGTGACAGCAATAACCTAACGATGACTTCACATGTTGTATATGAAGATGACAGCATCGCGCCACTGGTTGTAAAACGCAAAGGCAACGATGGTGTAGGCGAAATCCAGCTAGATGGTTTTACACTTAACCAAGCTGGTAACGATTTTGTAATGGAATTTGATCTTAAAAAGTCATTGGTTGATCCACAAAATAGTGACGAGATTTTCTTAAAACCTCGTGGTGTACGTCTAGAAAACCTTGCTGAATCTGAAGATATTGAAGGTACAGTAAGCGACGTATTAATCGCTAACTGCGAAACAGATAACATCGATATCGCTCTTGAAGATGGCTCGTTTGGCCATGCTGTTTACCTATACAGCAGTGACGTAGAAGTTCCAATGGATAACTACGAAGTCAATGAAGATGAGACCCCTGCTGATGCCCCGCTTGCAACAGCTGATGTGGTATTCGATAGTGATGACAATCAATTTGAGTTTGAGCTTGCATTCGTACAACCTGGTGATTATCAATTAGCATACACATGTGCAGCACATATTGATGATGCAGAAGCGCAAGACGAGGCTTTCACTCTTTATCAGGTTAAACCTGTAACAGTCACTTCTGGCGACGACTTAGAGGTTTCATTCACTGTATCTGAATAATATTACAGCTTGCAAATTAAGCCCGCTATGCGGGCTTAATTACTTGCTATCCACTTAGCTACACCCAATGCTTCCATTACAAATTCAACAGACAAAGCGGCCAAAATCAACCCCATAATACGTGTTAGAATTGACGCACCGCCAGTGCCTATTAATTTTAAAATGCGACCACTGAGTAATAACAACACAAGTGTTATTAACAACACCCCTAGCATATTTAGAGCCGTTATAACTTGCTCTTTTATGGTGTATATATGGTTATCCGTTATTAAGATAACTGCCAATATTGCTCCAGGTGAAGCCGTTGCTGGGATAGCTAAAGGAAAAACGGAAATATCATGTTGCGGTTCAATATCCCCCTGTGAAGAATCATCAGCAAATATCATTTGCAGGCCAAATAAAAATAAAATGATGCCACCAGCAACCTGAAATGATAACAAGCTAATGCCCATTGCACTCAATAGTAACTGACCAATAACTATGGCGCCTATAAGTACAATGGCTGCATATCCCACCGTTTTAAAGGCTGTTTTGCGCCGCTTTTTAGCAGGTAATTTTGCCGTTAGAGCAGCAAACAGTGCCATCGTGCCTATTGGGTCAATTGTGGCCCAAATAACTAAAAAATCATGCAGTACTTTATCTAACATACACACCTTAACATTTAAAAGCTGTGCTCTTAGATTAGCAATAAAGCATGGGGATAAATATCAAAAGTGACTCTTTTTCATACTTTCGCAATGGTTGCTTGCTTCTTTGTAATGATTCAATGAAGCGATAACATGAGCAATAGTGCCATTATTATTCGCAATAGGTTGAACATCACTCGTGTTAAAAGATGCCTCTATTTGCTTGTAAACCTGCTGCCACTCAGGAATTGATTCAATAACCTTTTGCTGGTCAGTTATAAATTCTCTCCAACGACTGACTTGTGACTGCAACGTTTCTTTTAGCTCTGTGGCGCATTGCTGTCGAAAGTCTTCAACTTGATAATTAAACGCACGTAGCTGCAAACTTTCAACAGGGAGTACATCAACAAGCTTATCAAGTGGCGCATCATGGTGATATTCATTTCGCAAATAGGCTAAATGGTGCAAAGTATAATAATGTGCAGGCTCAATAAACGTACTAAATGTTAGTAGTGTATTGATATTAGCCTGATTGGCATTATCAGCTAACACGTTTTCAAGACGAGAAATAAATTGCGCCTTATGTTTACTACCATGTTGTATGGCAAATTCATCCATAATCGCTAAACGGCGATACATATCTCGCTCATCGGTCATACTCTTGGGTGACCAAAAACGCTCAGCAATAGCATAAACGCGTGGCCAAAGGCGTGTATCTATGGTGTCTGTCGTGATTAGCTCCGCCCATATTGTCGCCTCACCGCCCAATACTTCGCCTGACTTTTTCACCTGCTGCGTATCGTGTAATGTTTGATTAAGCACTTGAATACTGGGTTTCTCATCAGGTTTAGTCTGTAAGTCATACGGGGTATTGCCAACAAATGCTGGTAAGTTACTCACTTTGTTAGTCGCAACAACCAGCATCGTAGGCCCCATCCATGTATCAATTAATACTTCGAACCCTGCTGCTCGTTGTTTCACATTTTTTGTTATAAACGCCCCTTTGCCTGTTATCGTAACTAAAGCGGCAAGCTCTGAATTGGCAGTTGTAAATACACTTATGTCGCCGGTAACAGCACTGCCCTTAAGGCGTGTTAGAGTAAACTGTGCGCTGCTTAAAATGTTGCTTGCGGTTAATGAGTCACGCTTTATAGGCTCAGGGTGATTACGATAATGGTAATTTGTCCATTGTGGCTGATCGATGTAAAAACCACTGGATAATAAACCGTCAAACCCTGCCTTTTGAATGGCAGCAAGAGAATGATGACCACGCCAAGACTGCACTAATGTTTGCTTAGGTAGTGTTGGATGTAATACTTCATCCCAACCAATCATTTTGCGATTATATTTAGCTAAGATTTTAGCAACACGTTGATTAAAATAAGCATGTAATGCGTGGCTATCTGGTAAGTCATGCTCAGCCATAAACGCTTGTATTTTTTTATTTTCTTGCCAGTCACGCGCATCCACTTCGTCACCACCGATGTGTAAATAAGCGTCGGGAAATAGCTCCGTTAGCTCTTTTACAACGTCCTCTACAAATGTATACACTTTTGGATTACTAGGGTCTAATAAGGGTCTAAATACCCCCCAATGGCGCTCTATCGACGTAGGGGTTGTCCCACTGCCGAGCTCAGGGTAAGCAAGCACAATACTGCTCGCGTGCCCTGGCACATCAAACTCCGGCACCACTCGAATACCTAACTGTGCGGCATAGCCAACCACGTCTTTAATCTGCTGCTGTGTGTAATAAAGCCCATCCGAAGCATGTTGATGTAATTTAGGGTAACTTTTAAGCGCTATACGCCAGCCTTGATCATCTGTGAGGTGCCAATGAAATACATTCATTTTTGCTAAAGCAAGCCCTCTAAGGGTACGCTTTACATCTGCAATTGGTAAAAAGTGCCTAACGCTATCAAACAGTAGTCCTCGCCACGGGTACGCTGGCGTATCATCAATTTTGATCGCACTCAGTAAGTAAGGCTGCTTTGTTGAAAACACTAACTGCGACAAGGTGCTAAATCCTCGGAGCATACCAAACTGAGTCGCGCTCTTGAGTAAAATACCTTGAGAACTAATACTCAACTGGTAACTTTCATCCACACCTAAAGTAGGGACTGCGGGTAGCCAGTTATCAACGTCGATAACCAGCTGTGCTTTATTTTTTTCTACCCAATTGACCTTTGCAAACTGCTGAATAAACGCAGCGTGCTCAAATAACCCTTCACTAGGGTCTCGGTATTTCTCAGCTATATAGACAGTTAAGTTTTCTTGAGCTAATTGAAACTTGCCTTCAAGCTCTTTGATATTTGCAGGCATCGGCATTAAAGGTAATGATTTAGCATGCGCAACACTTAGTATCCAAAGACTACAAAATACAACGCGTAAAATAAATGACATGGTTTAACCCTCACTATGCTCTAATTGAATGTTGGTTGCGACTATCGCCCCTTTAGCAACGATAACTTGACTCGCCAATTGCTGAGCAATCTCTACGGCGTATGTAATGGATCCCGTAGGTAAAAAAGCAGCTAAAAAGCCAGCACTAAAAGCATCTCCAGCTGATGTTGTATCTATAACCTGTGTTACAGGCGTCACAGGAAAGCGTTGCAATGTTCCATGCTCAAGCACCAGTGTATCTGCCAGTCCTTGCTTTATCACAACAAGGTCAGATGAACATTGTTGGTAAAACGCGACTAACTGCTGCTCTGTGCATTCACCAAACACCCCATAATGATCATCATCGGTAACAAACAAATAATCAGCAAGCTGGAATGCTTTTTTAAAGTACCCAGCAGCATCGTCTGATTGCCAAAGTACAGACCGATAATTACTATCGAAAATCACTTTGCCGCCTGCCGTTTTAAAGGAATGCAATGCATCTAATAATAATTGTCGGCTTGGTGTATCTAAAATAGCTATACTAATCGCTGAGAAATAACAATGACTCATATTTCCTTCGCGCAAGGCATTAACGAACCTGTGCTGTGTATCTAAATAAAAATACTGCTTGGCAGCGCTGTCATCACGTTCATAACTAAAATTACGCTCTCCTTTTGCATCGGTTGTTATACCGTAGCTACCAAGGGTTTTATTCGCTGCTATTTGCAAGTAGTCAAGCGACAAGCCCTGCTTCTGCCAAAGGCAACGTGCAACGTCACTTACTTCATCACTACCCAGCGCCGTTACAAAGTTTACCTTCGTATTTTTTAATTGTAAGCGCTTAAAATACACCGCAGTATTATAAACATCGCCACCAAATCGAATGCTGTTATCACCGTCAAGCTCTTGCATTGCTTCGCCAAAAAAGGCCACATTAATCATGCTGCATCGCCTCTCTTTGCTTATTTAAAATTGCTAATGCTTGTTCGCTACTGCAGCGCTGTTTTGGGGTAAGTAAGGTCACAATAATACAAAGCAGCATTGATGCAGATGTTGCTGGAATAATGGGGTTACTCCAATAAGCTTGCCAACTTGGCGTTAAAATTACCGCCATTGACACAATAAATGACACTAATAATGCCGTCATAGCGCCCTGCCAATTAAATCGGGGCCAAAAATGCCCAAGCAGTACACAAACACACAACCCCGACATCAATGTCGCAATCATATTGGTGATGTAACCAATGACATCGTTAGTAAGTAACGCCAAAAGTAAAGCCGTGCCAATTGTTAGCACTAAACCTATGCGTGATAGCAAAACGACCTCACTGGCATGTGGCATCCGTTTAAATACCAGCATATAGATATCACGAATCAATACACTTACCGCCGCAATGGCATCGGAACTGGCACTTGAAATAGTGGCTGAGAGTCCAGCAATTATTACCAACGCCGCCAAGCCAAAAGGAAGAAGCTCAAAGGCCATATAAGGAAATGAAAAGGCACTATTTTCAAGGGTTGGGTTGAGCTTGTATGCAGCCATACCTATTATGGCAGGTACAATTGCAAACAGCAGATATAAACCGCCAGATAAATAAAATGACTGACGAATACTGCGAACATGCTTGCCAGAATATATCCGTTGGCGAAATGACGGTGCAACGAGTACGCCAACCAAGACTGCAAAAAACAACGAAATACCATGTACAACACCTATTTTATCGAGTGATAAAAAGCTTTGATTCAGTACAGGTTGTGCTTCGTTGATCATCATCAAACCATCCGCTTGATAGAGCGCAACACCCGCCATCAAGAAAAACCCTATAAACAATACTAGAGCTTGAATAGAGTCTGTCCACACAACGGCAACATAGCCACCTATTACCACATAAATACTAAACCCAAGAGCAATGAACAATTTAGCACTCAGTGGTGATAATCCCGTTAACCAAGCCAAATACATTCCGCCGCCTAGAATATGGGCACCAAGCCAGCCAATACTGGCTACAAAAATGAATATAGCGATAGTATTTTTAACAAGCGGATCAGCCCCAACATAAAAAGAAACCTCTTCGCTCATGGTCATAAATTCATGCTTTCTGACAGGTGCAAATAGCTTTGCTAGCAGCAAGATGCCGCATGCTCCACCAAGCCCATAAATCATCCCTGCCCAGCCATTGTTATAAGCAAAGCCAACTGCCCCCATTGAGGAGCCCGTGCCAACCATAGTCGCAACGGTTGTACCCAAGGTTAAAATAAAAGGAAGATTTCGTCCGCCTAGTAAAAAGTCGTCACCGGTTTTGCTATTACGACTTACCCACCAGCCAAACCAGATCATAAAAATCAGGTAGCCTAAAAAGGCCATTAGTAATTGCCACTTCATACAACATCCTGCTTCACCTCAGCCAAATTATTATCATTGCTTTATGCTTATTACATGGCTTTGGTGCTTATAATTATTTTTATGTATGAGTTCAACAGCCTAAGCTGTCGAACTTTTTTAATTTATGGGGCTTTATAACACGTCACATCGACTTCAACTTTGCAGTCAACAACAAGGTCTGCGACGGCACAAATTCGAGCAGGCGGGTGCTCACCAAAAAACTCTTTAAACACCTTATTAAATGATTGAAAGTAACGCGCATCCGTTAAAATCACTTTGACATGCGCAACATGTTCAAGGCCATAACCCGCTTCATCCATAATATCGATGCAGTTTTGAATCGCTAAACGAGACTGATCGATAATGCCACCTTCAACCACTTCACCGTCTTTCATTGGCGTTTGCCCAGACACCATCAACCAGCCCCCAGCTTCGATGGCTCGTGCAAAAGGTAAATGCTGACCACCGGTGCCTGTACCGCCCTCTGTTCCTATACGTTTAATCATATTACTCTCCAGTTGAAGTTAAAAACTTGCCCGAATATGCAGGCATTACTTGGTCATCAATAAAGGTTGGTTGACCATTGGTCCATACTCTGTGAATACCTGATGCTGGTAATTCAGAGTCAATAAATGTGGCGTTATCGCAAATAGCATCGCTGTCAAAAAGCACCAAATCAGCAAACTTTCCTACGCTAATCTCACCACGGTCAGTTAAACCGTAATTACGAGCACTGAGTCCTGTCATCTTATGTATTGCTGTTGCGAGTGAGAAAATGCCCTCATCACGTGCGTACTTACCTAATACACGAGGAAACGATCCCCATAAACGAGGATGCGGATGGGGATCACACGGCAGACCATCGGAGCCAATCATGGTTTTTTCAAAGGCTAGAATCATTGCCACATCTTGCTCATCAAGCCCATGATAAACAGCACCAGCCGGTTGCAGCTTTTTAGCACTTTCAAGTAACGACAGCTGCCATGTATCTGCAATATCTTGCAGCGAACGCTCCGCCATTTCGGGGTGAGGATCTGACCACGTTATAAAAATTTCGAAGTCGCTGGTCACTTGTTTTAAGTCCAAAGTGCTTGAACTGGCTGCATAAGGGTAAGCATCGCAACTGCAACGAGAGTGCGAACCTTGGTTTGAAAACCGATTAATCAGCTCTGGCGCACGTCCCCAGTTATTTTTACCAGCGCATTTCAAATGCGAAATAATAACTTTTATATCAAAAGCTTGCTCCATCGCAAACGCTTCATCCATCGCCTCAATGACAGCGTCAAACTCAGTACGCAAATGAGTTGTATAGATAGCGTCATGGGCTTTTAAAACAGGGCCAAAGGCTTGAACTTCATCACTGGGTGCCTGATTCGCATTTTTATAAGCAAGCCCCGTACTCAAGCCAATCGCGCCAGCTGCAAGAGCAGCATCAAGCTCTTTACACATATGCTTAATCTCTGCATCATTTGCACCTCGCAAAAGATCATCCATGACATTATTACGCAATGTAGTATGGCCTACTAAAGCCGCTACATTCACATTTGCAGGTCTTGCTTGCAAAGCGTGAATATAATCAGCCATGGTGGCAAATTTAAATTCACTAAGTGCCCCCAATAAGTTCATCGGATCTGGGGCTGCTTCATTTAGCACAGCAGGGGCTGCACTGATCCCACAATTTCCAGTAATGACCGTTGTGACACCTTGGCTGATCTTCGCAGCCATACTAGGATTGCGCAGTACTTCCAAGTCATCATGGGTATGTACATCAATAAAACCAGGCGCTAAGCATAACCCTTTTGCATCTATAACTTGTTTAGCAGGCAATTCGTTGAGCTTGCCAATTGCTATTATGCGATCATCGCTTATCGCTACATCAGTGATTGAGGCTTCATTACCTTGGCCATCAAATACCTTCGCGCCTAGAATCAATGTATCCACAGGCGGTGAGTCTTTGCTGTGCATCATTAATCTCCTAGTGGGGCGCGATCAGGTCCTTGGCGATATTCATCTAACTCGTGTTTAATACGACGTAGTTTTTCGCGTGATTTTTTCTGCGTTAGAATGGCCACTTCACTTGCTAGTACATCGACTGCGGCTAACATGGCATAACGCGCTGTACTCGGTGTGAAAATATAGTCAGATTCATTTGTTTTTATTGGTAAATGAATGGAGGCAGTGTTAGCAAGTTCACTCTCTGGGCAAATAGCAATCACTTTTGCTCCATAATCTTTCGCGATATTCGCTGCATCAATTAAGTCTTTGGTATAGCCTGTTAGTGATAACACCACCACAACATCACTCACATCGACACTTGCTGCTGTCATGCGCATCATTACAGGGTCACTGTAAGCATTGCTTAAAATATCAAGTCTGAATAATCGGTTGTGGCACTCTTGCGCAACCACTGAGCTTCCTCCACCCACACCAAAAATTAAACTATGACGACTATTTGCAATGTAATGAGCTGCTTGCTCAACATCCGTTTGATTAATTAGCCCTGCATTGACATCTAAAATGTCATGAATGGCCTGATAAATTGCCGGTATATCTTCACGCTGAGTGTTATTTTCAGTGATAAAACGCTCACCAACCGCTAAAGATTGCGCTAACTGCAACTTCATATCACGGACATTATTACAACCAAGCGCTTTCGCTAGACGCGTAATTGATGCATGACTCACGTTTGCTTTGTCAGCCAAATCACTAATGCTTGCCGAGGCTGCAAATTGCAAATCAGCTAAAATTAACTGAGCAACAGCTTGTTCTGATTGGCGTAGATGACCCAAACGCTCTTTTATTCTTGAAACTATATCCAAACGTCTTTCTCCTAAAAATAAGTCTCGACGACATCAACCACATTGTAGTTATCGTCTATTACGTTGATGTAGCGCCACTTATCGAATGTTAAGCACGGATGAGAGGTAGCAAAGGCTACAATGTCGCCAACACGAAGTGTGGTATCATTGGGTACTTTCATCATGGCATGCTGGTCCATCATTTTTTCTATTTTCCAATTGCTATTTGCAGCGCTTATTTGCCCTTGTTGATCAACATGAAGTGTTGGGATTGGAAACCCTGCATCAAACGCTGCATCTCGTTTACCAAAACCTATTATGGCCCTTCCTGGCTCGGGCATTGACTGCACATACGCCCAAATTTCTAAGCAAGATGTCAGCTCACTCCCCAAAGAGCATGCCAATTCATTGCGCGCTAATATTTGCTGTTGAGCTTGCTCATAAATTCCCTGATCATGAGTGACATAACAACCAGGTCGCAACACGGCTAGCATATTCTCGGTTAAATTATCTGGATGAAATGCCTCACACACTAAATCGTAGTAAGCCGACCCACCAGCGGTGATCATCACTTGCTTAGTATCAAACACATTATCGGCGATAAGCTGTTTGCAGGTCGCAACCGCATACTCAAGAAATTGACTCACGGCAAGGGGATCGCCCAGCACACCTTCATAAACCTCTATACCCGCTAGAGCTAATGAATCGAATTTTGCTATTTCTGCGATCAACTCTGCCAATAATTGACTGTTAACCACACCACAGCGGCCATCAGGAACGCCAAGCTCAATCAGTACATGAATGGTGTGCTGAGTATTAGCAAAGTACTCACCAAGCATGCGTACGTTATCAAGGTTATCGACCAAGCAATAAAATACAATCTCATTGCTACTGAGCAAATCATCAAGCTGTTGATAGTTTGCCCGACCAATCAATTGATTTGCCATCAAAACTCGCTCAGCGCCACTCGTTACTGCTGCAACAGCTTGAGCTGTGGTTGCCACAGTAATTGCATATGCTCCAGCCGCTAATTGTTTTTTAAAGATGGCAGGTGTCATGGTTGTTTTACCATGCGGAGCAAATAACACATGGCTTTGGTTGGTATAGTCAGCCATCCAGCTAATGTTATTCAATAGGCGTGATTCATACAGACACAAACATGGCAAACTGACATCTTGCTGTGCAATGTTCCACCCTGATTTGTGAAGCTGCTGAACATTACCGAGTCCTTTATTGGCTCGGCTTACGGTTTCCAAGTTTGCAACGCTTAATTTTTTCATTCAAAAACTCTTCATATAAATCAGCTGGTTAATTACTTTTCATTAAAAACCATACAAAAAATGTGACTTATTTAATGTAATAGGTATTGCAATTTTGTTAAATCTAATGTTAATTAATAACACAGCAACAGTCAATACGTGTTACAAATTAACAGAAGATAATAATTAACTTTAAAAATACAGGATGAGGAACGTTTAAAATGAAAACTAAAACCCGTCACCAACATACACTCTCGCCAAGCATAACGGCTAAGGCTGTGGCAGCTGTCATTTGTGGGCTAAGTGGCCTAAATACAGTAGCCGCACAGCAAAGTGATTTGACAAACGATGAAATAGAAACCATCGAGGTACGTGGTATTGCAGCCAGTAACAAGCAAGATATTAATAACAAACGCTTTAGTACTGGTGTGATGGATTCAATCACCGCAGAAGATATTGGTAAATTACCCGATGTGACCATTGCAGATACTCTACAACGTATACCCGGTATTCAAATTCGTCGCTCAGCAGGCGAAGGATCAACGATTAATGTTCGTGGTATGCCGCAAGTGACAACGCTGTTAAATGGCGAACAATTTTTAAGTGCAGGCTCAATTACAACACTTCAACCTGACTTCACTGACGTACCTGCTGCGCTTTTATCGGGTATTGATGTACTCAAGTCTCCGCAAGCCGATATTCTCGCTGGTGGTATTTCAGGCACATTAGATCTAAAAACTCGCCGCCCATTCGACTTAGAACAAGGCACGACTTTTTCATTTACAGGCGAAGCGTCACGCGGCAGCTTATCAGAAGAAACCGATCCTAAATTAGTGGCATTTGCGGGCTATAACAATGACAAATTTGGTATTATTTTCACTGCCGCTTATGATGAAAGTACACTTGCTAACTATCGTAATGGCACGATTTTAACCTCCAACGAGATTCAAAATGAAACCTCACGAGATTTCAATGGTGATGGAGACTTAAACGACAGTTACTACAGCCAACGTTTTTATGGCGTAATGCACCGAGAAACCGAACGAGATCGCCTCGGCTTAAACACCACAGTGCAATATCAGTTGTCTGATTCACTGACTTTTACTGGTGATATATTCTATACCGACATGGATGATGCGGATCGCAAGCAAGGGATGATGGTCGATAATGCGCGCGGCGAAATTTGGGCTTATTCAGATAACTTTATACCACGCCTCGACAACGACCGTGGTGGGCAAATTTACACTGTTAACGACGCCACATTAGAAGCACGACGTGTCAGTGCTTATTCAGAAAGCTTAACCAATGATCGTGAATCAACTAACGCAAGCTTACTCTTTGAATACCAAGGAGATGGCCCTCTTTCAGGTGAGTTCAGATACATACATGGTAGTGCCGAGCGCGGTCATACCGAAAATGTAGCGCATGGTTATTTAACCTCTGGCGCACAACATGGCCTACTTAGGAACGACGGCACAGGTGCAACACCGGTTAACCCAAATGGTGTTGGCCCAGATCCTGTCATGGTTGATTTCTCTCGTACTGGCGAGTACATCACCCTAGGTTTTGAGGAAGGCTTTGGCAGCGATATCAATCAATATAACCTAGTATCAACTTACTCAGAAAACAACTTCGAAGAAGAAGCAACGCTTGATGTTGCTAGACTTGATGGCCGTTATGAATTTTCAACAGACCACCTCACTAACGTCGATTTTGGATTACGGGCATCAAAACGCGATGTCGAGCGCGAAACGTATATTTTAGTGGCACCATTTACATCTGGTGATATTACCGCTGATGTCATGTGGAAAGACTCTGGGGCCTCTTTAGGCGATACCAATGGCGATGGTGAAAACAGCGTTGCGGGTGGTGATTTAACGATTGGTCATCCCAACTATTTTAGTGATTTACCAGACGGCTGGGTAAACCAAATAAATGACTTTGGACCAGGTGGTGTAGGACAAGGGTTTTATCTTATCGATCCGAAGGTAATGGATGACCCTATGGCATTCCAAAATGCTATTTACCCAGGCAATAAACGACTGGCTAACCCATCACGCACTTACAAAGTAAAAGAGCAAACCCAATCAGCTTACTTTAAATTTAATTTTGCAGGTGAGTTGGCTGATATGAGTTACACCGCAAATATTGGTGCGCAATACATCAAAACAGAACTCGACATGTTACAAAACCAACTCGGTTCAGCACGTCCATGTTCATTATGTACCGCGAGTGAAAAAACAGGTGAAAAATGGTTAAGTCGTGATTATTCAGACTTCCTACCATCAATGAACTTTAATTTAAACCTCACTGAAGATTTCATTCTACGTGCTGGTTACGGCAAAACAATGACAACGCTGGACATTGGTAAACTTGCAGGCGGCATCAGTGTTGGTCGTACTCGTGCTGGTGATATCCTCGCAGCTGAACTCGGTGTGAGCCCAGACTTACTCGTTGCGGTACAAGGCACGCAAAATGGTAACCCAGATTTAGAGCCTTGGCGCGCAACTAACTATAACTTATCTGCCGAGTGGTATTTTAATGAAAGTGGCTTATTAAGTATTTCTGCTTTCTTAATGGATATAGAATCATTTGTCGAAAGTGGCACTGTAATGCTAGGTCTGCCAGACATTGACGGCGTAATTCGTCGCGAAGTACCTGTAACGACCGAAATTAATGGCGAAGGTGGTGAAATCAAAGGCTTTGAAGTTACCTATCAACAAGCATTCGACTTCTTACCAGAACCTTTTGATGGTTTAGGTACATCTCTAAACTTTACCTATGCCCCAAGTGACAGCGCTAACGTCGATGCTTACGGTAAGAGCTTACCAATTCAAGACAACTCTGAAAAATCAGCTAATGCTGTTTTATGGTATGAAAAAGGCCCATTACAACTTCGCTTAGCTGCAAACTATCGTAGTGATCGTCTCGATAGCTTAAGCTCCGCTATGGGCGAAGGCGTGGTGCCATTTTGGACTAAAAGTACACTGTATTATGACATGTATGCTGGTTATGAATTTGCAGAAGACACGAGCATTTATACGTCAATCAGCAATTTAACCGAAGAAAAAGAAGATATATACGCCCAGTGGTCAGATAATGTGATCACTCAAAATATCTTTGAGCGTCGTATTACGCTAGGTATTCGTACACGCTTTTAAGCGTTAACTAAATTTGGCTCACTTCTGCCCAAGTGATAAAAGACTAACTTAGTCTTTTTAATGAACAACGCGCCGCGTGGTTTAGCCAAATACAAAACCAGTACAGACTCCCCTTGGTGCTGTACTGGTTTTCTCGTTGTTACTGTATGAATATGTTAATATTATAAGCCTAACCAGTTCTACCTAGGCTATGTGATGACATCTCGTTTTTTTAACTCTATGCTGTGTGCTTCTGTATTACTAAGCTCAGCTCTTTTTTTACAAGGCTGCCAAGAGCAACCTAAAAGTAACAATATCAAAGTCGATGGTGGATTAATCCAAGGACAGCAACAAGGTCGCGTAATAACTTATAAAGGCATTCCTTATGCAGCTCCCCCTGTCGGTGATTTACGCTGGCGAGCACCGCAGCCTGTGCCAAAATGGCAAGATGTGAAAGTGCTTAGCAATTACGCCCCTGACTGTATGCAAAAACCATTTGCTGGCGATGCTGCACCGCTTACAACAACGCCATCGGAAGACTGCCTTTATTTAAATGTATTTAAACCCACTAAACACAGCGATACTCCTTACCCTGTTGTAGTATGGATACACGGTGGTGGCTTTGTAAATGGTGGCGCATCTCCCGCTGTTTACTCAGGCGAAAGCTTTGCTAAACAAGGCGTTATTTTTGTTAGCTTTAATTATCGATTAGGCCGATTTGGCTTTTTTGCCCACCCTGCTCTTACTCGTTTTGAAAACGATGCACTGGGCAACTACGCATTAATGGATCAAATTGCCGCCCTTGAGTGGGTAAAACAAAATATCGCTCAATTTGGTGGTGATGCTTCTAAAGTGACACTTATGGGTGAATCTGCTGGTGGCGCATCGGTGCATGCAATGATGCAAACCCCTGCTGCCAATGGCTTATTCCAACAAGCGATTATTATGTCAGCCGGCGGACGAGAGCTATTTAAGCAGTTGCCGCTTAAGAGTGATGACAACACTGTATTAAGTGCCGAAAAAATTGGCGAAAACTTTGCCAAGCAACACACCATTTTAGGCAGTGATGAAAATGCCCTTGCGGCGCTACGTGAGTTACCTGCACAAGACGTGGTTGATAACCTCAATCTGAGCACATTAAACCGACAAAATAATGATCAGTCTACTTACGTTGGCGGGCCAATTATTGATGGCACAATCATCAATTCGGCCACTGAAGCGCGCTTGAGTAAAGGCACATTTAGCCATGTTGCAACCATGGTTGGCACCACAGATATGGATTTAGGCTTTGCTAATTTTGCTTCAAAAGAGTCACTGTTCGCAAGCTTTGCTCCGCACAGTACACAAGCAAAAATGACTTACGATGCAAATGGCAAAACACCATTACCTTTACTCAATTACCAAGTAGGTCAAGATGCTTTAATGCAAGAGCCAGCAAGGTTCGTTGCAAAACGTGTGACAGATATGGGTAATGATGCCTTTTTATATCGTTTTGGTTATGTTGCACAAACCTTAGATAAACCTGGTGCAGAGCACGCCAGCGAAATCCCGTACTTTTTTAATACTGTGGCAGCTAAATATGGGCATGTCACCACCGAGCAAGATAAGCAAGCCGCTAAAATAATGCACCGTTATGTGACTAATTTTATTAAATTAGGCACACCAAATGGCCCAGGTTTACCAGCATGGCAAGCATATAAAAATGATGAATCTTTTATACTGCAAATGAGCAAGTCAGGGACTGCAGAGTTTTTACCTGATCCATTACAAGCGCGCTTAAACATCACAGCAACAAAAGCCGAACAGCAGTAAAATCAATTAAATAAGGCGCTTAATATAAGCGCCTTATTTTTTACCCTTGCTGCTGCACATACTCAAGCGCAGTCATCTTGTGGTAGGTTACATTAGGATGAAATACGTGAGTAGGATCGGGGTCAACCACGTCAATTGGTGTGCCTTGGCTGCGTGCAATATCAAGTGCCATTTGCGTAATATTGACGCTAAACGAGGTGCCGATAAACACGATTTTATCGGCATCGAGCATGCGCTGTTGCGCCTCAGAAATTCGATAAAGTTCAGTGTAGTATTCATCAAATAACAATACGTAAGGCTTAAACGATTCGTTAAGCTTGGGGCTTTCATTACTGATATTGAACACCTCAAGCAATGAGTTGTGTAGATTGTCTTCGTTGACCTTATCCCACGGTGCGTTAAACGCCATTGCATCGTCACCTTGGTGGTGAAACAGTGTCATTTGATCTAAGCGACCATGAATAGCAATAAAATCGGTGTTACCTGCTTTGCCATCAAGACCATCTATATTTTGCGTAATGAGATTTTTATCACTCAACCAATGATGTACCTCATTGGGACCGTGATGCCGATACGTTGCAAAACGATGATAGTACCAAGCTAGAAACTCGCGGGGATTGTTTTCGTACATAGCACGGGTTGCCATTTCCATCGGCGTGTAATTTTTGCTACCAATGGTCCAAAAGCCATCTTCGCCACGAAAGGTCGGTATACCGCTAGCGGCACTCACTCCCGCCCCAGTAATATAGAGTGTATTCATAAAGAAAGGGCCACCTTGTAACCAAGTGCATCGGCTGTCACTTGTTGATTATTGTCCATACCACCAAGACGATACAAACTTCCTTGGTGCTCTAATAAACCTCGATGATCCATGCTCGCAGTATCGGCTTTTGGCATCACTTGCCAACTGTTTTTATCAACATCAAAGCGCCAAACATGATCACTCGCTGGCGCTGGTTTACCGTCGTATCCCATGCCATTGTAGTTATATGGGTTATCAGAGCCGCCCATCATATAAATGTCGCCATTAAAACTGGTTGCAGCCATACGGTAATGGGCAACACCTGTTGGATGTGGCACGGTACGCCAATCTATTTTTAATGGGTTATTTGCATCAATCGTGCCTTTTAAACACTGTGCAACCGTAGCAAAAGAACGACGCTTATCTGCATTCGCCTGTGTTTTTACACCATCACACACCAAAATTGTGTTACCACTAATTGCCGCCGCTTGGCCAAACACCGGTCGACCTAAAAAGGGCGAAGCCTGTTGCCATGTATCTGTTTGCGTATCATACACTTGTACAAGGTTAACATTGCCATCGTTATGCCAACCACTGACTAAATAGATATAACGCTGCTTATATGAAAGCGCCACACTGTCATCCACCGGCACTGGCATATTAGCAAGTTGCGTATATGAATTAGAGCGCACATCATAGCGATATACATCGGGTGTAGAGATTTCTTGATGATCGGCGCTAACGGTATAGCCACCAAATACATAGGCATGTTGACCAACACCCACTGCGGTACTCGCTAAACGACCAGTAAGGGGCAATGTACTTGGCACCGCTTTAGCCGCTTGCCACGCGTTATCGCCCACTTTGAGTACCCATACTTTATTGTGAACATCATTGTGTGCTTTGCCTGCCCCCAAGCCCATAAAGCTTAAAAAGTAGGCGTGTTCATCAATAACAACTTTGGCTACAGCGTTGTTGGCAACGGGCTCAGGTAAGGCGGGTATGGTTGCAAGTGCAACAGAAAATAGCAGGCTCATAAAATAAATAGATAACTTAACACATCGCTTAAGAATACCACTTTATGAGCCTGAAGAAAGACTCGTTATTAGTAAGCAATACTAATGCATTGATTTAAATGTGCTGCCGACTGTGCTTCATCAAGCATTGCTTTTGCATAATCGGTGACTGATATTTTGCTTTCGCCGTTTGCATCAGTAAAAAAGCTATCGCCACCGACACGGTATGGACCTTCTGACTCACCAGGGTAAATAACCGCAGCGGGTGACACAAATGTCCATGGTGTATCTGTTGTTGATGCTCTAAATACATCAAGTGCCTCACCTTGAGCAATAGCTTCTGCTTTGTATTCAGCAGGAAAATCAGGGCTTGATACCAGTGTTACACCGGGTGCCACTTCTAAGCTACCAGCACCGCCCACCCATAAAATGCGTGTGCCAGTACCTGCAAGCGCGTTTAGTAATTGCTTTGCTGTGTTTGCCACAATTTCATGGTTACCTAAAGCACGCCCCCCAATTGCAGCAATAACAACATCGCTCCCCGCTGCTGCGCTTGCGATATCATCGTTTGTTAAATCAAATTCAGTCACAGTAACGTTATCTTGGGTTACTTTACCTGCGTCTCTAACTAATGCATTTACTTGATGACCACGTGCGATTGCTTCTGAAGTAATGTGACTGCCAATCCAACCAGTTGCGCCAATAACTGCTAATTTCATGAGGAATGCTCCGTTGTTTGTTTCAATGATTGCAGTTTACTTGTTCACTAATTACTGATAAACACACTATATAGATACACATTGTTTCAGTTGAAGATACCAATGGACAAACTCAATTCAATTACTAGCTTTGTCGAAGTTGCCCGTACAGGCAGCTTTACTCAGGCCGCTGAACATTTAGGCTTAAGCCGGTTACAAGTGTCTAGGCATATTCAAGATATTGAAAAGTGGCTAAATTTAAGGTTATTTCATCGCACAACACGAAAAGTAAGTTTAACAATTCAAGGAGAAGAAGCCCTTAGCTACTGCCAGCAAATACTAACTCAAGTGTCTGATTTACAAAGCCGTGCACACAGCCATAACAATGAATTGGTGGGGACTATTCGCGTTGCCTCCCCTATTGGGCTTGGCCAACATAAACTGTTTGATGCCATTGAAGTGTTTACCAAACGCCATCCACAGACGCGATTTGAGCTGTTACTTTCAGATAGTTTATCGCAGCTTGTTGATGACCGCGTTGATATCGCTTTGCGTTACATCCATCAGCCAGATGAAGGACTCATTGCCCGCAAGCTCATGTATATCGCAACCGCTGTGTGTGCATCACACGATTATTTAGCTGCAAACCCACCAATTAATGAACCGAGTGACTTAACTGCACACAATTGCCTTATTCATAACAAACACAACATTTGGCAATTTCAACGCGGTGACAACACACAAAAAGTCACTGTTAAGGGCAACATTGTTGCCAACGATATGGGCGTACTTCTAAAAGCAGCAAAACAAGGCATGGGGGTGGCTCACCTACCTTGTGACCTTGCTAATGACTATTTGGCATCGGGAGAGCTTGTTAAAGTACTGCCAGAGCATACAACTACAGGCTCTCACTTATGGGCAGTGTATTTATCACATAACTTCCAACAAAATGTGGTCAGAGCGTTCATCGACTTTTTAGCAGAGCACTGGCAACAGGATATCTTATAATCTAAATCTGCTGCAAATACGTATAGGCTATAAAAAGGAGCCGTAATGCAGCATTTAGATCATGAAATATCTCGTATTATAGAAATGGCGTGGGAAGACAGAACCCCATTCGAAGCGATAAACCGACAGTTTGGCTTAAATGAAAAAAGCGTTATCGCGTTAATGCGTGAGCAATTAACAAACTCAAGTTTTAAACTTTGGCGAAAACGCGTATCTGGGAGGCAAAGTAAACATATAAAACTTCGCCACCCTGATATTCTACGTGGTTATTGCAAAACTCAATATAAGCACAGGTAACATTATTTAAGTTGGTCAGCAAACTGACCAACAGCATCCACCACTTTTTGCGCGCCGTTTTGAATGTCACTCATTACTTTTCCAGATTCAGTTGCAAGGCTGTAACCTTGCTCAGCTTTACTTTTTCCTTGCTCAATTACCTCTACCGTATTTTGCGTCAGCGCTCTGTTTTGCTGTACAACATCAACTATTTCAACAGTCGCTTTCGAGGTACGCGAAGCTAACTGTCTTACTTCGTCGGCAACAACTGCAAAGCCCCTGCCTTGCTCACCCGCCCTTGCAGCCTCTATTGCTGCATTAAGCGCAAGTAAATTAGTTTGATCTGCGATACTGCTAATACTTTGTACAATATTAGCTATATGCTGAGATTGCTTATCAAGTGCAGCTATTTCCGTTGCTGCTTGCTCCATTTTTTTTGCAAGTTCATCCATAACATTCACCATATCGCCTAACACCTCAGCCCCCTGATGAGCAATTTGGTCAGTTTCTGTCGAGGTACTATAGGCAATCTCAGCAGCTTGAGAGACTGCCATTTCACGATTAACTTGCTCTGTAATGACTGTTGCAAATTTTACGATTTTATAAAGCTCCCCTTGCTCACAAAAAACGGGGTTATAGCTTGCCTCAAGCCAAACAGGTTCACCATATTTATTAATTCGTTTAAAGCGAGACGCAATAAACTCGCCCTTTTGAAGCTTTTTCCAAAAATCGGCGTAGTCTGCTGAGTTTGCCTCCTCGGGCTCGCAAAATATACTGTGATGCTTTCCCACTATTTCTTGTTTTGCGTAGCCCACACCTTGTAAAAACTGTTCATTCGCAGTAATTACATGGCCAGATAAATCAAACTCAATCACTGCCATTGAGCGATGAATCGCTTTTACTAAATCTTGGTTTTCTCTTGACGTTTCTATAGTTCGGGTAAGTGCACTGGCATGCAAAGTGAACTGCTGGAACTGCTGCTGCCTATTAATAACGGGATGCAAAATAACCCGCAACCACGCCTGTTCATTGTGGGCATTTACAAGTTGTACAGCACCGACCCATGCCTCTTTATCATCAAGCGCTTTTTTAAAGCTCTGGTAATGACGGGTCGTTCTTGCCAGTTCAGGCACTAAACTAAGAAGTGATTTGCCTATCAGTTGATTTTTCTCATAACCTAGTTCAACGGTTGCTTGCTCATTCAGTGACAAGATATGTGCATTTTTATCTAGTTCTAAAGTAAGCATTTTACTATCGAGCGTATTTTTTACTTGTGAAACAGTAAACAACTCATCGTCTAATTCAGTAACTTTATTCTTTAATGATTGACTAAAAAACATGGGACTCTTCACGTTAAGGTAAGAAAAAAATACACCTTGGTCTGATGTATAGGCGCGCACATAGCAAAATAGTATATGCATGCTTACTTTAACGTATTTGTTACAGTAAAGTCCCTATTTTTGCGATAATAGGAAAATTCTTAAGACGAAATAAGAATTAACTTAACAATTTGAATATAAATGAGAAAAACACATCTTTAACTTGTTAGTTGATTAGCAAACTGCCCAACGGCATCGACAACCTCCTGCGCTCCTTGCTGAATATCTTCCATGACTTTTCCTGATTCATTCGCTAATACTTGCCCCTGTTCAGCCTTAACTTTACCTTGCTCTATCACTCGCACGGTATTTTGCGTAAGAGACTGATTGTCTTTTACGACATCAACAATTTCTTCTGTTGCTTTAGACGTACGAGACGCCAATTGCCTGACTTCATCAGCTACAACAGCAAAGCCACGCCCTTGCTCTCCGGCACGAGCAGCTTCAATCGCGGCATTTAACGCTAATAAATTGGTTTGTTCAGCAATACTACTAATACTTTGCACAATATTGGCTATCTGTTGTGATTGCTTATCAAGCGCTGCTATTTCCTGTGCAGCCTGTTCCATTTGCTGCGCAAGCTCATCCATCACAGCCATAGTGCTTTGTAAAACGTGTGCACCTTGTTTGGCGAGCTTGTCTGTTTCTGTTGAGGTGCCATAAGCAATTTCTGCTGCTTGAGAAATAGCATGCTCACGGTTCACTTGATCAGTAATGACAGTGGCAAACTTCATTACCTTATACAACTCACCAAAATCATTCGTAATAGGGTTATAAGACGCTTCAAGCCATACGTCATTGCCATAGCGGTCCACTCGTTTAAAACGCTCAGCAATAAATTCCCCCCGTCTGAGGCGCTGCCAAAATGCTTCATATTCTGCGGAGTTAGCGACCTCGGGCTCACAAAACATACTGTGATGTTTACCTACAATATCGTCTTTTTTATAACCCATAGCCGCTAAGAAAGGCTCATTTGCATTAAGCACAACCCCTTCTAGATCAAACTCAATAACGGCCATTGAACGGTAGATAGCATTAATAACATCCCGTTGCTCGCGAGAGCTGGCAATGGCATCAGTTAACACAGTGCCATAAATCGCAAAATAATCCAGCTCACCTTCTGCGGTATGAACTGGGTGAGCAATTAAACGTAACCATTCGAGCTTGCCATCGAATCGAGCTATTTGTAGATGACCGACGCCATGCTCTTGACAGTCAATTGCGCGTTTTAACGCTATAAATTGATCACTACTTTTAGATTGAGGTGTAACTATGTTTTCAAAAGGAGAGTTGATTAGCTGCTCAAGAGAGAAACCTAATTCATCTAGAAAGTTTTGGTTAATATAAGCCATATCCCCATCAGCATTAAGCCTAAGAACTAACATTTCTTCATCAATGCCTGCTGTTAGATCTTTAAGCGGGTAGAGCTCTGCTTTTAATGCTGCAATTTCAGCTTCTAAAGACTTACCAAACCACATAACACACCTTAATTAATAACGTATTGTTGTTCCTAGAATTGTAGAACAATTAACGCAAGGTGCTACTTTAAAACCATTAAAAAGAATGAGTGTACAATGACTAAGACGTTTGAGAAGTGAGTTTGACGTACTTATCAGCAAGTTCATCGAGTGATTCTCGATGATTTGGATCGGGTTTAATGCAATCAATAGGGCAAACACTCACGCAAGTCGGATTATCGTAATGGCCAACACACTCAGTGCATTTATTAGGATCGATTTGATAAATCTTCGCGCCCATATAAATAGCCTCATTCGGACACTCAGGATCGCACATATCACAGTTAATACATTTGTTATTGATGAGTAATGCCATGACACACCTTTAAGCACGATAATGAGTATTGCCATTAAAATCCACATTATGGATTTCGGACGCGACGAAATTGCAGCCGCGTAATATAGATTGCAGCGAATGAAATTTCCTTGATCTAGATCAACCTTAGAAGTACCAAGAATTTTCTTCGACCGATGTTCTAGAGTTACTGCATCAGCGGTTATTTACCGAGCTAAATTGTTTGATGAGGAAGTAAGATGCTTTTTATGGAAGCTAAACAGATTTTTAGTGTCTGCAACAGTTATTAGGAGGTAACTCGTTTCTGTCCCAAAATAAGTCAGGGTAAATGCTCTAACGACTGCTTTGTGCGTGTAAAAATATAGTTGCTTATCTAGCCAAACTTAGGTGTAATGGAAGCATAATAATGACTGAGTAACGCAGGGATAGCTTAGCGTTGGCTTGATATCGCTTAGGCCAGAAAAAACAAATTCCCATAGCATAAACAACACCAACTCTGACACACCGAGCAGGTAGCGGCTCAGTCCAACAAGCTACACTACAACACAAACTGCGTGTCGCATAAATACTAAAATGTTAGTTTTTTTAAATATATCGGTAAAAATAAGGTAAACTATGAAGCATGATGTTTGGGTTTTAGTATTGGCTCCTGGTGATAAAGATTACTCAGATTTTTGTTTTGATACGGGTATTATCGGTACTGGTTGGGCTAGCGTAGATGGTTACCACCATGTATTAGCAAAAAGCGAACAGGAAATTGGACAAGGCTATGATCTCGCATACTCTGGTGAGGATTGGGCGGATAATGACAATCGCAATAAAGCAATTTATGCGTTAAATAAAATAGCAAATGAAATAAAAACTGGTGATAAAGTCCTAATCCGAAAAGGCAATAAAAAACTTTTAGCAGTTGGTGAAGTTACTGGGGATTATAAGTTCAAGAAAAATTGGGTTGGCAGAGATCTTAGTCATATCCGTGATGTTCGATATACAGCCATCGCAAGAGAACAAAATCTATTCGACATAATGGTTAAACACCTAGGTAAGCAATTTTCTATGGGGCATACTATTTACTACTTTGGAGAAATCGATCACAGCGTATGGGGTGGTTTTGTAGAAGGTTGTCGTGATAAATTGATGGAAACGCTATAAACCTAACAAGCAATTTAAGAGTGATTCCCAAGGCTTGGCACTTTTCATTCCATCGTTGGGTTTTGCGTTTAAGGTGGTATGGTTCGGTTTCGGGGTAGCGTTGCTCACACCTTAATTGGGCGTCACCGAATAAATACTCAAACTCATTTCTGTCCAAAAATGAGTTGTTTACCTGTTTACTCATCCCAATAAATTAGAATACATTGAGAAGCGACTCAATGTATTCTAATGATAAGCGCTAGCCTTGAGAGAGAAGCCATTCTACAGCTGCGTCAAAACCTTTATCAGTTCCATTTACGCGATCTTACAGGTTAAAAAATGACGTTTGAATCATCGGTGGGATACCTGTTTGCTCGTATAACACGCGCTGATTTGATAATTGTTTCATGTTAGAAAGCCCAAAGATAAAACCATTCGGTAACGATTTAATTAAACTACCCGATAACATTCCTTGCGTTGCCTCTCCTATTAATGTCACTTTTTCTGATGTACTAAGCATCAAAGTTGCAAGCTCAGCAGCAGAAGCCGTTGTGTTACTTATCAGCACTACAACGGGTTACCATAATTGTGTGCTGCGGGTGTGAGTGTTACAAACTGCTCAGGGGCAAACTGATTTCCGTAACGAGTACTTTTAATGTAGCCCGTTTGTGGGCTGGCAATAAAATACTCAGCGAGTACTTTTGCCAAATAAGTATAGCCGCCACCGTTAAATCTAAAATCAATAATCACACCATCTGTTAATTCGAAATCAGCGATAACTTGCTTCATTGTACTGTGCAGTAAAGCAAGTGCTTAAGGGTGCTTATTCCCTTCGGTATAGTCGTTAAAACTATCAATAAACAGATAACCTAACTTTTCGTGCGTCCCCCAAATAATGTGGTCATTAGCTGCAAATGATAAAGTGTCTGAAGATAAATTACTTAAAATAGCAGCCTGAATGAGGTCTTCACTCTCTTAGATGTACTGTGCTAAGACTGCCTATGAATAGCCACTTTATCGCCGTCTGAGATAAAAGTATATCCATTTAGCAAGGGCTTAATTGCCGCAGATATAATTTCAAGTAACACTGCTTGAAGATTGAATAAATCGATAAAGCGCATCGAGCGGAAGTGGTTTACTAAAATAATAACCTTGTACTTGTGAACACGCGAGTTCCTTAAGTATTTTCACCTGCTGCAGGGTCTCGACCCCTTCGGCAATTGACTCCATATTTAACGCGCTGGCTAAATCAATCATGGCTTTAACGATTGCTTTGTCTGCATCGCTGGGGTTTTCTAAATCATCAATAAACGATTTATCTATTTTGAGCTTATCGAGTGAAAAGTCTTTTAAATAATTCATCGACGAATAGCCTGTGCCAAAATCATCAATCGACATTTTAAAGCCGGCCTCACGTAATTTAGAAATGGTGTTTAATGCAAATTTGGGATTACCAATGGCAATGGTCTCGGTCAACTCAAGCTCGATACATTCAGGGTTAACGGAATGTGTTTGTAAAACCGCAATTAAATCACTAAGCAAATGCTTTTTAATGAATTTAGTCGCCGATAAGTTAATCGCAAACGTCAGTTTTGGCATATCACTTTCTTGCCATTGACGAACAGTTTTAACGGCATTTTCAAATACCCAGTCATCAATTTCACTGATGCGCCCGCAACTTTCAGCAATAGGAATAAATTCGGCGGGTGATACATCACCCAGTATTTCTGAGTGCCAACGAAGTAACACTTCTGTGGCAACGGTTATACCCGTTGCAAGTTCGATCTGTGGCTGAAATACCAACGAAAACTCATTATGTTCAATCGCATAATTAAGCGCATTTATAATCTGTAGCTGTCGCAGTCCAGACTTATTCATCTCCTCAGCGTAAAATAGCGTATTATTACGACCTAGCTTTTTAACTTCGAACATTGCTGACTCGGCCATTTGCAATAACGGCTCAAACTCTTTGCCATCAATAGGATATAAAGCAATACCAATAGAGGCCGTAACAACAATTAACTCATCATTGACCAATAACGGCTCGCTTATCACCCTTAATAATTCTTGTGTGCTTTTATTTATGGCGCCTGTTGATGTATAGGGAGTAATAAACGCAAAACGATCGCTTTGTAAACGCGCCACCATTATATGCTCCCCTAAAAAGCTACGAATTCTGGCACTTAACTTTTGCAAAACAAGGTTACAATGAGCTATCCCCATTGCTTTGTTTAGTATTTTAAAGTTATCTAAACCAATCAATATGAACGCAGCTTTCGAATCTTCGTGTGGCTTGGCAATTCCTTCAAATTCCATTTTTAATCTGTCTTGATTTGCCAGTCCAGTTAGTTGGTCAAAATAGGAAAGTTGATGAATGCGTGTTTCACTCTCAACTTCTTTAGTCATATCGTGTTGAAATGATATGTAATTGCTCACCTTGCCTTGTTTATCTAAAATTGGGTAAATTGTTGTTTGCTCAACAAGGGTTTTGCCATGCTTCGTCATATTAACTAACGCCCCTACCCAAGCTTGTTTATTTTTGAGTTGCTGCCACATTTCTTCATAAACAGAAGATTCTGTTAGCCCTGCACTTATTGTTTGAGGGCTTTGTCCTATTAGCTCATCGTAGTCATACTGGCACATGTCTAAATAAGCACGGTTCATATACTCAATTTTGGCATCTGTATTGGTAAACATAATGGGGTGTGGGTTTTGCTCAACCGCTTGTGACAGAATATGCATGCGTTTATTTAGGTTTATTTTATTAAACCACTGCCAAACAGACTCAGCCCATACTGTAAGCATGTTTTTGTCATGCACTGTGAACACTTTTTCGATATGTTGCAAAATGATAGCCATATGACATTTTCCATAGCGAAGAATTGGCACAACTAATAAAGAATTTGAATCACTCGGTAAACCAAATTCTTTTGCTTGTTTACGATTAACAATAACCGCTTCACCAACGGCTACTTTTGCTTGTAATTTTTCGGTACACACGGCAAATGTAGAACCATGTTCAGCTCTATAGGTAAGTTGCTTTTGTTCATTACAGATAAACAGCGCAGCACCATCACAGTTTGTTATCGCACGTGCATGCTCGACGGCATAATTTAGCAATACATCTTGGTCATCTTGAAAAGAGATTTCGGTCAAATGTAACAGACCTCGATTAAACTTACTCTGTTGTATCAGTGCAGCTACGCGGCCAACTTTTTCAGATACATCGCGAGCATTCACTAAATAGGTAGGGCCATTATTATCATATTCAAATAATGTAATAGAAAACTCAAAATGAATCACACGTCCGTTAAATGCAATAGGTAATGGATTCAACAAACACACCCCCGAACGTTTTGACTCTTTTAAACCTTTTATAAACTCTTGCGCATCTGAATCTGAAAATAACTCTAAGATGCTCTTCCCTACTATACTTTTAATGAAGATATGATTATCAGAATTATCACTAAAAACCTCACGAAATGTGCCATTTTCTTCAAGCTCGAATACTGAATCGGGTAATGCAGTCAGCGTTGCTGATAATTGCTTAGTTGAGTTTTCAAGTGCCGCATAGGGCTTAATAACGGTTTCTACAAAGAGAATTTTATAGAGTAAGAAATAAGTTAACCCTTTATAAACGTGACCAAAAAAGTTAAAGATATTGGTCGTGTGTGAGGTGTCATTAAATACTACAAAACATGTTTCGCTCAAAATAGCGATTACGCATACAAGGGTTCTGTCTGCTATGTTCAAATTTGCTCTAGGCTTGCTTAACTGAGAGGCGAACATAAAAGCTGCACTGGTATAAAGGACTAATACACTCAGCTCTATGATAAATTTTACGTGGCTTGCCCCTTTTCCTTGAATGTATATAGCTGATAACCATGGGGGCGAATAGAACATTATACTAGCAATACAGAAACTGAAGAACAGTAATGAAATTAATAATATATTGGCATTAAGAGGCTTATATTTAAACCAGATCCCCATCGCGATAATTAGAAATGCTGCGGCATTAAAAAGTCGTGCAATTAACCAAAAATTCAGCACTAAACTCATTTGCTCTTCACTTTCATGCATATTGTCATAAGCTAAAAAGTGCAAGGAGTCGAAAATAGCAACACACAACATTGTGCATGCAAGCAACAGCAACTGATAATTTTTAGTAAAATGCCAAGTATTCCAACCAATGGCAAAAATCAAAAACGAGATGACAACCGAAAACAACTCTACGCTGGTGTGCATAGCAACATAAAACGGTATTTCAGCAATTAAACCAAACCACTCTAATAGCAATACAACGGCAATCAAAACAATACCCGCAACAATATATGGCAGCGTGTGTAAAAGCTCTCGATGATGGGATTTATGGACTAAAAATTTCACCATAACTTTTAATTAAATTTGTTAGTTGCCTTATAAAAAGGATAGTAAAAATAATTATTAGAGACAGTGAAATAGCAAAAAAGGTGAATAAAATGCGCTAAGTATGACCTAACGCATCTTGTTGTTAAGCTTTATTGAATGGGTTACGGGTATCTTGGTCGGCATCAAGGTTACGCATCAAAATAGCGTGGTCTAAGTCGATGTCTTCTGGCAAAGGAATTTTTACAATATGACCCGAGCCTTTTGCATCACTGATAGCCTCGCCTTTTTTATTTTCCATGAACTCAAGGTTAAAATTAATATTGCCTTTTGGCGTCATTAGTTCAAGTGAATGACCAGTACAGAATTTATTTTTCACATCAATTTCAACTAAGCCATTACTGTTGCGACCTAATACTTCACCAACAAACTGCTGCTTATCAGATACCGAATGACCGTACTCATAATTTTGATAGTCTTGGTGCGCATGGCGCTTTAAAAACCCTTCGGTATAACCGCGGTGTGCTAAGTTTTCGAGGGTTTTAAATAAGTTCGCATCAAATGGACGGCCTGCAACCGCATCATCAATCGCTTTACGGTACACTTGCGCAGTACGTGCAACATAATAGAAAGACTTAGTACGGCCTTCAATTTTTAAACTATGCACGCCCATTTTAGTAAGCTGATCAACATATTGAACTGCACGTAGGTCTTTTGAGTTCATAATGTAAGTACCATGCTCGTCTTCAAAAGCAGGCATGTATTCACCTGGTCGGCCTTGCTCTTCCAGCATAAATACTTCGTTACTGGGTGCGCCATCTCCCAGTGTTGGGATCACCGCTTTAGGGTCGATTTTATGTACCATTTCACCGGTTTCATTCTCGGTGCCTGGTTTTACATCGTAATTCCAACGACATGCATTGGTACACGTTCCTTGGTTTGGATCCCGTTTATTAATATAACCCGATAACAAACAACGACCAGAATATGCCATACAGAGCGCACCATGAACAAACACTTCAAGTTCTGTATTCGGGCATAGCTGGCGAATTTCAGCGATTTCTTCAAGCGATAATTCGCGCGATAAAATGACTCGTTCAATACCTTGCTTTGCCCAAAAGTTAACTGTGGCATAGTTCACCGCATTAGCCTGCACAGATAAGTGAATTGGCATATCAGGCCATTTTTCACGAACCAGCATAATAAGCCCAGGATCAGACATAATTAGCGCATCAGGTTGCATAGCAATAACAGGCTCAATATCGCGTAAGTAGGATTTTACCTTGGCATTGTGAGGAGCAATGTTCGACACCACATACAATTTTTTATTTTGTGCGTGCGCTTCATTGATACCTATTTGTAGATTATCTAGGTCAAACTCATTGTTACGAACACGAAGGCTATAACGAGGCTGACCTGCATAAACAGCATCTGCACCATAGGCGAAGGCATAACGCATATTCTTTAAACTACCCGCAGGTGATAACAACTCAGGCGTAAAAGGACGAGGGGTCAAAATAGGTGACGACATGAAAGCTCCACACATCGAACCGAGTACAAGTCGGTTGCATGAATTAATAGAATAATTGAGCGCGGGAGTATAATAATCTGCCTATTTTTTTTATTGATCTAGATCATAATTGGCGATAACTCAGCAAGGTTGCAATGAGTCTATAAAAGACGACTGACTGTAAGATCCGCTTTTTTGTTCAAACTCAACTAAGTGCCCAAGATAATTGATTTTTGAGTTTACAATATGCACAAATAGAAAAGCCGCTACATGTGTACTTTCCCCTCAATAGTAATGTAAATTCCTAAGTTAAAATTAGCCCACAAACCGCGCTGAATCATCAAATAAAAACTGACCAGCAATAATCCCTCAGGTAAGGTCATGAAAATGACATGGATGCACTATTTAATAAAATTAGGAATTTTAACGTAAAGCGCGTATAATTCGCGGCCGTTAATATTTAACCTTTTAAATTTAAAATTATTGGAGCATAAAGATGGCTTTAGAGCGTACTTTTTCAATCGTAAAACCTGATGCAGTTGCTAAAAACCACATCGGTGCTATCTACAACCGTTTCGAAACTGCGGGTCTTAAAATCGTTGCAGCTAAAATGGTTCACCTTTCAAAAGAAAAAGCTGAAGGTTTCTACGCTGAGCACAGCGAGCGTCCTTTCTTCGGTGCTTTAGTTGAGTTCATGACATCTGGTCCAGTAATGGTTACTGTTCTTGAAGGTGAGAACGCAGTTCTTAAAAACCGTGAAATCATGGGTGCTACTAACCCTGCTGAAGCACTAGCTGGTACATTACGTGCTGACTACGCAGACAGCATCGACGAAAACGCTGTTCACGGTTCAGACGCTGTTGAATCAGCTGCACGTGAAATCGCATACTTCTTCGCTGACGAAGAAATCTGCCCACGTACTCGTTAATTTCGAGTTCACAGCTAAGTCTGTGATGCAGAAGAAAAAGGGCTTTCGGGCCCTTTTTTAGTCATTAGCTAAGCCTGTTATAAATCTGTTTAGCTAATGACTAAAGCGATTAAATAATATACAATCGCGCACCCAAATTATTAATACCATCACCGTCACTGATTGAGGTTGTTTCATGGCCACTGAAAAAAAGATTAACTTATTAGATTTAAACCGAGATGCAATGCGCGAGCTATTTGTATCGTTCGGTGAAAAGCCATTTCGTGGCGATCAGGTGATGAAATGGATTTATCATTTTGGTGTAGACAATTTTGACGACATGACGAACGTCAACAAAAAGCTGAAAGAGAAGCTTAAAGCTGAGTGTGAAATTGTCGCTCCTGAGATCTCAGTTAAACAAGTAGCAAGTGATGGCACCATCAAATATGCTCTTTTGCTACAAGGCGGCCAAGAAGTTGAAGCTGTGTGGATCCCAGAAAAAGATCGTGCAACTTTATGTGTTTCATCACAAGTTGGTTGTGCGCTTGAATGTACATTCTGCTCAACAGCACAACAAGGCTTCAACCGTAACTTAGCGGTGTCTGAAATCATTGGTCAAGTTTGGCGTGTCGCCAAAGACATCGGTTTAGATGGCGACAGTACTAAACGCCCTGTAACTAACGTTGTAATGATGGGCATGGGTGAGCCATTGCTTAATCTTAAAAACGTTGTGCCAGCGATGGAGCTGATGATGGATGATTGGGGTTTTGGCCTGTCAAAACGCCGTGTAACATTAAGTACATCAGGTGTGGTGCCTGCGCTTGATTTATTAAAAGAGAAGATCGACGTCGCACTCGCTATTTCACTCCATGCGCCAAACAATGAGCTGCGTGATGTACTTGTACCAATTAATAAAAAGTACCCAATTGAAGAGTTTTTAGCGGCGTGTCGTCGTTATATTGATGGCTCTAAAGCAAACAAAGACGTGACAATTGAGTACGTCATGCTGCAAGGTGTCAACGACAGCACAGATCAAGCCCATGAACTAGTTAAAACACTCAAAGGCACACCATCGAAAGTAAACCTGATTCCATTTAACCCATTCCCAGGTAATGAATATGGCCGTTCGAGCAATAGCCGCATAGACCGTTTCTCTAAAGTATTACAAGCTGCAGGTATTACCTGTATTGTTCGTCGTACTCGCGGTGATGACATTGATGCAGCATGTGGTCAGTTAGTAGGTGATGTTGTTGACCGCACCAAACGCCTAGCGAAAAAGAAAATGCGTGAAGACAATGCAATTTCGGTGAACATTCACCAAGCATAAACACGAAAATAAAAGATAAGCCTTTGTAGCAAGCCTGTTATTTTTAAAATAATAGATGCAACACAAAGGCTTTTCGGTAAGATAGGCATACGGAATCAAACAAGAGATTAGGTAATGCGATCTTTACTTGCCATAACTGTTAGTACTTTAGCATTAACAGGATGTGTCACAGAAAACAGCTATAACGGCAGTAACAAACCGGTTGTAGAGAACAAAATCAACAACACAGGTGCGGCACGCACACGTATAGCACTTGCTCTACAGTATTTAAAAACTGGCAATAACTCGCAAGCAAAATATAACCTAGAACGTGCTGCTGATTTTGCTCCTGAGCTCCCTGAAGTTCATTACTCTCTTGCTTATTATTATCAACAGGTTGATGAACCTGAACTTGCAGACAAAGCTTATCAACAAGCATTACGCATTGACCCTAATGATCCTAATACATTAAATAACTATGGTGTGTTTTTGTGCGGTATTGGTGAATATGACCGCGCAGCCGAAGAACTGCTTAAAGCTATTTCAATTCCGAGCTACATCCGAGTAGCAGAAAGTTATGAAAACTTAGCCTTGTGTGCTATTGAATTTGATGACTTTGAAAATGCAGAAAAATACTTAAAATCGGCCCTGAGTCATAGTTCACAACGCCCTTCTTCGCTGATCAGCCTTGCTGGTTTATATTATGCAAAAAGCGACTTGCATAAGGCACAAGAGGTCGTCGAAAAATATGAAGCGACCGGCAGAGTGACACCACGCGCGCTCATGCTAAGTTATTTAATTCAGCAACGCATGGGACATATAGAAAAAGCCCAAACCACCGCAGGGATTATTTTACAAACGTACCCAGGTTCAACTGAGGCCAAAGCAATTTCATCGGAGCAACTAAAACGCACTGAATTTGAAATTTTGCGCGAAAAGTATCGTCAATCACAGCTCAAAGAGCTACAGGTCTCAAACAACACCTTTGCTGTCAGTAAAGATCAACCCAAAATACGCATTGTGAAGAAAAAAGCACCGCCAAAAACTTCGCAACCACAAGTGATAGCAGCAAAAGTAGCAGCACCAGCAGCGCAACCATCAGCTGTAAAAGCTGAAAGTGCGGTTGTTCAAAATACGCCAACCGATAATTCAGTAAACCAAAAAACAACAATAGAAGAGCCAACTGAAGTAACAACTTCACCTAGCACGACAGTAGCAGCTCCCGTTGCAACACAGAGTGACGATATTACTATTGTCTCGTTTGGTGCGCCAAAAAAACCTGCCACCAAGCAGCAAACAACAGCGCAATCTCAAGCGAAAAGTAATGACGCGAGCACGGTTGTTTTTTACGAAGCAGAAAAAGATGAAAGCGTGTTTAGTGCAAACTCAAAAGAGACTCAAAACACCACCCAAACGCACTTTAGTGTAACGAACGAGCATACAAACTTACCGATGCTGAACCCAAGTGTACCTGCGCTGAATATCCCTTATCATATTATTCAAAACGGCGAAAACCTGTTTAGCATTTCGGTGCGATACAATGTTAAACTACAGAAAATTTTGCAGTGGAATGGCTTAAAGGAATCGGATCGTGTGCAAAACGGCACAAAAATCTATTTAAATGATCCGCACATTTATCACAACATAAATACCGGTGATACCCTTTTTGGCATTGCCACTGAGCACAGCGTGTTGATCGATCAATTAATGCGCTGGAACAAATTAAGTCCAGATGTTGCCCTCGAACCTGGACATAGACTCTTATTGGTAGACCCTGACTCATACGCATTATGAATGAAGAAAAAAATACAGAACAACCGCAAGAAACGCTCGGCCAAGTACTAAAACAGCACCGCGAAAAAGCGGGAATGAGCCTTGAGCAGCTTGCAGGTGCATTGAAATTATCAGTGTTACAATTACAACGTTTAGAAAATGACGAGCACACACTTCTTGGCCCTGCTACTTTTGTAAAAGGCTATGTAAAAAGCTATTGCCGAGAGCTAAAACTAGACTGCCAAGAGATTCTCACTCTCTTACCAGAACATGTTGAACCAACTAAAAAGTCCAACATGCAAAGCTTTTCTCGTCGCACAGAAAAAGAAGCGCACGACAGTCGATTAATGCTATTCAGCTATTTTATTTTAGCAATAGTCATTGGCTCATCCGTATTTTGGTGGTGGCAAAATAGCGCACCAAACTTAGAAGAGCCAGTGAATGCAGCCATGCCAAATCAGCTTGAAAAAAATGAGCCTGCGAGGCCGACTGAAGAGACGACAGCAGCTGTTCAGAATACAGAGCAAACAACTGGTTTATCTGAGCCGCAAAACACATCGTTAGATGAAACACCTGCGACACAAACTGTGGAACCGTCAAAACCTACGGTGTCTACCGCAATTGAAAAAACGAAAAAAAATGACCCTGAACATAGCACCATTGTAATGAACTTCAATGAAGATAGCTGGGTCGAAATACATGACGGCAATGGCGATCGTGTAGCCTTTGGTGTAAAAAAGGCAGGCTATGTGATGACAGTAACTGGCGCACAGCCTTTTAATATTGTGTTAGGCAAGCATCAAGTTGTTGATATTACTTTCCAAGGTGAAGCTATCGACACCTCGCACTTTGCCAAAAATCGATTAGCTAAATTTACTTTACCGTTATCAGAGTAACCACAATGTTTTCAGAATCTCCCATTAAACGCAGAAAATCGAAACGTATCAATGTAGGTAACGTTCCGATTGGTGACGGCGCCCCGATTGCTGTTCAGTCAATGACAAATACTGATACGCTTGATGTTGATGCCACTGTGGCGCAAATCCAAGCTATTCAAGATGCAGGCGCCGATATTGTTCGTGTTTCAGTCCCAACGATGGATGCTGCTGAAGCGTTTAAAAGCATTAAAGAGCAAGTGACTATTCCACTTGTGACGGATATTCATTTTGACTACCGAATTGCGCTAAAAGTAGCACAATATGGCGCTGACTGTTTACGTATCAATCCTGGTAATATTGGTAGCGAAGAGCGTATTCGTGCTGTCGTTGATTCTGCGCGCGAGCATAATATTCCAATTCGTATTGGTGTAAATGGCGGCTCATTAGAGCGTGACTTACAAGAAAAGTACGGTGAACCAACACCAGAAGCCTTGCTTGAATCAGCAATGCGTCATGTTGAAATTCTACAACGTTTAGACTTTGATCAATTTAAAGTGTCGGTTAAAGCATCTGATGTATTTTTAGCTGTGGGTGCGTATCGATTACTTGCGAAAGAAATTGACCAACCGTTGCACCTAGGTATCACTGAAGCAGGCGGTATGCGTTCTGGCTCTGTTAAGTCAGCCGTTGGTTTAGGAATGCTACTTGCCGAAGGCATTGGTGATACATTACGCGTTTCCCTTGCTGCAGATCCCGTGCAAGAAATTAAAGTGGGTTTTGATATTTTAAAATCACTGCGCATTCGCTCACGCGGCATTAACTTCATTGCCTGCCCTAGCTGCTCACGCCAAGAGTTTGATGTGGTAAGTACCATGAACCAGCTCGAAGAACGTTTAGAAGACGTTGTTGAACCCATGTCAGTGTCAGTTATTGGCTGTGTGGTAAATGGCCCAGGCGAAGCACTTGTTAGCGATATTGGTCTTGCAGGCGCAAATCGCCGTTCAGGTTTATACATCAACGGTGAGCGTCAAAAAGCACGTATCGATAACGACAACATTGTTGAGCAACTTGAAGGGTATGTGCGTGACTTTATCGCTAAAAAAGAAAAAGAAACGCCAATCGACATCAAAATAGTAGAATAATTAGCATATAGTCGGCAAACCCTTGGGTTTGCCGTTTACCTTTACCGTCCAAACGGTATAATAACGGGTCAATTTTTCAGTTTTCTTGATGCGCAGAACATTTTTGCGCAAGTACAGTATTTAGGATTTATCAGTGGCAAAACAAATTCAGGCAGTGCGTGGTATGAACGATTGTCTGCCAGGCGATACGCAAATTTGGCAGAAAGTAGAAGACATTTTACGTGAAACAGTTTCATCGTTTGGTTATCAAGAAATTCGTTTTCCTATTGTTGAGTCGACCGATCTTTTTAAGCGTTCAATCGGTGAAGTAACCGATATCGTTGAAAAGGAAATGTACACCTTTGCTGACCGAAATGGTGATAACCTAACTCTTCGCCCTGAAGGGACTGCGGTATGTGTGCGTGCAGGTAATCAAAATGGTTTACTGTACAACCAAGAACAACGTTTATGGTACATGGGCCCGATGTTTCGTCACGAGCGTCCACAAAAAGGCCGTTACCGTCAATTCCACCAATTTGGCTTAGAAACATTCGGCATCGCCACTGCTGATATCGATGCAGAAGTTATTTTGCTAACAGCTCAATTATGGAAAGAATTTGGTATCAGCGAGCACGTTCGTCTTGAGCTTAACTCACTAGGTTCTAACGAAGCGCGTGCTGAATACCGTGATGCACTTGTAGCTTACTTAGAGCAACACGTCGATGTGCTCGATGAAGACTCAAAGCGTCGTATGCACACTAACCCATTACGCGTTCTAGATAGTAAAAACCCTGATGTACAAGCTATTTTAACAGATGCTCCTAAGCTATCTGAGCACTTAGACGCTGAATCAAAAGAACATTTTGAAAATTTATGTGAACGTTTAGACGCCGCAGGCGTCGAATACACGGTAAATGAAAAGCTCGTGCGCGGCCTTGACTACTACAACCGCACCGTTTTTGAGTGGGTGACAGATAGCCTAGGCGCACAAGGAACGGTTTGTGCCGGTGGCCGTTATGATGGCCTAGTTGAACAACTTGGTGGTAAAGCCACGCCAGCGGTTGGTTTTGCAATGGGTCTTGAGCGCTTAGTACTGTTACTTCAAGCGTTAGAATCCGTTGGTGACATTCGCCGTAGTGCTGATGTATATTTGGCAGCCATGGGCGATAAAGCCAGTATTCAAGCACCGCTTATTGCCGCTCAATTACGTAAAGATGTTGCGGGCTTACGTGTGATGGTGCACGCTGGCGGCGGCAACTTTAAAAAGCAATTAAAACGCGCAGATAAGAGCGATGCATTAGTCGCGGTAATTATCGGCGAAGATGAATTAGAACAAGGCGTTGTGACTATTAAGTACTTACGAGAGCGTAAAGAACAAGTCACCCTAAAATTAGAAGAAGCGAAGACGCTACTTGCTGCGCTTATATAAGCCCAGTGAGCAACAGAGGTAAGCATGGATATTTATTCAACAGAAGAACAACAAGCAGAAGCGATTAAACGCTTTTTCCGTGAAAATGGTGTCGCACTAGCTATTGGTATTGTTGCTGGTTTAGGTGGTTTATACGGTTGGAAAGCGTATAACCAAAACCAAATCACAACAGCTGAAACAGCATCAGATTCTTTCACTAAACTTGTTGATAGCGGCGCAGTGTTAGACAAAGCAGATACGTTTATCAATGAGAATAGCGAATCAAGTTACAGTACTCTAACAGCATTTGTTGCAGCAAAAGAAGCAGTAGAAAAAAATGATCTTGATGCAGCAAGCGAAAAGCTTAACTGGATCATCACGAATGAGAAAAACCCTGAGTTAAAAGCAACGGCTGCAACACGTCTTGCACGTGTTCATATTGCCCAAAAACAATATGACCAAGCGCTGGCTACTTTAAACTCGCAGTTACCTGAATCATTTGCAGCAACTGTCGCTGAACTTAAAGGTGATATTTTTTCTGCGCAAGGTGATAAGGCTCAGGCACGTACACAGTATCAAGCAGCTGCTGACAAAGGGGGTCTTGAGAATAACCCTTTATTACAAATTAAACTTGATGACTTAGCACAAACTAGCCCAGCGGCGTAAGGGGTTAAGATGAAGAAGTTAACAGCGGCTACACTTGCTCTGTGTATTGCAACCCTAACAGGGTGTTCGTCAAGTGATGACGAAGAAGAATTAGTGCTGCCAGAAATCGTTAATCAATTTGAAACAGACATCATTTGGCAAGAATCAATCGGTGATGGTGTAGAGCATTACTTTTCTCGCCTGACACCTGCAGTGCATAATGATGTTGTGTATGTAGCGAACCGTGAAGGTGAAGTTGAAGCCCTATCGCTTGAAAATGGCGATACACTATGGCAAACAGACGTACGTGAAAACCCAGCATTTTGGCCATGGGAAAGTACAGAAAGCGCGAAGCTTTCTGGCGGTATTTTACAAGCATACGGCAAAATTTTTGTTGGCTCTGAGCACGGCTACTTAACCGCGCTTGATCGCGAAACAGGTGAAATTGCCTGGCGTAAAACCATGCCTGGTGAAGTACTGTCTAAACCAGCCGCCGGTGATGGTCTGGTGTTCGTTAACTTAGGCTCAGGTAAACTATTAGCTGTTCACCCAGATACCGGTGAAGAGCGTTGGCGCTTTGAACAAGAAGTACCCCCTCTTACGTTACGCGGGCAAAGCTCTCCAACCGTTGCAAATGGTGGCGTTCTACTTGGCCTTGAAACGGGCCGATTAAGCGTGCTTATTTCAGAAAATGGCTACTCTGCATGGAGTGCTGAAATTGCAACGCCAAAAGGGGCTTCTGAATTCGAGCGTCTTGTTGATGTTGATACACAAGCATTAATTAGTGGCCCATATGCTTACGCTATCGCCTATAATGGTAACTTAGCAGCTGTTGATATTCGTTCTGGTAATGTTGTCTGGAAACGAGAGTACAGCAGCTATCGTGACTTATCTATGGATAGCCAACACATTTACGTTGTCGATAGCGATGGCGTAATTTATGCTTTAGATAAATCATCAGGCATTGAACGTTGGAGTCAGCCAGCACTGCGCGGTTGGTACCTTACAGGACCAACCATTGCAGGGAATTATATAGCCCTTGGCGACCAAGAAGGTAACCTACATTGGCTAAATAAAGAAACAGGTGAGCTTGTTTCTCGTGAAGACTTTGACAGCTCAGGTTTCTTCGTTGAGCCTGTTGTTGCTGGTGACAAATTAATTTTATACACCCGAGATGGTGAAGTTAGCGCGGTCAAAATTCCAGACTAACTTATTAATATTACTTGTACTTTTTATAAGGCTTCGCTTAGCGAAGCCTTTTGTTGTTTTTTTAAGAGGTAGTTTATGCTTCCCGTGATCGCTCTTGTTGGGCGACCCAATGTGGGCAAATCCACATTATTTAACCGTTTAACACGTACTCGTGACGCCCTCGTTGCCGACTTTCCTGGCTTAACACGAGATAGAAAATATGGCCAAGCTGATTACGATGGCTATGAATTTATCGTGGTAGACACGGGCGGTATCGACGGCTCAGAACATGGTATCGAAACTGAAATGGCTGAGCAGTCGCTACTTGCGATTGAAGAGGCTGATATCGTCTTATTTTTAGTTGATGCCCGCGCGGGTATGACTGCCGCAGACCAAGCAATTGCTAATCACTTGCGTAAACAGCAAAAAAAATGCTTTGTTGTTGCCAATAAGGTAGATGGTATTGATGCAGACTCCTACTGTGCAGAGTTTTTCCAATTAAGCTTAGGTGATATTCATCATATTGCGGCGGCTCACGGCCGTGGCATCACACAACTACTTGAAACAACTCTACAACCTGTGATCGCTGAACTGGCAGGTGAAACAGAAGAGCTTGAAGAAAGCGATGACGAACTCGTTGATCTTTACAGTGAAGATGAAGAAGGCGAAGACAATGCGCAAGCCTTTGCCGATAAGCCTGTAAAGCTCGCTATTATTGGTCGTCCTAACGTAGGTAAGTCAACACTAACAAACCGTATCTTGGGTGAAGAACGTGTTATTGTTTACGATATGCCAGGTACAACACGCGACTCTATCTACATTCCGATGACCCGTAACGATAAAGAGTACATCTTAATCGATACCGCCGGTGTTCGTAAGCGCAAGAAAGTAAGCGATGTAGTTGAAAAGTTCTCAGTGATCAAAACCCTTAAAGCAATTGAAGATGCTAACGTTGTATTGTTAGTAGTTGATGCGCGCGAAGGTATTTCTGATCAAGACTTAAGCTTACTTGGCTTTGCTCTTAATGCGGGCCGCTCGTTGGTTGTTGCGGTAAACAAATGGGATGGCCTTGACGATTACGTGAAAGAGCGTATTAAATCAGAACTTGACCGCCGTTTAGGTTTTATTGACTTCGCTCGTTTACACTTTATATCTGCGCTACATGGTACCGGTGTTGGTCACTTGTTTGAGTCAGTGGACGAAGCGTATGAGTCAGCAACTAAGCGTATCAGCACAGCGATGCTACGTCGTATCATGGATATGGCACAAGCAGACCACCAGCCGCCACTCGTTCGTGGTCGTCGTGTTAAACTTAAGTATGCACATGCCGGTGGTTATAACCCGCCACGTATCGTTATTCATGGTAACCAAGTGCATGACTTACCAGACAGCTACAAGCGCTACCTAATGAATTACTATCGTAAAGCATTAGGTATTATGGGCACGCCAATCAAAATTGAATTCAGAGAAGGCGATAACCCATACGCAGGCCGTACCAATAAAGTAACGCTATCGCAAAAACGTAAAATACGTGCCTTTGCAAAAGAAAACCGTAATAAATCTTAACGACGGTATCTATTAAGATGAAAACCTTGTAATTAACACTTACAAGGTTTTTTTATCTCTGCAAAATCGTAAAAAGTATGCTTTATTTAAAGAATCAATAATCACTTTGAGTGTACAAATGGAGTTTATAAGTCAGGTTATTTACGTCGATAACGTAGAAGAAGTACTCGACTTTTACTATCAAGCATTTGCTTTAAATACCAATCATATCAGTGATGATGCAGAGTATGGCGAGCTCGTAACGGGCACTGTAAAACTAGCATTTGCCACTCACCCATATGCCCAATCTTATTTTAAACAAGGCTACATTCGCGCCCATCCAAAGCAACCTGCGCTTGGCTTTGAGCTACGTTTTAGTTGTAAGAACTTAGTTGAAAGCTACGATAAAGCGGTGCTCGCAGGGGCAGAGCCTTTATGCCCACCAATCAAAAAAGATGCTCAACACTATGCCTATGTTCGCGCAATCGAGGGCACCCTCATTTGTCTAGTAGAGATTTAAATTACCATTTTTAAGTAATTAATTACGCTTAAAAACCCCTGCTCTTTGAACAATGAATTTCCTAAAGTTTAACTACCGAGGTTATACAAGTAATCACTCATTCAACAAAGACAAATACGCAAGCTCTGCGAGCTTTTGTAGGTTCGAGTTTTCATCGGCAGCAGACTTTTCTACATGAATATGATGACGCCGTTTTGGGATTTTAACTTGAATAAAGCCATTGTTATTTGCCATGTCGATGCGCAGCATTTCACGCTCTTTTGGGGTTAGGTGATTCTCATGAATTTTTTCAAGTTCCCCATTATCTAGCCAAATTGCAGCGCAGTTCGGACACTCATCAATTTCAACCACTCTAAGCGGGGTAAAAAAGCGCCGCATCATGACAACATAAGGACACTTAGGACAATGAATCCGCTTTTTTAAATCTATTGACTCAGGTGGCAGTGTTTGTAAATGAGCCACCAGCACTTGTGCGGGCTTTAACCTTGGGTCGCTGAAATGAAAGATTTGTCGATTATCAAAAAACACACCGCCAGTTGGGGATAAATAAACCTTAATATCACCAATAGTTGTTTCTTCAAGCGCTACTTTTGTTCGCGGGCAATACATTTTACATCCTTGTTTTACAATTAATTTAGCGCTTTTGTAATTAGCGGTTTAAGCGGCTCAGGTAAGCTGATGTTACCAGCGAGTACAAATTCATGTGCTTCGTTTGACATTTTTTGCCATGTTTTACGAATAATGCCCAGCCATTTTTGCTCATCGTAATCAGGCTTGCTACTTGCAAAATCAAGCATGTAATGTTCAATAAACACAAGACTTGCGATATCTTCAATGAGTTGGCTGTCGGGATTACGTTTTATATTCTTTTTAGCGACTGCCGCATAGACACGCTCGCATTCATCTGACGAATAGCCTGCCTGTTGCATTAACGTTGTAACACGTTCAGCATGAAAATCATATAAAGCAGTACGCCATTGATAGTAGCCTTGTTTTCCTAATGGAAAGTCACTTCGAGGAGAGCGCCAACGTTCAATGTGTTGTCCGTGAGCTGCGATACACATCAATTCATCTGCCGATGGATTAAAACGCTGCAACATCTCACTCATACGCGTAGCGTACAGGCTCTCTTTGCCATAGGGTTTCCCATCTACAGTCACTTTATTAGGGTCTGCAGCATTCGCTTTATCTATGGCTTTAATAACACTTTGGTACATTGCTTTTACACTTCTAAATTTCAAGTTACTGTTTCTCGGTACAAATATTTGTACTTTTAACAGCAATAACGCCCTATTTTATGTCTACTAACTAGACAATAAAACAACCCTAAACTAGTATTTTTAAGAACCTGCTCAATACTTAAATTGCATTATTAATCGGGAATACGAACTCTTTGCGAAATAATAACAAATCTTCACTAAGTGTGATCTCTTTCATTCTGACTTTTTGCTTATTTTCGATTATTGCGTTTAAAGTTTATCTCGATAGACAAACAATGCATCATATTGAACAAGAGTCTGTTCTTGATAGTTATACAAACTATTTAAAAACAAACCTAGAAACAGCCTTGCTCGGTCCTTATTTAATTAGAGATGCGATGCGTGATGCCAGCTACACAAAGACACAGTTTGAAACGCTCGCCAAGCATATTCTAAAACATAGTGACGGTAGTCAAACCATCCAACTCGCCCCAAATGGCGTTATTACTTACAGTTATCCGCTTGTTACACACGAAGGAGTCATTAACAGTGATTTGTTTGCTGTCCCTTCAATAAGACCCTCACTAGAAAAAGCAATTCAAACAGAGCAAATGCAGCTTGATGGCCCAAAGCAACTTTCTCAAGGGGGGGCTGGATTAGTTGCCCGCTTACCTATATTCAACAAAGGCTCTTTCTGGGGATTCAGCATTGTAGTGCTTCGCTTTCCTGAGTTTATTAATAAAATAAAATTAAAACATGTATCCCACTCCCATATTATCGAGGTGTGGCAAAACAACGATGGTAACTACATTCCTTTATTAGGAGAGCATGCGTTTAATAATACTAAATGGGAAACACGTTCACTACCTGTCAAAAATCAATTATGGATTGTAGGGATAAAAGATGAATTTGCGTATCGTGCGTATGCTGAGATAGGCATTTTAACATTCATTGTTTTAGCTTTTTCGTCTTTAATTAGTTACTTAATTAGCATCACTTTGCGCCTGCGCGAACATGAAAAAAACTTAGAGTCATTGCTAACAAAGCGAACCAATGAGCTTTCTGAGCAAGCATTAGCCTTAAAACAGGCCCAAACACTGAGTGGTGTAGGCAGTTGGCACATTTCGCCTTACAGTGAATCGAGACACCTTTCTGCACAAGCGACTAAATTATTTAAAACGAAGTCACCTAAGCAGCCAATTCAACAAGTATGTGACCAAATCGATAGTGCCTATAAAAATGCATTTCTTAATTTTATAAACGCAAAACCAGCCAGCCCCAGTGAGCTTGAGTACACAATAAAAATCAATGGTGAACAACGCTGGTTTCATGAGTATGCTGAGTGGAATAACAAAACAAAAACCTTGGTGGGAACAGTAGAAGATATTAGTGCTGAAAAGCAAAAACAGCATGAACTATATCAACAAGCTCATTTTGATCCCATAACGGGATTAGCAAACCGCCACTACAGCGAAAAATATATCACCAGCCTATGCTCTAAAAACCAATATAACTCGGGTTTAACTCTAATTTGCCTAGAAATTAAAGGCTACAGGCAAATTGAAGACATGTACGGATATAAGGCGTCAAATGAACTACAAAAAGCCTTAGCCAATCGCTTAATTGAGTTTGCAGAGCAACACCAAGCATTCTGCTCTCATATTAAACTAGGCTGCTTTATGCTCTTGCTAAAAGAGGGAATTTTTGACGAAGAACTTGCAACTCTCATCGATGAACTACAACACCGTGTCGCGGGGCTGATTGAAACAGCAGGTACAGCTCATTTTTATCATTTTTATGTTGGCATAGGCTATCCGCACTTACAGAATTTAGATGCAGCAGAGCAAATTAACACAACATTAATTGCCATGAATGAATGCCACCGACAGAAAAAAGCCTACACCATTTACAGTCAGTCTCTTAAAGACAAACTAATCGCACAAAGTGATTTAGAAAGTGACTTAAGGCATGCACTTTCAACCGATAAACAACTTAGTATGGTGTATCAACCTATTGTAAATACAAAAGATGGAAAACTGATAGGCTGCGAGGCACTTATTCGCTGGCAACATCCTGTACGAGGTTTTGTATCCCCACAGGAGTTTATCGCCATTGCTGAGCAATCTGAGCTAATTAACCTCCTTTCGCGCTGGATTGTCGCAAGAGTCGCAAAAGATTGCCATAGCCTTGTGGCGAACAATATCCATGTAAAAATGTCGATCAACTTATCACGTAAACAATTTTCAGATGCGCACCTTGTTAATCGACTAACAAGTGAAAAAGCGCAGCTGTTTCCTGCTACACAAAAAATTAATTTAGAAATTACCGAATCAGCGCTATTTCAAAATACGCAGTATGCTATTAGTTTAATGCATGAACTCAAGGCCGTTGGATTTGACTTATCACTTGATGACTTTGGCACTGGCTACTCATCACTCGCTTCGATTCAGCAATTCCCATTAGATAATGTAAAAATAGACCGCGCCTTTATTTGTAACTGCGTTGAAAACCCACGCGATGGTTTATTTTTACAGACCATGAGTGACTTAGCCCATCAACTAAATCTGACTATCACCGCTGAAGGGGTTGAGAGTTCAGAGCAGTGGGAGCTGGTCAGCGATAAACGCATTGATTATGTGCAAGGGTATTTAATATCAATGCCTTTACCGATTGAGGAGTTTATAAAATTTGACCCTGTATTGTGAGATCAGCAGCAATACTTTGCTTTGGTTTCTCAATCATACGCACAAGCTCTTTTTCGTCATCGCTGACAATGATGGTAGGCGTATAACGCACATCGTATTGCTTAGCCAGACCATTGGGATCGCGTTTATCATAGCCTACCGCCACTAAACGCAGCGAATCTAACTGTACCTTTGCAGCATTGAGTAATTTTAAAAAGCGCGGTACTTCTCGTTTTGAGTCATGACACCAAGTGCCCAAAAATACCAATACTTGCTTCCCTTGCAGTGCTTTAATTTTTACAAGCTCTTCTTTGCTTGGCGAAAAGCTCTCATACTCTTTATTAAATGCAGGGTAATCTTTAAGTAACTCATCGGTGGTAATGTCTCCTCGGTGAGGAGCATCCGTTGCATAAGCCATACATGAAAATAACACTAACAAAGCAGCTAAAAATCGTATCATTATTATATTTCCCTTTCATAAAGCTGTATCACATTAACTTAGACAAAACTCATCAATTTAATAAAAATCAACGCTCATAAATGAGCAAACAATCGAATCCTTTTGCCAAAACGGTTAAACTACAAAGAATCAAATGATTAAGAGTGAAGTGTATGTCTTATCCTCCCTGTCCACAATGTAATTCGGAATATGTTTATCCGGAACAAAATAATCTTATCTGCCCAGAGTGCGCCCATGAGTGGAATCCTGATACGGTCAATGAAGATGACATTATCAATGTAAAAGACGCTAACGGCACGCTGTTGGCTGATGGCGACAAAGTAACCGTTGCAAAAGACTTAAAAATCAAAGGCAGTTCACAAGTCATTAAAATCGGCACCAAAGCGTTAATCCGCCGAGTGCTTGATAAAAAAGATCACGAACTCGACTGTAAAGTTGATGGTGTCGGTGAAATGATGGTGACAGCTAAGTTCGTTAAAAAAGCATAATTTGTAGCTCACTTTAATGGCAAAAATCGCGCCACGATATTAAATCGAGACGCATTATTGAACTCAGTTAATAAATAAGCTGTTGGCAGGGTTTATTTTCAAAAGAGCGATTAAAATCTGAGATTTCTGTCGCTCTTTGATAATTTTAAGGCTCTAAGCAGTGCTAATTTGAGACACTCTCAAATAAATCTTGAATGTGTTTGGACATCGAATCTAACTAAGTTGTATCCCCCTCTTTTCAGGCATGCCCATTTTCTTTGCGAAAGCTGACATAACACCTCACATAACTTCATAAAAAGTTACTTTACTACTTATAGATATTAATAATTTTTATTCAAGTGCTTCAATGCCTTCATTCATATATTATGATGGACAACAATAAATAGGTGAGCAGCTTACTTTGCATGAAACTAAATTTGTTTTGGTAATTTAGTTGAAATAAATACGGTAAAAACAATAAACACCAGTGAGATAGCCAAGCACGCTGCCAAGCCATATAGCTGAAAAACTAAACCAGACAGCACTGTACCAACCAAGCGCCCCACAGCATTAGCCATGTAATAAAACCCGACATCGAGTGATACGCCATCGGCATCGGCCATGCTAACAATTAAGTAACTGTGCAAAGATGAGTTAATCGCGAATAACACACCAAATAACATCAACCCGCCTATGAGCATAGGTTTTACAGCCCACTCAAAGCCAATAGCAAGGGCAATCGCTAAAGTCACTAAAGCAAGCCATGATGCCCACTTAACTGTTTCTGCACTCGGTGATGTTTGCTTATTAAGCTTAATGATTTTAGGAGCAAAAGATTGCACTATCCCATAACCAATTACCCAAGTAGCTAGAAAAGCGCCCACAGTCCAGTGCTCCCAGCCAAAGGCTTGCGATAAAAACACCGGAAGTGCAACAACAAACCAAACATCACGCGCACCAAACAAGAACAACCTTGCTGCTGACAAAATGTTGATTGAACTGCTTTTTGAAAATACCTCGTTAAACTTAGGTTTGTTTTTGGCTTTGCCTAAATCATTTTTAAGTGCATAAAGACTGAAACACCACACCACCAGCAAAGTGGCAGCCATCGCGAGCATTGCGCCTTTAAACGACATTAATGTGAGAAGTAAGCCACCTAAAAAGAAACCCACACCTTTTAATGCATTTTTAGAGCCCGTTAGTATCGCCACCCATTTAAACAAGGTGCCTTCTTGGCCACTGGCAACCAGCATTTTAATTGAGCTTTTAGCACTCATTTTATTGAGATCTTTTGCAATGCCCGACAGAGCCTGCGCTAACATCACATAGGCAACGCTCAACCAGTCAGGGGGGACTGCCAGCATGAACAACGCCGCCACCTGTATGGCAAGGCCAATATTCATAGTTTTGTTTAAACCAAGCCTTGCGCCTAAATAGCCACCTACTAAGTTAGTAACAACACCAAAAATCTCATAAAACAAAAACAACATGGCAATACTCAAAGGCGAGTAGCCAAGCGCATGAAAATGCAATACCACCAACATCCTCAATGCGCCATCTGTTAGCGTAAATGCCCAGTAATTCCCAGTGACAATTAAGTACTGCTTTATATCAGCGGGAAGATTAGCCAAACGCGTCATTGGTTTTAACCTTTTAATGATAACGCAACTTTACGGGCAAGTTCGGCAGTGCGGTTTGCATAACCCCATTCGTTATCGTACCAAACATACAGCTTAACTTGTGTCTCGTTCACAACCATAGTTGATAACGCATCAACAATGCTTGAGCGTGGATCTGTTTTGTAATCGATAGAAACAAGTGGCTTTTCTTCATAGCCTAAAATGCCTTTTAGCTCACCCTCTGCGGCTTCTTGCATCCATTGGTTAATTTGCTCAGCGGTAGTCGGCTTTTCAACTTCAAACACACAGTCTGTGATTGATGCATTCGCTAAAGGCACACGAACCGCGTGGCCGTTTAATTTGCCTTTAAGTTCAGGGAAAATATGTGTAATCGCTGTTGCAGAGCCTGTTGTAGTTGGAATTAAGCTCATGCCACATGCGCGAGCACGGCGTAAATCTTTATGCGGCGCATCTAAGATAGTTTGCGTATTAGTGATATCGTGAATGGTCGTCATTGAACCATGTTTGATGCCAATTTTTTCTTGCAGTACTTTAACCACAGGCGCTAAACAGTTGGTAGTGCATGATGCCGCAGTCACAATATCGTGCTGCTGTACATCGTATAAATCATCGTTTACACCCATTACAACGTTTAACACGCCGTCTTCTTTTACAGGCGCAGTGACAACAACTTTTTTCACACCTTGTTCAAGGTAGGCTTGCAGTAACTCGTTTTTTTTCATCACGCCCGAGGCTTCAATAACGATATCGCAGCCAGACCAATCAGTGTCTGCAATTGCTTTATTTTGTGTGACATTAATTTCGTGACCATCGATAATCACTGCGTTATCGTTACTTTCAACCTCATGAGGCCAAATACCGTGTACCGAATCATATTTTAGTAAGTGAGCCAGTGTTGCTGCATCACCCGCAGGGTCATTAATTTGCACAAACTCAACGTCGTCCCATGCAAACGCTGCTCTTAGCGATAAACGACCCATACGGCCAAAACCATTAATGCCTACTTTAATTGCCATTATTAAGCTCCTACTTTTTGAAAATTGTCTAACTTGTTTACCGAGTTTGCCGACAGTTAACAGCAAACCGCTTTGTTTAATTACAACAGCGAGCAACACGGGTTGGGCGATCATCTCCCATCGCATTTAGCCTTGCTAACTCGTTCTCTATAAAATTCGGTTCGTTTACTACGGTCGAGGTAATTGTTTGTTTCATCCACATAGGTAGAGTCGGGTTTAAAGAGTAAAACACCCACTGCTGGTGTTTTCTATCCGACAAAATGCCCTGCTTTTTCAGCTGCGCTAAATGCCTTGAAACCTTTGGTTGGCTTTGCTCATTAAGTGCCGTCATTAATTCACACACGCAAACCTCTTGCTCAACGGCGATAAGTAATAAGCTTTTTAAACGAATATCATCTGCAAGCGCTTTATAAAATGTGGTTGGCGAAATAGAGACGGGCTTTTCTTTGTTATGGGATTGTACAAACTGTTTAATTCGCTCATTGATCTCTTGCAAGGTTTTTTCAAAAGCGTGAGGTTCGGAGCGAGATTTAGGATCTGCAAAGTCCCACGCAAGGCAATGGCTGCCATCGACGCGATTGGCGCATTCTTTTGTAGCGTCATCACATAAGGTAATAACGTAATCAAAATGCAGATTAGTTACATCGTTTAAGTGCTTTGAGTGTAAGTTATCGGTTTTTAAACCAAAATGCTCAATCGCCGCAAGCGTACGAGGGTCTACCGCATAAGGTTCTGTACCTGCACTAAACACTTCAAACTCACCTTTACCATGATGTTTAAGTAATGCCTCAGCCATAATTGAACGAGCTGAATTTTCTATACATAAAAAGAGAACTTTCATGGTCACTCCATAACAATTTATTTATATAATAATTTTGTTATATAAATAAAGCAAACCTTGTCTGACCTTATTTGAGAGCGACTGTGACATTTTGTCGCATTGCCCAGCGCAATTAATTTATGAAATAATATTTCTTGGCATATTGAATAAAGCCAGTAATCATAAGGGGTTCTCAATGCTCAACTGGCGAAAACTGCACCGCCGTATACACAAATGGCTTGGCCTGAGCCTTGGGTTATTATTTTGTGTTATCGCACTAACAGGTTCGTTATTAGTATTTTACGACGAGCTTGATCAAAGCTTAAACATCTCCCATTCCAAGTTGCAGAGCAACGCTTCGCCTAATTTTAGTAACGCACTGAATACCCTGCGTAAACAATATCCAGATAAACAAGGTAGTTGGCGTTTTGAAGTAACGGCAAATGCAGAGCTAATTCCCGCTCGATATTACAATCCGCCTGAAACACAGCACCTCGAATTTGCGCCGTTAATGGTGTGGCTCTCACGTGATGGCAATACAATTCTACGTCACGATTATTGGGGTCAATACTTAATGACGTGGCTGTATAACCTGCACTTCACTTTACTACTAGGTAACACGGGAACTTGGCTTTTAGGCTACGCAGGTTTAGCTATTTTATACTTGTTATTCAGTGGCTTATTTGCATGGTGGCCAAAACGAGGGCAATGGCAAAGACAAATTAAATTTAAAAAACGCCCATCGCCTATCGGCAGGCTTTACGATTGGCATAAATTGCTTGGGCTGATTTTTATAATACCCTTAGTCATTTTGTCAGTTACTGGCGTAATGTTAGCACTCCCTAAAGAGTCAACGGCAATTTTAATAAAAATAACAGGGCCAATAGACACAGCGGAGGCTCCTGTAAATCCTTATGGTACTGATGCAGATAACACTATCATTGAACCCAATACAGCATTGAGTTTAGCACTAAATACTTTACCTAACTCAAGAGGTGCATGGATAGAAACACCCGCAACAAACGGCAACCCGTTTTATTATCGAGTTAGAGTGCAAACAAAGGGTGACCCATCGCGCCGTTTTCCGCACAGCTATGTCTATATTGACGGCCATACAGGTGAAATTTCAGAGGTATTCGATTACCAGAAACAAGGCACCAGCACTACTATTTTAAATTGGCTTCATCCTATACATGATGGTAGTTTTCTTAATTTAACTGGACGTATAACTTGGCTTTTCAGCGGCTTAGCTGTAGGTGTGTTATTTATACTTGGCGCTATGCGCTGGTTTATTCGTAATCAACACAAAGGTAAAAAAAGCCCAAGTTAATATATTTTAAGGGCTCACTTTACCGTTTTCAGTTATCACCGAGTAAGCATGTTCACAGCCATAATAACCAACAATCCTGCAAAGATTTTTTTAATAGTAGATACTGGCAAGTGATGCGTCGCTTTTGCCCCTAACGGCGCGGTAAACCACGAAGTACAGACAATCCCAAACAAGGCAGGTAAATAAACAAAACCAGCAAAGCCCTCTTTTAACGTAAAGTACTGACTGCCCGAACTGATGTAACCCACTGAGCCAAACAGGGCAATCACAATACCGCACGCCGAGGCGCAGCCAATAGCTTTTTTCATATCGACCGAGAAAAACGTGAGTAGCGGTACCAACACGGCACCACCACCAATGCCTATCATGGCAGATAAACCGCCTGTGATTGTTGTATAAAACGTTAAAAGCCCTTTATTTGGTAATGCGCGAGCTGTTTGGGCATCATTTTTACTGCCAAAAATCATTTTTAATGCAATAAGCACCACACTTACCGCAAACACAATTCGTACTACATTTTGCGGTAATAACGCTGCTAAGAAACCACTTATCAGTGCGCCTAATGCAACTCCTGTCATAACCCAAGGCGCAAGCTGCCAAGGCACATTGCCATTTTTATGGTGAGCAATGGCTGATGATGTTGAAGTAAACAGGATTGAAGCGAGCGATGTAGCAATAGCCACCAGCACAACTTGCTCTGCTGGCAACACCTGAAAATGCAGCAGTATCATACTTAATATCGGCACGATCACTAAGCCACCACCGATCCCCAAGAGCCCTGCCAAAAAGCCAACACCACTGCCGAGTATCGCACAAGCTAGTATTAACACGATTAATTCATTCATTTTACTTGTCTTTGTTATTAGTTAGGGAGCCGAGTATAACAACTTAAAGCAGCACAAATGACTATGAAGACAATGATAAGGGGTGAATATTACTCACGTTTTATATGAAAAAATCACAACACCAATAAAAACATCTAGCCATCTAGACATTCAAAGGTATTTTTCCAGATATTATCCTCTCTTTGCCACTCGATAAACTAATCACCTCATTCAGGTATGAATCAAATTCATGTTTTACCTGAAATAAAAACGTTTTTCTTCATGATGCGGGGCACGTATAAATAGATACCCAAGCCACCTCAAGGTTAATGACCTAGCTATTAAAGGAAGGTGAGCAGCAATCATTTATCTCAGGACATTAGGTACATTGCCATGAAACATAATTTCTCATTTACAATTAAGAGTATTCGCCTTGACGAAAATTACCAACCGTCAAACAGCACCCGTATTACCACTAACTTCGCTAACCTAGCACGTGGCGAAAGTCGCCAGCAGAACTTACGTAATGCATTAAAAATGATAGATAACCGTTTCAATGCACTGGCAAATTGGGATAATCCACAAGGCAACCGCTATTCTGTTGAGCTTGAAATTGTCTCTGTTGATTTAGATATTGCAGGTAGTGGTGAAGCGTTTCCTTCAATTGAAGTTTTAAAGACCAATATCATTGACCATAAAACCAATGAACGTATTGAGGGAATTGTTGGTAACAACTTCTCATCGTATGTCCGTGATTATGATTTTAGTGTGCTATTACTTGATCACAATAAAAGCAGAGAAGAATTTAGTATTCCAGATAACTTTGGCGATCTACACGGTAAGTTATTCAAATACTTTATTGATTCAGAAACTTATAAACAGCACTTCAAGAAGCCTCCGGTTATTTGCCTAAGCGTTTCTGACAATAAAACATATCACCGTACTGAAAATCACCACCCTGTTTTAGGTGTCGAGTATCAACCTAATGAATCGTCACTCACAGAACAGTATTTCAAAAAGATGGGCTTACAAGTTCGTTACTTTATGCCACCAAACAGCGTTGCACCGTTGGCGTTCTATTTCTTTGGTGACTTATTGAATGATTACACTAATTTAGAGCTAATCAGCACAATCAGTACCATGGAAACATTCCAAAAGATTTATCGACCGGAGATCTATAACGCAAACGCCGTAGCGGGTAGCAAGTATCAACCAAATTTACGAAATGCCGATCACTCTATCACACAGATAGTTTATGACCGCGAAGAACGCAGCCAACTTGCTATTGCTCAAGGTAAGTTTACTGAACAGCACTTTATTAAGCCTTATCAATCAGTTTTGGAACAGTGGTCGGCTAACTACGCGATTTAATGAGAGTTAACATGAAAAAATTATTACCAACATCGACAGCGGGCAGCTTACCAAAACCTTCTTGGCTCGCTGAACCCGAAACTCTATGGTCGCCATGGAAGTTACAAGGCGCAGAGCTTATTGATGGCAAACAAGATGCGCTACGTGTAGCCCTGCAAGAGCAACAACAGGCTGGCGTTGATATTGTCAGCGACGGTGAGCAAACACGCCAACACTTTGTAACCACCTTTATTGAACATTTGAATGGTGTTGACTTTGAAAACCGTAAAACAGTTACTATTCGCAATCGCTACGAGGCAAGTGTACCAAGCGTCATTGGGCCGGTATCACGCAGTAAGTCGGTGTTTGTTGAAGACGCTAAATTTTTACGTTCACAAACCAAACAGCCAATAAAGTGGGCATTGCCAGGCCCTATGACAATGATAGACACCTTGTATGACGCCCACTATCAAAGCCGAGAAAAGCTGGCTTGGGAATTTGCCAAAATTCTCAATCAAGAAGCCAAAGAGCTCGAAGCCGCTGGCGTTGATATTATTCAATTTGATGAGCCTGCGTTTAATGTATTTTTTGATGATGTAAATGACTGGGGCATCAAGTGTCTAGAAAGAGCAATCGAAGGCTTAAAGTGCGAAACAGCCGTACACATTTGCTACGGCTATGGCATCAAAGCAAACACAGATTGGAAACAAACGCTTGGGAGTGAATGGCGTCAATACGAAGAAGTGTTTCCAAAACTACAAAAATCGAATATCGATATTATTTCGCTGGAGTGTCACAACTCTCGTGTACCTATTGAACTGCTTGAACTTATTCGCGGTAAAAAAGTAATGGTTGGTGCAATTGATGTGGCAACCACTGATATTGAAACACCCGATGAAGTGGCCGCAACGTTGCGCGAAGCTCTCAAATATGTAGATGCTGACAAACTCTACCCCTGCACCAACTGCGGTATGGCACCGCTTTCAAGAGATATAGCTAGAGCTAAACTAAGCGCACTTAGTCAAGGTGCTGAAATCGTAAGAGCTGAATTAGGCGCGTAGTTAATAAGCTCGCTCCCCACGTTATTCTTAAATCTACACATTAATCTATTTATTAAAAGTGCTTCACCACACCTTGAAGCACTTTCCTCCCTTTTACGGCTCACGCTTTAAACTGAAAGATAAAATTCAGTTTAAGATACATAAAAATTAAACCCCTTATTATGAATCAGAGTGTTCCAAACAACAGGTGGCGTTGTTTTGTATTGTTTTTTAGACTATTAATGAGTTTAATGGGTCAGCTTTAATTAAAAATATGTCATGGATAAGACAATGAAATACATAAAATATAGTTTCCTTACTTTAGGCTTGATAATCTTAATTGGCATGTTGATACCAGAAAAAATCATTATTCCTGTTAAAGGAGCGACACCGAATGATTGGAACCATGAAACTTTTTGGTTCGAGCCTTGGGGCTCTTCTGTTGTACATAAAGGTATAGATATATTTGGCGAGAAGGGAACCCCCATTTCAGCTGCAAGCTCTGGCATAGTTGTTTTTTCAGGTCATCTCAACAAGGGTGGTAAAGCAATTGCTATTTTAGGGCCTAAGTGGCGTATTCATTACTTTTCTCACCTAGATAGCCTTTCAGTCGCGAGTGGGAGCCTTGTTAAAATAGGTGATACCATCGGCACATTAGGTAATTCTGGCAACGCAATTGGTAAACCGTCACACGTTCACTATTCAATTTTATCTCTGCTACCACTGCCTTGGTTAATGACAAATGAAACCCAAGGATGGAAGAAGATGTTCTATCTAAACCCTCATGAAAAACTACTGTAAAGAGCTGAATTAATTACTCCTTCTACTGTTTTATTAACCCTTATTCAGAGAGGGTTAACCAAAAATCTGCAAAATAGCGTTGGCTAGATTTATTATTCTTTGCTAGATTTTAGTTGTACCCAATGGACGGGCAAATATTGAGGGATTAATATGAATGAGTTCGATATTTTCATTAAAAATATAGTCATGGATTACATTCGAGACCATGGTACTTGCAGTGATATTTGTGAAGAAAATGAACAGCTAACCTTCTATGTTGACATAGAAAACCCTGATAACGTCGTCTCACATCAGCAGTTTAAAGTCACCTACCCTATTACTTACTCAATTCAGTCAGCTATTAAACATGAAGTTGATTTACTGAGGTATTTAGACTCTGGCGAAATAAGAACACCGTTTACAACCGATATCGTCGAAGTACTTAAATCGGAACTCGAGTCGTTCATGTATAGCAATAAACCTAAAGGTGAATACCAGATTTATTGATGGGTTTGTTTTGATACAAAGATAGTTATACGTGTCTTAAGTACGCCTTAGATACTTGTTACATATGCACCTAAAGTTATCACCAAAGGTTACACCTGCATGACTGGTTAGCATCAAAGCAACGGAAGTTAAAAGTAAATTTCTTCTTTGTCTGCTAGTTACTTCACTTAGTTCTAGTACTTTATCATTCAATTTTTCAAAAACTCCTTTTGAAATAAAGCATCCACTGAAAGTCAGTAAAACCTATTCGACAAGCGAAAGCCACTGCTCAAATTGCTTAATAGTAGTTTCATGCTTTCTTTTTAAGCCGAGTTCAGAGCACATCTCTTCTACAGGGTTTGAGCTATTATTAGTTTTAGCAAAAGTTGCTAAGCCCAGAGCTTCTTCAAAAGCAAGCTCTTTCCAGTTTCTTTCATACCCAAACGCGTTCACACCTCGCCAATGTATTAACTCGCAAGTATCTTCTGGCGATAACCAAACTGTTGGCGAGAAACCCGAATTCTCTTTAATTCCTGCCCATGGCTTTAAAAGCTCATAAATGTAATCAACTTGCTTTTTACTAGTGCGTGTTAAGCCATGTAAGTTAGCAATCTCCAATGCCAAAGTATGTAATGTGATACCGGGCCTTTCTTTCAATGTTTCTTGTGCAATTTCAGTTAACCGTGACTTATACTCTTCTTTAAAGTAGTTGCTTGCATCAAGCACATTACTGGTAAGCTGTTGAGTATTTGATAAAAGAGATGTTTCATGTTGAGCTGAAGATGTTTTGTAATTAGTATTAGCAGCCGTTATTAGCACCTCTGCTTCTGCTTCTGCTTCTGCTTCTGCTTCTGCTTCTGCTTCTGCTTCTGCTTCTGCTTCTGCTTCTGCTTCTAACAAACTATCCTTTTCTCTTTCAGTAGCAAGTATTTCGTTTAACTTTGAATCTAACTTTTTAAGTGCGGTTTCTGAATCTACAAAATAATCCGTAGACCAGAGCCTAACGATATTCCAACCTAAACTTTCAAGAATTATTTGTCTTACACGATCTCTATCTCTAGCTGCTGGTGAGCCGTGATATGTAACACCATCGCATTCGACACCTGCAATGTAGCATCCGGGTTTATCAGGATGAAGAATCCCTAAATCAACTCTGAACTTACTGACACCAACCTGTGTTTGGACCTTCCAACCCATGTTGCGTAATTCGTTTGCAACGGCTTGTTCAAAATCACTATCAAACTGATCCACTCCGTAACGAGCCGAAGTGCTTTCCGCAAGTGAAATTGGCCCTCTTTCAGCAAACTCTAAATAATGTTTTAAATGTTCAATAGCAGTTGAAGAGGTGCGGCTCAAATCAATCATTGAAGAGTCAAAACTACTGAAAATTACGACTTCTGTCGTTGCTCTCGTAATGGCAACATTAAGTCTTCGCTCCCCACCTTGTTTGTTTAATGGACCGAAGTTCATACTCATTGTTTTCGCTTCTGGCTCAGTAGGACCATAACCTAAACTAAGCATTATGATATCTCGCTCATCACCTTGAACTGACTCTAAGTTTTTAACAAAAACAGGCTCTCTAGTTTCTGCTTCATGGAAATACTTTTCAATTTTTGGGTTATTCCTTCTAGCATCATCGAGTAAGTCTTCAATAGTGCGTTGTTGCTCTGTGTTTAAAGTAACAACACCAATTGACAATTTCTGTTGCTGCTTGTTGAGCAATCGCTTAGTGATTTCATTTACAACAGCCTGTGCTTCTTTGATATTGTTCCGACCCTTGGCCTTTGCATAAAGGCCATTAACCCGATGTAAAGAAACAGCTGACTCTTTTGTCTCTGATGATGGGTAAGTTACTAATGAGTTTTCATAGTACTTGCTGTTTGAGAATGCAATTAGAGTCTCATGTTTGCTTCGGTAGTGACCCATCAACCTTTTTAGCGGTAATCGAGCAGCTAAAGCTTGATCTAAAATAGATTCAAGATCTTCTTCATCTGGGGCATCGGAAGTGCCGGCCGCGAAGAAGTTGGTTGGAGGCATTTGTTTAGGATCACCGACAATAATTACATTACGCCCTCTGGCAATTGAGCCGACAGAATCCCATGTTGTCATTTGAGATGCTTCATCAAACACAACTAGGTCAAATCCTCTAAAGTCTGATGGCAGAAATTGAGCAACAGATAACGGTGACATCATCATACATGGAGTAAGCTCCAGCAATGACTCACCAAGCTCTTTAATCAAAGATCTAATTGGGATATGACGAGTTTTTTTCTGGATCTCTTTCGACAAAACTCCGAAGTGACGGTCGTTTTTAGCATCTTTGATTTCACTAGTTGGCACTCGACTTGAAGCCAGAGCAATAATGTAATCACTTGTTACTTCAGCTACTTTTTCATCTAATTTACGGAATGCTTCAATAGTAGCTTCATGTGTTGAAGCCTTAAATTCTCTTAAAATTTCACTGTCATCAATCAAAAGAGGTGCAAGCCAAGAAAAATAAGCTAATTCAAATTGCTCTAGTAATTCTGAAGATGAAATAACACCTTGGCTTAATGCCTGCTCAACAGAGTCTAAACCTACGCTATTAGCTTGATCTTTGGCGCTAACCCATTCACACCAGCTTTTAAGTTTCGCTTGATTGTTTTTTATTACACTTAAGGCTTGACTTAATTCAGTTAAATTTGAACCTGAAGTATCTGTAACATTGAAATCGAGTAAGTTATTGTGCGCCTGTTCAAATTCTTTATAACTAGAGGCGAAATCATCTAATTTAGCCTCTAGTTGAGAGTTTTCAATAAAATCTCTGCCGTCAACAAATTGCTTTTTAATTTCTATTAAAGCTTCTGTTGGGTCATTACATAATGAAAGAGCGCTATTTAACTTAGCTTTTACTTTTCTTCCGAACTCCACGGTAGCTATTAAGTCTTTCGAAGTTGTTAACCAACCTTTCCAAATACCTAACGCTTCAAGTTCACCATTAGTTTCAGAAATATCATTGGCAAGCTGCTTTGCTTCTAATAGCTCAGCTAAAATAGAAAGATCACTAAACTTCTTAAACCCAAACTCATTTGCTTGTTTATTAACTTTCCACTTAGCAAATAGAGATTTAAGCCAACTACTATTTGCAGCTTCATATTCTGAATACCACCTGCTTATTGGAGCTTTCAATAGCTGACTAACTTCAATATTGCTACTTAGCTTGCTAATAAGCTCATCTAACTTTTCTTTTTTGATAGCTAAGTTCTCTATAAGCTCAAATCGTTCGTTAAAGCCTGATTTTAAGACAAAAGTTATATCACGGTATTTCACAAGTTCTTTTAATTCATAAAATGAATTCAAGGCCAAGAAATTCTTGTTGTTCAGCTCAGGTGCATCGATGCCTAGGGTAGAAAGAGCCGATTGGAATTTATCTGTAATACTTTCAAATTCAATAAACCAAGCTTCAACTTTATTTATTAGCTGGCTTTGCCAAACATTTGACCATGCAGTAGCATTTATATAAGAGAAGCTAGTAAAGTCGAGTTCTTGAATATCTTCAAAGGCAATTTTAAGCTGCAAAACGATTTCATTTAGTGTGTTCAAGTCACTTTTTAAGGTTTTATCTGCACTTAAATCTAATGGCCAATTTAAGTTAAGTTTGACTTTCCCCTTAAGAAGAGCAAGCCTTGATATTGCGTCTCGAACGGATACTCCTGACTGTGATTTTTTATGTAGCTCTCTCACATAATCATTTAACTTATCTTTTTTATCCTTAAGCTCAGAAACATGCATAGACCACGCACTAGGATTTAATCCCTCTCTTGATTGCCAAGCCTGAGCTAGCTGCTCTAAAACGATCTTTTTGTTCGCTTTATTGCTGTGAAGTTCTAAACATAGATGGTCCAAACCTACTTTTTGCAATCGCTTGTATACTACATTCAATGCAGCCATTTTTTCAGCTACAAATAAAACCTTCCGCCCCTTACCAATATTATGAGCGATAATGTTAGCTATTGTTTCGGATTTACCTGTCCCCGGAGGTCCTTCAAGTACAAAATCTTGCTCTTTTGCTGAAGCATCAACAGCAACTAATTGCGAACTATCACAATTAAGTGGCGTAAACACTTCAGCAGGGTCTATAGCCTCATCAACTTGATGTTGTTCAACAAACTCAGCTGATTGAATATAAGCATCTTTTGGACTTTCTACTAAGTGCTGAACAAATCGATTTTCTTTTAAGTCATCCAACCTGTCTCTTAAATCTTTCCACATCAAATATTTTGCAAATGAAAATGAAGATAAAACTAATTCCTCAACTACCTCAAATCCCTTTTGCTCACTGACAGCCTGCCTTACCTGACTCCAAATAAATGGGACATCTATCCCACTTTCATCTTCAGGCAGCTCATCTTTAAATACATTTAAGTTGATATCGTGCTCAGATAGCAAAAACTCGATTAAAGTAAGATTAAAGATTGCTTCCTCACCTTGTAATTGCTCAACATAAATGGGAGCTCGAGCACTTTTTCGAGTGAGGTTGACTGGAATAAGAATTAATGGGGCTTTAAAGCTTCGGGTATCCTCTGGGTTCTCTTTCCACTTAAGGAAACCCAGTGCTAAGAAAAGTGTATTTGAACCACTTTCTTCTAAATCATTTTTTGCTTTCCGAAATAGCTCGATAGCATTTTTTTCTACCTTTTTAGGAGGCTGATTAGCTAATAAAATTTTATTATTTAACTGATTAAGAGCGTACTCTTTATGTATTTCCGAGCCGGTTTGGAAACGAAATAACTCACTGTCTCGTTCTGAATCAAAATATGGACTTTCTTGAGTTGATAAGAATTTAAACTTTGTCCCATCCGCCAACATATCTTCCATATTAGCTATATCAGGACAATATAACTTTATACATACCGACTTATCATTGAAATTTAAAAGTTTATTTCTCTTAGTTAAATCAAGAAGCTTTCGGCACCATGAGTCAATGCGTGTTTCAGGGCTTTCTTCGACAACACGCTCTTCAGCACGAACGGGAGGTAAAGGAGGAACTTCAGGTAAAGTAAGTTCAACAGTTTCATCTACTGATTCAGTTTCAGCTTTAGCCTCTTCTATAGTTGATAACGGTTTAATTGACTGAGCTCGTGCTTGGCCAATATCTAAAACCATTACAAACTCTTCTTCTTTATCCTCGTCAAGTAAATTTCTGGCATAATCTTTTGCTTGTTCAAATGTAACAGGGGAAGCATTTGTTACAAGCGTTGTTTCAAACAAGACTAAATCTCGGTTATCCACGCGCTTTCTTATATCCTGTGGATCATCATTACAAAGAATTGGCAACTTCTCATCAATTAACCAAGCACCAGCAAAAGCATGCCCACTAGTGATAGCCACCACAGGATTTAGACCCATAGCTTCTATACAACTTGCAAATAAGACAGAAGAATCTAAACAAGCGGCCATTTTAGATTGGCTGATATCCGCTGCTAGACGAATTCGTTGGCCTGTTTTTGCGAAGCCTTGAGGAGGGCTGACATATGCTAACTTTTCTTGAAAAATAACATTCCAAAGCGCAGCAAGCATCAAATATGGCTTTTCTCTAGTGTTCGACTGATACCCATCTACTGAGCGTCCATGGCCACTACTTTCTAAAAGTAAAGCGACTTTTCTAACTAAAGACTCTACGTATAAACCATTTGGCTTTACAAAAGCCGCTAGTAAATCTGGCTGACGACTCTCTCCCCCCCAAAAATTGGCGGGGAGAATACTCACTTTATGCTCACTACTACACAGGAGAAGGTTTTCATCATCCAGTAGCTCAAACTTAAGCCCTAGAAGAACTTCTTCGGTGAGGCCAAAAAGTGTTTCAAAAGGAAATTTAAGTTCTTTGACTGGTAATTTAACTGACTGCCCAGAAATCACTTCATCAATAAGCCACTCTGAGGAGTCTAACCAACCTTCAATGGCATTCAATCTTAACTTTAAATTACGTAGAACTGGTTTGTCGTAAAATTCCGATACAATGATTTGGATATTACGCAAAACTGAATATGAATTTTGCTGCGCAGCTAATGAAAAAGTAGAAATCACATCAACTTCTAACTCAATATTGCCTTGGTTTTGCTTATTAACTTCTTCCATGAGAGATGGTAATCCTTTGTTCTTGCTTAAGTAGCAATAGTAGTTATAACCAATGTAACTAGAACATTATGATTGGTCAAGAAACGGGCGGCACACATTTAATCTATATCAAAAAGTTTCTGGTTAACCTACAGAGCTGAGTGGCTTAAAATTGTTTTGCAAAGAAGTGGCCAATAGAACGCCCCTTCCAGAAAAAGGTATAACCTGAATATACGTGGTTTCTGCCTCAAAACTATTCAAAATATGCGCTCGCTATTAAGGTCTACTTAATAGCTGAAACAGATGATTGTTCTAGATCATTTCGAGACAGAAACACTTTGAGTCTTATAGTTGTATAAGGTGAACTTCGCATAAAACTTTGATAGGTTAACGACTTAATAATGGGCGCACATATACTTGATTACAATTAGCGACGAAGGGGCTCAAGCCAAGCGTTTGTGTCATTTAGTAATTTTCAGTTTTCAACGGATTAAGACTGACAATTGACTACTGCATCAAACTCATCCTGAACATATGATCTTAAACTTTCTCTTGTCCAAGTCTTAGTTTTTGAGCCTTGCTCAGTTTTATCAATATCAGCCATAAAATATAAGCCTGCTGTTGGAGTATGCATGGCTACTCTAACACCATCACCTAACTTTCTAGAAGTAATGATGGCATTACCAAATAGATTAGAATAGTTTTCCCACTTTTCTGCTATGCACTTTGCAACTACCGTAGGTTCATTGAAAGAAGAGTTAACCGTATCTGGTACAGTTTTGGATAGTTCGTCAGGGGTAGGCATACTAGAGCAACCTGTTAATAATAAGGTTAAAATTAGTATTTTTTTTACTTCCATTTAAAATAATTCCTTAAGGTAAATACGTTGGATATATGATGAAAACTAACGCTTATCTAACTGGCACGAAAAATAGGCTAAATTTAGCAACCTATGAGTGCAAGTCTGCCGTGTTGAATCCTTTGGTTTGGGTCTTGTTATGTGCTGGACAACTCTTCAACTAAGTTTATAAAAACTAAATCGTCGTCTGTGAATGATGTAAATTTCCCTGCGTTTTTAGAAAAACAACCCTGACTAACATGCTCCAGCGAGTAGGTTATTAGTTTTAACAAACAATCGTGAGCAGTTTCGCAGTTTAAGTGAAACATTCCCATAAGATCCATAGTAAACCCAAGGGAAACTATGCCACCAACTTTATAATAAGCTTCTAGAGTAATATCAGCGAGTTCATCTATCTCTTTTACTGAAATTACAGGTTCATCGATATTTCCACACCAACGAACTTCACAATAATAGCCATTAACAGGGTTGCTCTTTATGTTTTCGAAAGTTTCATCCACAAACTCTTTAGTTGGCTCTTTACCAAAATGGCAAGCAAGTGCTCCTACTAGAAAAGGAATAGTCACACCGTACTCACCTTTCCCCATGTCTTTCCATTGCTTAATAATATGAAACCAGAAAGGTTTATTCATTCTACTTCCTAAATAATTTGTACAATAAGCTATGATAACCACGATGGCACATAAGAACTTTATAGTGCGTGTGTTGAGCACCTTTCTGCCGATGCCACAATCATGTATTTGGTAAATATACTTTTAACAAATAACGTAATACATTTCCAAATATAAATATTCTATTGTTACAAAAGATACCTTCTATTCCAACCTTGTCAGAAACCATTCCAGTTTTGGAACAGAAAGTACAAAGTTGAACAGACACTAAAATAAATAATACGCTTTATGACAATAGTCATAATTTTGTCATTTAACTGATCAATAATTGACGCTAATTTAATCACCCACGTAATGAAGAAGTAATGGACAGTGCCTTGGTGCAACTTTCGTTTGCACTCCCCTCTAGTGACGATCCTATGTGTGCTGCACTTGCACATACTGTAGAATATGAACAATTGCATTTTATTGCCGATGAGCAAAACCGTGTCGTTTTTTGCTGCGTGCTACCAGATGATGCTCATCAGGGCGATGTAATCTCTATCAGTGCAACACGCCCTGATGCGCGAGAGTCTGCCTATTTTACTGCCCATACACTTACACAAAACGATTTAGAGCAGCACGTTATTATGCTCACACTAAATAATGTGGCGCATAACGGCGAGTTTGTATTGCAACTCATGCTACATGGCAAGCATGCCACTTTAAAAGACAGTGCGCAGTTTGATGTGAGCCTTGCTGCTAGCAGCTGTACAGCTGAAAACTTAACTAAGCAGCAAGATAAAGCGCAAAGCTTACGCCATTACATTAGTAGTATTGGCGCTAGCTTCTTGGCTTTTTTTTAGGGCCTAATCAGCAAAGCTAATTTTCCCCATGGTAATATCGGGGATCCCTTGCTCGGTATTACCAAATCGCTGTTGCCCACCCGACAAACATTCATTTGCTAAAATAGCAAATAACACCGCCTCTTTGGCATCAGGGTTTATACCTAATTCATCTGTGTTTTTGATAGCTGAAAGTTGTGGGCAGTTGTCTAAAATAACTTTCATTAATAATGGGTTATGCACCCCACCACCACTTGCATACACTGCAACTCGACTAAGGCCGTCACTACATTGAGTTATTGCTTTGGCAATCATTAACCCAGAAAAATGCACCAGTGTTGCCATAACATCAAAGTGAGACAAGTGCTCGGTGTTGCTACGTGCTTGGGCCGCTGCTAAATAGCCTAAATTAAACACTTCGGGGCCTGTGGTTTTTGGAAAAGCAAGGCCGAAGAATGCATTATCACAGAGCGCATTTAATAAAGATTCACTCACCTTTCCTTGGCTTGCGATTGCCGCATCTTTATCATAATGCAGCGGCGCAAAATGGCGCTGAATATATGCATCCATAATAGTATTGCCAGGGCCTATATCTGAGCTAAAAACAGCACGCGCATCGGCTGATTTAGGTAAGTAGGTCAAGTTTGCAATACCGCCCATATTAAGCAATATGCGGTTTTCGCTGGTGCTTGTGAAATACAAATAGTCACCATACACCGCAAGGGGGGCACCTTCACCTCCTGCTGCAATGTGTTTTTGTCTAAAATCACCAATAGTGGTGATTCCTGCAGCAACAGCAAGGTGATCACTATCGCCAATTTGTAATGTTGCATTGCCATATTCTGGGCGCTTATGCTGACTTTTTGGGCAGTGGTAAATCGTTTGTCCATGGCTTGCTATGACATCGACAAGCTCTTTCGCTACATTCCACTTGGCTAGGGTTTTTGCAACCATGTCACCATGTAATTGACCAATCCATGGGTTTAGTAGAGTCACCTCTTCAAGATCACACTCTCGCTTTGCAAACACCCGTTTAACTCGTGACTTATAATCATCGTCGTAGTCAACTGTGGCGAATTTTATAACGTCAACATGGGTATTCATACCCTGTCCTGATACCTCACATAACGCGATATCAAGGCCGTCTAGTGAGGTTCCACTCATCAGACCAACAATTAATTTTTTTTCTTTTTTGGCGCTTAAGTACAGTTTTTCAATATGTTGATGCATAAATAAATCACTTAAAATCAGCTTTTTATATGAAAATAAACAAGCTTGGATGTTGGAATAGTTTATATTTTAAAATAATAGATTCAAAGAATAATTATTGCAAAGATTTTTAAATTGCTTTAAAACTGTACGAGTGAACTCCCCAAAAGGAGAACACGGAACGCATCATAACAAAAAGTATGACTCATTAAATTAACTAAATGGTCTAGGTAATAAGCCAACCAGCGTTGATTTAAATGATAAAACGCTAGGGAATCAACATGAAAGCAAAGACAACATCCACAACGCGCTCGCTTTTACTGCTCTCGCCACTTGCGATCGCAGTAAGTTCAATTATCGGCGTAGCCCATGCTGAAGAAGCAGAACAAGTAAAAAAGCCAGAAGTAATCACTGTAACAGGGTCGCGTATCCAACGTGCAGAGCTTGCCTCTAGCAGCCCTGTCGTCAGTGTTGACGAAGCGCAAATCCATCTCGACCGCGCAGTAAACGTAGAAGATATCACAGCAAAGCTGCCGCAAGCTGCGGCGGGTGCAAACAGCACGGGTGCAACAGTTGGTGACTCATTTGGCTCATCAACTATTGATTTACGCGGCCTAGGTCAAAACCGAACATTGGTACTTATTGACGGTACTCGCGCCGTACCATTTAGTTTTCGTAACTCGGTTGACGTAAATACCATTCCTGCCGGATTAATTAAACGCGTTGATGTATTAACTGGCGGAGCTGCGGCCGTTTACGGTGCCGATGCAGTGGCTGGTGTTGTCAACTTCGTTTTAGATGATGATTTTACTGGTGCGGAGTTTTCAACCAGCTATGAAAGTGCTGATGGCGGTAACGAAAAACTAAATTTCGAGGCGATTTTTGGTGGCGATATTGCTGATGGCCGTGGCCACATTACCGGTTATTTAGGTTACACAGAGCGTAAGGAGTTATTAGCGGGTGAACGTGATTATGCACTTGAAAACTCGACACCTTTAATTAATAGCGGTGGTTACTACACTGACGTAGCTTCTGGCAATAGCCTTGCAATTACCGATACAGGTGCTGTAACAAATGAACGCCAAACCTCTGATTTTACTCCTCACCGCTACTTAACACAGCCAATGGATCGTTTCTCTGCTGGGTTACTATTTGATGTTGACGTAAGCGACAGTGCAATCGCTTATGGTCGAGCTATGTACTCAAAAGTAACCGTTAATGGTGCGGGAGCGAGTGGTCAAACACCTATTTTTGTTAATGAGCAAGTGACTCTTTCACAAGACAATGCTTATATCCCTGATGAGCTACGTGACCAACTAACATTTGACAGTGAAGGCAATGCCCTTGTTAATGTTGAACGTAATTTAGGTTTGGGTGTTCAACACACCAAAGCAGTGCGTGACTCAATGCAATTTCAATTGGGTTTAAAAGGCGATATTACCGACTACTTACGCTACGATGTTTACGGTCAATACGGTAAAACCGATGAAGTGGCGACTATTTACAATAACGCTTATCGTAATGATAATAATGGCAACAGCCGCTTTGCTGCATTGGCAAACTCCGTGGATATTTTTGATCCGAACCATGATTTTAGTGACTTTAGCGATCCCTTGCTTTATACCACCCGCGACCGTACACAAAGTGTGATATCAGCAACCTTATCGGGTGATTCTGGGTTCCTATTTGAGTTACCAGCCGGTGCTATTGATTTTGCAATTGGTTATGAATACCGTAAAGAAACTGGTAAACAAACACCAGGCGATGCTTTTAGAAACGGCACCAGCTTTGCTTCAATCAGCGCGTTCGATATGGATGCAAGCTTTAGTTCTGAAGAGTTCTATGCCGAAATTTTAGTGCCAATTTTAGTTGACCAACCTTTTGCTGAAGAGCTTAGCTTTGAAGGTGCGTACCGTATTTCTGATTATTCAAACACAGAAGCAGAAGACACCTACAAACTAGGTATCAACTGGGCAATTAATAGTGATATTCGTATTCGCGCAAACCGCTTAACAGCATTTAGAGCACCTAACTTAGGTGAATTTGCCAGCCCAATCACAGCACTTTCATTATCGTTATTCGATCAAAACAGTGACCAATTTGTACCTCGTCTCGCTGGGCGCTATAACGGCGATCCTTGCTTATTAGGCACAGGTGATGCAACACAATGTGCTGCCTTTGGCGCACCTGCTGTTGGTACACAGTTCGATTCAAGCACCGCTGAGTATACCTACGGTGGCAACCCGAATATCAAACCAGAACAAGCAGAGTCAGATACACTCGGCGTTGTATACACGCCAAGTTATATAGACGGTTTTGATTTGTCCGTTGATTATTACAGTATCCGTGTCACCGATGCTGTAAGCCAAATTCAACCTGGCGCAGCACTACAAAGCTGTTATATTGACGATCCGAATCCGAACAATCCATTGTGTGGTGCGGTACTTCGCGATCCGAATACAGGCTTTATTAGTACAGCGATCGTGAACGACTTTAACCTAGCCGCGATTGAACAAGAAGGTATCGACGTTGCGGCCAACTACGTGATTGATGCGCCAGAGCAAATGGGTGGTCGTTTCAGGTTCTCGTATCAAGGTAACTTTGTTACAAAACAAACTCGCCAAAACAACAGTACAGTGCCAGAAATTGACTGTAAAGGCACTTACGGCAGCGCATGTTCTGGTGACTTTGCGAGTATTTTGCAAGCAGATTACAAACACCGTGCAAGCATTGATTGGCAGTTAGACGATATGAACTTCCAACTTGGCTGGCGCAGAATCGGCGAAGTTGAGTACGCTGTTGACCGCTCAGAAACCATTTCAGCGCAGAACTACTTAGATTTTGCTGCGGCTTGGCAAGTTAATGAGGAACTTGCGGTTAACTTTGGTGTCGATAACTTATTAGACCGTGAACCGCCAACACCTGAGGTAGGCGCAAACCACTTTAACACCGTGAGTGATTATAGTGTGATTGGCCGCTCGGTGGGTGTATCACTGAGATATGCTCCAAGCTTCTAATTAATCCTACTGTTTTAGCTACACAGGATTGATCCCCACAAGCGCCCCCTGCCCGGTGCGCTTTTTTATTGTCGTTAATTTAGATTGCAAAACTAAGTGCATGTGGCAAAGTACTTAAATTAGGAAAGGAAAATTATGCAAGTTGATGACATCCGTGCTTTTGTACCAAGTAAAAACTACCAACAATCTCAAGCTTTCTACAAGGCATTTGGCTTTGAGTTAACCACAGTTTCAGACACACTTTGTCTATGTGAAAGTGGGGAATGCGGTTTTTTCTTACAAGACTTTTATCAACCTCAATTAGCAAACAACCTGATGTTGCAGTTGAGTGTATTAGATATTGATGAAGTGTATTCACAACTACGTAGACTAAATGACTTTAACGTGAAGTACAGCGACATAACGCAAAAGCCTTGGGGAAAAGAGTTCAGTCTTTGGGGTCCTGCAGGCGAGTTATGGCAAATCATTGAATTTATTTAATAAACAAGGAACGAAAAAATGCCATTTAACGATCAAGAACGAGATGCTTTATTAGCACTAAAAGGCGTTGGGCCAACGGTTGTAAAACGGTTTGAAGAAATTGGTATTGAATCGTTTGAGGAGTTAGCTGGGTTTGATGCAAGCACAATTGCGAAGCGAGTCGCGTCGATGCTGCATTCAACGTGTTGGCAAAATAGCCCGCAAGCGAAAGCGGCAATAACAGCCGCCATTACGCGAGCAAAGCAAGGCTAAAGTTCTATCACTTCGATAGCGCCACGTTTTTGCATAGTCACATACATTTTAGTTTGTGACTCATTAAATGTTAGATTAGTTGGGTGTTGGCCTTTTAGTTTATAAGTTTTTAACACCTTGCCTTTAGGTGATACTTTAAGCACTTTGCCCGCGCCATAACGAGTAATGAAAATTTGACCTTCACTGTTTACTCGCATGCCATCAAGGCCATGGTCGTCAAAGCGTATCAGCTCTTGTTTGTTACTGATGTTTAGCTCATCGTCAAGATCATATTGCCAAACCACACGCTGCACACTTTCATTTACGTAAAGTTTAGTATTGTCACCGTTCACAGCCACGCCATTGGTTGTGCCCATATTTTTTTCAAGAAGCTCAGTGCTGCCATCGGTATTAATGCGCCACAACTGGCCTGTACTCTTTGACCAGTTCGGATCACTTGCAAACAATGCCCCACTTTTAGTGATACTAATGTCATTTGGCTGATTCATTTTAGCGTTATGTGCAAACACTTCGACTTGATGAGTATTAGCAGGTACTTTTAAAATATTGTGGTTAACATAATCAGCAATATAGAGGTTACCTTGTTCATCAAATTGCAAGCCATTACCAACGCTGTCATTTGGTAAACGCACAAACAATGATGACTTACCCATGTTATCAACACGTCCAATAGTACCCTGCTCAGCATAATTCACTGCGTATAAGGTATCGTTGTACATGGTTGGCCCTTCGACACCTTGAGTGAACACGTTATCTTTCACAAAGTCCTGGCTATCAATTGCCAATGCAAGCGGCGTGCATAAAAAGCTAGTCACAGCAATAAGTGTGTGAAGTCTCATAATCGTCCTTTTAATTATCTAAACTGGTGTATACAGCTAAAATTGGATATTCATTTTCACCAAAAGACAGCGTTAACGAACGTTTTTCTCCGTTATCAAGCTTAACACCGCCACTGAAAGAGGATGGGTGAATTCTTGAGCCATCAGCAAACAAAGCCATAATATGATCAGCTTGTAAAATACGCGAGCCTGACGCTTTATTCTCAATGGTGACAACCGCTAAACGCCTGCCACTTTCACTGCTCATCAACACGCTATGAACAATGCTGAATTCACTTTCTTTTGGGTATCGCCTTGCATCATTTTCAAACGCAAATGCACTTCCTGCTGGCAAAGTAGGATCAACCGACAAAGTCCCTGAATTCGCTTGTGCATTGGTTGCAGTAAGCCCCATAACAAGCGCCATTATTATTAAAGAAATACCTTTCATATCAATCCTTTTTGATCAGCTGAATATTTTTTCAGCATACACCGTAATAATACGTGGTGCAAAATGGATTGTTGCTTAACTGCAATTAACATTCCCTACTTGGTAACAATTTAATCATTGATTTCTATTGGCGTGCCCGCACCTCTTTATTACACAGAATTAAAAGCTAAGTCATAGGAGCTAAGCATGTCTGATCTTCAAAACCGTCAATATATTCTCGAGTCACGCCCGAATGGCCCTGCAACGAAAAGTAACGTTGCGTTAAAGACAAACTCAGTATCATCACCTAAAGAGGGTGAAGTATTGTTAAGAACGATTTATTTATCTCTTGACCCTTATATGCGAGGCCGCATGAGCGATGCGGAGTCTTATGCAGATCCTGTTGCAATTGGCGATGTAATGGTTGGTGCAACCATCTGTCAGGTTGAGCAATCAGCGCATCCCGATTATAAAGTCGGTGAATGGGTATTGGCTTACACAGGCTGGCAAGAATATGCGATTAGTAATACTGAAGGGCTAATGAAACTAGGTGAAAACCCAGACAACCCTTCTTACGCGCTCGGAATTTTAGGCATGCCAGGGTTTACTGCCTATATGGGATTACTGGATATTGGTGAGCCAAAAGCGGGCGAAACGGTCGTTGTGGCGGCAGCAACGGGGCCAGTTGGTGCAACTGTAGGTCAAATCGCCAAAATTAAAGGCTGTAAGGTTGTCGGTGTAGCAGGCGGTAAGGAAAAATGCCAACACGCTGTAGAACACTTAGGCTTTGACGCATGTATTGATCATAAAGCTGACGACTTCGATGAGCAACTAAAAGCCGCTTGTGACCAAGGCATTGATGTTTATTATGAAAATGTCGGTGGTCATGTTCTTGATGCGGTGCTGCCTTTACTCAATACAAAAGCGCGTGTGCCCTTGTGTGGTTTAGTATCACAGTACAATGCAACTGAATTACCACCTGGGCCTGATCGTTTATCAATGCTGATGGGCTTGATTTTAAGAAAGCGTATTAAGGTACAAGGCTTTATTATTTTTGATGATTACGGGGATCGCTATGACGAGTTTGCAAAAGATATGCAGCAATGGCTAAAAGAAGGGAAAATTAAATACAAAGAGCACCTAGAAGCTGATTTTGAAAATACACTTGATGCCTTTAACGCTATGTTAAACGGTGAAAACTTCGGTAAAACGGTTGTTCAAGTACAAAAGCCACTGTAATACTGATCCATTCAAATTATGTGGGCGTAGTGGAATCACGCCCACAAAAGGATAACTTATGATTAAACTTCATCACTTAAATAAATCGCGTTCAAAGCGTATTATTTGGCTTTTAGAAGAGCTAGGCATTGACTACGACCTTGTTGCTTATCAGCGCAACCCCGAAACGTTTTTAGCCCCTGATGAGCTAAAAGAAATTCACCCACTAGGTAAGGCCCCTGTAATTGAAGATAATGGCAAAGTTATTACCGAATCGGGTGCCATTACCGATTATTTAATAACAACGTATGGTAAAGGCAAATACATGCCAGAACCACAATCTGATAGCTACGTTAGTTACCAGCAATGGCTTCACTTTGCCGAAAGTTCTGCAATGGTGCCTTTTTTATTAAAGCTCTTTATTACAAAAGATGGTTGTAAAACCAACTTTATAGATGACTATGCTGATAATGAAATTGGTAAAATACTGAGCTATGTGAATCAACAACTAAAAGGTAAACAGTACTTAGTTGATGATACACTGACTGGGGCTGACTTTATGATGTCATTTGTTATTGAAAAGGTCGCTGAAGCTGGCATGTTGTCATACTTTACTGAAATAGAGCGCTATTTTGAGCAACTTAAAACGCATGAAAGCTATCATACTGCTAATGAGTTGGAAGAAAAGTACGGATAAAATAGGTAAAGGCACGTTATAGTGCCTTTAAAAATACAGCTGGTGATATCGCTATGTCACGGATTGAACCCAAAAAGACTTAAGCTTTAATCAACCAACCGATAACCCACCGCGGGCTCAGTTAAGATATGCTTTGGGCTCGCTGCATTTTGCTCGAGCTTTTGCCGTAATTGACCAATGTGTACACGTACATATTCAGGACGATTAATATACTGCTCACCCCACACCTCAGATAAAATAGCGTTATGTGTTAGCACCTTGTCTTTTTGCTGAAATAACAACAACAATATAGCGTACTCTTTTTTAGTTAGTTTAACTTCTTCAGCGCCTTTACGGACCACGTGCTTATGTGGGTCGATGTGAATATCGCCGCATTGCAGAGTTAGGCTTGGTGTTGTTTGTGCGCGCAATAGCACCCGAATACGCGCTAATAATTCGTTTGCACTGAATGGTTTGGTCAGATAATCGTTAGCGCCATTATCAAGCGCGGTGACTTTTTCTGTTTCGCCATCGCGTGCAGAAAGTACTAATACAGGGAGCAGACTCCACTGCCTAAACTCCACCAGCCAATCTTGCCCATCCATATCAAGTAAACCTAAATCAAGTAGCACTAAATCAAACTGTTGTTGGCTTAAAAGTGCAAATGCATCAAGCCCTTTAGCGCACACACTGACTTCATGATTGCTGGCTTTTAGCAGTGTTTTTAAAAAACTTTGCAGAGGCGCAGAGTCCTCTAAAACCAAAATATTAGCCACGGCTGTTACTCCAAGTTAATATAGCTGTCGCCTGCTTTGTTTGCTCATTGAGAGTTAATTCAAAGCGCCCTTGATGACACTTAGCAACCACATCACAGATCACACTCCCTAAGCCGACTCCTTCATCTTGACTCGCCTCATGCTTATTAGCAAAAGGATTGGTTAACACAATTCGGTACTCACTATCTGTTTCAATAAATTGCATGCTTGCTGTGCCATTACCATAGCGCGCTGCGTTCTCGAGCATATTGGCAAAGGCAATTTCAAGTAAGGTTTCATCACCAAAGCAGAGACTGTTTGGCTGAGCCTCAATGTTCAATTTAAAGCATTGTAATTGCTGCTGGCGACGTGATTTTGCTTCGCTAACAAGAGTCAAAATAGGCAGCTTTTGCCAGTTGATATTCTCAGCTAATTTATTAACTTTACTGAGCTCCATGACTTTATCAAAGTGCTGATTAAGAATTTTACTTTGCTCATAAATATTAGCTGCTTGCTCTTTGATAACCTCTGAGCTTAGTTGAATATCATCATCAGCCAACATGCTCGATGCGCCCATTATAGTTGCTAATGGCGTACGCAAGTCATGGGATAAACTACGCAATAAGGTGTTTTTTGACCTTTCTAGCTCCGCCTGTACTTTGATCGCCGCGGATTGCTCACGCAATAAGGTTTTTTCTTGAACCTGATATAGTAAAGAGCATGCTGTATTCGCCAAAGCAAGTTGCTCAGCATTAAGCGCTTTAGCAAATGCAATACCGCCAAATTCAACTTGTTGTTCGTTTAAATAAATAAACTGCCCAGAGCCTGTTAGCTGCCAGTCACACGCAACCTTTAAGTGCGCAGCCATGGTCGTTAAAAACAGCTGCTTTTGCTCCTCAAGGCTATCGAGATCATTGAGCTTTTTAGCTAGTTCATACAACAAACGACTATTACTTGCATGGGCTTGCACATCGCGAACCTTGGTATTGAGCTCACCGGCTAGGTGGCTTATTACTAAACCCACAATCAGCATCACCAAAAAGGTAACCACATATTCAATATTTTCGATATGAAAAGTAAAATACGGCACCACATAAAACCAGTCAGTGCAGGCAACACTCACTAAGGTGGTAAGCGCAGCCACACGACGATTACTTCGCACCGCAACCCAGGTCACCCACAGCAGCTGTAACATCACAATATCAGTGGTTGTAAACAGTTCTCGAAACGGAAAAATCGTGAGTACCACCACAAGTGGCATCAACACACTTAAAAATGCGGCTTTTAAATACTGTATTTTGAATACTGACTGCATGATCTTTTCACTTATTGTTTGTCCCTATTAGATTAAAGGGTTTTCAATTTTGTCACTATAAAGTTTTTATAAAGTTTTTTTATCTCGGCATAAAATCTTTATAAAGCTTCTGCCATTTCTAAAGACTTCTTCTTTTTTGTCATTAGCATTAAGTGTGAACCCACAATAGCGAGAAAAACAATGGCTCAGTTTGCAGTAATCGGATTAGGACGTTTTGGCGTAACCGCCTGTTTAGAACTTTCAAAACAAGGGCACACGGTATGTGCCGCAGATATTAGTGAAAGCACAGTTAACCACTATGCCGACCAGCTCAGTTTTACTGTGGTGGTTGATGCCAGCGATGAAACACAATTAGCGCGGCTCGATTTACCCAGTTGCCAAGCGGTATTAGTCGCCATAGGCGAGAATATTGAAGCCAGTATTTTATGTGTATTGCACTTAAAAAACTTAGGCGTAAAACAAATTTGGGTAAAAGCATGTACCAAAAGCCATCATCAAATTCTGAGTAAACTGGGTGTTGACCGCATTATTCACCCTGAAGAGGAAATGGGCGTAAGAGTTGCACAAGCGCTTAACTACCCAATGGTTAATCAATATTTCCCGCTTAACCAGTCCACCTTTATTGTTGAGCTGGGCATTGATCTACAGCTTTCAGGTCGCAAAATTGGCTGGCTACTCAAAGAGCGTAATAGCGATATTAAACCGCTCACACTGCGACGTGATGATTATTTCAATACTGAGCTGACTAATGACACCGAGCTGCGCCACGGCGATAGTCTGGTGCTACTTGGCTCTAAAACTTATTTAACTAAACTAGCAAAACGGTTTCGTGCATTATGATTAACTGGCAAGCCAACGTTTATCCTAAACAATTTAGCGGTGTAAAGTGTCGCAAGCGGCAAAAAATTAACCCGCCATTAGTGCTCACTATCGGCTTTATTGTACTAATCATGCTGGGTACGAGTTTACTCATGCTCCCTGTCGCCAGCACCCAACCGATTAGCTGGCTTGACGCACTATTTACAGCAACCTCTGCGGTTACAGTTACAGGGCTGGTGGTAATAGATACGGGTACTGCACTGACAGTATTTGGACAAAGCATAGTGATGCTGCTGATTCAAATTGGCGGTATTGGCTTTATGACAGTGGCAGTGATTTCAATATTAAGTTTAGGAAAAACCCTCGGTTTACAACAGCGCTTATTGGCCAGTCGCGCTTTTGACACTAACGATTTAACCTCGGTGATCAAGGTCGCTAAATACGTTTTAGTCTATTCATTAATTATTGAATCCGTGGCGTTTTTCTTATTATTTATCAGTTGGTTTGATGATTATGGCTTAGTAAAAAGTGCTTACCACAGTTTGTTTTATACGATTTCTGCGTTTAATAATGCTGGCTTTGCCTTAAGTGGCGATAGCTTATCTGCGTTCAAAGGGGATGTGACCGTAAACTTAGTAATCACAGGCTTATTTATTATCGGTGGTTTAGGGTTTACAGTACTAATTGATATTTACAAACAAAAACGTTGGTCATCACTATCAACCAATACACGCCTAGTATTAATTGCGACTTTAGTGATCAATAGTACCGCATTTTTACTCATCTTTTTATTTGAACACGCAAACCCCGCGACATTAGCGCCGCTATCAACGTTAGAGCAAATACTGACCGCATGGTTTCAAGCAGTGACACCTCGTACCGCAGGGTTTAATACTTTACCGATTGATGCCTTAAGCCAAGATTCTACGCTACTAACCATGCTGCTTATGGTGATTGGCGGTGGCTCAGTTAGTACGGCTAGTGGTATAAAACTAGGAACCTTTGTGATCTTAATTTTAGCGATGCGCAGTTATTTAAAACAGCAAACAACAGTCACGGTTTTTAACCGCCAGTTGAGCGACAAACTCGTGATCAAGGCATTAAGTGTCATGATACTGTACTTATTTATCGCCTTTATTAGCATTATGGTTATTACCAAGCTTGAACAAGGCTCGTTACTGGATATCACCTTTGAGGCGATTTCAGCACTCAGTACTGTTGGCCTTTCGCGGGGTATTACGGGTGATTTAAGCGCACCTAGTCAGCTCATTATCATACTGCTGATGTTGATAGGTCGAGTTGGCCCACTCACGTTTGCATATTGTTTTGCAAGACAAAGTAGCCAACCTTTGACCTACCCTACTACCAGTATTCAAATTGGCTAAGTTTACAGTTATGACACTTTTTAGTGTCATAACTGAATACCTAAAACCCTGCTACAACTGCTGTAGCAAGGCTTTAATGTCACTGTATCGTTGCTGTTCGCAAAGGCCAAAGCCTGATAGCTGCCTAACTTTATTACGAGTAAATAAAGGTACACTCATGCCCGCTAAAAAGCGGCACTGTGTGTCAACGCTGACATCACTAAACCCTTTATTTGCTAGGTGCTGTTTAAGCTCAGCAACTTTACTGGCAATCACAGTTTGCTCAGGCATTTGATGCACTAATGAATAACTAAGTTTTACCTGCTGGCCTCTACACACTGAGCAATGGCCACATTGCTGGGGGGCATGTTGGTCATCAAAATAGCGGGCTAAGTTGTAACTTAAGCAGCTATCTAACTCAAAAAAGCGCACTAAAGTGGCGATACGCTTAATTTCGGCCTGTTCTTTTTCGATAAAGTATTGATGAAGTTGCTGTGCTAAATCAGCATGGTTAATAACCGCATTATTCACTTCATACACTTGCGTAATACGTTTAGTTTCAAGAGCGATATGACCCTTTTCGGCCAAATAATCAAGCGCGGCAACCACACGTTTTCTGTCAACTTGAGTGGCACGGGTTAGCGCATCAAAATTTAATGTGCCCCAAATTTTCTTAAACTCAGTGTGTTTAAATACCTGTTGTAAAAACGCTTGGCGATCAGCATCAAACTGGCTAAGCAGCGCATTTTGATCCGTTAAAAACTTATATTTAAAGTCAGCGTAATAGGCATATAAAGGTGTAATAGCCCCTTGCATTTCTAACTGCACCAGTAAGGTTTTTAACGCTAAAGCACGAATATTACTGTCGCTCGAAAGGCTGTACTCTTGCATTTCCCACTGGTTGTTCGTTTGCTCGTTACGAATGTTATTAATGACATACTCAATCCCACTTTGCTCTGGCGTGTCGGCATAAACAAAGTTCTCAACGGTATTTAAGCCATCTAAGTTTGCTAGGGTAAAACAGTTTGATGGCGCACCATCTCGCCCTGCGCGGCCAATCTCTTGGCTATAATTCTCAATCGATTTTGGCAAATCATAGTGGATCACAAAACGAATATCAGACTTATCAACACCCATCCCAAAAGCAATGGTTGCCACGACAACATTGATTTTACCCGCCATAAAATCATCTTGAATTTGCCAGCGTTTATCATCCTCAAGGCCTGCATGATAAGCCACCGCATTAAATCCCGCTCCCCTCAAGCCTTCGGCTACTTGCTCGGCGGTATGCTGTAAGGTGACATAAACAATCCCAGCCCCTTGTTGGCTGGCTATAATACTTGCTAACTGCTGAGGTTTTTCTTGGCTTGCAACACTGAGCACTGATAAATCGAGGTTGCTTCGGTAAAAGCCAGTTTGCACTACACATTCAAGGGCAATGGCAAAGCGCTCGCACATATCGCGCTTTACTTTTTTGGTAGCGGTAGCGGTGAGTAGCAATACCAGCGGAATATTAAGCTCTTCACGATAGCGCGGCAGCTTTAAGTAGTCTGGCCTAAAGTTGTGACCCCATTCAGATATACAGTGCGCTTCATCAACCACCAGCATTGAAATAGGCACTTGTTTAATAAATTCACGAAAGCGCTCATTCTTAAAGCGCTCCACTGAGACCATTAAAATTTTCACCTTCCCTGCGCGCACATCACTCATTACCGTATGGCTTTGCTCAGTGGTTTGGCTTGAATCTAGGCTTGCCGCATAGATGCCTTTACTGTTTAAAAAGCTAATTTGATCTTTCATCAGTGCCAATAATGGCGACACTACTAAGGTCAAATTAGGTAAATGCATCGCTGTTAATTGATAACACAACGACTTTCCCGAGCCAGTTGGGAAGATAGACAACGATGATTGCTGGTTTAATAACTGCTCAATGGTTTGTTGTTGACCTAAGCGAAATTCATTAAAGCCAAAGTACTGATTTAGCGATGCATGTAGTGACGTAGTCATCCTGATCCCTTCGTTCATTTCCTTTATTCTGAAATGATAGGTGTTTAAAAAACTAATGCACCATACTATCGCGTTTCCTGTTATCGCCCAAGCATGTAAATAGGATAAAAAGCGCCACATTGTTCTTAACTTTTGCTGACAAAACAAGCAAAAAGGCGCACAATAGAGCCGTTGCCGTGGGGTATTGATGGATGGATTTGCAATACCTAAGCGCTTTTTATCAAGAGTGTTTAGGTATTATACTTTTGAGGGCAACGTAATGATTAACCAACCTCCTAAAATCGTGATTATCGGTGGTGGCGCTGGTGGCTTAGAGCTAGCAACACAATTAGGACACAAACTCGGGAAAAAACGCCAAGCAGAGATACTTTTAATCGATAAAAACCGCAGCCATATTTGGAAGCCGTTACTTCATGAAGTAGCGACGGGGTCGATTGATGCCGATTTAGACGGCGTTGTATACTCAGCTCATGCAGCAAAACACCATTATAATTTTCAACTCGGCAGCTTTTGCCACTTAGATCAAAGCAATAAAACCATTACCCTAAGCGAGTTAAAAGACGAGCTTGGCCATCGCATTTTACCTGAGCGCCAAGTCAGCTATGACTACCTCGTACTTGCCATAGGCAGTGTCAGCAACGACTTCAACACGCCTGGAGTCAACAAGCACTGTTTTTACCTTGACTCAAACCAACAAGCTGAACGCTTTCAGCACGCTCTACTCGATAACTTCACCCGTTTACATCAAGATGACGACCAACAGCATTCGTTAACTATTGCCATAGTGGGTGGTGGTGCAACGGGGGTTGAACTGTCGGCAGAGCTTTATCATGTGTCAGACATGCTAAAAATGTATGGCCTTAATAAAATGACCGCCAAACGCTTACACATTGATTTAATTGAAGCGGGGCCGCGAATTTTGCCCGCTTTACCCGAGCGCATTGCAAACTCAGCTAAACGCGAGCTAGTTAAATTAGGGGTGACAGTACGCGAAGGCACCCAAGTAAAAGAAGCCACAGAAAACAGCTTTATCACCAAAAACGATGAACATATCAACGCCGATATTATGGTTTGGGCTGCGGGTGTGAAAGCCCCTGATTTCATTAAAGACATTGGTATCTTTGAACTTACTCGCAATAACCAAATTAAGGTGAACCAATATCTACAAAGTAGTGTTAACGACAACATTTTTGTGATTGGTGATTGCTGTGCATTTACTCAAGAAGATGGCACACAAGTGCCACCAAGAGCACAATCAGCTCATCAAATGGCACAATGTGTTGAAAAAAACCTCATTGCCACACTTAAAAACCAGCCACTGAGTGCCTTTACCTACAGTGACCATGGTTCTTTAGTCAACTTGTCACGCTACAGCACGGTCGGTAGCTTAATGGGTAACTTAACCAGTAATAGCTTTTTCATTGAAGGAAAAATTGCGCGCTTTATGTATATTTCGCTCTACCGTATGCATCAACGTGCAATTCACGGCAGCGCTAAAACCTTTGCACTGTGGATCAGTGAAAAAGTTCTGCGGGTGGTAAGGCCGAAGATGAAGCTTCACTAAACCAAATAGGCACTATTGAGCCGTAAAATTAACCTGTCGGTTTACGGCTCATAAGCGTATAATGCGCTCTTTTTGTGGGGCGCAAAAATTGAATATTATTACTCTGAGCGTTTTATCGCTTGCAATGTCTACCGATGCTTTTGCGGCTTCTATCACCAAAGGCAGTACACTTAAAAACCCGCGTATTCTCAGTGCAATCAAGCTTGGTTTATTGTTTGGCTGTATTGAAGCTATAGCGCCGATTATTGGTTGGCTTATCGGTAGTGCCGGTGCTGACTACGTGGAAGCCTTTGATCATTGGATTGCGTTTGTACTACTCGTTGGTCTTGGCGTTCACATGTTGCTTGAAAGCCGTAAAAAGGATGACGAAGAGGAACTAGCCCCCAATACCAAGCGCTCTTTTATTGCAACATTACTCACGGCTGTTGGTACCAGCATAGACGCGATGACAGTTGGTATTAGCCTTGCTTTCATGAAAGTAAACATTTACTTAGCGGCAGCAATGATAGGTCTTGCGACGACCACCATGGTGACAATTGGCTCACTACTTGGCAATGTAATGAGTGGCTGGGTTGGCAAAAAAGCCGAAGCCATTGGCGGTATAGCACTTATCTTAATTGGTTGTGGCATTCTTTACAGCCATACTCACGCTTAATTAAATCGCTCTTTAAAATAAGCTTTGGGCATAAGTTTTAAATCCTCTTGCCCAAGCTCATTAAAGCACACCAAAAACTAAAACCAATAAAAAATAACCATCGCGCATAATTTGTCTTCAAATTTTAACAAATGCCTTGTATGTTATGACAAACCACTAAAGGAATGACGCTATGACCCCCAAAACGCTGATTTTCAACTTTGATGGCACTGGCAGCGAACCTCGTGATGCAGAGCAATTTAGTGCAGCGCATTTTAAAGAAGACGCCAGTATCTCTAACATACTTAAACTTCACTTATTATTTGGCGGCGCACTAAATAATGAGCCAGAAACCCCATTTCCTGATCAAATTAGTTTTTATTATCAAGGTATAGGCACCCAAGGCAGTCGTTTTAAACGCCTTTTCAATCAAGCTTTAGCCCCTAGAGGGGATGATGTTGCCAGTATTTTAAATCGCGCCATTAATGACTTTAAAAGCTATTACACTGTTGGCGATAAAGTACTACTCACTGGGTTTAGTCGTGGCGCAGCGTTAGCACGGCGTTTTGCTAAATGCCTTGAACCACTTATTAGTGATGATGTTTACTTGTGTGTATTTGATACTGTGGCATCGATAGGGTTTTCTAAAGTCACAAAAGCAACCCGTGGTGCTGAGCATGTGATTTTTGAAAACTATACTTTAGCAACAAATATTAAAGCCGCCCTTCACTGTGTTGCACTTGATGAAAAACGCAGAGCTTTTGAACCAACGCTTATCAATAAAGCGCCTCATGTTAAAGAAATATGGTTCGCTGGTGCCCACTCCGATGTAGGCGGTGGTTACTATCGTGACGGTTTAGCCGACATTTGCCTACGGTATGCGATTGAGTGGTTAATTGAACAAACGGTTGCACTAAACCTTTTAACCAGCGCAGACATCAACTACAACACATTACTTCCACAAGCGCATCGTAACTTAATTGCACAAGACGATGTCACCGTTACGCCCGACCCGCTAGCACTCAGTCATCAACAAAACTATTTTTGGTTCAATCCGTTATTCAAACTCGTTGATCGTGAATGTTGTGTACTTATTGAAAACGAGCAAAGCGACCATCCACCAACTATTCACCACACTGTCGCACATAGAATCAACCGCTTAACAAGCTATCGTCCTGAGTCACTTAAAAGCCTAACCTATAACGTACTTTATAACGATGGCAACCTGCTAAAATTTAAGGGGTTATGCCAACACATTGCGCTTGATAAGCAAAATATGACTGTGCTTAGTATTGGCCAAAGCAAGGATGTTTTAGTGTATGGTTCTGAAAAATACAATCACACAGGTGTCATGTTAGAGCTAGGTGGCACTTACCGCTTTACACCTTACCCTGATCAAATTTGGTATGACGACGGTATTAGTTGCGGCCCAGGCGGCTGGCATCGCGATAATATACAGCTGGGCGTGAAAGAAATTCCGATGGCATTACTCGAGCCATTTCGACGTTTAGCGCACGCACAATGGTTTGCACTCATTGGCGCGATTGATAACAACGATGATCACCTTTTCGAAATCGCAGAAGGTGCCGATATCCGTATAGCAAAATCAGGTGAATTTTGCCCATTTGCAAACGACCTTAACCGCTTTTATGGGGCAAATGCAGGGCGCATAAAGCTGCGTGTTACTCGTCTTGGCTAAAGCTTCTAACATGCTCAGCTATCAAACCTGTGATGCTTTGTTGGTGTGTGATGATGGTATTGTTTATTCTAGTACGCTCAGGCTCTGTTAAGGTTGTTTTACTAAGCATAAACGACACCCAATTATCGTTAATAATATAGTCATGAAGCGCAATTCCTTTTAACTTAAGCGACCCTATGAGATAAAGACCGGCAAGCTCATCATCTATAAAAAAATCGACTCTATTAGCTTGTAGCATTCCTAAACGTTGTTGCAATTTAGGCACCGCCATAATTTGATTTTTAAACATTTTTATTCGGCTAAGCGCTGTAAACTCTTCACCGTAGTAGCTACCACTGTTGATTAAAATAACCTGACCTTTAAGTAATAATCCTTTTAGACTAAGTGCCGCATATTCTTTTTTGGGATACCAAAATAACCGCATCACCTCTTTTCTATAAGGCTCTGAAAAGTAGCTAAAACGAGCACGTTCCTCACTAAAACTTGCGGCGGGAAGTAGGTCTACTTTACCTGACCGCAGTTCAGCAAAGCCACGCTTTGAAGACGGGAGTGAAACAAATTGTGTGCAAAACCCAGATTTACTTAATACAAACTCAGTGATCTGGATATCAATACCAGAAAACGTTTTATCACGAATAAGTACATAAGGTGCCCATTGCTGAGATATTCCAACCTTTAACGTGCGTTCACAACCAAACGCTTTTGTAAAAAGCAAAATCGAACAAAGCAGAATACACACTTTTAACTTCATCAATATACTTATCGGCGGCTATAGTTAATCATTATCAAAGTATGGTTGATAGTAAGTAAAAGGCCAAAATAAACGTCAAAGCATGAAAAAAGCAGCCTTACGGCTGCTTTAGAGGGAAATCACATTATCATGAAACGCATTCCAATGTGGCTAAAAAACACTTAAAGTGCTTTCCATACATCAGCGCTGCCAGGCTCATCTCCTTGAGTCCACCACTTCGCTTCGTATTGAGTACCTTGGTGAGTCACTTGGTCGCCGCTGTTGTAAGTACCTGCTGCTTGCCAAATAACACCACCATTTGCATCTGTAGGCTGTGAACTTGCTTCCCATACGCCACCTAGATCTGGACGATCACCTTGTGTCCACCATTTAGCAGTATATAAAACACCGTTGTACATCACAGTATCACCACCCACATAAATGGCAGTTTCATCCCATGTTGTATTACCAGGAGGGTTAGTCGTACCTGAGTCTGTCACTGTCACGTTGAAGCTGACTGATGTAGCTGCTTGACCATCGCTTACCTCAACCGATACAGGGTAGGTTGTATCCGCAGTAACACTGGCCGCTTGCAAACTCACATTTGCACCGGAACCCACTAACGTCAGGCCGGCAGGTACAGTCCAATTATAAGTAAGGGCATCATTATCTGCATCTGTTGCAGAAACTGAGACGGCTACGCTTGCCTCTTCGGCAACTGTTTTGTCAGTAATAGCTGCAACAACAGGCGCTGAGTTTCCACCAGTACCAGGCGCAACGACATTGACTGTCACGTTACGGCTTACACTTGCTTTGCCATCAGTGACTGTTACTGTTGCAATGTATCGCGTGTCAACAGTGACCGATGGTGCTGTAATAGCAAGTGTATTTGTATTTGCTCCTGATACAGTAAGTGCATTATCGGCAGTCCAGCTAAAGCTTAGAGGGTCGTTATCAGCATCTGTTGCTGATGCACTGATTGAGACAGTTTCACCCGCATTCACTGTCACCGAGCCTGACACAGAGACAACGGGTGCTTTGTTAGTCGGCTCAGTAACGGTGCCACCTAAACCTTCATGCATTGCATTAAGAATATCACCGTTATCCGCATCAATTTCCCATGCAAATAAACCACCTAGGTTATGTTGGTTAACATAGTTACCTTTTGCGATAACTGACGCAGGGCTATCATATGTGATGAGTTTACCGGTAGAACGATTCCAAACATACGCGCCTTTTGCTTGTTCATCATAACCAACTTCAAAGCCGTTTATACCCGTACCCGATGCACCAATCATGTGTGCTTTAATGCCTTTATAATCGATTACACCATCTTCCCACACACCTTGTGCGTTACTGCCTTTTAATGGACCCGATCCTGTTGCTGTCATTGGATTACCATCAATGGTTGTGCCCGCAGGGTAAACACCTTCCCAACCACGGCCATACATTGCTGTACCAACAACAATTTTCTTCGATGGAACATTTTGCGCAAGCAGTAATTGAATTGCGTTATCGGTTGTGTAAGCAGGGCCTTTATAAGGAACACCACCAGCATCTACACCCGTACCATCACACTGACCAGGGCGGAAATGCGTACCACAATAAAGTGCTGTTTGGTGACCTGTTACACCACTCCACGCGCCATAGAAGTCATACGTCATGGCAAAGATGTAATCCATGTACTGGCTCGCGGCTTGATAATCAACATCTTCAATTTTATCGTAGCCAGCACCAATTGCAGAAGTAAGCTCATATTGACGGCCAGTTTCAGCTTCTAGCTCATCAAGCATGATGCGAAGCTCTTGCATCAATGCAACATATGCAGGACCATCAGCGACAGGGTCACCTAGATTAGGGTTTGCGCCGTCACCACCTGGGAATTCCCAGTCGATATCAACACCATCGTAGAATTTCCACGTTTTTAAGAACTCTTTCATCGAGGCGACGAAGGTGTCACGATTTGCCTTGTTAGTGAAATACGCGAATGGGTCTGATAACGTCCAGCCACCCACTGATGGTAAGATTTTTAAATCAGGGTAACGCTGTTTTAGTGCCATTAGCTGTGAATATGTACCACGGATTGGATCATTAGCATCAACACCCGGTAGTGCTTTTTGAACAGCTGCCCATGGATCATGAATAACCACTTCAAAATCCTGCGAACCAGCACAAGCGGTATTTAACGCATTTTTAGGCCCACCGGTCAGTGAATCATTCGGACCACAAATTGGAATAAAGCCATATAAAATGTGCGTTAAGTTTTGGGCAGGAATATTCGTTACATCGAAATCACGACCGTAAATGCCCCACTCAACAAAGTAAGCACCAGTGACTAACCCTTGCTTTGTACCAATATTTTTATTGTTTGGATCATAATCCATAGGCAATGGCGCTAAATGTGCGCCGTCGGTATCAGCAATAACAATTGGTTTGCCTTCACTGCGCGCGCAAGTCGTGCCGCCTTCACAAAGCTCGACATACATAGTATGGCGACCTGCTTTATTATAAGGGAAACTAATTACACCACTTTTAGTACCCGCTGCAAGCGTACCTTCATTTACAAGCATATTGTCAAAATACACTTTATAACTGTCGCCACCATCACCACTCCATGCATTCCACTGTACATTAATGGTCACTTGTTCAACACGATTGACAAGGCTTTTATATGAGCCTGTCCCTTCTAAATTCACCTCAACAAATGAGTATTCTTGTGGCTCCCAATTAAGAACAGGGGTTGAAGGAGCAGCACTTGCTGCACTTGCGAATAATGCAACACCAATGGCTGCGCTTAGTTGTTTTATATTCATGATTCTCTCTTTCTCTATTTTTATTAAGCTTTACGCTGTATTGAAAAGTTTGAACTACAAAACTTTAGATTTCTGTCCATACTTGGCTTTCACTCGGTACATCACCTTGAGTCCACCATTGTGCGCGATAGCGCTTTCCTTGATAGGTTACTTCGGCACTGCCCTGATAGGCTTTGCCACTCGCCCATTGTTCAGATGCTGTACCCGCTTCTAGCTGCCATGCATCACTGCTGTCAGGCTGTGCACCTTGGTTCCACCACTTGGCACTGTATATGCCACCGCCAAAACTGACTTGATCGCCCGTGTTATATTGGCGCGAGCTATCCCACGCAGGTACGCTTGGTTCGGTAGGTGTTGTGTTGGTATCTAGCACATTCACAACAAAACGTGTTTGAGTGGTTAATTCACCGTCTGATACCGACGCTGTCACTGTGTAGCTTGTATCAGCATCAACCTCTGGCGCGACGATGGTGATATCAGCTCCAGTGCCTGTAAAACTCAGCGGTGCAGGTACATTCCAGCTATACGTTAATGTGCTTTGTTGATCATCAAAGGCATGCAAATGCACTTTCGTACTGCTATTTTCATTAACTTGTAAATCATCGTGTTGATGAACAATGGGGGCTGTGTTTTCAGGTGCAGCTTGTACACTTAATGCAAAGCTGTAGCTTGCATTAGTTGCAAACACCTGATTTGTTAGTACATCGTTGGCATTAAAGGCAATACTGCCATCACTATTTTGAACACCCACTTGCAATAGGTGACTGTAATTAAGGTTGAGTAACTCAGCAAAGGCTTGCTGCCAATTCGCTTGATTTTCGCTGGTTATTTGCATTTGTTGAGTCACTAACTCTTGCCCTGCTTCATCAAACAAACGCGCAGAAACATTGCCACCGACAACAGCATCTTGCCCTTGGCGAACAAAGTAACTGAGTGCAGACCAGTTTGTTGAATCTGTTGGCCCAGCGTCAGTAACAATAGTAATATCGCTACAGTTATAAAAACCTTCACCACCGGCATCCTCACGCTGCCAACGTGTATACAAGATTGCATCACCGCTGCGACCAGCAGGAATTGAGACACTCATTTCGTAATAACGATCATTGTTTGCATCAATAACAAAATCGAGGTTGCCGTATTCAGCAACTAGCTCTAAGTCATTCCAAGTTAAAACTTGCGTTGCCCCATCAAAGCCTGGCTTTGTTAAGTAAAACTCCCAGAAGCTAGGGTTATGTGGTGTACTTGCTAAAAAGCGAACTAAAATATCGCCATTCGCATTCGGAATAACATCACTGCGTTGCCAATGCGGCGAAGGCAAATCCATACCTCGTTTTGCACTATCTCCTGCGGCACATAATGCCCCATCGGGCACACTTTGTTTTACCGCGGCAATGTTGGTGTAATCAGCGGTATTCGCCGAAAACTCAATATCTTGTACAAACTGTACATGCCCTGATTCAACAAATGCTGCTCGACAAGCTAGATTTGGAATACCACTGCCATCATCAGGCCACCAATAACCGCCATCAGCATTACAAATCGCCTGACGTGCTTTAGGACTTTCTAAAAATCCGTGGGCATTTACATGGCTTGATGCAAAGCCAAGCAACATGGTGCTTGCCAGTGCCGATAAAGACAATGCCTTCGATTTAATAATTTTCATTGTTGTGTTCTCGCTGTAGAAACGCGGAGCAATCTCCTTGCTCCGCTTATTGAGTTAAAGTGTGCAACTCACTGTCCAGTCAGCTGTTGTGCCTGGCTCTGCGCTTGTCCACCACTTTGCTTGGTAAACCACATTGTTGTGATTCATAAGATCGCCGCCTAGAGCATGAGTTGGGTTACCTGCCCAATCCGTTTGCGGCCAGTTTGGATACACAGGGATACTTGTTACATCAACACCTTCACATGTCGCACCATTTCCATTTGTGTTACCGCCTGTGTCAGTGCCTGAATTTGGCGTGCCAGGAACGGCATCTGGTAGCATTGGATACTCATATTTGAACGCGTATGTTTTACCGCCCTTTTCAATCGTGAAGTTACTTGGGCCAGTAATTGGCATGTAATACATCACTTGGGCATTTACGGTTTGGCCTGTATTGAAGGCTTTTTCGATACCGCCCCACTCATTTGTAAGCGTGATAGAAAAACGATGGAACTCATTTTCATAGCCACCAATGTTATTACCAGCCGCATTCGAGCCATTCACATCCACAGCCATACCCAGCTTTTCTTGAGCATTCCAATTTGATTTGAAAATAGCTGATGTTGATACAGGTACATCAAAACTGATTTTCGCACCGCTTAAATCAATATTTGAATTGTTTGTGAATGAGAATGTAGGCGAAATTGGGTAGTTATCATCACCAATTGGGAAGTCTTTCACTGTAAAGCTGACATCAACCGCTTCACTCGGAACAGTGAAATTAACGTTACCTTGATGCGTGTCATACGCAACACCACTTTGATTAAACTTATTGTAAGCAAGTGTCGTTAGGCTTGAACCCATGAAGTACTCACCTTTTGCTGAGTCATAATCAAAGTCACCAGCAAGCTCCCAGAACATGATGCCACCAAGGCCGTTGTTGATAACGTAATCAACTTTGGTTGCCATTGATTGCTCATCTTCAATTGATAAGAATACTTTTTTATCTGCATTCCATAACCATGGAGCCACAGCCACATTGTCGTAATGACGTGTATAAGTGCCTGTTAATACATCATTTGGATCTGTACTTGGTGTTAAACCATAGATTTCAAGATAAGACGGGTTGATACCGTTTTCTAAATTTTTAGCATGCCACAGTGGGTTTGAGCCAGCAGGCATTTCTTCACCAGCGTCATTTTTATCATGCCACAGGTTATCGATACCTAATGCACCGTTACCACATTTGTTCTTCTCACCAACACCGGTTCCTTTAGCACATTTAGATTGGTCAGGTAGTGCAGCTTGTCCCCATAATCCATTTGTACCGCCAGATACATCTTTGAAACCACGGGTATAATACGGAATACCAATGTTGATACGACCCGCAGATACTGCACCGCGGAAATAACGCACAGCCCAATCTGTATTTAAGTAACCAATACCTTCAAATTCTGCCGTTGTATACACACCCCATTGCGCGAGCTCTGAATCAAGGCCTGTATCAAACAATGCAGCATTGTGACCCACGTGTGAGTTCCATGCACCGTGTAAGTCGTAAGACATAATGTTCACATAATCTAGGTACTTAACACTTTGGAAAGTTTCCATACCACGTAACAAGTAGCCTGAAGATGGAGAAGCAATTGTTAGTAAGTAATGCTTACCCGCTTTTTGACCAGCAATATCAAGTTCTTCACGGAGTTTTTCCATAAGAACACGGTACGATGCATTTAGACCCGCACGGCGTGCATTCGAAATTGGGAAATCATCCGGATGACCCGAGTCATTCATTGATGAAGGGTATTCATAATCAATATCAACACCATCAAATCCATATTTTTCGATGAACTCAACAGCACTTTTCGCGAAAGCGTTAATACCAGCTTGGTTTATTGAACCATCAGCATTCGTTGTCATGGTGTAAAAACCACCACTATTAACACGTGTACCATCAGCACCAAAGTAACCACCAGTTTCGGCCCAACCACCAACAGAAATCAGTGTTTTTACATCTGGGTGTTGTTTTTTAAACTTGTTGAGAAGATTGAAGTGACCTGAGTAACTAAAGCTTGGATCCATCTCTGCACCCGACACACCAGGCCAAGTCATATTAGTGGCAGGGTTACCAGGTGCATTAGGGTCGCCAATTGATACCTTGTTGTTAGCATCAACATGAGCAAATGCATAGTTGATGTGCGTGATCTTATCCCATGGAATATCGTTCACTAAGTAACTAGGTTGACCATTTGCACCATTCCGCCAGCTTGTGAAGTAGCCAATAACACGGCGTGGGTGATCTGCGCCCATTTTTTCACGACCATTTGCATCATACACAGTACAATACGGCGTATTTACGCCTGGAGTTTGATATAAGCCTTGTGGTTTACAATCTGCACCAGGTGGGGTTGCTTCAACAACATTAACAACTTTAGTTGCTGTGCCAGTCGCACCTTCGTTATCTGTCACCGTTAACATGAAAGTAACTTGACCTAAAGCGGTAGCCTGCCATGTATAGCTTGAAGATGCAGTATTAGCTTGGTGAACAGCGGTGCCATTTTCAGACAAACTAAGTCCTGTTACTTGACCATCACTGTCGGAGCCAGATAGTGCAAACACAAGCTCTGAGCCAACGGTAATTTCATTGGGTACAGCACTAAATTCAATGCTGGCTGTGGGTGCTTGATTTGTTGGGTCTACAACACCCGACACACTCACCGTGTTAGCGACAGCAGTCGATACTAAACCTAAATCGTCCGTTGCAACGGCACTTATAACATGGCTGCCAGCAACCGCTTGCCAGTTAGTTGAATACGGTGGTGCACTCACAACGGCAACCGAAACATTATCAACAAAAAACTCTACACTGGCGACACTGCCATCGACATCGCTCGCCTGCGCATCAATGACAACGCTGTCACCACTATTAAATAAAGAACCATCAGCAGGTGTTAAGCTAGTGACTTGAGGAGCTTGGTTATCAGTGACAACGCTGTCACAAACTCCCAAAAAACGCCACTCTTGATCCGTGCCAGAATTCTCCACGGGGTTTGACTGTGTCCACCACTTGGCTTCATAGGCATTATTATTAGCCTGAACTTGGCTACCGCCAACGTGCGTTTGTCCTTGTTGCCATACTTCTAGATTACTGCAATCAACTGCAGCTTGTGCTGTAAAGCCATATAATCCAAGTGACATTGCACTTAGCTTAAAGGCATTTTTTATAAATTGATGTGAGCTCATTCGCTCCCTCCGCCCAAGGTTGTTATAACATTTATTTTACATTTCCAACTTAAAAGTAACACAAAAAATAAATGGGTCAACCTTAAAATTACCGATAAAAGGTAAAAATCAAATCCTTTTGGGCGTAAAATGCTTAGTTACAAACCAAAAAGAATGAATCCATTTACTCTTAATGAAACCGAGAGAGGATTCTACAACTAAAAAGTGAACACAAAGTTAACAACCAATTAACCTTGCTAACGATGATTAACACAGGGTTTTTGAATTAAATGGAGAGAGAAACGGGCTAAAACGGCAAATAAAATACGTTTCTTATTTGGGTATATAACTAATAATCTAGTTTTTAGAAAAAAATGTATAAAAAATTGTGTGTTTTTTGTTCTCCACTATTCACTTTTCAGTTTAAGAAGCAAATTCAAGGCATAAAAAAAGCAAACTTGTCAGTTTGCTTTTCTGTAAAAATCCTATTTGATCACAACTAAAATCTAAGCAGCGATTAAATAGGACTCTCGCCCTGCATGTTTTGCCTTACGTTGGTAAGCGCCTTTACCTTTTTTAGCTTTTTCTACCTTTGATTTAAATAATTTTGAAGTGACCAATGCCGCATAAACATTGTCATTAATAACACCGCGACCAGTATCAACTTGGCTTTGGTTATGTTTCTTTTTGCTCATTTATTGCTCCTATTTAAAGTGCCGCGATTATATACACGGTTTAATGCTACGCAAGTGGTTTTTAAAAAATTTTCTGTTTTATTCACTGCTTTAACGAACTTGAGGATGATTTTTTATTTTTCAACCCATTTAGTGTTTTCTTGCTTTTCCTATTGGCAATACTTTTTAAAACAACCATAGTTACTAAATGTGCTAATACATTGTTTATCATAAAAAAGGTCTAAAATGGCAGATATCCTCCTAATCGCCTTCATTTTTCTAATAGCAGGTATTGTTGCAGTACCCATTGCCACTAAGTTAGGTTTAGGTTCAGTGCTTGGCTATCTCCTTGCAGGTATCGCTATTAGCCCGCTGCTCAATGCGCTGAATGTCGATGTCATTGCAATTCAACACTTTGCTGAGTTTGGAGTTGTGATGATGTTATTTATCGTCGGCCTTGAATTAGAACCCAAAATATTATGGTCAATGCGTAAGCAACTAATAGGTCTTGGTGGTGGGCAAGTTATTATAACCAGTGCGGCTTTAGCTACAGTCGCTATTTTGCTCGGACACACTTGGCAAACGGCTGTCACAATTGGCTTAATCTTATCTTTATCGTCCACCGCCATTGTATTACAGACCCTCTCAGAGCGAGGACTATTAAAGTCAGATGGTGGGCAAGCTTCATTTAGCGTATTACTCACACAAGATATTGCTGTGATCCCTATGCTGGCTTTTATTCCTTTACTGGCTTTACCCGAGCTATCTCAAGGTATAAGTAGTGCGGCTCAAAATTCTCACAGTGGACTAAGCCTTGTTGCAGATCTTGAAAGTTGGCAGGCAGCATTTGTAACGCTAGGGATGATTGCCTTGGTCATTTTTGGTGGAAATTATCTAACAGCGCCTCTTTTTCGCTTTGTCGCGCTGGCTAGACTTCGGGAATTATTCACCGCTACGGCGTTACTTTTTGTAATCGGCATCGCGTTAATGATGTCTTTAGTCGGGTTATCTGCTGCATTAGGCACATTTTTAGCGGGTGTTGTGCTTGCCAACTCTCCTTATAAACATGAGCTTGAGAGTAATATTGAGCCATTTAAAGGCTTATTATTAGGACTGTTTTTTATCACCGTTGGTGCTGGAATAAACTTTCAGCTACTCACTGATAATTTCATGGTGACGGTGTTGTTAACATTCGCCCTTGTTATCACAAAAACGCTCGTGCTGTTTTTACTCGGCCGATTATTTGGCTTAAAAGGCGCAGCATCTTGGCTACTAGCTCTTGGACTTGCGCAAGCGGGAGAATTTGGCTTTGTCCTTTTAGCCTATAGTGTGGCAAATAATGTGCTCGATTCGAGCGTTGCTGATCAGCTACTTTTAACTGTCACACTATCAATGCTGATTTCGCCTGCTTTATTCATTATTTATCAACGTGTTATTGCACCAAGGTATATTACAGAGCAAGGCAGTAGAGAAGAAAGTTTCCCTGACGATAGCCATGTGATCATTGCAGGATCAGGCCGCATGGGTGGCCTTGTCGATCGTATTTTACAAGCTGGTGGCTATAAAACGACCGTGATTGACTATAATTATAAGCAGCTTGATGCACTCGAGCGAGTTGGAATTCGTAATTTCTTTGGTGATGCAACGCGTCCTGATTTACTTAATGCGGCTGGAATTGAAAATGCAAATTTGCTCATCGTTGCTTTAGATGATGCCGAACAAATAACTAAACTAGTACGTTATGCAATGTATAACTACCCACATTTACATGTTGTTGCGCGCGCAGTAGACCGCCATCATGTTTACGATTTATGGGCCTATGGTTGTCGGGATATCATTCGCGAAACGTTTGACAGCACGATGAGAATGGGGCGTTCAGCTTTTGAAGCTCTCGGTATTGAGCGAGGGAAAGCCCAAGAAATGGTCGATATATTCACTGAGTTTGATAAGGAAATGCTACGTCAAGCCGCTGATGCCTATGAAATTGGCGTTCCGTTTGAGAAAAATCAAGCCTACATTGATTGTATAAATAAGCTATTTGATGAAAAAGAGCCGCAAATAAAGCAACAAATGCGTGAGATTTGTGAGCGTGTTGCCACATCAGAAAATAAATAGATCACATCAACTACTTTGAGTAACCTCAAAGTTTAGCGGCTAGCCGATTAGGGTAAAGAAAATTCTGACAATCGATGCTTTGAATACGACTGATATCTTTATGTAGTGGGTTTATTAAAAAGTTATATTCGTCTGGACATAAACTGGAGGGAACTTGAAGCACCGCTGCCTCCATCGAAGTAAGCCAATTAGAGCCTAAGGCCTGAGTATCAGTAATATAAGGGTGATCATCCCATGCTTTTGGCAGCTCGGAAGCAACTAACCTGATAACTTTTAGGTCGTCAGGTATTTGAATCGTTGTGATACTCAGGTTTTTACTTAAAATATCCGTTGTGTCATTCACTAAACGTTCAAGCATTGCCAGTGATCGTGAGCTGGCGGTATACACAATTGGCTTACCAACAAAATGCCACCGTCCCTGCGCATACAAGCCACCTAATCCAGATAGCGCGTTCGTTAGGTCGTTATGTACTTTAGGTGCGATCCGATAACAAATCATTAAGCAGTAAACCCATACTCAAGCCCTAAAATAACACGCTTAATCAGCGCTCGACCGCGAATGGTATGAATCACCGATTTCGGCTCTTGATTAGCAAACTGAATGTTAGGAGTACTAAGCCATTCATTCCAACGTTTAACATCACCAAAGTAAGCTATACCTTGTGAAGAAATACGTGCAACCTCTAAGGCGTTTTCACTTAGCTTAGCATTAAGACGTTTTCTGTCTTTGCTATAACGCTCAAGAGTACGCGTCGTTGTGCCTATTGACGTCGCTAGAATATTAGCATCCCAATTTAGCTCTTTACCAAGAGATTTAATAGCACTGACTGTCACCCCCTGCGTGGCAACATTAATTTCATCTATTGTATTAGAGTGAACGGTCACTCTGCCATCGGTAACAACACCTAGGTAATCTGTTTCAATCACATTCATATTTCACCTCGCCGAAAATCGACATCTGTCATTCATTATAGTGACACCTGTCGCTTTTTACAATTATCATTGTGCAACCATTCTTATATTACTTTGGCTAATAATGCATCGTGCGACTTTTAGTTTTGGTGGGGGTTTATCACAGAGCTTTTAGATCTGTTTAGTTTTAGGAATGAAAATAGCGCCAAGTGGCGCTATTTTAAGTTTTAAAATTGCAGCTTGATTGCGTTAAAAGCTAAAGCTCAGTTTTGCGTAATAAGTCATGCCATCAAAACCATAAGGTAAAGCACGAACAGGATACTTAAAAGCTTTATTAGTAATAAAATCAAGCACCTCATCTTCACCTAACTCATCAGGTGTTACATCAAAAATATTATCAATACCTGCCGATAGCATCAGTTCATCGGTCAATTGATAGCCAACATTAACATCAACTAATACAGCTGATTCAACAGTGCTGGTATCTTTGAACTCGCCTGTTGGCGATAGCTCATCTGGAAGGCCGATGTGATCATTACCAAAGTATTTAACATCCGTTTCGCCGTAATAGTTGAAACGCACCATGCTATTGAAATCACCGCGATCATACTCAAAAGTCAGTGTTGCGCGCTCACCCGGTTGTCCATCAGTTAAAAAGCTACGTTGTAAGTCATCAAGAGCAACTGAATCAGGGATCCCTTCTGGCGCATTAACATCATCAATTTCTGTGTCATTTAAATTACCTGCAAAAGTCGCAGAGAAGTTACCTTCATACAAATCAGTGCGGTAAGAGGCAATGATATCCACCCCTTTAGTTGTTGAATCAACAGAGTTTGAGAAGTAGTTAGCTTGCTGGGCACCTGTGGCATTTAACGCCGCAACGGCCTCTGGACTAAACGCCACATCATTTGCCGACATCAAGCTGCCTAGTGTAATACGGTCTTTAATTTCAACATGATAAAAATCAACGGTTAACGATAATTCACTACTTACATTATATACAAAGCCTGCACTTAAGTTTTCAGAGCTTTCAAGACCTAAATTATCCACGCCAAGTGCTGAAGGGAAATCAGACCCCGCCGTTGCAGTGAACGATTGTAACAACACACCTCCTGCACCTAGGTTAGTGGTGTAGGCAGTGTATGCACTTTGTTGTAATGATGGTGCTCTGAATCCTGATGAGATCGCACCACGGACTGCAAAGTCGTCTGTAATTTCATATCGTGTTGCCAGCTTACCAATGATGTCATCACCAGCATCAGAGAAGTCTTCATAACGAAGTGCGGTACTGATTTGCCACGCATCGGTAATTAAGGTTTCAGCATTTACATAAAAAGCGTAGCTGTGGCGGCTTTCTTTGTTTGACGCTTCTGGACGTAATCCGTTATAAGCTTGAAAACCACACTCAGCAAATACCCCCTCATCATTGACCGCAGGGTATGAGGTATCGGTATTCGCTAAGCCACATGCGTATGAGGCCTCTTCACCTGGCACTATTTGATAATTCTCTTTTCGGTATTCAGCACCTACCGATACATAAACAGGTTCGCTACGACCAACATCTAAAATACCATTTAGATCGGCATTAACGGTGGTTTGATCAAACCTAAAACCACCAGAATAACCGCCCGTTGGGCCCGCATTTGCGGCAATATCTGCATCACTCGCATCAGGGTTATTCGCTACAAACTCAGCAGTATAAGAAGCATTTATGGTATTTTTTGACGTAAAATCATAGCTATTTTCACCATACACAGCAGATAGGTCATAGCTCCAATCTGTATTCAGGTCACCACGAAGTCCTAAGGCTACCGAGATATCTTCAGCTTCATTATCAATACGTGGTAAAAAGCCATCACTGTATACTTGCACTACATTTTTGGCTGCTTCATTGTAATTACGGTAAAAACCATTGCCTAATGCAGTTCTATTTGAATAACCGCCGAATGAATACAGCTCAAAATCCCCTAGTGGCAAAGCCATATTATAGAATAACGATGTAAATTCGCTGTCAGCATTACCTTGTCCCCAACGAACATCATCTGATAGCGCCCCTGCTGGCTCGCCTAAAGCTCCGCCGGTATCTCGTTGTGCTCGGTTAGTACCGTCAGCGTCCCGATATTCGGCTGAAAAATTAATAAAACCACCTTCGTCGCCTAAATCAAAACCACGATTTAAACCAATCGATATTGTATCGCCGTCGCCTTCGCCTGTACTCCCTGCTTGCACATACCCTGTAGTTATCCCCGTCGAATCATTTAGCGATAAGTTGATAACCCCCGCGATAGCATCTGATCCATACTGCGCAGCAGCACCATCTCGAAGTACTTCAACCCCTTTTAGGGCAGTCAGCGGAATCGCATTCATATCAGTACCAGCAGCACCCGCACCGACTGTTCCATTTAAACCAAAAATAGACTGATTATGACGGCGTTTGCCGTTTATAAGCACAAGCGTTTGATCTGGTTGCAAACCACGCAACGTAGCCGGTCTAAATAAGTCTGATCCGTCAGACACCTGAGTACGAGAAAAGTTAAAGGATGGTGCGGTTGCTTGTAAGCTTTGGCCAAGCTCAGTGAAGCCCCCTTTGTTTAATGTATCAGCATCAATTAAATCAATCGGAGATGAAGACTCTGTAGCAGTCCGATTAGCCACTCGCGAACCAAGCACTGATATTTGCTCTATATTTTTATCGGCTTTTGTACCTTGTGCTTCTTGAGCCTGCGTAGAAGTCGCCGTCAGCGCTAAACTCACCGCTACGGCAAGTAAGTTAAAAGAATGTGTTGTCATATGTGTCCTGTTGATAGTTTTAGGCTAACTTTCGTTAAAGTGAGACGCCCCTTAGAAAAACGAAAGTAACCACTAAGCACGTATAGTCGATTTTAAAATCACTGTGTTGAAAGCTAACTCATGCCTGCGAGTTAACTTTTAAGAAACATCCTATCAACAAACCAAGCAAATGGAAGAAAAAAAAGTTACGACTTAGGTATAAATTTTTCAAATAACGGAACTTACAAATTAGCACTGGTTAAATTTCACTAAAAACCAACACAAAAAAGGATACTAATGCAAAATATAAATGATTAACCTTCTAAACCAATTTGATTAAACACCGGAAATATACAGCTAATTCGTGACCCCATTCCCTCAGCGCTTTGAATATCGATCTCTCCTTGATGCTCATGGACAATAGCATACACCATTGTCATTCCCATTCCTGTGCCCTCGCCTACTGGTTTAGTGGTAAAAAAAGGATCATAAATTTTAGCGATAGTTTGCTCACTCATACCACACCCATTATCTTCAACATCAATATGGATGCGTCCTTCAAGTTCATAAACAGATACTATGATGTTAGCATTGTCATTGTTTTTACAAGCTTGGCTTGCATTAATCACTATATTTACAATTACTTGGCTAATTGCAGATAAATTACACCAACTTACAGAGATAGGGCTAAAATGAGTGTGTAATTGACAATGCTTTAATTGGTTAGCAAGTAATTTTAGTGCACTTTTAACAGCATCTGTCATATCTGAAAATTGCTTTTCATGGCTTTTAGGACGAGAAAAATCCAATAAATTAGCTACAATTTTACTGATTCGCTGAAGGCCTTGCGCGGTGTCACTTATCAGCTCAGGTAAATCATCAGAAACAGAACGAAACGAATGTGATTTGTTTAGTTGGCTAAGACGTTGGCAAAATGCTTCCTTATCTGTTGTGCTACATACAAACTCATCACACAGTTCAAGCAATTCGCTGAAATAAGCACAATGGCTTTTCAGACTATCAATATTACTCATACTGTAGGCCAATGGGTTATTAATTTCGTGCGCCACGCCCGCACACAAAGTTCCCAAAGTAGCCATCTTTTCGGCTTGTATGAATAAAGCCTGATGACATTTTAAATCCATGATTTTTTGTTCTAGTTCACTGTTTAGCGCGACCAGGATTCGACTTTTATCAGCTAATAGCTGCTCGGCCTCTTCTCTGGCTGCTTTTTCAAGTAAGTAGGCTTGTTTAAAATCATCCATTTTTAGCCTCAAAATATAAAATCATCTCTACTAAAACCTAGCACAAGCCCCAATTTGAAGCTATGTTATTGATTAAAGATAATTCATAGTGCGTCCTCTATGGCAGAACCAGCAATAAAAGAACATATTCAAGTTTTATGCATTGATGATGATGAAATTGTATTGCGCACTTTGCAAAGGCTACTTGTGTCTTATCATTTAAGTGTTAAAACAGCGCTTGCTCCCAACGAAGGACTAAAACTGCTCGATACTCACACATTTGATGTCATTATTTGCGACATGCGTATGCCACATATGGACGGTGCTGACTTTTTCGCACAAACACTTGATATTGCTCCAGATGTACACCGTGTTTTGCTCACCGGCTACGCTGACATAGACAGCACCATTTCTGCTGTTAATAAAGGAAAAATTCACGCCTATATACAAAAACCATGGCAAAACGAGTTACTGATACGAACAGTGAATGATGGTATCGAAAAAACGGCGCTAAAACGCAAAAATAAACAGCTCGAAAAACAAATAAAAGCGCAAAATAATCAACTAAAAGAGCTCAATAACAACCTTGAGCAAATGGTCGAAAAGCGCACACAGCAGATCCGTAAAGTGCTTAAGCAATTAGAAGAAGCAAACGAGCGAGAAAAGCATGAACATCGCACAACATTTGAAATTTTATATAACTTTATTAATGCCAATCCTTATTTAGATGGCATACAAGCGCAAAATATAGCCAGCACCAGCAAACAAATTGCAGAAAGTATAGGGCTGGATCAAAAGCATATTAATATGGCCGAAATGGCAGGTTACTTAGCACAAATAGGCTTACTCGCTATGGAACCAGCACTATATAAAACGCCGACTCGTGAATTACCCGAAAATCAAAAAAAAATATTCTACACACATCCAAGTACAGCACAATTAATGCTCATGCCAGCAACACATTTGCATGATGTTTCTGAAGCCATTTACCATCAGTTTGAGCATTACAACGGAACAGGCATCCCCAAAGGCTTAAAAGGTAAAGATATTCCAATTACAGCAATGATCTTAGCCGTCGCCCGTGATTTTTGGCAAGCCGTAGATAATGTAACCGTACAAGGAAACAAATTTGAAAGCGCATTAGATCAATTACAGTTATACAGTGGTACGTATTATCATCCCAAATTACTTGAAGCCTTAGCGAGTTTAAAAATTACGTGCGCAAGTAATCAGCAAGTGGGTAGCATGAAAATATTGTCTGCTGATGAGCTAAAGAATGGCATGGTACTCGGTCATGCACTAAGAAATTACGATGGCATTATGTTATTGCCAAAAGGTCATATCTTTGGTGCGAAATCGATTGCCAAGCTTCAGCAACTTGAAGCGAAAAAACCAAACCCTTTCAGAATCATGATCAAAAATTAACGAACAAAAGTGATCACATAACCCCATTACTTCGTTACAATATGATTTATATTACGTTTACTTTCAAAAGGAGCGCTCAGTGTCGCGATTTTCCGCTATTACAGACAAGCCGCATGACGGCAGATTCAATAAAAAAACGGGCATTTTATTGACCAATTTAGGGAGTCCTGATGCTCCAACAACAGCGGCACTGAGAACGTACTTACGCGAATTTTTATCTGATCCACGTATTGTCGAGATCCCACGTTTTATTTGGATGATCATTCTGTATTGCTTTGTACTGACACTTCGTCCAAAACGCTCTGCAGCACTTTATAAAAGTATTTGGACTGAAAACGGCTCACCATTAACACATACAACCCGCGAGCAAAGCAAAAAGCTGGCGGCTCTTTTAAAAGAAAAAGGTCATCAAGATACTGAGGTTGTTATGGCTATGCGCTATGGTAACCCATCAATTGAAGCAGGCCTTGAAGAGCTTCGCGAAAAAGGCATTACTCGGGTGATTGTGCTACCACTTTATCCGCAGTATTCAAGCACCACAATCGGTTCGACTTTTGATGCTGTATCGAACGTATTACGTAAATGGCGCTGGGTCCCAGAGCTACATTTTATTAATGGTTACCATGACAACCCAACCTATATTGACGCCCTAGCAGCGAGTATTAGCGAGGATTTAAACGCTCATGGTACACCACAAAAACTAGTCTTTTCGTACCACGGGACGCCCAAATTGTTTTTAGAAAACGGCGACCCTTATTACTGTTTTTGTATGCAAACCACACGCCTAGTTGCCGAAAAGTTAGGCTTAGAAAAAGATTTTGCAGTGACCACCTTCCAAAGTCGCTTTGGTAAAGCTGAATGGTTAAAACCATACACAGATGCCACACTTGAAAGCTACCCTAAAGAAGGCATCAAAGATGTTGCAATTTTAAGCCCCGCCTTTAGTGCCGACTGCTTAGAAACATTAGAAGAATTAGAGGGCGAAAACCGCGAAAACTTCGAACACGCTGGCGGTGAAAAATACCGCTATATTCCAGCACTGAATACGCGTGATGACCACATCAATGCTATGTACGAAGTCATTAAGCCTTCGCTAAAATAATGTTAAGTAGGCCCTAGTAACGAGGGCCTACTTAACTATCACACACTCCCTTGCGTTTCTATCACCAAGATACGCGCCTCACCTATTGGGTGTGCCACATGCTCAGTACCAACACTGGCATAAAAAATATCCCCAACACTTAGTAGCTCTGTGCATACTTCACCCTGTTGCTTGTAGAGCATCTCAACCCGACCACTTAATACCACAAACACTTCTTCGCCATCATTGATATGCCACTTGTATGGCTCATCCGTCCAATGCAGACGTGTTGTAATGCCATTCATATTGGCAATATCTAGTGCGCCCCATGCACGGTTGGCAGTAAATTCTTGGCTTCGTATTACTTTCATCGGTTTATTTCCATCGCTTAATCTTTACGTGTCATCACTAAGGTTATGACTCCTGCGACAATCCCCCAAAACGCCGAGCCAACGGTAAACAATGTCAGGTTTGAAGCCGTCACTAAAAATGTCACTATGGCTGCCTCGGTATAATAAGCCTCCGTTAACGCTTGCTGTAAACTACTGGCAATTGTGGCAAACAAGGCTATGCCCGCTAAGGCTAAAATCAGTGCTTGTGGTAAGCTCGCTACTAAACCAACTAATGTTGCCGCTAGTAACGCCATGATGATATAAAACACACCACCAGCAATACTTGCCCAATAACGTTTATCAGGATTCTTATCAGCTTCGGGGCTCATACAAATTGCAGCGGTGATTGCCGCTAAGTTTATCGAGTAACCACCAAACGGGGCAATCAATACATTTAAAAGCCCCGTAACATTCAAAGCCGCCGAAACTGGCGCCTTATATTGATGAGCCTTTAAAACAGCGATGCCCGGTAAGTTTTGCGATGTCATCGTCACAATAAACAGCGGTAAGCCTACGCTGATCATGGCATTTAAATCAAACTCAGGAGCAATAAACGCAAACTCACTTAATTTCCATTGCCAACTGCTTGTATCGATTTGCCCAGTAAAGCCTGCCATTAAAAAGCCAACCACAACAACAGCTAACATCGCAAAACGCGGAAAATAACGTTTACCAAATAAGTAAACAGCGACCATGACACCAATGACTAATGACAGCTCATTCATAAAATTGAATACATCTATACCAAAATTCACTAAAACACCCGCCAGCATCGCACACGCTAACTGACTCGGAATTTTGTTCATCACTCTTTCAAAAATACCAGTGATCCCGCATAAAAACACCAATACTGCCGAGAACATAAACGCTCCAACAGCTTGATTTAAGGTATAACCTTGTGCGCTTGAAATAAGTAATGCTGCCCCCGTTGTCGACCACGCAATTAAAATAGGAACCTTATAGTAATATGACAACGCAATAGAGCTTGCTCCCATCGCAAGGCCTAGCATAAGTACCCAACTGGCCACCAAATCAGGCGTACCACCTAGCACCATGACTAATTGATAAATCAAGGCAATTGAGCTGGTAAAACCAATAATTACCGCTACTAGGCCCGCAGTTGCTCGACTGATCAGTTGACTCATAAAGGGTAAACTCCTTGCAAAATATGCAGATAAAAACCTACCTTATCGCAAGCCGTACACAATGACACTGTACACTTTTGTAGTATTTTAAGATTTATTTACTATACAGAACCAACGTTAGTTCTCGCTGCAAACATTAACAAAATTTAATTTGCTCTCCACCTTGTAGCAATCCTTGCTTAGTTAAACTACAAACACTGACTAATTTAAGGACTAATCATGACTAAACTAAGCAATCAAAATCACTTATCTATTATCACATTAGCGACAATCAGCGCACTCCTTACTGGCTGTGGCAGTAGTGGTAACAATGAGCAACCAGCACAAAATACGCTTACCCTTCCTAGTTTATTAGTCGGTGAGGTTAGTGCGCTATCTGATACCAGTATTACCGTTAATCAGCATCAAATTGCAGCAAATAATGCTGATATTGAAATTGATGACAACCGCGCATCAATCAAAGATCTAAAAATTGGTATGATGGTAGAAGTTGAAACGAATGGAAAAGAAGCAACAGAGATTGACTACGATCCAAGCTTCAAAGGACCTATCAGTATTAACGAACAAGGCGCAACCATTGCAGGGATCAAACTAAATAACCTAAAGACAGAAAACCTGTCAGATGGCAGCCTTGTTGAGCTAAGTGGTTACAACAATAACCACAGTGAATTTACAGTTACCTACCAACAACCATTAACTAATAATGCAGAATTGGAGCTCGAAGGCTTCATTACTGAGTTAAATACCGCAGCATCTACATTTAAATTAGGTAATTTAACCATTCAATACCAACATGCAGATATAGACGGCACATTACAAAATAACCAATATGTTGAGCTAGAAGGTTACCTAGATGGAAAATTAATCATTGCACACGAGGTTGACGCTGAGCACAATTTTGAAGGCAATGACAATACTGACACAGAATTACACGGCACAATTACGTTTATTAATAATGACATCACCCTCGTTACGCTGAATAATCAGTGGCAAGTTAGTATCACAGAACAAACCACGTTCGAAGACATTACCCGCACAACATTAGCGATTGGAGATACAATTGAAGTAGATGCCGTATGGCAACAAGCTAATAACTGGTTCGTAGCTCACGAAATCGATCTTGAGAAAAGCCATACTGCGCCAAGTTCAACCCCTAGCTTTAGTGTTTCTGGTCTTGCCAACTACAGTGATGGAAACGTCATTATCAACGGGCTCAACTTACAAGTAACAAACAGAACGGTGTTTGAAGATGAGTTAACAGCAGATACACTTTCAGGTGAATGGTTAGAGCTTGAAGGGATTATTGACGGTCAAAACTATATTGTCAGTGAAGTCGAGCGTGACAACAGCAATGAGTTACTGGAGTTGAAAGGCATAGTGACTGCCAATGCATCACAACAAGCGAGCTTATTTGGCTATATTAGCGAAGATAACAGCTTAGCGAGCTTTACAGAGCAATATGTTGACCTAGAATGCCAGTGGGTACAAGATAATATTGTACGTGCATGCCAACTTGATGATTAACAGTAAAATTTAATAATGGCAGCGCTAAATGTGCTGCCTAACCAATATCGAAACACTATGAAAAAACTACTTCTAACTTGCTTATGTTTAATTTCAGGCCTTGCTTTTGCTGCCAGCTCAGCCATTTTCAATATGCTGGATTCAAGCTCTGCACCTGCACCAATCGATGTGCTATTTGGTATCGAACAACGCTACGCTAAAAATGCGGTTATTGTTGAATTTGAGTTTGAAATAGAAAAGGGTCAACGTGTTTATGAGGTCACGCTCTACCAAACAAAAAAACAACGTTTTATCGAGTTACTTCTTGACCAATCAGGACACATCATTGAACAAGAATACGAACAGCCAGAATTAGATGAACAAGAAGAAATTGCGGCTGCAAACCTGATGACTAAAAAAGGGTATACATTGCATGGTCTGGTCAAACAGTTGGATGACGAACCGACCCATTACCTAATTGAAGCTCAATTAGAGCAAGACATGGGTATTTCCTATATGGTCGCCACGTTTGTAACAGATAAAGGGCGACACAAAAAAGCCATTGACCTTGAAACAGGTAAGAATTTGCCATTACTTCGTTGGGGCAATTAATGAAACTGTTATTGGTTGAGGACGACCAACAAAATCGAGAGTTTTTATACAAAGCCTTTGTCGAGCAAGGCTACACACTCGATTGTGCAGAAGACGGCCAACAAGGGCTTATGCTGGCAACTTGTGAGCACTACGACGCAATTGTACTTGATCGCATGCTTCCTAAGCTTGATGGTTTGCAAGTATTACTAGCACTTAGAGCTACAGGAAAAACGACCCCTGTATTGATTTTATCGGCGCTCGATAAAGTTGATGACAGGGTAACAGGTTTAAAAGCAGGCGGAGATGACTACTTAACCAAGCCTTTCTCATTTTCAGAACTGGCTATTCGAGTAGAAAACTTAATAAAACGACATACCTTTCACGCACCGTTAACTACAAAAATTAATCTTGCTAACCTAACGCTTGATTATAGTGATCAACGGGTTGACGTAAATGGCAAAACACTCAACTTACAACCCAAAGAATTTAAACTACTTAGATATTTACTTGATCATCAAAATAAACTCGTCACCCGTACTCTATTATTTGAGTCGGTTTGGGAGTATCACTTTGATCCAGGTACCAACGTGATTGATGTTCATATTGCAAGGCTTCGTAAAAAACTTGCTGAGGCATCTGCACAATTAGAAATAGAAACAGTACGTGGTGTAGGCTACAGGTTAAAGGCGAATGTAAGTTGATGAATGAACATGGCCTGCGTTTGTTCGACCCTAGAAAAAGTTCCGTCTGGCGTTTAACGCTCGCGTTTGCAGCAATCACAGCGGTTACTTTACTGCTCGCGATTATACTTATCTATCAGTTATTACTGGGTGAACAAAGCCGCCAAGTTGAAAGGCGTCTTGATGCTGAAAAAACACGTATCGAAGCACTTGCTTCAGAGTTTGACAAAGGAAGCTTTTTTCAACAACTTGATGTATTTAGAAACGAAGGTGAAATTTTAATTTTTTGGCAAAGCGAGTATGAACAAAGCCAGCAGCTCAGTTTTTTGCCTGATAACATTCCCGCACTACCGCAAACCATTGTTTTTCCTGTTCTTGATACCGGGCGCGGACAAATCCGTCTACTAACAACTGGCAAAGTTAAAACACATCATGGTGATATTGTACTTGCCACCGCCACAGAGCATTTACAACGCTTAATTGTCGACTTTAAATCTATCGCTAGCTGGACTTTCATTATAGCCATCGTGCTGACAGGTCTATTTGGATATTTATTTTCTCGCCGGCATTTACGCCGTGTTAATTATTTTAATGAAACTGCCGAACAAGTACAAAATGGCGACTTGAGTGCGCGCCTGTCTCATAAAAATAAAGGCGATGAATTCGACCGCTTAGCAGCACATATAAATACCATGCTTGATGCTGTAGAAGAAAATTTCGCACTCGTGCAGGGTATAACCGACAACATTGCCCATGACTTAAAAACCCCACTGACACGATTAAAGCTTAACATAGAAAAGCGCTTAGAAGATCAACCCCAAATGGGTTATGAGCTTGAGCAACTCAATAATATCATTAATACATTTGATGCCATGCTTAAACTCACGCGTCTTGAGCATGGGCAGTTTCCATTGAAACTTGAAACAATCGACAGTAGCCAGCTTACTCACGATGTATGTGAGATATTACAACCCAGCGCAGAACAAAATGACCAAATAATTTGTGTAAATATCACTTCTCCTTGGCAATTAAACGGCGATAGAAACCTAATCTTCCAAGCAATATTTAACCTCGTTGAAAATGCCATAAAATACGCAGGTAAAGGCGCGACCATCACATTAGCACTTGATGAGAAAAGTCTTTCAGTCACCGATAATGGTAAAGGCGTTAACGAGCAAGATTTAAAGCAACTAACTAAGCGCTTTTATCGCAGTGATCCAGCTCGTCAACATGAAGGGTTTGGTTTAGGCCTTGCAACAGTCAAAGCAATTTGCAACCGACATAAGCTAAATTTATCGCTTAGCTCAGACAATGGCTTTTGTGTAAAAATAACCAATGATTAAGCGGCATCCTCTGCTGCTTTCTCTACATTCTCAAGCTGTTCAGGCTTATCAAAAATACCTAAACGGATACGAATAAAATGCAAAATCTCTTTTGCAACATCAATTCCCAACGCCCCTTCTAAACCTTCAAAGCCTGGGCTTGAGTTTGCTTCGCATATTTTGAAATGTTGCTCATCAAATAATAAATCAATGCCCGCCACATCAAGGTTAAGTACATTCGCAGTTTGTGTTGCAAGCCATTCGATCTCTGGGGTTATCGGAAATGACTTACCAGTACCACCGGCACTGACATTGGCTTTAAAGTTTTTGCCCTGCGAGTTACGTTCCATACAAGCAACAGCACGGCCACCGATAGTAAGTACTCGCAAATCACGACCGTGACTTGACTTAACAAACTGCTGCAAAATAATGTTTGCTTGTGGATTTGCAGCCTCAATTAACTGCATTAAATCATCAAACTCTTCTTTTGATTTTGATAAAAATACGCCACTGCCTTGCGAGCCTGATAACGTTTTAATCACCACAGGAAAACCGATTTGTTTTTCAACTAAATCAATATTAACTGGAAACTTAACGAGCATAGTGTTGGGGGTTGGTAAATTACACTCAGCTAAAATTTGCTGCGCAAATAACTTGTCTTTCACCGTTTCGATTGACTGCGAGCTATTCACGCAATACACGCCTAAACGCTCAAGATGGCGGATAATTGCCAATGCAAAATAGGTTGTGCTCGCGCCCATACGAGGAATCACAAAGTCAGGCAACTGTACAGAGTGACCATCAATCAAAATACTTTTACCATCTTCACGAGTGATCGTTAAATCAAACTGATCAGGCGAATAAACTTGTAAATCAATGCCTTCCTCTTTCGCCGCTGCAAGTAAACGTTCAACTTCGTAAGTTTCTTGCTTTAACAAGCCTTGGCTATCTTTATAAATGATCCACCCGCGCATAAGTCGGTACCTCTAATATTGGAGTTTCGGTGACAAAAAAACGCGGATTATGCTCATCATCGGGGAGTGAGTAAAACAAGTTAATTTTATCGTCACGATGATAAAAATGACTACAAACTGAATAAACATTGACCACATTGTTAAATTGAGGTAAAAAGTCACAGTAAGTTAACAATAAACCCGATTAGAGAAACATGTGAACAGGACGCTTGCATTAATCTTCATTATTCCACTGAGCGTATTTGCCTTAAATGAATGGCATATTCAAAGTGGTGCCTTTAAGTTACAGTCAAATGCTGAGGAGCTTTTTGTTTCCAATGATACGCTGGCTAAACACACGATTCCGCAGCCCGTTGTTAACCTAACAGCACCACTTAATCAGCTTTCAAATCGTGCACACGATTATCTTTATAAACAAGGCCGTTTGCCTAAAAGGCTCAATAATACAACGTTTAGCAAGTTTGACCTTGGCACTCTAAAAACACTGCAATCCGGTGATAACTTCATTCTTATCGTTGACGAGCATCAAAGTTATACTGTCGAAATAACCAATATTATTGAAGCAAGTAATGGTAACCGCAGTGTGTTTGGCAAGGTGAATGATCACACTAACGCATTTCATCAAGCTGTAATGACTCTTACCGACAACACGCTGCAAGGGCAGTTTAACGCTGGCGATAAGAGTTATAAATTTGAAAGCTTTGGCGAGTTTGGCTGGGTTTCAAAAATTTAACCTAGCCATTTAAACTTTTTATTTAATGGCTGGCCACAAAGTTTCACCATCACTGTCGATTGGGCTTAAAATTTTCAGTCCTAATAGTTTCGCAATAAGCGGATACACATCTAAGTTATTCACTTCATCTAGCTGTACATGTCGTTTAAATGCAGGGCCCGAGGCAATAAACGTCGCGGCCATATCATCTGTGTATGCATAGCCATGCGTACCTAAATAAGAAGCCATTTTACTATCAGTAAATACGCGCGGTGCTGTGGTTTGTAAAACAATATCACCAACCCGAGGGCCTTTATCGTAATAATAATCGCGCTTTTGCTGGTCAGTTAAAACGATATAACGGCCATCTGCTGCTTTAGCAAGCTTTTTACTAAAACCCTTGATGTCTGCTTTGCTATTTGGTTTTGCATAGTACAAAACGCGAGGACCGGTGTTTTGCACCATAAAATTATCGTCTTTTGGCAGACTATCTATTTTGATGCTCATGCTTGGATCAACAGATGCCATACCATGATCAGACACAATCACTAAGTTAATATTTTCATCAAGCGCTTTTAAACGCGTGTGCAAGTCAGCCATTAAACTATCTAGCTGTTGAACCGCATCGTATGTCTGTTGTGCATCTGGGCCATACTCATGCCCCATGCTATCCACTAACGAAAAATAGCTTACCACCAAACGCGGGCGCTGCGCTTTTGGCAAGCTTAACCACTGAATAATTTGATCAACACGCTTTTGGTAATCACTGTGTTTAGAATAATGATAAAAGTAATCAGGTAACATGCCATTAAAGCGCGCATCAGACTCTGGCCAAAAATAAGTAGCTGCTTTTACACCTTGCATTTGTGCAAGATTCCAAAGCGGAATACCATTCAGCCAAGTGCTGTCATCTTTACCCTTACCCATTTTGTAGCACTCATTACGCTCAGTATCACAAAAACGGTTATCAACAATACCGTGGTTGACTGGCAATAAACCAGTAATGATAGACACGTGATTAGGAAAGGTTTTCGTCGGATACACAGGGCGCATTTTGGTGGCTCGTACGCCCTGTTCACTGATTATTTTTAGATTTTTAGCATCATGTTTTTCAATATAATCCCAACGGAATCCGTCAATCGAAATAAGTACAACACTCTGTTCTTCAGCAGCTTTAACCACTGCACTGGATGCCAGTAAAGCGAAAAAAATAAAAGGCCAAATACGCATTAAGAATCCTTGTAAATTAATTTTTTAAGTCATTAAGTTAGTGTATCTAACTCACTTTAAAATTTTGTGATCATAGCCACAGCGACTTTTTAGCGCGTAACTAAGTACAATCATTTAATAGCAAGTAGTTTGAGCAAAGTACGCAAACTAAAATTATAACTTAAAACTAATATTTTAATTTATGATACAAGCTGTTAGATTAAATTTAATCTTTAAAATCACCAAAAGTAATCACCACGACTGTAATTTACTTGGTAGGAATAGAAATGATCGATTTTCGAAAAAAAATAACACCCGCTCGTGAAATGCGCTCTACCAATAATTTACATACAGCGCTTGAAAGCGACCGTGGTCGCATTATTAATAGCGCAGCCATTCGCCGGTTACAGCAGAAAACTCAAGTGTTTCCGCTTGAGCGTAATGCTGCTGTGCGCTCGCGCTTAACTCACTCGCTCGAAGTACAGCAAGTTGGTCGCTTTATAGTACAAACAATTTTTAATAAATTAAGCGATGCTCAGCAAAAAGAGTATGGCCTTAAAGGGCTAGAAAGACCTTTAGAAAGCCTTATTGAAATGGCCTGTTTGATGCACGATATTGGCAACCCGCCTTTTGGTCACTTTGGTGAGGCTGCTATTAATCAGTGGTTTGCTAAGCATTTAGATGAACTTGTTCCTGCGCCATGTAAAGCGGTTGGCATAAGTGTTATTTTTAAACACCTTGCGCAAGATATAAAAAGCTTTGAAGGTAATGCGCAAGGTATTCGTATAGTTCATTCTTTATTGTCACTCAATTTAACCTACAGCCAAACCGCTGGTATTTTAAAATACACCCGCCCTGCCAGTATGTCTAAAAAAGATAGTCCGACTAACAAAGATTATTTGATGAAAAAAGTCGGCTACTATTTTAGCGAAAAAACCTTCATAGACGCATTACGAACAGAGCTTGAAATAGAGCAATATTGCCGACACCCTGCAAGTTATATAATGGAAGCTGCTGACGATATTTCGTACTGCCTTGCCGACATAGAAGATGCAGTAGAAAAAGGCATCATTAGTGTCGATATACTTTGTGACAAGCTAAAAGAACAATATATCAAAACGCTCACAAACCTGACATTAGACAATACGAAACACGGTGACTTTGCAGAAAAAGCAATTGATTACGCACTAAGTAAAGCCGCTGAGCAGCCATATAACTTTAACAGCGAATTCTTTATTTACCTGCGAGTAACCTTACTACATCCTTTAGTAAATTATGCTGCTGAGCGCTTTATCAAAAATATTGAAGCTATTTACCATGGCGATTTTAATCAAGCACTGCTTGAGGATCGCAGCCACTTACATGCCGTAACAAAAACGCTGAAACAGGTCGCGCTTAACCACGTATTCTGCCACAAAGAAGTTGAACGACTTGAACTTCAAGGTTACCGTATCATTAGCGGCTTACTTGATTGCTATAAACCTTTGCTAGCACTTGATCACGATAGCTTTAAGCGAGCATTAAAAGGCGATAACAACTTACTTATTGAAAGTAGACTTGTTAAAAAACTTTCTAACAAGCACTTAAACAGCTACCAAAAAGCCATAGATGCGCTTAAAGCTGAGCCTGGTCACTATGCAGCTTATGAGTTTTATTATCGTTGTCGCTTAGTTCAAGATTATATCAGCGGTATGACTGACCAATTTGCTTACGATGAATATCGCGCTTTAATGGTTCTCGAATAAACCTAATTTGTTAACCAAATGTGGATAAATTAGTCGACTAAGCTTAAAATAATTCAATATATAGTCACCAGCTAAACTTCACTGGTCAGGAATCTATGTCAATTATAAAAACGACCCTTTTTTTGTTATTTGCTGGTCTTAGCTTTACCAGTAGTGCCCAGTACAACGAAGCAATGTGTATTTTGTTAAAACAACAAATGCATGAATACCGCGATAATACCAGCAACCGAAACTATCGCTCAGCGGCCAGAAATTTTGAAAAAAACTGTAAAAACCCGACCCCAGTTAATAATACCGCCGCGCTACAAAAGCTCACTTCAGAAGCAACACCGACACCACCTAAAACAAGCATAACCGAGCACTCAGGTGCGATTAAAGGTGCTACTGAAGATGTTCCTGCTCAAGCACCTGTTCAACAAGCGCCTGTAGAGCCAGTACAACAAACACAACAACCAGCAGAGCCAGAATTAACTGACTCTTCACTCAGTTCTGAGCTTAATAACAGTGAGCCGGTTCAACAAGATAACGATAGCCAGTCAATGCCTAAACTGCCACCAGCAACAGAGTCAGTGACTGAGGCGGCACCAATTACAAACACAGAGCCACAAGCTCCTGCTGCAAATAAAAACGACGCAAATCAAGCTATAGAGCCTGCTAAAAAACCGGCTCCGGTTATAGTACAAACACCAGAACCAAGCTCATCAAACTCATTATTGATGCCAAGCCTGCTTGTGTTATTGGTGCTTTTAGTTGGTGGCCTATTTATTTTGCGCCTTCGTAAGAGTAAACAATCTGACTCAAATGCTGAACTTGAAAACACCTTGCTTCAAGCTCAAGCTGCAAGTGCCAAAGTAAAAGCGCAACAAGCATTAAATGAAGATGAAACAAGCTCAGCAGAATCACAACCACACTACGAAGATGAGTTTGAGAGAGCATTTAATGACACATTTAACACGAAAACGACAACGTCCGATGATGAAGAATGGTCTGAATTTGCACGCTTAAATGCTGAACACGACGAACAAAGCGCCTTCTTAAGCACCGAAGAGCAAGCAACTGACTTTGCCCATGCGCATGAATTCAACGAGCTTGAAATTAGCCACGAAGAAATACAGAACGATGAATCAATTCAAAGTGATGAACTTGAAAGCTCACGCAGCTCATTTGGATTTGACGAGTACAACACCTCAGAGCCAGAAGAAGCAACGCCCATTTACGACGAGTCAGATAATACCGAATTAGGTGATGAGTTAGGCAATGATGAGCAAGACAGCAACATTAAACCAGAGCTAGATGATGAGCCTGAACTAACCAGTACACGCAGCTCTTTTGGGTTTGATGAGTACAACACCTCTGAGCCAGCAGAAACAACGCCCATTTACGACGAGTCAAATAATACCGAGTTAGGTGATGAGTTAGGTAATAATGAGCAAGACAATGACATTAAAGCAGAGCGCGATGATGAGCCTGAACTAACCAGTACACGCGGCTCTTTTGGGTTTGATGAGTACAACACCTCAGAGCCAGCAGAAACAACGCCCATTTATGACGAGTCAAATAATACCGAGTTAGGTGATGAGTTAGGTAATAATGAGCAAGACAACGAGGTTAAGCCAGAGCTCGATGATGAGCCAGAGTTTACCAGTACACGCAGCTCTTTTGGGTTTGACGAGTACAACACCTCAGAGCCAGCAGAAACGGCGCCGACATACGACGAGTCAGATAATACCGAATTAGATGATGAGTTAGGTAATAATGAGTTAGACAACGACATTAAGCCAGAGCTCTATGATGAACCCGAGTTTACCAGTACACGTAGCTCTTTTGGGTTTGATGAATATAAAAGCGTTGATCAACCTCTAAAAGATGACGTACCTGAGTACGATTTGTCATCTTTAGTAGATGACGATCTGTCTTTTACAGGCGCAATAGATGAGCCTGAACACTTACCCGAACCTGCAACAATTACGCTTACTGACGATGACATAAGCGATGATGACTTAGCAAAAGCCCTGCAAACACTTGAACAGGAGCTGCAACAAAATACAACTGCGCTTGCTGATGAGCCAAAGACGGCACCCATTATGACTGACACTAACCTGCCAGATAATGATGACGATACACTATCTTTAGATGAGAGTGACATGCCTCAAGGGATCAGTGATGAACAAACAAAAGAAACGAGCTCAACAAACCCTTTTGCTAACTTGTCGCTAGACCCTACGTGGGATCCCAACTCAACCGAAAAGCCGCAGATTGCAAGTAAAGAAAAACAGCCTAAATCACAAGCGCTTATTGACGCAGAAAACAGAGCGAAACAACTCAAAACAGATGATTAGCGTTGATATTAGTTAGAGTGCAATAAACTACTTATAGTTTATTGCACTCTAACTTAGTCTTTAATAACAGGGCGTGGGCGCATTAAAAAGTGAAAAATAAAGATAAGCGAAAAGAACACCGTTACGGCCAACGCACATAACACAATAATATTTGTTGGTAGAATTGTATCGTTAGTGTAGCTATAACGCTTTAACTCCCGTTCAGCCATTATTCTAGCTCGTTCAGACTTACTCGGTAATACAAACTCGTGAAAGGAATCTGTCGATTTAGCTTCAGCTCTTTCATACTGTGCACTTTTTTGCTGCCACAACATATCAAACTGCTGAAACTGAACCTGTTTATTCTCAATACACCAATCTAAATATTGAATATTTAAAGGCCTGTGTAAACAACGCGAAGGAATAACATAATAACGCTCCCACGCTGCTTGTTTACTAATATAACCTTGCTCAGATAAGGGTTTAGCTAATGGGTTTTCAAGATAAGCAATATCTTGGTTATAAAACGAATGAGTTCGCTTTAATATTTGTTCGTCGGTTAAGCAATTATCTGAAATGCGCGATGAAAGATTATGTAAGCGTTGTTTGTACGAATCAATCTTATCGAGTAGGTGGGTTTTTCGAATGGCTGATTGCAGCTCAGCTCGCTCTGCTTGCATGCTTTCGCATTGCTCAACACTAAGAGCTTGCTGCCCCCATGCAAAACAAGGAGCCATGAATAAAGCTGATAATAAAATCCTTTTGATCATAAATTTACGTCACTGTAAAAGTTAGAGGTACAGCCTAACATTTTTATATAATACTGCAACAAAACAGCGCCAAAATGACTAAAAAAGATGATAAGTAACTGCTTTTTTGTTAATACATTTTAACTGCTTATATACTAAATAACTCCCGTTAATATTTCCCCTCTTGAATTTAACTTTTAGCTTAGACATTGCGAGCAAACTTAATTTTATATAGAGCATGAGGAATGGAAATAGACCTGTTTATTTATCTGTTATAAAGTTAAGCTTCTAAACATGCTCTATAGGAAACCTTATACTCGAGAAAGTATATTAATGTCTATGGCTTATTTATCAGGCTACTTACTAATAACATTCATATGTGTTTGCTTTATTTCATCTCTTTTATTTTCAAGAGTGTCAATTAAGCGCATAAATAAAAAATGGAACTAGATGACGCGTACTCACCTAGTTGGGATAAAGGTATCGGCGCAAGCGTTTCGTTTTATGTATTTGCAATACTTTTTAACAAGTACAGAATTAAAAACAAACTATTTGATGGCCGCTTTGTAGCTAACCATACACGACCTATTGATAGAGTGATTACAGCGGCTCACTTTGTCTCAGTTAAAGGAGCAGCCATTAGTCTTTGTATTGCCTTATATTATCAAAGCAACTGATGACGTAGCCACTACAAAACAGCTAAAACTTTATATAATAGATAACCCTTAACACAAGATTTTTTTGCAATGGCAGTACTTAACTTTATCCTATATTGTGCCATTTTCTTCTTTGCTCTCATGATGATAATGACTGTGATATTCCCCAGAATATCAATACGACATATCGAGAGTAAAATGCAGGAAAATGGAGTTTCATCTCCTAGTTGGGATAGAGGAATTGGAGCCAGTGCTCCTTTTTACGCACTCGCTATCTTTGTAAAAAGAGCTCGTAAGTCTACGCCATTATTTGATGGCAGGTTTGTCGCCAAACACGCAAGGCCAATTGATAAGTTTCTCGCTTTTCTGCATCTTGTATCAACATCTGGCTTTATAATTAGCATATTTCTTATGGTAGTTTTAGAGTACTTTTTGTTGTAGCTGAGTTTTTTTACTTATTTCTAAAGTAAATATGTGTATTAATACTAATAGCTTCGTAAAAAAAGGTTATTGATAATATTTATGATCGTAAACTATTCATAGGGGTATTTATAGATGGATCTTACTCTAGCTCCTATTTTAACTTCCTTATTTTTAACTTTTCTTTTCAGCTTTTTTATTTCATCTCTTTTATTTTCAAGAGTGTCAATGAAGCACATAAATAAAAAAATGGAACTAGATGACCTGTACCCACCCAGCTGGGACCGAGGGATTGGAGCAAGCGCTTCGTTTTATGTATTTGCAATACTTTTTAACAAGTACAGAATTAAAAACAAACTATTTGATGCCCGTTTTATCGCTAAGCATGCGCGGACTATTGATAAAGTAATTGCAGCAATTTATTTTACTTCAGTGGCTGGCATGATAATTTGCCTCTGTATTATTACTTTATTTAAAAGCCTTACCTGAATTAACCTCTATGACAGGAGGCGCCATTATGGCGATCTCATTGGAAAAATTAGTTCTAGCGAACATGTTTGTATTCATGGCTTTAGCGTTTCTTTTTGTAATTTTATTTACACGCATCTCTATCAAGTACATAAATAAACAAATGCTAAACGACAGTGTTACTCCTCCGCTTTGAGACAAAGGCACTGGCGCTAGTACCCCCCTTTTATGCCATGGCAATATTTTTCAAACGCTCGCGATTACCCACACCTATTTTTGATGGCCGTTTTGTAGCTAAATATGCAAGGCCTATCGATAGAGTTATAGGAGCTGCGCACTTAATCTCGGTCTTTGGGGCGATTATTTGCCTATGTATCGTTTCTTATTATCAAAAAAGCTAGCTCCTTTGTCTAACTACAAAACTATCGATGATCTAAAAGTGCGACTGAGTAGGCGTGAAACTTGTTTCGCGCGCCATATAACCATGCAGTAAAGCGCCCCAAAACCAATTTATAAGTAATAAACAAGCTATAATGAGGCGCTTTAATAACCGAATATTTATATTTGGCTTTTAACTAATACACCTCTACTTTTGAAACCTCAACAGGCTGTGCCAGCGCATTTTCATAAAAAGCGAACACAGCTTTGGTGTATGGCTGCTCGTAATGAGCATCAAGTGCAGCTTGCGATACAAACTGCTCAACTAAAAACAGACAACGCTGCTCTTTACTCGCAAACAGCTCAAAACGATTACAACCCTGCTCTGCACGAGTGGCGTTTAATATGCCCTGTAAACGCCCTTTACAGTCTTCAAAAAATGCTGCTTTAGGGGTAATTTTTGCTACGATATTAATCATACTAACTCCTTAGCGTATAATTTTAAAACCAATGCCCTTATTGGCGGCGCAACCGTAAAAGCCACCACAAAAGCAGCAGGCCATGCATTGGCAAACGCCTTCATCCAGCTTGCTAAAAATGTATCGCTTAGCCCTAAATTGACATAGGTAACCCATGCCGAAAGCAAAAACGACATTAAAAACGAAAATGCCGCAGTAAATGTAAAATGAATTTTCATATGTCCTCCTTGGCGTTACTATATTTGCATAGCCCAAGTAGCAACAGTCACTAAAATGCAAACTAAGATTGAGGGAGTAGTATGCTGGATGATCTGCATTTATTTATCGAAATAGCCCGCCGTAAAAGCATGAGCCAAACAGCAAAAGATTTAGGACTGAATCTATCAACGCTTTCTAGGCGCATTCAAACACTCGAAGACAAGCTCGGTGAACCATTATTACAACGCACAGCCCGTGGCATTGTGTTAACCACCAAAGGCGAGTCACTTTATAACGAATTAGGCGAGCAAGTGCTTGCTCTCAATAGTCAGTTAGCACAATTAAACGACTCGCCTACCGCAAAAGACTTTTACCTGTTGTGCCCACAAAACATCATTGCGGGCCCACTGATGGGCGCAATTAATCAATTTGCGATGGCAAACCCTGCGTTAAACCTCCACATATACCCAAGCAATGCCAATAGCCAGTTAAGCCAAAAACGTTTTGACTTAGCTATTCGTATTGGCGAACAACAAGACTCTAGCTACTACCAAAAACGCCTAGGTATGATTGCAATTAAACTTATAACAAAACAAGGCGCACCTAAATCACGTTTAATAATCCCCTACTCTGAGTCACAACTATCCAGTGGTTTGCTAAACAAATTAAAAAAAGAGTATGAACAAATAAGCTTTTGTTTTGATATTACAATCGCCAGAAAAATGATTGAAGCAGGCTATGGTGCAGGCATACTCCCCATGAGTGAAATAGCCTGCATTAAAGACACTAATCAATTTAATTACCTAGATACGCCACACAATTTACCTACGAGGCCTATTTACGCCCTCTGGCCGCATTCACGCACCCCCTCTGCCAATGCCCAACTCTTAATAGAGCAACTGCAAAACAGCATTGCTCACACCCCTAGCTTACAAGGGGATGTGATAGAGCTATAGAATGAGTAGCAGCGATTTTACATCGCGTTTTAATAAGCTACTTTTAATAACTTACCGTCGCAGCATAAAGCCACTGCTACGCGTGTAAGAAAGTAACTTAAAAAACAAGCCTAATTTTGATTTAAGGCTGGGCATTCCAAGTAGATTCAAACAAGGCTTTTTGCTCAACTTTGTTTTCACTACACCATACAAAATCCGCTTGCCGGATTTTCTTTGCTCTACAGCGCTCTGGTAGCTTATAAAACTCACCCCACGCTTTACGTTTTTCATCATCATTGTATGAATTAGAATAAACAGTAGAGTTATATACTTTCGTATTTAAAAGCCCTGTCGGGTTTGACCGATAACTATAATTACCGCCATTACTTGTGCTTTTTGTCGGTTTTTTGCAATGTCTTGCCAGCAAAGTAAACAGCTCGTCGGAACGTTTATTCCAACGCTCACCTTGTTGTGCGCTATAACTGCGATTCATTCTTTTACGAATAGACTCACGTTCAGCTTTAATGCTATCGCATTGGTTTTGAGAGTATTGCTCATTGGCAATTGAAGTTGGGCTTACTAATAAACTAGCGAGTAATAAAATCCATTTATTCATAATTTCACATCAATGTTGTTAATTGTTTTTCCCTACAAATATTACCGACTAAAAAATATAAATAGTCTCAGAATTTTCCTGCCTTTTATAACATAAAAAAAACAAAAACCTACTTATTTTAGGGCTATATAAAGTACCCAAAATTTATTTTTAGCATATTAACATTACAAATAATCATGATAGAATTCTGCCCATAGGATTTTAATAAGGATATTTTATGGATATTATAATTGGCCAACACGTGCTGAAGAAAAAAGCACAGTTAACCCAACTTTCAGATCGCGCAATCGGGCGAGAATTTAAAGATCAAGCAGCCCTAGCAATACAAATGACACAATGTAGCGCAGCTGTTTATCGTCGCTTACAACGAACGTATAAATCAACCATCACACCAAAAGATCAAAAACGTGTAAAAGCGGGCGGCTTAAGTACAGAATCTGTGACTTTTTCAACAAGCAACCGTAGCCAAAAATCTTTTAACAGTTTACTTCCCGCTATGCGAGGAGGTGCATCTGCTCCTGGTAATGTGCCAAAAACATCTAATGATGTTGCTGTTGCTTCTAACCAACCCCAAGCAACTAACTTACTCGCTTTACTACACCCTATACTCAGCGAAGATATTATGAAAACGGGTAACAGTGTAGAAAAAGCCGCAACAATACTTGGCCTTGTCACAACAACAGCTGGTTTTGTTATTCCTGGCGGTGGCGTTGCTTCTTCAATCGTAAGTTGGGTAGGAAGTGGCGCAACTTATTCAAGCTACTCAATGTCAAGAATTCGCCCCGATGCACCCGACCGCGCTTTTCACCAACTAACAAACTACATTACCTGCTTAGCAGCATGGAATAAAAAAGCGTGTGAGTTAATTGATATTGCCGACTCAAACGGCCAATGGACTTTCCGCGATATTGAAACGGGCTTTGCATAAAACAAAGCTCGTTATAATGCACAGACACCACAGCATTGTGCTTGGTGTTTGTGATTTAAAAAATTAACGCCTCTATAAGGCCGTACACGCTCTAATTGCAGCAGCAATAGTTGACGCACTTTGCTTTGAGTAACCCCCGCCGCCAGTAACGACGGTTGGTATACTTAGGCTTTTTAAACGAGATAAAACACTCTTTTCACGCTCAACAACATCTTCTATTGTAAGTTTAAAGCCACCCAGTTTATCAACTGCCAGTACATCTGTTCCTGCAATTACAAAAGCCAAAGCATATTCATCAATGACTAATTCGAGCGCTTGATTAAGTTTCGTCAAATACTCTTCGCCTTCGACACCGCTTTTTAATGGCACAGGAAAATTCACTCTATTGCGGGTAAAGCTCGATGTTGGGTAAATGTCTTCATTGTAAACATCTAACAAATGTACATTTTCGTTATCTTTAAATGAATACGCATTACCGTTACCATGATGAGCATCAACATCAATAATCAACACTTTATCTGTTTCGCTTAAATGGCCATTTTTTCGTAATTGCTGGTAGGTAATGCCAATATCATTATAAATACAAAACCCTTCCATATTTAAATTGCTAGCATGATGAAAGCCACCAGATAAATTCCACATAATCTCGCCAGAACCCAGCGCTTTTTCGGCACCTAGTAGAGTACCCGAAACAGCTAAACGCATAGGCGTTAAGATTTTTTTATCTAGAAAATCAAAGCTAACAAAAGGGATTTTAGGAACTTCAAGGGCACGGAAAATAAGCGTTCGACTCAAGACCAATTTTCTCATTAGCTCATTGAGGTACTCGTTAATTATATCGGTAGAAATTGGTTCATTCGGTTGGATTACTTCAACATCCACACTATCAAGTTCAGATGCTACTTTGGCAAATTTTTCACCATCAAATGGGTGCAAATACTTCAGTAATCCTAGCTGATAATTAAAGCGTGGTTCGTAAATAACTTTCATATTTATGCATTTTCCGTTTCTGCAAGCTCTTTAGCGTAACGCAATACCTCATGAGGTGAGGTTTGTTATCCTTTTGAAGCACTAAACACCTAACTTGTCGATGTATTTCAAACTTGAAATTCTTCCAAGACTGATAGACAAAGTAACTATGTAGTCGAAATCAACCGTAAAATACTTATATAACCATTCCAAGAAGACGTGGCATCGTGCAAATACTTTAGCTGGTGTATTATAAAAGCAGAACTCTATCATTACCTAAGTAATTTTTATCACTTACAATTATAAATTATCTAGCATCTATGTAATTCCCAATAAGCTGGAGTATCTTTATCAGGAATAGCTTTTAGTCTTCTGTCCTTTGCTGCATTTTTATGAAAAAAGTAGTTATGTAAATCAGTTATTAGATAGCTATGCTGGAAGATATAAGAATGATTTAGCTTGAGTTTTTTTGGTAGGCCTGAGGTTAATGGTGTAGCATCAATAGTATCAACCCCATCTACCAATGTGATCGGGTTAGAATACCCCAAACGGTCAGAGCCATGAACTAATTTTGAAATAAGTAGCGCTCTATCTCGATTACATGCATAGACTGAAACTCCATTGGAATTATTTAGGTACTTTTTAGCATAGTGACTTTTAAAATCTTCACTATCAATATCAGGTGCCGCTAGGGCAATTCTAATTTTGTCTTTAAAACCAGATTGATTTATATAATTCACAGCCTCAGATAAGCAATATGTTCCCATACTGTGTGCTAATAAATAAACATTTTCTACATCAGAGTTAGATATTTTATCTATTAATCTTGCTAAATCAGCCCCAGCTCTAACTGCTCTTTCTTTATCTCCAACATAACCAATAACTTTACCCTTTGATGGCCAACTATATAGGATGAATTCACCTGGATAGGCTAAGTCAAACTTCAATTGTGCCGACTGGTGCAACGCATCAGTAAAAGAAACATTATAACCATGGATAAAAATCAAAACTGAGCTTGATGAATTGATTCCAGACAAAAATTGACTTTCTGTTGTATTTTTAATATCCCTTATAACAATGTACTTAGAAGGAGCTTCAGTATCTCTAGAGAAGATTTTAAGCGCTTTAGAAAATAATGATGGGCGCTCTACTCTACCGTCAACGTGTATAGTTGGAATTGATAGTTCTGCTCGACCGTAACTTAACTTTCCAGCTCTATTACTGCTAAATATTTCATTAGACTGTACCTTTTCTCTCGGTGTAACAAAGTTAATTTCGACTTTATAAGACTTCTCTTTAATTTTTTGTGATTGCGATTTTTTAGATTCATCCACATGCTTAAAATCAAGGTAATCCATGTCATAAGATTTATAACTTTCCTGAACTTTATTTTCACCGCTAGAATCATATTGTGGGGGCTGGATTCTATCTAATTTCTTTATGAAACTTTTTACATCCCTCCCTTCTTTCAATTCAATATTTGACTCTAGTGTAACTCTCAGCTTTTGACGAGATAGACTAATAGTTTTTTCACCATTAAGATAAAGTAACCAGCATACAATTGGGAGTTTGTAACTTACATAAGCATGTTCATTTTTATAAAAAGAAGGTTTTGTTTCACCCAATATCAAAACATCTGCAATTAATTCAATTAACTCATATAGGTCAAAACTAAAATCGCCTCTATTAGTTACAACTGTAATGCTTTTATTTTCAATAATTGCATAGAAAGTAGAGTGACTCGAACATAACTCAAACTCTTTAGGCAACGCTTTTGGTAAAAACCTATCTAAAGTATTTAAAGTTAAATCGGCAAGCTTGTTTAATTCCATATATTTATGTTTTCCACTAATTATTCAATTTTATTTTTACTACCCGACTAATGACATCTAACATTTATAGAAATAATTTCAATGGTTAAGGCCAAGCGATTGTATCCCCTATGAGAAACTTTTCTTTTGTCACTAAAAAGCTTACCCTTCGCAAATTTTTACCTCTTATCAGGCTAAGGATTTTTTAGTTTTAAAACATCTAAAATATCAAAGAATGCATTTGTTTCAGTAAAACCACTCTTACATCTCCATAGTTATTGGTGCTCATAAGAGCCATGGCTGGCAGAACTTATTAATTCTATACTGAGTGATGAATGCTGTTTGCTGAGAACATAAACCGCTCCATGGTTTGAATTAATACTTATTAACTAGATATTAAGCTAGCGTTAAGTTTTAAATAATCTAGCATAAGTAGTGATGAAAAATATAGACTTTTTCAGTAGTCGGGGTAATAGATCTAATTTTTAAGGAGGGATTTTATAGCTAGAATGCGGTACTTTAGGGGTGTACCACATTATTTTTAATAATTGACTATAAGACTAAAAGATTACTTAAATAGTCCTTCTGTGCAAAATAGCATTCAGCCATATCTCTGACGCACGCTCGGGCCGTTGATCAGCGCTTTGCCATGATTTTAAAATAAACAGGTCGGTGCCTTTAATAATGCTCTCAAGCGTTTGCTCGTTTAGGTCGGTAAATTCGCGGCCGTTGTGTTCGCGCTCGCCGTCGCCGTATTTAAACGATACGTACACAATTCCTTGTGGTTTAAGTGCACGGGCAAGGTTGTTAAATGCCTCGGTTAAGTCTTTTTTTGCGACATGAATTAAGCTTGCGCAGCACCAAATACCATCATATTTATCAACATCATCAAGCGCTTGAAAACTGCTTACAGCCACTTTCTGATTTAGGTATTCTGAGGCGAGTTTGGCAATTTCAGGGCTTATATCAAACGCATCAACATTAAAACCACGCTCTTTAAAAATGAAGGCGTCGCGTCCTGAGCCACACCCGGCATCTAACAACGTGCCATTTTTGGGGATTAACGGTAAAAATTCATCGTAAAGCTCTGTTAAGTCTACATCGAGCGTGGCATCTACAAATGCTTGTGCATTCTGGTTGTAATAATCGATTGTTTTGGTTGCCATTTTATATCCTTTATTGCGGCAGCGGTGTTTGCGTTAAAAATATCATTAAAAGGTGAGGATCATAAATAAATTTAGCAAATGTAGTAAGTATATAAATAAGTATTTATATGTAGAACGCCATTTAAGTACTATAAAATTACAAATATAACCTCTACTGACTTTTTAACTGCTACCTCAATTTATAATATTAAAACACCTTTAAACATTATTAATTAAAACAACAATTTTTTATTGCTCTGGTAACAATTTTCTCATACCTTATGTCGCCCATTTCGCAACTTACTACTATAATATTAAGCGAAATCAACATTTTCATACTAAATATTAGGGATACACAATGAAAAAACTTCCTATTGCATTAGCTCTATGTGCTGCTTTTGTGTCTGCAAACACGCTAGCAGAGGTTCGCATAAACGGCTTTGCTTCAATAGTTGGTGGTAAAACTCTTGATGACGACAACGCGACACTGTACGGCTACGATGATGACATTTCGTTTAAAAACGAGAGTATGTTTGCATTACAGCTGTCTGCTGATTTACAAGAAAAACTAAGTGCCACAGCGCAAATTGTTGCTCGTGGCAGTGATGATTTTGATGCTGAATTTGAATGGGCTTATCTAACTTATGAGTTTACAGATGAGCTACAAGTTAGTGCAGGTAAAATGCGCGTGCCTTTTTATCGCTACTCTGATTTTTTAGATGTGGGCTACACGTATCGCTGGGTTCGTCCACCACAATCGGTATATAACTTACCATTTTCGACTTATGAGGGTTTAAGTCTTCTTCATAATACACAGCTAGGCGACTGGGATTCTACGGTACAGGTTATCTATGGAAGCTTTGACGACAAAATTGCGGTGGTTTCTGTAAACGGTGATACCGAACTAAATGATATTGCAGGTATTAACTGGACGCTATCTTACGACTGGTTTAGTGCCCGCGCTGCTTATTTTGTAGCAGAAACCTCAATTGCGATTGAAAACGATACCGATGCTGGCATTGCACTAAATGGCTTAGAGCAGACATTGCGTAATGCAGGTTTTGTTGATCAGGCTGATGATATTGCCGTTAACGAAGATGATGGCTCTTTCTTAGCGCTTGGTTTTTCAATTGATTACAACGACATTTTATTTGATGCCGAATACACTGAGTTTGAAGTTGATAACAGCGCGCTTGCTAAGCAAACACAGTATTACTCGTCAGTGGGCTACCGTATGGATGAGTGGACTGTTCACTTAACTTACGAAAATAACGATGATAAGCACGATAGTAGTCGTTACAACGCTCTTCCTGCTGTACCTGCTTTAAACGCCGGTATTAACCAAGTATTGGAAAGCGGTAAAGCTAAAAGTAATGTTTACACTATTGGTACTCGTTATGACTTCCACCCTTCAGCCGCTTTGAAAGTGGACTTTAGCCGCTTTAAAGATGACATCACTGATACAGACACTGATGTTGTTGCTGTTGCTGTAGACTTAGTTTTTTAATTGGAGCGCATAATGAAAAAATTACTTTTAGCTACAGCGGTAGCGCTTTTATCAAGCACCGCTTTTGCTGATGTTGCTGTGATTGTTAACCCTGCGAATGGCAATGCAATTGATGAAGGCACAATTAAAAAAATCTACTTAGGTAAAGCAAAGTCATTTGATGATGGCACTAAAGTAAACCCAGTAAACCAAGACGGCAACAGTGTTAGCGATGAATTTAACGATAAAGTAGTCGGTAAATCGAGCAGCCAGCTTAATGCTTATTGGTCAAAATTAGTATTTACAGGCAAAGGCACGCCGCCAGAAAAGCTTGCTAATGACCAAGCTGTTATCGATTTTGTATCAACAAACGGTGATGCTATCGGTTATATTGATGCATCAAAAGTAACTGATAAAGTGAAGGTTGTTGCAACGTTTTAATTGCGTTTCAATAACAAGAGCCACCTTCTAAAAGGTGGCTCTTTATGAGTCTACTAAAGCTGGCGTTGCCAGCTTTTTATATGTAATTTTATTCGACCTTGAATTTAGCCGTAGCATCTAGTAGTGAGTCCGAGAGGTAATGCAGGTTCTTCGCAACATCTCTTACCTCAGACAACGAATTCATTGTCTCTTCAAATGACATATGCATATTAGAAACATTATCAACCACCATACTCGCGACCGATGTTTGCTCTTCAGTAGCCGCTGCAATTTGTGAGTTCATACCATTTATTTCTAGAATCTGCTCCGCAATTTTTTCAATTGAAAGGCCTGTACTCTCAGCTGCTTGTGCGTTATTTGTAGCCATATCTCTGGCTGATGTCATGGCATTAACTGACTCATTTGCTGCCGTTGTTAATGTTGTCAGCAGCTCTCTAATTTCGTTGGTAGAGTGCGATGTTCTTGATGCAAGTTCTCTCACTTCATCTGCAACAACGGCAAAACCTCGTCCTTGCTCACCAGCCCTTGCAGCTTCAATCGCTGCGTTAAGTGCCAATAGGTTAGTTTGCTCAGCTATAGAGGTAATAACGTTTAAAATCTGTGTCACATTTTTTGTGTCATCAGCGAGTCGGTTAATTGTCGTTGCAGCTTGATTAATTTCATTGCTCAAAGTGCGTGACTCTTGCACTGAACGCTGTATTTGGGTGCGGCTTTGTTCTACTTCTTGCTCAGCAGTTTGTGCTGCATGTGACGCACTGGCTGCCGATTGCGAAATGTCAGCAACGCTTTGACGCATTTCTTCCATTGAGTGTTTTACCACTTCTGCATCTGTTGTTTGCTTGGTTGTTGCTTTTTCTGCACGCTCCATACCTTGCACTAAGCGTGTTGAGTTTTCCATTAACGGCTCACACACAGACATCACATCCAGCACCGCGGCCTTTAATAGCTTAATAAAGGCATTAAAGTTAATAGACACTTGGCCAATTTCATCCTTTGCATGAACTGCAAGTTGTGTGCTTAACGAGCCTTTACCATCTGCAAGCAAGCCTAAATTATTTGCCGCTGCACTGGCTGACGAGCCAATTCCACGAGCAATCCAAATAGAGGTGATTACCAATAAAAAGAGTGAAATAACTGACACCACAAGCATTAACTGCAACGCATTGTCTGAGCGTGCTTTAGTCGCCTGAACAAGTTCAAAGAAACGGTCATCCGCGCGTGTTTGAGCACGCTTAAAACCTTCAAGTACAGCCTCATAGAGTTGTGTTTTTTGCTGAGCTTGCTGCTGAATTTTACTAAAATCAGCGGTACCTGAGATCATTGAACTGGCGATCGTAGACGAAATATTAGCATACTGTTTTAGCTTTTCTTTCGTATCATCATGAACATAGGTATCGTTAATGGCTATAATATTTTTTAAATTTTCATTAATTGTCTTATAAGTTTGTGCCGCACTTTCAACTAAGTCTGGCTCGCCAAATGTCACTGCTTGTGTGTAAAGCTCGTCTAATTTTTCGAGTAAGCCAACATTTGATGACGTTAACTTTACTACTTCGTATGAAGACTTTTCTAACTCATCAAGTGACGCTCTGTTGTCATTCATTGCGATGTAGTTTACTAACACAATAATGACAAATGCTGCCACTGCTATACATGTAATCGCGTGTATTTTTTTAGTAATACTTAAGTTTTTAAAAGAAATACCTGCCGCCATTGAATTCACCTTTGCTGTCTTGTTATACGTATTATCGCCCGATTTATAAAAACTGTTAACTATATTTATATATTTTCAGGTTTTTTTGTTAGCAACTGGCAAACAGTTTTAATCAAAGATACGTTTAACTTGAATGTAAACTCAGTATAGCAGTAACTCTTAGCTCGCAGCTTCTTGATTACAAAATCAATCCTTTTTTATCAAATTGACTTTATGTTTTAAAATAAGGGAGGGGTGCTTTATTAGTGAGCAAAATGAAAAAGGCCCTTTCGGGCCCCAACGTGGAGAGGGTTATTCACCGCCTTGGTTTGTAGCGATAATTTTCAGGCTATTTCCAGCAATAAATAAAGATGCTGCAAACAAACCGATATCTTTCAGTAGAAACTCACCAACAAAACTTAGCACTGGGAAACCTGCTTCCGTTGTAATGCCGGATAGAAATACCATCATGCTAATTGTTACAACAAATAACGCCATTGATAAAAGGCCACCAACCACTGATAACGCAGGATTGACGAAACGTCCAAAAAATAGCAAACCAATGATGATTTCAAGCGTTCCTAAAAAATTCACCAAACCTTGTTTCGAGAAAATGACATACATCCAAGAAACGAGAGGGTTATTGGCAATCATGCCGTACATGCCTTCAGCCTGTCCTTGCGTAAATTTAATTCCACCAAACCAAATATAAATAATACCTAGGGTAATATATAAAAGTGGTAAACCAGCATTCTCTAGTTTGCTTGCAATACGTTGTGCTGTTTGTTGCTGTGTTGTAGTTAAGTTCATGAGTTTCTCCTGTGGCTATAGCCGTTTTTGTTTAAAGGCTTTTAGCCTCACTTAGGGTAATTAGGTTAATTCAACTTGTGGAAAGTCAATTTCAATATCAAATGCTTCGTTAAAGTAGTTTGTGAAGCTATTTAGGGCGATATGACCAATCACTTCAACAAGCTGCTCATCGCTAAAACCGGCATTTTTTACGTGCTGTAATTGCTCTTGCGATACACTACCGCGTGATTCAATCACTTGCTTTGCAAAGCTCAGTAACACATTTGTTTGGTCGTCTGCTGAAGTCGCTTTTAAATTCGCTTTAATTTCATCGGCAGACAGGCCTAGCTTGTCGCTAATATATGAATGAGCAGAAGCACAGTAACGACAACCATTAGTGCCAGCGATTGCTAACGCTAATTGCTCTGAGTGCAATTGTGTTAAAGAGCCTTTATCTAAAGCCGCTTTAAAATTTAAAAAACCTTGTAACGCTGCGGGTGAATTAGCGAGCGCACCAAATAAATTAAGCTCTGCGCCCATTGCCTGCTTAAGGTCACTTAACTGGGTTTGCGCTTGGCCGCTCGTGGTGTTTACTGTCAATGTTGTAATGCGTTGCATAATAATGCTCCTTGTACAATTTAATTACCTACTAGTAGGTAGGTTTGTTGGGTAAATTTTTTAAAAACAGAATTTATGATCTAAACGATCATAAACTCAGTGTTTCTAAACATGCATCACAAGTTTGTATGAATATACCTTGATGATGCTCACTTCTGTTTAACATTAATGCGCCTTTAATCGCGCAACATATTATTACTGCTTGCTGATAAGCTGAGGTTTTAAAACTAAACTCATTTCTCTCAAGGCCAGCTTGTAAAATAGAGCTAAGTATCTGTAATTCAAGATCAGCCATTTTCGTCACTTGCTTTTGCAGCGGCTCTGCCATTAAACGTAAATCTGTTTGCATGGCATATATTCCGCACATTTGCTTTTCGCTGGCACAGCTTTGAAAAACATCAAAATAGCCTTTTAAGCGCTCTTTAGCTGAAGGCAATGTTTTTAAGTGTGACTCAAGTTGCTGAAGCTGCTCACATTTAAGTTGGCAGAATGCAATACCTAAATCTGCTTTTGTTGCAAAATGATGGTGGATACTCGCTTTACGAATATCGAGCTCTTTTGCAAGGTCAGCATAACTAAAACCATGAAAGCCATTACTCTGAATGAGCTTATCTGCAAGTTGCAGAATATTTGTATATGTCGTGTTCATGGCAGCCATCTTACCTACCAGTTGGTAGGTAAGCAAGTTATTTTTTAAACTTTTGATCAAAAAGATCCTCAAATTAAATATAATCTATTAAAAATCAGATAATTAATTATTACAAAAAATAATCAGTAGAGTCTAAATCTTGAGTAAATCTTTTACTAGATATAATCCTGCTTCTAAAAACAGCTGTAAGTTATCATTTATAAGTGTAAATTTTTGGTAACAAAATTTGCACATTAGCCCATTTACTAGCACTATGGTTTAAAATCGAAATAATTTATAGGTAATAAATGCCTTCTAATAACGCTTCTTGCCAGCAAACTTGCAGACACTGTGAAGATCTAGCTGCACTAGATTTTGAATTTACCATGGCTTTTCAACCCATAATTGACTGTACGGCAAAACGTATTTTTGGTTATGAGGCGTTAGTTAGAGGAGCAAATAATGAGTCTGCTTACTCTGTAATCTCTCAAGTTAACAACGAGAACCGATATACATTTGATCAGCTTTGTCGAATAAAAGCCATTTCACTCGCAGCACAACTAAAACTCGATTCAATTTTAAGTATCAACTTTTTACCAAACGCAATTTATAAACCTGAGCGTTGTATAAAAACGACGCTAGAAGCTGCAAATAAGGTTAACTTCCCTGTTGAACAAATTATGTTTGAGTTTACTGAGGTAGAACAAGTAGAAGACAGCGCACATATCAAACGTGTCATTGAGTACTATCAATCACTTGGTTTTATCACTGCCACGGATGATTTTGGCTCTGGCTACTCGGGGTTAAACTTATTAGCTGATTTTCAGAGTAATATAATTAAGCTAGATATGAATCTAATTAGAGACATTCATCTTAATAAAGCAAGACAAACGATTGTCAGTCATTGTATTGCTATGTTTGAAGAATTAAATATCACTACACTTGCTGAAGGGATAGAAACAATTGAAGAATATCAATGGTTACGCCAAGCTGGTGTGAGTTTGATGCAAGGCTATTTATTTGCGCGCCCGGGGTTCGAGTCTTTACCTAGCGTTGACTTTAGCGTGCTTGATTAAATGAAGCGGCTTTATGCCGCGACATCACAAATTGCAACGCGATGTAAAATACGCCTAAGATTGAACTGTATCCAACTTTATCTTGTTTTTAATAGCGTTCTGAAAGGCTGATCTGTATAATCCGCGGCCTATTATTTACCCTATTGCTTGTTTATTTTCGCAGTTGCTGCGCCCATAACCTGTCAGTCTTTTTCTAGGAATAATTCGTTGATTTCAACCGCTAATATCACCATGCAGTTTGGCGCAGAGCCTTTATTTGAAAATATATCAGCCAAGTTTGGTAACGGTAATCGCTATGGTTTAATTGGCGCCAATGGCTGCGGCAAATCAACCTTTATGAAAATTTTAAGCGGCGCACTTGTGCCTACCGCTGGTAATGTGTCGATTGCGCCTGGTTTAAAGCTAGGTACCCTTAGCCAAGATCAATTTGCTTTTGAGCAATACTCTGTAGTTGATGCGGTGATCATGGGTGATGCTGAGCTTTGGAAAGTTAAACAAGAACGTGACCGTATTTACTCATTACCTGAAATGAGTGAAGAAGACGGGATGAAAGTCGCTGAACTTGAAAGCATTTTTGCTGAAATGGATGGCTACACAGCCGAAAGCCGCGCTGAAGAAATTTTGCTTCAAGCAGGTATTGAACAAACGTTTCATTACGGCTTAATGGCGAACGTTGCACCTGGTTGGAAACTGCGTGTGTTATTAGCACAAGCACTCTTCGCGAATCCTGATATTTTACTTTTAGATGAGCCAACCAATAACCTTGATATTCACACTATTACGTGGCTTGCGAATGAGCTAAATCAACGTAAATGTACAATGATTATTATCTCGCACGACCGCCACTTCTTAAATTCGGTATGTACTCACATGGCCGATATTGATTACGGCGAGCTAAGAATCTACCCAGGTAACTACGAAAAGTGGATCGAAGCTTCAAGCTTACAACGTGAGCAACTGCTTGCTGAAAACGCAAAAAAGAGCGCAGAAATAGATGAGTTACAGGAGTTTGTAAATCGTTTTGGTGCGAATGCTTCAAAAGCAAAACTGGCCAGTTCTCGCGCTAAACGTATGGATAAAATTAAGCTTGATGAAGTAAAAGCATCCAGCCGTATTAGCCCATCACTTCGTTTTGACGAAGGGAAAAAGATGTATCGCCAAGCATTAGAGCTCACTAAGTTAGGTCATGGGTTTGATGGTGAAACCCTGTTCAGCGGCGGTGACTTATTACTGGAAGCCGGTGCTAAGCTTGCCGTTATTGGTGAAAATGGCGTAGGTAAAACCACTTTTTTACGCTGCCTTGTTAATGAATTACAAAGCAACGAAGGCGTGGTGAAGTGGTCCGAAAACGCTAGCATCGGTTATTGCCCTCAAGATAGTAGTAAAGAATTTGATAACGATCTCACGCTGTTTGATTGGATGTCACAATGGCGCACCGCTAAGCACAATGATTTAATGGTTCGCGCTATGTTAGGTCGATTATTATTTACCGCCGACGATGCCAATAAAAAAGCACGTAATTGCTCAGGTGGAGAAAAGAACCGCCTATTGTTTGGTAAGTTAATGATGCAAGACATCAATGTATTGATTATGGACGAACCGACCAATCACATGGATATGGAAGCCATTGAAGCACTTAATAATGCATTAAAAGATTATCAAGGTACCTTGATTTTTGTCAGTCATGACCGTGAATTTGTCTCATCATTGGCAACTCGCATCATCGATATTAAGGATAAACAGGTCATCGATTTTCAAGGTACATTTGACGAGTATATGGATCATCTGGCTCAGCAAGCATAGTGCACTCAAGCACCATAAAAAAAGGCTACAGAGTTCTGTAGCCTTTTGGGTGTAGCATCATATCAAATTAAATATCAAAGCGGTCAGCATTCATCACTTTAACCCACGCATCAACAAAGTCTTGTACAAAACGCTCTTTGTTGTCGTCTTGTGCGTAAAACTCTGCGTATGAACGCAAGATTGAGTTTGAACCAAACACTAAGTCAACACGTGTTGCTGTCCACTTAGTAACCCCAGTGCTGCGCTCAACAATATCGTAGAAACCTTTGCTTATTGGCTTCCACGTGTAAGCCATATCGGTTAGATTTACGAAAAAGTCGGTGCTTAATGTACCCACGTTATCAGTAAACACACCGTGTAAAGTACCATCATAGTTAGTACCCAATACACGCATACCACCGACTAGTGCCGTCATCTCTGGCGCTGTTAAACCCATTAATTGTGTACGCTCTAGCATTAGCTCTTCAGCAGAAACTGCGTAGTCTTGTTTCAGCCAGTTACGAAAACCGTCATGAATTGGCTCAAGCACATCGAACGAATCAGCATCGGTCATTTCATCCGTTGCATCACCACGACCTGGGGCAAATGGCACGGTTATATCAACGCCTGCGGCTTTTGCTGCTTGCTCAACCGCCGCTGTTCCACCTAGTACAATTAAATCAGCTAAGCTTACTGGTTTACTTAAACTCGCTTGCACCGATTCGAGCGCACTGAGAACTTTTGCTAAACGTTTTGGTTCGTTACCTTGCCAATCTTTTTGTGGCGCAAGGCGAATGCGTGCACCGTTTGCACCACCACGGTGATCTGAGCCACGGTATGTACGTGCGCTATCCCATGCGGTTGCAATTAAGTCTGCTTGGCTTACACCACAGTTCAGCAGCTTGGTTTTAAGGTCACTAATTTCGCTATCTGATAATGTGTAATCAACCGCAGGGATCGGATCTTGCCAAATTAGATCTTCGCTTGGTACATCTGCACCTAAGTAACGCGATTTTGGACCTAGGTCACGGTGCGTTAATTTGAACCATGCACGTGCAAACACATCACTAAAGTATTCAAAATCATCGTTAAAACGCTCGATAATCTTACGGTAGGTTGGATCCATTTTCATCGCCATATCGGCGTCGGTCATAATTGGGTTTAGACGAATTGATGGATCTTCCACATCAACTGGCTTGTCTTCTTCTTTGATATCGATTGGTTCCCATTGCCACGCACCTGCTGGGCTCTTCTTAAGTTCCCACTCGTAGTTAAGCAGCAAATAGCAATATCCGTTATCCCACTTAGTTGGGTAAGTCGTCCACGCACCTTCGATACCCGAGGTCATCGTATCGCGACCAATACCGCGTGAGTTGTGGTTGTTCCAACCTAGGCCTTGCTCAAACACATCGGCCGCTTCAGGTTCAGGACCAACGTTTGCTTCGCTGCCGTTACCATGCGTTTTACCTACGGTATGACCACCGACTGTTAACGCCGCAGTTTCTTCGTCATCCATTGCCATACGGGCAAATGTTTCGCGAACTTGCTCCGCCGTTTTAAGCGGATCAGGGTTACCATTAACCCCCTCAGGGTTTACGTAAATTAAGCCCATTTGCACCGCAGCAAGCGGATTTTCCATCGTGTCGGGTTTTTCTACATTGGTGTAGCGTTCATCACTTGGTGCTAGCCATTCTTTTTCAGCCCCCCAGTAAACATCTTTTTCTGGATGCCAAATATCTTCACGGCCGCCAGCAAAACCAAAGGTTTTTAAGCCCATTGATTCATAAGCCATATTACCAGCTAAAATCATTAAATCGGCCCAAGATAGCTTGTTACCGTATTTCTTTTTAACAGGCCAAAGTAAACGACGTGCTTTGTCTAGGTTAGCGTTATCTGGCCATGAATTTAAAGGCGCAAAACGTTGGTTACCTGTACCACCGCCGCCACGGCCATCTTCTAAACGGTATGAACCCGCTGAATGCCATGCCATACGGATCATTAAACCACCGTAATGACCCCAGTCAGCAGGCCACCACTGCTGGCTTTCAGTCATCAAATTTTTTAAGTCAGTTTTTACAACTTCAAGATCGAGCGATTTAAATGCTTCAGCGTAGTTAAAGTCTTTACCGTAAGGGTTAGTTTTACTGTCGTGTTGATGAAGGATGTCGAAGTTTAGAGAATTTGGCCACCAATCTGTATTTGATTGTGCGGTAACAGTGTTACTACCATGCATAATCGGGCAGCCGCCCGTTTTTCCATTACTCATTGTATGCTCCTGATAAGCTAGAAATATGACAAATATTTATGTATGAATACTGATAAGGCTTTGTCATAAAAAAGGATTTCCTGTTAATAATGAATCACTAATCACTTAGAATTTCCCGTTGTTTTAAACTATAGGGGCAGTGCAAAAATAAAGCTAGGCCTGTCTTTACTTTTAAATCGATTGTATTAATTGAAAAATCTGATTTGAGTTATTGGCAAAAGTCATACATTTTATAAGGGTATTCATTGACGGTGAGAAAATCATGAAAGCCATAAACCCACAGGTTGCAAAACAACTAAGTATTAACTTTTTTATCGCAAATTTACCTTTATTAATGTTAACAGGGATGGTTGTTGCCTCAATTGTCGGGTTGGTGTTTCGAAGCCCAATTTTATTTTGGCTTACGCTGCTAATGACACCTCTGGCTATAAATCACGTATATTCAAAAAGAAAAATCAAGCAATTTTGCGAGACAAACTCATGCGATAATTTATCTTGTCTTGGCAAAGCTGTTGATTAAAAATTAATTTTATTACCCAGTCACCAGATTATTTAGCCTACATTTAGCTTAAATTTTGTTTATTAAGCTATATTAATAGGCAGTTTTAAGGTGACTGAGACACCTTGATCAGGCTGACTAGCGACATTAATTTCGCCTTGCAGAGCTTGGGTTGCAAGGTTATACACTATCGACATTCCCAAACCGCTTCCACCTGTGCCACGCTTAGTGGTAAAAAATGGTTCAAATACTTTATGCATCACCTCATCAGTCATTCCACAGCCATTATCTTTATAGCAAAGTGTGTATATCCCCTTTTCATCATCTAGGTGAACGCTAATATCAATCACGTTATGATCTTTTCCGACAAAACCGTGTACACAACTATTATTCACTAAGTTTAAAATGATTTGGCTAAGCGCTCCTGGAACGGTTATTAGCGTAAGGTCATCTGCACAGTCAATATTAACGATAACATTATGGCTGCGTGTTAAAGGCATTAAACTATGGACAATATTCTCAAGGTAAGCTTTTATTTGAGTTTCTAATAAATTTAACGAAGATTGATCAACCGCAGTTTGCTTGAAATCACTGATCAGTTTTGCAGCACGCTCTAAGTTAGTAAATGAAATTTTTATACATTCATTTAAATGCTTCATTCCTTCTAGCAATGCATGCTTGGTTAGCGTATTGGCACTTATAAGTTTATCAATCTCAGTGAGTTTGTCCTTTGCTGAACTATTTGCTGTAACAGCAATACCAATCGGTGTGTTTACCTCATGAGCAATACCTGCAACTAAGTTACCCAAAGAAGCCATTTTCTCAGACTCAATGAGCTTTTCTTGCATTTCTGTCAGTTCATTTAAGGTTTTTTCGAGAGTGCGAGTTCGCTCGGCAACCCGATGTTCTAAATGTTGGTTAGCTTTTTCTAACTCGGCATTAACGCGCTCATTCTCCTGCGCCGATAATGCACGTCCGTACAGGTCAGCTAATGCGCCAATAAATGAACATTCATCTTCAGTCCACTCTCGTTCTCCCCCTATATGCTCACAGCAAAATATACCTATCATTTTTCCTTTATAGCGTATTGGTGCATCAAGCATGGCACCAATATTTAAAGGGCTGAGGTAACTTTCACTAAATTCGTAAGTCGCAGGGTCGGTGTGAGCATTAACAGCGGTAATGGTTCGTTGCGTATCAAGAGCTCTAAAATAAGCAGGGTATGCGTCTCTTGGAAGCACCAACATTTGAAGCTCTTTGCCATTTTCTCTATCAAGTAAAAGGCGGCATTCAATGGCGGTATTTTCTTCATTCAGTAACCAGATACCCGCTCTACCTATTTCTAGGCCGTCTAAAACCGCATTTAGAATTAAACGTTCAGCTAATTCAACGTTACCACTATCAAGATCTGATGATATTGACACTCCATAGAGTAGTTGGACTAGTTGTTGGCGCATCACTCTCACCTTTTAGTTGTAAGACCATTTAAGTCTAGACGAACATAACTGATCTAGCATATTGAAAATAAATTTTTAGAAACTCTTTTAGGATTAAGTAGTTGTTCAGATACCAATGGTTATATTACACCTAACTCCTGTTGATACCCCTGACAACTTATGTTGTTTATGCAGTTTGACCAGCTCACCCTACGAGCTGGTTTTTTTTGCCTAGTCCACAGTGCTCACGCATGTTACAGTTAGCCTAGAATTCACTATAAATGAATAAGCTATGCGTTATATCTTACTATTAATTACCCTATTAATGAGCCTTACCATCTCTGCAAGTGCTCAAAACGAAACAGAAAACCGCCCTGCGCTGACTGAGGTTGAGCAACAGCAAGCTCTCGATAAGCTACAAGAGCCTATGTATAAGCCGCTCTTAGAGCGCTACATTCTTGATGAACTTAAAGCTGTGCGCCAAGATCAACAAAAGTTACGCGAAGATGTAACAAAACAAGTCGCTCACACTCAATTAGATACTGCTGACCGTGCTTTAACTTATACAACGGACACGATAAATAATGTCTTCTTTATTATTACGATTACTGCATCTATCTTGGTTTTAGTTGGCTGGAATTCATTACGTGATGTGAAAAATAAAGTAGAAGACATTGTAAATACCCGCGTTAGTGCGATCACTAAAGAGTATGAAGAACGTCTTAAAGTATTAGAAGAGAAGCTACGTGAACGTTCTGAAGAGATTTTACTTAACCAACAAAAAATCTCGATTACAAACGAAGTACACTCTTTATGGATGCGAGCTAATTTAGAAAGTGATGTTGCGAATAAAATTGAAATATTCGACGAAATTTTAAAACGTAAACCAGAAGATGTTGAAGCCATTGCCTACAAAGCAGATGCGCTACTTGAGATAAACGAAACAGGCGAAGCAATCGAGTTATGTAATCAAGCACTTGAAATAGATAGTGACTATGGTTATGCATACTGGCAACGCGCTTGTGCTTATGCTCTATTGCATAAACATGCTGATGCAATGGCTGATATTCGCATGGCGCTTGAGTATTCACCTAATCTTCGCAATGAATTATTACATGAAAGTGCTTTTGCAAGCTTGCATGACAACGAAAGCTTCAACTCATTGTTAAATGAAACGGCTTAGCCGAGTCGCGCGAAGGATACCTTGGGTCGAGCCCAGCGACACCCAACGTAAAGGAGCTTTAAGCCGTAAGCTCTCAGCCGACATGTAGCAATGGGTTTATCCCGCGTCATTAGGTGCTTGGTTCTAGTGCTGGGACGCGATATGAAATCGCTGCTACCTCAAATCTAGTAACTTTCATCTACCCAAAAAAAAGAGCAGCTAAGCTGCTCTTTTTTTATCTGAAAAATAATACTTTGGTTATTTTACCGTTTTCGATTTGGTAACTTGTAACAAACTCAGCCCGTTTATCAACCACATTCGGGTCTTCTGAGCAGGTTTCTGATAACTCATGATCAATCACTATATTGCCATGCACAATACGTTTAATCGGTGATGATTTGATACACTTTAACTTTTTAAACATGATGCCGTAGCGAGCTATAAGCTTCTCTTTCCCCGTGAACATAAGCTCATTAGGAAATGTATAAAACTCAACATTTTCATCATACATTTTGATAAAAGCGTCAATATTGCGGGCATTATAAGCCGCAATAACTTGTTCGATAACCGCTGTCGCCTCACGTGACTGACGCGCTTTTTCTTGCTGTTTCTCTGTGAGTGCCTTTTTAGCTTTAGCAACAGCTTGTTCAGCCTCATTCACAGCTTCCTGTTTTTCCTCTGCGGTCTTTGGCTGTTCTGCCGGTGCAGGATTTTGTGAACCTAATACCTTACTGTCATCAACCTTAGCCAACGGTTTTTTAGCTTGGGTTGAACTCGGTACTTGCTGAGTTGCTGGCTTCTGTTCAATAAATTCAAGGCTATCAACCTCTTTCTTTTCAGGCTCATTTACTGAAGCTGGCTGAGCTTGCTTTTGTTCAGTGCTTGATTCAGTAGCAGCCAATTGCCATGAAATAAATAGACTTATTGCAAAAAGTAACGGTTTCATAGTTTTCCTAAACACACCATGCTCATTTGAGGCGCTAAAGTAGCAAATTCTAGCTATTAGGCATAGCTTTTTACCAATATTGCTCAACAGTTATGTGACCAGGATCACGACGTCTGTTGCGGCTAAAGCCAAGCTCTAACAAAATAGCTGTTGTATCTTTCACCATTTCTGGATTACCACAAATCATAAATTGTGTGGTATCAGGCACAGCAGGATGACCTATAACATCAAACAAACGGTGGTCTTTAATTACATCTGTGATCCGACCATTAAACCCCATTGTGGCTGACTCTCGGCTGACTACAGGAGAATAATGCAAATTTGAGTACTGTTGCTGTAGCGCTTTAATGCGAGCTTGGTAGCTCAAATCTTCGTTGAGGCGCACGCCATGTACAAGGTGAACATGCTCGAACTTTTGCCACACCTCCCCCTGCTCTAAAATTGAAATAAAAGGCCCAAGTGCCGTACCTGTACTCAGCATGTAAAGCTGCTCACTGCTTGGCACTTCATCAAGGGTAAAAAAGCCTGTGGCGCGGTGCTCAATAGTGACGCTATCGCCTGGCTTTAATTGTGCCAGCTGCTGAGAAAGTTGACCGTCTTTAACATTGATCAAATAAAACTCAAGGTCGGGATTATTCGGCGCATTCACATAAGAATAGGCACGTGCAACACGTTTATCACCCACTTGCATAGCGAGTTTAGTAAACTGCCCTGCGGTGAATGGTTCTACGTCCGCATTTACAATTAAGCTAAATAATGAGTCTGTCCACCATTTAACGTCTTTGACCTTAGCTTCAACCCAATTAGACATACACTTCCTCAATTGTTGTTCCTCTATTAAAAGTGGCAACAGTTGCTTGAATTTTCAAGTTTTAAGGTGCGAGGTATAGGCAACGAGCTGAATTTTACGCGAGATAAACTCGCAACTATAAAAAAAGCCGCATAAATGCGGCTTTGAGGTTAGTCTCACTTCACTTTGGGCGTGTTTCCAAATTTCAGTGAATACGTTACCAAGGAACTTATTTAAATTGATTCTAAAGCAATTTTAACCATTTCGTTAAAAGTGCTTTGACGCTCTTCACTTGGCGTCGCTTCACCAGTGATTACGTGGTCACTAACAGTAAATAATGCCATCGCTTTTGCGCCGTATTCAGCGGCTACACCGTACATGCCTGCTGTTTCCATATCAACAGCAAGTACGCCTAGCTTGTCTAATTCTTGATAGAACGTGTTATCTGCTTGATAGAATGTATCTGTTGTAAATACATTACCTACCTTCGCTTCAATGCCTAATTCTTTTGCTGCGTTTACGCCGTTAAGTAGTAAACCAAAATCAGCAATTGCGGCAAAGTCATAACCACGAACGCGCGCACGGTTTACGTTTGAATCTGTGCTTGCACCTTGTGCAAAGATAACGTCACGGATTTTGATATCGCTACCAATACCGCCACAGGTACCAATACGAATTAGATTTTTAACGCCGTAACTAACGATCAATTCACGGGCATAAATTGACATTGATGGAATACCCATCCCAGAGCCCATAATACTTACTGGTTTACCTTTGTAGGTACCGGTAAAACCATACATATTACGAACGCCTGTTACTTGTTTTGCGTCATCTAAAAAGTTTTCAGCAATGTATTGAGCGCGAAGCGGATCACCTGGCATTAATACCGTTTCTGCAAATTCGCCTACATTGGCACTGATATGAGGAGTACTCATTATTGGTTTCCTTTTTTGTTCGCTAATAGCTGGTCTTTGAAGCTATCACCGTATTCAAGTGCAGGAAGATTAAACCACTGGGCAAGGGTTTGACCTATGTCTGCAAAACTAGCTCGTTCTCCAAGCGGGGTGTTTGTCATCCCAGGTTGGTAAGCAAGTACTGGCACGTATTCACGTGTATGGTCAGTGCCTGCTGCTGTTGGATCACATCCGTGATCGGCGGTGATAATTAACACATCATCACTATTTAGTTGATTTAAGATGGTCGGTAGATAGTCATCAAACTCTTTTAATGCTTTAGCATAGCCAACGGCATTACGGCGATGACCGTACTTTTCATCAAAATCAACTAAGTTTGTAAAAATCAAACTATGCTCTGGTGCGCTTGCGATAACTTCTGAGGTTTTCTCAAGTAAGTTTATCAGCCCTGGCGCTTTGTGTTTTTGGGTGATGCCTTGGTGCGCATAGATATCAGCAATTTTACCAATACTAATCACTTCACCGCCGTCTTGCGATAATTTATCAAGCAAGGTTGGCGACGGTGGCAGCACCGAATAGTCACGACGATTACCGGTACGGGCAAAATCGTCACGGCTCGAACCCAAAAATGGCCGCGCAATCACTCTTCCTATGTTCATTTCATCAAGCAGCGCCCGTGCGATTTCGCAAACCTGATAAAGTTTCTCCAGTCCAAATGATTCTTCGTGCGCGGCTATTTGAAACACGCTATCAACTGAGGTGTAGCAAATCGGCATACCGGTTTGCATGTGTTCTTCACCTAGTTGTTCTAAAATGGTTGTTCCTGAGGCATAGCAGTTACCCAAAATGCCAGGAATACCTGCACGAGCTATTAGCTCGTCCACAAATTCTTGTGGAAAACACGGCTGTGTATTTGGGAAGTAACCCCAATCAAATAACACAGGGACACCAGCCATTTCCCAGTGCCCTGAAGGCGTGTCTTTACCACTTGATAACTCTTTAGCGTAACCCCATGCGCCAACAGGTGCTTGGCGATCACTGACTAAACACGGTTCTTTACCAGCGGCTTCGCATGCATCGGCCAAACCTAAACGGGTAAGATTAGGTAGCGATAAGTGCTCACCAGTTTCTTCAGCATAAGCTTTGAGTAAATGAGCGAAAGTATTTGCGCCCACATCACCAAACTTGTCTGCGTCAGGTGCTGCGCCAATTCCTAGGCTATCTGCCATTAAGATAAGTGCTCTTGCCATGGGTACCTCGTTATCAATATGTGAATACTTTATATGCTCTTCGAATTTTTGGTACAGGACATAAGTCCTGTTTCATAAAACAGAAACATTATAAATTTGCACCTCTGAGCGAAGCAAAAGAGATTAATCGTGTCTTTTTTGCTATTGTGATCTACCTAACAATGTTTCCTTCTGTGTGGGCGAGAACTTTAGTGACACGAACAATTATAGCTATTGCTGGCGCATCTGCGTCGGGCAAGTCTCTTTTTAGCAAGACAATTTATAACGAATTAGTCAATGAGCTTGAACCGGGCGCGATCGCAGTGATCGAAGAAGATGCTTATTACAAAGACCAGTCGCATTTGCCGTTTGACCATCGAACGCAAACTAATTACGACCATCCTGATGCTTTCGAGCATGAGCTTATGCATGAGCATCTACTTCAATTACGCGCTGGAAAATCAGTAGACGTACCAACTTATGACTATGCAATGCATACTCGCAGCGAAGAAACGCGCCGAGTTGCACCGGCAAAAGTACTTATCGTTGAAGGTATTTTGCTACTGAGTGATCCGGCACTCCGTAAAGAATTTGATATTAAGGTGTTTATTGATACACCATTAGATATCTGCCTTATGCGCCGTATGCAACGAGATATGGAGCAGCGTGGCAGAACATTACAGTCCGTTGTTGATCAATATCAAGCGACAGTGCGACCTATGTTTTATCAGTTTATTGAGCCATCAAAGCACAAAGCTGATCTCGTAGTCACACGCGGCGGTATGAATCGCGTTGCCATTGATATAATTAAAAGTAAAATAAAATATTTACTGCAACAATAACAACGGGAAATAGTCAGTATGACAACATTTATGAGCTTAGTAGGCATTGTTATGCTACTAGCCATTGCTTTTGCGGCCTCAACAAACCGTAAAGCAATTAATTTAAGAACTGTGGGCATCGCCTTTTTACTTCAAGTGTTAATTGGTGGCTTTGTCTTGTTCTTCGAGGTGGGCAAAAACGTACTGGCAAGTATGTCACGAGGCGTGTCATCGGTCATTGGTTATGCTAATGACGGTATAGGCTTTTTATTTGGCTCACTGGCATCGCAAGATACCTTAGGGTTTATTTTTGCGATACAAGTATTGCCCGTTATTGTGTTCTTTTCAGCACTCGTTGCTGTGTTGTATCACATTGGGGTGATGGATTGGATAATCAAGATTCTAGGCGGTGGCTTACAAAAGCTATTGAAAACCTCGCGCCCTGAGTCGCTTTCTGCAACCGCCAATATTTTTGTTGGCCAAACAGAAGCACCATTAATTGTTAAACCATTTATTGCCAGCATGACTAAGTCTGAGCTGTTTGCGGTAATGGTCGGTGGCTTGGCTACCGTAGCAGGCTCCGTTATGGCAGGTTATGTAACGATTGGTGTAGAGCTTAAATACTTAATTGCAGCCAGCTTTATGGCGGCACCGGGTGGCTTCTTAATGGCAAAAATGATTGTGCCAGAGACCGAAACACCCAAAGAAGATTTAGCTGATTTAGACGTACAAGAAGAAAAACCGGTTAACGTAATTGATGCTGCTGCATCAGGTGCCGCAAACGGTATGCATCTGGCACTTAATGTAGGTGCGATGTTACTTGCTTTCGTAGCACTTATTGCACTTCTAAATGGGTTATTAGGCGGTCTTGGTGGTTGGTTTGATCATCCAACATTAACGCTTCAGGAAATTTTAGGTTACGTATTCGCACCGGTTGCATGGTTATTAGGTGTACCTTGGGACGAAGCAGTAATCGCAGGCAGTTTTATAGGTCAAAAGGTTGTAGTTAACGAATTCGTTGCTTACCTCGACTTTATTAATTATCGCGATACGTTAAGTGCGCACACACAAGCGATTGTCACATTCGCGTTATGTGGGTTTGCTAACTTATCATCGATAGCAATTTTACTAGGTGGATTAGGCGGTATGGCGCCTAGTCGGCGAAAGGATATCGCACGCTTAGGGCTCAGAGCAGTGTTAGCAGGATCTATGGCTAACCTCATGAGTGCAGCAATTGCAGGTTTTTTCCTCTCGCTAGCTTAGAAACTTAATGAGATGAGCCGTAGTTGCAAAACAATAGGATAGAACTTTAAGGGGTTAAAGGTCTATCTGACTTGAACGATACTTCACCAAGGGCCGCAAGGCCCTTTTATCGTTTTATGTGCTAAGATTTAAATACTAAGTCTTTTTAAGTACATAAATGAAATACTCTCTATTTTTATTCACCTTATTATGTATAAGTTGGTCTGCGCGTAGTGAACCGGCCTTAACGGTCGTGACCGAACTCTCCCCTCCCAATCAAACTTTAATAAATAACCAAGTTTCAGGCGACAGTACGCAGCTTGTGAAGGCGATATTTGCCAAAGCTGAATTAACAGCCAATATTGAGGTTTATCCATGGGCACGTGCTTATAAGATGGCGTTAAAAAAGCCACATACGTTTATTTTTAGCATGGCTAAAACACCTGAGCGAGAAAATAAATTCGAGTGGATTGGGGCAGTGGCAACCTATCAAATGGGGTTTGTAAAGCTCACCCAACGCGCTGATATTAATATAACAACAAGCGAACAGGCAAAGCAGTATAAAGTCGCTGTTCAACGAGATGACCTGTCAGCCAAACAACTTTCGGAGCGAGGCTATACAATCATATACACTTCAGATATAACCCGTTCTTACCAATTACTCATATCTGGCAAAGTCGACCTAATCGTTGATGATAAAAACTATATCGCAGCAATGGCAGAGCAATTAGCACAAGACGAACAAAATTTTACCTTTGCTCATTCTATCGACTTCTTAGCCATGAAAGGCTACCTTGCAGCCAATAAGAATACAGATCCACGTTACATTAAAGCACTGAAAGATGCTTTTGAAGATGTAGCAAAGAGCGAAACTTATCGTAAAGTGATGATGCTAACTGAATACAATTAGTGCTGACCGACTAAGTACTCGTTTGTTAGCTTGTCTAATTTACCTTGTTTCATCAGCTTTTGGTAACTGATTTGAAATTGCTCAACAATTTCTTTAGGCATATTTTTATTTAACGCTAAAAAATTACCCGTTGTATTGTTAAGTGGTAATTCTATTAGCTTTACAACTTCTTGACCTGCATAGCCGTATTGCATAAGTTGATAATGGAAGGATAATTCTGAGCCGATAATAAGGTCGAGCTTTCCCTTAAAAAATAAGTTAATGCATTCATAATAATGGCTAAATTTAAGCAGATTCTGCTCGCTTTCAAAACCAATATTTTCTACAAACTGCTCATAAATACTGTCTCTCACCACCCCAAGAGTATAATCTTTCACTTCCGATAAATCTCGGGGGTTAACTTGCGAGTTCGACTTTAAACGATAAAAATAGTTACGAGATGAAGCCATAGGCCCAATCCAATTGAAGAAGGGCTCTCTATCAGGGATACGGGCTGTAGACACAAGCCCTGCCATCGGTTCTTCTTGCGCTAAGTGATAGGCTCTTGACCAAGGCAATAGCACAAATCTACACTCGATATTGGCATCCACGCACATTGCGCTTACAAAGCGAAGATTAATGCCTTCCAAGTGCCCTTTGTTAGAGAAGTTATAAGGGGGAAACTGCTCAGTATAGATGGTCACACTATGCTTGGCGTACACTATCGGAGCAATGCCCAAACACGTTAATAGAAGATATCTAAAAATGATTAAAACACCCAAATACGACGACTGAATTAACTATAGGAATGTTAATGCTCTCAGTCAATTTTTAGACATAAAAAAAGCAAGCCGTAGCTTGCTTCTTCTTAATCATTACTTTTCAGTAAGAATTATAACGGAGTGATGTTATCCGCTTGAGGACCTTTTTGACCTTGTGAAAGAGTGAACTCTACACGTTGGCCTTCAGCTAAAGTTTTGAAACCGTCGCTTTTGATTGCGCTGAAGTGTGCGAATACGTCTGGGCCATTTTCTTGCTCGATGAAACCAAAACCTTTAGATTCGTTAAACCACTTAACTGTACCTGATACGATGTTAGACATAGTATTATTCCTGATATAAAAAAATTAAACATGCCCTAGATGGGCGGGTGTAGCAAAAAATGAGATGGTACTTAAAAACTTCAGGACGGTACTACAAGTATTACTTATACAACAACGAAATAAAGATTTATTAATTACACGCTTTCTTTCTAGCTGGGGCCCACTATATAGAGTTAAGAAGATAAGTCAAATACTATCGACAATTAAAATTCAAACTCTAGTGCTAAACGAAAACTATGATCTTTGCCTGATTGAGTTAATTCACTTATGAACCCCGCTTCCCATTTTAGTTGATGCTTAGGACTAAAGCGATGCAAACCAATAAAACCGGGGCCTATGCCGAAAAAGTCTTCCCCCGCATAAATTTCAATAGAGGGTTGAAACTCAGAGCGGTAGCGATAGCGATACTGGGCACGAAACTCGCTTTCCCATTCATTTTCAATATCAGCTCCCCACTCATAAACTAAAAAAGCATTCAACGTTAAGCTGGTGCGGCCAAACTCTTTCTCCCACAGAAAACCACTTGTCGCTTCATATGCATCTAAAGTGTGCTGTTTTTCAAGCTCAAATAATGCGCCCCAATCTGCCCATAAGCGACCTTGCTCTACTAGCTGCCAACGCAGTTCAAGCTCATAAGAAGCGAGACCAAAATCACCATTGTCATCACGCTCTCCTACTACATATCCCTCTAAACTCATAGTATCGTTAATTGCACCACCAAAACCGGCACGCTGAGCCAGCACATTACCTGAATCAGTTTGCCTTGATACAAGTCGCCATTCAACTTCTCGCTCAAAGGGAAGCACATAGGGGTGATATACTTTATCAACCACCATACCATCGGCATACGCGACTTGGCTAATGCCTGCTAATAGCAAGCAACTTAAGCTAATAATTAAGAACCGCATACTGGCTCCTCTATCTTTTTAATTTTTAAAACACGCACCAAGGCGATAAATGTAACTGCTGCAATCACATATACCCAAAGCGCAGTTTTACTGGGTGTTGCTTCGTAGCCTGCTAAAGCTTTTAATACACGGCCAAGCTCTGAGTTTTCGACTAAAAACCCACGCCAATCTAAATAATTTGCGGTCACGTCAATTAAGTCGACCTGACTTGCTAAATCAAGAAGTACCAATAACTTTGCCGTTGCATTTAAAGCTAACAACACAATCAAAGACTGCACGCCAGCACGTCTAACAATACTTTCCAGTAAAAAGAACAGTAACACCCCAAAACTAATACAAATACCAACACCTAAAAAGGTACCGAGTATTAAAGGCTCTGCGGTGTCTTTGCTATGCCAAAAACTCACTAAATAAATCATGTAATGGCTTAAATACAAGGTCATGGTAGCAATCAATGCGACCGCTGCTGCATGACTACGCTGCTGACAGCTAATTAACGCGGCAACATAAACCATGACACATAGCAGCATTTGCAGAAACTCTAAGCCACGATGGTCAAATAACTGGCTCACCCACGCAGCGCCTTGCACGAACACTAGGCTCACGAGGATACCAAAGACAGCATAAATACTGAGCTGGCGTTGATTTAAAGGCACAATCAAACTCAATAACACAGCTAAAATCACCACGGGCAGAAGTTGATTAATACTCATCAGTAAACTAGTTATCAGCATTATCTACCTCCGTAGCAACAACAGTTCCTCGGGCAGTATTAGGCGAAAACTCCCCAAAAAAATCATATCGGCCAGGGCTTAACGGGCCGATATAAATGACACTCGTGCGGCTAGGGTAAAGTACTTTTTCACGGTTTAAGTCGAAACTATCGAACTCTTCCGGAGTATCATCTTGATTTTCGATTAAGAGTCGTAGCTTTTTATTGGCAGGTACTTTAATTTCAGCGGGGTAAAATAGATGATCTTTTAAGATCAACTTGTACTCTTTGGCATAGGCGAGCCAAGACGACATACATAGTAGCAACATAGAAAGTGCCAGAATCCATTTATTCACTAACCTCTCCTTGCATAAAGGAGACGATCACTCGTAAACCACCGAGATGGCTATCAGCAAGTGTAATATCAGCGTTGTAAATCGATACTATATGTTCGACAATAGCCATACCAAGCCCAGCTCCTTGCTCACCGGATGGGTGTTTATCGCCACCCACGCGGTAAAAACGGTTAAAAATGCGCTGCTTTTGAGCTTCATCAATACCTGGACCCGAGTCATCAATTTGCCAGATAAAACGATTGTTTTCGGTTTTCAGAGTAATACCTATTTCTCCCACAGCTGGGGTATATTTTATGGCGTTACTCAGTAAATTACCAAACAAAGTGACTAAGGTGAATTCATCTCCAGCAATAACAAAGTCATCACCATCAATGCTAATGCTATGCTCTTTTTCGTCTATACGATCATAAAGTTGTGCGACAACGTGCTGGCTAATTTCTAACACCGATACAGGACTAAATTGTGCCTGCCATTGCTCTGGATAAGTACGCCCTAAAATCAACATCTGTTCAACAATATTACTTAGTTTATCAACCCCTTTTTCCATCGCATTAAGTTCTACACTATCAACCCCCTGAGCGAGTAAATTATGTACATTGATTTTTAAACTACTGAGCGGCGTGCGTAGTTCATGGGCCGCATCTGAAGCGAAAAAGCGTTCTCGTAAATAGGCACTTTCAACACGTTTAAATAAATCGTTTAAGCGGCTAATTACAGGTTTAATTTCTTGTTCTGGGGTTTGCCAAGGAATCGCCGTAAAGTCATTTGCTTGACGATGTTTTAATTGATTAGATAATCGAGTCAGTGGCGCAAGCCCTTGTTTTACAAAAACACTAATAAGCACTGCTAGAATTGGCACGCTCCATAACAGCGGCGTCATGGCCGACAAAATCACGGTTTCGGTTAGTGCCACACGCTTACTTAGAGGCTCAGCAATAAGCACCCGCTTATTGCCTTCACTTAAACGAAACACTTTGACTCGTTGCCCTGCCAGATTCTCAACACTAAACCCAGTTTGCCACTGACTTTTATTGATTGGATAATGCTGCAATGACTTTGAGCTTGAAGCCAAGCTACCATCAACCCACACCTGAAATAATAACTGCGGTAAATCACTTGTATAGGCAGGAGTTTCTTTACTTAGAGGTTGTTCAATCAAGACATGCGCCAGCGTAACTAGCTCGTTATCAAGCAGTGCTTCAGCCTGATTCATGCTTTCACGGTAACCTTTAGTAAAAGCCAAAAAGCAGGTTAAGATCACCATCGACAAGATAAGTAAGGTCAGTCTTTTACGGATTGACACTAGCGTTTACCCACCACATAACCAATACCGCGCAGGGTTTTAATAAATTCTTTCGGGAATTTTTTACGCAAGTGATGAATATGTACTTCGATGGTATTTGACCCCACCTCTTCGCCCCACTCATAGAGCTTATTCTCTAACTGCTGTTTTGATTGCACGCGGCCTTGATTTTCGAGCAACGCTTTGAGTAACATAAACTCTTTACGCGGCAAGTTCACCGGCTCTTTTTGAAAACTCACGGTAAAAGCTGCGGTGTCCATTTCAACATCACCGACTTTTAAAGTGCTAGTTTGTGCTTGGGTAAGACGCCTGCTGGCAACCCGAAGGCGTGCAAATAACTCAGCGGGATCAAACGGTTTTGCAAGATAATCATCAGCACCTAAATCGAGTCCCATCACTTTATCGTCGATACTACCCCTAGCAGTTAAAATCACCACAGGCAGGTTTTTACGGTGCTTTTTGATGTGCTTTAGAATGTCGATGCCATCACCATCTGGTAGTCCTAAGTCTAGGACTACCAGCTCAATTTCATCGTTTTGCAGCCATTGCATCGCTGACTTAACGGTCGAACTATGTTCAACACTATAACCTTGTTGACGCAAAGAACGGCATAGGCCTTCTGCCACTAAGTGATCGTCTTCAACGAGCAATAAATGCATAACTTATCTCTTTATTTTTTTCTCTACCTTAGCCAATAGTTCAGTAATTTCTTGTTGGCGGTAAAGGTCTGCTTTTGGTCTATCAGGACGCGCAGCCGCTTGCTGAGCAACCAATAAAAATTCTTTAGCTGATTTATATTTGCGCTCATCATATAGAAATGACGCATATAAATAGTTGCTATCGATACCACGCGGGTTCAGCTCAAGCGCTTGTTTAAACAGTTTCTTCGCTTCATCGTCATCACCAAAACCAATTGGCCAACCCGGCACTTTACCGTATAAGGTGGCAAGACTGGTATACGCTGAACCTTCAAGTGCTTTTGGATCTAGACTTAGTGCTTTTTCGAATTGCGCTTTCGCATCTTTTGCAAGACCAAGCGCACCTAAGCCGCCTTTCGCACCTGCATAGCTCGATAGCACAATACCATACCAAATATGGCTTGCAGCTTGCTGGTCGTTCGCTTTTGTAAACTCTGCGGTTTCGCTCGCTAATTTTTCAAATGCATCCAACTGCGCATCGTCAACTAATTCGTAATTAACCACTGCCCACTGCTTCTGCACCGAACTTAAATCGCTATTAAAGTCGGCTTTTGCAGGCGTAGCCATGATAACACCTAACATCATTAGGGCTTTAAAATTTAGTTTAGTCATAATCATTCACCTTAATCAATTTAGTTCGCAAAAAAACTTTTAATTTTAGGAAGTTGTTTTGCTATTGCGTTATCAACAAGAGATGGAAATGCGCCGTTAATACGAGCAAATAATGTTTCTGGAAAGCCGATAAAACGGCGACGCTTTTTTGAGTTAATTAAATCTAATAAAGCATCCGCCACTTTTTCTGGTGGATCCATGGTGTTACCCAACGCTTTATTCATCGCCCGTACTTGTGGCGAATTAATCGCGGTATCGGTTGCACGAGGCGCTAAATATAATACTTTCACATCGCTGTGGCTAAGCTCTCTGGCAAGGGCTTCGGTCATCCCTCTTAAGCCAAACTTGCTAGCACAGTACAAGGTTTGATACGGATAGCCGATACTACCAAACGATGAACCTATGTTCACAATCGTGCCTTTGTTGAAAGTGACTTGGGGTAAGAACAATTGACACAATTTAATTGGCACATGCAGGTTGATATTTAATAAGTGCTCAATTTGCTGCTCACTGATTTCACTAAAGCCCTGCATCACGTTAACGCCCGCGTTATTGATAAGTAGCGTTGCACCACCTAGTTGCTGAGCAAACTTGGCAAGTTCATCGCGAGATTCACTGTTACTTAGATCAGCCTGAAAGTACTCCGCTTCATTACCACACTCCAATTTAAGTGCGGCAAGTTGCTTAATATTTCGACCTACCAGCAATAAACGCCACCCCTCTTTTGCAAGGCGAAGGGCAATAGCCCGGCCAATGCCGCCTGTAGCACCGGTTAGCACACATACTGGGCTATTCATGCGCTCTGCTCCAAATCAGCCTCACTAAAGAAAGGCTCAGTATCAAGGTCACGGAAAATATTGCCGTACAGTTTGTAAAAACATTTTGCGGCGTGAATGATGGCTTGCTGGTCGTCCTCGTTATCAATTTTGTTCATGAGATTTTCGAAGAACTTCACGTGTTCAATATCAAGTGCACCGTGCGAAGTAAGGTAGGTAAATGCCTTTTTAGGTAAACCTACAACCTCACGGATTTGCCCTGCAGCATTATCGGCTAATGCAATCGAGGTACCCTCTAGAACATGAACCATGCCAAAAAATGCCAAAGGATTGCCACGATTAATTACATCATAAGCATACGACACCATTAACTCGGTCGAAAACTGTGGGCGAGAATGACGCACCAGCTCTTTATCGAACCCACATGCTGCAATATCATTTAACACCCACTCTTGATGGCCTAGCTCTTCTTCGATGTATTCTGCAACAGCTTCGCGCAGCCACTCTTGTTTATCGGTAAGCTTTGCACCTAGGGCCATTAATAGTGGGACTGTGTGCTTAACATGATGATAAGCTTGCGTTAAGAACGATGCATATTCACTCAGGCTCACTTCACCTTTAAAAACACGGCTAATAATCGGTGCAGCTAAAAGGTAGTCGCGCTCTTTTTGTGTTTCAGTTTGTAATGTATTGAAAAATTGACTCATGCTCGTTGCCTCTTGATAAAGTGCTGAAATCTCTGTAGCAAAAAATTGGTTAATAACATCGCGTTTAGGGCGATTATTGCTGGTTAATAAGCCTTGCGTGTGGCTCATAGGCTCTGCCATTCGATGCCATTTTCTGATCTGTGCGTATTCGGGTAGTTGCGCGTTTTGTGCCGTAATATGAGCAGCAAGTTCAGCGTCACTCATCGCTTGATTTGCATAGATAAGCGCGGCTAAAAATGCTTGGCCTTCGCCAATCACCACCGTTTGCTGAACCTGGCTGTGGCTAAGCAATAACGACTCTGGCCACTCAGCGCTGATATTGCGCCCAAAGCTGGTGATCAGCTGGTTTTTCAAACGCCCTTGAATAACCAAGCGGCCTGCTTGCTCAGTGACCAGATCACCGGTTGCATACCAATCGTCAGCATTTTGTGCAGCTTTACCTAAATAACCCAAAAACAATGAACCTTTGATATAAAGCTGGCCATTTTCAATTTTATATTGAATGTGCTTCAGTACTCGCCCTGCGGTGTCTATGTCATCATCATCGCGCGTGTTTAAACTCACCACTGATGAAGATTCAGATAAACCATAGCCTTGATAAACGGGTAAACCGAGCTCACGGGCTTGCTTAATAAGTGCTTGGCTTACAACCGCGCCACCAACGGCAATAAACTTTAAGCTTTTAGGTGCTTGCCAGCCTTGCTTTGCAAAAGCCACTAAACACGTTAGTAGTTCTGGCACTAAAATAAGGGTATTTGGCTCAGTACGTTCAATTGCGGCTATTAATTTATGTGGTTCAAGTAGCTGCGCACCAGAAAAACCAAGTTCAGCTAAAGGCACTAAATTAACCATGCCACCCGCTAATAGCGGCGCATACACACCAGCTAAATTCTCAAGCAAAACCGCTAGCGGCAGTAAACACAAATGGTTTGGTTTTTCTAAACCTATGCTTTGATACAGTGATGTTGCCACTTGCATTTGACTCTCAAGGGATAAACACACCCCTTTAGGTGTGCCCGTTGAGCCTGAGGTAAAGGTAATCTTTTGCGTGTTTGCAAAATATGGCACAGGCTGTGTGTTACTCAATTGGTAAACATATAAAGGGTAATGCTTACACACATCCACTAACGCCACTAATTTAGCATGCTCGCCTTCGTAAGCACGGTCGCATACAAATAGCCCTGCCCCACTGTTTTGCAAACCAAACGCTATTTGCTGCGCTGTAAAAAACGTTGGTAGTGGAATCGCCACTCTATTAAGCTCACTAAGCGCAGCTTCTAATACACACCAAGCGGGTGTGTTATCTAATTGATAAGCAACGCCTTGAGCATCAAACTCTGCCAAAGTAGGCAGCAAACGAGTCACTTGTTCAGTAAATTCTTGTTTGGTTAGTGAGCGCACACCATCACTTTGATGGCAAACCATCAAGGTATCGCTATCCTTATGCGGTAATTGTGTTAACCAGCTCATAACGCCTCCAAATAGACAGCCAATTCAAGGGATGACTGCAAACATTGCTGTTTGATATTGAATAAAACGGGGGTATTTAATACCCGTTGATGTGCTTCGTTTAGGTCAACCACACAAATGGTTGGTTGATTGTCGTAATAGCTACCCCAGCTTGCTGGATCTTGTAGTGCTTGTGCATTGGCAACACCGATTTCTTTGCAATTCACACCCAGCATTTTTAATAGTGCTCTCACTTTGCGGGTTGCACAAAATACTAAATATTTTGCCCTTGCTTGATAGAGTGCTTCGTTCATTAAAACAAAATGTGCCAAGGTGGCTTTTCGATGCGTTGAGCATAAATTACCTAGCTCAAAAATGTGCTCACGCTTGGCACTGACAAAGTGCTCAATAGACGCAGGGAGATATTGCTCAATAAATAAAGCTTGTGATGCAGAGCGAAGACCTAACGTACATACTTCATCGTCAACATTAAGCTCACACAGTAGCGGCATGAATTGCGAAATTTTCGCGTTATAGGCCGCAGCAAAACCTTGCTTGATATTACGCTCAAGACGGTCACGGAATTGACCTCCTTCACGCGTGCAAACAAAGGCTGGCTCTTGAACTTGAGTTTGATATGATTGCTTGACTGAAAGCATAATTGTTCGCTCCACTTAGGTTATGTGTAAAATTTATCGAGCGAAACTTAAATAAAACTTAAGAAAAATTAATTTTTATAAATATTTTTCAACCTTATGAAATTTAATGTTTTTATTTTTATAAAAACAAAAATGCCAGTCTGTTAGACTGGCATTTTAATACTTAAATTAATGTTAAACTTAGATTACTTAACGATAGTCATCTCTTTAAGTAGGTTTTGAGCATTATCAACTTTATCCATCACCCACAACATGTATCGTGAATCAACGTGAATTGAGCGATTTAAGTTTTCATCGTAATCCCAATCACCAATAATGCTTTCGTAAACACCATCAAATAACAAACCAACGAGCTCAGCATTACCGTTTAACGTTGGAGAGCCTGAGTTACCACCTGTGGTATCTACATTTGATAAAAAGTTAACCGGAACAGTGTTCATACCGCCAGTGTAATCGCCATAAAGCTTTTGCTTAATCAACTCATTTTGTTTCTCTGGTGAGTTGAATGGTTCAACACCCGTGTTTTTAGCAAGCAGTCCTTCTAAAGATGTAAAGGGGGTTGCCACTAAGCCATCTTGCGGGGAGTAGCCGCCTACCGTACCGTAAGTTACACGTAAGGTGCTGTTAGCGTCCGCGTAAACCGGCTTATTAAGTGCTTTGTTGTAAGCAATGATTGCTTCCATTAATGCAGGGCGAGCGGCTTGCTGTTTACCAGCCAGTTCTTTTTTCGCATCTTCAATATCTTTCGTAACGGCAAAAACAGCCTGAGCATATTGAATAAATGGATCGCTACTTTGCTTTAATTGTGCAAGGTCAAGGCCTGCCATCCATAAACGTTTGCTTTCATCTGCAAGAACCGATTTAGCATACATATCATCAAGCAAGGCTTGTTGTTCTTGCTTATCAAAGCCGTTTGTTAAACCAAGCGCCTTATCAACCTCAGCAACTCGCTCATCGTTTGGTAATGCGGCATATTGCTCAATAAAGTACAGTAAAATAGCTTTATCTACAGTTTCGTCGTAACGACGGCTCATGCTTTCTAAACGTGACTTAATGCGTGGCATATCACGCTCTTGATAACCACTTTCACGCTCAGCATCTGGCTTTTGTTTTTCATAGACTAAACGATACAGCATACGTGCCGATGACATCATTTGTGAACGGTGTACGTAGCCTAACATGCGGTCGCGCTGGTTATGCTCTTGAGACTCAGCAACTAGTGTCGTTAAATCAGCGAGTACATGTCCGTATTTAGCTTTGCGCTCGCTATCTTCATTGATCCACGCAGTGAGATCTTTTTCGAATTGTTGCTTGCGGCTATACATTGAACCCTTGTTAAAGCTCTCAATCATTGAGCCATAGTTTTTAATGTAATTGTTGTAACCAGCAATCGTGCTTTCATAAGCGATTCGTGCCTCTGAACCCTCTGGCGCATTTTCTTCAATCAACGAGACATATTTAGAGTTATATTTACGCGCTAATGGGTAAGCTGTGTTAAATACATAGTCAACTTCAGGCGAAATACGGTAACGGTTTGTGCTGCCTGGGTATCCGGTCACCATCACAAAATCGCCTTCTTGTACGCCTTTAGCACTTACTTTTAAAAACGCATCACTTTGGTATGGCACGTTATCTTCTGAATATTCAGCAGGCTTACCATCTTTACCCACATACGCGCGATAGAACGAGAAATCACCGGTATGACGCGGCCACATCCAGTTGTCGATATCACCGCCGTATTTACCGACCCCCATAGCGGGTGCATACGCTAAACGCACATCTTTAATTTCTAGCGATTTGATCAGGTAATACTCAAGACCACCGTGGAAAGTATACACATTACAGCGGTAGCTCTCGTCTTTCTCACACTCACTAACAAGTGCTTTTTCATTTGCTTGAATAGCATCAAAGCGTGCTTTACCTGTTAGCTGTTCAGTACCTTGGTTTACTTTCTCTGTAACGTCGGTCACTTGCTCGGTTACATAGACACGAGAGCCTGGGGCTGCAGGCACTTCATCATTGTGCTTTTTTGCTAAAAAGCCATTTTCTAAAATGTTGTTCTCGGTGGTCGAGTTATATTGAATCGAACCGTAGGCACAGTGGTGGTTTGTTACAACTAAACCTTTTGGTGATACAAACGAAGCCGTACAACCACCAAGGCTAATTACCGCATTCATCGGGAACTCAGTCAGTTTTGAAATTGACTCTACATCAATACTCAAGCCTTTCGCTTTTAAGACTGATTCAAGTTCTGGCAGTTGATGAGGTTGCCACATGCCTTCGTCGGCAACGGCAACATTTGCGACAGCAATACCCACTGCAGCAGCAATAAATTTAAAACGCATAGTCATCCTTTTTTATAATATTTTTGGTAGGCATATCATTCACCTTGTTTTTATTAATAGCAATGATTTGCGACTATCTTTGTCAAAATTTGTAAATACTTAAGGTTATGAGATCTAATTCTTAGACTCATGAACCACTGCATTGTGGCCATGTAAACTTTCTTGATGCTCAACCTTAAATTGGTAGTCAGCAATACTCGGCATAGTTTCGAGGCGTTGTTTTAATCGCCTTGCTGCATCTTCACAAAATAGTAAATTTTTCGCGTTTAGGGCTGCAAATGCTTGTTCATCTTCACGTTTTACGGCGGTTTGCACAGGAGTGCCAATAGCTTGCTCACAGGTACTAATAAAAGCACTCAGATCAGGCAGCTTTTCATTACTAAAAGTGACATCTATATAAGCATAAGAGCGCTGACTATGCGGCGTTGCTATTGAGCCCTGAGCACTTGCAAGCCAATTAAGTAAAGATGCTTTATCAATAGCGGCATCGCTAAATTGTTTATCGACCGCCTCACTCAAAAGCTGCCTTGATAATGCTGCAGAGCATGGGCAAGTACTACTGTAGGCAATATCGACCTTTAAGTTAATGGTGAGCGATTGCTGCTTAGTAATTGTTAAAACAACAGGGTAAGCATTGTAACCTGCATTATCGCTAAGGAGTGCTGGTTTAAGCAGTGGTAAATCAAAATGCAGCACCAGTTTTGCGCCTTTACTTAAGCCTTTTTGTGATGTTAAAACAGCATTCATAAACTCGTTAACACCCTGACTCGTTAAGTTCTGTTTTGCCAATAGCTGATTAAGTAACAAATAAAGACGCGACATATGAATGCCTTTTGCATTGCTATCAAGGCTAACGAACACATCCGCTTTGGCATTAAGATGTACATCAACATGAGGTTGTGCAAGCTTTAAAGGCAGTGCAATTTTTTCCATGCCAACCCATTTCAAAGGCGACTGAAAATCTACATTAGAGTGCGAGGTAATATCCGGTAATTGCATATCGACTTCTTTTTAACGATTGAATATTAAGGCCATAGCGGCCTGCTTATGCGGGTAAACATGTGTGCCATCAAACACACACTCTCCATTTACAAAGGTATGTGTAATTCGGTGTGAAAAAGTGGTGCCATTAAAAGGAGTCCATTGGCATAAATAATGTGTATTTGTGTGCTCGACGTGCTTTTCAGCGTTTGGGTCAACCAGGACTAAATCAGCAAAATAACCTTCACGAATGAAGCCCCGCTCTTCGATAGCAAATCGCTTTGCTACATTATGCGCCGTTTTTTCAACGACTTGCTCAAGACTTAACGCACCGCGTTTTACCTGCTCAAGTAACGATAATAACGCATGCTCGACTAATGGGAGACCTGCTGGCGCAACACTGTATTGTTGCTGCTTTTCTTGCCAAGTATGAGGTGCATGATCGGTGGCAATAATATCAATGCGCCCATCGCGCACGGCGCCAAGTAAAGCTTGGCGGTCTTGCTCTGATTTTATTGCCGGATTACATTTAATTAGATTACCATAGTTTGCGTAATCGTCTTGGTTAAACCACAAATGATGCACGCACGCTTCAGCGGTTATGTGCTTTTGTTCTATAGGCGCGTTACTAAATAGCGCCAACTCTTTTGCCGTTGTAAGGTGTAAAACATGCAGCTGTGAACCATACCGTTTTGCCAGCGATACTGCATACGATGATGATGAATAACACGCTAACTCATCACGAATTAATGGATGATGTTCTATATGTAGTTTGCCAAAACGCTTCGCTACAAGGCGCTGATTTTGTTGAATCACTTCACCTTGCTCACAATGGGTTGCAATAAGTACAGGGCTTTCGCGAAAAATGGCCTCAAGAGCATGAGGATGCTCAACCAGTAAATCACCTGTTGATGCCCCCATAAACACTTTAACGCCGCATACCTTTTTGGCATCAAGGGCTTTAATTTCATCGAGGTTATTAGGGGTTGCGCCAAAGTAAAATGCATAATTCGCAGAGCTGGTTTGCGCCGCTATTGCGTATTTATCTGCCAAGGCTTTTGCTGTGGTGGTCGAGGGTGAAACATTAGGCATTTCCATAAAGCTGGTAATGCCACCGGCCACAGCAGCGGCCGATTCACTGGCAATTGTACCTTTATGGGTTAGGCCTGGCTCTCTAAAATGAACTTGGTCATCAATCATGCCGGGTAACAGCAATAAACCGTTAGCATCAATCACCTGATCATTCACTTTAGCTGTGATATCTGTAGCGATTTGAACTATTCGTTTACCAACAATTTTTATATCTTGTGGTCCGCGTTGTCCTTCATTAACAACGCAAGCATGTTTAATTATGATAGCCATACGACTCCTTGCTTATCCAGCAACATTTGCAACTTATCGTAAAAAAAAGCACTCCATGGCAAGATTGATTGCAGATTAAGTTGTTATAATATAACATACCACATCATTATTCTTAGGTAATAGTCGTAGATGAAAATAATTAAGCATCCGCATTTGACTAGCTTGGCATTACTACTGCTATCAGTTGTAAATAGTAATTTTGCAAATGCCAAAAGCTTACGCGTGGTCACTTGGAACACCGAACACTTAGCAGCCCACAATGGTACAGGCTGTAAAGCCAGAGACACTGAAAGTTACACTCAGATGCGCCAATACGCGCAATCACTTGATGCAGATGTAATTGCACTTCAAGAAGTTGGCTCTTTGGCAGCTGTTAAACGAATATTTCCTGCCTCACAATAGCAAATAATCATGTCATCTCGAACGGATTCACCCAGTTACACTTGTAGAGAAAACAAGCAAGCATCAACACAACAAAAAGTCGCCTTCGTGGTGAGAAAGCCCATTTTAATAAAACAGGTTAACCATCTAAGTGAGTTAGCTAACGCAAAGGTGGGTGCAAGAGAAGCGATTCATTTACAAATTGAACAAGCGGGTAAACCATTAAACTTACTTAATGTTCATATGAAAAGTGGCTGCTTTGTTGAAAATTATGCAGTATCAAATAAATCAAATTGTGCAGTATATGCTAAACAAGCTGAGTATTTAAAAGGCTACCTAGCCAAGCATAACTTAGCTCGCGAAAACTGGCTTATACTGGGTGATTTTAACCATCATTTGACAGCCATAAATAACCATTTTAGAGTTGAGCTTTTAGCAGCTTCTGACCATAAAAATAAAAAAGATTATAATGATGGTTCGCCACTTATCGCAGCTAATAACCTTTTTATCGCAACAGATGGTGTAGTAGGTTGTCATCCAAAGTACCCTTTGCCCATTGATCACATTGTGATATCAGCTTCCATGAGGCGCGCTTTGGTGCCATCTTCTGTGAAATTTCACAATTACAACACAGATCATATGTTAAGCGATCACTGTGCTTTATCAGCGCAATTTAATTTTTAAAACAAAGAGAAAACAATGAAACACGTACTCGCAACCGCGATTAGCTCAGCGTTATTATTAACGGCCTGTTCTGAGCCACAAACAACTGAAAATAAAACAACAACTAAACAAGTTGCAACAACCGCTGACGTTGAGCAAGCAAACCCATTATTTACAAAAAGCGTATTACAATACGAAACACCTGACTTTAGTGTCATCAAAGATGAGCACTTTATGCCTGCTTTCAATAAAGGCATGACTGAGCAAATGGCTGAAGTACAAGCTATCATTAGTAATCAAGCTAAGCCTGACTTTCAAAACACCATTGTTGCCCTTGAGCTAAGTGGCGAATTACTGACTCGCACCCGCAGCATTTTTTATAATCTAGCAGGGAGTGATTCAAACCCTAAGCGTCGTGAAATACAAAAAGAGCTCGCACCAAAGCTTGCTGCACATAACGACAATATCTTTTTAAATAAAGACTTATTTGAGAAAGTCTCTGCTGTATATGCTGAGTCAGATAAATTAGCATTAACCGCTGAAGAAAAACGTCTTTTAGATGTTTACTACAAGCGTTTTGTACGTGCCGGTGCGAAACTAACCGCGGAAGAAAAACAACAGATCCGTGATATTAATACAAAACATTCAAGCTTAACGACTCAGTTTTCGCAGAACTTATTAGCACTGACTAAAACGAACGTTGTGCTTGTTGATGACAAAGCTGAACTTGAAGGTTTACCTGCAGGTCAAATTGAACAGCTTGCTAATGCAGCAACAGAAGCGGGCCACTCTGGCAAATACCTAATTAAGATCACCAACACGACACGCCAACCTATTTTAGCGACACTTAAAAATCGTGATTTACGTGAAAAAATTTGGCGTGCCTCAGCTGAGCGCGCACTTTCTGGTGAAAACAGTAACCGTGAAATCGTTGCAGAACTTGCTCAGTTACGTGCTCAAAAGGCTAAGCTACTTGGTTATGATAGTTGGGCGGCATTCGGACTAGAGTCACAAATGGCGAAAACGCCGCAGGCAGTATTTGATATGTTTGCAGGTATGATCCCTGCGTTAATGCAAAACGTTAATGCAGAGGCTGAAGCGATCCAAGCTAAGATCGATGAGTCAGGTGAACAGTTCAAACTACAACCTTGGGATTGGTTATTCTACGCAGAACAAGTTCGTAAAGATAAGTACAATCTAGACGAAAATGCAGTGAAAGAATACTTTGAATTTAATCGTGTGCTAGAAGACGGTGTATTCTTCACCATGAACCGTTTATACGGTATTACTTTCAAACCACGTAACGATATTCCAGTTTACCATCCTGATGTTAAAGCCTATGAGTTATTTGATGAAAACGGTAACAGCTTAGCCATTTTCTTTGCTGACTACTTTGCTCGCGAAGGTAAGCGTGGCGGTGCATGGATGAGCTCATTTGTAAAACAATCAGGCCTTAAAGAACAAAAGCCTGTTGTTGTTAATGTAATGAACATTCAAAAAGGCGCAAATGGTGAACCTACGCTTATCAGCTATGATGAAGCGACAACTATTTTTCACGAATTAGGCCACGGCTTACATGGCATGTTCTCTAAAGTAAAATACCCTATGCTTTCAGGTACGTCGGTATCACGCGACTTCGTTGAGTTCCCGTCAACGTTCGAAGAAGACTGGGCAATGTACCCTGAAGTTATCGCAAACTATGCGAAACACCATAAAACAGGTGAACCAATTCCTGATGAGTTACTGAAAAAAGTAATCCAATCACGTAGCTTCAACCAAGGTTTTGATACGTTAGAATATGTTGCTGCTGCACTTCTTGATATGGAATGGCACTCACTACCTGCAGATGCACCATTGCAAGACATTGAAGAGTTTGAGCAACAAGCACTTACAAAACATGGTGTAAATGTACCATTTGTACCACCACGTTATAAATCAGCATTCTTCTCACACTCTATGGGTGGCGGCTACTCAGCTGGTTACTACGCATATATGTGGAGTGAAATTTTAGCAGCTGATGCGTTTGCTTATGTACAAGAGCAAGGCGGTTTAACTCGCAAAATGGGTGACAAATACCGTAAAGAAATTTTAGAAATGGGCAACTCGCGCGACTTAATGGAATCGTATAAAGCATTCCGTGGTCAAGAGCCTGACACTTCAGCATTATTAAAACGCCGCGGTTTAAAAGCGACAGTTCAATAGTTTTGTAATGCCACTTTTTACTTGCCATGACATGAGCAGGTAAGTCCACAGAAACTAAAAAAGCCCTTACAGAGAACTGTAAGGGCTTTGTTTTTATCACTGTCTGATAATTAACTTAGCGTTTGCGGCGACGGCCTACTAACGCTAATGGAGCAAGTAGTAAGGTCAAGAAACCAAAACTACCACTGCTTGATTTTCTAGGCTCTGGGGTTTCAACCACAGGCTCTGCTTCATTTGTAACAGCAACCGTTACTTGCTCTGACACGGATGCAACACCATCGCTAACAACAACCTCAAAGACGACCTCTTCATCTGCTGAGATTGAGCCTGGAGTGAAACTTAATGTTGCAGTATCTTCGCCTGATAATGTTGCTGCTGAACCACTTACTTGCGTCCAAGCATACGTTAATTCATCATCACTATTGCGATCAGTTGCAGTTACACTTAACGTACCGGTTGCAGACTCAGAAATACTTTCATCGCCAGACACGCTAATCACTGGCATTGCATTATCACATGCAAAAGTGTCACCCGCGATAACGTTTGATAGTATCGGTGTTGTTACATTGGTAAATGACACATTATCAATCCACCAACCAAACTCTCTCACTGCGTTATCCGATGATAAACGGAAACGAAGCTTCGCACGGTTACCATTTAACTCAGTACCAAATCGAATTGTTTCGTAATTACCATACGCACCATTCTCATCAATATTATTGCCTGTAAACGTATCACGGTCTTGAATTGCCTGTGCATCATTTTCAGTCAGCGGACCATCATAACCAACATCAAATGTGCCCCCCATTTCAGTGACATCAACCCAATTACCACCATTTACGCTGATCTCAACGACACCACCATCCCAATTTTCTTCAATTAGATAGAAATGCCAGAATGACACTGCAAACTCGCCAGCAAAACCAATCTCAAACTCTTTAGTTTCAACAGCAACGTCAGATTCAAAATCATTGTTATTTAGGTACATGGTTTGCTCACCAAGCCCAAAACCAAAAGTATTGAAAAAGGCTACGTTGCCATCATTAGCCATGCTTTGAGTGCCCTCAGCTAGGTCGCCACCCGTCATTACATTTTCTTTAAAGTCATGAAGTGACGTAGCAGCGACTTCCATGTTATCCGAAGTTTGAGAACCAACAGGTGCTTTTGCTTCAAAGTCCATGTTAACCGTATATGAGAGTGTCTCACTTGCTGCTTCAACAATTTCATCATCAGCAGAAAGCTCTGGGAATGACACTTGAATCTCAAGGGTATCTGCCGTACCAGCGTCATTAAGTGTAAACTTAATCGGCGCACTTGTAGCCGATGTGAATGGGGTCATCTCATCAAACGTGATTAAGCCATCATTTTCAAAAGTAACATCATGGTTACTAACAACGCTCAACTGTGCTTGTGTACCTGTCAGTGTTTCACTACCTGTATTGGTAATGCTCACGGTTAGTGTGCCGGTTTCACCTTTATCTAGAATGTTATCATTCGAGCAATAACCTAACTCTGCACCGTTAAAGTTATTATTTACGCTCACATCTTTAAGAGTAAAGCTAGCAAGCTCCATATCATCAGATTCAACCACACCGGTTAAGTCAGTGCTGAAGCGCTCTGGAGCAACAGCGCCTAAACCCATACCACGCTTAGCAAACGCACCTAGAATTAGCTCGTAGTCGTTTGTATCAACAGCATAAGCAGCAGCTAAGATAGCATCACGTGCTTCTGTGTATAGCGGCGCAATTGGTGTTAGTTTATAACCCGCAACAAGGTAGTTTGCCATGCGATTTTGTGCTTCTTCAAAACCATGCTCGTTGATTAGTGCAACATAGCTTTCCCACAACATTGTTGCCCAAATTTCACCGGCAGCATGAGGCGAAGCCACATTTGTTGGCGCGATACCAACGTCCGCTCCTGCATTTTCAGTAATGTGACGGAAAGACAGTGGGTTTACTTCCATGTTTGTAGAATATGGAACACGGCGAATACCAAAATAGAAGTCTTCTACAAATGTACCGCTACCGTAAGCTTTTTGGAACTTGTCGTTACCAACAATGTTGATATCGCCTGCTTTAGCAATAAACATAAGTGAGTGGAAATCACCCCAGCCTTCACCCATGGCACGGCCTTGGAAGTTGATAAGACCAGACGAGTTACCGACTAAACGGTTACTAATATAGTGACCCCATTCGTGTGCAATAATACCGTTATCTAATGTGCCATCTTTTAACGTTGCTTTGTTAAACATGTTTACAGTTACAACATTACCTGCATCTATCGCGTCATACATTTTATGACCATCGGCAAAGTTAAGTCCCATGTTTGGAATAAGCACGGCATCATCTTCACCGCCCATAGGTGCAGGATCATCGGTATTAGGATCATTATTTACAACGATTGCACCAATAGCGCCCGCTTCTTGAGCGTGGAATACTTTTGCAGTGAAGTTACACGAACCACGGTCAACTAACGCAATTTTACCAGCTAAATCTGCTGCATTCGTTGCAGGCTCACAACCATCCGTTACACTCCCTGAATCAACATCATTACCATCGATTAGACGTACAACTTCAGCGGCTACGTCTGCAAACTGACCTTGACCAAAACCAGAAACTTGCGTTGACTCAAGAAGACCAATCGTTTCATCAGATGTAACTACAACACCAAAATCGACACCTACTTTCGCATCTTTTGAGTTGTATAAATACATTTGCATACGAGGGCTTGCACCATCTGCTGGTGTAGACATATTTGCGTTATTTAGACCGCTGTTATCTTGAGCTTGCGCTTCAATAGGATCGCCTTCTACACCACCACGGCCATAGTTAGATACTTGTGCAACATTTGATGTTTCGTCAAAACCATGATCATAAAAGAAATCGTGTAAGAAGTTGTTCATGTAGAACAAGTTAACGATTGCTGCCTTACGGTTATCATAACTATTAGCAACCTGATCAACTTGATATGGGTAGTCAAAAGTAAAATCAGACGTTGTTTCAGCGGTAAAGTCACCCTCAGTAAAACCTTGCGGTGCAATAACATCAGCATACGCAAATACGTTATTACCTGATGTAGTCGTTGCATCATCCTCAAGCCACGGGTCCATTGTGCTCAGCTTACTGTAGTAAGATAAGCTAACTAAAGGTGCATCTAGGATTTCAGTTTCATCAACTTGATCAGGGCCATCTGCTGGGATTACGTCACCATGCGGACCTTCCCATGGGTAACCATCTGCATCAGCCCATACACGATAGTTAAAGTCTGCCGCGTGTGCTTTTAAGTCTTTTTTGAAGTAAACCTTATTGTTGTCAGCACCAATAACATAGCTGAAGTAGTCGCTATCTAGACTATTTTTATCGGCAACTTCAACTTCAACATAATAAGCTGACTCAAGTTGTCCGTTAACTTCAAAAAATACTTTCTTCGCACGTGGTTGACCAACGACAACTTTTTCACCATTTTGGTTAGTTACATTGTACTTAACATAGTCGCCTTGCTCTGTAGACTTAACCAGCGAAACATTGATATCTGCTAACTCTTTAATAGCACGCTTAATACTTTGCTCAGCACCCACAAATTTAGCAAGTGGTGCAAATGATTTAGTCGCATTTGAACTAACGTTAGCAAAGTAACCAGAGCCAGCTACTAAGTTTTGCTCTTTATCCATGATTAAATTGTATTCACGGTTGAATACTTCAATATCATGTACTTTTTGCTTGTATTTAGCCGTGATTGAGCCCAGTTTTTGCTCAGATAAATCCGTTAATACGGCGCTTGATATACCTTTCTTAGCTGTACTTACACCCGTTAGCGCATTCAAATAAAAATCTGCAGCGTAAGCATTGCGTTGCTCTGGTAAAACAACTGACATATCTGGTTTTGCTTGACCAACAGCCTGCCATAAGAATGTTGCTTTACCTAATTGAGCATCAAAAATAGATTTATGACCCGATACAGTGCGGCGCTCAGCTAATGCACGTTGCTGAGTTATTTGTGGATTGAATTGCGCGTGTGAGCTTGTACTAGCGGCACTGTAGAAGCGAGTTTGTTCACTTGCTTGTACTTGTGATGATGCCAAAATAGCCGTTACTAATGTTGCTACAGCGCTTACTTTAAATTTAGCCATGCATAAGTTCCCTGTTGTTATATTTTTAATTTTGGTTAACAATTTAACCAACTATAATGTACCTAAAGCTGTTAATAAAAAACAGTAATATTTGTAAATAAAAGTAACAATAGTAGGAGATTTAATGCACCAGATTAATAAAATACAACTAATTGCAGTGTTATCTATGTTAATTTTAGGTTGTCAGAAAGATGAAAGTGTAAATAAAAAGGAAGGCACACCTAAAAATACAGCGCTTCAAAAAGAGCAAAATACACCACAAACCACAACAAAAAAAACTGAAGAGTTAACGAAAACGAGTAATAATTCTGTTAATAACAATGGTGAAAAACTAACTTACAACTCTGAGCAGCTTTTAAAAGGAACCATCGTCTTTAACCACGCAAATTCAGAGCAAGGGACGGTGACTGGTACTGTGTTTATTTCACTCAAAACCAAAGAAGCATCTTTAGCACTGCTAGACACCTATCAGTTAAAAAGGGTAGCTGAGCATACGTACAGCTTTTTTGTCGATAAAGATACTGATTTAAAAGTAGTCAAAACTGAATTAGAAAAATACCCAGAAGTCGGTATTGTTGAAATTGGGGTGGATTACACACCCATTAGCGAAGTACGTTAATTATTTTATTACAAAGTTAAAATAAGTCGCAGGGTAAGCCTGCGGCTGATAAGTGAAATGCCACCATTCCATTGAATACGGAGCAAAACCCGCATCACTCATAAGTGTTTTAAGCTTATAACGATTAGCTTTTTGAGTGGCACTAATTCGAGGATCATCCGTATTTGAAAGCGTATCAAACATGTCAAACGGTGATGCCATATCAAGCTCAACACCATATGCATCAACTAACGTTAAATCAATGGTTGAGCCACGGCTGTGGCCTGATTTAGCAGCAATATAATCACCTAACAGCTGATCTTTATTAAGGTTAGGATAAAACTCAGCTTTGGTGCGCGTATCACTTAAATCATTAACCCAACGTACAAAATGATCAACAGCGCGCTGTGGACGATAACAATCGAATATTTTTAAATTCAATCCCTCTTTCTGAGCCGCCTTTTGTACGTTTTTAAGCGCATTCGCTGCGGTTTTGTGCAATAAACATTTAGGCGCAGTGTAACCATCAATAGGAGCGCCCACAAAGTTATGACGCCCAAAGTAGCGAATATCTAAAACCGCGTTAGGAAGGAGTTCACCAACATCAATAAACTCACTACGCTTATTCTCATTCGTCTTAGCTTGCACTGCCGATGTATTGAGTAAAATGACACTCAACACACAAGCCATTTTCATTAAACGAGACGAACTAATGGATACCATGTGATTTTCCAAAATAACCTAATGGTGTTTACTATTGCATATAAAATAACTTATTCCAACACTGGCACTTCAGACACAAGTGGAAGATCTTGGCAAAATGTAGCATCAAGTACACAACGATTTCGACCTGTTTTTTTAGCTTTGTAGAGTGCTTGGTCAGCTAATTTCATCACGTCCTCAATACTAAGCTGTTCCAGAGGCCAGCCTGAAATACCAATCGACACATTAATACAACCCACAGGTTCTATATAATATTCAGACACTTGCATTCTTAAGCGTTCAGCAAGCTGATAGGCACGTTTTGCCGTAACCTTTGGCATAATAACGATAAACTCTTCCCCACCTGTGCGAGCGACAACATCCCCTTCTCGCGTTGCATCAACCAATAACTTAGCCAGTGATTGCAGCACTAAATCTCCAATATCATGGCCAAACTCATCATTGACGCGCTTGAAATGATCTATATCGATTGCTAATACTGCAAATGGGCATCGCTGTGCCATCAAATGGCTTAATCTGATATCCAAACTTCTTCGATTGTGTAGGCAAGTCAAAGGATCCGTCTGTGCTTCATGCCTCAGTAGGCCTATTTTACTTTGCAAAAGCCCCACTCCCTTGAGCATCGCATTTCTTAACTCGTTACTTTCATAGTACCAAGAGCGAAGTTGCTTAAGTTCTTGCGATGTTGTTGGTCTATCTAATGTGCTCGCTGTTTCTGCCAGCTGTTTAAGTGGCTGCGAAATAAGTCTTGCTAATACCCAGATGAGTATAAAAGTAAACAAACCGATTGGAGCAGTACGTAAAAAGACCTGCCACATAAGCGTATCAAGCGGCGCAAGTGTGCTTTGGAGGGGTCTTTGCGTGACGACTCCCCAGGGAGCCACCGACAAAGGTGCGTACCCGGCAAGCATTTCAATACCCTGACTATTTTTAACGACCTGTGTGCCAGCGTGACCACTTAAAACCGATTCAATAACTTCATTATCAAATACTTGCTCGCCTATACGATGTTTATTCGGGTGGTAAAGTAAACGATTATTCTCATCCACGACATACAAGTACGAGCCATCTTGATAGTAGTGAACTTGCAATAATTCATTCAAAATACTGGCACGTTTTAAATATAAAGTACCGCCAACATAGCCGATAAACTCCCCTGTTTTATCAAACAATGGCTGTGACATAAAAATAAGCAGATTACCAGCCATGGAAATGTATGGCTCACTTATCATTGGCCTACGGTATGATAACGCGGCTTTAGTACCAAAACTGTCGACCTTGAGGTTTTGTAAGTTTAATGAGGCTGGAGAAACGCCTAAAATATTGCCTTTTTTATTTACAATAATCGTAGAATTAAAACTATTGGTTTGTAACCTTAAGCGTTCGGTTTCAGCATTAATTAACCCTTGATTATTAAAATCTGCCTCTAATATTTTACCAACATAAGCAAGTTGTTGTTGAGCAGCTAGTAAAAAGTTATCTGTAGCTGACACCAGTTTAGCTGCATAAGCTTTATGGTTATTTAGAGTTTCATTGATAAGTTGCTGTTTTTGAACTTGGTAACTTGAATAATAACTGTTAAGGAAAGTAATCAGCGTTGCCGAAAACGCTAGCAACAAAATTAAACGATGCAGGTTTAAACCTGTTCTAAGACTATTAAGCACGGTATTTTTCTCACATTAAACCCAATATCCGTATCGGGTACATCTAATACCTTTATATTAGCAACTACTACTTTGTACCTCTATAGGACTTTTGTCATAATTTGATTTAGCGCAAGAAAAAGAGCAAATACTCTACTCGTTACTTTGCTGATCTAACAAATACAAAATTGACTGATAACTAACGCCACTGTGCTCAGTTAAACCAATTTCACAGCTACGACTATTTGACACGCCGCGACGACAGTTCTTTGGTACTTGTTGTTTAAGGGTTTTTAAGGCGTTGCTATTTAGTTCAGGCAAGTTAAAGCCCTTATCACCAGCAAATCCACAACACTCTATATCTGCTGGAATAATCACCTCATTACTACATGCCTTGGCAAGTGATACTAGGCTTTGTTCTTTACCTAATCGCTTAGAACTACAGGTAACATGGAGCATCACCGGCTCATTCACGGGCGTAACCTGTAAATTAGGCAGTAAATGTAGAGCCGCAAAATCGGCACTTTCGTAAATTGTGAGTGCCGTATTTTGTGCGGCATTAAGAGTGGTGAGCGCACAAGGGCTGGCATCAAAAACGATTGGATATTGGCCCTTATTTGAAAGTGCCTCAAGCTCAGTAAGTAACTGCTCACTCTTATTTTTAGACTCTTTGTTAAAGCCTTTACTAGCAAATGGCATACCGCAGCAAAGTGAATCAGCGTGCTTCGGTAGCACCACATCATAGCCTGCTTTTGCAGCGAGTGAACAGATTACATCAAGCAGTGAACGCTTATCATCGGCAAGTTTATCAGCCGCAAAAACCCGACTTGCGCAGCTTGGCATATACACCAACTTTTTTGCTTGTTGGGATTGTTGAAACTGCCTATTAATTGGCTGCTCTGCTCTTGGCCATGCCGAGTAATACAGCGGCGTACTAAGCAACTTATTAGCAGATTTGCTCAGGCTTATTAGGTTACTACTGCCAATTGCTTTTTCAAGCACCTGCGTGACGGTTAAGCCAAACCGTGTACCAGAGGCAACAACCGCAAAATGCTTGCTGGCAAAACGTGATAATGACCGCGCAATCTTGTTTGATGAGGCTTGCTCAGCTCTGAGTGATTTTATAAATTCGCCCGTGTTTATCCCCACGGGGCATTTAAGGCCGCAAAGACCGGTTGCCGCGCACGAATCAATACCAAGGTATTTAAAATCGGCCTCGATAACACTAAGCTTTTGATTTAACTTCTGCTTGTTCGCTACATCGTCGGTTGTTAGTAATTGATTGTGTAGCTCGGTGCGATGTCGCCATAAAGTAATACGCTGCCTAGGTGTTAAGGTAAGTCCTTTTGATGGGCAAACAACTTCGCAAAAACCACACTCAATACAGGTATCAATAATATCATCACTTTTAGGCATAACTTTTAAATGCTGAGTGTGGGCATTTTTGTCGTGATTAATAATAACCCCAGGATTAAGAATATTCTGCTTATCGAATAATGCTTTAAGTGCAACCATCACCGCAAAGCCATCGTCTCCCCATTCAGTGGCAACAAACGGCGCCATGTTGCGGCCTGTGCCATGCTCTGCTTTTAATGACCCTTTTAGTTCAACCGCCACTAAGTTCGCCACATCAGCCATAAATTGCTCATATCGGTTTACTTGCTCGTGTGTGTCGAAGGCTTGGGTGAATACAAAATGCAGGTTTCCGGCCAATGCATGACCAAAAATAATGGCTTCATCATAATCATATTTGATAAATAATTGATGCAGCGCATTCACACCTTCAGCTAATTTATCAAGGGTAAAGGCAACATCTTCAATAATCACTGTGGTGCCTGTTTCGCGCACCGCACCAACCGCAGGAAACGTGCCTTTACGGATATTCCAAAGTGCCGCATTACGGGCAGTGTCTGCAGAAAACTCAATCACTGCCAGTTGGCTTTGCTTAAACTCGGCAAGAAGTTGCTCGGTGATCTTAGTGAGCGCATCAAGAGCCTGTGCATTTTCAGCTCTTAACTCAATTAAAAGTGCCGCTGACTGCTCTGGGTAACTGGCCACTTCTTTTGGCATTATGGCATGCTCAGACACCGACATCAGGGCGCGTTTATCTAGTAGCTCAACCGCAGCAACATCAAGTTCACTCAGCCTTTGTACCAGCTCACACACCTTACTTATATCGTTAAAAATAAAGAAGCCTGTGTGTTTGTACTTATGCTCAACCACGGTGTGGTAGGTGATATCTGCAATAAAAGCTAACGTACCTTCAGAGCCAATAATTAAGTGCTTAATGATTTCGATTGGCTCAGCAAAATCCAGCAGCGCATTTAAACCATAACCTGTGGTATTTTTTAAACGGTATTTATGGGCAATGCGCTCACTCAAGTCTGGGTTTTGCTTCACACTGTCAACCAAACTCATTAACTCATCAACAAAGCGACTATGGCTTTGCAAGAAGGCATTACAGCTTTGACTATCAGCCGTATTAAGCACAGTGCCATCAGCAAAAATTAGGGTCATATCTTTTACTGTGTGGTAGCTGTTTTGCGCCACCCCACAGCACATACCCGATGAATTATTTGCCGCCATACCCGCTATTTTACAGCTATTAATTGAAGCGGGATCAGGGCCAATTTTTTTACCAAATGGGGCTAACACTTGATTTACTCGAGCGCCAATGATCGCCGGTTGTAAGCGTATTGCATCGGCATCATCAATAATCTCAAACTTGCTCCAACTATCGCACAATAAAACCAATACCGAATCGGTAATTGCTTGCCCAGATAAACTCGTTCCGGCGGCCCGAAACGTGATGGGGACTTGTTGCTCGTTGGCAGCCATGATCACGTGTCGTGCTTGATTCTGATTGCTAACTAATACAATTAACTCAGGAATTAATCGATAAAAGCTCGCGTCTGTCCCAAACGCATAACGGCGCGAGTAATCTTCTATTAATGCAGACTCTGGTAAAAAAGGTTTAATTTGCTGTTTAAATGCGTGCAATCGAGCTAAAGCCATCTCGCCCCCGAGCTTGTCATATTTACGCTGATGAATATGGAATATATTATTACTTTAAATTGACCTAAAAAGCGACCCATTAAATTGATAAATTATCAACTTGCCAAGGTTTTTATCGGTATAAAGGGTTGGTTATTTAAGCCTATTAGCCCAATTTGGTGATCTAACTTAGCTTTTTGCAGTCGGACAGAAAAACCGCTAGGGTAGCAAAAAAATACTGTATTTATATTTAAAAACCCATTAATATCAAGAATAATTTATTCTAAAAACTAAATAAGCGTTTTGCTTTGGAGCTTGCTGTGTTAAATAAGTTTGCACTATCGTCACTGGTTATCGGATTAGGATGTTTCATGCCATTACAATCATCATTTGCTGAGTCTGCATTAACTTTAAAACAACAGTTAGGGCAAAAGCTCATGCTTGACCTGCGCTATTACTGTAAACAAGACCCAGGTGAGCAAAAATGCCGTACACCGGTGACAGAGCTGCCGGCCGATTTAGCGAATATCATCACTAAGCATAACATTGGTGGGGTGATTTTATTTGCAGAAAATATCGATACCGTGCCGCAGGTGATCAAACTTAATAATGATCTACAAAAAGCCGCTGCCAAGTCTGAGTTAGGCTTACCGCTGTTTATTTCAATAGACCAAGAAGGTGGTCGAGTCGCCCGTATTCCGCGTGATGTAGGCACGTCGTTTACCGGTAACATGTCGATTGGTGCAACCTATAAAGAACATGGTACATACTTCGCGACAGAGTCTGCACGTATTATCGCCGACGAGCTATTGGCACTGGGTGTGAATGTTAACTATGCACCCACGGTCGATGTAAACATGAATCCAGACAATCCAGTTATTAACGTGCGCTCTTACGGTGAAGAGCCGCAATTGGTTGCAAAACTAGGTGCTGCACAAGTCGCAGGGTTCGAGAACAACGGCGTTATTTCATCACTAAAGCACTTTCCAGGGCATGGCGATACCAACGTAGATAGCCACACAGGCCTGCCAAAAGTAATGCATGATAAAGAAACTATTTGGCAGCAAGACCTACCTCCTTTTAAAGAAATTATTAAAAACCAACAACCGGGTATGATCATGACGGCACATATCCAATACCCAGCCCTCGATGACAGTACGTTTGTCAGTAAAGAAGGCAAAACCATGATCAAACCTGCGACGATGTCGCGCAAAATCATCACCGACTTACTGCGTGATGAACTCGGTTATCAAGGTGTTGTAATCACTGATGCATTGGATATGGCGGGGATCAGTCACTTCTTTGAACCAATTGAAGCGGTAGTAAATACCTTTGCAGCGGGTGTTGATATTGCCCTTATGCCTATCGAAATCAGAAGCCCAAAAGACTTAGCTGTACTTGAAGCCCTTATTGAGCGATTAGAGCAAGAAGTACAGCACGGCACTTTAAATGCCGACGAAATGAGTGCTTCTGCAACGCGTATTTTAAAACTTAAAGAGAAATTTAAACTCAGCTCTTCACTTGATGACGAAGCAGCCACCAAAAAAGCGCAGCTGTTACTTGGCGATCAAAGCCATAGAAAAGTAGAAGCAGAGTTAGCATTGGCTGCGATTACCGAAGTTAAAAACGAAAATAATACCCTGCCGCTTAGCATTAAGTCGGGTAGTAAAGTGCATATTATTATGCCAGATACACGCAAATGTTATGCCTTACAGCAGGCGTTAGTTGATAACACCAATAAGTTAATCAGCTTTAGTTGCACCAGTTTGCAAGGCTATGAGAAGCTTGCAACATTAAAAGAAATTAACGAAGCCGATATCATTATTGCTGCAAATGCGTCACCAAAACAAAGTGCTGTTGAAGTGGGCGGGATGGATGATTTAGCCGATAATCCAGAGTTTGCGATTGCTAAGGCTGATCAATCAGCCGCATTAGAATCATTGCTCAAACAAGCGAGGTTAGCTCATAAAAAGACCGTATTTGTAAGCTTGCGTGCCCCTTACGATATTGCTCAATTTGGACAATTTGGCGATGCAGTACTTGCCACTTATGCTTACAATATCGATGTAGACACTAATGAAAAGATTGCTGGCCCTGCTTTCACTGCACTGGCAAAAGTATTACTAGGAAAAGCCCCTGCAAAAGGACAGTTACCCGTTACTATAAATGATCTAAACTGAGTGTTATTGTAATAGCCTCAGCTAGGTTTTAATTTTCAAGGAGAGGCACTTGCAAAAAGATGCATCATTAACCACCCCAGCAGCTATCCGTAAAATGGTACGCGCGGGTGACTACAGTGGTAATACGTCTGGGTTTGCATCTGGGTTTGTACAAGCAAACTTAGTGATTTTACCTAAACAATACGCGTTTGACTTTTTGCAGTTTAGCCAAGCCAATCCTAAATCATGCCCGATTATAGCAACCAGCCGTTTACCAGGCGTTACCGATATGCCAACTGTTGGCGAAGACATTGATATTCGTAGTGATTTGCCGCGTTATCGTGTTTTTAAAAACGGACAAATGATTGAAGAAGTGACTGATATCAGCAACCATTGGCGCGACGATTTGGTTACTTTCTTAATTGGTTGCTCATTTTCATTTGAAGAAGCATTGATTGCCGCTGGCCTTGAAATTAGAAATATCAGCGAGCAAAAAAATGTGCCTATGTATGTGACCAATATAGCGTGTCAGCGTGCGGGGATTTTCCATGCTAATATGGTTGTTAGCATGCGCCCAATGAAACCCGCTGATGCTATTCGTGCAATCCAAATTTGCAGCCGTTTTCCAAGCGTACATGGTGCGCCAGTGCATTTTGGCGACCCTGCAGCAATCGGCATTAAAGACATCAACAAACCTGAGTTTGGCGATGCAGTGACCATTAAAGAAGGCGAAGTGCCGGTATTTTGGGCCTGTGGTGTTACTCCACAAGTTGCGATTGCCAATGCTGCACCTGATTTTTGTATTACCCATAGCCCAGGGCATATGCTGGTAACCGATATTCCTAATAGTAAAATGGCAGCTTTTTAAATGACGATGAAACTAAACTGCGACTTAGGCGAAAGCTTTGGTATGTGGAAAATGGGCCTAGACGAACAAGTGATGCCACATATTGATATGGCCAATATCGCTTGTGGCTTTCATGCGGGCGATGCCGATGTAATGGCAAGCACCCTCTCTCTTGCAAAGAAGCACAAGGTCACTATAGGCGCACACCCAAGCTATCCAGATAAACAAGGTTTTGGTCGTCGCTCGATGGCAATGAGTGAAAAAGAACTCACTAACTGCCTTCATTATCAAATTGCTGCAATTGATGGTATGGCTGCTGTGCATGGCTTAACACTGGAATACGTTAAACCACATGGTGCCCTTTATAACGATATGATGCGCGAAGAACATACGTTAAATATCGTTATGCAAGCAGTTGCTCGTTATCCTAAACCACTAAAGTTAATGATTTTAGCCACCAATCAAGCAGCCAAACACAAAGCGCTAGCAACTGAATTAGGTATCGAACTCATTTTAGAAGCGTTTGCCGATCGCCAATATACCGATGAAGGAAAGCTGGTCTCACGCGCTCTTGCGGGGAGTGTTTTAGAAAAGCCCGCTCTTTTGAAGCAAGTAAAACAATTAATTGAACATGGTACTGTTACCACTCAAAGTGGCCAGCAGCTCACACTCCATGCCGACAGCCTTTGTGTTCACGGCGATAATGATGCAGGCATTGCCCTGATTCAAGAGATCAACGCATTATGCCAAGTCTAAGTGATGAAGCACTCAGTCTAAAAATAGAAAGCATGATGGTCGAACTAAATCCACGAGGTATGCAGTCTTTATATGCCAAGCAAACCAAGGGCACTTATTTACGAGCCGCACAGTCACTTCACAACGCGCAACATACTATTCTGATTGGTACAGGCTTTGCGGTTAATAACACCTTTGAAACTGACGGTCCTGTTGGCGCTATAGCACTTTACAAAGTACTTGAAAAGCTCGGTAAACAGCCAATTTTGGTCACTGGCAACCCCCTTTACAGTATCCTAAAAAAAGACTTTAACTGTTTTGAGCTGCCAATTAACAATATTGATAATGCGCGCACTTTTAGCATTAAAGCCCTTGAGCAGTTAAAGCCTGATTGTGTTTTATCAATAGAGCGCCCAGGGCTTAATCAGCATCAACGTTATTACAATATGCGCGGCATTGATATTTCTGAACATTGTGGCTGCTTTGATTTTTTTGTGACAGAAGCACGTTGCCCCACTATTGCAATTGGTGATGGCGGTAATGAAATAGGCATGGGTAACCTTGCACAACATATGCAAGATCTTAGCATCACCCCCTGTTTAACACCCTGTGATGAGTTGTTGTTGGCAGATGTGTCTAATTGGGCCGCTTATGGTCTCATTGGATTCTTAAGCCGCTGGCACAACACAGACTTATTGGCAGCTATTGAGCCTCTAGACATTCTACATTACCTAAGTGAGCGCGGTAGTGTTGATGGCGTCACCCATAAAAATGAGCTCACCGAAGATGGCTTGCATGCTATGCATGGTCAACAATTAATAACTCGGCTTCGCCAACTTGGCGGCTTTATTACACAGAATGAGGTTTAACAATGGGCACGGTATACCTAAACGGTGACTACCTTAGCGCTGATGAAGCAAAGATTTCACCAATGGATCGCGGCTTTTTATTTGGCGATGGCATCTATGAAGTGATCCCATCTTATAACGGTAAAATGCTAGGCTTTGGCGCACATATTGAGCGTATGAATAACGGTTTAAACGAGCTTGAAATTAAGCTCGATTACAATGCCGATACGTGGCGAAAAATCTGTAACGACTTATGCGAGAAAAACCAAGGTGACAACTTAGGGATTTATTTACACGTGAGCCGTGGTGCCGACACTAAACGCGCCCATGGCTACCCAACTAACATTACCCCAACGGTATTTGCATTTGCTTTCGAAATTCCAGCAGAACCTGTTAGTGACATCGATAATGCGACAGCATATACCGTATCACTTGAGCAAGATCGCCGCTGGCAACGTTGCCATATTAAATCAACTGCACTACTTGGTAACGTTATTCATTACCAACATGGTGCCGTAGCAGGTAACAAAGAAACGATTCTATTTAACCGCTTGGAAGAAATTACCGAAGCCAGTTCAAGCAATGTGTTTATTGTAAAAGAGGGTGTGATAAGCACGCCACCACTCGATAATCAAATTTTACCTGGGATCACCCGCTGGTTAATCCTCAATATTCTACACAGCTACAGTGACTTCAAAGTGCAAGAACGTATTATTAGTAAAGATGAGTTACTTGATGCCGACGAAGTATGGATCACCAGCGCCACTAAAGAAGTTGGCCCTGTCGTAAAAGTAAATGGCAAGTTAGTTGGTGATGGTAAGCCTGGTGCTGTTTGGCAACAAGTGCAAAGCCTGTTTACCAAGCATAAGTTTGATTACTAATTTAATTGCAGTTTAAAACAAACGCCTACTTAAAGTAGGCGTTTTTGTTTTAGCTGTTATTTAGTGCTTATTTTATCAAATGGCCAAGCTTGCAATAGGCCGTCACTGGTTTCTGAATATAGCTGGTTACCATCGTAAGCCACACTCAGTACTGACGTGCGCTGACGCTGCTGTTTAGCTTCGTATTCAGCGATTAATTCACCATCTGCAACGCGATATAAGCGCATCTTCATTTTTGGCGAGCCAGTTAATAGCCATTTGTCTTGGTTGATAAATTGCGATGCGGTGAACTCAATAAAGTTAGCGTATGAGTCCACTTCTGATAGCTCTTGTTTATTGGCCAAATCAAAGAATACACGATCATCAACCGAATCAATTGCAAAAGCCAAGCTTGCTGATTTATTTAAAGTAACGTGATTCACTCTGGTCGCTAAACGCTCTTCAAAGCGAATGCTGCCATCACTCGTTGACCAAAGCTTAACGTACTTGTCGCTGGAGCCGGTAAACGCCCACTGGCCATCAGCCGATAGCGCCACGCTATTAATATCTAAACGATGAATATCAAAACGCTTAGTATCACCTGTTCGGGTATTTATCACCTCAGCCTTGCCGCTACGATAGGCAATAACCAAGGTATCACCAGAGGCTGATATAGCGATGTCTCTGGCGATTTCCTGCCCGGTGAGCCAAGTGCCGATACTACGCCCCGTGCGAGTATCGTATAAAGTCACCGATAACCGATTTGAAATAAAAAAATGAGATTTGTTAGCACTAAAACCCACAAGCTCAACATGCTCAGCGCCCTGCCCTGTTATACAATCGTATAAACGCGCTTTTAACTGATTATCCCAAATACACACTTTAGATTGAGTTGCCACTAAAGCGTGACTCGCATCTTCGGTTAGCGCAGTGGCACTTAATAGCTCATCGCCATGAGCAAACTCATTGCTAGCAGATGCTGTAAACACCTCATTTGTGCCACATCCAACCAACGCTAATGTAACAACACATGAAAGTGACCTAAACAGTTTCGACATTATTCTAACTCGCTTATTTTTATAGTTATTTTTTATAGCTGTAGTTTAATGAAAATAGGGAGAAGTTGGTAGGTGTGCTTAAGAGCCTAATAAGACTTTCTATTCATTGATAATACTTTCTTTGAGGGATGCATGTAGGCGCGAAATTATTTCGCGCGGGACTGCATAGATATTGTGCGATGTTGCAGACGCGCCACGCAAGCATGACGCCAGCAATAAGCTACTGCTTGTCTGTTCTGCTAACAATTTCGTAGCCTTGGGCTTCATAATCGTTAATACATTTTTGAAATTTATTCTGAAGTTTTATTTCATCAAAAAAGCCAAACGAGTATGCATCACACTTTACTTTCATATGTTCACTGTTTTCCAATACTGCATTAAGTTTAAGCTCAGCAAAGCCAAATTTATAAGCTAATTCTGAAAATTGAGAGTACAAAACCAAAAGCAGTACAGCAAGAAGGGTAAGCGTTAAGGTATTTTTCATTTTTTATTTCCTTTAAAAGAGTTGTAAAAATAAAAAAAGCAATTAATGAACCAACAATATAACTTTATATAAATCAAAACAATGAGTAACTCACACAAAAGCAAGGTTAATATTTTCGCCAAAAAATAGTGAAAAAGGCAGTTTTTTGAAAACAAATACAACTTTGGAATGTTGCGTATTTATGATGGGGCATGGTTCGAGAAAAGAAATAGGAAGGGCAAGATGCTAGATTTGAGAAGCAAGGGTTTAAAGTCAGATGCGAGTTAGGAGATGCTTTAGCTTCGAACAAGAATCTCCCGATTCACCACTTGAGTAAATTAATAGCATTCATGTAGGTGTGAAATTTATTTCGCGCGAGACTACCACATATTACGAGGTGTAGCAGGTGCAGCACTTGCTAACTTCCCTCACCCATGGGTAAAACAAAACACATTAAGTTTGTTACCGTCTAGGTCTCTGAAGTATCCCGCATAGAAGCCAGGCATTTCACGTGGGCCGGGTGCACCTTCGTCTGTGCCGCCAAGCTCTATGGCTTTTTTATAAAAAGCATCTACTTGGGCTGGGGTTTCGACTGCCAACGCAATCATGGTGCCGTTACCTACGGTCGCTTTTTCATCATTATAAGGTTTGGTTATCGCAAAACCAGGTTTATCTTGCCCAGTGTTCCATGCGACAAAGCGGTCAGTTTCTAAAAAGCGCTCGGCGTTTAGGGTGGCGAATAATTCATCGTAATACTTTACTGCTTTAGCTAGGTTGTTAGTGCCTAACATGATGTAACCTATCATTGTGTGTTCCTTACGTTTAAAAGTGTCTGTACTCAACATAAAAGGGAAATGACCATCTGTCTATTGATTTCTCCATTCATCGCAATGGACTGTATTTCGGGTGGTTGTTACTTTATAACAGGATAACAGGTTAAACACCGCTCACTAACAAGGAAATCAAATGAAGTTTAAAACGTCTTTAGCGCTGCTTGCAGCAGCTAGCTTTTACGGCCACGCCGAAGCTAGCAATACCTTTGAGCTTGAAAATGTTTTTGATCTTGAATACGCCAACCAAATAGAAATGACAAAAAATGGCAACACAATTTATTTTGTGCGTAACCGAATGGATATCAAAAGCGACCGTAAAGTTAGCAATATTTGGTCAGTAAACCCAGATGGCAAAACCATGCTACCGCTTACGTCTGGTGTACATATGGATTACTCACCAGTACTGTCGCCGGATGAAACTCGCCTAGCATTTATCTCGACTCGTGATGGTAGCAGCCAAATCTATGTAAAATGGTTAAAAACCGGTAATGTAGCGAAAATCAGTAACCTAACGCAAAGCCCTAGCGGATTAACTTGGACGCCAGATGGCAAACAATTGGTGTTCAGCCAGTTTGTGCCAGCTAAATCAGCAAGCCCAGTGTCTTTACCAGGTAAACCTGAGGGCGCAAAATGGGCGGAGCCAGCTACCTATATTGATGATACCTATTATCGCGCCGATGGCGGTGGCTACTCTGAAAAAGGCTATCATCACTTTTTTATCATGAGTGCAACGGGCGGCAATGCCCGCCAATTAAGCTCAGGTGATTTTGATCACGGCGGTGCTATTAGCTTTAATGAACAGGGTGATGCGTTTTATTTTTCAGCTAATCGATATGAAAACAACGAGTTACACCCAACTGAATCTGAAATCTATAAACTTAGCTTAGCGGATCGTTCAATCAGCCAAATAACAGACCGTAAAGGCCCTGATTCAAGTCCTAAAGTCTCTCCAAATGGTCGTTATCTCGCTTACACTGGCTATGATGACAAAAAGACTAACTATGAAAATAACGATATTTATTTACTTGATTTAAAATCAGGTAAAAGCTCGGTACTCACTGCTGATTTAGATCGCAGTGTCGAAAGCATTAAATGGGATGATAGCGGCCAAGGCCTTTATTTTAGTTACGATAGCGAAGGTAAAACACACCTAGCTTACCAACCGCGTAGTGGTAAACATAAAGTGATTACCTCAGAGATTGGTAGTGTCGCCTTTGGCCGTCCCTATTCAGGTGGTGACTTTGACGTGAGCGAAGATGGTGAAGTTGCATTCACACTCGCTGATACACAACGCCCAGCTGATGTAGCATTAATTAAGCGCGGTAAAACGGCTCGTTTAACGCAATTAAACGAAGATGCACTGGGCGACAAAGAACTTGCCAAAGTTGAAGAAATTTGGGTTAAATCAAGCCATGACGGCTTAGCCGTTCAGGGTTGGATTGCATACCCACCGGGTTTTGATAAAAACAAGAAGTACCCTCTTGTTTTAGAGATCCACGGTGGCCCTGTTGCAAACTACGGCCCTCACTTTAGCCCTGAAGTGCAATTATACGCAGCCAAAGGTAATGTTGTACTTTATATGAATCCGCGCGGCAGTGACTCGTACGGTAAAGAATTTGCGCAAACAATTCATCATAACTACCCAAGTAATGACTTTGATGATTTGATGACAGGTGTTGATGCTGTCATCAATAAGGGCTTTATTGATGAGAGTAAACTGTTTGTTACCGGCGGCTCAGGTGGCGGTGTATTAACAGCATGGATTGTGGGTCATACAGACCGCTTTGCAGCAGCTGTTGTTGCTAAACCAGTCATCAATTGGATCAGCTTTGTACTAACTGCTGACTTCTATCCTTTCTTTGCTGATTATTGGTTCCCAGGTAAACCATGGGACAACATTGAGCATTATATGAAGCGCTCACCAATTAGCTATGTGGGCAATGTAAAAACACCAACTATGCTGTTAACTGGTGAATCAGACTATCGCACGCCGATTTCTGAAACTGAGCAATTTTACCAAGCGTTAAAGCTACAAGGTGTTGATACGGCTATGGTGCGTATTCCTAATGCCTCGCATGGTATTACTGCTCGCCCATCAAACCTGATGACCAAAGTAGCCTATATTCAATGGTGGTTTGATAAAAACAGTGGAAATGATTAACGATCATCGAGCGAAGCGAGAACGTTTCATTTGCGCAAGGTGAACGGATTTCGTGACGCAGTTTCGTTTAACTTATCTCACATTGTATTTGGCGCGATTTTATATCGCGCCTAATCCGAAACATCATTTAATAAAACCATAACGCGGGGCAAACCCGCTGCTACTTGCTAACTTTACTCTTTCTTACTTCCCCCTTGCTAGCTCCCTCTCTGTAAACCCCCTTTACAGTTTAAATGTGAGTAACTCCTTACATATTTCTAGTAAATATCGGACATTAAATAAAAAGCAGTTAGTAAAAAATCGGTTTATAGCCAAAATCAGTAACTTGAGTTAGTAAAAAATCGGTTTGTGCCGCTAAAAACCTAGCTTCAGTTAGTAAAATTTTGGTTTGTAAGGATGTTGAGTTGGTAAAAAATCGGTTTATGGCTTAGGTGAGTTAATAAAAAATCGGTTTGTAAATCGCAATATTCTACAAAACAGCCCTAAATTACCGTTTGTATGACCTAATTTTAGCCATTCTAAAGGTGGTTTTTAGTCAATGAGTGCATATTTTCTGCTTATAAGACGAAGCTAGTTAAATCCTGATCTAAAATTCTGAGGCTGGTAAATGCGTGATCTGTATTTTTACAAAGCTAGTAAATGGCTGATCCAAAACTTAGTTAAACTCTGATCCAAATATCTAAGCCCGCACTCAAAAAATGAAAAAGGGCCCGAAGGCCCCTAACAACATTATTGAATAGCTATAAAGGTGTTACATCATTACTTGGTTAGAACTGATTCATAGTATTTGCTTCACCACCGGCTTTAAGCGCATTTTCACCAGAGAAGTACTCTTTATGAGTATCACCAATGTTAGAACCTGCTAGGTCTTGATGTTTCACTGATGCTTGCTCACGGCGAATTTCTTGACGTTGTACGTCACGAACATACGCCAGCATACCTAGGTCGCCGAAATAGCCTTCTGATAGAATATCAGTACTTAGCGCCGCTGTATGGTAAGTTGGTAACGTGATTAGGTGGTGGAAGATACCCGCTTCACGTGCACCATCTTTTTGGAAGTTTTGTACAAGTACGTCTGCTGCTGCTGCAAGCTCTGTGTCATCCATTTCTGGTGCCATTAATGCTTTATTATCATCGATGCTTGGGTAAGCTGATAAGTCTTTACCTTGTTCTTGCCACTCAGCGTATACTTGCTCACGGAATTTAAGTGTCCAGTTGAACGACGGTGAGTTGTTATATACCAACTTAGCATTGGGTACTTGCTCTTTAACGCGATTCACAAGCTCAGCGATTTGTTTAACATTTGGTTTTTCTGTTTCAATCCACAGTAAGTCTGCGCCAGACTGTAAGCTAGTAACACAGTCTAGCACTACACGGTCTTTCTCTGTGCCTTCACGGAACTGATATAAACCATTATCTAAACGTGTTGGCTTGCAAAGCTGACCGTTGAGCTTCATTGCTGTGTCGCCTTCGTTTAAGTCATCAACACTGTTTACTGGTGTTGTTTCAAGGAACGACGTGTATTGGCTCGCAAGGTCACCTGGTGTTTTAGATACAGGCACTTTTTGAGTAAGGCTTGCACCTAATGAGTCAGTACGCGCAACGATAATGCCGTTATCAATACCAAGCTCTAAGAATGCGTAACGAACTGCGTTAATTTTTGCTAGGAAATCCTCATGCGGTACAGTTACTTTACCCGCTTGGTGACCACATTGTTTTGCGTCAGATACTTGGTTCTCGATTTGGATAGCACATGCGCCTGCTTCAATCATCTTTTTAGCAAGTAGGTAAGTGGCTTCTTCGTTACCGAAACCCGCATCAATATCAGCAATAATTGGCACAACATGACTCTCGAAGTTATCGATTTTATTTAGCACGGCTTGAGCATCACCGCCGTTTGCTTTCGCTGCATCTAGGTCTTTGTAAAGGTGGTCAAGTTCACGTGCATCTGCTTGCTTTAAGAAAGTGTAGATTTCCTCGATTAGCGCTGGAACAGACGTTTTTTCATGCATACTTTGGTCAGGTAATGGACCGAACTCAGAACGAAGTGCCGCAACCATCCAGCCGCTTAGGTATACATAGCTGCGTTTAGTTGTTTTGTTATGACGTTTAATTGCCATCATCATTTGTTGTGCAGTGAAACCATGCCAACAACCTAATGATTGTGTGTATTGGCTGTGGTCAGCATCGTAGGCTGCCATGTCTGCACGCATGATGTCTGCAGTGTATTGAGCAATGTCTAAACCCGTACGAAAACGGTTTTGTAAGCGCATACGGCTTGCGTATTCTGGGTTGATTGACTGCCACGTTTTGCCTTGTGTTTGACATAAAGTAGCTAGGTTATCTGTTTCGCGTTGATATGTTGTCATAATAAAAATCCTTCGAACGGGTTATCTATTTTTTGTTAGTGAGAGTGGCTACTTGGCGTTCGCTTCGTAGCGCTTAATCCAACATTAGGCGGATTTTTTGGATTTAGTAAATTTATAGTTGTTATTACCACTATATTTTTAGTGAATGGTAAATAACCTGCTTATTAGCTTTTTTTACGATATGGTTAGGCCATGAATGATCACATTAAGCTCGTTTAAAGGACATTACTATGACCACTCTCTCACTTAACGGTTTAAGCGTTGATCAACAACTAGCACAGTTTGTTGAACAGCAACTTTTACCAGGAACAGGTATTAGCACAGACACTTTTTGGCAAGGTTTTGCTGATATCGTCACTGAGTTAACGCCAATCAATCGTGCGCTTTTAGAAAAACGCGAACAACTGCAAGCAAAGATTGATGACTATCACAAGCAACAACCGGTATGGGATGCAGCTAACTATCAAGCATTCCTAAAAGACATTGGCTATCTCGTTCCTGAGCCAGCTAGCTTCAGCATAGAAACAGAGCAAGTTGAGCCTGAAATCGCAAGCACTGCGGGGCCGCAGCTCGTTGTGCCAGTGAGCAATGCACGATTTGCCTTAAACGCAGCGAATGCCCGCTGGGGCTCACTGTATGATGCGCTATACGGCACTGATGTATTAAGTGAAGATGACGGCGCTGAGAAAGGCGCTACATACAACCCTGTACGTGGCTTTAAAGTCATGGCTTATGCCCGCCAGTTCCTAGATAAAGCATTGCCTTTAGCAAATGGCTCGCATATCGAAAGTACCAGCTATTCAGTGGTTAACAATGAACTTTTAATCACATTACGTGACAGCAGCCAGGTTCGTTTAGCTAATCCTGAACAACTTATTGGTTACCAAGGTGAAGCGCAAAATCCGAGCGCTATCTTACTGAAAAATAATGGCTTACATATCGAACTGCAAATCGACCATCATCATCCAATAGGTCAAGCAGATAAAGCAGGCCTTAAAGATGTGCTACTTGAAGCAGCCCTCACAACGATTATGGACTGTGAAGATTCCGTTGCTGCTGTTGATGCACAAGACAAAGTAAACGTCTATCAAAACTGGCTTGGTTTAATGCAAGGTAACCTAGTAGAAGCATTTAGCAAAGGCGGTAAAACCATTGAGCGTCGTTTAGCACAGGACCGCCAATATCAAGGTGTGAATGGTGAAACACTGACGCTAAAAGGCCGTAGCATGATGTTTGTGCGTAACGTTGGCCACTTAATGACAAATCCAGCTATCCAAGATAGTGAAGGCAATGACGTGTTTGAAGGTATTATGGATGCCATTATCACCAGCACCGCAGCACTTCATGACTTAAAAGGTACAAGCAGCCTTAAAAATTCAACGGCCAATAGCATTAATATTGTTAAACCAAAAATGCATGGCCCAGAAGAAGTGGCCTTCACCAATACCCTATTTACCCGCGTTGAGCAGCTATTAAGCTTACCTGAAAACACCATTAAAATGGGGATTATGGATGAAGAGCGCCGCACTTCAGTTAACTTAAAAGCGTGTATTTTCGAGGCTAAAAAGCGTGTTGTATTCATTAACACAGGCTTCTTAGACCGTACCGGTGACGAAATTCATACTTCAATGCAAGCAGGTGTTGTACTACCAAAAGGCGCTATCAAACTTGAGCCTTGGATCAGCGCATACGAAGACCGCAACGTAGATATTGGTCTTGCTACAGGACTCAGTGGCAAAGCACAAATTGGTAAAGGTATGTGGCCAATGCCAGATAAAATGGCGTTAATGATGGAACAAAAAAGTGGTCACCCGAAAAGTGGTGCAAATACCGCGTGGGTGCCCTCTCCTACTGCTGCAACGCTACATGCAATGCATTATCACGATATTGATGTATTTGCTTGTCAAAAAGCGCTGATGGACCGCAAAGAAGCAAGCCTTACTAGCTTACTCACTCCACCGCTTATGAAAGATGCCAGCAGCTTAAGCAAGGAAGATATTCAAGCCGAACTTGATAACAATGCACAGGGTATTTTAGGCTATGTTGTGCGTTGGATTGACCAAGGTATTGGTTGCTCAAAAGTACCTGACATCAACCATGTCGGTTTAATGGAAGATCGTGCCACACTGCGTATTTCAAGCCAGCACATGGCCAACTGGCTGTATCATGGTGTTTGTTCTGAAGAGCAAATTAGAAAAACCATGGCGCGAATGGCAAAGGTTGTCGATGGTCAAAATGAAGGGGATCCGGCCTACAAGAATATGGCTGATTCAGCCGAAACCTTAGCACAAAGTATTGCTTATCAAGCTGCGCTAGCCCTTGTATTAGAAGGAGTTAAACAACCTAGTGGCTATACTGAACCATTACTGCATGCGTTCCGTATAAAACATAAGTCATTAAATTAAGCATAATTTAACTCCCTTCGAGTTTGATGTGTCGTTCCTAGCAGCCTTTGGCTGCTTTTTTTTTGACTAATATCAATTGATACCAATCCGCAATAATATTTAATTATTTTGAGGGATTAAACCTGTCGCTACCTGCGTTAAAAATTTCTGATTTAGAACAACTAAATAACGAAATTTTTGCCTTGTTATCAACGAGGTTTTTTTGCCTCAAAATAGACCACTAAATTAAGCGTATTGGTATAAACTCATAACGACAGTGAATACTCACCATTCATAGTATAATAAAAATCTATTAAAAAAGGGCATTTGTTATCAAATGCCCCTTTTTAAAATTAGTTTTTGACAATCGCATTGTGATAAACGTTTTGAACGTCATCACAGTCATCAAGCATAGAAATAAACTTTTCAAAGTTTGCTATGTCATCTGGATCAGTGATGTCTGTATGAACTTGTGGAACAAACGTAATCTCGTCTACTTCAAAGTTAATACCCTCAAATGCTTCTTCAAGTGCTGTTTTTGCTTTGTAGTACTCAGTGTGAGGAGCGAATACTGACACTTTGCCGTCTTCTACTTCTACATCAGTTACGTCTACATCAGCCATCATTAACGCTTCTAGCACGACTTCGTCGTCATCACCTTCAAAGCCTAAAACAGCTAAGTGATCGAACATATGCGCTACGCAACCGGGTGTGCCAATTTTTGAATCTGTTTTTGTAAACGGTAAACGTACATCTTTAATAGTACGGTTAGGGTTATCAGTTAAACAGTCAACAATAACCATACAGTTACCTGGGCCGTAGCCTTCGTAACGTGCTGGAGAGTAGTCTTCCCCTGCCCCACCGGCAGCCTTTTTGATTGCATTATCAATTACATGTGCTGGAACTTGATCTTTTTTTGCACGCTCAATAATACGTTTTAGCGCTTGGTTAACTTCTGGATCTGGTTCGCCATTTTTAGCAACAACGTAGATTTCTTTACCGTACTTAGAATTTACTTTTGTTTTTGCATTGGCTGTTTTAGCCATGGCGTTTTTGCGGACTTCAAATGCTCTGCCCATCTTATGCCTCTATGAATACATTTGATAATTGCCGATATTTTAACAAGTCATGACCGCTTGGGCTAGTACTAGGGCGTGTTAACCTTCAGGATTAAAATTTGTTCACTCTAGGGACGATTTTATTAACACCTTGGGATGTATAACCGATTAGGTAAAGTAAAAAATGAGCAAAGATCAAATCGTCCCTAGGAAACTTAAAAAAATAAAAAGCTAACAATTAATATCAGGAAAAATAAAAAACAAGACTATTTAACATAACACCTTACTTTCTTGGAATGAATCAACCAAAATTGGCAGTTCTGAAAAATGATGCAGTACATAGTCTGCTTGATTTGCATATTCAGGAATTTCATGTGGTGCGTATAAACAAGCTCGCATGTTAGCGTTGTGGGCTGCTTGTATGTCAAATAAATAATCACCAACATAGAGTAACTCTGACTGGTTAAGTTCCCAGAGTGTGGCAATGGCATTTAAAGCACTTGGGTCAGGCTTGGCTGGCGCATCTGAGCGAGTCAAAACCGTTTCTATCGGCAGAGGATTATTTTTTAGCTTAATGGCTGCTGCACGGTCGTAATTACGAGTCACAATGGCCATTGGAATATTACTTTCTTTTAGCTTGGTAATCGCATCAGCCACACCAGGCAATAAATATGCGTGCTGCGCATCAATAAGCTCATGTTGATGGACAATATTCATCGCCTCTTCGCGCATGTAAGGCGAGGGAAGCGTGGCAATATACGCCAACAAATCCTCCTCAAGAGGACAACCCACTTGTGCTTTGATCAGTGAGAAATCCAGCTCTGACGATACCAAAGTGCCGTCTAAGTCAAAAATCACACCACGAATATTGTTATCATAAATACTCATATAAATCCTTGTATATGGCGATTGGGAAATGTTTATACCCACTAATAAGATAGTGTACGATATAGCTTTATTAAAGGATCAAAGGATTAAAAAGCCAAGTTTTTTAATCCTTTTGTATAAGTCTATTGAGGTTCTAACGCCTCAAACTTAGCTTCAAGCCAGGTATCATCTTGGCTAAAGGTCAGTGTTTTTACTTTCCCTTTACCCTCAATATTTACCATATTCACTTGTGCAGGCCAAAGGTCGCGAAGTGCTCCGTTGCTCATACGAATGCCATGAATTCCCTCTGGGATCGTGACTTCCTGATAAACCCAAAAGAATTTACCATCAACTTGTGCACCCACTTTTTTAAGTTCAAGTGGCTTACCATCTAAAGTTTGCAGGGCAATATGTGACTCAACATAATCAGCAAAACGCTTTTGGTCGTCTTTATTACTTAAGATATCAGCATTACCGTCGAACAAATATTCAACAGCATGCTCCGTATCATGCAAATAAAAGCGATGCATAAGCTCTATGTTGTTTGTACGTTTATTAAACAGCACAGTTGTCACAGACGCTTTTAACTGGTGCGCCATACTAGGCGCACTCAGTAATAAAGCAAAAACAATGGCTACAAAGCGCATTATTGTTGCTCCTGGGCATCTTTTTCATCGCCCTTTTTCAGCTCTGTTTTAATATCTTGCATGATATCGCGGCTGACTTTCGCTTTACTCTTCTCACGCTTATACACTTCAATACGTGATGGAATAATACGACGCGGGTAGTTATTGTTTTCTACATCTACATCCGCAGTTTCCCAACGAGGGTCAACCGCAACAGACACTAGGTTTTTACCCTTCTCAGTTACAATTAGCTTTTGAACATGCTTATGGTTACGACGCCAAATTTCAGCCGGAATGTACTGCTCTTCTTTCGTACCATCTTCATAAGTAAGCTCTAGTAAGATAGGCATTACTAAGCCCCCCAAGTTTGAGAACTCAAGTACGTAGTAGTTCTTATCTTCTTTGATTGCACGCTCAAATGTTTTACGTTCCCAAGGCTCTAGGCCTTTAAGGAATTTATTATACGCGTTGCGCTCTTTATTAGTTACCGTAAAGCGGTCGTTTTCATCATAGAAGTCAGTGACATCTGGGTTTTCTTCAACCCACAGTTTTTTACCTTCTTCTTTATTACGTTGTACGAATAATGGCATTGGCTTGTCAGCTTCGATGTCACGCAAACGGTTAAAGTCGATATCAGGGTTTTTGGTGTCTAAACGTAACTGATAAACTTTATCTAACGAGATATCAACGTGATCTGTGGTGTAGAACCAACCACGCCAGAACCAATCAAGGTCAACGCCAGACGCTTCTTCCATTGTACGGAAAAAATCAGCTGGAGTAGGGCGTTTGTATTTCCAACGCTGCGCATACTCTTTAAATGCAAAGTCAAATAACTCACGACCAAGGATCACTTCACGTAATATGTTAAGTGCGGCAGCAGGCTTAGTATAAGCATTAGGGCCTAAACGTAATACACTGTCTGACTGTGTCATAACCGGCACTTGGTTTTCTGACTTCATGTATTCAACGATATCGCGAGGCTCAACACCCCAAGGAATTGTGTGGTCCCATTCACGACCAGCAACACCATCTAAGAAGCTGTTAAGACCTTCATCCATCCACGTCCATTGACGCTCATCAGAATTCACCACCATTGGGAAATAAATATGCCCAACTTCATGGATAACAACGCCGATTAAGAAGCGTTTTTCTGCTTGAGAGTAGGTACGTGTTCCGTCATCTTGCAAGTCTGTGCGCGGACCATTGAAGGTGATCATGGGGTATTCCATACCACCGACAGGGCCATTAACTGACTGTGCCACAGGGTAAGGGTAGTCAAACGAGAAGCGCGAATACACTTCCATCGTATGAACAACAGCTTCTGTAGAGTATTTCTTCCAGAGATCGCCACCCTCTTTCGGGTAGAAAGACATCGCCATCACTAACGGCTGGTCTTTACCACCTTGATGGTAGCCCTTAGCATCCCACATAAATTTACGTGATGAGGCCCATGCAAAGTCACGGACATTTTCAGCTTTAAAATGCCATGTTTTAGTTTTGTCTGTGCCTTCTTTTTCGTTTTCGAGTGCCTCTTCTTCAGTCACGATAAAAACAGGGCGTTTGGCATCTTCAGCTTGCTCTAAGCGTTTACGCTGCGTACTAGTTAGAACGCTGCTCGGGTTATCCAGCTTACCTGTTGCAGATACAATGTGGTCTGCAGGAACCGTTAATTCAACGTCGTAGTTACCAAATTCAAGGGTAAATTCACCACTCCCTAAGAACGCTTTGTTCGTCCAAGCTTCATAGTCAGTATACGCAGCAAGACGAGGGAACCACTGCGCTAATAAGAAGATATCGTTACCATCTTCTTCAAAATGCTCATAACCCGAGCGTGCACCAACGGCATCTTCTTCAACAATGTTAAAGGCGAAGTCCATGCTGAACTCAACGTCTTTACCCGGTTTAAGCGGTTCGTTTAAGTCGATACGCATTAATGTATCTACTACAGTAACTTTAAGCTCTTTTCCGTCTTCGTCTTTAACATTGGCGATTTGATAACCCAGCTCGTTGTCGGCCATGAATTGCTGACGACGTAACTGTCCTAAACTCAATTTAGTTGATTTTGGCTGAGGGTCACCTTGCAATGTTTTACCATTAAAAGTCGATGTCATTTCAGCAATTGAGTCAGATTTAAAGATATTTTGGTCTAGTTGTAACCAAAGGTACTTTAAAGTGTGAGGCGAGTTATTTTTATATTCAATTGTTTGGCTTGCTGTTAAACGGCGTTTCTTTTCATCAAGCTTAGCATCAATATCGTAGTTTACCTGTTGCTGCCAGTAGTTTTCGGCAGGGGCACCCGCCGCACTTCTATATACATTTGGGGTAGGGAGTGCTTCATCTAACTGACGAAACTTATCAACAAACGAGCCTTTAGTTTGCTCTACCGATGACGCCATGACTGCTGAAGACACTGCCAAAGGCAATACCAAAGCACTCAAATGGAGAACTGCTTTTTTCATTGTTAATCCTGTAAATTAAGTGTAAGCCTACCATCTCAAACAGCTAACAAGGTTGCAATAAAATCACGATAAAATGCTAGTTTTTCAGGTTAGTATTCACCTTTGTGCAATGAACTATTTTTGCAGCTACATATCCCTACTTTCAGGCAATGTAAAGGGGGTTTACAGACGCATTGGTTATTTTTAATTCAGCACGAATTCATTACAAAGTATTACAGTTAATTTTAAGCCAACTTGGTCAAATTTTGTTTAACAGTAATAAAGGTGATTAGATGAAGTTTTATATTGTAAAAAAAGACTCTCGTTTAGCCGCTATTCCTGCGCAAGAATCAATTTTAAACGAGTACAAAGAACGTGGCTTTGAATATATTGAAGTGATCAACGCATGTGATGAAGACGATGCGTTAGCACGTACATCTCCCAGTTCAAAATGGACTAAAAAAGGACTGTTTTTAGGCTCATCTTTAGTAATTTTGACTCTAATTTTCATTATTTTCGCAATAAATTAATTTTTGCGGCATTTTCTATTGAAATTTACTGCCATTTGTATTTAAAATCGCCCACTTTTTTGATTTTGGGTCAATGCAGAAGCTGTATTTATCCCAAAAATGTGTCGGTAAACAGCTTAGAATTCGGTGGGCTTATGGATTTCTATATCCTAAAAAAACAACAAGAACTAATTGCAATTCCAGCGGACGAACAAAATTGTAAACAGTACCTAGATTCAGGGTATTTTTATATTGATAAAGTAGCGGCATGTAATGAAACGAATGCCCTAAAGATTTTACAAGCAAAACAAACTAAAGCGCTTAAAGTTCCATTGATTATGGCGTTGCTAGCTCTACCTATGGTGGTTTTTGCTTGGTATAGCTTAAGTTAACAAACCAAGCTGGGCATCTTGTCTCAGCTTAGGTATATTGACGCTCTTAATAAATAATAAGAGCGTTTAATGAAAGTCCTTCATACATCTGATTGGCATTTAGGCCAACAATTCTACGAGCACTCCCGATTCGATGAGCATCAAGCATTTCTAGCTTGGTTAACCGATACGCTTGTCTCAGAACAGATCGACTTATTACTGGTTGCGGGTGACATTTATCATACGGCAACGCCACCTACCAGCGCAGAAAACCAACTCTACCAATTTATTAAAACCACTAAGCAGCATTGCCCTGACTTACACATAGTGATTATTGCTGGTAACCATGATTCAGCAAATCGAATTATGGCGGCAAAGCCTTTATTGGCTCAGTTTGATACGCATGTTGTTGGCCGCTTTGATAGCAATGCTCCTCATGAAGTAGTCCTGGCAATCAGCACAAAAAACGGCGATGCGAATGTTGTTGCCATGCCATTTTTACGTAACAGTGATTTAAGCAGTTATAACCGCCAACAAGAGCAACCGTTAAGTTACAACCAAGCCGTTGCCCTTGCCTACAAAGATGCATTACAAGCAGCAAGCGAATTACCAAACGCGCCATTAATTGCCATGGGCCACCTGCATGCAAAAGGCGGAGACATCTCATCTGATTCTGAACGTAACTTAGTGATTGGTGGTGAAGATGCGATATCGGCAAGCATATTTACTGATCAACCCGATTATGTCGCGCTAGGGCATCTTCATAAGGCTCAAACCGTCGCGAAGAAAGAGACCATTCGCTACAGTGGCACGCCAATGCCAATGTCATTTTCTGAAAGACGCTATCAGCATCAAGTTGTGCTAGTCGAGCTTAGTGACTCAGGAACTTCTGTAAACCCCCTTTACATTCCTAGCTTTTGTAAAGTCATGTTGCTACCGGAAAAAGACTGTGTGCCACTAAACGAACTCTGTGAGCTAATAAAACAGCTCGATTTAACAGATGAAGATTTAGCACCATATCTGCGGGTTAAATTGAGTGCCCATGACACTGACACCACTTTCAGAGAACAAATAGAACAAGCCCTTGAAGGTAAGCAGGTTAAGTTCTGTGGTATTGAAAGGGTGCGTCAGCAAAACAATCAGCAAGACGATGAACAAACCCTATTTGAAGATGTCTCGCAAATTGAAGCGCTAAACCCACATTCACTTTTAGAGCAAGCATTTGCAAACAATAAAGATATGGCAGGACAGGCGGTGCCAAAAGAGCTAGAAGGCTTACTAAGCCAAGTGATCGATGAGTTGAATGCAGAGGACCTACTATGAAAATTTTAGCAATTCGTGTTCATCAACTCGCCTCTATCTTAGACGCCGAAGTCGACTTTAGCACTTCGCCTTTAAAAGAGGCGGGACTATTTGCCATCACAGGTGATACTGGCGCGGGTAAAAGTACTTTACTCGATGCCGTTTGCTTAGCACTGTACAACAAAACCGCACGACTACGAGGTGATACAGGCAATAAAATTGACTTTAATGGCGACAACATCAAACTCAATGACTCGCGAAACTTATTACGCCGCGGGGCAGGGCAGGGGTTTGCCGAAGTCGACTTTATAGGCCAAGACAAACAGCTTTACCGTGCAAGGTTAAGCTTTAGCCGCGCTCGTAATAAAGCTGATGGTAAATTACAGCCCGCACAACATAGCCTCTATTCATTACCTGATGAAGCCCTCATCGCTGATAGAAGCGCAGCAGGTAAAGAAATTGAACGTATTATTGGTTTGAGCTTTGAACAGTTCTCACGAGCTGTACTGCTTGCACAACATGAATTTGCCGCCTTTTTAAAAGCAACCGGTGATGAACGTGCGCAATTACTTGAATGTTTGACAGGCACCGATAAATTTAGCCGTATTGGTCAGCGAATTTTTGAACGCCATCGTGAGCAGCTGCAAGCATTAGAGCAGTTAAAGTTAAGTTTAAGTAATTATCAGGTTTTAAGCCCTGAAGAGGTCGAAACTAAACAAGCAGAACACAAAGCGCTTGAGGCTAAACTTGCTGAGTTACAAAAACAAATAAAACAATTTGAACAGTTCCAAGCGTGGTATAAACAAGCATTGCAGCAGCAACAACAGCTAAACCAAGCTGAGCAAGCAAAGCAAGAGTTACAGCAACAAATGCACGCGCTTGCTGAAAAAGCCACTGAAGCAAAACAAGCCCAGCAATGCTTAGAAATAAAAGATAACCGTGAACGCGTCACTTCGATTACTGCTCAACATGAGCAACTTATTAAAAACCGGGAGCAGCTTTTAAACGTTGACCATAAAACACTAATCAAAGACGCTGAGCAAACGCTTGAGAAGCAAACCGCGCAACTAAACCAAGCAAAGCAAGCACAAAAAGACGCGCAACCTATTATTAGCCAGGCCCGTGAGTTAGATAAACAACTTGCGGTTTTAAATCAGCAAGCAACGGCGCAAAAAGTACAAGCAGAAAAAGCAAAGCACCATCATCAAGAGCTGAGTAATACACTAAATAGCCATAAAGCCGAGCAGCAAAAACAGCTCGAGCAGCAAGCGCAAATCAATGGCTATTTAGAAACACATGCACAATGGCAACCATTAGCAAAAGACTGGTCATTCTATAAAAGTGAGTTAAGCCGCTTTAGCCAGCAACAGCACACGATTAGCCAATCACAGCAAAACGTAAACTCTCTTCAGCCTAAAATTGATGAGCAGCAAGCAGCCGCGCAGCAGTGTAAAACTCAATACCAAGCCCTTGAACAAGAAATTCAGCGCTTAAATGAACAAGATGCCGCCTTTAAATCGAGTTTAAATACCCAATCAATGGCGGATATTGATGCGGGGCTTGAGGCGATTAAGCACCTGATTGAAAAGCGCCAAGTGTGGCAAACTAATCATCAGCAGTTAAAAAATTGGCAAACCCAGCTAAAGGCATTAAGCCAAACTGAGCAGCAACTACAAACCGCACTAAAAGATGCGCAGCAAGGGGCAGAACAAGCACAGCAACAGGTTTCGCTTTGTGAGCAAAACTTACAGCAAGTGCAATTAAGAGCCAGTGAAGGAGTCAGCCAGTTACGTGCCACCTTAAAAGCAGGGGAGCCGTGCGCGGTATGTGGCTCAAAAGAGCACCCATTTATGCATGAAGAAATGGTGAACGAGCAATTTAGCCAGCTTATTAACGACTTTACCAGGGAGCTAACTAACGCCAAACAGCATTTAAAAGCTCAGCAAATATTACAGCAAGCTAAAAGTAATGAGCTGGCGGCATGCAGCCAACAGATAAGCTCATTAAACGGGCAAATCTCAGAACTGAGTGCTCAACAACAGAGCCTCAAAGAAACTATGGCAGCAAGCCGTACTGAGCTAAATGATTTAACCGAAGCTCAGTTAAACGAGCGTCAGCAACAGCTCAGCCTGCAAAAACAGCAATACTATAAAACTCTTGAGCAGCAACAACAGCTGCAAAATACGCTTGCGACTAAGCAAACTAAGTATAATCAGCAAAGGCAAGCGCTACATAACAAAGAGCAGCAGTTAAATGAGTTGCAGCAACAGCTGAATAATCTGCAAACGCGTTTAAATGAGCTCAATGATGAGCATCAGCAGCTACATGCCACACTGAATCAACAGTTCACCAGTGCACCTTGGTGGCAGGCACTCAATACACAAAACATTTCTTTAGAGGTCATTGCAGAGCACGTTGAGGCTTATCAGGCGTCGCTGCAAACTGCGGATGAGCTTAAAGCTAGTTTAAAAGCCATTGAGCAGCACCTTGCGCATGTAACACCGCAGCTTAACGAAGCACATACCTCTTTAACTCAGTGCAACGAGCAACTAAGCCAAACTCAAACCGAATTAACGCAGATACAATCAAAGCGCGAGGGCTTATTGAGTAACGCAGCAATATCGGTAGATGAGTTTATAGCAGAGCTTGAAAAGGCGGTAGATTCCGCGCAGCAGGCACTGCAACTTGCCCTGACAACCCATAGTAATGCGGTGAAGGCGCGTGACGAACAAGCCATTCAAATAGCAAATCTTGACGAACGTAAAAAAGAACTAAACGCTGAACATGCGGCACTTAATGAACGCTTTAGCCATTGGTTTAGCGATTTTAAAGCGCAGCACCCAAGTTTGGATGAACAAGCAGTTAGTCAGCTATTAACGATAAACCCAACTGAGATCAAGAAAACATTGGCTGATCACCACACTGCCGAGAGTAGCTTAAAAGACGCTGAGGCACTGTTAAAACAGTTACAAAAAGCTCAAGCTCAGCACCAAAAAGATAAACCTGCACTGAGTGAAGATGAGCTGCAAATACAGCTTAATCAAACAACAGAGCAACAAGTGCAAGCTAATAACGCATTATTGCAAGTTGCGACGGAGCTTAAAACCCATCAACAAAATAGCCAAGCGCTGGCAGATAAACAAAAGCAATTAGTAGAGCAGCAAAAAAGCTATGAACACTGGCATCTACTCAATAAGGTATTGGGGGATGCCAGCGGCAAAACCATGCGTAATTTAGCACAAACGCAAACCTTAAAAATACTGTTGCACTACGCGAATAGTCACTTACAGACACTAAATAAACGCTACAAATTAACCGCTATAGGACAAACCCTCGATATCGCAATTATCGATAGAGATATGGCCGATGAGCAGCGCTCTGTTAATACGTTATCGGGTGGTGAGTCATTTTTGGTGTCGTTAGCCCTCGCATTAGGGCTTGCCTCCTTATCGTCAAATAAAGTGCAAATAAACTCTTTGTTTATCGACGAGGGTTTTGGTACGTTGGACAGTGAAACGTTAAGCATCGCGATGGATGCTCTTGATTCTCTGCAAGCACAGGGCCGCAAAGTCGGGGTGATTTCTCACGTCTCAGAAATGACCGAACGCGTTGCCACCCAAGTGCATGTGGCGAAAAAACCAGGTGGTTATTCGACCATCTCAGTTATTTAAAGGATTAGCATGCCAACTTTTAATCATGAAGAAGCAAGTCACTACGACGAACGTATTTTGCGACTAGTTCCAGGTTATGAGCTATTACATCAAGCAACCGCAGCCCAATTAGCAACAACGCTGAACGATAATGCGTGCATTTTAGTGGTTGGTGCCGGAACAGGTAAAGAAATCATTGAATTAGCGGCGTTAAAACCAGGCTGGCAGTTTATTGCTCAAGATATCTCACAAGACATGCTCGATATTGCCGAGCAGCAGTTTGGCCAGCATAACATCAGCGACCGAGTAACAGTGCATTGCGGTGATATCAACGGCATCGACAGCCAGTGTGACGCCGCACTGTGTTTACTAGTCATGCACTTTGTTGAAGATAACGGCGATAAAAAAGCACTATTAAAAGCGATTCACAGCAAGCTCAAAAAATCGAGCAACTTATACGTTGTCGATTTAATGCGCCCAGAATCTGCTTTTGAGCGCGAGTCACAACTACAGCTTTGTTCACAGTTAGGTTTGACTGAAGCCGGCACAGAGCGCATGCGCCACAACCTAGAGCACGAGTTTTACCCATTAGACCGAATTCGTTTTTCTGAATTAGTAAATGAAACTGGATTCAGCACCCCTAAACAGTATTTTAAAGTGCTTGGTTTTACAGGGTATGTGGTTGGGAGTTAATAGCTGTAGGCGCGATTTTGCATCGCGCCACATGCCAAGCAGCATATCAATAATTACACGGTAAACCCGCTGCTACCACGTCGAAATTTGCTCTCTTAAGGGGTTCAATCTGAGAGCTCAAAGCTTGTAACTTTACTTGATCTGCCACATTTGATTATTAGAGTTGAATCTTACCGAGAATAACAGCTTTGTGCCTTGAGTCGACGAACTCATTTCTGGACAAAATGTTTCAGATCCGAATGACGGCTCTATACCAGACATTGGTAACGTCCATAGTTGTTTGGGGTCGGTTGCCTTTGCTTGTTAGTGGTTATCCAGCTTTTGCATCAGTACTAAAAGCTCATTTAAAACCAGTTCTGGTTCATCAATCTGTACAAAATGACCACTTTTTCCAGTCAACACAGATTTACCCTGTGGGAAAGCACTCGCCCACTCCTGCCATAGCTCACCCCACATTTTTCTGCCCTGATCCGTGAAAAACAAATTGGCTGGTCTTTCTACTTTTCTTACAGAGGTAATCACTGTTACGGGCATATCTTTGATTTGTGGGTAATCAGGTAGCGGTCTTTTACTCCAGAAGTCTAGATATTGGTTCGACATACCATCGGCCATGTCATCCAGTTTGATCTGAGCAATTTCTCGATTAGCTTTTTCTAAATCAATAGCACGCAATATATCAACATCATGTTCGGAAGACGGGTCTAACATTAACAGTGCTTTTATTTGTTTTGGGTAAGCTGCGGCGAACTCTCTCGCAACGCTGCCACCATATGAATGAGCAACTAAAATGACCGGCTGGTTAACATCTAATGCAACTAAAAACTCGCTGGCGTATTCTGCATAATCACTTGATGTAAAATGCCTCTTAATAGCTGTGGAGTTGCCATTTCCAACTCTAGAATAACGAATAACCGTGGCATGCTCAGCTATTTGGTTAAAAACGGGCTCCCAGTCAGACATACCAGCACTACCACCGGCCTCCAAAAGAACTATATGCTTACCATTACCTGCAACTTCATACTCAAGTTCAAATTCATTGACGTTGATAAGTGTCGGTTGAGCTGAAACAGTAAAAGATAATGCGATACCAATAAACGGGATTAACTTCAAAACTACTCCTTAAAACATTAACATTTTAGCTTTTATGCGGCACGCAGTTTGTGTTGCATAATCGCTTGTTGGACTGAGGCGCTACCTGCTTGGTGTGTGAGAATTGGTGTTTTTATGCTATGGGAATTTGCTTTTATGACCTAAGCTACACCAAGCCTGCTTAATCGGCGCGCCTGTCGCATCTATGCTGTCCCTATGTTGCTCAGTGTTTGTCATGTCGTTATTACAACTAAATTAGGCTTTATAAGCAACCACTATAGGCTATTTCAGTATTAACTTATTTAATGAGTTTATTCATGACTTGCCTTCCAGTAATGGAATAACCCTTAGGTAAGTGTGGCTCAAATGTCCTGAGTAGGCTCTCCACATAGCGGCTAAGTTCAACAACTCTCTTAAATGACTGGTTCTCGCTCAGAGCCGACCTATAGAGTAATTACGCTAACGCACTTTGGGGCAAAATGCGTTACAAGAACGTCCGCTTTATAAAATAAAGTCATTAGCACTAACTAGCTGTGACCGTCTATTATCCGCTCATAGCCGCCTGTTAGACGAGGTTTATACCTTCTCACCTAAACTGTAAGATCTGATACGAGCTAAGACACTTAATTCACAACCTACTAACTTGTTGGGTATCACTCCTCTCTACCCAACCCACGAGCTATGAATCATCGCGCGAAATAAATTTCACGCCTACGCGATGTAAAATCGCTGCGACCTCAAAGCTCGTAATATTACTCTTTATCTTTATAACTCGCTAACTTGCGAGCCTAATACCCAGCTGCTTGACCATCTTTACGGGTTTCAGATGCACCATAATAAACACCGGTTTTAGGGTCTTTCAATATAGCTTGATAACCACCATAGGGGCCAACGGCGTCTTGCAAAGTGTGGCCTTTCTTTATTAGCTCACGGCGGGTTTCCATTGAAAAACCTGACTCTAAGCTAACAAAACCACCATCCTCCATGATTTCACCAGTTGGTTGCGATGACCCCGTATGCAGAATACGTGGCGCATCACCGGCTTCTTGCAGATTCATGCCAAAATCAATCATGTTGATAAGTATTTGAGCATGCATTTGTGGCTGCGTCGCACCGCCCATCACGCCATAACTCATATATGGCTTACCATCTTTGGTGACAAACGCAGGAATGATTGTATGAAATGGTCGTTTACCTGGCTCATATTGGTTCATGTGGCCTTTTTTAAGCGCGAACATTTCGCCCCGGTTTTGCAATACAAAGCCTAATTTAGCAGGTGTCATACCAGAGCCCATACCACGGTAATTACTTTGAATAAGCGAAACCATGTTGCCGTCTTTATCGGCGGTCGTCATATAAATAGTATCGCCTTCTACTGGGCCTGCATGGTCACGTTTTGCGGCCTTGTTAGGGTCTATCAGCTTGCGTCTTTGGTCAGCATACTGCTGCGAAATAAGTGTTTGTACAGGAATCGTGTTAAACGCTGGATCCGCGTAATATTTTGCACGATCTGCAAAAGCGAGCTTTTTCGCCTCAACAAAGGTATGGACGTATTCTGGGCTATCAAAGCCCATTGCTTTGATATCGTAACCCTCAAGAATATTAAGAATTTGCTGTGCAGCAATACCTTGGCCATTTGGTGGCAATTCCCAGAGCGTATACCCTCTATAATCAGCGTTCACAGGTTTGACCCACTCGCTATGGTGCGCAGCTAAATCTTCATAGGATAAGTAGCCGCCGTTTTCTTGCATGTAGCGACCAATTTCTTTAGCAATATCGCCTTTATAAAAGGCATCGCGGCCGTCTTTGGCAATTTTGCGATAGGTGCTTGCAAGGGCTGGGTTCTTAAAGATTTCCCCTTTTTCAGGCATGGCCCCATTTGGCATATACACATCTTTAAAGCCCGGATATTTGCCACGAGCAGCAACACTTTTTTGCATGTAATAGGCAATCAGTTCAGACACTGGGAAGCCATTTTCAGCGTAGTCGATAGCAGGTTGGAGTAAGGCTTTCATTGGTGTTTTGCCAAACTTTTTATGTAACTCAAACCAACCATCGACAGCACCAGGAACCGACACTGGTAACGGCCCATAAGCAGGAATGGTGTCGCCTTGTGCTTTTAAGGTATCGAAAGACAAGCTTTGTGGTGAACGACCAGAGGCATTTAAGCCGTATAGTTGCTTGCTTTTATTATCCCAAACAATGGCAAATAAATCCCCACCAACTCCACATCCAGTCGGTTCAACAAGGCCAAGCACTGCGTTTGCCGCAATCGCCGCATCAATGGCATTACCACCATCTTTTAGTACTTGTAAGCCAACCTGCGTAGCTAACGGCTGTGATGTTGCAACCATACCTGATTGTGCGATGACTTCTGAACGGCTAGCAAAGTTATGGCCTGTGATGCGATCGTAAGCTTGGGTAGAGCCTGCTGTAGCTAAGCATAGAGCTAACACTATCCTTTTAATGAGTGGAGTTGGTTTCATCGTTATTGCCCTTTTATTGTTTTATTCACTATAAAAAGCAATTTAAAGCTAAGCAAAAGCTTTGCGTCCGAAGACCAAAAAATACGACTATTGCCAACAACCGAGCTAAATTAGACTTTCATTAAGAAAAACTAATAAATAGCGTTACCGGTAAAACACTCTTTTAACATAGCGGATGCATAAGGGTGGCTTTGCTGAGCCGAAGGTATAAACTGACTAACAATATCGTCAACTTGCTCGGTTGCTTTTAACTGCTTTAAATGACTTTGTAACTCTTTTACGGTTTCAATTGATGTGCTTTTATTCAGAGCTAAGTAGTTTCCAGCCAGTGCAGGATGGTTAAGCGCAAATACGGGGGCTAGCTGTTCGGGACTTAACCCCACTTTTTCTAATTGAGAAGCCAGTGTTAAGGCCGAGCCAATTAATAAGTCGTGCTCGCCTCTTTTAAACATTTTTAGCTCTTCAAATTTTTTTGAGTAAGTTAAAAAATGCTGACCTTCTTCCAGATTTAAATCCATTAAAACTGAGTGATATACATCTCCCCGTGCCACACCTACGGTGTAATTTCGTAAAGACGCCATACTATTCACAGTTATATCTGAGCGAGTCGCTAACTTATAAAAACATGTTTGCCCAGAAGCTAATGGACCAACCCAATAAAACTTCGATTCTCTTTGTGCTGTGCGTGAAGTTGAAAAGATGCCACTATTGGCTCTCGTTGAAACTAGTTGCATCGCTCTTTTCCAAGGGTATAAGTCAATAGTACAGTGTAAATTTGCGTTTTCGCAAAGAAGCCGAACAATCTCTGTGTTGATTCCCGTAATTTGGTCTTCTTTTTCGAAATTATAGGGAGGGAAAGACTCAGTATACAGTGTCAGTGTTTTTTGTTTAGCAAGCACATCCCCTACAAACATAAAAAACAACACGCTTAGCAGACGTATTAACATAGTCAACTCCACACGAAACCTATCACTTTAGTCATGCTTAACAATGCGGCTCAGCTGTTTATTTAGGGTATTCAGGCAAAATGGTTTAATAATAAAGCCATCAACTTTAGCACTAATCATATCTGTCACGGTCTCTTTACTGTCTTCGCATGTGACCATTAAAACAGGGATACTCTTAAAATCAGGTGTATCTCGCATTTGCATAAGTAAGCATTTACCATCCATTTTTGGCATATGCAAATCAGTAATGACTAGGTCAAAATGTTGCTTTCCTAATAACTCAATAGCTTGATTGCCATCTGTTGCTTCTGTGATGTCATCATAATCAAGGCGGCGCAACATGTTTATTAAAACATGGCGCATTAAAGGCATATCATCGACAACAAGAATTTTCATACTAAGCACACTAGCTTTTATAATATCTTAAGCTTAGTTTGCATACTCAATAACGCAATGGAGTATTCAAGCTAAGATATCAGCCACTAATTGGCTTAGTCGAGCAATCTTACTATTACTCAATTGCCGATAATCGAAGTAAGGGCATACGATAACCTTATCACTCTTGCTAATGGCAAACTCATCATCTATCCAAGTTAGTGGTGAATTAAGCTGCCCTGATTGAATCAGTTTTTTAGCATGAGTACGACCTGCAATAATATGCAATTGGTTACTTACATCTAAAAGTGGCGGACTAAACAAAAGCGCAGTGCAACTGTTAGCTTGCAGTAATAAATCATCTCGGAAGGTTTGCCAGTCACACGCTTGCTTTGCAAATTTAAAATGCTCACTAGGCAGAGCAAATAACACCTTAGCATATACGTTAAAAACTTTTCTCCAGCCATTGCCGCAAGCTTGATTTATGCTATTAATTTCGCCTGCTTGCATTGCATGCAAAAAATTGAGTGTTTGCCACGGCGCCATGGGTGGGCGCTTTTCAATATATACTGCAACGGTGAATTTGCTGTCTCCAAAACCCTGTAGCCGTTTCTTTGTGTCCATCATAATTTTTTTGCAAGAATGCGATCTAAATTATTGGCAAAGTTTTGCCTGTCGGCTTGGCTAAGAGGCGGTGGCCCTCCCGACATTTCAACTCCACTAGAACGCATTGTTTCCATAAAATCTCGTACGTTTAATCTAGAGCGAATATTCTCCGTGGTATACAGCTCTCCACGAGGATTCAGCGCTTGTGCATTTTTTTCTATTACTTCTGCAGCAAGTGGAATATCACCTGTGATAACCAAGTCACCCGCTTCAACACGTTTCACAATCTCGTTATCAGCAATATCAAACCCTGATGAAACCTGTATACGCGAAATAAACTTTGAAGGTGGGATACGCATCGCATGATTAGCAACCAGCGTTGTAACTGTTTGCGTGCGCTCTGCTGCGCGAAATAATATCTCTTTAATAACAGTAGGACAGGCATCCGCATCAACCCAAATTTTCATAGCACTCTCGACAGAATTTTTAAGTATGAGATAGTTTACCGTAATTGAACTTATTTACCGCTATTAACGTATTAAAATATTTGATTTTAAAAGGAGCTTTACGTGCGCAACTTCCATAAACTTCTCATTATAGCAATTACCTCTACGATACTCTCTGCGTGTACTGGCACTCCAGAGAACATAAAACCTGTTGAGAACTTTGAACTCAATAAATACACAGGTACTTGGTATGAAATTGCGCGGCTAGATCACTCTTTTGAACGTGGCTTAGAAGGAATAACAGCTCAATATTCAGTAAACCCTGATGGCAGTGTAAAAGTAATTAACAGAGGCTACAATCTTGAGGAACAAGCATGGGAGCAAGCCCAAGGCAAAGCTAAATTTGCGAGCAAACCTAACATAGGTCATTTAGAGGTTTCTTTCTTTGGCCCATTCTACAGCTCATATGTGATTTTTGAATTAGATAAAGAAAATTATCAATATGCATATATCACCGGCTACAACAAAGAATATTTATGGTTCCTATCAAGAACACCCAAGGTGAGCGAAGCACAATTAAAAGACTTTAAAGACACAGCTAAAAAATATGGCTTTAAAACCGAAGAATTAATCTTCGTTGAGCATGACAACCTGTAAAGGGGATTTACAGGTTGTCTTTAAAACATCATGGATGTGTAACACAACTGTCATTGAACCAAGGCAAACTCTGCTTTATTAAATTGAAGCAACATGTGATCCCCCCAATTTAATTCCCTGCTCGGGTAGGCTATGCCTACCCATTTTTTTCAGATCAGTTTTTTACTAACTAAGCTAGAAAATCATTACCGAAAAGCAACTTAACAGTAAAATTGATAAATTGAGTATACTGATATGCTTTACCCATGAAACAGTAAAACTATATAAAATCATGAGCATAAGTACACTTAGCGCCATATAACCGCAAAACAATAATGCACCATATCCACCTTCGCTCAGTACAGATAACACTAAACTTAGTAAAATAGTGATCCAGCCTGTAGCTAAAAAGCTATGTCGTTGTTTATCCGTTAGCTTCTTTTTAAAAACTTCACGAAAATGGTTAAACTTTGCTAAAGCAAAACAATTAAATGCCATAAAGCACAAACTAAACTGCAGTAATTCCATCATCCTTGTTGCTCCTTAAGGTCCTTGGGCTTTTGAAAACGGCGAGTACTTACTTTTTTGCTAGCAGTACGTAATTTTTTGCCCTGTAAAATAAACAGGCTTCCCGCAATAATGAAACCAAAATCAACGCAAAACAGCGTCCATTTTTGAGTTAGTAAATAACTGATCCAATTTCCCTCGGTTGTCATAGCATTTACTAAAGGAACAGCAAAACATACCAATGCGTTAAGCCACGCTGCTAATTGCCATTGACGTTTAGAGCTACTTATTATTGCCAACACAGTCATTGCTAACCATGCGAGGAAGAACACGAGTATTTCTTTATCGGCACGCGCTACCATCTCTAAAGGTAATAATCGATTAGCAATAAAAAATGATGCCGTTGCAAATGGTAACCCCATCAGGGTAGCTAGATTTAACGTTTCTACTAATTTCAAGCCAACCCCAGCTTGCTGCTGCGGCTTTAAACGCTCCCTTAAACGTTTAGCCCACATAATGCAGCCTGTAGCAATCATTGCGCAGCCAGCGATACCACATAAGAAATATAGCCAGCGTAATAATGGGCTAGCTAGTCGCCCTGCGTGTAATGCTGTCATCGAATCATAAAAGCGTGCTGATGCCGACCAATCTTTACCTTGCTCAGCGAGTAGTTCGCCAGTACTACCTGAAAATAAAAATGCCGCCCCATTATCCACGACCTCTTTACCTGTGTTCAAATACACACTCACGCGTGATGACTCTTTGTTTGCATCGCGAATAAAGAAGAAACCTATATCGGCATCAGGTGACTTAGTATAAACCTGATCTAAAATAGTATTCATGCTAACCAGTGGCGCAGGAACATCACTCGATTCGACACGAGCCCTGATAGGACTTGCCTCATTAAACATTTGTTGTAGCCCCTTCTCATACACCGTTTGAGCAGGGTAGGGGAAAACCATAAATATTAAGGTTATCAAGCCTGTATACGTAATCATAATATGAAATGGTAAGGCTAATACCGATGATACATTATGAGCATCAAGCCAACTGCGACTTCCTTTGTTTTTTCTAAAGCTAAACATATCTTTAAAAATACGCTTGTGAATAACAACACCAGTAATCAAGGCAATCAGCATAAATAATGATGCTAGACACACTAGCCAACGTGCCGTTCTGACATCGATGTAATGCAAATCAAAATGCAGTCGATAGAAAAAATACCCGCCTTTGGTCTCTCTAGGCGGCGCAATTTGCTCATTGGTAGTAGGGTCTAAATAAGTCTCAGTAAATTTAGCGCGTCGTTGCCCTGACTGCTTAGGCTCAGCATAACTATAGGTATATAAAGGGTTACGAGGCTCAGGTAAATAAATACGCCATGATGATGAGTCTGCTGCTTTATTTTGCAACTGCTCTACAGCATAGTTAATTTGCTGTCTTTGCTTAGCTAGGCGGTTATCTTGATGAGTAACAGTGTGCGTTTCTGGCTCGAACCAATAAGTAATCTCGTCTTTAAAAAAACTGATGGTGCCAGCAAAAAAAATTAAAAATAATAACCAACATACTAACAAACCAACCCAAGTATGTAGCCAGGTCATTGAACGAAAAAAGTTCTCTTTCATAACCAACCCTTAATCAACGAAAGAATTACAAACTGGACACCTGTAGTTAGTAAAATAGTGATCCAGACACGCTTTAATGACTTAACTGCAAACACCCAAATAAAAACACAACTATAAAAAAATACCGACAACGTAGTGGTTAATAACACACTGTCTAGCTGATTCAAGGGAAGCAAGATGGCTAACAAAGAGATAAGTACACTGGTAAATACATAGCCCCCAAAGATGGCAGCAACAAACCGAAAGAATACCGATATTCGGTAAGATATGCTCACAGAGCGCTTTTTAAACACATTTTTAGGACGCTGCGAAGGCACTGCATCAATGGATTGTGAATGCATGATAATCCTTTAAATAAACACGAATAGAAAGCGCACTATTATAAACTGACAAAATAAAAAAGATAGTGATTATCATTTGCGTAACCATGAAGAATAAGTAAATTTATTGAGTACTCTCTAGTTAGTAAAATAATGATCTACTGGCTTTGCGAAGCCTAATATCATAAGGTGATATAAAAACCGAATGGGGTGCTTGGATGCGAACAATAGGATTAATTGGCGGTATGAGCTGGGAGTCAACGCAAAGTTATTACCAGCTTTTAAATCAAGGTGTTAAAGAAAGCCTTGGTGGACTGCATAGTGCAAAAATAGTACTGGTAAGCTTAGATTTTGCCGAAATAGCAAGATTACAACAGCAACAAGATTGGCCACAGATGGCAGAGATACTGATCAAAGCAGCCAAGCGAGTGGAGGCTGCAGGTGCGAATTATTTATTAATTTGTACCAATACAATGCACAAATTAGCTGAGCAAGTACAAGCTGCGATTTCAATTCCTTTATTACACATTGCTGATGCAGTTGGTGAAAACCTGATCCAAAATAATCATAAAAAGGTCGCTTTACTTGGAACCCAGTTCACTATGGAACAGGATTTCTATAAACAACGACTAGCAGATAAATTTTCTATTGATGTGTTAGTCCCAGCAGCACAGGAGCGAGCCATCATTCATAATGTTATTTATAATGAATTATGCAAAGGGATTATAAAATCAGAGTCTAAAGCTGCGTACTTAGCAATTATTGATAAACTAAAACAGCAAGGAGCTGAGGCAGTAATTCTAGGTTGTACAGAAATCGCATTACTAGTACAGCAAGCTGATACTTCAATGCCGCTGCTTGATAGCACTACGCTACATTGTGAAATGGCCCTTGAGCATAGCCTTAATGAGGAATAAATAATGTCAAACCATCATACTTTAAATTACGTTGAATTTGCTGCGAGCGATTTAACAGCAACTAAAGCTTTCTTCCAGCATGTGTTTAAATGGCAGTTTACTGACTATGGACCTCAATACACCGCATTTAGCTGTGAATCTGCAGGCCTAGACGGGGGCTTTTATCAAGCACCATTAAAATGTCTATCAACGAATGGTGGGGCGTTGTTAGTGCTTTACTCAAACAACATTAAGGAAACTCAATCACAGGTTGAGAGCCATGGCGGTAAAATAATAAAACCTCTTTTTAATTTTCCGGGTGGTTATCGCTTTCATTTCACAGAGCCAAGCGGTAATGAACTAGCTGTTTGGTCAAAACAAGCCTAGATCATATTTTTACTAACTCATGAATACAAAACTTTTACTAGAACAAGTTAGTAAATGCGTGATCTGTGAACCTCATTTACCACTTGGCGCACACCCTGTTATCCAGTTTAACAGTAACGCTCGTATTTTAATTGCAGGCCAAGCGCCCGGAGTTAAAGTTCATCAAACAGGTCAGCCGTTCAATGATGCAAGTGGCGATAGACTTCGAGAGTGGCTTAATGTAAGTACTGATGAATTCTACGATGAACAGAATTTTGCTATTTTACCTATGGGTTTTTGTTATCCAGGAAAAGGCAAATCAGGTGATTTACCGCCAAGAAAAGAATGCGCTATTGCATGGCGAGAGAAGCTTCTGGCGCAATTAAATAATATTCAGCTTACTATTGTGCTTGGCAAGTATGCGCAAGCTTATCATTTACCACAAACAAAGAAGCAGCCATTAACAGAGTTAGTAAAATCATGGCGTGACTATTGGCCAAGCCATCTTCCGTTACCTCACCCAAGCCCCCGCAACAATATATGGCTAAAGAAAAATCCTTGGTTTGAACAACAAGTACTGCCTGAGCTTGGCACAAAAGTACGCTCCATACTTAAAGGCTAATAATGCAAAACCGCTATTATCAACAATATGGTTATTACCATGTAAAGGGCCTTTACAATGACAAGAGCCTATCAAAGGTTCGCCCAATTCTAGATAAGTTTCATAATAACTGGTTACAGGAAAACCAACATTTTTACAAAACTAAAGGTATCAATAGTTCAGGGCTGACCGCAGCACGATGTTTAACGGATGACGAAAAATTAATTTTATTTAAGTTCATTAATTCAGATACTTTGCTCAACCATGTAAGACCAATTATTGCTGCACCATGCTTTATGAATACCCAACTTTTCTTTAACCCTTACAAAAAAGAACAGCGTAATTATTGGCACAGAGATATGCAGTACCATTTAAACCTAACCGAGCAAAAAGAAGCGCTTAAGGGCCCAGAGGTTTTGCATTGTCGAGTGGCTTTTGAAGATGAACTTGGTATTGAAGTCATTCCTGCAAGCCATAAACACTGGGACTCAAAAGAGGAGTTAACAGTTCGGCTAGAGGAACAGGGGGCTTCAAATAGTAACGCACTAAAGAATGGTAAAACCATTGCTCTTAAAAAAGGGGACTTACTTATTTTTTCTGCAAATATGATTCATAGAGGCCTATATGGCTTAAATCGGTTTGCTTTTGATATTTTATACTTTGATCGTCATCCCAGTATTGTGCAATTTTTACAAACCGATTTTTTACCAACTGAAAATCAGAAGCTGCAACTCGACAACCCAGATGCCTTTATTTGGCCACAAAAAAACGGCTAGTTAGCCGTTTTTTATTGAATGACAAGATTACTGTAACATCGCAAATAGTTGTTTTAGTTGTGGCATATATTCCTTAACCAAATTCACATTGCCTTCGTTCACGTTAGTGCTTGATTTTGCCCCTTCTAATGCACCTGCCAACGAGCGTGTGCCCGAATTAGCCGAAGAAGCGCCGAAACTTTGTAAGCCTGTTACAGCTTGATCAACACGCTTTTGATTGTCACTAGACAAGCTACCTTTTAAATTAGCTAAATAGGCCATTGATACTTCAGAACCAACGACAATTAACTGCTCTGGCGTAAAACCATATTGCTCAGTTAAGCCTGCAAACTCAGTATATAGCTCGTGTTGTTTTATTTGATCAAGAAACCCCATCATTGATGAGGTATTCGTTGCCTCAGAACCACTTAACATACTTCCTAAGTCAACGTTTTTAAGCTCAGGCTGATTCTGCGACCAATTAGCCACTGCAGGTAACGCTTTAATATAACTTTGAAGTTGGTTTTCCGTAATATCTTCTGCGAAGCTTGAAAAACTCATTATGAGTAAACTCAATGATATAAGTAACGCTTTCATCAGATTCTCCTTGTGTACAATTTTTAGCCACCAGTTAGTTTTAACGGGTTATTATGATCAGCTAATTACAAATGTTAGAATATAGTTTTTATCACAGCTAACTGAACCTAATGTTAATTATTTCCAATACTGTAACAATCGATGAATGGGAGCTCGATATAAGCGCTATCCGTTCTCAAGGAGCGGGTGGGCAAAATGTGAACAAAGTGGCGAGTGCTATCCATTTACGCTTTGATATTAATCGTTCCAAACTTCCTGACTTTTACAAACAACGACTGTTAAATTTAAATGACTCTCGAATCACAAAAGAGGGTGTTGTTGTAATAAAGTCGCAAAACCACCGAACTCAAGAACTTAATAAAGAGGATGCACTTAACCGCTTAAAAGAACTTATTATAAGTGCCACACAGGTTCAAAAGAAACGCAGACCAACCAAACCAAGTAAAAACTCTCAACGCAAGAGGATGGACAGCAAAACAAAAAGAGGACAAACAAAAGAGCTAAGGAAAAACATAAAATTATAACTTTATAATTACGACTTAGTATCAAAATTAAGCAGAACTGTAAAGAAGTGTAACTTGTTAACAAAGTTAATTGATGGTTAATCTAGCAAATACTATAATAATAATACTATCTCACTTTTGAAGGAGCCGTATATGGGCTACAAAACACGCTGTTTTGCAATTGCAATGATAACGCTGTCAGTTTTACCTATGTCTAGTTTTGCGGTTGACTCTTGGCAAGCTGGTAGCGCGTACCCGCAAGGGAGTGAAACCTGCTACAACGAGATTTTATACAAGGCTCGATGGTGGGCCACCCCTGGTGAAGAACCTGGTAGCTCACAGTGGGGAGCATGGGTTGCAGATGTTGTCTCAAAAACCTGTGTGCAAAATGTGGTGAAACAAGATGAATTATTGAAATCATTACCCACTATTTTTGAAGCGAACAATAAAAAAGGGAGTTCATCAGATTAACTCCCTTTTTATTAATCAAATGTATGATGCCGTGTTACAGCAAAACGATTAAGTATATGATGCATAATATACACAGCACATAAACTAACAAGAATCGCTACTGATACTGACGAAAACCGATATAAGGCACTGTAAACCAAGTCCTGCCCAGGTCCTAACGATTGACCAAACAAAATACCAAACGTAGTAATAATACCGAAGCCAACCCCCGGAATGCCGCCAGAAATTATATGATATCGACTAAAGATGAACGTCAAAATCCATAAGATAAGCGCAGGAAAAATCAATATATCAGTGTGATTGTATAAAAAGAGCTGTGCAACTAACGCTAAATTACAGCCAATTAATGTGCCAACTGCACGCTGCCACGCCGCCATACCAGCCGCTTTCCAGCACAATGAAAATAAGATCAATACAGATGCCGCTTGTGCGGAGATAGAATCTTGTAAATCAAATACCTGAAATACCACAAACGATAAGGTTGCCACTGTTGAACAAAGTAATACTTCATGGCGTACACTTTCTTTCGCTTTTTCGGGCATTACACGTGCTTGACGCGGTGCAACATCAGGAAACAAACCATGCATGAGCATCGAAAAAACAACAGTAACCACAACAGCAACAGCGTTACTAATTATCAGAGGATAGATACTTACTCCTCCACCTGTGTAGGTCGAAAAGTGCAATTGAATCGACAAACTCACAACCGTAGTGGCACCAAATAAGAAATTAGCGCCACGGCTCATTTGATAAAACAAAAAAGCAAATGCGACAAAACTCATCATTGTCATAACAACGGGTAAGTGGGAAAACAATCCTTGTACCACAAGCACAAACAATGCACTGAATACAGCACCAGCGTAAAACTGACGAATAATATGCATATTAAGTACAGGGACTAAACCGAGCAATAACATAGGGTAAACAGTAAAAAAGATGCCATTAGGCCAGTTCATCAATTTTGCCAGTGCGAACCCTAATGCTGAGCCCGTGGCAATGCGTAGCGCTTGGCGCAAGCCATTACCATCGAGTTGCAATACTGACATAACTTACCCTGCCTTAGTAAATGAAGTGCAGAACACTGATAAAGCGAATTTGCATGCTCGCAAACCAACTGCCAACGCTCGAATCAGGCAAAAGCTGAACTGTGGCACGAGCTCCGCTTGGAAATTTAGCTAACATTTGGTGCTCATCCAATTGAATATGAATACGTTGACGCTGCGCATCTCGTACCCAGCGATTGCTACTTTCAGTGGCACTGAGTAAACCGTTAGCATTAAGCTGGCCATCACTGACTCCCGCTTCAAAGCTAACAATTTTGCCAGTAAATACTTTGCCGGGTAGCGCATCAAAGCTTACTTTCGCAGTACTGCCAATTTGCACGTGTACCAATGACTTTTCACGAAAATCAGCAACAAGGTCAGCTTTATTAGCAACAATCGCCATTAAAGGTTGCCCCTTATTCGCATATGTACCTGCTGTCACTTGTAAATTTGCAGTTTTACCATCGGTATCGGCCGTTACTGTTGTATAAGACAAGTTGAGTTTAGCCTGTTCAAGCTGGTTCAGGGCATGGCGTAATGCTAAGTTATCATTTCCCATTTTACCGCGAGCAAGTTTAGCTTCGCTAAGCTGAGCTTCAATTGCCGCTACATTTGCCTTACTTGATTGGTAATTTGCATTAATTGTTTCGTATTCCTGCTCTGAAATAGAACGTTTTTTTAGTAACGATTCACCACGTTCAAACAATAATGTTTGCTCATGCAGTTTTGCTTTCGCTGCCGCGAGCTGCGCCTCAATTGCTTTCACACTGCTATCTAAACGTTGGTTTTGAAGTTTAGCATCATCATAAGCAAGCTCAGCCTGTTGAACAGCCAACTCAAACGGTTCATCATTAATCTTAAACAATGCTTGGCGCTTTTCGACAGCTTGATTGTTCGTTACTAAAACCTCCGTCACGCGGCCGCTTACCTGTGGTGTCACTTGCACAACTGGGTGGTATACACGGGCCTGTGGCGTCACTGGCATATAAAGGTCAGCAATTACAAAATACAGAAATAGAACAATGAAACCCACTAAGGAAATTTTTACATAACGGGCAAATTTTTGATCCGGTGTCATAAAGTTATTTATCTCCTGAGTAGTGATTAATACACTGACGGGCATTTTTTTCCATCTGAACAAGGCCATGTGCCATAGTATCTAGCTGGTTTGTCGTTAAATCTGCATAAAGGTTTTGTTTTACATCAGCAATGATCACACGCAAGGTCTCCAATAAGTTTAGACCTTGTTCAGTAAAATACAGTCGCTTACTGCGTTTATCCTCTGCATCCGCTTCACGTACAATGATCTGTTGTTGTTCAAGCTGCTTGATAGTGCGTGTTAAAGACGGCATTTCAATACCCAAGCTATGCGCCAACTCTTGCTGGGTACAACCCTGATTTAAGTGAAACAAATGAATCATAACAGTCCAACGAGACTGAGTTAGACCAAGAGGTTCCACCGCAAGCGTGACGGCATCACGACACAAACGATGTACACGACCCATGCTCCCGCAGAGGGTTAAATCTAACGTTTCATGAAAGGGGATAGTGGAAGACATAATGCACTCCAATTACTTAGCATGCTAACTATTATATTTTACTTAGCATGCTAAGTAAATATTAATGCATTTTATAAAATAAATAGGATCAATCGGAAAAAACGAAAAGCTGCGAAACTTATGCAGAAGCAAATTCTTTGAAGCAATACCCTTTCAGTTTTGCCCCTTTTTAATAAGTTTAGTCCAGCCAAAAGCGGGGATGGATGGGTATCGTTGCTCTACCAAAAAGCAGAGCAACTAAATTGGCCTTATCAAAGAGTATGTGTTTACTAATAGTTTAACAGATTTGCAGGCGAGTATTGATCCGTCAGTACTTTCGTATCTGACGGCCAATTCTGATTATCTTTGGTGTAGAGTAAATGCTCGCTCAATGAATGTATATCTACATCATATGGCGCTAATTTTACCGCTAATTGTTTTACACGCTTTGCTATTTGCTGATCACTTGGCATCGCATTTAACCCTGCCAAGATTATGCGGTTTGAGTTCTTATCTGTCACAACATTCACAAAGTCACCAAACACATCATAATAAGTAGCCGACTCATGCTGATAAAGCTTACTTGAAGAAAAAGTATTAGCAGCAACAATCCCCCCCTCAGCAAGCACACTTTTTACCTCAGCAAAAAACTCCTTAGTCAGTAAGTGCTCAGGAATGTAGTCACCATTAAAAGCATCAAGAATAATCCAATCATACTTCTGTTTTTTTAATGCGGCTCGTTTAATGAAAATACGCCCATCTTGTACTTTAGAAGTCACTTTATCGGTTTCTATAAATTGAAAGTAATCACGCGCAACTTTTATCACAGCGGGATCTATCTCAACGTTTTCTATACTTGCGTTAGGATAAAGCTCGTGAATAGTATTGGATAATGTCCCACCGCCTAAACCGATAATGAGGACATTTTGGGGATTATCGATAAAAAGTAAACTCGCAAATGTCATTTTTGTGTAGTTGAAGACTAGCTTTTTGGGTTTACTTTTATACATGCAACTTTGCGTACTTTTGCGGGTTTTTTCATTGAATTTTAAACACAACAAATCACCTGACTCTTCAACTAATATATTGCGATATAACGAAGGTTCCTTATGTATTACCTCACTGTAGACACCGAACGACAATATCAAAATTACACACCCTATCAAGACTCTAAACATACTGTGCGCTCCTTAGCACGTGTTTGACTGACGGCAATAGCAAGTAGGCCTAACGCACCGAGTACCGATGCAAATGTTTTTATAATATCGTTTACATCAAAAGCTAACACCATGTAGAAAGATGTGATGATAGTCCCAAGAGCACTACCTAAAGTGCTAACAAAATATAAACCACCGGCAACCTGACCGCTTTTTTCATGATCGGTAACCAATAATCGCACTGAATAAGGCGAAATCATTCCGAGAATAGTCGTTGGAATAAAAAACAATGCTGTTGAGGCAAGTAAAGAACCGTAACGGCTGTCTTCAATATGGCTAAAAATAAAAGCCATAATAGGCTCAGCAAATAAAACAATGGGGATGACCATAATACTGGCGATAAAAAAGATAACGCCATATTTAGCTAAGGAGGGGTTATGTGTAGACAGCTTTCCGCCGAGTAGATAGCCAATCGATAGACTCAGCATAAATACAGTAATTATACTGCCCCAAATATGTACACTGCTACCAAAATAGGGGGCCAAAATTCGCCCTCCTAAAAGCTCAATCCCCATGATACAAAAACCACTACTAAACGCGAGAAAGTAGATGAGAGCATTGATTTTATTCATAAAAACACCTGCTAATTTTATTTTAATTTAAATTCATCTTAACCTGATGGTGATTGCGATACTATGACTATTTTTTAGCCTGTTAGATACATCCATAACGCTCAAGACTAAAATTTTTCAAAAAAGCTATATATCTAATCCAAAATTCTGATATTTTATAGGTACAAAACACACAAGGAAAAAACGCTATGGATCAGCAGCAAGCACATATCACTATCAATAACTCCACCACATTATTTGGTTTAAAAGTTCGCACTTGTAACAGCAACGAAATGAGTGGTCGGGGCGCTAAAATAGCGACGTTATGGCAGGAATTTTATGCCAATATTGCGCCGGAACTATCTCCTGAAAGCCAAGTTTATGGTGTATACACACATTACGAATCAGATGTTACTGGAGACTTTGATGTCTATGCTTGCACCAATACCCCTGTACAATCAGCTAATACAGAATCAATAGACCTTGCAACGGGGAAATATCTTCGCTTTAGCGGTAAAGGAGCTATGCCTCAAACGGTTGTCGATGTATGGGGGCAAGTATGGCAATACTTTAGTAATGAGCACTGCCCATATATTCGCGCTTATAAAACTGACTATGAGTTTTACAAAAATAGTGAAGAGGTCGAGGTGTTTATTTCTGTAGAATAAATACCTCTAAGCTCCCTGCTATGACAAGCTTATGGGAGCTTAATTGAAAAGCATTACTGTAACTGTAAGCGATCAACGAAAAAGCGCTCACTATTATGCGCACCTCCCCATAGACAACTTTGAAGAGGGCTCATTTGACCATCAGCATAAGTAAAGTGATGCTTTCGATCTTTTAACACTAACAGTGGCCCATCCAAATCGACATAACGAGCTTGTGATGCAAGTAATGAGGCTGGTGCCATCGCTAGAGAACTGCCCACCATACAGCCAAGCATTATATCAAACCCCATCTTTTGGGCTTTACTGGCTAACGAACAAGCTTGTGTTAAACCTCCTGTTTTATCGAGTTTAATATTGACAACTTGATATCGTCCCTGCAAATAAGGAAGATCATTTTCAGTATGGCATGATTCATCAGCACAAAGAGGGATTGGCGATGTGAAGTTAATCAGTTGCTCATCCTCACCAGCGGGTAGGGGTTGCTCAATGAGTACAACATTAAGTGCTTTTAGCGCCTCTACATTCTCTTCTAAATCACGAAAGCACCAATCTTCGTTTGCATCTACGATAAACTGACTATGAGGCGCAGCGTTTGCAATAGCCGTCATCCTAGCGATGATATCTTGTTTATCTAGTTTTACTTTCACTAGGGGAGGGGAATTCATCGCCAATACAGCCTCTTGCATGGCTTTTGGTGTATCAATGCTAAGTGTGTGCGCGCAAATACTCGTTATACTGGTTTTACTCAATATCTCTGCAACTGGTCGTGTACTTTGTTTGGCCTGAAGATCCCACATAGCACAATCTAGTGCATTACGGGCAGCGCCAGCGGGGAGTGTATTAATTAACTCGGAAAGTTCCATTTTGCGAGTGAAGGAACGATCACAAAACAATGCTTTAATTTGTTTTGTCGATGTACTTATCGATTCATCATAACGCGCATAGGGGACCGATTCAGCCCAGCCGTAAAATTCTTTGTCTGCAATCACAACCACAATCACATCTGCGCTCTTTTTTGTTCCTCTAGAAATTTTAAAGTCTGATTTCAATGGTATTGATTGATGAAAAACAGAGACAGTGTAGACGCTCGACAACGTTTCTAAGGATATATTGAACAATCTTTCTGTTAGCATAAGTTGGCCACTATTGAATCGACGCCATCACGTAAGGGATCAACACATGGCACACCAAATGTCTGACTCAGACGCTCACAAATTTCATTTCCTTGTTCAATACTAACACTGGATGTATTAACTGAAATACCGACCACCTGAACATCAGGGTTCGTTAATTTCGCCGCAGCAATATTTAACTCTATCGTCGTTTCAATACTAGGAAAGGAAGTATGGAGTAAGCCACGCATATGGGTTCTATTTAAAGCATGACATATCACTAACGCATCAGGCTGAGAACCATGTAACAATCCCAAGCTAACTCCAGCAAAAGCAGGGTGTGACAGTGAACCTTGCCCTTCGATAATATCCCAATGCGTTTCATCTGCATCAGGACTTAATGATTCTGCAGCACCGGAAATAAAATCAGCAATAACGCAATCTATCGCTACACCACTGCCTGAGATTAAAATTCCGCATTGCCCCGTAGCCCTAAAGTCGACATCTATATTTTGTTCTTTCATCGCTTTCTCTAGGCTTAAGCTTGTATACATTTTACCTACAGAGCAATCTGTTCCCACAGTAAGTAATCGCTTACCTTTGCGTTTATATCCCTTGCCTGTTGCAAATGCTGTACTTGGATGACGAATATCCAATAAATTTGTATTGTGCTTTTGCGAAAGACTGACCAGCTCATCAAAGTTAGTGAGCTTATCGTGAAGCCCACTTACGATGTTCATTCCGTGCTCTATTGCCTCACTAATAATTGGCAACCACTTTTTGTCTAACACACCACCACTATTAGCAAAACCTAGAACGAATGTTTTTGCGCCTAACTTAGCAGCTTCACAGATGCTACATTGATTGAGACCAGTACTGACTGTACAACCGTTAACGCTCAGCTCGCCTACACAAAGTTCAGCGCGCCAATCAGCTAAACTTTGTGCCATTTTAATTGAGAGTTTATCGGTCGCATCACCGATAAATAGTAAATAAGGAGGCTTAATTTGCATAATATATCTCTAATTTAGAAAGAAAAATTGACTAAGCAGAGCATATTATTTTTTAAAATTTAGAAAAGAATGAAGAATTATTGCACCTATAACCTATGTTTATAGCCAGACAAAATACCCTTTAAATACAATTAGATAACTCATTTAAAAAGGCGTCTAAAACATGTGATAAAACTTTATTTTCTAAATGAAGAGCACTCACGTTGAAAAATAAAGGAGGGCTGAATGAGGCGATAGCAATGTCATCTGACAAGTTTCCCATAGCAGTATACTTATCAACGATACATACACCCACTCCCTGTGCTACCAAGCGTGCAGCAATAAAGTAAGTTTGCACTTTAATTGTAGAGTCCAGTACGATATTTTCCTCAAGCATGCGCTTCCACAACAGGTGCCCTAAAGGGCCACTATCACTTATATCAATAAATTCTGCCCCTTCAAGTTCCTGAAAGGTCAGCTGAGCAGGTATAGATGGAAATAAACGTTTAGGAAATACCGCAACCAGCTCTGACTGTGCAATTTTAATAGCTTTAACGCCTGGCATCGCACTCGGCGAAAAAACAACAGCCAAATCGCACTTATGTTCAAGTAATGCTTGCAATGCTTCATTGTTATGAATCGTCTGCACATTAAAGTTAACTTTTGGATACGCGTGATGATACTTTGCTATTGCACAGGGAAGTGCATCGAAACCTAAGGCAGGTGTAACACTTAAATTTATATTGCCAAACTCAGCTTTTTTTATATTTTCAGCTGTGTTTTTAATCGACCGCATTTGCTGGTAAATTTTGTCAACTTCGTTGAATAGCATCGACGCCTCCTCAGTTGGAATGAGACGTCCCTTTACCCGCTCAAATAACTTAAAACCTAATTGCATCTCCGCATGCGATAAAACTTTACTAACCGAGGGTTGTGATACATGTAAAGCTTTAGCGGCATTCGTGATTGAACCCGTTGTATAGATTGCATGGAACACTTCGATATGTCGCAGTCGCATTTATTAACTCCTAAAGTTAGGCAAAAAAGTAAACAGTCAAAGTCCAAAGTAAACCTGCCAGACCAGCTGCGATTGATGCAGGAACAAGCTGCGACTTAACATGGTCCATCAGATCACACCCTGTGGTCATAGCGCTTAAAATCGTTGTATCTGAGATAGGTGAGCACTGATCACCAAATACGCTCCCATTTAAAACCGCAGCAAAGCATACAGCCATAAATAACTCTGGATGTGCGAGTTCTTGTGATTGACTAATAGCCCAAGCAAGTGGCATTGCTAAAGGAAATGCGACAGCATAGGTTCCCCAACTTGTGCCTGTTGAAAAAGCTATTGCGAGCGTGATCAGCTGTAGAAGTATTGGCAGCAGCCAAAAGGGCAAACCATCCCCAAGTAAAGATACAAGGTACAAACCTCCACCAATTTGTTTACTAATGGTTCCTATAATAACCGCAAGCATTAAAATAACAGAGGCAACAACAACCCCCTTTAAGCCTGTTGCAAACCCGTCCATCAGGTCACTTAACGACATACCTTTACACAACGCAATAAACGCAGACATTAATAACGCAACCCCAAATGCCCAATTAACTTCAGGCGTACCACTGTATAAAAAAGTAATAATGGCGATACTAATCAAGCTTATCAAAGGCAATAAAAACTCTAATACATGTGGCGAGTAATGAGAAGGGACATGGGTTTGCTGTAACTCTTTTGCACTCAATGGTGTTGCATCTGGGGCATCAAGCTGTCCTGTTGATAATGCGCGTTGATGAGCATCTCTAATCCGCTTGCCAGAAAAACGCGTAATATTCATGCTCAACAAAAATGTGCCTAAAACGGCGAAAAAACTATAAAAACTAAATGGAATACTTGAGAAGAAAAATTTAATTCGCTCTGACTCTGTGGCAAGAAAAGAAACCCCAGGTACAAAAATTAGCGCTTGAATATAAGCAGGCCATGCATTAAATGCGAGGATTGATGCAATAGGGGAGGCTGTTGAATCAACAATATAGCTCATTTCTTCATGGCTCACTTTTGCTTTATCAGCAAGGGGGCGCACTGTGGTGCCAACTAAGGTTGTACTCATGGTACCGCCTTGAAAGAAAATAACGCCTAAAAACCATGAAATTAATTTGGCTGAGCGCTGCCCTTTCACAAAGTGCTTTGTCATAAAGTTTGCAAACGCTTGAGCCGCCCCTGTTCGAGACCAGATACCAATCAACCCGCCTAATAACCACAAGTAAAGTAATAACAAAGCAGCGCTACTTTCAGTTGCTAAATTCACAATGATAACGTCATTGGTTAAATCATAGTGACCAAGTAATAAAGCCCCAACAACAATACCACTAAATAGAGACGTAAGTGGCTCTTTGGTAATCAAACACAATAAAATGGTGACAAATGCAGGCAGCAGTGACCATAAGCCATAATGAAAGGCAGGTTTAAGTAAGCGTACCTCGCCATCATCAGTCATAACCCATTGCTCTTCTAAACTCGGAGTTTGTTTACTCGCATCTAAAGAGGCTTGATTTAAAGGTGAGTCTTGATATGCCACAACTGAGTTTATAGTGACTTCTTTTCCTTTATACATATAAGCATACTGATTATGCTCAGTTTGATATGTATCGTATAAATAAGATTGCTCTAACCATGTTGGAGTGACAAAAAAGTTCACATACAATGCACTTGCAATGGCACTTAAAAGGATCAGAAAGGGTAAAAGTTTATTGTTGCTTATCATTTTATTGTCTTTTTTTGAAATGCAAATGAACACCCAACTTGAGCCCGAAGTCGAACGCTTGGGGCTCAAAAATGCACACTATCTGGGCGATACGAATAACTTTGAAAAGAATAAGCTATTTAAAAATAGCTTCTCTGTTCCATAAAAGTAGCCTCTAAAGTTTGGATCATCGGCAAATAAAATAACACTTCCTTTTCCTAACCTTTGTGCAACTAAACTTGTTTTTCCTGCTAGTTGCTGTTGATTTTCAACTGAAGCAAACCCTGTTAATAACGGTTTTTGAGCTATCTGTACAATAGACGCGTAAGGGTTTTTTGGCATTTCAAACGCCAGTAAGCCACTTCGGTGACTGGCAACCTCTCTTCTTACATAGCCGTATCCAAGCGGGTGGGTAATGTCTAAGTCTCCTAACATGACTGCACCACCAATAATATCTTGCGCTTCAAGGTGTGACTTCTGGCCATAATTGATTCTTTCTCGCTGATTCTCAATACCCGGGCTAATCTCGACCGTAACAAGGTCTAGCAACTCTTTGCTGGCCCATTTTGCACCGTCAGCTATACCAATAAATGTCCCTCCCGAGCGGGTCCAAGTTAATAACTTATCGGTGGTTTTCTTATTAATATTTGCGTGTTGACCGTCAACAAGCACAATGTGGCTGTAGTTATTTAGATCTAACTTTTCTAACTGTGATTTAGTCACTAAAACACTAGGAATATTCATGCGCTTATCAAGTAGATGCCAAACTTCTCCAGCTTGATACTGTGAAATTGAAGGCCCAATAACAAGTAATACGTGAGGCTGTTCAATTGCTTCGATGTTATTACTACCCAAATCCATGCCAATACTCTGAGTATGCGATGATTGCAATGCGTAGCTAGCTATCGCATCTTGCTCCGCAGCCTGGCTCATTAATGAATGTAATTTACTTTTATCTTGATTCGATACAGGCACCACCACTGTACCGCGCATAAATGTTTTTTGCCCTTGGTCTGTTTCTGCTTGAAAGCCATTATTAGCAACACGGGGACGAAAACCTTCTTGCAGTAATTGATACATCAATTTAGGGGCGTAATAATTGCTCCATTCAAATGCATAAGCAACCTGAGCCTCGCTTGGGGAGGGTTGGCGAGGAAAAGTAACCGCAAGCACTTCACCTACTTGGTAATTACTTTGTTTGAGCTCTTCATATTCAATGCCAAAAGCTAACGGCATCGTCCAGCCAGATACATCATAAAATGTATTATTTTCAAAGCGCGTTACTTTTGAGAACAAACCTTTAAGCATGGGATAACTCGCTTGAGCTGATTCAACAACGTATGCTTGATTTGCAAAAAATGATTTACCGTTAACGGTCATGTCTTTTGTCAGGGGCTTAACGTCTATTTTATTGCGGCTAAGTAGCTGTAAGAAATGAAAGATCTTTGCAGGGTCTTCTGGTGCTGAAAATACATACCCTTTAACACTATCGTTCTTCGCGGTTTCTTTAGTCTCTTTAGAAAACTGATACTGATAATTAAGTAAGGCCTGTTTTTTGTCTACAGCATTATTAAGAAGCGCTAGGCCTACATGATAATACGTTTTAATATTTTCTCGAAATGACAACAGCCCTCTTGGTGTTTCCAAAACCCCAGCAGAACTGGCCTGTTCAAATAGAATACCTAAACTGCCGTATAAATGTGGATAAGTCGCTCCTTTACCAAGGTAGAAATTATCATAGGCCTCTTCATTAAAAAACAAAGTAGCAGCGCTATCTAGATACGCGCGAGGTTGCTCGACAACATCCGATAACAACCCCATAGCCTGCTTATTGATTAATGGATGAACCCTATCAGGTGCGCCTGGGTGAAAATAAAACGATTTATAAGAGCGCATTTCATGAAAATCAGCCACGATATTTGGTCGCCAGTCATGGAACTTTTTCACCCAACTCACGGGCTCTGGATGTTGCTGCAACATCCACTGCCGATTTAAATCAAACCAATAATGATTGGTTCTCCCTGACGGCCATGGAGAACCATGTAAAGCATGCGCAGGGTCGCTAATAGCTACCTCTGATTGATAACGTAAATTCCAAGAGGCTTCACGACTATTGCCATCAGGGTTCATACTAGCTGTTAACAAAATAACGCTATTTTCTAATAGCTTTTCTGTTTCTTTACCTTGTGCAGCTGCAAGGTGGTAGGCAATAGGTATCGCAGAGTCTGTTGAGCTTACTTCACTGCCATGAACACCAAAGTTAATCCAACTTATCACTGGCATATTTGAAGTATTTAATGCATTACCTTGCTGTAAAAGCATATGCTTTTGCTGTATTTCGGGCAGCTTTTTTAGGTTTGCTGGCGAGCTAATTGTCAAAGTAATTATTGGCCTGCGCTCGTGACTATAGCCAATTACTTCAAAACTAACGCGTTCTGATTGTTCTGATAACATCTTAAAGTAAGCAACTAACTGATCATTACGAACCATTTGCTCACCTAGTTGATGACCCAAAAAGTTCTCTGGGGAAATTATATCTGTATTAAAATTCGTTGCTGGACTATAAAAGTTGCTCGCGGCGCTAGAGAACACATAACAAGAAGAAAACATGATGAGACAACAGAAAAGCGCCTTAAAAAACATTTTCATAATGACTACCTTAGTGATTGATTTTGTCGAATAGTTTGGCCTGCCAATACATTTAACACTTTGCCATTATCAATAGCTAACTGGCCGTTTATCAGCATCCATTGCACACCAGAACTTAGCTTTTCTGGGTTTAAATAATCTGCATTAGCAGCAAATTTTTCTTTATCAAAAATAACAATATCAGCGACATTTCCCACAACTAATTTTCCTCGATTAGTTAAACCAAATGTCTCTGCGGTTAGCGTGCTGCTTTTATGTATAAACTCAGCTAGATTTAGCCATTTTTTTTGATAAACATATTCATGATATTTTTTTGGGAAAGAGGCGTACTTTCTTGGGTGACCAGGGCTGCCATCGGATGAAGTCATCACCCATGGAGCTTGCATATACGCTTTAATATCGTCCTCAGACATATTAAAACTGGCAACCCGCGCATTACCTGAAATAATTATTTTTTTTGCTGCGTCAATTGCATCCAACTGCCAGTCTTCAGCGATTTGAGCCAGTGTCTTACCACGTATATCAGGGCGCGTAGGGTCACTTATCAATAAAGAATCAGCGCCGCCTCTGCGCCTTAAGTTTTCTAACATGGCTGTACGAATTGTAGGCCATTGCGAAGCGTCTTGTAATCTTGCTAAATACTCTTCTTTGCTACCGGCAAGCACTTCACGTGGTACTAAACTACCCGCAACACTGGTTCCTGAGGCTCGCCAAGGATACTGATCCGCAGACACCTTAATTCCCCGCGCTCTCGCATTATCTATAAGTTTAATAACTTGCTCACTTTCTCCCCACACGTCGGTTCCTAACGCCTTAATGTGAGCGATGTGAACGGGCAACCTTGCTTCTTCACCAATTGTTATAACTTCTTCAATAGCGCCTATAAGACCAATACTGTAAGAGCTTTCATCACGAATGTGGCTATCATAAACACCACCATGCTCTGCTGCGACTTTAGCCAGCTCAATAACCTCCTCGGTTGTCGCATAGTTACCAGGCACATAATAAAGCCCTGTTGATAAACCCAATGCTCCCGCGTTCATTGCCTCTTTTACAAGCTCTCTCATTTGCTCAAGCTCGCTGTTGCTTGGCGCGCGATTTACGCGTCCCATTACCGCCTTACGGACTGAACCATGACCAACATAAAGCCCAACATTGGTGCCAATACCTTGCTGCTGGTAATCTTGCAATGTTCCCGCAACATTAACATCGCCACCGCCATCGACGTTACAGAATACGGTGCTGACACCTTGCGTTAAGTAGTTTGCATTTAGATTTGTCAGCCCACCTTTAAAATCGTTACACGCATGTGTATGAGGGTCAATAAAACCAGGTGCGATGATAAAATCTTGCGCGTTAATTGTCTTTTTTGCTTTGATATCAGTAGGTAGATGTTTTTGAACGAAGACTATATTGCCTTTATCAATACCAATCACACCAGAAAACGGAGTTTCAGATGCTCCGCTATAAATAACCTCTCCAATAATAATTGTGTCGATAGATTGCGGGGTTCCCTTAGTACAACCCGCCAGTAAAATAACACTCGCGATGATGCTTGTTAGTTTATTAATTCGCATTTTTTATCCCATAAAGCAGATGAGAAGCACACAACTTCTCATCTAATTGAATGATTATTTATTCAAAACTAAAACTAAAGTTAGCGTATAAATAACGTCCCTCTGCATTGTGCAAGCTTGCGTTATAACCGTATGTTTCATCTGCTAGGGGTGGCTCTCTATCAAACATATTTCGCATACCTAAACGAACACGAGTACCAGAATCAAACGTGTATTGACCATACACGTTAAAAGTACTCCAACTACTTACATGCCAATATTCACCGGTTTCATCATGAACGGCGCTCGTATCATAAAAATCACCAACATATTTACCATACAAGCCTGCTCCCCAATTGTTATAGCGCCAAGTTAAAGTACCGGTTGCTTGCCACTGAGGACGGCCGTCCATTTGAATTAAATCGCCCACATCTTCAAGAGGTAAACCTAATGCAGCTAACTTTGCCGATTCACTATCAACACTTTGATATGCTTTTAGTAATTTTGCCGCGTTAAGTTTTATATCAAAATCACCAAAGTCAGTATCAGCTAAGCGATAGTTGATGCTTAAATCGAGGCCCTCAGTAACACGAGAGTCTAAGTTTTCATATAAACCAACAACTTCAACCATGTCGCCTACCGCTGCCAAACCAGAACCGTCAAAAAAAGCGATATCATCAGCAGTTGCCTGTGAGCGAATAACATTTGGGTTAGCTGCGCCATTTAAACGGTAGAAATAATCTAAGTCAGCGATATTTTGATAGGAGCGTATACCGATCAGGTCTTCTTGTTCTATACGCCAAAAGTCGACTGTAAGCGTTAGGTTGTCAATAAATTCGGGTGTATAAACTAGGCCTAATCCATAGTTGTAATCATTTTCTGGTTTTAGTTTTGTGTTCCCTAAGCGAATATTAGAGACGCTGTCGCTGCCATTACATTCACTTAAGTTGCTCAACTCCCCTTTATTTATTCGCGCTTGGCATCGATAGTAATCTGTTGGGTAATTAACACGAGTTGTACTGGCGGTATGAAGTTGCTCAAGATTAGGAGCTCTAAAACCTTCTGAGTAAGAGCCTCGTACTTGTAAACTAGAGGTAGGATACCAGCTGAGTACTGCTTTTGGCTTAAATACACTTCCTACGTCATTGTACTGCTCAAAGCGACCAGCAAGCTGAAAGTTAAGCTTCTCGACTAGAGGGACTTCCATTTCAGGACTTATCAGCGCTCCTGCAAACTCAACGAACGCCGACGCTACATTACGTGAACCATCAGCATTTGGTTGTCCACTAGAGCCCATAACATCAGAAGCATAATTACTGCCCGTTACGGTATCTGTGTAGGTTATAGTGCCATTTAATCTGTCATCATAAGTGTTTGCGAAACTTTCATAACGCCACTCAGCTCCCATTGCTATACCAACATCACCAGCAGGTAGTGAAAATAAAGCAGGATTCGACACTTTAAAATCGACTAATGCGAGTTCTGTTTCACCCTCACGACTGATATCGATTAAAAAGCTATCAATCGTCTTTTGAGAGTTACAAGATGCATTACAAAAAGGGTTATATGCAGAGCTGTCTTGGCGGTTTACACTGTCTTGAAAGAGACTTAAACTTATACGGTTATTCGTTTTATCAACTGTTTTAGCTTTGGAATAAAGTACCGCACTGTCCCAACTCCATGCATCAAGATCACCTCGGGCACCCGCTAAAGCACGATAAGATTTATTGTCCACATTAATCCCTCTAGCACCAGCATCAACAACACGGTAAGCATCAATAGTGACATCGAGTCCTTGTGCGGGAATCCCAAAACCAGACACTTGATTAATACCACTCCCTAGCGGGTTCCAATATGCATCACTTGAGATTGTCACCGGTGCAGAGGTTAACGTAGCGGTTTCACCTCGCTGTGAGTTTGACTCGGCTTGGTAATAACCTAGTTCACTGTATAACTCGGTACCTGAGCTTAGTTCATGATTAATAAAAACAAATGAATTTAACCGTTCAGTTTCAGGAATAAGCGTACGGCTACTATTGGTGTTATAACCTTGAGTGTCACTTGAAATGCTGCCACTATCAATGCACAAGCCATTGCTTAATACACATCGCTGATTTGAATCACTGGCATCCACATCTTCGATATGAAACCGTCCGGCTGAACTTGTCAGGCCGTCGACTGCTTGACTCGCATCAAAACGTCCCCAAGGAGTTGTTGTTGAGTTATTTCTAAAATTAGAATCTCCCTCCCAACGCGTGCCCTCTAAGAATGGTCTTAAATCATTATTGCGTGAAAACTTCGTTTCTGAAGCCATAACCTCAGAACCATGATAGTAATTAACTGAGGCTGTTATATTGGTTGAACCATCATTAACATCCCAGCCAGCTAGCGCATTTAAATTGAGCTTTTCACGACTCGTATTTTCAGCCTGGCCATACTGCATATCAAAACGGTAACCGCTAAAATCCTTTTTCATTTGCGTATTAACGACCCCTGCAACCGCATCGGAGCCATAAATAGCAGCAGCGCCATCATGTAAAACTTCAACAGCATCAATCCCCATTACTGGAATCGAATTCATATTAACGGTCGTTACTGGCACTGAGTTTTCTGTTTGCGAGCCTGGGTGTTGTACTAAACGTCGCCCATTCAATAATACAAGTGTGTTACCCGTACCAATACTACGTAAGTTAATTGATGCTACATCCCCTCGTGACGCATACACACCACTCACTACATCGTTACCATTAAAGCTCACTGTTCCATTACTTGGAATCGATGCAAACAACTCACTCCCTGAAGTCGCGCCGATTGCATCAACATCATCAGAATCAATAACAGACACAGGGAGTGCCCCTTCTATATTAGCCCCTTTGATCATTGAGCCAACTACACTGATAATCTCTAATTCTTCATTTTCAGGTGTCTTAAATTGTTTCTTGTCAGCTTGCTGTGCTGCAACCTCAGATATATGGAGTAGATTAAGAGCAACGAATAAGGATAAACTGACTTTATTTAATGGGTATTTTGTTATCTTTTGCGAAGGCATTTTCTTCATCCTGTTTTATATTTTTAATTTTTCCATTCATTACCTTGCACAATTAACTTAACCTAAACAATTGACAAAAAAGCTTTAAATCATAGCCTTGGGTTATAGGCTGAAACTATTGAATAAATGTTCTAATTTTAAGCTGTTCTAAAGAAGATCTAATGAGGTAAAGCAAAATCTTTGAATAGTGATTTGTTACCAAGATGAACAAGTAAAAACCAAAAAGTGAGAAGACGTTAAGAAAGCGGTGATATGAATTTTAACTCTCGTCGTATCTGTAAACCCCCATTACAAAAACTAGATAAGCCGCATCAAGCGGCTTTCTTTATTTATATTGAGTGAATGCTAATTGCTCAGCTTTCGCGTAAGCATTGGTAAGTGAACGCTGATGTCTATCATCTTTAAACTCTTGGTATTCACAGGCAATTTCGTCAATTTTATTGACCCCTAAATACTGACTTAAGGTGCGAAGATGCGGCACTAAATGACTCATATGTTCACGTATTCCACCTTGTTCAAAACCAAATTCTCCTGTGGAGGTAATGATCACTAATCGTTTACCTTTAAGCAGCGGTTTGAGAGGAAAGTCTCCACGCTCTAAGTCAAAATCAAAGGTTTCGTTAATTCTTACAATTTGATCAAACCATGCTTTTAACTGTGCTGGCATGCCGTAGTTATACATAGGCGTTGATATCACAATAGTGTCGGCTTTTGCCACTTCACCAATCAGCTCGTCAGATTCAGCAAGCAGTGTCTGTTGCTGTATAGTCCGTTTTTGAACAGGGGTGAATACAGCCTCTATCCAAAATTGAGTAATAAAAGAAGGAGGATGTATTCCTACATCACGATAGATATACTCAGCTATAGCATTATTACTTTGTAATGTATCAATATAATATTTAGCAATATTTTTAGAAATAGAGTTATGATTTGGATTATCATTTTTCACTTCACGTACACTAGCATCAATGTGTAAAAGGGTAGTCATAATTAAAACCTTATTAGTTAATGTATAGATATCATCAACAAATTGAGACGTTTTAGCAAACGAGTTAAAATTCACTATAAATAAGTTTTACTCAGCTATAAATATAAGTGAGTTTAGTTATGCATATATCATTACAAGCTTTAAAAGCCTTTGAATCAGCAGCCCGCCTTGGAAGCTTTAAAGCTGCGGCAACTGAACTTGCCATTACACCTACAGCGGTTTCACACCATATCGCGAATCTAGAAAGCCGGTTAAATACTGATTTATTTCATCGCGAAGTGAGAAAGATAACTTTAACTCCATCAGGAGAGTACCTGAGTCAAAACGCAACTAGCGGCTTTAAACTTATTTTTGCGGCAATTGAACAGTTGAGCCAAGCAAATAACCAAGTACGCATCACCACAACATCTTCTCTAGCAGCCCTAAGAATAATACCCGCTTTAGAAGAGCTGAATAACGCAAAACCACATTTACGACTTGATATATCAACTAGTGAAACTTTAGATAAGCAACTGCATACCCTGCCTGTTCGACTAGGAAATAGTGAGGAAGTAAACAAAGCAGATATCATCAAATATGAGCGCTATGATATGTTTGCGGCAAACGCACAACAAAGCGCTCCTAGGCTTGATAAACAAGTTACTTTATACACAAGCCAATGGAAAAATAATGCCCTTCCAGCCCCACCATTAACGCAGTGGCTTAAAATAAATAACCTAAGTGATTCATGTTTCAAGGTAAAAACATTTGATCAAGAGCTATTTGGAATAAACCAGGTACTCGCCAATAAAGGTGCGGTGTTTTGCTCAAAAACCTTAGTACAACCTTACCTAGATGCGGGCTTACTAACATCATTTAATAACCAAGAAGTTGAATCAAAACTGTGTTACTACATTCCCGAAAAGTCTCGCTTCGAAACATCTATACATAAAGTTGTGATTGAATGGCTTGAGCAGTTACTAACTTAATGATGTAAAAGTAAACATCACTTAAGCTACTATTGATTATAAAGTTTTTAATGAACCATAAAAAGCAACTAGAAACAGAGTTAGTTAATTGGTTTAACGCCTATTTGTAGCTTTGCTTTTCGTCATTACTGAGCCATACCAAAATGATTAAAAGCCCCATCTAGCGCACTGCGAACGGATTGTTTTGCGTTTTGTTCATGGTCAGCTCCTTTGTTGATGTGGTACTGCCAGGTAAGGTCGTTTGGTGCATGCTTTTGAAGAACATTCACTAAGCCATTAAATGCACCGGTTATGGTTGGATTCTCATCACCACCTAATGTGACATACAAATAGTGAGTGTTGCCTGCTGTATTAGGTAAGCTTTTACTAAACTGTTTTACGACAACATTATCGTCATACCAAGCCGCAGGGCTAAAAGCAAAGTATGCATTAAATAACTCTGGTTTAGTAACCATGGTATATAACACAAAGCTACCTCCTGCCGAAAACCCTGTAAGTGTGCGCTGCCCGCTAATACGATACGTTCCCTCTAAGTAAGGTAATAACTCTGTTTCTATAAACTTTAAAAACACATCAGCTTTACCAAATATTTCTCGCTGATTTTGATTAAACGGGCGCGCTTTTATCGCCACATCCTTACGAGCGTAAGGTGGCACTAAATCACGATTTCGAGTGTCATGCCAAAACAGGTTAGGGATGGCCACTAGAATAACCTCATTCTTGTCATCGGTGCTTTCAAGAATACTTAAAGCGTCATCCCAAGTATCAAGGTTAAAGTTGCCGTCAGTTTTAATTATGAGCGGATAAGCTTTGTTAGAGTTGTAGTTTTTGGGCAAGCGAATGAAAACTCTGCGCATTTCTGCAAGCGCGTTCGACTTGATATCTATATCAATAAAGCGCGAGCTATAGAGCTGTTGGTATTTCACTGCGATATACAAGCCTGTAGCTGTCAAAACGAATGTAATAAACCAAGCTAGATACTGAATTTTAAATTTTAATAATGCCATTTCATATCCTTAATCAATAACTTAATGACACTACTTCAATTATAAAGATTAGTTAATAAGACAATTGTAACAGGGTATTAGTTAACTCCGTTCACCGACTTGACTGGGATACAGGATATTCATTAGATAATCCAAAAGCTCGCAGCCGCCATTGCCAGCACTGATAGTTTACTTCAAACATTTAATAGCTTTCTTGTGTAACGGGGGTTTACAGTTTGCATAAAAAAACCGCAGTTTAATATCTAAGCTGCGGTTTATTACTGAAGCATATTTACTTGTTAAGTAAGTGCTTTTCGAAGAAGTTAGCCATCATAGTGTGGTAGTGCAGGGTCGTGCCTTCACCTTCACGTAGGCTGTGAGAACGGTTCGGGTAAGAGAAAAACTCGAACTGTTTATTGTGCTTAACTAATTCGTTAATTAAGCGCTCTGAACCTTGGTAGTGAACGTTATCATCTCCAGTACCGTGGATCAGTAGCAATTTACCTTGCAGGTCTTTTGCAAAAGTGATCGGAGACGTGTTGTCGTAACTATCAGGATCGGTATTTGGGTTACCCGCATAGCGCTCTTGGTAGATGGTATCGTACAAGCGAATATCTGGCACTGGGGCTGAGGCAATCCCCACTTTATATTTATCACCATGGCGGAATAACAAATTAAGTGTTGAACTACCGCCACCTGAGTGGCCCCATACACCAACACGGTCGGTATCAATGACATCCCAACGTTTCGCCATTGCATCAAGGGCATCAACTTGGTCACGCACGGTAATAGAGCCTATTTTTTTGTAGATAGACTTACGCCAATCTCTGCCTTTAGGTGCGCGCGTGCCGCGGTTATCAACAGAGGCAACAATAAAGCCTTGCTGAGTTAAATACGATTTGTATAAGTAACTGTTACCTTCCCAGCGGTCTTGTACTGTTGAGCCCCATGGCTCACCATAAACATAGAAAACGATTGGGTATTTTTTGCTTTTATCCATATTCGCTGGGAACATGATGTAGCCATCAAGCTCAACACCATCACGGGCGTTTACCGTAAAGAACTCGTGAGTCGGTAACTGCTCAGTTGCTAATTTTTCTTTTAATGCTTTGTTCTCAACTAAGGTTTTCACATTACTGTGATCGCTTACTTTAATGATCTCTTTCATTGGCGGGGTGCCAAATTTAGAGAAGGTATGCATCGCCCAAGAGGTATCTTTAGACATGTAATAGCTGTTTGAACCATCGAATGACGCTGGCGTTACGCGCATCGGTTTAGAGCTGCCATCTAGCGAGGTACGGAATAAATAACGCTGGCCAGGATCATCCGGTGATGCAGTAAAGTACATAACGTTTTTATCTTCGTTGAGCGCTAACATATCAATGATGTCATATTCACCCGGCGTTAAATCAACAATCGTTTTTCCATCGCGAGATACACGGTATAGATGACGCCAGCCATCACGCTCGCTATGCCAAATAAAGAACTTACCGTCTTTTGACCAGTTTGCTTTATAAAACCACTCAATAAAGGCATCGTCTTTATCTTCAAGAATTTTAGTCAGCTGTTGTTTTTGCCAGTCGAATAACCAAACCTTGTTGTGGCTTTGCGGGCGGTTAAGATCTTGGATCATCAAAGATTCACCAGTGCCAGCCCAGCTAATACGTGGAATATAACGATCGCGATTATCGCCACCTAACTCAGCCCAGCGAGTTTTCTTGTCGCTAAGACTGACCACACCCACTTTAACCGCTGAGTTCATCTCGCCAGCTTTTGGATACGGGAATTCTTTAAGGGTAGGGTAGAGATCATCGGTGTTATTGATCATAGTGAAGTATTTCACGCCACTGGTATCAAGCTGCCAATAGGCAATTGATTTGTTGTCTGGACTCCAGCGGAAACCATCACGAATGGTAAATTCTTCTTCGTATACCCAGTCAAAATTACCATTAACAATAGTGTCGTTACCATCAGTGGTTAAAGCAGTCACTGCCTTGCTACCCACTTTTTCCATGTAGATGTTGTTATCACGCACATAAGCTACTTTAGAGCTATCAGGTGAGAACTTAGCAAACATCAGCTTTTTCGCTTCAATGTTTTCGCCACCTAACTGATATAGCGAATCGGTTTCAAGGTTTAAAAGCCAAAAATCACCGCGGCTTCGTGAGCGCCACACTTGTTCACCATTGGTAAAAACCATCAGCCATTTACCATCTTTAGACCATTGATAGCTTTCAACGGTGAGAGGCTCTTTCTCACCTTTGGGGATCAGTTTTTCGTAACTAACAAGCACCTTACGCCCCGTCCCATCGGCATTATAAAATACAATATCATTGCCTTTTACGCCGTGCTCATCGTCTTTAGCTTTGTCGTCTTGGTTGTTTTTATTGCTTTCGCGCTCTTCAAGTACGGTATAGCCGGTACCATCATCGAGCCACGTAAAATAGGTACTACGCTCAGCTTTAAAGTCTTTTTCTTTATAAATTTGTTCAAGCGAAAGCGGATTAGCCGTTGCGTTCACTGTTGCTGATGGCGTGTTCGCTTGCTCTGTACTTGAGCATGCTTGCAAACCTAAACCCGCAACCACAGCAAACGCAAGGGTTGATGTTTTTATTAAGTTCATTTTTGTTATCCCTTGGTTTAAACCAATCAAGCGTAACAAATTAACTTAATAAAATCTTAACATTTATCGTGAAAACAATGTGTTTAAACTTAAAATCAATCGTCCCACAAGAACATACTGGCTTGCTTATTGGCAATACTTAGTTCGTAAATATCACTACAAGGGCGCATCGCCGCACCATAGCAAACATGTAATGGCAATAAATGCTCTTCTCTAGGATGACTAAAACGCGCCGCAGGGGCCATTTGCCATTCTAATAACTTAGCTTGTCGCTGTTGTTCACTCAGCTCAGCATTACCACATACATCAACTAGCCATTGCTCAAAAGCCATATTTTGCGCTTTAATTTCAGCGCTTTCAGGGGTGAAAAATGCGCGCATATTATGAAAAGTAAAGCCAGAACCAATGCTCAATAAATTATCGTAATCAAGTTGTTGTAAAGCCTCACCTATCGCTAGGTGTAAGCTTGGCTCAAGGCTTGGATGTAACGACAATTGCACACAAGGTATATCTGCTTCTGGATACATAATTTTCAAAGGCACATACATACCGTGATCAAAGCCACGAGATGGGTTTAATGTGCTATCGATATTAGCCTTTGCCAATGCCTGATGTACTTTTTCGGCAAGGACAGGTTCGCCAGGACTTGGATACTCGATACTGTAAGCAGGCTCAGGAAAACCATAGTAATCATAAATTAGCTTAGGAGCAGCACTCGAAGTGATGCTAATAGGGTTCGCTTCCCAGTGTGCACTCACCATCAAAATAGCTGACGGCTTTTGAATTTTTGCAGCAATAGATTGCAAACAAGTTACCATATCAGCATGACTTGGATCGCCAAGTAAAGGCATAGGACCGCCGCCATGAGAAACAAATAAAACGCGTGGCTTTTGCATAAATGTGCTCCTTAAATACGCTTTCTTTTCATACCAATTCGCTTTTAACTATGGTGCACGCACAGAGATACAATAACCAGCCACAAAAACGCACAACTAGGGTGTGAATTTACACACCGCTAGTTTGTAAGTACTAACTTAAAAACCAAGCTACGTTCATGGCAGGGACTTGCCCTTTTAAGCCACCTGCGAGGGGTTCTTTACACAGTAATGTGAGTTGATAAAAAGCATCATAGTGCTGATGTAGCTCATCGGCGACCACACTAAACGGCGGACCCGAAAACTCACTTTGCTGATACTCAAATACCACCACTAATTGTTTAGCTCTATTGGTTAATTCAAGTAAATGCTGGGTATAGCGAATGCGTACAGGCTTTGGCAGCGCAACTAAGGCGGCACGGTCATAAACCGCGTTGATAGTGCCAAGTTCATTCGCGGTAAGTGCAAAAATATCGCCTACCCAAACGGTTAGATTTGCGCCTTGGTAACGTAATAGCTCGCCGTGTTGGCTGATTTCGGGTTCTAGTTTTAACTCATCAAATAATTGCTTAATGGCAATCTCACTAAGCTCAGCCCCAACAACACGCATACCTTGCGCGAGCAAATAATGAATGTCGTGAGTTTTGCCACACAGTGGCACAAAAACAGTATCGCCTTGCTGTAAATTTAAGTTAGTAAAATAATGATCTAGGTAACGGTTAACGTCTCCTTCATGAAAACCTATTTCGTTATTCTCCCAACGTTGATGCCAATGCTTTGCGTCCATTAACGACTCCTAAATAAATTGCATAAATTGAGCGGATAAATATAATCCGACACCAAAAAGTAGGTGAGTTACACCACTTTTTAAGCGGGCTTGAAATGGGTTTGCGGTTTTCGTAGCCATTATCCCCATGCCTAAAGCTGGCTGCATAACAAAAAATGGCATACATACGCTCGCTAATCCAAATACACACGCAGCGATTAAGGTGGGTTGTTCAAGCCAAGCAACACCGACCAGTAATATAAATAGAAACGAAAATAAAACACCAATAAAGTAGTGTAAGCACCAGCCAAACACGCACTCAAAATGCTTAACAGGGCTAGCTACTATATTCAAGTGCATAAACTTTCCATCTAATAAACCCAAGCACCAACGGCCAACTAAACACAAGTTTAATGAAGGTATCTTAAACACTTTAGCCAGCAGAAAAGCATAAAGATCAATGAACAAAGTCGCCGCTATGCCTACAAAAGTTATCACATAAATATCATTAACACTCATAATTAGATGCTCTTAAATGATTTAATAAAAGGCATGATATCTAATTGCAAAAGTGCTAAAAATAGTAAGATAAACAAACTATGATTGCATAAATGAGAACATGATTGACGATATCGCTCTATTCATACAGATTGTTAAACAAGGCGGCCTAAGTAATGCGGCTCAGAACTTGTCGCTGCCTACCGCAACAGTGTCGAGACGCTTACAACGACTTGAGCAACGCTTAGGTGAGCAGCTATTAAATCGCTCAGCAAGGCAATGCACGTTAACGCAAGCAGGGGAGGTATACTTTCAAAGTTATGTTGAATTAATAGAGCAATTTGAACAAACTCACCGCCAGCTTAATGAGCAAAAAGCACAATTGTCAGGAAAGCTTAAAGTTTTAGCACCTCTGAATATTAGTCATGGTTTCTTAAAGCCGATGTGGCTCGCATTCACTAAACAGTACCCTGATATTCAACTTGAGCTACTGCTTAATAACCAACTTGAAGATCTCAGTAAAAGCCAAGCAGATATAGCAATAAGAGTAGGGCCGCAGGCTGATTCTATGCTCCATCAAAAAAAGTTAGGAACTGTTGATACTTTATTTGTAAGCACAAGAGCATATCTTGATTCGGCACCTGCCTTAGAAGAGCCAGCAGATTTAAAACAACATAGATTAATTGGTACCACTTTGAGAAATAAGTGGCAGCTAACCAATACGCAAACGAATGCAACTTATACTCACATGTGCCGATTTGCTACTACTTTTAATGATACTGGATTTGTAAAATACTTAGTTTGTGATGAGCAAGGTATCGCTTTGTTACCTCGGTTTGAGGTAATAGATGAATTAAAATCTCAGCAGCTAGTTCAAGTACTGCCACACTGGCGAGGGGAAAACCGCGACATTTATGCTATCTGGCCAAGCGCACGTTTACTGAGTAAAAAGGCTGCCTGTTTAAAGCAGTTTATAACCAACTATATTGCTGAACAATTATAAAGTCTGCCATTGATATTCCATCTGTTTAGCGGTCAGTAAGGCGTGTTCGTAGCTAATAAACTCAGCGACTAACGCTAGGCTCATATCAATGCCAGCAGAAATTCCCCCTGAGCTGGTAAACTTATCGTCGGTGACCCAACGAGTATCAGCAATCACATTGAGATCAGGAAACATAGCAGCCAACTGAGGTTGATCTTGCCAATGAGTAGTCACATTTTTCCCGTTTAAAAGCCCAGTTTTAGCAAGCAAAAATGCCCCTGTACAAACACTGGCAACACGCTTGGTGTTAGTGGCAGTGTCTTTTAACCACGCAATAACCTCTGCTTTTTCAAGTTCTCGAGTATGGTCACCACCAACCACAACAAGTAGATCAAGCGAAGGGCAGTCTGTGAAACTGTAATGGGGGTTTACACTATAACCACCGCGGGCAAGAACAGGACGAGTAGTTTCGGCAATTAAACTCACTTGCCAGTCATTATACGCTAGGCGCTCAGCGGTACTAAACACCTCAAATGGACCTGAGAAATCGAGCACTTCGGCATCATCATATATATAAATTCCAATATTCATACAATTGTTCCTGTTATGTGGATTTATTTCTTAAGTAAAAAAACGTACTATGCCATTTTTGCAGTTCGTTAATGACATATTATTAAATTGCGCACTGTATACAAACAAAACTTCAAGGCATTGTTAATGCGTTTTTTATTAATATTGAGCGTACTGCTGGTTGGTTGTAAAACAACACAGCAAAGGGTCGCTGAAATCAGTGAGGTATCGTCAGGCACTATTTATTTTCAGGGCGAAACATCTAAGCAAAATGTTGAAAAGTTCGAACAATTATTAGTAACTAGCAGCCAACAAATCAACACCTTAATTATTAATAGCCAAGGTGGTGATGTGATGGCTGGTCTTCATTTCGGAGGCTTAGTTCATGAATATCAACTCAATGTTGTGGTACGCGAGTTTTGTGCATCCTCCTGCGCCAACTATGTACTTACGGCAAGCCCGCATGTCTTTGTTGAGGAACAAGCCGTTATCGGCTGGCGTGGTGGCTCATTACAGCCATTATACGTGCCGATGGATCAGCCACCCGAGGTCGCTAGCTATATAGCAAAATGGCAAACCGCAGAACGACAATTTTTCGATATCATTAACGTTGAACAAGCGGTTACTATCATAGGAGTGATGCCAGGCATTAGCGAAAGACATGATTCCGCTATTTATAGTTACGATGCCCAAACCCTGAAGCGTTTAGGGTTACATATCGAGTTTGCAGGTGCGCAAACAGGAATGTCAGCAAATGGCGAAAAAGTAGCGCATGTATTCGAGCTTGAGGAGTCTGTACTTAACCACTTTTTACTGCTCAACGATATCGTTTCAGCTGAACTTATTAACTAATAAAAAGCCAACATGACGTTGGCTTTTTTGATAGATATTAATCTAACTCTAAGTGGGCTTTTTCAACACTGTCCGCGGGTAACTCTTTTTGAACAGACACACCCAACTCTTTGAACTCAGAGGCCTGCTTAATCAAGTTTCCTTTACCACGATACAGCTGAGAAAACGCTTTATCGTAACTTTCTTTGGCGCGGTCTAATTGCTTACCAACCCCTTCCATACTGGTTAGGAAACCATTGAGCTTGTTATAAAAACGCTCAGCGCGGGCGGCAAGCTCTTTTGAGTATTTAGTTTGCTCTTCAAAACGCCACAGTTGTTTTACTATGTTCAAGCTGGTCAATAAGGTCGTTGGAGTTGCGACTAAAATGTTTTTCTCGATAGCTTGCTGATAAATATCACTTTGGTATTTAAGTGCTTCAACAAATGCTGACTCAATCGGTACAAACATGATCACCACTTCAGGTGAGTTAATACCAGGGAGTCTGTCGTAGGCTTTGCTTGCTAACTCATTAATACGCGATTGCACAGCGGTTACATGCTCTTTTAGCGCCTGCTGCGCCTCAAGCTCTGTATCAGCATTTACATAGCGTGTATACGCGTTTAAAGAGGTTTTAGCATCGATAACTAAATGACGTTGCTGAGGTAAATACACCACCACATCAGGGCGTAAACGACCGTCTTCGGTGTTAAACGACACTTCACGTTGATAATCTACCCCTGCACGCAGCCCAGCGCTATCTAGTACATTTTCAAGCATTAACTCCCCCCAATTACCTTGGGTTTTCTTTTGCCCTTGTAATGCGGTGCTCAGCCTATCAGCTTGTTCAGTGATAGCTTGGCTTTTAGCCTGTAAATGCAATAACTCAGTTTTAAGTGCAGCACGCTGCTTAAGATCTTCAACGTGGATCAATTCCATTTTATCACGAAAGCCTTTTAGCTCACCTTGAACCGGCTTTAATAGTTGCTCAATACTCTCTTGGTTTAAGGTTTTAAAACGCTGCGATTTCTCTTCAAGGATTTGATTAGCGAGATTTTCAAACTCTTTTTTGAGTTGCTCTTTGCTTTCTTTGATATGACTAAGCTGCTCTTTAAAATGCAGTTCTTTTTGCTCTATCGTGCTTCGTAAGGTACTTAAATCAACATCCCGCTGATTAAGTGAAGCTTTAGTGTCAGCAAGCTCAGCTTCAACTTGACGCCAAAATTGGTTGTATTGTTGTGCTTGTTTTTCTTGTTCTACAAAACGAGTTTTAAAGTGTTGAGACTCATCACGTTGTTCAGCGTAATCTTGCTGTAACTGAGAAAGCGTCTGTTGGCTTTGTTCAAGTTGCAGCTGCTTTTGTTGTAAATGATTTTGCAGGATTTGCTGGCTATTTTGCAGTTCAGTTAACTGATTTTTTAAGCGACTTTTTTGCAGCGCAAAAATAACACCACTTGCAACAGCACCTACAGCAGTACCAAGCACACCACTTTGCCAATTAATCTGTGTAATTAGCTCTGTAATCATAACGAAAACTCAATAACTTAAAGACACATCATCATAACGAATTAGTGCTCAGCAGAGTAGGGGGGTTAGGCATAAAAAAAGCCAGCTCAAGGTGAGCTGGCTCTAACATTACTAAAATTTAGTAACCAAATGGGAAATCAACATAATGCTTATGTAAACTGCAATTTAACAACAAGCATAATAATAGACGCCCTAAAATTTGATTAGTTCAAAAAAACTTTAAAAAAATTTAATTTTTTATCAGTGCGAGCATTTGTTCTTCATCAAATTGAGTGAAATTCATTGATTTTTCTGTAAATAATGCATCAACAAGGGCTTGCTTATGCTGCTGCATTTTAAATACTTTTTGCTCAATTGAGTTAGCCATAATCAATTTATAGACAAACACAGGGTTAGTTTGGCCAATTCGGTAGGCACGATCTGTCGCTTGTTTCTCAACGGCAGGGTTCCACCAAGGATCAAAATGAATCACAGTATCTGCTTGAGTTAGATTTAATCCCGTACCGCCGGCTTTAAGACTTATTAAAAACACGGATGTATCACCTTGAGTAAACTCTTCGATAACACGGTCGCGGTGTCTTGTTTGCCCTGTTAGCATACTAAAGCGGATGCCTAGCTCATTTAATCGCTCTGCTATCACATCAAGTGCCATAGTGAATTGACTAAATATAATTACCTTACGACCTTCGCTTAGCATGATAGGCAAATGCTTAGATAACCACTCAAGCTTAGCGCTGCCAGCCTGTGAACTAGGGTCGATCAATTTTGGATGACAGCAAATCTGTCTAAGCTTTAATAATGCATCTAAAAAGGCTAGCTTACTTTTTTGCACACCTTGCTGGGCAAATAGATCGACCAATTTCTGCTCTAATGATTCAGTTATGCCGTTATAAATTTCTTTTTGTTTAGTTTCAAATTCAAACTCTTTAACTAGCTCGGTCTTCTCTGGGAGCTCTTGCGTTACCTGTACTTTAGTTCGGCGTAAGATAAATGGCATGATCAACGATTTAAGTTCATCTGCACGAGCAACATCGTTATCACGCTCAATAGGCATTTGAAAATAGCTCTTAAAATGTGTTTGCGAACCAAGTAAAGAGGGCATTGCAAAATCGAGCAAGGATTTAAGCTCAAATAAGTTATTTTCGATAGGGGTGCCGCTTAAGCACAGCTTGAAGTCTGCGTTAAGGCGCTTAACTAAGCGTGAAACCTGTGCGGCATCGTTTTTGATATATTGCGCCTCATCAAGAATGATGTTTTCAAAATACAGCGGCGAATAAAAGGCTATGTCGCGCTTAAGCAGTGGGTAAGTTGTTAAAATACAATCAGCTTGCGACAACTGTTGTAATTGGTCGCTGCGTGCAGCACCGAAGACGGTAGTGATTTTTAAGTTACTCGCAAACTTATTGATTTCACTTTGCCAATTACCAACCAAGCTGGTTGGGCAAACAATTAACGTAGGGCCTGCTTGAGGTGATTGCTTGGCATTTGCTAAAAAGGCAATAACTTGCAAGGTCTTACCTAGCCCCATATCATCTGCCAAAATACCACCAAGTTGGTGACGTTTTAAAAAGTTAAGCCAATCAACACCGTGTTGTTGATACTCACGTAATTGCACACCTGGGTTTAAGCCTTGAATATCGGACTTTTTAATAAGCTGTTGTGAGCTATTTAATTCAGCTAAGTAAGCATCAAGCGCATCGTCAACAATATTAACCTTAATTGCTTTTTGCTCGATAAGCTTAGGCAAAAACGATAAAGGCATTAAGATTTCGTCACGGGTTTTGATGTACTCAAATCGCTTGCGATAATCATTTAATTGCGTAATAGCATTTTTTTCTACTACAGCAAAACGCTTCCCTACGTTGAAATAATAAAACAGTTCACTTTGTCGATTGAGAGATTGGAAGTCGGGATTATCTGTCGTAAATAGTTGTAGCGTTTTGACTCCCGAGATCACGATTTTACTAACTATTTGATGACCTTTACCACGCTGGACTTGAAGTGATACTTGCTTCAACCCTTTGCTGACGCTGAGCTTATCGTCTATTTTCCAACCACGTTTCAATAAGTTAGGAACTATTTCATACTTAAGCCAGTGCCCGTGAATCGCCGAGTTTCTGTTAAAAATGAGCTCAGTTTGTAAAGCCCCTTTACAGAGTTCAAAACCGAGATTTGTTAGCTCATTTACAACCGTATTCTCAAGCGACTTGTTCAGTATATCAGCAGGTGCCTGACCTAAATCATACAGCGAATTATGATAATTAAACTTTAAAGAGAGTGTGATTACGTTCTCATCACTATTGATACTAATGACAGGAAAAACTGTACGGGAGTTATTTTTCTTACTTTGCTTAAAAGCGTGGGGGATAACACCTTCACCAAAGTTTTCATTAAGTTGCTGATAAACGCGGTCAAAGTTCTCTGTATGAATAGCTGGCATATTTGCAAGTAAAGCAATCTCATCAGCGGTTAACGGAGTACGTATACGACCTACTTTTAATTTATCAGGATCGAGGTAAGTAGGAGGGGTTGTTTTTAACAATAACCAATTATCTTGGCCTGCAAGTTTCATATTTAGTGAGGTTAAGTCTTTGTGTTGTGTCCAACCAAACTCTAAAGCTTGCATGCTGTCTGCTTTTATAGGCTGACGAGAGCGGCCTAAAAACAAACGTTGAGTTGCAATTAGCTGTTGCAGTGCAGCGAAGCCCCATTGACCTTTAAGCTCAAGTTTACCGAGTGCATTTTGAGAACGGATCCAGCTATATAAACGAAAATCCGATTCTAATAAATCAGTAGGAGTTACAAAGCTATTTAATTGCTGCTCAGTTAGGTTTCGACCCAATGTATAGTCGTGTTCTGAGTCATAATTAGCAATTTTTGGGGTGAGGGTTACAACAGATTTCTCTACATCGAGGACAAATAATAGAACTTGTTTAGCAGTATTAGTGGTATTTTGCTTTAGCGTTTTAAGTTCACTAAACCAATCATTAATGATGTAGTCTTCACCGTAGTCACCAGAGTGTTCTATTTTCAGCTTAAGAAGCACAGCTGCAACATGCCGGCATTTAGTTTTAGAACCACAAGTACAATGTGAATCAACCGAAAAGCCACTTGGTAATTTACTGATCTCAATATGTTGAGTGAAGGTATTACCTTCATTACCAAACATTGATGCATCGATAATACTAAAGTCACTGTTATGCTCTAACCAGTTGATTTGACCGTTCTGGTGGTATTCTTTTGCTTTACTTAACACATGTGGCTTAAATAGCTGTTTAATGAAGCGCTCAGATAAAGGAAACTGAGTTTCTTGCTCTTGTTTGATTTCTTCAAAGATAGCTAATAAGTCATTTTTAGATAAGTTAGCAGACATAACGTTTTTGACAGTAAAAACAAAAAATAATTCTGCCAGTATATGATCTATCGACCAAGAGCTAAAGCACTATCGAGGCATTTTGGACTGGTTGGAGCTGATTACTTAGTAAAAAAATGCTCCTAGGTAAGATCAGAGCAGAAAAAGACCAGTAGGTTCAATTAACAAACAACAATTGCACACGTTATAAACAGGTTAATCACAAAAGAGGGGGCTTTACAGATCGCTATTTTACTAAGCAAACAAGATTAAGAGGAAAAGAAGCCTGTAAAGGGTGCTTAGTTAGTAAAAAACTGATCTAAGAGGGTGAAACCAGCATAATTTGAATGTTATAGATCACTATTTTACTAACAAAATGAAATTATAGATCACGCTTTTACTAACTATAAAAGCGTGAGAGATCGTTATTTTACTAACTAATTGAAGCTATTTAAAAGCTTAGTTAACTGCTCTAAGCGTTTGTCTGTCATCACTTTATTATCGATTTTGACAGATAAATCACCGCTTTTTATATTGCGCTGTACACTCACAAATTCACTGTCGATCAGCGCTTCACGACGACTTGGCGCGGCTGGTTCAGCTGTTAATAGTTTAGTAATGGCTAACGCACGTTTATCATCGCTACTAATTAGCGCGATATCTGCATCATTGCTTACATTATCGACTAGCTTTGCAAATAGCTTTTCATCACGCTCCTTAGCGCTAATAAGTTTTTTCGCCACTTCTCGACCAACATGATTTGCCGTAGGATACAGGCTTAAAACCTCAGAAGGTAGGTTCTCATAAGCTTTGATAGCATCGGCAATTGCTGTGTGAGATACCCCCTCAATAGCCGCTATCTCACGATAAGAGCCTTTTTTTCCTTCGCCGATAAGCTCATCACGGGTTTGTTGATATGCTTGGCCAAGCTCCCACAGACTCGGAGCAATGTATTGATCTGATGACACCGCAAGAATTTTAGCATCTTGATCTGTGAAATCTTCAGAGCTTAAAACTAAGTAATCAGAGTTACTTAAAATACATGCTTTACGACGACGAGAGCCTGCTAAAACAAGCATTTCGTCACCTTTATCCCAGCATAGGGCAGGGTGTTGGTTGCGGCCGTCTTTAGCAATTGCAGGAAGGATATCGGCAACCGACTTTTCATTTAGTAGTGATTGTACACGGCGATTTTTGCCATAGACCTTTGTTCTAGATTCAATTTCAGAGCTAGGGATAACCTTACACACTAAAGTAATTAAGCGAGTAGGATCGCTAGGAGCAGGCATACTAACTACATCTCCAGCTGTTGCCTGTTCTAGTAATGCATCTAAGCTACTGCTTTCAATTGATGTTGAAAATGGGTCTAAGCTGGTATCGTTCTTACGTTTTTTAGCCATTTTTATTATTAACCTTACTTAGCTGGATTAAGAGAAGATTGGGTTGATTGCCAATTAGAACGAATCAACATTTCTAGTTCATCAACGACATCTTTGATATTTTCTTGAGCACGAAGGAGTGACTCTCGACTAGCTAAGCTATCTGATGTTTTTTGATCAAAAATAGTGTTAAAGGATGATGAGCTGGCAGTAATAGCCGAGCTATGATTAATTGGATAACTCATGACTTGGCGACCAAATGCACTACGTACATCTTTTACAATGTCACGCTGTGAGTGATTTCCTTTTACATAGTTAGTTACTAAGAATTGCATAAAGTCCCAGCCTTGGTGGCCTAGTGCTGCAACTGTATGATAAATCTCACCCAATCGTTTTAAATATTTATTGTTAGCATCAAAATCTACAGCTTCAGGATGAACCGGGATAAGCATCGATGTTGAAGCCATTAATGCATTGTAAAACATAAAGTTAAGAGAAGGTGCGGTATCTATTAAAATAAGATCGAATTGGTCTTTTACTGGTTCAATGACTTTTTCAAGTAACTTATGATAATGACGCGTTTTATCATAGCTTGAGCTGTCTTTTAATAATGTCGCAGTTTCATGCTCAAAGTAAAAATCATCCATCCCAGAGGGTAAAATACGAATATTAGGGATATGAGTTGGTAGAAAAGAATTAGTAACCAATTCATCCCAGGTTTCGTTTTCTTCAAGTTCAATACAATCACGCATTAAATCACCGACAGTGATCGGATCCGGCTCGCTCGGTGGAAAGAAACTAGATGATGAACCTTGTGGATCGAGATCAATAATACCAATTCGATAACGTTTAATGTTAGTAGTAGCCAATGCTGCAGCAATATTCACCATACTTGTTGTTTTACCACAACCACCTTTTAGTGAATTGATAACAATAACTTGTAATTTGTCATCTGCAGTACGGTGATCAGGCTTAATATCCATAATGTCTGCCATAGCGAAGATATTAACTAAATTATAAGCATAATGACCGTTGGCACCGCGTTTGATGTTAAGTTCATCAAAATCACCATTGTCATGACGTCTTTTTAAGGTGCGATTATTACAGCCTAATAAGTCTGCGGCTGCTTTTTGAGTGTAGGTACGTAGTTCTTTTTCTTCAGATTTTAGATGAGCACGATAATGTTGAATACGTCCTTCTAGCGATTTTTCAGCAACTTCTGCTGTCGCTTTTAGTAACCTATAAGTGGCTAGCGCATTATTATTGATAGACATACTTTCTTCCTCAAAGTTATGGTTTAAGTATAATGTCCATTCAAATTGCTGTAAACAAGTATTTAAGGCGACATACCTTTTATTTATAAGACATTTAATAAAAATTTGGAACTTTAGTGAAACTAAGTATAAATAAATAAGATTAATATCGGTTAAATATATAGGTATATAAGGTTAAGATGCTAAAATAGTGAAGTATACAACTGATTTTATTGAATATTCTTAAAAAAGTCAGATCGTAATTTTACTTGGTAAAGATCAGATCTCTTAATACTCACAGATCAACTTATTACTAAGCAAAAACTAAGCACCTAAGTTATTCACAGTTTAATCACTGATTTGCTCACATCTTTAACTGTGCGGATCAAATTTTTACTAACTAAATTAGAAAGTTATACACCGAGATAGTTGCTATTTTAATTAAATAGTTAGTATGGATCTGATCTGTAGTTGGTACAGATCAGATCTTTGCTAACTAGAACTAGATTTATCCACATGCCGTTTTAAAAATGAGATTTATGTCGTGTTAATTTAGCAAAAAAACTCGTTTAACAGGACATAATTTAAACTGAGTTAGTAAAATCTGCACCTATGAACTATACCTTAGTAAAAATCTGATCTGAAATTTAGCAACCGCGAGTTAGTTAGTATAAAACTGATCCTTAGAAATTAATTATGATCGGATCAAGTTTTTACTAACTTAAACATTTAACTTTTGTGGTTTTATGTGTTGTTATTAACTGTCGAAGAAAAATTGGAAATAAGAACAATGAGCCGAAAGGTTAACATCTCGGTTGATAATTTACCCGATACCTTACGCGGGCAGATCCACGGGGTGGAAAGTGCAATAGATAATGAAAGTCTTGCACTCTTTACAGACAACAAAGATGTGCGCGTTTCAATTGAAAATGCTGCGCATGGTTTGAGAGCTTACTCAAATACATTTAATCATTATGATTTATGGGGACGCTTTGTCCGTTCTGGTCATAAAAAGCTTCCGGTTGAAGAAGCACCTAAAAAAACCATCGTTACCAGAAGAATTTCAGAAAAGGTTGACGGCATTCTTTATGACGGTGAAATTAAAATTACACCTGCGGTCGTTAGCACTAGAAAAGATGGAGAAGATGTAGAATATCTTGTTTGGCCATCTGACCGAGAAGAAAAAGTCGAGCGTGCTCTTATTCGCCTAGCGTCTAAAGGTAAAATTGTAAAAATTAATTTTAAATCGGGTATTCAGTACGCGGTTGTTTTTTCAATGAATGAATTAGCGCAAGAATTAAAAGCCGTTGGTCAATCAATGCCGTATCCGCAAATCAAAGAATCTTTAGAAGCATTACAAGGGTCTAAACTTTCTTTTAAATATTCAGCGACTGATACTCGTAACACTGACATTGATGATTCTTTTTACGAATCGAATATGAACTTTTTATCGTCACTTCATTTTAGTGGCAAAAAAGGTCAAGGTGGTAATGTGAAATGTGTAGCGTGTTTGAACGCATTTGTTCATAACATGATCGACAATCTTGAATATAAAGGTTACTACTTTAATAGTGCGCAAGAATTAAAACGTGGTTTATCTCGTTGGATGATGCTTCGTTTATATCATTTATGGCGTTATGCAGCACCGGGTAAGACCTACCATTTCCGACTATTATCAATCATGGAAAAATATGGCTCTATTTATTCAACAGACGAAATTACCGAGAATAAATTAAAAGCATTACGTCGTGATATGACGACCACAATGAAAGATTTAATTGAGAAAGGTGCTATTTCAGAATATAACATTACCAATGTTAAAGACGATAAAACGGGTAATATTATTGATTACACTTACGAGATGCATCCATCTGATCAATTTTGTGATGAGATTCTTACGCTCAATAAACATAATAAACGAATCGAAATTCAAGGTGGTAAACGCATTGTTGAGAATGCTGTATTAATCGATGAAGATAAAATTGAAGAAATAGTAGAAGACTAATCTCTTCAATACCCTCAACTATATTGAAAAGGCCACGCGAGTGGCCTTTTTAACATAATCAATCTGTTACTTGTTCTAAGTAAAGTCTATCAACCAAGAAATCATATTCTCTTTTACGAGGATGACTCTCGGGTTTTTTATAATCAGGTAATGTACCAAGTTTTACATCGGGTTCTGGGTTTATCAAAATAAATGGTAAAGCAGCACTAACATGATATCGGTTTTGAGCTGTGTATCTTACGTTAACTTGCGGGCTCACTCTTGTTGGCCTACGAATTCGTAACTTTTCTTTATCACCTAAACTTGCAACACGACTTTGCTCTTGTGCAACTAGTGCTTGCCAAGAATGCTGATCGATCATTCTTGGATTAGAATAACTAGCCGATTTATCCAACATTGCTAAAGCCATCTTTTTTGTAAGTGTTTTGGTTGCGTGTTTATGCATCCAAGTGAAACGGACGGAGTAGGGTGACTCGGTCTCAAAATGGACTTTTCGATAAGCGGCTAATGTAATTAAATTTGGTACAGCATTATGAACAGCTTCAAAGCGAGCATCATTATTGTCGATAGCTAATACACAATTTTTAAAATCAGCCTTCGCTTTATTTAACTGATTTATTCTCGCTGTAAAATGTGGCTTATCAACATCCTTCAAAATTAACAAACCTGGATGTCTTTTCAAAACTCGACTACTTAGACCTGATTTTTTATAAAAGTCACCAAAGGAATTTAGAATTAATTTGTGGGCTTCATCTCCATCAACTTTTTGTACAGCAATAGTGGATGGGATTTTCTTTTCTTCATTTATATCTATATCAGGTAACTGATAAAATGTTGCTTTATGGAAAGCAACTTGCCTTAATTCTTCGCAAAACAAATGGGTTAATTCACTTACCAAATCAAACTGACTGCGAATATGTAATTTTGAACTCATAAGAACACATCGTACTTAAACATAAATAAAGTCTAACCTTTTGTGTTGATTATTTAAAGTTAATATTTTTTCAAATGTTGACCTTATCTGCATGTAATATAAAGTATGATGTGTTCCTTATGGTGTGTTAGCAGATTATTTTTATTTTTCAATATGATGTTTAAAAATGTTTTTTACTTCTGTAAAGATGAGGGTACAGTAAAGGCAGCATATAGTAAGATGTGTTCTTATGTGATAACTTCTATGGCTAACGTATTATGGTGAGTTAACTAACTGTTTTACAAAAAATAAATAAATAGCTAAGAAACTTTCATATCTAATATATTTATCAAATAACTAAATAATTTAAAATAGCTGAATATTGTCCTTGAACTTAGTACGTGCAATAAGTTAGTTTTCGTTAACGGTCTATGTTAGGAATGAGGAAAGAACATGCAATCGTGGAACCCAGACAGCTGGAGAAAACTGCCGATACTTCAGCAGCCAGAGTACCCAGATCAAGAAGCCCTTAAATCAGTTGAGGGACAATTAAAAAGCGCACCACCTTTAGTATTTGCTGAAGAAACGCGTAGCTTATACAAACAACTAGAAGCTGTATGTGAAGGCAGAGCTTTCTTATTACAGGGTGGTGATTGTGCAGAGTCATTTAGTGATTTTAATGCAGCAAATATCCGCGATACTTTTAAAACACTTTTACAAATGGCCGTTGTTTTAACTTATGGTGGTAAGTGCCCTGTAGTTAAAATTGCGCGTATGGCTGGTCAGTACGCTAAGCCTCGCTCATCAGATTACGAAACGATAGACGGTGTTTCATTACCTTCGTACCGTGGTGATATCATCAATAATTTCGAGTTCACAGAGCAAGCACGTGTACCCGATCCACAGCGTTTGATGACGGCATATCATCACAGTGCAGCAACGCTGAATTTATTACGCGCATTCGCGCAAGGTGGTTTAGCCGACCTACACCAAGTAAACCGTTGGAACATGGGTTTTGTAGCTGCAAATCCACTTAAAGAGAAATACCAGCAGTTAGCCGATAGAATTCAAGATGCCCTTGAGTTCATGGAAGTGTGTGGTATTGACTCAACAGTGGCGCCAAGTTTAAAAGAAACCGACTTATTTACGTCACATGAAGCGTTACTATTAGGCTACGAAGAAGCACTAACACGTCGTGACCATTTATCAGGTGACTGGTACGATTGTTCTGCACACTTTGTTTGGATTGGTGAGCGTACACGCCAGCTTGATCACGCACACATCGAATTCTTTAAAGGGATTAAAAACCCAATCGGTGTAAAAGTTGGCCCAGGTATGGACCCAGATGAGCTAATCAAACTTATCGATGCCGTGAACCCAGATAACATTCCAGGTCGCTTAACGTTAATTACACGAATGGGTGCTGATGTACTGCCTGAGAAACTACCGGCACTAGTACGTAAAGTACAACAAGAAGGCCGTAAAGTTATTTGGAGCTCAGATCCAATGCATGGCAATACAGAAAAAGCGAGCTCAGGTTATAAAACACGTAGCTTTAATAATATTCTTCGTGAAATTAGTCAGTTCTTCGCTGTACATAAGGCTGAGGGCTCATACCCAGGTGGTGTTCACCTTGAGATGACAGGCCAGCATGTTACTGAATGTACGGGTGGTGCTTATGGTTTATCTGATGAAGATTTAGCGCAGCGTTACCGCACACAGTGCGACCCGCGTTTAAACGCAGATCAAGTTTTAGAACTTGGTTTCTTAGTTGCCGATTTATTAAAAGATGCACGTAAGTAACACTAAGTTATCCAAAAAAGGCTGCACATTGCAGCCTTTTTTAATGTCCGATACTAAAGTCTGTTAGTACTTACGTCTTTCAAGGCCAGTATCAGATATAATCTTTGCAGAAATTTCTTCAACTGAATGATGAGTCGAATTTAAAAATTGAATTTTTTGCTTTTTATAAAGCATTTCTACTTCACGCACTTCAATTCGACACTGTTTTAAAGAGGCATATTTAGAATTCGCCATACGGCGCTGGCGAATATCGGCAAGGCGAACAGGGTCAATTGTTAAACCAAATAGTTTATGTTTATAAGCCTTTAGACATTCAGGCAGGGTGCCTCTTTCTAAATCATCTTCAGTTAACGGGTAATTAGCTGCTTTAATACCATATTGCAAGGCTAAGTATAAACTCGTTGGTGTTTTACCGCTTCGGCTAACGCCCACTAAAATGATGTCTGCTTCAGCGTAGTTTTTAATATTAGCGCCATCATCATTGGTCAACGCATAGTTAACTGCATCAATTCTAAAATCATAACTCTTTTCATGCATAGAGTGAGTTCTATGGACTTTTGGTACCGGCGCAACTTTTAACTCTTGAGAAATTTTATCGCTATACTGCGATAAAAAGTCATAACACACAGCACATGACGATTTAATAATTTCACTCAGCTCATGATTTACAAATGTAAAAAATACTAGAGGCTGCTCACCATCTCGCTGCGCTGTCGAATTTATAAGATCTTTAATCTCATTTGCTTTTTTTTCTGTTTCTACAAATGGGATTGTTTTGTGGTTGAAGTCAACTGGAAACATAGACAATGTTGCGTGGCCAAATACTTCAGAGGTGATCGCTGTTCCGTCAGAAATATAGAATGCAGTTCTCATAATTAACCTTTTTATTACCTTTATGTGCAAAATAGGGGCTTCACGGTTTACGTGAGGTCTGTTGCCAGTGTAGAATGAAGCCGACCTTTTTAGAAGGTTTTCTTTCTTAACTCTCACAGTTAGTACTACAATTTGTTTTATGGAGAAAGATCCGTGCAAGAATACGTTCTCTGGTATCAAGAGCTTGGTATGCAAGATGTTCCACGTGTTGGCGGTAAAAACGCTTCACTGGGTGAAATGATCTCAAACCTAGCTAACGCTGGTGTTCAAGTGCCAGGTGGTTTCGCTACAACCGCTGATGCATTCAACGAGTTCCTTGAACAATCAGGGCTAAACTCAAAAATCCACGATATTTTAGACACACTGGATGTGGATGATGTAAATACACTCGCTAAAGTCGGTGCACAAATCCGCCAATGGATTATCGATACACCGTTCCAACCTAACCTAGACCAAGCCATCCGCGACGCATATAGCCAATTACATGGCGACGCATCACAAGATGTTTCATTTGCAGTTCGCTCGTCTGCTACAGCAGAAGACATGCCAGACGCTTCATTCGCAGGACAACAAGAAACGTTTTTGAACGTACGTGGTATAGATTCAGTAATGACTGCAATCAAACACGTGTTTGCCTCACTATTTAATGACCGCGCAATTTCTTACCGTGTTCACCAAGGTTATGACCACCGTGGTGTAGCCTTATCAGCTGGTATCCAACGTATGGTTCGTTCAGATAAAGCAGCTTCAGGTGTTATGTTCAGTATTGATACTGAATCTGGCTTTGAAGATGTTGTATTTGTAACTTCAAGCTATGGTCTTGGGGAAATGGTTGTACAGGGTGCTGTAAACCCAGATGAGTTTTATGTTCACAAACCAACTCTTGCTAACGGTAAACCAGCAGTAGTTCGCCGTAATATCGGTTCGAAAGCAATCCAAATGATTTACTCTGCGGATGAATCACATGGTAAGCAAGTCGAAATTGTTGATGTAGATTCATCACTTTCAAACAAATTCTCAATCACAGATGCTGAAGTTCAAGAACTTGCAAAGCAAGCTGTGATCATCGAAAAGCACTACGGTCGTCCAATGGACATCGAGTGGGCAAAAGACGGTAACGACGGTAAACTTTACATCGTTCAAGCCCGCCCAGAAACAGTTCGCTCGAACGAAGACGCGAACGTAATGGAGCGCTTCCAATTAAACGGTACAAGTTCTGTTGTAGTAGAAGGTCGTGCAATCGGTCATAAAATTGGCTCAGGTACAGTTCGTGTACTAGATTCAATTGATGAAATGGACAAAGTACAACAAGGTGACATTCTAGTTACTGACATGACTGACCCTGATTGGGAACCTATCATGAAACGTGCAGCTGCGATTGTTACAAACCGTGGTGGCCGTACTTGTCATGCAGCAATCATTGCTCGCGAATTAGGTATTCCTGCCGTTGTTGGTTGTGGTAATGCAACTGATTTAATTAAAGCGGGGCAAGATGTAACAGTATCATGTGCCGAAGGCGACACAGGTTATATCTACGAAGGTATTTTAGATTACGAAGTACTTACTTCGCGCGTTGATGAAATGCCAGAATTACCAATGAAAGTTATGATGAACGTGGGTAACCCTGATCGTGCATTTGACTTTGCACGCTTACCACATGCTGGTGTTGGTTTAGCGCGTGTAGAATTCGTAATCAACCGTATGATTGGTGTTCACCCTAAAGCACTTCTTAACTTTGATGCACAATCAGACGAGCTTAAAGCTGAAATCTCAGAAATGATGGCAGGTTATGAATCACCTGTAGAATTCTATATTTCTAAGCTTGTTGAAGGTATTGCAACACTGGGTTGTGCATTTGCACCTGAGCGTGTAATTGTTCGTATGTCTGACTTCAAGTCAAACGAATATGCAAACCTTGTTGGCGGCCAGCAATATGAGCCGGAAGAAGAAAATCCAATGATTGGTTTCCGTGGTGCAGCACGTTATATCTCTGAAGATTTCCGCGACTGTTTCGCGTTAGAGTGTGAAGCAATTAAACGCGTTCGCAACGAAATGGGTATGACTAATATCGAAATTATGATCCCATTTGTTCGTACACTTGAAGAAGGTAAGCGCGTTATTGAATTACTTGAAGAACATGGCCTTAAACGTGGCGAAAATGGTCTTAAAGTGATCATGATGTGTGAATTACCATCAAACGCGTTACTAGCGGATGAGTTCTTAGAGTATTTCGATGGTTTCTCTATCGGTTCAAACGACTTAACTCAGTTAACATTAGGTCTTGACCGTGATTCAGGTCTGATTGCTCATCTATTTGATGAACGTAACCCAGCAATCAAGAAACTATTATCAATGGCTATTCAAACAGCTAAAGCCAAAGGCAAATACGTAGGTATTTGTGGTCAAGGTCCTTCAGATCATGAAGACTTTGCAGCTTGGTTAGTTGAGCAGGGTATTGATTCTGTTTCTCTTAATCCTGACACCGTATTAGAAACGTGGCTATACCTTGCTAAGAAATTAGCAGACTAAGCGCTTTATTTGTCTAAATTAAAGTATCTAATATAAAAAATGCCAGCATCTAGCTGGCATTTTTGTTAGTTCTAAGGGCATGTCGACCTTTAATTCAACGAGCAAGTTTTTTATCAATATAAGCACATGACTTAGTCAGTGCCTTTTGACACAGGGTTAAATAATCACGCGCTTTAGGATAGTAAAAAGATAAACAGAAAAGCCCAGCAATAAAGAAGATCAACGATGGGCCAGGTATAATCACAAACACTAAACCCAATAACATACACAAGGCACCTAAACTGATTAATGCAAATTTTTTCATATGGCTATCTCATTTGCTGCTTTAATACACAGTATAAAAGTATTGCACCCGAAATCGATAAAAAGAGTGTTACAAACTGTAAAATCTTCAATTTATCTTAGCTATTAGCATGATATAATTTGTAAAATGCCTTAATTTATCACCGTCATGATAGCAACAATAAGTCAACAACAAGCCGCCACAGAACTCGTCTCTAATTTCTTAGAGACTATTAAAAATCAAGGGTTTAGTGGTGATACCGATGCAAGCTTTTCAACACGTTTAAGTTTATCGACTGATAACAGCGTATACCAACAAGTTCCACAAGGTGTCATCTTTCCTAAGTCAGCAAAAGACATACAACTGGCTATGCAAATTGCTTCACGTGATCCGTTTTTATCACTGACTTTTGGTCCACGCGGGGGTGGTACAGGTACTAATGGCCAATCTCTCACGCCAGGAATAGTCGTTGATTTATCTCGCTATATGCGTGAAATCTTAGAAATCAATGTAGAAGAAAACTGGGTGCGCGTTCAAACTGGTGTAATAAAAGACCAATTAAATGACTTTTTACGTCCTTACGGTTTTTTCTTTGCACCTGATCTATCAACTAGTAACCGAGCAACAATTGGCGGAATGGTAAATACAGATGCATCGGGTCAGGGATCTTTAGTTTATGGAAAAACCAGTGATCATGTTTTAGGTCTTACAACTTACCTTGTTGACGGCACTGAAATGTCAACGACTCCCATACCTTTAGAAAAAGCTAAGGTAATTGCTGAACAAAACACGACAGTGGGTAAGTTATATAAAACAGTTATCGATATTGGCCTTGAGAACCGTGATGCTATTTTAGAAAAATTCCCGCGTTTAAACCGTTTTCTTACCGGCTACGATTTAGAACATATTTTTTCTGATGATTTACAAACCTTTGATATGAGCCGATTAATTACTGGTTCTGAAGGTTCATTAGGTATTGTAACTGAAGCAAAACTTAACATTACACCCATTGCTGAGTTCAAGACTTTAATCAATATTAAATATGATAGCTTTGATTCTGCTCTTCGTCATTCACCATTCTTAGTCGCAGCAAATGCGACTTCTGTAGAAACAGTCGACAGTAAAGTACTTAACCTTGCTCGAGAAGATATTATTTGGCACTCAGTATCGGACTTAATAACCGATGTTGAAAACAAAGATATGCAAGGCCTCAACATGGTTGAGTTTAATGCGGTTTCACCAGAAGACATAAAGGATAAAGTAGATACTCTATGTAAGTTACTTGATGAGTGTGTTGAAAAACAAACGAATGGTGTCATTGGTTATCAGTTAACTAATGACAAAGCTGATATTTTAAAAATTTATGCAATGCGTAAAAAGTCTGTGGGTCTTTTAGGCAATGTAAAAGGCAGCCAAAAACCGTTAGCTTTTGCCGAAGATACTGCAGTTCCTCCAGAAAACTTAGCAGATTTTATTGTTGAGTTTCGTGAACTTCTCGATAAACACAATCTTCAATATGGTATGTTCGGCCATGTTGATGCTGGCGTATTACATGTTCGACCTGCTCTTGATATGTGTGACCCTGAACAAGAAAAATTACTTCGTCATATTTCAGATGAGGTCGTTAAATTGACTGCCAAATATGGTGGTTTAATGTGGGGGGAGCATGGCAAAGGGTACCGTAGTGAATATGGCCCTGAATTTTTCGGCGAACATCTATTTACACAATTAAGAAAAATTAAAGCGGCTTTTGATCCAAATAACCGAGTAAACCCTGGTAAAATCTGTACTCCACTCGAAAGTAAAGACTCACTAGTTTCTGTTGACGATCAAAAACGAGCTTGGTTCGATAAAGAAGTTTCTATCAATGTTAAAACAGAATTTAATAACGCTATGACCTGTAACGGTAATGGCCTGTGTTTTAACTATGACGAAACATCACCAATGTGCCCATCTTATAAAGTTACTGGTGACCGCCGTTATTCGCCAAAAGGGCGCGCAAGTTTAATGCGTGAATGGCTACGACTTCAAGAGTCAGAAAATATTGATTTGCTCAATGTTGAAAAGGAATTGATCAATGGCGAAGTGATCACTTGGTGGGAACGCTATCAACATAGTCGTGATAAGCAAAAGGGCGTTTATGATTTCTCCCACGAAGTGAAAGAATCTATGGACGAATGTTTAGCTTGTAAAGCATGTACCACTGCATGCCCAATCAAAGTGGATGTGCCAACATTTCGTTCAAGGTTTTTAAATTTCTATCACAGTTATTATGCACGACCTGTAAAAGATTACTTAGTGGCAGGCATCGAGCAAACTGCACCTGTCATGGCAAAATTTGCTAAAGTTTTGAATCCAATAGTAAACACTAAAATTGTTTCAGGTTTAATTAAAAATACCATTGGTTATGTTGATACGCCAACTTTGAGCGTCCCGCAACTTTCTAAACGTATTTCAAAAAGTCAGCAATTCAATTTGGAATTACTTAATTCGCTTTCAAAAGAAGAGCAAGCCGAGTATGTTCTGATAGTACAAGATCCATTTACTAGTTTTTACGAAGCCGAATTAGTCGAAAGCTTTATCAAAGTCATTAAAGCGTTAGGCAAAAAACCAATGCTATTACCGTTTAAACCAAATGGTAAAGCACAGCATGTAAAAGGCTTTTTAAATGAATTTAAAACGACAGCAAAAAATGCAGCTGAGTTTTTAAATTCACTTTCTGAAATCAACGCACCACTAGTTGGGCTCGATGCATCCTTGGTTATGTGTTACCGAGATGAATATGTATCGATTTTAAAAGATGACCGTGGCGATTTTAAAGTTGAACTTGCACATGAATGGCTTCAAAGCCAAAACTTTAAACAGGTTTCACTTGCCACTAAAAACGATTCACCATTTAAATTGTTAAGTCATTGCACTGAAACAACAGCCATGCCAAATGCATCTAAAGTTTGGCAATCTATTTTTGCTGATCTAAATTTACAACTAGACACTACCAGTACGGGTTGTTGTGGTATGGCAGGAACGTATGGCCACGAAAAACAAAACCAAGAAAATTCACGCGCTCTTTATGAAATGAGTTGGCAACCAATTATTTCTAATAATGAGCCTGAAACTATTTTAGCAACTGGGTTTTCTTGTCGTAGCCAAGTAAAACGCTATGAAAAGTTTAAACCAAAACACCCACTGCAATTAATTGCAGAGCTACTTTAAAAATTAAAGTGTTATTAAATTCATAAAAAATAAAGGCGCTTAACGCGCCTTTATTTTTGGTAACTTTTTGCAATGGGCTTGGTACTCATGCCATGAATAAAAACACTAAATAAAATTGTTGTTAAGGTTACTGTAGCAATTTGCTCTTTGTTCACAATATCTGTGTCCATCACCATTAAAGTGAAAACGATAGACGCTAAACCTCGTGGACCAAACCAAGCAAAAGTAAATTTGTCTTTGAGATTTAAATTAGTGAATAGAAGTGAAAGTAACACGGGCACAATTCTAAAAATCGTCACGCTTAATAGCGCATAAAAAACAATTGGCCAAGTAATGTCATTCACAATTAAGTGACCACAAACAAAGCCAAATAAACACCAGATTAATAGTGCAACAAATTCCGCGATATGTTCTGAGTCGTTGACTAATGTTGAACGAATTTTTCTAGGAGCTAAGTAATCAAATAATAGTCCCGCTACAAAAACGGCAATAAAACCACTACCATGAAAATTTTGTGTCAAAGAGAAAATAGCCATTACTAAACCAATCAATAAAAATGGACTGCTATTATTTGCAAAGTAATGACGTGCTAATGCAATTTTTAAAAGTGGAATAAACACTGCTATCGACACACCAGCAATAAAAAGTGCAACACCCAACTCTCTTGCAAAAACGAGTAGGGTATCAACGGTAGTTACCGCACTTTCTGGATTTTGAGCTAATAAAAGTAAAACTAAAAAAATGGGTACGCAAAGGCCATCGTTCAAACCACTTTCTGTATTTATCCCTTCGCGAACTTTTTCTGGTACCGACGTAGATTCCAAAATACCTTTACTAAGGGCTGCATCAGTCGGCGTTAAAATAATAGCAATCAAAGCAGATTGAAAAAGTGATAACTCAGAAAAGAAAAACAACGCACCTGCAACACCTAACAGTAATGTCATTGGCAAAGCGACAAAGAGTAACAGGCTAGGGTACTGATAACTATGTTTTAATACTGTCAGTTTTGATTTTGCTGCATCGGTAAATAAAAAAATACTTAGAGTTAATTCAACTAAAGGTAAAATTTCACTAAGCCCTGCTTCGCCTAATTTGAACTCACTCGGTAAAAAGTAAGACATTGCAATTCCAACCAAGACAAAAAACATTGGCCCGGTTATTTCTGTTCGTTCTAACTGACGAATTGTCAGTGAGTAAAATAACAAAGCTAAACCAACTAATGTGAGTATGGTATATTCCATTAAACTTTCCTTTTAATTCCAGACTTTGCGCGTTCTTTTATATTTGTTTGAATATAAATTTGATCAGTCGTAGCAATTTTTGCATGACCTAAATCTTCCGATAAGTGTTTAAGCGGTCTTGTTTGAGCATCATGAGTTGCACCTGTATGCCTTAACCAGTGAGCAGTTGCCGCTTCAAGTTGTTCCGCATCGTCTTTAAAACCATCATCTAATAATGATTGTTTTGCTAAATCAAAACTTTGCTGTACTAACCGACGAATTTGTCGAACAGTCATGCCACCTTTTCCACGAATTTTGTGTACTAATGGTTCGGCCTCATCAACACGGGGGAGGGCAGGTAAGCCTCGGTATAATCTGTAACGTTTGAGGTAAGTGATAAAATCTTCACTTAAAGTTACATCACGTAATTTGTTACCTTTACCCATAATTCTTAAAAACCAAAAGCCATCATTATCTTGCCAAAAATGTGACATAACCGGCGACCACTGTGGTCTTTCAGATAACTCAGAAATACGTAAATACAAACCTTTCAAACAAGCTAGTGTAAATAAATTTCTTTCTAAATCAGGCTGCTGATCACATAGGTCACGCGTTACACCAAATACATACTCCCATTGAATATCACTGAGTGTATCGGGGATTTTAATTTGCGATTGTACAACTAAGTAAGGACTATTCTTTTTGACAACCGGCACAAAATTAGCAAACGTTTTTTCTTCTAAAATAGCAAACTTATAAAACACATTTAATGCTGTAAACATAGCTGCTAAAGTTTGTTGGCTTGCTATATTTTCTTTATTAATGAAAGGGCGCCAATTAGTATTTAGTTTTCTAATACCTTGTTCATCTTTATAACGCCATTGTACTGAGTTCGATAACCACGCTGAATCTGGTTCAACCATAAAATCAACATAGGCTTCAATATCGTCACGCTTTAGATCAAAAACCGATTTTTCAGCAATCAACCATGCCCATAAACAGAATCGTTCAAGTTCATTTCGAAAGCGATTAAATGTTGCTTCTGATTTTCGCCCATACACATACAAAAATTGATATAGAAAAGTTAAGTCTTTTCTTGATTCAGCAACAGTCAATCCAACTTGATGTATAAAGTAATCAAGTTCAGGATATTCTGTAGCAAGAGTATCATCTTCAAGATGGGCAATTTGGTAGCGCAGTTGTTTAAGTGTATCGACGAGAGCAACGAGCATAATGATTAAATATCTTGTAAAATAACAAGTTATAAGACTAACACAAAGTCCGATACTGTCTAGTATTGGACTTTAAATATTTTTTTATTAGTCTATATTTAGACTAACCATTGCCATACAAATATTCGAGGAATATGTATGAAAAAGTTTATTACTATAAGTTTCATTTTAGTTACAACCATCCTTACAGGTTGTGCTACTACAGGTAGTGCATCTCCCGATGAGAAACGTGCTCTAGTACAAAGCATGAAAAATAATACATTAAGTGAGCTTTACGCACAAAAGCCTGATGTAAAACAACAAATTGCTAACTCTGCAGGTTATGCCGTTTTTGATAATGCCAATGTAAATGTTGTTTTAGCTAGCTTTGGTGGCGGCTATGGTGTAGTTAAAAATAATCTGACAGGTAAATCAACTTACATGAACATGGGTGAAGCTGGTTTAGGCTTAGGTTTAGGCGTTAAAGACTTTAATGTTGTCATGGTTTTTCATAACCAAGCCGCAGTAAATCGCTTTATTGAACACGGTTGGGCATTCGGCGGTAACGCTGATGCTGCAGCTAAATATGAAGAAAAAGGTGGTGCTTTAGTTGCGGAAGCAATTGCAGACCAAGTTACGGTTTATTCTTTAACCGAAAATGGACTTGCACTACAAGCAGTATTAAAAGGCACGAAATTCTGGGTAGATTCTGAGCTAAATTAACCTTTCAAAAACCCTTCTAAAAGTGGGCTAGTTAGCAACTCTTAACTCCCACTTTTAATTATTCTCACCAATTTAACATAACGTAATTTATGGGCTATCTACGATACCGCAAAGGCGGGACTGTATTAGTCATAACTGCTGCACTCGCAATTGTCATTGCTACCGCCACACATGCCGCAGTTATTTTCTTTTTTATTTCAGACCAACGATCTTTTAGCTCTTTATCCTTTGTTTTTTCGATAGATAAACTTATAAGAGCTTCTTTCCAATCAACTCCCATTTCTTCAGCCATAGCAATTACTTGGTTAGCAGTTAAAGAACGTTTTCCGTTTTTAATACTAGAAATATTGCCTGAGTTTAGTTCTGGAAAATAGACAGCAAGATCATTATATCTATCAATATTCTTGAACGTTTTGTACTTTTCTAAAAATTCTGAGCTAAATGTCATGTTAAATCCTCCGCTAGACCTATTTTAGTTTTTATTGGCCTTTTTAACCAGTAATTCATTACTACAACTCAATTCTGAGTAAAAAAACTTCATTTATTTTTATTTAATTTCTTATCAGTAAATATCTAATCTAAACAATACCATACTTAACATTCTATCTAAGAAAACCATTCATTTTTCATTAATAAAAACCTAAGCCATATTCTTTCAGGCTTGACAGAATTATTTTGAAGGCACTAAAATCTTTCAACATTGACAGAATGACAATTCTTAACAAGGATTACGGATATGAGTTTCACTAAATTACATGAGTTAAACCAAACTTTATCTCAATATTTACTCGATACATTCTCAATCGATATTCCTGACCCTGCCTATTTAACGATTTATCTCGGCTTTTATTTGTTTTTAATTATTACTGCGCTTTTGGCTATTAACGCAATTACTAAAAGCACTTATTTAGATGCGTCTGGGAAATAAGCACATGACCGCACTATCATCTAACCAATACGCTCAAGTTTTCCCGTTAAATGCAGCAATGAATTTAACGGCGAATTTGCACCCAGCAAACACAGCAAAAGACGTTTTCGAGAACTTATCGAAGCCGATGAAAGAACGTTTTTTCGACTATCAAACTTGGCGAAATCGTATATTTGAACGTCATTCTAACCTTGCTCACATGCTGAGTACGGGCTATTTTTTAGCTGAAAAATTCGGCAATTTAGCCGATGCAAACGCCCGTTTGAAGCGTGCAGATGAAGCGTTAAAACTTGGAAATGTGAAGTTCGGACGCATCAATTTATCTGTTTCAGATGATGAAATTTGCGATATCGCAGAACAAAAAGCGCGTTATTGTGAGCTTAAAATCGCTAAAAATGGTCATAACTTACATGTATTTGCACAATTAAAAGAATTGGCAAATTCATTTACGATTGATGCACCGGTACTGGTTTCACCTTACTGTTCAAACCTATCAGCAACATCATTAGTTGGTGCGCTTAACCGTTTTGCAGACCCTATTTGGTGGCGTAGAAAACTACGCAAAATCCAAGCGGTAACTATCGAACAATTAGCGCGTGATTTAAGACTCGTACATAAAAAAGCAAGTGCGTATGTCTCACAACCAACCATTCAAAACCGCCGTGATAGAAAACGTAAATCAGAGCAAATTATGTCTGATTTATTTGTTGTTCCAAATGAATCAAATCCGTTTGAAGAGTTTGAATCATTACAATCAATTGTTGAACGCTCTCACACTTCGGGCAAACAACAAGCAGCCGAACTTATGGTTCGTATTCGTGGTTTCGAAGAACTGGCGGACATGCATGGCCATCGTGGGGAGTTTTATACAATCTCAGCACCTAGCCGTTTTCATTCAGTACACCATACAGGCATACCGAACAAAAAATACAACGGCTCAACACCCCAAGAAGCACAAAAATATTTTAACGATATTTGGAAACGTGCCCGCGCTCTATTCGCTAAGCAAGATTTAAGGCCTTATGGTTTTCGTGTTGTTGAACCACATCATGACGGTTGCCCACACTGGCACATGCTTTTATTCATGGAAAAAGGCGAAGCAATACAAGTACGTAAAATATTACGCAAGCTTGCCACACAAGATTCACCCGATGAATTTAAAACAACATCAACCCGCTTCAAAGCCATTGCCATTAACAAGAAAAAAGGCTCTGCGGCGGGTTATATCGCTAAATACATCACTAAAGCGGTAACGGGTGATTGCATTGATAAAGTCACTTGCTCACAAGCGGGTGAAATGAAAGTACTTCCTGCTGATGCTGCCGAACGTGCATCAACATGGGCAAGCACATTTAACATTAGACGCTTTCAGCAAATAGGTGGTCCATCTGTCAGTTTATGGCGTGAACTTAGACGACTAGGCCAAGGCGAACAAGGCAAATGCGAGGTTGCAAACGCAATGAAAACCACACTAGATACAGTATCAAAATACGCCCTTGAAAAGGTTCGCCAAGCAGCTGATTCATCTGACTGGAAAGCCTTTTGTTTAGCTATGGGCGGTGTTCAAGTTAAACGTAAAGACCAAACGTTAAGATTGCATTATCAAATCCCTGATATCGTTGACCAAATCACAGGGGAAATTAGCAGAAGCGAAACCAAATCGCCCTACTTTGCCACCAAATACGGCGACCAACCAGCCAACCGTATTTTGGGCGTTGCATGGGATGCCGTTGTTGTTATCACTCGCCGTGGTTCGTCACAGATTATGACTGAAACCGATATTAAGGCTCAGCGCAAAATCATGATTGGCGTTTCAGAGCAGATTCAAGGCTGGCATGACGATGGGCGTTTATTCGAGCCGACCAAAGAAGAAATGCAATTCTTAGAAGCCTGTGTTTTAGAGGACTATCAAAACATGTGTTTATTCATGGATTACGAAGCTCTGGCGGGCAACATTATGAGCGATGAAATCGCGAACTTGGACTTGTGTCATTAACTGTAACTTTTAATTTTAAGACCACTGATTAAGGAAATTTATTATGAATATTGAAGGCGCTATCACAGATTTAATCCCTGTTAACCGTACTGACGATAAAGGCGCTCCACTGCCTACAACCGCAGAGTTTAAGCTACACACTAAAAACCCTGCACAAATTCTGTCTGTGAAAGTTTCAGCAGATCAATACGCAGACGGTACATACAAGAAATTAGAACACATGCAATCAGACCCTAACGGCTGGGGCTTAAAGCCTGTCTTACTCAATATCGAGTATTACGAAGGGGCTAACGTTGCACGCCAGATGGATTGGAAAGGCTTCCGTTTGCATAGCCTACCTGAAACAAAGCAGGTTAAAAACTAACTATGGGCGAAAACAAATACATTGCTATTTGTCCCGTTGCGCCTGTAGAGAAACAGTGTCCAGTGGAATTGGAAGTTGTGGCAACACCCCTTCCCGTTCCGCTTGATTGGGACACCTTCAAAAGTGAAGTTGCTCCGTCAATCATCGTCGTTCTTCTTACTGCTTATGGTTGGAAGAAATTAAACAAAATGGTTTGGAATAGATAAGGAACTTAACCATGAAAAACATTTTAAAAAGTAAACTCGCTAAAGCTGGATTAGTCGTAACCTCTGCATTTGCCGCTGGTGCTGCTCATGCTGAAGCGGCTGCCGAAGTAACTGCTGCAACAACCAGCTTTCAAACGTTCTTTACCGATAACGCCAATTTAATTGGTGGCGTTATGCTGCTTTGTGCCTTTGTTGCTATTGGCTGGAAGTGGATTAAAGGTATGTCATTTAGCTAATGTTCATCACATTAGACACGGTGCTAATCGTCTCAGGACTTTTAGCACTTTATATCCTTTTCGATGATTAAAACTAAGGCGCAATGATGCGAATACTAATATTTATATTGGCGCTAATGAGCGCCTTTTTTGTTTCTGCCAGTGAGCCAGATATGTCGGATTTAGTAGCACCTAAATTAACTCCAAATGGTGCGGGAACTTGTACTCGTGGTGAACCTGAGGTATCCCTTGAAGAATGTAAAAAAGTTGCTGATGGTACAGAGGCTAAATTTAAGGATAACCCTCATTTTATCTTAAACACTGAAACAATCACCAGTGTCAATTCAAATGGTTATACAGTTGTAACTTGGGAATTTACTTGTTCTAACTGTGGTTATAATGGGACACCTAAAACTTTCACGACTTGGGCTTCATATGTTTATAATCGAGTGTCTGAAACCTGCCCACCAGATGATTTTCCTGAGCATACAATCCCTGTAACAGTTGATACAGATTCAACCAAATGTGCTAAACCATTTGTGCCTAAAGATTGCCCTGCTGGCTATCACTCGAAAAAAGTATCCCAACAACTTGGTTCAACTGAATGTCTGCCAAAAGAATGCCCTGCTGCGGGTTCAGGTGAAAACCTATCATCAACGCCTATGACAGGTGGCGTTCCGTTTAATGGTGGCGGCATGTATTGTAATGATGGGTGCGCATATACCGTTAACGCTTCTCAAATATCCTCGTCTAAATATGCGGTCGGTACCAGCCAAGGTGCTGCTTGTGGTGATAAGCCTTACGATAATAAAAAACTTGCTGATGAGGGTGATACTGGTAATTGCACCACAGCCACAAACGGTGATGTCACGTTACTATCTTGTCCCGATGCTAACCCAACTACGCCAGAACCAGATCCACACAATAATGATGATTCTAAAGTGAATGAGGATGACACACCTGAAAAACCAAAAGAAACCTGCGCCGAAGGTGATACGAGTTGTAACTTAAAAAATGTCGAGACAGAAATTGAAAACAGTATTAATCGTCAAATCGATAACGACAACGAATTACACAATAAAAAAATTGATGCCGATACCAAAAACGCCAAAGCTTTTCTAAATGCAATGGAAAGTATCGACACAGCAATTCTGCTTCAAACCAGCCAAGATGAACGACTACACGCGGTGACTGTGGGTAAATTTAATGAGCTAATTGACGCGGTTAATGGCATTGAAACGGGTGGCGGTGGCGGCGGTGGTAATGGCACAGGTAACGGTAATATTGGCGGTCAAGATTGTGAAGGAACAATCGAAGAATGTGCGGGTATTGGCTCTGGTGATGGTGTTGAACTACCCCATGAAACCAAGAACCTAGAGCAGTACGCCCAAAAATATCAAAACTGGTTGCCTGACGCTGAATTACCACAAGAAAAATGTATCACCTTAACCACTGGTTACACTGCTTGTTTTAGCTTCCATTACATCATTTACTTTTTACAGGCTCTATCTGGTTTGATTGTGCTTAGTTCATTAATCCACAGTGCCGCTATTATTGTGAGGTCAGTCTAATGCCATTTTTAATTCAAGCATTTTTTGCAGCGCTTGCTACGTTACTCCCTAGCTTAGTTTCTAAAGTTCTTGTTGGTCTTGGTTTTGGTTACGTCACCTATGAACTTGGTTCATTTGGTATCGACTATTTATTTAATTTAATAGTTGCTAACTCTTCGACATTACCAGTCGAGGTGCTTGCTGTATTCAACTACGCAAAATTAGATGAAGCCCTCGGTTTTATGATGGGTGCTTACGCAGCTGCTTTAACTATTCGCGGGTTAACGTCCGCTGGCTCTGTTACTAAGATGAAAATGGGAGCACCTAACGCATGATTTATTTACGAACAGGTGTGCCTGGTGCGGGCAAAACATTAAATACACTGAAAGAAATTTGTGAAGATTCCTCCGTTACACAAAAGGAAAAGTTTTATAATAATATCAAGTGCTTTTTGCTTGATTTGGATTTTTGTAATAGCTTTTCAGGGTGGTTTTATGGTGTGTTCTACCCTACTGTTCAGCAGACAAAAAAGGGGCACCGGTACTCTAAAATTATTAAACATGCCCATGAGCAAGATAAATTGGTTGAACTAGTTGATGTGCCTTGGTTGGCACCACAATTTAAGCTTTATGATGAACGGGCAGTTATAAATTTATTCGTAACGTGGTGTCGGAACTGCTACCCAAAGCAAAATTTAGTGGCTTTGGATACTTACATTGATGAATCCGAAGAGCCAACAATTGAATCTATCAAGTTGCTTAATTACCACTGGACTAAAACGGATGACCCTACTCAGTGGTATGATCTACCTAATGGTTCAATTAGCGTGTTTGATGAATGCCAAGACTATTTTCCACCTATGGCCAATAGCGCCAAACGACCTAAGCACTATACCCAGTTCCAAAAACATAGACATTCAGGTGTCGATATTCACCTTGTTACACAACACTACACCTTTTTAGATAACGTTATCCAAAAGTGTACCAACTCCCATATTCACTATTTTAGACCAATGGGCGGCTCGGCTATTACACGCTTTCAACGTGATAAGCAGTTTAATACTGACTATAAGGGGGACTTAGATAAGTGCTCATCTAAAATGATGCGTAGGGATTCAAGCTTTTATGGTGTTTATTGGTCTGCTGATGAACATACCGCTAAATTTAAATTACCACCAAAAGCTTTTTTGTTTCTGCTTGCTATCCCTCTATTAATCTATGTTGTTTATACCTTGTTTGTTAACTTAGGTATTGTTGGTTCAGACGAACCTGTCACAGACAACTCACCAGAAACGACAAACACTGATGTTAAGCAGCAACCAGAACAACCCATTGCTAAACCAAAATTAGATTTAACGTATAAACCGCAGAAGTTTGAGCACCCCTTAAATGAAATATGTGATGACTATGAATACGGTGGCTATGTGCTCAAGAAAAATCACGGTGTCGTCACTGTCGAACATTACATTAACTGCGTCACTGGTAAAAACGTTGAACGGCAAAGCACATCCATTATCGGTAATGATGAAAATCAAACCGAAAAATCAGAAATTATCGCAGAGCCAGAAGTCATAACACTCAGCTCAAACTACTTAGAGAAAATTGGTTACTCAATCTACCTAACAGAAGATTTACCAATCCTAAAGTTTTCTGACAGAAACATTTTCCTAAGACAGTTTTAACAAGCAACACAAAGGCAGAAAGGCGAGCTTCGAGCCTCTGCCTTGTGTGCTTAAAACAATGCGTTATTTCATTCACGTTAAAACAACCCACATCCCCTGCTTCTTCGTTTCTCTGAGGATGGCGTAGCCATGTTATACATTCCAGAAAACCACCATTTCATCGAGAATCCATTTCCATTTTATAGGCTGTTTATTAGGGTCAGGTATCAATTCAGTGAGAAAGCCAATCGCACTCACTACCCTACTTTGTTCTTTAAAAAAGTTGATTGCCTTCTGATAAACCAAAAAGAGTTAAATGGAGTGCGTATTGTGATTTTAACAAAAAGGAGTAAATCACAATGAGCAACTTTAAATTGCAGTTCGTTACGCTATTCGGATATGACTACGCAAAAGGAGCTAAAGAACTCGGAGTAAGTGAACGACAAGTAAGGAGATATGTAAAAGCTAACAAAGCCAGTAAACCTGTCGAAAAACTAATTTGGATAATGTATCGCGGCTACCTACCAGACACTGGCCCTTGGGCAGAATGTAGCATTTCATATCACAACAATGTTATGACTACGCCTTGGGGTAAAGTAAAACCTTCAGACGTACAATTTGTACATCGCTATAAATGGTCAGCAAAAGAACATGAATCTATGTATAAGAAGCTAAAATCCGAAACACAGTTTCATGATAAACATCTACTAGAGGTTCAAGATCAATTGCTTAACATTGTAGGTGACTTAGCAAAGCGGACAGGTAGTTAACATTAATGAATAATTGACGGTATCGTCAATAAAACCCATTAAAATCAGTAACTTGACTAAGTAAGGTTATTTGGCTAATCTTTAAATGAATATAATCACTTAACAGAGGAATACGTTATGACTCCGCAAGAATTTTTAGCTGATAACTTAGATTTAACTTTAGATGAATTAGATGAAATGAATCTCTACTCAGATGATTTACATGATAACTATGGTAATTCAGGAGACATGCTGTATGAACATTTTTTTTATGTGCCTGAATGTACACCTAAATATATATTAGAAAAAAAAGGTTGGGCAGTAGGACAAACTATATATGTTCCGCTTTTTCCTTCCCCTTCAGATATAGTTAACTAATTTTGGTAAAAAAAAGGGCTTGTTTGCCCTTTTACATCATAAATAATTAAAGGACTAGACATGCAAATTAACTATTTAAAGCTATTTTTTTGCCTTACATTTAGTGGCATTTCCATATTTATCTTTATTAAAACATTTTATACCTATTTTCCTATTTCCGATAAAGTTGCTTACACCGAAACAGACACACCTTTCATTCCTCGTGAAGACAATACTTTACATGAGCTGAAGCGTAATAGAATTTTACATTCTACTAAAATTAATGATGAGATATGTACCTTTTGGAGGGTTGAACATAGCATTGAACCTACTGAGGGAAGTAAAGCGTTTATGTATGCTGCTTGTGAACTTGCAGCTAGATTAAATAGTCAATCTGTCAACAATGACAGCCAGATTAACTAATTAATAAAAAAGGGCTTTTCGCCCTTTTCTTAATTGTTACGTACCGTAATTTATGGGCTATCTACGATACCGCAAAGGCGGGTCGCTAGTTAACAAATCAAGTTACCAAGTACCATACAAGTTTTCTGAAAAGCTAATTAATATTACCCGTTTTAGTTACTAACTACATTCGTTTTACGTTACTTGATTAACGAGGTTTTTTAAAATGGATCAATTTAGACTCTGCGTTTTCACCCCCGCCAAAATGAATAAATATGCAAACCAACATTAAGTTTGACTAATATTAATACTCTATCACTATAAAAATATATGAAAGAAGGAGCAGTTTCAAAAAGAGACTCTTAAGTAATATTTTTTATCATTAATGGCTTTTTATGCATGCAAATTTCATCAAAAGTATTAGCAAGTCGCTCAGTTTCATCAAGCACTTGTTGCCAATATTTAATCCGTGTATCAGCATCAAGCTCAGTAAAGTCTTTACGGTCAGGGATTTTTCCATAAGGTAGTGAATCAACAAATTCGGCTGATGGAGTAATCATCACCACGTTATCATAGTTACTCGGGGTTATACCGCGCTTTAAGCTTTTATCAAACCACCCTGCTTTAGGGTTGTTATTAAAATGTGGATATAAAATAAGTCCGTCATTATGAATAGTTAGGTCAAAGTGATAATCGATGATACCACCATCACGATATATACCAGGCGGTGTTCCTATTATATTTTTAATGCCTTGCATAACTAACGGGATTGACCCCGAAGCAAGTAACGCATCCGCTAAATTATCTTCGCTGAGTTCAATAGTATGGGTATTGAAAGTATTGTTATCTGAAAACGATAACTGACTATCCGCAGGCTGAAATACATAACGCTCGTATTGCTTACTTAACAAACGCCTATTCATTCTATTGACTAAGTAGCTTTTAGATAAACCCATTAACTGCATCACTTTGTTTTCTGATGCTGTAAAACCATTCGATTTTGCAACTATAAAGTGGGCTTTAAAAATAGGGTTATGAATGATTTCATGAATACCATCTTCAGCAAATACATAACGTAATAACTCACGAGCTTTTGTAGTTATTTCTTCGGGTTTTGCTTTATTTGATGAGTATCGTGTTTCAGAGTATGACTTTGCTAATCGAGATATTGCAGCAACAGGGTCATTTTGTGCAAAACAGGCAGATCTAAATGCACCAGCGCTTGATCCTAATAAGTTTAAAGGCGTGCTACGGTCTTTAAAAAATTCACCAAATAGATATTTATCCAAACCAAATAATGTAAACCATTTGGGTCCGCCACTTGCCCCTAAAAAGGTATTAAACAAATCGGCAGACAGACCTTGCTCTTGAATTACTTTTGCAGCAGTTGGCCCAGCGTAAATATCTATCATGGTTACTTTTCTCGTTGTTGTTTTAGATTACTTTCGCCAAATACCTTGCTCTGTTTGACCTTGAACCTGTACTTTTTCAGAATCAAAAATGGGTTCTTGGCCTGCATCACGTTGACTATGGTAGTCTTTTGTCACAGATAAGATGGTTGGCGTTAAGCGTATGATAGCGATAACGTTCACCACTGTCATTAAACCTAATGCAATGTCGGCAAGATCCCACACTTGTTTAATGGTGGCCGATGCGCCCCAAATCATCATTGATAAATATAAACAGGTATAAATACCACGGCCGAGTTTATTATCTAGTTTAAATAAATGAAGGTTACTTTCTGCATAGGCATAATTTGCAACCACAGAAGTAAAGGCAAATAAACAAATTGCAGCTGCTACAAAGTAAATGCCACCAGCGGCCATATGTGCTGTCATAGCAGATTGAGTTAAGCGTATTCCTTCCATTTCACCACTAATATCAATATCAGCTAATAAAATAATCACCGCAGTACAACTACACAGAACAATGGTATCGAAAAACACCCCAAGCATTTGAATGTATCCTTGAGTGACCGGATGATTAGGTACTGGTGAAGCACAGCCTGATGCATGGGGCACACTACCCGCTCCGGCTTCATTGGAGTAGAGCCCTCGCTGAATACCATTTTTAATTGCTGCGCCCATAGCCCCTGCACCGGCTTCTTGTAAGCCAAAGGCTGAAAGTAAAATATCTTCGATCATTGAGGGCACTTTACCAATATTCAGTAAGGTAATAATTATTGCAGCGAGTACAAATAAAATGCCCATGACAGGCACAATACGTTCAGCAAAGCGGGCGATTGCTTTAAAGCCACCTAAAATAATAGAGCCTGCCAGTATTGTGATCACAATACCTGAATACAAAGTTGGAATTTCAAATGCGTAATTGAGGGCATCGGTAATGGTATTTGTTTGCATGGCACTAAACGTAAACCCATAACCAAGAAACAAGCAAAAGGCAAAACATATCGCAAGTGCTCTGCTGCCTAATCCTTGCTGAATATAATAAGCAGGCCCGCCTCTAAACTCGCCGTTGGCATCCCTGACTTTATAGACTTGCCCAAGTACGCTTTCGGCAAAGCCAGTAGCCATGCCAAGAATGGCAATCACCCACATCCAAAATATTGCACCGCTGCCACCTAACGAAATAGCAACGGCAACCCCTGCAAGATTACCAGTTCCAACACGGGCTGAAAGACCAGTACATAAAGCTTGAAATGAGCTAATTGAGTTTTTGTCTGGATTATTACTCGACTTTAATAAGCTAAACATATGGCGAAACTTAACCAACTGAATCGCTTTTAGCCTTACCGAAAACCAGATTCCGGCAAACAGAAGAATATAAATAAGAATTTGGCCCTCTCCCCAAAGAAGACCATTGATTGTTGATACAGCGGTGTTAAACATGGCAGCCTTTATTGTTCTTATTAATAAAAAATCACAAAAAGTGAATAGCTAACCACTTTAACTTTATTTACAGATATCTCAAGTAGGCAGTGAGATTAATTAACCAAGCCTGCTCTCGACTCATTTAGCAATTGTTGTTGTAGAAATGCACGGCCTGCTGCTAAACCTAATTTATGATCATAACGAAGGTCTGAATCTGTACTACCTAGTAGCTTACTGCGTAGTTTATCGCCTGCAAAAATTTGTGTGATACGGGCATCATTTGGCGGCTTTGCAATAAAATCAAGCTCATCTTGATATGCTTGTTCGTGCTGAACAAGGTAATCAAATGTTTTGGGGCAATAGCCTGATACGCGAACGAGTGTCTTTAGCTTATTAACCCATTCAGATTGCACTTGAAAGTTTTCATCTACAGTTCGAATAACCACAATATCGCGGGCACCACGGTTATAAGCTTCTTTCACGGGTAAAGGTGCAGCTAGGCCACCATCTAAATACATATCATGCACTAAATCAGTATTAGAGCTTTGAATAATGGCATCATTTGCGGCTTTGGTTGTTAACCAAGGAGTTAAGTTAACACCATCTTTATATAAAAAAGGTAATGCGCTTGATGCTTTTAGTAGGGCCAACCATTGCATGTCTTCACCATTTGGACTCAAGTAATAGGGTTTACGGTCAGCGGCATTAGTGGTTGTGATCAACAGCTCGCGATTACCTAGACTTTGAGCTGCTGTTTTAAAATCTAGGGCACGGTTTACTTCTTTGGTTTTGTCAAAATACCAATCAAGATCAACAATGCTTTTACCAAACAGCCCACGGCCAAGTTGAAAAAAACGTTTATGACGAGAAAGGCCTCTGATCAAACGTTTTGCGTACCCTTTTTGACGTGCTAAATAACTTGTTAAGTTTTGTGAGCCTGCTGATGTGCCGATGAATAAATCGAATGGATCATAATTATTTTCTAACCACGCATCGAGTACACCTGCGGTAAAAATACCTCGTTGCCCACCACCCTCAGCGATTAATGCTGTTTTTGTTTGTGGTTCTACTGCGGCAATTGTTTGAGATTTCACGGTGCACCTTCCTAGGGTAATGGTTAATAAATGTATTGTATAAAGTTAAATTCAATCCTTAAAACGGAATAATTAAATTGATTCAATCTATAAAACCGTTTACAAAATGAGTGTCAGGACTTAAGTAATGCGCATAAAATTCATTACACGCATTCACTATTTGGCCAATCCGTATTAGTGCATGATACTTGCTAATAACTCCAGCGCATGTTGCCTGTCACTCAATTCATACAGGTCATTTGTAAAGATAAACTCATCAACCTGTAGCGTTTGTTTAATCATACTCAGCTTATGCTTAACACTCGCTTGATCACCGACAACTGAAAGCCCTAAAAAGTTTTCAACTTGCATTTTTTCTTGTGCTGTCCATAACCCTTCCATAGTTTGAACAGGTTCTTTAAGCCAAAGTGGTTTGCCGCGCATAAGTGCTAAAATACGTTGTTTTGCGGTGGTTGCTAAAAACTGTGCTTGTTCGTCAGTATCAGCTGCAACAACCGGTAAGCCAAGCATAACGTATGGCTTATCTAACACCTTCGATGGTTGAAACTCTCTGCGATACAAAGCTATGGCATCTTCAACAAAGCGCGGTGCAAAATGACCTGCAAATGCATATGGCAACCCTTTTTTAGCTGCAAGCCCAGCACTATAAAGGCTTGAGCCCAGTAACCAGATAGGGACATTGGTGTTTTCACCTGGAATTGCGCGTACAGGAGAATCACCTTTATATGGGCCAAGTAAACCTTGAAGTTCAGTTACTTCATCATTGAAGTGCTCAGCGCGTTCCTCGTCACGACGTAAGGCACGGCTGGTAATTGGGTCACTACCTGGGGCACGGCCTAGACCTAAATCAATGCGACCTGGGTATAAACTTTCTAGGGTTCCAAATTGCTCGGCAACAACCAGCGGAGGGTGGTTAGGTAACATCACCCCACCCGCACCTACGCGAATATTCTGAGTTTTTCCTGCGATGTGACCTATCAATACTGAGGTTGCAGCACAAACGATACCACGCATATTGTGGTGCTCTGCCATCCAAAACCGATTAAAACCAAGTTTGTCGGCTGTCTGTGCATAACTAACACTATTAGCTAGTGTTTTCGAAACTGTTTCGTGCTCTTTCATTGGGCTCAATTCAAGCAATGAAAAAGGCGTGTTGGTAAGGTCTGACATTCGCTCTCCAAAATTTAACTCTTTATAGTTAGTTAATGAGAGCGAACGGCTATTTTTCAAATGCTAATTAGGCACGGCTTTGTTGCTGTTTTTCCACCTTTAGGCCATCAGCATCAATTCCACGTTTCCAATAGGCCGATGCAACAATGTGTTCACGGTCAATTTCAAAACTACTTGTCAGTAAACGGCGAATTGCCTTAACCAAGTTTGCTTCTAATGCCATAAACACCATAGGTTGCGTGTTATAACCTACACATAAGCGTGTTACTTGGTCGAGCAGATCTGTTTCTGGCTCATCTGTAACTAACCATTCAACACTATGTTGGGTGTGTGCTTTAATTTGCTCAAGCTCAATGATATCTGCTTTATCAGCTACATGAATAATGGCATCGACAGTGGCATCTTGTGGAAAGGCTTGTAAATAACCATTGATTGCATTTACAGAGGTTAAGTCTGCCAGCATTAAATAATGTGTTTGCGTAAAATCAGTGAGTTTTTTAAGCCCTGGGCCTGCAATACCTACCTCGTCGCCTACTACCGCACTTTGTGCCCAGTTGGTTCCAACACCCTGATGTTGGTTAACCACAAAGTCGAGAGTAATGGCACCGTTCACAGGGTTAATATCGCGGATAGTATAAGAGCGCATTAATGCAGGGTGTTCAGCGTGTAAATCAAGTTCAACCTTAGATTCACCGGCATGCGGGAATAAGACCTTTACATACGCACCTTTTGCATCTTGAGGGAAATCTGCAAACTCGTCTGAGCCAACGACAATTCTTTGTAGATGCGGGGAAATACGTGTAGTACTTAATACGTTTGCACAACGAACTTTTCTAGCCATGTTAGTCTCCTAGCTGGTTAAATTGCACAACGCCCCAATAGTTGATATAGTCAACTATACGCTTTTAATTGACTTTGTCAACTAATTACAACTAGGTGGACCATGCCACAAACCTCTCTTTCTTCTGCTTTATTTACACTGGCACAAAGTTACCGTGTTACTGTACGTGAAGCAATAAATGCCAATGAGCTTGGCCTTAACGCATTGCATGTACGCTGCTTGCACATTATTGCTGAAACACAGCACTGCACTGCGAACGATATTGTTGCCAAAACGGGGCGTGATAAAGCGCAAATAGCACGCTTGGTAAAAGAGCTTATAAAGCTAGAATTGGTGTCTAAATGTGCCGACAAAAATGATAAGCGCTGCTTGATTTTGTCGTTTACTGAGCAAGGTAAAACCCTGTTTTCACGCTTACAAATTGCAGAGAAACAGGTTGATTCCAAGCTTTGTGAAGGATTAACTGAAACACAAATAACTGAATTCATATCAACAGCGACAACAATGATCAACAATATTAAAAACTAGATTAAATTATTACTTAAAAATTTGCGTATTGACCTCGCGTTAAAGTCATAAGATCTTTTGGATTTAAGGCAATCTCTAACCCACGTTTACCTGCGGATACATAAATGCTTTCAAAGCTTTTTGCACTAGTGTGAATATAGGTTTTTAGTTGTTTTTTTTGTCCAAGCGGGCTTACTCCACCCAGAATGTAGCCAGTTGATTTTTCAACAGCTTGTTGCGGAGCCATCTCTATTTTTTTTACTCCCGCAAACTTAGCTAACATTTTTAGGTTAAGCTGCTGGCTCACAGGCACCACGGCAACGAATAGGTTCTGAGTATTGTCTTCGACAACTAAGGTTTTAAAAACCTGTGCTGCGGGTAAATTTAATTTCTCAACGGCTTCTAGTCCAAACTGCTTTTGATTTGGCTCATGCTCATAAGAAAGCACATCAAATTTAATTCCTTTTTTCTTCAACAAGTTGATTGCTGGTGTCATTAATTCTAGTCCAAAAGTTACTCTGTAATCATTTTGTTCAACATAACATAAAATTCTTAATAAAGAACGAATCGTACTAGGGTATGAATTTTATAATCAACTAGACTAATAGAACCAATCGTTTTAGGACAATTGTCATGTTGAAATCACATACTCTGTATTGGTTAAAGCAAATATTCATTCTTTTAACTTTTTTCTTCGCTATTAACTTTGTGTGCAATGAATATATACGATGGAATGCTTTTGTAGATTGTCAGAATAAATGTCAGTTACTCGGAATTGAAAAAGGCAGAATACAAAAAACTCAATATGATGACGACGTAACACTTTGCAGATGCTTAGCTAATAGCGACTACTACGTGGTTCTAAATTGAATATTTTAAACTACTAGATTAATTTTTTAGTAATAAAAAAGGCGCTTATCAGTAAGCGCCTTTTTATTAACTAACCAAATTTATTTAGTTAAATCATCAAAAAACTTCTTCACACCGTCAAAGAAACCTTTCTCTTTAGGGCGGTTTTTCGAACCATCTTTCCCCATGCTTTGCTCAAGCTCTTCAAGCAACTCACGTTGACGATCGTTTAGGTTAACAGGCGTTTCAATGACCACTTTACAAATCAAGTCGCCTTGAGCACCACTGCGAACCGATTTCACACCCTTACCGCGCATACGGAACATTTTGCCCGTTTGGCTTTCTGAAGGGATCTTAAGTTTTGCTCGACCATCCAGTGTGGGGACTTCAATTTCGCCACCTAATGCAGCGGTGGTGAAACCAATAGGGACTTCACAATAAAGGTTATTACCATCACGTTGGAAAATTGGGTGTTCACGAACAGAGACCTGAACATACAAATCACCTGCAGGGGCACCATGCATACCTGCTTCACCTTCACCAGATAAACGAATACGGTCGCCCGTATCTACACCCGCAGGGATCTTAACAGATAAAGTTTTGGTTTTTTCTACGCGACCTTGACCATGACAGCTGTCGCATGGATCAGAAATAATCTGACCTGTGCCCTGACAAGTTGGACACGTTTGCTGCACAGCAAAGAAGCCTTGACGCATTTGAACTTGACCAGCACCATGACAGGTAGTACAGGTTTTTGGTTTAGAGCCCGCTTTTGCACCGCTGCCATCACATGGTTTACAGCTAACCCAAGTTGGCACTTTAATCTCTACATCTTTACCACGAACTGCCTCTTCAAGGCTTAGGTCCATGTTGTAACGTAGGTCAGCACCACGTTGTTGGCGAGATTGACGGCGGCCACCGCCACCAAAAATATCACCAAACACGTCGCCAAAAATATCACCAAAGTCACCGTGACCGCCACCAAAGCCACCATGACCGCCACCGCCATTTTGATCAAAGGCGGCGTGACCGTATTGATCATACATTTGACGTTTTTGCGGATCAGTCAGTACTTCGTAAGCTTCTTTTACTTCTTTGAACTTTGATTCAAGTTCTTTATCGCCCGCGGTACGGTCTGGATGATATTTCATCGCTAAGCGCTTATACGCTTTTTTGATGTCTCGTTCGCTTGCATCTTTGCTTACGCCGAGAACTTCATAATAATCGCTTTTTGACATATGTATCACACTACTCTTTTTAATGCAGTTTTACTGCATGAGGGCAAACAGAGTTTACCATCTATATACATGCAAAAGGCGCGTCAAGCGAATTCGCTGGCGCGCCTCAATGATTCATCCTAACTTAAATAGCACAATAAAGCAGCTAGTTTTAAATTAGGCAGAAGCGTTACGAGCAATTACTTGTCGTCTTTCACTTCTTCGAACTCTGCATCAACAACGTCATCATCTTGCTTAGTAGATGATTGTTGCTCACCAGCATCTGCACCGCCTTGCTGTTGCGCTTTAGCTTGTGCAATTTCCATTAGCTTTTGTGATTTTTCAGCAAGAGCTTGAGTTTTCGCTTCAATCTCTTCTTTATTATCACCTTTAATCGCCGTTTCTAGCTCTGTAAGCGCAGCTTCGATTGCTTCTTTATCTTCAGCTGGTAACGCGTCACCTGCTTCTTCGATTTGCTTACGTGTACCGTGAACCATTGCATCAGCTTGGTTACGAGTCGCTACTAGCTCTTCGAATTTTTTATCTTCTTCAGCATGTGCTTCAGCATCACGAACCATTTTCTCTACTTCATCATCGCTTAGACCTGAAGAAGCTTGGATTGTGATCTTCTGCTCTTTACCTGTATCTTTGTCTTTTGCAGATACATGTAAGATACCATCAGCATCAACATCAAAAGTTACTTCGATTTGAGGTGTACCACGTTGTGCTGGGCGGATACCTTCTAGGTTAAATTGACCTAGAGATTTATTATCGCTTGCACGCTTACGCTCACCTTGTAGTACGTGAATCGTTACCGCTGATTGATTGTCTTCCGCTGTTGAGAAAACTTGCGATTTCTTAGTAGGAATCGTGGTGTTTTTCTCGATTAGAGCTGTCATTACTTGACCCATAGTCTCGATACCTAGCGATAACGGAGATACGTCAAGTAGTAGTACGTCTTTAACGTCACCAGCTAGTACGCCACCTTGAATCGCTGCACCTACTGCAACTGCTTCATCTGGGTTAACATCTTTACGTGGGTCTTTTCCAAAGAACTCAGCAACTGTTTTTTGTACTAAAGGCATACGTGTTTGACCACCAACAAGGATGATGTCATTTACGTCGTTTACTGATAAATCAGCATCAGCTAGTGCGCGCTTAAGTGGCTCAATTGACTTAGTGACTAAGTCTTCAACAAGTGACTCAAGTTTTGCACGAGTAACTTTAACGTTCATGTGCTTAGGACCTGTTGCGTCAGCAGTCACGTACGGTAAGTTAACTTCTGTTTGCTGTGCAGAAGAAAGTTCAATCTTCGCTTTTTCAGCCGCTTCTTTAACACGTTGCATCGCAAGTGGATCAGTTTTAAGGTCGATACCTTGGTCTTTCTTGAACTCTTCAACTAAGTAGTTGATAACACGGTTATCGAAATCTTCACCACCTAAGTGAGTGTCACCGTTAGTTGCTAGAACTTCAAACGTGTGCTCGCCTTCAACTTCGTCGATCTCGATGATAGAGATATCGAAAGTACCACCACCTAAGTCGTATACTGCAACAACGTTTTCACCTTTGTTTTTATCCATGCCGTATGCAAGTGCAGCGGCAGTTGGCTCATTGATAATACGTTTAACTTCAAGACCCGCAATACGTCCAGCATCTTTAGTCGCTTGACGTTGTGAGTCATTGAAGTATGCAGGAACTGTGATTACTGCTTCAGTAACCGCTTCACCTAAGAAATCTTCTGCTGTTTTCTTCATTTTTTTCAGCACTTCTGCCGAAATTTGTGGTGCAGCACGTTTCTCGCCACGTGCTTCAACCCATGCATCACCGTTATCAGCTTTTACAATTTTAAAAGGCATGATACCGATATCGCGTTGTACTTCTTCGTCTTCAAAACGACGACCAATTAGACGCTTGATTGCAAATAATGTGTTAGTTGGGTTAGTTACTGCTTGGCGTTTTGCAGGTTGACCAACTAATGTTTCACCGTCTTGCGTGTATGCAATGATCGATGGTGTTGTGCGATCGCCTTCCGCGTTTTCGATAACGCGTGCTTTATCACCGTCTAGTACTGCTACACAAGAGTTAGTAGTACCTAAATCGATTCCAATAATTCTACCCATGAATCTTCTCCAACTTCAAAATTCGTTAAAACGTTCGATGACTAGTAAATAGGGGTGCAACAAACTGAATTCAACTATTAAAATGAAAAAAATTTACTTTTTTTTGAAATATTTTCCAAATGGGCATTTTTTCCTCAAAAAGAGGTGTTTTCTTAGCTTCATTGCAGGGAAGCAAACTGGTCTGATCACTTTTGCTATGCTATAACCAACAATATAATAATAAATGTTAAGGAAAGTTATGCATTTTGAACAATTACTCGCCAAAGCGAGTGAACTAGGCTGCGACAGAACAAAAGTAATGCAGTTCCCAGAAAACTGGTGTCAGGGTCGTACAGCCTTTGGCGGGTTATCAGCCGCTTTATTATATCAAGCGATGCGTCAACATATTAATAGCTCTCGTCGCTTACTGTCTTTAAGTACTAACTTTGTAGGACCTTTAATTGCTGATACTGATTTTTCCATTGATGTTGAAGTTTTACGCGAAGGTAAAAACAGCGCACAAGTACTTGCTAGAATAATCCAAGATGGTGATGTCTGTATTATTACTCAAGCCTGTTTTGGTGCTAAGCGCCAATCCACTGTACGTGTTGATGTAACTAAAACTATGCAGCTTAAACCTGTCGATAAGCGTTTTGCCCTGCCTTACAAAGAAGGAGAAATGCCTGCATTTTTTCAACATATAGCACTGTGCTTACAAGACGGTAATATGCCGTTTTCTGCTGCTGACACCTCGCATTTAAGTGGCTGGATGAAATTAAAACATACACCCGAGCAAATGAATGAGGCACAAATCATTGCCCTTGCTGATGCTTGGCCACCAACCCTATTACAAATGTATAAGCAACCTGCACCAGCAAGTAGTATGTCATGGTACCTTGAATTTGTTGAGGAACCAAACATCGCGCATGATGCGTGGATTGGTTATGAGGCAATCACGCACCACAGTAAAGATGGTTATGGCCTTGAAGATGGTTGTATTTGGAGTGAAGACGGTAAACTCATTGCGCTAAGTCGCCAAACAGTTGCTTTATTTGCGTGATTCAGGACGGAGTAACTGCGCATATTCAGTGCCATCTAGGCGGATAATTGCTTGATATTCGCCTGATGCAATAATCTTATCTAAACCAAGGTTAAAGCTATCTTTAAGTGCTTTGTTAGAAAAGTATGCCGGTCTTGGGGCTTCTTTAAATATAGGGTGAACAACAAAAGGAAGCACCTTGTTGGATTGTTTATACTTTTCTAAGTAAAAGAGAAATACGCGTCGATCCATTATTATAACATCAACCCACCCCTTCATTAGATGATCGACTTGTGCCTGTTGGTTTACTACTTCATCATAGGAAGCCAAGTTTTCTGTTACCGACTTAAACGGTTGCTCGATAAAATTAACAGCATTTTGAAATGCTAAGACACTCTTACCTGCAAGATCAAAAATTGATTTAATAATAAATTCGTTGCTAGCCAAACTAAGAGCTACATTCTGATACATAACAAGCGGCTCGCTTTTATGGATACCCGCTATTGCCATCGGAGGAAAGTTAAGAACAATATCAACCTTACCTTGCAATAACTGCTGCTCAGCGCGTTTGTTAGACATATAATGTATATCGAGTTCAGTAATACCTTGTGCTTGTAATGCTGCTTTTAGAATCTCAATTTGAATACCGCTGTTCGATTGTTTAACAATATAAGGAGGTAAAAATGAGCTTGCTGCGACAATAATCTGCTTTTCATGGCTCTGTTGAGAGACACTCTCAGTTGTAAAACAGAACAAAAATAACAAAAGTATTAACGTACGGCTCACTTTCCACCTTAAAGTTTTAGTTTAGAATATTTTCAACGGCTTAAGATAGATACTAGCCCATAACCAAGAAGCTTGCATTTGTATTTACAGGATAATTGGTGCAGAATTAACTAAGTTCTTGTTTAAGAGTAGCAAAGTTTGCAAACAGCATGTCCAAGTTGTGATCTTGTCATCGAGATACCGTACCTTAGTGCTAAACAAATGGCTGTATGCCCTCACTGTAATACTAAACTGTCAGTTTCAAAAGCCAATCAAGACAGTAGTGTTGTAGCGCTTAGCTTAAGTGCTATTTTGATGCTTCTCAGTAGTATGTTTTACCCTTTTTTATCATTTAGCAGCAGCGGTATAACACAAACAATTACTCTTCCTGACGCAGCTCGCATTTTATTTAACTACGACAATGACTTCTTAGGACTCTTTATTGATACAAGTATCATTGGCCTACCTATGTTACTTTTAGCTTTGATCATCCCCTTACACTTAGGTTTACTTAAAGCTTTACCCTATCTATGGGGAAAACGTTTGTTAAAAGTTACCTTTGCTCTTGAACCTTGGATAATGTCAGAGATATTTTTGATAGGTGTTATGGTCAGCATGGTGAAGATTATGTCGATGGCAGATATCGCATTTGGCGTTAGTTTCTGGTCTTACGTTGCTTTTGTTGTCTGCTATGTTGCAGCAACGACACGTATAAACAAACAGCGCTTATGGCAACAATTAAAAGAACCTATTTATATTGAGCAAACACAACCTAATACCAGAGCCATTGATCAAGGCCTTAAAGCCTGTCATGTCTGTGGTCAATTATGTAATACAGAGGTTTGTTCTCGCTGCCAAACTAAAACATTTAGCCGCAACCCTAACAGCATTCAAAAAGCGGCTGCATGGTTAATTACCTCTGTTGCGTGTTATATACCCGCCAATGTCTACCCGATTATGTATACGACTAGTTTAGGAGATGAAACACCGTCAACTTTGATTGGTGGCGTTATGATTTTATGGGCGAGTGGTTCGTACCCCATTGCTATAATTATATTTCTAGCCAGCGTTGTTGTGCCTCTGGCAAAAGCGCTAGTGCTCAGTTTTCTATGCTTTATGGTCACCCGCCCTGCTAATAGACAAACGAAGAATTACACACGTGTTTATCAACTAACTGAGTTTATAGGTAAATGGTCAATGATTGATGTCTTTGTGGTGGCAATTTTAGTAGCCTTAGTGCAGCTGGGGAACTTAATGTCTGTCACACCTGGTATAGGGACCGTTTTTTTCACAACTATGGTTATTTGCCAAATGCTTGCAGCCCACGCATTTGATCCTCGATTATTATGGGATAGCCCTGCTAATTTAAAAACAGCTAAACAAGAGAATTTGGTATGAGCGAAGCAGCAAAAATAAAAACCGCGCCTAATATTTCCGCTATTTGGATTATACCACTCGTGGCACTGTTAATAGGCGCTTGGATGCTATATCAGTATCAAGCAAATCAAGGCACAACTATTTATATAAAAATGCCTCACGCTGAAGGAATTGTCGCCGGTAAAACCGAAATTAAAGTTCGTAGTGTAAAAATAGGTCAAGTTGATCATGTAAGGCTATCGGACAAGCAAAATAGTGTCATTGCCCGTGCCCAGATAGATAAACATTATGAAGATTTACTCACCGATGATGCCAAAATATGGGTAGTAAAACCACGAATTGATGACACAGGTATCAGTGGCATGAGCACGCTATTATCGGGCGTATATTTAGAGTTTTCACCTGGTGAAAGCAAAAAATTGGCAGATAATTTTGAGCTTCAAGACGAACCAGCCTTGATTGCTAACAACGTCAAAGGGGGGCGTTTTACCTTATTGAGCTATAACGCCGAAGTACTAGACGTCAGCACAGGAATATACTTTAAAGACTACAAAATAGGCCAAATAGAAACCGCAACTTTCGATTGGAAAAACCAAGCAATGAAGTATGGTATTTTTATTAATGAGCCCTACCAAAACTTAATTACATTGAATTCTATTTTTTGGGTAAATTCAGGTATTGAAATTGACCTCTCTGCGGATGGTATTAATGTCAATACAGGTTCACTAAGTAAGCTGCTAAAAGGTGGCATATCTGTTGGTATACCTGAGCAACAAACACCCGGTGAAGTTGCCACTAATGGTCACAGCTTTTCATTGAGTAACAGTTACAAAGCTGCGCTTGAAGAACGTTTTTATGACTTTGACTACTATTTGATTGAATTTGAGCAATCGATTAGAGGCTTAAGAGCCGGTGCCCCCGTTGAATACAGAGGAATGCGAATAGGCACCGTGGTTGAAGCGCCTGCCAGTGTAATTATTGATGGAAAACCAGCACACTTTAGAACAGATAATACCGCAGTACCTACGCTCATAAAAGTTGAATATGGTCGCTTATACCACGACAGCACAGCCGCACGTGAGTTTTGGCATTCAAGTTTAGATGGCTGGGTAAAAAGTGGTCTTAGAGCCTCTTTAAAACCAGGAAACCTGTTAACAGGTGCAGTTTATGTCGACTTAGATATATACAATAACGCTGAACCAGCAAGTCTATCAAAAGTAGCTGAGTATACGGTATTTCCAAGTATATCCAGTGGTATTACTGTTATTGCTGATCAGGTTTCGGATGTTTTAAATAAAGTAAATAATTTAAAAATTGAAGATAGCTTAGCGCAAATGCAAACCACCTTTTCAGAGTATCAAGCGCTTGCCCATGACATGAGAGATTTACTTAATAAGCAAGATACGCAAGACTTACCAGGCGACATAAATCGCAACTTTGCTGAAATGACCCAAAGTATGCAGCAGTTTGATAAGACCATGAAACAGTTTGAAAAGACTATGGCAAGTTACCAACAGGGTTCAGCGTTTCACCAACAATTGCAGACCACTCTTTCTGAGTTTAAACGCTTAAGTGAAGAACTACAGCCCCTAACGCGTGGCCTAAATCAGCAACCAAATATGTTGATTTTCGATAAGGACCTTCCTGCTGATCCGACACCAAGGAAACAATAATGAACTATAAACTAATTACTTTTATAAGCTCGCTATTCGTATTATCTGCATGTAGTCAAACTTCATTCTCTACCATACAGTATTACCAATTCTCGCAACCTATAACTGCGATGAAACGTCTGAGTGACGATACCCAAGCTCAACTTAGAGTTAACACGGTACAGCTACGTGGTTCATTAAATAATCGTGGTATTGCAATGGTACTCGATAATAACCGCATAAATGCTGCGAATTATCATCTATGGAGTGAGTCACCAGACTTAATGCTAACAGCAAGTGCCCACCAAGCACTCTATACGAAGTTAAAAGATTGGATGGTCATTAAAGGATTGCCCGTCATTACGGATATTGATCAGCAAACTTATTATGAATTAGAGTACGAGTTACATCATTTTAATGGTGATCAAAATGGTAATGCGAATATCGCAGGGTTATGGCGCTTATATTACACAACGCCAGAGTCAGGTAGACAGCTTAAAGCAATAAACTATTTTAACAAGTTAACCCCTCTTGAAGAAGATGATTATCAAGGTCTAGTTATAACTTTAGAATCAACATGGCTTGAAGTTAATCAAGAAGTCGGCGCTGAGTTATCAAAACTTAGTCTTTAAAAGAACCTTTAGAGGTTGGTGATCTTCATTAATAATGAGATCGCCAACTTCTTCAAATGCCAATTTTTTCAGCACTTTTTGCGATGCTGTATTTTGTATTGATGTTATCGCAGCTAACAAGTCAAAATCATTCACATACTCTTTTGATAACATTAAATCTGCCGCTTTTGTAGTGATGCCCTGTCCTTCATACTCAGCTAAGAGAGCAAAACCTAAATCAGGAATAGCCAGTGCATCTCGTTGAAATAGCCCAATCATTCCAACGGGCGTTTCGTCAGCTAGGCAGACAATATAACAGCCGAAGCCATTTTGCTGATGGCTATTGATAAATGTTTGTTGTATGTAATGCTGAGCTTGTGCATGGGTTTTGATATCTTTATCACCAATATACTTCAGAAACGATGCCTGATTTAACAGTTTCAAAATAAAAGCATCGTCAGTGGGGTAACCTGCACGTAAGAAAATATCGGTCACAACAAACTCCTAATATACTCTACTAACAACATCTGAAGTAAAATTAAGACAATCAAGCACACGTTCCTTTTGAACGTGAGAAAGCTCATCAAGGTTAAAATACCCATAGTCAGTATGCTCGTCGCTTAGGGTTATTTCTGCATGTTCAGGCAAAAAAGCTCTAAATATAAATGCATGGGAATTAAACGCTGTGTGGTAATAAACACCACTTAAGTAGGCAATCTGTACATCACAATTTAGTTCTTCATGGCATTCGCGTATGAGTGCGTGATGAATGGTTTCGCCCTTATCTAAAGCGCCTCCAGGTAACCCCCAACTTTTTTCTCCATAATTAGCTTTCAGTAATAACACCTGACCGTCTGAGTTAGTGATTACCGCATGACTACTTAATCTGTATGTATCTGAAAAAGCCATATAAACCTCGTTAAACTAATCGCTAGCCTAACATAAATACCGCAATTAAATTAATTAGAATAAGAGAAAAATTCTTATTGACTAAATTAAAATTCAGGATTATTTTTCGTACGATGTTTTGGGCAAAACAAAAGCAGTATATCCTCTATACTGTCTGGCGCCAGCCAACGCAGGCACTTTCCCTATGGGTCCATAAAAGTGTGTTCGCGTAAAGCAGTTACTTGAGTTGAAAGACTTTTGATTTCTGTAAGCAATCTCGCATTGCTTAACTGTGTGAAAAATGTAATGCAAGAACCTTCTGCGTTAAGTTTACTACCTCCTATATTGGTGGTGGTTTTGGCCGTATTTTTACGCCGCCCTATATTATCTTTACTTATTGGTGCTTTGTTTGGGTTAGCCATGCTAGGCCCTACCACTGTATTGTCTAATTTTGCAGATATCTCATTAAAAGTAATGCAAGACGAAACCATTGCTTGGCTTATCTTAGTATGCGGTGGTTTCGGTGCTCTCATTGCTTTATTAGTGAGGACTGGTGGCGCAAGTGCATTTGCTGAATTTGCATTAAAATTTGCAAAGGGACAACGTTCATCACTCGTTATGACATTTGTGTTAGGCGTTATTATTTTTATAGACGATTACCTTAATGCGTTAACGGTGGGTGAAACCATGAAACGTATCACCGATAAATTTAAAATCAGCCGTGAAATGCTCGCCTATGTGGTCGACTCAACAGCCGCGCCTATCTGTGTACTAGTACCACTATCAACATGGGCGGTATTTTTTGGCGGTTTGTTGGTTGATAATAATGTTGCCTCTGAAGGGCAAGGTATTGCTGTTTATATTCAGGCTATTCCATATATGCTTTACGCTTGGTTTGCAGTAATAGTGGTGTTACTTGTGAGCTTAAACATTATTCCTGCCTTTGGCCCGATGAAAAAAGCACAACTTCGTGCCATGAATAGTCAAATCGAGGTAGCCAATAGTCAGTATAGTGATGTGCAAACTGCTGATGAATATGCAGTAAAAGCGGCTGAAGAAAACTTCGAGACAGCGGCAAGTAATGGCAAACTCTATAACTTTTTAGTTCCCATTATTTTGTTGGTAGCATTCACAGTCTATTTTGAGATTGATGTATTTAAAGGCTTGCTCGCAACCTTTGCCAGTGTACTACCCTTTTATATGCTGCAAAAGCTAATGACGTTGTCAGAGCTGGTAGAACGTATGCTGGATGGATTTAAAAGTATGATCCCCGCAATTGGTACTGTAGTCGCTGCATTTATTTTCAAAGATGTGTGTGATCAATTAATGCTGCCACAGTATGTTATTAATACATTAAGCCCTTATATGACGGCACAATATCTACCTGCCGTGGTATTTTTAGCCATGGCTGTGCTTGCCTTTGCAACGGGTTCAAGCTGGGGGATTTTCGCGGTTACTATCCCTATAGTTATGCCTCTTGCCTACGCAATTGATGCAAATATTCCTTTGGTGATTGGCGCATTACTCTCGGCTTCTTCATTTGGTAGCCAAGCGTGCTTTTATTCTGATTCAACGGTACTGGCAGCACAAGGGTCTGGTTGCGATTTAGTGAGCCACGCTATTACTCAACTGCCTTATACCATATTGGCAGCAACAGCTGCATTGGTTGGTTTTTTGCTTATTGCATAAAAACAAAAGCCCAAGCATTTGCTTGGGCTTTGATTTATTAAAATATACATCCTATTTTTGGAATTGGATTCCTTTGTAATAGGTCTCTAAGTTATCAACTTTAATCTGATTTTCCAGGTCAGCGAATGGCTTGTTCGCAAATTTACTACCTCGCAGCTGAATATTCAAACGCGGTGCTTGGTCATTTAACATCGTTTTCTTATAATAATCTTTAAGATCGGCTAAGGTTACTTTTTCAACCTCAGCAATCAGTTTTTCTTTAGAATCGAAGTTAAAGTTTTCACGATACCAATCAGAGATTAACGGAGCCATTTCATCGCCAAGATTTTTAGGCTGCTCTTTTAAAGACACAAGCGTGGCGTTCTTAAGCTGCATAAAGGTGTCTTCAGTCATATTATCAAGCTCAACTGCGTATTGCTTTTTAAATTCATCAAAACGCGCTTGCATTTCTTTTGGACCTTTAACTGGCGTTTGGATATAAAGCCCCAGCGCTGAATAATCTTCAATCGGACGAGCTAGAGCGCCGACCGCATAGGCAAGTTGTTCTTCAGTACGTAGCTTATCAAAAGCGACTGTTCTGAAGTGGTTTTGTAACACTTGAGCTTGTGCTTGCTGCTTATAACCTGGGGTCGGGTGAACAACCATATCGATAACTGCAACGTCAGCGACAATAATATCTTTTTGTAACACAATGCGCTCACCTAGCTTCGGCAACCACGCTTTGCTGCGAGCAAAGTCAGATTTTTTATGAGTCTGAGGTAAGATAGCAATCAATTTATTAGCAATCGAGTTCACATCGTCTTGATTATAGTTACCGAAGGAAAATACACGGAGATCATTAGCGGCAAGTGTCGATTGTTTAATCGCAGCAAAATCAGCGAGTGTTAATGCATTAGCTGCTGCAATTAAGGTTTCCGTATCAAATTTACCGCTTCGTGTTAATTTCGAGTATTCTCCAAACGCTTGATAGAAAGGAAACTGTTGCTGTTGGTTCAATAAATCACGCTTATAGCGGTCTATTGCTTGTTCAAAGCCTTCTTTAGATACGTCTAACTGTAAGTTTTCAAGTGCTTGTGCCAATAAAACATCTTGTTTATCAGTAAAGCCACTTAAAGATAGAACCAGACCATTACTAGGCTGTAGCCCTAAACTCATACCTGCAACAGCCGCTTCTGTGCTTAATTTACTCTGCTGCAAGTTATAGATATCTGCCCAAACTGAGTAAAGTACCTGTGCCTTTGCATCAACCAATGCGTCAGGAGTATTGATATAAACCTCAACAAGACCTTTTGGTTGCTCTGCAAATTGTTGACTTGCTTGACGCCATACCTTAACTCCCTGCTCATCAAACACCAGTTCAGGGTGGTCTTGTTGTTTAAATTCAGCTGTTTTAATTGCAAAGCTTTCAGGTAGTAAGCGGTTTACAGTTGGTAGAGCTAATTCAAACTGACTAGGCTTGTTCCAACTTGCAATTTCTTCTTCACTAATATCTTCTATGCGGTATTTGCCATCATAAAAATGAAGCTGCGAATCAGTGTCTTCTTGCTTTGATATATACCAAATACGAAGAGTATCTTCATTTAATTGCGATAACACATTTTGCACAGCATCAGCATCAAATTTTGCAAAATAATAAGGTGCATTGATTGCATTATTCACAGGGAATTTCTGCATACTATCGGTCAAGTTGCTGACATAACTAAACTCGTCGCCTTTTTCTAAAAATTGAAACTCATTATTCAAAGAAGTTCGAATTTCATTGAAGTATTTACTATCAACACCCTGCTCTTTGATTAATGCAATGTACTGCATGATAGTCGCAACTATTTCTTCACGGTTTTGCATGCCAGAATCAGTCAACTCAATATTAACTTTAAGGCTGCCATAGTTGCCATATTGAGTCGGCGCATCGCTTGCAGATAAATGCGAAACCCAGCCTTTATCTCTGAGGATTTGTGCAGGGCTGCCTTGCATTTCATTACTAAGTAAATAAGACACAAAGCGATTTGGTTTAACAGCGAACTCAGCGCTGTTGTCTTTAATAGTAAACTCCAACTCTAATTGTTTAACATCTTCATTTGGGGAGTAATAAACACGTTTACCGCCAGCCTTACTAAAGTCGAGCTTATCAGTCACAGTTGGCTTTTCTATCTGCTTATTCTCAATGTCTGCAAAATACTGCTTCGCTTTTGCTTCCATTTCAGCAAGCGGCCGATTTGAAATCATCGCTACTTTCATGATGTTAGACGAGTAATACTTGTTATAAAAAGCCACGGTTTCTTTATGAAGATTACTGCCCTCTTTATCGCCTAATGTTTCTAGATTACCTATTAAGAATCTGTTTGCAGGATGATCCCCCATCATTTGGCGAGCAAGCTTAAACTGACCGAAAAAATCCATTTCACGACGCATTGACCATTCTGCATTTACGGCATTTTTTTCTTTGTCAGTATATTCAGGATACAGCTTGGGCGATTTGAAAAAATCAGCAAAGCGATCAAGTGCTTCATCGTATGCATCGTTGTTCACTTTAAACATGTAATTAGTGATATCTAACCAAGTGTAGGCGTTATGAGCTCCACCGTTTTTAGTCATAAAATCACTATACCCCTTAGTATCAGGATATCTTTCTGTACCAAGAAAAAGCATATGCTCCAAATAGTGAGCCATTCCCTGCTGACTCATAGGGTCGTGCAACAAACCAACCCCAACACTCAATGCAGCAGCTGATTTTTCGGCACTTGGATCCGAGATTAAAATCACATCAATTTCATTGGCTAACTTGAGGGTTTTATATTCGCGGGTGTCATTAGGACTAACAATAAGCGATTCTGGAATTAGGTTTGTGTTGGTAGTTTGATTTGGTGTTGAACTACATCCAGCTAAAACGGCAAATGCAATAGCACTCAGGCCCATTATTTTTTTCATTATTTCGTATCCATTAGAAATTGACTCTATTTTTATTTATCATGTGCTTATACAGGTCGCAATTCAATGCTTATTAGGGTATAGACTCTAAAAACTTTGTAACACATTGTGAAAAACAAGTACTTACGGCTCGAATTTCAACAAAATAACTATAACAAAGGATGAACTATGGAAAAGTGGCTAATTGCAGCAATGTTCACTCAGGTATTACTCACATTCTCTATCATGGTGATTATGGGACGGCGCCGTTTCACTGCGGCAAGAAATAAAGTCATAAAAATGCAAGACTTTTTAACAATGGAATTAGATAAGGCAGGTTCAGAGGTTAGAGTCGCAGATCGAAACTTTATAAACCAGTTTGAAATGCCGATTCTGTTTTTCATTGCCTGTTTAACTGCTTTACAAGTTCACGCAGCTGGGTTTGTATTTGTAATTCTTGCATGGCTTTATGTCGGGCTAAGATTACTGCACAGTGTAATTCACCTAACAACAAACACACTAAAGCTACGTTATTATAGCTTTGTTGTCAGTAGCTTTGTCATGCTTATCATGTGGTTAATAATTCTAATAAGAATTTTTTAAGGCGCAAATTGCGCCTTACATTACCTTCTAAAGTATAAACCTTCCAAGGTATGAAGCTTCTACTGTATAAATTTTCTACGGTATAAAACGCTGGCTGCCAAAATCGACATCAGCCAAGCCATTGAGCCACTGCTTGAACCAGAATCGCCGCCCTTGTTATCATCACTGTCTATTAATGTATTTTCAACTGGTGACAAACCTGCTGATGAATCAGGGTTTTCATCAATGACAACAACACTGTTAATAGTCACTAAATTTTCACCATTAAAGCCTGCGGTTGTTTCTGGGCATTGATCTTTGCTTAAACCGACAACGGGAATTTCTCCGCAGTGCACAAGATCAGTGATTTTAGTCAGTACATCAAAGCTTTCTTGTGTAATCTCGCCAAACACTGTGAAACCACCATTTTGCACATCTAAATTAGCGCTATTATCTTTTAGGTTGAAGAACCATTGGCTGGTGGCACTGTTTGCGTTACCACTTTGTTTAGCCATAGCAATGGTTCCTTTTACGTTAGATAGGACTGGCTCATTCGAAATCGCAGCTTTCTTATCAATTGCTGTAAAATCTGTTTCGAATGAAAAGCCACCGCCTTGTACTACAAATTTATCTACTGAACGGTGAATAATACTTCCATCATACGAGCCATCTGACACATATTCTAAAAAGTTCGCAACCGTTATAGGTGCGTGTTGATCATAGAGGTTTACAGTAACTGTACCTTGATTCGTTTGCATTTCTACAATGGTTGCATTGGCTTGAAAACCAATTACGAGTAACGCAGACGCGAACAAATTTTTTTTCATTGTCTCTTCCTGATAGTTTTTATTTTGAGATGAAGAGGTTAAATAAAAACTATCGGTTATTAAATAGAGGAAAGAATTGTTACACAAAACACATCAAGTTAATTACATGTTAATTACACTTGTTTACATTGTATATTCATTAAAGTTATAGAAATTAAATAAATTAAAGCCAAATCGTCTTATCAAATTAGCTGAGTTTGTTAGTATTTACACGAAAACAATGAACACATAGGAATAAACCATGGCGAATAAAGAAAGCGCTATTTGCGATTTTGGCCTACACCAAGGTGAGCCTTACAGTCAATTACCGGCCAGTTTTTTAAACTGGATGGTAGGTAATAATCATCAAAAATCACACTATGCTGAGCAAGAGCTTCAACGACGTCAATTAGCTGCCACAGGTGAGTTAAATTTTGAAAATGGCAATAAAAATTATTAAAAGTCATTTAATTTAAACCTAAGTCGTTTAAACTAAGCGCATAATTAACCTACTGCTTTAATATGGCAAACAATTATGCGTTTTATTATTTTATCGTCGCTGCTGTTTTCATTAACCGCTTGCAGCACTTTTCAAGAAAAAGATACCAATCCTCAGTATTTTACTCTTTTACATACTAATGATAATCATGGTCGTTTTTGGCATAACGAACACGGTGAGTATGGTATGGCAGCCCGTAAAACACTGATAGATCAATTAAGAGCAGATGCAAAAGCTCAAGGACATGCTGTTTTATTACTTTCGGGTGGTGATATCAATACAGGCATTCCGGAGTCTGATCTGCAACATGCAGAACCTGATTTCAAAGGTATGTCACTCATAGGCTACGATGCAATGGCAATTGGTAATCATGAGTTCGATAATCCACTCGCCGTCCTTGATCAGCAACAAAAGTGGTCAAACTTCCCATTTTTATCGGCCAATATTATCGATAAAGAAACTGGCGAAGCACGTTATCAAGGCTATAAAGTGTTTGACAAGAATGGGCTTAAAATTGCTGTAATAGGTTTAACGACAACTGACACGGCTAAAATAGGCAACCCGCAATATATTGGCGGTCTTGATTTTAAAGATCCAACCCAAGTTGCTGCAAACCTAGCACCTAAGTTAAAAGCTCAATATCAACCTGATATTACTATCGCCGTCACTCACATGGGCCATTATGTAGATGCTAATTTCGGTATCAACGCGCCTGGTGATGTAACGATGGCACGTAACCTTCCTGAAGGGACGCTTGATATTATTGTTGGTGGGCATTCGCAAGAACCCGTTTGTATGTCAAGTGCAAATGTTCTCGATAAGGACTTTGCGCCTGGTAAAGAGTGTAAACCAGATCAACAAAATGGTACTTGGATTATGCAGGCTCATGAGTGGGGTAAGTATGTCGGTAAAGCCGAATTTAAATTAGAAAATGAGCAATTAACTTTACTAAGTTATGAATTAATCCCTGTGAACTTATATACCACAAATAAACAGGGCAAAAAGCAGCTTGCCGGTGACTATATTGAACCTGATAAGACAGTCCAAGATGTACTTGCGGTTTATCAGAAAAAAGGCGCAGCTCAGATTGCGGGCAAGATTGGCTCAGTCGATGCTAAACTTGAAGGCGACCGCAGCAAAGCACGCTACGAGCAGGTTAATCTTGCTCGTGTAATTATCGCCGCGCAAATGCAATCTGTTGGAGCTGATTTTGGCTTGATCAGTGGCGGTGGTATTCGGGATAGCATTCAAGCAGGTGATGTTAGTTATAAAGATATTTTGAAAGTTCACCCTTTCAAAAACCGCATTACTTACATTGATATAACAGGAAAAGAACTGTTCGATTATCTGTCAGTTGTGACCTCATTCCCACCGGACTCAGGCGCTTATTTACAGTACCATAAACTTAGTTTTAGTAGGCAAGATGGGCAGCTCAACGATGTGAAAATTAATGGTAAGGCACTCGATATGGACAAAACTTATCGTATGAGTATCAATAGCTACAACGCATCAGGGGGCGACGGGTACCCGACATTGACAAATAAGTCTGGATTCGTAAGTACAGATGACACGGATGCCCAAGCATTGAAGCGCTTCTTCGAAGAAAATAACCCTTTAACAGCGGCTGATTACGCACCTAAATAAACAAACGATGGGAAGTCGTATAGCTACTTCCCTATTACTTCGATATCATCACAGGAAATTGCTTTTAAACCATAGTGATGTAATCGGGAGCGAGAACCTTCACCATGAGCTTTGGGAGGGTAATATATTTCCTTAAGCTCAGGGTCATCTTGCCAAACGTCATCCAGTGCAGCCCTAATTTCACTTAACGTTTTCTCAAGGCTATTAGTAAAGTTCGGACGTTTTCTAATTGTATGACCAAGCTCAACTAAACGATAAAAATATTTATTAGCAAGATTTAACAACTCATCTGGTACATCTTTATTTTGATTAAGCACAACATCAGGATATTGGATACAAAACTCAACCAAGGCTAAATAAAAACATAATGGCTTATTTGCTAGCGCAACTGACTTTGTTTCAAGTGCAGTTGATGAAAATGTTTTCGTGTTTAAGTCGACAACGAGCTTAGGTGTCTCAGCAAGTATTTGTTCATCATCTGCTGTCGCTTCTACTGCACTATAAAATGACCGTCTGCTCTGACTAACTAAATAGGTAAATAGCGACGCGATTAGAAGCACAATAATTAAAACGACAATATCAGACTTTACTAATAGATTTTTGTTTAAAATAAAAGTAACCGACAAACTTCTTTTCGGGGTTTGTAATTGAGTTGATATACGTTCCCCTTGCACTTTTGAATTTGTAATACCTTCGATAGAATAAACCACAATGCCAGATTGGTTAATACGTGCATTCAACTGAGTAATGTAATTGGAAACCATTTCTTTACTGCCTGAGTGCTTTAAAAAATCATCAGGTAAGTTTAAGTAGTTCAAATCGAGTGCGATTCTGCTTTGTACCTTTGCAACAGACAATTCATTATTCATCTGCGTTTTGTAAAATTTTGCAATATAGAAACTTGCAACTAACAATACTGTTGTTAACAAAAACACGATTACATAAAAAAGTTTATCTTTACTTAGAAGCATCGACGACCTCGACTGAGTGCTTATTTGAATCGCTTTTACAATCCCAAAATGATTCTACATGATTAAAGTAATGGGAGCTTTGATTGCGCGCTAAGTCCGTGAGGCGAGCTTGAACAGCACACAAAAGGTCGGTGTTCTCATCTTGCATTTTTAAATACCAACGGCTACCACTAACATTATCTCTTATTGGCGTGATGTAATTAACCGAAAAACTAGCTTGGTCACTGTCTTGCCAATAGGATGAAATTAAGTCAACTTGACCACTGGCCAGTAATTCTCTTAGCTCAGTATGAGAGCTGGCATAAGTGATATTTAAATTTTCTAAATTTATGTCTAATGTTTTAAAAAGTTGTTTCGGTAATATGTGACCCGAACGGCTTGTGGGGTAATCCAATAAGCCAATACGCTTATCTAAAAAGTACGACTTTTCAATTCGGGGCTTTTCTTTACTCGAAATGAGGTATGCAGTGTAATCAGGGAATCCTACAACGGCTTGATAATTATAAGTAGATTGCGCCATGAAGGCGTCAATTAAATTCTCTTTTGCAAGAATTAAATCAGCGATCCCTTTGCCTAAAAACTCGATGGAATCTGATGTTTTATAACCCCAGTAAGACGTAACCCTACCGTATTGTTTACGAATGGTTAAATCATCACACAAGGATATTGCCACATCCTCAGCGAGTGTCTTTGCGGATACATAAACGACAAGTTCGTTTAAATTGCTGTCTGACTTTGTATTGCAGGTATACGAAGTTTCAATAAACGATTTTAAGTCAGGTGCCACTGGTTTTCCCTGCATAAAACCAATGCAGAAAAACAAAATAATAGACAGAAACAAAAATGTAACAATCGATGATTTTTTTATTAATATAGTTCTTAAACTCAATTTTACTAACCACTTGCTCGCGCTAGTCTCTATTTGAACAATTATTCTTACTTATTACAACAAGTAATTTTACTTAAACATTCTAACCAGCTGATTTTATTGCTTTATGAACAAGAAATTATGAATCTTATTGAGTCCTTTCTATTTATCTCAAAATTCAGGAGAATTGGCGCCAGAAAATTTGATTAAGCAAACATTCACTTTGGACGCTCAACCAATGTTACTAAAAACAATGAAGATGTTGCTGTTAACTACACCAGTAATTTCAGTTTTATCCGCAGCCCCTGCACATGCTTGGGGTCAAAATGGCCATCGAATTGTTGGTGAATTAGCAGCAATGCATATTACCGACACCACTCGAGACGCCTTAGTTCCATTACTTGATGGTGAATCACTCCCTCAAATAGCCACATGGGCTGATGAAATGCGCTCTGCACCAGAAAAATTCTGGCAAAAAAAGTCATCACGCTGGCACTATATAAACTTTGCTGAAGATGATGCAAAACCTGCCTATGACGCTCATGCTCACCATAATAAAGAAACAGTTGCAGATATCCTTGAAGGTATCGAATATTCAATTTCAGTATTAAAAAACGAAAAAGCATCATTAGCTGAAAAACAATTTGCATTACGCTTTTTAGTACACCTTGTTGGTGATAGCCACCAACCTTTCCATGCTGGTCGCAGCGAAGACCGTGGTGGCAATCGCATTTCTGTCACATTCTTCGGGCAAGATACAAACCTACACAGCCTTTGGGATACTAAATTAATAGAAAACGAAAACTTATCTTACACAGAGTTTGCCAAGTTCGTTGACACATCTAACCAAGCATTAATCTCAGATTACCTTGCGAGCTCTCCGAGTGATTGGTTGATTGAGTCAAACAACATTGCTAATTCACTCTATAAAGAAAATGAAACAAATGTAAGTTACAGTTATATCTATAAAAATTTACCAATTGTAAAAACTCGCCTACAACAAGGCGGGATTAGATTAGCCGGTTTATTAAACTCACTATTTGATAAATCAGCAAAACCGTTAGTAAAGGCACTTAAGATGCCTGCTAGCAGTGAACTATAAACCAACAAACCTCTAACACGGGAAATAACATAATGAATAAGTTACGCCTTTCGAAATTAACCGGAGCAGTTATATTAGCTCTTGGTGTTTCAACAAGTGCTATGGCTGCAGATACCTCATCTTCAATGAGAGGTAAAATTACAACGCCTTCTGGTGAAGCAGCTGCAAATGTTAAAATAAAGGTTATTCACCAACCAACTGGCACAGTCAGTGAGTTAACTACAAATGAAAGCGGTACTTTCATCGCTAATGGTCTACGTGTTGGTGGCCCATACACTGTACTTATCGACTCAGATACACACAGTGACAGCATGGTAGAGAATATCTACTTAGAACTTGGTGATACTTACCGTTTACAAGAACAATTAAACTCATTAGCAATGGAAAAAATTGAAGTTTCTGGCTATAAAATTGTTCAGCAATCTGGCGGTTCAAGCAGTGTTTTCGGTGAAGACACAATCAACAATATGCCAAGCTTTAACAAAGACATTAAAGATGTAGCGCGATTAAACCCACTTGCAAGTATCAATGGTGGCGGAGAGCTAACATTTGCCGGTAATAACCCGCGTACAAATAGTCTAACCGTTGATGGTATCGGCCAAAACGATGACTTCGGTTTAAACTTTGGTGGCTACCCTACAGCTCAACCACCTGTTGCACTTGATGCAATTGAGCAAATTTCTGTTGATGTATCACCTTTCTCAGCATCAAAAGGTAACTTTGGTGGTGGTACAATTAATGCCGTAACAAAATCTGGTACAAATGAATTTAAGTTCTCAGGTTTCTACGAAACGTCAACACCTGATATGGCAGGAGATGTAGATAATATCTCAGAAGTTTCTGTCGATGGTCGCCCTGTTTTAGACGAAGATGGTCATAAAACATTTGAAATTAACAAAGTTGAACCTACACAAACGGAAGAACGTTTTGGTTTTAACGTGGGCGGTCCATTAATCAAAGACACGCTTTTCTATTTTGTTAACTACAACAGCTGGAAGAGCGAGCTTGATTTAGATTATGGTTTTGAGGGCTCTGGTGCAACGAACGAATACAATGTAACTGAAGAGCAGTTTAGCAATTTCTTATCTGTATTAGACAATGTATATGGTTTCCAAGACTCTTTAGGTGGCGATCCTGAAGATACGAATGAATCACTACTTGTTAAACTAAGCTGGAACATCAGCGATGCACATCGTCTAGATTTCACATATCAGTGGCAAGATGATCAGGACGAAAAAAACTTCGGTACTGGAGGCAAAACGGTATCTCTAGCTTCAAGCCGTTATACTTACGCAACTAAGTTCAACAATTTCTCGACAAAACTTTACTCAGATTGGAGCGATGTTTTCTCATCAGAGATTGGTATTGCGTATAAAGATGTCAGTTCAAACAGCTTAACAAACTCGAATATTGGTAGTGTAAAAGTTGAAGAATACTACCGTGGTCCAGCATATGAGTTTGGTACAGATCAATATCGTCACGCGAATGAGTCTTCAACTGAAAACCTAACATTAACGTTTGATGGTACTTACCTTCTGGATGATCATGAGCTTAACTTTGGTATTCAGTATGAATCACTCAATCTGTATAACCTGTTTGCTGCAAATTCATTAGGTTCATGGGAGTTTGACAGTGTTGCTGGTTTTGCAAACCGTGAAGTAGGTAACTTTAATGGTACTTATGACTTCTCTTATGGCAATGCATACACAAACAACGCTGCAGACACAGCATACGATGCAACGCGTAGCCAATTAGCAATCTACCTAGAAGATACTTTTTATATTGGTGACGATTTAGAAGTAAATGCAGGTCTTCGTTATGAGCGCTTAGCATCTGACGACAAACCAACTCTAAATGAAAACTTCCTAGAGACTTATGGTTTTTCAAACCAAGAGAACCTTGATGGCGTCGATATCATCCTACCACGTGTTGGGTTTAAATATTACGCAACAGAAAACCTAACAATCAGCGGTGGTGTAGGTCGTTTCCAAGGTGGTATTCCTAACGTTTGGTATAACAACTCGTACCAAAAAGACGGTATTACACTTGTTGATGCACCGCAATCAGTTATTAATGATTACTACGCAAATAACCCTGCAGATATCACATCTGTACCAGGTGCAATTCAAGATTCACTGGTAAAAGGTGCGGGTAGCACAAACTACATTGACCCTGATTTTAAATTACCTTCAAGCATCCGTAGCCAAATTGGTTTCGAGTATGACTTTGACTCTGAATTACTTGGTAATGGTTTCAAATGGCAAGCTGAAATCGCTTACCACAAGAAAGAAAACGAAGCAATTTGGCACAATACGGCTATCGTACCTGTGGGCGTTGCGGCTGATGGCGAGCGTTTAATCCAAGAAAGCATCTACTCAGGTGACCTTGCTGATAACTTCGATATCATGCTAACAAATTCATCTGATGATGGCCGTTCAGTTATCTTCTCAACAGCACTTGCAAAAGAATGGGATAACGGTTTATACATCTCAGCAAGCTATGCACACCAAGATATCACGGAAGCTGCTTCAGGCTCATCTTCACAAGCACAAAGTAACTACCAGCACAATGTTACTAAAAACCGTAACCAAGACTTAGCACAGCGTGGTGCCTATGAAGTAGAACATAGCTTCAAAGTAAATATCAGCTACCACACTGAATTCTTTAAAGGCTATAACACTAAGTTTGACCTTTACTTTGAGCGTCGTTCAGGTCGCCCTTACAGCCACACAATGGCTTCGTACCAAGATGGTGCGCTAGGTGATTCGCGTGACTTCTACTCAAGCTCTGCATACTTAGCTTATATTCCAACTGGTGCAGATGATCCAAATGTAAACTGGGATGAATCGCAACTTACTTGGGGTGAGCTTGAAGCACTACTTGATAGAGCGGGCATTTCTGAGCGCGGTGAAATATTAGACCGTAATACGGGTACTATGCCTTGGGTTACAACCATGGATATCAGCGTTAAGCAAGAAATCCCAGGTTTCGCTAAAGGTCATAGCGGTGAAGTGTATTTCATGATTGATAACTTTGCTAACTTGCTTAATAGCGACTGGGGTATTGAAAAGCGCCTTAGCTATCAAGACCAATCAGTTTATGACTTTGGTGGTTTAGATGACCAAGGCCGTTATATAATTGATGAAGCATACAATGGTGCCGATGTAAGAAATTACACACTAATCGACCAAAGTGCTTCTGCATGGCAAGCTAAAATTGGTATTAGTTACAAGTTCTAATCTATACTGTTTAAAGCCCGTTTAATTACGGGCTTTTTTATATCTGTAATAAAAATGACACACATTGATTTTAAAAAAGGAAAGGTACTTACACACAGTAAGTATCATAATTTAATAACGGGAAACCTCATGAAATCAACATTTAATAAAAGTACACTGGCAATCGCTGTTGCGACTTGTTTAACGTTCAGCCATGCTGCAATGGCCAATGAAACCTCTTCTTCTATCAAAGGACAAGTTACAGGCCCGAATGGCAATCCTGCTGCTGGTACACAAATAACAATAATCCATATCCCTTCAGGCTCAGTTAAAAAAACGACGGTAACAAATGAAGGTAATTTTTCTAGCCAAGGCCTTCGCGTCGGTGGCCCTTACAAAATTATCGTCGATTCTGATCAATATGAAGATCAACAACTTGATGGTATTTATTTGACTTTAGGTCAAGATTATCCTGTAACTGTTAGCTTACAAACACAGCAAATGGAACAAATTGTGGTATCTGGCGCACCGATAAGCGCACAAACTGGCAGCACAGGTCCTGCAAGTCACTTCTCGCTTGAAGATCTAGAGTCTCGTCCTGCCATAAACCGTGATTTAAAAGACATTATTCGCGCCGACCCTCGCATCTTTATTGATGAAACAAATGCAAACTCAATTAATTGTGGCGGCGGTAATCCTCGTTTCAACAGCTTGACTGTTGATGGTGTGCGCATGAATGATAACTTTGGTTTAAATTCGAGTGGCTACCCTACCGAACGTATGCCATTTTCATTCGATTCTATAGACCAAGTAGCCGTTGAACTTGCGCCATTCGACGTGCAATACGGTGGTTTTACATCATGTAATATTAATGCGGTAACAAAATCAGGTACCAATGAAATTCATGGTGGTTTATTTTACGACTATACCAATGACTCAATGTCAGGCGACTCTATCGAAGGTAAAAAGCTTGATACAGGAAACTACACTGAGAAACGCTATGGTTTTAACGTAGGGCTACCTTTAATTGAAGATAAGCTATTCTTTTTTACTTCTTATGAGAAACTAGAAGGCGCGCAAATCTTTGATTATATTCCATTTGCTGACAACCGTATTGATCAAGCAACTATCGATCGTATTACACAAATCTCAAAAGATAACTATAACTACGACCCAGGTAGCATGATTCCGAGCCTACCTGTCGAAGACGAAAAGGTTTTAGTTAAGCTTGATTGGAATATTAACGATGCTCACCGTGCAAGCCTTGTATATAACTATAATGATGGCTTCTCTCTTGCCCAATCTGATGCAGATTCTGACGAAATAGCCCTTTCAAACCACTTCTATGAGCGTGGCGCTAAATTAGAATCTTATGTTGCCTCTCTTTACTCTGATTGGACAGACAACTTTTCAACTGAAGTAAGAGTGGGTTATTCAAAACTCGATAACCGCCAGCAATCTTTAGATGCTGCATCTGGTTTTGGTGAATTCCGTATCGACACCGGTGATATTGATGTTTATATCGGCCCTGACGATTCTCGCCAATCAAATATCCTAAATTATGACAACCTATCACTTAAATTAGGTGGCACATACTATTTAGAAGATCATGAATTATCATTTGGTTATGAGCGTGAAGAACTGGATGTATACAACTTATTTGTTCAGCATACAGAAGGCGAATATCGCTTTAGTTCAATTGACGATTTTGAAAATGGTATTGCGCGTGTTTACTATGGCAACGCATCATCACAAAATCCAGACGATGCAGCGGGTGAATTTGCTTACGCCTTAAACACCGTTTACTTTCAAGATAAGTTTGAGCTAATTGACTACGATATCACGATTACAGCGGGTCTACGTTATGATTGGTATACAAGCAGCGATAAACCAACCCATAACCAAAACTTTGAAGACAGATATGGCTTTTCAAATAGCCAAAACCTCGATGGTATTGACCTTCTTCAACCGCGTTTAGGCATCAACTGGATTTATAACGATCAATTAGAGTTACGTGGTGGTTTTGGTCTATATTCTGGTGGTAATCCAAATGTTTGGGTTTCGAACAGCTACTCTAATGACGGTGTACGAAATATTCAGATTGACCAAAGAGGTTTACAAATTCTTGGTGATGATGCCATTGCATTTAATGGTGGCGGTATGCCAGGTTATGACATTCCTCAATCACTCTATGACGAGGTTGGACAAGGTGGTGCAGATGCAAGCGCAAATGTTACAGACCCTGACTTTGAAATTCCTTCAGAATGGAAATTCTCTTTAGGTGGTACTTACATCACCAGCAATGATTATGTGTTCAATGTTGATTATCTCTATACAGATAAACAAGACTCGGCAATTATTCGCAACATTGCTAACGTACAAACAGACACAGCGCCAGATGGACGCCCTGTTTACAACGATGTTTTGCATCCGCGTGTATCTGACTTTATGCTAACAAATGTTGAAGGCAGCGATGCTTATTCACATGTACTTTCTTTATCAATGAATAAAGCATTTGATAACGGTATAGATTTAGCACTTTCTTATGCTTATACCGTGGCAAAAGATGTGAGCCCAATGACCAGCTCTGTAGCATTCTCGAATTACCACTTTATTGCGGTATCTGATTCAGAGAACCCAGGCGTTACAACCTCTAATTATGAAATACCACATCGCTTTACACTATCTTTAGGTTATAGCCATGAAATTTTTGACGGCTACGAAACTAAATTCAACCTATTTGGTCAAGCACAGCAAACTAACCCATACTCTTATACCTTTGATAGGGATTCTGGTGGTTTAGGCTTTAACGATGCGAGCCGCCAACTTTTATATGTACCAGAAGTTGATGATGCATCAGTTATTTATGGCCCTGACTTCGATCAAGCTGCCTTTAATAACTGGATTGAAAGTGAAGGCTTAAAACGAGGTGAGATCCAAAAACGCAATAATATTGATGGCGACTGGTGGGTTACGTTCGATCTAAAAGTTGAGCAAGAGTTTATGGGCTTCACGCCTGACCAAAAAGGCTCTGCTTATTTCGTAATTAAAAACATCGGTAATCTATTAAACGATGATTGGGGTGTTTTAAAATCAGGTAGTTCGTTGCAAAGTGCAGTAACAGCTGACATCGTTGATGGTCAGTATGTTTATAGCTCTTTCAACAACCCTGCTGGTACGAGTGTACAAACTGAACCTTCTTTATGGGAGATGCGTATCGGGGTTCGTTATAGCTTCTAATAATTAAAAGCAAACTATAAGCCCGCCTATTAGGCGGGCTTTTTATTAGTTAGCGTGGGTATACGGCCAACGGATGGGTTGTGTTAATTGATACATGTACGTGGTCATTCGGCCGCACAACCACTTCATGGCTTACGCGGCTTGTAACTATCGTTTTGCAGGCAAGTTCTACAGCACATAAACGGCTACCACCTTCGTAGCGCACCCATGTCACGACACCATTTGACGATTGTGCATTTTGAATTAAATGAACATCATCAGGTCGCAATAGTACATCAACCTCAGCGGAATTGTGGTCAACTTTAATTGCAGGGGCATTACCTAAGTCTGTTGTCGCTATATCACCTTCACATTGACCTGCTATGAAACTCGCTTCACCTAAAAAGCGAGCCACAAAGCGGTTTGTTGGTAAGCTAAAACAGCGCTCAGGGGTATCAAGTTGCTGAATCACCCCCTCCTTAAGTACACCCACACGGTCACCAATGGATAGGGCTTCTTCTTGGTCATGAGTGACCCAAATCGCAGGGACACCTGCATCTTTTAATGCGTTACGAATATCCCACCGTAAAGTATCTTTAAGCGCTGCATCAAGATTAGATAAGGGCTCATCAAGTAATACAAAATCTGGTTCGTGAGCAAGTGTTCGCGCAAGCGCGACACGTTGTTTTTGACCACCTGATAATGTTGCAGGCTTCTTATTACGAAACGCCTCAAGACCCAGAAGCTTTATCCAATGATCTGCTTTGGATGTATCGGTCAACCTAAAGCAAATGTTCTGTTGCACCGTTAAATGTGGAAATAACGCAAAGTCTTGAAAAACCATACCTACTTTACGTTTCTCAGGCGGCACTTTTAGCTTTGGAGTAGCACGCCATGTGCCTAAATTAATTTCGCCTTCGCTGATGGGAATAAGCCCTGCCAGAGCTTGCAAAATGGTACTTTTACCACAGCCAGTTGGACCAACTAGCATCAGGATCTCACTCTCTCCAAGTGATAAATTAAGATCACTCACCACACGATTGCTACCATAATCGATAGACAGCTTACTAACTGATAGCATTTATACTGATCCTTAATGTTCTAATTGACTGCGCTTTTCACCAGAGAGCATTATAGCTAAGCCACAGGCTGATATCACTACCAACAATAAGCCTGGTATTGCAGCACGGCCAAAGTAACCGGCTTCATAAACACGCCATAAATATGTTGAGAGGGTTTCAAACCCTGTCGGGCCTAATAAAAGTGTCGCTTCAAGCTCACGCATTGATTCTAAAAATACCAAAGCCGCACCGGCAATAATACCGCGCAGTGTTAGAGGCAAGGTAATACGCATAAATGCTTCACGTGGACTTGCACCTAGTACGCGCGCTGATTTGATTAAGCTTGAATCTAAGTGTTCAGTACTAGTACGCACAGAACCAACAGCAAGGGGTAAAAACCGAAGTACATAAGCGATGACTAATAATGCCAATGTTTGATATAAAAGCGGTAATTGTAAACCACCATAAACTAGCGCAGTTCCCATTACGATGCCTGGAATACCAAAACCAAAATAGGTAACTCGTTCCATAAAACGCCCTACTTTACCGCTTAATGCAGCATGAGCAACTGGCACAGCGACAACCACAGCGACAAAAGCAGCAATACCCGAGGCATAAGCTGAGTTCCAAGCAATGCTGAAATCAAAATCAGCAATCCCATCACGGGCAAGCCAAAGAGTAAAAATTGCTAACGGTAAACAAATTGCCAATAACAAAACAGGCAAAAATGTTACTAGCATTGCCAGTTTTTGAGCATTTGTCGGAAATAACATCAGAGCTCGACCATGACGCTCTGACGTGGTTTTAATTTGTGATTCGATGAAAAGTAAAAAGCCAACTATCACCATTAACTGCAGCGATAACATCGCAGCACGACTTAAACCAAATGCGTTGTATTCAACATAAATAACACGGGTGAAGGTATCTAAGCGCATCATCGCCGGCGTACCAAAATCGGATAATGTATAAAGCGCAACCAGTAATGATCCAGCGGCAATCCCGTTAACTACACGAGGTAATATTACTTTAAACACACTCATGGTCATCGACATACCTAAAGTACGCGCAGCATTTACCATACTGGCATCGAGGCTGAGTAAAGAAGAACGTGTTGTTAGCATAACAAACGGAAAAGTATACAAGGTCATTACAATAGCAGCACCGGGTAACCCGTACATAGCAGGGGTTTCAAACCCTAATAGTTGGTTTATCTCCCCACCTGGTCCAAATGCCGCATAAAGTGTAAATGCTCCAATATAGCTTGGAATAGCAAGTGGGGCTGCAAATAGCACTAACCAAAGCTTTTTAAAAGGAAGTTGCACATAGGCACTAATGAACGCCAGAGGCACGCCTATAAAAATAGAACCTAATACAGTTAACACCATAAGCGATAAGGTGTTCCCAAGAATTTTTAAATTATGACTATCAAAAACAGCCGTGGCATCACTGGCTAAGGTGATCAGAATATAAACTGGCACTAACGCCAAAAGCGCTGCAAGCAGCGCCATGGGATAAGAAGCAGGTATGCGCATTATAAAACACCGCTACTGCGCATAAGGTCGAGTGTTGGCCTTAAATCTGCCAATTGAGTTAAATCGATTTTCGGCGGTGAAATATCCGTTAACGCAGGTAGCCCAGCTGGCTGGTCAATACCTTGGATCAACGGGATTTCATAGGCTTCACGGGCTAAGTAACTTTGTACTTCTTCACTTAATAAATAACGCATAAAATTCATTGCATTAGGATTATCGGTCAGCGATAACACACCTGACGCATTAACCAAACAACCTGCATCTTGATTAGTAAACGCGAGGTCAAGGTTAGCATCTGGTTTACCTGACTTAAGGCGTAATGTGTAATAATGGTTAGCAAAACCAATATCCACTTCGCCACGTTCAACCGCCATGACTACACCGAGTTCACCCGCATAGGTTTTAGAGCGTTTTTGAACTTTTTTAAGCCATTTAGCTGTTTTATCATCCCCCTCAAGTATACGCATTGCTGTTACAAACGATTGAAATGACGCATAAGCTGGTGCCCAGCCTATTGATAAATCGCTGTCAGCAATTGCCATAATACTATCTGGGATCTGATCTTTACTAAGGCGCTGAGTGTTATAAGGTAATGTACGGATGCGACCTGTCACTGGAGCCCAACCAGGGTAGCGGAATTGCGGTTGTAACTGAGTTTCTAAATCACTTGGTAAAGGTTTAGCCAGACCTGCGTCTGTAACTAAGCCAATTGCACCAGAATCAACGGCCCAAAATAAATCGGCACGTTTTACACCTGCTTTTGCTTCTGCCACGATCATATTGGCTAAAGCTGCAGTGGGTCCACGTCGAATCGATAAATTTAGTTTTGGGTTTTTCTTTTGGATTGATTGCAGCACATTTTCGTACAAACCGCCTTCACCGCGACCTAAATATAATGTTAAATCCCCCTCAAGGGCTGGTAAGTCTTTCACTGAAATTGGGCTTGCAGCAGTCGCTGCAAAGGCTCGTGATAGAGGTAGCGGCATTGAGCCTACTACCCCAAACGCAGCCAGGCCTTGAATAAAGGTCCTACGCTTCACTAAAATACATCCTTACGTGCTTTTTCGGCTTCTTCTAGTAACACCTTAGCGCGATCTAGTTTTTCTTGCATATCGACAACCACTGCACGTACTTGGTCAACACTCCCTTTATCAGAAATAGCCTTTGGCAGGGTTACATTAAAATCTTTTTCGAGAACTTCGACTAACTTCGCATCTTTTTCAATCAGTGTACCTTCAACACCTTCGAATAAGTGAAGGTAAGTGTCGTGTACAATTTGAGTTGCTTCTTCGCTTAAACGCTCTGCATATTTTGCAACAACACGGTCTAACTTGTGTTTAATCTCGTCAATTGTTGCACTTTGCGTCATTGTTTCAGAAGCCGTTGCTTTAACAGCTTTTAATAAGCCTTTTTGTTGGAAGTCAGCAGCCAGTTTAACAGCTCCTAAACCCTGCCACAAGGCAGCGTTCAAGGCCTTTTGATGCTCACGAGCTTCGCTTGCTGGTTTTTTATCATCAATGGCCATTTTAATACCGTAAATGCCTTGCCAGATTGATGCATAAACCGGCACGTAGTTTGTTTCAATAGCGCTGTGAAACTTTACAGACTCCCAGTATTCGATTAAGTCATCGCTTTTTACAGCTTTCGCACCTTTGGCCTCATAATCGGTTACCATAGTGTCTACTTTGCCGATCATCCACTCAACGTCTTCAGAATAATCCTTCAAATTTTCTTTTAGATGATTAACGTGCTCACCAATTGGGCCATTTGCCAATACAGGTTGGGCAATAAAAGTAGAAGCGAATACTAGGCTTAGGCCTAGCGTTTTCACGGTGTTTAACGCTAATTTCATAGGGAGACATCCAAGTTTCTAATTGTAAATGATAGCCATTATCATATACGTATAGATTGCCTAAATCAATTGCTATAAAGCACTGATTACAGATTTACACATTTTTATTTAAGTGATTGGAAAGCTTAGTAAGAATGTTAAAAAAATGTGTTAATTCATGACTATCTAAACCACTCACCAAATGTGCTTGCCATGCAATTGCTTCCGGTACTATTTGTTCATGTAAACAGACCCCTTTTTTAGACAGCATCAGCAGGTTTGCACGTTTATCTATCGGGTCGGGCTTTGCCGTTAAAAGCTCTCTTGCTAATAGTGATTTTACTGCACGGGATACGGTTGATTTATCCATTTGTGCCATATCACACAAAGCTTTTGCACTACACTGACCATACTGAGCAAGATTAGCAATAACGCGCCATTGCGGCACCGTTAAATCAAATTGTTGATAAAGTTCACTAAACTGCTCACTCATTTGCACAGCTATATTAGTCAGTGAGTAAGGTAAGAATTTTTGTAAATCGAGTGTTGGCTGTTTATCTGTTGTCATGGCTTCACTACTGTCAAAGAATGTTTACATAATGAAATTCAGCGTGGTTTGAATTTACTCTCACATGAGAGTATCTTACCTAAAACCTTTCAGGAGTCTAGTGATGAATAACGAATTACAATATATGACAGGCTTTGGTAATGAATTTGAAACCGAAGCATTACCCGGTGCATTACCAATCGGTCAATTCAGCCCACAAAAAGTAAAATACGATTTATATGCTGAGCAGTTCAGTACAACGGCATTCACAGCCCCACGTGCTGATAACCGCCGAACATGGTTTTATCGCATTCGACCTTCAGTTGTACAAGGTGATTACACACCAATTGATAATGGCCTGATTCGTACCGCTCCTATCACAGAAGTAGCAACGCCACCCACCATGCTACGTTGGGATCCAATTGAAATACCAGAAAAGCCAACTGATTTTATTGATGGTTTAGTCACCATGGCAGCTAACGGTAGTGCCAATGGCCAAGCCGGTATTGGTATTCATATTTATGTCGCTAATAAATCAATGCAAAACCGTTACTTTTATAATGCAGATGGTGAAATGTTGTTTGTGCCGCAACACGGTGAGCTATTGCTAAGAACCGAGTGCGGTAAACTGACCATTCGTGCAGGTGAAATTGCTGTTATTCCTCGTGGGATAAAATTTGCTGTTGATTTATTAACAGACACAGCCCGTGGTTATATTTGTGAAAACTATGGCCAGGCCTATATTTTACCAGAGCGCGGCCCTGTTGGTGCAAACGGATATGCTAATGACCGTGACTTCCACTACCCTGTTGCGGCCTATGAAGATATCGAAGGTGACTTTGAGCTTGTCGCCAAATTTAATGGCAATATGTTCCGTTGTGATATCGGCCATTCTCCTTTGGATGTTGTGGCATGGACAGGAAATAGTGCGCCATACAAATATGATCTTGCCCGTTTCAACGTTATGAATACGGTAAGTTATGACCACCCAGATCCATCAATCTTCACCGTGTTAACATCACCATCAGGGACTGAGGGAGTCGCTAATATCGACTTTGCTATTTTCCCACCTCGTTGGATGGTTGCAGAAAATACTTTCCGCCCACCTTATTATCACCGTAATATCATGAGTGAATTTATGGGCTTAATCGAAGGTGTGTATGACGCGAAAGAGCATGGTTTTGTGCCTGGTGGCTCAAGCTTACATAATTGTATGTCGCCACATGGTCCAGAAGCTGATGTATTTGAAAAAGCCTCAAATGCTGACCTTCAACCTCAACGCTACGAAAATACCTTGGCATTTATGTTCGAATCACGTTACGTTATTTCACCAACAAAATATGCCCTTGAAGGTAAAGAGCGCCAGCCTAATTACACAGACTGTTGGCGTACTATTAAAAAACATTTCACTGGTAAACAGGACGCATAATGAAACTTTATAGCTATTTTCGTTCATCCGCTGCATACCGAGTGCGCATTGCCCTTAATTTGAAGAACATTGATCACGAGCTGGTGACTGTTAACTTATTAAAATCAGAGCAACAAAGCGACGAATACCTTGCTAAGAACCCACAAGGTTTATTGCCTGCACTTGAAACTGAGCAAGGTGTACTTGCTCAGTCTCTGGCTATTTTAGAGTGGCTTGAAGAAACGCACCCAGACACACCGCTTTTGACTGGTGATGCATGGCAAAAAGCTCAGATCCGCAATTTATGTTATGCCGTAGCATGCGATATCCACCCGATTGATAATTTGCGCGTATTAAAGTACTTAGCTAACGATCTTGGTGTTGATGAAGACGCAAAAACAACCTGGTATAAGCATTGGGTAGAAGTTGGTTTTCAAAGCATCGAAAAGCTACTTGATGAAGCGGACACTTTTTGTGTTGGGAACAAACCAACGCTTGCTGATGTGTGCCTTGTACCGCAAGTATTTAATGCACTGCGCTTTAAGGTCGATATGACTAAATACCCTAAGATTGCAGCTGTTTACGAGCAGTGTAATAAGCTTGATGCTTTTATTGATGCTGCGCCGCAGAATCAACCTGATGCAGTTTAATTAAAATAGCTTGCAAGGAACAAAGTAAAGGCCCGTTAATATCGGGCCTGTTAAATTCTATATTTTCTATCTGAGCGCTGAATTGATCACGCTGACATGCTTGATCAAATCCAGTCCTAAATCCGTTAAATAGCCACCATCAGGGCTATCAGTAATGCCTTTATCATAGAGGCGCTTTGCGGCATCCCTTATTGAAGTATCTGCATCTGAGTGGATTTTAATACCCTGCATTTGTGAATCACGCGGAAACTTAGCAAGAAGCGTTAACTCATCAAGCATATTAGTATCAAATTGCATGTGTTCTCCTTTTTATTATAGATATGTGTATTTTTATAGTAACAAGGATTAAGCTTAGTGTAGATATATAAAACTGCATACACAGAGGTACATTTTGAGTCTATTAAAGCATACGTTTTTAATGTTTAGTATTATATTTTCAGCAAGCTCAATCGCAAGGGATAAGCCTGTTGTTGTATTTGATTCTCAAGATATATATGACCAATCAAAGCTGTGTTGGTATGACAACAAACGCTATACTGAAGGCGCAATTATTCAGATAGGTCAAAGCGAGCTCGTTTGTGCTGCAAAGCATACACACTTTAACAACAGCGAGTTATCTTGGTTAAGAATTGATAAAGATGGCAACATTGTGAGACCACGTCCAGCAAAAACTATTCGTGTTAACTAAATCTGCAAATAGCAAAGGTAGGCGTTCTAAGTTAGAATGTACTGGTTTAAAGTTATAAAGAAGAGTCATGGACAATCAACCTAACAATCCTCTACATGGTGTTAAACTCGCTGATATCGTAACCAAGCTACAAGAAAAGCTTGGTTGGGATGGTTTGGCGTCGCAAATTGATGTGCGCTGTTTTCAAAATGATCCAAGTGTTAAATCGAGCCTCAAGTTTTTACGCAAAACGCCTTGGGCACGCGAAAAGGTAGAGCAATTATACATTGATACCTTTTCTAATACCGCTGACGATGACGACGCACCGTTCCAATGGAAAAGTATAAAAAAGTAGCGTTAAGCCTGCTCTGAGGTTATCACCGAAAGTGATTTCGGTGATACTTCAACCACCAGTTTATCGGCCGTTTTAACCTCACCATCTATCACATAACTCAAGGGTTCATCTGCACTTATAGTGACTTCTCTCGCATTTGTGTGATGACTGTCAATCGCGAAACTCGTTTGCGTAATACTCGAGAAAACCAATTCAGCAATACTCAAGGTACTTGCTTTTGAATCCGTACTAGGTGTTAACCAATTCACATCTAATAGACCATCTTGATGATCAGGCTGACCTGCTGACTGAGCCAACAAAGTAGTAAAAGGTGCTGCATTTGCTACAATCAAACTTGTGGTATTAATCACTTGCGGCTCATTACTGTCAATTGTCACTGTATAGTCTTGTGCTTCATGCTCACCTAACGCCTGCCAAAAGCCTTGTAAATACGCGAGTTGACCGGATTCATTCTTGGCTTCACGGTGCGCTTTTTCAATCATTTGTTGCTCGAACCCTACACCGGCTAAAAGTAACATTCTTTCGCCATTACAAAGCGCTGTATCAATGCGCGTAGCCTGTCCTTCAATAATTAATTCGCAAGCTTGCTCGACAGGAATAATTTTTGACTTTATTCCCATTAACACGTGGGCAAGGGCGTTTGCTGTACCAAGCGGGATGATACCGAGTTTACAATCTGTATTAACTAATACTGTGGCAACCTCTGTCACAGTTCCATCACCACCACATGCAATGATTACATCTGGCTTTGACTTTATCGCTTCTTCGGCAAGCTCTGTTCCATTTGTATCCTTAGTGGTTGTATGCACAGTAAGGTCGTAATATTGCGATAAACGTGAGGTTATTTGCTTATTTTTAGATTCCCATAATTTGGTGCCCGAGACTGGATTTGCAATTAACACCGCTTTATTTTTAATTAATAAATCGCCATTTCGATGACGACGAACTAAATGGCGCAATTGGCGCTTATTTAAGTTTGCAGTTTCGCGGGTTTCTTTAATTTTCAATAGAATGTCGTGCACATCTGCATCTTTATTTTGACTTAGCAGATAAGCAGCCATCACAAAAACGGAGCGTCCACGGCCAAGAGCGCAATGAACAACAACACGTCGTTCTTGTTTAACCTGATGGTGAATCCAGTTGATTGCTTGGTTTAATTGTGCCCTAGTAGGCACACTATGGTCTAAAACAGGAATATTCAAATAACGGATGTTTTCTTGGGTTGATGACCACTCAAGTCCATCAAATTCACAAGTAACATCTAAAATAGCTGTTATGCCCATCTCTTTCATAGTGTCTATGTCAGAGGGAAATAAACGGCATGCTAAAAATAATTGCTCGTCAATTTGCTGTAATGGCGGAACTTTATCATTTTTGCGAGACCATGCATTGTATAGTTGTGCGCCCATCAAAAAAGGGATAAATGCCCAGCGGATATAAATCGGAATAACGCCATTTTCACGCTTACGAAATATGCGCGCCAAGTTAAAGAAATAAGCACCACTTACGAGAAGTAAGGATAAAGCAGTCCAATAAAAAAATAACGCAAAATAAATAGCCTCAACACTCAACCCTACAATTATAAATGCAATTCCTAACGCCAAATAACTAATAGCAGCCCACATAATCACTCCTTGTTTTTCTAATTTATTAATTAAAAGCAAGTTTCAAACCAGTAATTTACTTAAACACTCATAATTAGAGCTAATAAAAACAGTGACTTAATAATTTAAAATAAATCTATCTTATAGTTTAGGTCATATTTTCACAAATTTATGAATAACTTACATAAGTGCATGAAAATAAATGAGCTAAAGTTGCCAAGTTGGACATCCATGCTAGGCTAACTAATAGAAAAGGTGTGGTTTTATCATTTAATTACAGTCTTTTCTCTAAAAGTAATGTTTTTTGCATCTAAAAAGATGAGTTAACCGTTAATTAAATACAACAAGAACAACAGGAACTTTATGGACAATGATCAACTATTAGCACTGCTCAGTGCAACAGCAAAGGGTGATAAACGCGCTTTTGCTGATTTGTACCAGTCAACCAGTGCGAAGTTATTTGCTATCAGCGTAAAAATGCTGGGTAATCGAGCTCAAGCTGAAGAAGTCTTACAAGATGCTTTTGTTAAAATATGGCACAACGCCAGTGACTATCAGGTATCTAAAGGTGCTGTAATGTCTTGGATGATAAGTATCGTAAGGTATCGCTGCTTAGACCTGTTACGTCATAAAAAGGTACGTAAAGAGCAAAGTTTAACTGATGAGCAAGAGCAAGAAGATCTAACCTCCATACAGGTGTCCTATGAGGATGATTCAAAATTAGTAGACTGTATTGAACAACTTGATCCACAACAAAGACAAGTTATTCACTTGGCTTATTATAAGGGTTTGACTCATCATGAACTTGTTGACCACATTTCGTCTCCTCTAGGTACGGTTAAAAGCTGGATCAGACGCGGGTTACAACAGCTACAAAGGTGCTTAACATTATGAATTATGAAAACCAAACACTTATTGATATGTTAGCCGCTGAATATGTGCTTGGCACTTTAAGAGGCCCTGCGCGTGATAGATTTGCCAGATTAATGCTGACATCAACTCGTGCCAGAGAAGCAACATGGATGTGGGAGCAGCATCTTAACAACTTAGCAAGTTCCATTGAGTCTATCCCTCCTGATGATCATGTATGGGAAAAAATAGTCAGTCGTGTCGACCCAGATGTTATTCCTATTCACAGCAAAGCAAAAAAATCGAACTCATCGATACTCCAAGCATGGTCATTAATAGCAACTGCTGCATGTATTGTGCTTGCTCTGATCATTTGGCAGCCTCATGAGTCTGCAAAATCTCAAGCACAACAAATCGCATTATTCAAAAACCAAGAGCAAACACCTTTATGGTTTATTGATGTTCAACAAAATAACTTATCAGTAAAAGCATCTGCCGCGTTAATTCCTCGCACCGATAAGGATTATGAGCTTTGGATGATAATAAAAGGGCAAGAAGCGCCTATCTCCCTTGGCCTATTACCTAAGTCAGGAAGATTAGAACTACCTAAGGATGCCCGCTTTAATGCAGATGATATAAGCTTGCTTGCAGTCAGCCTTGAACCATTAGGGGGCTCCCCAAATGGCTCACCAACTGAGGTGCTTTACACCACAGAGCTAGTTGTTCTTTAGACTAATAAGCCGTGCTAAGCACGGCTTTTTATATTTTTGTTAAAAAACTTTAAAATTATTGCATCCAGTTAAATTACCAATACGTATTCACTATGACTTAATTTAAAAAACTAAGGATAAAGTCATGAAGAACGTAACTCCATCTCTTATTGCAATTGTAGTATGTAGTACCCTATTCAGCTCTCCAACTGAAGCTTCAAGTCACCGTGAAGCGCCAAACATCGCGCGCTTCCCGACATTAGATTCAACTGACTTTTACGCGTTTAATAGCTACGAAGAAGGTCGTGGCGACTATGTCACCTTTATCGCTAACTACATCCCACTTCAGGATGCATATGGCGGCCCAAATTATTTCGCTATGGATCCTGATGCAACTTACAGTATTCATATCGATAATGACGGTGATGCCATTGAAGATATTACTTTTGCTTTTAATTTCAAAAGCATGCTCCCTAATGACAATATGGGAGTTGCACTCACTGTGGGACCAGAAGGCAACCAAAGAACCGTGGCAGTACCTCTTAAAAACGTAGGTGGTGTCGCAGCTGGAAATGACGCTGCAGTAAATTTTAGTGAAGCATATACTGTTAGTGTTATTTCAGGCCCACAACGTACCGGCACTAAAGCAATGCTGACCAATACCATGAACAGCAGTAATGAGTTTTACAAACCGCTTGATTACATCGGTAACAAAACATTCTCATCGATGTCTGCTTATAAAGAGTATGCAAACCAGTATATCTACACTGTTGCGATTCCAGGCTGCAGCGGTATGGGTAAAGTATTTGTAGGCCAGCGTAAAGACCCATTTGTTGTTAACCTTGGTAAAACCTTTGACCTAGTTAATTATGTGCCAGTTGAAGGCGACAGTGCCCCTGGAGCAGGTGACGGTAATGGCTTTCCTGGAGGTATTACACAATCTGCAGACAATGATGATTTAGCAATGAAAAATGTCACTGCAATTGCAGTTGAAGTACCCAAAGCTTGTGTCACTGGTGAAGGTAACGGCACAATTGGTAGCTGGACAACGGCAAGTTTACCTCAAGCACGTATTCTAAACCCGAATGCTTCATTTGCTAAAAATGCTGTGAACGGGGGTGCCTTAACACAAGTGTCTCGCCTTGGTAACCCACTTGTAAACGAGCTTGTCATTGGCCTTAAGGATAAAGACACTTTCTCTACATCTGCTCCTGCTGATGATGGTCAGTTCGCTGATTATGTAACACACCCTTCACTACCCGAGCTACTTAACATCTTATTTAAAGATGCTGTAAATACTACCTTAGGTACGAATATCGAAACCCTTGCACCAACCAACTTCCCTCGTGTTGACTTGCTAACTGCGTTTTTAACTGGCTTCCCAGGTGTAAACCAGCTTGCAACTGTAACACCATCAGAAATGCTACGTTTAAATACCGCCATTGCAGCAACAGCGCAGTCAGAACAATCTGCATTTGGCGTAGCAGGTGATGATTTAGCTGGCTTCCCTAACGGCCGTCGTCCGGGTGATGATGTTGTTGATATTGCGCTTCGTGTTGTAATGGGTCGTTTGTGTTATCCAATCCCTGTCAACGGCACCGACACAGACTTAGGCTTATGTACATCAGATGATGCCAGTGTCGGTACTGTTCCATTCACAGATGGTGCCCCATTGGATGCAAGTATGATGGATGCTAGTTTCCCTTATCTTGCAACGCCAATTGCTGGGTCTAAGTAAGGAGGCAATTATGTGTAAATTCAATCGTTCTACCTTACTCCTTAGCATTTTTGCAGGCGTACTCGCAGGCTGTGGCGGTAGTGATAATGATGACAAAATGAAACCGACACCTGTAAACAATGCTCCCAGTGCAATTGATGCAATGGTAACAACACAAACAGAAGTTGCTATTGAAGATATGCTAAAAGGGTCTGACCCTGACGGCGATGCACTTACTTACAGTTTAGTGTCTGAACCGAGCTTAGGTGATGTTGTTGTTAATGCTGATGGCAGTTATACATACACGCCAAATCCAGAAACAACAGGCTCTGACAGTTTTGATTTTGCTGTGACTGATAGTAAAAACAGTCAAGCAACAGCCACTGTGAGTATCACCATTGAGGCGTTGCAAGTTGACTTCGCAACAATTGGCCGTGCTGCATTTAGTCAGAGTGCATCAGATAAACCATTGAGCTTAAACGGTCGTGTATTTACAAATACAGGCGCAGAGGCAAACTTTGATGATCTGGTCAGTGGAAACTAATTGCAAACTTGGCCACGGATGGCCTTTATAAGGATAAATCATGAAATTATTTTCTTTCTTCCTACTATTTACAACAACGCTATTGCAAGCAGAGCCATATATACCGAACGACGAAGATATAATAGCAAGTTCAAGAAGTCCTTTACCTGCCACATTATCGAAATACGAATTGGCAACGTTATTTGAGCAGAATCAATGGGCTGGTAGAACAGAATCAAACCAAGGCCTGTTAAAAAATTACTTATCAGAAAAAATTCGTCAAACGGATGACCCTGATATCCACTACTATTATGCACGCCTGCTGCAACGCGAGCACAATTTCGAACTTGCTTTGGCGGTATTGAATGATTTATTAAAAAACGACCCTAGCCATGTGAATTCAATTTTACTAAAAGCAAATATTCTTAAAGTACAAGGCCAATTTGCAGCTGCAAATTCAAGTTGCTTATCGCTGGTGGGTAAAGCCAGTATTGAGACAATTTCAACCTGCTCTCTTGATGTTAAAAGCCAAATGGGTGATTTGGCAAAAAGCTATGACGGCTTAAAAAAAATTATCAAAAAACGAAACATAAGCATGAATACACGCCATGTTCTTGCAGAAATGGCTTATCGATTAAACATGCCAGAACAAACCTTACAATATTTAAATGAAGTTGATCTGGCCAAAGCACCTGTCAGCTTAGTTGTGTTGTGGGCAAATGCGCAATTAGCGCTTGGTAATAACGAAAAAGTGCTCGTGACACTTTCAAAACTTACAGCAGATGAAAGCAATCTAGAAGATGCTTTATTACTTCGCTTAGCACAAGCAGAACTAAATAAAGAAGACAGCCAATCAAGTAAGTGGCAAACACTGCTGAAAAAGCGAGTAACACTACGAGAATTGAGACAAGACACCTATCATGCCAGTGACCTTGCTTGGTATTATTTAATGATAAATCATGATCCTACAAAAGCTACTTATTGGGCAAACATTAACTGGCAGCATGCTAAGTTAGAGAGCGATAAACGCCTGCTCGAATTAGCGACCAAGCACAACTAGGGAATTACAATGAAACAGTCACTTTTAATTGCTTTAATGCTTTTTGCTTGTAGCTTTACGTTAAAAGCACACCAATTAAGTACAGCCTATTTGAATCTTGAAGCTGATTCGACCGAGCAGTTAAAATTATCGGGCTCTTGGCAGGTTGCCGTTGGTGATTTAGAACAAAAAATCCCCTTTGATTTAAACCAAGATAACGTGATTACATGGCAAGAAATTAAAACCAAACAATCGGCAATTATCTTTTATCTAAGTAAACACTTATCTACAGTGCAATCTGCAGAGCCTTGCTTGTTATCTTACAATGGAGAATTAAAAGTAGACTCTCACTTTAATCAATCATACATTGATGTCCCTGTTCAGATAGTTTGCCCAAGCGCGTCTGCCGCAATTACCCTAAAATACACCGCGCTATTTGATATAGACTCAAATCATAAAGCGATTGCAGCTGTTGCTAATTCAAGCAGAGTGTTTAGTCAGAACAAACAATCGCAAGTCATTAATTTCAGTAAATCGAGTTACAGCGACACATTCATCGAATATGTCTATCAGGGTATTTTACATATTTGGATGGGTGTGGACCATATTTTATTCCTTGTGGCTCTATTATTAACGTGCGTTCTCGTTAGAAATGATAAGCGTTGGCAAGGGATTAACTCTAAAAAGAAAATAGCCGTGGATACAGCGTGGATCATCACCGCTTTTACACTTGCACACTCAATCACATTGACAGCTACTGCATTGGAACTGGTATCGCCTAATAGCCGTTGGGTTGAACTGGGAATTGCAATTTCAGTGCTATTTGCTGCGCTTAATAATATTTGGCCACTAATTGTTCGCTTAGGATGGGTAACCTTTGCATTTGGTCTTTTGCATGGAATGGGCTTTGCGAGCGTACTAGGTGAGCTTGGTTTATCTTCTAATTACCAATTGATGAGCATACTTGCATTTAATCTAGGTGTAGAGCTAGGTCAGCTTGCAATTTTAGCTGTTTGCTTACCGTTACTTATTGCTATGCGAAATTATGATTGGTACAAAAAATGGGTCATGCCAGTAGGGTCCGTTGCGATTGCTCTTATCGCATTACAATGGTCAATAGAACGATTTTAAAAATAGAGGCGTATCACGCCTCTATTTGATATTACTCAAAAGGGACTAGCAAAGTCCTCATGGCGGGTTTTAGTGCCTTCATTAACTGCTGAGTATCAAGGGAAGGGTTGAGCATCTTTCTGAGCAATAACCCGCCCATCACTGAAAACATCACTTCAATACGTGCATTTACCTCAGACAGCTCTGTATCCTGCAAGGGGCCTCTTTCACCAATCAGTAACTCACGCATAGAATCACGAGCATGGCTATCGGACTCTCTCAGTAAGTTAGCCACTTTTTCATTGCGTGCAGCTTCAGCCAACATTTCAAGATCAAGCGCACCTTGGTTTAAATCAGTATGACGTTCAACTCCTCGCTCTAGGCCATCGAGTAGCACCGTAACACGGTCACCGGGTTTATTAGCAAACTCTTTAAAGATAGAGAACATCTCTTCCATATCGCGCTCGACAATAGATTCAATAATAGCTTCTTTACTCGCAAAGTAATTGTAGATATGGCCAGCACTCATACCCGCAGTTTTAGAAATTTCTGCCATACCCGCACCATGGTAACCTTTGCGTCGGAAACAATCAGCAGCCGCACAAAGCACTTGATTCCGTCTGGCCTCAGCAAGCGCAGGGTCGTTGTGTCTTTTGGTTTTTTGCGTCATTTTGTCTCCGAGGTAATGTGACGTGGGTTAACTATAACTTAAATAAGGTTTACATGATCTTAATCATTGCTTTGTGATAAAACAACTAAGATCATGCAAGTCCTTAAATAAATTATGCAATTGGTAGTTTATTGCGCAACGTGTTGAGCACTCCAGCCACCACCAAGAGCTTTGTATAGGTTAATTTGGCTGGCAAGATACGCTTGCTTACCTAAAATTAACTGCTGCCCTGCACTATACCAATTACGTTGTGCATCTAGCACTTGCAAATAACTATCTGCACCTTTTTGGAAACGTGCATCCGACAAGGTAAAAGATACCTCATTGCTATGATAAAGATCATTTAAAGCATCAAGCTGTTGTTTATAACCTTGACGGTCTGCAAGTGCATCAGACACTTCTTTAAACGCTTGCTGGATTGTTTGCTCATAACTTGTTAGCGCAGCTTCTTGCTGTGCTTTGGCCACATCTAAGTTAGCCTGATTACGTCCCATATTAAAAATAGGTAAGTTAATCGAAGGTACAAAGCTCCATGTGCCTGAGCCTGAATCAAACAAATTATCAAGATCAGCAGAAGCGGTTCCAGCATTGGCTGTTAAACTAATGCTTGGATAAAAAGCCGCTTTCGCAACACCAATATTTGCATTTGCAGCAAGTAGGTCATGTTCAGCAGCTCTTATATCAGGACGCTGGGTTAATAACTCAGACGGTAAACCAACGGGCACCTCAGGCATGTTAAGCACGGTATCAATACTTTGCGAAGGCAATAAATCAGCACTCACCGTTTTACCCACTAAAAAGTCTAAGGCATTTTTATCACGTTTAAGTAGGCGTTGATAATTTGCAATATCCACCTTTGCTGTTGCTACTGTACTTTCTAACTGAGATAGCGTTAACTGTGAGGCAGCACCCAATGCAAAGGTCTTTCGTGTTAACTCTAATGACTCTTGTTGTGATTTAAGCGTATCGTTAGCAAGCGCAAGTAATGCTTTATCGGTTGCGTAGTTTAGCCATGCATTAACCAGTTCAGATATCAAGCTGATGCGAACACTGGTCAAGCTATACTCTGCTGAGTATAAGTTTTGCAGTGCCTGCTCAGACTGATTGCGTACTTTCCCCCACAGGTCAAGCTCGTAAGCCGTTAAGCCAACCGTTGCAGAGTATTGCTCTGTGATTGTTGCTTGCCCTGTGTTAGATAAATCTGCAGGTAAACGCTGACGTGTGCCTGATGCATTTAAATCGATGCTTGGATACAAATTTGAATCCTCGATTTGATACATAGCTCTCACCTGCTGCACATTGAGTGCAGCAGTTTGTATGTCTTTGTTATTTTCAAGCGTGAGTTGAATTAACTGTTGTAATTGGTCATTACTAAAGAAGGTTTGCCAATGCAGCGCGTTTATATCGCCTTCTCCACCCTCTACATCATAGTTTTGTGCAACGGGTAATTCACGTTGTTCAAGATCTGGCGCCATATTACAAGCAGACAGTAACAAAGCTGCCACAGAAACAGAAACGAGTTTAAGGGTCATTATACTTGCTCCTCATTTGTCGCTTTATGCTTACCAGGGAAGATACGACGTACCAATACAAAGAATAACGGCACAAACAACACCACAATACTTGATGATGCAAGCGTACCGCCAATAACCGCAATACCGAGTGCATTTTGAGCACCAGAGCCTGCACTTGAGGCTATTGCAAGAGGTAATACACCACATACAAACGCCATTGACGTCATAAAGATTGGCCGTAAACGTAGACGGATAGCTGCCACAGCCGCATCAACTAACTTCATCCCTTCATCCATTTTATGAATAGCAAATTCAACAATAAGAATGGCATTTTTGGATGCTAAACCTATGGTGGTTAATAGACCTACTTGTAGATAAATATCATTCGATAAATTAAATACAAATGACGCAACTCCTGCACCAAATACCCCCAGCGGTACAATTAACATTACCGCAGCAGGCACAGACCAGCTTTCGTATAATGCGGCAAGACACAGGAATACAACTAATAATGAAAGTGCATACAATAATGGAGCTTGACCACCGCTTAGGCGCTCTTCATAAGAAATGCCGGTCCATTCAAAGGCAACACCTGGCGGTAATTTCTTAACAATTTTTTCCACTTCAATCATTGCTTGACCAGTACTATAACCTGGCGCAGCTGCCCCTTGGATTTCCATAGCTGAAAAACCATTATAACGCTCTAGTCGCGGTGAGCCATACGTCCAGAATGAACGTGCAAATGCAGTAAATGGCACCATATCACCTGCTGAGTTACGCACATACCATTCATCTAAATCTTCTGGAACCATACGTGATTCAGGGATACCTTGCAGATACACTTTCTTAACGCGACCACGGTCAATAAAGTCATTTACATAACTACTACCCCAAGCGGTTGATAGCGTATTATTTATATCAGCTTGTGTTAAACCCAGTGCCTCAGCTTTAGCCAAATCAATATCAAGTTCAAGCTCTGGCTTATCTTCTTGACCATTTGGACGTACACCTGAAAGCACAGGGTTTTGAGCCGCCATACCAAGGAACATATTGCGCGCTTCAAGTAACTTGTCATGCCCCAAACCAACACGATCTTGTAGGAATAAAGTAAAACCATTTGCCGTGCCTAGCTCAACAACAGCTGGAGGTGGAAAAGCAAATACAAAAGCTTCTTTAATGGTTGAGAAAAAGCCCATTGCTTTACCAGCGACAGCACCAACAGATAGATCGTCACGTTGACGTTCATCCCAATGTTTTAAGCCAACGAAGCCAATGGCAGCATTTTGCCCTGAACCTGCAAAACTAAAGCCTGTTACTGTAAAGATAGAGCGCACAGCTTCAGATTGGTCCTCTAAAAAGTGACGCTCCATCTTTTCAACAACTTTTAACGTTTGTTCTGTTGTTGAACCTGCAGGTAAGCTGACTTGGTTAAATAAAATCCCTTGGTCTTCATCTGGCAAGAAAGCAGATGGCAATTGCGAGAAAATAAATACCATGCCGCCAACAATCAAACCATAACAAAGTAAGTAACGTTTACTGTGCTTGATCATGCGTGACACAAAGCTTTGCGCACCATTATTGGTTTTATCGAAGCCTCGGTTAAATCCTAAGAAGAAGCGGCCAAAAAGTGATTTATCATTATGAACATGGCTAGGCTTTAACATAGTTGCACATAAAGCAGGTGTTAAAATTAACGCCACCAATACCGATAAACTCATAGCTGTTACAAGGGTGATCGAGAATTGACGATAAATAACGCCTGTAGAGCCCGCAAAGAATGCCATCGGAACGAACACCGCTGAAAGCACCATAGCTATACCGACAAGCGCACCTTTAATCTCGTCCATCGATTTACGTGTTGCTTCCAGTGGAGATAAGTTCTCTTCGGTCATTACACGTTCCACGTTCTCAACAACAACGATGGCATCATCAACAAGCAAGCCGATTGCCAGTACCATTGCAAACATGGTTAATGTGTTAATTGAATAACCAAACACCTGCAAAATCGCAAAGGTCCCTAGTAATACAACAGGCACTGCTATAGTTGGAATAAGTGTGGCTCTAAAATTCTGCAGGAATAAGTACATCACTAAGAATACCAATACAACGGCTTCAATTAGTGTACTGACTACTTTTTCAATTGATAATGATACGAACGGAGTTGTGTCGTAAGGAACAACGGTTGTTAGCCCTTCAGGGAAAAATGGCTCAAGCTCAGCAAGTGCTGCTTTTACACCATCGGCAGTATCAAGTGCATTTGCCCCGCTGGCAAGTTTAACGCCTAAACCAGAGGCTGGTTTACCGTTAAAGCGCGCAACCACCCCATAGTTTTCACCACCAAGTTCCACTTCTGCAACATCGCTTAAGCGAACAACCGAACCATCCGCATTCGTTTTTACAAAGATATTTCTAAATTGTTCTGGTGTTTGTAAGCGGCTTTGTGCGGTTACTGTGGCATTCAATTGCTGACCATCAACTGCAGGCAGCGCACCGAGCTGACCTGCTGAAACCTGCGCGTTTTGAGCACTAATCGCAGCACTTATATCCGCTGGTGTTAGTGCGTATTTTTGCAGTTTTGATGGGTCTAACCAAATTCGCATGGCATATTGTGAACCAAAAAGCTGAACTTCACCAACGCCGTTCACACGGGAAATAATATCAAGTACATTCGATGAAACATAATCACCGATATCAATATTATTCATGCTGCCATCTTCGGATACAAAGCCCACTACCATTAAAAAGTTTCTAGCAGACTTAGCAACAGAGACACCTTGACGCTGCACCTCTTGCGGAAGTAATGGTGTTGCAAGTGACAACTTATTTTGCACTTGAACTTGCGCTATATCAGGGTCCGTATCAGCACTAAAAGTCAATGTTAATGTCGCTGAACCATTCGATTCTGAGGTAGACGACATATATAACAAGCCATCAAGACCCTTCATCTTTTGTTCAATAACCTGGGTAACCGTATCTTCTAATGTACGGGCCGACGCACCTGGGTAATTGGCTTGAATACTGATTGCTGGTGGCGCAATTGATGGATACTGTGCAACCGGCAAACTTCTAATTGCTAGAATACCTGCCAGCATCACTACAATGGCAAGTACCCAAGCAAATATGGGCCGATCAATAAAAAATCGTGACATTAAGTTTCTCCGTTACTGGCTATTTGCAACTGACTCAGCAGGCATAGGATTAACAGGTGCACCAGGTCTAATTTTCTGAAGACCTTCAACAATCAGCTTATCGCCGCTTTGTAGACCCTCAGTCACTAACCAGTTAGCACCGACTGTACGGTCTGTTTTTAAAATACGAGGCTCAACTTTGTTATCTTTACTTACCACCATCGCAGTTGGCTCACCTTTCGTATTACGGCTTACACCACGTTGTGGAGCGAGGATCGCGTCGTTCTTAACACCTTCAACAACAACAGCACGTACATACATCCCTGGTAATAACAATTTTTCAGGATTAGGAAATTCAGCACGAAGAGTGACAGAGCCTGTGCTTGGGTCAACAGTCACTTCAGAGAACTTAAGTGTCCCTTTATGAGCATAAGTGGTGCCGTCTTCCATTTTTAGCTCAACTTTAGAATGCTGTGCAGCATCTTTATCAAGCTCACCTGTTGCAATTGCTTTTTTAAGACGGGTTAATTCACTGCTTGATTGCGTTAAATCTACAAAAATAGGATCAAGTTGTGTAATTGTCGCTAATGCCGATGCTTGATTAGCACTGACAAGTGCCCCCGCTGTAACATCTGACTTACCAATTTGACCACTAATAGGTGCTAACACTTTGCTGTAGTTCAAATTAATTTCTGCAGTTTTTAACTGTGCTTGAGCGGTTAACAAATCTGCTTTAGCGCCTTTGTATGCCGCATCAGCTTCGTCATAATCTTGTTGACTCACTGCTTTTATATTTAACAGTTCTTTATAACGCTCTGATTTAGCTTTTGCATTTGCAATACTTGCTTCTGCTTTTGTGATTGCCGCTTTACTTGTTGCTACTTGCGCTTCAAACGTCGATGGGTCAATTTGATAAAGCGCTTGGCCTTTTTTAACCTCAGCACCTTCTACAAATAAACGCGATTGTATAATTCCGTTCACTTGCGGTCTTATTTCAGCGATACGAGACGCTGATACGCGACCAGGAAGTTCTTTTGTAAGTGTAAGTGGTTTGCTTTGCATCTCAATTACACCAACAGGAACCGCTTGAGCTGCCTGAGTCTGCCCTTGAGCCTGTTCTGATTGGCCGCAGCCTGATAAAAAAACAGCACCAGCGAGAGCTGACACTGCAAAGAATGGAATGCGAGAGCGCTGCATGTTTAAGTCCTTAGTTTAGAGTGAACGATCATTCTAAACAAAAAAGCACGCAGATCAAGCGTCTTTAAACTAATTTACATTAAATAAAAAACTTGCCTTAGAGCATGTTTTTTGTGCAATAAATAATTTCTATTCACAGATTTTCAGTGATAACTGATAATTTTGATTACAAAACCGTTTTAAAACTATCAGTTAGGAGTCATTGACTAATCGCCTAAGCAAATGCCCATAGCGCGAGCACTTGTTATTAACGAATGTCCTGAAGGAATAACACGATATTCTGAAGTTGCTTGTTTTAAACTAATTGGTTTAATTTCACCCTCTTTACTAACAGGGATAAAACCGAATCGCCCCTGTTTAACTAGCTCGAATGCCTGCACACCAAACTCTGCTGCTAACACCCTATCAAACGCATTAGGTGTACCGCCGCGTTGAATATGACCTAACACGGTTACTCTGACATCAAGGTCAAGCCCGTCTCTTATTTGTGAAGCAAGCTGCTCAGCAATGCCACCAAGCACTGGATTTTCATAGCCAAATTCATTTGATTGTTTACAAACAACATTACCAGCAAGGGACTTTGCCCCTTCTGAAATAACGATATTGGCAAACCCATGCCCTTTATTAAAACGTGATGTTAGTTTGGCTTTTATCGACTCAATATCGTAAGGAATTTCTGGAATAAGCGCCACTTCTGCACCAGCAGCTATCGCTGAATGCAAACAAATCCAACCAGCGTCGCGACCCATTACTTCAGTAATAATCACTCGGTTATGGCTCTGCGCTGTTGGTATTAAGCGATCTATCGCTTCTGTGGCGGTGTCGACGGCAGTTTGAAAACCTATTGTATAATCAGTACCATATAAATCATTATCAATGGTTTTTGGTACGCCTACGATATTTAAACCATGTTCAAACAAGTGCTGAGAGACTTTATGAGAACCGTCACCACCAATATTGATAACCGCATCAAAACCAAGCTCTGCTAGCTTCTCAATTAACTCCTTAGAACGGTCAACAAGTAGGTGTTTACCGTCAACATTTACTGGAAAGGCAATGGGGTTGCCCTTGTTCACCGTTTCCAATATTGTTCCACCACGCACATGAATGCCTGCAGTCAGCTCGTTTGTAAGGTGGACAATGTCGTTCGGTGTTTCTAATACACCGCAGTAAGCTCTTCGGCTACCATATACCTGCCAGTTACCATCATGTTCAGCGGCTTTGACAACCGCTCGGATCACCCCATTGAGACCAGGGCAATCCCCTCCACTTGTTAATAGCAGTAATTTTTTCATACATTTTCCACTGATGCTAAGGCACTTTTTACAGGTTAGCTTATTTTGGTAAGAAAAGCGTATGACCTAAATCAACTCAATAACAAAATCTATACAGGCATTAAGTTTTAATAACTAAAAGGTCTCAATAGAGAATGCCAGGTTGCTTACAGCACAGCCTGTTTGTGAATTATTAAGACGATGATACTCAGTGTTTTTATCTGCATTAAAAGCAAGTAAAAACTCGTCTTGTTGCGCTACCGCTTGCTTTTCTTGTGTTAAGCAAATAGCTTGCAATAAAGAACGCAATTTTTCAGCTTCAAAAATATTTCCAAATCGCTGCATGGGTAATGGTGGAATTTTGATTGTAGCTAACGCCTTATCTGTAGAGCTTTTTGATAAAGTAAATTCATTGCCCTTAATATCGATGACAGCCCCCGTTGGCCAATAGTCTATGAGACCTTTATTTTCACCCTGTGACTGTATATGCGTTACACCACTTCGACCAATAACGGTCATTAAACGAGTATCAGTTGAATGGATCATAACAAGAGCGGTTGCTTCATCAATTCCAAAGCCATTTCGCTGGCCTGTTGCATTTAAAATGCTGATTAACCTGGGCATACGATTATTTTCACTAAATTGACTATCAACAGGGCCGTAATTGAATGTTCCGAGTCCACCAGTAGACGAGTAAATAAGTTCACCTGTTGCTTGCTCGCTCACACAGCCCGTACATTCTTGCTGTATGGGCTTGTTTCTCAGAGAAGTAATACCGTCACCACTAATTATGCTAGGCACAGAACCGAATGCATTCTGACCACCTGCTTGTAATAAACTACTTACTCCAGTTGACATAATCACTGGACGAGATTGCAAATCATCAAACCAAGGTAGTTTCTTGCCGTTGTTATCGAACAAAACTTGTTGCAGGTTTGTTTGCTGTTCATCGTTAAAGATCACCGCCGTTGCCGACTGGATTTTTTCCCGTACAGTTTTAATGCCAGCATCACACAAAGCTTGTTCAGCTAACACCCTATCTGTGTAGACTTGTTCACGATTATAAACATGCATTTTTGCTTGACGTATATTTTTTAAATCAGCGCATTGATTATGTGTCATAGCAAACGCTGAGGCTGATGTTAAAGCAAGCCACTCTGTTTTAATTCCCTTATTTTCAAAAAGCGACTGGTAAAAATCTGCTGCAGCATATGGGTCACGACTTGATGCTGTAACAACAAGCACTTTAGGTGTTTGGCTTGAGACTTTTATACTTGCTCCAACAAAATCAACAATATCTGAGTTCGCCTTTTCTAGGTTAAGATCATTAAAAACCTGCTCTTTTAGTCTATTCCCATTAGAATCGAGAACAGCGACTTCGAGCATATCCAATATAAAATTAAACTCATGGCTATCAAGCTCACTCAAGCTTTCATTGTCAATATCACGCCACGTCCATAACAAAGCTGACTTAGTCACTGACTCTGAATGACTTTTAGCCAACTTGCTGAGTACCTGTATTACTCGTTTACGGTGTGATTCGTTAGCACTCGGCCATGCGTTTTTTAATTCTGTTAAAGCACGCTCTGTGATCTTAAATTGAGCAGCTTGTTTACCTTGTAGCTCGTTTTGATTGGTACAGTGATGAGCATTGACACTACTGCATACGTTAAGGGCACCACCAACCATTACTAAGGTTTGATTTTTTGATGATTGTGCAAAACTTGAAATCGATAAACAAGCTATGAATGTAGTCAGAAAAATACGAGATAAGGTTTTAAAAAGAAACATAAAAAATCTTTTAGTATTAAAGGAGCTAAGCCGCAGTATACAGATTTTTCATTGCACTTAAAATAATGACGAAGGCGCTTACGCGCCTTCACTTTCAGTCACTCGAGAAACAATTAACTGTTCGATTTTCACACCTTCGACGTCAACTATCTCAAACTTGTATCCGGCAAAATTGATAAACTCTGCCCGCTTAGGTAAACGTTTCATAGTGTAAATCAAAAATCCTGCGACGGTTTCATAATGAGATTGCTCAGGAAACTCTTCAATCTCAAGAACCTTAGCGAGTTCAACTACGGGTGTAAGGCCATCCACCAGCCAAGAGGAATTATCACGTTTAATAATCAACTCTTCACCTTGGTGAGTGATCAAGTCGCCCATAAACCCTCTCATTAAATCTTTAACAGTGACAATCCCCACCATTAACGCATACTCATTTACTACAACCGCAAATGGTTCTGCTGCTTTTTTAAAGGTATTAAGTGCTTCTGAAAGGCTCAAGGTTTCTGGTAAGTAGAAGACATCACGGGTAATAAGTTCGCTGTCAATTTCAGCGTTTTGCCCTTTGAGCACTTTACGAAGGATATCTTTGGACTCAACAGAGCCAATTAATTTATCTAAACTACCGTCACAGACTAAAAAGTGATTATGTGGATGCTCAATAATTTTTGTTGCCACCTCTTGTGCATCTGCCCTAACATCAAAATAAACAATCTGATCCCTTGGTGTCATCACACTGGATAAAAAGCGCGCTTCTAAATCAAACACATTACCAATCAATTGATATTCTTGTTGCTGAAGACTGCCATATTCAGCACCCGCTTCCATCATCGCAACAATATCTTCGGTAGTAACAATATCCTCACGTTCAGCAGGCACCTTAAAAGCACGCAAAATCGCATTCGTTGTACCATTAAAAAACATAACAAACGGCGTTAAAGCAAATGTGACCCAACGCATAATTGACACGACTCTGACAGCGACAGCTTCAGGCATAATCATCGCTAAACGTTTTGGTAATAAATCAGCAAATAAAATAAATAAAGAAGTAATACTTAAAAACGAAATCAAAAAACTAATTTGACTAAGCAAAGGACCTTGGTAAATCATCACAAGGATTTGCTCAATATAAGGTGACAATGCCTGCTCACCGACAATACCACCAAGAATTGCAATCGCGTTCAAAGAAATTTGAATCATTGCAAAAAATGCCCCTGGGTTTTCCTGTAAAGCGAGAACCGCTTGGGCTTTGTTATTCCCTTCATCAACCATGACTCGTAATTTAATTTTCCGTGAAGCTGCAATGGCAATTTCGCTCATCGCAAATAATGCACTTATGAAAATTAAGAAAACAATAACGAGCAGATCACTCATTTTAAAACTCCTAAAAAAACAGGCGCATTGAACTTTTCAATGCATAATACTTTTCGCACGTTTTGGCGCTGAGTAACCTGATTAAACTGGCCTACATTTAAAATGTTTAACACTAGAAAATCGGTTATTTGGGTTAGCAAAATTGTTCAAAAAGCAGCTGATTATAGCTAGTTTACTATAATCAACAAGCCTATTTTGCTTGGTTCGATGAAAAGGCGTGAGTTAATTTTTCTAAGGTGGTGCTCTCAAGATTTTTATTACAAGCAAAGTACAAATCTTGATAATCGGCAGGAATTTTATAAATAGCTTTTAGCAATGAGAGGGTTTTATCTTTTTTAAGCTCATAATTAAATTGTTCATCGCTAAGTACAACCATATCAATGCTAGAGCGGCGGCTTTTGAGAACATCATAAATGTTCTCAAAGCTATCTAGCAAAATCAGCTGATTTTGTTCATTAAAACCATGTTCAGACAAATATACGTGGCTGTAGTTGTCTTTTAAGACGGCTATTCGATATTTTTTTGCTTGCTCTAGGTTTTCAATTTGAACCTGTTGCGACTTAAAACTATAAAAAGAAGCGGTGAAATTACCTAGCTTTGCAATCCAGCTAAACTTATCCTCTCTACTTGGTAATCTAGCAATGGAGAATATACACGTTTTTTCATCTCGTAATGCGGCATTATATGATATGGGCCATGCATTTACTGATAAGGTATACTCAACACCACTTTTCTTTAAAGCGGTAGTTACTTCTTCGACCACAGTACCTACAAGAACACCTTGCGCATTCTGATACTGAAAACTAGGAAGATTTTCTGTCACAACGGTGATTGCTGCAAAGCAAGGTTGCAACAGCAAAGCAAGTGATAGAATAATAGGTTTGAGCATAAATAGACTATACCAAAAAGTTATAATTATTTTTTATATAAATATAGTCTGAAGTGTAAGATTTGGAAATAAAATTTAAAGTACCCAATGATAGGTGAAAGGCCAAAGTAAGCCTTTCACCTAAACCAGTTACTTATTTATGGCGTTAATTAAGAAAGCTGAGATCTTTGCCCCTTCACGAAGCGTCGTCTCAGAACTTGTTTGACCAATTAAAGAGCTATCTGTGAATGGCGCTATTTCCATCATATCTGCCCCCGTTATCGGAAACTCATCAGCAATAGCAACTAAGATATCAAGTGCATGCTGCGGCGTTAATCCACCCGCTTCTGGCGTGCCGGTCGCTGATGCAAAGCTTTCATCTAATGCGTCAATATCAAAGCTAACATACAGCTCATCAATATTATCGGCTTTAAGTTGTGCAATTACTTCCTCTGCGACAGCTTGCGCGCCACGTTCTAAGATTTCATGAGCCCAATGCTGTTTAACACCAAACGTTGATTCCCAATGCTCTTTCGGTTTACCACTCGAACGAATACCAAACTGAATTAAATTACGCGGTGAAGGTAAATACTCAAGAATATGCGTACACCATGAGCCAAAACATAAATCAATACCTAAGCGTTCAACTAATAAGTCAGTATGTGCATCAAAGTGAATAATTGCCGTGCGCTTACCTGCATCACGTTTTGCTTTTAAATATGCTTTTGTTAATGGGTAACTGATTGAATGGTCACCGCCAATACCGAAAATTCCTTTGTCTGGGTAGTTAGCGTAAAAACCATCACACACATCTTCTGTAATCGACAAAGGTGATACGTGGTATTCACTGTTTTCGTCTGCGTATAGCGCCTTTTGACAGTTAGTGATTGTCGCATCGTTTAAATATTTATCGTGCAGTAAATGAGGGATAACACGTACATCACCAAGATCAAAAGCACGTGCTTGTGGCTGTTGATCGATTAAGGTTGAACGTAAAAATAACGGGCCCCAGTTAGCGCCTCGTAAAATACCACCACCACAATCAGAGCTAATACCCAAAATAACGGCTTTGTGCTCAGAATCAGCCAGTGTTTCAAGTGACTCTTTCCAAAGCACATCAACGTTATCAGTTTGCCCATAAAGCTTGGTACGTAATGCATCTTTTCGTTCCTTTGCCGTATTAACTGTAAAAACACCATCACCTGGTGGGCATAAGCACTGGCTTAATTTTTCATGGAACGCTTTTTGTGTGTTACTCATTTTCACTCCGCTGGTAAGTATCTGCATATTCATGCGTAATTTAAAAAATTACACTCTTTTTTACTTTTAACTATGTTCAACTCAATCAAAGGTAAAAGATAATAAAACTTGAAAAAACAAACAATTGATATAATTGAAGTTCTTTTTCAAAACAGAAGGATTTTGGTGGCTTATCTCGAGCATAAGCACCTTGCTTTTGGCAGATATAACATGGGGAATTTTAAAGTCAAACTTTGCAGCAACCTGTCAAGTTGCTGCGTTAAATTAATATTCAATCAGAGTGAATACTCATTATTCGTAGCCTCTCGGCTTTTTGGTTTTGATGACGGCAATGTAGGCGTGCCAGCTTGCATAACTAAGTAGTGGCATGATTACAATAAAACCAGCCGTGCCCGTTATAAAACCAACGAACACTAAACACAAAATTAATGCAGCCCAGACAATCATGGCGCCCACGTTATTTTTTACTGCACTAATAGAGGAAATAACTGCAGTCATGATATCTACCCGACGCTCCATCATTATTTGAGGCGCGAATGCTGAAATGGCGAAAACAGTGACTAGGAGTATTCCACCGACAATACTACCCAATGTTAAAAAAGCTGATAACTGTTCAAAGCTTGGATTAACCACATTAGGGTATAAAGCATGAATAAGCGCTGCCAATCGCATCCACACTATCATGATCACCATGAGTAAAACGGCAAACCCCCACTCCCCAGCAGGGTTCCTAAACATCGACTTTACGCTGTGTAGTAGTGTCGGTTTATGGCCTTTTTCTAGCTCCCACGCAACGTCATACAGCCCAGCAGCAAATGCAGGCCCCACTAATGCAAAACCAACCACGGCAGGTAAAATAACCAAATGCGTGTCGAACCTGTATACAAAAAACATAATCGCAGCAGGTATCAGGGTAAAAACTAACCCATAGACTAAACTGAGTATCGGTGCATTTGCGATGTCTTTAAACGCCAACGCCAACCAGTGAAAGGGGGCCATCGCAGAAATTTGAGTGCTTTGTAAACAACGAGCAAATTGTTGATGTTTACTCATAGAAGATGAAGCAGGCATAGTATATCCTCATTTATCATTATCTATTAAGGTTTAGGTTATCTGCTCGATTCTTGCAACAATCGCACTGCAGGACATCTGTCCTGTACATTCGCAGCAGATATATAAAGTATTACGCTTTAGCTAAAAATAAGGTTCAAAAATGGAAAAGGTATTTCACTTAGGACTAACACGTGACGACTTAAAAGGTGCAACTCTTGCAATTGTGCCTGGGGATCCAGATCGTTCTGCACGTATTTCTTCTCTTTTAGATGATCCTGAATGTCTTGCAAAAACCCGTGAATTTCATGTCTACCGTGGTGTCTTAAATGGTCACAATATAGTTGTTTGTTCTACTGGTATTGGTGGTCCATCTACATCAATAGCCGTTGAAGAACTCGCACAACTTGGTATTAATACCTTTTTACGAATTGGTACGACTGGCGCTATTCAACCGCATATCAATGAAGGTGATATTTTAATTAGTCAAGCGTCAGTTCGCTTGGATGGAGCAAGCCAGCATTTTGCTCCTCTTAGCTACCCCGCTGCATCCGACTTTTTTGCCACACAAGCAATGGTCAATGCCTGTAATGAGTTAGGTATTCAATTCCACATTGGCATAACTGCGTCTAGTGACACCTTTTACCCAGGGCAAGAACGCTATGATACCCATTCGGGTTATGTGCCTCGCGCTTTTCAAGGTAGTTGTGAAGAATGGCAAAAGCTGGGGGTAATGAACTATGAAATGGAATCAGCGACCTTATTCACTATGTGCGCTGCTTTAGGGTTACGTGCGGCTTGTGTAGCTGGGGTGCTTGTTAACCGCACTAAACAGGAAATTCCTAATGTAGACCACGGCGAGATTGAAAGAAAATCAGTCGCCGTAGTTATTGAAGCTGCAAAACAATTACTCGGATAAAGCAACAGTAATATGTTCAAATGCTGGTGAGAAGTCAAAACTTGCCAGCACGCTTTTCGTCACCTCTAATTGGTTCTCTGCACCTTGTGTTTCGAGCAAACTAATCGATTCCACATTTTCACCAGTAAACGCGACTCCAGCCAGATACAGTTGGCTTAATGCACTTTGCAAAGGTGACAGGCTTGGACTATATGCTGCATTCTCCGCATACCCACCATAAAAATCTCCATGTTCATAGGTAGCGATCTTCACAGCACTGTAATTGCTTGTATAAGGCACATAAGAATTTGATGCTGTCATAACTAATTTTTGGTCAATGTTATCTACATCAATAAAGTTAACCGCTTGGCTCGCGCTAGATAATAAGCTTACTTTGTTACCTAAATCTTTTGGGCCAAATGCATTTGGGAGTAGTTCGCGTAGGGTAAAATCACGCTCTGGAAGATGAATGTCAAGGGAGTCTGCGGTGTTTAACTCATTCATAAACTGACGACAATAACCGCATGGAGCGTCACTTATCGCTATTTTTACTATACGTGACGCACCATTTAACCAAGCATTATTTATCGCCGATTGTTCTGCGTGAACAACCAAGCTGAGCGCTTGATGTGAAAACTCGACGTTTGCGCCAAAATAAAATTGCCTGTCACCTTGTTCTGTTATTCCAAGGGCTACTGCGCCTACATAAAATTTAGAGATAGGTGCAACAGAAAATAGGCTAGCGACTGGCACGCAGGCTTTTAAAAGCTCTAATTCGCTAACTTGGTGCTCATTGCAAAGCTGCAATATGTCACTGTGAGATAAAATACCGCGCTTCGTTTTAAGTTCAGTAAAAAGTGTATCTTGTTGTTGTTCGGTAAAGCTAAATACCGCTTGCGTTTGCTCTGTTTGACTATGTTCTCTATTACTTGATGTCATAACAAATTATATTTATTAATTGGCTATACAGTGTAAAAGTTTACATCATGAAATACTAGGTTTTCATTGTCATTCTAAAACTAAAACAAGCCTCATATCTCAGTGATTAAAGTTAATTTATTGCGCGACCAGCCAAGTTTTAGCCTTTTGAAAACATTCAAAGTTTTCGGCATGTAAGTTATAACGTTTCGCTTTTTGAACAAACAAATCATGCATAAAACCATCAAAACTAACTACGATTGCTACACAGGCTTTTTTTAATGAATGAGCAATCACTGGCATAATATTGAATAACTCAGCAGGAGCAAAATTATGGGTTAACTCTGACACATCAATTAAGATTTTATCTGACCCATATAATAATGAGTATTGATGAGCTATCTGGTAAAAATTAATCACATCCTGTGCACTTGCAGTCCCTCTTAACGTCATCATTACCAATGACGTTGTTGTATCATAAGTGATACAAGTAGACACGTTCGACATAAACTAACTCGGGAAAAAAACTATAAAAGGCTTAAGCAATGGGGGCAAAAGCCGAGCCATTCTAGTGTTATCTTTTAACGAGTCAATAGCCTAACCCTAAATAGGTCTGACCAGAAACAAAAACCATACTTTAGAGCTACCTAGTGTTAGGCCATTTGTAACGGCTTTTAACAGTTAACTTACTTTTATTGCAACTAAGGATTTTCCCAGATAAGAATAAGCTTTTTCAGATAACGCTCAGTCTAAATACAATTTAAAGTACTCACCTCAACTTAGGCTGTGCATCAACCCCCCTCGCTTGTTGCTTTGGTTTTTTATAATTAAACGGATTAATGTGTAATGAGAGCTTGGATCTTATTTTTTATTTGCTTACTTTTCATTGGTAACTTAAGTACGGTTCAAGCAAAGACAGTGTCTAAAGAAGAGTTTCTTCAATTACGGGAATCTATCCGCCAAGCCTATGCTCGCTCTCCATCAGAGGGTCTTGAACGAGTCTATTTTCTGCTGACTAATAAAGCCTTTACGCTCGAACAAAGTATTATGGTAACCAACTACAAAGCTTGGTTTCTGCTCGAAAATGACGAATTAGAGCAGGCAATGGAGACAATCGTTGAATATAAAAGTATGGTTTCTCATTCTGATGAAAAGAGCTTAATGTATGGTTATTTCAATATATCCGGTGGCATTTATGCACGTTTAGGATTATACAACGAGGCATTGAGTTACTATCGAGATGCTATGCCATTTGCTAAATCTAGGGATGAACGCCTTGTTTATCAAACAGAAAACAACATTGCTAGCATCTACTTAAAATTAGAACGTTTCGATGAAGCATTAACAACCTTTGAGAATTATAAGCACTATGCGCAAGCCAACAATCAACACCTCAATCAATCGTTTGCGACAAATAATATAGCAGCCTCTCTCATAGGCCTTAAAAACTATTCCGAAGCGCTAAATATATTAGATCAAGCCATTACCCTGCAAAAGCGACACAATTTTACAAATCATTTAGCTACAAGTTTAGTGCTAAAAGGAAAAGTGCTTCGCTTAACTAATCGATTATCAGAGTCCGAGGCCATACTTATTCAGGCTATCGAGTTAATTAATAGAGAAAAAATCGATAACGAATACATGGATGCTATTTTGTGTTTAGCTGCCACTTATAACGCTCAAAATAATACGGAAAAGGCCATTGAATTACTTACATCAGTGAGCTCAAAAAACTATAAGTATGTCGATTTCAAAACCGAATTAGATATTACTAAGTTTTCTTCTCAGTTGTATGAAAAACAAGGCAACTTGGAAAACGCGTTATCTAGTTACAAACAATATAATGAAATTAATACTGCCGTATTAACACGCCAAGCCAGTGTAAATATTGCTAAAGCACTCGCCGAAGCTGACTTAGCAGCCAAAGAGGTAAGAATTTCAGAACTCACCAAAGCGGAGCAAATCAAGGCAACTAAAGCAAAAGCGTTTAAAGAGCTGACAATCGCTATATCGATATGCCTTATTGTTATCTTATTTGGCTCTTTTGCTGCAATTCATAGTATTGATAATAAAAATAAAAAGCTAGCCAATGCACTCAAACAACTTCATGATACCCAAAAGCACTTAATCGAAATTGAAAAAATAGCGTCTCTGACAGCGTTGGTTTCAGGTATGGCGCACCAATTAAACACGCCTATCGGCACAATTGTCACTGCCAGTTCTTTAATAGATGAATATTTATTATCAATCTCAGAAAAGTTCAAAGCTCAGCAGCTGACCAGCAAGTGTTTTCATCAATTCATTACTAACACTGCCAGTGCGAAAGAATTGGTCATAAGTAATATTAATCGTCTAGCAAGTATCGTCGAAGAGTTTAAAGCACTCAATGTGTCGATTGCTCTTGATAAACCACCCGTTGAAATTTCATTGCCTGATTATTTGAAGCAACAACTCTCCTTTTTAGACAATTATTTAGGTAAGCAAATCTCATACACTGTTACAGGTAGCAAAGTATCCATTGTTTCGCACCCCTCTATCATTACAGACGTACTTAAAACTTTGGTAATAAACAGTTATGAACATGGCTTTAAAAACCAAGACAACGGCAGTGTTAATATGCATCTTGTTGAGCATGGAGACTACGTCGATATTATCTATCAAGATAATGGCATGGGCATTAAAGATGAAATTTTGTCAGAGATTTTTACACCTTTTTACACCACAAACTTAGGTGAGCAACACTTAGGTTTAGGCTTGAATGTGGTATTCAACGCTGTTCAATATAACTTAAAAGGTGAGATATGCGCCGAGTCATGTGAACACGGCGCACGGTTTATTATTACTCTGCCTCTAGATGTTCGTTTAGTTACAAACAATCAAGAGGCATTTGATTAGCCAGTATTACGCATACCCGCAGCGATTCCTGTCATGGTGATCATCAAGGCATTGTCGATATCACCCTCAGAGCTTTCATCAGCTTGTCGTGAGCGGCGCAACAACTCAACTTGTAATAAGTTAAGCGGATCGGTATACGGATTACGAAGCGCAATTGACTCTTTAATCCAAGGTTGATCTGCCAGTAAGCTTTTTTGTGGGCTGAGTGACTGTACAAGTTCAATCGCTTCGCTTAACTCTTGGCGCAGTTTTACGCCAAGAGGTCGATATTGCTCAGTGACTAATGCATCGTCGTAATGCGCACTCAGCCAACTATCAGCTTTACTGAATACCATTTCAAGCATCTCTAAACGAGCACGAAAGAAAGGCCACTGTAAGCTCATTTCGTGGAGTGTTTCAATCCCATACTTATCAAGCGCAGCCTTAAGCCCTGTTAATGCCCCAAGCCATGCAGGCAGCATCAAGCGGTTTTGACTCCAAGCAAATATCCACGGAATTGCACGTAAGCTTTCCACGCCACCATTAGGATTTCGCTTCGCAGGACGTGAGCCAAGCGGCAATTTCGATAGCTCCTGCTCTGGGGTTGCCATTCTAAAGTAAGGTACAAAGTTTTCATCATGGCGGACAACTGCACGGTAATGCTCACATGACTCATTACTGATAAGCTTCATAACATCACGCCACTCGCTTTTAGGCTCTGGTGGTGGCAATAAGTTACTTTCAAGCACTGCACCAGCATAAATGTTTAAGCTTTGTAGTGCAACAGCTGGTAAACCAAACTTAAAGCGGATCATCTCCCCTTGCTCAGTTACCCGCAACCCCCCTTTTAAAGAACCTGGAGGTTGTGAACGCAATGCTTGTGCAGCAGGTGCACCACCACGGCCAACAGTACCACCACGACCATGAAATAAAACAAGCTCAATACCGCGTTGCTCTGCTAATTGAACGAGCTTATCCATTGCTTCATATTGTGCCCAGCCTGCGGCCATCATACCCGCATCTTTTGCTGAGTCAGAATAACCTATCATGACATTTTGCTGATTTTTAATATGACCACGATACCACGTGTTATCTAGCAGGCATTCAATTACATCTTTACCTGCATTTAAGTCATCAAGCGTTTCAAAAAGTGGGGCAACAGGCAAATTAAACGTACAGCCGCTCTCTTTAAGCAAGAGTTGTACGGCTAAGACATCGGATGCCGTTCGTGCCATTGAGATTATATAAAGACCAAATGTCTGTGAGTCCTGAGCTGCAATAACATCAAAGGTATCAAGAACCTCTTTCACTTCAGGACTTGGTTGCCAATGTTTTGGAATGAGCGGCCTGCGAGAGTTAAGCTCTGCAAGTAAGAACGCTTGTTTGTCATCTTCTTGCCACTGATGATAATCACCTAAACCTAAATAACGTGTTAATTCAGAAAACACATCACTATGACGAGATGAATCTTGGCGAACATCAAGCTTAGCGAGTCGCAGGCCAAAGCTATTTACACGGCGTAAAACATCTAATAGCAGACCATCGGCAACAACTTTCATGTTGTTTTTAAGCAATGAGCGATAACAGACATCTATCGGTTGCTTAATTTGTGCTATGTCAGTGATCAAGTCTTGCGCATCAGTGCGCTTTTGTTTGATCTTTGCCCCCAAGTGGGCAACCGTTTCGACAATTTGATTTCTTAGCTTTTTAAGAACAGCACGGTAAGGTTCAAACTCTTGCCCTGCAAGGGCTATTAGCTCATCACTGGCTTCTGACATGGATAGCTCATTACTGAGTGTTTCAATGTCACGGGAATATAAATCAAGCGCCATCCAACGGCCGTGATCAAGCACTTGCTGAGTCACTTCAGCGGTTACAAATGGGTTACCATCACGGTCACCGCCCATCCAAGAAGTAAACTCAATGGGGCTATAATCAATGGGTAGTTCTAGATTTAGTTGAGATTTAACATCTTGGCTAAACTCGCGTAAAAAACGCGGCACAGCATGCCAAAGGCTATTTTCAATGACTGCGAAACCCCATTTAGCTTCATCAATTGGCGTTGGCCGTGAGCGACGAATATCATCGGTGTGCCATGCTTGGCTTATTAGCTGCTCTATGCGATTTAAAAGCTCATCACGTTCGGTTGGTAAATTATCTTTGCGCTCAAGCGAGGCTAAGCAATCACTTAATTCAACGTGTTTATTGATCATAGTACGACGTGTCACTTCTGTTGGGTGAGCTGTCAGTACAAGGTTTATGTGGAGTTTTGAGAGAGTTTGCGCAAGGTTATTAGGGTCAACCTGCCCTTGTTTTGCCGCTGATGCTAACGCTTTTAATGTTTGAGTGAGAGGGTTTAGTTGGCAAAAACCAACATCATTAAAGCGCGATACTGTATGAAATTGTTCAGCAACATTAGCAAGATTCAAAAAATGATTAAATGAGCGTGCAACCGGTAATAGTTCTTCATCTGTGAGAGCGTGTAGTACATCGATAAGTGCTTGCCTATCAGCTTCGTTACCACTACGTGACGATTTAGATAAAGCGCGAATCTCTTCTACCTTATCTAAAATGGCTTGACCCTGAGCATCTTTAATAGTTTGACCCAGCATTTGTCCAAGCATACTAACATTACCGCGAAGTGCAGCGTATTGTTCACTCATTCTCATACTCCTTTCTTTAACTAAGTTGAAAGTACTTACTGCACAGTATTTAAGCTTGCAAAAATGCCGCTAAATACTGATCCTTTTTATTAATATCATTGTCAGCGTTAATTTAATAGATCGAATTTTCTAACAAACTCGTAAAAAAGAATAACCAATATCTCAACATAAAAGTGTAATAAATACGCAGTCTGGTTAAGTGTTGCACTTTACAATACAGCCAATTGGTAAAATGGACTTACCAATTAAAGCGGTAAAATCCCCATGGGTTAAGGCATCCTTGATGTGCGCGTGGTCAACTTTTTACCCTTTACTTATTCTGCGCTTTAGCTTTGCTCTATAAGAAAAGGAGCTGCTGTCACTTTATTAGAGGGTGATAGTTTGGACGAAATTTTTTTTCAAATATTTTTAAAACAGGTCAAAAATGCAACTATATATTCTTTGTGGAGCAAGTAGTGAGATTGCAAAAGCCTATTTCACAACACTCAATGAGCATTTATCGTCATGTCTAATAGTGACAATTAGTCGACAACCTCAGTTCGCTGCTGACAACCCACCTATAAAGCACAGCAATAAACACCTTCATTTTGAAACAGATTACAGTGAAGCAAGTTTATCGGCGATAGCAAAAACACTCACAGAACGACCGATCCCTTTGAGTGAGTTAGTTATTTTTAATGGGATTTTGCATGATCTAAACAACCAACCAGAACGTAAACTTGAACAAATTTCTGACACGCATTTTATTAATAGTATGCAAACAAACGCGCTACTGCCAATTCGCTGCGTAACGGCCTTTTCTAGATTATTAGATACCAAAACTAAAAGCGTTATCTGTGCACTGAGTGCCCGTGTAGGCAGTATTAATGATAATAATTTAGGGGGTTGGTATAGTTACAGAGCATCAAAGGCCGCATTAAATATGTTATTTAAATCAGCAGCAATTGAGCTTAGCCGTCGTTACAAACAAAATCGTTGTGTGCTTTTCCATCCAGGCACAACGGATACACCATTATCAAAGCCTTTTCAGGGAAATGTGCCTGATGGAAAGCTCTTTACCCCTTCGTTTGTATCAGAACAGCTATTTAAATTTCTTTCAGACGCTCGCTTTTTAGCTAATTTTGACAACCCTGCTTATTTTGATTGGCAGGGACAACCCATAGATTGGTAATAAGGAACTTCATGCATTTAACAAAACAAGCAATTGCAAACCTTGATAACCGTTATCGCGCTCATTTAATTAATAGTTTATCAGGGTTCAAAAGCGCTAATTTAATAGGTACTCAAGATTGCCATAATCAAACAAACCTCGCTATCGTCAGCTCAGTATTTCATCTAGGCGCGCATCCTCCGCTAGTGGGTATGATAATCCGCCCTCACTCTGTACCGCGACACACCCTTGAAAATATTCTTTCAACAGGTTGTTACACCATTAATCAGGTTAATAAAGATATTTATCATCAAGCACACCAAACATCTGCACGTTATGATAAAGAAGAATCTGAGTTTGATGCTACAGGGCTAGAAACACAGTATTTGAATGATTTTTTAGCACCTTTTGTTGCAAACAGTCGGTTAAAATATGCTGTTATCTTGAAAGAACATCACCACCTAGCTATTAACGGTACTGAATTGATTATAGGTGAAATAACGGATGTACACTTAGATGAAAATTGCCTAGCTGAAGACGGCTTTGTCGATATTGAAGCTATCGATACTGTCGCTGTAAGCGGGCTCGATAGTTACCATGTAACTGAACGTTTAGCCCGCTTAGCTTATGCTAAAAAGTAAGCACTAGATTATAAATGGCTTAGGCGCATGCGTCAGCACATCAAAGCCCGTTTCAGTAACAACGATGTCATCTTCTAAGCGCACACCGCCGTAGCCTGGAATGTAAATACCAGGCTCAATGGTGATCACATTGCCAACCTCAAGCTTGTAGTCTGTCAGTGTGTTGATAAATGGCACTTCATGTAAAAACAACCCTAAACCATGACCTAAGCCTTTGCCAGCATATTCGCCATAGCCTGCATCATCAATCACCTTGTTTGATATGGCATTTAAATCTAAACAATTAACGCCTGGTTTAACCATTTCAAGTGCCGCATTTTGTGCATCAAGCACTGTGTTATAAATATGGGTTTGTTTTTCTGACGCTTCACCAATAATGTAACTGCGAGTCATATCAGAGCGATAGCCATTCACAACCGCGCCAAAATCAAGCGTTACAAAGTCTCCTTGCTTTAAAACCTGATCTGATGGATTACCGTGGGGCAAGGCTGAGCGCTCAGCAAACAGCATAATGGTTGCAAACGACATTCCTTCTGAACCTAGCTTTTGCATTCTAAATTCAAGCTCTAAGACCAAGTCTCGCTCAGTTACACCTGGTTTAAAATAAGGTAACGTTTGTGCTAATGCTTCATCAGCGATGGCTGCGGCCGCTTTGATTTGTGCAACTTCCCAGCTATCTTTAACGCGCCTTAGTTTTTCTATTAAACCGTTTACAGCTGTTAGAGTGTGGCTGTTAAGCTCATCTGCTACACCTTGCCAAATCGCTACTGTGACATAACTTGCATCAAATGCGACATGACTGTTTGGTTTAAGGTGCCTATTAATACAATGACCAAGGGTTTCGTTGTCTCTGTCTCGACAAACAACTTCAAAACCCGTTGTTTCTACGATTGCACGTTGATAGTAACGATAATCTGTGATCAGCACGCACGCGTTTTGAGTGATTAATGCATAAGCAGCATTACCACTAAAGCCACTTAAGTAACGAATATTTTCATGCCCTAGAACTAACATGGCACTGTAATCGTGTTGTGCTAGCAAGGCTTTAAATTCAGCTTGTCTCTTTAAGTAATTAACTTGCATTGTCGCTCCTTATTTTTTGTGCATGCTAACAGTAATAACCATAAATACGAATATTATGCGATTAGTCGCAGTGAGTTTGCATCAAGTGTTTACTCAAGCCACAATGCACAAAAAACCAAGGAGTACACGATGACAACACATGGTATTGGCACACAAACGCCAGAGCAGGCGCTTGACTCTTTGTCAGATATGACAACAGATTTAACCCCTATTCAAAATGACGAATTTCATGCGCGTATCGCAAAAGCACAAGCGTATATGCAAGCAAATAATATTGATGCAATTTATTTAAATGCAGGCACTAACCTTGCCTATTTTACGGGTATGCGTTGGTACGCAAGTGAGCGTTTAGTTGGCGCTATTTTACCGGCTAAAGGTGATGTGCAATACATAGCGCCGTTTTTTGAAATCGGCAGCTTAAACGATTTCATGGTGATTGATGGCCCAATTCGTGGCTGGCAAGAGCACGAAAACCCATACCAGTTGTGTGTTGATGTACTTTCAGAAATGGGTATTAGCAAAGACGGCACCCTTGGTATTGATGAAAGCGCACAGTTTTTCATCTACGATGGCATTAATAAAGCGAACAGCGATTACAATATTGTTAACGCACAGTGCGTGACTGCTCATTGCCGCATGCATAAATCGGCTAGTGAACTTGCCCTAATGCAGCGTGCTATGGACATGACTTTAGAAGTACACAAAGCAACGGCGAGTATGCTTTATGAAGGCATTACCACCACTGAAGTTGAAGCCTTTATTAAAAAAGCGCACCAAAAAGTCGGCGCACCAGGTAACTATTTTTGTATTGTGCTGTTTGGTGTTGCGTCATCTTTCCCGCATGGCGTTAAAAACCCGCAAACCCTCAAAAAAGGTGATGTGGTACTGATTGATACAGGCTGTAAAGTACATGATTACCTCTCTGACATTACCCGTACGTATGTATTTGGTGAAGCCAACGAACGTCAACGTATGTTTTGGCAACACGAGAAAAATGCCCAACTTGCCGCTTTTGCTGCCGCAAAAATTGGTGAACCATGTGGCAAAGTAGATGATGCAGCAAGACAGTACCTAGCCGAAAATGGCATGGGGCCAGAGTATCAAACACCTGGCTGTCCACATAGAACCGGCCATGGCATTGGTTTAGATATTCATGAATGGCCATACCTGGTCGGTGGGAACCCTACCCCACTCGCTACAGGCATGTGTTTTAGTAATGAGCCTATGCTTGTAATACCTGATGAGTTTGGTATTCGCCTAGAAGATCACTTTTATATGACAAACGAAGGCCCGCGTTGGTTTACCGAGCCTGCTCATAGCATCGATGACCCATTTGGTTTAGCTAAATAAAATTAAAATACTTTTAAAAGGCCAGTGTTCTGGCCTTTTTTGTATCTGAATTATTACAATCTTTAACAGTGTGGACATTTTAGAGACAACCTACCCGCTTTTATTGTGTTATGATTTTAAGAATTTAACCTAAATACCACACATAATTACGGAGAATAAATGGGTTTACGTTTTAAAGTCCCGCATACACTTATCTTACTGCTAAGTATGATGGTCATTGCACTTATTGCTACTTGGCTAGTACCACAAGGTTTTTTCACCACAACACTCAGTGAATCTGGTCGCGAAATGGTCGTTGCTGGCACCTATCAAACAGTTGAAGAACGCCATTACTTAACCCCCTGGGATTTATTACAAGCCATCCCCCGCGCGTTTGCTGCTGCTCAGGATGTTATTTTCTTTGTGTTAATTGTTGGCGGCGTCTTAGCTGTTGCACGTGCCACAGGTACAGTCGATGCACTTATTGGTAGGCTTTTAGAGCGCCACGGTAAAAAGCCGCAACGATTAATCTTTATGGTGGTATTTTGCTTTGCTTTAGCATCAAGCAGTATTGGTACCGCTGGTGAGTACATTCCCTTTGTTATTATTCTCGTCGCGCTTGTAAAGCAATGCGCCTAGATGCAATGACCGCTGTAGGTATGATAGTCGCTGGTTATGGTATTGGTTATGGTGTATCGGCATTTAACCCATTTACCGTATTAATCGCACAGCAAATTGCAGGGATCCCGGTTTACTCTGGGCTGTGGTTACGTTTAGCTATATTTATTCCATTTGTGCTCATTGGTTTTCATCATGTTTGGCAATACACCAAAAAGGTAGCGAACGATCCCTCTAAATCAATGATGATTGGCGTACCTTGCCCACTTGAAAATCAAACAGCAACCAGTTACCCAGCACTTGCCCTACGCCATAAACTTATTTTAGGCAGCTTTATTATTACCCTTGCAATTGCAGTATGGGGCATCGCAACTAAGGGCTGGTATTTATACGAGCTAGGTGGTGTTTTTATTGCTTGGGGTGTGGTTGTCGCCATTTTAGGCAAACTCTCTGCTGATGAAGCAGCAAACAAATTTATAGAGGGCGTGTCTGATCTTGTTACAACCGCAGTCTTAATCGGTGTAGCACGCGGGATTGCCCTTATTTTAGAAGACGGCCAAATCCTCCATAGCTTGGTACATGGCATGTCGTTACCGCTATCTTATGTATCAGCAGAAATATCAGCAATTGGCATGTTAGTTATTCAAACCCTGCTTAATACCTTTATCCCATCAGGTTCAGGGCAAGCTTATGTCACCATGCCACTAATGGCTCCGCTGGGTGATTTAGTGGGTGTACCAAGACAAGTTGCCGTGCTTGCTTATCAATTTGGTGATGGCTTTTCCAATATGATCATTCCGACCAATGCCGTACTTATGGGTATTTTAGGCATGGCAGGCGTACCTTACGGACATTGGTTTAGATTCTGTTTACCACTACTGATTAAACTAATGGTCGCAGCATCGGTTGTATTAGTATTAGCTGTAATGTTTGGCTATGGCTTAGATGTGCAGCCCACACTAAATTGAGTTAGTTGATTTTAAAAAAGCGCCTAGGGCGCTTTTTTAGTTTATATAAACTAATTTTTAGAATACATTTTAGATAGAAATGCGTTGGAGCTGAAGGACGGCTCTGTGACAAAACCAGAACATTAGGCGTAACTTGATTCTGCCCCAAAATAAGTTAGGTTAAATGCTCTAACTGCTGCTTTGAGCAATCAAGATACAGTCTTACTCATCGAATGCTATTGGCTCTACTCCATAATCCAATATTCCACTAACTTTTATGTTGGTGATGACACAAATAACTGTATGAATATACAGTTTTGCTGTTATCCTCCCATAGTTAAGAAAATGAGCGACGAGCGCATTTTCTTTTTTCTGAATATATTTAGCACTGATAAAATATTAGAACTAGCAATGCATTACGTTATTTGTTACTAATAGATTTATTAATACATAAGCGTGACATTGGCAGAAAGATGCGCGACGCGCGCACTATAAAATTGTTTGGCTATTCAAGGAGTACGAGTGTCGGAACCAATTTTAGATTACGATGGCTATGAAAAGTCACTTGAAAAGATCCTTGAGGGTGTTACTAAAGATTATTATTCATCTTTTTTAGATATCAACCGCCATCAAGTTATGGTAAGTCGAGCATATTTATGGGTTTCTGCTGCATTAATTGGTGTCTATGCTGCAGCATATGAAAAATTTTCATCTGTCATTTTAGTGAATTCTTGTTTGTTTTTGTTTAGTTTGTTCGCGTTACTATTTGCATGCGTTGGTTTTGGTATATGTCTATACTCTATTCCTGCAAGAAATGGCTATATGGCAATCCCTAAAAAAGGATGGGGGGAGTTTAGTAGAGGAGCTTATGACTTACTAAAAGGTAATAACCCCAAAGTATATTCAACTTTTCTCTCTACACAAATTGCTCGTGTAGATCAGGCTTATGCTCATAATTTTCAAACCAATTCACAACGAGCAACATTATTAAGAGTAACTTCTTGGATATTAATTTCTTCTTTTTTATTAGCCTTAATTTCAAGTACGATTGCAATAATTGATTCATTAAATATTTCACAACAAAAGGTAGCAACCCACATGAGTAATGAAAACGAAAACAATGATACGCAAACTAGTTCAGCTCCTACACCTTCACCACAATTATTAGTTCCGGAACCGCCACCAACAGCGGATATCGGTACAGGTGGTATTATTAGTACTCATAGTGCTGAATCTGTGCAGTCTCACACAGTATTTGCAACTGATAATGCTATTGAAAAAAAATAGCCTAACAAGAACATTAAACGGAAAAATTACAGTTGGAGTTTATCTATGTTAAGAAGTTTTCATTCAGTAGGGCAAGGGGCTTTCTATACTGAAGAATTCTCCAACTTTGTTTCAGTATATGATTGCGGTACAGATACTGTTATTGGCTCAGGTAAATCATCGACAAGAGAAAAAACCATAAAACACGAAATATTCTCTGTTTTTAATAAAAACGCTAAAGTTAATGTTTTGTTTATTTCTCACTTTCATCGAGACCATGTAAACGGCCTTGAATGTTTACTGTCTAGGTGTAATGTTGACTATGTAGTGGTACCGTATTTACAGGAATTCTCAAGAATTGAGTTGTTTCTAGAAAGTTATATTGGAAACTCACGGTTTTTGAATGATCTAATATTAGATCCAGTAGGCTTGATCAATCGAGCTAGCCCTAAAACTAAGGTTATTTATGTACGTCCTTTCGAAATATTTAATGATGAAAGACAGATTGTACAGCTAGAAAACCTTGGTAATGGCGACTTTGTGAACAGTAATATTGCAATACGTTCAAGTGCAATTTCTTCTTGGGAATACATACCTTGCAATTTTGACTATGCTTCTAGAGCAGCTCTCTTAAAGTCAGAGTTTGAGAATCGCAATATATCAATATCTAATATTAATGACTTTGAAGTATTATGGAAGAATTCAAGAAAAAGAAAAGCAATAAAGGATTCATATACAAAGCTAAAAGGTAACTTTAATGCAACAACGATGACTGTCTACTCAGGACCTTGTGGTGAGCATGATTTGGTAAAAATTGTCCATGACAGCACGTTCAGGCCTTATTATATAAACCGATACGTAGCATGTTTGTTTTTAGGTGATTTCGAAGCTAGTAAAAACTGGAATGATCTAGATAGAGCCTATAACGGTGTGTGGGATAATATTGGCTTGATCCAAATTCCTCATCATGGTGCAAAAGAAAACTACACAAGCAAACTTAACAGTAAACCATATATGTATTCTGTCATATCTGCTGGCTCAGTTAATTCTCACAGGCATCCGCATTCATACACTACTGGTATGATCCTAAAGAATAAAGGGATAATGAAAGTTGTAACTGAAAGTCCTGCAACGAGGCTTCAGTTTTCCATAGAACCTGAAATATAACAATCTATTTAAGATTGATTTGCAACGCTTGGCATTTTTATTCCATTGTTGAGTTCAGTGTTGATGGTGGTAAGGTTAGGTTCAGTTCAGTGGTCGCGTTGTTCACACCTCAATGCGGCGTTACCAAGGCCTTTCTTTTATACAGAACCGCCCTTAGGCTTTAACTTTACGTTCTATACAGCACTTTAATTACATGCCATCCAAAGCGCGTTTTCACTAAATGTGGCTCTAAGATTTCCCCGCTGAATGCTACTTTGTCAAACTGTGGCACCATTTGACCACGTCTAAATTCACCTAGGTCGCCGCCTTTTTTACCTGACGGACAGGTTGAATGTTTTTTAGCTAAAGTCTGAAACTTCGCACCTTTTTTAAGTTGCTTGATAATGTCTTCAGCTTGTTCTTTGTGTTTAACTAAAATGTGCAGTGCGTGCGCTGTATTTGCCATGGGAGATCTCAAAAATTTAAACGCACGTATTTTATCACGGCTAAGCTAACACAGCCACAAAGCCTATTGGCTTTTGTCTGGAGCTTGTAAAAAACCTTTCACTAAACAAAATTGTGCTAAATAATAACTACACATAATAGCGATATCAGCGTAAGAAAAGGGCATATAAAAACGATTCAAAGCCAATATTGAGTCAGATATGACAAAAACCGCCCCACCTAATACTAAGAAGCCGTTCGATTTATCTGTCATCCAAGTAAGGCTTGCCATTATCATCAAAACAATCGTATAGAAAATCACAGGGATAAGCATTTCATTTAAAGTGGGGTACAATAAGCAAAATACCCCTATCGCTAAAAATAAATAAAGCAGCAACACATCAGTGCGGTACTTTTTAACGGGTAGCATTGTGATGATGTAAAATAAGTGACTAACAAAGAATGCAGCTAAACCGCCTATAAACAGTTGCCCTGTATCAAGGGCTAGCAGTACATCCCCTAGCACTGAAAAACTAAGAGCTAATAATAAAGTAATAACAGTACGACTTTGAAATTGCCCTCGATATTTAACTACCATCACAATTAAAAAGAGTATTGGCATTGCTTTTAATAGCGCAGTAATAGCTTGTGGAAGCGCAGGTTGTAACATCAATAGAGCGATGTAAAACGTTGCTAAGAGTAAATAGAGAATGTTCATTTTTTGTTATTGTTGTTGTTCGTTCCCAATAACGACAATAGCAAGCTTTAAATAAAAAGTTTATAGAAAATGCTGTTTTTGTTTTTCAGTCAGCAATCTGCACTGTGTTTGCTTTCCAAAAAATCGGTACCGGTTACGACCTACCCAATCATAAAAACGATCACGCAAGCCTTTTGGGATTAAATAAAGCACTTTAGCCATAGAGAATGGAAAGCCTAATTTAGTGGCAATAAATAACACAGCATCACTTTGTTTATATAGCTGGTTTTTATCAATCACTAACATTGAGGAAAGTGGATCGTCAACTTGATGCGCCTTTAATAAACGTTCACCTTTATCACTTTGCATGGGGCATAACTTAAAGGTTATTTGCTTATCAAAGCGAAGAATAAAGCGCACACAAAAATGGCACAGGTTGCACTGACCATCAAACAAGATAATTGGGTTACTCGTTGGCAAACCTAACCGCTTACTTGTACAACTTGTTTGCCCGTTAAGCCACCAGCAAGTTGTTTATTTAATGCAGTTGAAACAGCTTCAGCGGTAAAATCTACAGCATGAATTTGCGGCAATTTGATCTCGCCTCTGGCTGCATTATCAAGTAATAAATTACCCATAAAACTCAGCCTTTGCTGAGCACATAAGCTATTTGCAAGCCACGCACCGCCTAAAGACACAATGCCAATGTTAGGTGCACGCCTGAACATGAGCTCTTGTTCAAATTTAGGTAGTTCATTTAAACACGCAATGTGGCCACAAAAACGCATTAACTCAACGTTACGAATGGTGGTATCGCCACCAATACAGTCAAGCACGGCATCAAAACCTTGGGGGCCAAGCTCACGACGAATCTTATCTTCAAGTTTTGGGTCTTTGTAATCAAACACCACATCAGCACCTAGTTGCTTAAGTAACTTATGATTGTGTTTGCTAGCAGTGGTAAACACTGTTGCCCCACGTTGCTTAGCAAATTGAATAGCAAACTGACCTACCCCCCCTGCGCCTGCATCAATAAACAGTGAATCCCCTTCGCTTAGCTGCAACTTATCAAGGGCAATTAATGCCGTCATACCTGAACACGGTAAGGTTGCGGCATCACACGGTGAGACGTTATCTGGCACAACCGACACTGCATAGTTTGGCACTGTTGTGTATTCAGATAATACACCTTGGTCGCCAAGGCTAGCGTGCCACACAACACGTGCGCCTACGCCAGGAAACACACCTTTATTGGCATGAATCACAACACCTACAGCATCATGACCAAGTATATGGGGATAACTCCACTTGCAAAACCCCTGCTTTGCAAAGTTAGCATCCCCATGGTTTAAGCCCACATATTCAACTTTGATCAAAAGCTCGTTGCCTTCAGGGCAAGGGACTGGCACAGATAACTCCGATAACGCGATAGCGTCATTAGGCTCAAGCAGTGCTAGTGCGCGCATTGTTGAAGGAAGATCAGTGTTTTTTTGAATATGTGACATTTAATACTCTGAGTTAAAGGTTGTTTAGTTCAAAGCTCCAGCGACCATTAAACGCTTGATAAGCGCTCACTTTGGCCTGCAATGAAGCAATGGTTGAATCAACAGCATTTTCTTGCGCTATTAAAACATCCTGTCGAGCATCTAACAACTCTAAGTAAGGAATTTGCCCTTCTTCGTACATTGCTTGTGCTTGACCAAATGCTTTATTCGCATAATTAAAACGCTCGTCAGCGAAGTTCAACTGCTCACTTTGTTTGACTAACCTTTGCAGCGTAAGTTCACTGTCGCTTATCGCTTTTAACACTTTACTTTGGTAATCACTATAAGCCGCTTCACTTAAAAATTGCTGCGCATCACGTTGAGCTAATAATGCAGGATAACTCAGCAATGACCATTCAACTTTTGGCGTCACTTGCCATTGCTGTACGGTATCTTCTAAGCCATTGCTAGTTAAGCTCACTACGCCTGCAAACCCTGCCAGACTAATATCGGGCAAAAGTGCTTTTGAAGCTGCAACACTCAGTGAATAAGCCTGACTAAACTGATACAAGGCACTGGTGATATCGGGTCTCAGTGCCATTGCTTCACTGGCTTTATTAAACGACACACTAAATTCGTGGCTTAATAACTCAGGCTCTTCTATTAATGATATGTCACTTGCGAGTCGCCCTGTCAGTACCGCAAGGGTTGCCAAGTCGCGATATTGCAAATAACTAAGCTCAGGAATAAGGGCTTGTTGCTGCTTTAACTGAGCAAGAGTACGGTTAAGGTCAAGCTCATTCGCAACCCCCTCCTCTACTCGCGCTTTGAGCACATCAATACTTTGCTCGAGTGCCTCGATTTGCATCTCAATAATCGCTTGCTTTTGCACATTACCTTGATAGCTTACATAGCCTTGCACTACGGCTGAAACCACTTCAACCTGTAATGCTCTGAGCTGCTCTGCTTGGTTAAGTGCCCCCGCATTGGCAGCATCGACTAACGCGGTAATTCGGCCAAACAAATCAAGCTGCCAGTTTACGTTTACCCCTGCGTTTGATTGGCGCGTAATTGCGCCATCTAAACTGCTCCGCTCTGCGCCCACGCTTAGGCTGCCCTGCGGATAATAATCCGCACGGGCTGCACCTAAACGGGCGATGGCTGCATCCAGTTGAAGTTGACTGGTTTTTAAATCGTGATTCATTGCTAATGCATCAGTCACTAAATTGTTTAACTGTGCTGAATCTAAACGACGCCACCAGTTATTTTCGCTCGCACCTTGGTTTTGTTCACCAATTTGTGTATCGCTTACAAATTGTGTCAGGCTCACTTGCTGCTCTTGCATATCGACGCTTTGAGCGCACCCAGCTAATACGCCAGCTAACAGTATTGCACTTAAAACTTTGCCTTGTTTAAAGATTGCATGAAGAGGCTTATGCATCATCTTGCTCCTTCTGCGATTTTTTCGTTACTAACATATAAAACACCGGGGTGAATAATAAGCCAAACACAGTGACACCAATCATACCTGAGAACACCGCGTTACCCATAGCATGACGCATCTCTGCACCTGCGCCTGTGGCTAAAACAAGGGGTACAACACCTGCTGTAAAAGCAATTGACGTCATTAAAATTGGACGAAGTCGTAAGCGACACGCTTTAATAATGGCTTCAAGGTGAGGCATTCCCGTTTTATGCTGATCTCGAGCAAACTCAACCATTAAGATGGCATTTTTACTTGCCAGTGCAACGAGTACAATTAATGCGATTTGCGTAAAGATGTTGTTGTCATCACCTACAAGCCACACACCTAACAAGGCCGAGAAAATAGTCATAGGCACAATCAAAATAATCGCCAGTGGTAGTCTTAAGCTCTCGTATTGCGCAGCAAGTACCATGAACACGAGCAATACAACGAGTGGGAAAACATACACCATGGTATTACCCGCTAATATTTGCTGATAGGTTACTTCTGTCCACTCAAACTCAATACCATTAGGTAATGTTTCTGCAAGGATTGCTTCAATGGCATGCTGTGCTTGGTCAGAGCTATAACCTGGCGCTGGGCTACCATTTAATTCAGCTGTAGGATAACCGTTATAGTGCATTACACGATCTGGGCCTGTTGTTGGCGTGACCGTTAATACAGAACCAAGTGGCACCATCTCACCCATGCGGTTACGCACTTTAAGATTCAAAATTTGCTCAGGATCTTGGCGATAATCAGCATCAGCTTGTGCATTAACCTGATAAGTACGACCAAACAAGTTGAAGTCATTCACATACATCGAACCTAAGTATACTTGTAAGGCGTTAAATACTTCATCAAGTGGAATGCCTTGAATCAGCGCTTGCTCACGGTCAATGTCTATATCCATTTGTGGCACTTGAATTCTAAAGCTTGAGTAAAGCCCCATTAATGCAGGGTCTTGCTGCGCTTTAGCAATGGTTGCTTGTAAGCTATTAAAGAGTGCTTCAAAGCCTTTGTTGGCACGGTCTTCAATTTGCAGTTTAAAGCCACCTGTTGTACCTAAACCTTGAATTGGCGGTGGCGGAAATACCGCAACAAACGCTTCATCAATAGTCGCAAACTTTTGATTTAACTGCGCCGCAATCGCCATTGCCGACATACTCGGATCTTGACGCTCTTCAAAAGGGGCAAGCGGAGTAAATACAATGCCGCTATTAGGACTATTAGTGAAACCATTCACCGATAAACCAGGAAACGATACTGTGTTTGCAACACCCGGTACTTGTAATGCAATTTTTTCCATTTCTTGCACAACTTCTTGGGTTCTATCTAAGCTTGCAGCATCAGGTAACTGTGCAACAGCCACTAAATATTGCTTATCTTGCTGTGGAATAAAGCCACCTGGTACAGCGTCAAACAATTTTACTGTGCCACCCACAAGGGCAACATAAGCAACGAGTACAATCACACTCATGCGAATCAGTTTTTGCACCAGCTTTTCATAGCCATTTGCGCCTTTATCAAATAAGCGGTTAAACGGTTTAAATAGCCAGTTGCCAAATACGCGATTTAATAACTTAGTTAAGCGGTCTGGTTTTGCATCATGGCCTTTTAATAATAACGCCGATAACGCAGGCGATAGTGTTAACGAGTTAAACGCTGAGATAACCGTCGAAATTGTAATAGTTAACGCAAATTGCTTATAAAATTGACCAGATAACCCCGTAATGAAAGCCGTCGGAATAAATACCGCACACAGCACTAAGGCAATAGCGATAATTGGCCCAGTTACTTCTGTCATGGCGACACGGGTTGCTTCAAGTGGTGATAAACCTTGCTCGATATTACGTTCAACGTTTTCAACTACAACAATGGCATCATCAACAACAATACCAATGGCAAGCACCAAGCCGAATAACGATAAAGTATTGATTGAAACGCCAAGCCATTGCATAACAGCAAACGTACCAATCAAAGATACGGGTACTGCAATAAGCGGGATAACCGATGCACGCCATGTTTGTAAAAACACCACCACAACGATAACTACTAACGCGATTGCTTCAAGTAGCGTTTTAATAACAGCATCGATAGAGCCGCGTACGAAAATAGTTGGGTCATAAACTATGTCGTATTCAACGCCTGCCGGAAAGTCTTTTGATAGCTCTTTCATGGTTTCACGTACTTGATCCGAAAGCTCAATCGCATTAGAACCTGGGCGTTGAAATACAGGCATAGCCAAGGCTGGTTGACCATCTAGCATTGCTCTTAGTGCATACGTATCTTGGCCTAACTCAAGGCGTGCAACATCACTTAGGCGCGTAAGCTGACCTTGCTCACCCACTTTGATGATCACATTTTCAAATTCTTCTTGTGAGCTCAAGCGCCCTTTAACATTCATCAGAATTTGAAATTGATTACTTTTCGACGTAGGTTGTGCACCTAAGCTACCCGCAGCAACCTGTTGGTTTTGCGCGCGTAATGCATTTACTACATCCATTGCTGTTAAATCGCGTGCCGATAGCGCATCTGGATTTAACCATACCCGCATTGAGTATTGACCACCACCAAACATGCGTACATCCCCCACCCCAGGAAGACGCGCAATTTGGTCTTTGATATACAAATCAGCATAGTTCGCTAAGTAAGTTGTATCATGGGTCTTTTCAGGCGAGTACAAATGCACCACCATGGTTAAATCTGGTGATGATTTTTCTGCTACAACACCTAAACGCTGAACTTCTTGTGGTAAGCGTGGTAGTGCACTATTTACACGGTTTTGCACTTGTACTTGTGCTCGGTCTAAATCAGTGCCTAACGCAAAGGTTACCGTTAATGTCATGCGGCCATCACTGGTTGCTTGCGAGAACATATACAACATGTTTTCTGTACCATTGATTTCTTGCTCAAGCGGCGTTGCCACAGTTTCAGCTATCACCGTCGGGTTTGCACCTGGGTAACTTGCCGTTACAACAACTGTTGGCGGCACCACCTCTGGATACTCACTCACCGGCAATTGAAATAACGAGATTGCCCCTGCGATAAGAAAAATAAGCGACAGCATCGCTGCAAAGATGGGTCGCTGGATAAAAAAGTGTGAAAATTTCATTTTGCCCTACTGTTTAGCAACCAAATCTGAATGATTATTTGAAAGAGTGAACGCAATACCATCGCTATTAATTGTTACTGTGTTTGGTGAAATTGGCATACCAGGACCAACACGCGCAGGGCCATTCACAGCAATCACATCGTTTTCGTTTAGACCCGATGTAATTGCTCGTAAGCTGCCGTAACGCTCACCTACCGTCACTAATTTATATTCAAGAACATTGCCCTCACCCACAGTGAGTACAAAGCGATTTTTTAAATCTGTGCCAATTGATCGCTCTGGCACGATAACTTTTTCACTCACCTTATTGGCTGCAAGCTTAATGCGAGCGAATGACCCCGCGCGAAGTTGATGCTCATCGTTTGCAAACACGGCACGCACGCGAAGAGTACCGGTAGTTTGATTGATTTGGTTATCAATGAAGTTGATTCTGCCATTGAAGTTAAAGCTGGTTTCACCCACCTTTTGCATCACGACTGCTTGTTCACTTTGCGCTGTCACATCAGCAAATGACTGGTTCCAGGTGCGCTCATCAATATCAAAATAAGCATACATTTGCTGGTTTGATACAATGCTTGTTAACACGCTTTGACCTGCAAGCACGTTGTTACCTTTAGTTATATTGGCACGTGATACCACACCATCAATTGGCGAACGTACTTGGGTAAACTCTAAATCAAGTTCAGCGGCTGTAAGCTCGGCCTGTAGTGCTAGTAGCTGCGCTTCGCGTTGTCTGAGTGTTGATTTACGAGACTCAGCTTGCTCAGTTGAAATAGCTTTACGCTCGGTTAAACGCTCTGCGCGTTTAGCTTCGCTTTTAGCTTGCTCCAATGCAGCCTTAGCACTTTCGATTTGTGCTTTTAGGCTATCAACCACTGCTGCAAAAGGACGTGCATCAAGGGTAAATAGTAAATCCCCTTCTTTTACGCTGTCGCCTTCTTTAAAATTAATTTTATCGATAACACCCGAAACACGCGGCATAAGTGCAACTTCTTGTGGCGCTTCTAAACGCGTAGTATAGGTGTGCCAATTTTGTACTGGTTTAACAAGCACTTTTGCTACGTCAATAGGTTGTAAATGGGGTTGCTGCGCTGCTTGGTTGGCTTCTGTACCGCACCCTGCAAGCGTTAAGCTCGCAATGGTCACCGCCACTGCAAGAATAGATTTGTTCATCACGACTCTCCTGTTAATAGATTGGAGGCAATGTTACGGAACTAATTAGCGGATAAAAATGATAGATTTTTAAATTCATTAATGCCAGAATGGCACCAATGAAATTTAAGGAACTGCTATGGACACCACCAGCCGCTTACTTATGTTGCTTGAAGTGATTGAACGAGGCTCATTTGCAAAAGCCGCAGAGTCTAGGAATATAGACCGTTCGGTCATATCAAAACAAATTAGCCGTCTTGAAGATGAATTAGGTGTGCGCTTACTCAATCGAACAACACGTTCTTTTTCGTTGACTGCCGCTGGTGCTGAAATGGTAAAAAAAGCAGCTGAACTTAGAGATTTGTTATCAGATACCGTCAGACTTGCTGAGAATTACCACCAAGAACCCCGTGGTACATTAAAAATTACCTCATCAAGTATTATCGGCAAACGGTATATTCAGCCCGTAATTAATGACTTTCAAAAACGCTTCCCGCAAGTTGAAGTTGAACTTCGTTTAGACGATAGACTGATTGATTTAGTATCTGAAGGCTATGATTTGGCTTTTCGTGTGGGAGAGCCAAAAGACTCATCATTTATAGCTCGGAAAATTGCCCGCAACCGGATGTTACTACTAGCCTCACCTGAGTTTATTGAAATTTACGGCATGCCAAAGCATGTTGAGGATTTAAAAGAGCTGCCAGCTGCCAGCTATTCAAGTCCAAGTAAACGCGTTAGCGGTATTCGCTATCGCGATGCCAATGGTGATATTGTTGAGCAAAACATCAAAAGTGTCTTTCGCGCTAACGATGCCGAAGTACTTTTAATGAAAGCCATCTCAGGTAATGCTTATGTGCTTGCACCTGCATTTATTCTTGACGATGAAGTAAAACGTGGTGATTTAGTGCCTATTTTAACCGATATGGAATTACTCGATTACAGCGCTGTATACGCGGTTTACCCGCACAGGGATTTGCCAGTAAGAACGCGGCTATTCTTTGATGCGATGCGTGAATTCATCGGTAAAGATATCCCTATCTGGGAAGCGAATATTCCAGAGTTTGATAGCATGTACAAAGGCAGTACGTAGAATCTTAACTCGCTTTATCACACTTAGGGGCTTGCTGATTTAACTCATAGGCCGTTACAACCCTGTTTCGCCCCTGCTTTTTTGCCTGATACAGTGCATCGTCTGCACGTTTTATAAAGTTTTTAAGTGTTTGGTTTGGCATATAACAAGCAACACCAATACTAATTGTTAGGTTTATCGCTTGCTCATCAATAGTGTGGATAGTTGTCGATAAATTCTCTCTAAGCATGTCCGCAAACTCATACGCGCTTTGTGGATCGGTGTGGGGAAGGAATATAGCAAACTCTTCTCCACCAATACGGAAGATAACGTTTTTATTGATTCGCTCAGCAAAAAAGGCCGTAACATTAATTAACACACGGTCACCGACTCCATGGCCAAACTGATCGTTTATTTTTTTAAAATAATCGATATCGATCATTAATACATATGTACCAGGCTTATTAGCCAAGTCCACTTCAAAGTAGTGAGTCATTGCTAAGCGGTTACCAGCCCCTGTGAGTGGGTCTAAAAGTGCTAGATTTTCCAGTCGTTTTCCGTACTCCGCCCGACTATTTTCAAACGTATGAGAAACAGCCCAAATACTAATGTAAGTAAACGAAAAATTAAGTAGAAAATTAACCGTATGTAAAGGCGCTAAGCTTTGCTTTGTACCGAGAATAAAGGCTTGAACCACTGCTACTATGAGCGAAAATACAACGCCATATTGTTTACCTAGCAACAAGTAAAATAAAATTGGCAATGAGCATGTCCAAATGAACAACAAGCTTTTAATATTACTAAGGTAAGTACCCAGTGTAACTAGGATTGTTAGGAACACACACAAGCTAAGTGATTGCCATAAATGGGCTGTGCGTTTACGCGTGTACAGGTAGGTGTGAAAACAAAATACCGCAAAACCAACTTCTAAAATACCAAGAAAGTAAAAGTGGTTCATAAATAGATTAAAAAAGGCGAAAATGCTTGCAAGAATCCCCAAACAAAATCCCATCCATTTAAGAACGTTATTTCGTAAAGCTTGGGTGCCACGCAATGCGCCAATATCCATTATTAATCTCATAAACTGTGTGATTGGCTAATTTTAACGCGAAACCAGTATTTTCGGAACATTTTTATTTATTGCAATAATCTATACCATCAACTAGTCAATAAAGAGTGATGATTATGAAAAAGAGCAACCGAATAGCTTAGCAAATATTTATGGCATTCCTTGTTGCATCAGCTCACAAAATAGGTTTGCCAGTAAACACTAAACTACTTTAACTGGATGCGATGAAGGTTTAATCATCAATTAAATCGCTCACTTCTTCAATTAACTCATCAAACTCTTCATCAATGTTACGTCGTTGCTTCGCTGTGAGAGTGGCCTTTAATGCAACAAGCAGCTTCACATAATTATCAAGGTTTTCATCATCAGCCTTAATTAGCGCTTCACTCATATACAGGCTACGGTTATTAATTATCACCGCTAGGGCTTGGTCAAAATCTTCTGGTTTACTCTCTGCTGTAAAGAGTTTTTTTAGTGCATCCAAACGTGTTTGCTTATACTCAAGCCAGAGTAACGAGGTTTCAATTCGATCGTTGGTCGCTGTTTCAATTAGCTCTTTTTGTTCGTTGGACAGTGTTCCGAGCCATTCTTTATAATTTTCAAGCTCCTCCTCTAAACGTTTCTTTTTATGTTCAGCAGGTGTTTTCTTTTGATATTCTTCGTACTCATCGTCAATGGATGCTTGGATAGCAGCAACAAATTCAGTGCGCTGTTCTATCGACAGCGAGTTTGCTAAATTGATCAGATCAGGTTCAAGCTTTTCGACTAACGTTTGCCAATGTTGTTTAGCTTGCAGGAAATGCTTTTTTAACTGTTGTTGATTAACATCAACATCAAGCATCGCCTTTAAACTCTCTAAATCTTTTTTGTATAAAGGCAACTGAGTTTCCCTGTGCCAATCTCGACTAGTTTTAACTATTTGCTTAAACTTGTCTGACTGCTCGGAGTTTAGGTCAACATAATCATCAATCCAAAAACCTGATAACCAGCCAAGATTGTTATATGTGAAGCTTGGGGAGCAACCTAACGTGCCCATAACCAAACATAAGATAATGAGATTTTTTAATAAATTCTTCATAGGGCTTTTTCTAAACTTTGTTCTTAATTAGCACTTTAGCAAGTTAACGAGCTGTGTAAATATTATTCACTCAGTCTAAATGAAATTAATTGTCATTTAACTATTGACGAACACTTAAATCTAAGTAACAATCATTATCAACAACTTGGCTCACTTCGAAGTTCTCACAGCAAAATCAATGTCTATAAAGGATTGGTATTGACTCGCCAAGTTTGTTCAAGCTGTAACACTTGATTGTAAGTTGCTTCCTCGACCCAAGCATCGACATAAAACGTTACACTTTACTTGCTACATTGCTCATATCGGTGACGGTAGATATGACACGAAAAAGCCCGCAATGGGCTTTTTTTATTTCTTTAATTTTTCTGTAAAATCTGTATCTTAGGCCTACTTAGAATTTTTAAAGCTTGCCATTGCTGTTAAATTAGGCAATTGAGGTGGTTAGGTCTAAACTAAAAGTGATGTTTCGCCCTTTACTACGATGGCAATGCAATTATCAATAAAAGTTGATATTTAAACTCATTTGGAGGCCGACTATGTTCAAGCCTAATTTAAAATCACTCATACTTTGTAGTGCTCTCATTATTTCACCTTTAGCAACAAGTGCTAGTTTCGAAGACGCCCAGTTAGCTGCGAACGAGGGGCGATTTGAAGAGGCTCTTCAAACGTATAATTACATGGCTGATAGAGGTTATGCCCCTGCTATGTATGAACTTGGTAAGTTATATGAAGGTGGTTTTGGTGTTAGACGTGACTACCATAAGGCCGCTGAGTTGTATCAAAAAGCGGTTAAGAAAATTCATGCTGATTCTATGTTTGCCCTTGGCGTACTCTACCAAGAAGGCAAAGGTGTGAAGCTCGATAAAGAAAAAGCAATTTCACTTTTTGAAATGGCGGCACAAAAGAATCACCCCGCAGCACAGTACAATTTAGGTGTGATGTACGCGAATGGCGAAGGTGTATTACAAGATTACCGTACTGCCATGAGTTGGTATCAAAAAGCAGCCGCAAATAACTTTTCGTTGGCGCAGTTTAATATGGCACTGATGTATTATGATGGCTTAGGCGTCCCTAAGAACCTAGAAAAATCATATATTTGGAATACAATTGCTGAATACAACGGCAATATGGATGCAAGTCATAGTCGTAAACTAGACGAGCGAAACATGATGCCGGCAGAGATTGAAGCAGCTAAAGAAAAGGCTGATGCTATTTACGCTAAAATTCAGGCAGGTCTTTATGCGCCTGATGGCCGCCTGTAGTGTGAGGTACTTGCGTCTACTGGCGCAAGTACATCCATTTTAATAGCTTAATTAATAATTTATTTTGTTTTAAAAGCATTGATGTACGCGGATTAAACTTCCCTGACACCAGTGTATTACGAGCGTGGCTAAAAGTCTTAAACCCCTCTATGCCATGATAATGCCCCATTCCAGACTCCCCAATACCGCCGAACGGTAGTTGATCCGCTGTTACCTGCATCAAAACATCATTAATCGCAAGTGTGCCACTTCGAATTGCCGCACTAAGATCAGAAATTACAGTCGAGTCATGACCAAAAATATACAAAGCAAGTGGATGCGGACGACTATTAATAAAAGTGGTTACTTGGCTGAGTGAGTCATAGCTCATAATTGGTAATATCGGTCCGAAAATTTCCTCTTGCATGACTTTCATATCATCACTTACTTGAGTGAGAATATGCAAACCCATACGGTGCTTGAGTTCGTCAGCTGTATTCTCTTCATAAGCTGTAAACAACTGTGCGCCTTTTGACTGTGCGTCTTCTACATAGCTAGATAGACGTTCATAATGTGCACTAGAGATTATCGAAGTTAGGTTTTTTCCTTCAACACCTTGCTGATAATGTTGTTTATAAAGCTCACAAAGCTGCTGAATAAGTTGGTGCTCTAGGTTTTTTGGAACAAATACATAATCAGGTGCAACACATATTTGACCTGCATTATTAAGTTTACCAAATAATAATGTGCGAGCAACGGCTTTAATATTCACATCATCAAGCACAACAACGGGAGATTTACCTCCTAGTTCAAGGGTCACAGGGGTTAAGTGCTGACTTGCCGATTGCATCACTTTACGACCAACCGAGGTTGACCCCGTGAACAGCAGATGTGCAAACGGTATGTCACTAAATGCGGCGGCAATGTCAGCCCCCCCTTCGATGACAACACAATGGCTTGCAAGCTCATCTTTGAATATTTCTGTTAACTGTGCATTGGTATGGGGGGTAAACTCGCTGAGTTTTAGCATAACCCGATTACCAGCGGCTAAAGCGCTAATAACAGGCACAAGGGATAACTGAATAGGGTAATTCCAAGGCGCTATAACACCCACAACCCCTTTAGGTTGATATTGGATGTGGGCATGTGAAGGCCATAAGCTGATCCCAACAGAGCGAGATTCGTTACGTGTCCACTTGGGTAAACGCTTTATGGTGTCAGAAATCGCTTTGACTGTTGGTAGTAAATCTCCAAGCACAGTATCAAAACTTGTTCGATAGCCAAAGTCTTTACTCGCAGCAGCAACAAGCTGTTGCTCATTCTCAATCAACCTCTTTTTAATCGTTTTTAAGAGGTTTATACGTGTTTGTATTGGCAGTAAAGGTTGAGATAAAAAAGCGTTATTCAGCTGCTCGAATTGATTAATCAACCCCATTTGAGTATTCGTCAAAATTGAACCCCTTAAAAGATTAAGTTCAGACTATAACCTTCTATAATTCTGTGGGCAATATTACACGTTGAAAAACAGCACCCAGTTGGGTGCTGTTGATTGGTTGGATGGTTGGTTTAAACGCTGACGGATTAGAAACCGAAAACAGCAGCTACAAGGGTCATTGTCACTATGGTGATCATCGCGATGGCGATAATATTCAGTGCAAAACCAGAGCGGATCATGTCACGCATTTGAATTTGCCCAGAGCCAAACACAATGGCATTTGGTGGCGTTGCTACAGGCATCATAAACGCACAACTGCACGCAATTGCCGCAGGAATAACCCAAACAAGTGGCGTACCAAATACTGATTCAGCAACCGGACCTAACAGTGGCAAGAAGCCTGCAGCTGTCGCCGTATTGCTGGTAATCTCTGTTAAAAAAGTAATTAACGCGGTTACAGCTAATACGCTCAGTACCAGAGGTATAGCACTAGCACCTTCAATCATATGCGCTATGTATTCAGCTAAGCCTGATGACTTTATTTGTGCCGCCAATGTTAAACCACCACCGAACAGTAATAAAACACCCCACGGTACTTTCGCTGCACTTTCCCAATCAAGGATACGCTCACCGTCGCCTTTATTAGCAGGTAGTACGAATAACAGCAGCGCAGCTGCAATAGCAATCCCAGTGTCTGATACATTTAATCCTGAGTAATCAGCGATCAAAGGTCTGAAGATCCAGCAAATAGCTGCTAAAGCAAATACCAGGGCAACGCCCTTCTCTGCACGCTGCATTGCTCCCAGCTCTTGAAGCTGAGACAAAAAGAGTGATTTAGTGTCTTTACTGGCCGCTTTTGCACATTGTGTATCTACTTTATAGGCAAATTTAGTCAACCACACCCAGCATAAAATAAGCATAATGGTCGCAAGGGGTACACCGACTTTCATCCACTCGGCAAAGCCAATATCTATCTTGTAGCTGTCTGACAAATAGGCAGCCATTAATGCATTTGGCGGGGTACCAATAAGTGTTGCAATACCACCAATACTTGCACCATAAGCGATGGATAATAATAATGCTTTACCAAATTGGTCATTTTCTGGATTTGACTGCTTAACCAACATAGTAATCGACATCGCAATCGGTAACATCATCACTGCTGTCGCTGTATTAGACATCCACATTGATAAGAAAGCCGTTACTAACATCATGGCTAAAATTTGTAGACTTGGCTTAGTCCCTGCACGAAGCATAGTGTTAAGTGCAATACGCTTATGTAGACCCCAACGCTCCATCGCGATTGAGATCAAAAAGCCGCCTAAGAATAAAAAGATCAAAGGGTGTGCATAAGGTGCTGCGACGCCTTTGATTGCAGCAATATCAGCAAGAGGAGATATAACAAGAGGCAATAAAGATGTTGCGGGAATTGGCACAACCTCACTCACCCACCAAGAAGCCATCCAAAAAGCAAGGCCTGCCGTTCTTAAAGCTGGTACACTCATACCAGCAGGTGGCTCAATAAAGCACGTTAACAGCATCACCAATGGGCCTAGTAATAACATTACTGTGCTCATTAATGGGCGTGGCTGTGTACCATCTTTTGTTTGATTAACTAATGACATACTAACTCCTAGAACTTGTATTTAAGACCAAGCGCAATACTGTTGTCTGATTCAAGTTCAAGATCTAAATCAGTGTAAAATAAGTAAGCCGTAGTCTGTTTATCAAATACGTAGTCAAGTCCCGCTGTCCATTGCTTGCCCTCTTCTGCATGACGGATTTTAGAGTCATCTTTCACGTATTGAAGCTTTGGTACCCACTTATCAATGGTGTAACTAGCACTGAGTGCATAACCATTCCCTTCTTTTATGCCATCGGTAGATTCACTGCGTTGAAATAAGCCGCCCAGTTGCAAATTGTCATACTTCCACGTTGCAACAACTCGACTTGCCGTTAATTTATTTAACGCATCAACATGGCTTATAGCAACATAGTATGTTTTTGATTTTAATGCACGGTCACCATAAATAATAGTTGCAGCAAAACCAGCCTCATCATTACTGCTATCATCTTTAGGTGCATAAGTAAGTGCTAAAGATGCACCACCATAGGTCTTAGAACTGTAGGTAATTGTGTCGCCAATACGATCTTGACCTGGAATGAGCTGTGCGATATCTGCTTGGGTTTCGTTAAAACCGTCTATTTTACCTTCTGAGTATTTAAAACGAGTATCATTACGACCCACAACCACTTCACCAAAATTACCTGCAAGACCTAAGTAGGTATTACGCGCTGAAAATGGTTCGTCAGTATCATCATGCTCAAAACCCTTTACTTGTACTTCATATTTGAAAACGGCTTTCAGGGATTCTGTTAGTTTATGACTACCTTTAATACCAATTCGAGAAAATGGTGCTTCAATTTGAGTACCTTCATCGACGTATCGCATAACACCAGTATCAGTGTTTGCTATTTGGACTTCCGCTTTACCGTATATTGCATAATCAGCAGCAAATGCTGAGCTGGCAAAACAGGCTATTGCTACACTCGCCGCAAGGTGTGTTTTTGTTTGAGTTAATATTGTTGTCATTATGTGCCCCCTGTTATTAGGTTCAAATTGTTGTTCCTAACAACAGAGGCAAATTGGTTGCCAACTCAAATTATTAAATTAAATACCTTTTATAACAGTGCAGTGTCACTATTTAATCAATTTAAAAGGCGGGAAGTGTGCGGTTTCCCACACAATTAAAACGCTTAGTTGTCACCAAACCCACACTAATCTTTAAACATATCGCGGTTGATTCCATATTTTGCCATCTTGTCATAAAGAGTTTTGCGCGCAATCTGCAAGGTTGCCATGGTATTTTTGATACTCGCGTTGTTTCGCTCTAGCGCATCTTCAATTAATGATTGTTCATAAAAACTGACTTTTTCCGCTAAGCTTAAATCTTGTGCGAGTTCATTATCATTATTATTTTGATTATAAGAGGCAAATGCTAAATCAGAGCCGAGTAACACTGCACGTTCAGCTTGGTTTCTAAGTTCTCGAACATTCCCTGGCCAATCATAAGCGAGCAGCCGCTGTTTAGCCTCGGTGCTAAGTGGTGCGGGCGGCTTATGAAACCGTGTCGCAGCAATCGAGCTAAAGTGCTTAAACAATAATGGAATATCGGCCTTTCTATCCCTAAGAGCTGGAATACTCACTTTAACTAAATTTAAGCGATAATATAAATCGGCTCTAAAATCGCCTGTTTCAACCAGTTTTAACAAATCAACTTTGGTTGCTGCGACAATACGCACATCAAGATCGATTGCATGATTATCACCAACCGGAGTCACTTTCCTTTCTTCAAGAACACGAAGTAATTTAACTTGTAAGCTTGCCGGTGTTGATTCGATTTCATCTAAAAAAACAGTGCCACCTTTAGCAAATTCAAACTTGCCTTGGCGAGACTGAGTCGCGCCTGTGTACGCGCCACTGGCTGCACCAAATAACTCACTCTCTATTAATTGCTCTGGAATAGCACCACAGTTAATAGCAACAAAATTAGCACTAGAACGATTACTTTGATCATGTAAGTAACGGGCCACAAGCTCTTTCCCTGTCCCTGTTTCTCCCTCTATTAATACATCTGCGGGTGTATCAATCACGGCATTAAGTAAATGCATCATTTGCTGCATTTGTTCGGTTTCACCTAAAATACGCACACCTGGCGCGGATGTTTTTTCGACCGCAAGTTTTAATGCGCGATTTTCCATCACTAAAGCACGCTTTTCACAGGCTCTAGCAATACAGTCAAGCAGTTGCTCCGTGAGTGGCTTTTCAAATAAGTCATAGGCGCCAAGTTGCATTGCTTTTACAGCAACAGAGACATCAGCATAACCCGTTAAAAAGATAACGGGTAATTCGCTGTCAAATGCCCTTACTTGTTCAAGAAAAGCCAAACCGTCCATTTTCGGCATATTAATGTCACTTAAAACAACTCCCTCAAAGCGGCGACTTAACTTTGTTAAAGCACTCACAGGTTCATTAAAACATTGCACTTGATAGCCTTCAATTTCCAGTAGTTGCTTTAATGAATCTCGAATCATGGCCTCATCATCAATAACAATGACTTGCTTACAAGCCCCCGTAACTAAGCTCATTGTGTTTCCTTATTCGTTTGCAATGTAATAATAAATTGGGCACCACCAGCAGGCCGGTTATGAGCACTTAAGCGGCCATTAAATGAGTCGATAATTTGCCGTGAAATTGATAAACCCAGCCCTAAACCATTACTCGTCTTGGTGCTGTAAAATGGCTCAAAAATATTGCCTAAAGCATGCTGATCAATCCCTGGCCCCGTATCTAATATTGATAATTTCACACGATTATCAAATAACTCCAATTCGAAACTTAACTCTCGCTGTTCACACTCAGACATAGCTTGACTGGCATTGGTTATTACGTTCACCAAAACTTGCTCGAACTTAACGCTATCGACCAAAACGCTAATGTGCTCATCTATGTTTGCGTTTTTAATAGTAACGGCGTCTTGCTTTAGCTGCGCGCTGGCGATCATCAAGGCGTTTTTTAACATCTGGGCGAGGCTATGTCGACGTAACTGAGTCTGTGATGGCTTACTAAAGTGCTTAAGTTGTGCCACAATTTTATGTACGCGCTCAATTAATGACTGAACTAAAACGAGGTTTTCGCCAGCCCGCGCTATATCGCCTTTTCCTAGCAGCCGCTTGGCACTGACTAAATAAGTGCTCATTGCGCTAAGTGGCTGGTTTATCTCATGGTTTATGCCTGCACTTAACTGCCCTATCGTAGCAAGCTTAGCCGTTTGAATAAGCGCCTTTTGCGCTTTCTCTAATGCTTGGGTTCGTTCAATGACTTCTTGCTCCAAGCTATGACGAGAAAAAAGTAACTTCTTATAACCGGCAAACCTCACCATCGACATATGAATTAACGCTGCAAGTACAACATAAAATAAACAAAACCATAAAAGTCTGGGGATTTGTGCGGCTGATAAATGGCTTATATCAACCAAGACAGTCGCTTTTGCTTGGATAATATCGATATTTTGGGATGCAGCAACAAAGCTTGCATGTTTGTCGTTAAGTACAATTCGCTGTAATGCAATATTTTCGCTAAGCGCTTGCCCTGAATAAGCTAATCTTTTTGGAATGTGTGATAAATACCGTCTTGAATCAATGAGATTCGCCATCGCCTGTTCATTTAACCTGTTCAACGAAGTCAAACGCCAACTTGCCACATCTGACATTACAATGACGCTATCGGGCAAGGAAATATAAAAATGTGTGCTTTGAGATGTATTTAATAGTTGGCGGTCTTGTTCAAACTTTTTTGCATTGACTTTTAAACTGACAACGGCAATGACTTTGCCATCTTCAATCACAGGTTCCGAAAAATAAAAGCCTCGTTCACTGGAACGCATTCCAAGGGCAAAGTAGGCTACTTTTTGTTTGTTTTTAGCTAAATAAAAGTACGGCCTAAATGCAAAGTTACTTCCTAAAAAGGTATAGTCAACTTGCCAATTACTACTTGCGATGACTGAGCCTGTTAAGTCCATTAAATAAACATCAGAGGCTCCGCTGGCTTTTTGAATATCTTCGAGGTAATAATTAACCGCTTGCTCGCCAATTTTTTTATTCGAAACAAACGATTTAACTAAGTTATTTGCGCTAACAAGAGAGGGAATCGTTGCAAAGCGAGCCAGTTCACTTGAAAAGTAATGGCTTAATTGTGAGGCTTGAACAGCACTTTGCTGCTTGGCTTTATCAAAATCGTGTTGTCTACCAAAGTAAAAAACAAGTACTAACAAGCACACCAACAGCGCAACAGCGCCCACTAATTTTTTACTTAACGATGACATTGTGACCTTAAGTCATAACACTACTAGAATTTGACTTGGTAGTGTAACGATAATTCTTCGGTTGTTCCAGCCACAGCACCACTGGCAACGCGAGGGTCAAAAACATCATAGCGTTTGCCAAATAAATTCTCAGCTTTTAAGGCTAAATGGCTTCTATCCGTTAACTGCCATTTGATACTTCCACCTAGCAAACTATATGCAGATTGTTTAAAGTAATCGCCATTTTCAGCACTCACCTCTACTGTATCTCGCCAAATTACATTTAAATTGATTTGCCAGTTATCAAAAAGGTTGTAGCTTGTAATTAAACTAGCAAATCGCTTAAAGCTAGGGTTAATAGGATCATGGAAGTACTGCGTGTAAGTTCCAGACAAGCGCAGGCTCTCATCAATTTGCCATACACCATCTAGCTCAACACCACTATTTTGTGTATTAAATGAGTTAGCAAAGGTAAAGAAAGCCTCACTTCCTTCGTAAGGTTCTACGTTTACAAAGTCATTTAATTCGTTGTAGAACAAAACCGTATTCAGTTGTAATTTGTCAGTTTCGTAATGCCAAACAAGTTCTGTTGTTTTTACTTGCTCGGAGTCAAGAGACGGATTACCAATGGTCACGTTGTCATTTGAAAATAACTCATTAGTGACAGGCGTCCTAAACGACTCGCCATATTGAACTTTTAATGTATGCTGGGGATTAATAATAAGTATACTTGCTAAGCGCGGTGATAACTTACTATCAATGTTGTTAACGTTGTCGTAACGTGCCCCAACAAAAAACGTGAACATCTCAGAGTAAGGAATTTTTACCTGCCCATAGGCGCTGTACGTCTCAAAAGTATATTTCAACGAATCAAATTCAGGAAAATCCAATACAGTAACGATGCCTTGTTGGTAATACTCAGGCGCAACTATAACTTGCTCAGACTGGCTATCATAATAAGTCGTTCTAACACCCGCCTCTACCTGCTCTGCTTGGGCATATTCTAAACCGGCTACTAGCTGCCATTGATTATCAAATTGGTAGTTTAGTTCTATGTCAAACTTCGTGTCTGTTGTTTGCCATTCAGGGCCGAGTAAAAAATCGGGTATATCAGAGAAAGTGGCAATTAAACCGGCACTTGAAATAGCATGTTCCGTGTATGAAAGGTGACTATCTACAGTTAGGTTATCGCTTTCGAACCATGTGTAGTTAACACCTAAAAACTGATTATCGCTTGTGTGCTGGTTTTGAGATGAGTAACCTGCAAGATTTAAAAACTCATCCAATTTTGTTTTGTTGTATCGCGCACGCAGTTCAAGTTGGTCAACATCAAGCCCTGCTTCAAAATAAACTGCTTGTAAGGGGTCTCGTACTCCTTGAGCGTACTTTTCGCCATCTTTCTGGTCATAAGAAAGTGAAAAGAATGCAGATATTTGTTCGTTAAATTGCCTATGGAACTGCCCAGTAACCCCAATACGCCCGTTACTACCTGCCAGTACGTTGAGTGAATTACGCTCTTGACTGGTGACAATATTCATCACTCCAAGGAACGCATTACTGCCGTACAAAGCCGAGCCTGGGCCTCTTATAAACTCAATTTTTTCAATGATATCAATAGGGATATATGGCATGTAAACAGATGCTTTACCAAATGATGATTCATTGACTCGCTCTCCATTGATCATCACTAAGACATTGCCATTATCTAAATAGACACCGCGGGCATGTTCTTTAGGAACCGCCCCAACCCAGTCTCCCCGTGTTGATTGCATACCAGGCACAAAATTCATCACCTCATAGGCATTATCAACTCCTAAAGCCTGTATTTGATTGCGGGTAAACACACTCATTGTAGAAGGGACAGAAGAAAGGGTTTCATTCGTTTTACTGGCAATATCAACCTGAACATTGAGTAAATCCTCAAAGCTTAGGTTAAATAAATCTTGCTCAATATTCACCATTTCAGCAGTAGAAGCGGCCGAATACAAAAAGAGCGAGAGAATTGCTGAACATCTTAAAAACATTTGCTGCGTAAGACCTGTATCAAAGCAACGTGCTGACATGCAACACACCATTTACACTATTAATACAAAAGATAGACACGCTTGCAATATTTTTATAGCTTAAGTCACAAAAAAGCTCATTAACAACAGCTTAAATGCTTTATTAATGAGCTTAACCTCTTAACAGCTGAGAAATTATTAAATTTTTCTAGCTAAATTGTTTGGCGCTATCTGTGCGTTTATTTTTGATATATTTATACAAACCTATTAAGGAGGCAGCAATCCAGAAAATTTCAATGACAAAACTGGCTAAGTTGAAATTGTAGCACAGACTAATCAGCAGCAAGATTGCGCCTGTTAAGTTCATCATATTGTAAACAAGCCCTGTCGGAGACGCCTTGTTTAGTTGCAGTAAGAAAAAAGCACCAACAACTAGAAATGTACCTGTCATGCCAATAATATCAAATAAAAGTGCTATCACGTTTATGTGTCCATTATATTCAATTTGTTTATACCCAAATAACTGGCCCAATCCATGGGGAGGGTTGATTTCATTCGTTGAAACAGCAAACCGAGAGATGGTATCAGAATAAAAAGAACAAACGAGGATAAATGTCCGTATTTAATTTCTATTTATGGTTAACCTTGCCACCGATGATTTTTAATGCGGGCGCCCCACGGATCATAGTTGCACGTGCAAACGGGCGTTCACATTGCGGGCAAATTCCCTGCTTAGAAGTAAAGTCTTGGCTTATACGCTCTATAAAACATTTAACCAGCGCACCTTTGCCACCTTTTCGGTATTTGAATAACTGTGTTTTACATTGACTACAGAAAATATCGACCGTTTTTGTCGGCCCTTTTTTATTGGGTTTAGCCATGACCCTCTCATCAATCGAGTTAGATAAGCTATGCTAACATGGCTAAGGCCATACTCCCAAAACTAAGCCAATAAGTGAAAATTGTAAAATTGAATAGCCTGCATTAACTAAAAACAACTTTAATGGACGTTGCTCAAAAATGTAACATAAACCAAGCGAACTACTCACCCAACACACCCCTACCAAAAACCCTGTACCGACTGACAAACCAACACTTATTTGCTTACCAATGAATAAAGCGAGCGTAAAAGAAATCACACAGCATAGAATAAAGCTGCCACCAAACACACGAAACGGATTGATCTGTTGTAAATCCAGCTCGGTTAAGCCACAGCTTTCCATCCATATGCGTTTAAATAACCATGGAGAATACCAAACAGCGCCCAGTAAAAAGGAAGCAAGTGCAGCAAATAAAATAGCCAAAAAATTAAGCTCTGAAAAATCCATACACCAAGACTCATACAGCTAGTGATTATTTCTGAATGTAGTTAAGGATCCACAAAGCAGCAAATAAAATGGGACAAATGGAAGGTAAGCTGTTTGGAGTTAATGCTGAACAGGCTTTTTTTGTAATTTCCGCTGTAATGTACGCCTATGCATATTTAATTGTCTGGCCGTTTGGGAGATATTTCCCTCATTTCTGTGTAGCACATGTTGGATATGCTCCCATTCAAGACGCTCAGGTGACATAACTTGGCTCGACTGAGTGTCACTCTCAGAGGAGTTCGCTTCAACATCTCCTAAAATAATTTTTATTAATGAATTAAAATCAACAGGTTTTGGTAGATAGTCATCAGCCCCTAAACGAATGGCTTCAACAGCGCTGGCGATACTAGCAAAGCCCGTTAGCAACACAATTCGAGCGGTAGGAAATTGTGTTCTGATTGGTTTAATCAAGGTAAGACCATTATCATCGCCAATTTTTAAATCTACCAAAAAGTGGCTTGCTTCAAAAATAGCTAATTTTTCTAATGCTTGCTTACTACTGTGGGCAAGCTCACATTCAAAGCCCTGTTTAACAAAACGCCTTGCCAATGTATTAGCAAGATTTATATCATCTTCAATAATCAAAAGTTTCATACTATTTTTAAACTAACCATCGCAATAGCACCTTGTTTAGGGTGATTGTATAGTGTTAATGAGCCATTTAAGCGTTCTAAAGTCGCATTAGATAGCATGACTGCCATACCCATACCTGTACTACTTGGCATAAGCTGACCCCCTAATGATGCCATTTGCTGCTCACTAAAGCCTTGACCAAAATCACGTAAAGACAATAAGAGCTGTTGTTTATCTATTTGCCAATCTGCCTCTATGGTGTTTTTTTGGTTATTATTATTCGCCGAAACTGCATTTTGTAGCAAATTTAACATAGCAGGTAACAGCATAGCGTCACTCAATATGGAGCATTGTGGTGCATCATTTAGCCAATGTAAGGTTTGCTCAGGAAAATGCAGTGTCATCGCATCTTGAATTGTCTTTTGCAGTGTTTGAGCGCTAATAACCTGCTGTGTTTCACCGGTTCTTAAAGCATTTGAAAGAGCTCTAAAATGAGCGAGTTGTTCTTTACACTGAGACAGTGGTTTAGCCATCTCATGAACAATAGGATCATCAGGCTGTTGCTCTTGCAGCTCTTCGAATAACAACTGTAAGTTGGCAATCGGCGTTGCTAATTGATGTGTCACTTGGGCTGCGGCACCATCGAGTGTCAATAGTTGTTCGTGCCTTAATTGCTGCTCGCGGGTTCGAGCAATAGTGGCTTCTCTTGCTCTTAACGTGCTATTTAGTGTGCCAATGACAAACGCGATAACAATGGCACTAATAACAAAGTTTATCCACATACCGATAAAATGATGTGTCATCTGCATTTGGTGCATGGTGTGTTCAGGCATTTTTATCAATAAAAAACTGTAAGCTGCTATTGCTAGCACTGCAATATAGGCTAGCCCCTTAGCATTCACAGAAACTGCGGCTATCATTATGGGCAGCAACAGTAACGAGACAAATGCATTCGTTGCACCGCCACTTAACGAGAGCAAAATAGTTAAAAAGAGTAAATCAGCGGTAAGTTGCATCAAGACAGCTGTGGGCTTGGCCTTGGTTACTTTGCGATAAGCGAAAATACTTAACAGCTGAAAAACGGCTTCAATACAAATAACAGTTAGCAGAGGTAGTAAAGCTATCTGATATTCAAATAAAAAATACACCGCAATCACAGCAAAAAACTGCACCGCAATGGCGGCACTACGAAGTACTAATAAACGACTTATCGCCGGATCGGTTTGCATAGTGGACTCTTTACGACTAATCATCGTCCATAGAAATTGTAAACACAGCACAAGGTGTACCTTGGTGAAAGACCATTTGCCATTGTTTGCCATTAAAGCGCCAAAGTGACATACGTACAGAATAATTAAATTCCGCACGTGCAGAGCGCCTAAAAGCAGCTTGATAGCTTAACTGCGCAATATCATCACTCAGCATACGGCCTTTAAAGTGTTGATTATAAAACTGAGGGACAACTTCAGTAGGTAAACGGGTTAAAACTTGGAATTTATTAAACGACGTACCGTCTGCAGCAATTTCGATAAAATCATCATCGAGCAATGCATCAAGCGCCTCAGTTGACTGTCTTACCTCTGGCTCCAGTAATTGTCTTTCCGCATCAATCAAATGATTAAATAACGTCGCTTTAATTTTACCGCTCATCTTTATCCTTACTGTTTGAGCACTTTACCGCCCTGCATCACAAAGTTGACGCTGTTCAGCTGACTTATATCATCAAGAACGTTCATGTTAACACTGATGATATCCGCTTGCTTACCAACACTCAAGTCACCGAGTTTATCACTCTGCCCTAACAGCTTTGCCGCCTCGACAGTCGCGGATTTGATAGCTTGAGTAGGTGTCATGCCATATTTTACAAGTAACTCAAATTCATTGGCATTCGCGCCGTGCCTTGAGACACCAGAATCAGTACCAAATGCAATTTTAACATTGTTTTTTAGCGCAAGTTTAAATGAAGCTTCCATTTTTGGTGCCACAAACTCAACTTTATCTGCTATGGCCTTCGGCATGTTTGGATTACTTAAAGCTTCTTTTTTAACAGTCGCACCTGCTAACAAGGTTGGCACCAAATACGCATCATGCTGTTTAAATAGCTTTATCGTTTCTTTATCTAAAAACGAGCCATGTTCAATTGAGTCAACCCCCGCTTTTAATGCGGCTTTTATTCCTTGTGTACCGTGTGCGTGAGCCGTTACTTTTCGTCCTAAATGATGCGCTGTATTAACAATTGCAGACAGCTCTTTATCGGTAAATTGTTGATTAACACCTGCAGCAGTATTACTCAAAACCCCGCCAGTTGCCGTGATTTTGATCACATCAGCGCCACTTTTTATGACATCACGAACTGCTCTAGTACAATCGTCAGCCCCATTGCAAACGCCTAGCCCAAGACCTACAGCTTCACTGATATCTCGACGATAGCCATGCATATCAGCATGGCCTCCCGTTGGTGTGATCATATCACCTGCTGCAAAAATGCGTGGACCAACGATATCACCTCGCTCTATAGCACGCTTTAACGGAAATATAACTTGATAGCTACTACCTAGGTCACGGACAGAGGTAAACCCAGCCTCGACAGTTCGCTGTAAATACTTTAAAGAGCGTAATGCATTATCAGCTTCGTATTCGGTAGTCCATTGGTGCGGGTTGCGTTTTGCATCGCGCTCAAACGTCACATGCACGTGCATATCAATAAGACCAGGCAGTACCAACTGGTTTTTTAAATCAATAACATCAGCATCACTGAGATTTAACTGCTCTTTAGTTAAGTAACCTGCTTTTATTGCGGCAATTTTGTTGTCTTCAAGAATAAGAGTTTGCTGCTCTTTCACTTCTTGCTCAGTGCCTGCGAGCATTTTTCCAGCATAAATAATCGTAGTGTGCGCGTTAACAGCAAATGCGGATAATAAAGACAGTACCGATAATGTGCTTATTTTTAGATTTATTTTCTTCATAATCGCCTCTTTTTTATACTAGGTTTAACCTAAATGCTGGGTAAATGCCATTATTTGCGACGTGATGGAGCGTTACGCTAGTCTTAAGATGTGAATTTTGATATAACTTTGGGGATATTTAACAAGTCTGACCACATAAAGAGAACACATTATGTCTTATGCCCAAATTACTGGCTGGGGTAAATGTATACCACCAGCAAGCATCAGCAATGATGAAATTAGCAATATTGTTGATACCAATGACGAATGGATCACAACACGTACAGGCATTAAATCTCGTCGTGTCAGCCATGTTTCTACTGCCGATTTAGCCACCGTTGCCGCAAAGCAAGCTCTTGCCTGCGCTGGTGTTGACGCTAAAGACATTGATTTGGTGTTATTGGCTACCTGTACACCTTCTACAATGGTTGCTAACACTGCGTCTTTGGTTCAAAAAAATATTGGTGCGGTCGGCGCCGCAGCGATGGACACCAACGCTGCATGCTCAGGCTTTTTATATGCATTACAAGCTGCAACCGCACAAATTCGTGCAGGCATGATCAAAAAAGCTGTCGTTATTGCTGCTGAACGTATGACTTGGTATGTAAACTGGGCCCGCCGTGACAGTGCGGTATTATTTGGCGATGGCGCGGGTGCAGTTGTATTAGAAGCGTCAAATACACCATCTGGTTTGCTTGCAACCAAAACGGGCTGTGATAGCGAAGACAGAGACATTCTTCACATCGAAAACTTTGGTAGCGATCTTAACAAGTACCAACCAATTGGCCCGTCTAATTTATTATTTGAAGGCCGTGAAATTTTCAAACGTGCTGTAAAAGGCATGAGTGAAGCCTGTGATGATGTTTTAAACCAAGCACAGTTACAACTTGATGATATTGATGTATTAGTGCCTCATCAAGCTAACTTACGCATTATCCAAGCAATTCAACAGCGTCTAAAAGTAGCTGACGAAAAAGTAATGGTTAACATCGCGGATTACGGCAATACATCAGCAGCAACAATTGCCATCGCACTTTGTGAGGCCGTAGAACAAGGCTTAATTAAGCCGCATTCAAATATAATGTCTGCTGCCTTTGGTGCAGGTTTAACGTGGGCTGCAAGCTACATTAAGTGGGGTGAGCGCGTTACGCCAATAGCGAAGTCTGACGCAGCTTTACCACCTTGTGATAAAACAGGACTAGAGTTAGTAGCCCCTGCGGTAGCAGCGTGCAAAGGCACTGAATAATTCAAATTAAATTAAATATTAAGCGCGGCAATAGTCGCGCTTTTTCCTGAGGGTTTCAATGGAATTATTAGGCATTCATCATGCCGCTATCATTTGTAGTAACTACGCTCACTCAAAGCATTTTTATACAGAAATTTTAAAACTGCCTGTAATTGATGAGCAGTATCGCAGTGCACGTGATTCTTATAAGCTAGATCTAGCACTGCCAGATGGCAGTCAGATTGAATTATTTTCCTTTCCTGATGCGCCACAAAGACCAAGCTATCCAGAGGCTCAGGGATTACGGCATTTAGCGTTTAAAGTTGCTGATATTGCTAAAGCGAAAGCATATTTAGAACAGCATGGAATTGTAGTTGAAGAAATTAGGCTGGATGAAATCACCGGGAAGCAGTTTACGTTTTTTGCCGATCCCGATGATTTGCCATTAGAGCTATACCAAGTTTAATTTTATTGGAAGCGCTCTTGTAGGTAATTAAACACCGCTCGAATACCCAAAGCTTCACCACCAACAGGACGCCCAGGTAATGCACGTAAGTTCCATGCCATTACATCAAAGTGAACCCAAGACGTGCTCGGTTCAATAAACTCTTTCAAATAAAGCGCTGCGGTAATTGCACCGCCGAATGGAGTTGACGCACAGTTGGCAATATCTGCCACATCACTTTTTAATAATGCTTTGTATTGGTCAAACAGCGGAAGTTGCCAAACTGGGTCATGACAACTTTCACCGGCATCTAATAATTTATTGGCAACATCACGGTTGTTCGCAAAAAAACCTGGTAACTCAGTACCAAGGGCAATACGACATGCGCCAGTTAAGGTTGCGAAGTCGATAATAAGTTCTGGATTATCATTTTGCGCTTCAGCTAAAGCATCACACAATACTAAACGACCTTCAGCGTCTGTGTTGTCAATTTCAACCGTGATCCCTTTACGTGTTTTGATCACATCGCCTGGTCTAAATGCATTACGTGATACGGCATTTTCAACCGCAGGTACTAAAACACGTAAACGAATAGGCAGGTTGGCAGCCATGATTAACTGTGCAAGACCAATCACGTGTGCAGCGCCACCCATGTCTTTTTTCATGTTGCGCATGCCCGAACTTGGTTTTAAATCTAAACCACCTGAGTCAAAACAAACCCCCTTACCTACTAGCGTTATTTGAGGTGCATCTTGTGCTCCCCAACGTAAATCTAGCAAGCGAGGTTTATTTTCACTCGCACGACCAACCATATGAATTGTTGGGTAGTTCTGTTCTAAAAGCTCATCTCCAACCCACTCGCTGAAATCACCATCATAGGTGTCTGCTAGGTCTGTCATAACCTGAGATAAATGCTGAGGCATCATATCTGCAGCTGGTGTGTTTACTAGATCACGAACAAGGTTAATTGCATTTGCTTGTTGTGTTAAACGCTCAACAAGGCTTTTATTTTCAATTGCTAATTGCGCGCGTGGTGAAGGCTTCTCTTTGTATTCGCTAAATTCATAGCCGCCTAGCATAAAACCAAGCGCAACCTGTTCTATAAACTTTTCTTCACCTTGTATTTGGTAACAACCAGCAGGCAGTTTTGTCGATAGCTCACCGGCTAACCAAAAATCTTGAAGATCTGCCACTAAACAATAAACGTGAGTAAGCTCACCGGATTCACTGTCGGCAACCAAAGCCAAGCCTTTATTCTTAAAATCGCAATTAGCTAGCCAATTTTGTAGTGCCTTTGATTGTGATTTAAGCCAATCTGAAAGTTGCGCTTTTTCAACGAAAGACAAAGGAATACCCGATGAAGAATGACGAATTAATGAACTCATTAAACGACTCTAAATGAAGAAAAGATAATTAAGCATACCAATAACAAGCAACAAAAGGTATAGCATTCAAGCTATTTAGCTAAATCAAAGAAATAAAAATTATTTTTGATTTTTCTCTTCCGCCTCTTCTTTGGCCACTTGCTGATCGATCTCTTTAATTGACTTGTTGATATTGAAAGAGCTAGGTAAAACATCTACACCAACCCAATGGCCTAACTTCACAACTAAGGGAATTGTTATTGGTGCAAAGGGTAAAACAGCAAAGACACCAAGACCTAAGCCCTTTAAAATATCTAAGAACTGTTCATTAGCGGTATGTAATTCTTCTTTGCTAGCATTACCTTGAGTGTAACGCTTGTAGATATGCAACATTTCTTTGGTTTCTTGCTTTTCTTGTGCAAGTGCAATCTTTAATGCCACCATAGCGCGCTTGAAACGTAATTGCTGACGTCTTTTTGTTATTTTAGCTACCCTAAATGGGGCTCTATGAATGACTTTATATAATCGCATGTTGCTATTCTCACACAGCAAGGGGACTTCACAAAGCATAATTTACTTATATTAACTTTTACATTACCCTGCACACTCTTTTATTACTATTTTAAATTTCACATGCACGAAACTAACCAGCACAGCAATCATAAACCACAAAAACCGGCGCCTGATGAGTGCTGTGGTGGAGGAAGTTGCTGTCCTTGTGTTTGGGATGAGTACCGCGAAAAATTAAAGCAATGGCAATTAAGTAATAAAACACAACAAAAGAAATAAACTGTTACCCCTTCCTTTTAGCTCAAAAATTATACAAACACTCAATTATTAAATTTTTTTTCTAACTAACAGATAAATTTTGACTATTTTTAATCAATTTAAGAATAATTTATCTTCTTAAATTTCATGCACATAATAAAAATAATCACAACAAAACTTCCCTTCCTGCGCCAAAAACAACACACCATTAACAATTTGCAAAATAAATTTACAGTCGGTATAAGTTGTTTACACCAAGTTTAAATACCTATTTGGTGGCATAATCATAACTATTCTAACTGGGGAAGTCAGAATGAAATTAAAAAATAGTGCATTACATCACGCAATTAAGTTTGCGTTAGCTACCACAACGGCTGGCCTATTTGTATCAGGTTCAGTTGTTGCCGCAGAGCAAACTGCTGAAGAAACAAAAGTTAATAAAAATGTTGAAAAAATTGCTGTTGTAGGAACACGTTCAGCACCACGCTCAATTGGTGATTCACCGGTACCTATTGATATTATTGGTGGTGAAGAATTAACGAAAGCAGGCAACACAGACATGCTTGAGTTATTAAAGGGCTCAGTTCCATCTTTTAACGTGCATCAAAATCCAATCAGTGACGCAGCGTCACTTGTTCGCCCTGCCAACTTACGTGGTTTGCCATCTGACAGTACATTAGTATTAGTTAACGGCAAACGTCGCCACCGTGCTTCTGTTATTGCATTTTTAGGCGGTGGTATTAACGATGGTGCTCAAGGTGCTGATATTTCGGTAATTCCTAGTATTGCCCTAAAGCAAGTTGAAGTACTTCGTGATGGTGCTGCTGCACAGTATGGTTCTGATGCTATCGCGGGTGTAATGAACTTTGTATTAAAAGATGCCTCTGAAGGCGGCTCTTTTGAGATCCGTAAAGGTGAATACTATGAAGGCGACGGCGATACCACGCAAATCTCTGGTAACGTAGGTCTTCCTTTCACAGATGATGGCTTTGCAAATTTAAGCTTCCAATACAAAACGGCTGACGCAACAAGTCGCTCAGTTCAACGTCCAGATGCAGCTGCACTTGCTGATGCAGGTGTGCCTGATGTCTCTCCGCTTGCGCAAGTTTGGGGTGCACCAGAGGTCGATGACGATATTTCAATTTTCGGTAATATCGGTCTCGATTTAAGTAGTACGTCACAGTTTTACATGTTTGGTAACTACTCTGAGCGTGATGTGCGTGGCGGTTTCTACTATCGTAATCCACATACTCGCCCTGGTGTGTACTCAAATGACGGCGGTGAAACGCTACTTGTTGGTGATTTAACTGGCGACATGAGCGGCAACTGTCCTACTGACATCATGATTGATGATAACGTATTAGATAACCCAGATTACATTAACGGTGTTGCTAACAACCCTGACTGCTTTGCATTTAATGAAATTCTACCTGGCGGTTTTACCCCTAACTTTGGTGGTAACATTACAGACACTGCATTAACAATTGGTACTAAAGGTGAAGTAACTAACGGCTTTTTAGAAGGCGCATACTACGACTTAAGTGGTTCTGTCGGTTTTAATGAATCTCGCTATTTCATTTACGATACCATCAATGCTTCGCTTGGTCCTGAAAGCCCGCGTGACTTTAGCCCAGGTAAATACACGCAGTTAGAAAAGAACTTTAACGCTGATTTATCAAAAGGTTTTGACTTTGGTTTAGCTTACGATGTAAACGTAGCCGGTGGTTTAGAATGGCATGAAGAAACATTTACTGTTGTTTCTGGTGATGTGGCATCTTTCACTGCGGGCCCTTTAACAGAGCAAGGTTTTGGTATTGGCTCAAATGGTTTCCCAGGTTTCAAACCTTCTGATGCTGGTGAATACACACGCCGTAACTACGCAGCTTACGTCGATATTGAAGCACCATTTACTGAAGAATTTTTAATGGGCTTAGCGCTTCGTTACGAAGATTATGATACTTTTGGTTCAACCACTAACTATAAGCTAACAGCGCAGTATCACTTAACTGAAGACTTAAATATTCGTGGTTCATTAAGTACAGGTTTCCGTGCTCCAACCGTTGGTCAGGCTAACGTTAGTAACGTACAAACAAACCTAAGCAGTGGTGTATTAGTGGACTCTGCCCTATTACCACCTACTAACCCGATTGCAGTACAATTAGGTGGTACAGAGCTTGAGCCAGAAGAGTCGCAAAGCTACACATTTGGTGCAGTTTGGACTTTAGGGGACTTATTCTTAACAGTTGATTATTACAATATTCAAGTTGATGATCGTATCAGTCAATCAGACAAAATTGAGTTAAGCCAAGCGGATAAAGACACACTCGAAGCAGCAGGCGTACCTAACGTACAAAATCTTGCTCAAGTTAGTTTCTTTACCAATGACTTTGATACCACAACGCAAGGTGTTGACCTAGTGGCTAACTATGCAACTGAATTGTTAGGTGGTAGCTCTACATTCAGCTTAGCTTATAACTGGAATGATACTGAAGTAACTAAATCAAGCCCAATCACAGGCGAATTTAAAGTAAGCCGCCTTGAAAATGATTTACCAAATCACCGCGCAACACTTAGCTGGGCGCAACAGTGGGAAGATTTTTCTGCATTTACACGTGTGAACTATTTCGGTGAATACCAAGGTGTGCACGTAGATTACGACGCAACAGCTAAAACAGCTGACGCAGCTGTAACCATTGATGCAGAAGTAACGTACTTCTTAACTGAAGAAATCAGTTTCTCTGTGGGTGCACAAAACCTGTTTGACCAAGAAGCTGAAAAACTCGATTTCTTTGATAACACAGGCATTCCAAATAGCAACTGGGGTGGTAAGTACTACGAAACATCTCCATTTGGTATTAACGGCGGTTTCTACTACGTAAAAGCAACCTATACGTTCTAAGCGAGCTTAGGAACTAACCATGCTAAATAAAAAGGCGAAAGACATTTCGCCTTTTTCGTTTTATAGTGAATAAAAATAATAATTTCATCGTAATGTCATGTTGCTAAATAAAGCCAATCAACTCCTTGCTGAAAACAAATTAAAAGAAGCTGAATTTCACTTCAAAGCTTTGTTAGATGCCAATCCTGAAAGTGGTGAAGCTCTATTTGGTTTAGGTAGAATTGCACTACGCTTAGAGCGATATGACGCCGCTGTTTACTTATTACAACGCGCTTGTGAGCGGCTTCCTTATATGCTTGAGCCTTTGCATGCACTTGCAGATGCGTTTAATGGTGTTCACTCTCCAAACGATGCTTTAACTGTACTGGAGTATGCAAAGTCCATCGCCAGTCACAATCCTGAGCCTCATTACTACCTTGCTCAACACTACTTAACTTATGGCGAGCTAGATAAAGCGTACAGCACATTGCAACATGCTTTGACTATGGGTGACTACCCTGTAAAAGCCTATATTTTATTTGAACTTGTGCAGTTTGCTCGGTTTAATCACGAGCAAAACTACATACAAGAACTGCATCAGTTTCTCACACTCACAAATAACTTACGCTTAAAAATGGTTTGTTATTATGCGCTGGGTAAAAGCTACGATATTTTAGACGACACAGACCAAGCATTTAATTACTTTACACTTGCCAACAAACTACAGTTTAAGTTAACAACATTTAAAACAGCAGAGCTTACGCCGTTTTACCAAGATATTATTCAACATAATAGCCAGGCTTTAATCAATTCTCGCGATCGCTTTTTTAGTGGCACCATTACGCCAGTGTTTATTATTGGCATGCCCAGAAGTGGCTCAACATTGGTTGAGCAAATGCTAATAAGCCATGATAGTTTTTCAAGCTTAGGCGAAGATGCAAGCATTAGTAATGAAGTAGTCTCGTATATTGAACAACAAACGCAAACCCCTTACCCTGCTTGCTTGGCAAAGCTTGATCAAGGGCTGATCAATCATGCCCGTAACATCTACATTGAACGAATAAAACAAGCGCCCCAAGTGCGCCCATTTATGATCAACAAACTACCCGCTAATTATCAATCTCTTGGCTTAATATATTTGTTATTTCCAAATGCCAAGTTTATTAATATGCAGCGCGACTACAATGCGATTGCATGGTCAGTCTTTAGTAATTATTTTGCTGAAAACGAACCCTACTTTTGCTCTCTCACTGAGTTCAAACAGTACTTTGATTTATACACTGAGCTTATGGCACATTGGCAGCACACTATGCCAGAGGCAATTTTTGACCTTAACTATGAACAACTTGTCACAGAGCCAAAACAAACATTACAATCTTTAAGCGAATTTTTGGCTATTAAATACAGTGATCACTTTTTAGATTTCTATAAATCAAATAAACCTGTGGCTACACTCAGTAAAGCGGCTGTCAGGCAACCGCTTTCAACAAAAGCAACAGAAAAATACAAACGCTACGAAGTGGCAATGCAAAAGCTTATGAGTGGGCCTCAAACCAATTCAGAAGATCAGCAAACTGGTCCTGACGAGCCTGTGGATGAGTAAGCATGTTAATATGGTCATAATCAACTTTATGACCGTATTTGCGCCCATAAATAGTCATAGTTTGTTTACCTATGCCTGACTCAGCCATAAACTTTTCGATATCAATGGGCTGGCACAGTGCTTTGTCTTTAATCCCCGCAACATGCATGATCGGTGGTAACGCTTTATCGGCTAATGCTTTGGCGTAATCAAAACCATCGTCAGTATCGACCCAAGGTTTGCGCTTAGCCCATTGCATACTTTGGTAATGGGATTTACGGGTTTCATCATCACTACCCCACTTAAGTTTTTTAGCAGGAACAAAGCCATGCTTGCGGGCGACTAATGGCGCCAGCCCATACCAAATTAAATTACCTTGAATATACTTGCTCGGATGGTGGTTATACAAAGACCGCTTAGAGCCAAAATAAGCACACGCTTTTACATCTTCAATCAGCTCAGGAAAACGCGCAAATACACTGTTCATTAACACCCCGCCCCAAGAGTGTGCCACCCAATAACGAGCAGGCTCACCTTCAAGCTGTTTAATCTTTTCTAAAAATGCGGGAATATCTTCTAAAATAGCCTCAGTTTGGCCATACTTTGCGTGCTTTGAAATCGCAGGCTTACTCTCTCCACGACCACGTAAATCAGCCACATAGCAAGTATAACCCTGTTCAGCTAAAAAAGGGGCCAAGCCTTTATTACTGTGGGTGTAAAAGATTTTGCCATTTTCAACAGCACCATGCATAAAAAACACTGCAGGTCCTTTGGCATCCGTTTTACAGATACGGCGTAAGTGTAATGTTTGGCTTTCGGCGAGCTTTATAAATACTGATTCTTGTTTAATCGTCACGTTTGACCTTTTTATTCTTATAGACTCATCGTACCAGTATTAAGTTACGCCAGTCTATTGGGCAAAGCAAGCATTATGAAATGATAGTCAAGGAACCGCTATGACGTATAAAAGGGCTAAAGTAAGCATTTTTGTTAACACTAACAGCGCTTATCTAAAGCACCAATATCAAGCCTAAGTTAATGTGCCGCCATCATTAAACGTGAAGTAATCCAAATGGCAAACCGAGAATAACGTTTATAAAATACTCGTTAAAATTTTAATTTATAAGATAATTTCATCCTTCGGATGATGGATTCCATCGTATATTTTAACTGGCTCTAAATCATAGGGGTTAACACCCTCAATACACGCAACATTGATTGCAAATTGATGAGGGTTAGAACGCCTTTGATGATGAGTATATATTCCACATGCTTTACAAAAATAGTGTTTTGCTGCCATGGTGTTAAATTGATAGAGGGTTAAGTTATCCTCGCCTTTAATAATTTTTAGGTTTTCAAGCAAAACAGAAGCAGCAATTGCTCCACGCTTACGACACATAGAACATGAACAACGACGCGGGTCTTCTAAGCCATGTGGCATAATCAGCTCTAACTCTACGGTGCCACAATGACATTTAGCATTATGTACTTTTTTATTTCCATATTGTTACCTCCCATCTGACACTAAAATTTAGAGTTGGGAATTTGATTTGATGTGCTTTATTTCCCCCTTATTCGCATATTTTAAGTATGGTAAAAATAATCTGTACGGCACTCGTCACCTATCCCGTTTACCAATAAAATTCTTTTCAATTCATATTATGCTTTCCTGAGTTTATTTTTGGTAAGAAGCTTTTGTTTTGTATCTACTTTTTAGGACGTAACATGCGTATAAAGGTGTTATCTGCCAAAATATAATGGTGAAACAATGCAGCCGCGGCATGAAAGCCGATTAAGTAATAACCTAACTCGCCGACTGTTTCATGTATTTCTTTTATAGACTTACCCAACTCCTTGTTTTCACTTGCTAATGCAGGAAGCTCTATACCGAAAAATGGCACTGGTTTTCCTGCCATACTCAATATTAACCAGCCTGCTATTGGCATCGCCAACATAAACACATAAAGCGCAATGTGTACTAATTTAGCTAAAGCATCTTGCCATTTAGCAGGCGTAGGCTGTATTGCGGGTATCGGACCTGCCAATACACGCATAACTATCCTCACAACGACTAAAGCTAAAACTGATAAGCCCAACATAAAGTGCCACATTTTAAAAGCATTACGAGTTTCAGTACCTTTATCAAATAATTCACGTAGCTCAATACTAGCGAAAACAGTAACAATTAAAATAAACATAAGCCAGTGTAAGGCAATTGAAATAGTGCTGTAATGAGTTGTTGTATTTTTAAAATTCATAAAGCCTCGTTTGTACAGAAACGCATTCACAGTAGTACCTAGTTTATATGCGTTTGAAATTCGTGGATTTAGTGTAGCGTTCAATCATTGTTACTTTAATGATCAGAAACATAAACAAGTTATAAATTATCTTGTTTATTTTTTAGCTACTGTCTCACTGTACTTTGCTAACCTTAAAATAAACTTATGTATTTTTTAAAAAATAAATAACAGAAATGAAAAACGGCAAGCTGAACTTACCGTTAAATTTATTGTAGTTAAAATTCAAAGTCTAATGATAGCTAACATATCATCATCTTCTTCGTCCAAGCCAACCTCTTGAAAACCAAAGCTTGAATAGAATTCTTTAGCTACAGGGTTTTTTGGGTCATAACATATTTCGATTTCTTTAACAGTGGGACTCTGCTTTATAGCATCTATTGCTTGCGTTAGTGCTTCCCTACCAATCCCTTTATTCTGATAGCTCTTATCAACCATGAAACGCCAAATTGAAATTTTTGAGGGGTTCTCTAAAACCCACATAAAAAAACCAACTGGCTGACCATTTTGGCAAATCGCTTTGCAGATATACCCTGAGTTATAATGAGCTTCTACAAGAGACCACATGTTACTAGCAACATACTCTTCTTGCTCATCGGTTACATCTAAATCACAAACAGCTTCGTAATTCGATTTACCTATTTCTTCCAGTGAAATACCCATGTTACTCCTTAACCTTAATAATATTTATTTTTGAACGATTAGTTCAATTCTTTGCCTCAAACCGTCTCGCGTTTCTACTTACGGATGTTTACTTTACGAGGTAATCATTTGAATAAAATTAACAAAAAGCAAAGTTCTGTGATTCGCTCTTTATAACAGCTCAGCCCTAGAAACGACATGTTAGTGGCGTCTAAGAGAGCTTGTTATAAATTACTTTCTACCATCTCCTTAATCGTTTTTGCTTTAACAAAGTGATCTAACTTATGAGTTTGGATCCACCATGTAGCCGCTTCCATTAGCAATTCAGGGCAATCATTTTTATTTTTAAAAAAGGCGTAAAATGACAGACCCACATTCTCTCCCTTGCTCTTCATTTTCTTATCGCAAACTTCCAGTATTCTGGCTCTCAATTCTTCCCTCATAAATGTCCTGTCAATCTATTGTTTGTATTTTTAGTGCTACCAGCAGACTTTAACTATGTAACTAACTTTATATTAATAACAAAGATAAAACACTTAGCCAGATCAACTTGACCCAGTACGATAGACGCTGATAAAGGCCAGTTAACTTTCTATTTTTCAAACCTTTAGCCATTTTTACTAAATAAAAAATAGCGAGCAAAACTACAATGATTGAAAACACTCTAAACTCAAAAGGAATATAAGTAGAGACAGGGCTGAATGCGACTATTACTGGGGCAAGTAAAAGAGATAAAAGCATTATAACACCCGCCCATGAGTGTATTTTACAACTCAATGTTGGTGACTGGGTATAAGGGTCTTTATCCATTGGAAAGTAGCCCGCAACCCATGTTCCTATTCCATGGAGCATAATAAGAAGACCAGTAACGACAAGAGCAATGTTCGCATTATTAAGCTGTATTAAATGCCAACCAAATAAGCAAAATATAAAACCGAGGGGATAATTATTGATAATAGGTGATAACTTTTCAGTGGGGCTACCCGCAGCGCCTAATTCACTGCAAAATTGGTTTTTATGGTCGTAATTAGGGTAAAACTTAGCCGTTACGAAAACACCTACAGAAATCCAAATCGTAGCAAATAAACCAGATAGCGCAGAGATGGTCTCAAACATAAAAATCCTTTTATAATTAAATACATCTTAATATAGATTGCCGATGAGAATATCCTATTGAGCTTAATTATACTAGCGCAAGCAATTTGCTTATCGCTGCCTGTGACATAAACAAATTCAGTGAGTTATTTATGTTAATGTCAAAACAAGAGTGTAGTAACGCTGTGTTAAGTAATAGGCAAGGCTAGCCCCCACCTAAACAATTGCGACGTAAACACTAAAGCTAATTTAATAAGATGCCATACATTACAGCTTGTTATGAGAACTCTTCTACACGTATCAAACATACTAACCTTTTGCTAGTTATAAAAATATCCACCGTAACTGCGCCAGAGCTAAGATTAATTTGTTACAATCTGCCTTTGATATGGCTAACAGATAGGTTTTCCTTAATGCATCCGCGAAATCGCCACTTAAATGGCTACGACTTTACTTTACTATGCAAAGATACCCCTGCTTTAGCAGCCTTTATAAAGCAAACACCAACGGGCACTGATACGATAGATTTCACCAATGCATTAGCGGTTAAAACCCTCAATCAAGCGTTATTAAAAAGCCATTACAAAATCGATTTTTGGGATTTGCCCGACACCTACCTTTGCCCGCCGGTACCAGGGCGTGTTGATTACATTCATCACTTAGCTGACTTACTAGCAAAAGATAACCAAGGGCATATTCCAACAGGTAAACAGGTAAAAGTGCTTGATGTAGGCACTGGTGCAAATGTGATTTATCCGCTTACTGGTAATCACGAATATGGCTGGCATTTTACAGGTTCAGATATCGATGCCTTATCCGTTAAAATTGCAAAGCAAATTGCACAATTTAATCGACTTAAAATTACTATAAAGCAGCAAAACAATACCAATAAAATATTTACTGGGGTTATTTCTCATAAAGATGTGTTTCACCTTACTTTATGTAACCCACCATTTCATGCCAGTGAACAACAGGCCAAAGAAGGTACTGACCGTAAGTGGAAAAACTTAAACCAAGCCCCACAAAAAGAGCTTAATTTTGGTGGCCGACAAAATGAGCTCTGGTGCGAAGGCGGCGAGCGTGAATTTATCAGTAAAATGATCATTGAAAGCCAAGAGTTTGCTGAGCAGTGTATTTGGTTTACGTCGCTGGTTTCTAAGTCTGATACTTTGCCAGCTTTAAAAAAATTGCTTAGTACACTTGATGTGAAAGATGTAAAAATTATTAAAATGGCACAAGGCCAAAAAATAAGTCGCTTCATTGCTTGGAGCTATTTTGACCAAGCCGACCGCCAAGCCATTCTAAACGAACTAGTATAAGGATAATAAGATGATCGACTTTCGTTCAGACACAGTAACTAAACCTACAGCACAGATGCGCGCAGTTATGAATGACGCTGCTGTCGGCGATGATGTTTATGGCGACGACCCAAGTGTTAATCAGCTTGAGCAATATGCTGCTGAGCGTCACGGTTTTGAAAGTGCGCTTTATTGTAGCTCAGGTACGCAAGCTAATTTACTGGCACTAATGGCACATTGTGAGCGTGGCGATGAATACATTTGTGGTCAACAAGCACATAATTACAAATTTGAAGGTGGCGGTGCTGCTGTTTTAGGTTCTATTCAACCGCAACCTATCGAAAATAACCCTGATGGCACCATAGATTTAGACAATGTAGTGGCTGCAATTAAAGCAGATGATTTTCACTTTGCAAAAACCAAATTACTGAGCTTAGAAAACACCATTGGCGGCAAAGTACTCCCGCTTAGCTACCTTAAACAAGCAAGAGAATGTGTAAATAAACATAACCTTGCTCTGCACTTAGACGGGGCCCGTGTGTATAACGCCGCGGTTAAGTTAGGGGTTGATATTAGGGAAATCACCCAATACTTTGATTCAGTGTCTATTTGTTTATCAAAAGGGTTAGGCGCCCCTGTGGGTTCATTATTATTGGGTAACAAAGCACTGATTGATAAAGCGCGCCGCTGGCGTAAAGTGCTCGGAGGTGGTATGCGCCAAGCGGGTATGCTTGCAGCCGCAGGGCAATATGCACTTAAGCATCACGTAGCACGACTTGCTGAGGATCACAATAATGCGGCTTATTTAGCACAGCAGTTAAATTCGTTAGCGGGTTTTGACACATCATCGTTTCAAATTGATACCAACATTGTTTACGCAAATGTTGATGAAAATATCGATTTAAACGCCATGGTAATAGCCCTGAAAAAACAGGGCATACTATTTTCAGCAGGTAAACCACTGCGCTTAGTGACCCATTTAGGTGTCACTAAGCAGGATATTGATAGCTTTATTTCGGCGTTATCGGCCGAGATTTAACGCTTCTTTATAGTGTTTGCGGCATACCGACACATAACGGTCGTTGCCGCCAATTTCTACCTGATTACCGTCGGCAATTGCATTGCCCTGTTCATCTGTGCGCAGTACATGATTCGCTTTACGGCCACAATGACACACCGTTTTTAGCTCAATGAGTTTATCTGCCCAAGCAAGTAGATATTGCGAGCCACTAAATAACTCACCTCTAAAATCGTTACGCAAGCCATAACAAAGTACCGGTATACCTAATTCATCAACCACATCAGTCAGTTGCATAACTTGCTCTTTTGATAAAAACTGACATTCGTCAACTAAAATACAGTGACGCTTTTGTTCGGCATGCAACGATTTAATCAATTCAAATACGTTTTTATCCGCATCAAAAATATGTGCATCAGCTTGTAAACCAATTCGCGATGACACTTTACCCACCCCTGCACGATCATCAATTGCCGCAGTTAAAATAACGGGTTCCATACCTCGTTCACGGTAGTTAAATGCAGATTGTAAAAGTGTTGTCGATTTTCCTGCATTCATCGCAGAATAATAAAAGTACAGCTGTGCCATGAGGTTGCCCATAAAATTAAGTCGCAATATGCTACCTTAATCACGCCGTAACATCACCCTTTCCTTAATGTTTTAAATCACAGTACTTTAATCGGTTACGTTTCGTTGAAGAAGTTGAGCGTAATGCGGGGAGATGGGTTGTTTTGCTAGCTGCTGCCACACTAATTTAGCCGCACTTTCATGTTTTGAATAAAAGTTGTTTGAAAAAGCTAAATAAGCCGTTGTTGTATTAAGCGGCGGAAATACAGGCGCTAATTTATGTTTATGGTATACAGACAAATCAACTTTGTTATTACCGATTTCGCATATTGCTATCGTTGCATCTGCGTTTCCTGCTATAACTTGATTCACCGCATCTTGTTGCGTAAATGAGTACTCTATAAAAAATGTTTCTTCACTTGCAGCATCACCTATAAATAATCCATTTGGCACAACAAGTGAGAACGCTTTTCGCTGAAACACTTCCCGCGCCCCCCACTTGGTATGAAAGCGCCTATTACCAAGTAAACATTGGCTAAACCGTGTTAGTGCAAATTCGCTAATAGGTTGCTTATTGTTATTAACAGGAAAAGCCGCATAGCTTAACTTTTCGTGATTAAATGCGCTTAGATGAGCATCCATTTCGCCTGTTTTTATTGCTTCGATACAAGATTGCCGTGTTTTTTTGTGCAAAATAAAATTTATCTTAGCAAGGCTATCGTCAATACGTTTTAAAATGTTGAATTGGGTCTGCGCTGCAAAAATGGGGATTTCATTCCGGGCGTTCAAAAACAGTGGCGCTTTCGCAGAATCGGCATAACAAATATTGATAGTCTGTATGCTTCTGGCTTGCGAATAAAATGTGGCAAACACGGCAATGGCTACTACACACCTAATATAAAATAACGTCACTGTGATAATAAACTACGAATTTAGTAAATTAATACCAGTGTAGAAGCCAAATTTAATTTTTACAAAATGCCTTCGTGCCTAAGCAACCACTCTTTTCTACTAAGTCCACCAGCATAACCAGTTAGTTTACCATTTGCGCCAATAATTCGATGGCATGGCACAATTATACTGATGGGGTTTTTGCCATTTGCCGCCCCAACTGCACGCACTGCTTTTGGGTTATTAATTGCCAGCGCAATATCTTGGTAGCTCTTGCTTGCGCCAAATTCAACGTTCATTAATGCACGCCATACTTGCTTTTGAAAGTCTGTGCCTTTGGTATCAAGCGGCACAGTAAACGCAGTACGATCACCGTTAAAATATTCATTCAGCTCGCTAATACAGATTAAAATCGGTGTCAGTGTATGTTCATTCACCTCTTCTGTTTGCATAATCTCAACTGGGTAAAAGCCTACATAGCTAATACCCTTCGAAGTACTTTGGATGGTGATGTTGCCAATGGGGCTTGGCATAATAACTTGTTGCATGCTCATAGTTGCTGCCATAGTTGAAAAGTTAAATATGAACGAAAAGGTGCGCATCGCTCACTATCAAATTCGCTTACGCCAGCGAGGGCTTTTTTAACCCCTAAATCGCCTGCCAGTAAAATATCAGGATGGCTTTGACCGCGCAGTTTGGCGTAATTTACTGTCCATGGGCCAATACCTTTTAGTTCTAGCCAATTATCAAGTTCTTGATTATCTGGGTTTTGATAACAGTAAGCACTTAAACGCCTAAGCGCATCTTTACGCGCCTGTGGCATTTTAAAAAAATCGAGCTCTGAGTTAGCCACCCACTCAGGGCTTGGAAAATAGTGAATGTTGCTGTGCAGATTAAACTCGTTCACAAGCTGCGTCACTAGGTTATGAGCTGCCGTTACACTTACCTGCTGACCAAGGACTGCACGAATACCCGCTTCATAGTCTGACCAAATCCCGGGTAAGCGCAGCCCTTCACTTAGCGGCATAGCACCTTTAAGCTCGGCATTTAAATGCAGCTCTATGGTGTGTGTATCGGCATCCAAATCTAGCACACGTCGAATATTGTTGATCACTTGCTGTAAATAACGGGTGTTATCAATATCAATGGCCACTTTAAAGTGGTTTTTATGCTCAACAAAATGTGCGGTAAATTGCCCTTGGCAATGTTTGTCTTTAAAGGTTCGACCATAGCTCGTTGCAGTTAGCCATTCGAGGCCACTAATCAAACGGCGCTGTAAAAAGCCATGGTGTGCCTGCCAATTATAAGGCGGCCTAAAAGCCAGTGTTAAATTTAATGTCGCAGTTGGCTTTTTATCTGACTTGCGCAGCTTGGACGGGGCCATATTTAATTGCTTCAAAAATGCATCATTAAAGCGTCGGATACTATTAAAACCTGATGCAAATGCAATATCTGCCATCGACAAATCGGTTTCTTGTAATAGCTGCTTGGCAAAATTGCATTGATTAAATAATCGATATTGGGTGATCGAGAGTCCAAAGTATTGATTAAACAAACGACGTAAGTAACGACTCGACACCCCTAGCCTATCGGCTAACAGCTCACAATCGTAGGCTTCACCTTTATCTATGAGTTGCTTAGCACGTAAAGCGGTGGTTTTGGTTCCTAACCATGCAGAACTATTGGGGGCACTGTCAGGGCGACAGCGTATGCAAGGTCTAAAACCAGCTTGCGCGGCTAAATGCGCGTATTGGTAATACTCAACATTTTTTTCTTGCGCAGTCGGTGCGGGGCAAATAGGTCTGCAATAAATGCCCGTGCTTTTAACAGCAACAAAAAATACGCCGTCAAAACGAGCGTCACGGCTTTGCCTCGCTGTTTGCCATTGTTGGCTAGTCATAGTTATTCTCGTTATTCGCTAATATGGTTAGCTTAACTGAATAATTTTTTTTGACTAGCCAGTTTCGGACCTTAACCTATTAGATTAATGTTTATTTAGTTGCTGCTAAATATCGGCGCTCAACTTCAGACCAATTAATAACCTCATAAAATGCTGCGATGTATTCAGGACGTCGATTTTGATATTTCAAATAATAGGCGTGTTCCCATACATCGAGGCCCAGTATAGGTGTGTGATTATGCATCAGAGGGCTATCTTGATTTAGGCTACTTTCAACAACAAGCTTGTTGTTCTTATCAACACATAACCAAGCCCAGCCACTACCAAAGCGACTAACCGCTGCATTTGTAAATTGCTCTTTAAACTTATCAAAGCTACCGAATGCTTCAACAATCGCTGTATTTAATTCACCACTTGGCTGGCCACCGCCGTTTGGTGTCATTACTTGCCAAAATAATGAATGATTATAGTGACCGCCCACATGCTCTTGCACCGCTTTTTGTAATGGCTCAGGAAGTGAGCCTATGGTACGAAGTAACTTTTCAGCATCCTGTTCACTATAGTGACTGCCTTCTAATGCGGCGTTAGCTTTATTGATATAAGTTTGATGATGGAGTGTATGATGAATTTCCATCGTTTTCGCATCTATATGTGGTTCAAGAGCTTCATAGCTGTATTCTAATGTCGGTAATGTGTAAGCCATCATGTTTCCTGATCATTAATGAAGTAACTGTGTTTTGTGAGGATGATCACTCAATACATGATTTATGCGTGTGATCAATTCAGGAAAATCTGCGGACATTTGGGCAAATTTAACCAATTCAAAATAGGTTTTGTGATGATGATGCAGAACTAGATGCCGTATTTTTTCATTGGGATGGCATAACACCAAACTAAGCTTTTGATGAGCATGGCATAACCAATTACATGCTTTTTCTGGTTGACCCATCACTTTAAACGTATCTGCTAAGTTATGCGTTGCAACAACAAACGCTGGGAAGCAATGTGATAGTGAATCCGCCACTGTGTGGCTGTAGGGTATATTCGTAAACTGCGCCATTAATGTCTCTGCAATATTTGCAGCGACTGTATAGTGGTCACGGGCAACAACTAAGTCCCCACATTCAAAAGATAAATTACCTTCATAAATTGCCTTTTGCCATGGGGCAAGTGCATCGTCAATTGGTTGATATGTTGGCGCTGTGTGGGATGTTGTTTGAGTCATAAAATCACCTGCACTTAAAACCTGTGTGTTTAAACTACACACAGAAAAGATTAAATGCAAATGATTTTTATTTATACTTTAATTTGTTTTTTACAGCTAAAACGAATTGCTTTTATTGATGCGCAAAATCAATCAGCTCTTGACCTGTTAAGCGGTAGATAATCCACTCATTTTGTGGTTTAGCACCAATGCTGTCATAAAAATCAATAGCAGGCTTATTCCAATCAAGAACAACCCACTCAAAACGACCGCAGTCTTTTTCGAGTGCTTGTTTAGCAAGGTATTGCATAATTTGCTTACCCGCACCTTTACCACGGCTATCTGAACTGACGTAAAGATCTTCTAAATACAAACCATTTTTGCCAAGCCACGTCGAGTAATTATAAAAATACACTGCAAAACCAATTGGCGTATCACCCTCTAAACAAATAACACTGTGAGCCGTTGCGCCTTCACTGAATAACGTCTTTAAAATAGCTTGTTCGTCTGTTTTAACTGCGTCAGGCTCTTTTTCGTAGATAGCGAGCTCGGTAATAAAATGTAGAATTGTTGCGGCATCACTTGCTACTGCCGGACGGATTGTAATTGCGTTACTCACTCTGTATTCCTTTTTACATCATTATTGTAACGCCCAGTTTATAAGGGCTTTAGCATAGTGTAAACGCCCTTTACAGAAATACAGTGCATTAAAAATGGGGCAACTAAACGTTAGCCCCATTTTGCTTTATTTTTATTTACTCATCGACTTATAAAGTACCGGAAGTACAAATAAAGTTAAGAAGGTTGCACTGACTAAACCGCCAACAATAACAGTAGCGAGGGGCTTTTGAATTTCAGCCCCTATTCCTGTACTGAGCAGCATCGGAATAAGCCCCAGCATTGAAGTAAGCGCAGTCATGAGTACGGGTCTTAGCCGTGAAACAGCGCCTTCAAATACCGCTTTATCTTTGCTATCGCCAGCGCTAACTCGTTGGTTAATGCTTTCAACCATCACTACACCGTTCAATACCGCAACGCCAAATAAGGTGATGAAACCAACGGAACTAGGTACTGATAAATATTGTCCAGTGACATACAATGCAATCACCCCACCAATCACAGCCAAAGGAACATTGACAAGAATAAGCACCACTTGCGATAAGTTACTAAAGGCAAAATAAAGCAATAACGCAATGAGTAACAAGGCCACAGGTACTACAATCATCAGCCGCTGTTGTGCCCGTTGCTGGTTTTCGAACTGACCGCCAATAGCTACACTGTAACCACTTGGCAGCTGCATTTTATCAGCAATTGCAGCGCGTATATCGGCAACAACTGACCCCATATCTCGCCCCTGCACATTCGCTTGAATAACCACCCGCCTTTGCACATCATCGCGACGAACTTGTGGAGCGCCTGACTCAATCTGTACATCGGCTACATCCCCCACCCTAACAATGGCCCCCGCAGGGGTTCGCAGTCGAAGATCAGCAATCACATCCGGGTTTTGGCGATAGCTTTTTGCTATGCGCACATAAATATCATAGCGCTCATTAGCATTAATAATTTGCCCTGCTGATTGCCCACCAATACCATGCTGGACTACATCCATTAAATCAGCCACCGATAAACCAAAGCGCGATAATGCTAAACGGTTGGGTTTGACTATGAGCTGTGCTTCACCGCCTATTTGCTCCATCGCGACATCTTTAGCACCAGGTATTTGCTGTACCAGTTGTTCAATTTGTTGACCTTTTTCACTCAACACCGCCAAGTCACTACCGAACAACTTGATTGCTAACTGCGCTTTAACACCCGATAAAAGCTCATCAACTCGGGTAGCTATAGGCTGTGAAAAATTGAACAAAAGTCCAGGGAATTGCTCAAGCTTGGCTTCCATTAGCTGTTGCAATTCAACACGCGTTTTCGCATTTACCCATTGCTCATGCGGCTTTAAGCCTAAATAGATTTCTATGTTGTTAACCGGTTCAGGATCGCCCCCCACTTCAGCACGACCGATTCGGCTCAGCGCATATTCCACTTCGCTAAACTCAAGCAACATGGCTTCAAGCTTTGGTGCAACTGCAATTGCTGTATCAAGGCTTGCAGAGGGAGCAAGTGTCACACGTAGGTTAATAGTGCCTTCTTCAAGCTCTGGCACAAACTCAGTACCCAGCTTTGGTAGCATAACGGCCGCTACAATCAGCAATAACCCAGCAATAGCTAAAACGCTGCGTTTAGCGTGCAATGCTTTTTGTAAAGCCCGTTGATAAAGCATATCGATTGGTTTTAATAAGATGCTTTGCTTTACTGTCACGCCCTTAGCAAATAAGTACACACACAGAGCTGGCACAACAACCAAGGCAACAATCACAGCGCTAATAATCGCCAGCATAATACTCACAGCCATTGGCTGAAATAACTTAGCTTCAACACCTTCAAAGCTAAACAGCGGTAAAAATACCGTTAGAATAATCAAAGAGGCAAAAAAGATTGGTCGTGAAACTTCTTTTGCAGCAGTAGCAACAAGCTCGGCAGGTGATTTATGTTGATTGTTTTTCAATCCTAAATGTCTAAACACATTCTCAACCATCACCACTGAGCCATCTACCAGCATACCGATGGCAACAGCAATACCACCTAACGACATTAAGTTTGCCGATAATCCAAGCCATGCCATTACACTCAGTGCTAAGCCAATCGAAATAGGGATCGACAACAGCACCAAAAATGTTGCTCTTAAATCCAACAAAAATAGCGCTAATACTATGATAATAAATATAAAAGCTAAAAGCAGTGCATCAATAACCGTTTGTACCGCTTGGCTAATAAGCTCTGCTTGGTCGTAAATTGCTTTAAATTCAACTCCCTTTGGCAGTGCTTGATTTATCATCTCGACACGTGCGTTGATGCCATCAATCGTTTGCTTGGTATTAGCACCCATTCGTTTGAGCACGATGCCGGTGACCACCTCACCACGATTGACTATTTCGCCTTTTTCATCACGTTTAGACAAGGTGACAGCACCTTGACGAATTTCACTGCCAAGTTCAACATTCGCAACATCTGCCACTTTAACGACCGTACCATCAATTGTTTTGATAGGCGTTTGTGCAATCTCAGTAAGCCCCTTTTCGCCTGGGGTAAACCAACCTGTACCTCGGATAACAAGTTGTTCTTGACCACGGTTCATATACCAGCCACCGACATTGCTGTTGTTAGCATCTAGCGCATTGCTGACATCTTGTTGTGTTAAGTCATAAGCTAATAACTTATTGGGGTTTAAATTTACTTGATACTGCTTTACCTCGCCGCCAAATGACAAAATATCGGTCACACCATCAATGGGTAAAATAAGTAATTTAACAACCCAATCATTTAAACTACGCAGTGCCATGCTATCAATGTTTGCACTCGGCTTTGCTTCAAGTAAATACTGATAGACTTGTCCAAGCCCTGAAGTGTTAGGGCCCATGGTTGGCATACCTACACCAGTTGGGATCAGCTCTTTAGCAGATTGCAAACGTTCAAAAACAAGTTGCCTAGCAAAGTAAATATCAACGCCTTCTTTAAACACCACAGTGACGCCCGATAAACCCGTTTTAGAAATAGAACGAACCTGTTCTACATCGGGCAGTGCATACATCACGGCTTCTATCGGGTATGTGATCAGTTGCTCTACTTCTTCAGCCGCGAGCCCTGGCGCTTCAGTGTTAACTGCAACTTGCACATTGGTCACATCAGGAAACGCATCTAGATTTAGTTTTGGGATCATAAATGCACTCACTGCAATTGCAGCAAGCAAGGCCAACACCACCAGTAAACGGCTCTTTATCACCGCCTCTATTAATAAATTAAACATGCGTCACCTCTAGTGGTTATGCGGATCGAATCCGCCTTTAGCTAGCTGTGAGGCAATAAAAAAAGCACCTTGCGTGACAATTTCAAGCCCTGCTTCAATATCAAACACTTCGCGATAATCACCAAAACTTCGACCTAGGGTCACTTCTTTTGCGATAAAGCCACCATCATCATCAACAACGAACAATTGCCAGTCGCCATCGGCACTGCGTGTTAACGCATTTTCCGGTACGGCAAGTACCGCTTGCTCTGTTTCAAAATGGAAGTACACATCCGCAAACATGCCAGGATGCAAACTATGTTGCGTGTTTTTTACTTCGAGCCTAACTGTTCGCGAGCGTGTTTGTTCATCAATCGTATGCGCTTCTTGAATAACTGTTGCTTGATAGCGATGGCCGTTTACTTCTAACAGCGCCTTAGAACCATTACTGATAGTACGGTCTTGATTAGCTGAAAGCTGTGCGGCAACCCAAAGCGCTGATTCATCGGCAATCAGCATCAGCTCAATCCCCGAATCAACACGCTGACCTTGAGCAAAGTTATCAGTTAAAACAGCACCCGATGTTTGTGCAAACAAGGTATATTCACCGAGCTTTTCAGGCGCTATGGTGAGTGTTTGCGCAATGGCTTGTTTCGATAAACCAATGGCAACAAGTCGGCTATAGGCGACTTCATATTCGGCTTTAGCGGTCAGGATTTGCTTTTCGCTCAGTGTGCCGCGTGTCATTTTAGTGACTCGTTGCCACTCAGCTTCTGCTAATCTAAATTCAGTTTGTTGGCTGGCAACTTCACCGCTAAATAAGGTGACTAAAGAGTCTCCTTTATTTACGTGTTGCCCCAGCAAGGCATGGCGCTTTACAACAATTGAATCAACACGCGGTGATACCACATAACTGGCATAGCCATTGGCTTTAATTTCACCTGGGGCATACAAGGTTTGATTGTGTGTTTTTAGTACAAGGCGTTCAACTTTTATATTAGCCAGTTGCTGTTGTTGCTCAGTTAAACTGACTTCATTAGTTTGCTCAGCTTGCTCATTTTCTTGGTGATCATGCTCCAGCTCTGAAGCATGATTATTTGTCACATACATAAAACATACGCACAGCAATGCGTAACGCATAAAATTTCTTAAATACATATATTGTCTCTTACTTAAAATGGGCTAAGCCCAAATAAAATCTAAAAAGGGTTTTGGATTAAGTAAGAGCAAAAATTGGTGGGCGATGTAGCGGTGCTAAGTCAGCCGATTTGAAATTTAAATCGAGTGATTCTATTTTAGTGAAATAGACATCAGTAGGCTCAGACAGGTGTAGCGTATCTACAAATGCAGGGCTGTGACAAACGTGACAATGGCCTTTCTCAGCTGAGTCAGATAACTGTTTTGCAAGCTCGGCATGTTCAGCTTGGTGTAGCTGATGATCGCCATTGACAGCGCAATGGGCTTCAAGGTCGATTTCTTCTGATAGTAGTACCGAAGCCTGATTAAACGCAGCATTATGATCGGCCACATCAAAGCTATCCAGCGTGGGCTGGAGCAATAATACGCTAATCAAAATAAAAAATGCAGCTTTCACATTGAGCCTAAAAATTAGAACTAAAAAATGGTACAACAGTGTTAAATTAACAAATCCATCAGCATTTGAACAGAAAATTATAATCTGTACACGAACAAATCATTATAAACTTTTCAATATCACAGCACGCATGGTATAAAAATAAAGCAAATCAATAACTAGGTATTTTTATGGGACACGGACACCACCACCATCACGATACAAATAACCAAAGCACCCGCCAACTCATGCTGGCAGTGGTAATTAATGTGTTATTAACCGTCGCTCAGGTGATTGGCGGCCTCGTTTCTGGCAGCTTATCTTTAATTGCTGATGCGCTGCACAATTTAAGTGATGCCTCATCGTTATTCATTGCCATAATTGCCCGAAAAATAGGTGCCAAACCTGCCAATGATCGTTATCAATACGGTTATAAACGCGCTGAAATTTTAGCAACCTTATTTAACAGTTTAAGTTTAATCGTGATTGGTGGTTACCTAATTGTTGAAGCCATATCCAACTATTTAAACCCTGAGCCCATTGATGGTTGGATCATCATTTGGGTTGCTGGTTTTGCACTGGTTGTTGACCTATTCACCGCGCTTTTAACTTACAAAGCAGGTGCGAAAGACAGCATGAATATTCGTGCTGCGTTTATACATAATGTGTCTGATGCATTAGCGTCTGTGGTGGTGATCATTGCGGGTACCTTAATTATTCTTTATCAATGGTATGTTGTTGATTTAATTGCCACCATGCTGATTTCGGTGTACGTCATTTACCATGGTATTTTGCTGCTAATAGCGAGCAGTAAAATTTTAATGCAGGCAGCCCCCGATAGTTTTGCGCTACCAGAAGCTATCACTGAACTTAAAGCCCAATTTGCAATCACTGATATTGATTACCTTAAAACATGGCAGATAGATGACCATCACATTCATTGTGAGCTTAAGTTTAGTGCCAAGCAAAGCATTCAAAACGATGAAATACGTCACTTTTTACATGAAAACTTTGCTATTGAAAGCTGCACCATTGAACAAGTTTTAGTGTAAATGTTTCGCGTTATCATTTACAATTCAGTTTTGTTTTAACAGCAAACTGAAGGAACAAACCTTGTTGAAGTTGTGGTTACGTCGTACGCATTTATTACTTGCCTTAGTAAGCGGTTTATTTTTAATTTGTTTAAGCTTGACCGGCGCGTTGCTTATTTACGCAAAAGACATTCAATACCTTACTCAAAGCGATAAATGGACAGTAACGCCAGCACCTTCAGCACTAGATTTCGATGACCTCATCCAACACGTTTCAGCTACAACAAAACAACCCGTTACCCTGTTAATGCCAGAGCAGCGTAGTGATCTAGCTTGGCAATTACAGTTGGCCAATAACAAATATGTGAGTGTTAATCCATACAACGGTCAAGTGTTACATGAGTACGATTACTACAGTACAATTTATGGCTTTACCATGGCTTTGCACCGCTGGCTGCTTTATGAAGGTGGCGATAAAAACCGCCCTTTAAGAAACTGGGTATCGGTGTGTGCGCTGATTCTTATTATTGAAATTCTGCTTGGCTTTTATATTTGGGTGAAGCCAAAAAATCGTATTAAGCGCTTGGCTATTAAGCGTAAAGCAAAGATTAGAGTGCTGATGTATCAACTACATACCGTTCTAGGTGTGTATTTTTTAATTCCACTCATTTTAATTGCCTACACAGGTATGGCATTTAACTGGAAAGAACAAACCAAAGCCGTATTAGAATTTGTGATGCAAGGCACAGTTGAAGATAGACCTAAACCACCAGCAGTTATTTCCCCTTCAGCTGATACGCCTTTTCAAGTGCAAAAAGCGTTTGATAACGCACAAACTGTATTTCCTGAGGGTAAGTTATTTAGAATTTATTTACCGAAAAAACCAACTGATAACATAGGTTTTAGAATAGAGAACCCGGGTGAAAGCCATGCCTATAGTTGGGTATGGGCAAACCCATATTCAGCAGATATTGTTGCAAGCTATGACGCCAGCCAAAGCTCATGGACCACGCAAACATGGAACTTTAAATATAAGTTTCATATTGGTGATTTTGCAGGGCCTATTGTGCAATTACTATGGTTACTATTTGCTTTATCACCGTTATTTTTCACGATTTCGGGTGTTTACTTTTGGTACAAACGGCATTACAAATAAACAACCATTACTGAAAATGACATTCGCCATGAATAGTGAGCTCAAACATGCCTTTAACAACGAAATGATATTGGCTAAAACGAGTTATGCAAAGACGGATTACACAAGCGCTTTTTATCACTTAGAGCGGGCTCATATTCTTGGTCAAAGCTATATCATTGCGCATACTTACTCGCATTGGTGGATGTGTAAAATTGGTTTTAAAACCCATAATGCCAAGGAAATAATTGGTCAGTTTGCTCGCATGGCTGCGTCAATTGTGTTTTCGCGTATTTGGGTCCCACTCGGTAACACTGGCGGCACCAATGTTAGCCCTTTCAAACCAATGCCTATTCCTGATGACCTAAAACGTTACTTAAACTAGCATCAACTAGAACCGCACTTACTTGTACCCTTCTTATCGCGAGTAACTAAAAAGCCACAATTATTATTGCAAATAATTATCATTAACCTTGCCTTTACACTTCTTTACATTTAGACTTCCGCACAATCACATAATAATTAATACTGATTTAACAAGGATAAACATGTTAAAAACTTCACTTACTCTGATTGCACTCGCACTAAGTAGCCAATCGTTTGCTGATGATGCCATTAATAAAAAACTCACCGCAGAAGAAATGGAACACGTTGTTGTATCAGGCAGCCGTGTATTTGAAAGCATTGATGAAGTACCCGCTTCAGTCACGATTATTAGCCAAAAGCAAATTGAAGAGCATTTAAAAGTTAATCCAGAACTACAAAGCTTATTGGCGCAAATGGTACCTGGCCTTGCACCAGATACGGGTAGCTCGAGTAACACAGGTCAGAGTTTACGTGGCCGTGCACCACTTGTGATGATTGATGGTGTGCCACAATCTACACCACTGAGAAACGGCTCTTTAGGGGTTAAAACACTCGACCCTAGTGCCATTGCTCGTATCGAAGTGATCAAAGGTGCGACTTCAGTTTATGGTAATGGTGCATCGGGCGGTATTATTAACTACATCACTAAACAAGCAACAAGTGATGGTAAGCCAGAGGGTGAAATCAGCCTTTCGTCACGTTTTAGTGCAGTAAAACTAGAAGAAAGCGCTGGTGCGCGAGTCTCCGCGGCAATTAATGGTCGTGCCGATAAAATTAGCTATTTATTCACCGCAAGTTACGAAGAAAATGGCGTTCAACGTGACGCCGAAGGCGATATTCTGGGCTTACAGTACGGTTTATCTGATGCAGTAACCGAAAACTACTTCACCAAACTTGGTTATGACTTTGACGATGAGAAGCAACTGCAATTTAGCTATAACTACTTTAGCTCTCAGCAAAAAACCGATTTAGGTGATGTTGTAGGGGATCTTAATGATGGCGAAAAAACCTATGCCATTCATGTACCTAAAGAGCTGCAAAAGCAAGGTAAACCACAAGGCCCAGATGGTAACGAAAACATTACCTTAAAATACACAGACTACGCCCTGTTTAGTAATACTCAAATGACGCTCGACCTTTACATGCAAGATATCGAGAATGTGTTTTTCTTTTCTACAAACTTAGCTAACCCAGAAGAAGGCTACGAAGGCGGCCAATCAATTATTCGCTCTGAAAAGAAAGGGGCACGCGCTACCTTTAATACCCTTGTTGATTTTGACAATGTTGAAGCCACCTTCATTTATGGCCTAGATGCACTTAATGATGTGACGTCTCAGCCACTTGTAGATGGCCGTGTTTGGGTACCAGAAATGGATATGGAAAGCCTTGCTGGCTTTTTACAAACTAAGTGGGTAATCGATAATGATTTAGTTATTAAAGCGGGTGTACGCCAAGAAAGCATAGATCTTGCTGTAGAGGACTATGAAACCTTAAAACTGTGCCGCTCAGCAACACAATGCTCAGTACCACTTAGCGTAAAAGGTGACACCATTGATTACGATGCAACCACTTACAATGTAGGTGTTAAATACAATTTACTTGAGGCCTTCAGCCCGTTTGCCAATTACTCGCAAGGGTCTGATATCTCTGATATTGGTCGCTTATTACGCTCTGCAACAGTAAACGATATTGGTCTAATTCAAACAGAAGCATCAATCATCGATAACTATGAAGTTGGTTTTACCTCACAGTTTGATGACTTGCGTTTTGAATTTGCAGCTTACCGCAGCAGATCAGAATTTGGCACCACGAATAGCTTTAATGAAGCAACGGGTGTTTATGAGCCAGTACGTGCGCCGCAAGAGATTTGGGGTTACGAAACACTGGTTGATTATAAAATTAACCCAACCCTAAAACTGGTTGCAACTTACAGCTATGTTGAAGGTAAAAACACCGAAGACGATATTTACTTAGGTTCTCGCCAAATCAGCCCACCAAAAGGTACAGCTAACTTAAACTGGCAGCCTAATGATGAATTATCACTTACGGTGAGTTATTTATATGTGGGTTCACGCAAACGCTTTGAACCAAATGCAGACGGTGACTATGTTGGCGATCAAGGCCCTATTAGCAGTTACAATCTATTCAACCTAAGCGGTCGTTATAACTTTAGTAAAAACTGGCAAGCGTTTATGGGTGTTGAAAACCTATTTAACAATGATTACTACCCTGCCCGCGCCCAGTCATACACCTACGGTGGCTATAACATTAAAGGTTTAGGTACCACTGTAACACTTGGTGCAACTTATCGCTTCTAAATTAATTTTTATTAGAACAACAAGCCCTTCTTAGTAAGGGCTTTTTTCATTTAAGAATAAAAACGATAAATTGTTCATTTATCAACCATTAACGCAAACTTAAACGAGAATCACACTCAATAGTAAACAACTGATTTACAAAGGAAAAAGTTTGCAATCTTGTTTTTATATACTACAATTACCGCAACTTGGAATTCGAGGACAGCATTATGAAAGGTAACCAAAAAGTCATCGATAGTTTTAACAAACTACTCGCAAACGAATTAGCCGCTATAGATCAATACTTTATTCATTCTCGTATGTATGACGATTGGGGCCTAAATAAGCTGTATGAGCGTCTTAACCACGAAATGGAAGAAGAAAAAGACCACGCTGATTGGTTAATTAAACGTATTCTATTCTTAGAAGGCGTACCAAACATGACTAAACGTCGTGACCTATTAATTGGTTCAGACGTTAAAAGCATGATGCAAAACGATTTAACACTTGAATTAGAAGTTGTTGATTGTGTTAAAGAAGCAATTGCAATCTGTGAACAAGAAAAAGACTATCAATCACGCGAAGTGCTTGAAAAGCTATTATTTGATACAGAAGAAGATCATGTGTACTGGTTAGAACAACAGCTTGGTCTAATCGACAAAATTGGTAGCCAAAACTACCACCAATCTCAAATGGGCGAATAGAGGCTAATTGTATGAAAGGCGATAAAAGCGTCATTGCTGCACTTAATAAAGTATTAGCGAATGAATTAGTGGGTATCAACCAATACTTTTTACACGCTCGTATGTTTAAAGATTTTGGTTTTTCAAAATTAGACAAAGCTGATTACAAAGTATCTATTCAAAAAATGAAAAATGCCGACCGTTTAATCGAGCGTATTTTGTTTTTAGAAGGTTTACCAAATTTACAAGATTTAGGTCGACTACGTATTGGTGAAAACTCTGAAGAAATGATCGAAGCTAACATGAGCTTTGAACTTGATTCATTACCTGATCTTAAAGAAGCAATTAAACTTGCTGAAGAGAAAAAAGATTACATCAGCCGTGAAGCGCTCGATAACATCTTAAATGAGCAAGAAGAACAGATTGATTGGCTTGAAACACAGCAGCAGTTAATCAAAACCGCAGGGCTTGAAAATTACCTGCAATCTCAAATGTAATTTGCTAAAACTTCAAAAAGCAGCCTAGGCTGCTTTTTTTATAGCTAGTTTTTGCTATTAATCGTCTTCACGATCAATGATTGACACTTTATTACTTAAAATTAAAGAGTTAGGGATTAAATGCACAGCTCCTTTGCCTTTAATTGTGATATAGCGCAAATTAAGATCAATCACAGTGCCCTTTGAATTACTCACTTCTATGTAATTACCAAGCTTAATAGGTTTATAAAGCACAATCATGACACCAGCAACTAGGTTTGAAATAGCATCTTTCAACGCAAAACCCAGTGCAAAGCCCGTTAAGCCTAAGCCTGCAACCAACGCCGCAACATCAAAACCGAGTTTCGATAACGCAAGCACAATAGCAATGAATAATAAAATAGCGCGCTGCGAGTTAGAAATTAGCCGGAAAGTTTCAAGTGCAGTTGAATCAAACCGACGTTGAAACTGTTTAATTGCCCGGTCAATTATGAGGCTTGCTATATAAAAGGCAGCAAGCACTAAAAATGCTTGAATGAGTTGGCTAGTCATAAGGTTTTCAATTAAAAATAAAGCCCATCATAGGCTTAAATTTGCATGAGGAAAACATTTATTGTTTTTCAAACACACATGAAATGTCAGGTTTATCCAATGTATAAGTGATATTGCCATTATCTTTAAAACGCAAATCTTCAGTTGTTGAGCCATTATCGTCTTCATTATCACAGCGAAAGTAGCGCTTGGTTCTAACAATACCATTTACAAAGTACTTTAGCTTCGAGCTAACAACACAAAAGTTTGGGATTTTTTTTACCTGCGTACCGTTATGCAAATCACTAAAGTCAATTAGCGTGCCTAAACTAAAACCTTGTGTGGGTGTTTTGATTAATGAGAATGATGCATTTTGGCAAACTGCGTCACTGCCCTCTTTGGCTGCATACTCCCCTTGTTTATCTTTAATTAAAGACAAAAATTGGGTTTTATTACTCGGCTTAACATCTAGCAATGCACTTGCTAACGCTGAGTTTGAGAACAAAAAAGCAACTATCCAAAAGTAAGATCTCATTTAAATTCCATAAACTATAAACACTTAATTAGCATAGCATGCCATTTAAGCTTGGTGAATCTAAGAACCATATTGTTAATACGACTAAAATATGAATTTGGTTTTATTTAGTCATTTCTAGATAAGCAATTACTTTATTTATGTGCTATATCTTTGAATGATCATAATTTTGGAGGGAATCAAATGAAAATAATTAAACTATTAGCTTTAACTACTTTACTAACATTAGCCAGTACACATAGTTTTGCTGGTGATGACGAGTGGAAAACTATCGCTGAGAAAAAAGTTAGTTACAAGAGCGAAACTGATACCGTAAACCCTATTACCAGCAGCCGTTATAGTCACATTAAGGTTAAATGCACACATGGCACAGTGAACCTTAAAAGTATTAAAGTCATCATGAATAATGGTGAAGAAAAGGTATTTGAAAACCTGGGTGTTCTAACCAAAGGGATGTCATCACGTAGCTTAAGTTTACCAGACAAAAACGACGCGAAACTCGATAAAATAAAACTTGAATATGAATCTGTAGGCAGCACAGCACTTAGTATGGCAGGTGTGACCGAAAAAGCCGAGGTTGAAATCCTCGCGAAAAAAGCAAAGAAAGATGATTAAAGTTGCGAGTCAATGATGTTTGAGGCCATACACTTTCACAAGTAGCGGCCTCTTTATGCCGCAACTTTTTTAAGAGCAGACGCGCGAAACAAGTTTCACGCCTTCGAGTGCCCTTGTAGGTCGCCATTTATGGCGACAAAAACCGTGGAGATTTTCACGTAGGAACGGCTTCAGCCGTGAACCTTAGATGTTCGGCGTTAAAACGCCTCCTACAAACTTGTAACTCGATAACTTTACCCTTAATCGCGCTAAAGCACGACCTACAAACGCTCGAAACTTGCTAACTTTACCCTTGCAGCTCGCTAACTCTCTCAACGCTTATAAAGCGCCTCAATTGTTGCTGAATCAAGCGAATAAGCATTGATCATATAACCTGCTAACGCACCTGATGCGTTCTCTGGTAATTCAAGCTTTTGTGATAACGCATGCAGTGTAAATTGATATCTGTGAGCGCCATGACCTTCTGGTGGGCAGGCACCGCCAAAGCCTTTAAAACCATAATCATTTGTTATTTGTACACTCCCTTTAGGCAAAGCATTCTTGTCAGCATTTCCAGCACCGCTCGCTAAGCTTGATACTGATTTAGGAATATTCACAACTTGCCAATGCCACCAGCCACTGCCTGTAGGGGCATCAGGATCATAAACGGTCAATGCGAATGCTTCAGTTCCTTTAGGTGCATTTTGCCAAGCAAGTTGTGGAGAAAGGTTATCGCCATTACAACCAAACCCTTTAAACTCTTGCTCACTCTCCATAAAGTCACCATGGGCAATGTCTTTACTTGTTAAGGTAAAAGACTCAGCGAATGTGGTGCCAGACAAACATAGCAGGAATAATGGCGTGGCAATTTTCAATGTTGATGATTTCATAATATTCTCCGATTAATAAGAATAATCATAATACCTAGCAAAGAGAGATCAAATTAGTACCAAAACTGTCAATTATTAGCCTACTTCGCTCATTATTGTTTTACGAAGAGCTGTTGGAGTCGTATTAAACAACAGTTTAAATTTATCTGTGAATCTAGATTGTGACGAAAAACCACATTGCTGCGCAATAGCTCCAATAGGCTCGGAGCTGCTTTGAATTAAATGTAGCCCATGGCTTAAACGCGCTTTGTCTTTTATTAACTGAAAACTACTGTCTTCTGCGGTTAACTTTCTTCTGAGTGTCGATTCGCTCATCGCTAACGTCGTTGCAATACTGTTTGCATCCCAATCTCGTGTTAAATCACTGGTGATAATAGTATGTACTTTATGAGTCAGTGTTGGTGGCTCAATGATTGAACCTAAATCAATAAAGCCCTGCAAAAATAACACCTGTAGAAGCTCTTGCCTTCTAATTGGCCATAATTGTGGTGGTGTTACTGCAGCCCATTCAATAAATTGTTTTAAGGACATTTGAAACAAAGAGTCTACTTGCCCATTAATGAACTTTTTCTTTGCTCCCGATTGATATTTCAAACACTCAAAGTCTGCGTAATCAAACTCAATCAATAACGCCATATAACCAATATTTTGCGGAATGTTGCGCATGGCGACCTTAGGTGTATTTGCCATAAAGACAAAATCGCCTGCATTGCAGTTAACTTCTTCTGTATCAATTAGTCTTTTACTGCCAGACAACACAACGACAAGTAATGGTTTTGCGATAGGCACATTAACTATGTGCTGTTCATCATTAGCGCAATAAATCGAAAACGGTAAAGACTGATGTTGCTTTACTGCGTTTAAACCTATCTCTATCAATTCATTCATATTTTTCAGTGTTTTTTATTGGACTCGAAGAAACGGATTGGACCGTGATTCTTAGTTATTCGGCGTAAAATCTTTTACCAACTTTACCCTGGTGGCTCGCTAACTTTACCCTTTAATCGCGCTAAAGCACGACCTACAAAGGTGCTAAACAGGTTTCACGTCTACGGTAGGATACATTAGGTACTAGGGTTTAGGCTCTAGGACGCGATGTAAAATCGCTGCTACTTGTTCGGCGTTGAAACGCCTCCTACAAACTTTACCCTCGAAACTCGCTAACTTTACTCTTGTAACTCGTATCTCGCTAACTTTAACCCAATCAAACAAGCATATTGTTTAACATCATTCCTGGCATTAAAAATACCATTGCAAAAGAAAATGATCCGGTGAGTGCAACTGCAATACAGCAGAATACCGTTTGCATTAAAAAGACGTTGGGTTTACCAGAGGCACTTTTTTGAAATGACACATAGGCAAGTAACAGTTTTTCTCTAATTTTTTGAAGGTAAGAACGCACTACTCTGATAATAGGCAAGCTGTACATTGCTAAAAAAGCAAATACAACTTCTATTCCACCAAAATGAAATAACAGTGCAATCTCAGGTGAGAACCAACCGACAATAGCTATCAAGCACCAAAATGCAGCTTTTTGATATTTATTTAGTTCGTGCCATTTGATCATCGTCTTCCTTGTATTTCCAATTATATTTAAATTAAGTGAGCAGCTGATTTATCTAGTTTAGTTATATACGCTTTGAGCTCTGCAAGCTTGAGTTTTTCGCCTTGGTGAGCATTCATCGCTTTTGCAAAGTAGCTATTGGCTTGCAGCTGATCACCTGCATGCTCATGAATGAGTCCAATGCGAAGATAAGTAAAAGCAAGATTATTCGGGCCTATTTCTGTTTGCAGCGTTTTAGCGCTATCAAGCTCAAGAATTCTTGCAAGTGCATTTAACGCATAAAGCGCACTATCGCTCGAACCTTTGATGTACTGAGAATGAGCAAGTTCTAGCTCTTTTTTAAGAAATTCGCTTGTAATTTCATTTGCGTTAGTAGGTACTGCTAACGAGACAAAAACAGCTAAGGTTAAAACTTTAAACATATAAAACCTCCTTTTAAAATGTGTTTTACAGATTAATCAAACTCGACCAACTGGTCAAACTTTACTCTCGTATCTCACTAACTTCTCTTTTGACGCGCGAAACAAGTTTCACGCCTACGATTGAAAGCATAAGGTGCTAGGATTTAGGCTCTGGGACGCGATGTAAAATCGCTGCTACTTGTTCGGCGTTGAAACGCCTCCTAGAAACTTTACTCTCGTAACTCGCAAACTATACTCTCTTATCTCGCTAAACACTCTTTTAACGCGCTAAAGCACGACCTACATAATATCGCGCGAAACAAGTTTCACGCCTACGAAAGAAAACATTAGGCGCTAGGATTCAGGCTATGGGACGCGATGTAAAATCGCTGCTACTTGTTCGGCGTTAAAACGCCTCCTACAAACTTGTAACTCGCTAACTTTACTCTCGTACCTCACTAACTTCTCTCTCGTATCTCGCTAACTTTCCTCTCGTATCTCGCAAACTTTACCCTTGTAACTCGCTAACTTTACCCTCGTAACTCGCTAACTTTACTCTTTAATCGAGCTTAATCGCGACCAAAACCAATCAACTTTTTGCCATTTAAACCTTTTTTATGCCATTCGGTTTGCTCTTCGCAGAAAATTTGCGCGTCTAATTCTTTACTTGGCTCTTCATTTAAACTGCCTGCAGGTACAAGTAGGTATTTACTGTCTTGTGATTCAAATGGCAACGCAGAGCCACAGGTTTTACAAAACGCCCTAGATAATGCACGACCAGGGTAATTAAACCGCGTAATGTGATTTTGGCCTTTAACCCATTCGATAGCATCAGGTGAGGTAAACAAGTTTGCAGCGTGAGCAGTGCCAGTTAGTTTGCGGCATTGTTCGCAATGACAGAAGAAAAAACGCCTAAAGTTATCAGCGACTTTATAACTCACTTCGCCGCAGCAGCATCCACCAGTAAGTGTTTTAGTCATATCTATCTCCTTATTCGCTAAGCTAAAAATTGATACCCTAAACGATGCGCTATTTAATAATTTTTGGCAATAAAAAAGGCCATGTTGCACTTACAACATGGCCTTTTTGCATTGACACAACTTAGAAATCTAAGTTTGATAAAACTTCATCATCAACGTTATTAGACAAAGTCACTTTAAGTTTAGGGGTACGAGCCATTTCACGTTTAATAGCAAAATTAGCTTCTTCGTTACGCGCCCAACTACGACGAGCAATACCGTTGTTTACATCAAATAATAGCATAGATTTCAAACGACGCTCGGCAGCTTCACTACCGTCTAGTAGCATACCAAAACCACCGTTGATCACTTCACCCCAGCCAACACCGCCACCATTGTGAATAGATACCCAAGTAGCACCACGGAAACCATCACCAATTACATTGTGAATCGCCATGTCTGCGGTGAAGCGGCTACCATCATAAATGTTTGATGTTTCACGGAAAGGTGAATCCGTACCACTCACATCATGGTGGTCACGCCCAAGTACAACCGGACCAATTTCACCACGATTAATGGCATCATTAAAGGCTTTAGCAATTTCAGCGCGGCCTTGTGCGTCTGCATAAAGAATACGAGCCTGCGAACCAACAACCAGTTTGTTCTGCTTCGCATCTTTGATCCACGTGATGTTGTCTTGCATTTGCTGTTGGATCTCTTCTGGCGAGTCTGCCATGATTTTATTTAAAACGTCTGCAGCAATCGCATCTGTTTTATCAAGATCTTCTGGTTTACCTGATGTACATACCCAGCGGAACGGGCCAAAGCCGTAGTCAAAACACATTGGGCCAAGAATATCTTGTACGTATGATGGGTATTTAAAATCAATACCGTTTTCAGCCATTACATCGCCACCAGCGCGTGATGCTTCTAGCAAGAACGCATTACCGTAATCAAAGAAGTACGTTCCTTTTGCTGTGTGCTTGTTAACAGCATCGGCGTGGCGCTTAAGCGTCGCTTGTACTTTTTCTTTAAATACTTCTGGCTCTTCACGAATTAAACGATTTGACTCTTCATAGCTGATATCAACCGGGTAGTAACCGCCTGACCAAGGGTTATGAAGTGAAGTTTGGTCTGAACCTAAGTGAATGAAAATATCTTCAGCTAAAAAGCTTTCCCAAACATCAACCACGTTACCGATAAAGGCAATTGAAACAACTTCTTCATTTTGCTGAGCCGTACGTACACGCTCAACAAGCTCTGGCATGTTATCAATTAGCTCATCAACCCAACCTTGTTGATGACGCTTAATAGCTGCCTTAGGGTTAACCTCGGCACATACGGTGATACAGTTAGCAATGTTACCCGCTTTAGGTTGCGCACCACTCATACCGCCTAAACCAGCCGTTAAGAAGATTTTACCTTTTGGTGATTCGCCTTTATCCAGTACTTTACGGAATGCATTCATTACAGTAATGGTTGTACCGTGCACGATGCCTTGTGGGCCAATGTACATAAATGAACCCGCAGTCATTTGACCGTATTGAGTTACACCCAGTGCATTGAATTTTTCCCAGTCATCCGGCTTTGAGTAGTTCGGGATCATCATACCGTTTGTCACAACCACGCGCGGTGCTTCTACTGATGATGGAAATAACCCCATAGGGTGACCCGAGTACATGTGTAGCGTTTGGTCTTCTTCCATTTCGCTTAAGTACTTCATGGTTAATAAGTACTGCGCCCAGTTTTGGAATACCGCACCGTTACCACCGTACGTGATTAGCTCTTCAGGGTGCTGTGCTACTGCTGGATCAAGGTTGTTGTCGATCATTAACATGATTGCGGCAGCTTGTTCGCATTTAGCCGGGTAATCGCTGATTGAGCGCGCTTTAAGTTCATAGTTAGGCTTAAAGCGATACATGTAAATACGGCCAAATTGCTTAAGCTCAGCGGCAAATTCAGCAGCTAATTCTTTGTGCCACTCTTTAGGGAAATAACGCAATGCGTTACGAATCGCTAATTGCTTTTCGTCAGCTGATAAAATGTCTTTACGTTTTGGAGCACGGTTTGCATCACTTGGATACGGTTTTGGCTCTGGCAATACGCTTGGGATACCTTGCTTAATTTGTTCTTGAAAAGTCATTATTTGCTCCCTTAGTTAACTTTAAACGCTTGCGATTTAACGAGTGCAACCATGGCATCAATGTCTGGCTTAAGTAAGCGGTCTTCTTCTAGTTTGGCAACTTTGCTGCGAATGAGCGCAAAGTTTTCTTCAATGATGTCTGAACACTTGTTAGGACGTCTAAATTCGATTGCTTGCGCTGCATACATCAGCTCAATCGCAAAGATTTTATCAAGGTTACCTAAAATCTGGTTTAACTTACGACCAGAAATACTACCCATAGATACGTGATCTTCTTGGCCCATTGATGTTGGTACGCTGTCTGCTGATGGCGGGAAACACAATGATTTATTTTCTGTTACCAGTGCCGCAGTCACGTATTGCGGGATCATCATGCCAGAGTTTAAGCCACCCGATGTCGTTAATAAACGTGGTAAGCCGTGTAAGCCCTCAAGCAGTAAATAACAACGACGATCAGCAATGTTACCAAGCTCTGCCGCTGCGATTGATGCATAATCTAATACCATAGCAAGTGGTTGACCGTGGAAACCACCACCCGAAATGGCTTCTTCTTCGCTGATCACAATTGGGTTATCTGTTACAGAATTCATTTCTGTTTCAGCAAGTTCTTTTAAGTGGTAATACGCATTACGTGATGCACCATGAACTTGAGGAATACAACGCAGTGAGTAAGGGTCTTGAACACGGTCACAATCAGTGTGTGAAGCCATGTTTTCAGAGCCTGCAAAAAAGCTGCGCATACGCGCTGCAACTTCAACGTTACCTTTAAAAGCACGAATGGCGTGTAACTCTTCACGAAACGGTGATTGGCTACCTTGCATACCTTCAATGCTCATAGCACCTGCGATATCAGCAAGGTCTAATAGGTAACGCATTTTAGTAAGCGCAGTAATGGCATGCGATAAAATAAACTGAGTACCATTAATTAACGCTAAACCTTCCTTAGCATGTAAATCTAAAGGCGCTAAACCGTGCTCTTTTAATACGTCTGCTGCTGGCTTGATTGTGTCGTTTACCCAAAACTCACCTTCTCCTAAAAGAGGTAAGAATAGGTGTGATAACGGTGCTAAGTCACCCGATGCGCCAACCGAGCCTTGCTCTGGTACAACAGGAATAATATCAAGTTCAATAAACTTAAGCATACGCTCAACTACGGTTAAACGAATACCTGAAAAACCTTGGCTTAATGCATGTACTTTGGTGATGAGCATTAGCTTTGAAATAGGTTTAGCGATTGGCTCACCCACACCGACAGCGTGTGTAATCAATAAATTCTTTTGTAATAGATTGGTTTCTTCTGGAGAAATTTGTGTATCACATAATGGACCAAAGCCCGTATTGATACCATAAATGGCTTTATCTGAGGCAGCCATTTTGTCTACGTTTTGGCGGCTTTTATTAATTTTATCAATGGCTTCTTGGCAAAGCTCTGCCTGTAACGTACCGGCTGCAATAGCATTAACGCTGTCTAACGTTAATTGGTCAACACCATACTTAAATGTCATTTATAACTCCTAAAGAACAGGATAAGTTTTATTTAGAGGGAGTCTAGCTTGCCCTCGTTGTTTTACAAATGCATAATTATCGTTATTCATTCCAGATTTATCGAACTAAAAGAAGTGCTATGCAAGTTCATGATGTAGACCTGCGCTTATTGCGCGTTTTTGTAGCAATTGTTGAGTGTGGCGGGCTTTCAGCCGCAGAGTCACGTTTGAATATTGGCCGCTCAACCATCAGTGCGCATTTATCAGACTTAGAAGTAAGGCTTGGTATAAAATTATGTAAACGTGGCCGCAGTGGTTTTGAAATTACAGACGCTGGCGCTATTACCTATCAAGCATCGATTGAACTGCTTCAGCAATGCGAAGCGTTTGCTAATACTGTAGCAAGCTCTAAAAACGAGTTATCGGGGCGTTTAAGTATTGCCATGATAGATACCATGGTCAGCGACCCACGCTGTGCCATCCCAAGTGCTATTGCAAGATTAAAAGGCAAGGGTAAAAACATTCAGTTTGATATTAATGTGTGTGAAGCACGAGAGGTAGAAACCGCAGTAGCCAATGGCCGTTCATTAGTGGGTATTGGGGTTAGCCGCCATCATATTCGCGGCTTAGACTATACCGCCCTGCATAACGAAACTAACTTTTTGTATTGCGCAGTCGGTCACCCCTTATTTGAGTGTGAAGACAAACAAATAAATGAGCTGCTCAAAGAAGCTGAGGTAATTACCAGTAACTACATGCGCGATAAAGAAAGCCGAAACGACGGTTTAAACTATCAAAACAGTGCGGTTGCGTATCACGATGAAGGTATTGCACATTTAATTTTATCGGGTGAGTTTATTGGTTATTTACCCGACCACTACGCACAGTTCTGGGTTGATAAAGGTATTTTCAAAGCTATTCAACCGAGTAAATATCACTACGATATTCCTGTGGTATTGATCACCTCAAAAACAAATGCCAATTCGCCGCTAGCAAACGCCATGATTGACGAAATTAAGCGTTGTTACGCGGTTTAGTTTTTTGGTTTAAAGCTCTTTGCTCATTTATAAGCACAAGGCTAAACGCGATTATGGCAAGGTTTGTAGTCACAGGATTAAACGCTTCGATTAAAAGTGTGGGCTGTAAAACAGCAACAAACAGCATTAGCCCAACTAAAGCAGCTATATTGAGAATATTGAGTAAGATTGAACGATAGAAAATAAAAAACAGCACGGCAAAAATCATTTCACCAGCCCCAGCGGCCCTGGTAATAAGTGTTGAAATTTCAGCATTAAAACCAAAACTGGCTGTCATTTTTAGTTCAAGGGGAGCAATGTGAATAAGTTTTGGTATCAGCCCATGATAAAGCCAACTAAAGCTGATAATAAATCGAGCGATTTGAATGTTAGTGAAGTATTTCATCAAAGATTATGTGCAGAGTCATTGTGTGCTCAGACAGAGCACACAATGAATACGGCTTAAACCGTTGGCTTACCAAAACGGTTTTCTGCTTCATCACCCGCTAAAAAGCCATTTTCAATCAGTACCCAAATACCACCAATCACTGGTACTAAACCAATTAGTACCCACCAACCTGACTTGTTGCGGTCGTGCCAACGTTTAACTTGAATAGCAAGCGATGACCAAATTAGTGGAATGTAAATTAAAAGTGGAAGGAAAATGGCCGCATTTTGTGAGATCATTGCGCCAATACCACTTAACACAAGCATAGCTAAAACACTAATTAGCATTAATCCTAATACTGATAACCAATAAGTTTTACGTGGAATTCTACCTTGGAAAGAGAATAAGATATCCTTACGACTCATGGTTGTTGTCTCTGTTGAAATATTAGCAACATCTGATTCAGGAGCTTGATAAACGTTTTCTGACACTGTCATTTCCTTTTGAGTTTACTTCGGTTTTAGCAAGGCTACCACTCCGTGCAGCTTACTGATTAATCAAAAATAATTTTTGCACTTTATTAGATCCAGCTGAAACTATTGCTGAATCCAACATGAACAAAAGTACCATAAATAATACTATTTAAGGAACTAAAAATTAATAATACAATTAAATTTAATACTTTTTAACTAACTAAAATAAATAAACTTTAGCTCTCGATATCTCTTTAAACCACAAAAAGCCATTCGAGTGGTTGCTACTGCCAATATTTAGCAAACAGGCGAGGATATGCCTGTTTTAAAAATTTCGGCTTGTCTTTAAAACGCTTGCCCTTTGGCTGTTCAAGCCCAGATGGAATAAATGGTAGCTCATCGTCATTACGCTCTTCAAACAGCATACCGGCGATTAAATCATACTCATCTAAATAAGGATAAGGTTGTTCATTCAAATGATAAACGGGTGTGCAGTCAGCAACGGAGTCTGGGTTCTCTAAGGCTTTTAAAAATGCGCCTTCACCGCGAGATATGAGCCAACATAAAAACTCTGAAAATCCATAATCATCGTTACAACCAGCCATTACAAACGCAGCACCAAATAAGTCCCAAGTGTAAGCTTTGCGCATACGCAAACTAAACTGCTTGTCAAACTCCATAAGTTGCTCATCGGATAGATGTGTTAGCTTTTCTCTTAGAGTATTACACACCGATTCTGGCTCTGCCGTTTTATCTTCTGCGGTCACTAATTCCCAAAATTCACTTTCGGTTAGAACACTCATGATAAGATCTCTTTAACACGACCGACTTGACCGTCATCAAGTTGTACTTTAATGCCATGAGGATGGTTTGGTGACTTAGTTAAAATACGCGAAACAACACCTTGCGTTAAATGGCCTGTGCGCTGGTCTTGTTTTAAAACAATATTAACTTCACAGCCTACGGTTATTTGTGAGCGTGTTGGTACAGCCATAATAAACTCTCTTACAGTATTTTTGCCGATTATAGCTATTTGCGACTGTGTTACCAATGCTAAACTCATTTGATGTGTATGTTTTCATCCGCTTGACGTGGTGTTAGTCAAAGCTGTGCCTATTGCAAGGTAAAAGTAAACGGCATATTTAATCCTTAAAAAACAGAATAGCTTTTGCTGATATCACTACTCCTATCTCTTTCAGCTCTTTTGTAATCACTTGATTAATTTGCTCTGCCAGCGGTGAATTTGATAGAGGAATTTGCTCGGCAAAATAACAACTTACTTTCATTGATGCTGGCAGTCTCTTTAAATCAGCGGTGTGAGTTAACCATAAAAAGTTGTCGCTTATGTCTTTTAGGTTTTCACATGCCGTCGTTAGCGCTGCCCGAATAGCTTTATCGAGGCGTTTTTCAGTTTTGGTCATTGTTCTGACTTTTGCTTTTTAAAGTTTTCGTAGCTATCTTGCTGGCGCTTTACACACGCATGGTATTCTTTATCAGCTAAATAATTGCATTCAGTCAAGCGTGCAGATTGGAGTTCATGAAAACGCGCATTTGAACTACACCCTGTTAACAAAAGAAACATTGATGCAATCCCAGTAAACTTTAAAGCGTTTAAAAACATTTAATTTCCTTTCTTCAGTTATACATTGGTACTGCGATTTATTGTATATTGCGTGGGTTTAAATACTATCACCAAAGGGTCATATATGATGTTGTCGCAGTTACAAGAGCTGTTTCAGCGTATCGATAAAAGCAAAGTTTTTCAATCATTCGTTATTGCCGTTATTGTTATTTCAGCATTAACCGTCGGGGCTCATACTTATTCGCTTCACCCAACCGTAGAGTTAGCTCTCCATTGGATGGATATGGGTATTACCGTGTTTTTCCTTGTTGAGCTTGTGATCCGCTTTATTGCAAGCCGAGGCTTTAAAGACTTCTTCAGTAAAGGCTGGAATATCTTTGATTTTATCATAGTGGTAGGTAGCCTTTACCCTGCCGCAGGCTCAACGATTTTTATTGCTCGCTTGTTGCGTATCTTCCGCGTTTTACGACTTGTATCCATGATCCCCGAACTTAGGCTACTGGTTAACTCGCTTTTAAAAGCGATTCCACAAATGGGCTATATTGCCTTACTGATGTTCGTAATCTTCTATATTTATGCCGCCATGGGAAGCATGCTGTTTGCTGATATTAACCCTGTGTTATGGGGTGATGTATCAATATCAATGCTCACCTTGTTCCGTATAGCAACATTCGAAGATTGGACAGATGTCATGTACGAAACCATGGCCGTGTATGAACTTAGCTGGATTTTCTACCTAACATTTATTTTCTTAACTGCATTCGTATTCTTAAACATGATGGTAGGAGCTATTTTAGAGGTTATGTCTGAAGAGCATCGTAACGCGCGAGAAGAGCAGATAAACGACGATGATTTGCCAGCAACCAAAGGCCAAATAACTCAATTACAGGCTGAAGTAGCTGAATTAAAAAAGTTACTGAAAGAAAAGCAGTAACGTTTAAAGGATTAGCTTTTAAGATATTAGGCGCTAGGACATAGACCCTAGCGCCTTTTTTACCCTCGTTTTTCTACTTTCCATGGTGGGTTTAAGCGGTTTTCTCCGGCCCAATATAGTTTAATTTTATTCCCTGATGGGTCTTTTAAAATTGCTTCCGTCCACAAATAGCGCTGAGCGGTTGGTGGCTGTTCAAAATTAATGCCCTTTTCAACAAGTCTCTCGTACAGCTTATCGAGCTGCTCATGTTCAAAATAAATTACCGCATAATTACTATAATCTTCAGTTTCTAATGACAGCGAAAATGTGGCATCACCATCTGGACATTGAAAGCGTGCGTAATGCGGGGTATCTACAATCTGAATCATTCCCAATGTTAAGTAAAAAGCCACCGCTTCATTCATATCCGTTACTGGTAAGGTTACCTGATTGAGGTTCATTCGCTATTCCAATGTAATGCAATATTCTTTTCATCAGCATATCGCGTAAACCAATTAAGCAAAAGATAAGCTGTAACAAATTATTGAGTTAAGGGTTAAAGTTAGCGAGTTACTGGGGGAAAGTTTGTAGAATGCACTTTAACACCGAACATGTGAACTTCTCGGCTAAAGCCGTTCCTACTGGTTCCCATCGTAGGCGTGAAACTTGTTTCGCGCGCTTGAAGGTCGTGCTTTTTAGCACATTAAAAGTAAAGTTAGCGAGCAACAAGGGAAAACTTTGCAAGAGGTGTTTTTTCGCCGAATAACCGCGGTACACAACTAAAGCAATTCCTACCGGAGTACCATGTGCAATATTGGAAATGGTTTGCCCATATCATCTAAAGGCGAGCGTGAGGCGACTTTAAACCCCATATGCTGGTAAAAACCAACTGCAAGTGGGTTTTGCTCATTAACATCAACTTTGTTGGCAGCTAATTGATCAACCGCATAGTTAAGAAGCGCTTTACCAACCCCTTTACCTCTTGCTGCATCTAAAATGAACAACATTTCTATTTTGCATTCATGTACGCCAATGAAGCCCAAAATTGCCTTATGCTCATCCTTAATACACTTTAAAGTAACATGAGGAAAAGCTTGCTCAATGATGATCGGCTTAAAAAAGGCTATGTCGTCTTCTGTTATAAAATCATGTGTTGCTCGGACTGAATTTTCCCATACATCAAGTAGCTCTGGGTAATCTTCAGCGTTAGCACTATCTATTTTCATTGTTTGCCATTTTATAGGAGCTATCCAGCCTTATGCTTCTCAGATGAAATAACAAAAGGATTCGTTAGTCGTTTTAGTTAATTACTCCATTAAAGCATGTGAAGGTCTTTGAAACAAATGAGTATTTTACACCTTAAACTTACCCACTAAATCAGTAAGTAAATGTGATAACTGATTCAGCCGCTCACCATTATCACGCGCATTTTGAGCAATCTCACTCACATCATCGGCCGCATTTTTAATTTCGATAACATTACGATTAATATCTTCAGCTACATGTTGCTGCTCTTCTGCTGCCGTCGCAATTTGGGTATTTAAATCACTGATATTGACGATTGATGCGGTTATTTCGCTAAATTGATGTTGTGCGGAATGGGCTAACTCAACTGTTTTATTTGTGCGGTTTAAACTGGTTGTCATTTCTTTTGACACTTGATCAGACATTTTCCGTAAGGTGTCTAACTGGCTTGCTATTTCTTCTGTCGACTCTGAGGTTCTTTGTGACAAAGCACGTACTTCATCAGCGACTACCGCAAAACCGCGACCATGTTCCCCCGCTCTGGCAGCTTCAATAGCAGCATTCAATGCAAGCAAATTAGTTTGCTCTGCAATGCCTCTTATTACACTCAATATTGACATGATATTTTCATTTTCAGCGTCAAGCTGATTAATATCTTGAGTGGCTTTGGTTATTACCTCAGACAACGATACTACACTCTCTACCGTCTCTGAAATCACACTTTGACCAAGCTCTGAGGCATGCTGTGTTTGTGTTGCAAGCTCCGCAGCATTTGCACAACTTGCTGAGACTTCATTAGCGGTAGCCGCCATTTCATTAATAGCCGTTGCGGCCATTTCTAAAGCTTGTTGCTGCTGTGAAGTAGAACCCGATAATTGTCCTGCTTGTGTTGATGTTTGCGCTGACGTATCGCTTACATTATGCGCACATTCATTTATTTGTGTGACTAACTCTGAAATCAAACTCAAAAATAAATTGAAGCTATTGGCCAGCTTCCCAGTTTCATCACGCGTTTTAATAATTAACCGCTTGGTTAAATCTCCGCCGCCTTGTGATATTTCTGTCAACCCATCACTCACTTCGACAATAGGTGCAGAAATGAGTTTTGAAATATAGCTGGCTAACAAAATAAACACGGCAATTAAAATTGCACTAATGATCACAATGGTAATTGTCATCGTGTTAGCAGCGCTCATCACTTCAGACTTTTCAACTAAGCCAATGAATTTCCAGCCAAGCTTTTGAGACGTATAAATATTCGCCACATAATCAGTGCCTTCAAGATTAATTTCAAATTGGCCAGTGTTATTATTCGCTAACTGTTTATATTTACCTTCGTTAACCTCTGCCAATTGCTTAAAGCGATAATCAGCATGTTTAACATCAACCAAGACGTTACCACTGTCTTCAATAAGCATTAGATAACCGGTTTCACCTAATTTAATATTAGCTATAATATCTGTAAGGCCTTGCAGAGATACGTCCATGCCCTGAACACCAATAAGCTGACTATTTTGTTTAATCGCTTTCACTGTTGATACAATCACCATATCATCAGCGGCCCAATAATAAGCATTCGTTCTTACTGTGCTTCCATCAGCGGCTTTTGCAGCTTCGTACCATGGCCGTTTTCTAGGATCATAATTAGCGGTTACTTCGCCTTCTGGCCATTGAATATATCCACCTTGCTCATTCCCCATGTAAATATAGGCAAGGCCTGGATGCGTATCACCAAAGTGATCAAATAACGTATAAGCAGCTTGCTCTGTGTTACTGCCAGACATATGCGCAAGCTTAACTGCATTGGGCGATTGCATATGTGTTTTAACGTCTTGTTTAGCTTCTAAAATCGCGGGATGCGAAGCTAAATAATCTACATTTTTTTCAATCTCTGAAAAAAACATATTAATACCATTATCTACTTGCTTTGCTTCTCGTTCACTTAATTGGGCAAAACCATCTAATGCCTGTTGCCTTGTTTGTGTGATGACTAAAACAGCGATAATTATTAATGGTAAAACTATTGCGGATGCAAATGACAGCTTTAACTTCTTAGAGATATTCATGATTCAAACCCAATGTATGACTCACAAGAATATAGTGAGTATCTTTATATTCAGCAAGTTATTAGATTTAGATTTCAATAAAATGAAGGGTACTGAATGAGTAGAGTAAAGACTGAAGAACTTGAGTATGACAGTTAGTTGACACAGAAATGAACTGTACTAAGTTTACCTATAGCATTTAACATACTTTTAACAATCATGTTGAGTGCCATCCAACCAATATTGGCAGCATTTGCAGGATGCTAATGTGCTGCCTATTCTATTTTGGCTGTAAAACGAATTCATTTCTCCTCAAATTGTAATCAGGACTTTTGGACATATATTCAGTAATGCCAGATATATTTAGTTCGTTGATTGTCCACTACTATGTTTCCTAAGTTAAACATAATTGGAGAATAACTATGAAACTTTACCACGCATTTAAAGGGATCGCTGCTGTCGCTCTTTTGAGTTTATCGTCTTTATCTTACGCTGGAAATGACACCGAAACAGATGAAAATGGGGTCATTTTAGCGGGTCATGATGTCATCGCATATTTTAAGCAAAATAAACCTGTGTTAGGGAATGCTAAATATACAGCGGTATACAATGATGCGATTTACCGTTTTCAGTCTGCTAAAAATAGAGATATGTTTAATTCAAACCCAGAGAAATACGCACCTCAATACGGTGGTTTTTGTGCTTATGGCGTAACCTTCGGTAAAAAGTTTGATATTGATGGCAAAGCATTTGAAATCAAAGATGGAAAACTCTATGTAAATAAAAATATGGATGTGTATAAAGCATGGGCTGAAAACATTCCTAAACACATTAAAGAAGCAAATGACCATTGGCCAGATGTTGAAAATGTAAGTGCTGATGACCTGTAATTTATAGTTAGTGACCAACCATCGCACTTCTAACAGCACCAGGGGCTTCACCTTGGTGCTGTTTAAACGCTTTTCTAAAAGCGGCTTCTGTCTCGTAACCACTTAATTGCGCAATTTCTGCAATACTAATATCACTACAAATCAGCAAGTTACGGGCTTCTATTAAACGCCATTTAAGCAAATATTTCATCGGACTTAAGCCAACTAGCTTTGTGAACTTATCTGCAAAATTAGAACGACTCATTGAAGCTTTACTGGCAAGTGACGCTAAATTCCAAGCATATTCTGGTTGTTGATGAATTGCATTAAGTGCTTTACCTATACGATTATCAAACAACGCCACCAACATACCATTATTTAACTTGCCAGCTTCAACTTGCTCTCTGAGTATTTCTATAAACACCAAATTAGCGAGTTGATCGACTATGGTATAGCAGCCTGTGCGCCTTTGCTGTAACTCCACAATCATCATATCAATTAATTGCATTATTCTTGAATTACACGATGAACTTGTAGCGGGAATGTGTAAAAACTCAGGTAAAGCATCTAAAAGTGGATTAACTAGGGTGTGATTAAACTGAAAAAAACCACAAACCATATTCGTTGTTTCACCCGCCCCCTTCGCAGGCTGATTGACTAATTTTTTTGCTGGTTTAATCGGTGAGCTCGATATTATGTGTTGATGATCTCTTGGAAAAACAACAAGATCTCTTTCATTCAATACAATAGTTTCACTCTCAAAATGCAGCCATGCTTGCCCTTTACCAATTAAATGAAATGGAATCCGGCGAGAGCCCGATGTATCAACAGCCCACGAGCCACAAAAATCGCCATTAACGTACACTTCAGCCCTCAAGGACATTCGTTCAAGTAACACACTAAGTGGATCAGGATCATTTAAATAAATATTTGGACTTTCAGACATAATTTTAGCTACATGCAACATAGAGAAAAAATTAACACAGCTTAAACTAGCCACATCGGTTAAATCACTTAGGACTAACTCATGGCTAAGATCAAAATGTACCACAAAGACTATTGCCCATACTGTCGAGCGGCAAAGCAACTGTTTAAAAAGTTAGGCTGGCAATACACAGCAATAGAAATCTCAGATAACGACCGACTTTTTCAAGAAATGGTTTCACTGAGTGGTCGTAGAACTGTCCCACAAATATTTATTAATGATGAACATATTGGTGGCTTTGATGATTTTCAGCACTATGTTAAACAACTAAGCCATAGCTAGATTAGCTTTAGCAATAGGAAAAGATACGCCTATAACAAGTAAAAGTTAGCTATTGATATCTTTTCCTATACCAACTTCAGTTTTCAACATATATGATAATAGGCTTTGCGCATCAGGATGCTTATCTTTTTTTAACCCTGCTACAACACCTAGTTGATCAGCTATTGATTTATGCTGGCCTAACTTTTCTTTTGCCTGAATTGAGTCAAGTTTGATTTTAATACCAATAATCCCGCGTAGTAGCTTCGCTTGATAGTCACCTGGCAGCAAACTTGTGTCGTTTAAAATACTCGGCTCGTATTGGCTAATTAACTCATCTAAGCAAACCAAGGTATTGTCGTCATCAAGGTATTCAACCTTGCCTTTTGCATGAACCGCAGTGTAATTCCAAGTCGATACAGCTGGCTTTTCAGCATACCAAGTGGGTGATATATAGCTATGCGGACCATTAAAAACTACTAACACATGCGTATCTTGTAAGCTTTTACCATGCTTGTTTGCCCGTGACACATGACCATATAAAGTACCAAACTCACCTTCATCGGGTTTATACACCAATGGCAAATGTGTGGCTTCAAATTCACTATCTATCATCAGCGCAAAGCTATAGGTTTTTATAAATTGTGAAACTCGCTCTGGCGTCATTTTCCACTTGTTGGGTGTGTGCATGCTTTTCTCATATTATTAAAATTGCTCAGATTGTTTGAATCTATCATTGTAATTGATAAAGAATTTTCTACTAGCCTTTACCCGCTACTTCAATCACAAATGATGCCGTGTCCTTTAACCAGTTCGAAAAATTAACAAATCAAAACACCTTTAAGTTAGAGTAAAGCAACTAAATGATAATTGTTTGCATTAGCGTTTGATGCATGATACCTTCCTACTTATCGGTACAGGGTGTTGCGGATTTTAATTAATTAGAGACAGAAAAAGCTCTTCTGGTCTCTTGGTTACTTAATCAATGTTAAAGGATATACATATGGAAAATTTTAAACCACCGCAATATCAATGGATTAATGATTCTAACTATCAAACTAAACCCAAACAAACTGCTGCCCCACTTTTTGGTGTTTCACCAATGGAGGATTACGCACAATTAATACAATTGGGTATAAGCACCCTCAGCGAGCGTATTAAAGAAGTTAATTCTCCTACCAGTGGAGTACAACCTGCACAGTTACAAGAAGAATTTGCAGCCATTGATCTAAACACACCTTTAAGTGACATAAATCAAGTCCTCGAAGAGCTAGATCACCTTTATTTAAAACACGCGATATACTTCCATCATCAAGATTACCTTGCTCACTTAAATTGCCCAGTTATGCTTACATCGCTGCTGGCGGAGTTGTTTAGCTCTTCGATAAACACCGCTGTTGAAACATGGGATCAAAGTGCAGGCGCAACACTTATAGAACAAAAAGTGATTGATTGGACATGCCAAAGAATCGGTTACGATGAGGGCGCAGACGGCGTGTTTACTACTGGCGGAACCCAGTCAAATTTAATGGCATTATTACTTGCACGTGAGTTGGCAGGCAAATTAGAACCACACAGCCATACAAATATTACTTCTGGCTTAAGCAGTAATGCACATCGTTATCGAATTCTTTGTTCTGAATATAGCCATTTTAGTATTCAAAAGGCAGCGGCATTATTGGGTCTTGGTCATGATGCTGTTATCAGTGTTGCGTGTGATAAAAATCGCTGTATTGATACCCATAGCCTCGAAAACACATTAAATGAACTCCAAAGAGCACATTTATTACCAATTGCGGTAATCGCCACGGCTGGTACAACAGATTTTGGCGCAATCGACCCGATAGCAAGCATTGCTCATTTATGTAAAGAGCATAACTGTTATTTACATGTAGATGCTGCTTATGGCGGCGCTTTATTAGTGTCACAACATCATAATGAACGATTGTCAGGCATTGATTTAGCTGACTCTGTCAGTATTGATTTTCACAAAACATTTTTCCAGCCAGTATGCTGCTCTGCCCTATTGGTTAAAGACAAGCGGTTATTGAGCTTTCTAACTTATCACGCCGATTACCTCAATCCAAAGGCTCAAGCACAAGCCGGCGTTCCTGATTTAATAAATAAAAGCTTACAAACAACGCGCCGATTCGATGCGTTAAAGCTCTGGTTAAGCTTAAGAACAGAAGGGCCTGACGCGATTGGTGCCATGTTCGATACCTTGCTTGAAAAAACACAACAGGTATACCAACGCTTAACGCGTCATAGCCAGTTACAAGCTGCACAAGTTCCATCACTCACTACACTCGTATTTCGATTTAACGATAGCGCCTTGAGCCAAACTCAGCTTGATGAATGCAACCGCACTATTCGCAGGGCCTTAGCTCAGAGTAGCCGTGCCATGATTGCAGCAACAAAAGTGAACAATGTTCAGTATTTAAAATTCACTTTATTGAACCCTCACGCATCGATAGACAGCATAGACGAGGTATTGAATGAAATTTGCAAAATTGGCGAACAATATGTGATCGACTGCAAAAGCAAACAATTGTGCACAGCTTAAGGAAAAGACAATGAAACCAGAAATTTATGATTTAATCGGAATAGGTGTAGGCCCGTTTAATTTAAGCTTAGCAGCGCTTTCTTCGCCACTTTCAGACTTGAAGACGCTATTTGTTGACAGTCGCCCTAAATTTGATTGGCATCCAGGTATGTTATTAGACTCTGCGAGTCTGCAAACCCCTTTTATGTCAGATTTAGTGACGATGGCAGACCCAACAAGTCAGTTCAGTTACTTAAATTTTGCCAAGCAGACTGGTAAATTGTATTCGTTTTATATTCGCGAAAACTTTTTTTTACCGCGACAAGAATATAATCAGTATTGCCAGTGGGTGTGCCGCCAGTTAAATAATCTCAAGTTTAATTTTCACGTAGAAAACCTCGAATACGAGCAACAGCTCGACTGTTACCGAGTCTCTGGCAAAGATAAAGTAACTGGCAAGGTACAAGATTTATATTGTAAACATTTAGTGCTTGGTACCGGTACTCAACCTTGGCTACCTGAATTTTGCCCGACAGATAAGCACATAACTCACTCTTCACAGTACCTTAATAACAAAGCAATGTTACAAAGCAAGTCTGACATTACTATTGTTGGCAGTGGTCAGAGTGCAGCAGAGATTTTCCATGATTTACTGCTAGATATTGATAAATTTGGTTATCAATTACGCTGGTTGACGCGTTCACCGCGGTTCTTTCCTTTAGAGTACACCAAGCTTACTCTGGAAATGACATCGCCTGAGTATATTGATTATTTTCATAATTTACCAAGTGCGAAGCGACAACAACTTATCCACTCGCAAAAGTCGCTTTATAAAGGAATTAATTCAGAGCTCATTAACGATATTTACGATTTGCTCTATCAAAAGAAACTGAATTGCGATTTCTCAGCCGAGCTTTTGACGAATACCTCATTAACGAACATTAAACAAGAAGGCCAAAAACTTGCCCTCTCATGCCTACATAACGAGCTAGAGCAAGATTTTAGCTTTAACACTAATGCACTTGTAATGGCGACAGGCTATCAATATCAGTTACCCACCTTCATTGAACCATTACGGCATAAATTAAACTTCGATGAGAACGGCGAGTTACAAGTAAAACGTAACTATAACATTGATGAGCAGGGTCGCATTTTTGCACAAAACCTAGGCCTTAACAGCCATGGATTAACAGTGCCAGATCTCGGAATGGTGTGTTATCGCAATGCCATCATATTAAAGCAAGTATTAGGTAAAGCGCCTTATAGCATTGAAGAACGCATCGCCTTCCAACAGTTTGGCATTCCTAAAACAGAGAGCTTTGCGCCCTCACATAGTAAAACAGCTTCAATGTCACAGGAGGCTATGTGAGCAACTGTAACCACGCAGAGGTCAGTAAAAGCTTCGCTAGCCAGTGCCAAGCAATAATAAACACGGACGCCTTTGTTATTGATGACTTTCGTTTTTACATTTACCAAGCACAGAAGCACTTTCCCTTATTAAATAGCTGGCTGGCTCAAGATTATGCCCACTTTTGGGGAATGCAAAATATGAATGCAGAGCAACGCCAAAGTGAACTTGCTCCCGCACCTCATAAACTAGCACTTATAGCTTATCAAGATGCGATTCCTGCTTTTTTTATTGAATTGTATGACCCGCAGTTTGACGAAATCGGTAAACATTTTGAAAACCAATCTGGTGATTGTGGGATGCACCTTTTACTTGCCCCCGTAATCACCCCGCAAAGTGGTTTTAGTCGGCGTGCTATTACAGCAACAGCAAAACTCATCTTATCTCAATTAGGTTTTACTCGATTAGTTGTTGAGCCTGACATTAACAATCAAAAAATACATAAGCTAAATAAAAAAATAGGCATTCAGAGCAGTCATATCGTTCGCCTTACAAACAAAGATGCATGGCTAGGTTTTGCTGATCTAGCAAGCTTTGAAGCAGCTACAACACAAGGAGACTAATTATGGAAATCATTAAAAATTCATTCCCTCAACATTTATCTGAATCTTTATGGCAAGGTGCTAATCAACATTTAGTCGCCAAAATACTGTGTGAGTTTAGTCATGAAAAACTAATAAAACCTATTGCAGCAAAAGAAGATAGAAAACAAACATTGCAGCAATTTCAGTTATTATTAGAAAGCAACCAAGGGCTTTTAAGTTATGACTTTAGTGCTCGCCACTATCAACTAGATCACCTACATATTCAGCCAGAATCAATTGTCTGCAAACTAGATGGCATTAACCAAGATTTAGATGCAGTAACGCTCATTATTGCCCTAAAAGATCGTTTAGGTATTACTGATAGCCTCTTACCAACTTATTTAGAGGAAATCACCAGCACGTTATACAGTAAAGCATTTAAATTGCTTCACCAAAATAAACCCGTTTCAGAGCTGGTACATTGCGATTATCAACAAATTGAAGCGGCCATGACCGAAGGTCACCCAGTATTTGTCGCTAACAATGGTCGTATTGGCTTTGATATGGATGACTGCCACACTTTTACACCTGAAAGTGGTCAAGCAATGAAATTAGTCTGGTTAGCTGTTGCGCGGGTAAACACAAGCCTAGCAATGATTAAAGAGCTTAATTACGAGCATTTTATTGAAAGTGAATTAGGCAGCCAGCAAGTTGCAGCATTTAACAACATAATTGCTGAGCATGGTAAAAAAGCTGAAGACTATTACTTTATGCCTGTGCATCCTTGGCAATGGCGCGAAAAAATTAGCCGAATTTTTGCTGCTGATCTTGCTCGTAAGCAACTTGTTTATCTTGGTCACAGTGAAGATGACTATCAGGTACAACAGTCGATTCGCACATTCTTCAACTTAGATAACAACAAGCGTTGCTACGTCAAAACCGCATTGTCTATATTGAACATGGGCTTTATGCGCGGGTTATCTCCTTATTACATGAGCCGAACGCCCGAAATAAACACCTTTGTTGCTGAGCTTGTGAACAGCGACCCATACTTTGCTAAAAAACGCTTTGTCGTTTTAAGAGAAACCGTCGCAATTGGTTATCACCATAAATATTACGAGCAAGCATTAGAAAAAGACACGCCTTATAAAAAAATGCTCAGTGCACTTTGGCGAGAAAGCCCTTTCAGTTTAACGTATCAGGGAGAACCGTTAGTTAAAGAAAACCAACAACTTTTGACATTGGCCGCCTTGCTACATCAAGACAGCCAACAAAAGAGCTTGCTTGTTGAACTCATTAATACCTCTCAACTCACAGCAACTGAGTGGATAAGCAAATTGCTGGATCTTTATTTACAGCCTCTATTACATGCGTTCTTTGCGTATGATTTAGTGTTTATGCCCCATGGTGAAAACCTAATCCTTGTTTTAGAAGAACACCAACCAGTTACTATTTTAATGAAAGATATTGGCGAAGAAGTCGCAATTCTAAACGGCAATTCACCTTTACCAGGTCATGTCGCTGACTTAGCGGTGAGCCTAGAAGAGGACATGAAATTAAATTATATACTGCTAGATATTTTCGACTGTATCTTCCGCTTTATCGTACCGCAGCTTGATGCGCAAAATTGTTTAACTGAACATGATTTTTGGCAATTAGTCGCTGATAAAGTTTATCAGTATCAGCATGAAAACCCGCAATTTTCCGAAAAATACACACGTTACAACTTATTTAAGGCTCGCTTTACGCGCACCTGCTTAAACCGCATTCAATTGAATAATAATCAGCAGATGATTGACCTTGAAGATAGAGAGAAAAATCTCCGTTTTGCTGGGGATATCAAAAATCCACTGCATGATTTTGCCACTCGTCATGACTTTCAACATGACACAACAATGGCCTAAGCATAGGCCTCACTATTTATAGACGTAATAGGACTACGGATAAAAATGAAAAAGACGAACTACTTTACACTCACGCCTGTCGCACTTTCTTGTTTAGCGATATTTAGCCACTCTTTACAGGCTGAGCAAAAAAAGCATCACGATATGGAAGTACTCACAGTCGTTGGTGAACAAAACCATGCTCAAGGCTATAAAGTTGAGCAAATGAGTACCGCAACGGGTTTAGATTTATCATTTCTAGAAACACCGCAATCAACCACAGTCGTGACTGAGCAAGCGATAAAAGATCAACAACTAAACTCAGTTATTGAAGTGATGAACAGCGTAACAGGGATTAATACCCGCCCTTCTGACAACGACCGCTACTCAATCAGTGCCCGCGGTATTGGCGTAAGCAGTATTTTGTATGACGGCGTGGCAACAACCTACGATACACGTTTTAACTATGGTGACAACTTAATGGATAGCGCAATTTATCAGCGCATAGAAGTTGTTCGTGGTGCAACAGGTTTGATGCTCGGGGCGGGTAGCCCGTCTGCTGCGATTAATTTAGTTCGTAAGCGTCCGACAGAAGAATTTCAAGCAAGCGTAAGCCTAAGTACAGGTTCTTGGCAACAGTTACGCGGTATTGTTGATTTATCGGGCGGCTTAAATCAAGACGCAAGTGTTCGAGGTCGAGTGGTCGTAGCGTATCAAGATCGTGAAAGCTATCAGCATCGTTACGAGCAGCAACGACAAACACTATACGGTATTATCGAAGCAGATATAGGTCGTAATACATTGCTGACGTTAGGTGCTGACTATCAAGACACCAAACCTGAAGGCTCTATGTCTGGCGGATTACCGTTATTCGACAACCAAGGCAATAGAACTAACTACAGCCACCATACGTCAACAGCCCCACGCTGGGCGTCATCCAAAACCAAAGCATTGAATAGCTTTGCCACGATTGAACATAACTTTAGTGATGACTGGCAACTCAAAGCAAGCTACATTTATGGCGATAACGATTTAGAATATGATGTGTTATGGGCTACAGGTCACCCAGACCCAATAACCAACGAAGGGATGATACCTGGCTCATTAGCATTTATTGATGGTAATCGAACCCAACATACATTCGACTTAAAATTAACGGGCCGCTTTACCCTCTTTGACCGCTCACAACAAATTCTAATTGGTGCAAATCAACAGAAGCAAGAGTTTGCCAATCCATATTATGGCTCTTTAGATGAGGCTCCACCTTTAGGTGACTTTAGAGATAAAGATTTTACATATCCGGCCCCTACATGGAGCGATGAAGTTCTGTATGGCTCATGGGGGGAAACAAAGCAACAAGCAATATACCTCGCCTCTGATATTGCGTTAACCGACGCACTTTCAATGGTAATAGGTGGGCGTATTGATAATTGGGAAACTGACCAAGACAATTTTGGCACCATTCATGATTACGAAGTTGATAATGAATTTACCAGCTATGTCGGCGCCACCTATGCGATTGGGCAAAATGTATCACTGTATGCCAACTACACAGATATTTTTACACCACAAAGTAGAGTGCAAGCTGATGGCAGTTACCTCGATCCTGTTAAAGGAAAAAACTATGAAGCAGGTATAAAAGCCAGCTTATTTGAAGAAGCGTTAGACACCTCTCTTTCGGTGTTTGAGATCCGCCAAGATAACGTTGGCGAAGCAACGGGAGAAACCTTACCAGGAACAACGGTTCCTATATACCGCGGTATTGATGGCACTAAAACACAGGGATTCGAATTTGAAGCCAATGGTTCAATCAATGAACAATGGAATGTCTATTTTGGTTATAGTCAATTTGAAACAGAAGACCCTGATGGTGAAAAAGTAACGACCACTAGCCCAAAACATCAAGTAAAGCTCTTCACTACTTATGAATTAGATAACTGGGTAAATGGCTTACAACTGGGTGCTGGCGTTAATTGGCAAAGTGAGATCCGCAGAGATGTTACTAAGCCAGATAGAAGCTCAGTGGAGGTTAGCCAGCAAAGTTATGGGCTTGTTCGATTAATGGCAAGATACAATGTAAACGATCAACTAACATTGCGCGCTAATTTAGACAACGCATTCGATAAACGTTATTACAGCCAATTAGGCTTTTATAACCAGTTTCAATATGGCGCACCACGAAACTTTAGCATCACTGCTCAATATAGTTTCTAAGTAACTCGACATTATTGCGAATTGCTATTATGCCGCCTCGGTATGAGGCGGCATAAAATACACTTAAAGCCGCAATTTTATGAAGAAGTTTCCACCCCAGCACAATGAAAGTACAAACATACATGGCGTTACACGATACCACTGAGCTAAACTCTTTACTGGAGCAACAGGCTCCATTTTATAGCCAGCATTTTAAACTTATTGAGCCACATCAACCTCTCCCCAAAAACTGCCAACCATTATCACAACGATTAAAAAAACCACATTATACAGAATCGCTCATGACTTTTTCTAAGAGCTATCAGCAACAGCAACAAGAATCAATCGACCTTAGCGCATTACATTCTATGTGGAGCCAATGGTTTTTCGGCTTTTTACTTCCGCCACTATTAGAGTACGCATTAAAAAGCCAAACAAGTGTATTGCATGCTGCCATGAACCTTAAAAACTGGCACTGGACTTATCATCAAACGGGGCGAGTGGAATGTTTCTATTTAGTGCTTAGAGAAGATCAAGTTCAAAGACCGACTGAGTTACCCATCACATTACTAGAGCGGTTACTTGTTAAGCTGATAAACCCTATCATAAAACAACTAAGTACCCTGTCGCCGGTGTCAGAAAAGTTATTTTATAGTCATGTTGCGTACTGTTTTTATTGGTATTTATCAGAAATGTCGTTGGCTCAGGAATGTAAACTTAATTTACTAAACCAGTTATTTAGTAAAGACACATTATTACTCGCTAAAGGCGCTACTTTGCCACACCCTTTATGGCGTAAAATTAGACTTAAAAATAGTGAGTACCCGCGTATTATGTGTTGTTTACGGCATAAATTACCTAACACACCAATGTGTACTATTTGCCCATTGCACAAGAATAAACACAAGATCTGTAAAACTGCGATATGAAGGCTCTGTAAAAGAGCCTTTATAGAATAGAATGTTTGAGCAAGGCTTTATTGCTCAAACATAGCCTTATTTAGCCATCAACAATTATGCGAAGCATACGACGAAGAGGTTCAGCAGCACCCCATAAAAGTTGATCACCCACTGTAAATGCACTGATGTATTCTGGGCCCATGGCCAATTTACGAATACGCCCTACCGGAATAGACAAGGTGCCCGTTACTTTTACAGGGGTTAAGTCTGTAGCCGTCATGTCGCGGTCGTTTGGAATAACTTTGACCCATTCATTGTGAGAAGCCAGAATCTCTTCCACTTTTTCTACGCTGATATCTTTGCGTAGCTTAATCGTCATTGCTTGTGAGTGACAACGCATTGCACCAATGCGAACACATAAGCCATCAACAGGGATAGGTTGCTGGCTACTACCTAAAATCTTGTTTGCTTCAACTTGTGCTTTCCACTCTTCTTTACTCTGACCGCTTGGCATTGGTACATCAATCCAAGGGATAAGACTACCTGCTAAAGGCACACCAAACTGGTCTTGCGGTAAATCACTTGAGGCGATTTTTTCAGTGACTAGTTTATCAATTTCAAGAATTGCCGCGTTAGGATCAGCCAGCTTGTCTGCCACTGTTTCGTGAATTGCACCCATTTGTGCGATTAACTCTTTCATGTTGCGGGCACCAGCACCAGAAGCAGCTTGATACGTCATTGGGCTAACCCATTCAATCAAGTCTTGCTCAAATAAACCACCCAGCGCTAACAACATTAACGATACAGTACAGTTGCCGCCAACATAGGTTTTAACCCCCTGCTCTAAGCCTTGATCTATAACGTCTTTATTCACTGGATCAAGAACAATAATGCTATCGTCACTCATACGCAGTGCAGATGCAGCGTCAATCCAGTAACCTTGCCAACCTGATTCGCGTAATTGCGGGTAAACGGCTTTGGTATAGTCACCGCCTTGGCAAGTCACAATAATATCCATCTTCGCAAGCTCAGCAATATCATTCGCATCTAAAAGCGGCTTAGCAGGGCCCGCAATATCGGGGCCTAATTGACCGGTTTGTGAGGTGGTGAAAAAAGTCGTGTCGATCTTAGAAAAATCATTTTCTTGCTGCATACGCTCTAATAACACAGAGCCAACCATGCCCCGCCAACCGACTAATCCTACTTTTTTCATTGTTTGTTCCACTGTTTGATTCATTCAAATTACCTAAACTGTTAAAAATTAAAGTCCATTGCGTGAGAATTTAATTTTTACAGAAGTAATCTAGCATTGCGGCCCCAGCAAAACTAGTGCTAGTCATAGAATATAAAATTTTTTCATCTTGGCTTAGTAATCTCACCTCAAATACTCAATTTGTTGCTCATACTTTTTCTAGTTCTAGCGAACTCTAGTCACTTATGACGTAAAAACTGAGCTAATTTCTTAATTCAATTAATACAAATGCCATAAACAAGATTCATAATCATTTCGCACTTTGTAGTAGGAAGTACTGTGTATTTTTTATTTTAAAAAGGAATCAAACAAATGAAAAACCTATACTTTTCTGGTCTAATTGCGGCTTTGCTATCTTGTGGAGTCTCTGCAAACGTTAACGAAATTGATGTGGAGACGAATACATCTTTCACACGCTCTACAACCAGTGTCGAGCAAGTGGCGGGTTCTGCAATAAGCCTATCTACTGCAACTTACCTAAACCCAGTAGTTAGAGTAAATAACAGTTATAGAAACTTTTTCGTAGGCTCATTATCTGGCAACCAGTTTTGCAAAGAGCAAGGCCATAAAGAGGAAGTAACAGGAAGTAGCGTAAAATGTGGCGAAGATGAATCTTCTTATGCAGAATACGACTGGTATGATAGCGCATGGGTTTCAAAAAGCACGGGGAGCAAAAACCAGTGTTACCCACTCTATGCAAGCATAAAATGCGGTAATTAGAATTTAGAAAAGAACCCAGTGCTTTCTGGGTTCTTATCCTGTAATTGTATTAGCAATCTAGCCACTAATTTTTACCTGCCTTTTAAATCCTAAGCTTATTAAAAACGTCTCAATAATAGAATCACTGTCCTGAAAATGATTTTACAAAAGTGATGTCGCTAACTTTGCTAGTTAGCTTAAATAGTTGCTACATAAATCCCTCGACAAAAATAAAAAAGCCCTGCTATTGCAGGGCTAAATCAATGTTAGGATTTATTATTATATCCTTCCTTGGTCAGAGTGAGTTAAAACTCGTAAGAATAACTGATACTTAGCTCTGTGCCTTCATCACGAGAACGCACAATAATATCTGACTGAGTCACTTCTTTATCCTCATTGAGTAAGTTTTGCACTTTGAATTTAACTTTAGAATTAAAATCAGGATACCAAGTATAAACTAAGTCCAATGAATTAAAGGGTTGCTCATAAGCATCATCACGTCCTGCAACGCCTGCAGCAAGTATGCGCTCACCAAATACGTTGTACACTAGCGAAGCACTATGAATACCATCAGGCGAATCATAGTTAAGCTGCATATTAACAACGTATTGTGAGTGACCTGTCATACGCTTTTTAGGATTCGTTAAGTTGCCAGCAAATGCAGGATCTATCGTCGCTTCTGAGTCACTCAGTGTGATATTACCGCTGGTAAATAGACCTTCAGTTACCATTGTAAGATCTTGTAACCACTCAGCTTCTACACCGTATACTTCTGCTGTTTCGCCGTTTACAAAGCTAGCCGAGTAGTCATCATCACCAACTCTTAATACAGTTTCGATTGGTGCTTGGATATCTTTATAGAATGCAGCCACACTAAATGAATTACCCGCCTCACCGTAATATTCATAACGTAAGTCATAGTTCTTAATTGGGCTGCTTTTAAGTCCTACACGCCCAAAAGTACGAATATCAGTGAGTGGGTCAAAGTAAGTGACAGGTACAACTTCACGAAAATCAGGACGTACGACCGTTTCACCATAACCGGCACGAATTTGATAATTTTCACCACCGAGGTAAGTTAATGACAGTGCAGGATACCAATCATCTTCAATAATAGTACCATCTTCGATATTCTCTGGAGACCAAATATTTTGCAGATCGTCACCATCAAAAATTAAACTTGACGTACCAACCGATGTTTGTCGGAACTGCTCATAACGAACACCACCACTTATACGTAACCACTGTTCATAAATAACATCAAATGAGGCGTAGCCTGCATCGATTTTTTGTGCAGCGATATAATCATCGGCATCAGGTGCTGTTGGCTCATTAAAGTCAACTAAGACGCCATTATTATCAATGAATTCGTCAGATAAGTAGCCACTGTTTGCAAGCGGATCATTTGTACCGTCGTTAATCGATATAGGCGAACCTGAGCTGTTATTAATGGTAAAGCTTGACGTGTTATAAACACGGGCTCTATCAGAGAAGTCATAACCAAGCTTAAATTCAATATCCAGAGCATCAAAACTAAGTGGCAGGTTAAAGTTGCCACCATATGACGTCACATGCTCTTCCATATCTGTATAAGACATGATTACACGGTTGTCATCACCTGTAATTGTCGAACCTGCGTAGTTTCCTTCACTATCGTATTGATCTCTGAATTTGTAGTCCGCATTAGTTGGGATATCTGTTGTTGCTTCAGAACGAGTGTATTGCCAATCAAAGCCAATCCCCCAGTAATCAAGAAAAGTATGTTGGCCTAAAAATTGGCTAACATTTAACTCTCTTTGTTCAAGGTTAAACTCATGATTACGGTTTGCAATGCCATTCCCTGCAATACTAAATGTAGAGCTGCCTGCTGGGCTTTGAGAAATTGACACTTCAGTTTCATCTTCGTTATCGACAATGTATAAATGCTGTGCTGAAATACTGTGCGTTTTATACGAATAACCAATACTACCCGTTAAGTTATAGCGCTCATTTTCAGTAGTAACTGTAGAGTCTTTTAATGTATTGTAACAAGACGAAGCCACATCATCAGCGGTTTTCAATGTCGTTGAACAGTTTTCTAAATCTTCTTGGTCTTGTGTAATAACAGATGAGAACTGTGTTCTAGAATCCCATTCATTGGCATACGCCCCCGAGAGTAAAAAACCAATTTTCCCACCGAAATAAGACTCCTCAAAACTATTACCTAAATGTGCTTTAACACCATATTCAGGATCAATAGAGTCTTTTTCTAACGCATAATTTCGTGGCAACGATTTTAGTAATTGATTGTTAATTGCTGTCGCTTGCTCGGCACGAGTTCCTTGCTCACTATCAACTAATAGATCTCTGTTAACAATATTGCTGACACTGAAGTTACCATGGTATCGCACAATAGCATCTTTTAACGCTTGTGGTATGCCACTATCTGAACCTGAATAGGTATACCCATCATCTGCTGAAGTGTTATACCCTACTCCAAGCTCAACGCCCGCAGTAAACTCTGTTGGAATAGATTTAGTACGAATATCTATGTTACCACCACCAAATGCAGCAGGCATATCTGGTGAGTAGGCCTTCTGTACAGCCATACTTTCAATAATACTCGCAGGGAAGATATCTAATGGTAGTACGTTACGAGTTAAATCAGGGCTTGGGACATATGCACCGTTTAACCGAGCACTGGAATAACGCTCACCTAAACCACGCACATAAATAAACTTACCATCTACGAGTGTTAGGCCAGTAACACGACGAAGTGCTGATGCGGCATCACTATCGCCCGTTCTTGAAAGTTGTTCAGCACCGAGTATATCCGCAACAAAAGCTTGATTTTTTCGTTCTTCAACGACCGCAGCAGCACTACCTTGAAGGCGTGTACCCACAGCAACAACTTCTTCAATTTCGTTATTTTCGAGTTGTTCTTCAGCTGCACTTACATAACTAGTGTGGACAAACAATCCCAGGCCAATTGCGAGTGAAAGTTTACTCAGCCTATGTTGTTTTGACATGATTTACATCCTAATCAATTTGATAAAAAACAGGCGCCAGTTGCTTTGAAATAAGCATTATGGCGCCTACATTTCATAACTCTAAATGAGCAGGTATTAGTCTTGAGCAGCAGCTGCTAGTGCAGTTTCTACCCATTTGTACCAGCTTGAGCTAGTATCTTGATCAGATACTGCACCGATGTAATCAACCGTTTCGAAAAAGCTATCGTTAAGCATAGATAAGTCATTCGCAGAGATAGTTACATCTGTAGAGGCTGTATTAGTCGCAAACTCATTATCAGCAAATACTGCAACATCATCAGTTAAAATTTCATTGCTAGCGCTGTTTTCAAACCATGATGCTTTTGTTTGACCTGCTAAAGGGCCGCCTGCAAATGTGTCTGTATCTGCGAAGTTAGATGAACACGCCATAACTGAACTATTAAATGCAATTTTATCAGCTTGCTTTTCACCATCAGAAGAAAATTCGATACAGCTTGAATCCACTGCATTTTTCTTAAATATCAATGCATTGTAGATATTAGCATTAAATTCATCATCAAATTTAAAGGCTTGTGAAGGGTCATCATCACGTACTGATTTTCCATCAGTCGTAATAACCGTGATGTTCGCTAGCGTAGGGTTACTTGGTGCTACTTCAGCAGAAGACTCACCTTTAACACCATCTGACTCAAACCCATTGTTACCCATGTTTGCAACTGTGCCATCAGCAAGCGTTACAGTGCCATGTTTGATAAAGAGGAATTGACCCTTACCTTGCCAACCTGCATCAAAGTCAAATGAATCATCTTGTGTATCAGTCACAACAATATGTTTAATTGTCGCAGCACCACCGAAGAACTCGATACCATCATCAAAGCCTTGGTGAATATGTAAATAATCAAACGCAGAACCTGAACCTACCGCGTTAAGAGTTAGTGAGTTAAGGTCGTCACCTTCACCACCTACTTTAGGGCCTGAACCTGCGTACCAAATTTTAGCCCACTTGATGCTACCACTTGAATCTGCGTTATCATTACCACCAAAGTAACTTGTGATACCCTCAGAAGGTACATTACAGGTGCTTGCAGCGCGCTCTGCATCAGTACATTGGTCAGTAATACCATTACCGTTGATGATGATACCGCCCCAATCAGCGTAACGCGGGCCATTGCCTGTGCTATCGAAACGATCAAACGCATTGGCAGATGTGAAAGTAATAGGTTTAGATTCAGTACCGTTCGCTTGAATTTTAGCGCCACGGGCGATTCGGATTATTGCTTCTCCAGACTGAAAAGCAAGTGTGGCACCTGGCTCTACTGTTAAAGTAGGTCCATTTTGAGGCACTTCAAAACCACTTGTTGTGTCGCCATCTTGACCAATTAATAAAGCATCAGCAAATAAATGAACACCGCCATCAGGGATTTCTTGGAATGTGATATTACTTGTAATTTCTATTGATTTACTTGCGAAAGAATCATTGTAAGTACAATCTTTACCATCGAAAACACCTTGAACAGTACCAGCATCTGACTCATAGCTAGCACATTCAAAATCATCGTTTGAACCATTATCAGTATTGTTGTTTGAGTTATTAGTACTATTATCAGTGTTAGTGCTGTTGTCATTTACCGTTGGTGTGATTTCGATATCGCCGCCACACGCTGTCAGTGTTACTGCAGAAGCAAGCAGGCTGACCTTAAATAAGTCAGATAGTTTCATTATTGTACTCCGTTGAATTTCGATTATTGTTAAGCTTTAAAAAACTAAGACTTAAGATACTGACAGTTTGTGACAGGCGAGTTACATTTTCATAAACATAAAATGACAATGTAATTAACTTTAAAATTAGAGGGTTAAGTAAAATTGAGGAACCGAAAAAAGCCGCCCGAAGGCAGCTTTGGTGTTGCGATTATAAATGAGTTCTTTTGTACGCTTACCTGTTGAATTCGATTTAGAGTAAAGCGGTACGTAGTGTCTCGGCGTGCACTTTTTCACGCTTCACATACTTGATCCATTGCTCAGCTAAACGCTGTGATTTTTTGTGTTTTTCCGCTTGCTCGAACGCTAAAATCGAGGCATCAAAGTTTTGTAAGTTATATTGCGCCATACCTAGAGCTACATACACATTGGATTCAAACTCTAAGCCGCCTTTATCAAGTGCTTTACGCGCTGCATCCGCTGCTTCTTCGTATTTTTCAAGGTTAATGCTCACCTCTGCGATACGTTGTTCGTACTGACCGTGCGTTACTAAATCAGCAGCCTTAGCAAAATAAGTAAGCGACTTTTCAGCCTCTTTTGCTTGTACCATAGCCTCGGCTACGAATGCGTAGTTTTTAGCTGACTGCTCGGCAATACCATCTTGCATCGCTTTGCTCATTACACTCGCCGCTTTATAAGCAAGGCCATTGTATAAATACACTTGCGATAATTGGCGTAAATCAGATTTAGATGTTAAAAAGCCTTGCTGATATGCCGCTTCTAAAACCGCTAACTGCTCTTTTTCTGCGCCTGTTTCACCGTACATACCACCTAATTGAACCCAATACTCTGGCTTGTTGTAAAGCTTCACTAAGCGCTCAAGTACCTCGACCACTTTGTCAGACTGATTGAGTGAGTAGTACATAGCACGTTGTAAAATTAGCCAGTTTTCTTTTGGCATTTCACCTTTACTGTCGGCTTCTGCGATAGCAAGATTAATGTTTTCAATGCCTTTTTGGTAATCTTTAAGCTGATAATAGGCTTGTGATTTTAATACGTAATAAGCATCTGTTTTAGGCTTGTTGTTAATCACATCCCACTGCGCTAAATATTTGATTACCTTTTCGTAGTCACTGTTAGCCATTGCAAGTTGCGCTAAGCTAAAGGTGGTGCTTAGACGTAATGTTTCTGGAATTGCATCTTCGTTTACTACTTTTTCAAACGACGCAATGGCTTTATCTAAGTCGTTTTCGTTGTAGTAAATAAAACCATAGAAATTATGCATCATGGCAATTTCATACGAGTTCATGCTTGAAGAGCGCTCTTGAATACTATCAAGTGCTGCTAATCCTGCTTTTGCATCACCATCATCAGCTAGCTTTTGTGCACGCGCTAATTGGCTATACACTTTTTCGCGCAGTGCAGGTACACGTTTGGTTTTTTGGTCCTCAGCGTAAGCTGTTGCCAGTGTGACACCGGGTAATAGGCTAACAACGCTTGGCACTACCAGGCTGCTTGTGAAAGCAGCCGCGCAAATCACGGCAACTTTTAAAGGTTTCATAATCGCATTCCTCTTTTCTAACCGTTAATTTGGAAAGAAATTTTGTTCTGTACACCCGCTACTTCAACAGCTTCACCGTTAACAACGCGCGGTTTATATTTAAATTTAAGTGCTGCATCCATCGCAGCGCGGTCAAACAGTGACTCAGGTTCAGCTTTCACTACTTTGGGGTCACGCACTGTGCCTTGTTTAGTTACTGTAAACTCAACAATCACATAGCCTTCGATACCACGCGATAAAGCTCGGCGCGGATAAACAGGCGCTACTTTTACAATCGGTAGGTATTCACCGTCACTTGATTCAAGGGCTAAGCCACCGGCTAAGTTTACGTCGGCTTCAACACTGGCACCAAAGTCAAAGTTGGCATTGCTCGCGTTAGGATCACTGTTTTGCATTTGCGGTGATTCCATTGGCGGAGGTGGCTCTTTTGGCGTTGGTGGCTTTTGCGGTTTACGTTCTTTCTTTTGCACCGTCTCTTCTTTTTTCAGACGAACAAAATCAAGTACGTTTCCTTTTACAGGCTCAGACATGGCCCCTTCACCACCGGTGATCAGTGCCTGCATGCCTAAAAACAGCATGACAGTCACGATACCAGCGATAATTAATGCAACTATATAACGCATCGCTCACATTCCTTATGATGCTTCTTGCGCAGCAATCGACACATCAAATGCGCCTGCAGCTCGCGATGCATCCATAACTTTGATAAGTACATCGGTTGTGGCTTTCTTATCTGCTTGAATAACCACGCTACCTTGTGGGTTTTCAGCTTTTAAGCGCTCGATATTTGCTTGAACTGCACGAACATCGACTTGGCGCTTGTTAATCCAAATTTCACCCTTGTCAGAAATAGCAACTAAGATGTTGGCACGCTCTTTTTTAACTGCTGTTGCCGCTTCAGGACGGTTTACATCAATACCGGCTTCTTTGACGAATGATGCTGTTACGATAAAGAAGATAAGCATGATGAAAACAACGTCTAGCATTGGCGTCATGTTGATTTCTTCTGCGTCGTCTTCTTGAAATAAGTTACCTAGTGGCGCTCTCATTGTTAGTCTCCTAGTGGGTGATGCTCACATCACCCTAAAATTCGTTTAGTGGTCTAAGACCATGTTGTCTTCAAGTAATTGCACTTCGCGTTTTGCACGACGTTGTAAGAACGTTGATGCGAAAACCCCTGAAAGTGCACCCACCATACCGGCCATTGTTGGGATAGTGGCTTTAGACACCCCTGATGCCATCGAACGTGCACTGCCTGTGCCTGTGATTGCCATTACATCAAATACTTCGATCATGCCGGTTACGGTACCTAATAGACCTAAAAGTGGACATAACGCAACCATTACGTTGATTAGCGCAAGGTTATTATTTAGTTGCATGCCAGCGCGTGAAATCATCGCTTGGCGAATTTGCTCTGCGTTCCAGCTGTTACGCTCTGCTCTATTGCTCCAAGTGCTTTTTACGTCTTTCTTGTAGCGTTTAAAGCCGCCAAAGAAATACATAAAACGCTCAAGTATCAATAACCACATCGCGAAGATGAGGACCCCGATGACCAAGAGAACTTGGCCACCTGTGTCGAGGAAATCACGTAGAGCATTGATTGCATCAATCAATAGCACCATGATTTATGCTCCTTTCTCGCTTCGCTCTGCAATGATACCTGCGCTTTGCTCTTGTAAAATCAACAGCATGTTTTTAGAGCGCGTGTTAAGAAGTGTGTATAAGAATACGGTTGGGATAGCCACAACCAGACCAAGTACCGTTGTTACAAGTGCCTGAGAAATACCACCCGCCATTAGTTTAGGGTCACCTGTACCGAACAAGGTAATTGCTTGGAAGGTGTTAATCATACCGGTTACCGTACCTAGTAGACCAAGTAATGGTGCTACCACAGAGATAATCTTAATTAGCGTCAGGTTACGCGTAATTTTTGGCATTTCACGAATGATTGCTTCGCTTAATTTAAGCTCAAGCGTGTCGTACGCGACATCTGGATACTGATCTTTCACTTTCATCACACGACCAAGCGGGTTGTCATCGCGTGCCACTGTGTCTTTAAGCTGACGACGGATTTTGCTACCCATAATCATCAGTGATACAAAACGCTCAAGTGCGATTAGTAAAGCGATTAAGCCAACACCTAAGATGATATAACCTACAGTACCACCTTGGTGAACTTGCTCTTCAGTGTCAGGAGCTTGTACTAAAAGACCTAAAATTGAACCACCCGTAGGGTCAAGTGCGAACGGTACAACACCCGAATTTGCATGTTGAAGATCCGATGCCGTTGCTGTGTAACGGCTGCTTGGCTGACGTGTAAGCTGGCTGATTGTATTTGTAGCAGGTGTGTACTCTAGGTATTTACCATCAGCGATTAAGTTAAATGCACCAACACGCACCACTTCTTTTTGTGCTTTGCTGCCACCTTCAACGATAACATCAGTTGTAAAGCGAGATACTTTACCTTGTTCAGTCATTTCGCGTTGTAATTCAAACCATACTTTTTCGATATCATCAATAGAAGCAAGCTTTGACGTTGAACCCATTTTTTGTGCCAGCTCATCCATGAAGTTACTGCGACCAGGAAGCTCAGCAGAAACAACAGAGGTCATGAATTTGTTGCTAGAATCGCCCGCTACTTGTTGTAACACACCGAATAGCTCTTTAAGTGAGCCCATGCGGTTTGAAAGTGTTTCGGTTAAGTTAGCTAGTTTTACTTCGTTTTCTTCAAACTGCGTTTCTAAACGCTCCGACTCGTTAAGCATTGCAGTACGTTTTGCTTGTGTGTCTTTAAGCATTTGTACTTGTTCGTTTTGACGCGCCATGAACGCTTGCTCACGTTGTTTATTTTCAACGCTTTGCTGTGCTTTACCTTGCTCTAATGTTTTTAGTAATGAATCTAAATCCATTGGCTCAGCCGCTAGGCTGCTACCAGCAAAACCAAGGCCAGCTGCAAACACGGCCATTTTTGTCATTTTCGTTAATAATTTCATCTCAAACCTCTTATTCAGCAGCGTGGACTGGCAGTGTTAACATATCTGGGGCAAGTTGCTTACGTGCAATGCGTAAACCTTTATTGATTTGGCTGATTGCAGAATCTGGTAATTCAACAAATGATTTAGTTTGTGTATCCCAGCTGCCTGCTTTTTTGCCGTCGCGTGTTAAATAAATAAGTTCTAAACGACCGATGCGTAAGAAATCTACTTCGCGCTCTTGGCCATCTACATTAAGTAATGATGTGTACGCTTCGATAGTGCGGCCGTAATCGACTTCTACTTGGTAAGCTTCAAGTAAGCGGCGGAATTTTTCACTTGAAGTGATGTCTGCGCGGTCCATCATTTCTTTTAATGATGCAATACGCTTGCTACGCTCTTCAGTTAAGAAAGGCACGTCGAGAGCAACAAATTGCTCAAGACCTGTGATCATGCGCATCATTAACGGCGTAATTTGACGCTCAATAACCGACACCTGATCCATTGACTCGTTTAACGCGTCCATTTCAGCAATTTGGTTATTTAATTGCTTAGTTAGCTGCGCGTTATAAACAGTTAAGCCATCAATTTCTTTATTAAGGGCTTTAAATTGTTGTAAACGACCTTGCATTGAATCTGCAATCTTGTCGATTTTAGTTTGTGATTGCGCTGCAGAGTTGTTTATTTCGCTGCTTTTATCAATTACTTTATCTAGATCGTTTGCATATACTGTTGCAGATGCCGCTACAATACCTGCTAAAATCAGTGGTTTAACGCCTTTCATCGCATACACCTTTACTCGTTAATTTAGCTTAATTTGCTAGTGGGTTTGTTTTAATGTGCGAAAGGATAACGATGAAAAATGACAAGCATGTTGCGCAAAAAATACAAAAATATGACAGCTGTAACAATTAGTTTATATTAGGCTGAAAAGGAAGCGATATTGGTATGAAGTTTAAGAGTTATTCTGTTTAAACTATGAAGTTATTATTTTAGGATTGAGAAAAAGGTAACAAATTTCTGCTTGACCTGAAGTTAGGTTAATCGACTATAGATCGCGACCAACGAATATTTTTCATAAAGTTATTTCTTTTGTTAATAGAACTTGTTTTAAATATGCCAGCATTAGTAACTGCTGGCATATGATAAGTTTATACAAGTAGAGGAGCTGTATGACTAGCCATTTCTATTGAAAATTTAGCTAATTGAGAAAGTTTCATAAGCATCTTCTTAAAAATCAAGCGAATACCACGATAACTAAAATCTATAAACTTTCCTGCGGGCAGGCCACAGAATACATACATATGACCCACTATCCCTTTTACTTCGGCTGCATAGGCCTGAGTTGTTTCTATCTCATTTGCTAAATAGGTCGCAATAGCATCATAAATAGTGAGTAAGCCCGTTACACTTGCTTGTATCGAATGTAATACACCTTTTTTATTTAAAAAGTCGAGCAGCGCGGCGCCTATCTTTTTAGCCCAGCGAACAGAAAAGTGAGCTTGGTGACGTTTTTCAAAATCAAGGCGAATAGCTTCTTGGTGACGTAACTCAAACCCTTTTTGAATATCAGCATAGCTTTTGTATTTTGATGCCGTATTTAAATATCCAGGGGTCGGGTTAGTCATGCTATGTGCACCAGGAGAGATATTCTGTGCCGAATTTAAAATATATTCGTCCGTGGTGTGCACAAAAGGCCAAACAGGTACCATAGGTACGGGATCACCTGCGTGAACACAGCGATATACACCTTGTAACGCTTGCTCAGTATGACTTGCAAAACTTAATAGCCTAACTCGAGGTGCACCAAAAGTATACAGTTTCACAGGTACTTTAGGTAGCTAGCAGAAGTTTTTATCCACCCTGCTCAAGAGTTGCATAGGCAATGTTGGCAAAATGCGCTGCTTGTGTTGGTTGCAATGAAATCATATTTATCTTCCGTAATAAAATGTTGAATTTTTAGTTTAAATTATTAGCTTCATCAATAATTTGCTGTGGGTCAATTATAGTGAAGTCTTGTTCCCACCTACAAATTGATGAACCTGCAAGCAATAAGTTTGGTTGCTCTGGATTATCAAACTTAAAAAAGACTTCTTTATTGTTAATATCTCCGTTTAATTCCTTTAATTTTTGCGAGTATTCGTGCATAGGGTGTAAGCTGTATAGGGTTGCAGCCCATAATAAATATTCCTGCTTCTTATAAAAAAATTTAATCTGTTGAGCAGTTCTCATATCGACGAAAGGAATACCTGGTTGATCAGAGCGTATTATCCATTCATGAAAATTAAAGTTTCCATGAGCGTCTGTGTAAGTCGCATCTTTTCTTGTTTTTCCGTCACAAAAATATAAACCACGCTCAATTTTTACGTTGGCCAAAGGTTCACCATTATTTGTTAAGCGGCCTGTAACCTCTGGGCACAAATGCACTTTATATGTGCCAAACTTATCTAAAAGAGGCTGAATTATTGTACTAAGGGATTGGAGTTTATCGATGAGTGACATTTGAACCTCTTAATTTATAAATGGAATTACGAGGTATTGCGTAAAAAAGTGTTGTACGCAGAATATCAACATTCCATGTCAATATTGCCAGCATTCTATAGTCTAGGTGAAAATATGCAATCAATTTTAGAGTGATGTAATAGATTATGTTGCACTAAAATTACACAGAATGAAATTAGTAAGCCTGTACTAAGGCTAAATATGTTGAGACAGGCAAAGCTAGAGGTGCTGTTTTAGGAGGTACTGGGCTAGGCTATCTTGGAGGTTATACAATAATGTAGTGTAATTTTTGGTTTACCTTTTGAAGGAGCATTCTTTTGTGGTGTGGTATAGTTACAGGCGAGTTAATATATTAGGTTGTTGAAAAATAATGGAACCTATTAAAGCATGGTTTTTGACTCTATTTCTTACGTCTGCTGGCCTTTTCTTTCTTATAATATTACCAATGCTAATAGCTATAAAAGATAAGAAAACACAGCTAATAGATGATGGTAATCTTTTTTACTCATTAAATATCATAACTGCAGGTAGCGGCGCATTGCACTACGGTTCTATCTTTCTATTCGACTGGTATGCAAGACGCTATAAAGTAATGGAGAAAAGAGAAAATGCCCCCCAAACTTGCAGATTTGGTTTAAGCTTTATTATGTTTTATTTATAACATTTAGCTCAATGTTTTTATTGGCATGCCTTATGGCATATTTTTATTCAGATTGACCGTTATTCTTCTTTAATTTGATGGCACTGACACTAATTGCATAACCTGCTGGTAAGTGCTTTGCCAGTCTTGATAATTAACAGGCACTGCATGGTAAGTTCCTTTATCTTCAATAACTAAAGAAGGAAAACCTTGGATAGGCAAACTCCTAACCTCGTTTATTTCATTCATTAGTAAAGAATTTATTTTTTCACTTTGAATTTCTGTAATAAAGGTCTTTTTTGCTAAACCAATTTGCTCGGCAAGATTGGCAAGCGTGCTTATATCAGATGGGTTTTGTGCATTTAGGTAATAGGCTTTTTGAATTGCGTAGAGCATCTCAAGCTCTTTGTTGTATTGCCTTGCAACAAGCACAGCACGGCATGCTGGGTAAGTTGAGCGGCGTGGTTGAGTATTCAACCAAAAATCATGATTAAACTTAGTGCCAAGCTGCTGTTCTATACGTTGCCATGTTTGCCGTAAAAATTGCTGCATGTCTTTAGGCATTGGTTCATCATAATCAGGCGCAAGGCCACCCACTTTATATTCAATAGCGAGTTTATCGCCAAGGGCTTCTCTAAGTTTTAACCAGCTTTCTCTATAACCCCAGCACCAACTGCACATAGGGTCATATACATAAATCAGCTTTGCCATTTAGCTCACCTCATGAAAATCAGACACGACCACATTACGCCCTTTTGCTTTGGCTCTATACAAATTATCATCAGCTTGCTTTATGGCTTTACTAAATTGATTACCATGTTCAAGGCTTGCAATACCAATACTGCAAGTAATAGAAATAGACTGGCCAACATCATAAGCTATTTGCTTATTCGATACGTATGCACGTAGCTTTTCAGCAACACCATGGGCTGTTTTCAAACTTGCTTTTGGTAATAGAATCATAAATTCTTCACCGCCATAGCGTGCTTTTATATCTGTGCCACGTAATTTATCGTGAAGCATGGAAGTAAAGGCAATTAAAACCTGGTCGCCAAAGTCATGACCATAGGTGTCATTGAGCATTTTAAAGTTGTCTAAGTCGATTAATAACACAGACATAGGTAAATAACTGTTAGCTTCTGTATCAAGCCTTGGCTGAATGTGTTCATAAATATAACGTCGATTGGCAAGGCCTGTAAGTGGGTCTGTTAATGCATCTCGCTTCTCTATCAATGTAATGTCTGCAATTTTTTGATGGCTCTTTTTTCTAAAGTATTCACTTATCGCAGAAAATAAAATAACCAGTGTAAATGAGGCCAAAAAACGAGAAACTTCAACATCGCCATACTGCACTTGCCCAAAGTTGGGGCCAAATAACATCAGTAAAGTACTGATATACATCACCGCCAATAATGCACTGCCAAACATCAGCCCCAATGTGACATAAGAAACCACAGGGTAAAACATAACCCAATAAAGGGCTGTATTCTCTTTACCTCCAGTGTAGATAAGAGAAATACACAAAAGTAAAACGATCGACATAATAATACTGGCAATTATCATTAAGTTGCCTGTTTTAAAATAATACAGCAAACACAGTACGATTGTTATATCACTAACAATTAACATCACAGTTAGTGGCATTTCATAAATATGGAAATTAGAAATGACTAATGATGTAATCAATACAAGTGCAAAAAATGCCATTGTAAACAAGGTAAAGGCACGGCGTTGCTTATCCGCCGTGTCAACGGTTTTTGTGGTTACAGCTGCAAGCCAATTTTGATCCAATACAGTATAATTCCGTTGTTAATTAAACTTTAAAGGTTAAAACGAGCTTTTCTAGCTCATAAAACTGTGCTTTAAGTTTCGTGCACTCATTCAAGGTGTTATTTAAGTTATTTTCACCTTGGTTAGACAACTCACTAATTGAGTGAATATCGCTATCGAGGGTTTGTATAACATGATTTTGTTCAGTCGTAGCGTTAGCAACACTGTGATTTACTTCATCTATTGACTCTATAGCATGGGTGACTTCAGACATTTTTTCGCCCGCAACATTGGCTTGTGCCACACTTTTTTCACTGTCTTTTATACTCGCAGTCATTACTTCTACTGCCGAGGCTGAACCCTGCTGAAGCTGCGAAATCATCTCTTCAATTTCTTGCGTCGATTGTTGCGTACGATGTGCTAACTGACGCACTTCATCTGCTACAACGGCAAAGCCTCGCCCTGCTTCACCGGCTCTGGCAGCTTCAATCGCAGCATTAAGTGCCAGTAAATTAGTTTGCTCACTCACCCCTTTAATCACTTCAAGGATCTGACCAATACTTACGGTATGCGCATCTAGGCTGTTGATTGTTTTTTGTGCTTGTTCCATATTGCGTGAAAGTGCATTTATCGCAGCAAGGTTATCTGCCAGTGCAGCCTGACTTTGAAGCGATTGGTTATTAGCACGTGTAGCAAGTGTTGATGCATGACTTGCACTGTTGGATATTTCCACCGCACTTGAAGTAAGCTCGTTAATTGCGGTTGCCACGTTATCAGTACGTTTAGTTTGGTCTGCGTACATAGCTAATGTGCCTTGAGTCTGGTTAACCAAGCTTTCTACTAGGCGCTCTAACTCTACCGTGGTGTTTTTAACTTGCTCGATAGAGCCATGAATTTTTTCAATAAAAGCATTAAAGTAGTGACTTAGTTCACCAAACTCATCGTTGTTTTCAACTTCGAGGCGGCGGGTCAAGTCCCCTTCACCTTGAGCAATGTCTTTAATGGCATCGTTTAAACGCTGCATTGGGCGCATTAAATAACGAAGTAAGAACTGCATCATTAGCACAATGGCGGCGATACCGATTAACATATAAATGGCCGCCATGTTTCTAAATGAGGCCACCGATGAGTAAGCAATTTCTTCGTTGATCACCACGCCTAAATACCAGTCAACGTTTTGAATTCCTTTAATTTTAGTGAACGACACGAGTTTTTCTAAACCACCAACTTGCACTTCAACAAACTCAGATTGTAAAGACAGACTTTTACCAAATAAATCGCGCATGTTCTTATCGTTAAATTTTGTGTCTGGGTGGCTTAATATGCGCCCTTCACTGTCGAGTAAAAATCCATAACCAAACCCTAAAAAGTCAATTTCGTTAACGATCTTTGTAATAGTTTTCATATCGATATCGGCACCTGCAACCCCACTAAAAACACCATTGGCTTGCATAGGGGCAACAGCAGAAATAGTTAGCTCGTTAGTGGTTACATCAATATAAGGGGCAGTAAACGCGGTGTTTGTTTTGTTTTCAACAAGCTTGTACCACGGACGAGTCGTGGCATCGTAATCAGGTGGTAATACAACTGATTGGTCATTCAAAACAAAGGTACCATCGGTAATACCAATGTAGGTGTTTTTAAAATCGCCTGCTTTATCCGCTGTGTTTAGCTGTGTCAGTGTTAGGCTTTTACTGTCTCCTAACTGATAAGTTTCGGCAACAGATGAAACAATAGCCAGCTTCGCGTTTAGCCAATTTGCTATATTTTGCGATACCGATTGAGAAATCTCTTGAAGAACGAGCGAAAGCTGCTCCTGCGTTTGGCTACGCATAGAGATGAAATTGTTAATGGTAAATAAACCGAGCACTATCACTAAAACCAGTGATGCAGCCACAGTTACCTTGGTGGTAAATTTAAGAGTGCTTTGCATGACAAACCTGTTTGTTATTTTTTTCGTTGTTAGCTATTTATTTTTAACAAATTAAAACCACTTTGTCTTATAAATTTAGGCTAAAACAGTAAAAACGTCCCAATTTAAAGTAAACGCTTTCTATATAAATCAATTACTTTGTTAACGGCAGGCAGCTTTGCTACTAAAGTTAATAAATGAAATATGTTCAAATTAACAGTTGGAACGTTCCTAATGACAACGCAATATTTGCATCTTGAATACGTATTCATTAAGCAGTTGTATCATGTAAATTTACTTATTAAGTATTCATTAGGCACAAAAAACCCCGCAACATTGCGCGGGGTATTCCATCATTAAAAGTGATTATGCAATACGCTTTTTCCAGCTATCAGCTAAGCGAACCACGTTTAGTCCATACCAAGCAATAAATGCGTAGCAGACTACAGGAACGAAGAAGCTCTGTTGAATACTCACAGTGTCGGCAACAACACCCTGTACTAATGGTACAAGTGCACCACCAACGATGGCTAAACATAACCAGCCCGAGCCTTTACTCGTCAGTGAACCCAGGCTTTCGATTGCAACTGAGAAGATTGTTGGGAACATAATTGAGTTAAATAAACCAATTGCCAGTACAGAATAAAGCGCCACATTACCTTCAGTGAAAATAGTCACGAGCAATAATACAATTACCATTATTGCATTAAAAAATAATGCTTTTGAAGGGGCCACTTTTTGTAGTGCCGCAGAGCCAATAAAGCGACCTACCATTGCACCGCCCCAGTAGTAAGCAATCAAGCTTGCCGCTGCATGCTCTTCAAGGCCTGCAATGTGTGCTTCACCAAAATAGTTAACTAAGAAGCTACCAATTGATACCTCAGCACCCACATAACAAAAAATCCCCACAACACCCATTATTAAATGTGGCGCTTCTTTAAGGCTGTGATTTTTTGCTTTGCAGTCTTGCTCTTCTGAATGCTCAGAAATCACTGGTAATTTAAAAAATGCAAATACTACTGCAATTGTTAAAAGCGCTGCAGCTAACATCAGATATGGGACTTTTACAGACTCAGCTGTTGCAGCATTCGCAGCTAATGTGCCCGCTGTACCGAAGAATAAAATCCCCCCTACATAAGGGCCAACAGTGGTACCTAATGAGTTAAGCGCTTGTGCTAAATTTAGACGTGATGACGCGGTTTTTTCTGGACCTAGCGCAACAACATAAGGGTTAGCTGATACTTGTAATACCGTAATACCCGAGGCTAACACAAATAATGCACCTAAAAATAACCAGTACTCATGCACAACGACTGCTGGGTAAAATAACATACAGCCAATTGAGGCCACCACAAGGCCTGTTAGTACGCCATTTTTATAACCAAGCTTTTTCACCAACATACCCGCAGGTAATGACACAATAAAATAAGCACCAAAAAAGCAAAACTGAACCAGCATCGCTTCTGTATAAGTTAAGTCGAACACCCCTTTTAAGCGTGGGATCAACACATCATTTAGAACTGTGATAAAGCCCCATAAAAAGAACAGGGTTGTCATTGCCGTCAGTGGTAGCAGATAGTTTTTATTTTGCTGCGAGCCATCGGCGACAAACGATTGGTTTGTATTAATTTCACTCACGTGGTTTTCACTCCGTTAACAAGTTGCGTTCGATTCTACACATTGATGTAAAAATAGCACAAGGATTTAATAGGAACGTTCCAATTATTAAATTTCCTGCTATGATTGTATTATCTTAAATATTTAGCTGGAGAAGATGTGCAAACCGTCAACTTCAAATCGCTGCCTTTTTTACAACAGCACATAAAAGATACGCTTGCTTTTTATCATCCTCATTGTGTTGATCACGCTTCAAACGGTGCGGGTGGCTTTTACCAGTATTTTAAAAATGATGGTGAGGTTTATAACAAACACACTCGCCATTTAGTATCTAGTACTCGCTTTGTGTTCAACTATGCAATGGCTTATATCGAGTTTAAAAACCCAGACTACCTAACACTGACAAAACATGGTCTAGATCATCTTGAAAATGTTCATAAACAACTCTCGGGTGGCTACGCATGGCTGTTAGAACAAGACGATGCCGGTTGCATCACTATTTTAGATGATACTAACCACTGTTATGGACTTGCATTTGTGTTACTTGCTAATGCAGTTGCTCTAAAGGCAGGAATATCTGAATGTGAGCAAACAATATCGCGAGTTTGGGATTTACTCGAAAAACATTACTTTGAACAACATCACAACGCGTATTTAGACGAGCGAACAGGTGACTTGAGTCAAGCAGATAGCTACCGTGGTCAAAACGCCAATATGCATTTATGCGAAGCTTTTTTGATGTGTTTTGAAGCAACGAATAACGCCCGCTATTTAGCACGAGCCAAGCTACTTGCAGAAACCTTTACAGTTAAACTGGCTGGAAATAGCCGACAATTTATTTGGGAGCATTATTCTCACGACTGGCAACTCGATCTTGATTATAACAAGAATGATCCTAAACACTTATTTAGGCCGTGGGGATTTCAGCCAGGTCATCAAACTGAATGGGCTAAACTGTTACTGATTTTAAATCGCCACATTGATGAGCCTTGGCTCGTTGAACGTGCCAAAAGTTTGTTTGATAAAACACTTACTGTTGCATGGGATAATCAGTATGGTGGTATATTTTATGGTTTTTCTCCAGATAAACAAATTTGTGATAGCGATAAATATTTTTGGGTTCAAGCCGAGTCGTTAGCCGCAGCAGCCCTACTCGCTGATGCCACAAATGATGAAACCTATTGGCAATGGTACGAAAAGATTTGGCAGTACAGCTGGCAACATATGGTCGACCATAAGTACGGTGCTTGGTATCGAATTTTATCTGTCGATAACCGACCTTTTAGCGATGAAAAATCCCCCGCAGGTAAAACCGACTATCATACAATGGGTGCCTGTTACGAAGTTTTAAGAACGATTAGATTGAGGAATGCAAAATGAGTTTAGTGTGTTTTGGCGAAGCATTAATTGACTTTCTATCAGATGGCAAACAGCCTGAGTCATTTACCAAATACGCCGGTGGTGCCCCTGCAAACGTGTCGGTGGCTGCTGCTAAACTCGGTTTAAAAACAAGCTTTTGTGGTATGTTAGGCGATGACATGTTCGGCCATTTTATAAAAGATGAACTGACTCAACATGGCGTAAATACCCAGTATTGCCAATTTACCGATGCAGCAAAAACAGCCCTTGCATTTGTTTCATTAGATGAAAGCGGTGAACGCTCGTTTAGTTTCTACAGGCCCCCTGCCGCAGACTTGCTCTATCGGGTTGATGATTTTGAACATAGCATGTTTTCTGAACACGCCATCATGCATGTATGCAGCAATAGCTTAACGGAACATAACATCTATCAAACAACTATTTATGGCCTAACACAAGCCAAAAAAGCGGGTGCTATTTGTAGCTTTGATATGAACCTACGTGAGAATTTATGGCCAAGCATGCGTCATACACTTGATCGTATTTGGCATGTCATATCGCTCTCAGATATTGTGAAACTTTCACATGAAGAACTGGAATTTTTAAATAACCGCAGTCACAAAGACCAACCATTCGAGCACACTATTAAAACCATTTTAAAAGCTGGGGTTAGCTGTTTGTTGGTGACCAATGGTGGCGAAGCTATTCGATATTACCATGCTGATTTTACAGGTGAAGTCACTCCACCAGCCACCAAGGTTGTTGATACCACAGCCGCAGGCGATGCATTTATTGGTGGTATGCTGGCTAAAATTGGCCAGTATTGCCCCAATAAACAGAGTTTTAAAGAATACTGTCAAACCCAAAGCAATATCGAAGAGACGATTGCTTACGCAGCTAAAGCAGGTGCTTTTGCAGTCAGTCGCTATGGCGCATTTGCGTCATTGCCAAGTGCTCAAGATTTAATCTAACCTAGTATAATGCACGGTATTAATTACTTAATACCGTGTTCAAAACATAACCTTTAGCTAATTATTTAACACCTATTTCTACTGTCATTGTACTTTCTTCAGATTGGCCAACATAATAAAAAACATAATCCTGCCATGCAGCATCAGAACGCAATTGCTCTGCAATCAGAATCGCTTGCTCAATTGATTCTGAGTCTTGCTCTGCCGTCAAATCTAAGTGGCAAAGTGTTTCTCTACACTCTACATTTATAAGGTCCAATTTGGCTAGTTGCTCATTTGAAGAGAAAAGGTCATTTAATTTAAATGTCATTTCATCAGCCCATTCATAGTTCACCTCTTGCTCGTCAAAAGGGACTTTCTCAATGTTCTTAGGGCTTTTATCTATAACAATATCACTGCTGGTAATGACTGGTTGCTCTCTTTTTTCAGTGCTATTGCTATCCAACGGCGTTGTCGTTTTCATATTAGTTGATTCTAACTTGCCATCATTATTTATGTTTGTAAGTTTTTTACTTTTAGCAGCTACATCTTTATGTTCAACTAAAACTGAGTTTTCATCTTTTTTATTTTCCTTTAACTTAGTGACTTCATCTGTTTGCCCAATAAAATAGATACATGTGAGTACTATCACCAGAAATACAATGACTAATTTAATTTTCATATCTCTCCCAGCCAACTCAAAATAAAGTTTTCACAATATATGATGTATTGATGTAAATTTTGTATGTTATTACTTTTATAATGAGTAATCTAAAAAGTCTTATTTAATACACTAACACCAATTAAAAAAGATAGTTACAAAATTATACGATAAAAGATCTTAGTGTAACCTTTTCAGTAGGATAGGCTTTCATTAAGAAAGCTTTTCTTAATGGTATTTATAAACATCATATTGTATTGAAACTTAGCTTCTATAAGCTACCTACGGAACACTGATTACAGTAATTACTTATCATTTCAGCCTAAAAATGTAAGCATTGGTATTTATTTTAGGGGTGAAAATAAAACGAATACCGTAAAGAAAAAGGGTATTAATTTATTTAATACCCTTTAAAGTTAATTAATCATCGTTTTTACATTTATCAATGATAGGTAGATAACGCAGTACTTTCATGTTTGGGTCAATAACGACATGATCACCTTCTTTTAATGTGATACGCAGCTCTCCTTTATCCATTTGGTATATTTTCTCTATGCCATTTATCGAAATAGGAACGGGCATTGGGAAACGTTCAGCTGCAATTTGTGGATGTTGCCAGCTCAATATTAACGTATCGCCGTTATATGTTTCTTTTAATACAGGTAATTCAGCCTGCTTAAGATACATATTAAAAAACCATTGATTGTCTTTTTTGGTTAAACGATTAATTATGGCAATAAACTCGTTTGTATTACGATAACGAGGAGCAATTGGGTATGTTAACGACGCTGTGTTATTCACACCATAAAGAAGCTCTCGTGTTGCTTGCCAAAATATGTCTTCACCCACAAGCCAGCGAAGAGTGTGTAATGTCCAACCGCCTTTGCCATATATATCGGAGTTAAACGCTTGGTCTGATGTAATTTGTCCATCAAGTACCACTGGTTCACAGTTTTTCAGCCCAAGGTAAGCTGAGTACATGCTGTGGTTATACGCTGCGTCACCAAATTTATATAAGCTGTAACTGGGTTGCATGTAAAAACCAAACCCCTCATGCAGCCATGCATCATTGAGCTTTTCATGGGTCATTAAGTTGCCAAACCATTCATGAGCCAGCTCATGTTGCAGTAACCAATCATAACCATTTGGATCACGCTTGTATTTTTTACCATACGCGTTGACTGTTTGGTGTTCCATGCCTAAGTGTGGCGTCTCAACAAAACCTAACTTTTCACCGCCCCATGGGTATGGACCAAGCATCTTTTCAAAAAACGTAACCTGCTGGCGTAAATCATTTTCGATAAGCTCTCGTGCTTTTTGCTCATTTTTTTTGAGAGACCAGAATTCGATAGGTACAGTCGCGCCATTCACACTGGTGTAATCCGTTTGAATACGCGTGTAAGGGCCAATATTAAGTGCAATGTTATAATCACTGGCAGGCACCGATAACAGCCAATCAAACTGTTGTTTATTGCCCCCAACTGGCTTCACTTCTTGTAATACGCCATTAGTCACCGCACTCAGCCCTTGCGGTACTGTTAGACGAATGCGCATACTGTCTGCTTTGTCTGCAAAATGGTCTTTACACGGCCAGAATAAGTCGCAACCTTCTCCTTGCACAGCGGTTGCTATCCAAGGTTCACCTTGCTCTGTTTTTGAAAATACGAACCCGCCATCCCAAGGGGCATTTTTAGCTATATGAGGAAACCCTTGATAGGCTACAGCAACACTTACCATGCTACCTTTTGCTTGTTGCTCACCTAAGTCAACACGAATTACACCGCCATCTCGCTCATATTTGAGAACCTCGCCTTTTGAGCTCACCTCATTAATTGTAAAACGGCTATCCAATTTTAATTCTACAAATTGAGTGGCTGCCAGCAGTTTAAACTCTGTTGTAGCAATACCTTTAATACGTTTATTATCAGGAAATACCTCAAGTGCCAAATCGTAGTGTTTAACATCACTTTTAAGTGCAATCGCCGATAAAGCTTGCCCTGTATCACCAATAACAGGATCTAATGCAATAGGTTTTGAACTACACGCGGCTAGCACAGCCGATGCTACGAGCGTAGTGGCTACTTTAAAAAATTGATTTACGTGCAAAATACTTTTCCTTATCGTTATTTTTATTGATTTAAAATGACATGAGCAATTATTTATTACTAAGATTTGCGATGAAATTCAGACCTATATTCAAAACAGATAGAGGTGATGCTCTGGATATGTAGAGTATCTAAACCTAGGACTTTTAACGGTAATCGTGGTATGTTTTTCAGCGTATCTAATTATTAAAAAGGAATTTATGCTATGAATAGCAAACTTCTTGCAGGAGGCGCAGTCGCTATTGTCGCTGGCGCGTTCCTCTATTCACAAAGTAATACAAGCATTAATGTAGAGTTGTCGCAACTTCAGCATGTCCCTGCCGACACGCCAATTTTTTACGGTCAATTAAAACCATTTCCGTATGCTAAATACTTTGAGCTTATGCCGAGTGCAATCAAAGGCGGCAACGATTTAACGCCCGTTGTTGCTCAGCTAAGAACGAGTGGCGATCCAAATGCCCTCTTTATTGCAGCGCTTTTAGAAAAGTACCAAACATCGTTAACGTCATATGACACGTTCAAGTCTACATGGGGGTTCAGCGATGACTCTATGGGGCTGTTTTACAGCCAAGGATTAATGCCGATATTTCGTATTAAAGTGGGTGAGCAAACCGCACTCTTAAATAGCATTAAAGAGTCTGCTGATGAAGCGGGTATTGCCTACTCTGATGAATCTTCACAAGGTATCACGTACACACAATTTGCACTCACTGTTGATGGTATCGATGATATTCATCTGATTGCATCTGCAACAGATAACTGGGTAACACTCACTTTGAGTAGTCCCTTAACAAACGAGCAAGACTTACGAATTGCTTTAGGGGTTGAAAAGCCTGTTAAATCATTAGCAGATACCGATAAACTGGCAACGCTTATCAATACTTTTTCATTGGATGGAAATTCTGTAGGCTATGTTGATCATCAACGGATTGCTAACGCCCTTACTGGTAAAGAAAATTCTCGCTTACATCAAATGCTAAAAGAGTTACTTAATAAAGCACAGCAAGGCAATGCATTAGCGGCTATTTCAACGCCTGAATGCCAAGATGACATCGCCAGCATTGCCGCTAAATGGCCTGCAACTGTGTCAGGAACGACAAAAACACGTATCACTACTGATTACGCCAACTTTGATGTAAAAGCTGTTCTACAAAGCACAGATCAAGACTTACTTAATACTCTACAAGCCGTACGTGGTTTTGTGCCAAAACATACCACTGGGCTTGACGGCCAAGTTTTAAGTGTTGCCTATGGTGTTGATGTCGCAAAAGTAATGCCGCTTGCCAATACACTAACGGGTGCAATTAAGTCAGCTGAGTTTAACTGTGGTCCAATTGTCGCACTACAAAATGAAATGCAAGATGTGAGTACCGCTGGGCTTGCTATGATGTCAGGCTTTGCAAATGGTGTGCAAGGTATGAGTGTGAGCGTTCAAGATGCTGCATTTACCATTGATGACTACCAAGGGCCACAAATTGATAAGCTTGATGCTATTGTTACCCTATCTGCTACCGACGCCCATGGTTTGTATTCGATTGCGCAAGGTTTTGTCCCACCACTTGCTAATATAAAACTGCCTGCCAATGGTGATGCGGTGCTGATCAACGAATACATTCCCTCGCCAGTGCCACTTAACTTTGATATTAAAATGGCGCTAAAGGGCAATCATATTGTGATTTTCACTGGTGATAAGTCAGCACAAATTGCCAATACCCTAGAGTCGCAAAGTGTCACTAAAAATGGCTTTGTGAACATGGCATTTGACGTTCAAAAAATTCTTTTACCTTTGCTAGATAGCGTTGCAGCAACCGGTCAATTAAGTGATGAGGAAATGGCTGAACTTGATTCACTACGTCATCAACCTGTTAGTGTTTATTTTGCCACAGACATCACTGATAACGGTATTAACATGGAAAGTAATGTACAAATCACGAAAGAGTGATTAATTTAATTAAATACACAAAGAGCGCAATTCAGCGCTCTTTTTTTACACTCTCTTTCAGTACTATAAGCCCCATTTCATTTAAAAGTGTATTAATGCAGCTCGCTAATGATGGTAAATCAGTTGTTCCTTGATTAACACTTCATGTTTAACTCACTGTATATGTAGATAACTAAAGACTATACTTGTTCCATTAAATGTACATGTTGAGGTTATTATGAGAATCGTATCTTTTACTGAAGCTAAAAATGATCTCAAAGCTGTTTTGGATGGTGTAGTTAATGATGCTGATACAACAGTTATTACCCGTCGTGATTCTGAAGATGCCGTGGTTATGTCTTTGGATTACTACAATAGCCTTATGGAAACAGTTCACTTATTACGTTCACCTAAAAACGCTGAACATCTAATCCGTTCGATTGCACAGTACCGTGCTGGTAAAACAACAGCACGAGAGTTAATTGATGAATGATAGTCAACGATTACTGTCGTGGACTGATGACGCATGGGATGACTACCTGTATTGGCAATACTCGAGACAAGAAAACACTCAAGCGCATCAACAAACTCATTAATGATGTTAAGCGCTCACCATTTGAGGGCATAGGAAAACCAGAGCCCTTAAAAGAGAACTTATCTGGTTTTTGGTCTCGTCGTATTGATGATACTAACAGACTTGTCTACATAGTCGATGAGCAAGCGATAACGATAATTTCTTGTCGCTACCACTATTAAATCTGGCGCTAACAAAGCTATTATGAGTGATTACTCAGTGTCGGCTTTCTCAGATTGATTTGGTTGCCATTTAAGTGAGTTGTTGGTGTCTCGACTATTACAAATGGTGTTGTTTGAGCTTTCGATGCCACCAAGTTTAGCAAGTCGGTCGTACAGCACAACATTACAGGTCGCGGCTAGGTTCATACAACCTATTGTTGGCACATACACCACTTCATCACACCACTTCAGCACGTCCTTACTGACCGAGCCATCTTCAGGGCCAAACACATAGAATGCGTTTTCAGGATGCTTAAATTCAGGCAGTGGCGTTGCACCTTCAACCAGCTCAATCACCACCGTTGTTGCACCTTCAGGCTTGGCTTGTTCTAGGCTTTCAACTTGGGTTAGTGGAATATGCTCAAGCACATTTTTGGTATCGGTATGGTACTTATTAGCGCGTAAATAGCGGCTACCAGTAAAAAACACTTGCTTGGCATTATAACACCCAGCGGCGCGTAGCACCCCACCCACATTCGTTGGGCTTTTTGGGTTTAACAGGCCAATGCTTGCTTTAAGGGCGCTCATTAATCAATGTCTCTGGTTGGCCACTCGGCCACGTATAGGTCAAAGTCATCTAGGTCAACATCACAGTCTTTCACTGTTTTGTCACGCACAGAAATACCTAGCTGATGCATCATATCTTTACTGCCACCGTTCAGTAATGGGTGCCAAGAAGCAAGGCCACGGCCTTCGTAAAGGCGGCGGTAGCTACAACTTTGGGGCATAAAAAAGATGTCTTTGAGGTTTTCTTTAGTGAGCTTTACACATGAAGGCACCAAGATTTGACGGTTCGCATATTCGCTACACCCACAGGTGTCGTTGTCTAGGTATTGGCAAACGATATTAGTGAAAATAAGTTCTTCACCCTCGCGTAGTTGATCCGTTGCGGTAAATTCATCTTCGTCTTCACTGTCAATAAATGTGTTTAAACAACATTTACCACAGCCATCACAAATGGCTTCCCATTCGGGTTGTGACATTTGCTCAAGCGAGCGCTTAAGCCAAAATTGATCTTCTAACATGGTATTACTCAAAGCCCCTAAACAGCGCGCATTCTAGCGTAAAGCCAGCATGCGCGCAAAGTTTAGCGAGTTTGGGCGATACCCAAGCCATCTCAAGATGCAGAATTCAGCGTTTCACAGGTGCCTTAATATCAAGGCGTTACTTTGCAAGAATGGCATTCCCTTTTAAGAAGTAACAACGATGAGAGTAAGTGCCTGTGAAGCGCCCAAAGGGTTGGTTTAAAAGCGATTTATACTGCGTTATTGATTTTAACAATAGAACCACTATTACTTGCAATCAATGCCTTGCCTAAATCGCTTTTAATTCCAACTGAAACTCGCACCTTGAGGTGGTTTGGGTATTTTACTTTTGCTCGTTAACCCAACGCTTAATTTTCTCTTCAAGAATAGGCATTGGTAATGCGCCATCAATCAGCACTTGCGTATGGAAGGCTTTAATGTCGAATTTATCGCCTAGCTCTTTGCTCGCGTAGTCACGTAGTTCTTGAATTTTGAACTGACCTAACTTGTACGACAGCGCTTGGCCAGGCCATGCAATATAACGCTCAACTTCGGCGATAATGTCACTTTCGGCCATTGATGAATTAGCCAACATGTAATCAATACCTTGTTGACGTGTCCAACCTTTCGCATGAAAACCAGTATCAAGCACTAAGCGCATTGCACGTAATTGCTCATCCGATAAACGGCCGTACCACATGTAAGGGTCGGTAAATAAGCCAAGCTCTTTACCTAAGCTTTCTGCATATAGTGCCCACCCTTCTGCAAATACCGTGTAGCCACCAAATTTACGAAACAGCGGTAATCCTTCAATTTCTTGTTGCAAGGCAATTTGAAAGTGATGGCCTGGTGCTGCTTCGTGAATAGACAGGGTTTCAAGTAAAAACTTAGGCTGTGCTTTTAGGTTAAAAGTATTGATATAGAAAATACCTGGGCGCGAACCATCAGGTGCTGGTGATTGGTAAGAAGCACCCGCCGCTGATTCTGCGCGGAAGTCTTCAACTGCTTTTACTATATATGGTGCTTTTGGCGCAATATCGAACATTTGCGGCAGCTTAGCGTCGATTTTTTCTTTTACTGCTTCGTACGCGGCTATTAGCTCTTCAGGCGTATCGTAGTAAAACTCATCTGAAGTTCTTAAGTGTTCAAAAAACGCTTTTAAATCGCCTTCGAAACCCACAGTCTCTTTGACTTTTTTCATTTCAGATAAAATACGCGATACTTCGCTTAAGCCAATGTCATGAATTTCATCGGCGTTTAGGCTAAGCGTTGTATGCTGCTTAATTTGATACTCATACCATGCTTTACCATTTGGAAGGTCGCTATAACCAATGCTTTCACGGGCATTTGGTATGTATTCGTTGGCTAAAAAGTCAGCCATTTTTTGATACGCAGGCACTAAACGCTCGCTTATCATCGCTGTGTATTCGTTTGTCAGCTGGGCTTTTTGTTCGTCGCTGAAAGACTCAGGTAACTGAGCAATTGGCCCCCAGAATAATGACTCTTCTGGTTTTTCTACAATATGAGTTTGAAATTGTGGTAATAGTTTTTCAGCAAGCGGTTTAGGTAGAACCACTTTATCTTTCATGCCTTGGCGCATTGATTGCTCAACAGTCTCTAACCAAGCAATAAAGCCATCGGCACGCTTTTCAAATACTTGGTAATCTTCAACCGTGTTAAAAGGCTGTGCGCTTTGCCCAGAGCCTAACGCTGCAAAGGTATTATGCGCACCGCCCATTTGATTAATTGGCATTAAGTAACTTGGAAACTGAGCGCCTTCAATCGCAAGGTCTAAATCGCGGGCTAGAATTTCGTAGCTTAATAATGACTGACCTGTTAATTGCGCTTTGTCGATATTTGCTAGTTTGTTTTTGTATTCTTTAACAAAATTAAGCTGCTCGTCACGGTTTGCTTTATTGATTGGTGCAATAAATTGGTCGTTATATTCGCTACGACCAATGTAAGTGCCGCCGATAGGGTTAAACTGTAAACCATCTTCAAAGTAATCGGCTAATAGTGTGTCGAGTTGTGCTGCGGGTGCTTCTGCTTGCGTCGTAGTTTGTGCGTTTTCAGTCGTCGGCTTTTCATTTTTAGAAGCAGGTTCGTTACAACCAACTAATGCAAATAGAACTGCCGAACTGATTATTGCTAATTTTATATTTTTCATTCTTTCCTTGCCCTGATAGTGATTACAGATAAATTATGCGGCTTTAGCTTGCTAATAAGCAAGTATCCCTGCAATTTATCGCAGTTTATTTACACTATGCAAAGTGGTTGCTAGAGTTGCGATTCGACTATCTAACTTTGAATAAAAATGAAAAAGACTCTGCTATCAATAAGCCTTGGCTTAACGGGCTTTATATCAATGAATATAAATGCTGCAACCTATATATCTGCAAAAGAAATGGTTGATGTTCATTCAGGAAAACTGATTAAATCACCACTTATTAGTATAGAAAACGGTCAAATAACAAGTGTAGATAGTAATAAAGAACCACGCCTAAAAGAGGGTGATAAACATATACAGTTGCCAGAACTAACCTTAGTGCCTGGTTTAATGGATATGCATGTGCATTTGACGAGCGATCCAACTGTGCCGCGCAGCGAGCGAATTGGTCAGTCTATTCCACGTAAAGCGATTAAAGCGGCACACTTTGCAGAAAAAACCTTATACGCTGGATTCACTTCTCTGCGTAACTTAGGTGCAGAAGGCTACAGTGTGATTGCTGTACGTGATGGCATAAACGCAGGCGACATTGTTGGCCCGCGTATTTGGGCAGCAGGGCCGTCTTTAGGTGTAACTGGCGGTCACTGCGACAACAACCGTTTACCACCAGAAATGAAATACACCGCCGAAGGCGTTGCTGATGGCCCGTGGGCTGTACGCGCTAAGGTACGCGAAAACATTAAATATGGTGCCAATGCGATTAAGTTTTGTGCAACAGGTGGGGTTTTCTCAAAAGGCACTAAGGTAGGTATTCAGCAATATTCACAAGATGAAATGAACGCCATTGTGAACGAAGCACACCTACGCGGCCTAACTGCTGCGGCACATGCACATGGTACGAGTGGTATAAAAGCCGCAATCATTGCTGGTGTAGACAGTGTTGAACACGTTAGTTTTGTTGATGACGAAGCCATTAAACTTGCTAAAAAACATGGTACTTGGTTCTCAATGGATATTTATAACACTGAGTACACGCTTGCCTTCGGTGAACAAAACGGGGTTGCAGAAGAAAACCTCAACAAAGAGCGCCAAGTATCTAAAAAGCAGCGTGATAGTTTCAGCCGTGCCGTTAAAGCGGGTGTGAATATGGTATTTGGTACCGATGCCGCAATTTACCCACATGGCGATAACGCTAAACAGTTTTCGCGTATGGTTGAGTTTGGTATGACGCCACTGCAGGCATTACAATCAGCGACTATTAATAGCGCTAAACTGCTAAAAGTGGATGATCAACTTGGTCAAATCAAAAGCGGCTTCTTAGCCGACATCATTGCGGTTAAAGGCAACCCGCTTGAAAACATTGCCGTACTGGAAGATGTAAAATTTGTAATGAAAGACGGCAAAGTCTATAAATAAATTGATTTTCTGGCTTCTTATTTAGAAGCCAGCACTCCCCTTTTTTAACAATTCACCGCTCACAAGTTAAATAAATTTTAACGAAACATCTCTTTTTTGTATTAAAACGAAAAAATACCTAATTTAGATAAATAAAACTTGAAATGAAAATAGCTCGTATTATCATTGCCGAAAATTTTCGACAAATTCCCCATAATAATGACATATAAATACTCAATTTTAGCCCTTGCCTGCTTAAGCGCATTCAATGCAAACGCCAACGATTTAGACTCAGTTGAACGAATTACCGTTTACGACAAACAAAATCGTGTGGTACTTGAATCTGGCCTTGCCACTAAATCAAATATGACCTTAATGGAAACGCCAGCCCCAGTTGTGGTTGTTGATCAAGAGCTTATCAACTCGCAAGGCGCTACAAATCTACAAGACTTAGTACGTAACATCAGTGGTGTAACCCAAGCGGGTAACAACTACGGTATTGGCGATAACTTAGTGATCCGCGGTTTAGGTGCTAACTATACCTACGATGGCATGTACGGCGGTGCAGGCCTAGGCAACACCTTTAACCCTACACGCTCAATGACCAATGTTGAATCTGTAGAAGTACTTAAAGGCCCTGCAACAGGCTTATATGGTATGGGTAGCGCAGGTGGTGTTATCAACCTAATTGAAAAGAAACCACAATTTACTGAAAAGCACACGGTTAATGCAGAGCTTGGTCAATGGGATAGCTACTCACTAGGCTTTGATAGCACAGCGGCATTAACCGACAACCTTGCTTATCGCGTTAACGCAAAAACCGCTCGCAGCGAGGGCTACCGCGACTTAAAAGACGACCGTGACGAAATTTATGGCGCGTTAAAATATGTACTAAGCGACAAACAAGACATCATGATTTCTGCCGCTTATATCAAAGATGCCATTGCCGTTGATTCAATTGGCCACCCTATTCGTATTTTTAACAGCGACTCAGTAAATGGTAAAACCGCAGGTGAAGTAACCGCTGCCGATTTAATTAACGATGCAACGGCAAAAGGCCTGCAACTAACCGATCAGCAACGTCAACAATTAGCAGACTCACTGGCAGCAAATGATGGCCTAACACCTTATACCTTTGGCCATAATGGTATTATTTCGCCAATGGCAAATGATAACGAAGGCGAAGAGCTACGCTTTAAGTTAACCCATAACTACTTCATTACTGATAATTTATTTTTAAACCAGCAACTACAATACCGTAATTACGAATCGAGCTTTGCCCGCCAAACGGGTGCTTATAACTACGTTTATTGGAACCGCAAAGGCGTGATCAATGCCGACCCGCGCGCTCCATTAGTGGTTGATGACGTACTTTACCCATTTGCCGCTCGTCGCCAAGAATACCGCCAAGTAGAAGCTGACGAAAAATCATGGCAATACTTTGCTGATCTTCGTTATGACTTTAGCTTTGCCGGAATTGATAACGAGCTACTGGTAAACGCCAACTACGAAGACCGCGATATTCGTTTTAAACAATACTCAATTTACGATGCCGACAAGATCATTAAAAACAAAGATGGTGAGGTTATTTACCAAGGTCAATTACCTTACATTTTTGATATTCGTAACCCGAACTGGGGCGAAGGCAGCTTTTACGATTACGACCCGCTAAAAACCAGCAATTACAACAAAAAAGTTCAAGCTTGGGGTGTGGGTATTCAACATGTTGCCTATATTCACGACACTTTCACAACCCGTGTAGGCGTTGCGTTTAACCGTATTAAACAAAGCTACGAACACTTTGGTGTTGATGCGCGCTATCGTGCCAGTGCAGCCGAGCCAACACCAGAAGCAGATACATCAGACAGCGGTATGACCTACAACCTTGGTGCAACCTACAAACTTAGCGATGATATTTCGTTCTTTGTAAATCACTCTAAAGGTCGTACAGCATACAGCGTACTTGGTAGTGTATCGGGTAACGAAGCTGACCGCGATGACGCCGAATCAGTCAGTAACGACATCGGTATGCGTGTAAAAGCCTTTGACGATCAACTACTAGCATCACTTGTGGTATTTGATAGTGCACGTACAAACCTTGAGTATATTAACCCTAGTTACGAGGATGGTGTATCTGATGCCTCAGTGCCAAAGAACTTTTACGATGGTGAAGAGCAAACTAAAGGTGTTGAGCTTGATTTAAATGCCGATTTAAACGAGCAATGGAAACTTAACGTAAACGCGGTATATCAAGACGCGCGCGATAAGAAAGATCCTAACTCATCAACCTTCGATGACCGTCAAAAAGGTGTGCCTTATGTAACAGCCAGCAGCTGGTTAAGCTATGACGCTAAATGGTTTGATTTAGCCGAGCCACTTACAATTAGCGCAGGCTTACAATATGTTGATGACCGTAGTACAAACGCTGACTCTTTTGGTATTCCTGATGGCTACGTACCGAGCTACACGGTGTACGACGCCGCAATTCAATACCAAACAGATGATTGGAAACTACAGTTAAACCTAAACAACTTGTTTAACAAAACTTATTACTCAAAAGCAATGTTCTTAGGCGGTATGCCAGGCGAAGAGCGTAATGCTAAATTAACCTTTAGCTACACACTTTAATTGTGAATTGATAGCAAAAAGCGCGGCTTAGTTAAGCTGCGCTTTTTTGTTTAGTAAGTAGTTTGAGTAGTGGCTTGCTTTTGGACATAAATGAGTTAGCGACGAAGGAGCGCAAGCCAAGCGTTTTGCGTCCTTTTGAGTAACTTGTTATACGTTTTTATGCCACTTTAATGATTTAATTACTATTAACGCTTCATTACTAACTTTTAAATGTTTAAATGACTCTTCGTTTTTTTGAGCGTTGCCAACCATTTTGAAGCGTTCATTTAGCAGATATACAAGTTCCTCTGACATTTTTTTGATATTTTCATCTGAGGAATCTTCAATATTTAGCTTATTTTGTTGAATCAAAGCTTCTAGGAAAACGCTACAAGTTGCTCTTTTATTTTGAAACGAAGCTTTCTGCCACGCCATAGCATTTGCTGATTGCAAGTTGCCACCAACTTGCCAGTATCCAGAATCAAATTTAACAGATTTCTCATGAGAGATTTCTACAGCTAATTTTTCAAACTCGGGAGTTGCTTCAGAGCAACCTGTAATTAATAGGGTAAGTATCAATATCCTTAAATTCATAGTCATTCCTTGATAAACGTATAACGCCAGCCGTAACCGGCGTATTTGTAGTGAGCGCAGCGAACGGAAAATGCGTCCGAGTTTACGGCCTTGTTAGCCATTTTTTTCCTTCTGCAAGTACACTGCGAAACAAACCACGATTAATGCGAAACCACACAATACCTCAAATACGGTAAGAAATTGAGGGAACCAATGAACCGGAGTGATATCTCCATAACCAAGTGTGGTTATCGTAACCCCACTAAAATATCCAGACTCCCAAATACCTTCGGGATTCTTGCAATCTTTCCAAAATGTTTCCGGTGTAAGCAAATACAAGATCGCGAAATTCACTATCAGTTCGAAATAGCTACGAAAGGATAATGCCAACCTATCGTGGTTTTGCAACGAACTCCCTTTAATATGACGAGATATCCACTGATGGACAAAAAGCTTATTTTTTATTCTTACTAATGATCGTGGCCACCACTTCCCTCTACTTTCGGACTTTTTTTCCGATACCTTGTCGAGTGCATCTCTAAGAAATGCCACATATATTTCACTGCACCTTGAGAGTAAAAAAATGCTCCAAATTGCAATTACCCAATTGGACGAAATGAAATCTTCCCAACCAGCGGTTAGTGATACCTCTATTATCAGAATAGCGAGTACCGACAATAGAGCAAAAAGAAAATAGACCCAGTTGAGCAGCCTTATTACTTTCGCCTTATTCACGTCTTGCTTGAGAAGAGATGCCATCCAATACGTTGGTGAAATAAGGCCGATTATCAAGATGCCTATTTGCAATGCTCAACTCCGTTTTTATGGCTAACAATTTTATAGTGCGCCCGTCGCGCATCTTTCTGCCGATGTTACGCGCAGGTATTAATAAATCTATTTTTAACAAATAACGTAATGCATTGCCAATTCTAATTTTTTATTGGCACTAAAGATATTCTGAAAAAGAAAATGCGCTCGTCGCTCATTTTCTTGAATATGGAAGCACAACAACAAAACTGTGTATTAATACAGTTATTTATGTCATCACCAACATAAAAGTTAGTGGAATATCAGATTGTGGAGTAGAGCCAATATCATTAGGTGAATCACTGTATCTGATAGCTCAAAGGTGATCTATAGAGTAATTACGTTAACTCATTTTGGGGCAATAACGAGTCACAGCTCCCTGCTTTTTAACAAACGAAAAACTGTCAGATTCAATTGAATCATTCAACCAAACCTGACAGTACTTGTTAAAAAGCTCAACTTAAAGCGTCATCACAATTCGGCCTGTGATATCGCCTTTTAGCATGTCATCAAAAATATCGTTGATATCTTCGAGGCGTTTTTCTTCAATAATGGCTTTAACTTTACCTTTGGCTGCAAAGTCCAGGCATTCTTGTAAGTCTTTACGCGTACCAACGATTGAGCCCACGACAGAAACACCATTTAATACAGTGTCGAAAATCGGTAGTGGCATCTCTTCTGGTGGTAAACCAACTAAAACGCATTTACCACCACGGCGTACACTTTTGTAGGCTTGCTCAAAACCTGGTTTTGATACGGCTGTACACACAACACCATGCGCACCACCCACTTGCTCAAAAATGGTTTCTGATGGCACTTGCTTCATAAAATCAATAGTGATGTCTGCACCAAGCTCTTTAGCAAGGTTGAGTTTACTTTCACCAGTATCAACGGCAATTACATTAAAGCCCATCGCTTTTGCGTACTGCACCGCTAAGTGGCCAAGGCCACCCACACCAACTATAGCAACCCAATCACCTGCTTTTGCACCCGTTACTTTTAATGCTTTGTACGTCGTAACACCGGCACAAAATAATGGCGCAGCTTCTGCAAAGCCTAACCCGTCTGGTACTTTTACGACAAAGTCACCATGTGCAACACAATACTCAGCGTAACCACCATCTATTGAATAACCTGTATTGTGCTGCTCAAGACACAAGGTTTCTTTACCTTCTAAGCAGTAATCACAATGCCCGCATGCACTATACAGCCAAGGGATCCCTACTCTATCGCCCACAGATAAGTGCTTTATATTAGCCCCTACTTTTTCAATTGTACCGACCCCTTCGTGACCAGGTACTAATGGCATTTTAGGTTTTACAGGCCAATCTCCATGGCATGCATGTAAATCAGTGTGGCACACACCGCACGCCGCTATTTTAACTAACACGTCGTTTATCCCTACCTCAGGGCATGGAATATCTTCAATAGTCAGCTTACCTTTGTATTCTTTATTAACTGCAGCTTTCATAACGTTCCTCCTTTGTTTTATTTTAATTGAGCACTTTGAGCCTATACGATAACGCAAACTATTGTCACCAATATTGATACAGATCAAACTGTTTATTTTTTGTTCGATTTCAATTTTCCTGTTTAACACTTAGTAAAATCAACGGACTAGCTCAAAATTTAGACTTTAGTCGCGTAACATCGAATAGTGGCTATTTCTTTTAGTTATACCAACACCGTGCTAGCATTAAATTTCTGAAGTTTTTGAATACAAAAAATTATGAGCCTATCTGAAAAAAATTTAGCTTTTGTAATGCACTGCGGTGAAATGGGTAGCCGTTGGGGCTTTAATCGCACTATTGGTCAAATGTGTGGTTTACTCACCATTACTAAAGAGCCCATGACCGCCAATGAAATTGCCGATACCTTGAGTATTTCACGTGGTAACGTGAGTATGGGCATTAAAGAACTTCAGTCTTGGCGTTTAATCAAGGTGCATCATATCCCTGGCGACCGTAAAGAATACTACGGCCCTGCTGGCAGTATTTGGGACATGGCCAACCGTGTATTCGAAGAGCGTAAAAAACGTGAGATAGACCCAACCCTTAGCTTACTTCGCGATAATATTTTAGAAGAAGCCCACAACGATGATGAGCGCTTTGCCCAGCAGCAAATGCAAGAAATTCACGACCTACTTGAAACCGTTACAAAATGGTCGGCAGAGCTACAACGTTTAAGCCCTGAACAACTCCAAAGCCTAATGAAACTCGGTTCAGGTATTGGCAAGGTACTCGATTTTAAAGACAAAATTTTGAAGAAGCCTGGAAAAGAATAAGTTGCGAGTTTGATATTGTAGGCGTGAAACTTGTTTCGCGCGTTTGCTTGAAGGCAGTGCTTTAGCGCGCAGTGGGTATGGATATTTATTGTAAAAAGTGACAACCTCACACCCAAAACCTTCTATTTCATTAACCACCAAGCTTTGATAAAACTTGGTGGTTAAAAATCAATTACTTAACCGCTGGGTAACCGATGCGATCTGATAAGTAACCAACACTGGTTGCAAAGTAATACGAGCGATTCCAGTGCATCAGTGCTTTGTAGTTATCGTAGGCTAGATACATACGACCGTTTACATCATCTGGCATTACCATTGCGGCGGTAACATCAACGTTTGGTAAGTCGCTACCATCCATTTTACGAACACCGATTGCTTGCCAATCAGCAAGGCTGCGTTCTGAATCTTTCCAGTACTCTAGCCATTGGCTGCGCGTTTTAGTGCCACGTTTAAGAATGTTTGCGTTATCAAAGCCTTCAGGTAATTTAACTTGACGACCCCAAGTTAAATCATCGTTCCAACCTGCTTGCTTTAAATAATTAGCGATTGAAGCAAATGCGTCTTCTTCTGTGGTCCAAATATCTTTGCGGCCATCACCGTTGTAATCAACAGCGTAAGCGTTAAATGAGGTTGGCATAAACTGCGTTTGACCCATTGCACCAGCCCAAGAACCTTTGAACTTATCAAGGGTAATGTGACCCTCTTTTAAGATATCAAGCGCTGCCCAAAGTTGATTTTTGTACATGGTTTCGCGGCGGCCATCAAAAGCAAGTGTGACTAATGATGCAATCACACTGTGACCACCTTGGATTTTACCAAAGTTACTTTCAAGGCCCCAAAGTGCAACAATAAAGCGCGCTTGAACGCCGTATTCTTTGGCTACTTTTTCAAGAACCTCTTGGTTTTCTTTGTATAGTTTACGCGCGCGGTCAATTTTCCATTGCGGCACACGTTTTGGTAAATAGGTTTCGAGGGTTTCTTTTACTTCAGGCTGATTTTTGTCAGCTGAAATGACCTTCTTTTTAAATTTAGCCGTTGCGAATGCTTGCTCGATTAAGGCTTGATCATAGCCTTTTTCTGTCGCTTCATTTTTTAATGCAGCAACGTATACGTCGAAGTCAGCTTGTGTTTTTTCCTCTGCCAATACAGATGTGCTTAATGAAGCACTTAGTAGAACTACGGCAAGTTTTTTAATCACTCTCAACTCCCTTGTCTTTTTTAAATTGGGTTAACAGGTTTTCTTCTGGCGGTGGTAATTGCAAGTAGAAACCTTGGTCAATTAACGCTTGCTTAACCGTTTCTAAGTCTGCCAAACCTAACTTTTCACGACTAGCAAGATTAATTATCATCACATACTGTGGTTGACCAAATGTGTCCATTAAAGGTTCAGGAACACGCGTAAAATCATCTCTTTTTTCTACAAAAAGGTAGGTATCCGCTTTTTTCTTACTTTTATACACCGCAGTTAGCATTATGACCCTATAATATCTTGCTTAACGAGGGCGCACACTATAACATGACTCTTATAAGAAGATTAAAAATTTCGGTTAGATTTTTACTGTATACGCCTTGTTCAGCCTGCGTTTATTTAAAAAAGAGCTAACCAAGACAATTCAATTGAGCATGTATGTCGGAACAAATTTTTGAACTAAAAGGGAACCTTTTTACTTTATCTGTGTTGCATCTATTTTCAGCAGATACCTCTCTTTTAAGTAAGCAGTTAGATGAAAAAATAGCCCAAGCACCTAAGTTTTTTGCTGGCGCGCCTATCGTAATTAACTTAAGTGATGTACAAGGTGACTCGTTTGATTTTTCTTTCTTAAAATCAATGCTTACCAGTCTATCGTTTAACCCTGTTGGTGTGTGTAATGGCAGCCAAGAGCAAAACGAAAACGCCAAAGCGGCAGGCTTATCAGTCCTAAATTATTCACAGGACGTTAAGGGGGCAACCGCTAAACAACAAACAAATACATCTATCGTTGAGAAAACCGTTCACCTACCTGCACAAGTGATTCACGGCACTGTTCGCTCTGGTCAGCAGGTCTATGCAAAAGATCGTGACCTTATTGTTATTGGTGCGGTTAGTCATGGCGCAGAGGTGATCAGCGACGGTAATGTTCATATTTATGGCACATTGCGCGGACGTGCAATTGCAGGTGCTAAAGGCTACAACGAAGCACAAATATTTTGCCAAAAATTAGAAGCAGAACTTGTTTCAATTAATGGTAGTTATTGGATCAGCGATTCCCTACAAGGTGAACACTGGGGCAACGCAGTACAAATCCAACAAAAAAATGATTCATTAGAAATTTCAGCTTTGGTTAAAGGATAAATCTCATGGCAAAAGTAATTGTCGTTACTTCTGGTAAAGGTGGTGTTGGTAAAACCACATCGAGTGCTGCAATTGGCACAGGTTTAGCGCTTAAGGGCTTTAAAACCGTTATTATCGACTTTGATATTGGTCTACGTAATCTTGACCTTATTATGGGTTGTGAGCGCCGTGTTGTTTATGACTTTGTAAACGTAATCAATGGTGAAGCTAACTTAAATCAAGCCCTTATTAAAGATAAGCGAGTTGATAAGTTACACATTTTACCTGCGTCACAAACACGTGATAAAGATGCCTTAACCCGTGACGGTGTTGAACGTGTACTAAATGATTTGAAAAAAGACTTTGATTACATCGTATGTGATTCGCCAGCGGGTATTGAAGCGGGCGCAATGATGGCAATGTATTTTGCTGATGAAGCAATTATAACAACAAATCCTGAAGTATCATCAGTACGTGACTCCGACCGAATTTTAGGTATTTTGCACAGTAAGTCTAAGCGTGCAGAAGAAGGCCTAGAAAGCGTTAAAGAACACTTATTATTAACACGTTACAACCCTGAGCGTGTTGAAAAAGGCGAAATGCTATCAGTTGAAGATGTGCAAGAAATTCTTGCGATTAAACTTTTAGGTGTTATCCCTGAATCACAAGCGGTATTGAGTGCATCAAACTCTGGTCAACCAGTGATATTAGACGGTGAATCAGATGCAGGCCAAGCCTATACTGATGCAATTAATCGTCTACTAGGCGAAACTGTCGATTTCCGCTTTTTAGATGTAGAGAAAAAAGGCTTATTTAAACGGATTTTTGGAGGTTAATGTGTCTTTACTTGACTACTTCCGCTCAGAGAAGAAAAGCAGTGCGTCATTAGCAAAAGAGCGATTGCAGATCATTGTCGCACACGAGCGCTCACAACGTGGTACACCTGATTATCTGCCACAGCTAAAACAAGATATTCTTGATGTGATACGCAAATATGTGAATGTAAATACCGATGCTGTTCAAGTTCAGTTTGATCAAAATGAAGATGACTTAGCAGTACTTGAGTTGAACGTGACTCTGCCAGAAGAAGAAAAGAAATAGTCAAAATTGGGCGCTTTGTTAATGCTAACAGCGCCCTTTTTTATTTCCGCCACTGCATATGAAACTCATAGTCGTCTGCACCTAGCGTTTTGAATCCTGCCCGTTGATATAACCCATACGCTGGGTTTGCTTTTAGCACCGTTAAATTAATTTCTGATGCTTGTGCTTTTAGTGCATTTAACACCTGAGTGCCTAGCCCTTTGCCCTGCTGTTTGGGTGCTATTTGTAGCTGTAATAAACTGATTGCTTGGTCACTGACGATGAACTTGGCAGCGCCTACACATTGCCCATCATTTAACACTAAGTGGCTGTGTTCAAAGTGTTCTGCCACTCTTGCTTGATGTTGTTCAAGTGATAAAAATAACCCTTGGTTCTCAAGGTGTTCAACCATGGTTTTTAACCTTAAGTCGAGTAAATAGGCTTTGTCTTGCTCGGTAGCCGCTACAAATTTAATCATTCTTGTCTTAAAAAAGAAAAAGGTACTTTAGTAAAAGTACCTTTTTAGGTTGCAACAAACAACATGTCGGTTAGAAGTTATAATTTGCGCCTAAGTAAAAACGACGACCCGAATACTGGTTATAAGTAAAGCGATTACTTTGTTTCCAATAACCTTCTTCAAGCTCTTCTGTTAGGTTTACTACAGATGCAGTAAATGAGAGCTGCTCAGTTAGATTATATGATGCATTCACATCTAGCTGACCATAGTCTTTGGTATACAAGTTGTAGCCTTGGTGAATACCGTTGGCACGGTCATCTTTCCAGTTATAAGAGGCGCGAACGCTAAAGTCATCGTTCTCAAAATACACTGAAATATTATATTGATGCTTAGCTGTACCTGGGATCTCAGCATCTGTTTTTTGCCCGTCTGTTGAGACTTCGCTGGTGCTGGTATCAGTGTAGGTGTAGTTAGTTAAAATACCAAAACCATTATCAAACGAATGCTGGAAGAACAGTTCTAAACCCTCTGATTTTGCATCGCCGCCCCCTACTTTGGTGTTCATTTCAACTTCAATTGGGCCATTACAACAATCGTGTTCACGCTCTACTATTTCTACTGTCGAAATTGGTAAGTTAGAAATATCTTTAGAGAATAAAGTCGCACCCAGTGCAGAACCATCGCCGTAATACCATTCAATACCTAAATCGAATTGGTCAGATAACATAGGTTCAAGCCCTGTGTTTACTGAGGTACCATTACCACGGCCTGTCCATGAATCTGGCGAGTTAATGTTAACTGGAGGACCGTATGACTCTGCTTGGCTTAAGTCTGAATAACTCACTCTTGCCATGGTGCGTGCTGCTGCAAAACGAACAACAAGGTCTTCGGTTGCATCCCATGCAAGGTTAAAACTTGGTAATACTTCGCTGCCATCACTACTACGCTCATTCGGATCAGTATCGTCATCGTCTTGACCAATGACATCATCGTAGGTCAAGGTGCTAAGCTCTGTATTGACATAACGCACACCCACATTGCCGCGGAAATCTTGCCATTCAAAATCAGCTTGGGTGTAAACAGACCAAATTTTCTCTTCAAGGGCATAAGTACCCGAAAGCGTAGGCACAACTGTTTGGCTAAAGTTTTCTTTTAGGTAATCATCCAGTGCCCTGAAATCAAATGCTAAAAAGTTAAATGCGCCTGTATCCCCAGCGCTATTATCCACCACATGATCGCTCACCAGTGTTGGTGCATCTGGATGAAAATCAGGATTATGGAACCACTCTGTACCTGGTAAGTAACCACGGTAACCGCCATTGTCAGCTATGCCATCATCCCAACGAAAATCATTACGCATCCCTTTAATTTCGTGGTCGCGATATTTGCCCCCCACATACACACGGGTAAAAAAGCTGCCATCAAGGTCAAATTTTACGTCTGTTTGAATGTAATCTTCAGAGTCTTCATTTTCAGATGAGTAAGAGTCAAACCAATCATAGTATTGATACGCTTCTTTATCGGTGGCTAAATCAGTCGACACTTCATAGCTTGGTTTTCCGTTTTCAATTGACCATAACCAACTGTTCACTGAGCCTTGCCGTGCATCAATGTTGGCGTAGGTTTCTTTTGATGTACCGCCCTCTGCTTCTGTATGACCAAGTTTTAACGTAATGCTATATGCATCACCATAATAAGTGCCTTCAAAATCATAAGTATTTGATTTTGATTCACCAAAACGCTCACGCCCTGTTAGCTGCGGCGATAATAAACCACGGCGAACCGGCACGCCGCCGTTTACATCGGCATCACCCCAGTTATTATCATTGAGTAAACCGTTATCGGCATTACCGTAGGCAACTACGGTATCGCCATCAAGTACTATGCCGTAATACGGGTTGTGGTTATCGTTCCACTCTGCAAAGGTAATGCTTTGCCCTGTTTGGTCGTAGCCTAACTTGGCACCAAAATAGTTAAAGTTTAAATCAAGTCTGTCACTCGGTGCCCACTGAACAGCCACTTGATAACCATCTCGAGTGCGGTCTTGGTTTGAGTTGTTAACACTCATCGCACGCGGTGCCCACACATTGTTGTACACTTCCCCAGTGGCTTGGTCTACTAGAGCTGGACGCTCTGCCCCTTCAACAGTATCTGAATGAAAGCGCCAATGTGACGCATTGTTAGTGATAGTTGTTACGGTGCGGTCTTGGCGTGTGAAGCCTGCTAAAATACCGAAGTTTTCCTCATCGTTTTTCCATGAGTACAATACATTCACTTGTGGTTTTGTGTCTTCAGACACATCATCGTAAGTCACCTCAGCACTTAACGCCCCTGAATTTACTTCCATTTCAAGTGGTTTACGGGTGTGTAGTATAACTGTGCCGCCAATACCGCCTTCATCAATACGTGCCTCAGCACTTTTGTACACTTCTACACTTTTGATCATGCTTGATGGCAATAACGTGTAGTTAAAACTACGGGTAGGGGCACCTGAACCTGATGATGCAATATAGTTACCGTTTAATTGAGTAAGTGTCCAATCCGGTGACGTACCACGAATACTGACGCGGCTACCTTCACCGCCATCGCGATCAATGAGTACGCCTGATACACGTTGTAATGAATCAGCGACGTTTTTATCAGGAAATTTACCAATATCTTCTGCGGTAATTGCATCAACCGTGGCAGCTGAAAGTCGTTTTATTGCTAAGTTCTCTGCGGTTGATGAACGAATACCACGTACTTCAATCACTTCTACGTCTTCATTCGCTTGTTCAGCGGCGTAACCTGTGTTGATTGCCGAGAGTAACGAAATCACAATTGCATTACGTTTAAAATGCCGTCCTTGCTCTTTTATTTTTATTACACTTTGCTTGCCCATGCTCATCTCCAGTTGTGTGTTCTGCACGCTTTATGAGATCTATACATCTCATAAAACATTTTATTGTTATCGGTTTAAACTGATTATTGGGAGTTAATAGCTTGTTAAACTCAGTTTCAGAATAGGGGGAGCGGTCAAAAAGTGATAATAAAAATTCGGTGACCGATATAACAAAATCGGCGCAAGGAATATTTTATATTCATTTTTATATATTCTACTTTATAGTTAACCTTATGTTTTATGTGCGTAAACCAAAGTTTCAAAGAACACACCGTAAAATATAAGTAATTGATAAAAATAGATTAAAATACATAAAATACTTTCTGATAAAACAAGTGAAATAAGTGACTAGAAACTAGGTGTAATAGATATGGTAAAAACACAACTATGAACAATGGTAAAATCCTTGAAGTCTGTCTAAATGAAAGCGACTTAAAGCAACTTGCAAACAACGTTTTTACGGCTTGCAACTTAGGCGCAAAGCGCTTTGAGCTATGCAGCAATTTACACCTAGGAGGCTTAACACCCAGTATTTCAGCAATTGAATGCGCATTGAAAAGCCTGACCAGAAATACCGAGCTATTAGTAATGATACGACCAGAAGCTGGCAATTTTACTGTTCGTACTGAGTGTCATAAATTAATGGAAAAACAGATAAAACTCGCAGCTAATCTAGGGGCACATGGGGTAGTATTGGGTGCAGTCAAACAAGGAAAACTTGATTTAAACGTGACTCGCTCTTTAGTTGCCACAGCTAAACAGCATGGCTTAATGGTGACCTTTCACCGTGCATTCGATACCCTTACAAACCCGTTATGCGCACTTGATACACTCATTAGCTTAGGAGTTGACCGTATATTAACATCAGGCACGCCGTGGCAAAGCGGGCAAAGTGCCGTTGATGGTCTAAATCAGCTCAACACATATTTAGCGCAGAGCGCCAATCAAATAGAAATTGTTATGGGTGGCGGCGTTACCCTAGAAAACGCGGAAGCTTTTTGGCAATTAATACAAAATTATTCAGCAAATGCATCTGTGCATGTACACTCTTGCGTGCATAACGCACAAGGTGCAATTAACGCTGAGGCTATCTATAAGCTACTTTCAAAGGATTAAGCATGGCGAAAAAAGCAACGTATTTTTTAGGTATTGATGGCGGTGGCAGTAAGTGTAAAGTTCGTTTAGAAAACGAAAATGGCTCTTTGCTTAGCGAAGCCATAAGTGGCTCAGCAAACGTGGCCACCAGCTGTCAACAAAGCCAAGACTCAATACTGCACGCCACTGAGCTTGCTTTTCATGAGGCAGGGCTTGCCTTAAGCGAGCTCAAAAACACCTATGTGCATGCTGGGCTTGCCGGTGCCAATATCGACTCTGCCTATCAAGCCATGACCAAATGGCAGCACCCTTTTGCTAAGTTTACTCTTTCAACAGATATGCTGATTGCGTGTAAAGGCGCACACCAACACCATGATGGCGCGGTGATTATTATTGGCACCGGCTTTTGTGCAGGCTACCAACAGCAAAACCAATTTAGTGAATTGGGAGGCTATGGTTTATTGTTGAGCGATGGTGCCAGTGGTGGTTGGTTAGGCTTACAACTTTGCCGTAAAGCATTTGAAGTACTTGATGGTGTTGCGAAAAGTTCCGCTGCTGTAGATACCCTGCTCACCCAGCTTAACTGCAACTCAAGCCAAGCGTTAAGTCAGCGTTTAATATCAGCACGCCCTGTTGAGCTCGCCAAATTTGCACCGCTGGCTTTTAGCTATTCTGATGACGCTTTTTGTCAGCAATTAATAAATGAAGCGTGCGCATACATTACCCGCTATATCGCTTACTTTGAAAAACAAGGTATTGAAAACGTTACCTTGATGGGCGGCATTGCCAGTGCCATCACGCCTTATTTAACTGATGCCAGTAAAGCGCGTTTAACCCCCGCCCTTGCCAGTGCTGAGCAAGGGGCTATTTTAATGGCAAGAGCGGCAATTTAATCGCCGAGTTGTGAGCGCATTTGTGAGGGAATTTCACCAAACAAACGCCGAAATTGTTTGCTGAAGTAACTCGGTTCAGAAAACCCACACTGATAAGCCACTTGTGAAATAGGCAGTTGCGTTTCAATGAGTAGCTTGCGGGCATTTTCGAGGCGCACTTCGTTAATAAATTGATTGGGAGTTTTTGCTAAGTGCTTTTTAAAGCGGCGCTCTAAAGCACTTACCGACAAGTGCGCAAGCTCTGCTAATTCATCAATGCTGATCTGACGATGATAATGCTCGCGAATAAATTTTACCGGCTCTTCAATTGCCCTTACATGAGAAAGTGCTTTTGAGGTTTTTTGTAGATGTCGAGTCACTCCATAAGTACCAATCACATTGCCATCGTGATCTTTTAAAGCATGCTTTGACGTTGAAAACCAACCAAGCTCACCTTGTTGAGTTTGGTTGAGCTCTAAACGGTCAGTCACTATGAAGCCTTCCATCACTCGCTTATCATCATTGACGTATTGAAACGCCAAGTGTTTTGGGGAAAAATCGAAGTCTGTTTTTAACAATATTTGCTCAAGTGTTTTATAACCCTGATGCTCAATAAAATGTTGATTACAATGCAAGATTCTACTGTCTGTGTCTTTTACCCAAAAGAGAATATCTGGCAATAAGTCAAATGCAGCAATCAACTGATTTACACCAGCTTTTTTTATTATTTCTTGTATATCCATCGCTCAATTTTGTCTCTTTCCCGAATAATGCTATATATTTTAAACGCCGATTTTGTTGCATTGTCAACCGAATTTTTATTATCACTTATTGCTCAAGCTTTCCTATTATCAATAACATGAGATTAACAGTAGCTAACGCTATTTAAATTAGGAGCGCTTAAGATGAGCAAAGCTAAGATCCGCATGGCAATGGTAGGCGGTGGCGATGGTGCCTTCATTGGCGCTATTCATCGAATTGCAGCGCGGTTAGACGGGATGATAGAGCTTGTTGCAGGCGCATTCAGTTCAGATGCAAACAAATGTAAAGCAACTGGCGAACTACTCGGGCTTGATAGCAGTCGTTGCTACGACAGTTACCAAAGCTTATTTATCGAAGAAGCAAAATTACCCGCTGATGAGCGTATCGACTTTGTGGCTATTGTAACACCCAACCATTTGCATTTTCCGGTCGCAAAAATGGCGCTTGAACATGGTTTTCATGTGCTATCAGATAAACCCGCAACGCTCACTCTCGCAGAAGCAGAGCAATTACAAGCCATCATTGCAAAGCAGCAGGTTTTATATGGGTTAACCCACACTTACACAGGTTACCCTATGGTCAAAGAGGCCAAACATCGCATTAAAGCCGGTGAGCTTGGCACTATACGTAAAGTGATTGTTGAGTACACCCAAGGTTGGTTAGCACACAGTGAAGACGAAGGCTCAAAACAAGCTAGCTGGCGTTTAGACACCAGTAAGTCTGGCATTAGTTGTTGTATGGGCGACATTGGCGTGCATGCAGCTAACTTAGCCGAGTATGTCTCTGATCTCGAAATCACCGAGCTTTGTGCCGATTTAAATCATGTGGTTGAAGGTCGCGCCCTTGATGACGATGGCACCGTGCTACTTAGATTCAATAATGGTTGTAAAGGCGTTTTACTGGCAAGCCAAATCGCTATTGGCGATGAAAACAACTTACGGCTACGTATTTACGGCGACAAGGCAAGCCTTGAATGGTCACAGCTTGAACCTAATAGTTTATGGCTGCGTGGTCACAACCAACCCTCTATTTTACTGCGAGCGGGTGTGGGTGAATTACACCCTGACACACAAAACGCACTGCGCGCCCCTGCAGGTCACCCTGAAGGTTACCTAGAAGCATTTGCTAATATCTACAGCAATTTTGCAGCACAAATTCACGCATTTAAACAAGGCGATAGAGCAACAAACTCAGCATTTGATGTGCCTGGCATCAATGAAGCTATACGTGGTATGGCATTTATTGAGCACGTAGTTGCTTCATCGAAGCAAGACATTAAGTGGCACAAATTACAGATTGGATAATAAAGAATGAATAAAATCAAAGGGCCAGCAATTTTTTTGGCGCAGTTTATTTCTAAAGAAGCCCCCTTTAACAGCCTTCGTGGCTTATGTAAGTGGGCAAGCGGTTTAGGTTACAAAGCGATTCAAGTACCTACCTCTAACCCTGAAATTTTCGATTTAGAAAAAGCCGCCCAAAGTCAGCAATACTGCGATGAAGTCACTGGTATTGCCACAGAGTATGGACTTACAATTTCAGAGTTATCAACACATTTGCAAGGTCAGTTAATTGCTGTGCACCCTGCGTACGATGAAATGTTTGATAACTTTGCCGCAGAGCATGTAAAAGGTAACCCTGCAGCACGTACAGAATGGGCAACAGAGCAACTGATGCTAGCTGCTAAAGCCAGTAAGAACCTGGGGTTAACAACTCATGCGACTTTTTCGGGTTCTTTTTTATGGCATACCTTTTACCCGTGGCCACAACGCCCACAAGGACTCGTTGAGCAAGGTTTTAATGAGCTTGCTAAGCGTTGGTTACCTATTTTAGATTGCTTTGACGAGCATGGTGTAGATGTCTGTTATGAATTACACCCGGGTGAAGACCTACATGATGGTGTGACATTTGAGCGCTTTTTAGCGGCAACTGATAATCATCCGCGCGTTAATATTCTTTATGATCCGAGCCACTTCGTATTGCAACAGCTCGACTATTTAGCGTTTATCGATATTTATCATTCGCGCATTAAAGCGTTTCATGTCAAAGATGCCGAATTTATCGCAAATGGCCGCTCAGGTGTTTATGGCGGTTTTCAAAACTGGCAAGACCGACCGGGTCGTTTTCGTTCTTTAGGAGATGGCCAAGTAGATTTTAAGCAAATCTTCAGCAAGTTAACTCAATATGGGTTTGATGGTTGGGCTGTACTTGAATGGGAATGCTGCTTAAAGCACCCAGAAGATGGGGCAAGAGAAGGCGCTGAGTTTATTAAAGCCCACTTAATAAATCCAACAGACAAAGCCTTTGACGATTTTGCCAGTGGCACAACAAACACTGAGCGTAATAATCGAATTTTAGGTTTATAAAACCGACAACAATTGAACACACAGGACACACAATATGGACAACAATAATTATAACCGCATTGTCTTTCGGCTTTGCTGTATAGCACTGATTGTGACCTCTATGACCTTTGCCATTCGTGCTGGTATTTTGGGTCAACTTGGCAGTGAGTTTGGCTTAACCGACACCGAATTAGGTTGGGTTAATGCCATGGCATTTTTAGGCTTTCCGGTTGCGACTATGGTCGGCGGTATTATTTATAATGCCATTGGCGCGAAGAAATTAGTGGCGTTAGCCTTTATCTGTCATTTACTTGGTCTTGTTTTGACGATAACAGCTGATGGTTTTTGGGGCTTACTGGTTTCTACTTTTTTGATTGGTTTTGCCAACGGCGCTGTTGAAGCGGGCTGTAATCCACTGATTGCAGAAATGTACCCTAAAAACACCACCACCATGCTAAACCGTTTTCATGTTTGGTTTCCAGGTGGCATTGTGATTGGCGCACTTGCCTCTAACTTTATGTCGGGAGCGGGTTTAAACTGGCAATGGCAAGTGGCGTTAATTTTAGTTCCAACCGTTATTTATGGCGCGATGCTAATTAAAGCGCAGTTTCCTAGCTTTGATACGCGTGCTCACTCAACCAGCAGTAATATTCGCCACTTATTCACGCCGTTATACCTCTTTTTAATTGCCTGTATGACACTCACAGCAACCACTGAGTTTGGCACGCAACAATGGATTGAGCGTATTCTAGGTTCATCGGGTGCCTCTCCTATGGTGGTATTAGCCTTAATCACTGGCCTGATGGCGATTGGTCGCTTCTTTGCTGGCCCCATTGTGCACAAGCTCAACCCTACCGGTGTATTACTTGGTTCAGCCATTTGTGCAAGCTTAGGTATATTTATGATGAGCCAAGCCGAGGGCAGCATGATTTATCTAGCAGCCATATTATTTGCACTTGGCGTTACCTACTTTTGGCCAACCATGCTTGGCTGCGTTGCTGAATACATTCCAAAGTCAGGGGCGCTGGGTATGTCGTTAATGGGCGGTGCAGGCATGTTTGCGATGAGCATTTGGAACCCTGTAATTGGTAGCTGGATAGATACAGCACGCTCATCGGCAGAAGCAAGTGGCGCAAGTGCTGAACAAATTGAAATTTTAGCCGGACAGGCTGTATTACAAAACCTACTGATCTTCCCAATTATTTTAATCGTCGCATTCATTGGGTTGCATTTAGTAATTAATAACAACAAACGCACCGAAAAATGTGCGTCTTAAGCAAGTAAATCGTCGAGGAACACTATGTTTAAATCTCTTAAAGCACTGACTTTAATGCTCACCGTTAGTAGCTGTGCACTCGCTAATGCGGCTGACAATCAGCTTACACAACAAGAAAAGCAAGCTGGCTGGCAGTTGTTATTTGACGGTAAAGATATGTCGCAATGGCGCAATTTTAAAAGCGAATCTTTAAACCCTGCATGGGTCGTTGAAGATGGCGCTATGACACTAACCAAAGGTGGCGGTGATCTGCTCACTAAAAAGCAGTACCAAAACTTTGAATTAAAGATTGATTGGAAAATCTCTACCAAAGGCAATAGTGGCATTTTCGTACTGGCTGATGAAACTGGGCAGATGATTTACTCTCATGCGCCTGAAATTCAAATTATTGATAACGAAGAACACCCAGATACTGAAATTGACTCGCATTTAGCGGGGTCAATTTACGATTTATTTGCTGCGCCAGTTGCAGCGCACAAACCAGCAAATAGCTGGAACCATGTACGTATTAAGATGCAAGACAACCATTTACAAGTTTGGCAAAACGGTATTAGCACCACCAGCATTGTGATTGGTAGTACAACCTGGAATACCCTTGTTAAAGGCAGTAAGTTTGCAACCTGGCAAAACTTTGCAACGGCTGAACAAGGTCATATTGGGCTTCAAGACCACGGCGACAAAGTGTGGTTTAAAAATATAAAAATCAAGGAGCTATAAGATGTCTGATTTTAAACACAAGGTATTAGTAGTTGGCTCTGGTGCTGGCGGTGCCATGGCTGCTTACACGCTGACCAAACTTGGCCACAAAGTGTTATTACTTGAAGCCGGTCGTAATTATGACCCGAAAACAGAAAGCCCGATGTTTCGTCGTAACAACGAAGCCCCACTTATGGGTGCCGGTAATAAAGACAAAAACTTTGGCTTTTACGACGCAACTGTTGATGGCGGCTGGCAAGTGCCTGATGAGCCATACACTAGCGCAAAAGGGAGCGACTTTTATTGGTGGCGCGCACGTATGCTAGGTGGTCGAACAAACCACTGGGGCCGCTATTCATTACGCTTTAGCGAGCACGATTTTAAAGGCAAAAGCCGTGATGGTCACGGTGCTGACTGGCCTTTTGAATACGCTGATTTAGCACCTTGGTACGATAAAACTGAAGAACTTGTTGGTGTATGTGGCACCAATACAGGCCATGAAGATATGCCAGATTCATCGCCAGGTATTTTACAGCCACCACCGAAGCCGCGTGTTCCTGAGCTTTTAATTGCCGCCTCTGCAAAGAAAATGGGCATCCAAGCAGTGCCTATGCACCGCGCGGTATTGACCCGCCCGAAAGATGACCGCATGGCCTGTTTTTATGCAACGCCTTGTGGCTCGGGTTGCTCGATTGGCGCCGCTTTTCAAACGACGACATCATTACTGCCAATGGCAAAAGCTACCGGTAACTTAAAAGTCATTACCGATGCCATGGTGAAATCAGTCAAGGTTGATGAGCAAGGTAAAGTAACTGGCGTAACCTATGTTGATAAACATACGGTCACTGAGCATGCCATTGATGCTGATGTGGTTATCTTAGCAGCCAGTGCCTGTGAATCAGCGCGTATCTTATTAAACTCAAAAAATAAAAAGCACCCTAAAGGCCTTGCTAATTCAAGTGGCCAAGTAGGTAGAAACTTAATGGATTCGACGGGTGCATGGTTAGGTGCACAAATTCCAGCACTTAAAGGCCGCCCACGCTATAACGAAGATGGCCATACCGCTAACCACTTATTTATTCCTTGGTGGGGTCATCAAGCACAAGCTAACAATGAATTAGATTTCCCACGTGGTTATCACTTTGAAATTGGCGGTGGCTTTAGGCAACCAGGCTCAGGTGTATCGGGTGATAAACAAGGTTATGGTCCTGCCCTTAAACAACAAATTCGTGATGCATATGGCTCTTACGTTGGCTTTGCTCTACGTGGCGAAATGTTACCGAACAAAGATACCTATATGGAAATCGACGAAAAGGTTAAAGACAAATGGGGTATTCCGGTATCAAAGTTCCACTTTAAGTGGTCTGACAGAGAGTTAAAGCAAATCGAACATGGTTTAAAAACCGCGAAGCAAATCTTAGAAAACATGGGGGCGACCGTTGGCGAGCTCCCGCCTGCAGAAAAAGCCATTTCTAAAGGTGGCGAAATCATTCACGAAGTGGGCACGACTCGAATGGGGAGCTCAAAGAAAGATTCGGTCACCAATCAATGGGGTCAAACATGGGATTGTAATAACCTATTTGTAATGGATGCCGGTGTATTTGCTTCTAACCCCCATAAAAACTGTACGCTCACCATCATGACACTGGCAATGCGTAATTCAACTTGGCTTGCTCAACAAATTGATAACGGGGTACTTTAATTATGCATCATCGTAACGAACATGACTCATATAACTATGTTTCTAACATGAGCCGCCGTGAGTCTTTAAAATGGCTTGGCCTATTAGCTGCGGGCTCGGCGGTTGGTTTAACTGCTGGCTGCACAAAAGCACTTGAAGATGACGGTGCTGTCTCTGCAAAAGAGCATTGGCCTGATTTAGATATTAAGCCTGTCACCGCTAAAGGCTATGGCCAAGATCCTAATTTGGTGATGCCACCAGAATCACCTTGGCCGCTGACCTTAACAGCGGACGAGCTTACGTTAGTAGCGCTTTTATCTGATTACATTGTACCGCGCGAAGGAGAAATTCCTTCAGCCAGTGAGCTACAAGTACCGGCAGTTATTAATGAGTGGGTAAGCGCGCCTTATGAAGGCCAACAACGCGATAGAATTAAAATTTTAAATTCACTCGCGTGGCTTAACGATGAAGCACAGCTTCGTTTTAAAAAGCAATTTGTTGCGCTTAACGAAAAGCAACATCGCGCGATTTTAGACGATATTGCGTTTTTAAACGAGCAGACACCTCTGCAATTTCAGCGTATTGGTAAAGCCTTTTTACGCTTTAAAGAGTTAGTGCTTGCTGCCTTTTTCTGTACCCCTGAAGGCTGTAAAGACATAGGTTACCTTGGTAATGTACCAATTGCTGGTGATTACCCTGGCCCTTCTGATGAAGCAAAAGCTCATTTAGATCAGGTTTTAGCTGAGCTTGGTTTAAGCGAGTACGCCTATACCGATTAACTTTCCCCCCTTGTGTTGTTTTATAACACAGTTTAATGCAGGGGAGCTCTCCCCTGCTTTTTTAGGATTTAAGTATGTTTAAAACCCGCATTTTATTGCTCATTTTTAGCCTTGTATTTAGTGGTCAATTATTCGCAAAACTGCCAGTGAGTGTGCAGTTATGGTCAGTCAAAGACACCTTAAAAAATGACTTTCATGGTACGCTTAAGTCTCTTGCCGAAATGGGCTTTGACGGTGTTGAGTTTGCCGGAGATTTTGGTCCATACTCAAATAACCCAGCAGCCTTAAGAGCAAAGCTCAGTGAATTTGGCTTAGTTGCTAGTAGTGCCCATATAGGCTTTGATGCGCTCAGTGAAAACACAATTGATAGCACCCTGCTGTTTTACAAGACCCTTGGTGTGAACACACTTTATATACCTTGGGATGAGCGAGCATGGCACCCAGAGGGTGTTAAATCTCTGGTTAAAGAGCTCACTAAAGTCAGTGATTATGCAACCCGCTTTGATATGAAGATCGGTTTTCACAATCATAATAAAGAGTTTAATGCATTTAATAACGCAACGTTTTGGGATTACATTGCCACTAATACACCCAAGACCATGCCATTGCAGTTAGATATAGGCTGGGTCAATTACGCAGATAAAGATCCAATCTACTTTATTAAAAAGTACCCTAACCGTACACTTGCAACGCACATTAAAGTACGCACGATTAAGGGCAGCAACATGAGCCCGATTATTGGTGAAAACAACATTGATTGGTCTGCCATCATCGATACGTTAGAATCGCACGGCGACACCAAGTGGCTAGTGATGGAACAGGAAGAATACCCAAACGGACTAACCCCACTACAAAGCGTTGCTAAATCAAAACAAAACTTAGATAAGATTTTACAGCATCGCTAAAGAGTTCAGCATTATAGGTCCACAATTTTTGTAAAAATAAGTATGACCTTGCTAATTCAACTCCAAGTGTTTTTGCTCTGTCGGCTAACTCTAATAAAAAAGCCAGCACAAAAGTGCTGGCTTTTAAATAATTAAAATTGATAGCTCATTGAAAGAGCAATTTCATTTATATCATTCTCAGAGACAAAATACCGCGTATAGTCAACACCTATACTAACTGAGTCAAGTAGTTGATAATTTATACCTGCGCCAAGAAAAAGATCAGTTCCTTCATCCCGTTTGACAATAGTATTTGAATTATCTCTGCGACTGTTTATTTTATATTTCCAATGATACGCACCTAGAAACAGCTCCCCTTTGAGCGATGAGGCTAAATCAACTAAATAGTTAGCTTGAATTGCCAAGCCAGTAGGTAAAGCAGGCGCTTTGTCTGAAAGTTCTGAGTGCGCTTGCTCAGGGTTACTCGTTTCTTTAGAAAAATTAACACTCGCTTCGCCTAAATCAATATATCTAATACCCAACTTCCAATTAGGTTTTAAATTATAAAAAGCACCAACGGACCAACTAATGCTTTCATCATCAATCGCCGTTTGTACCCATTGCTCAGATGAATATGAACTTTGAGCTGTCGCTTGACCTAGGGTTGCAGACACTTGCCAATCTTCCGCGGCTGCTGAACTTGCTAACACACAACTAGTGGATAGGAGAGCAAAACTCGGTAACCGAGACACTCTACGTCTTACTACAAAAGCAGAAACGACGAGTAAGGTGATCATGCCAAGGCCACCACCTGATGATTTATTGCTCACATTAACAGTTTGTTTTAACTCAACGGTTACTGAAACGCTTCCCTGTGATTGCGCACCTTGTGCATCTTTCACAATATAGTTGATCGTATCCATCCCTTCAAAACCAGCCGCGGGGGTGTAGCTCAACGTACCATCGCTGTTAACAACGGAGGTACCAAATTCTGTGGTAGCCGAAACTAAGAACAGTTCACCTTGTTCTGGGTCGCTGTCATTAGCTAAAACATCAATCGTGATGGTTTCTCCATTGCTAGATGCGCTATCATTTTGTGTCACGGGAGCTTGATTAACTTTAATAGTCACAATTGCAGTACTATTAGCCGTTCCTCCCATCCCATCAGTGATACTGTATTGAATAGTCGCATCCCCGATATACCCGACTATAGGCGTGTAAACAAGCTGATTATTCTCGATAACAACAGTACCGAAATCAACCGTTGCACCGGTAATGGTAAGGGTATCATTATCGATGTCTTCATCATTGGCTATCACATCAATAACGACAGATTCCTCAGCCATAATTGTCACAGCATCTGCATTCGCAATTGGGGCGTTATTTCCTGTGGTTGGCACAGCAACACCACCTGGGTCTACAATACTACCATTGGCAACACCATCATCATCATTTGGACCACCGTCAACAATACGTAGTTGTACACACCAGTCCCCTTCAGATAGCCCTGTTGTCCACTCATTACTACCTGGCGGAGGACAGAAGCCTGGTTCACCTTGCGCTGACAGTACTTCATTGCCGTCAACAATTACAAAGTTCTGCCAATCTCCATTAATTAATTTCCGATAAACAGCATTTACAGGAATAGGTTGTCTCTGCGGTAAAACAATACTGTAGGTATCACCAACTTCTGGTAAACCCGTTGCTATAAAGTCGAATAGCCCTCCAGTATTGCTTGCAGTTGGATCTTCCGGTAATTCTGTTTCTAGCAACTGCAAACCGCCCGTATTATTTTGCGGCACTGTAGCCCCTTTGCGCAGACATACTCCAGGGTCACCTTCTACTAAAAATTGTGACGACTCTAATGCTTGCTCTTGCATTACGTTACAATCAGAGATTGCATCCATAAAATCAGGAATACCGTCACTGTCAGAGTCTACATACCCTTCTTGATCATCAGGTATTAAATCGCCATCGCTATCAACCGCAGTCAGTTCAGGTAGTGACGGTATTACTTCAATATAAACATCTTTCATAGTCGACAAACTTGGTACTGCATTATCTTTTGCAGTAACACGTACCTTGTAAATGCCAGAAGCTACAGCGGCTGGATTAAACTCAAAAATGAACGGATCATTTGAGGTGTTCACAAACTCTAGCGCAGCATCCCACTCAACAGTTACTTCATCCGTTGGATTTGGATCTGATACGTTTGCGGTAATTGTCACCAATTCACCTGAAGCAGTAATAGTGCTGCGTTGTTGATTATTCTGTAAAACTAAGGTCTCAATATTCGGCGCGACATTGTCTTCGACAATTGTCACCGTTGAAGTAGATTTTGCGCCCTTATTTACAGAGTCACCAAGGGTTATAACAATAGTTTCGTTACCTTCATCACTACTGTCGGCAAAAATCATTAGTGGAATACTCGCCGACACGCCAGCGCTTATAACCAATTCGCCAGATTGTAAATCATGATCAGCGCTGTCCGCTGTACCAGATACAGTGTAAGGAATTACCACAGGATAACTTGGAGCAGGTCCGTTTAAATACACTTTGACGGCATGCTCTTTATCTTCAGCAACTCGACTATCTTTTTGTAATGATACAAGAGGATTAACATTTAATTGCTGAGTTGTCGTTACTTGTTGACCTTCATTATCCACGGTTTGCCAGTACACCAAGTGTTTACCCGGTGCAAAAATAGGGGCTCCACGTACGAGCGAAACAGGTAGAGGATTACCTAAGTTATCAAACGCCATTGCCACTCCCAGATCAACTTTGGTGAACAAACCTGTTGCATTGACAGTTAAATCTGCAGGTGCCGTGATGACTGGCACTTTTGAAGAATCATCACTATTAATAGCAATCGTTGCAGTCGCTTTAGCTCGAGCTTTATTCTCGTCTTCGATAATATAATTAACAAGAATTGGGCCTTGAGTATTCTCAATTGCTTGATAACTCAACGTGTTATTGTTAATAGATACTGTACCTATCGACGCTTTTGCACCAATGATACGCAATGCATCGCCATCAGCATCGGTGTCATTTTCAAGTACTGATAATGTATATTGATTATCAGATACGGCTGCAAAATTAAAGTTATCGTTATTCGCCACAGGGACATCATTTACCGCACTTACATTTATCACCACTGAAGCGTCATTAGATGATAATTGTCCATCAGAAACACGATAAGTAAATGTATCATTGCCATTAAAATTTGGGCTCGGTGTATAAGTAAAAATCGTCCCTTGTACTTGTACGTTACCATTTTCAGGTTGCGAGATAAGTTCGATAGCTAATGAATCATCATTGGCGTCTTGAACATCTGCCACAAAGCTCGTTGTCCCATCTTCTTGGACATTTCTCTGCATGTCATTGGCTACTGGCGCTGCGTTAGTCGCATTAACAAGGATAGAGAACCCTTCTAAACTTGCTTGTAATGAACCATCACTGACACTAATGACAATATTTTCATAATTACCTACGTCAGTAATATCAGGCGTGCCTGACAGTCTGCCCGTAGAAGTATCAAAACTCAGCCATGCAGGTAGATTAGAGACAGAAAAGCTGAAAGTGTCTGAATCAACATCTTCAACGGTAGGCGTGAAACTATAGTTTTCACCTTGCTTCACCTCGATAGGCGGTACACCGAAAATAACAGGTGCATCATTCACTGGATTCACAATAATATTAAATGCTGGTAGAGCTGATTCAAGTTCACCGTCAGAGACAGTAATAACAATATTATCGTAACTACCACTTTGTCCCTCAATTGGTGTACCTGAGATTGTTCCCGTCGTATTATCAAAACGAGCCCATAATGGTAAGTTCGTAATACTGAACTCCAAGCTATCGCCGTCTGAATCTGTCGCAGAAGGAGTAAAGCTATAAAGCGTGTCTTCATCTATTGAAGTAATAGGTTGACCTGAAATAACCGGTGCATTATTCGACGGAACACTTGGAGGGACAATTGTTACAATAGCCTGATTGGTGCCCGTACTATCTATCAGCCCATCATTAAAAGTATAGTTAAGCGTGACTGTTGAGGCAGGGTTATTAGCATTATTAATGTAGCCAATTGCCTGCAACACACTATCAACGAGAACTGAAGTCGCATTACTGTTGAAAGTAAGTTGTAATGTTCCTGCTGAATTAGTGGTTACCGTTCCCACCACATTGCTATTATAGCTTAGCGCACCGCCTTGAGTTAACACTCCCAGCAACCCTGTGTTAGTAAAGAGATCGTTACCGTTGGCTCCACCCGCTCGCGCGATAGTTACAGATGCACCATCATAATTACCATTGCCGCTATTAAGTGCGTCTAGTTCACTATCTGCGACTGTGACATTGGCATCAATTACGATCGCTGAACCGCCCTCAGTAAACGTGCTTCCTCCATTCAAGCCACTAAAAACAGGGCCACTATTTGAAGATCCAAAAGTAATCACAGTATCACTGCCCGAGTCAGCGACTGTATACACAAGATCACTCGCTGGAGCATTTGTAAGTGAGAGTGATATTTCAGGACTTGAGAAGTCAGTAGCATTGGTATCAATCTCTAGGATACTGCTGCCATTAAAACGCACATTACTGGTTGATAACCCAGTCATACCAGTAATCGTTATTACGTCACCAATACTCAGTTCTGTTAGTGTATCGCCATTCAAATCACTTGATTCACCAATGAAGTTATCACTTCCACCATTACCTGTGATGGTATCTGCTCCCCCACCTGGGCGGATAGTATCTGCACCACTACCACCAATCATCGTGTCTGATCCATCTAAGTCAGCAGCGGTAATTTCAAGAACATCGCCAACAAACGCTGAAGCATCAATTACTAGATCAGCAGTTATTGCACTGCCAGTGGTATTAGTAACAGACACTGTTTGTGTATCTGCATTGAAGTTATCAGTTAAATTAATCGTTGCTACATTATTAGTGCCAATTGAGATCCCTTCGATTCCCGTAACATTAGTTGTAGCAAAGTCAAAGGTTCCCCCATCCATAAGGTTTAGTGTTTCAATGCCTGTACTGCCAGTAATGCCAGTTGTAAAATCATTTAAATTTTCAGCATCAACAGCAACACTTGCACCACTCGCTAAGCTGAGCGTTCCTATACTATTAAATACACCACCACTGACGTCTGCACCATCAGTTACTAATAGATTATCAGCAACACTACTATCGCCAGTTAATATGCCACTGTAAGCACTTCCGCCGATAGCAAACGTGATGGCATCTGAAGTTGAATTAGCTGTGACAGATGTCGTACCGCTTAAAATTGTGATGGTTCGAGTATTAGAACTATCATCACCAATCAGATAGTTTTCGATACCTGTTAGTGCTGTTATATCCCCGTCACCACTTAGCGTAATAGTTTCCGAACCACTGGCAGTCAATGTACCGTTAAAGTTTTGGTGCTGGCTGACTGTCATTGCAACATTGGCACCCGATTCTATCGTTAAATTACTTACTCCATTGATAGTTGCAGCAGTAATATCAGCACCAGAACCCAAAGATAATGTGTCCGCAGTCGTATTGTCACCCGTGATTGTGCCTGTGTAAGTAAGCGAACCTAAATCGAAGGTCACTGCATCTGAAGTTGAAGTAGCTGTAACAGAGTGGTTAGTGTTGCTTACTGTCACTGTTCGTGCGTTTGTAGAATCATCAGACAGTGTATAACTTTCAATTGCAGAAATAGTGGTAATATCACCGTCACCTGACAGTGTTAAAGACTCACTTCCACTACCAGAAACTGTTCCGGTAAACGACGATAATTGCGCTACCGAAATTGTAGCTGAACCATTTTCTGCTACTGATAAATTTTCAAAACCACTAACCGTTGCGCCAGCAATATTCCCACTATTGCTGAGTATGAGTGTATCTGTTCCACTTCCTCCAGCCAGCGTTCCCGTTGCATTCAATGTGCCTACATTTACTGTATCGTCACCACTGCTCCCTGTTAGGTTCTGCGCTGCATGACCCAAAGTAAAAGTGTTAACTGCTGAAAGTATGTAAGTTTCAACTGCACTATTACCCCTTAAACCATCACTTGAATCACTGATAGTGATACTCTCAGTGCCAGCAGCAGTGATTGTTGTGAAGTTATCATGCTGTGCTTCGGTCATCGTCACTGATGCATTATCACTCAAGGTCAATGACTCAAAGCTGCTAAGCGTTGCACCACTGATGTTTGCGCCAGTATCCGCTCGTAACGTATCTGTACCCGCACCACCTGCAAGCGTACCTGTTGTCGTAAAACCTGCAACATCTATAGTATCAACTCCAGTGCTTCCCGTAACACTCTGCGCAGAACTAGCCAGTGTAAAGCTCATTGCCGCACCCAGCACATAAGACTCGATATCGCTATCACCGATAAGGGTTTGATCTCCATCAGCACTCGATATTGTAAATTGGTTAGTACCTGAGCCATTGATCGTTGTAAACGCATCATGCTGCGTTTCTGTAAGTGTCAAAGATCCATCAGTTTCTGGCGTTAATGTTTCGAAATTAGTTAATGTCGTAAAATTAGCTAGATTAGAGCCTGTTGCTACAGACAAGGTATCTGTCCCCGCGCCCCCATCTGCAATTGAACCGACAATATGGCTGGGATCAGCAATAGTCAGTGTTTCATCGTCACTGGTGAAGGTAATTGCTGGAGATAAATTCGTGCCGTTTGTTGTATTAAAACTGGCTGCAGTACTGCTCGCCGCTGTGAGATTACTCACAGAAATAGTCGCTGTGCGAGAAGTACTATTATTTGTACCGTCATTTATGACAACGGTTACAGTTCTAGAAGTTTGATTCGGTGAACTGGAAGTATTGTTGTAAGTGATGGCTTGTAGAAATGTTTGTACTTCTGCTGCAGAAGCAGTTGCGCCAGTTATAGATATTGTATCTTGTAGCGTAATATCAGACGATCCTGAAACTCCCGTCAATGCATCTTGGGCTGATGCACTAATATTTAACCCTTCAGATACACCATCTTGATCGTTTGTAAGACTTACGGTAATGGTTGTTAGCGTGTCGCCATCTGCTTCTGTCACAGCCGCATTCGCTGCAATATTGACCGCACCAGCCCCTTCAGAGAATGATACACTGCTATCGTCACTGCCGCTCGTTGAATCTAAGTCAACTGCAGGTGCAGTGTTACCTGTCGAGAAATTAAAGCTTGTATCATCATTAATACCTGGAAAGCTGTTTCCCGCAGAATCATCAACAGCAGTTGCGTCAATACGAATAGCGTAGTTACGATTACCCGATAAATTATTGCTAGGGTTTATATAAATTTTATCATTTGTAATGCCTATACGACCGGCACTTGGGCTTGTCGTCGTACCATCGCTCTCAGTTGCTACATTAAATACTTCAAAGTCACTATTGCTACTGACGTCACGAATAGTAATGTTCCCCGTTCCAAGGGATATATTTTCATTAAAGTCGACAACGATATTGGCATTTCCTGCAACACCTGTGGCATCATCACTTGGCGTCGAATTTGCCCCATCAAACGTAGGCCCTATACTGTCAATTGTAAAAGCACTTATTGCCAATGGCGTATTAGCATTACCCGCAGCATCCGTTATTGTAATCGTACAATTACTGTATGTACCATCGACGAGCGGTGTGCTGTTATCGGTTTGCGTCAGAGTAATGGTTTGGTTACCTATTGAACTAATCGTTGTTGAGCTTGAGGTGCCACAACTCCCTCCTACTGATAGTGTGCCCGTTTCAGTGGTACTAAATGTGTGGCTCGGAGTACTGTCACTCCCTGGAGTGGTCACTGCGGTCACTTCTGCAACCGCTGGCGCTGTAGTATCCACTGTGAAACTGGTTATATTCAAAACTGAACTAGGATTATTCGCTGCATCGGTCACAGTGATAGTACAGTTGCTGTAGGTGCCATCAGCCAAAGCTGTTGAATTATCAGTTTGAGTTAAAGTTATAGTTTGATTACCTGTACCACCGATAGTTGTTGATGTCGACGTACCACAGCTACCTCCTACAGACAAGGTACCAGCCTCATCGGTAGTAAAGGTGTAGTTAGGCGTGTTATCGTTCGTTGGGGTTGTAACGGGTGTCACTTCACTAATGAGCGGTGCAGTGCTATCTGAAGGCGTGAGCATAAACTCAATATTGTCAATGCCTAAATTGTGTCCATTGAACCCTCCACCCACATAACTAACAACAACCGTTGATACAGAGGTCCAGTCGGATGCCGTTAATGTTGCTAAGCTGTCACCACTCCAGTCAGGGTCATTATCAGAAATTGTAACTGCCGTTCCACTATCTGGAGTAAACGTATAGGTTCCACCAACTCCACCACCACTAAACTGCCCGAGATCAAATTGCGTAATGCTAATATTCGAACTAAAGGACATCGTCCAAGTTTCTCCGGACTGAGAAGTAGTTGGTACCATAAACCCCGATAAAACATTTTGGTAACTAATTGTTCTACCTGCAGATTGAGTCGCTGTCAGCGTCACACCGTCAGTGGTTGAAGTGAACGTAGTCGAGCCATCCCCTGTATTATTTGCGCTATTATCAAAAGTAAATGTACTTGCTATTGCACTAGTACTAAAAACCGCAGATAAAAGCAAAGTAAGTTTCGTAAAGTTAAACTTACCATTCAATAGGTGATATCGCCCCCAGTTAGAGCTTAAAAGATGCTTACTATTCATAACTCGACCAAACATTTATATTTACACAACAAAAAAGAGACATTAAACAATCCCATCTACGTGGTAGGCACATTAATTTTTATAACGGCACTAAAATCAAATAATTTTTTTCAACCCACAATGCATAAAGGACTAACTCTGTTGGAGAGCTAGTCCTTTAACAAACAACTATGCACGAGAGGGATAAACTCCCTGCAAAGCAATTAACCAATTGAGCGGTAATACTGGGTTAACTATATTAACTGGCGAACTAGAGCCAGTATCAAGGTTTGTAACCGTTCCCCCACCAGAACCACCGTCTTGAATATTTAGCCCTTTGATCTCAACTAAATCGGCTCCCCCCAAACCTGGTTTAAAGAAACCTGGACTAGTATTTGCGCCTATATACGTGTCTGATGTTGGTGTTCCTGTCGACGCAGGATTAGTCGCTACCTGTAAAGAGCCACTCGCAGCAGTACCACCACTAGCTGTAAAAACAGCGGTGTGGGTATGCGATGGCATTTGTGGAACTGTCAAAGTGATAAACTCGCGACCCATTTTAAAACCTTGCCTATAATCCTGCCCGCCAGGCATTTGCCCATGTCCAACTGGACTACGCCCACGCAAGTCAGGCAAGCCAAATGTGCTGCGAGCATCACCACCATACTGGGCTCCAAGTAATGAGAACAGCGCCGTGTTTTCGCTAATTGCTTGGATTTGGCCGACACACATTGCCCAGTTCTCAATCGTGAATGTGCCGCCAAAAGTTGTCATAGTGCCAATAAAGGGTTCAGTAGCCATGTTGATTCCTCTAAATAATTTACATACCTTGTTGTGATTGTGTTGTTACTAAATCAGTGGCAACACAAGCCTTTTAGTTACTCTTTTTTTACTGCTTACTACTCATTACTTAAAATTTTATATGAATCAATTTATTCAGGATCGGCGTTTGTTGTACCTGGTAACCCTGCATTAAATACTGGAGGAATAAAAAACTCTGGTAACGAAACCTTAAGCGCCTCACCGGAAAGTACTTTATCTAAACAAACCGTACCTAGTTCATTAACACTTAATTGCAACTGCGCATCGTCGTCACTGCTTGGAAAACGCCAATATAACTCTGTCGTTTTGTAGCGTATCAAAGCCATTTGTTCATACTTGTCGAAGTTACTCGGCTCCTCACAAAACCGATCGTGAATGTTTTCCAGTCTTTGTTCTCCTAAAAACTGCACCAGCAGTGAACCCATTCCGGGTATATCAACGACGCTACACTCACCGCTTTTAACCACAATCTCCCCCCTTCCCTCTTTAGGGGCAACCTTCTGTGCATCATTTGCACGTGGATAATTGCCCCCATTAAATGGGTAAATGAGCAACTCAAAATTATAACGATTAGTTAGATTGATCTTTATATTCATACCTATCTCGCTTCTGAGGTTAATGTCAGCGCATAGTTAGAATGCAGAATTGATAAATACTCCAGACAAGCCACTATCAGTTCTATCTTAACTAAGCCTCTAAAAATTAGCTTATATTTATCAATACGTTTTGATCTTAAATAACTCTACTTTCATAATTAGCACCGCAGCAAAGCTCCATACCTGGTTCAAGTGAAAATAACAATGCGAAACGATAGCCATCAAATACACCTTGTTGCGCGCCTATGATGTCTAAGCGCACGGCGCAATCATCGGTTTTAACAACAAGCCCTGCATTTTTATCTAATTGCACAACCGTTCCTGCTTTGACACCAACCAAATTACATTCAACAGGCGTCGCTTGCAGTAACTGAAATACACTTTGGCGATATTGGAACAATGCACACGCAACGTCTGTATTACCCGCTCGTGCCATATTAGCTATTTCTCTTGCACTATGTTGTCGCCAATCTACCAATAAGTCTGAGTGTATAATTTGTGGTGCAGCCTTAAGACTTGCTCCTTGCTCTTGTGGTCGCCATACGGCCCCACCACTTTGCTCGGTTTGGACAAACTGAGAAACTAAGTACGGCAAGGCTTGAGCCATTTTTTGGTGAAGACACTTATTAGTCTCAAAAGGGTGAATATCTATTTCGACTTCGCAACCAATATCCCCACAGTCTAATTCTTCATTTACTTTATGAAGAGTCAGTTTCGTACTACTTTCTCCATTGCGGAGCTGCCAATATATCGGTTGGGGCCCTCTATAATCCGGCAGTGGACTTGGATGAATATTGACTAAGTGTTCTTGAAAATACTGGATGAGTGTTGTCTTAATTTTATGTCTAAACAAATAAATGACACCGCACTCCACGCCCATGCGATCTAGCTGCATAATGAGAGGCTTGTCATCTTTTTTGTTATATTTCAGCATGGTTATTTGCTTTTGCTCTAACCACTGTTGTAATTGTAATAGGTCTGGGTTTGCATCGGAATCTGGCAACACAACACATGCCAGTAGTCCAGCTTGGTCTAAATACTCAATCGCAGTAGCGCTAAGACAACTCCCCGTAAACACCGCATACTTATTCATCAGCATATCCCTATAATTTTACAGGCACAAAACCCGGTAACCCTGTCAGTTGATAGTAAAACTGAATCGTATCCCCGCTACTAGCAACAAAGTGAGTATGTTCGATGTCTTTAGGTTTAAGATCTATGTAGACGCTATTGTCTGGTCTTGGATGTGTGATCCCTGAATCATATTGGCCAACCTCTTCTTGCGCGAAGGTTTCTATGTGAGCATAGACCGCAAAAATACGTTTGCTCATATCTTCGACACCCTTAGGTAGTACAATTTGATTAGCAGGGATCACTTTTATACCGCCTTCAAGTTCAAGCTCTTGCATTTCTAACAAAGTAGACTTATTGATCTTAAGGATTTCGCCTAGCTCCACGCGGTCTTGTTGTGCCTCATTAGCTACATTACTTGAATGACTAAACTCTTGAGTTTTCCATTGTTGATTAAACTCAGTTTCCCCAACAACCATCATGCCTTTTACCGACACATTTTGCGGGATCATCCAACCGTCTATGGATAAGTATTTTACTAAATGTTTAGCAATACTTAATTGGCCCTCTTTCGTAAAACCATGTTGCATCGCTTCTAACACTAAAAGATCAATCGCATTTTCTGGCTCAAATATGCTCGCATCGGCCTCTTCAATAAGTGATATATACTCTTCTAGCTGCAAGTCACTCACGAGCTGTTTAAGGGTTAATATTGCACCGGGCTGAATATCCACAAGTGTCACTTGGATTTGACTCGGCTTATAAGTTTGAGTCTCTTTGTAATAACTAAGTAAAGGTAGTAATAAAGGGGCGAAAGGGCCGCATGCTGGATACAACACATTAATTGAGGGTTTATTTTTTAACTTACCTTGAATTGCTTTATCAAGCCCGCGTGCATATCCCTTTATTCGGTATATATCCTTTATTGTATGCTTACAGTTATAGGGTGACATAATCAAACCCGTCGCTGAAATGTACTGATGTGTAAGTTGCTCTTGGCTTAATCCCGCAACAGCCATAGACAGCACTGCTTGGTCATACATATTTTCGAATGTTTTCACTAATTGAGTGTGAGGGGCAGTTATTTCAGAAAGTACCAACGTCATAGCTTCAACAAAACTTTGTTGCAATACAACGAGCCTTTGTTCAACACTAATAGAAGTCTTCAGCAATGATTCCAACTGTGTTCTAACAGAGTGTTTTAGTAACACGTCTATCTCAGGGTTAGCGTAATCGTATAAAGTCTTACTGTTTGTACCGTCTATTCTATCCATGTAATAAAAACTCAGATTTGTTAAATTGCTAATACCTATAGTTATAGATAATTTTATCTTTAACTAAACAATGTCACGCTGTTTTAGATCAAAGCGAATTACATCAGTATAGTTTTAATACTGTTATTTACAATTTAAGGGTACACTTAAAACAACAAATTATTTATTACACTTTATTACAGCTCATTGCATTACCAATTACCTAGTGCTACTTTGAAAAAATGGCATAAAATAAATTGATAAAATGAAAATACTATCGAGGTGTGGTAAATATTATTACCCGTATTTATTTGCCTAGGGTTCGACCAATATTTAAAGAAAAAAATCACAGAAAAGCTTGCCAAAAAAAATTTGAAAAATATATTTCCAGATGGAAAAGAGCGTGTTATTTCATCCTCGAAAATAAACTTTCGAGATCCACGTTTATAGCATTCCAAAAAGTTTTCAGTGTTCATCCCTCATTTTTTAGAGAGGATCTCTAATATGAAAAATTATATTGAGACTATTTTAAATTTTTTAACCGAAATAAAAATAGCTTATGAAATGACTGATCTTAAAAATAAAACCCTTTTGCCTGGGTTATTTATTCAAAATGGAATTCTTCAAATAGATATAAATAAGCTTAAGTATCCAGGAGATATTTTACACGAAGCCGGCCATATCGCAGTGTGTGAACCTATTTTTCGAAATCAGCTAACGGGTGATGTTTACAAACACGGTCTATCGATTAAGAGAGAGCCTCAAGCGATGCATGGTGAAGAAATCGCCGCTACAGCTTGGTCAGTTGCTGCTGTAAAACATTTAGGCTTACCTATGGAGCTCATTTTCCATGATAAATCCTATAAAGGATCTGCACAAAACCTTTTCGATTTATTTGAAAATGGTGGGTTATTTGGTCAACCGTTATTGCAAGCGTGGGACATGACTTGCCCAAACTCTGGCTTTCCCATTATGCGAGCATGGATAAGAAAAACAAGATGGGTTAATTCGCTTTCTTAATGAGCGACTAAGCGCTTAGTAAAGAGCTAGCTTCTAACAAAAACACTTTATAATAATGGACTTATAGTGCTTGAGCAGGCTCTGTCGCATATAAGACAAAGCCACAACAAAGCTCTTTTAAACTAAACGAGCCTTATTTTTCCCAAGCAGAGAGTACATCTTTCACCAACTCATAGCGCCATGAGTTAAAAAGGTCTGGTCTTGATGCCGCTTTACGTTCTTCATCATCGAGCTTCCAATTCCAGCTGATCAGTTGATTAATCTGTTTTTTAGAGGCCAATACATCTTCAGGAATCCCCTGCTCTTTTGCAGCCTTGGTAATTTTTTGTTTAATGTCTTTAGCGGCTTTTTTATAAGCCGGAAAATCAATTAAACGTTTTAATTGTGCTGGTTGCTCGCTTACAGGGACAGCTTTACCACGTTCAATACATTTTAAAATTTCGACGCCTGAGCGGTTAACTTCCATCGACTCAACACCTGGGACACGGCGAAGTGCATTCAAGCTTGTTGGCTTACGTTTGGCAATTTCGACCATGTTATGCTCTTTTACCACAAAGTTAAGAGCAAGGTTTTTGCGCTCTGCTTTTTCACGGCGCCATGCTGCAAGTTCGCGTAATACAGCTAAATCATGCGGTCGTAATTGCCATGCATTTTTAATGTCTTTGTAAAGCTGATCGGCAGGGGTTTGATAGGCACGTTTTTGCGCAACTAACTCGCTTTCGCTGATCACTATGTCAAAAAAGCCGGCTTCATCAATTTGTTTTTTAATGATTTCAAAACAAGGCAGTAAATGAAAAGTATCGGCAGCGGCGTAATCTAACTGTTTTTCAGTTAGCGGACGCTGTAACCAGTTAGTGCGTGATTCGCTTTTATCAATTTCGATATCAAGCAACTCTCTCACCATGTGCGCAAAGCCCATGCAGTTACCATGACCTAAAATTTGCAGTGCAAATTGGGTATCAAACAGCGGTGTTGGTACAAAGCCAGCATACTTTTGAAACACTTCAATATCTTCTGATGGTGAATGCAGTACTTTTAACACTTCTGGGTTTTTAAGTACTTGCCAAAAATCAAAAAGCGACAACTCAGCCAGTGGGTCAATTAATGCTAAATGCTCACCATCATATACTTGAATAAGTGCAACTTCAGGATACAGTGTGCGACGACGCATAAACTCGGTATCAATTGCCAGTACCGATTTACCTGTAATTTTTTCTACAAAATCATTTAATTGGTTTTGTGTTTCGATCAGTTGATATTGCACTTACACTCCTATAGGAAACATAAAAAAGCCGGCTGATGCCGGCTTTAATTATTTCTTTTCGTCCTTTAAGGCTCTTCTTAGAATCTTACCAACGTTTGTTTTTGGTAATTCATCTCTAAACTCAACGAGTTTAGGTACCTTATAGTTCGTTAAATTATCACGACAGTGCTTTATTATATCTTTTTCAGTTAAAGATTGATCTTTTTTCACAACAAAAACTTTAACTTGTTCACCACTTACCTCATGAGGAACACCAATCGCTGCCACTTCAAGCACGCCATCGTGCATTGCAACAACTTCTTCAATCTCATTTGGGAAAACATTAAAGCCAGATACGATAATCATGTCTTTCTTACGATCAACAATGTAGAAGAAACCTTCATCATCGTAAGTTGCAATATCACCTGTTGCAAACCAACCATCTTTTAAGCATTCGGCTGTTGCATCAGGGCGGTTATAGTAACCTTGCATAACTTGTGGGCCTTTAACCCAAAGCTCACCAGGCTCACCTTTCGCTGCTTCTTCACCATTTTCAAGCATTAGCTTAATATCAGTGCTTGGTGCAGGTAAACCAATGGAACCGTTATAACCCTCAAGGTCGTATGGGCTCAGTGTTACAAGTGGTGCACACTCAGTTAAACCATAACCTTCCATTAATTTGGTTTTCGTTACAGCTTGCCATTTTTCAGCAACGGGACGCTGTACAGCCATACCACCGCCAAGTGACATTTTTAAGCTTGAGAAGTCTAGCTCAGCAAAGCTAGGGGTATTTAGTAAACCGTTAAATAAGGTATTTACCCCCGTCACCGCAGTAAATTTGTGTTGTGCTAACTCTTTTACAAAACCAGGCATATCGCGAGGGTTAGTAATAAGCACGTTCAAACCGCCATATTTCATAAAGGTTAGACAGTTCGCTGTCAGTGCAAATATGTGATAAAGCGGTAATGCCGTAATAACGACTTCTTTACCCTGCTCTAGCACTTTATCTAAGCAGCCTGATACTTGTTCAAGGTTACCAACCATGTTGCCATGCGACAGCATTGCACCTTTTGATACGCCTGTTGTTCCACCTGTGTATTGTAAAAACGCTAAATCGTTTAAATCAATATCAGGCTTTTTATAGTTTGCTTCATCACCTGCCAATGCATCTGAAAACTTGATTACATCTGGTAGTGAGTAACTTGGCACCATTTTTTTGATGTGTTTAACAACAAAATTAACAATGTGCTTTTTAAGACCACCTACCATATCACCCACTTGGGTAACAACAATGTGTTTAACATTGGTTTTTGGAAGGGCTTTTTCTAGCGTATCGGCAAAATTAGCAAGAATGAAAATTGCAGCTGACTCTGAGTCATTTAATTGATGCTCTAATTCACGTACGGTATAAAGTGGATTTACGTTAACCACCACACAGCCAGCACGAAGAATACCTAAAATTGTTACAGGTGTTTGAAGCAAGTTCGGCATCATCACCGCAACTTTATCGCCTTTTTTTAGACCTAGGTCGTTTTGAATATACGATGCCACACGTTTTGTCGCACTGTCTAGCTCACTGTAGGTCAACTCTTTACCCATGTTGGTAAAGGCTGGAAGGTCACTATAGTCAGCAAAACTTTTTTCAAACAAGTCGAGTAACGAGTGATAATGCTCAGGGTCGATTGTTTCAGGCATACCTTCTGGGTAGCGCTTAAGCCAGATTTTTTCCACTCTTAGCTCCTGTTTATAATTATATTTTTTAATAACCTTAATCTAACTAAGGCTGTTTCACAATGGAGTAAATACTCTAATGGTGCAGATAATCCCACATTTGGTGCAATTATACAATTAACTTGCTTTATAGTGCTTAATAAATGCATGAATGTGCTCTAAGGTTAATGCAGGATTTTGCATATGGCAATGGTGACCGCCAGGTATCTGATGAATTTTTAACTCCTTGTAATATTTGCCATATGCTTCTAAGTTTTGCTTAACGAACGGGAACCCTTGCTCGCCAAGGATTAGCTGGCATGGTGCCTGAATTTGTTTGATGGTTGCAATACATTGTGCTTCATCAAAACGAAAACCTGAGTGATTTTTAAGCTTAGGGTCCGTTGTTAAATACCACTTACCTGCTTTGTGGTAGCTATTTCTGTCCATCAGTAACTCTGCTTGTGGGTATTCAAGGTCACCACTGGCAAGTCTTGCACTAATAATGTGCGCTTTAGACTCAAATGCTCTGAGCCCTTTAGTACTGACTCTTGCTCTATTTAAAATTGCTTTGCGAAGCTGACTGCTCACATCATTACTGTTTGTTGTGACGCCCCCTATTCCCTCAATAAAATTCACCGATGCCACTTTTTCAGGGAAGCTGCTGGCAAAAACACCTGCAACCATAGCGCCCATTGAATGACCCACTAAATGCACTTTATTCACTTCAAGTGACTCAATAAACTTATATACGTCATCAATGTAGTCAATAAAGTAATAATGAGCATCGCTACTTCGCCAATCAGATAAACCATGGCCTGGGAAGTCTATACAGTACCAAGTATTATCGAGCTTGGCATTCTCTAACATAGGAATGTAACTATGTGCATTATCAAGCCAGCCATGTAAGGCAACAACAGCCTCTTCACCATGGCCAAAGGTTAGGCCACGTAATGTCTGAGTACCAGTTTGAAAAGAAAAAGGTTGCACAATTACTCCTATTTATTAAGCGTTTCAACTTAAAGGCGTTTATTTATCGTCTAGCTAGTATACAATAATCCTCGCAGTATAAATAAGGGCACAATAATAAGGTTACATCAATGAAATTAAAATTAAGTCTTTTAGCATTATTATGCTCAGCAGGCTCAGTAATGGCTGAATCAGCACCAAAAAACATTATTTACATGATTGGTGATGGTATGGGCCCAGCATATACAACTGCATATCGTTACTTTAAAGATGATCCAAATACTAAAGTCGTTGACCCAACTGTATTCGATACCATTTTACGTGGTATGGCACATACTTACCCTGATGATCATACTTATGTAACTGACAGCGCAGCGGGTGCAACAGCACTGAGCAGTGGTCATAAAAGTTATAATGGCGCAATTGCTGTTGATACTGATAAAAAACCAGTAAAAACCATGCTTGAAGTTGCTAAAGAGCGCGGTATGACAACAGCATTAGTAGCTACTTCACAAATCAACCACGCAACACCAGCAAGCTTTGCTTCACACAATGAATCACGCCGTAACTACGACGAGATCGCTAACGACTATATCGATAACAAAATCGCGGGTAAGTTACCGGTTGATTTAATGTTAGGTGGCGGCACTAAATATTATGTTCGTGAAGACCGTAACCTAGTTGAAGAATTCAAAGCAGCGGGTTATCAGTACAGCGATGACTTCGCAGCAATGAGTGACTTAAAACAAGTTCCAGCACTTGGTTTATTCGCTGAAGTGGGCTTGCCTTTTGCACTTGACGAAAATCCGACTCGTCTTACGCAAATGACAACTAAAGCACTTGATTTACTTGATGGTCAGAACGACAAAGGCTTCTTTGTGATGATCGAAGGTAGCCAAATTGACTGGTGTGGTCATGCCAACGACATCGCGTGTGCGATGGGTGAAATGGATGACTTTGCTAAATCGATTGAACAAGCAAAAGCCTATGTAGATAAAAACCCTGATACTCTCCTTGTTATCACAGCCGATCACTCAACAGGCGGTTTAACACTGGGTGCTCATGGTCAATATAAGTGGGAAACTGACGTTGTTAAGGGTGTCAAAGCAACGGCGGGTACCATCACAAAAGCCTTGCTTGAAAGCGAAGATTTAAAATCGGTATGGCAAAAGTATTCTGATATCGAGTTTACTGAAGCAAATGCGATTAAGCTCAGCGAAGCGAAGAAAATGGGCGATAAAACTTTAGTACTCGCCGTTAAAGATATCATTAATCATGCAAGTTTTACTGGTTGGACAACCGGTGGCCACACCGCTATTGATGTGCAAGTTTTTGCCTATGGTAAACGTGCTGAAGATTTCTACGGCTCGCAAAACAATACTGCGATTGCCAATAAGTTGATTGATTTTATTAAAGAGTAAATCTTCTGATCATAAAAAAGCCTAAACACTGTTTAGGCTCTCTTCATTTAATTCATTTATTTTATTAATTATGCGTACACATCTACGCCAATTAAACTTTGCACTTCGGCACGGCGATCCAAATTAGCAAACTCAGTGTAGGTGGAAATAGCACGGCTAACTTTCACACTGCTAGGTTTATCATAAATTGTTTGCTGATAGCTTTGCGACTCAGCTTTAAACTTATCGGCAATAACAACAGCTTGAGGGCTCGATTTAACATACTCTGTTGACGATTTTTGCTCAGCCGTTCGATCTGATATCGCCTTGGGCGTATCAGTAACGGTATTTTTACGGCTATATTGACCAGGGATGTCACCGGTATAAAAGCCTGAGCCAATAGGTAAAGTCAAACGAGTATTCCTACATCAAACATGACTAAATTATGTGCCATAACTGACGGGCACGCAAGTCCCGTCGCTCTTTCAGTTACTCTCGGCCTGGTAGCTTTTTCCAAGTCACTGTATCACGGACATATTTAGGCTGTGCATTCGCAGCTGTCACCGTTTCACTGTTAGCGAAAGCTGTGGCAACAGATGCCAGCATGTATTTCGCATCAGGCAATAAGATGTTTTCATGTAAGCTTACATTTGCAAGGTCTGTAACAAGCTCAGGATAGGTTTTCCAACCAGTGCCCACCGCGGTTGCAGTTGTGTCAGGTAATGTTAACAACTCAGGTTTAATGACTTGCTCTTCATCAACAAGTAGCATTAAGCCATGTTCATTTGCTTTATAGTGAGCGTAATAAATTTCACCCATACGCGCATCAATCGCAGAAAACACATCACTTAATTGGTGTTGCTCAAACGCCTGTTGCGCCATCATTTGTAATGTTGATACGCCAACCAAAGGCAAGCGTGCGGCATAAGCTAAACCTTGTGCAATCGCAACACTAATACGCACGCCCGTGAAGCTTCCTGGCCCTTGACCAAACCCAATCACATCTAAGTCGGTTAATTTACATTGTGCCTTTGCGAGTAACTCATCAATTAAAGGCAAGATCTTTTGGCTGTGCTGCTGTGGGCACTCTTCAAAATGATGAAATGTTTGCCCTTGATAATGTAGCACCAGCGATAAAGCTTCAGTTGATGCATCTAAGGCAAGAATATTGTGTTTAATCATCTAAGTTACTCTAATTGATCTGTTCTAAAAACGCGTTTGCCATTGCTAAATCACGCGTGCGGCGCATGGGTGGCAAACTTTTTAAAAATACTTGGCCATAATGGCGCGTTACTAAGCGATTATCGCAAATAACCAGCACACCTTTATCTTTACTATCGCGAATCAGTCGCCCTACCCCTTGCTTTAATGCAATCACCGCTTGGGGTAATTGAATATGTGCAAATGGGTCTTTACCTTGCAACTGACAATCTTGCATTTTTGCTTGCAACAATGGGTCATCCGGCGCGGCAAACGGCAATTTGTCAATGATAACACAACTTAATGTGCTGCCTCTAACATCCACGCCTTCCCAAAATGAGGCGGTACCGAGTAAAACGGCATTACCGTGACGGGTAAACTTTTCAAGGATAATACGCTTTGACATTTGCCCTTGCATATAAACCGGGTAATCCATTTGTGTGGTTAAACCTTCCGCCACTAAATGCATCATACGATAACTTGTAAACAGCACAAAACAGCGACCTTTTGCTGATTTAATCAACTCAAGGGTCAGCTTGATAATAGCATGGGGCATATTATTCGCATGAGACTCAGGTAAATAGCGCGGTAAACAAAGTAGCGCTTGTTGTTGATAATCAAACGGACTTTCAACAATCATGCTTTGCGCGGGTTTTAGTCCAAGACTGGCATTAAAATGCGCTAATTCATTATCAACCGATAGAGTGGCCGAAGTAAAGACAAAGCCAGCCCCTGTGTCTTTCATCATTTGCGCAAATTTAGCCGATACATTTAGCGGTGTAATGTTTACCGTTAAATAGCGCCGAGTTGTTTCATACCAATAGCTATAGCCCGTTTGTGCAGTATCAAATACCCGCTCTAACTGGCCTTTAAAGGCGAGTGTACGCTCAAACGGGTGCTCTATTTTTTCGCTACGGTCTAAACATAATTTCAACACTTGATATAAAAAGTCGAGGTCGCTTATCACGCGGTGCAGGGCTGCACAGATATCTTTATCGGCTAGCTTTTCACGCCAGTCACCGCGACTGCCATCTAAGCCAAACTGCAAACGTAAATCTGCCACGCTGGTTTCTAACTTATTGAGGGTTTTACCTAATTGCAGCATATCGGGGATATCTGCACGGTAAATCGCGCGTAAGTCATTGATTAAATCCATCAGCTTTTTAGTACTAACACTTTCACCAAAATAGTCACTGGCTATTTCACTTAACTGATGAGCCTCATCAAAAATGTAGGCATCAGCAGTTGGCATCAATTCAGCAAAACCCGTGTCTTTCACAGCCATATCAGCAAAGAATAAATGATGGTTGATCACCACCACATCGGCTTCCATCGCATTTAAGCGCGCTTTACGAATATAACAATCTTGGAAATCGGGGCACTCTTTACCTAAACAGTTATCAGCGGTTGAGCTAACATAAGGCAGTACTTTGGCGTCTTCTTCAATACCAACACAATCTGCTAAATCGCCAGAACGCGTTTCACTGGCAAACTTTGCCACCATCGCCAGTTGATGCATGACATCTGGATCATCTGTTGGTACATGCGCAACGTGCTGACTTAAGCGATAGGTACATAAATAATTTGCACGGCCTTTTAATAGGGCTACTTTTTTCGTGGCACTGAGTGCTTTTACTAAGTTGGGTAAATCACGATGAAACAACTGTTCTTGCAGCGCTTTTGAACCCGTTGAGATGATAGTTTTGCCTTTTGATTTTAACGCAGGCGCTAAGTAAGCATAAGTTTTACCTGTACCTGTTCCCGCCTCAACCACTAATTGGTGACGTTTTTTCAAGGCATCATCAACCGCAACAGCCATGTCAATTTGTGGCTGTCTTGGGGTGTATCCATCAAGAGAAAGTGCAAGCGGACCCGTGGCACTGAAAAGTTGTTTGATAAACTTCGCCAATAAGATTAAAAGTGATGGGCAGATTTTACGTAACTGGTTAACCTAGGGCAAGACTAAATGAGGAAGCAAGGCTTCCTCATTATTAAAAACATGGCTTATTGTGCTTCTATAGTGAGTGTCACACCCAATGCAGAACTATAACCTTGCAAGTCTATATACCAAGTACCCGCTTGTGGATTACTAATCTGACATGTCTCTTCGTTGCCATTCTTATAAGGTCGACATTGATAATTTGAACTCGTCGAAGGTGAGCCGTAATTAACATATAAATCAGCATCACCACTGCCCCCTGACATAGTCACTGTTAGATTACTCATACCGCTTGGGATCGCTTGAGTAAACCTCTGCCAAGTACCACTGGGTACATTAACATTCGTTTCTGTGCGGTCTATAGGTGTACTGCCAGAGCCTTGGCTATAACTTCCCGTTAATGCAACACCGGCAATTTCATTCCATGCTTCAACCATAACGTGATAAGTCCCCGCTTGTATTGATGAAATCGCACAGCTTTCGTTACTTGAAGATGTTGTACTTTTACAATCAAAATCTTGTAAAGTCGGCTTGCTGGCAAATTTGACATATAAATCGGCATCACCTGTACCGCCCTGTGTCGTAAACTCAAGGTTGCTGCTCATTGCTGGCACTTCAAGGGTAAAAAATAGTTGCTGTTTTGCAGTCGCAGATAAACCGGTTTTTGCTACACCATTTTCAAGTTCATTACTTGGTTCGCTCACAACATCACCGGCATTTTTTGCCATTTCAGCAAGGTAGCTCACAGCCAGTTTGGCGAATTTGCTGGCATGTTGCGCGTCGAACTGTGAATCGTTTGAAGTATGGATGAGAGGGTTAATATCGCTCATTCTTGATTCAAATGGCATTGATGCAGCAAAACCTTGCTGATACCAAGATGCATGATCTGAACAGCCATAACCACATTGGTCAAACCCGTAGCTAACACTTGGTTGATAAGCATCAAGTAATTGCGATAAATACTGGTTTTGTGGTGAATTAGTGTAATCTGTCATCATCACAATGTCTGTGCTACTGCCGTTATTACCTGTCATATCAAATTGCACCATACCAACCACATTTTTAGCCTGTGATTTATAACTCTGGGCAATATCTTTAGAGCCCCGAAGGCCGACTTCTTCTGCAGCAAAGCCCATAATTTGGATACTCCGTTGAGGTTGATAGTTATTATCAACAATTGCTTTTAGGGCTTGGGTAAGCACAGCAATGCCTGATGCATTATCGTCTGCACCAGGCGCACGCCCATTACTTGGATTTGATTGATTTATTGAATCTAGGTGACCCCCAATCACGACAATTTCATCGGCTTTTTCGGCACCTGGAATAGTCACAACAACCGACGACTGTGAAAAACTATGATTGAAGTATTCGACGCTAATATCGCTACGGCTACTTGCTATTTGTTGCCAGTGATTTTTTAACCACTGAGCTGCATCTACACCGCTTTGCACTGAATAGTATCGATTATGGAAATTCATCATACTATTCACTGTATCAGTAAGCTCACTTGCATTAATTGATGAAAGCAACGCATTGACTGTCGTAGCGTTATCAATAGTGTAGCTTGCAAAGCTGCTCGTCGAAGCAAGGTGTGAAACACTATTTAGCTTTTGAGTATACAGTTCGGCATCGGCTAGAGATTCATGAGCCACAAAACCACCACAGCGATGGTAATTATCGTGCATAAATTCGCTTAACCCTGCTATATCTTGTTTATTGACACGCATAAAGTTTACATCATTTATAACTGACGATTGCAAAGCGAGGTTACGTGTTTGTTTTTGTTTACTTAGCGCATCTTGTTGAAAATGTTTTGCGGCTAGAGCATCAATTGTCACCCAGACTGTTTCATCATCTTGAGCGAAACACATTTGGCTTAACGACAGTGAGGCTACACCGACTAAGCACTGCTTAAGAAGGGTTGTCATAATGGGTCCTTTTCTTTGTAAGGGAAAGTAAAGGGAGCAAATGCTCCCTTTTTATGATTGGCTAATTAGCCGAGATGGAGAGTGTTACGCCACTCGCTGCGTTGTAACCACGTAAGTCAATATACCAAGTGCCTGCTTGAGGGTTGGTAAAGGTACACGTTTCGCTGTTACCATTTTTATACGGACGGCAATCATAGCTAGAAGTTGTTGATTGCGAACCAAACTTAACGTAAAGATCTGCATCGCCAGTGCCACCTGAAATAGTGACATCCAGTGATGAATAACCCGCCGTTAAATCTTGTGTGAAGCGTGTCCAGCTACCTGATGCAACACTTACATTTGATTCTGTACGATTGATGGGTGTCACTCCACCTGAACCATTATCAAAACTACCTGTTAAAGACACACCTGAGATTTGGTTCCATGCTTCTACCATCACATAGTATGTGCCTGCTTGTACATTACTGATTGCACAGCTTTCAGTGCTAGTAGATGACGTACTTTTACAATCAAAGTTGTTAAGTGTTGGTCTAGAGCCATACATTACATACAGATCGGCATCGCCACTTCCACCTGTGGTATTGAATTGCAGGTTTGTAGCACCACTCGGAACATCTAAAGTGAAGAACAGCTGTTCTTTGGCTGCGCCACTAATCCCTGTGCGCGCAACACCATTTGTTAACGCTTCGTCAGTCGGTGGCTCAGTTGTACCGCCACAGCTACTACCTGCGCTTAAGTTTGAACTAACACCTACCGCAGCAAGCGCTGCTTGAACATCGGCAGGATCGTAGTTTAAGTCACATGCCGCATCCATCACGCCATTACCTGCAAGGTCCCAGTTAGTGCTTGCTGTCCAATAAAGTTGGTTAGCGCGTGCCATAACCACAAATGCCTTTTGCGTATCCCAACCCGATGTGGTTGCAAGATTATAAAATGCTTTATTGAATACGCCTGAGCTGTAGTGAACATCCATACCAGAGTAGTAGTCATTTTGATGATCAATTGAGCTACCATCTTGGGTTGGATTATTCATGTAGCGAAGTGCACCATTACCTTTGAAGATCTCCTGACCAACTAACCAGTCGTTTGAGCCTTTCATGTAAAACTCAGCGGCTTCACCAGCCATATCAGAGAAAGCTTCGTTTAAACCACCCGATTTACCAGAATAAACAAGTCCTGAGTTTTGCTCTGTAAAGCCGTGGCTCACCTCATGAGCTGATACGTCTAGACTTACTAGAGGGTAAAACGTATTTTGGCCATCACCAAAGGTCATAGCACTGCCATCCCAAAATGCATTTTCGTAATTGTTACCATAGTGAACACGCATTTTTAATTGGAAAGTTAAAGGTGCAGTACCTAACCAATCGTTATACATATTAAAGATAACGTTACCAAAATAATGTGCATCATTGAGTGGCGAATATGCACCATTAATTTCTTTAAAGGTATTTTCAGGGCAAGTAAACGAATAAGCCGTAGAACCACTCGTACCGCCATTGAGGTTAATCGTTCTTACGTTGGCGTTATTCATCGTACATGTGTTGCCCGACTGAGAAACATCAAGACTACTGAAGTCACTGCCATAGAGGTACTTACCCGTTTTTAAATTGCCGCCAGGGCCTGTTGCACTTGCATGCTGGAGGTTATCCATACTAAAAAGTACTTCACCAGAATTGGCATCAATAATTTGATAAGGGCGAGACGGGTTTTCACCATAAGTAACGTATGACACTTCATAAACCAAATGCGCAACGCTATTCTCATCAAGCCAAATAGCTAAACGAGACTGCTCATTATGTCTCTCTAGGCCTGACGATTTTTTTGCAGCGGCTGAATTAGCAAGGCCATGCGCTAACGCTTTTTGCTTTGGTAAAGCAGGTGAAACAGAACCAATATCTGATGCAATGTCATAGACCGCGGCACCGTGTGCTGTTTTTAACTGTCCCGCATCATCAAAGGTAAGAATAACCGTATCGCCAATAACTGGAATATTCTTATACATTTGCTGGTAACGGCGGGTTGTCGTACCGTTATTGCTTTTTATTTCTTTTAAAACAGTTAGTTCATTTCCAGCTTCCAAACCAATTAAATGTTTCGGATTAGACATTAATACTGATGCAGCATTAGTCTGTAATGCCTTATTAATACCTGTTTGCTTGTTTAGGTATTTTTTATTTGCAGCTTCTGCATTTGTTGCTTGAGCTAATGCCAAAGCAGCAAGAGTAGCTATTGTGAGTTTTGATAAATTCACGTTTACGCTCCGTTAGATTGTTATTTAATATTTTCCTAATAATCGGGTTACACACCTTCCCGATTGCTAATCAGCCTAGCGCGATCAAAAAGAAAACAAAAATTAAACAATAAATTAACATTTAGAATGGCGGGATTTTCCTAAAATGCTTATTTTTTAGTAGGTTAAGAAAATAGTATGATAGATAAAGCTTAAAGATGGCGTGAAATTGTAAAAAATTAATTACAGATCATTAACAAATTTACTACATTAGTCCCTTTTTTATTGATTATTTCTTAGCGTTGTTTAATTAGCTCCCCATTCATCTCCTGTCCGTTGAGCACTTTAAAGCTGGGTACATAAATTGCAACGTCGACAAAGACTTTAGCTTATAGGATTAACTATGTTTAGCGAGCTGTCGCAGAGCGAATGGGTAAACAAACCATGGTTGCTAATAATTGGTGGCACTACCCTAGCTGCTATTATCTTGTATATAATAAGGTTTTTAATTGTTTACTGTTTAAAGAAGTGGACTAGACGAACAGACTTTGTATTCGACTCACTACTTGTTGACTCACTTATTACTCCGCTTACCTTGTGCACAATGATGGTGCTTGTGATCATATTTGGGCAGTTATTAAGCATCACCGGATTTATGACAAAACACCCCCTGCCTATTTCAGCCACTGCTAAAACAATATGCATTATTGCGTTTGTACTGTTTCTAGATCATTTTTTATTTGGCACAGTTGATTATTATAGTGCGCGTTCCGCAATGATATCGAATAGCCATAGCATTATTAAAGGACTCATACGCTGTGTGATTGTATGTGTTGGCCAGCTGGTTTTAATGGGTACTTTGGGTATATCAATCACACCTATTATTGCATCACTCGGTATTACGTCTCTTGCTGTTGCACTCGCTTTGCAGCCTACACTTGAAAACTTCTTCTCTGGCGTTCAATTGGTGATTGATAAACCGATTCGGGTGGGTGACTTTATAGAGCTTGAAAGTGGCGACCAAGGCTTTGTCGAGAAAATTGGTTGGCGCTCAACTTGGGTAAAAATGTTGCCAAATAACATGATAGTCATCCCCAACAGTCAGCTGTCTAAATCACGCATCATTAATTACTTTTACCCCGAAAAAGAGCTCAGTGTAGCTGTTGAAGTGGGTGTTCATTATGGCTCAGATCTAGAAAAAGTTGAACAAGTGACACTGGATGTAGCAAGGCAGGTTTTAAAAAGTCACAAATGGGGCGTAGCTGACTATGATACATTTGTGGTATTTCATACCTTCGATCAATCAAGCATCAATTTTACCGTGATGCTAAGAGCAAAAGAATACTTCAATCGATTTTGGGTAAAATCTGCGTTTATTAAGGCACTGCACACGCGTTACGCTGAAGAAGGAATTGTAATCCCTTATCCGATAAGGGCTATTAATACGAGTCAGGAATCGGCACAATTAAAAAAAGCGGATTGACCTAACTAAACTAATCCTCAGCGCACTTCTAGTCAGGTTTATTTTGTCTCTTTTGAGACATTTTTAACAGCAATTATACAATTGCAATCAGCCACCTGAATTTTTACTCTAAAATATCATAAAAATCGCATAAACACTGTGACATACATGAGATAGAGGCGTACCATATGCGGCCAGAAAGTGACAACTTTCTGCGTCTTGTTATACAAATATTTAAGGTCAAACAATGAATGCTTGGTACCTCATTTGTTTTCTTTCAGCATTAGCTATTTTTATTGCTTTTGCTAACCAATATATCCTCAAAATGCAAACCACAATTGCTATAACAACAGGCTCTGTTGTTATTTCTTTACTGCTTATACTTGCCGTTAAAATGCTCGGTGATAGCACCGCCCTCGAAATGACCCAAATAGTCTCTAGTATCAACTTTAATCAGTTGCTATTAAAAGGCATGCTCGGGTTTTTACTGTTCGCAGGTGCACTTGAAATCAACTTAGCAGCCCTTCGTAAACAACGTTGGGAAATAACCGCATTAGTGCTATTTTCAACCATTACCTCCACGGTCATTGTTGGCTACTTAAGTTACTACTTATTTGCTTTTGTTGGCTGGCCAGTGCCATTTATTTACTGCTTATTATTTGGTGCATTAATCAGCCCAACCGACCCAATTGCTGTATTAGCCATTATTAAACAAATGCGAGCCCCAGAAGGTATTTCTGTGCAAGTTGAAGGTGAGTCTTTGTTTAATGATGGTATTGGCTTGGTGATTTTCACTACCATATTTTCAGTTGCATTTTATGGTACCGAAGCTAATTTTACCGACATTGCTGAGCTATTCTTAGTCGATGCTATAGGTGGCATTGCATTTGGTTTAGTGATTGCTTTAGTTGGACATTTTTTAATTATTAATAGCCGCGATGTGAATATTCGCTTGTTATTAACGCTCACCATTCCAACCGCTGGCTTTGCTGCTGCAAATATTTGGGAAATCTCGGGCGCACTGGCGATGGTAACCAGTGGTATTTTACTTGGTAATATCACTCGCTCAAAAGCCACAGAGCGCACGGGTCCTGAAGATACTCGCTACGTAAAAGACTTCTGGCATGCCACCGATAGCTTTTTAAATGCCTTGCTGTTTCTGATCATCGGTATGCTCATTGTCACCATGCCTATCACACTTGAAGAGATTGGCCTTGGTTTACTTATGGTACCTGTGGTGCTATTGGCGCGCTTTGTAAGTGTGGGTGCACCGTTTGTGTTCTTTAAAAAATACCGTCAATACGACAAGCACTCGGTGAAAATCCTCACTTGGGGGGGCTTGAGGGGTGGTTTAGCGTTGGCGATGGCCGCAGCTATTCCACGTGATCAGGTGATGATTGCTGGCTCTGACTTGCACAATTTAATTGTAATTGTCACCTATGTGGTGGTAATCTTTTCGATTATCGTACAAGGCTTAACAATTTCACCGCTGATTCAAAGTAGTATTCAATCAGCACAGGCAAAGTCTTAAACATTGCTTTAAAACCATAAAGGCTCGTTTATCGAGCCTTTTTTACGTTTCTTGCACATACAACCACCAGCAGCTAACTTTTTAGTTACTAAATAAGACCGCAGACGAGAAAAATTCGCTATGCCCACGTATCAAGATGCTGATTGCCTTCTTCATCTTCTTCGGTGGTGTTTTTATTATTTTTATCCGCTTTTTGGGCTGTTTTTTTTCGTAACTCAATCTCTCTTTTTTGTCGCTTTTCAAGCTCAATTCGCTGCACGTTCGCATCTTTTACCCCAGCAATATGAAACGCGCCTTTACTTTCAAGTTGTAGGCGAGTTATACGCCCTAAAAAGGGGATCATGATATCCATATGTGCCTCCAGCTGTACCTGCTACCTATCCATTATATATCGACCGTTATAAGATATACTTTAATTTCGCAAAAAAATGCTTGCCAAAGATTAGCAAAGCATGTTTATCTATATACGTAACTTATTTAAACAGATTTACGCACTGGTTTATACAAACGAGTGCAACACAGGAAAAATTATGCGCTTCAATCTGACAACTATCCATCATCACCATCATTCATCGGAATAGCCTGTCAGGTTTTTCGCTGAGAGGTTATTCCTAAAAGGAACCTCTGGCGAGCAATCAACCAAATTATTTATTTTCGCCCTGAGGTTCCCTCGGGGTTTTTAGTTTTTGAATTAAAGGAAAATGAATAATGAGCAATACCAATCGTTTACGAATCGCCATCCAAAAAGGCGGTCGCTTATCAAAAGACTGCCAAGAGTTACTAAAGCAACTTGGTGTTAAATTAAACCTTCGTGAACAACGTTTAATTGCCCACTCTACCAACATGCCAATTGATGTGCTTCGTGTACGCGATGACGATATTCCGGGTCTTGTCATGGACGGTGTGTGTGACTTAGGTATCGTTGGTGAAAACGTACTTGTTGAAGTACAAGCCGAACGCGAACGCCAAGGCGTGGCATTTGAAGTAAATAAACTTTCTAAACTTGATTTTGGTTACTGCCGCCTAGCACTTGCATGGCCACAAGAACTTGGCCCGCAAGATAAAAGCTGGTTCGAAGGTAAACGCATTGCCACTACTTACCCAGAAATCTTAAGCCAATATCTAAAACGCGAAGGCATTAACGCAAGCACAGTCATGTTAACGGGCTCTGTTGAAGTCGCACCGCGTGCAGGTCTTGCTGATGCTATTTGTGATTTAGTGTCTACTGGTGCAACGTTAGAAGCAAACGGCTTAATGCAAGGCGACACCATCTTAGAATCAAATGCATGTTTAATTCAGAATAAAGACCTCACTGATCAAAGTAAGCTTGATTTAATCAATACGCTAATGCCGCGTTTACGTGGTGTTCGTCAAGCTAAAGAAAGTAAATACATCATGCTACACGCACCAAAAGCAAAGCTTGATGAAGTGTGTGACTTACTACCGGGTACTGGCCAACCAACTTTACTATCGCTTGCAGGTAGCGACGATTATGTTGCGTTGCACATGGTTAGCAGCGAAACTCTATTCTGGGAAACAATGGAACAGTTAAAAGCACTGGGTGCCAACTCAATTCTTGTTATGCCAATTGAAAAAATGATGGAGTAATTATCCATGTTTCGCTGGAATGAGGAAAATCAACAAGCACAGCAGGCGGTACTTACCCGCCCTGCTGTTACTGCCAGTAAAGAGGTTGAAGCAATTTGCATCGACATCTTAAATGCAGTCAAAACAGACGGTGACGCAGCGTTATTAAAGATGGCAAAAGAGTTTGATAAGCGCGAAACACCTCGCTTATTAGTGCCAATTGAAGAAATTAATCAAGCTGAGCAGTTATTATCAAACGAGTTAAAAGCCGCCATCGAAACGGCCTATGCCAATGTAAAACGCTTTCACCAAGCACAATTACCTAAAGACATTAAGTTAACCACGCAACCTGGCGTATTGTGTGAACTTAAATATCAAGCCATTGAAGCGGTGGGTATTTACGTGCCAGGTGGCAGTGCACCATTGCCATCGTCAGTGATCATGCAAGGGGTGCTTGCACAGTTAAGCGGTGCACAAACCGTTGTGCTTACTACACCTGTAAAAGCAGACGAAACAATCAACCCTGCCATTTTATATGCAGCAAAACTATGTGGTATTAAAACTATTGTAGAAAGCGGCGGCGCAGGTGCCATTGCAGCAATGGCATACGGCACAGAGTCAGTGCCTAAAGTGAACAAGATTTTTGGCCCAGGAAATAGTTTTGTCACCATGGCAAAACAACTCGTTGCGCAAACTATTCCGGGCATGGCGATTGATATGCCTGCTGGCCCCTCTGAAGTGTTAGTGATTGCTGATGAGCGTGCAAATCCAGAGTTTATTGCGGCAGATTTATTATCGCAAGCAGAGCACGGTGCAGATTCACAGGTTATTTTACTGTGTAATAGCGAACGCATCATTGAAAAAACACAGCAAGCATTAACTGAGCAGCTAGCAAAGTTAAGTCGTAAAGACACTGCCGAGCAAGCGCTTGCAAACTCAAGCTTGATATTAGTGGACTCGGTTGAGCAAGCCTTTGCAGTGTCTGCACAATATGGTCCTGAGCACCTTATTCTACAACTTGCTGATGCGCAACCTTATTTAAGCTTAGTAAAAAATGCCGGCTCAGTATTTGTCGGTGATTACACTCCGGAGTCTGCCGGTGACTATGCATCTGGCACGAACCACGTACTACCAACGTATGGTTACAGTGCGACCTATTCGAGCTTAAACTTACTGGACTTCTTTAGAACTTACACAGTACAAACCATCAGCAAAAATGGCTTACGTGAATTATCTAAAGCAATTTTACCTTTAGCTGCAGCAGAAGGGCTTGATGCTCACGCGAATGCTGTTTCAATTCGTCTTGAGGCTATGAACAATGAGCGATAATTCAAAAATAACGACACTGTTGCCAGATAACATTGCAGCGCTTACAGCCTACAGTTCGGCGAAAAGTGAAAAGCTGACAGGCACAACGTGGTTAAATGCCAATGAAAGCCCGTATTCACGTACGCCAAATATCAATTTAGCAGATTTAAATCGCTACCCAGATCCGCAGCCTCAGCAAGTGATCACTCGTTACGCTTGCTATGCTAATTTAGAGCCTGAGCAAGTACTAATGACTCGCGGCGCTGACGAAGGTATCGAACTATTAGTACGTACTTTTTGTAGCCCTGCTAAAGATAGCATTGCACTCTTTTTGCCAACTTACGGCATGTACAAAGTGACCGCTGATACCCACAACATTGCAATTAACGGTTTAACTCAAGAGCTGTTATTAAAAGGCACGGTTGATGAGATTGTCACTGCGGTTGCTGACTCAAAACTGGTATTTATTTGTAATCCAAATAACCCAACCGGCAGCATGACAAGCCAAGACAAAATCAGAAAAGTCACCCAACAACTTGCGGGTAAAGCGATTGTCGTGGTGGATGAAGCTTATATAGAATTTTGCCCAGAGCAAACTGCGGCAAGCCTGATCAACGAGTTTAGTAACCTTGTGGTACTAAGAACCTTATCAAAAGCATTTGCACTTGCAGGCTTAAGAACAGGCTTCACCTTAGCCAACAGTGAGCTGCTTGCGCCTATTCGTAAAGTGATTGCGCCTTATCCTGTATCAACGGTGGTTGCGAGCATTGCCGCAGATGCATTAAGTAGTGACAACATCGCTTCAATGCGCCGTCAGGTGACAATTCTAAATAGCTTAAAAGCCAAACTAAAAAGCTGGCTTGAGCAATCACCTGCCGTTATCAAAGTACTGAGCGGTGAAGGTAACTTTGTCACCTTAAAATTAAAAGACAAACAATCATTTAATATCGCACTTGAGCAAGGGCTCGTGATGCGTGCCTTCACCTTATATGGCGAAAATGATTGGTTACGAATTTCTATCGGTAACGAGCAAGAACTAGAACAAGTAAAAGTATGGTTAGATGGTTTATCACTGACCAGCAAAACAGTAGAACAGGAATTATCATGAGTAACCCGTATTTATTTATTGACCGCGATGGCACGATTATCGAAGAGCCTATCACCGACAAACAGGTTGATAGCCTCGAGAAATTAGTATTTTTGCCGAATGTGATCCCTGCTCTATTACAACTTCAAGCGGCAGGTTACCGCCTGGTGATGGTTTCAAACCAAGATGGTTTAGGCACAGATAGCTTCCCTACCGCTGATTTTGATATTGCTCAAGACAAGATGATGGATATCTTAAACAGCCAAGGGATTAAATTTGATGAAGTTCTGATTTGCCCTCACTTTGATGAGCAAAATTGTGACTGCCGTAAACCAAAAACCGGCTTACTTACTGAGCTGATGCGCTCAGGTAAAGTCGATTTAGCGCGCTCTTTTGTGATTGGCGACCGCCAAACTGACATCGGACTTGCCAATAACTTATGTTGTGAAGGCATTTTGTATGACGGCAGCTGGGATGCCATTGTTACCAAGTTGACAACTGCGAACCGTGAAGGTCGTGTCACTCGCAACACCAAAGAAACACAAATCGATGTGCAAGTTAATTTAGACCAAACAAAAAATGGCGAAATTAGCACAGGCCTTGGCTTTTTCGATCACATGCTTGATCAAATTCGCACACACGCCAATATCGGACTTAATATTCAAGCCACTGGCGACTTACATATTGACGAACACCACCTTGTTGAAGATATCGGCATTGCACTTGGCCTTGCCCTTAAACAAGCACTAGGTACAAAAACGCAAATTGGTCGCTATGGTTTTGCACTCCCTATGGATGAATGTAAAGCTGAAGCGCAAATTGACTTATCAGGCCGCGCCTCGTTTGTATTAAATGCTGATTTTAGCCGTGAACAAGTGGGCGACTTAGACGTACAAATGGTTGAGCACTTCTTTAAAAGTTTGAGTGATAATGCCGCCATGAGCCTAATTTTGTCGGTTAGCGATGGTAACTGTCATCACCAAGTTGAAGGCCTATTTAAAGCGTTTGCAAGAGCACTTCGCGCTGCGATTGCAAAAGATGCTTCGCAACAAACTGCCAGCTCTAAGGGGTGTTTATGATTGCTATAATTAATACCGGTTGTGCGAATATTAACTCTGTTCGTTTTGCCTTTGAACGCTTAGGTGAAACACCAGAGGTGATCACCTCCCCTGAGCAACTAAAAGGCTTTGAACGTGCGATTTTACCCGGAGTAGGTCATGCTTCTGTTGCCATAAAACGCCTAAAAGACGGTGGCTGGCAGCAAGCAATTGATGAATATCAGCGCCCGCTGATGGGCATTTGTTTAGGCATGCAATTACTTTGCGACAGCACAGAAGAAGGCAACGTTGATTGCCTTGGTAAAATTCCAGGTATTGTTAAGCACTTAGATGTAGGTGAATTAACTTCACCGCACATGGGCTGGAACGACCTAAGCGTGTTAAAAGAGCATGCCCTTACTAAGGGGTTATCAGCGCAAGATCAAGTGTACTTTGTGCATAGCTTTGCTCATACAGTGAACGATGCCACCCTTGTTAGCGGTGAATACGGGCAAGCTTTTTCAGCAATTGTTGCCAAAGATAACTACGCAGGCATGCAGTTCCACCCAGAACGAAGCGCCAAAGTAGGCACGCGACTTTTACAAAACTTTTTAGATTGGCAGCTGTAAGCGCAGCAAAAAATAAGAGAAATAAACGTGATTATTCCAGCACTCGATGTATTACAAAACCAAATTGTGCGCTTATACCAAGGTAAGTATGATACCGCACAATTTTACCCTTACGAACTTGGCGCACGCTTACAAGAGTACGCAAACAGCGGCGCAGGCAAACTGCACCTAGTTGATTTAGAAGGCGCGCGCGATCCAAATAAAAAACAGTGGCAGCATATTCAAGCCGCAACTAAAGCGCTTAATGTGCCTTATCAAGTGGGCGGCGGTATTCGCTCTGAGCAAGATGTTGCTGACTGGCTTGAAGCCGGAGCTAATCAAGTCGTAATTGGCTCAATGGCCGTTGAAAAGCGCGAGCAAGTACAAGCATGGATTGAAAAGTTTGGCAGCTCTCACTTTGTTATCGCACTGGATGTTAATAAAACTGACAACGGCTGGGCGCCAGCAACACATGGTTGGTTAAGTGAATCTGAGTTTGGTTTGTTCGAACTTGTTGATTTTTACGTGGCACTGGGTGTGGTTGATTTTCTGTGTACTGATATCAGTAAAGACGGCACCATGACCGGCCCTTCATTTGCACTTTATGAAGATTTAACCAACCACAACAGCGAGATTAAAGTTCAAGCATCAGGCGGTGTAAGTTCACTCGATGATATTGCTAAGCTGAAAAAACTGGGCGTTGGCGGTGTTATCTTAGGTAAATCATTACTTGATGGTGCCTTTAATGTTGAGGAGGCGTTAGCATGTTATCAAAACGCATAATCCCTTGTTTAGATGTAAAAGATGGCCAAGTCGTTAAAGGCATTAAATTTAAAGGCCATGAAGTGGTTGGTGATATTTTAACGCTTGCCAAGACTTACAGCGATGCCGGTGCGGATGAACTAGTTTTTTATGAAATCAGTGCCAGCGTCGAAAAACGCCTACTTGATGTTAATTGGGTAGAGAACATTGCGCGCCATATTGATATTCCATTTTGTGTGGCGGGCGGCATTAAATCTGTTGCCGATGCCGCTCGTGTTTTAGAACGTGGTGCAGATAAAATCAGTATTAATAGCCCAGCTATCGCTCGCCCAGAGCTAATCAAAGAGTTACACGATGAGTTCGGTAAACAATGCGTAGTTGTGGGTATTGATAGTTTTTATGATGAAAAAACTGGTGAGTATTTGGTGTACCAGTTAACTGGCGACCCAAATGCAACAAGCCGTACTCGCTACAAAACCGAAGAATGGGTTAAGCGCGTGCAAGACCTAGGTGCTGGCGAAATCGTCCTTAATTGCATGAACCAAGATGGCGTTCGTAAAGGCTACGACAATGTTCAGCTATCAAAAATGCGTGCACTGTGCGATATTCCACTGATTGCTTCAGGTGGTGCAGGGACAATGCAAGACTTTGTTGATGTATTTGGGCAAAGCCACGTTGATGGTGCGCTCGCTGCCAGCGTATTTCACAAGAACGTCATTGATATTGGCGAACTAAAACAATTTTTAATCGATAATAATGTAGCGGCAAGACTATGCAATTAACCAAAGACACTCTTACTCAAGTCGATTTTGCCAAAAGCGAATTGATCCCAGCTATCGTGCAAGACGCACGCACTGGGGTTATTTTAATGCAAGGCTTTATGAATCAAGACGCATTAGCTGCCACTTTCGACAAACAAAAAGTAACTTTTTACTCGCGTTCTAAAGAGCGTTTATGGACCAAAGGCGAAACATCAGAAAACTACCTTGAAGTAGTTTCTGTGCACACCGACTGTGATTACGACTCACTATTAGTGCTAGCAAACCCACTTGGCCCAACATGTCACTTGGGTACACAAAGCTGTTTTGGCAATGATGCAAAACCTAGCTTATCGTTTTTGGGCGAGCTTGAACAAGTGATTGTCTCGCGTAAAAACGATGATCCAAGCAAGAGCTATACTGCGTCTTTATTTGCAAAAGATTTAAGCCGTAGCTGTCAAAAAGTGGGTGAAGAAGGTGTCGAAGTTGCCCTTGCAGCCATGAAACATGATAACGATGAATTAACCAATGAATCGGCAGACTTACTGTATCACTTAACCGTGTTATTACAGCGCCAAGGCTTATCATTGGCCGATGTGGTGAGCTGCTTACAAGGCCGTCATAAGTAAATGAAGTACATTAAGATGCACCTTTTCAGGTGCATCTTAAATCTTATTGCCTAAGTGCTTTTAAAACATCACGGGTAAAGTCATGTTCATTAAAGCCTTTAAGACCCGCAAGATCATACCCTCGCCTAACAATAACTAGCTGCTCACTTGGAATAATCACCAAATATTGACCACGGTTGCCTCGCGCTGCGATGGTATCGTTTGGTAGTTCTGGGAAGCGCTCGTTATAAAGCCACCACTGCGCGCCGTATCCAGGTGCAGTTTCTGGGGGCTGAGCAGGGGCTGGTTTACTAATATAACTTAACCAATCTTTTGGTAATATTTGCTCACCTTGCCAACGACCATTATTTAGATGTAATAGTCCTAAACGAGCAAGATCTCGTGAGGTCGTCCACACTTGCGATGACAAAATAAAATCACTTTGCCAGTCAGATTCTAAAAAAGTATGCTGCATACCAATTTTATCGAGTAAGTTTTCATACGGATAACGTAAGTAACTCGCCTCATCGTTGAACGTTTCTCGTAAGGTCCGTAGCGCTAACATGGTGTCGTTATTGGCATATTTCCAGCGGCTGCCAGGCTTTACTTCAAGCGCAGTATGCGTTGCAGTATCAGACACTAAACCGCCCCCCATATACACACGATCCGTCCGGTTACCCGCTTTATTACTGTCTAAGCCTGATGCCATATGAAGCAAGTTTTCCAAGGTAATTTCACCTCGTGGGTCAAGCGGATGAGACCAATTTTTAAGTCCTGCTGGCTTAGTAACATCAAGTCGTTTTTGCTCTACCGCCACACCAATGATGCTCGCGCCAATACTTTTTGCAACGGACCAAGTACGCTGAGCAGTTTCTGGGGTAAAACCTGCCTTATATTGCTCTGCTAAAATCGCCTGAGGGCTCGCTATTAATATTGCTGAAGTACGTGCTCCTTCGCCATAATGACGTGTAAAAGCCTGAGCAATAACCCCATCAAGCGCCTCATTGCCCGTTGCTTTATTAACACCATTTAGCGTTTGCCAAGGCTTACCCTCATCCTTTTGGTAAGCTAAGTTTTCTTTAAACGGCGCTTGCACAAGTGATGCAGATTCTAGGCTAGCCCCTACCGGCAAATCAACACAGCCTAAACGAGGACGCCACACGGATATGCGCTGCTTATCTTTATCATAATCAACAGTGACTCGCTTATGCTCGGTATCAATGTTCGCTTGCAGTGTTTTTACCGTGGCTGCGATTAAAGGATAAATCCCCGTAAGTTCATCTGTAACGATTTGCTCAGTCGTTTTGCCAGCATTAAACGTGGCACTACAGGAAAAATTGGCGACGTACCCAGCAGCGTACGCGTTTAAGGTTGTTTCTGTTTCTTCACTACAAACAAAAAAGCTGGTGCACAGCAAAGCACTTAGGAAGGTTATTTTTTTCATTATTACTCCTTGGAGGCCAAAAAGTTTAAATTAGCAAAAGAAAAAAATAATGATATATTTTTACGGCAGTATTAACGCTTTTAACGATAAGAAGCTGGATACTAACAAAATAAACAAAGCAGAATTATTTTTTAAAAAGTTTTTAAATTGTTTAAACCTTTTATACCAGCACCTGCGACTAAGCTAATAACACCATACATATGAAAGGGAAGAACCATGTTAAGTACAGTAAAAACACTCTCGCTAATTGCTGCAGGTTTATTGTCAGCACACACATTTGCTTGGGGTGAAATGCCTTTGCAAACAACTAAAAACCTCACCCTTGATGCAGCATCATTAACCGCATTAAAAGTACAAGCTGGCTCTGGTTTTTTACACATTACCGGCACTGACGGTGATGAAGTGAGCGTTAAAGCCGAGATTTATCAAGAAAAGCCTCATGATGAATATTGCCTAACGCTTGAAGCTAAAGATAAGAGTGCTGCGCTTAGTGCAGGTCAATGTGAATATCAAACCAACAAGCAAACTCGCATTGACTTAACCGTTGCGATCCCTCGCTCATTTAATGTCGATGTGCATGATGGCTCTGGTGAGATTATTATTAGCAAAGTCGCTGATACAGTGATCAACGATGGTTCTGGTTCAATTACAGCGAATGACATTGCAGGCAGATTAGAAATCAATGACGGTTCAGGCAGCATAGATGCGCGTAATATCAGCGGTGATATTAAAATTCATGACGGCTCAGGCAATATTGATGTTGTAAAAGCTCAAGGCAATATCGAAGTACACGATGGTTCGGGTGGAATTGATTTAAATGATATTTCGGGTGATGTAGTCGTTTCAGATGGCTCTGGTAGCATCCGCGTTGATAATGCGGCAAACTTTGAGTTATTAACTGATGGTTCTGGCTCAGTAAAAGTAACTAATATTACTGGTAAAACGAAGATTTAGCGCTGTATTACTATTACTTTAAAAAGCGGTGCTAATTTGCAGCACCGCGCTTACTATTTATTCTATCCCGCCAATTTTTTATAGTGGCTAATTATCTTTTTCCGGTCATCCTCAGCAAATATTTTCAGCGGGATCTTACGCGTGATCGTTTTTTCCTTTGCCGCAACTTCTAAGTGCAAAAAATCTTTTATTATTTCAGCGGAGTTTATATCTTTGTTTTTGATAAACCACCTTGGTCTTGCAATAGCTAACTTGACCTCTGAGTAGTCTTTATAAAACCTCACTGCCTCTAACTTACTATGAAAGAAAAATATGGCTATCATAAAAATACCCATGCCGATTAAATGTGGCACAATAAGTAGTCCTATTACCAATGCGGCAATGCCCATATATAACAAAATGTTTTTATGTTTATCAGCAACGCCAAATGTTTCAAGCGGCTCGGCTGTAGCATCATATTCACTCACTACGTAAACTCCTTAAGAAATCACGTTTAATTTCATTATCCATCTCACTTCTCAAAGCAAAAACCCCGAGTGCGCCAATAGGCACAAAAACAACACAACCTAGCATTCCTGTGTAAGCTAACCATTTATTTTTAAAAATAAAATACAACCCCCCAAATAAAGATAACAGGATAGCTGGAGCAAAAATCAGTGCTAATGTCTGATAGTTCGGATCTTGATATAAAATGATAATTGCAAAGGTTTGGATCAATATCGTGAGGGTATATAAGTACTTCATCTAATTCCTTTAGTTTGAAAGTATGCGTCCAGCAATAGGCGGCAATTCTATACACGTTAGTGAAAAAGTAAATATCTGTGTATTAGATCAAGCCTAATTAATTCAAAACTAATATTTTTATGTCTTTCATAGCATTTTTACAAGGGCTTAGGTATCCTTTATAAAACGTTTAAGGAACTGCTATTTAAAAGGATAGCCTGATATGAAAAAGCCACTCGCCGCTTTACTAACCAGCCTTGTTTTAACAGGTTGTACGGGACTGACAACTGAACAACAAGCTGCCATTGATAACTTAACCCCTTGCGAGAAAATTAACGCCCTATTAGGTGCTTACGACAACCGCTTTGAAGGCTTAAAACGTAGCCGTGTAAACACTAAATACATGGAAACATGGACAGCAAAATACAACCTTATTGCTGATAACTGTCAAATTACCGCGCTTGATAAAGACAATGTCACCTACCGCTGTGTAGGCAACTATGAGCAACAGCAGCAAGCTGTGGCCGATCACACTCGTGCGGTTAATTTTACTCAAGCGTGTTTAGCTGGTAATAATTGGCATCAAACACAAAAAGAGTCAGCTGAATCGTTGCGCACGACCTTTGTGCTTGACGAAAACAACCCTGTTATCTCAATTCATTCGGGTAAAACCTTATCACGTAAACAGCCTTGGTCTACCACTCTTGAAATTGGTAAACCCGTTGAAGGCAAATAAAATACCCTTGAAGGCTAATAAAATACCCTTGAAGGCTAATAGACAATAGCCTTCTCATCACTATGACAAATTCAAAAAAACCAACCAGCCAATTCAAAACAGATTGCATCGGCCAATGTCATCGCCTTAATGGCTATTGTACAGGCTGTGGTCGCAGCAATGATGAAATTTTTGATTGGATCATTTTATCCGAGCAAGAAAAACAAACAATTTTAAATACCCCTCGCCCTGACATAAAAAATAAATAGTACTGACATTCAAGCGTCATTGACGATTGCTAGCCTGCTTTAAACGGCTATTTAGGTGATTATCATGACCGCTATTTTTGTAATTAATTTAGCAAGCTCTACTGAACGATTAAACCGTGTTAGCCATGAGCTAAATGCACAAAATTTGGCATTTGAACGCCTTGATGCAATTGATGGAAGAGAGCTGTCTGATACAGAGATAGCTAAGCACTATAGTGCTGATTTAAACCTAAAAAAATACCATAAGCCATTGAGTAAAGGTGAAATTGGTTGTTACCTGAGCCACCGAAAAGCATGGCAAACAATAGTCGATAGACAACTCGACTACGCTATTATTTTAGAAGATGACTTTGTTCTTGACCGCTCCATTCACAGTGCAATTGAAAACATTAATAGGTTACAGCAGCCTTGGCAGTTAATAAAATTGGCTGCTTACAAAGACCGTCAGCGCGACATTGCTTTTACCAAACCCCTAGCTGATGAGCAGCATTTAGTCATTCATAAAAAGCTGATGTCTGGCTGCTGTGCAACAGCTGTTAGCTTGGCCAGTGCAAAAGCGCTGTTAAAAGCCACTGCCACATTTGGCCGTCCCGTTGATTGCGATTTACAGCACGTTTGGGAAACAGGCGTTTATGGTTACTCTTTGCTGCCCTACCCGGTATCGCAACCTGAAAATTCACAAAGCGATATTAGGGATAGATCAGACAAAGTTAAAAAGTCATTTTGGCGACGTAAAAAGCAGCAACTCCACAGTGCATTATTAAACACAAAGTACACTAAGCAGTTTGTGAAAGCGCAGCAAACACCAAACAAAAAGAAAGGAGCCGCAGCTCCTCTCTTACCAGTCAAAAATCATTAAACATTAAATTGGCTGTTATTTTTCTTGGTTTGGGTGATCAACACCCATCCATGCTTTAAACAATGCCATTTGAGCGGGTGTTGCATCTTTTAATGCTTTTACCTTTTTCTCTTTATCAAAGTCTTCGCTCAGTGTCAGCGTCGTGCTTTGCAGGGCATCACGTCTAATGAAATCAACAGTCACGGTGTCGCCTGCTTTAAATGTTTCAAGGCTAGCTGTTAAATCTTTACCAACATGCTTTTTGTTGAATGCAACAATTTTGTCATCTGTCGTTAAACCCGCTTGCCAAGCAGCACCACCACGGCGAACGTGAGTCAAGGTAAGTAACTCACCACTGTTTTTAGCGAACGAATCAATACTCGGTACTGATTTTGCCCCTTCAGGGCGAATTAAACCTAAACCGACTTTTTCAAGCAATGCATCGAAGTCGATAGCTGCTGGTTCATCCACATTCGCTTGCCACCAAGCGCTGTAATCGCGACCTGTAAGCTCTTTTAAAATCGCTTTAACATCATCTGGTGTAAAACCATCTGGTAAACGGTGCTTGTTGTAAAGTGCACGGTGAACATCACGGTAGCTAATTTTGCCATCGCTTTTTTCAAGTAAATCAATATCAAGCGCCATTGAAATCAATGACCCTTCTAGATAGATATTAGTGCTGTAGTTGCGAGCGTGGTCGCCGCCTTGGTTGATCCACTTATCAAAACTGGTTTCGGTTGCGCTTTGTACTTCGCGACCCGGTGTTTGTAAGTGACGATTAATCGTTTTAGTTAGGGTATCAAAAAACTCATCGGTTGTTTCAATACCCGAGCGCACCATTAAGTGATCTTCAAAGTAGCTGGTTGAGCCTTCTGCTATCCACAATGTTTTCGTGTAGTTAATATTTGTGTAATCATAAGGGGCAATCCCCTTTGGACGATACGCTTTAACATTCCACGTATGAATAAATTCGTGGGCAGCAGTGCTAATAAACGCGAGGTAATCTTTACGAGAACCAAAACGGTCACGTGGACGCTGGATAATGGTTGAGTTTAAATGCTCTGTTGCACCGCCTGCACCTGATGTGGCATGTACCATAAATACATAACGTTCATACGGGTAGCTATCCCAAATAACATTGCCAGTTGCCACTAGCTTTTTAAGATCGGTTAGCATTTGGTCTACGTCGTAGTTGCCATCACCCCAAATAACGAGTTCGTATTCACGACCATCAACAGTGAACTTGTGTAGCTCATTGATACCACTTTCAATTGGCGAATCTACTAAGATGTCGTAATCAGCGGCTTTGAAGCTATGTTTAGAACCCGCATTTTCCATACCTGACACTGAACGCCACGCTTTTGGTACGTTTAGATTCACAGTAACAGGGTCTTGGCGAAATGATTCACTGAACATGAAGAAGCCCGAGGCATCAATAAATGCATGGCTATCATCAATGTGACGAGCACGCTTACCAAGCTCATTGGCATAGACTTGGTAATCAACATTTACTTGCGTTGGCTCATTTAGGTGAACACGCCAAGTGCTGTGGTCAATTTTTTCCCACTTTAACGCTTTACCGTCATCATCTTTTGCATCGAAAAAGCGTACGCCATTGGCAAGATTTAAAATTTCGTAACGACCTGTCCGCCAAGCGGGAAGTTTAATATCCAAATGTGCTTGTGCAGTTTCAGGAAACTCAACACGCACATTACCTAAATGGTGTTCAGGTTCAGTAATAGACAGTGAATAATTAACATCAGCAAATGCACTGCTTGAGCACGCCGCTAATATTGACATGGCCAACAACTTTTTCATAATAACTCTTTTTTCTTAGTATCAAAATTACAAGCTAGCCTACCAACTGAGTAAAAAAATGTGAATTAAAAACCGATAAAGTCCCAATGCAATAAGCTTGATAAACAAATTCGCTAAGTTTTTGACTTCGCGCCTACATTTCGCATTAATTTGTTGTAAACTTAGGGTATTGAAATTTGAATCTAAATGGCGGTATTACTCGGTGCAACAGCAGCATGATGTTCTTAATAAAAAGTTAAAACAAGCGATCGACGCACGCATGGTCGTCGAAGACGCTCGTAAGCATCAAGTTGAATTGCTCTCACAGTTTGCGGCAAAATTATCGCTCAGCTGTAAAGGGCTAGACATTGAACTAGACAACCGTCTTGCCAAATACCGTAATGCATTAAGAAAAGGGGTAGACTTTCAGCTACTCGAACCCTTCATCAACGATATTCTTGGGCTGTTAAAAAATCAAGAAACGAAACAAATGGCGCTACAACGCGAGTTGAACGACACTGTCCTTGATGCCGGTAAGCAACTTCAAAAAGTAAAAGGTTTACCAGACGATGCGCGCAGAACACTTCGTCATTTACTCGATCATGAATTAAATAATATCCAGTCAAATCATGACTTTGTTCCATTACTTTCAAAGTTGATTGTAATCTACCATCAAGCATTGCAAGCGAAACTCTCCACAGCAAATGAAGCTGAGGCACTCATAAAGCCAGAACTTGCCAAGCAATTAATGCTACTTGCTAATGACCTTGTGCTAGAAGATGAAAGCGCTGAACAAATAAAGAGTATAAAAAACAAAATTACCTACAATGACAGTGTTGATGATCTGCTAGATACAGCAATCGATATTATCACTATCATTACACGTAATATGAGCAAAGAGCGCCAATCTGCGCAAAGCTTTTTAATCTCATTAAACCAAACAATCGAAGACCTACATCACTCGATTGTATCAACCAGCAAGCACTCAGAATCACTCAGTGCTGAATATGAAACGCTCAATAAGCAAATAGAAAGTAAAATTAAAAACTTACATAAAAAAACACAAGATGCGACATCTATTTCAGTGCTTAAAGAGTTGGTAGAAGAAGAGCTAAAATCACTAAGTGATGACTTAATTGCAAAAGAAAAGCTTGAACACTCTGAACGTGAAAACTTATTAGCTAGTTTCAACGATATAAATAGTCGAATTGGTCATTTAGAATCTAAACTGACCACTTACAAGCAGCGTTTGAATGAACAAAGGTTCAAAAGCTTGCTTGATGGGTTGACTAAGTTACCTAACCGCGCTGCATTTGATGAGCGCTTTAATCATGAATTTCATTTATTTGATGCCCATGAATCCGACCTGACTTTGGTTGTGATTGATGTCGACCATTTTAAATCAATTAATGATAAATATGGTCATAGTGCAGGCGATAAAACCTTGCAAGTTATTGCTAAAGCTTTGCAAAAATCAATTCGTAAATCTGACTTTATTGCCCGTTATGGCGGTGAAGAGTTTGTCATGTTAATGACAGGAGTGTCTCTTGAAAATGCATCATTACCGCTTGAAAAACTGCGTAAAACGATTCAAGCCATTCCATTTAAATTTAAAGATACTCAAGTTGAAATAACCATTTCAATTGGTGCTACACAACTTAAAAAAGGTGACACACCTATTATCGCATTCGACCGTGCTGACGATGCACTCTATAGTGCCAAGAACGAAGGGCGTAATAGAGTGTGCGTCAGTCGATAAATGAATTATACCAATTTACTTAATTAATTGGGCAACCTACCCCTCAAAATGATTAAGTATTATTGCGAAAGGTATTAGTTTAAGTCTTGTACATACACAATGATATAGGCTCATAGATGAGCTAGGAGAGTGCTTATGTTAAAACAATTGAATCCTACAGGCGTACTGGATTTATTATCACAACTAGAAGTAGACTTACTCGAACAATCATCCACCAGCGAGCGTTATAAACTTTTTAGAAACTGTGTGCTTGCCGTCCTAAATGTGGGCAGTCATACCGACTCAAGCTCTGAGATATACGATAAATTTGAAGATTTTGATATTCGCCTTCTAAGCCGTGAACGTGGTATTAAAATAGAACTTGAAAACCCTCCTGAATCGGCGTTTGTCGATGGCGAAATTATCACCGGTATTCATGAACATATTTTCTCAGTTATCCGCGATATTTTGTTTATCTGCCAAAAATATGAAAAAAACCTGACCGAACAAAAAGCCATCACGCATATGGTGTTTGACATGCTAAGAAATGCGGGTGCGCTCCGCGTCAACAGTGATCCTAGTATGATTGTTTGCTGGGGCGGTCATTCAATTAACGAAGTTGAATATAAATACACCAAGCAGGTGGGTTATGAGCTTGGCCTACGTGGTTTAAACATTTGTACTGGTTGTGGCCCTGGCGCAATGAAAGGGCCAATGAAAGGGGCAACTATCGGGCATGCTAAACAACGTATTTCAGATAACCGTTATTTAGGGTTAACAGAACCTAGCATTATTGCTGCTGAGCCACCGAACCCGATTGTAAATGAATTAGTTATTTTACCCGATATCGAAAAGCGCCTAGAAGCTTTTGTAAGAACGGCACATGGCATTATTATTTTCCCTGGCGGTGCAGGAACAGCTGAAGAGCTATTGTATTTGCTGGGTATTTTGCTCCATCCTGATAACGAAAAACAACGTTTACCTGTGATACTCACGGGCCCTAAAGAGAGTGAAAATTACTTTATCGAGCTTTGCAAGTTTGTTGAGAAAACACTCGGTAAAGTCGCTCTTGAAAAGTTCGAAGTCATTATTGATGACCCTGCCCGTGTCGGTAAATCGCTAAAAACCCAAATGGCCGAAGTTCGCGATTACCGTAAGAGCCAAGGTGATGCCTACTACTTCAATTGGACATTGAAAATTGATAATGATTTCCAGCAGCCTTTTGTTCCAACACACGAAAACATGGCCAGTTTGGACTTACATTTAAATCAACCTACACAACAATTAGCAGCAAACTTACGCCGTGCCTTTTCGGGTATTGTGGCAGGTAACGTTAAAGATGAAGGTATCCAAGCCATAAAACAACATGGTCGATTTATACTCAGCGGTGAGCCTACATTAATGACCGACATGGATAAGTTGCTTGCAGCCTTTGTTGCACAAGGTCGAATGAAACTCCCTGGCAGCAAGTATATTCCTTGTTATGAGATTAAAGCGTAACAAGGAGACTGTGTGAGCACCCAGTTACTTTTAATCGATGCGCTTAATCTAATCAGGCGCATCTATGCTGTTGATAGTAATCAAAGTCACCATAGTGAAGAGCATATGATCAAAGCAAGTTGTGCCCGTGTGGCTCATGCTTGCAAAAAGTTACGTGCGCAATGTAACGCCACCCATGGCGTTGCTGTGTTTGATGGTGACAGAAGCTGGCGCTATCACTACTTTAAAGATTACAAATCTTCTCGGGCTCCAATGCCTGATTTACTTAAGAAGAACCTTGCATTATTTAAGCAAGCGATAGAACACACTGGCATTGTTGTTTTCTCCCCTGATAACGACGAAGCAGATGACATTATTGCGACTCTCGCCTACAAGGCCGCCTCAAATAAAGTGCCCTCAACCATCGTTTCAACTGATAAAGGGTTTTTACCATTTTTATCTGAATACATAAGCGTTTTTGACTACTTTAAAAAACACTTTATCAGCCAAGATGATATTCATAAGCGTTTTTCAGTGCCACAGCACAGGCTAATTGATTTTTGGGCTTTAGCAGGTGATAAAACCAATGATATCCCAGGCGTTAAAGGTATTGGCAACAAATCAGCACAACAATTGATAAATCAATATAATGTGATTGATGATGCCATAGACGATAAAACGCTTAACGCGACTTTAAAGCGAAAGCTCATTGCCGAGATGGATTTGTTTGTCATTTCCAAAAACTTGGTTACCTTGCGAACAGATATAAACTTAGGCTTTAGTTTAAAGCAGTTAAGGCTCAATTAGTCGCAATCCATTAGCACTGTAAAGCAACTGATCGTATACTGAAAGCAGCGTTCGTATTGAAGAGTGACACATGTTTAAAAAGGTTTTCCAATATCTGATACTAGGATTGGGTGTTTACGCACTTATAGCGGCCCTAGTTATCACTTTTTATAAAGATGATCCTCAAGCAATGATTTGGCAAGATCGTGAAGCGTTCAATAAACGTTATATTGCCAAGCTTTCAATCGATAAACCTGAAAACCTTAATGCCGTACTTGATTATTTAGGTAGTCCAGACCTAACCTATGCGAAACGAGCAGAAGATGTTGTATGGCAAATTGTTTTTTATCGCACGCAACATGTTAAATCTGATGGCATTACAACAATTGATGAGTGTACAGGTCTATTATTTAAAAACGGTCAACTTGTTTTATGGGGCCCCAGTGCCTATGAAAGCTATCAACAAGAAGGCTAACACGCTATGATGGATCCAGTCACGCCACGAGAATTAGCGCGTTTGTTTGATAGCACTCACCAACTATTAAAGCTTTATCATCACAAAAACAAATGGCCACAGATATACCCTCTATTAACTAACCTTGCTGAACGTTACTACCTCATTTATCAAGCTTGTCCTAAAGGCCTGCAAGCGCAACTAAGCTTATATGTTCCAGATCATGGTTATACAACTAATTTAGTCGTTAACCAATGTGTACTCGCCTGTGTGTTATGTCGAGCCCTTAACTACAACCAAGCAATCAGCGAACAAATTATTGCAACCTGCTTGGCTAATTATTTATGTGTGCAATCACAAAGTAATAAGTTAGCGTGTGCACAGACTCTCACCACACAAGATAAAAAACTGTGGCAATGTCGCCATCAGCTCGCAGTAAAGTTATTGCATGCCTCTGGGCCTATGACATTAAGTGTGCAGCATATACTTGCACGCCTTAATAAATACAAACAAGCCTTACTGAGTGCGCCAAAAACAATGATTTACGATGGTGCGACGACCCTTGTTGCCCTCGCTAATATCATTGCGATGAATATAACTTATCGTCAAACAGGCGAGCACATTAGTTTACACAAAGCACTGGCTGACATTTACTTACGAACCCCAAATGAATTTGCTCAAAAAGCGATTAAAAGCTTTATTGCTCACACCGGCTCATACCTACCTGCCAGTGAAGTAAATTATGCCGAGCAGTCACTCGTTTATTTAGCAACGGATGATCGTGCACGGCATATACTTGTCGATGTTTCTCGCCCTGAAAAGGTGCGTTGGCATAGAGTGAAAGCAACGCTTAGCACGTTTGAGAAACAACGAGCATGTGATGATAACCGCTTACTCTATACAGTTTGGTTCAGCGACAATATAAATTTTGCGCACCCTGAAGACATTGCTAAATCTCAGCGACAAAAATACCTCAATCTCATTAGCCAATTAAAAATATCGAAAGAATACTGTTTTAGCGCTCTTAATAAGTTACTGAGTCCATTTCCAGAGCTCATTTTGCAATTAACTTTAGCCGTTAAACCCTATAACAAAGAGCATCAACGTGCTAAAGACTTACGCCATTGTTTATCAATGGTGGGCTACGACAATGCCCCTGCTATTATTCAAAAAGTACTTTTTCAGCGTTTAGTCGCAACCATTTCACACCCATTAGAACAGCATCTAGTTAAGCGACTAGAAAATATTGCTGTTATTATTCAAGCTTTTTTTAAGCACTCAACTATTCAACAATTTGAACAAGTTACCCTGCCCTTATACGCGTACTGTGTATTCTTGTGTGAAAAGCATGCTACGGCTTTATCCCGAAAAACATTATTTGAACCAGCAGAATTAAACAATGTTAGTGCCCCTTTAGCTTGTTTATTTGGCGTAAGTGCAATTGATCAAATACCACTTAGTGAATACCTTATGCAATTACTCGGTGATAACCCATGGACTGGATACTTACTTAACAGTGAGCAAAAGGAAAAGCAACAATTAGGTAGTGAGGAAAAACACTGGATTGCGATAAAATTATTCGCTTACTATGTTTTTCAACCCAACGCGGTTTTCAGCAGTTGGCAAGAACAAATCATGGCACAAAGCCTCAATCTAGTTGGCTGGCAATCAAAAGCGGATTTTTATTCATATCTAGAAACCTGTGAGTTTGCCGATAATTTTTAGATTGTGTTGTTAAAACGTGCAAGATCGTTAAATAATTATGAACTTTCGCCTATTTATAGTCAGTATTCACAGGATAAACTGGCAAAAAGCTGAATAAATTGCTATAAAAGCCGCTTAAATTTTCAAACACATCCACGTAAGTTTCTAACAAGTAAAGTCGTGCTCAATTTCGCGATATATTTACGTGTATATCTACTCATAAATAGGAAAAGTAAATGGCTAAACAAACCATCACAGTGATCAAAGGCGACGGCATTGGTCCTAGCATTATTGATTCAGCACTTGAGATCCTTAAAGCTGCAGGTTGCGATTTTGATTATGAATTCGTTGATGCTGGCCTTGCTGCCCTAGAAAAAACTGGTGAGTTACTTCCGCAAGAAACCATTGATACGATTGCGCGTAACAAGATCACTTTAAAAGGTCCTTTAACTACACCAGTGGGTGAAGGTTTCACATCTATCAACGTTACATTACGTAAAAAGTTTGGCCTATACGCAAACGTACGTCCAGTTAAATCTTTTGCAGGTACGAAAGCTCGTTACGATGATATCGATATCATCACTGTTCGCGAAAACACACAAGGTATGTACTCAGGTCTTGGTCAAGTTGTATCTGAAGACGGTAACGAAGCTGAAGCGATGTCGAAAATCACACGTGAAGGTGCAGAAAAAATCGTTACTTTTGCATACGAATTAGCAGTACGCGAAGGCCGTAAAAAAGTAACAGCAGTACACAAAGCTAACATCCTTAAATCAACGTCTGGTTTATTCTTAAAAGTTGCACGTGAAGTCGCTGAGCGTTACCCGCAAATCGAATCAACTGAGATGATCGTTGATGCAACATGTATGAAGCTAGTAATGACGCCAGACGAGTTTGATGTAATTGTTACAACGAACTTGTTCGGTGACATTCTATCTGACCTATGTGCTGGTCTTGTTGGTGGTTTAGGTATGGCACCAGGTGCAAACATCGGTGAAGATGCAGCTATCTTTGAAGCTGTTCACGGTAGTGCTCCTGATATCGCAGGTAAGAACCTTGCTAACCCAACTTCAGTTATCTTAGCGTCAATTCAAATGCTAGAGCACCTTGAAATGGGTGAAACAGCTGAGCGTATTCGTAACGCTGTAGCAGACGTTATTAAGACAGGTGACCGTACTACACGCGACCTAGGTGGTAGCCATGGTACAACTGATTTCACTCAAGCAGTAATCGACCGCCTATAATTTTAGTCTCAAACTAATTTTTAAGAAGCCAGTCATTCGACTGGCTTTTTTTATGGCTAGATTATGCATAGCTAAGCAATAGTTATATTATTTATTACTGTTAAGCCATAAACCAACACAATCAAATTAATGCATAGTTATTCCTAAAAAACCGCCAATAAAAACAAACAAAAGAACAAAAACAACTATAAAAACAAAAATAAGAAAAAATAATGCAAAAAAAACCTTTTACAGTTGACATCCCCTGCTAAAAAGCTTAAAAATAAGTCAATCATTTTTTAGGCAGCAACTCTATTTAGGAGTTGTCCTTTTATAAGAATTTAAAAACTATGAATATTCGCAGTCACCTTTTAGTCGTCAACGTTCTCGTACTGGTCTTTTTAACAAGCCCAGCGGGGAGCTATTAAAAGGTGAAAGCATGCTTTTAAAAAACCCCCGCCCTATGCGGGGGTTTTTTTATGCTCTCGCAGCTAGCACACAGAGGAATGAGGATGAGTAAAACACAATACAATGGGTCAGAACTAGTCGTTCGGGCGTTAAAAGAATTAAAGGTTAAATATATTTTTGGCTACCCAGGTGGGTCTGTACTAGACCTATATGATGCACTTTTTCAACAAGATGATATTGAGCATATCTTAGTGCGTCATGAACAAGCTGCTACACATATGGCAGATGGTTATGCCCGCGCCACGGGAGAGGTCGGTGTTGTGCTTGCAACTTCAGGCCCAGGGGCTACAAACTGCATTACCGGTATTGCTACCGCTTATATGGATTCTATTCCTATGGTGGTTCTATCTGGCCAAGTGCCTACAGGCCTAATTGGTGACGACGCTTTCCAAGAAACGGATATAGTTGGCTGCTCAAGGCCCATAGTAAAGCACAGCTTTAACTGTCGTAGCGCTAAAGACATCCCAGCCATTCTTGCAAAAGCTTTCTATATAGCTAGCACAGGTCGCCCTGGTCCTGTTGTCGTTGAACTACCAAAGGATATGCTAAACCCAGCACTTACTTTCGAATTTGAGTTTCCTAAATCAACTGAGCTAAGAACCTATAACCCCAATACTAAAGGGCATTCAAAACAAATAAGAAAAGCCGTTACTGCGATTCTAGAAGCAAAGAAATTAGTTATCTACTCTGGTGGTGGTATTGTGCTATCTAATACCTCTGAGCAGTTAACCCGACTTGTTGAGTCACTCAATGCGCCTATCACGAATACACTAATGGGTTTAGGTGGCATTAGTGGTACACACCCGAACTTTATTGGAATGCTTGGTATGCATGGCAGCTTAGAAGCCAATAAAGCAATGGCCAACGCAGATGTTATTTTAGCGCTTGGCGCCCGTTTCGATGATCGGGTAACTAATAACGTTAAAAAGTTTTGCCCAAATGCAACTATTGTCCATGTAGACGTAGATCCAACATCAATCTCTAAAACCATTAAAGCCCACATCCCAGTTGTTGGTTGCTTAAACACGGTTCTTGAACAACTTCAAACAGCGATTGATAAAAGTGCTATTGCGATAGACCGCTCAGCACAAGAAGATTGGTGGCGACAAATCATTAGCTGGCGCGAACAAAAGTGTTTAAGCTACAGCACAGATGGCGATAAAATTAAGCCGCAAGCTGTAATAGAAGCCATTTATAAAGCAACCAATGGTGATGCTTATGTTAGCTCTGATGTAGGCCAACACCAAATGTTTGCAGCTCAGTATTACCCGTTCAAACATCCACGCCAATGGATTAATTCAGGTGGCTTAGGCACCATGGGCTTTGGGTTGCCAGCTGCTATGGGCGTTAAACTTGCTTTCCCTGATAAAGAATCTATCTGTGTGACAGGTGATGGTTCAATTCAAATGAACATTCAAGAGCTATCAACCTGTTTACAATACAACTTAGCTGTAAAAGTAGTCTCACTTAATAACCGTTCACTTGGCATGGTGCGCCAATGGCAAGATATGATGTATTCAGGACGTCACTCATCTTCTTATATGGAATCATTACCTGACTTTGTAAAACTAGTAGAAAGCTACGGCCATGTGGGTATTCGCGTCGACCATATCGATGAACTAGAACCAGCAATCGAGAAGGCTATGTCAATCAATGACAGGCTCGTTTTTTTAGATATTTGTGTTGACGAGAAAGAACATGTTTACCCTATGCAAATCAAGCTAGGAGCTGTAGACGACATGTGGTTACGTAAAGGAGTAAAAGCATAATGCGCCGTATTTTATCAATCTTATTAGAAAATGAACCAGGCTCGTTATCACGCATTGTTGGCTTGTTTTCACAACGAGCTTACAACATTGACAGCCTAACCGTTGGCACAACGGATGATCATTCATTATCAAGAATTACCATCACAACCATGGGTGATGACCGTATCGTTGAGCAAATCACGAAGCAAGTTAATAAACTTGTTGATGTACTTAAGATCATTGATCTAACTGAGATGGCACATATTGAGCGCGAATTGTTACTTGTGAAAGTGTTTGCCCAAGACGAAAACACCCGCGCAGCGGTCACTCGTGTGGTTGATGTATTTCAAGGCGCGATTCTTGATATGGGTCGCCATAGCTACACGTTACAACTAGTGGCTAGTACTGAAAAAATAGAATCTTTCCTTGATACACTACGTCACGAGACAGATCTTATTGAAGTTGTACGTTCTGGTGCGGTTGGCATTGGTCGAGGAGACAAGGCGCTAAAAGCGTAACCATTTTTTGAGCTAAAGCAAAGAAACAAAAAAAGGGCTAGTAAGCCCTTTTTTTAATAATAAGCAATTAGTCTTATTAAGGATTAACTTGATCTTTAAGACCTTTACCCGCTTTAAAGCTTGGGATAGTTGCTGCTGCGATTTGAATTTCTGCACCAGTTTGTGGGTTACGGCCAGTACGCGCTGCACGTTCTTTTACTGAGAATGTACCGAAACCAACTAATGCTACTGAGTTACCTTCTTTAAGAGAGTTAGTAACCGCGCCAGTGAACGCATCAAGCGCACGTGTTGCTGCCGCTTTTGAGATTTCTGCATCAGTAGCAATTTTTTCAACTAATTGAGCTTTATTCATTGTTAGATTCCTATTCGTTATTATTTTGCCTTCGCAAAACCTATCTTTATGTATTTTTGAAAAGTTAGCAACAGCAAATTGCTATTTTTACGTAAATTCTTCAAAAATGACTACATTTTAACTATCTGTCACTAATCTAGTGACTTCAGGGTTAATAAAGACTGAATTTAACCATCTTTCAAATGGTTTAGAGACAATTAAACTATCGTTCGATTTTCTCGATAACCAAGGTCACTTCCCCGACCTCGATGCCAAACTTATCAATAGCAGTACGGTTAATCAAGCGTGATTGTGTTACCAAATACATCCAATCATCAAAATTCACTACTAAAGTACTACCATCATAAGGTAATTCTACCGAGTAGGTCCAATGAAAAACACTGCCATTGCTGTCACCGTAGGCTGTACCAACAACATCTGATGCCGTTCCCTCAATGCTGCCATCCTCTTTTAGGGTGATATTCCAAGTGCGAGTTTGCGTTTCACCGTCATCATAGACGAACTGTTCATCAATAATGCCCTGATTGCCTTGCCAGCTCGCTTGCATATCCACCACTAACTTACGTGTTAGCTCGCCTTTATGGTCTTGGACAACACCATAGGCTTTCAATTCGCCATTAAAGAAGCGTTTAAAATCAAACTGTGGCTCTGTTCCTTGGTAATAATCAACATCAGGCGCAGAACAACTGGTGACTAACATTACCATGGCAAAAATAAAGATTACTTTGAGCTTAATCATGTTTCCCTCCAATAAGCTGTTTTCGAAGTGAAGGCTCTGAGGTATCGCTACTGAGCCAAATTGCTAAAAAATGGTCTGCAAACTGCTTATCTTCAACAACACCAAGCTTGTCGTTATTGAAGTAAAAAGTACCTATCCCTTGTGTATTCGTTTCGAATGACAAAGAGTCGTTTTTTTTGATATTTGGCCAAAGCGCTAACAATTGTTCGTCATACGCATTAACCATATCCACCAAACCTAGATGCTGCCATTGCTCGTTGGTCGCTTTTACGATGTCTTTTGCGTCAAAATTGCGCAGATAAGTAAGTGTTAATTTCACCGGATGTTCACCAAACTCATAGCTTCCTGTTGGAGTTTCTAGTTTCGCGTTGTAAACATCCCAGAATAAATATTCCATTTTTGCTTCGCCAACGGTCTTAAATCCGTTAGCACTGGCATATGCTGACAAAGTCAACGAGATGGAAAAAAGCATCAAATGTATTAACTTCATAATTGCTTGCCTAAAAGTCAGTTTGTAGACACTACGATTTAAGCGTAAAAGTTGATCATTTCTTGGCAAGCATTCTGTTATTTAAGATCAGAATAGCTAGAAACATTGACGCCCAACCTGCGCCATACATAATCCAAAACTGCCACAAGGGTAACTCGATGTTTAATACTTCAAAACGTGCCCCTGCAAAGTAACTAGCAGGTGCAAATACAGCGCAAAGTAACCATGCTAAGTACCAAGGAAGCTTTTGCAAAAATTGCATTGAAGTATTGACGGTAAGCAGTAACGCAGACCAAAGTACCACCAGCCAAAAAGGAAATGGAGCCTCTTTAAAACTCAGCAAATTAAGTGCTGTAGCCAGCCATTCAAAAGTCAGCGCAATAGGTAGAGCAAAAACCAGTAAAAAAACATCTTGTCTTCGTTGCAATGACAGATACATCATCAACGCAACACAAACGAGGGCCGGTAAAATAGACTTTTGTTCAAGGAGTAAGGCCATAAACCAAACCCCTTGGAACAAGGCAAAATTAATAATTGAGCGCAATGTCATCGCCAGAATGCACAAATCGCGGTCTGCGGGCAACAAGATGAACCGTGCTTATTGCACGCGTTCTAAAAGCCCCCTCGCAGTAAGCAAGATAAAATAACCACAAACGATAGAAGCGTTGATCGAACTTTACTTTATCGATTTCAGGCCAACTAGCAATAAAACGTTCACGCCAATCGGCAAGGGTTCTAGCATAATGCACACCTATATCTTTTACACTGTGTACGACCATGTCCGTTTTCAGTTTTATTTGTTTGTTCATCTCGTCTAAACACGGCAAACAGCCACCTGGGAAGATGTACTGCTGAATGAAGTCAGAATTTTTTAGGTAATGTTTATAACGCTGGTCGGCAATGGTAATCGCTTGAATTAACATAGCGCCATTTTCTTTTAACAGCGACTGACACTTAGCAAAAAAGCCAGGTAAATACTCATGACCCACTGCTTCAATCATTTCTATGGAGACAAGCTTATCGTAACGCCCTTCAAGCAAACGGTAATCTTGTTTGAGCAAGGTTATTTTACTTTCTAAGTTTAGCTGTCGAATTTTCTCAGCTACATAAGCGTGTTGTTCATCAGAAATCGTCGTAGTTGTAACATGGCAATCATAATGAGTGGCAGCGTATATTGCGAAAGCCCCCCACCCTGTACCAATTTCAATTACCTTGTCGCCCGCCTGCAAATCAACTTGCTCGCAAATAAGCGCTAGCTTGTGCGACTGAGCTTGCTCTAGTGTTGCTGTTTGCGATGGATAGACTGCACAAGAATATAGCATTTCGTCACTTAGAAAAGAGCTATACAAATCATTGCCTAAGTCATAATGAGCAGCAATGTTCTTTTTAGAACCTCGTGACGAGTTTTTATTTTTTAAATGATTAATGCGATGCGCTAAGCCACTTAAAAAGGCAAATTTTTTCTCAAACGCGTCAAGCTGATCTTGATTTAATGCAAATATTTCAATCAGCTGCGTTAGATTATCGCACTCCCAATAACCTAGAATATACGCTTCTCCGGCCCCCACACTACCAGATAATGCAAACAGCTTATACATTGCAGGGTCTTTGACAGTCACTGTCACGTTTAAAGAGCTACTTGGGTTGCCGAATTGAATACGTTCATTTTCTTCAACAAGTGTGATGCAACCAATATTGATGCTATTAAAAGCACCGGTTACAAGCTTTTTGTAGATTTTTGTTAACCAACTCGTTGTATGAGTCTGTGTTAAGTTTGATACCTTTTCCATCACATCACCTAGTTTGTTTCTCTTGCTTGCCCGAGTGACCAATAAAAGGCACACGTTTACAGAACAACTTCAGCGCATGAAAATAAATCCCCTTGAAAATACTGAGGGTCATCGCTGGGAAACGTTTAAGTACAGCACTTACTTGTTGTTTAGTAAGCGGCTGCCTTTGCAGTCTCAATGTTGCGTCAAACAAGAGTTTTTCGTCTTTTTTATTTTCAATATGAATCATAGTGTTATCAGAATTTTGTCTGACACTCCAATAATAGTTCATATCTAAGTTCATGAAAGGTGATACGGAGAAAACCTTTTTAAAGTTCACTTTTTTTTGCAGGGGTACGACATAATAATGACGTTCATTCCAAGGGGTATTACTCACCTCAGCAAGCATGTGGCTAAATTCGCCATTCGGTGTCTGATAAAAGAAAAAGTTTACAGGGCTAAAATAAATGCCGAAACAGCGCATTTGTCCAAGCATGAAAACATGACTGAATGTTTGCGTGACGCCGAGCTGTGCGATTTTATCGAGTGCGCGCTGTTTTACAGGTAATTGCATGTCAGTTTGATAGTTAAAATAGTCGCTTTGATTGAACTTCAGCGCTTTAAAACCATCACAGCCAAGCCAAGGATGAATACCGTTCAATTCTTCAGGCCGTGATAAATCAACCCACATCATATAAAGTGGGTATTTGAAGTGGTGCTCCTTCACCGCAAATCGTCGGTGGCGAATATCACCGACATAAATTGCGCTATTCAAACTCAACCCCGAGTTGCTGTGCGACATTAACAGCACTTCTAACACCATCTTCATGGAAGCCGTTATACCAATAAGCACCACAAAAATAACTGTTATTTTTTCCGTCTATGAGTGACTTTTGCTTTTGAGCCGCAATAGATTGTTTATTAAAAACAGGGTGATGATATGTAAACTCTCTGAGAATTTTATCTTTACTGATCCCTTCCCGGTGGTTCAACGTGACACAAAATTGCGTATCACTTTTGATACCCTGTAAAATATTCATTTGATATGTTACTACAGCCGCTTTATCCGTGTTGTCATTCAGTAAGTAATTCCAACTGGCCCAAGCAGCTTTACGTTTAGGTAAGAGCGCAGTGTCGGTATGTAGCACCACTGAATTGGCTGTGTATGGCATTGCAGCTAGCACTGCTTTTTCATCTTCACTTGGGTCTAGTAATAATTTGAGGGCTTGATCTGAATGACAGGCAAACACCACTTTATCAAAGGTTTCAGTATGACCATCGTCAAAATGAATATGAGCACAGTCTTCAGTACGTGAAACCGAGCTAATGTTGCTATTCAGACGAATTTTATCCGCAAAACCTTGTATCATAGGTTTAATGTACTCGCGCGATCCACCTGGTATTACGTACCACTGTGGGCGATTAGTAATGTCCAATAAACCATGGTTATAGAAGAACTTAACAAAAAACTCAACGCCGACTTGGGTCATCTCTTTTATGCTAGTCGACCAAATAGCCGCGCCCATCGGTAAAATATAATGGAAGCGGAAAAACTCATTAAAATTGTGCTCGTCTAACAGCTCGCCCAGCGTTTGATTTTCTGTATACGTTTGTTTTGCATGCAGCGCTTTACAGACATCATTGAAGCGCACAATATCTTTCAATAACTTCCAAAATTTAGGGCGGAAAATGTTGCGCTTTTGAGCAAATAAACTGAAAAAGGTATGACCATTATATTCAAAACCTGTGCCTTCATTATGTACACTAAAGCTCATTTGCGTTTTTTGGCGGTCGACACCTAAACGGTCTAATAACTTCTCAAAATACGGGTATGTTCTATCGTTAAATACAATAAACCCCGTATCAACAGCATATTCAACGCCACCAAGATTAACGTCAATGGTTGCAGTATGGCCGCCTATGTAATCGTTTTTTTCAAATACAGTTACATCATAATGTTTGTGCAGTAGGTGTGCGCAGCTTAATCCTGCTATGCCAGACCCAATTACAGCCACTTTTTTCAACGTGATAATCCTTTTGCAAGCTTCAACCATAATGGCATAGGAAGCATTCTTAAAAATTTTAAAATGAAGGTAAAACGATGGGGGAAGTGCACTTCTTTGCGCCTTTTCTTAACCCCTTTGTAAATATAGTTCGCAGCCTGTTCAGCCGTTACAGCCATAGGCATCGGGAAGTCGTTTTTATCTGTTAATGGTGTTTTCACAAACCCAGGGTGAACAAGAGTGACATCCACATCAGTTAAATCCACCGCGAGGCTATTTGCCAGATAACTCACTCCGGCTTTAGAAGCTCCATATGCTTGACTTCGTGGCAAAGGAAGATATGTCACACTGGAACTTACAATAACAAGCTGACCACCAGATTTAATTCTTGGCAGCAATGCCTCTAAACAATACCCCATGCTAAGTAAGTTGGTGGTAACAACACGCTCAAACAAGCTGCTGTCGAAGTTACGTGCATCATCAATATATTCACAATTACCTGCGTTTAAAATAACGCGGTCAAACTCATTGTAAGCAACTGTACTGGAACGTATATCCTGTAAGTTTGTGGCATCAAATTGACAGCTTTCGATGTGGCTATGTTTACTCAGCTCAGCAAGCTTCTCTGTATTTCTACCACAGGCAATAACGTTTTCACCCTGCTCTGCATATAGCCTAGCAAGTGCTTCACCAATCCCTGAGGTTGCTCCTGTAATTAAAGTAGTCATTATGCACTTGTCCTTTTATCAATATAACGTATTGCCGTACCAAGAAGCGGAATATGCCTATACAGAAGTGCGCCTACATCAAAGTAGTCCTGATGATGAACTATTTTATCTCCCTCAAAAACTAAACGGCTGTGCCCCTCAACGGCAATGCTTTTGCCATTATTTAGTTTTGGGTGGCGATAATGCATCGTCCAATAGATAAAGGCTTTGTTGTTGCTACTTTCAGTGTCTTTTATCGAAAACTGGCAAGACAACACATTAGCGTATAAGTTTTCAAAGTAATGATGAAGTGACTCAAGACCGTTCACGGTATGCAGTGGATCAATAAATTGGATACTTGGGTGATAAATATCATCAAGTAGCTGCAAGTTGTTTTTGTTCAGTGATTGGTAAATTTCAATAAACCTATCGAGAGTCACCTTGTCCATATCACACCTTAAATGCGTTTAGTGCACGTTCTCGTGCTGCTTTATGATCAACAATTGCTGGCCAATAACTGCTAGACTTTCCTTGCTTAGCTAAATAATCATGAGGAAAGTGGATTTGTTTCGCAGGTATTTTTTCCAGCTCTGGTAAATATTTACGGATAAATTCACCATCTGGATCAAAACGCTCACTTTGAGTAATGGGATTAAAAATACGGAAATAAGGTTGTGCGTCACACCCTGTGCTTGCTGCCCACTGCCAGCCGCCATTATTTGAAGCCAAATCACCATCAATCAAGTGCTTCATGAAAAAGCGCTCACCCTTTCGCCAATCAATAAGTAGGTGCTTTGTTAAAAAGCTTGCAACCACCATACGTAAGCGGTTATGCATCCAACCTGTTTGCACTAACTGGCGCATTGCAGCATCAACAAGAGGATAACCCGTTTTCCCCTCGCACCATGCTTTAAAGTCACTGTCGTCGTTACGCCACTTAACCGCATTATATTTGTCGTTAAAGTTTGCGTACTTGCTTAGGCGTGGAAAAACCGATATGAGGTGTCGGTAAAATTCTCGCCAAATTAACTCATTGACCCAGCAAAACAAATTGCTTTTCGCACTTTTTAATATATCAGGGTGACGCTGTTGAATCAGCGCAAGAAGCTGATGAACACTAATAATACCTAACGCTAAATAAGGACTCAGACCTGATGTACCTTTAATGCTTGGGATATCTCGCTGCTCTTGATAAGAGGCAAGCTTTTCATCTATGAAGCGGGCACAGACATGACTTAAGGTCTCATCATCAACGGGCCACTTTTGTGAGCTTCCATCTGATGTGAGTAATTTACTTTCTTGCCACTCGATTTTGTCATGCATCTTAGGCAGCTCAGCAAAGTAGAAGTGTCTGTCTTGATACTCTTTGAGCCATGCATTTTTAAATGGAGTAAAGACCTTAAACATCTCACCACTTTGATTTTTGATACTACCTGGGGGGGCAATAACATCACCATCGTAAGTGTAAAATGAAACTCCTAGGCTATCGGCTTTATCTACAAAGGCACGATCGCGCTCAACTTCATTTAGCTCATACTCGTTATTAACGTAAACATTTTTTACTGCATTTTCTTCGCAAAAATCGGCTAGTTTGTCAACGCAACCGGTATAGTCTCCAGCATCAATGAGATGCAACTTTATACCTTTACTTGCTAATAACTGGCCTAAAAAAGCAAGCCTGCGTTTTAATAAATCTAGCTGAATATCTGCGACATCATGAGCCTGCCACTGCTTTTCAGTTATAAAAAATACAGCATGTTGGCAGCCATTCTCGATCGCTTGATACAGAGCGTCGTTATTAAAAAGGCGCAAATCGCGCCTAAACCAGAATAGTGTGTTCATTAAATTCCGTAGCGTAGTTTAAGTTCGTTCGGATAAGGGTCTAAGTACACTTGTTGACTTAGGTATTCATTTGGATGAACTTTGAGGTGATGCTTTATCAGCGTTAATGGCACATACAGTGGCACCAACCCTTGCCGATATTCGTCTATCGCATCGCGTAACTCTTGCTTTTCAATCTTAGAGAGTGACTTTTTAAAATAACCTTGCAAGTGCATAAGCGTGTTCGCATTATTTTTGCGAGAAGCAGGCTTTTTCAAAGCAGTCATCAAACCAAAAATATAATCACTTGCTAATGCTTGAATATCATGACCATCAAATGTACCCAGTAAATTGCCTAAATTACGGTATGCTTCGTAGTTGTGAGCCATCAAAAGATACTTATACTGAGCATGAAATTGGGTCAAACGATGCACGGTTAAAGGTTGTTCATTAAGGGTTTGCCAATGTTTGTAAGTGTATACACGCATAACGAAATTCTCTCGTAAATGCATGTCGTTCAAGCGCCCGTTCTCTTCACATGGCAATAGTGGATTATGGGCCATTATTTGCTCAGCAAAAAAGCCCACACCTTCAGAGGTGTTACCTGTGCCTTGTTCGTTGTAAATTTTGATACGCTCCATACCACAGCTGGGGCTTTTGGCGCAAAAAACAAAACCGCTTAACTCAGCTGTTTGCTCCGTAGCAACTCGCTTTCCGTATTCTGTAAGTTTTGGTCCTACATCCCCCGTGCCGTCAGGGCGACAAACTTTAATTGTGTCACCCACTCTCACTTGGCGGATGGTTGGTCGTGGGATTGGTAGTCCCACAGCAACTTCAGGACAAAACTTCTTATACTCAACATGGTTAGCGAGCTCGTCCATACAGAAGTTAGATTTTTTATGACCACTATCAAAACGAACTTTATCGCCAGCAAGACAGGCACTAATACCTATTTTAATTGTTGATTGCAGCATAGGATCCCTAATAAATTAAATTACCAATTGGGTTAAGTAATTTGCTAATACCTTTGTTAAAATGCAGCGCACTACTAACCACTGTAAAACACAAACACCCTTCAGTTGTTTTTGGTGTATGGTTATGGCGTCCATCCAGCATCATAAAATCCCCTGGGACATAACTGCCATCTTCATCACTAAACTCACCATCAAGTAATAAGGTTAGCTCAAAACCTGTGTGAGTGTGGTCCGGAATTTCACCACCGGCATCGATATGTAAAAGACTGGCTCTGAGCGCCCCATCATCCAATGCAATTCGTGAACGTGCTAGTTTACCTATTTGCATAAAGCTACTGTGCCCAATGCGAGTTAGCGCCCTTGGTAAGGTGTACTCTTTTCCCTTAACCTCTACTTTGATAGCCGGTTGATCATATACTTCATCAATACTCTCATCCGAGGTGATGTTGTCGAACATAAGCTGGTCAAAGCAAATATCATCGTCGTTAACTACGTCTTCAAATGCAGTGTTTGCATTTTTAGCTTCAAGTGTAGCGAGTTGCTTTTGACATACAGGACACATCTCAACATGAATAGCAACCGCGACACTTAGCGTAGCCGGCAAATTGCCCTCACTAAATTGCACTAATAATTCGTTGCTCGGGTGATGCTTAATCATGTTGCTCTCCCATTTCGTTGCGTAACTTCTGCAAGGCTAGACGAAGTCGAGACTTCACTGTACCTACGGGAATGTTTAAATGCTCTGCAAGTTGCTCTTGTGACATATCTTGAAAATAAACGCCGCGTACCACTTCACGTTGGGCTTGTGGTAAACGGTCTAGATATTGTTTAATTTGCTTATCTTCAAGATGATCGCTGAACTCGTGCTGCCCAGGCTCAGCTTCATCAATGAGCGGCCAGATATCTTCACTTATACACTCTTCTTTGCTGCTTTTCATTTTTCTGAGCATATCGAAAGATGCATTTCGCATCACAGTGTATACCCATGTTGTCGCAGCACCTTTTTCAGGATGGTATAAGTGTGCCTTTCTCCAAACCGAAGTGAGCGTTTCCTGTACCAATTCCATTGCTTGAGCCTCAGAACCAAACTGTTTGATTCCAAAACGCTTTATTTTGGGCGAAAAATATTGGAAAAGAAAAGCAAATGCACGCTTGTCACGGGAAGTGGCAACAGCGAATAGCGAATTAGCAAGCTCTTTGCTCGGTGTCTCTGGCATGGCAGTAAATTGACCTGTTTTAGGTTTACAACCTGTTTGAAGTTGTTGACTTACCATTTTAATGTCATCCAATTATTGTCGTAAGATGCAATACGCATTCAGACATGGTTCGGATCATATTAATCAGTAAATTCTGTGTTAATTAGAGTATGGAGGAAAGTGAGTAAGTTTTCAAAGTTAGATTCAAAGGCAAGTTGTTGTTTTTTAACTAGTGAAATAGGTAGAATTTCGAGCCAACGCGCAGCAACCCACGCCAAATCATCGTATTGCGGTGTTGGATAAAGTGCAGACAAGTCAGGCTGACTAGCAAACACTGAACGAAGCGTCTCGCTTAATAAAGCATTGTTCTGATCCAAAGGTATTTTTTTATACCAAACAGGCTCAATTACTGCTTCTACATCAGCGTAACGCAGCATATTTTTGTCTTGAAATGGATTGTGGATTGTGACAGCAGCTTGTGCATAAACATCTATCAAGAGCTGACCGCTGTCGTCTTGATTAAAGTCATTTATTTGCATCAAGCAACCTAGATTAGGCAAGTTGAACTCAGTGTCGTGCTGGTAAGTACATAGCACAAATCCCGTATTATCTTTCGCGGCTTCTTTAACCATATCAAGATAACGTTGCTCAAATATTCTAAGTTTAGTCGCCCCTTCTGGAAGAATAAAAACCGGTAGGGGAAAAATCGCACGCTTCATAAAGTCTACTATTTAAAATACCACATGCCTCTAATTACGTGCGCTTTTCATTTGCCGATCAATATTTCATGAAATCTTCATTTATGCCCAGTAAATTAAAAGTTGAACCATTGTGCAACGTTTCTAAATAATTCGATTGACGCGTACGCACTCAGTAAACTCAAAACGGGTGCAACCATAAGTAAAAATAAACTGATTTCACTACTCATTAGATGTTTCCTTACTGCTTATTTTCTACAACAGGTGCTTTAGCAATAACGGTTGATTTGTCATTTTCCTTAACAACCTCTTCGCTCATGTATTCATTGAGTAATTGCTGAGCATCAAATTCAATACTGTTTGTCACATTTTGTTTAAGCTCATTACTCGCTTGTTGAACATAACTTTTTAGCGATTGAGTAATTGTGTTACTAATATCTAATTCAAAGTCAGTCGCACTTGCTTGAGTAGACCCTAATACAAGTAACGCAGCTGTTGTAAGTTTAAGTGAGTTATTCATAATGATATTCCTTGTCTCTTTAAGTAATTAGTCGTAACTACTTAATCAAAGGTTGTGCCAGCATGGAAATATTTTTCAACCCATTAATTTTTAATGATTTTTTGTAAATTTTAATTTTTCACCCTATTCAGCAATGGTTAATAAAACCAATCAATTTAATATTTTTGACTAACTATTAGCGAAAAAATAAACGTTGATATTTTCAGCGTACACTTGTACACTGAAACTGTTTTTACAATCACTTTTAGAGAGTTTATGACTGCTCAGTTACCTTACTCGCGTCAAGAAGAACAACTCAATGTACTCACTCATAGCATGGGCGTGTTATTTGCTTTTTACGTACTGTGGGATTTGATTTCGCAATCAAAAGCTGTGTCAGCAACAGTCAGTGCGATTGTTTATGGTTCGAGTTTACTGGTGCTTTTTATGGCATCAACACTTTACCATGCAAGTACCAAAGCGCGTTTGCGTGCCATCTATAAAAAATGTGATCATTGCGCTATTTATTTGCTAATTGCTGGTACTTACACACCATATCTCGTCATATCATTATCGGGAATGTGGGCAATTTCAGCGCTGGTATTTATTTGGAGCTTAGCAATAGGCGGGGTCATTTATAAATTAGCGGTAAAAAATGGCAATAAAAAAGTATCACTTGCAACCTACTTATTAATGGGCTGGTTTGCCCTTGCCCTTGTCTACCCTCTGTACTTAAATTTAGATCACAGTGCTTTGTGGTGGTTATTAGCAGGAGGCGTTGCTTACAGTCTTGGTACTTTTTTCTACAGTGCTAAAACACGCCACTATAGTCATGCTATTTGGCACGTATTTGTACTTGTTGGGTGTGTATGTCACTACTTATCAATCAGTTTATATGTTTTTTAATGCCATTGGTGTAAACGCATATTGATTTTAGCTTTATTAAAGCTCACCCCTTCACTGATTAATTTTTGCCGTTGTTCAAGGTGTTTACTTGTCCCTTCTGGAAAAGAGATTTTACCTTGGCTATTTACAACACGATGCCATGGAATAATTGAATCACTGGGCATTTCTTTTAATAAGCGGCCAACCAATCTGGCATTTTGCGGGTAACCCGCAAGCGTAGCAACTTGCCCATAACTTGCTACTTTACCTGAAGGGATAGAGGCTATTATTGTAAAAATTAATTCTTCTTTAGTTGCCTGTTGCATGGGCTTGCTCCGTATATTCTTTACTTACCTCACTAAAGGCTTGCCAAATTGATCTTGCAACTGGACCATGATGCACTGAATGTTGCCTAAACACGCGAATTTCTGCGCCAAACTGGTGCTCTCTATCCGTAATTTTTATTTGCTGTAACAAACCTGATTCTATTTCAGCCTGACAGTGTTGCAGACTTATCATTGCCCAACCAGCACCCGAGAGTAAAAACGACTTAACACTGGTAATATCATCTATTTTCATTAAAGCTGAGCCAAGGTTGTAAGATAGCCTGTCAGAGTCAAAACTCAGATCACTTTCAAACATAGCCAGACATGGGTAATTTTGTATCTCGGCAAAACTAATCTCTCTTGGCACGACATGAGGAGCACTCACTATACCAATATCAAACTTACCTATCGGTAAACTTTCGAGGTCCCCTGTTGCATGAAACAAATCAAACCATGGCCCAATGCCTAAATCTGCCTGCAAGCTATTAACTTGTTCTAAAGACACAAATCGTTTTCCTGAAGAAATACTAAACTCAGTACTTGCAAAGCACTTAAAGGTTTCGCTTATCACTTGATTATAACTATGCTGATGACACAGCTGCTCGTAGCAAATTCTGTAACTGGCTTCATTACCCAGCGCAAGTTCTTTTGCTAAAGAAGCCAACTCACTGTTTGCATTGAGTAATTGACGTGCTTCACGATAAAAAATGCGCCCTTTCTCTGTTAAACATAAGCGATACTGATTTCGGTCTAACAATTCAAAACCAAGCTCTGACTCAAGCTTCTTTATAGCAAGCGTCAATGCAGGTTGTGTTTTGTGTAATGTCACAGCTGCTTGGCTTAAACTAGAGCTTTGCACGATTGCATCTAAAATTGTTAATTGATTTAAATTCATTAATCACCAAAACCATTAAAAAAACTAATGATGTTTCTAAAATTTAATAATTTTTATTTTATATCTTTGCAGCGTATCCTGCATCAAATTTATGCTTTCATATCTATGGAGAAGACAATGAGATTGGCATCCGCCGTATTAATGAGCAGCGTGTTTTTGTTACTTACGGCATGTACAGAGCAAGCAGCACAAAGTGACGTTGAACAAGTTGTTCGCCCTGTTAAACTTTTCAATATAAACAGTAACTCAGATCAAGCAATCCGCAGCTTCCCCGCTGAAGTTGTGGCTAACCAAGGCTCTTATCTTGCTTTTAGAGTTAACGGAGAGTTACTTGAGTTCCCAGCACTTGCAGGTCAACATGTTGAAAAAGGAGAGCTTTTAGCCAAACTCGATCCAGAAGATTTCGAACTTCAGTATGAAGAGCGTAAAGCACGTTTTGAACTTGCTGAATCGCAACTTGAACGTGTACAGAAATTATTTGACCGCTCCATTGCCAGCCAGTCAGAGTTAGATCAAGCCACTGCCAATAAACAAGTGGCAGAATCTGCAATGAAAATTGCCAAAACCAACCTAGATAACAGTGAATTACGCGCTCCGTTTGCAGGCACTGTCGCAAAAGTATTTGTGAAAAACTTTGAGAATATCCAAGCTAAACAAAATATTCTACGACTTGAAACCCGCGACTTAATGGATGTGGTCATTCAAATACCTGAAAAGCTCATCGCTCGTATAGATAAAGACGTGCAATACCAGCCAGAAGTCGTCTTTGATGGTTATCCAGATAAATCTTATCAGCTGACAATAAAAGAGTTTGATACCCAAGCCGACCCGACTACGCTAACCTATAAAGTAGTATTTTCGTTACCTGTGCCAGAAGATTTTAACCTACTTGCGGGTATGACAGGTCGTGTAGATATTGATTTAAGCAAAATCACTAGCTCACAATCAGCCTACACATTACTGCCAGTTGAAGCGGTATTCTCTGAGCCTACAGAGCCTGAAGGAAAGAATAGTTATGTATGGGTTTTTGATGAAAATAGCGGCCAAGTACATAAACGAGCTGTAAAAGTCGGGCAATTACACCGCGATGGAATTGAAGTACTTTCAGGCATTGAAAAAGGCCAAACAGTTGTCGCGGCAGGCGTTCACTTTTTAGAAGAAGGTATGAAAGTTCGTCCATGGCAAAAAGAGCGAGGCTTATAATGAGTTTTGCAGCACTGGCCATTGAACGTAAAGTCGTAAGCTGGATGTTTGCCCTGTTTCTGCTAATTGGTGGCACAGTGGCCTATTTTGGCTTAGGACAACTTGAAGACCCTGAGTTCACTTTAAAAAAAGCGATGGTGATCACCGTATACCCAGGCGCATCTCCCCAGCAAGTTGAAGAAGAGGTCACCTTTCCTATAGAAAATGCCATTCAACAACTCCCCTATGTTGATTATGTAACAAGTATTTCATCTCCTGGTAAGTCGCAAATAACCGTTGAGATGAAAAGTAGTTATCGCAAACAAGACCTACGTCAAATTTGGGATGAACTGCGCCGAAAAATTAATGATCAAGCATCGTCAATGCCTTCTGGGGTATACCCTAGCAAGATCATGGATGATTTTGGGGATGTATACGGTGTAATGTACGCCGTAACCGGTGACGGCTATTCTTATGATGAACTCAAAGATTACGTTGATTATTTAAAGCGCGAACTGGTACTGGTCGAGGGTGTGAGCAAAGTCACCATAGGCGGTGAGCAACAAGCCCAAGTAATGGTTGAAATCTCTACGCGTAAACTTGCCCAGCTGGGTATTTCACCAAACCGTATTTACCAACTGTTACAGACTCAAAATAGCGTCTCTAATGCGGGTAAAGTACGTGTGGGTGATGAATCAATTCGTTTACACCCGACGGGTGAATTCAAGGATGTTAAAGAGCTTGAAAGCCTGCTTATTTCAAAGCCAGGTGAAAACGAACTTATTTACCTAGGTGATGTAGCAACCGTGTTTCGTGAATATGCCGAAGTCCCCACCAACATCATTCGCTACAATCAACAACAGGCTTTATTGGTAGGCGTGTCTTTCAGCTCAGGCGTTAACGTTGTTGATGTAGGCATGAACATTGATGAGCACTTAGCTTCTCTAGAATACCAACGCCCCCATGGTATGGAAATTAACAGTGTATATAATCAACCTGCTGAAGTTGAAAAGTCTGTCAGTGGCTTTATTATCAGCTTACTTGAAGCTGTTGCCATTGTAATTGTCGTGCTGCTGCTCTTTATGGGCTTTAAAAGTGGTGTGTTAATTGGCGTTATTTTGCTTTTGACCGTACTGGGTACTTTCATATTCATGAAGTTATTTGCCATCGATTTGCAGCGTATTTCACTGGGTGCGTTAATCATTGCGCTCGGTATGTTGGTTGATAATGCAATTGTTGTCACCGAAGGCATACTCATCAACCTAAAGCGCGGGCAAACAAAACTACAAGCCGCAACCAATATTGTTAATCAAACAAAATGGCCTTTGTTAGGTGCAACGGTTATTGCGATTACTGCATTTGCTCCGATTGGTTTAAGCTCAGATGCAAGTGGTGAATTTGCCGGAAGCCTTTTCTGGGTACTCTTTATTTCATTATTACTTAGTTGGATTACCGCAATTACACTTACTCCTTTCTTTGCTGATTTAATGTTTAAACAAGCGAAAGAGAAAGAACCGCACCATGACGAAGACCCCTACCAAGGCGTGATTTTTAATGTGTATGAAAGTGTTCTTCACACCTCTATGCGTTATAGGAAAACCACCCTTCTGGTTATGGTTGTGATGTTAGTCAGTGCGGTGTTTGGTTTTAAGTTTATAAAGCAATCATTCTTCCCAGCATCAAACACACCGATGTTTTATGTTGATTACTGGCAAACACAAGGTACTGATATACGCAGTACGATAGACGGTGTTGCTAAGCTTGAAAAATTCTTACAAGCAGACCCGCTAGTTGAGGAAATCACCACCACGGTAGGCCAAGGCGCACCGCGCTTTATGTTGACCTACGCACCTGAAAAATCATACCCAGCCTATGGGCAATTGATTATTCGCGTAACAGATCGAGAAGCCGTTACAACCATGATCGAGAAGGTGCGAGATTATCAACACAAACATGTGCTTGACGCCCAACTAAAAGTTAAGCGTATGGAAATTGGCCCGTCGACTGACGCTAAGATTGAAGCGCGTTTTTCGGGTGCTGATCCTGTCATACTTCGTCAATTGGCTAAGCAGGCTAAAGATATACTGCATCAAGATGCAGGTGCATTTAATATTCGTGATGATTGGCGAGCACGTTCGAAACTTATCCGCCCACAGTTTAACGAGCAAAAAGCGCGTCGCTTGGGTATTGCCAAATCTGATCTAGACCAGCTACTACTCACCAGCTTATCAGGCAAGCAAGTTGGTGTTTATAAAGATGGCACACAAATGCTACCTATCATTGCTCGCTCACCTGCGGAAGAGCGTTTAAACGTTGAGAGCTTACGTGACTTACAAATTTACAGCCCTGTACTAGGTGTATTTGTGCCAGTGACACAGGTGGTTGATGACTTTGTGGTTGAGTGGGAAGACAGCCTCATCATGCGTCGCGATCGCAAACGCACTATTACAGTCATGGCTGATCATGATGTTATTGGCGATGAAACCCCAGCCAAGCTGTTCGCCCGTGTCCGTAAAGATATTGAAGCTATTGATTTACCACGTGGTTATGAGCTGCAATGGGGCGGTGAATATGAATCATCAACAGACGCCCAAAAAGCAATTTTTGGCTCATTGCCTCTTGGCTACCTAGCTATGTTTGCCATTACTGTATTGTTATTCAACTCAGTGAAGCAGCCTCTCGTCATTTGGGCAACCGTGCCGCTTGCCATTGTTGGTGTCAGCGCAGGCTTATTGCTAATGAATGCGGCTTTTAGCTTTATGGCTCTACTGGGCTTACTCAGCTTAAGCGGTATGTTAATTAAAAATGGTATCGTCTTGGTTGATCAAATAAATATTGAACTAGATAGTGGCAAAGAACCATACAAAGCGGTATTCGATTCAGGCGTGAGTCGTGTTCGTCCTGTTGCTATGGCTGCAATCACCACCATTTTAGGGATGATCCCACTGTTATTTGATGTGTTCTTCCAATCAATGGCTGTAACCATTATGTTTGGTCTAGGTTTTGCGACAATACTCACGCTTATCGTCGTGCCTGTTCTGTACACTATGCTGTTCAAAATCAAGGTGCCTAAACAGCGTCATAGCAGCTAGATACGCTCGCTTTAAGTATCCCTTGAAAAGTCGTTTTCAAGGGATACTCTACTCTACAAACTAATAGTATTTATAACCAATTAACTGCTCTATACGATAAGCAATCGCTATTAATTCTTTCTCACTTAATGAGCCACCTGTAACTGATAGCCCAACAGGCATATGATGCACTTTCCCCATGGGCAGAGTTAAGTGAGGGTACCCCGAAACAGCAGGATAACTAGAAAAGCTGCCAGTAAAGTGATCGCCATTAATGCGATCTATTGACCAAGCAGGGGTTAGAGTAACGGTAATAATGGCATCAAGGTCATGCTCCTTGAGCATTTTATCTAGACCGTCTTCTCTGGTCGCTTGGTGAACATTTTGCAATGCCTTTATGTAACTTGGGTCAGTTAACTTGGCTTTTTTCTGAGACTTCTCAAAGATCTCTTGTTGGAAATAAGGCATTTCGTGGGCTGCGTGTGTTTGATTAAATTCGATTAATTTTTTCAGTGTCAGTGTATTGTACTCATTTGGTAATTGAGCGAGGTAGTCGTTTAACGTCGCTTTGAATTCATACAGCAATACATCATAGCTATCTTGATAAAAATTAGCATAAGGCTCTGTCGATAAGCCTTCGACTAATACAGCTCCCTCTTTTTCAAGTACCTTTTTAGTCTTATTGAAAAGTAACTCAACGTGCTCATGAGCGAGTGGCGCAGCATAAAGCACGCCTAAGCGTTTTCCTTTTAGAGAATGTTTTGAAGTTTCAGGCATATAGTCATCGTTCATGCGCTCTTTGGCTATTTTTGTTGCAGCGTCTTTATCATCAACACCTTGCATCACTGAAAGTAAAATAGCTGCATCAATAACCGAACGCGTCATAGGGCCTGCGGTATCTTGCGTATGTGAAATTGGCACAATACCAGTGCGACTTAACAAACCCACTGTGGGCTTGATGCCAACGATCCCATTTGCAGAAGACGGACAAGTAATTGAGCCATTGGTTTCAGTGCCAATCGCTGCCACGCTTAAAAATGCTGCAACAGCTGCACCAGAGCCAGAACTAGAGCCACATGTAGAGCGATTTAAATCATGAGGATTACGTGTTTGGCCACCAATCGCACTCCACCCAGACGATGAACGCTCAGAACGCATATTAGCCCATTCGCTTAAGTTTGTTTTACCTAAAATAATGGCACCTGCATTTCTAAGCTTGGCGATAATCGGCGCATCTCTATGTGTAAAGTTATCTTTTAATGCCAACGAGCCTGCCGTTGTCGCCATCTCTTTAGTTTCAATGTTATCTTTTATTAACAGAGGTATGCCGTGTAGAGGACCACGTGTTTTCCCTTTGCTTAACTTTTCATCCAGTTGCTTTGCAATAGCTAAAGCGTTTGGATTCATTGCAATCACTGCATTGAGTTGCGGATTAAGTGTCTCTACTTGCTGAATAAAAAACTGTGTTAATTCAGTTGAAGTTAGCTGATTAGCTTTCATCGCTTGAATGAGTTGTGGAATAGTACTTTGTTGAACAATTTCTTTTATCGCTTGAGACTTTTGCTCTGTAACGGATGTGTTTTCGTTTGCTGATAATTTAAAACTCAAACACATTGTCATTAAAGATACGCCCAATGTTAACTTTACGAGCATGCGCCTAAACGTGTTTTTTCCTGTGTACATTTTTTGCCCCTTTTTTATAATTTTTATAGGGTTGTTCTGGCAATTACTGCTGCATTGTTCTACTTCTACGCAAGAGCAATCTACAACTTTTAACGCAGTGAGCGTCAAATTAACCCTCTAAAATGATTAAGTATTTTTGCAGATTAGTATCAGTACCGATTTATAGTCTACCCTGATTAGAATGAAGGGCGCTAGTTTTAAGGCTTTAAATATCGAAAAGTAAATAACGAATGGGTGTGGGCTGTTATGCTAAAATATGCTGAATTGGGGCAATGCTAGAGACACCCAGCATTGCTCCATTTTTAGTAGGCTTAAACCTTAAAGAAACTTATAAGTTTAACCATAGCTTGTGTTTGATTTTCAAGTAGTCGCGTTTGTTTGCTGATATCACTTAAGCTCGATGCGTTATCATCCGCAAGCGCCTTTATTTTCACAACATTCGCATCGACTTCTGCGGCAACAGATGACTGCTCTTCAGCCCCTACCGCAACTTGATTGTTGGCCTCAACGATATCGTTAATCGAATACACAATTTTCTCAAGTGATGCGGTCGAATCATTTGTTAAAGCTGCAACCATTTGCCCTTTTTCATTTGATGTTTTCATAACATCAACGACATTGTCAGCACCAAGCTTGATTGCTTCGATAATGTTGGTGATCTCGCTAATAGAGTCTTGAGTGCGCTGTGCCAGCGTGCGTACCTCGTCAGCAACCACGGCAAAACCACGCCCCTGCTCACCGGCACGGGCCGCTTCAATGGCTGCATTCAAGGCAAGTAGATTGGTTTGATCTGCTATATTGCGGATCACATCTAATATCCCTTCAATGTTAGCTGTATTTGAGCTTAAGCTTGTGACTACTTCCATCGCATTTAATAACGCATCCGCAAGCTCACTCATTGCAACATCGGTTTGACCCACCACTGCTTTAGACTGTTCTACGCCCTCTTCTGCATTGTGGCTTGTTTGTGAGGCGCCACTTGCACTTTGTGCAATTTGTAACGCGGCTGCAGCCATTTCGTTTATAGCAGTTGCGACCATGTCTGTTTCGAGTTGCTGTTGAGAAACAGAATCTGTTGCGCCCGATACTGAATTCGTTATTTGACAACTTGATGCTTCTATTTCTTTGGTGACTTGAACAACTTGATCTACAACATTACGTAACGCATTCGCCGATTCGCTTAACGCGCTATTTAACTGGCTAAACTCATCGCTGCCTGTAACCTGAATAGTTTGGCTCAAATCACCCTTCGCTATATGAGATGCAAAATCAATAGACAGATTTAACGGCCCCATAATACTGCGAATAATCCACCAGCCAACGGAAATCGCAATGGCAAACGCAATCATCACAACTATAGCCATTATTAACTGCACGGCGTTTTCTCGCTCACTGGCAATCACTTGTTCTTCTTCAACAAGTTTTGATGCTGCCTCTGAAGCGCTGTTAGCAACACGTAACATCTCAGCTTGAATAGCATTTAATTCATCGTAAGTAGCAACCGTCGATTTAAACACTTGATAATAGTGAGTTATATCATCTAATAAGTCATTGAGTAAGGCTTGTGTACTGGCAGCAAGCATTATTTTCTTTAAACTATTAACATTACTTTTAAGTTGGCTAATTTGATTAGAAATATCACTCTCTAGTTGCTGAGTAGGCGCAGTATTATAACGCCACACATTGACACGAATTTCCGCAAAATCGTCCCGTACTTGCTTGGCTTTTAAAAAACGACCAAACTCCGAAAAATCGGATTGATTGGTTGAAAAGTATTGCTCAATGCTGTTTAGCGTCTCGTCTATGCCATTGATGACAGAATGAGCTGCTTGATTAACCTCATCGCGCGCATTGATTTGTTTTTTCTTAGCAGATACGAAACGTTCAAACAATTGCGTGAAATCGTTAATTCCCTGTTTTATTGTATTGACTTGAGTCACACTCTGCTCAACTGCCATTTGGCTTTTAGCCGCATTCAATGTGCTAATTGCTTCTTGCGCTTCGCTCAATACTTTTTTGGTGAAATCAGGGTTTTCCTGAATCATATAATCAGCTTGAGCCAATCGTGATGTATATAAACTTGCATCAGCAAATGTGAGATTTAACATGATGTCTGTTTGTGTTGCTTGAGATTTTAATGAAAATGAAGCGTACACCCCCAACCCCAACATTAAAAACAACACAGCGGCAAACATTGCATAAAGTTTTTGTTTAATAGTCAATTTTTCGTATCCATCAATAAATTCAGTACGAAAATATTATAAACAAAGATTGATAAAAAAATGACAAGAATTTCAATAAAACTATGTTTTCATTAGAAAATAGCCCAAAAAAGGAACTCGCATATTAACCAGCAGCAGACCCTTTATTTATAAAAACCATATAGTCATTTCCAGCTATATTCATCCCATAAAACTAAGCAACTGATAACAATGCTCTTTTAAATGATCTCGCTCTGAGAAGTTTATTTTTTATTCGAAAATCGAGTGCCTAATAAGAAATTACGACCACAACATTTACTTTTTTGAAATTTATGTTAAAAATTAACAGGTGAATATAAAAAAAATGTTACTTAGTATCGCATTTTTTTTCACAGACAGGCATAGTCTGTAGTTATGCCTAAAATCGTTACCGTGCAACAAAGTAAATATAATAAAAATCAAAGGACTATAAACATGTCGGCATTTCAGAATAACATAACTACTTACTGTAATAAGCGCACCAAGCTTAGCCTTGCCGTTTCTACCGCTCTATTGAGCCTGAGCTCATTGTCTGTTTTTGCGCAAAACGCGCCACAAAATGACAGCGATGTCATTAATGAAAAAGATGAGCAAATGGAAGTAATAGAGGTTTCTGGTATCAAGGGAAGCATTTTTAGTGCGCAAAACCTTAAACGTTACGCAGATACAGTTAAAGATGTCATAACCGCGTCGGATATTGGCGCGCTACCTGACAAATCGGTTACAGAAGCATTACAGCGTGTTCCTGGGGTAACCATCGAACGATTTGCGTCTTCAGACGATCCTAAACATTATGCTGATGAAGGAACTGGCGTACTTGTTCGTGGCCTAGACCGTGTTCGTTCTGAGGTCAATGGCAGAGATGCATTTAGCGCGAACTCTTCTGGCGGGCTAAGCTATGAAGACTTTCCTGCGGAGTTATTAGGCGCAGTGGAAGTTGTAAAAAATCAAACCGCCGACCTAACAGCAGGTGGCGTTGCGGGTACCGTAAACCTCATTACCAGAAAACCTTTTGATTCTACAGATCAGTTAATATCATTTAATGCCAAAGCAAATTATGGCGATTTTAGAGAAGAAACCACGCCCTCTTTCTCTGCGCTATTTTCAGATAACTGGGAAACACAGGCAGGTAAATTTGGTTTCTTAATTGCGGCTTCATCGAGTGAATATAAAACCCGTGGTGACGGTGTTGGCTTAGGAAACTACCACTCTCGTGGTGACTCATTTGTACCTACTCTTGACCAGTGGGGTGGTATTACGGGGGTTGATCCAAATTCACCCGTAGATGGCCCTGCACTGCCAGGACAACCTGCTGCTAGCACGTGGCATGTACCGGTAGCTATTCATATGAGCACAGCAGAAAATGATCGCAAAAGAAAAGGCTTAACAACCTCCTTTCAATGGGCAAATAGTGATGACACGATTATTGCAACCGTTGAGCATATTCGTTCAAAAGCTTCTTTAGAATGGAATGAAAGACAATTGGGTCAGGCCGCACAAGGTTTTAAAGGCTTCATGGGATCTTCTCAAAACTGGCAAGATGATAGCGAGAATGGCTACCCACTCACGGTAGACGATAACTTTGTTACGTCGGGAGTTGTACTTGGTGTTAGCCCTGAAACCCCATTCTTTTACCGTAGTCGCTGGAACCATAATGAAAATACCGTTGAAGATACTTCATTTAATTTAAAGCTCAAACCAACAGACAGATTAAGCATGGAGTTTGATTACCAGCACGTCGATTCTGAAAAAGTAGTTCATAACTACAGTATGTCGGCACAAACTCGCGGTAATCATGTTCATGCGGTACTTCCTTATTACCTTGATACACGAGGCTCAAGACCAAGCGTTGAATTTTTAAGTAATAATATTTTAACTGCGGGCTGGTCACCCAATGAAGATTGGGACGGACCCGTTCCGAATACTTTTCTAGGAAGTGGTATGGAGCAAGAAGAGCACAATACCGCTAAAGCAAACAGCTATAAATTAGATTTTAAATACGAACTTGATGGTAGCTTTACCAGTGTGCAAGCTGGTGCCTATTACTCAGATAAAGACCTAACGGTACGCGATACTGCTTATGAAGGCTGGTCGGCAATCGGCACGCCATGGATACAAGCAGACCGAAATGCTGCAGCAGCTATTAACCGCCCCGAACTGTTCGAGCGTGTTGATTTCTCTGACTATTATCATGGCCAAGTACTGCAAGGCGATGTGAATAGCTTCCTTTTCCCTAGTATGGATCTGGTAAAAAATTACGCTGACTCACTTCGTCAAGGCTGCCAAGATGGTTGGCATAATGCTACCAATAGCGCAGCCAATAACGGTGTTTGCAGTGGCACCTATGTGCCTTATGAAGACAAACCTAACCGTGTTGAAGGTCCGTTTGCAGCTCATAATATTAGCTCAACCAATGAAAAACGTAGCGAGTTTTATGTGCGTGCAGACTTTGATTTTCTCGTTCAAGACCTACCTGTTGTAGGTAATGTAGGCCTGCGTTACGTGAACTACCAATTAGAGTCAACCGGTGCATTTGTACAACCCATGGAAATAAAGCGTGGCGAGCCTGGCACCTCACTAAATGAAGTAATGCAACAACCTGAATATAAACGCTACTACGATATTGCAACTGGGGAGTCTACTTTAAATACAGTCGAAGGCACTGATTACAGTACCGTTCTACCAAGTTTTAACTTTAGCGTGGCATTAACAGATGATGTGGTTATTCGTTTTGGTGCCTCTAAAGCACTTTACTTTCCCAACCTGATTGATACCCGAAATATAAACATCGTAAACCTTGATTATACTCGCCGCTTACAAACCCCTGGCGCTGATTATGACGAAGTTAATAATCCTGTTGTAGCTTTGGATGATATTGAACTGACAGCCCTATCTGGCAATCCCAATTTAAAACCTGAAAAGTCAATCAATACAGACCTTTCTGCTGAGTGGTATTTTGCCCCTGCCGGTTACGTTACTGTTGGTTTATTCCATAAACGACTCGACGACATAATTCGCAGCCGTGCATTTGATTTAAATGCAAACTTCAATGGTGAAGACTATGCAATTTCGGCCTACGGACCAGCCAATACAGGTTCAGGTACTATTCGTGGTGCTGAATTCGCTTACTCTCAATTTTACGATATGCTGCCAGGTGCATGGAGCGGACTTGGTTTACAATTTAACTACACCTACATCGACCAAAACGGCTTAGAAGATCCCAATGAAGTATCGACCGGCACACTCGGGTTTGATGAAAGCGGTAACCCAATCACTGACAACCGAAATACATTCCGTGTATTTAGTGGTTTGCCACTTCAAGGCTATTCAGACCAAAACATGAATATTGTCGGTATGTACGAGTACGAAAACATTTCGTTTCGTTTAGCTTATACTTGGCGCTCAGAATACCTGTTGACCTTAAGAGAGTCAGAAGAGTACGTGCCAGCCTATGTAAAACCAGCAGGCATGATGGATGCGAGTATTTACTACACGCTGAATGAACATTGGAAAATTGGTTTCGAAGCAAGTAATTTACTCGACACAGAAACTAAAACAGAATATCAAATGGACCAAGCAGGCACCCGCACAGATGCCCTAAGCTTTACGACTGACCGTATGTACGCACTTAGCGTACGAGCTACTTTTTAATTAATGTTAGCCCATCTGGTATTGATTAGATGGGCTTTTAAATTATAAAAGTTTTAAGCAAACTTATGGAATTACACATACCGGTCGATGTGCTTTTAATCTCCACTTCCTCCCAAATCATTTCCCCCGTCTCCCCCTATGAAATCAACACTGTTACTCAACATAGAATTTGAACTAGGAGAACTACTCACATATTCTTTTTCAATTTCTTGATAATCGTATTGAGTTCCAAACCTACTAGACTCAAATGACTGCCTATCAACAAACATAAAACAAGCAAGATACGAGTATTTTTGATTCAACTTATGTCTGGTTATTGTTGCTTCTATTTGACTTGGGGTGCAACCATTAAAGCTCCCATAATCTTTTTTCAGAAGTTTTGGTAGCTTTATCAAATATTGTTTTATCGCCTTTTTTTTAAAATAATTGAAATACATTGCTTAACTCTTTTTCACATATTCTGGTATATAAAAACTTTTTTGCCATGGAATAGAAAAATTATCATTGAAGTGGTTTATAGATAAGTTTGCATAACTAACCCCATTTTTTTCTGCCAGTTTAATACTGAAGATATTATCCCAAGGCAATAAAACAGGCGGTTTTTTCCGATAGCAAAGAAAATATAATAATATTCCTTCATCATTTACACTAACCCACATGGGTTGATTAGTATCTGACAAAACTCCGACCCCTTTGAGCCAATTAGACATACATGAAAATGGCTTTATTTCCTTCTGGACAATCAGTTGAGTTGCGATCTTATCGACAGCAACCTGCCTCACTTTTCGGCCACCTTTTGGATAAAAGTAAACCAGCCCACAAAAACCAATAAAAAATAAGGAAGCAAATAATAGAGAGTTAAACCAATTAAATATTAAAAATGAAAGTACAAACGCACTAATCATTAACACCACTAAATTTAAAGCTGCACTTTGTATCAACGCTTTCATTAATGCTAACCTTACCTGAACTTACATTTTTATAATAAATAAAAATTTTATACATGTGTTTAAGTTGTTTGTTGTCTAATCAATTTCTCAAGTAGTTTGAGGAGAAGAGCACTGAGCAGATCATCCAATTGAATTTGGCACCAAGTGGTTTTTCATTGAGCCATTGTTTATTGAAAACAAAATCCCAAGCTCCATAACCAGATAAAGCAAAAGTGTCAAATTGGTTGTAAAGAAACAATAAACACATCGTGTTCGCTGGATTCTTCTATAAAATCAATTGCTTTTTTGCTTGTCAATTCAGGTGATGTGTTAAGTTCTTCAACTCTATCCCAGATACAATCAAGTCTCATTTCAAACTCGGGATTGTGCCAGATACCACCTTCGATTCTAGAAACAATATAACTTTTTTCATAGCTATATCTACAAACGTCTTTAGCAGCCTCAGTAGTCAACTTCATTACATTATTTCCCTGTAAATCAAAAAAATCCGAACATTTTGAGTACCTAATATTTCTATCAAACATTATTGTTCCCCTTTCCATTTGATTCAGCTATTAAGAATCCTATTAGGGTCACTTTTATCACTGATATGAGTAACCTCGCTTGTATTGTCATTCACCACAACGTGCCCACCATCTTTAGTACCATACACAGAGGCAGGGTCACTTTCGCCAGACTCATTAAAAGAACTTATAGCATCAACAGTATTTTTAGCAATTGACTCAAGTACCCCTCTACATCTACTAGAGAAAGAGCAAAGCCCGTAGCAATAACACCAACCGTTATTGGGTTAAAAATGCCTTGTGAGATTCACCATCTGGGTTGGTAAATTTGTACGGGTTATTATTTGCCTAAGCATATCGATTGAAACCATGAACAATGCCATTTTCTGTATTAGCATGATCTATCACACCAATCGGATTTTTTCATTGAGCCACTGTTCACTTGAAACAAAAGCCCAAGCCAGCTCCTCCAGAAAAAATAAAGCCCCGCGACTGCGAGGCTTTGGATTTAAAGTACAAATGTGCTATTCAACTCTATAGCAAGCTGATTTTTCTTTGTTAAAATATTCAGTATTAGCTCGGTAATTTTGTGGAACTTTCAAGTTAATATCCAATAAACTAGCCTTTTCAAGTTGATGCTTAAATGCATCTTCATCAAATGGACCATCAACTTGATCACTGTTTAAATTGATAATCCAATACTCTTTTGATTCAGAATAGTGTGTAATTATAGTGGGAATTCCGCTTTTATTATAACAATCAATGCTTTCAGCGACCATTCTCAGCACCAAAAGGAAGCCTTTTTCCTCTACTACATCAACAACTTGATCAGGAATAATAACTGTATTTTTTATTTTATTAACAAAATATTGGTGATCCTTATCAGCATCAACAAACTTTATGTTTGAGTTCGCTCTATCTTGACCACAAGCAGTTAAAAAACCGACCATAAAGGTTAAAAGTAAAGTTAATTTTATTTTCATATTTTTACCTTCAGCCCCTAGCAAATTAGGAAAATGAACCTCAACTTTGGTAATAAACTTCATTAGGTAACGATTGAATACAATCACCCAGCCACCTGAGCCAGAAAAAAGAGCCCCGCGAGTGCGAGGCATGGCATGGCATGGCATGGCATGGCATTAAAATACTTTGGAAACTTATCCTAACAAACTTAATCTGAATAAAAGTCAAAAACAACTGTTAGGCCAGCATTGTTCATCTTTTGATAAATTCTATTATCAAGAATAAAGCTTCCTTGTCCATTATCAGAACTTAACATACAGAAAACATCCACATCGCACATCGAACGGATAGAACCGAGTTCGCTTGCATTGTAAATCTCCAAAATTTTCATTAAGCAATCCTGCATATTCTCGTTACCCAAATCAATTTCTAGGTTCCACTGAGTATGTGGTCTCGATCTTTTGGCTTTTCCAAATTCCTGTCCTTTTGTAAACCCTTTTGATGGCTCTCCCATTACAGTACAGATTTCTTCTAAAGACAATTTATCAGATTTAATCCGTAAGGTAGCTTTGCATTCAAGCATAACTAGTTTCCTTTTTCATCTTCAATATTACCAATACTATCACCTAAACCACCGTCTTCAGTTTGAGGGAACACTTCTCCACAATTATTGCAAACTTCGACGTCTGGGTTATTTGATAAATTTGCATTTCCTTTAACGCCATGAATTGCATCTTTTACTTCCTTTGGCTTCAAACCATGCGCTTTGTCTATTTTACCTGGTTTATTAGAAGTATCACCACCGCAAGTGGGCCAATCACCAACTTGTGGTTTAGTTTGCCCTTTATTTTCAGAATTAGCAGACTCATTAAACACTCCAATGATGCTAACAGCAGTACCTATAACCATTCCTGTTGGGTTTCTGGTGATTGCAAAACGACCTGCTTTAGACATTGCTTTTTGATGTTGCTTGATAGAAACACCCATAGGGCGATTGAGGTAGCTTTCCGCCGCCATACCATCAGGGTCTATATATTTATAAGGGTTGTTGTTTGCGTATGCGTACCTATTAAACCCATGGATATTCCCTTGACTAAGAAATGTTGCGGCATCAACAGGATCATTCGAATAAAAACGACCTATGACTGGATCATATTATCGAGCTTGCATATAAATTAGTACGAACTACGATCCCATAAATTTACAGCCAACTATTGAACAATGATCCTCAAACACAATATTTTTTTAAATTAGAGTTTTAATATCAACAAACCAGAAAAATAAAGCCCCGCGAGTACGAGGCTTTGGACTTAAAATAAATTGTCAAAAATCGCATTTCTGACAAACTGATTTACTACTTCCTTACTAACCGTATTGTTCACTCCTTGAACTGAGAATTTGAAATGATTTTAGAGAACTAAAAGCTAGGGCAAAATTATATGATCCTTACCATTCATAAAAAGGCTTTAGTTCCCAAACCCATTCACCCACTGTTAAGAAAAAAAGTGCTAAGCAAAATACTGAAAATAACAATATTTTTAATGCGGCCTCTGTGGCATACGATAGAATGGATGGTGATGTCACTTTTGATCTAATAACTTTTAAAAGCTCATCAATCAAGTTAAATGCTGCAAGACCCCCAAAGATTAAAAAGATACCTACAATCCGACTGATACTGACGCCTTCCAGCACAAAACTTGCTACCCCCATCCAAATGCACAGTACAAATACTGAAAAATGAAATGCAGCATCAATTGAATTATCAGTTCGCTTGATAGTACTTTTATCCTTACTACCTATCAAATACAGAATGCTCAGCACAATCTTTGAGTAAAACCCCTTAGAGAAAGCACTTTGATCTGTACCATAGTTAATTATAAAACCATCAACAATCACGTATAGCACTACTAAAAATAATATATGCAACAGTGCTATACGGTTGTAATAAACGTGTGTACTAGTCGACAATATACTGCCCATCTTTATTAACTTTAACCTTCGGCTTACCAACTGATGTCCCCACTCTCATCCTTGGGTAAAGAGTTTTAGCTCCTTGCATGACTGCCATCCCCTTTTTTCTCCGCAATCAGCTTTCCACCTAAATAGTAATAATCTACATGCTCACCATTTACTTGGCGGTACATTAACTTACCATTACTTGCATAAAACGAATAGCTTATGCCTGTCGAGCCGACTTCTTTTACCCGCTTATTATTGCCATCATACGTATAGGAGTAACCATCACTCTCTACCAGCTGATCTGCTGTATTATAAACAAACCCTCGTTTGCCATTGTCTGTAACGTTGCCTTTGTCATCGTAACTAAAATCGTAGCTTTTACTTCCTGTTACATAGTCAAGCTGTTTGCTAGAGCTGTAGTAGTACGTGAAAAGATGAGACCTACCTCTTTTCACTGGTAAGCTATATCTGTACATCAAAGATTGAAATGATTATTCCTAACAAACGATTAATCATTACCGCGAGTGGCAGTTGCTATAAATTGATTGGCGAAGGCCAAAAGGCTCAAGTGCAAATAATTGACTTCGAACTACTTCGCCACGGCTTTTCACCTGAGTAAATAAATCAGTTAAATTTGGCACCAAACGGATTTTCATTGAGGCGTTGCTCACTGAAAACAAACCCATGCCACCAAAGCCATATAAACAAAGCCCAACGAATGCGAGGCTTTGGATTCAAAAATATAACAAGTAATCTAGTCAGAGTAGCTCTCAACTAACAGCGCCCCTTGTATTTTAAATTTACTATGTTTACTTAATATTCAATGGCATTATTGGAAATTTTTTATTTTTATCAACATAATCTTTAACAAGTTTTATTCGTAAATAGAATTCATCTTTAGATAGCGTTACTAACTCTTTTGAAATATTTCCAGCATAATCAGTCTGAAACCTTTCAACAATTAACTTATCTGTATCAACAACTCTTTCGGTTAAGTTCAAATCAGAAGCTAAAGAATGAATTACGAAAGTTACTTGCTTTGCATTATCAATGTTAATCCAATCATAAAGTATGAGGCTTGTAATCTGTCCCGTCATTATTTTTGATAATTCAATCAAAGCATCGCAATCTTTATTCATCGCTTGTGCCTTTAAAGCAATTGAAAATAAGAATAAATAGAAAAACTTTAACATCTTACCAGCCTCCCCAACATTGATCACAATAGTCATTAATTTGATCCTTAATGCTATAAACATCCGAAATCCCTTTAAAGCTCTTGTTTCCTATTTTTAACTTAAAGCTTACGGAACCAAGGGGGGCAGGTCTTGCCTTTTGCCACAATCTTACTTACACGCGAATAGTGTAATTGAAAATAATCACCCACCTATTTCTAAGTATATCCCCCAGATGCATAAGCGGCTTTTATTGCTTCATTTCGATTATCAAATTGCTGAGCGTATTCAGCTAATGGCAATGACTGGTTTCGCCTTTGTTTAAGGGGGACTTCACATAAATCACCTTCTTGCTCTTAAAGTAACGCTAAGTGCTCTTTAACAAATTCATCGTCACCTAAAAAACTTGACTCGATATATCAGTCCAAGGATCCACGCCTTTTCCTTGCTCGACAAATAACGCAAATTTTCGCCTTGCTATCGCTTTAAATTTTCCAAATTGGAGTAACATTTTGTCGATTTCAAGCCATGCTGGAAAGTGTGCTTGACCCATCGTAAAGTGCCAGCTACTTCAAGGCCAATCCGATAAGCTATCTACCATCTTTGCTCTAATTGGATTTAAAACAATATACCTGTTCAACTCTAATAAGTAAGCATCCTTATCAACCAAAATAGCCTTATAGCGCCCCTGAAATAAATGCCCAACATGTTGATGACTTCTATTAAACCATTGTGTATATACCCCGTTTAATTGGCGCATCCCTTTACTTAAATTTGCATCAGGAGTTTCAACTAATAGGTGGTAATGATTACTCATTAAGCAAAATGAATGAATAACCCAGTTATAACGCTCGCATACGTCACCTAAAATCTTTAAGAATCCATCTAAGTCAGCTTCATCTAAATAAATTGGCTTTCATTCATTCCCTCGCGACGTTACATGGTACAAAGCTCCTGCGAACTCTAATCGTAGCGGCCTAGCCATCCTTTCACCTATCAATATTGGTAAATTAATAACTAAAATTAGGCCTTAATTAACGAAAAGGCAAAAAGAAAGACCTGACCCTTTTGCTTT
>NZ_LRUF01000009.1 GCF_001550155.1 Pseudoalteromonas arabiensis
TTTTTTTATGCCTGAACTTCAGGTTCATAGCCCAAAGATCGTCGGTTCGCCCTCAAAATTCACAGCTCCCGCAACCAACTGAAATTAAAAATTAATCTGTAATACTAGACACGCGAAAGCGTGTTTTTTTATGCCTGAAATTCAGCTGCTCAGGCTCAAAACCCAAAGGTCGTCGGTTCGCCCTCAAAATTCACAGCTCCCGCAACCAGCTGAAATTAAAAATGAATATGTAATACTAGACACGCGAAAGCGTTTTTTTTATGCCTATAAGAAAGTGAAGGTGCTCTTGAGTATCGAAAAAATCTTTTTATCTCATCATAATGTTTGTCCTAATAGGTAATAATACGAAATCATTGCCTATTAATAATATGGTTTCTTGCTTCAAAATAGTTCTCTTTATTAAACAGATTAATATTTTCCTTCTGCTACGTTTAGTGACTTGCATAATCTTCTCTTAAAAGATTGAAAAGTTTATGTTACAAGGTAGGTAAAATTACTTTTTAGTTACAAGTATGACTGAACTTTACCACTGGTTTGACTTAATTGGCGTGGCTGTATTTGCTGTATCGGGTACGCTGCTGGCCTATGATAAAAAAATGGATGGCTTTGGGGTTGTTGTACTTGCCACCGTAACGGCAATTGGTGGTGGTACGTTGCGTGACTTAATCCTAGATGTTCCTGTTTTTTGGTTACATGATCAAAGCTATTTTTGGGCTATTTTATTTTCGGTATTTGTTACTACACGTTTAATTAATAAGCAGCGTTCGATTGAATTTAATACGCTACAGATAGCAGATGCATTTGGTCTGGCGTTTTTTGCTGTTATGGGCGCTCAAAAAGCAATGTTGGCAGGTATGCCTGACACAACGGCTATTATTATGGGCGTTATTACAGGTTGCTTCGGCGGCATGATCCGTGATGTGCTCGCAGGTAATATGCCTATGCTATTAAAAGGTGAGTTATACGCAATTACCTGTATCGCAGGCGGAGTCGCTTATACGCTGGGTATTTCTTTTGGTTTTGTAACAGAGCTTGCGATGGTGATTGCAATGCTAGTGACGCTTGTTTTACGACTGGCGGCGATGAAGTGGCGGTTAACGTTGCATATTTTTAAATATTCTGATTAAACTATAACTTAGGACTTGTTATAGGGACAGATGAAACGTGTCATTAGCTCGTATTTTTTCTCGTGCACAAATAGGCGTACAAGCACCAGAAGTCATAGTTGAAGTGCATTTAGGTAATGGTTTACCGGCTTTTCATATAGTTGGTCTGCCCGAAACATCTGTGAAGGAAGCGAAAGATCGCGTAAGAAGCGCACTTGAAAACTCACAGTTTGGCTTTCCTGATCAGCGGATCACGGTTAATTTAGCACCCGCAGACTTGCCTAAAGAGGGAGGGCGCTTTGATTTAGCCATCGCCGTAGGCATCTTGGTGGCATCAGGGCAGATTAGTTGTCCCGATATTCATCGTTATGAATTTTATGGTGAGCTTGCCTTAAATGGGGAAGTTAGAGGTGTGAATGCGATTTTGCCCTCCGTGCTCGGTGCTAAAGAGAAAGGCCGTTGTTGCTTTCTTCCTGCCGATAATGACTCCTTGGCGAGTCTTGTTTCTGGGGTCGCACGAAAAGCAGTATATTCTATTCAAGATGTCTGGAACGACTTACTTAACCAGCAACCCCTTCCTTTGAATATTGAATACCCAGAGCAGGAATTAGATAGGGAATCTCTCCTCGATTTAAGCGATGTTAAAGGGCAACCAGGCGCGAAACGCGTATTAGAAATTGCCGCTGCTGGTGGGCATAATTTGTTATTTTTAGGCCCTCCGGGTACAGGCAAATCTATGCTCGCACAGCGTATGCCGACAATTATGCCCGCCATGTCTGACGATGAAGCGATTAGTACCGCAGCGCTTTATTCAATTATTGGTCAATCAGTCGATTTAGCGAATTGGCGTGAGCGTCCCTTTCGCAATCCTCATCATACGTGTTCAGCAGTCGCACTTGTTGGTGGTTCGTCAAACCCAAAGCCAGGGGAAATTTCATTAGCCCACAATGGAGTGCTTTTTTTGGATGAGCTGCCTGAATTTGAGAGAAAAGTACTCGACTCATTGCGTGAACCTATGGAAACGGGCGTAGTAACGATATCAAGAGCCGCGAGGCAAATGGAGTTCCCTTCGCAATTTCAGTTGATTGCAGCCCTTAACCCAAGCCCAACAGGTAGCCACACAGATAAGCGAGCGACGCCCGATCAAGTGCTACGTTACTTATCTCGGGTGTCAGGGCCATTTATCGATCGTATTGATTTACAAATTGAGTTGCCAAGATTAACCAGTAGCCAACTACAAAGTACTGAAATAGAAGAAAGCAGTGAGCAAGTTCGCTCACGTGTTGAGCGTGCCTACGCAATTCAGCTTGAAAGACAAGGCAAAGTGAATGCGCGTTTGAATAATAAAGAAATGAATCGTTACTGTATTTTAGCAGCCGCAGAGCTTCAGTTTTTAGCTAAAGCCAGTGAAAAACTGGCTTTATCGCCTCGCTCTTATCATCGGGTAATTAAAGTGGCACGCACCATCAGCGATTTAAAAGCGCAGCCAAATATAACCTTAAGTGAGCTAAAAGAAGCATTAAATTATCGGGCATTTGAGCGGCTAATTAGTCAGCTAACGCAACTCTAAAAGTTTAAATCGATAACATGTAACCTTTACCACGTACTGTAACAATACGCTTCTGATCCTTTTCATCACTTAATTTTTTACGTAGTCGACCAATCAATACATCGACGGTGCGATCACTTGGGCTCCAATCTGGTTGACCAATCTCTTCAGATATCTTTTCACGTGATGTTGCTTTACCCGCATTTGCAATTAAGCAAATAAGTACTTTGTGTTCAGCTTCTGTTAGGCGCGACTCTTCACCGTTGGGGGTAATCAAGGTTCGATTATCAGGGTGTAGCTTGAAGTCGGCATATTCAATAAACTCTTCGCTTTCATCATCGTTTTGAGAGCTCTTTAGACGTTTGTGAAGGGCACGCATTCTAAGTTCGAGCTCAAGTAAGTCTACGGGCTTACATATGTAGTCATCTGCACCTTGGGCAAGCCCTGCAATGCGATCGGCTTGAGAGTCTCTGCTTGATAGCATAATTACGCCAATTTCTGTGAGCGCGTTGAGTTCTTTTGCTAATAGCAGACCATCACGTTTGGGTAGTACTATATCGATGACAGCTAAAGAGATTGCATTTTGTGAAGGGGCGCGGGATTGCACAATGCCCAGTGCATCGGCACCTGTTGAGTCTACCTCAATCTCAAATTCAGTCTCTTTAAAATGGTTGAGAATACGTTTGACGAGTAGCTCGTCATCTTCAACCAATAAAACTTGAATAGTCATTAGCTTCTATTTCACACTTGATTTGTTGTTATGTTAGCACTGTATGACAAAGAGTGAGAAGTGTAATGGATAGGTTTATAACTATTTCTTACAATTTAATTAGTTAGGTGTCGTAAAGTGAAAGAAAAGTTGAGTACTTTTGTAGTACTCAACTATATAAAAATCTACTTTTCAGCGTAAAGGTATTGCCACCATTGTGGCTGCTCTTTTAGATTTTTATCGAAATAAGCGAGCATGGTGTCCCACCAATCAAAGCGTTTGTCGCGTGCAAATATCTGATGGTCTGCGCCTTTGTACTCAATGAGTTCGACATCTTTTCCTAGTAACTTTAATGCCGTGTACATATTGTGACTTTCCCCAACCGGTACATTCGTATCCGAATCACCATGCAGTAATAATAATGGTGTGGTCACCTTGTCGGCATGAAAAACAGGACTATGTTGGCTGTAAAGGGCTGGGTTATTCCAAGGATAGCTATTTTTAGACGCCTCGTTAGAGTATAAGTACCCCCACCAGCCTTGTCCCCAATACGACGTAATATTAGAAATGCCAGCATGGGCGATTGAGGCACTAAACATATCTGTTTTGGTAGCCAGTAGCATAGTCATAAAGCCACCATAGGACGCACCTAAGTTGCCAACACGTTTGCTATCTACGAAGTGATACTGGTTTAAAAACGCCTTTGTGCCATCGATGATATCGTTCGCTGTGTACTCACCCCATGCATTTACGTGTTTAGCTGAGAACTCTTGGCCAAAGCCTGTTGCGCCCGTTGGTTGCACAACATAAACAACATAGCCATGCTCAGCCCACAAGTTAAATGGATAACGACCTGTAAAACCACGAGTAACGGGTGATGTACCGCCATAATAATAGACCAGTGCAGGGTATTTTTTGCTTTTATCTACGTTGTGCGGCAAGTAAACGCGGCCTTTAATTTCAATACCGTCTTTATTGGTAAAGTTAAACTCTTCAAGTGAGGCAATGGCAGTATCTTTATAGGCGATCGGTTTTGAATCCCACAATATTTTCGCGCGGCTGTTACCTAGGCTTAGTTGTTTCAGTTGCTGAGGTGTTGAAGCTGTAGTGCCAGTGAGCAAAATGCTGGGGTTGCGTTCTTTTGAATAACTAAATTGCTCAACAACATCAAAGCCGGCGTTCACCTTATTAAAGCGCTTTTTACTGAGGTCATACTGGTAAAGTTGTACTGTATCTTGTTCTGTAACTTTTATAAGTGCATCACCATTTTCAAGTACATTGAGTTGGCCAATTGCAGGATTAAATTCTTTGCTTAACGCTGTGGCTTTTTTACCATCACGACTTAAAAGGTAAAGTTGCCCATCGTAGTTATTAGCAAGCATGCCTTGTGGTAGGTTACGCCCTAAACCATTGTTAAAGTCAGGGCCTGCCGTTACATAAATCCCTTCGTTTGTGTATTTAGCCTGATTAAAGGTTTTAAATTGACCAAGTACATTGAGCGCTGATGTCGCCAGGTTTAATTCAACCAGCTCAGTTGCTGGCTCGGGTGATAGTTGCATTGCTTGTGCTGAGCGACTCATTAATATGCTGCCACGTTTGGCATCAAAGTCTTCTAGTGAGTGGCTAAGTGGGCCTTGGCTTACTATTTTGCTAAGACCTGTGGCAATATCAAGTAAATAGACTTGTGATGTCGTACGAGCATACGACCAGCGATCTTGTAGACCTTGATAGTGCTTAGTGAGCTTACCATTATCTTCAGGTGATTTTGACCAGCTAAAGATCAAGCTGTTTTGGTCATAAAATTGAAAGCCGTTCGCTCCAGAGAGGTTTTTAGCGATGACACTCAGCTGCATGGTTTTTAGATTTAAGCGCTTAAGCTCACCATTTAATAGATACACTAAACGTTTGCTGTCAGGGCTCCAAGTTATACTACTTGGCTGAGCTGACTCGAAACGATACAGAGTATTGTTCTTGGCGTCTTTAAGCTCTGTAACATATTGAGCTTGGTTGGCGGTTGCATCTTCGTAATGACGTTTGCTCGTGATAAAATAATCGCCACTGGGTGCCATTGACACAAAGCTAATTGTCGGCGCATCGAATAATTGCTTAGCCGATAAACCATGTTGCTGTTTAGCGCTAAATTGTATAGCGTCTAGTTCAGATTTAGCTGTAAAATCAAGCTCCACCTGATTCCAGTTTGCGACTTGCTCCGTAACGATAACAATTTGATGATCGCCTTGGCTTAAGGCTAATTCGTAGGCTTGATTTTTTTCTGTTTGTTTTTCGCCATCAATAAATAGCTGAGCGTTTTCAATGCCTTTTAAGGTCAATGTGCCTTGACTGAATCGATCTGTTGACGCTGTGAATTTAAGTGCTTGTAACCCTCCAAGGGTTAACGCACTGACTTTGTCGAATGCTTGCCAGTCAACGTCATTACCAAACAAATGTATACTGTCACTGCTTGTTTGTAAGCTTGGCAATAAGTTTGCGATGATGGCATCGCGATGATCGGTTTGATACGGCTTCAGTTGCATATCTTCTGCAAGTGGGCCAATAAACTGAATGGCTGATTTGTCGATTGGGTCTGCCAAAGAGGTTGTGCTTAGGGCACTGAGTACGAATGCACCCAGTGTTATTTTTAAATGGGTAGACTTACTCTGCCAAGTTCTTCTAAATGTCATAATTGAGCCTATAGTCGGTAATTTGAGCTAATATAGCACGCGCTAAAAAAGCCAAAAAGTGCTCTGCGTTAGAATGCACTCAGGGTTTGAGGTTGAGTCATACACTTGTTAAGGTGAGCAAGTTACCCCAAAGTGAGGATAGATAGTGACACTTTTACTTGTTTACATGGTCGTCGCCATTACGATTTCGTTTTTGTGTTCTGTGATGGAGGCGGTGTTATTAAGCATTACGCCCAGCTATGTTGCATTAATACGTAAACAACAGCCTCATTTAGCTAAACGTGTCTCCAAACTTAAAGATAATATAGATCAGCCGCTTGCCGCTATTTTAACTCTCAATACCATTGCTCATACCGCAGGTGCTGCGGGGGTTGGGGCTCAAGCAGCCGTGGTTTTTTCTGATGCTGCCGTGGGCGTTGCATCAGCTATTATGACGTTATTAGTGTTGGTGCTGTCTGAGATCATCCCTAAAACATTAGGCGCTAATTATTGGCGCGCTCTGACGCCTATTGTCAGCCTTGGCTTAGTTGGCTTGGTGTTTATGTTAAAACCCTTTGTCTGGTTTGCAGATATTCTTACTCGTTTCTTAGGTCGAAATTACGATGAAGCTTATTATATTCGTCAAGAAATTGAAGCTATGGCGGATATTGGAACGGAATCGGGAGCGCTTGGTCAGGATGAATCTGAAATAATAAGAAGCTTATTGCACTTTCGCCACGCTAAGCTCGATACCATCATGACACCACGTACTGTATTGTTCAAAGTACATAAAGATTTAACCGTTAATCAGTACTTGTCTGAATATGGCTCTTCGTCATTTTCTCGTGTACTGGTGTATGATCAAAATGGCGATGATATTATTGGCTTTGTGCATAAGAACGATATTATGCTTGCTTATCACCGATTAGGCGAAGACTATAAAATCAGTAAGTTAGTAAAACCTATCTATACTGTGCCAGAAACATTACACGTGCCAACCTTGCTTGAAACACTGTTGACAGAACGTACTCATATTTGCCTAGTTGTGGATGAGTACGGGGATGTGCAAGGAATTGTCACCCTTGAAGATCTCATTGAAGCGTTGATGGGCCTCGAAATAGTTGATGAACATGATCAGTCAGCTAATATGCAGCATGTTGCCAAGCAGCGTTGGCGACAGCGCCTAGAAAGTAGCAATACGATTGTTAGTGATGATAAGCGTAAGCCCTAACGCCTATAGCCAGCCGCCGTTTTAACCATTTGCCGCCATGATAAAGACCAATTTAAAAAGTCGTCTTTGGATTTTGGTCGGCATAGTAAAAAACCTTGCATAAGAATGAACTCTTTATACCTATCAAGGTAATCAAGCTCTTCAACGCGCTCGATGCCCTCTGCAACAATCGCTAAGTCCTCTTGTATGGCAATATTTACTAAACTACTGACGATAACTTGTGAAAATTGATCGGTTTCAATATTGCTGATCAAGGTTCTATCAATTTTTATTTCAGTAAAAGGCAGCGTTTTTAGTTGCTGTACGTTTGTAAAACCTGTACCGAAATCATCAAGGGATATGCCAAAGCCCCTCATGCGTAAGCGGTTAAGCGTTTCTAGCTGTGCGGCACTTCGTAAAGCATATTGTTCTGTTATTTCTAATATCACTTCACTGGGAGTGAGTTTATTAAGGTGTAGGATCAGGGCTAACTTATCAGGGCAGCTTAAGTCTTCTAACTGGGAAGGTGATAAATTGAATGCCAGCTTTAAGTTAGGATCAAAATGCTCTTTTATCTCATTAAAGTCATTGGTTGCTTTTTCGAATAACTGAAAAGTGATGAGGTTAATGAGGTCTAAGTCTTCAGCAATGCAGATAAATCGATCTGGCAAGACGACTTCATCTTCTTTACTGGTGTTTATACGTGCCAATACCTCAATGCTTTCTACCCGATTATCATGGCGATTGATTTTGGGCTGATAATAAGGAAGCACTTCATTGTGACTTATCGCATGCAGGAGCAGCGACTCTGAAATAGGTGATTTTGTACGTTCAATGTGAACAGAAAAATGCTCAAGTTTTTGCAGCAATAAATAAACCTGATTCAATTGTACAGGTTTCGAAATGTTGCCAATCAAGTGGGCGTTATGCTTACGTGCCAAATCTGCCGCTAAATCAATGACTTTTGGATCCATTTCAGAAATAATGGCTATCGCACCATTGTATTTCATTTCACCTAAGTGTCGAATAAGCTCCATCCCATCCATATCTGGCATATTTAAATCTGTAAATACGGCATCAAAGTAATGGGGTGCTTTTTTGATTTTCTCCAACGCATCAGTTGCACTTAAGCAGGTTGTGATATTTGTTATCTCGAGCTCATTTAGTATGGCTTGCATAACAATTAAAATTGCTTTGGAGTCATCTACTACAAGTATATGTCGGTTTGATTTCACCTTATTCACTCCATGAATAAATTAATCTTCTTTAAAAGTAGTAGGAAAAAAGGAGTTCGTCATGTTTTATGACTGGTCAGTGATGAAAAAAAACGCTACTTTAGAAATATTGTCAATAATCCGGAATTTTGCTTTTTCTAAATGTAATAGCTTAATACAACAATAGCGTTTAAAATCATTATGATAACGATACAGCTAAGTCTAGCAGATGAAATTTTTACCTTGCACCTTAAAGGTTCGCAATTAGTAGGACTTTTTCATCATCAACAAGCTATTACCTTTGAGTCGCCCAAGCAGTATATGTATGAGTTTGACTTTCGAGGTGAACGAGTCGGCTTAGATACGTGTAATGTTGATAACCGCTGCTTAGCTATTTACATAAATCAGCAGTTTGCTCACCGATTAGTGATACCCACGATGACACCTACTAAACCCAAAAGAAGCGTTATTGGCCTTGTCGCTTTAGCGTTTAAATTATTTAAAAGTGCAAAAGTTGTTAAAGCAGCACTTGCTGGAGCATCCGTAGCGGGTTATGCATGGCTATTCTCGATAGAGTTTGCGTTGATGCTAATAGGGTGCTTGGTTGTGCATGAATATGGGCATGTCAGAGCGATGCAGTATTTTGGTATAAAAACCAAAGGTATTTACTTAATTCCATTTGTCGGCGGGCTTGCTGTTTCAGACGATAAAATTACGACCCGTTGGCAAGATGTTGTTATCTCATTGATGGGGCCAGCATTTGGTTTGATCACATCAGTACTGGGTGTGGTGCTTTATTACGCAACTGAGATGGAAATATTCGCGGGTGTAGCAGTATTAAGTGCACTACTTAATCTCTTCAATTTATTACCAATTCTCCCTCTAGATGGGGGGCATGTGCTGAAAAGTATTAGTTTCTCAATGCGCTCGTGGATTGGCCTAACAATGTGTTTAGTGGGTGTGTTATTAGGCCTTTGGCTTAGCTACACTTTCGGACTGACGTTGTTAGTGTTTTTCTTGTTTATTGGTGCGCTGGAAATACTTTTTGAGTGGCGTGAACGCCATAATTCACACCTTGTACCATTAGATACTTATGGGCAAACCTTCTCAACTGTGATGTATGCGCTGGTGGTCGCTGGCCACGTAGCCGTGATGATGCACTTTGCTGATTCACAAAGCGCAATCTTAAGCCTACCAATGAAAATCTTATCAAGTTAGTTTATAACGGAAGCGTTGAGTCATGCTTCCGTTACTAGGAGCTAGGGATAAAAACTCAGCATTAGCGCAATAAACACACCGGTGATAACCAGTTGTACTAAACAAAAGCCCATAATATCTTTTGCTTTTAGTCCTGCTATTGCAAGCACAGGCAGGGCCCAAAAAGGCTGAATGAGGTTTGTCCATGCATCACCCCAAGCAACGGCCATAGCAACACGGGGTATGTCGGCACCGAGTGTTTGTGCCGCAGGTATGACGATAGGTGCCTGAACAGCCCATTGGCCTCCACCCGATGGCACAAATATATTCACAAAACCAGCGCTTAAAAAACTCCAAAATGGCAGTGTTTCGGCTGTGGCTATTGCGATGAAGCCTTCGGAAATTTGCTGAGCTAGGCCAGTGTTAACCATGATAGCCATAATGCCTGCGTAAAATGGAAATTGCACTACGATTCCAGCACCGCTTGGGATTGCTTGCTGTAGGCTTGTGAGTAAGTTATGAGGTGTTTGGTGCAGTAAAATAGCGCTGAATAAGAAAATGGCGATAACACTATTTAAATTTAAGCCACCGTTACTCAGTACAAAGTAATAAACTAGATAGCCAAGGCCGATGAGTCCCATCCCTATACCCAGTATGCGGCTATGCTCAATGATTTCAGCAGGACGGCTAGGGGTTACCGACTGAGTCGGTTCATCATCTAGCTTTGCAGGGTCAATATATATACTGTCTTTGTTGCTTGGCAACATGTAGCGGTTTACAAGTGGCATGACAATAAATAAGCCAATGACAATTGCGATATTAAACCCTGAAAAAATAGTACTGTCCGTACCTATTACGCCGATACTTTGCTCTGAAAAGTGCCCCTCTGTTGCGATAGTCAGTGGTACTGAGCCTGCCAAGCCACCATGCCAGACAATAAAGCCTGAATAAGCACTGGCAACGAGTAACCTGTAATCAACGCGAACTTGTTTGGCAATCGCTTTTGCAAACAAAGCTCCTATTACTAAACCAAAGCCCCAGTTGAGCCAGCTTGCTAATAATGAAACGAACGTAACCAGTATAATTGCCTTGGCAGGTGTACTAGCCAAGGCCGCCAGCTTGGTTAATAGATGTCGCATGACAGGCGTACTTGCCAGCATATAACCGGTTAGTAATACTAACAGCATTTGCATGGCAAATTGCAATAAGTTCCAAAAGCCGCTTCCCCAAGCCGTTAAAATTTGTATCGGTGTCGATGGTGTGAAAATACCAGCAACGATAAAGCTTAAAAAAGTTAATAAAATTACAAAAATAAATGGATCTGGTAGGTAACGCTCAACCAGTTTTGTGAATGGCTTTGCAACATGATTTAGCATAATTTTTATTGTTGTCAGTAAATTGATTGTGCCAATTAATCATGAAAATAACTAATTGGCAAATCGACATTCTGTGGTGGGTTTACATTGGGCATCCCAAAAAGTGCTCATCAGCATTTTTTGCGTTATTTAAAAGGGCAATTATTTATAAGACTATTTTTGTTGCTCGAGTACAGCTCTTAAACGCGATTGTACTTCCTCGACAAGCAAAATAGGTTGAAACTTAGACAAGAAGGCATTACACCCTACCTTTTCAACCATTGCTTGGTTAAAACTACCACTCAAAGAGGTATTTAAAACGATATGTAGGTTTTTTAGGCGGCTATCTTGGCGAATTTCATGGGTGAGCCTATAACCATCCATTGCCGGCATTTCAGCATCGGTAATTACCATCAGTAATTCTTTTTCAACATCCTTGCCCTCGTCTGCCCAGCCTTTTAGCATCTCTAATGCTTCAAGGCCATTACGTGCTGGAATTATTTCTATACCTAATTGAGTTAGTGTATCACTTACTTGTTTGCGCGCAGTCGGGGAGTCATCGGCATGTAAAATTTTACGACCTGTGAACTCGTTGACTATATTTTGATCTAAAATGTCATCGCTGATTTGCACTTCGTATTCGATAATTTCAGCCAAGACTTTTTCAACATCGATAATCTCAACTAGGTGCTCTTGATTATCACGTTTAATTTTTGTCAGTGCAGTTAGGTAATGGTTTTTACCAATAGCGGTGGGTGGCGGCATAATGTCAGACCATGTCATATTGATAATCTGATCGACTTTGCCAATTAAAAAGCCCTGTACGGTGCGATTGTACTCAGTAATTACTAAGTTAGTATCTTCAATGTGTTTCGTCTCAGGCATGTTAATCGCTTTACGTAAATCGATCACAGGAATAGATTCACCACGGATATCGACAACACCAGATACTTTAGGATGTGAATTGGGTATTTTGCTTAAGTGGGGAAGTTTAACAACCTCTTTTACTTTGAATACATTGAGCGCAAATAAGTGGCGGCTGTGTAGATAAAACAGCAAGAGCTCTAAACGATTTTCACCAACTAATTGTGTACGTTGATCGACTGAAGCTAGAACACCAGACATATTGCACCCTTAATACTTAATACAGAGAAAGTATAGTCTACTATTATTTTTCATCGACAGACATTAAGAATTTTCCACCAGTTGCCAAAACCTATGCATTACAGTACCGTATCGGTTAATTTCTTCTAAGATACATTGCAAGGATTATGCATCATATTTTTAACCGCTTAGTGGTGCTTATACGCAGTCATATTGATCAGGTTAGCTGGCAGGCTGTGGTAATAACAACACTTTTCCATATGTTGCTTATTTGGTGGTTACTCGTGCTTGCAGGAGAGCAGGATCTCACACCAATTAGCACCTACTTTTACTATTATGTTGTCACGACTTCTACAGTCGGTTATGGCGACTTTAGTGCCAGTACAGAGCTAGGACGCTGGATCGTTGCACTGCTACAAATTCCTTTTGGTTTGGCATTATTTGGTGTTCTGTTAGGAAAAACAGGGCAAACAGTTACTTACTTGATTAGGCGCGCTATGACGGGTGATAAAAGCTTCTCACATATTAACAATCACATTATTATTTTCGGTTGGCATGATACGCGGACAAAAAAGATGATTGACTATATCTTGGCAGATAACAAGCGTCTTGATCGACGCATATTATTAGCAGTGACCGAGCAAATGGAGCATCCATTTCTAGCCAATGCACATGTCGACTTTGCTCGCTTAAGTAGTTTTACCGATATTGATGAGTTAAAACGTGTGGCTATAGAGCGGGCAGATAAAATCATTATTGATGGTCAAGACGATGACCAAACATTCACAACGGCATTACGCATCAGTAAATTGGTCAATAAGCAGTGCCATATTAGTGCTCATTTTGATGATGAAACTAAAATTGAGATGCTACTTGAGCATTGTAATAATGTTGAATGCAGTAGTTCTAAGTCTGCAGAAATTCTTGTACGTTCGATGCAAGACCCAGGTTCAAGCCGTGTGCAAGAAGAATTATTATCTACGCTACACGGTGACACGCAATTTAGCTTGCCAATACCTAAGGGTGTAAAAGCCATGACGTTTGGTAATTTATTTCATCACTTTAAACAAAGTCATGATGCGATTTTGCTTGGTGTGGCGCATAACTTAAGTGCTCAGAATATGGATTTAAACCCACCTCTGGATTATACCGTCAGTGAGGGGGATATTTTGCACTACATCGCCGTTGAACGTGTACTTAGTAATGAAGTTGATTGGTCTTCATTGGTGAGCGAATGAATGAAGTTGCGTTTTTAATCATTGTATTGAGTGCGTATATTTTGCCTGTGGTGATTGTTTTAAATAGCAAACGCACTCAGGGGCATGAAAAAAATGCATGGTTAATAGGGATTATCTTGTTTTCGTGGTTAGCACTTATCATGTACTTAACCATCGTGCCCAAGCATGGGCACGTTAAAAAAAATAAAAAGGCGAAAAGTAAACACTAAGTTATTTTAACTGTTTTAGTTTGTGTTCAATAACCGGATCGTCAGGAGCCAGTTGTTGCGCCACTTCAAGCAATTTTACGGCATCTTTAGGGTGTTGCTCTTGGTGTTTTAGAGCAACATCTAACAAAGGTTGCACGTCAACGTTTTCTTGTTCTTCTTTTACATGCTCCGCTTTTTCATCAATTAAAATGTTATGGGCTGTACTCAATAGTGCCAAGCGGTGTGCGGAACTCGCATTCGCTTTGTTAAGGCGGCGATAGTAGTCTTCTTTAAAACGCAGTGTACGTGTTTGCTGGCGAAATTGTGCAATATCGACTTGCTGGTGGCGCATAAAGTCAACGGCAACATCTTTATAAAATCCAAACTTACTGAGGTAAGTGGCATGTACACTGTGTCCCATTCCGAACACTCTTAGATGATTAAGCTGTGGGTAGCGCTTAGCGTGGGCACGGTCGATGCGATTTGTTGGGTCGTAAATAATGTAGCCTTTAGCGTGGCCTAAATCTAAGTCATGGTAATCACCGTGCCAATCAAAATTTTGTGCGATATCTGTGCTTGAGCGATCATCCCATGGCACTTTATCTTTATTTTTGGTGCTGACAGGGTGAAATAATAGTACTTTGTCTAGTTGTAATAAGTTAGCGAATGCACCTACTGCAAAGCCACCACGACTCAAGCCGTAACCTAATCGCTCGGTAAAGCAACTAACTAAAGGTGCCAATTGCTCAATAAAGAAAATCAGATTCCGATGTCTAAACCAATTGCTTTTCCCTAAATGTTGAAACGCAATTATATTTATTCCCTGCTTTTTGGCGAGCTTATAGCCCCAAGGAGTAAAGTCGTCGGTTAAGTCATGTTCTTGATAATTGGTACCAGCAGGAGAGAAGGTAAATAGCAGTGGCTTATTAGCATCGCTGATGTGATATTTCATATACACATCACCAAGCAAGTCGCCGCCAATAAATGGTAGTTGATTTTGCTGTTCGTCGCGGGGTAGCTTGGTCCACTCATCTAACCAATACAATAATTTCATACATACCCCATCTTACCCTTGAAACAAAGGTGACGTATTTTAGCAAATTTGGGGGCTCATTTAAATGACAGTGATTTTATGTCTCACTCATTGTCATTATTTGCTGCCAGTCATGTTCAGTCACGGGCATGACTGACAGTCGGCCGCCTTTTTTAAGGGCGATTTCGGTAATTGACTCATTGGCTTTAATTGCTTGTAAGCTCACTGGCTTTTTAAGGTGTGATTGATATTTCACATCGACCACAAACCAGCGAGGGTTGTCTGTTGTTGCTTTGGCGTCATAGTAGTCGCTATTTAAATCGAATTGTGTTGGGTCAGGGTAGGCATCACGCGTTATCGTGGCAATGCCTACCACACCAACTGCTTTGCAACTGGAGTGGTAAATCATCACCAAATCACCTTGCTTCATGTCATCACGCATGAAATTACGGGCTTGATAATTACGTACGCCATCCCACATAGAGGTTTGCTCAGGTGTGTTTTTTAGATCATCAATTGAAAATGCATCGGGTTCGGTTTTAAAAAGCCAATAAGCCATAATGAGGTGCTCTTACAAAGATTTACTTCCAATTAGTCTATAGTATCATTAAACGCTTGTCGGGATTGAGGATAAATAAATGAGCCAAGTATTAGATGATTTGCTGTCATTAATGGCGCTAGAAGAAATTGAACAAGGCTTATATCGTGGCCAAAGCCAAGATTTAGGGTTTAGAGCTGTTTTTGGCGGCCAAGTTATGGGCCAAGCTTTATCGGCCGCTAAAGAAACGTTACCCGAGGGGCGCATCGTTCACTCTCTGCATTCTTACTTCTTACGCCCAGGGGATGCTGCAAAACCGATTGTTTATGATGTAGAAAACATTCGTGATGGTAGAAGTTTTAGCACCCGCCGTGTGAAAGCCATTCAATACGGTAAACCTATTTTTTATATGACGGCGTCATTCCAAGGCGATGAAGAGGGGTTATCGCATCAAGCGCAAATGCCAAGTGTGCCACAGCCTGAAGAGCTAAAGTCGTCTCTTGAATTCTATCAAGCGAATGCCGAGCTTATTCCTGAACCTATACGCAATAAGTTCATTCGCGAAGTGCCGATTGAAATGCGCCCTGTGACTTTTCATAACCCATTTAAGCCACAAGTTATGGAGCCAGTGAAACATATTTGGTTTAAAGCCAATGGCGAGATGCCTGACGACCAGCGCATTCATAATTATTTACTTGCGTATGCATCGGATTTTGAGTTCTTACCAACGGCCTTACAGCCCCACGGTGTATCATTTATGCAGCCGAATATGCAGGTTGCAACGATTGACCATGCAATGTGGTTCCACCGTCCGTTTAGACTTGATGATTGGATTTTATACTCGATTGATAGCCCAAGTGCGAGCTCTGGACGTGGTTTGGTGCGAGGCCAATTCTTTGACCGTCAAGGCAACTTGGTTGCCTCAACGATCCAAGAAGGGGTCATGCGTCAGCGTTAACCTTTTGAGTGCTTAGCTTGGCTTTGCACTATGTCGTCAATTGACTGCCAGACGCGTGCTGGCAGCAATGCCTTAAGGTATATATACACCTCACACAGCTCACTGCTACCCGTTAACCCTTGTTCTGTTTCAGTGATCAGCTTCTGCTCACGTAAACTTGTAATAAAACCAATGAGTACTTTCTTATCAAAGAATTCAGGGGTTTTAATGCCATGTAACGTCCCTAAACGCTCTGCCAATACTTGGCTTTCATGCTCAAGTTCAGCACGTTCAATGCCATGACTGGTTTGAATAAAACCAATAACGATTGCATAACGTTGTAAGGTTAAACTTAAAGCGCGACCGAGTATTTCTAGTTTTGCTAAGCAATCACTGCTGTTGGTGATTTTTATATTATCACCGTCAATTTCAATGAGGTCTTGATCAACAAAGCTGGCAAGAACACGCGTAATGTAGTTTTCATCTAACTCATGTAAGAACCACTCTTTGGCAAATAGTGGGTAAAAGCGTGCAATCAAGGCGTGGCAATCTGCCATCGTCGTTTTATGCGCTTTAAATAAATGCAGTGCAAGCAAGCTTGGCACAGCAAATAAGTGCAATACGTTATTACGGTAATAGTTGAATAACGTTTTCTCTTTGTCGTTGATAGCAATGATTTCACCAAACTCATCGCTGATAACATCAAATTTATTAAGCTTAAGCGCATGCTCTAATAGCTGCTCAGCCGTTTCGTCAGGTGTTGTTACTTTGTCGCTATAACTCGCGCTGCGTTGTAAATGTAGATAAAACTCAAGCTGAGCAATCAATTTAGGCTTACTTAACGCATGTTTATCATTAACCAATAAAATCATGGCCAGTAGATTCACCGCATTGAGTGCCGCGGCGCTATTAATATTAACCATGACTTTATCAGCAAGGTTGGCGACCTGTGGCCCAAGCCACTGTGGTTTTTGTACATCGGTTGGGTGAATAGATTCACGCCAATCAGGTTGCTGCTCATTCAGATATTGGTTTATCGAAATAGGATCGCCAAAGTTTAAGTAACCACGTCCATAGTTTTTCAGGTTTTTAATCGCTTTAAAGATACCTAATATCGACTCACCTTTTTTATCGTTACCGGCAAGTTCTTTTAAGTAGGTATTAATTTCCATTACGTGCTCATAACCTATGTATACAGGTACAATCGAAATAGGGCGATCAATACCGCGTAGCATGGCTTGCAACGTCATAGCGAGCATACCTGTTTTTGGCGGTAACAAACGACCAGTACGGCTACGGCCACCTTCAGTATAAAACTTTACTGAATAACCTTTGATAAACAGCTGACTCAGGTATTCTTTGAATACTGATGAATACAGTTTATTGCCCGCGAATGAGCGGCGAATAAAGAACGCACCGCTACGGCGGAATACACCACCGGCTGGGAAGAAGTTTAAGTTAATACCTGCCGCGATATGCGGCGGTACCAAACCTAAATGGTAAATAGAGTAGGTCAGTAATAAGTAGTCCATATGAGAGCGGTGACACGGCATATAAATAATCTCGTGGCCTTTATCAGTCAGCTCATTGACTTGTTCAGAAAACTTAATATCAATACCGTTGTAAAGCTTATTCCATAACCAAGTTAACACGCGATCAGCAACACGAATGGTTGCATCACTGTAATTTGCCGCTATTTCATCAAGAAGTTTCAGCGCATTTTGGCGTGCTTGCTGTTGGCTGATGTTCTTTTCTTTGGCTTCAATTTGAATGGCTTTTTTAATTGTTGGTGAAGCAAGTAGCGAATTGAATAGCTGCTCTCGCGATGGCATTTTAGGGCCAGTCGCGGCCAGTTTTTGACGTTTGAAGTGAACGCGTGCAACACGCAGTAGTTTGTGTGGTAGCTCATCCACGTCTGCTTTTTCGTTCACTAGCAGTGATAAGTCCAGGGGCTGACTAAAACGAATAAAATTATCGCGCCCAGAGAATAGCAATACAAAAAACTTGCGGAACCAACTTGGTGTGAGCGAGTGCGATACTAACGTCCCTAAGCCAGGTTTTTCTTTACCTGGGTTACGACCCCATAAAATAGTCACGGGGATCACTTGCACGTTTTTTTCTCCCGTGCGCATCAAATGATCAATGATTTGCTTGCCTTGTTGCAGCGCATTACTGGGTTTACTTTTGTCCCCAAATAATGGCGGAGGGTTTTGAATACCAATAAAGCGATTAAGTTCAGCATGCCCTAAAAGCTGCTCTTGTGTTGGGTCTGGTAGACCATATTTTTTACACACGCGTGCGAGTGCAGCCAAATCTGAGCGTGCATTGAGCTTAACTATATAGAAAGTCGGGTTAGCTGGGTTTAGGTTATATTGTTCAATCGGGTTGTCAGGCAGTACCTTGCTTCTTACAAACAAGCGGTTCATACCTGCTGACATAAAATTCAAACAACGATTAATGATACGCATCAACTCACCAAAGTAAATAAAGTAGTAATAGAGGCAAAAATAAGCGCAATAGAATAGCAATTATTAACTGGACTGACCATTTAAAAGCGATGCTTGCGCGCCTCAGACTGCACAAGTATAAAGTAAAGACGGCAATGTTATTGATAAAGTTCGAAAATTAAACAAATTTTAATTGGGGCTGTGGATTTTTTCAAAATTGTTGTTGCATTTATCACCAATATCACTATAATACGCAGGCTTTCAAAATTCCCTCGGGAACTTGGAAGGAAAGATTAAGCTTGGATTTCAAGCTAATAAAACAGGAACTCCGATTTGGAGTTCAACGTAGATATAAGAAAGCAGCCGACATCTTAGTTAGTAAGATTGTTTCGGTCGTTTTTTTATGCTCTTTTTAAATGCTCTTTATATTGAGGTTTAAGAATGTCAAATCAACGCATTCGTATTCGCCTAAAAGCTTTTGACCACCGTTTGATTGACCAATCAACGGCGGAAATCGTGGAAACTGCGAAACGCACTGGCGCACAAGTACGTGGTCCAATCCCACTACCTACACGCTTTGAACGTTTTACTGTACTAACTTCACCGCACGTTAACAAAGACGCGCGTGATCAGTACGAAATCCGCACCCATAAACGTCTGATCGACATCGTAGAACCAACTGACAAGACTGTTGACGCTCTTATGCGTTTAGATCTTGCTGCTGGTGTTGATGTTCAAATCAGCCTGGGTTAATCGGAAGATTAGAGAGGTTTTAGGAAAATGGCATTAGGTCTAGTCGGTCGTAAAGTGGGTATGACACGTATCTTCACTGAAGATGGTGTATCTATCCCTGTGACAGTTATCGAAGCGACTCCTAACCGTATTGCTCAGATCAAATCTGAAGCAACTGACGGTTATAACGCGCTTCAAGTAACCGCAGGCACTAAAAAAGCAAGCCGTGTAAACAAAGCAGCAGCGGGTCACTTCGCTAAAGCTGGTGTTGAAGCGGGTCGCGGTCTGTGGGAATTCCGCCTAAATGGTGGTGAAGGCGATTTTGAAGTAGGCGCTGAGCTTACTGTTGAATTATTCAACGAAATCAACAAAGTTGACGTAACCGGTACTTCTAAAGGTAAAGGTTTCCAAGGTGGTGTTAAGCGCTGGAATTTCAGCATGCAAGACGCGACTCACGGTAACTCTCTATCTCACCGTGCTCCTGGTTCAATCGGTCAAAACCAATCACCTGGTAAGGTGTTTAAAGGTAAGAAAATGGCCGGTCACATGGGTGCTGAGCGTGTAACGACTCAAAACTTAGAACTAGTTCGCGTTGACGCTGAGCGTAACTTGCTTTTAGTTAAAGGTGCAGTACCTGGCGCTATCGGCGGTGACGTTATCGTTAAACCAGCTGTTAAAGCATAAGTCCTGGAGATTTAGTGATGGAATTAGCAATTAAAGACGCTTCTGGCGCTCTTGAAGTTTCTGAAGCTACTTTTGGACGTGAGTTTAACGAAGCATTAGTACACCAAGTAGTTGTTGCTTACGCAGCAGGTGCTCGTCAAGGTACTCGTGCTCAGAAGACACGTTCTGAAGTAAGCGGTGGTGGTAAAAAACCATGGTCTCAAAAAGGTACTGGCCGTGCACGTGCTGGTACAATTCGTAGCCCAATTTGGCGTTCAGGTGGCGTTAGCTTCGCAGCTAAACCACAAGATCACAGCCAAAAAGTAAACCGTAAAATGTACCGCGGTGCGATCAAAAGCATCTTATCTGAATTAGTTCGTCAAGAGCGTTTAATCGTTGTTGAACAGTTTGGTCTTGAAGCACCAAAAACTAAAGAACTAGTTGCTAAGCTTAAAGAACTTGAGCTTAAAGATGTTCTAATCGTGACTGAAGAAGTAGATGAGAATCTTTTCTTATCGGCACGTAACCTATACAAGGTTGACACGCGTGATGTAGCTGGTATCGATCCTGTAAGCCTAATCGCTTTCGATAAGGTACTTATTACAGCTGCTGCTGTTAAGCAACTTGAGGAGGCGCTAGCATGATCCGTGAAGAACGTCTTTTAAAAGTGATCCTTGCTCCACACATCTCTGAAAAAAGCACTATCGCTGCTGAAGAGAACAACACGATTGTTTTCAAAGTAGCTTCTGATGCAACTAAAGCTGAAATCAAAGCTGCAGCAGAAAAGCTTTTTGAAGTAGAAGTAACTGGTGTTCGCACACTAAACGTTAAGGGTAAAACAAAACGTACTGGCATGCGTTTCGGTCGTCGTTCAGACTGGAAGAAAGCTTACGTTACTCTTAAAGAAGGTAGCGAGCTAGACTTTGTCGGCGGCGCCGAGTAATAAGGGGAGTTAGAATTATGGCACTTCAAAAGTGTAAACCAACTTCTGCGGGTCGTCGTCACCTGGTTAAAGTGGTTAACCCAGATCTACATAAGGGTAAACCTTACGCACCACTACTAGAGAAAAACTCTAAGTCTGGTGGTCGTAATAACAAAGGTCGTATCACGGTTCGTCACATCGGTGGTGGTCACAAGCATCATTACCGTGTAATCGACTTTAAACGCACTAAAGATGGCATTCCAGCTGTTGTTGAGCGTCTAGAGTATGATCCAAACCGTAGCGCAAACATCGCTCTTGTATTATATGCAGACGGTGAGCGTCGTTACATTATTGCACCTAAAGGCTTAAAAGCTGGTGATTCAATCCAGTCTGGTGTTGATGCACCAATCAAAGCTGGTAACACATTACCAATGCGTAACATGCCTGTAGGTTCGACTGTTCACAACGTAGAATTAAAACCAGGTAAAGGCGCGCAAATCGCACGTTCTGCTGGTGCATACGTTCAAATCCTTGCACGTGAAGGTCAATACGTGACTCTACGTCTTCGTTCTGGCGAAGTTCGTAAAGTTCCAGCTGACTGTCGCGCAACACTTGGTGAAGTAGGTAATGCTGAGCATATGCTTCGTTCACTAGGTAAAGCTGGTGCAAATCGCTGGCGTGGTATCCGTCCGACAGTTCGTGGTGTTGCCATGAACCCGGTAGATCACCCGCACGGTGGTGGTGAAGGTCGTACATCTGGTGGTCGTCATCCTGTGTCTCCATGGGGTAAACCGACTAAAGGTGCTAAGACACGTAAGAACAAGCGTACTGATAAGTTTATCGTACGTCGTCGTACTAAATAATAGTTGAGGAATAGCCATGCCACGTTCTCTCAAGAAAGGTCCTTTTATTGACCTACACTTGCTGAAGAAGGTAGAGAAAGCGTTGGAAAGCGGTGACAAGAAGCCAATTAAAACTTGGAGCCGTCGTTCAATGATCATACCTAACATGATCGGATTGACCATCGCTGTCCATAATGGTCGTCAGCACGTTCCTGTGTTTATCACAGACGAAATGATCGGTCACAAACTGGGCGAATTTGCACCAACTCGTACTTACCGCGGTCACGCTGCGGATAAGAAAGCGAAGAAACGTTAAGAGGGGAATGATAAATGCAAGCATTAGCTAAACATAAATTCGCCTCTGGTTCGGCGCAAAAAGCTCGTCTAGTTGCAGATCAGATCCGCGGACTTCCGGTTGATCGCGCTCTAGAAATCCTGGCGTACAGCCCTAAAAAAGCGGCTGTATTAGTTAAGAAAGTACTTGAGTCTGCTATTGCTAACGCAGAGCATAACGAAGGTGCTGACATTGATGAGCTACGTGTAGCTACGATCTTTGTGGACGATGGTCCTACAATGAAGCGTATTATGCCACGTGCTAAAGGACGCGCAGATCGCATCCTTAAGCGTACAAGCCACATCACTGTTGTGGTTTCAGATAGCTAGGAGTATAAGTAATGGGACAAAAAGTTCATCCTACTGGTATTCGCCTAGGTATCTCTAAACCTTGGGTTTCTACCTGGTACGCGAATTCAAAAGATTTCTCTGATCAGCTTTTTGGCGATCACAAAGTACGTAAATTCCTTACTAAGGAATTAAAAGCGGCTTCTGTGTCTAAAATCGTTATTGAGCGTCCAGCTAAATCTATCCGTGTAACAATTCACACAGCTCGTCCTGGTGTTGTTATCGGTAAAAAAGGCGAAGACGTTGAAAAACTACGTCAAGCAGTAACTAAGATTGCAGGTGTTCCGGCTCAGATCAATATTTCTGAAGTTCGTAAGCCTGAACTTGATGCACAACTAGTAGCTGACGGTATTGCGTCACAGCTAGAGCGTCGTGTTATGTTCCGTCGCGCTATGAAGCGTTCGGTACAAAACGCAATGCGTATTGGTGCAAAGGGTATCAAAGTTGAAGTTAGCGGTCGTCTTGGCGGTGCTGAGATCGCACGTTCAGAATGGTATCGTGAAGGTCGTGTACCTCTACATACTTTACGTGCTGATATCGACTACGCAACTTCTGAAGCCTTAACCACTTATGGTATCATTGGTGTTAAAGTTTGGATCTTCAAAGGCGAAGTTATTGGTGGTTTACCACTAGTACAAGAGCAAGAGAAGCCAGCTAAACGCGCGCCAAAGAAAGCCAAAAAAAGTGCTAAGTAGAGGTAGCGAGTAATGTTACAGCCAAAACGTACAAAATTCCGTAAAATGCACAAAGGCCGCAACCGCGGTTTAGCGCAAAACGGTAACAAAGTAAGCTTCGGTACTTTCGGTTTGAAAGCTACTGGTCGTGGCCGTATGACTGCTCGTCAAATCGAAGCAGCTCGTCGTGCTATGACACGTCACGTAAAGCGTCAAGGTAAAATCTGGATCCGTGTATTCCCAGATAAGCCAATTACGAACAAACCATTAGAAGTTCGTATGGGTAAAGGTAAAGGTTCTGTTGAATATTGGGTTGCTGAAATTCAACCTGGTAAAGTACTTTACGAAATGGAAGGTGTTTCTGAAGAGCTTGCTCGTGAAGCATTTAACCTTGCAGCGCGTAAATTACCATTCACAACAACTTTCGTAACTCGGACGGTGATGTAATGAAAGCTAGCGAACTAAAAGACAAAAGCGTAGAAGAGCTAAACGCTGAACTTCTAGGACTTCTTCGTGAGCAGTTCAACCTGCGCATGCAAGCAAGCACTGGTCAGTTAGCTCAGACACACACGCTAAGAACAGTACGTCGCGATATCGCGCGTGTAAAAACAATTATTAACCAGAAGGCAGGTCAATAATGAGCGATAAAATCCGTACTCTTCAAGGCCGTGTAATCAGCGACAAGATGGATAAGTCTTTCACTGTTGCTATCGCACGTTACGTGAAGCACCCAGTATATGGGAAATTCATCAAACGTACGACTAAACTACACGTACATGACGAAAACAACACAGCTCAAACTGGTGACGTAGTTACTATCTCTGAGTGTGCTCCTATTTCTAAGACTAAGTCTTGGACTTTAGTAGACGTTGTTGAGCGTCCAAAGAAAGCTTAATTTTTAATTAAGTTTACTTTTAAAAAGCCCCGGCACTTGCTGGGGCTTTTTGTTTTCAAACTCTAAACAGCCATTTCAGTTAGTGTTTACTGTCATTCATCTTTGTATGAAAAAGCTTGCGTAATTTGATTTACAGTAATTCGCAAGTGTTCAAAAAACAGACCACTCAATTAAATAGAAAATAACGATTGAAGTAATAAAGTTAACCGTGTCGTTTTAAGAAAGAGATATTTAATCATTTTTTTATAAGCTGGCTCAAAATTTATTATTGTCAAAAATAAGTGATGAAATACTTTTTCAGAATCAACCTTAAATAATAGGTTTATTTTTGAGCTATATTGTTACTTTGTTGTTTTGTTTTTAATTTTATATGTGTTTTTTATCCAGATTTATGCTTTTGTAAATTTATTGTTTATATGTAATATTATAATTAATAATGTGAGGTGTGGAAATTATTTTTATCTCAAGTTACTGATTGTATTGGTTATTTATTTGATTTACATATATTTACATATGTATCAATAGTTTTATTTAATTGTTCCTTTTTAAATTTATAATGAGCTTTGCGTTTATGTACCTTTATTGGTTATTGATATAGGTGTATTGATGTAAAACGCAAATAAAAAATAAAATAATCATTTGGAAGGGAAAATGAGCAAGTTAAACACATTATCATTTAATATAAAGGCTGCCCTGTGTATAACAGGGCTTGGTTTATCACATTTTGCCACTGCTGCAGATGAAGGTAATGAGCAAGTTGAGCGTATTCAAGTTACGGGTTCAAAAATAAAGCGTATTGGTGATTTGTCTCCAACTCCTGTTACTGTTATTACGGGCGATGCGATGGTTAATGCGGGTATTACTAATGCCGCTGAACTATTAAGCGAGATGCCATCGGCTACAGTTGGTTTATCACCTGAGACAACAAACGATAACGTTTTTGCTAATGGCTTGAGTAATACAGACTTACGAGGTTTAGGTGCAGAACGTACGCTCGTACTTGTTAATGGACGCCGCTTTATTGCGGGTGCTCCGGGCAGTAGCGCCGTCGACTTAAATAATATTCCAACCGCAATGATTGAGCGTATGGAAATCTCAACCGGCGGCGCTTCAGCTGTGTATGGTTCAGATGCGGTTGCTGGTGTGGTCAATATTATTACTAAGAAATCATTCCAAGGCTTTGAATTTGATGCATCAACATCGCAGCCTCAACAAGACGGCGGTGAAGAGTCTTATGTATCATTCACTTTTGGTAACGAAGGTGAAAAAGCAAGCTTTGTAACGAATATCTCTTATTCGGATTCAAAACAATTACGTGGTGATCAACGAGACTTTATTCGTAACGGTGTTATTTCTTTAGACCACCCTGATAACTCAAATGATGAAGATGGCATTCCTCGTCGAATCATTTATGATCAAACAGGTAGCACAACGCTTGGCTTTTATAGTCCAACAGGTGATTTCTTCACATCTGATGGTCATTATATCTTTGCTGATGACGGTTCAATTCGTCCATTTGCAAGTGGTGAATATTTACCAGCAAGTTCAACGCCAGGTAGCCGTAATACGCAATATTATGTTGGTAATGAAGGCGATGGCTATCATTTCTTAAATCATAAATATGTGCGTACACCACTTGAGCGTTTAAATTTATCATCGAATGTGAACTATGCGTTTAGTGATGCTCACTCAATGGCATTTGAGCTTACGTATTCAAATACGCATGCCTATGGTGAAAGCTCGCCTGCATTCCATACTTTAAGTGGTATGCGTACAGATAATGCGTTCTTTAGTGATGAGACAAAACAGTTTTTCTCTGATCGTGATATGGACACATATACAGCGTATATTACTACAGACGCACTAGGTAACCGCGTATACGATCAAAAGCGTCAGCTTATTCAAGGTGTTTTAAGCTTTGAAGGTGAAATAACCGATAACTGGTTTTACTCAGCTTATGTACAACGTGGCTCAGTACAAGCGGATACAACTTGGCACGGTGAAATGCTTGTCGACAATTTTAATAAGTCATTAGATGCCGTTGAAATTGATGGCGATATTGTCTGTGCCGATCGTTCTAGAGATGAAGTAACTGCCCGTGAAGGTTGTGTGCCTCTTAATATTTGGGGAACAGGTCTTGCCTCGCAAGAAGCGCTTGATTATGTAAAGACAGATGCAACTCGCCGTGCAACAGTTGATCAAACAACTTATGGTGTAACGTTTAGCGGTGATTTATTTGAGCTAGAAGCGGGACCAATTGCTACAGCATTTACCATTGAGCATCGTAAAGAAGCATCATCAACTTTACCTGATCCCGCTATGCGTAAAGGATTGATTTTTAACAATCAATCTGAGGCATTATCAGGTTCATTTGATGTCAGTGAGGCCGCTGCAGAGTTCTCTATTCCGCTTGTTGTAGATGCATCATTTGCCGATGAAATTTTCCTTGAAGCGGCATATCGTTACATGGATTACTCATCAACAGGCACTGATGACGCATGGAAGTTAAGTTTTAACTATGTACTTAATGATGATATTCGTTTCCGTATTAATAAGTCTAAATCAGTTCGTGCACCGAACATAAATGAGCTTTATCAAGCCCGTTCAGAGACTTTTAAAAGCTTTGATGACCCATGTGAACAAGGCCAAATTGATAATGCAGGTGAGTATAAAGAAAACATCACCAATAACTGTCGCTCGCAAGGCATTCCTGAAGGTTGGGTTCCAAGTGAAGACTGGAAGCGTACTAACCACTCTGGTTTCAATTTAGGTAATATTAATCTTGAAAATGAAAGTGCGCACGATTTAACTGTTGGTGTTATATACACACCTTCATTTGTTGATGGTTTAAGTATTACTCTTGATTATTGGGAGTTCGATCTTGAAGATATGATCCGTACACCTAAAGCAAAAACAGTGATTGAAAGCTGTTATGAATTTGAGAGTACAGATAATCCATATTGCCCACTTATCTATCGTAATAAAGATACCTTTGAAATTGATTCGTATGATCTGAAACCTATTAACTCTGCAAGTAACAGTATTGCGGGTACGGATATGGAAGTAACATATTCATTTGATACAACATTTGGCTCATTCAGAATGAATATGCTTGCCACTTACATGTCTAAAAACGATGAAAACTTAACAGGTAAAGAAGCTGATAAACGTAATGCTGCAGGTGAGTATACAGATCCACGCTGGAAGGCACGTTTCACAACGAACTATACCTATGAAAACTTACAGGTAAATTTAATCGGTGCCTATCGCCACAGTACTGTTTGGTCAAACGACTGGGTAGCTGAAGATAATAACTATAACGATATCTCATCTTATACGAAGTGGGATTTAACAGCGCGTTATAATATTACTGATGGCCTACAAGTGCGTGGTGGTATGTTAAATGTATTTGACCGCACTCCACCAAGACACCCAAGTCTTTATGATGACGGTGAATACTTTGATTTGAACGGTCGCACCTTCACACTAGGTGTTAACTATAAGTTTTAATCCTTAAGTGTTTTGATAGCCCCAGCACATGCTGGGGCTTTTTGATTGTATATTCTAAAAGATGCTGCTTTTTTGTATCTGTTAAAGCTCTGGGCACTGAACTATTTCGTTTTTTTAACACTCTTAAAATAAAAAGTGAGGAGTTTAGGTGTTAAAGGGAAGCTACAAAGCATGGATGATTTCAATTGCGCTGCATGCTGTAATCTTGTTTCTATTTGCGCAGCATATGCGGTCTGTATCTGTATCACCTGTCTCTGATTCTGTGAATGTAATACACGCATACGTTAGTGTTGATCTCACGGCTTTACCTAGTATAAAAAAAAGTGAAAAAATAACCTCAAAAGAAAAGCAGAATGACTCAAGACTGAAACCGCAAACAAAAGAGGCTGAACCCAGTCATTTAGGACAGTCAGCTGATACAAAAGCGGCTAATCGCTCTTTGAAAGAGCCTAAAGCAGTTCAAGCTGTAGTCGCTAAATCCAGTAAAGAGGTAGAAACTTTAACTGCTGAGCCTAAAACGAATAGTGAAGAAACAGCTGAAAAACCATTTAAAAAGCTGAATCCTTATGCACCAATCCCAGAGCTTAAGTTTGAAAATGGCTTTTCTAATGCTTCAGCACTTGGTCAGATTGATGCTGCAAATAATAATTCGCCTGTAGGCGGGGTTACAGTGCCTGCACAATTAACTGTCTCTGATAAAGCAACAATACTTTGGCAAAATGGCAATGGCAGCAAGCGAACAGAAATGCTCAATGGGCTATGTTACGACATCGATTTTAATACCGTATTTGGCAAGTCAGGAGTACCAAGCGGATCGCCCAGACCCTGTGAAGATAAAGAGGCTAAATTATTTAAGGAAATAATGAATAAATGGCGCAAAAAATAACAAAATACTTTACCTCAACTTAACTTGAGCTTTTAAAGTGGCGTTTTTAAAAGGACGCTATTATGAACTCATTAGAAAACTACTTGTTAAGTTTGCAACTTAATAACTATAACACTTCAATTTCACAAATCGTCGAAATACAGATTCGTACTTGGCAGTCGCTGCAATCGAGATCGCTTTATGCTCGGGAGTTGTTAGAAACATTAAAGGTCACGCATTATTCACTACAACAGCAACACCATGAGTTATTAAAGCACGTGCTGCCGCTACTTGGTTATCAGACCAAACAACAACACGACAACATGCTGTTGATAGAACATAAACGACTCACTCATTGGTTAAATTTATCTTGAATTGTCATTAACCAGTCACACTGCTAGCGTCAAATAAGCTGCTTTAAGAAAGAAAAGTCGCTTAGTTTATGCAAGAGCAGCCAAAAATCATTATCTTAGGTAATGGTCCTATCAATACAGATCTTACTGAGCAAGTAAATCATTGCCCACGAGTGGTTAGGTTTAACCATTGTGCAGCAATGCCTGATTATTTAGGCCAACGTTGTACTGACTTGTGGTTGGTTGGGCGTGGCCGACAAGCCCTGAGTTTATTAAACACACCACAAATGTCTCTCGAAGGGCTGAGCCAGGTTATGATCACCGATCCAACTCCTAATTCTGTAGCGCAATGTTTTTTTAAATTGATACAACGTAAAGGTAAGGTAGATTTCGGGGAGGCTCTAATCTCAGCCTATGCGCAAAAGTGCCAAGTAGAGCGTTTAACAGCACAGTTTCGCCAATCATTATTAAATGAATTATTAGCCCTTGGCTCACCGATACATCGGCCTCGTTGTGTTAGTTCTGGTACTTTGGCAATTGCTTACTTTTTAGTGCGGTTTAAATACGTACATATTGCAGGTTTTGGTTTTCAAGGTTGGAAGCGTCACCCTTGGAACCTCGAAAAACAATTTGTGGAGCAACTCGTCGCCGAAAAACGAGTTATATTGTTGGACAGTTAAACCAGACACCTAGCTGAGCTAAGCGCCTGGCTTATGATATTACCAAATCATCCCAACAAACTCAGGGTGATCGACAAATGGATTACGGTTACCTTGGTGCTCATATGCCGCTTGGTTGCGATCAAGTTCTAATTGGCTGACAGGGTCCTCGTTGTGCCATTTTAGTAGCATTGCGACAACCCAATTCTCAAATACTTGATTTGAGGTGCCGTTAAGTACAGCGTTACTGTAAGTAGTTTTATTTTGCCAACTTGCAATGACATTTTGATAGCGTGTTGCCATATAGAAATAGGCTCTTGCAAAATCGCCTTTAAACTCATCAATAGGTTCAAATACAGTACCTGAGTAATTTAAAGAACTCGCTGCGCTGCCCAATTTACTACCATTACTAGAGGTATAGCTTGCGCTTCCTACTTCACCAAATGGGTAGTTACTGCGTTTAGAGTTTACATAACCATCGGTTGCGAAAATGTGGTGTACATCAGAGTTCATAGGCTCAACAGTGCCGCCAAACCAGCTTTTCGGAAAAGAGTGTTCACGGTTGTAGCAATCAGCTTCACTGTTATAAGTACCACATTGATCGCTTACGGCTACATAGTTGTAGCTATCTTGACCTGTCGGGTTTTCTGAGTAGCGGTCTAGAATTGAGTTATCGTTTTCAAAATACTTATCGCGTGAGGCAATGTCATAAAAACTCCAAATAGCAGAGTAACCTTGCGAGTTGTGATCTTTAATAATGTTGTACAACTCTGTTTTTAGAGCATAGCCTGTGAGGCCTTGTGTAGTCACATAATAGCCTGTCGGATCAGGTGGTGTTGTACCGCCATCATCACCGCCAGCGCTATCACCTAATGTAAACGGTGTCGCCTCTGAGCTTTGGAAGTTTGCGCCACTGGCAAGCACCGTTTGGCCTAGAGAGAGGTTGTAGCTGCCATTACCGAACGAGCAACACATGCCATCACCGTAACTATCAAAAATAGTGAATGTGTAGTCACCATCAATTAAACAGGCTTGCTCACTATACTGAGTATTCGCTGCATAGCTGCCGCCAGATGCCACTGTACTGCCTTGGGCATTTGTTATTTGCCAACTTGTTTCTTCACCATAGTTGTCAGTGGTGAGCACTAACGATACTTGATTATCTGTGCAACTACCTGTCGGTGGTGGGGTTGTGCCTGTGCTGGGTGCAAAATTATCGACATAAACCACTTCGCTGCCATCAAAACCCGTTACGTCGTAAAAGCGTAAGCCAACATTGATAGCGGTTGTTGTTGGAGCTGTGTACTGGTAGCTAATTTGTTGCCATTGATTGGTTAATGCTGAATTTGAATAGTCCTGATAGCCATCAACCACTAAGCGTGCTTTCACACCACCTTCGGTATGGTAAACCCAAGCAGAAAACTCGTAGCTTTCGCCCGCAACAACATCAACGAGCTGCTGTAAATCAGTATTGCTTTGTGTGCCAGTGTTAACAGTGACTTGTGCAGAATATTCGCCAGAGTAAACCACACTGTTGTTAGCACTAATGCTGATACCACTATCAATCGTGCTCCAAGCTGTTGGTGTGTTTGCTGACCAAGTTTCAAAGTCTGCATTATTAATATTTGCAAACGCTGTGTTGCTTAAAAAAAGTAAGCTGCTAGTAAGTATGAGCTTTTTCTTAATCCCGTATGGCATAGATTTTCCCTATTATGTGTTTTCAAATGGTGGACAATAGATGATAACAATGACAGGTTTTTTACAGAATTGATAATTTTTGGATTATTTTATATACGCATTTGTTAATTAAAATTTACATTTCTGCATTGTTTATATTTTGCACACTTTTTAGTTTTGTTCCTATTTTGGGTTTGTCGTGTTACTTCTAAAAGCACTGTTATAGTTTTGTGGTGTAAAGATCACCCGACTTCAACAGCAATAATCAAATAATAACAGCTTGTTTAGGGGTCAAAATGAAGAAATATAATTTATTGGCGCATAGCGTTAAGTTTGCTTTGTCGTTAACTGCACTTTCTACTGTGGGTTATTCAGTCGCAGCTGAAGAGGGAGTTGATGAAGTTGAGCGAATTCAAGTTACAGGGTCTCGTATTGCAAAACCAAAGCTTTCTCAACCCACACCAATAGTAACAATTGGTGCGGCTGAAATAGCCAAAGCAGGTACACCAGATTTAGGGAGTATTCTAGCTGAGTTTCCGTCTATAGGCGCGACCGATACCCTCTTTGGTAATAATGATGACAATGCTGATGCAGGTATCAGCTCTGCTGATTTAAGACGCCTAGGATCCACGCGTACACTTGTTTTAGTGAATGGCAAGCGCCATGTCGCAGGGGCGCCAGGGTCATCTCAGGTAGACTTATCAACAATTCCAGCTGCACTTATTGACAGAATTGAAGTAATAACAGGAGGTGCATCGGCAGTGTATGGCTCTGATGCGGTTTCCGGTGTTGTAAACGTGATTCTAAAAGACAATTTCGATGGCTTACAATTAAAGGCATCAGTTGGTAATTCAACCGAAGGAGTCGGCTCTAAAAATACCTCACTAAGTATTTTAGCGGGGACAGATATTGCCGGCGGTCGGGGTAATATCACTTTCTTTGCTGGCAAAGACCATATCAATGAAGTGATGGCAAATGACTTACGCCAGTCGGATAACTGGGGAACAGTTGATAATCCGCTCAGCCAAGGTGAGGAAGATGGTATTCCTGATCGTTTAACAAGGCCTCGTGTTTTTTCGGATCGTATAAGTGAAAATGGTGTGCTAAACCCATTTGGTGCATTTGGTGAAATTACCACGTTTTCAGATAATGGCACACCTGAATTAATGCCGATTCGTGAGTTCACAAATAGCTTTGCATTCGGTAATTTCCCTGATGGATGTGAGCACTGCTTTAAACTTCAAGACTATGAAAATGTATTACCTGAGCAGGATAAAATAACCATCGCATCAACACTTAATTATAATATTACTGACAACCATACATTTTACAGTGACTTTAAGTTCGTTCGTTCAGACATTAAACAACAGTTTCAGCCATCTTTTCGCTTTGGTGATATATTTATTAACGTAGCAGACAACCCCTACCTGGATGAAACGCTACGCCAGACCTACCTTAACCAAGGCATTACAACAATAGAAATGTCTAAGTTTTTTGCTGAATTCGGTAATCGAAGTGCTGATAACCGCCGTGAGCTATTTCGATTCGTTGGTGGGGTTCAAGGCTTATTTACTTTAAGCCAAACTGATTTTAACTATGATGTTTACTATGTATATGGGCAAACAGATAACCGCCGGAACTCATTAAACGATTTAATTTCAGGCAATCTTGATGCTGCGCTTGATGCTGTTATTACCCCAGATACGGGCGAAATAGTATGTCGAAATCAAGTACCCGACTTACAACTACCAGATGAGGATGGAAATGAGTATGTCAACCCTGCCACTTTAAACCCCGCAGATTGTGTTCCTTACAATGCGTTTGGTTTTGACCAAGCATCAGAGGCTGCAAAAGACTGGGTAACGGCCGATGTATCGCGAACAGATGAAATAACGCAAGAATTAATTGGCGCTAATATAACATTTGATACTGGGGAGTTTTTTGAACTACCTGGCGGGCCAATCGGTTTAGCTGCTGGTTTTGAATACCGTGAAGAAACATCAGAAACACGCACCGATGAGCTGACAAAATCAGGTGTTTTAGCACAGGCAGCTACACTCGATGCATTTGGTGAGTATGATGTAACTGAGGGTTTTATAGAGGTGAGCTTGCCTCTGCTTGCAAACCTTGCTTACGCAAAAGAACTAACCTTAGATGCCGCATATCGTTATGCTGATTACTCGCATGCTGGCGACACTGACGCGTGGAAGGTTGGTGTGTTGTATCAGCCTATTGAGGATATTCGCTTGCGAGGCACTTACGGCCAAGCGGTACGTGCCCCGAATATAGCCGAAGCCTTTTCACCCATTTCTCCAGGCTTTGGCCGTGTAGCCGATCCATGTGATGCTGATAGTATTCTCGATAATCCTAATCGCGTTGCTAATTGTGCAGCAATCGGCATACCAGCAGGGTTTGAGGCAAATGATAATGCGAGTATAGATACTATTAGTGGTGGCAACTCTGAACTTGAATCTGAAACCTCAACCTCATTTACGGCAGGCATTGTTTGGACACCGAGCTTTTTTGAAAACTTTTCAATGACCCTTGATTACTATGATATTGAAATAGAAGACGCAATTTCATTTATCGCGACACAAAGTATTGCTGATAATTGTGTGGATGCCCCAGGAGGCCCAGACGAAAGTTTTTGCTCGCAGGTTGAGCGAGACCCTACAACGAATAATGTGACTTTAGTTCGCTCTGGCTTTTTAAATGCAGCAGCTTTGACAACTAGAGGCCTTGAAGCTGATTTTGATTACAGTATGAAGCTGTCTGATTATGGTTTGGCAGGGGATTTAAATTTAAACTTATTTGTAAATCATCTTTTAGAGCTAGAGGCTTTTGAGTTCCAAAGTCGACCTGATAAAGTAAATGTGGAAGATGGTGAAGTGGGGGATCCTGAGTGGCAAGCTCGCTTTTCCGCAACCTATGCTATTAACGATTTAGTTGTAAACTGGTCATCACGTTTAATAGATCGTTCAGCTCGTATCGACCTATCGCCTGACGGAGATATACCTGAAGATTTGAGCCCTGCCTTTGTGGGAACTATTGTGACCCATGACTTGTCCGCTAGCTACCAGTTATTTCAAAACACCCGAGTTGGTTTAGGTATTCGTAACTTAACCGATAAATTACCACCGGCTTATATTGCAGCCAGTGGAGCTAATGATGCAATTTACGATGCTATCGGTCGTCGTTTCTTTGCAAATGTTGTTATTGATTTTTAACTAAAAATCCGTTTAAACAAAAAGACACTTACTTATATGTTAGTGTCTTTTTTTTAGTTATTTATAAAATTAATAACTAAATGGAATATCAAAGCAGATTCTATTCTTTTTTAATCGCGCGAGACCTCGTTATTCTTCACGCTCAGATAAACCTTTAAAGCGTTTTTATTTAGTCTTTAAAGTCGAAAAAAATTGTTCGCGAAATGACGGTAGCAAGTTCGTTTCGCAGTTAACTTTTCAGGGTTACGAGGAATAAATTCATGTTGTTAAGTCAACTAAATGCAGCGGCGAGCCCGCTATCGCAAGAGCAAGTACAAAAGCTGCAAGGCTTAGTGGCTGAACTTAATCCAATTCAGCAAGCGTGGGTCAGTGGTTACTTAGCTGCTAATGCCAACGCAGGTGCAATAACGGGTGGTGTTGCTGCCGCTCCAGCTACGGGTGATGCTGCACCACTGACTATTTTATACGGCTCGCAAACGGGTAACGCAAAAGGCGTTGCGACTAAGTTAAAAGAACAAGCCCAGTCGCGTGGTCTTACCGTTAAGCTAGTCAACATGGCTGACTACAAACCAACTGCCCTGAAAAAAGAAAAGTTCATCACGGTTGTTGTTTCAACCTATGGTGAGGGCGAGCCACCAGAAGACGCTGAAAGCCTGCATGAATTCTTAACGACTAAAAAAGCACCAAAACTAGATGGTGTTAAAGTGGCTGTGATTGGCTTAGGTGACTCAAGCTACGAGTTCTTCTGCCAAACAGCAAAAGATTTCGAAGCGCGTTTTAACAAGCTTGGCGCAGAGACTATTTTCCAGCGTGCTGACTTAGATGTTGATTACGATGATGAAGCTGCTAAGTGGATTGATGGTGCACTTGATGCGTTTGAACCTGACCTTAAAGCACAACAGCAAGCAAGTGGTGGTCAAGTTGTGGCGATGCCATTTGGTGCAGCGGCACCTGCGGCAAGCCAATACACCAAGCAAAACCCATTTGCTGCAGAGCTAAGCGTTGTGCAAAAAATTACGGGTCGTGATTCAACCAAAGATGTGCGTCATGTTGAAATTTCATTGGAAGGTTCAGACATCACCTATACACCGGGTGATTCGCTAGGCGTCTACTTTTTAAATGACGAAGCACTTGTTGATGAAGTGCTCACGCTTACACAAATCGATGCATCTAGCACGGTTAAACTCGGCGACGACGAGCTAAGTATTCGTGACGCACTAATCGAAAAGCTAGAGTTAACTCAGTCATACCCAGGCTTTGTTGAAAAATACGCAACAGCAACGGGCAACCCTGAATTATTAAAGTTAGTTGAAGATAAAGCAGCAATGCGTGAGTACATCGAGCCTCGCCAAATCTTCGATATTATTCGTCAAAACCCAGCTCAATTGGAAGCGCAAACCTTAGTAGATTGCTTACGTAAACTACAAGCACGTTTATATTCGATTGCATCTAGCCAAGCTGAAGTTGAAGAAGAAGTTCACTTAACGGTGGGGTTGGTTGAGTTTGATGCATTCGGTAGCGAACACTTAGGTGGTTGCTCTGGCTATTTAGCACGTCGTGCACAAGAAGGCTGTAAAGTAAAAGTATTCAGCGAGCACAACGATAACTTCCGTTTACCGGCTAATGATGAAACGCCCATTATCATGGTCGGTCCAGGGACGGGTATTGCCCCATTCCGTGCGTTTTTACAAGAGCGTGATGCTCGTGAAGCAAGTGGTAAAAACTGGTTATTCTTTGGTAACCCACACTTTACTCAAGACTTCTTATATCAAGTTGAAATTCAAGGTTACTTGAAGTCAGGTTTACTGACTAAAGTAGATGTGGCGTTTAGCCGTGACCAAGCGGAAAAAGTATATGTTCAAGACAAACTTCGCAAAAACAGCCAAGAAGTATTTGCTTGGTTAGAAGCCGGTGCACATTTGTATATCTGTGGTGATGCAAACCGTATGGCGAAAGATGTTCATCAGGCGCTTGTAGACATTATCAAAGAAAATAGCGGCAAAGATGATGAACAAGCTGAGCAATATTTAAAAGATTTACGTAGCGCAAACCGCTATCAGAAAGACGTGTACTAATCACGTTTAAAGCTAACAGCCGTCACTGTAACAAATTTAGGAAATACCATGAGCGAACAAGACAAAAACGTAAAGCTTTCTGATAACGAGCGTTTGAAAAGAGAAAGTAACTTTTTACGTGGCACAATTGAGCAAGATTTAAAAGACGAGATCACCGGTGGTTTTACTGCTGATAACTTCCAACTGATCCGTTTCCACGGCATGTATCAGCAAGATGACCGTGATATTCGCCCTGAGCGCGCTAAACAAAAATTAGAGCCATTACATAACGTAATGTTACGTGCGCGTATGCCTGGCGGTATCATCAAGCCTGAGCAATGGTTAGCAATTGATAAGTTTGCTGAAGAGAAAACCAGCTATGGCAGTATTCGTTTAACCACGCGTCAAACTTTCCAGTTCCATGGTGTGCTTAAGCCAAACATTAAAGGCATGCACCAAATGCTTAATAGCGTGGGTATTGACTCAATTGCAACCGCGGGCGATGTAAACCGAAACGTATTATGTACAACGAACCCAGTTGAGTCTGAGCTTCACCAAGAAGCTTACAAGTGGGCTGCGAAGATCTCTGAGCACCTATTACCAAAAACCAAAGCGTACGCTGAAATTTGGCTAAATGGCGAAAAGAGTGAAACCACTGAAGAGCCAATCTTAGGTTCAACTTACTTACCGCGTAAGTTTAAAACCACAGTAACAATTCCACCGAACAATGAAGTGGATGTGCATGCGAACGACTTAAACTTCGTGGCAATTGCAGAAAACGGCAAGTTAGTTGGCTTTAACGTGTTAGTGGGTGGTGGTCTTGCGATGACTCACGGTGATACAGCAACGTATCCTCGTAAAGCAGATGACTTTGGTTTTATCCCACTTGAGCACACCTTGAAAATTGCTGAGCACGTCGTGTCTGTACAGCGTGATTGGGGTAACCGCTCAAATCGTAAAAATGCGAAAACTAAATACACATTAGACCGTGTAGGTTCTGATGTATTTAAAGCTGAAGTTGAAAAACGTGCTGGTGTTCAATTTCAGCAGAGCCGCCCGTATGAGTTCACGCACCGTGGTGACCGCATCGGTTGGGTTGAAGGTATTGATGGCAAGCACCACTTAACGCTGTTTATCCAAAGTGGCCGTATTTTAGATTACCCAAATCAACCGCTAAAAACAGGCTGTCGTAAAATTGCTGAAATTCACCAAGGTGATTTCCGTATGACGGCAAACCAAAACTTGATCATCGCAGGTGTTCCGGCTGACCAAAAAGCGGTAATCGAAGAGATTGCGCGCAACCATGGCTTAATTGATGACAGCCATACAGAGCAGCGTAAAAACTCAATGGCGTGTGTAGCATTACCAACCTGTCCATTAGCGATGGCAGAAGCTGAGCGTTACTTACCAAGCTTAATAGAGAAAACGGAAGCATTATTAGCTAAGCATGGTCTGAGCGATGACAACATCATTATGCGTGTTGTGGGTTGTCCGAATGGCTGTGGCCGCGCAATGTTGGCAGAAGCGGGTTTGGTTGGTAAGGGACCTGGTAAATACAACGTGTACTTAGGGGGGAACCGTGAAGGCACGCGTATTCCAAAATTGTATTTAGAAAATGTTGGCGAAGACGTTTACCTAGAGGCATTCGATAAGCTAATTGGCCAATGGGCAAGTGAGCGTAATGAAGGCGAGTGTTTTGGTGATTTTGTTATTCGCAAAGGCATTGTTGCTGAAGTTAAAGTTTCAGTAACCGATTTTCACGCATAATTTTATAAGCGACACCGCTTTAAGGTTTGGAATTAACCATGAGTGAATTTAAAGACATCTTAACGATGAGCAAAGAAGACCAAACAGCTATGCTGGCTGATATTAATGGTCTTCTGGCTGATAAAAGCGCTGAAGAGCGTGTTGCGTGGGCTCTTGAAAACTTACCAAGCACGCACTTTTTGTCGTCTAGTTTTGGTATTCAAGCGGCGGTGATGTTGCACTTAGTGACATCGCAGCAGCCAGATATTCCTGTGGTACTGACTGACACTGGTTATTTGTTCCCTGAAACCTATCAGTTCATCGAGCAAATGACGGAGCGATTATCGCTTAATCTTAAAGTTTATAAAGCACAGCTTAGTCCTGCGTGGCAAGAAGCCAAGTTTGGTAAACTTTGGGAGCAAGGTGAAGCCGGTATTAAGCAGTACAATCAACTGAATAAAGTTGAGCCAATGACTCGTGCTTTAAACGAGCTTGAAGCGGGCACCTGGTTTAGTGGTTTACGCCGCGGGCAATCATCTAGCCGTGCTGACAAGCAAATTGTTGAAATTAGCCGTGGTACTGTGAAAGTGTATCCACTTATTGAGTGGAACAACCGTGATATTTATCAGTACCTAACTAAGCATGATTTACCATATCACCCACTTTGGGAACAAGGTTATGTATCTATGGGTGATGTTCATACAACTCGTAAACTTGAACCTGGTATGACAGAAGAAGAGACGCGTTTCTTCGGCTTAAACCGTGAATGTGGCTTGCACATTGATGGTGATGGTATTTAATTCTATTTTCCTATCAGAAAATTCATAAAGTGCAACTTAGGTTGCGCTTTTTTTGTGTCTTTTGTGTACAATTCGCGGCTTATTAGTAGTATGGAGTCGTCGATGAGTCGTTTTGTCGTTTTCTTATTTTTTGTAGTGCCGTTTTGCCAGTCAAAAGTATTGCAGATTGGTCTACCAGACAGCGATTACCCTCCTTATCATTTTATCAATGCCGAACAAGGCGGTATTGTTCAAGATATACTGCAACGCTTTAGTGAGCAATATGCTATTGAGGTACAGTATTCGTATGCGCCTGAAAAGCGCTCGCAAAAAATGCTTGATGATGGGTTATTAGATGGGCGCATTGAATCTATAGATTGGTATACAGGGAGTAACCAGTACTATTGGAGTGAGGCGATTAGCTTTGTAGAGGATGTGTTAGTCATGCCACATGGCTGTCATATACCACCCATAGATGAGCTAACAGGCTATGTATTTATGGGTCGTTATGCTTATACTTATCCGAAATTTGAACATTATTTTGACAGCGGGGCGATGCACCGTGAGAATTTTTATTCAGAACGAGAGATGCTCTTAGCATTAATGGACTGGGATCATAATCAGCGTATCGCCGCTATCTCTCTAGATGCATTAAACTGGTATGTGAGCCGGGATGAAGTATTCAAAAAATTAACCGTAAGCACCTATAATGTGGGAAAAGCGCCACTCCAATTACAGTTTTCAGCAACAGCAAAAACATATTTAATCAAAGAGCAGTTTAATGACTTTATAAAAAGTCTTAAAGCTTCAGGAGAATTTGCTAAGATTGTGAGTCGCTATCAATAGTAGGTAAATGGAAGGATGAAGCGTTTTTGTTATTTTGCCGTCATGTTGCTGCTGATCAGTGTTGTGCTGTTATTTTATATTAAAAAGCCAGATGGTAAACCTTACTTAGAACTGAGCATGTTCGAACATTACTCTGAAAAAGTGAGTGGTGATGTGAGTGACTTTGCTTCGCAAGGTGCCGATGCATTAAGCACACAAGCTAAAAAGTTAACTGAGAAATTGAGCTTTAGCAAAGACGCACATGCACCTGTTGTCGTGTATAAATGGCAAGATGAGCATGGTCAGTGGCACTATGCTGATACACCTCACCCTAATTATTCGAGTACAGTTGTTAGCTTAGATCCGAACGATATTACTGTATTACCTGCAGAAACTTTTCAAGCTGATGAAAAGCAATCATCAACCGTTAAAGCTGACGTAACACCGCCCGCACTTGGGGTGTACGATGCTAAAAATGTGCAAAAGATGATGCAAGAAGCAGAGCAAGTAAAACAGCTTATGGAGCAACGCAATAAGCAACTTGAAAAGCAGCTACAAGAGCAAAGCGGTAACTAATTCAGCCTGTTTTGTGCTGTCAGATCACTTTCCATTTTCATCAGCAAAATAGTGAGGTAAATTTTGGTAGGCAATGAAAACAGTACGCCGATAGCAATACATGCTGCGCTGAACATAATACCATGCACACCCATGCTTTCACTTAAGTAATTGCCGGCTAATAAAGAATGCCCCAATACGATTAAGCAAATACCTAAAATGATGAAGGTTTTTAATATTCGAATGATGGTTTGTTCAGTCATACAAGCACCTCACTTTTGCCTTAATTAAAGTGTAGGTGCTGTTGTTATTAACTGGATTGTTCTAAATCAAGCAATTGTCGATTATCTATCCAATTTAACTGGGCCATTGATGTTATCGATACTTAAATCGCCAGAGCCCGCTTCGATAATTGTCAGGCCTAGTGTATCATTCACATAAATACTGCCCGAGCCATCGGTGATAGTAACGAGTCCATTTATATGTCTCACATCTATATCACCAGAGCCATCTTCGATAGCCAGCAAACCAGCCAATTTTTTAACGCTGATACTACCTGAACCATCAATAATACGTGCAGGCCCTTGGCTGTTCTCAATGTGGATATCGCCAGAGTCATCTTCAATATCAATGCGACCTTGGCCTTGCTCTATCATAATCGAGCCAGAGTCGTCTTCAATGCTTATATTGCCGCTTACATTGCTAATTCGAATATCGCCTGAGTCATCATCAATATTAATATTGCGACCGTTTTCAATCACAATTGACCCTGAGTCATCATCAATGCGAATGTCGTTTTGCATCGCACGTATAACGATATCACCTGAGCCATCATCGATATCAAGTTTAAGGTTGGTGGGCACAGATACGATTAAATCAATGTGAGGTGATGAACCTCTGTAAAACGATAAGCTACCATTATTGAGCTTACTGATAAGCTCTGCGGTGTCGCCGTGTTTTTCAATAGTTAGGGTATAGGTTTCATCGCCTTTAGCCGCATAGATATTGGCATTTACTGTGATAGCTGAAGCGTTACTATCGCCTTTGATGGTCAGTGAGCCTGCTTCGGCATCGATTTTGAATGTGCTTAAATTTGCAGCCGACACGCTTAAATCTTGTTGTTTTTGCTCTGCGATTTGACCCGGAGATACATGAATCACACAACCAGTTAATAATAAGCTAGATGTGATGGCAGTTGCGCAAATTGCGCGTTTGAATGATGCAATTGTCATATGGATTCCAAAATTATTGTGATTTTTATCTGGTTAGCATTTGCAAACTATGGTCCAACTTTAACATGCTGATTTTTATATGCTTTTCATTTTTTGTAAATAAGTGTGTTGGTCTAAACTACAAATTATTGGTGTTTTAAACAAAAAAGGGGCTGAAAATTCAGCCCCTTAGTTAACTTACAAAGTGATTACTGCTCAGCCAGCATATTACGAAGTACATACTGTAAAATACCGCCATGTTTGTAGTAATCCCACTCTTTAGGCGTATCTATACGCACATCAACACTAAAGCTAATTTGTTTGCCTTCACTGTTAGTGGCAATGACGCTTACTTCATTGGTTTTGTCATACAGGCCTTCAAAGTCGAATGACTCTTGGCCAGTTAGACCGAATGACTCATAGCTTTCACCGTCTTTAAATTGTAAAGGTAATACACCCATACCAATTAGATTTGAACGGTGAATACGCTCATAACTTTGTGCAATAACGGCTTTAACACCAAGCAGTAGTGAACCTTTGGCTGCCCAATCTCGTGAAGAACCTGTGCCATATTCCGCGCCTGCTAAAATAATCAGTGGCGTGCCATCTTGCTGATACTTCATAGCAGCATCATAAATGCTGGCAAGCTCATCACTCGGTTGCATACGGGTCACACCACCTTCGGTACCTGGGGCTAATAAATTACGTAAACGTACATTAGCGAAAGTACCGCGCATCATCACTTCGTGGTTACCACGGCGCGAACCATATGAGTTAAATTGTGCTTTTTGCACGCCATGCTCTTGTAAGTAGAGGCCTGCAGGGGCATCGGCTTTAATAGCACCTGCTGGCGAGATGTGGTCAGTGGTGACTGAGTCACCTAATTTTGCTAAACAGCGTGCGCCACTGATGCTTGGAATTCCTGGAGGCTCAATCTCCATACCATCAAAGAAGGGCGCTTTTTTAATGTAGGTTGAGGCATCATCCCAATCGTACAGTTTGCCATCAGGAATTTGAATTTTCTGCCAACGATCATCGCCTTGATACACATTGCCATAGCTTGATGCGAACATTTCTTTGGTTACGGTCTCTTTTACTAATTCATTGACTTCACTGACACTCGGCCAGATATTTTTCAGGTAAATATCATTACCATTAGGGTCTTGTGCTAGCGGCTCGTTGTACACATCAATATCTGTACGGCCTGCGATAGCGTAGGCGACAACAAGTGGTGGCGAAGCTAAAAAGTTCATTTTCACATCTTGGTGAATACGACCTTCAAAGTTTCGGTTACCTGATAAAATAGAGCTGACTACCAGTTTGTGCTTTTGAATGGCTTCGCTGATCTCATCAGCCAGTGGGCCTGAGTTGCCAATACAGGTTGTACAGCCATAACCAACAAGGTTAAAGCCTAACGCATCTAAATCATCCATTAAGTCTGCTTTTTTCAGGTAGTCAGTCACTACTTGAGAGCCAGGTGCCAATGAGGTTTTAACCCAAGGTTTCACTTTTAAGCCTAATTGTTTCGCTTTTTTAGCGACTAAACCCGCTGCTAAAATAACACTTGGGTTTGAGGTATTTGTACAGCTTGTAATTGCAGCAATGACACACGCACCGTCATTAAGCTCAAACTCCTCGCCTTTAAAGTTAACCTTAGCCGCCCCCATAAATTGTGCTTCGTTGACTGGCTCATCTGGGTTGGTTGTAGGGCCCTCATCTTCAATGCGCGCTTCTTGAATATCACTTTTATCGCGATGCTGCATACGTTCATCTTGGAAGCCCTTTAAGTGTTCACCAATGATGTCGCCCGCTTTATCAAGGGCAATTCTATCCTGTGGACGTTTAGGACCCGCAAGACTTGGTACTACATCATCAAGGGATAACTCAAGGGTATCTGTGTAGTGGGCTTCATCACCAGGGTTTCGCCATAAACCTTGATGTTTTGCATAGTCCTCGATGAGTTTAAGTTGTTTGTCATCGCGGTTAGTTAAACGTAGGTAGTTAATGGTTTCATCATCAATTGGGAAAATACCGCAGGTTGCCCCATATTCTGGCGCCATATTGGCGATAGTAGCACGGTCAGCAAGTGGTAAATCAGCAAGTCCATCACCATAAAACTCAACAAATTTACCCACTACGCCGTGTTTACGCAGCATTTCTGTTACGGTTAGCACAAGGTCAGTCGCAGTCGTGCCTTCAGGCAGGCGACCATTAAGCTTAAAGCCGATAACTTGTGGAATGAGTAAGCTGATTGGTTGGCCTAGCATGGCGGCTTCGGCTTCAATACCACCTACGCCCCAACCAAGTACCCCAAGACCATTAATCATGGTTGTGTGTGAATCTGTGCCGACAAGGGTATCTGGGTAAGCCAGTGATTTACCATTTTTTTCATCATTGAACACCACACGGGCTAGGTATTCTAAATTGACTTGGTGAACGATACCCGTTGCTGGTGGCACAACTTTCAAGTTATCAAAAGCAGTTTGTCCCCAGCGTAAGAATTCGTAACGTTCTTTATTGCGTTCGTATTCAAGTTTCGCATTTAAGTCGAATGAGCCATCTTCGCCATAACCATCAACTTGCACTGAATGGTCAATCACAAGTTCAGCGGGTGAAAGAGGATTAATTTTTGCTGGATCGCCGCCGAGTTTCTCCATGGCGTCACGCATCGCGGCTAAATCAACAATGGCGGGTACACCTGTGAAGTCTTGCATGACAACACGGGCAGGCGTGAACGCTACTTCTGCTGATGGTTTAGCTTGTGGATCCCAGTTTAATAAAGCTTCAATATCTTGCTTTTTGATATTAACGCCATCTTCATTGCGTAGCAGATTTTCGAGTAAGATTTTTAATGAGAATGGCAAGCGCTTTGCTTTATCGCCTAAGCCTTGTAAAGAGTGAATATGGTATTGTTCACCATTGATTGTAAGCTGTTTTTGGGTATCAAAACTGTTATTCATTATTTGCCCCTGTGGTTTTAACAAGCCGAGCTTGTTTTGTGTTTCCTTTTCGAGATATACACTAGCCTGTTGCAAACTTAATACCAGCTAGTAAATTTATTTTGCTGACGAAAAAGTATGCTACTTAAATAGTGTTGATGCCGACACGATTTATTTCAAGGGCAAGGGGAGATAAATAGTCAGTTAATTAAGGTGACTATTAAAAAAAAGAATGTTTAGCTGAGCCATTCTTCATGTTGACTTTTATGGCTAACAAAAAGCAGTACCAAGCCAATGATAATGACACAAAATGGTATTGCCAGTAATAAGATGCTAGCGAGGCTTACTGCTTAAGCAAGTAGTTTTAGCTAAGTTGGAGGTGTCAAAACCACCTTTTATTACTGTTATAATCCAACTCAATTAAAGGTGATTTATAGCAACTAAGCAACCTTGAACTAACCAAATGAAATAGGGCGACGGCCTGTTTTTTCGTCCACTTTTGGTTTTTTAGTACGCTTGCGTTTTGTTTTTTTCGGTGCTGTTTCGCTCGTTTCTGATTGTGCTTTTTTCGGTGTTTCTGGTGGGCGAGGATTCGGTGTTGCATCTTCGCTTAATGTTAATTGAAACAACTCACCATCAAAAGCGAGCACATCACCACTGTATAATTTTTTCCGTTTTATTGTACAAATTTCATAGTTTACTCCAACATAACCTTCACCTATTAGTGCTTTTGCCTGGCCTCCGGTTTCGACTAAGTCGAGCACTTTTAGCAAATTACATAACTCTATAGGCTCTTCTTCTAGTTCAATTTCTATGAAATCTTCGTTCATGTTGGTCTCTCATAATTTAATCGTAGCCATTATAAAGCCTAGCACTGGATTGAACCAAGATTAAATTTTTAACTTCTTCAAAGGGTTAAAATTGGCTCGCAAAAAAGAATGATATTTTTCAAAAGCAGTAAAAAAATTGCAGTATTTTCTGGTTACACTGCGCGCGTTTTAAATTGGTGTACTAATTGCTATAAGCAATCTCGTTTCATTTTAAATTCGTTCTGGAGAAGTAGTAATGGGCGTAAGATCAGCACTAAGGAAAGAGTTAATGGGGTTACAGGATTCGTCACTATTAGCCGCAGATGATGTGCGAGCTTTGCTAACAAAAGCAATCAAAGCACAGCCCGAAAAGTCAGAACAAGGCTTCGCGTTAATTTCACGTTTTAATGATAACCACAGCCAGCTTGCCTATGGAGAGGAGAGTAAAGAAAAGTTACTTGAGTATCAGGTTCACCGCTTATTTAAAGATATTCTTTACACTCGACGCAGTGTTGATAAATGGCTAAGTTACCATTTAAATTAGTTGATTAATCAGCTTTCCTTTAATAGACTACATTTGTAATCTTTTGGGGGAATAGTATGAACAGGATGTATATTTGGTGTGTGTTGCTATTGTTAGTTGGTTGCCAACAGCCAACTGTTTATGTTTATACAGAAAACTTAGACGCACAGCAGCAAGCTCAGCTCGATTTAGCCTTAAGTGCTCAGCGTTTACCTTATAAATACACGCAACTGAGTGTGCCGCGAGAGTTTGGCGACGCGACTTTGATGTTATCCGAAGATAAAATTTTGACTGAACAGACTGAGATCTTAGCTGGTATCATGCAGCGACTGGGTTATCAGCCTGAGATCAAATACACCACCGCCGCAAATCACTTTTACAATCATGGCAATATTGGCTTTTATTTAAGAGCTAAAAATACCACAACTAGTTTTACTATGCCGACTCGTGTACTCACCACCGGATGTGTTGAAGACAAGTATAATGATCTTGCTGTTACATTTAATAATAAGCAGGCACACTTTACCCTTACAAGCGGTAGAAAAGTCTCCCTTGATTGGGATTACTTATATGGCTACCTAGTTATTTACTATAAAAACTATTCGCAAAGTTACAGCCATTTAACGCCAGAAGTGAGTACCCCATTTGGTATGAAACCATCAGACACCTACCGTTACACAGCACGGGTTAATGAACCAAGCTGGTTGAATTGCTCGTTACAAATTGTGTATATGGATTAGCCGCGTGACTCTAGATAATTACTGAGCTTAATGATGCGTTCACTCATACCTTCGATGATACGATCTTTTATTTTCTCACGGATTACATTTGGTAGTCGAGTAAGCGCTTCTGGTGTGATTGCAAGTACGATAGTATCGATCTTAGCTCGCGCACTAGTACTTCGTTCACGGTTATTGATAAACGCGCCTTCACCAATAAATTCACCAGGCTCTATGCTGCCTAGCTCAACTAAATGGCTTTGCTTAAACACGGTAAGAGAGCCACTTAGTACAATATAAAGGCGTTTGTCATTATCAAATTGTTTAAAAACCGCACGGCCTTGTTGTACTAAATATAAGTGACTAAACGATTCTAATAACACCTGTCGTTCACTGAGAGAAAACTCTCTAAAAAACGACAGTCTGTTAATGATTTCCATTTGTTTAATAAGCGGAATATGCTCGATTAACTTCATTGATTCACTGTGTTCATAGTGTGAAATTTAGCTAATATTGCGCTCTTTTAGCTTGCGGGTCAACGTATTACGCCCCCAACCAATTTTGATGGCTGCTTCTTGTTTGTGGCCTGCACAGTTTGCAAGTGCAGTTTTAATTAAGCGAGTTTCTAATTGTGCTTGAATCGCAGGCCAAATATTCTCTTTGCCTTGTTTAAGTTCAAGATTAAGCCATTGCTGAAATGCATCTAGCCAGTCGCCTTCTTGCTCTGTGGGAGCTGCGGCAATAATTTCGGGAGGTAAATCTTGCTCGCTGATAAGCTCACCCGGTGCCATTACAGTTAACCAACGGCAGGTGTTCTCTAGTTGACGAACATTGCCAGGCCAATTGAATAGGCGTAATTGCTCAGTGGCTTTAGGGCTTAAAATTTTGCTTTCGACTTGCAGCTCTTTAGCACTTTTATGTAAAAAATGTTGTGCGAGGCGCTCAATATCTTCGGTGCGTTCTCGTAGGGCGGGTAGGCGCAAACGCACGACGTTTAAACGGTGGAACAGATCGTCACGAAACTTCCCTTGTTTAACCAAGTCTTCGAGATTTTGGTGAGTTGCGGCGATAATTCGCACATCGACCTTTATGCTTTGATGACCACCAACACGGTAAAACTCACCATCGGCTAACACGCGTAATAAGCGAGTTTGCACATCAAGCGGCATATCACCAATTTCGTCTAAAAATAATGTGCCGCCATTTGCCTGTTCAAAGCGACCTTTACGAATGCTGTCAGCTCCTGTGAATGCGCCTTTTTCATGGCCAAATAATTCAGATTCGACTAATTCTTTAGGAATGGCAGCCATATTGAGAGCGATAAACTGGTTTTCTTTGCGTGGACTGTGGTTGTGTAGGGCACTGGCGACAAGCTCTTTACCTGTACCCGATTCGCCATTGATTAACACACTCATACTTGAAGCTGATAATTTACCAATCGCACGAAACACCTCTTGCATAGCAGGTGCTTCACCGATGATATGCGCATTGGTTTGCGGCGCTAATTTACGTTTGGTTTTTTTTGTTGAGTTAGCACGACATGCGCTTTCTACCAATGCTACGGCTTCATCTAAATCAAACGGTTTGGCAAGATACTCAAATGCCCCTTTTTGAAACGCATTAACTGCAGAGTCGAGATCTGAGTGGGCAGTCATGATGATCACAGGTAAGCCAGGATTTTGCTCAGCAATTGTTTCTAGCAATGCCATGCCGTCCATACCTGGCATACGCACGTCAGAGACGAGCACTGTGGGCTGGCTAAATTTTAATGCATTAAGTACATCTTGTGCATTTGCATAGCTTTGGGTGTCAAATCCTGCTCTTGCCAGCGCTTTTTCTAATACAAAGCGTATTGAGGCATCATCATCAACTAACCAGACTGTTTTCATGATTACTCCAAAAAACCATTAATCCGTAAAAGGCAAATAGATATTAAATTCTGTATGGCCAGGCCAACTGTCACAGTCTATGTGTCCGTCATGCTGGTCAACCAAGGTTTGCGCGATGGATAAACCAAGCCCTGAACCATTTTCTTTATTGGTGATCATGGGATAGAACAAAGTTTCTTTTAGATTCTTATCTATACCTGGACCATTATCCGAAATTTGGATCAGCAAGGTTTTTTTCGGCGCTTTACCAGGACGTCTATGCTGGTGGTTAATACGGGTTTTTATTCTGATTTCACCACCATCAACGAGAGCCTGTTGGGCATTACGAATAATGTTCAACACCACCTGTTGAATTTTACTTTGATCTATATACACATTAGGTATGCTCGGATCATAGTCTTTTACTAAGGTGATATTCGCACTATTATCCAGCATGCTTAGCTTGATTACTGACTCAAGTGCTTGGTGAATATTGCCATAGGATTTGTGGGGCAACTGATTCGGGCCAAGCAAGCGGTCGACTAGCTCTCGCAATCTGTCTGCTTGCTCAATAATAAGCTCTGCACATTGATCTCGTTCTTGCTGATCAACCTCATACTGCAATAATTGCGCCGCTCCGCGAATTCCACCTAGCGGATTTTTAATTTCGTGCGCCAAACCACGTATTAAATTACGCGCAGCTTGATATTGATGCATTTGATTAGAGGCTTGATCGTGACGAATTTCATCGTCCATTTGGCGGCATTCAAATAAAATGTAGTTTTTATTTTTGCTGCTGAGCCGTCGCGTACTGATTGTTAATTTAGCATGGCGAGAATCGATGAACACCACGTCAGCTCTATGCTGATGGCAATCAACACCATCGAACAGTGAGTACTGGGCGATGCGTTTTAAATCAATTGAGTGATAGTTAAATAGATTATCGAATGGTTGGTTGATAATACGTTTAGGACCTAAACCTAAAAGCTCACTTGCACTGTCATTTGCATAAACCAGTTTGAAGTTTCGGTCGAGCAAGATAACGGCAGTACTTAAATTTTTCCAGATACTGTCGAGTATTTCTGAGTCGAAGGGAGTATTACTGAGCATGTTTGCACCATTTTAGTGCGTTGCGATTGAGCATAGCTTAGCACAGCCATTCTGCATTGTGAGGTATCTATTTTAAAAAGTTAATTGCTGTTTAATACAGATGCTCGATGCATAAAAAAGGTGCTTACTGGGCTAACCGAAACGAGTTTATTATTCTCATTAAAAAGCTTAGCTTGCAGTGTGTGTTCGCCTCGATTGACTTCTCTAAGTGCAAAGGTTGTACTGCTACTGGCAACACCTAAAGGAGTGCCATCAACAAGGAGTTGTACCTTAAAGCCTGTTGCAAAGCGTGGGCTAATACGAGTTGTTACATAAACGGAACCAGTATTCTCTCTAACGGTGGCTTCATTTTCAGGTGAGGCTATTGTCACTTTAAAATTAACCGGTGTAACGTTCGGGCTGCTATCTAGAATGCTCGTATCGGTCGCTGGCATAGTGAGATTTTGCGTATTTAGCTTTACTTCAGTTGCGCCTGGACGTGGTGTATCAGAAAAGACTAAAACACCATTTCTATCCTTCCACGAATACACTTTCTTCTGAGCGGTACCATGGCTAAAAGTACTAACAAAAATTAGTACTGCTAACAATAAAGTTATGCTTTTCACTCTGCAACCCTGCATTTCTTAATCTATTTAAAACTGTAGAGGAGAATACGTCGAATTACCATTAAAAAAGCCCGCAAAGCGGGCTTGAGAACACACATTTATTATCTGATATAGATAATTCTGCTACAGCGCAATTACACGCTGTAGTACATTTCAAACTCAACTGGGTGAGTTGTCATGTTAAGCTTTTCAACTTCTTTGTTCTTCAGTGAGATGTATGCATCGATTAGATCGTCAGTGAATACACCACCTTGGGTTAAGAATTCACGGTCAGCGTCTAAAGAAGCAAGTGCTTCGCTTAGTGAAGAGGCAACTTGTGGGATCTCAGCAGCTTCTTCAGCTGGTAAGTCGTATAAATCTTTATCCATAGCGTCGCCAGGGTGGATCTTGTTTTTGATACCGTCAAGGCCAGCCATAAGCATTGCTGAGAATGCTAGGTATGGGTTAGCTGTTGGATCTGGGAAACGTACCTCGATACGACGTGCTTTTGCAGACGGTACCACAGGGATACGGATTGAAGCAGAACGGTTACGTGCAGAGTATGCAAGCATTACTGGTGCTTCGAAGCCTGGTACTAGACGTTTGTACGAGTTAGTTGACGCGTTAGCGAATGCGTTGATTGCTTTAGCGTGCTTGATGATACCACCGATGTAGTAAAGTGCTTCTTCAGAAAGACCCGCGTACTTGTCACCAGCGAAGATGTTTACGCCATCTTTACCTAAAGATTGGTGACAGTGCATACCAGAACCGTTATCACCTACAAGAGGCTTAGGCATGAAGGTTGCTGTCTTACCATAAAGGTGAGCCATGTTATGGATAACATATTTCATCTCTTGGATTTCGTCTGCTTTTAATACCATGGTATTGAAGCGTGTTGCGATTTCGTTTTGACCCGCAGTTGCAACTTCATGGTGATGAGCTTCTACAACTTGGCCTAGTTCTTCAAGAACTAAACATGTAGCTGAACGCCAGTCGTGTGATGAATCAATAGGTGAACATGGGAAGTAACCACCTTTAACGCCTGGACGATGGCCTTTGTTGCCACCTTCGTAGTCTTTATCTGAGTTCCATGCAGCTTCGATATCATCAATTTTGTACATAGAACCAGACATGTCTGATTTGTATTTTACATCATCAAATAGGAAGAACTCTGGCTCTGGGCCGAATAAAACAGTATCAGCGATACCTGTTGAACGCATGTATTCTTCAGCGCGTTTTGCAACAGAACGTGGATCACGCTCGTAACCTTGAAGTGTTGAAGGCTCAACAACGTCACAACGTACGATTAAAGTAGCTTCTTCAGAAAATGGGTCCATTTTAGCAGACTCAGGTACAGGCATTAGTACCATGTCTGATTCATTGATGCCTTTCCAGCCAGCAATTGAAGAACCGTCAAACATTTTGCCGTCTTCAAAGAACTCTTCATCAATTTGGTGATGAGGAATAGAAACATGCTGTTCTTTACCTTTGGTGTCAGTAAAGCGTAAATCAATGAACTTAACGTCATTTTCTTTGATAAAATCTAAAACCGATTGTGACATGTGTCCTCCAATTGTTGGGTTTTATTTTTGCTGCATTATTGCTTTTGTTTTATATAAGCTGATTTCATGCCATATTTTTAACATGTTGTTTAGGCTTATAAAAAAAAATAGAATAGGGTTTTGTTAAAACTATTTGCACAACTTTGGTGCGTAAAAGTTTCATTGTGGTGCATTGCTTTTTCACAATGCCAAATGCACAGAAATTGAGCATACCTAATAAATGAACTCTGAGCTTGATTTACTCTGAAAATATGGCTCATAACTCAGAATTTCGCCAATTCTTACTGTTTGAAATGAACAAAGTTCATAAATTTGTCATTTATAAAACAGATACTTAGAAAAAGCTTGAAGAAAGTTTATAAATTTACATTGGATAAACTTTCATCCATGCCATTATTAAGGGATAATATGCGCCCTTTTAAATCCTATGCTGGGACATCTGGTGAAAACTCAGATGAGTGCGTAGATCTTGCAGGATCAATGAGATTCAATTTCTCTGAGAAAAAATATGAGCATCGAAAAGTTAAGAAATATAGCGATTATCGCCCACGTTGACCACGGTAAAACAACTTTGGTTGATAAACTGCTTGAGCAATCAGGCACATTAGAAACGCGCGGCGGTAACGAAGAGCGCGTAATGGACTCAAACGACATTGAGAAAGAGCGTGGTATTACCATTTTAGCTAAAAATACAGCTATCTCTTGGAATGACTACCATATCAATATCGTAGATACCCCAGGACACGCCGACTTCGGTGGTGAAGTAGAACGCGTACTTTCGATGGCTGACTCAGTATTACTACTTGTTGATGCTCAAGAAGGTCCAATGCCACAAACGCGTTTCGTAACGCAAAAAGCATTCGCACAAGGTTTAACGCCGATTGTTGTTATCAACAAAATCGACAAACCAGGTGCACGTCCTGACTGGGTTATGGACCAAGTTTTCGATTTATTCGATAACCTAGGTGCAACTGATGAACAGTTAGACTTTAAAGTAATCTATGCATCAGCTATCAACGGCTGGGCAACAATGGATTTAGACACGCCATCTGACAACATGGAACCTATGTTCCAGATGATCGTTGACGAAGTATCTCCACCGGATGCCGATCCTGAAGGTGCTCTTCAAATGCAAATTTCTCAGCTTGACTACAACTCATACATCGGTGTTATCGGTGTAGGTCGTATCAAGCGTGGTACTGTTCGTCCTAACCAACAAGTAACGATTGTGAGTGCAGACGGTACTAAGCGTAACGGTAAAGTTGGCCAAGTAATGAGTTACTTAGGTCTTGAGCGTCACGAAGCAGAATCTGCGGGCGCAGGCGACATCATTGCAATTACAGGTCTTGGTGAGTTAAAAATCTCAGATACTATCTGTGATGTAAATACCGTTGAAGCATTACCACCACTAAGCGTTGATGAGCCGACAGTAACAATGACTTTCTCTGTAAACACATCACCATTTGCTGGTAAAGAAGGTAAATTCGTCACTTCACGTAATATCCTTGAGCGTTTACAAGCTGAGCTTGTACACAACGTAGCACTACGTGTTGAAGAAACTGATAACCCAGATAGCTTCCGTGTTTCTGGTCGTGGTGAGTTACACTTAGGTATCTTAATCGAGAACATGCGTCGTGAAGGTTACGAGCTTGCTGTATCTCGTCCACAAGTAATCCTTCGTGAAGTTGATGGTCAAAAAGAAGAGCCATACGAAACACTTACAATCGACTGTCAAGAAGAGCACCAAGGTTCTATCATGGAGCAAATTGGTCTTCGTAAGGGTGAACTAACAGACATGTCTCCAGATGGTAAAGGCCGTGTACGTATGGACTTTATGATCCCAAGTCGTGGCTTAATTGGTTTCCAAACTGAATTTATGACATTAACCTCTGGTTCTGGTCTTCTTTACCATACATTCGATCACTACGGTCCACATAAAGGCGGTACTATTGGTGCGCGTAAGAATGGTGTAATGATTGCGAACGCAACGGGTAAAGCACTTACTAATGCATTATTTAACTTACAAGACCGTGGTAAGCTATTCATCGGTCACGGTGTTGAAGTTTACGAAGGTATGGTTATTGGTATTCATAGCCGTGACAACGACCTAACAGTAAATGCACTTAAAGGTAAGCAACTTACTAACGTTCGTGCATCAGGTACTGATGAAGCGCAAACATTAACGCCACCACTAAACTACACGCTTGAGCAAGCGATTGAGTTCATCGATGATGACGAGTTAGTGGAAGTAACACCTGAGAGCATTCGTATTCGTAAACGTCACTTAACTGAAAGTGACCGTAAACGTGCGAGCCGTCAAGCTAAAGACTAATAACGTCTTTTAGTTTTAAAAATATAAAAACCGTCGTATTGAAAAATACGGCGGTTTTTTTAGGCCTTTAAAATAAAGAGCTTCTAGTGACAACTCTTAACTTGTAAAATAAGACTGCCTACAAAAACAAAGGAATCGATTTAATGGACAAGGATCAAGTGGACGCGCAAATTGCTTTTTCTCAGATGCAGCGTAATGAATCCATCAATGAGAAAATAGATGCGCTCAGACCTAAGTGGTGGTCTATTATCAGTAAGTATGCAAGTTTTATTTTCACGCTTTTAGTTGTGCAATACTTCTTTCCTGAAACGATTGACCAGCCTGTTTTCTACTTTATTTTACTAATGATTTTTAATGTAAGTATTGCCCAATACTATGCAGATAAACAATTACATAAACGATTAGACTTACTTCATAGTTTAATAAAAGAGACGAAAGTCTAACCGTTTTGGTGTGTTAGATTGATAGGGGCAAGGTTTTACTACAGTGACACTTGCTCACCTTCATTCAGTATATATACGGGTACTTGGCTGCTCATGTCTTTTTGCATATGCAGTAATCGTAGCAATGCAGAGTGACTAGAATGGTCGCCCATTTGCCAGCTTGCGTTACCATACCCCCATGGGATCATCACTTTACAGCTTAGCTCCTCAGCTGCATTTAACGCATCTTCAGGTGTTGTGTGTACATAGCGGTACCATTTGCCGCTTTCTTGGTGGTAATAGGACGCTATCGGCATCAAACACACATCAATTTCGCCGTATTTTTGTTTAATATCCCGAAAATGTTTTGAGTAACCGGTATCGCCAGCAAAAAATAAGGTTTTTCCGTTTTGTTCGAGTAACCAACCATTCCATAAATCTTTATTGTGATCTTCATAAATGAAAGGCACTAAGATACGGCTGCTAAAGTGGTGAGCTGGCACGGCATGAATCGTTAAATCATTAATCTTGGTACTTGCGTACCACGCCATCTCTGAGATAGTAAAACCACCGGTAGGAAAATTATCTGCAAATCCTAAAGGCACTAAATAGCGTGGACCATTGCCAATTTCTTCTATATCCGCTTTGTTAAAATGATCATAATGGATGTGTGAGTACATCACCGCATCTAGGCCATCAAGCTCTGTTTGTGTTGGCCAAGCCCCAGGTTTGCGATAGATACCGCCTGCGAGTTTGAAGGCCAAGTCTACAGGTGAATCAAACTGATCCTTAACGGGGTCAAACAGCAACTGCTCACCACTGGGTGATTGAATATAAAAGCCTGCATGACCTAACCAGCGAACTGTAAAGCCTGAATCGACTTTAGGTACTATTTGTTCGCCTTGATAGTGGCATTGTGAGTTGCTGTCGTTGCATACAAGCAGCTCAGACGTTTCATAGCAATTGTCGGTGCAGGTTGTTGGGTACTCTTTTTCACCGGGGTAAAGGTTATGGTAACGACCAGCCTGCTCTCCTTCGGTTTTTAACGGGGTAATCGTACCTTCGCCAGCAATAACATTAACAGTGTTAGAGTGGCTACAAGCTGCTAAAAGTGCTGCGGCGATAAGTGTAGGAAGTGTTTTTAAATGCATAACATGCTTACTTTTTATTCTTTGCCACGAGTTTAGCAAAATAAGATTTAAGATAAATCATTAAAAAGTAACAAGAGGTTACATAAAAAAGCCTACGTTTAAGTAGGCTTAGTGAAATTTGCGCAAGATGATTAGCTTGCTTTATTCATTTGCTCAATGAATTTATTTGAGTCTTCAATCGACTTATTCATATCATCCATTAAAATTTTGATGTCGCGTTTTAGATTCGTAAACTCGCCTTTGATAGCTGTTACAGCTTGTGCATTAAGGTTGTGTTTTAGATACAGCACGTTATCGTGAAGCGATGTTAATACAGGCTCCATTTTACTCTCAGCACTGCGCATTGAGCGTAACAGTTGGTCAAATTGGCGCTTGGTTGCATTAAGCTTTTTGCTGCTTTCACGCTTTAGAGAAGCGCTTTTATATTGCTCAAGCTCATCGCTCCATTCATCGAATAGCGCTTCGGCTACATCTTCAACTTTGTTGATGTTGGTGGTTACTTGATTCGCAGCTGCAAGGCTTGATTCATAATCATCATTGAGTTGGTTGTAGGCATCTTGTAGTTCGCCACCATCAAAGTTGATTAATGTGGTCAGCCTCTCTAATGCTGATTGAAATTCTTCTTGTGACTCTTGTTGAGACTCTTTAGTTTCTTCAACACGGTCAACTAAAATATCGCGCTTATGGACACCTACAGACTCCATGGCTGAATAATAAGCTGACTGACAGCCTGATAATGCCATGGTAACTGCAAATAGTGGTGCGCTTAAAAGTGTCAGTTTTTTCATTGAGTTCCCTTTTTGGATGCCTGTCATTTCAAATTATGTGGCGGATTGCTATGATTATCAAAACATTTTAGCAGAAAGTTGATTCTATGGATGAGAAGCTCAGTCGTTTTAAGCTGCAAATAAGTATTTTCCTAAAGCAGCAACCTAGTTGGTGGATGCAGTATTTGACGCGATGTATCGATGATCAAATTACGGTTAATGCTGGCTATTTGGCGTATGTGACCTTGCTATCGATTGTACCACTTGTTGCCGTGGGCGTGGCGATATTTTCTGCATTTCCTGGGTTTGAGAGTACCTTAGTGACAATCGAAAACTTTCTATTTACTAACTTAGTTCCCACATCGACTGATGTTATTAAAGAGCATATCAGTTCTTTTGCTGGTAACGCAAATAAGATGACGGCAGTCGGGGTCGGCTTTTTAGCGGCTGTGTCGTTGTTATTGATTAGAAATGTCGATGCTACCCTCAATCGTATTTGGCGAATCAAGAAAAAACGGCCGATGATGATTTCTTTTGCCGTGTATTGGATGGTTTTAAGCTTAGGACCTGTGTTATTGGGGGCAAGTATTGGCGTGACCTCTTATATTGTGTCGTTAGTGTCTTTTGCAGATCAAGGGATCCCCGGTTTTAGTGGATTCTTATTAAAGCTTTTACCTTACGTTATTTCCATGGTGGGCTTTATTATGCTCTATACTTTAGTACCTAACACACGAGTTCCATTTAAGGCGGCAATACCAGGGGCTTTATTTGCAGCCATGTTGTTCGAGCTGACGAAAAAAGGTTTTGCACTGTATATCAGTCATTTCCCATCCTATGAGGTTATTTATGGGGCCCTGGCGACCATTCCTATTTTGTTTGTATGGGTATATTTGTCGTGGATTGTTGTTTTACTCGGTGCAGAGTTTACCGTTTGTATCAGCCCGGAAAAAATTGAAGACACCCCTGATATAGATATTTAAACCAACTGCACCTAAGGAGAGCAAGGTGCAGTTTCATCCACAATACGTAGCTAACCGCGACTATCATCTGAGTGTAGGGGATGGTCATCAAATTCATGTTCAGGAGTTCGGAGAGCCCAGTGGCATCGCTGTCGTTGTCTGTCATGGGGGGCCTGGTTCTGGACTATGCCCTGAAAATTGTCGGTTTTTCGATCTTCAGCGTTATCGTGTAATTATGTTTAGTCAGCGTGGATGCGGTCACTCTACACCCCACGGAACGCAAGCGAACACGACCCAAGATTTGATCTCTGATCTTGAATTTTTACGCATCCAGCTTGGCGTTAAAAAGTGGCTTGTTAGTGGTGAGTCTTGGGGGGCAACATTGGCTTTGCTCTATGCGATTAGTCATCCTGAATCCGTTGCAGGGCTGCTTCTACGTGCTAGTTTCTTAGCCTGTGAAAGTGATTTTGCATGGTTGTATTCACAACAAGGGGCTGGCGCCCAATTTTACCCAGAAAGCTATAGAGAATTTGCAGGAGAACTGCGCGATTGGTCGCAGCTATTAGATTTTTATCAATGCCAGCTTAGTAGTGAAGACCAAATAAATGCTAATAAGTATGCAAAAAGATGGTGTCATTGGGAGCAGGTTTTATGTCACGCTGAGCCATGTACAAGCTGGTGTATATCTGAACCCCACTCAGCACTGAATCAAGCACGCTTAATGGTTCACTACTTTCGTCATCGTTGCTTTATTGAGGATCACTATATTACGAAACACAGTAATATATTGGCGCATATCCCTACTTGGTTTATTCATGGTCGAGCTGATTTGGTGTGTCGTTACAGTGCGGTGCAGCAATTAGCAGAGCGGCTCAATGCGCAATTGTTGATATTAGATGGCATTGGGCACAGCAGTGATAATCAGGTATATTTGGCGGCAATGCGACGTGCCGCAGATTTAATGTATATCAAGTTATCGAGGGAGCAATGCAAGGCTTAATTCAAAGAGTTACACAAGCGAAAGTAGAAGTGGCAGGCGAAGTAGTGGGTGAAATTTCACAAGGTATTTTGCTGCTATTAGGTGTGGAAAAACAAGATACTGAGCAAAGCGCTCAGAAGCTTTTACATAAAGTTAGTAATTACCGCATTTTTACCGATGAACAAGGAAAGATGAACTTAAGTTTGAATGATATCAAGGGAGAGCTTTTAGTGGTTTCGCAGTTTACGCTAGCGGCTGACACTAAAAAGGGCATGCGTCCAAGCTTTTCAAGTGCGGGCACACCAGCGCAGGCAAATGAGTTATATGAGTATTTTATCGCTCAAGCAAAAGAGGCCGGTTTACGTGTAGCGACTGGGCAATTTGCAGCTGACATGCAAGTGAGCCTGTGCAACGATGGCCCTGTAACGTTTAACCTATCAGTATGATTACTTTGTGATCATGACGATATGATTGACGTAGTTAGGAATTTTTTCAATACTTGGGCGTTTACCAAATTCAGTGATGAGTAAGTGCTCAAGTTGTTTTAGCTGTGATGGATGGTTTGACAGAAAATTTATGAATAGTAAGCCATCTTTTGCCATTGCTGCACGTAACTTGGCATAAAATTGATGTTTAAATAAAAATAATGGTGCATCTACTTCACTGAATAAATCTAAAATAATCCAATCATACTCATGGCCTTGCTCTAACACCTGCTGAGCATCGAAGCAGCGTAAATTATTATCATGATGACCACCAAAATAACGTTTGTAGCAGTGAATAATATCGGGGTTTTTATCAACAGAAGTTAAGTGGCTTTGCGGGTAGGTATGCTGTAAATAATTTCGGATAGCACCTCCACCTAACCCCAGCTCGAGTATTTTGTTGGGTTCCTCCAACTCTTGCCAAAGCCTTGCAAGGTACTGTAAATGAGGGAAAAGTAATCGTGCAGGGCGACGCTTTTCGACTACAGATTGTAATGTTTCATTAATTAGCAGCCAGCGAAACTGATTCATTTGTCTTACTTGAATAGACTCCCTGCCTTGCTTATGCCAATAAATAAGCTGCCCGAGCCTGTGGCAATCTTCAATGAAACACTGTTTTATCGCGCCACTGGGTTCAAAAAAATGTTCCATATTTCGGGCCTTTAAGTTTTTGTGTATAAAGTATGACAATTACTTCAGCATAGACCAGCCTAGCTAAAGTGCCAATTGTGCAGTAGTTTTTACAGCGAAGAATAATAATTTTGGCTAGGTCACCAAAGTATTATTCCAACTTGATGGAAGATAGCGTATCGTAATTTGCATTCGTTAGGCCACGAAAAAACAACATGAGATGGCTGAATTATCACAGGAGTATTTATGTTTAAAGTGACCACCCCACAAAGCAGCGAAGATTGGCAAGCGTATTATTCATTGCGTTGGCAGGTTTTAAGAGCGCCATGGGGCGAGCCGCGCGGTTCTGAACAGGATGATCTAGAGCAAGACGCAGAGCACCGCTTTATCAAAAATAATGATGGTGAAGTATTAGGTGTGGCACGTCTTCACTTTAATAATCATCAGCAAGCGCAAGTACGTTACATGGCGGTAGCCGAAGGTAACCGCAATCAGCATATTGGTAGCCGTTTATTACATGAATTAGAAAAAATCGCATGGACTCAAGATGCAGATGAACTCGTGTTGTTTGCTCGTGAGCGAGCTCTTGATTTCTATAAGCGTCATGGCTATGAATTAAAGGAAAAAGCACATTTAGCTTATGATGACGTACAGCACTGGAAAATGATTAAACAAAAGCCCTCTGAACCAGGCTGGTTCCGTCACCCCAATTGGACACAGGTGCTACAAAATACATGGCGTGAATCAATTCCAATTAGTGATGCGATGGGTATTAAAGTTGAAAGTTATACTGATTGGCAGTTTACTACCCGTGCTGATTTAGATGCGAACTTAAACCTTCACAACACCATGTTTGCTGGCTCTATTTATAGTTTAGCCACATTAACAGGGTGGGGAGCAACTTACCTTGCACTGAAAGAAGCAGGCCTTGAAGGGAATATCGTGTTAGCTGATGCCAACATTAAATACTTAAAACCGCTTAATACCGACCCACGAGGTTGTGTTGATGTGAAAACTTGTAAAGGTAACCTTAGCGAACTGCAAACAAAAGGCAAAACCAGTTACGTAGTGCCTGTTACTATATTTGATGGCAACGACGTTGTTGCAGAATTTGAAGGAGTGTTTGTTGTGGTTATGTTGCATTAGTTGATTTTATGTTGATCTCTTGAGTTTCTTAGCTATAGTTTAAGTTCCGATTATGGATACATCGAGCTAGGGATTGATATTATGTATAAATTTATTATCTGCTTAGTTTTGCTAAGCGTGTCAGGGAAAACATTTAGTCAGGATTTTAAGGCTAGGATCTGTAAAGACTGTACTTATTCAGAAGCTAAAGAAATTGCGAAAAAGTTAAAGCCAAAACTTGTATGCCAGCAAGTTGGTAGAAATCCTAATCCTGTATTTGGAAGTGAAGAGCAATGCTATTCAACGACAAATAAAGTATTAGTGGTTAACCAAGCTACCCGAGAAATATTCGGTTTTTATAATGAGCATAGTAATCAAGGTACACCGCGTTACAATATGTCAAATACACTTAGAGATATGAGTAGCTATCCTACAGCAGTTGATACTTTGATTAATGACGTACTAGATACATATGCTCAGCTAGATGAGATCGCAGCGCAAGTTACAGCTGACTTTAATCAAGGGACGATGCCAAGTAGTACAGAAAAGTTAAAATTCAATACATACAGTACTGCCAACACAACAAATACGACTTGTGACAATGCGCCTGAGGCTAAAGCTATGAATGCGATGCTTGACGGACGAAATATGGCGAATGTTCAAAACCGTGCACAAGAATACGCAAGGCAAAAAAAATTAGATACTCGCTCATTTCATAAGACACGCTTTACCGGAGTTAATTTTGGGGTCAGTGCAGGGGGCGTTTCTGTGGGTGGGACGTGGGAGTATATCCCTGTAAATAGAACTGTCATTCAAAATTTTACACTAAATACTGACGTGCCAGTAAACTATCCGCGAAATCAAGTTGGCTATGAGTTAAGTTTAAACAGTGCAGGCTCTATCTCGATTGACATTAATCCCGATGAGACTAAATTTGATGGTATATCTTTAACAGTCTTGAAAAGGGTTAATTTCTCTGTTTCACAAATTTCAAACTGCTTAGCTGAGTTGTTTGACAAAAAATTTCCAAAGTCAATAAGTAGCCCTGGAGGTGGTGCCATAGGTACTCCTGCAGGATCAGGAAGTGCACCTTTAGGTTGGGGAAATATACCAGTTGTAAGAGGTGGTGGTAGATTAGGTACTTCTGGAGGTGGAGGCACGTGTACCCACCACTATTATGACCATCATGGCAATCCAATCGCGAGCATCCAGGGGGCATGCCCTTAACTTTAAGCTTAACTTATAGTTAACTAAGCTAAAATGTAAAAGCACTAAACGTAGAATTGTTTAGTGCTTTTTGTTTCTCACTTAAAATCAACTAAATTAATACAAACTAAAAATGAAACTTAAAGTAAGTCAGTTAACAGAATACCCACGCCGAAGCGTTCAATATCGGCGTTGTAATCAATCAAACTCTCACCATAACCATTAAAGTACTGTGCATAACCACGTAACCTGCCCCAAAGAGGGAAAGACCAATCGAGTTGAATTGCCCCGCGATTATCTGAGTTTAGATTATTGCGTGTCATAAAGCTGAATTCATGTTCGTTATAACGGTAAGCGCCAGAAAACTCAAAGTAACCCATGTATTTATAGATATCAGGGTTGTCATCACCACTGGCTTCTAGTTCATCGTCTTTTTTATCTTCTGGGATGCGGTACCAAGGCTTGAAACCAAACACGAACCCCTCTTTTTCCCATAAAAAGTTGGCATAAATACGGTTCCATGAACGTGAGTTTGGTTGGCTGCGGCCATTTGATTGATGTGATGCACCAATCGCAATTGCCATTTCATCTCCCCATAAGACATTTTCTTCATCAAGGTAGTTTATCCAGAATACCTCTGGCTCATAGTTGGTTTCACGAAATGGTGAAGAGATATCTTTGTTGTAAAACTGCCAAAACGACTGCATCGTAAACGCAAAGTACACACCTTGATCTTTATCTGAGAAGCCTTCAAAGATAGGTACCTTAATTGACAGCTGATATTTTACTTCGAGGTTGTCGAGTGGCTCACCATTTGTTTCTTCTGCTAGATCTTTTAAACCGTCAAAAGGGCGAGTATTTGGATGCGATACGTAAGACAGTGGCAAGATATAGTTACGTTTATGTGGCGTGATTACATTGCGGTTTTTTTTACTTACTTCTTCGCGTGCTTTTCGTTTATCAAGTGCAGTAAGCTTTTTACTTTCATCTAAGTCTGAGCATTTTTTGCGAAGTTCTTCGAGTGTTTGTTTACCGTCACCGCCAATCGCTTCATTTAAAATACATTGTTTTACTAATTCGAGCGCGTCATCTTGTTCATTGGTTTTTGTTTCTTCAGTCTGCGCCATAACAGGTACAGAAAGTAAACTAGCGACAGCTAGCCACATGCGCCATCCCATTGCGATTTCCTTATTGAATAGAGGTGAAGTTGAGATAAGTATAACGATTTTTACATAAGTAACCGTGAACTTGTACTGAATTGTTAAATTTTTAGGTAAATAGAGCCCCAAGCGAAACTTGGGGCTCTGCTGTTACGGCCTAAGCCGTGACTCTCACGCAATGAGAAGAGGTGAGCTTATAGCTCAAATACGTTGGTAAAAAACTTATATAATTCGGTGCCTTGATTCACGCTTGCTGAAGCAAAATGCAAAATAGCAATGGCGTCTTTATCAAAGCTTAATGTTTGTAGAGGCTGCTCAGAAAGGTAGCGCTCCATTCTTAAAATACGGGCAATGGGCTCGCCTGCTTTAATATGGCCGCCCAGTGGGGCAAGATATTCAACCATGCCACCCATAGGTGCGTAGTAGGCTACATAATCTTCAAGCATGCAGGCATAGCGTGTCATCGCTTTTGGTTGATACGCTGCATCAACCAATACCTCTTTGTGATTGAGGTAGCTTAAAATGCTATTTGCATCTTCAAAAGCCGCACTTAAATCGATTTTTTCTTGGCTACCAAGTTCAACGGTGAATGCTTCGACTTGAACAGCAAATTCTCGGCCTTGTTTGCCAAGCTCTTCAGATAGTGACCACCATGGGCAGAAACTCGCTTCATCCATCGCGCCATCAAAATCATTCGGGATCAATAACACATGCTCAATGTTGAAATAGCGGGCGCTGCCTTTAGCGTATTCAGGGCAGTATAAGTGCTGACTTGAGATAGGCCCAGTGTGAAGGTCTAAAACAATATCAGCCTGATGGGCGAGCTTTTGCAAGTTAAGGGCAATACGTTTACCGGTTGTTAGGCTGTAATCTGGGCCCGTTAATTGGCTGTCAATGTCAGTAACGAGTGCCCGTTTAAACGCTGCTTTAAGGGTCGCATCATCACTGTCTTTGTGCTGTTCAGCAATTTGTGATGGTAACGCTTTGTTAAAGCGATACATACGGTTCCAGTTGGTGCCCGTAATTGGATCGAAGCGACCTAAGGTAAACTCACCTGATTTTTGGTTGCAACCAATAGGGTTGGCATAAGGCACTAGGGTAATATCGCCACGCAGTTTGAGTGATTTTAGCTGCTCAAGCAATTGATAAATTACTGCATTACCTTGTACTTCAGCGCCGTGCATATTGGCTTGTACATACACGTTTGGTCCTGAGCCATCGCCTTTTAAGCGATACACAGGGATTGTCAGTGGTAGGCCGTTGGCAATCTCGCCAACCACAATATTCTCTTGGCTGATTAATTCTTTACTCATGGCAATTACCTTAAATAATAGCTGGCATTTTCAGCGCTACGGATGCACTCAATATTGCCTTGTTCAAGGATGTATTCAGCCGCTAATTCGTGGCATAAAAAGTACGGCATACTTTCGGTAAAGCCGTATGCACCACATTGGCTGAATACCAACCAGTCTTGTTCATTTAAATCGCTTGCTAATTGGTGTTCACCCAAGCAATCAAGGGCGGTGCAAAGTGGGCCGTATAAAGTCATTGCCTTAGGTTCAGCTGTCGATTTACGCAATAACGCCGCAGGAAAATTTTGGCTTGTCACTGCAGGGCGAAGTAAATGGTTAATACCGCCTGATAAAATCACCTGCTGTTGATTGTAATTCTCTTTGCGCTCAACGACTGGGGTTGCGTAATGACCACATTCGCCCACCGCATAGCGGCCAAGTTCCATCCAAAGCTCTTTGACACCAGCATCAGCTTTAATGCTCGCGAGGGTCTCGATAAGTGCAGACCAATCAAGTCGGTTAGCATCTTGGGTATAAGGGATGCCTAAGCCCCCGCCTAAATCGAGAATATTAAGATTAATATTTAGTGAGTTAGCCAGCTGTTGTAATGGCGAAATCATCGTGCGCCATAACTCTGCGAGCTTGTTAGTGCTCAGCATATTGCCCCATTGGAAAATATGCAGACCGTCAAAGCTAAGAGCTGGGTAATCACTGACCGTGAGAGCTTGCCACTCATCACAGCCCAAACCAAAAGGAGTGAGGCTGTCGCCGCCAAGCGGGTTCTTTTCGCTGTCTGGCCAACGCAGTTGTACACGCAATAGAACTTGCAACTGACAACTTGCTTTCATTGCTTGTTCGTTTAACCAGCGCACTTGGTTAATGCTCTCGGCCACAAAGGTACGTACGCCGCGAGCAATAAAATGTGAAATTTGTGCAGGGCTTTTTGCAGGCCCTGTGTTGAGCACGCGCTCGCTATCGATGCCCTGGGCAAGTACTTGCTCAAGTTCACCTTTACTTGCAACATCAAAGTTAAACCCTGCGCTGTCTAAACATTGAATAATGCGAGACAGTGGGTTGGCCTTAACGGCATACCAAAGTTTCACATCGGTTTGCGCAGTCAGTTGATTTAAATGTGCAGTTAATTTATCTAAATCATAGATAAAAAATGGCGTATCAAGATGCGTTGAAACGTGTTCAACCGCTTGCTTGATGGGCGTGCTCAAAAAGCTCATTAACGTAAAACCTCTTCTAACAATAATGATGCATCGCTTTGTTCGTCACGGTATTTCACTATCAGTGCACAAGACATGCTTAGACCTTGCTCGCGAGCCCACGCATTTGAAGCAGGGCGAGAGCCTGGGATCACAATCGCGTTTTCTGGGATCGCTTCACCTTTATCTAGCTGGCGCTCATTCACACAATCGTAGACGGGAATAGTTGCAGATAAGCGCACACCCGGCGCAAGCACAGCACCTTTTTTCACAACCACACCTTCAACAATAACGCAGCCTGCGCCGATGAATGCATCATCTTCAATCACCACTGGGCTGGCACCAATTGGCTCAAGTACGCCACCTAACTGTACTGCTGCACTTAGGTGGACATTTTTACCTACTTGTGCGCATGAGCCCACTAGTGCGTGGCTGTCGACCATCGTGCCTTCATCGATAAAAGCACCAATATTTACATACGCTGGTGGCATGATAATCGTGCCTTTGGCAACGTGTGCGCCACGACGAACACTGCTACCACCTGGTACCATACGCACGCCTGCATCGGCTGCAAAGCCTTGTGGTGCTAAGTTGTGCTTATCAACAAAACCACCTGGGAACTCGGTATTCGTGCCATTTTTGAAAGCGTCTAAAATGCCTTGCTTAACGTCAACATTGGCGTGCCAGTTGCCGTTCTCGTCTTGTGTTGCTGCGCGAACTGCGCCTGATTCTAAGTTGTTTAATAATTCTAACCAGCTCATGATAAAACCTGTTTTTAGTTCCAAGATAAAATTGTGTTGTTTGCGTGGGTGATGCCGTCTGTTTGCTCAAGCTCTAAATGCGTAAGCGGCGGACGTAAATGCGGGGTATTTATTTTACCTTGCAGGTGCATCAGTACTTTTACGGGGATTGGGTTTGCCACAGCGAATAAACTTTGGATTGCTTGCGACCAATCGGTGAATAGATTTGGGTATTGACCACTTAAACTGCGTTTAACAAACTCATGGGTTTGACTCGGCCAAGCATTCGCGGCAACCGACACTAAACCTTTTGCACCAGCTTGAGCAAAATACGGCATAAGTGCATCATCGCCACTGAAAATGGCCAGTGTTGGCGATGCCGTTCTAAAACCTTCAAATTTACTAATGTCGCCACTGGCTTCTTTTAAAGCCCACAGGTTTTTGTGCTCAGCAAGGTTTTTGATCACCTGCGGTGCAATCTCAACTGCGCTTCTTCCAGGTACGTTATACAACATACAAGGGTGATGACTTGCGTTAAGTAGGCTTTCAAACCAATGTGTTTGGCCAACAACCCCAGGTTTTGCATACAGAGGTGAGCCCAATAGATAGCCATGAATAGGGAGTTGATTGCAGTATTCAACCCAAGCAATTTGTTGCTTAAGGTTCATGCCGCCTACAGCAACCATGAGGGGGACACTCGGTGCTAATTGGCAAACATGCTCAACAATGGCTTGCTGCTCTTTAAGTGAAAGCGCCAGTCCTTCACCGGTACTGCCAAGTAATAAAATGCCGTTATTTGCATCTTGCTGCTCAGCCACCAGTTGTTCAAGGGCCGTGTAATCGACCTCGCCAGATTCAGAAAATGGCGTGACAAGCGCTGTCCATAATGGATAGTCGTTTAAATCAAAATTGTTGATCATCTCTCACGAACTTATAAGGTATTCGAAGAGTTTATGCGGGAACATTTGAATGGAGCCGCATGTCGTCATTCGAACAAGGTATAATTCGAAGAGCGAATGGGCTTAAAATAATAAAGACGCGACGGCCTTATTATACTAAGACCAGAAGCTCTCCACCAAACTAATCAATAGCACTTTGCTATTGTTGGTGACAGTCGCTGGGATTCAGCCCAGTCGCCCGAAATAAGCACCTCACAAACGGTGTTACTTCTCGGCGTTAATTCCCCTCACGTATGATCAACAGAGTCTGTGCTCTTCCCATACGCTACCTGAATAACGCACCTCTTCCAGCCCTTTATGCTCGCTTTAAAGGTTAAAGCCAACATAGTTAAATAGGGTATATTCGGCGATTAAAGCATTTTAGCCATCTAGGTGTCAAGGCGAAGGGTTTGTTTTTAGTGACCGATTTTGCAACATGGTTACGTATAAGCGTGTTTTTACGTACACTTAGCGTTAACCAAATAAATTGGAAAAATGATGGAAAAATTTAACGATATTTATCAACGAGCCGTATCTCGAAAGGGCAGCGAAGACATGCTGCAGACACTGTTATCAAACCCGCTCGATGATACTGATATTGCCAAAATGCATGACGATTTATGGTTAGAAGAGTTCACACGTAAAGTTTTTCAAAGTGGCTTTTATTGGTCTGTTATCAATAACAAGTGGGCAGGTTTTCGCGACGTGTTTTGGGATTTCAGCGTAGAAAAATTGTTGATGATGCCACCGGATATGCTTGAGCAAAAAGCCAGTGACGAGCGCATAGTTCGTAATTTTAAAAAAGTACAAACGATCCCAGAAAACGCATACATGATCCACGAAGTTGCTGAGCAACATGGCAGCTTCAGCCAGTTTATTGCGGATTGGCCAACTGACAATATTATTGGCTTGTGGGCCTATCTTAAAAAACATGGTGCGCGTTTAGGAGGGAATACTGGCCCTTACGCTTTGCGAGCGCTTGGTAAAGATACCTTTTTACTTTCTCGCGATGTAGAAACCTACTTGCGTGCTCACGAGTTGATAGACGGGGGCTTACAAACTAAAAAATCGTTACAAGCAGCGCAAGATTTTTTCAATGAACTACAACAGCAAAGTGGCTATAGCCTGCAAGCACTTAGTCAGCTTGTGGCCTATGGGGTTGGTGATAACCGCGTAGGTGTAGCCACACGTTAAGGACAGCTATGAAACTGCAAACTCGATACACAGATATTAGTGAACTGCTTGCCATTAAAGATATGCCGAGCGCCGTTGCTGAGCCGCAATTACTGCTATTCAATGATAGGCTGGCTGATAACTTTTTAATTAAACATGACAGCGAACTTTTAGCTAAATTGCTATCTGGTTCAACGATAGATAGCGCCGTTGCTCCGGTTGCACTTGGTTACTCAGGTCATCAGTTTGGTCATTTTTCACCGCGTCTTGGTGATGGCAGAGCGCATTTGCTTGGTGCGATTGAGGATCAAGGAGGCACATTGTGGGATATGCAATTAAAAGGGGCGGGAGCAACTGTATTCTCGCGCGGTGGTGATGGTCGCTGTGCCATTGGCCCTGCAGTACGTGAGTACATTATGAGTGAGGCGCTTCATGCGCTAGGTATCGCGACTACACGCTGTTTAGCTGTGGTGACTACTGGTGAAACGGTATATCGCAATCCTCCTCGACCTGGTGCAGTCGTCACTCGCTTAGCTAAAAGCCATATACGTGTAGGTTCATTTCAATACTTAGCAACACAGGGTGATATAGAAGGGTTAGAAAAGCTTGTCGATTACGCTATCAGTTGTCATTTTCCTGAAATTAATAGCACTGGAGAACAGCGCTATATCGACTTTTTAACAGCTGTACAAGACAAACAAATTGAGTTGATAGTAAGTTGGATGCGTGTCGGTTTTATACACGGTGTTATGAATACTGATAACACCTTGATAAGTGGTGAAACCATTGATTATGGTCCTTGCGCTATGATGAACAACTTTGATTTTGATACTGTGTTTAGCTCAATTGATCACCAAGGGCGTTATGCATTTGGCAATCAGCCGACGATTGCCAATTGGAATTGTGCACGCCTAGCTGAAAGTCTATTGCTCTTATTTAAAGATGAGAAACAGGCGCTTACAGACATTTCGGCGGTTATAAATAGTTTTTCAACTCGGTTCAATGATGCCTTTAATTTGATGTGGCAACAAAAGCTGGGCTTAGAAAGCATGGAAGAAGATGATCATATACTTGTTTCTGAATTGTTGACGTTAATGAAGCAACATAAATTGGATTATACCAACACATTTAATCTTTTGACTGAGTCATTACAGTCTCCGGTAACCATACCTGCCAATATAAAAGAATGGTATAAAAAATGGTTTTTAAGAACATCTACTCAAAGTTATAAAACGATGCGTGCTGTTAATCCTGCAGTCATTCCACGCAACCATAATATCGAAATGATTATAGGTGAATATGAGAACTCTGGAAAAAGCGCTTCACTGGAAGCATTTTTGAAAGTGATATCAAATCCTTATAATTATAAAGCTGAAAATACACATTGGTACGCGCCTCCTAAGGAAGGTGATGCGAATTATCAAACTTTTTGTGGAACTTAAAAAATTCCAGAAAAGGCTGATTGTTAGCGACTGTGCCTAAGTGTAATATTTAACACTATGCTAAGAAATATGACTGAACACTTTTTATATAAATTTATGTACCTAGTTATTAAGTCTATTTTTTAGTTAATTTATAGTGGTTGTTCATTAACAATAATAACGTATTGTTAATTTGAATGACGATTTAACTATAGTATTAGGTAAGTTTTATATTATCACCTATAGTTTCTAATGACCTAAATCAAACTATGATTTGAGTTGGTAATATAACCTGCTACCTATTAAGTATAGGTTAACAAAACGAAGAGTATTCTGCTTATAAAATGGGCTGGGATGACTTAGCTGAAAATTTTAATTGTGAAAATGGGAAGGAAACAATGAAATTAAAATCACTTACAATGGCGATCGCATTAGCTGCAACTAGTGCATCAACATTTGCTGCAGAAAAAGAAGGTTTTTATATCGGTGTATTCGGTGACTACTACGATGCATCTTGGATTGCAACAGATTACTCACCTAACGTGAGAACTGGTTATGCAACGGGCTTCGGTGCTGAGATTGGTTACCGATTCTCAGATTACTGGAGTGCTCGTTTAGAGTACGCTGATGGAAATATTGATACTGAACACCTAATCACGGGTGATAAGTACGACATGGACATGGATAGATACGGCATTGACATGCTGCACCATTTTTCTGGTGGTCCATTCTACGGTGTATTAGGTCTGAAAGAAATTGATGTGTACGAGAAAAGTACATTTGCAAACATTGGTTTAGGTTACCAGCACTTTGTAACTGAAGGTCTATCAGTTAACTTTGAAACATCTTACTACCGAGGTTTAGAGTTCAGTGAGTCAGACTTAAACGCTAAGTTTGGTGTAAGCTACTTATTCGGTCAATCAAGCGAGCCAGCGGCGCCTGTTGAGCCAGCTCCAGTTGTTGTTCAAGAGCCAACAGATTCAGATTCTGATAATGATGGTGTACTTGATGCTGATGACCAATGTGCAAACACGCCTATGACAGATGCTGTAGATGCAACGGGTTGTACTTTATATGAAGAGAAGCCAGTAACAATTAGCCTACTAGTTAGCTTTGCTCATGACTCAGCAGCCGTTCCACAACGCTACTTTGATGACATTGCTGAAGTTGCTACCTTCATGAAAGAAAACACAGACGCAACGGTTGTTTTAGAAGGCCATGCTTCAGCAGTAGGTGATGCTGAGTACAATATGACTCTATCTAAGAAGCGTGCGGATGATGTTGCTGATGAATTAATCAAAGACGGCATCTCTGAAGATCGTATTTCAACTGTAGGCTATGGTGAAGAGCGTTTGAAGAATGAAGCAAACACTTTAGAAGCTCACGCTGAAAACCGTCGTGTTGAAGCACAATTAACATCAACTCAACGTGTAAAAGTTATGCGTTAATAGTGAGTTGTAAGTTTTGATAAACCCAGCCAAGTGGCTGGGTTTTTTTATGCCCAAAATAAGAATGATTCTTACTTAATAAATATTCATCTGAATAGCTTTTTTTTTAACTACTATTCATGCTATTTATAGTGAATATAAAGTGCCTAACCGCAGCATGGATTTTCATCTATACTTAAAAGCTTTATAATCAATCGTCAGAATACTATAAGTACTGGGTTATATATTTGGTATTTAGTTTAATACTACCGAGTACTTTCACGTCACCAAGAGGGCAATATTGTGCTACAAGAATATCGTAAACACGTAGAAGAACGTGCCGCGTTAGGTATCGTACCAGCGCCATTAGATGCTCAGCAAACGGCTGATCTTATTGAACTAATTAAAAATCCACCAGCAGGCGAAGAAGAGTTTATTGTTGATCTTCTTGTTAACCGCGTACCACCAGGTGTTGATGATGCTGCTTACATCAAAGCAGGTTTCTTAGCTGCAGTTGCAAAAGGTGAAGCGAGCTCTCCACTGGTATCAAAAGAAAAAGCTGCTGAGCTACTTGGTACTATGTTAGGTGGTTACAACATAGCACCTATGATTGATCTTTTGGATGACGCAGCGTTAGCACCAATTGTTGTTAAAGGTTTATCTAACACATTATTAATGTTCGATGCTTTCTACGATGTAGAAGAAAAAGCGAAAGCAGGTAACGAGTTTGCTAAGCAAGTAATCGAGTCTTGGGCAAATGCAGAGTGGTTTGTAAACAAGCCTGCAGTTGCTGAAAAAATCTCAGTTACGGTATTCAAAGTAACTGGCGAAACAAATACGGATGACCTTTCTCCAGCACCTGATGCATGGTCACGTCCAGATATTCCACTACATGCTTTAGCAATGCTGAAGAATGAACGTGATGGCATCAATCCTGACAAACCAGGTGAAGTGGGGCCAATCTCACAGCTAGAAGAGCTTAAAACGAAAGGTTTACCTCTTGCATATGTTGGTGATGTAGTTGGTACGGGTTCCTCTCGTAAATCTGCAACTAACTCTGTACTTTGGTTCATGGGTGATGATATTCCTCACGTACCTAACAAACGCGTTGGTGGTGTATGTTTAGGCGGTAAAATCGCCCCTATCTTCTTCAACACAATGGAAGACTCTGGTGCGTTACCAATTGAGCTACCTGTTGATGAGCTAAACATGGGTGACCAAATCGATATCTTCCCATACGAAGGTGTTGTTAAGCGTCACGGTACTGATGAAGTAATCTCTACTTTCTCTTTAAAATCAGACGTAATTCTTGATGAAGTGCGTGCTGGTGGTCGTATTCCACTAATCATCGGTCGTGGTTTAACGGATAAAGCGCGTGCATCACTAGGTATGGAAGCTGAAGATATCTTCCGCAAACCTGCTCTTGTAACTGATTCTGGTAAAGGCTTCACATTAGCTCAGAAGATGGTTGGTAAAGCATGTAACATGCCTGGCGTACGTCCTGGTCAATACTGTGAGCCGAAAATGACCACTGTTGGTTCGCAAGATACAACAGGTCCTATGACCCGTGATGAACTTAAAGACCTTGCTTGTTTAGGTTTCTCTGCAGATTTAACAATGCAGTCTTTCTGTCATACATCAGCTTATCCTAAACCAATCGACGTAAACACTCACCACACACTTCCTGATTTCATCATGAACCGTGGCGGTGTATCACTACGTCCAGGTGACGGTGTAATCCACTCATGGTTAAACCGTATGTTATTACCAGATACAGTAGGTACGGGTGGTGACTCGCATACTCGTTTCCCTCTTGGTATTTCATTCCCAGCGGGTTCTGGTGCAGTCGCATTTGCAGCGGCAACAGGTGTAATGCCTCTTGATATGCCTGAGTCAATCTTAGTACGTTTCAAAGGCGAAATGCAGCCAGGTATCACATTACGTGACCTCGTTCATGCTATCCCTTACTACGGTATCAAAGAAGGTCTTCTAACAGTTGAGAAGAAAGGTAAAATCAACGAATTCTCTGGTCGTGTACTAGAAATTGAAGGTGTTGAGCACCTAACTGTTGAGCAAGCTTTCGAACTTTCTGATGCGTCAGCTGAGCGTTCAGCGGCAGGTTGTACAGTTAAGCTTTCTAAAGAGTCTATTGCTGAATACCTAGAGTCAAACATCGTAATGCTTAAGTGGATGATCTCTGAAGGTTACGGTGATGTTCGTACTATTGAGCGTCGTATCACAGCAATGCAAGAGTGGTTAGCTAACCCTGAACTTATGGAAGCGGATGCAGATGCAGAGTACAAACATGTACTTGAAATCGACCTTGCAGACATTAAAGAGCCTATTCTTTGTGCTCCAAATGATCCTGATGATGCACGCCTTCTTTCAGACGTTACTGGCGAGAAAATCGATGAAGTATTTATCGGTTCTTGTATGACTAACATCGGTCACTTCCGTGCTGCAGGTAAACTACTCGATGGTTTCAGTGGTCGAATCCCAACTCAACTTTGGGTTGCACCACCAACGAAGATGGATAAAGACCAGCTTACTGACGAAGGTTACTACGGTATCTTTGGCCGTGTAGGTGCACGTATCGAAACGCCAGGATGTTCACTCTGTATGGGTAACCAAGCACGTGTTGCTGATAAAGCAACGGTTGTGTCTACCTCTACGCGTAACTTCCCTAACCGTCTAGGTACTGGCGCAAACGTATTCTTAGCATCAGCAGAGCTTGCAGCAGTAGCGGCAATCTTAGGTAAACTTCCTACACCTGCTGAGTACCAAGAGTACGCAGCTAAGATCAATGCAACGGCAGCTGATACTTACCGTTACTTAAACTTCCACCGTATGCCTCAGTATACGAAAAAGGCAGATGAAGTAATCATTCAGCAAGCTGTTTAATAAGTAAATAGTGTATTTTTACTTTAAAGCCCGCATTTTTGCGGGCTTTTTATATTTTAGATTAAATTTTCATTATTTTGACTTTATCGATCTTAAAATTGATCAATAACTGCATAGAGTTTACATAATAACGCAATATTTTCCCTTCAATTGCATTAAAATCCTCGCCAATATTCTCAACATTTAAGGCGAGATCTTTATGACTACATTAAACAACCAGAACCTCTTACAACTTCGCTTTGTAAGCCAAGCACATATTGACGCAGTTAAGCCTTCTTTTGCTAACCTTCCTGCTAATCCATACGCAGATGGTGAATTTCGTAAGCGTCGTTATTCAGTAATTAAAGTTGTTGATGGCGAACTAAAACTACAACCAACAAAAGCATTCGTACAAGACGACTCTATCAATACCTTTCAAGGTAATGTTGAGCGTACCTATGAAAATCTAGAAGATAGCTTATTAGCCACTGATGGCATGAAGCAAATCGTTAATCAGTTCCGCGATATGACCGGTATTAGCGATGACCGCGATATTGAAATCCATCAATTTAGAATGCTTGCGATCGACAGCGACACACCTGCTGCCCCTGAAGGTGTTCACCAAGATGGTTTTGATCACGTGTGTGTATGTGGTGTATCACACGAAAACCTAGAAGGTGGTGAGCTACTTGTGTATGAACACCAGCAAGCAGAGCCATGTTTCAAAATGGAAATTAAAGACGGCATGTTCGCGCTTATTAATGACCGTGAAGTATGGCACAACGCAACGCCAATGAATAAATTAGACGCAAGCAAAGAAGGTTACCTTGATTGCTTCGTACTAACTGCGTAAGGATAAAACATGAACTTAACGCAATTACGTCGCCAATTTCCTGCACTTATGCAACAAGTTGCGGGTCAGTCGCCGATTTTCCTTGATGGCCCAGGTGGCTCTCAAGTGCCACAGTCAGTTTTAAGTGCCATGACTGCTTATTTGGGTTACTACAACTCAAACTTAGGCGGTGCATTTTTCTCAAGTGATAAAACGGTTGAGTTAATGGCAAACGCTCGTCAAGCTGCAGCCGATTTACTAAATGCGCCATCTAAAGAGCAAATCGTATTTGGTGCAAACATGACAAGCTTAACGTTTAGCTTTAGCCGTGCAATTTCGCGTGATTGGACTGAAAATGATGAAATTATTGTCACCAATGCTGATCACTTCTCAAACGTTTCATCGTGGCAGCAAGCTGCTGAAGATAAAGGTGCGACAGTAAAAACGGCGCTTATCAACGAAGCTGATTGCAGCTTAGACATGGCCCACTTTGAAAGCCTTTTATCAAGCAAAACAAAGCTTGTAGCAGTGACGTATGCATCAAACACCACAGGTTCAATTAATGACATTAAACGCATCGTTGAGCTTGCACATGCTGTTGGTGCGCTCGTTTATGTTGATGCCGTTCACTATGCACCTCATGAGCTGGTAGACGTACAAGCACTTGATTGCGACTTCTTAGCCTGCTCTGCATACAAGTTCTTTGGTCCTCACCTTGGTATTGTATATGGCAAACGTGAGCACCTTGAAGGTTTCACACCATACAAAGTTGAACCTGCAAAAGATATTGCGCCAGGTCGCTGGGAAACCGGTACACAAAGCTTCGAAGCCCTGGCTGGCCTTATTGCTGCGGTTGACTACATTGCTGCAATTAGTGAGCTTGATGACAGTCATGCACGCCGAGAAAAACTCGCGGCCGCTTTTGCTATCACTAAACAACACGAAATGTCACTCAGTAAGCATTTCTTAACTCGCTTAGCAGATTACCCACGTATTAAGTTATTTGGTATTAATGATTTGGCGCGTTTAGAAGAGCGTACACCGACCTTTGCTTTAACGTTTGAAGGTATCGAGCCGCGTATCGTGTCTGAATTTTTAGGCAAACAGCATATCTGTGTGTGGGATGGTAATTTCTATGCACAAGGTTTATGTAAGCAGCTAGGTGTATTAGATACCGGCGGTGTAGTACGTATTGGTTGTATGCATTACAACACTATTGAAGAACTCGATCAGGTTTTCGATTTATTTGATCAGTTATTAAAAATGTAAACATGTAACTAGTTAGCTATCAGAATGTCGTTTCTGATAGCTAATATAACAAGTTTACGATTGCGGCTGTCCATAAATTTGTTCTGCGCGGTTAAATAAAATCCACGACGTTAGAATATACTTATCGTTTGAAATAGGCTTGTTGCCACGGTGAGTATGCGTAAAGTAACCTGGTGCTATTACCATAGAGCCTTGTTTTGGCGATATTTTACGTTGTTGATAGTAAAACTCTGTTTCTCCACCTTCTTCGACATCATTTAAGTAAAACATAAATAACAGCACACGATGCAAGGCTTCGTTATGGCCAATTTGTGGGTATACCTCACTATGCCAATACGGGTAGCCACCTTTATTAATGTCGTACTTTTGTGCCTGAATAGGACCCATTCTAAAAATTTGCTGGACTAATAGTGGCAGTTGAGGTTTACCAACTTCTTCATAGTTATCGTGTGTTAAATCAACTGGTTTTCCTGTTTTCGGATGATACACTTTCAACCCAAAGGCACCAATCATCATGAAAATGTGCTCTTCAATGTATTTAAAGACGTAACCAGCAGTGACTTGCTGAATGTGTTTTAATTGTTCAGCATATTCTGGGTGATTACTCAGATATAAGTCATGACTATCTTTCTTTGCTAAATCGATACCGCCAGAGGTCATGCCCTGCTTTAAATGCGCGCTTTGTTCAAATAGCGTGATAAAGTTGTCGCAAAATTCTTTACTAAGGGCGTTTTCGTATACACGAATAAAGTCCGTCATGAGCTACCTTTTATTTATATTTTTTATAGGGTTACTATGTTTACAGAAAAAATCTCGCCTCGTTTTAGCGAAACGGATGTTCTAGGGCACATCAACAATACCGTACTCCCCGTATGGTTTGAAGCAGCGCGTGTCCCTATTTTTAAATTTTTTACACCTGATTTAAACCCTCACGACTGGAAATTGATTATTGCTAAGGTTGAAGTCAGTTTTGTTGGTGAGCTTTTTTACGGCCATGAGGTTGAAATAAAAACAAGCGTGGAGCATATCGGTTCAAGTTCATTTGTGGTGAGGCAAGAAGCTTGGCAGCAAGGCACATGTTGCGCAGTCGGTAAAACAGTGTTGGTGCGCTATGATTTTAATAATAAATGCTCACAAAAGCTTGATGAAGATGAAAAAACGGCACTTGCAGCACATTTATTCGCTTCAGAATAGGGCATTTATGCCGACATTCTTTAGTGCTTGAGGTAATATACGCGCTCATTATTTTGAGTCCGTATTTCTGGGTTACACGCAATGCTGTTAATGATTGATAATTATGATTCGTTTACCTATAACTTAGTGCAGTATTTTCAGCGCTTAGATCAAGATGTATTGGTAAAACGAAATGATGAAATCAGTATTGCTGAAATCAAGCAGCTCAAGCCTGAGCACATTGTGCTTTCACCAGGACCTTGCTCTCCCAACGAAGCTGGTATTTCACTTGAGGTTGTTGAACAATTAAGAGGCCAGTTGCCAATTTTGGGAATTTGTCTTGGTCATCAATCTATTGCACAAGCTCTAGGAGCAAAGATTATTCGGGCCAAGCAGGTGATGCATGGTAAAACATCCGTTATTCAGCATACCAACCAAGGTGTTTTTACTGGGCTTGAAAACCCGCTTCGTGTGTGTCGTTACCACTCTTTGGTTGTTGATAAGCAAACATTACCAAATGAATTGACGGTTACCGCATGGACTGAAGTAAACCATGATTTAGACGAGATTATGGGATTAATGCATCGTAACTTAGCGCTTGAAGGGGTTCAGTTTCACCCCGAGGCAATTTTGACAGAGCAGGGGCTTGAACTACTTGCTAACTTTTTAACTCGCTTCTAATCTTAAGTTTATTGAATTAACAATTATGAACGAAAAAACGCCTGTGCAAATAACTGAACAAGATCGCCAACAAAGGATTGCAATGATGCTTGACGAGCGCGCGCATGATTTATTGCTTGGCCATAGTTTTGCACAACGTCAAATTGGTTATATTCATACACTTGAAATTGACTATGGTGAAAAAATCGAGCAACGCACTTTACTAGAGGTGGAAGTTGCCGCCCATAAGAAGCGCCAAAAATCCAGTACGGCTCATCATAAATACCGCGCACAAGCGAGTAAACAATTACATCAAGTTATCGAAACGGCAATGAACAAGCAGCTTGAGGATATTGATTCTGTTATCCATGAAACAATTGGCATACAGGATGCTGTTCCAGCAATTATTGATATCCTCGCTGTAAAGTCGGCTTCTGTAGGGCGAATTGAGCCTTTGGTACAAGACTTATCATGGTTAGGACGAGAGTTGGTCGCGCTTGTTAATTTGCCTTTTTATCGTAAGCAACGCAGTAAAAATACATCAGTTAAGGTCGATAACCCGTTATTAGCACTACGTTATATTGGGCTGGATAATTTAAAGTTTGTTGTTCCTACGTTTGCTGTACGTCATTGGATGCCTCATAGCACTGAACCATTTCCATTGTTAAAGCGTCGTTTACGCGACAACTCGATGGCGTGTGCGATTGCAGCGCAAGAGATTGCAAAGTTGAATGATGTAAATGAAGAACACGCATTTACCCTTGGCATGTTAATGGATGTAGGCAAGATTGCCTTGGTAAGGTTGTACTTGCGTACATTCGAACGTGTGTGGCAACGTAAAGTAACTATGGCACGTGAAGAGCAGAATAAGGATCTTCATACCGCTTTGCTTGAACTTAAACCTGACCCATTATTTTTAAGCTCTTTGTTGAGTAAGTTATCAATGACGATTACTGCTAAGGTAATTGAGCAAATGGCTTTTCGTTACCTGCCTTTCAAAGCGGTCATGGAGCAACTTATCTCGTCACATCCGATTAGCGATGAAAGCTTACCTTTAACTCGTGTTATTTTAAAAGCACGATGTTATGCACAATTTTTGAGCTTGAACGAACATCAATTAGTTGAAAAAGACGAAATCCAGTCTTGGTTTACGTATTTTGGTTTTACTCAAACAGAGCTCAAACATCTGGCTAAATGCAATTTTGAGAATTTCAATATCAAAATCAATTAAAAAAATTAACATTTTTTTTGCGACTATTCATTCATAGTTGAGCTCAATTCATCAACAATGTTTTGCTAATCTATATAAGCTTGCCCTCCTAGTATCGCGCCTTATTCTTGTAATTTACTGATAAAATCACTTTCAAATACTTATTCACTATCTATGAAAAAATATCTCAAGCCCTTTATTTTCAAGGGCTGCATGAAAGTTTTCTAAGAGACAGATGGATAATTTTCTGAAATAATGGATGAATGAAAATTGAACCAAAGAGTAATTTTGGTGATTTTGCGCTAAGCTCAATCGGCTCATTAAAAGGGCTTGTTTTTTACTTGCTAGTGCCAGCTTACTCTGTGTGTGCTTACAATTATGAGGATATAAAATGACAGTCAATCGCGAATTATTTGATCAAGTAATGGTTCCAAACTACGCACCATCAAGTGTTATTCCTGTTCGAGGCGAAGGCTCTCGCGTGTGGGACCAAGAAGGTCGTGAGTTTATCGACTTTGCAGGTGGTATTGCTGTTAACTGTCTTGGCCACTGTCACCCAGCTCTAGTAAATGCATTAAAAGAGCAAGGCGAGAAAATTTGGCATCTATCAAATGTAATGACCAATGAGCCTGCACTGCGTCTTGCTAAAAAACTGACTGACGCTACGTTTGCAGAAAAAGTGTATTTTGCTAACTCGGGTGCAGAAGCAAATGAAGCGGCGCTTAAATTAGCACGTCGTTTTGCCCTTGATAACTATGGTGAGCAAAAGTCACAAATTATCTCATTCAACAAAGGCTTCCACGGCCGTACCTTCTTCACAGTAACGGTAGGCGGTCAAGCCGCATACTCTGATGGTTTTGGTCCAAAGCCAGGTGACATTGTTCACTGTGATTACAACGATTTAGCAGCATTTGAAGCGCTTATCTCAGACAAAACGTGCGCTGTAATGATGGAGCCTCTGCAAGGTGAAGGCGGTATTATTTCGCCAACAGCGGAGTTTGTTGAAGGTGTTCGTGAGTTATGTACTAAGCATAATGCACTACTTATCTTTGATGAAGTACAAACAGGTGTTGGCCGTACGGGTGAGCTATACGCGTACCAAGGTCTTAATGTAACACCAGATATCTTAACGACTGCAAAAGCGTTAGGTGGTGGTTTCCCAATCGGTGCGATGATCACGACAACTGATATCGCTAAGCACTTAAAAGTAGGTACACATGGTTCTACTTATGGCGGTAACCCACTTGCGTGTGCAGTAGCAGAAGCAGCGTTTGATACAGTAAACACACCAGAAGTACTTAATGGCGTTAAAGAAAAGTCAGCATTATTCCGTGAGCTACTAACGAATATTAACGACAAGTACAATGTATTCACTGAAATTCGTGGCGAAGGCCTTTTAATTGGTGCTGTTGTTACTGAGCAATTTAAAGGTCGTGCAAAAGAATTCCTAGTTGCAGGCACAGAAGAAGGCGTTATGTCTTTAGTTGCTGGTGCAGATGTTGTTCGTTTCACACCGTCACTTGTTATTCCAGAAGCTGATATCCGCGAAGGTATGGCTCGTTTCGAAAAAGCAGTGGCTAAAGTCGTAAACGGCTAATTATCCAACTGTCATTTCAGGGCAAGTATTTGCTTGCCCACATTTCTTATTTACCGTTATTTATAAGGGAGCAAGCGGACTCATGATGATCCTTCGCCCAATCCAGCAAAACGACTTTTCAGCATTAGTAAAAATTGCTGATGAATCAGGCCATGGCTTTACGTCTTTGCCTAATAATGAAGAGTTGTTACAAAAGAAAATTGATCACTCTGTAAGCTCGTTTGCTAAAGCTGCATCGCAACCAGGTGATGAAGGTTACTTGTTTGTTCTTGAAGATAGCGAAACCGGTGAAGTGGTTGGTACCTCAGGTATCGAAGCAGCGGTTGGCTTGGATGATGCGTTTTATCACTATCATTTAAGCAAGGCAATTCATTCATCGCGCACACTGAATGTTTACAAAGCGGTTGATATTCTTACGTTATGTAATGACTACACGGGTGCGACAGAGCTTTGTACTTTGTTTTTAAAAGATGGTTACCGTAAAAATAATAACGGTAAGCTGCTTTCAAAAGCGCGTTTTATGTTTATTAATCAACATAAGCAACGTTTTGCAGAAACTGTTATTGCAGAGATGCGCGGTGTTTCAGACGAAAATGGTGAAAGCCCATTCTGGCAATGGTTAGAAGAGCACTTTTTTTCAATGGATTTTCCGACTGCCGATTACTTAACAGGTATTGGTCAGAAAGTCTTTATTGCTGAGTTAATGCCTAAATATCCAATTTACGTCAACTTACTTAGCAAAGACGCACAAGCAGTTATTGGACAAGTGCACGACAACACACGTCCAGCCATTGAACTGCTTAAAAGTGAAGGGTTTACCTTTAATGGTTATGTGGATATTTTTGATGCCGGTCCGACAGTGGAAGCAAAAGTAGATAATATCGCTACCATTCGTAATGCTAAAACACTTAGCGTGGAAATTGGTGAATGCCAAGGTGAAACTACCGCACTGATAGCAAACGATAAACTTGTCGATTTTAGAGCGACTGTAGCGCAAGTTAATTTGCTATGTGATGCAGATACAATCACATTATCAGCAGAACTTGCAAAAGCACTACACCTTAATGTGGGTGACAGTGTATCAGTTGCCGCACTTTAGAATTTAGGAGAGACAGTCATGACGCATGCAGCGCAATTTATTAATGGTCAATGGCAAGCAGGCCTTGGTCATGCATTTCAATCTGTAAACCCTGCAAACAACGAGGTTATTTGGCAAGCAAACACAGCAACTGCCGAACAAGTAGACAGCGCAGTTAGTGCTGCGCGTGAAGCATTCTACAGCTGGGCTGACAAATCATTTGCAGCGCGTTTAGCGATTGTAAAAACATTCGCAGAAACATTAAAAGAGCACAGCGAAGAATTAGCGGTTGCTATCGCACAAGAAACCGGTAAACCACTTTGGGAAACACGCACTGAAGCAGGCGCTATGGTGGGTAAAATTGCTATCTCTGAAAAAGCATTTTTAGAGCGTACAGGTGATGTTGAAAACCCAATGCCACAGGGCCGTGCGATGATCCGCCACAAGCCTCATGGTGTTGTAGCAGTATTCGGCCCTTATAATTTCCCAGGTCACTTGCCAAATGGCCACATTGTGCCAGCGCTTTTAGCGGGTAATACCGTGGTATTTAAACCCTCTGAGCTAACACCAGTAGTTGCTGAGTTAACGTTAAAGTTATGGCAAAAGGCGGGTCTTCCTGCGGGCGTAATTAACCTTGTGCAAGGTGAAGTTGAAACCGGTAAAGCACTTGCGTCTCATAAAGGTATCGATGGCTTATTCTTTACGGGCTCTTCACGCACAGGTCACATTTTACATGAACAGTTTGCAGGTCAACCTGGTAAAATCTTAGCGTTAGAGATGGGCGGTAACAACCCGCTAATCGTTACTGATGTTGCAGATACAAAAGCAGCTATTCACGATATTATTCAATCAGCGTTTATCTCTACAGGTCAGCGTTGTACGTGTGCGCGTAAGCTGTTTTTACCAACAGGTGAGCAGGGTGATGCAATCCTTGCAGGTCTTATTAAGGCGACTAAAGCGATTAAAGTGGGTGACTACGACGCTGAAGACCAACCTTTCATGGGCTCGATGATTTCAGCAGCGGCTGCTGCCGGTATGGCTGCTGCGCAACAACAACTTGTTGAGCTTGGCGCTGAGGTGCTAGTTGAGCTAACGCACAAAGAAAATACCGGCTTTGTAACACCGGGTATCTTAGAGTGTACAAATGTAGCTAACTTCCCAGATGAAGAACACTTTGGACCACTACTTAAAGTATTCCGTTTCACTGATTTTGATGCTGCTATTGATAAAGCGAATGACACAAGCTTTGGCTTATCTGCGGGCTTATTAAGCGACAGCGCAGCAGATTACGACCACTTCTTACGTCGTATTCGTGCTGGTATTGTGAACTGGAACCGACCAATCACGGGCGCATCAAGTGCTGCACCATTTGGTGGTATTGGCGCGTCGGGTAATCATAGAGCGAGTGCCTACTATGCGGCCGATTACTGTGCTTATCCAGTTGCTTCGGTTGAGCTAGAAAAAGTAGCGATGCCGGCTACCTTAAGCCCAGGTCTAAAAATTGATTAATCGGTACTTATAATTGAAAAAAGCAGCCTAGGCTGCTTTTTTTGTATTAGCTTTATAGCAAAGGTAGCAATTAAAAGCGCTTTCTGCTTAAATCAATAGAGTTATAAATTTTATTAGGTGTACAGTGGTATGGTTTTAGATAGGCAAGGATACGATGATCTCGTCATGTATCTCACTCAAAATTTAGCGCTATTTGAGAAGCCTGGTCAAATAAAACCAGGAGCTCCTACCGTTTTAGAGTTAATTGAAGATGTTATTGCTGAGAATGTGATGCTTCTTTGTGAACAACATACAGAGCTAAACACCGAACAGCGAAGTCAAATAGTTCGTGAAGTTGACGGTATTGTGTATGACTTACAAGAAGTACTCAGTAGTGTAACTAATCAACCCGTCACTGTTGAGCAGCATGCGTTTATCGATGAGTTTGCAGGCCTTGTGAAAAACTTGTTCGACAATGCCGTAATAGAGAGCGCATAACCTTTCAAAGCCTAATATCGTTTTTCGATTGCATATCAGTGTGACTTGCTTACAATCAAACAAAAATAATTGTAAGAGATAAAACATATGCAAGCGAATGTAAAATGGGTAGAAGGTGATACGTTTATCGGCCTTTCAAATTCAGGCCACAATGTAGTTTTTGATGCCGGTAGTGACAGTGCTGCACCAAGTCCAATGGAAATGGTGCTAATGTCAGCGGGTTGTTGCTCATCTGTTGATGTAGTAAGCATCCTTAAAAAAGCCAAACAGTCGTTTAGTGATGTACACGTAAAGTTAACTGCTGAGCGTGCTGAGTCAGCCCCTCGCGTGTTTACTAAGATTAATCTACACTTTGTGGTTACTGGCGATAATGTCTCTGAAAAACACCTTGCCCGTGCTGTTCAACTGTCTGCTGAAAAGTATTGTTCGGTAGCCTTAATGCTTGATAAAACAGTAGAAATCACTCACAGCCATGAAGTTGTGCAAGAACAGGTAAAATAACGCTTTTTCCGAGCAGAAAATTCGTATAAAATCCGCGAACTTTTATTTCTGCTGGTGCAGGTTTCACTCGTTTTAAGGTTGGTTTAGCATGAATAAACCCTTCGATAAAATTAAGCTTCATGGCTTTAATAACTTAACTAAGAGCTTAAGCTTTAGTATTTACGATATTTGTTACGCAAAGACGGAACAACAACGTAAAGAATATATTGAATATATCGACGAACAGTACAGTGCTGATCGCCTTACCGATATTTTAGGTGAAGTTGTGGATATTATTGGTGCAAACATTTTGAATGTTTCTCGCCAAGATTATGATCCGCAAGGTGCCAGTGTAACAATTTTGATTTCTGAAGAGCCAATTGAGCAACAAACAACGTATGACGTTGATGAAGCGCCAGGGCCTCTTCCTGAAACGGTTGTAGCACACTTAGATAAGAGCCACATATGTGTTCATACATACCCAGAAGCTCACCCTGATGACGGTATTTGTACGTTCCGTGCCGATATCGAAGTATCAACCTGTGGCATTATTTCGCCATTAAAAGCGTTAAACTTCTTAATCCACAGCCTAGAGTCTGATGTTGTAACAATTGACTACCGTGTACGTGGTTTTACCCGTGACGTAGATGGCGTTAAGCACTATATCGATCACGCGATTAACTCAATTCAGAACTACATGACTGAAGATACAAAAGAAGCGTACCAAATGATGGACGTAAACGTGTATCAAGAGAACTTGTTCCACACCAAGATGATGTTAAAAGAAACTGACTTGAATACTTATCTATTCGGGGTTTCTACAGCCGATCTTTCTGAAGAAGAAGAAGAAGTTATCTACTCTAAATTAACCCGTGAGATGCAAGAAATCTTCTACGGTCGTAATTTACCTGATACAGAGTAAGTGACAGGAAGAATTAAAAACGGCGTATAAGCTAGCTTATACGCCGTTTTTTTATGCTTCAAATTGAGCACTGAATTGACTGCGCTTTTAAGGACTTATATGCTGATAAAAAGCCTCTGTTAAGGACAACTATGACAGTTAATCTCTCTCATTCTGTATTTCTTGCAGAGCAAGTCCGCAAAAATGAAGGGCTTGCTGCTACAACAAGCGCAGTAACACTTTATGAATTGATGGAACGCGCAGGAAAGGCCGTTTTTGACCATACGTGTGCTTATTTTCCTAATGCTAGCAGGTACGTGGTATTAGTCGGTGTGGGTAATAACGCCGGTGATGGCTATGTGGTTGCCCGATTAGCAAAACAAGCGGGTAAGCAGGTGACAGTGATCGCCGCTTTGCCTGACAAGCCATTAAAAGGCGATGCACTCACTGCTCAACAAGCGTGGTTTGATGCTGGTGGTACAATTACGAAGAGTTTAAGCGCATTCGATCAAGCCGATGTCATCGTTGATGGTTTACTTGGTACGGGTATTCAAAACGAAGTTCGCACGCCGTTTAGCCAACTTATTCAATTAGCGAATAGTAGCCGTGCCCCAATAATTGCGATAGACCTGCCCTCAGGTATTCATGCTGATACTGGCTCAATATTAGGTGTTGCGATTAAGGCACTTGTTACTGTTACCTTTGTTGGGATTAAGCAAGGTCTTGTTACGGGGCAAGGAAGAGCACAAGCTGGCGTATGTGAATTTACCGACTTAGGTATTGGTGAGGCCTTTTTAAAGCTTACAGAGCCAACGGCAGCGCTTATTAGCTATCAAACAGTTGATGCATTGCCTGCCAGAGATAACAACAGTCATAAAACAAGTCATGGCAAATTACTATGTGTCGGTGGCAATACGGGCACTGCAGGAGCAATTCGTTTAACGGCAGAAGCAGCTCTGCGTACTGGTGCGGGTATGGTCAAAGTGTTCACGCATTCAGAATCTGTGCTTAGTGTGAGTATTGGCAGGCCAGAGCTGATGGTGAGTGCAGCAAACTTAACTGCTGCACTTGAGTGGGCAAGTTGTATTGCAATAGGCCCAGGACTTGGTTTGGATACTTGGTCAGAAGAGGTCTTTGAAACGGTTATGCAGTATTGTTTTACGCATAACAAGCCTTTGGTAATTGATGCAGATGCACTTACATTGTTGGCTCAGCACGCCTCTTCATTTCCAATTGTCAATTCGGTGATCACCCCACATCCTGGTGAAGCCGCCCGTTTGCTTAACTGTAAAGCAAGTGATGTTGAAGCAAATCGCTTTGCTGCGGTAAGTGAGCTTGCACATAGCTACACAACAACCTGTGTTCTAAAAGGAGCAGGAACCTTAATGGCTAACAAAAACCAAGTATGGGTGTGTACAGATGGTAACCCTGCACTTGCTGTTGGTGGCAGTGGTGATGTTCTGACCGGCATTATTGCTGGGCTGCTTGCACAGGGGATTAATACAACGCAAGCGGCCACTTTAGGTGTTACCTTGCACGCAAAAGCGGGTGATATTTTAGCAAAGGCTGAAGGAGAGCGTGGGATGTTACCCAGTGACTTATTTAGCGTTGTAAGGCAGTTGATTAAGGAATTGGCGAGTAACGATGATTTTAACTGCTAAGCCGAAAAAACTTTCGGCTCAGTCTAACACAATCCTAGCTTGAACAAGCCAATATTGAGTTAACATTTTCATTGATTCAACTAAATCAAAATAACTGGATGGCTTGGTCATAAAAGCATTCGTACCTAAGCTGTAACATTGCTTAATATCAATTTCTGAGTCAGAGGTTGTAAAAATAATAATCGGAATATGACGATAACGCTCCGATTTTTTTAGCTCAACTAATGCTTCTTTTCCGCCCTTTCTTGGCATGTTTAAATCTAATAAAATTAGACTTGGTAAAATTTTATTTTTATCAAGTGACTCAAGTAATTGCATGCCGTCATCGACAAATTGAATTTTATTTTCGTCGACATTGTTTTCAACAAGGGCATCACGGATGAGCTCTTGATCATCAAGATCATCATCAGCAACTAAAATATAGCTCACAGAGCGTAATTTTTTAGTAAATAATTTGTCGTTAAACATTGGCAACCCCTGAATTTATAGAATGTGGCTTATCTGTGTTATGTAGCTACTTTTTCATAAAAAACAACAAATTAAATAATTAGTTACTCGAGTAGTATATACTTTAGCTAAGCAAGTGTTATATTAACTTGCTTATACCTATAATACAAACATAAGTTTATTAATAACACGATGATATTAAATAACACTAGTACAAATAGAGTGACAGCTCTACGCGAAAAATTGAACCTTTCTCAACAAGAGTTTGCGGATAAAATAGGCATAACTCAAGGTGCTTTATCGCAATTAGAATCTGGCAAGTCGACCTTATCTCTCAGTACGATTACTAAAATCAGCCAAGTGTTTAATGTTGACTGCAATTGGCTTATTTTGGGAATAGAGGGGTATGATGATTCACATTTTCAGAGCTATCAAAAAGTCTTAGGGACTTCATTCATTCCACTTGTAAAGGAAGAGGCTCATGCTGGTTATATAGATCAATGCAATGATGAAGGTTACATCAAAACCTCAGATGTCTATAAAATTCCAGGATTTGAAAATGGTAACTATCGACTCTTTGAAGTAGAAGGCGACAGCATGTTACCCACTATTCGGCCGAGAGAAACGGTTATCACTGAGCAAGTTAAAGACATTACACAGTTAGAAAACGGTTCTGTTTGCGTTGTTGTCACTAAGGATGGCATTATTGCTAAGCGCCTGTTCCGTCATGACACAAACCCTATCAGTTACTTATTTAAGAGTGATAACCCTGAATACAAAACATACTCTATTCAGGGAGATGATATTTTAGAGATCTGGCATGTTAAGGCAAAGATAAGCTCTATAACTGATCAGGAGTCCTATATTCAGAATCAACGTTTTCAGTCCATTGAAAATGAAATTAGACAACTAAAAGAGCATATTAGTAGAGTTTTACCGCCACAAACGTAGCGGTAAAATACTAAAGTTGAGTTAACTCTACTTCTTTTAGCGGCAAAGTAACGTAAAATTGCGCGCCTTCATTGATACTCGCTTGTGCTGTAATTGAACCATAATGACGTTCAACTATTTTCTTACAAATTGCTAAGCCTAGGCCTGTTCCTTCGTAGGCATGTTTAGAGTGAACCCGTTCAAAAAGGTTAAATATTCTGTCTTTAAACTCGCTATTGAAGCCAATTCCGTTATCAACAACAGCGATAACAATATGCTCATCTGTTCGCTCAACTAACTTAATTTCTATAATGGGTGGCTGATTTGGGTGGCTAAACTTAAGTGCATTGAGAATTAAGTTTTGAAACAAACGCTGGATTTGTCGTTTGTCGCCATAAATCTCACCAACCTCTTCGATGTGAAACACCGCTGACTTGTCAGCTATAATTAGCTCAAGGTCATCAAGAATATCATCTAAAATATCTTGTGCTGAGAAGCGACGAAAATCTTCACCTTTTCGATTGATCCTAGAAAAGCTCAGTACCCCTTTGATGAGTTTTTGCATTCTTTCAGCAGAGTCCATCATACGTGAGATATACGAAGCGTTTCTTTCTCCAATCTGTTCTTTAGAGTTTTGCAGGCGATCACCGAACATTTGGATTTTACGTAACGGCTCTTGTAAATCATGAGACGCAACAAAAGCAAAACGTTCCAACTCTTTGTTAGACTCTTCAGCGGTTCTAAGCGCGATTTCAAGGTCAAGCTCGGCTTGTTGTCGGGTGAGTATTTCCGCTTTTAAAGCGACGGTTCGCTCATTCACTTTAGTTTCTAACACGTTGTTTAGCTTTTTAAGTCGCTCTGACTTTTCGATTACATGATTAATCAAATGATTGCGAAACTTTAACGCGCAAGAGATTTCGTTGGCTTTCCAAGGAGTGCACTTATTGCGAACATTTTCTTGCCATAAGCGGAACGAGCTACGAGGCATCAGGCGATGACTACCGTCATCAAGAAACTCAATTATTTTTTCGGGTTTCCCTCCCCAGTTCTTTGTTTCAATGACCTCTTTACGAAACCACATAATAAATAGGTTTTCATTCGTAGAGATGGGCATAGCAAGCACGCCACTGGCTAGATTAGCAAACTTATTAAAGTCAGCATGCTCATTAGATAAATGATGATTATGATAAAGTAACTCATCTTCTAGATGGTGTTCTTTTATCCATTCAAACAAATCATTAATATCATCGTTTGCGGGCACATCACCAAAACTTTCAATGTCTTTTTCTAGTCGCCATGCAACGCCATCTGCGTTTAGCATGCTAAGCAGAGCAGGGGCCTGTTTGCGTAAACCATCAATAAAAAAGACCTCTTCAGACATGTGCTCAGCTATTTCTGCACTGATTGAAGTGGCATTGGCCTCTTGAATTGCTTCAACTGATTGTGTTTTCAGTGAGATAATATAAGACAGCATCAAGCCCATATATTGCGCAACTTGGCGTGCTTCAAATGGAACAACATGACTTGAATAATGGTGGCAAGCAATCAGTCCCCATAATTTACCAGCAATAATAATACTGATGGACATTGATGCTTTAACCCCCATGTTGCGCAAGTATTGGCAATGGATAGGGGATACACTTCTTATTATACACGTGCTTAAATCTACCGGCTTATCTTGTGGGTAAATAGGTGATACCTCAGCATCTACATCGGCAAGTAACCGAATAGGGTTACGTAAGTATAAAGCACGCGCCTGTTTTGGAATATCTGACTCAGGAAAGTGTTGGTGTAAAAATGAGTTTAACTCATCTTTTTTGGCTTCTGCCACGACCTGACCATTATATTCATGATCAAACTGATAGAGCATCACGCGATCAAAGCCGGTTAAGTTGCGAACCTCTTTTACCGCCGTGTCGTATGATGAGCTTAGCTCTTTTGAATCCGCAATCAAATGAAGTGATTGTTTCATCAAGTAATTCATAGGGTCGAAACTTGAGTGCTCTTTCTTTTTATTAAACTCAAGTTCAATTAGTAGGTATTCATCGTTACGAGAAATAGCCCCTTTAATCGAGGTGTCGTCCGATTTGCCTTTTATTTCAATGGTAAGGGGGTTAATAGTATGGAAGTCTCGCTCAGCTTTATTCCTCTCGATGATGTTGGATGTACTCGGTTCAAAAATATCTCTGATATGCGAGCCTAATAAGCGCTCTTTTTGTGTATTTAAAAGTGCTAAAATGTTTTCGCTGAAATAGTATACTTTGAGTGTTTGAGGGTCAACAACAAGCAAGTAGCCATGCGGTTGAATAGAGCCTGGAATATGAATGGGTTCTTTATGGCAATTATCTAATGAGACTTCAAACTTGTTGCTCAATTTATATCTCCAAGTGATTGAGAGATTACGCTAAATGCGGTGTTCGCTCCCAATAAAATATCATCAGCCGAATGTGGATTATGGTTATGATACTGTTTTAGTGCTTGTATATATTGAGCCCACTTTTCACCTCTGAGATCGCCATAACTATAAAAAAAGCGGATCCCTTCAAGCTCATTTATCCAATTGTGCTTTTTAAGCGCTTTAAATATGTGACCCCCACCCATAGTGGCACCCTCCATTACATACATCATTCCGAATGCTTGTGATACGTTATGGATATTATTTAGATCAACGTGCTTGTTTAAATTAGCAGATGAGGCTTTTTGGGATGCCTGTAAATAAGCAATATCTTGATCTAACCAACCAAGCTTACTGCGGCCAATAAGCAGTTGCTGAGTGGCACCATAAGCTGATACAGAGTGCTCCATTATTGAATAGCTATTACGCATCGCGATTAAAATGTTTAAATACGATTGCTGCGTCATATTTTTATCGAACAATACCGCACCGAGTTGTTTTTCTACATGAGAGTGAAGCGGGTCGGTACTCTTTTTTATAAAAGTATGAATGTTAAGTTGACTGCTATCTCTAATTATTTCGGTGGCGTGTAATACAGCTGAATCCATTATTATCCTGAAGGCTTTTTTAGTGCATGTGTGACGTACTTTGACCAGTATATACTTAGGTACAAGTATGTAAAATAGAAATTTAAGACTTTAGTAGGTGAGTGATAACTAAGCTGCGCTTATTTTAAATCGCTTATCATACTAGCAAGTGATTGTTTTAAAATAAAAAGCAAAAACCCAGCCGAAGCTGGGTTTTTAAAGCAAAGCGCTTAGGAAGGGATGTTTATCACATCATGCCGCCCATACCACCCATGCCGCCCATACCGCCCATGTCTGGAGCAGCTGGTTCATCTTTCGGGATCTCAGCAACCATTGCTTCAGTTGTGATCATAAGACCCGCGATTGAAGCTGCGTACTGTAGTGCAGAACGCGTTACTTTAGTTGGGTCTAAGATACCCATTTCAATCATGTCGTTGTACTCACCAGATGCTGCATTGTAACCGTAGTTACCTTCACCACCTTTTACAGAGTTAACGACAACTGATGCTTCGTCACCTGCGTTAGTCACGATTTGACGAAGTGGTGCTTCCATCGCACGTAGTGCAACTTTAATACCGTGGCTTTGGTCTTCATTGTCACCAAGTAGTTCAGCAAGTTTGCTTGCTGCACGTACTAATGCAACACCACCACCCGGTACTACACCTTCTTCAACCGCTGCGCGAGTTGCGTGTAGTGCATCTTCAACACGGTCTTTCTTCTCTTTCATTTCGATTTCAGTCGCTGCGCCAACTTTGATTACTGCAACACCGCCAGCTAGTTTAGCCATACGCTCTTGTAGTTTCTCTTTATCGTAGTCAGACGTCGCTTCTTCGATTTGTGCTTTGATTTGTGCAACACGACCATTGATGCCGTCTTCTTCACCTGCACCGTCGATGATCGTTGTGTCATCTTTAGTGATCACAACGCGCTTGGCTGTACCTAGGTCTTCGATAGTTGCTTTTTCAAGCTCTAAACCGATTTCTTCAGAAATGACAGTACCGCCGGTTAATACTGCGATGTCTTGTAGCATTGCTTTACGACGGTCGCCAAAACCTGGTGCTTTAACCGCAGACACTTTAACGATACCGCGCATGTTATTTACAACAAGTGTTGCAAGTGCTTCACCTTCTAGGTCTTCAGCAATGATAAGTAATGGCTTACTTGCTTTAGCAACCGCTTCTAATGTAGGTAGTAGCTCACGAATGTTAGATACTTTTTTGTCTACAAGTAGAATGTAAGGGTTGTCTAGCTCTACAGCACCTTTTTCAGCGTTGTTGATGAAGTAAGGAGATAGGTAACCACGGTCAAACTGCATACCTTCCACTACGTCTAGTTCGTTTTCTAACGACTGACCTTCTTCAACAGTGATAACGCCTGAATCACGGCCCACTTTTTCCATTGCTTGTGCAATGATGTCACCGATTTCTTTATCAGAGTTAGCTGAAATAGTACCTACTTGTGCAATCGCTTTTGTATCAGCACATGGAACAGAAAGCGCTTTAAGCTCTTCAACTGCTGCAATGACCGCTTTGTCGATACCGCGCTTAAGGTCCATAGGGTTCATACCCGCTGCAACCGCTTTTAAGCCTTCGTTTACGATAGCTTGCGCTAATACTGTTGCAGTTGTTGTACCGTCACCTGCTGCGTCATTCGCTTTAGACGCTACTTCTTTAACCATTTGTGCGCCCATGTTTTCGAACTTGTCTTCAAGCTCGATCTCTTTAGCGACAGATACACCATCTTTGGTGATGACTGGCGCGCCGAATGATTTATCTAATACAACGTTACGGCCTTTAGGACCTAAAGTTACTTTCACTGCGTTTGCTAAAATATTTACGCCAGTTAGCATTTTGCCACGTGCGTCACCTGCAAAAAGTACTTCTTTTGCTGCCATGATTAAATTCCTCTTAAATTCTATAAACGGGTTGCTAAACGAAAAGTAGGATTAGCCTACAATGCCTAGAATGTTGTCTTCACGCATGATCAGGTACTCTTGACCTTCGATCTTTTCAGTTTTTTCAACGTATGAGCCGAATAGCACTGTGTCACCAGCTTTTACTTCTAGAGCTCTTACTTCACCGTTGTCTAAAATACGGCCATTACCAACAGCGATTACTTCTCCGCGCGTTGATTTTTCAGCTGCAGAGCCAGTTAATACAATACCGCCAGCAGACTTAGTTTCTTCTTCTAGACGCTTAACGATGACGCGATCATGTAAAGGGCGAATGTTCATTTATTTAGTTCTCCTAACAGTTTCTGAACAGTACAGAAAAAATCGTGTGTTTTGCAGGGGAGGTTGAGCCACCCGATGCATTTCATTGCCTTCAATAATGGGGGTGGCTTAAAAAAATCCAAGTATAAAAATTAAAAAATTTTAATCTTTTCTTTCATACTCACCATCAATCGTTGTTGGTTGGTGAGTTGGCTCTTCATGTTGTGGGGTTTTGCTGTGATATTGAAAGTGAGCAGAGCTGTGATTTGCTTGTGAACTCATACGCACCGTTGCTTGACTCGCAAGGCTTGCAGCAAGCTTGTTACGAATAGCAGGTGTTAGCAATAAAAAGCCAAAAACATCAGTCATGATGCCAGGTGTAACGAGTAAAACACCGGCAATAATCACACATAATCCAGTGAATAACTCTTTTGCTGGCATTTGTCCTTGTGCCATCTGTAATTGCACGTTTTGAATGGCGCCTATACCTTGTTGCTTCACTAATTTCGCGCCAACTAGGGCGGTCACAATCACAAGTGCTATGGTGGCAAAGCCGCCGATCACTTCACTCACTTGGATGAGTAAAGCAATCTCCACGATGGGCACTAAAATAAATAATAAAAACAAAAATCTAAACATAACACTCTCTAAAAATGCCACTCTTACGAGTCAATGAAATATAAATAAGGGTGAACAGGTCTTTTTTCAAGGTGGAACCATGGATCACTGTCGCCGCTACACATTGTATCCGCTATCGGCTACTATGGTGCGACTCAAGTAATCAAATAAAGGTTCCTTATGACAACGCATTTTCGACTTATTTTTACGACCTGCGCAAATGAAGCAGAGGCTCGTCAGTTAGCACAACATTTAGTGAAAGAGAAACTCGCTGCGTGTGTGAACATTTTGCCAACTGTTGAGTCCATTTACATGTGGGAAGGTGAGGTAACGAGTGAAACAGAAAGCAAGTTACTTATTAAAACTAAGTCAGAAAAAATGAATGAGGTGATCCAAACTATCAAGAAGTTGCATAGTTATGAGATACCTGAAATTCAGGTCGTTGATGTTGCTACAGGCAATTTAGCCTATTTTAATTGGATGGATGAGGTACTCAGTTAATGCGATCGTTCTTTTTATTACTCTGTGCGCTATGGCTAATGCCAGCCAGTGCAAGTAATAGCAACTTACTCGGAAATTTATTACAGCAACCCGCTGAGCAAACCTTTTTACCCGTTGATCAAGCATTTGTTTTTGACTTTGATCAGCAAGGCAAAACGTTATTTATTGGTTGGGATATTGCGCCAGATTACTATTTGTATAAAAAGAAAATTGAAATTATCGCAAAAGGCGCTGACATTGAAACGCCTGATCTGGGTGAGGGAGTCATCATCGAAGATGAGTTCTTTGGAAAGACTGAGGTATTTTTTAATTCTCTCAGTATTATCAATAAAGTCAGTAATGTTACTGAGGGAGCGGTTGTAAAAGTACGTTTTCAGGGCTGCGCTGAAGCGGGGCTTTGTTATCCACCAGAAGTGCGTACTATTCCCCTATCTGTGATTGCTGGTGAACAAGTTTCAGACAATGCGTCAACAAGTAACGCCTTAGCTGCATTAGGTGTAAATGCTGAGTCACCGACTGTAAACCAAACGACTATTGATGAGAGCGCCAAGCCAGCTCAAGAGCAATCTTATACTGATAAATTGGCATCACAAGGACTACTTACTAATCTCGTTATTTTCTTTTTAGTGGGGATTGGCCTTGCGTTTACACCTTGTGTATTTCCGATGTTCCCTATTTTGTCTAGCTTGATCGCGGGTCAGCAAAACCTATCAACCAAAAAGGCGTTTTCGTTGTCGTTTGTTTATGTGCAAGGCATGGCCGTCACATACGCTGCATTAGGGTTAGTGGTTGCGTCACTGGGTGGCCAAGTGCAAGGGTATTTACAACACCCGACAGTGCTTATTAGCTTTAGTATTTTATTTGTACTTTTAGCAATGTCGATGTTTGGTTGGTACGAAATTAAGCTGCCAAGTGGCATGATGAATAAGCTCACACAGGTAAGCAACCAGCAAAAAGGCGGTAATTATGTTGGCGTCTTTATGATGGGGGTTTTATCTGGCTTGATAGCCTCACCGTGTACAACAGCACCGCTATCGGCAGCACTTTTATATGTAGCGCAAAGCGGTGACTACCTAGTGGGTGGTTTAACCTTGTATGTGCTGAGTTTAGGCATGGGCATACCCTTGTTATTGTTAGGTACATCAGGCGGTAAGCTATTACCCAAAGCGGGTGGTTGGATGGAGCAAGTAAAAACCCTGTTTGGTTTTATCATGCTCGTTGTGCCGCTTATTCTGCTAGAGCGTATTGTCGATATTGACATTATTTGGCTGATGGCAGGATTGTTAGCACTTGCAACGGCGTTGTATTTACACCATTGGCAAAGTGGGCAATCACAGGGCAAGTTAAAAACTGCATTATGGTTTGCTGCAACTTTATTAGTTGTTACTGGTGCGAGTTTAACAAAAAATTATTTTTGGCCTAGCCAAGCTTCTGTTGCCGGAGCATCAGCGCAAACACATGGCTTTAAACAAGTTGCTAATTTAACTGAATTGAAAGAAGAGATTGTTCAGGCAAGTAGCGAAGGGCGTTTAGTGATGGTCGACTTATATGCCGACTGGTGTGTCGCGTGTAAAGAGTTTGAACATTACACTTTCCCAGATACAGCTGTACAAAGCGAGTTTGCACATTTTGAACTGATTCAAGTTGATTTAACTGAAAGTGACGCTAAAACCATCGAGCTGATGGAAGAGTACACCGTATTTGGTTTACCAAGTATTTTATTCTTCGACACACAAGGTAATGAGTTAGTTGAGCAACGCGTAACAGGTTTTTTAAATGCCAAAGATTTTGCTGAGCATTTAGCAAAAGTACGAAAAACAGCAAAATAAGCGTAACTTTGCAGCGAAATTTTAAAACGCCACTCATTCGAGTGGCGTTTTCGTTTTTTATACCACTTTTAATTTGCAAATCTAATATATTTGGATTGTTTTTTTTGAGAGTAACTAGTTTTGTTTAGACTCAAAGCACTTTCCTAACGAAGTTGTGTGCCTTGCTATACCTGCTCTTCACTTATTTGGGTAGTGATTAGACCAGTATTTTGCTGCTATTTACGTCGAAATATCTATAATAGGTGGTTAACGTGAGAAATAGTTGCTATTTTTCATTTGAGCCCTTAAGTTAAGGAAGGGTTTAGAGTGAATATAGTTAAACTAGTTACTTAAAGGATATATCGCGTATTATGGCTGCAAAATTAAAGCTTTTAGTTATAAATGGGCCTAATTTAAACATGCTTGGCAAGCGAGAGCCTGAAAAGTACGGCACACAGTCTCTTGACGAGATTATGGCTGAACTTAGCAAGGTCGCTGTTGGTCACAATGTTGATTTGGCGCATTTTCAAAGCAATAGTGAAGCCGCGCTCATTGAGCGTATTCACCAAGCTTGGCAAGCGGTTGATGCAATTATTATCAATCCTGCAGCCTATACGCATACCAGCGTCGCATTGCGAGATGCATTATTGAGTATAGACGTTCCCTTTTACGAGGTGCATTTAAGTAATGTACATGCTCGTGAGGCATTTCGTCATCATTCGTATTTTTCGGATGTAGCACAAGGCGTTGTAATTGGATTAGGTGCAATGGGTTATAAAGTAGCGTTGGAAGCTGCTGTTAACCGATTGCAAAACACACAATAATTTTTAAATAAACTAACAGGCGGGTCGTTTAATGGATATTCGCAAGATTAAAAAACTTATCGAACTAGTAGAAGAATCGGGTATTGCTGAATTAGAAATCACTGAAGGTGAAGAGTCAGTACGCATTAACCGTAATAATATGAGTGCAGGTCCTGCAATGCATTATGCACCTCAACAGTTTGCAGCACCTGCGCCAGCAGCGGCACCAGCTCCAGTAGCAGAGGCACCAGCAGCAGAAGCGCCTGCTCCAGCTGCACCGACTGGCCACCAAGTTAAATCACCTATGGTTGGTTCATTCTACTCAGCAGCTTCTCCTGAAGCAGCACCTTATGTAGAAGTAGGCTCAAAAGTAAATGTTGGCGATACGTTATGTATCGTTGAAGCAATGAAGATGATGAACCAAATCGAATCTGATAAAGCAGGCACAGTAAAAGCTATCTTAGTTGAAAATGGCGAGCCGGTAGAATTCGATCAACCTTTATTCATCATTGAATAATAGCGCAACAAAAGGCCAACTCTATGTTAGATAAAGTAGTCATTGCAAACCGAGGTGAAATTGCACTTCGCGTATTGCGCGCCTGCAAAGAGCTTGGGATCAAAACTGTTGCTGTGCACTCAACGGCAGACCGTGATCTTAAGCACGTGTTACTGGCAGACGAAACAATTTGTATTGGTAAACCAGCTGCGTCTGAAAGTTACCTAGATATTCCACGTATCATTGCTGCGGCAGAAGTAACAGATGCGGTTGCGATTCACCCAGGTTACGGTTTCTTATCTGAAAATGCGGATTTCGCAGATCAGGTTGAACAAAGCGGCTTTGTTTTCATCGGTCCTAAAGGTGACACTATTCGCTTAATGGGCGACAAAGTGTCGGCAATTGAAGCAATGCGTAAAGCAGGCGTGCCTTGTGTACCAGGCTCTGATGGTCCATTAACGGCTGACAGCGAACGTAATATCCAAATAGCTAAGCGTATTGGTTACCCTGTAATCATTAAAGCAGCAGGCGGCGGCGGTGGTCGTGGTATGCGTGTTGTTCGCAGTGAAAAAGAACTAATCGATTCAATTGCTCTTACTCAGCAAGAAGCGAAACAGTTCTTTGGTAATGGCATGGTTTACATGGAGAAATTCCTTGAAAACCCACGTCATATCGAAGTACAAGTACTTGCCGATGGTCAAGGTAATGCGGTTCATTTAGGTGAGCGTGATTGTTCAATGCAGCGTCGTCACCAAAAAGTAGTTGAAGAAGCGCCAGCGCCAGGTATCACTGCTGAAATGCGTAAATTTATCGGCGACCGCTGTACTCGTGCATGTATCGAAATTGGTTATCGCGGTGCAGGTACGTTCGAGTTCTTATATGAAAACGGCGAGTTCTACTTCATTGAAATGAACACACGTATTCAGGTTGAGCACCCAGTAACAGAAATGGTGACTGGTGTTGACTTAATCAAAGAACAACTAAAGATTGCAGCTGGCCAGCCATTGTCATTCACACAAGAAGATGTGGTTATTCGCGGTCATGCAATTGAGTGCCGTATTAATGCAGAAGACCCAGAAACCTTTATTCCATCACCAGGTAAAATCACGCGATTCCACCCTGCAGGCGGTTTAGGTATTCGTTGGGACAGCCATATTTATGCAGATTACACAGTACCTCCTCATTACGATTCAATGATTGGTAAGCTTATTTGTTATGGCGAAAACCGTGATGTAGCAATTGCGCGTTCACGTAATGCGTTAAATGAATTAGTCATTGATGGTATTAAGACGAATACACCACTGCACAAGAAAATTTTAGCAGATGAAAACTTCCAAAATGGTGGAACAAACATTCACTATCTAGAGAAGAAATTAGGTCTGTAAATCGTTTTAAATTGAAAAAGCCGGCAACTTGCCTAATGCCAGTCAGTTAAGCTGACTGGCTTTTTTCTTTGTGGGGTATTTAGTCGGTCTTTTCCTCACAACTCTTGGGTAATACCTATCAGGCCGTTTGTCAGGTAATTTCATCATCCTTAACGATTCCATCAGGTATTCATAGTGAACGGGCAACTTGGTTACTGTTTCCGGTAAAGTGGTTAGGAAGAACACGATGATGTGTCTCATGCAGAGGCCGAAGCTAAGCCGCGATGGGGATAGCTCAGGCATATCTTTAACGGCATCCAGCATAATCATCCGAATCAGGTTGTAGGCCAGTAGTAGTCCCCAGAGCTCCTGTCGTACCATCTCAGGTTTCTTGCTACGAAGTGTTAGCTTGGCCTGATTTAGCGTCTGTTTCATTTCCCTGAACCCTAGCTCTATTTCCCAGCGTTGAACGTACACATCAACAACTTCTTCGTAGGGAAACTGCAATACATCGACCATTGAACTGAGCACATGGTAGCTTTTCCCGTCTACTTTGTAACTGGTTAGCCTCGCGTCGATGGTTTCTGGTAGACCATCAAATTTTTTCCGAGCCTGAGGCGAAGTCTTGAGAGTGATAACAGCATCATGTTCGCTTAGTCGGTGTTTTACTGTGTACTGTAGATCTTTACGGGCAGGGAGCATCCAGTGCGTATTAACGCCTTTAGTCATCCATAAGTACAATAACCCCAGCGAATAATATCCTCTGTCGAAAAGAGTCAGAGAGTTATTGGGAACCGAAGGAATAAGCCGCTGCGCAAGAGACATCTCCCCCACATCCCGACTGTCAAACTCACTGGCCAGTAGAAGGTGGCTGGAGGTTTCCATCAGACTACACATGCGTACCTGTGGATACGGATTATCGCCTTTAGCATTACGGTCACAACCGAATGCAGTAAGGTTCTCACCGGTATCCTGAGCACGAAACATCACGCCATCAACTGCTAACACATTTAAACCACACCACTGTTCAAAGGCAAAATCACCAAAGGCCCGTTGTGCCATCAGCTTAAAGACGTGACCGACAGCTTCATCACCTAGTCGTTGCCGAGCTTGAACTACCGCACTGGGGGCAACAAATCGATTTTTACCTGGTAATGAGATATCAAGTTTATTTGCGATGTCCCAGACAGGGTCATTACGAAAAAGACTCATACCCACGATAGTAAATACGACCGAATCCAGAGGTAACCGGCGACGTCTGATAGTTGCTACGCCCGATAGTGTATAGGCTTGCTGAAGAAGTTCAGGGTCGACAAAAGACATAAGCTTATCGACAGCCTTCAAGTCTTCCGCATGACTAAATGTTTCATCGAGGTTTGTGAGTAAAGACATAAAAAAATCCGATATCAGTTTCTGATATCGGATTTTGAAGCCTTTAAAAGATCGGTCAACCGATCATGAAAATATTCTTAACTGATCGGCATTA